>CAWIHX010000009.1:0-1170615 GCA_963836035.1 uncultured Solirubrobacteraceae bacterium | reverse complement strand
CCGGTCTCCGAGTGCTCCCGACAGCTGGGGGTTCGATAGGTCTTTGAGGTTTGGACGGGTTCCCCGGCCGGGGAACCCGTCCGTGCCTCGGCTCAGGCTGCCTCCTTCACCGCCAAGTGAAGAGAGAGGTTGAGCCTGATGACCAAGGATGACGTGCTGTTCGGCTATCGCCAACAGCTGTTTGCGGAGGCAGCGAGGACGAGCGTCTCGGCGGCGTGCCGGACGTTCGGGGTGCATCGTTCGACCTACTACGCGTGGAAGCGCCAGGTCGACCGGCATGGCCTTGAGATGCTTCGTCCCAGGGAGCGCCGTCGGCCGCAGATGCCCAACGCGCTGCCGAAGATGATCGAGGAGCGGATCGTCTCGTTCTCGCTCGCGCACCCCGGCCTTGGGCCCAGGCGCGTCGCCTCCGAGCTGGCTCGCGAGAAGTGGGGCGGGATCGTGGTCTCACCCAATGGTGTCTGGAAGGTGCTCTGCCGCCACGGGCTGAACACCCGCGCCAAGCGCCTCGGGTTGATCGCGGGCTACGCCGCGCCCTACGAGCCACCGAGAGATCCAGGGCCAGCGCAGCACATTGAGGTCTCAGCACCGGGTGAGCTGGTCGGGATCGACTGCTTCTACGTCGGACGGTTGAAGGGCACCGAGGGCGCAATCTGGCAGCTCACCGCGATCGACATCGCCTCCTCTTACGCCTGGGCGGAGCTCGTGATCTGCAAGCAAGGCAACCCGACCGCGAGGCAGACCTCAAAGCTCGCCGAGCGTGTCGCCAAAGAGCTGAAGGCCGCCGGCTGGAAGCTGCAGCGGATGCTCAGCGATAACGGCAACGAGTTCCGCGGCGTGGATTTCATGCTCACCCTCGAGAAGCTGGGAGCCCGACACAACCGCATCCACGCCGGCAGACCACAGACCAACGGAAACGTCGAGGCGCTCCACAAGACGATCCTCGACGAGTGCTGGAGACCAGCGTTCGCCCGCTACCTCTACCCCCGCTACAGCGGCCTACGACGAGAGCTCGACACCTACCTCAGCTTCTACAACACCGACCGCGTCCACCACGGCAGACTCACACTTGGGCGCATCCCCGCAGAGATCGTCTACGGTGCCCGAAAGATGGAGGCCAGATGAGCCGCGACTGTCGGCACATCTCGGAGGCTGCCCAGACTAACGCCTCGGAGCGCCGGGGTCCGGATCGGCGAGGATCTCGAGCGCGTTACCGTGCTGCGCCACCACGGATGCCCCCGACCTTGCGGGTGCCGTCACGCGACGTGCGCCTCGTCGACCGCCGTGGGACCGGTCTCGCCGGCGAGGAGGTGCGCCTGTCGCCCGCCGGGCTCGCGAGCTGGCGCTCGAGGTCGGTGAACGCGTCGATTATCTCCGGCGCCTCATACGCGCGGTTGCGCCTGCCGATCGTGATCTGGCGCAGGATCCCGGCTTTCACCAGGCGCTTGATCGCTTCGTTGGCGGGGTTGTAGGTGCGCCCGATCAGCGACGCGGCGCTCTCGGCCGTCAACACCGGGGCACCGGCGAGCCGGTGAAGCAGCAGGTCCGTCGCGGAGCTGGCTCGCACGCGGCCGACGCGCTCACGCCACTCTGCCTCCAGCTCGGCCGCGCGGCACTCGAAGTCGTTGGCATCGGCGACCGCACGCGTACACGCCGCAGCGAACGTCGCGATCCACTGATTCATGCCGGCACGCGCCTGCTCGGAGTCGGGGGGACCCACGTATCGCGTCGCTGTGAGCCCGCCAACGTAGTCCCGTGCGAGCGTCGCGAGCACGAGCGACACCGGTGGCAGCACACGCCCCGCCAGCCCGGTGCGGCGGAGCACGAGGTGGATCATCGCCCGTCCGGTGCGACCGTTGCCGTCGACGAACGGATGGATCGTCTCGAACTGGGCGTGGGCGACGGCGGCCTGCGCGACGGGCGGAAGAGCCTCGCCGTTGCAGAACGCGACCAGGTCGCCCATCAGACCCTCGACGAGCTCCGGGGGCGGAGGAACGAAGTCGGCTGAGCATGGGTTGTAATCGCTGCCGCCGATCCAGTTCTGGACGGAGCGGAAGCTGCCGCCGTGCTCCTCCAGCCTGGTCCCGGCCAGCAGGCGGCGGTGTACCTCCAGGAGCACATCGACCGTGATCTCATCACCCGGCGCGACACGCTCGAGACCGTGGAGCATCGCGTCGATGTTGCCCAGCACCTCGGTTGCGGTCACGTCGGAGGACGGCTCGCGCATCGATCGTCCCGCCTCGGCATGCAGCAGCCGCCTTGCCCCGATCTCCATGCCCTCGATGCGAGAGGACGCGACCGACTCCGCGCGGAGCAGCATCCGCGCGAGCGCCTCGGTGTCGACGAGTGCGCTCGCCTGTACGTTCAACCGCGCGATCGCGGCTTCGGCATCCGCGACATCGGCTGCGACGTCGCCATCGAGCGTGAACCCCCGGCCCATGAGAAGGTCAGGGGCATAGGCCGAGTAGTCACAGGATCGGCGGTCTCGCCGAGAGACGCCGCTGCCGGCGACCTGGGCCTGCCAGTGACGGTGCATAAGCTCAGACATGGGATCGTCTTATTTGAGGTTAGCTCATAACCTGAGATATCACGGGAGCGGGACGGAGGTTGCAGGCACCCCCAGTCGCGGCGATACGCTGGCGAGCGATGACGTCGATCTCGGTCATGTTGATCGTCCCCGACGCGGCGGCGGCGATCGCCTGGTACACGCGCGCACTCGACGCGCAGGTTCTATGGAACCTCGGCGGAGTCGCGGGCCTGGAAGTCGCGGGCGCCCCCTTTTTCTTGCACGAGGTCAACCCCCGCAACCCCACGGAGACCGACCCACGAGGGGTGGGCATGACGAGCACCCGCATCGAGCTGTTCGCCGAGGACCCGGATGTCGTGCTCGAGCGCGCCGTCAGGGCCGGAGCTACGCCCAGCTCGGCGATCGAGGATCACGAGACACCGTGGGGGATACATCGCCAAGGCGGCTTCAAAGATCCCTTCGGCCACAACTGGTCCGTAGGCGACCGGTCTCCGCTGGCGCCGCAGAGCGCTTCAGGATGACCGCCCGCGGTCGCACCTTGGCGCCCGCTATCCACCCAGGGATCAAATGAGGACCGACGGCCTGGACCGGGGGATTGGGACCAAGGGATTGCGGGCAGCTGGGGCCGACGACGTCTCGTCGCTCAGTCTCCGACAGGGGCGAGCGCGTCCAGGGCGGCGATGATCGCGTCGACCTCGGTGCGCGCCGTGTAGTCCGGGTGGATGTCGACGAAGCGCACGACCTGATCCTGGTCCACGATCAGTGCGGTTGGCATCGGCAGCAGCGTGCCCGCGTCGGAGCGTGCGGCCCGGATGTCGACGCCAAGGGCGCGCTGCGCCTCGAGCGTCGGCTGCTGCGGCTGGAAGGTGATCCCGAGACCGCGGGCCAGACGAGCGCCGTCGTCGCTCAGCACGGCGTACGTCAGCTCTGCCTTCTCCCGTGTGCTCAGCGAGGCGTCGGGGGTCTCCGGCGAGATCGCCACAAACGTGGCGCCGCGCGCCTCCAGCTCGGGCAGGAGGTCACGCTGGTAGGTCCGCAGCGCGACGTTGCAGAACGGGCACCAGCCGCCACGGTAGAAGACGATCACGGCCGGCCCGTCAGCAGTGAGCTCGGCCAGCGTCCGGATCCGCCCGGTCGCGTCCGGCAGAGCGAACTGCGCCATCTCATCGCCGAGCGCCACGGTTCCCGCCGGGACGCCCGCGGCGTCAAGCGCCGCCTGTTCGGAGGCGAACGCGGCGCCGACCTCCGCAGGCAGCTGGGTCGCCGACGCTGCCTTCACCTGCGCCGCCTGCTCGGCGATCGTCGCTCCGGTCTCGGTGCTCATCATGATCCTCCTCGGCTCGTTCTGGACTGATTAGTCCACTCTCGGGCAAGCGTAACGCATGCTGGACCAAACGGTCCAAAGTAGAGTGACAGCATGGAAAGCACCACTCCGACCACCGCCAAGGGACGCGGAACACGCGAACGGATCGTGCGTGCGGCGGCCGAGCTCGTCGGCGAGCGCGGCGTCGCAGGCACCTCACTCGACGCCGTCGGGGAGCGCGCCCACGCCTCCAAGAGCCAGCTCTACCACTACTTCAGCGACCGCGACGGCCTGATGCGAGCGGTGGCGCGCAGCACCAGCGACGCGGTGATCGACGGGCAAGCCGAGCTGCTCGCACACATGGACACCGTCGAAGGGATCCGCGCCTGGATCGACGCGGTCGTGGCGATGCAGGAGCAGCGCGAAGCCCGCGGCGGCTGCCCGATCGGCTCCCTCGCCGGCCAGCTCGCCGAGCACGACGACGCTGCCCGTGCGGAGCTCGCGGACGGCTTCGACCGCTGGGAGAGCGAAATCCGGGCAGGCCTCGAGCAGATGGCCGATCGCGGCGAGCTGCGAGCCGACGCCGACCCCGCACTCCTCGCCCAGCGCACCCTCGCGGCCGCTCAAGGCGGCCTGCTCCTCACCCAGGTTCGACGCGATCCGCGCCAGTTGCGCGCCGCGCTCGACGGCGCACTGGAGGCGATCCTCGCCGCCCGACGCGACCTCGCCGGGCCGGCCTGACCTGCTCAGGGGATCACGCTCCCGCCCCCGCGGGCGGGAATCGGATCGATCGCGCTCAGGCCAGGCGAATGGTGGGGGTCTGCCGGGGGCCGTCTCGGCGGGGTCCCTTGGGCGGTTTCGTGAGCGGGCCCGGGCGAGGACGTCGGCGAGTCAGGGCACGTCGAGCGTGACCTGCACCGTGACCTTGCCGTCGTCCGCGACGTCGGCGCGCGCGTTGCCGCTTCGTTCGGTCCCGCGTAGGCGCAGCTTCACTGGCGCGCCGCCGCGCAGGTTTCGCCACCAGAGCTTGCGCTCCGGCCACATCACGGGGATCGTGAGACGATCGCCCTCCAGCTTGTATTCCACCGGGAGCGTGTGCTCCTTGCCGCTGCGCCGGCCCGTGACGGTGATCAGCGTCACCCGGCGGCTGACCAGCGGGTGCAGCGGCGAGCTCACGAGCAGCCGCACGAGCTGGTTGCCCGTGCGGTTCCAGATCGCGAACGGGCGATGCCCGCGCGGGGCGTTGCTCACGTGTGTCCTGTCCTGTTGGCGCGCATGCCGCTCCACTGTATCCCCGACCCCCCGCGGTCTCGCCCGAGACCCAGCACCGAGAGCAGGCCGCCGATGAGATCCGGCCGCTGCGCATGCTCGTTGCGCGAGTTCGGGACGAACCGGATCCCGGCTGCCAGCCCCAGCAGCGCAATCGGGACGTTGATCAAGAACACCGAGCCCCACGCGAAATGAGCGAGCAGCAGACGCCCCCTCCAACAACCAACGACCCTCTAATCGGGGCGCCCGGATTTGAACCGGGGACCTCACCGACCCGAACGGTGCGCGCTACCAGGCTGCGCCACGCCCCGATGCATCGGGCAGTATCGCAAACCTGGGCGGGGCGTTCGGCCAGCTGCCCCGGCGGGCGTGAGCCCGCAAACCTCGAGGCCCAGGAGTAACCTCGGCTCGTCAGGCCGGGCGTGGTCATGGGGCAGCCCGCGGTGGATCGCTCGGCTCATCGGGGGAAAGGAGCGGTCCATGTGGCGCGCGAAGGTTTTCCTGGCGGGACTGGCGGCGGTTCTGGCGATCGGCGTCGCCGGCGCGCAGACCGCCACGGCGGCAAATCCCTGCAAACCGGTCAAAGGCGTGTCGCGGTGCGTGTTCGGGATCGAAACGTCCCCGGGCGCGGAACCCGAACCGATCGTGGCCGGCCAGACGGTCGAGGCGGAATGGTGGGGCCGCGGCTCGTACTTCGACGCGGGCCGCTACTCGTTCCTGTGCAAAGACGTCGTCTTCAACGGCTCGGTCGCGGGCTTCAAGGCGGGCGGCCCGCTGCTGTCCACGCCGACGGCGCTCTTCCAGGGCAATGAATCGGGAGGCGCCTGCCGAACGGTGATGGCCGCCGCCGAGGTGAGTGCCGACGCCTCCGGCTGGCAGTTCCGCCTCTCGGTCAAGGAACCGGCGCCGGGGCAGTATCTCGTCACCGACGAGCTGGTCTCCACTGCCGGGACCCCGCTGCGCTTCACGGCTGTCTACACGGAGCCGGGCATCCCCACCGTGACCTGCACCTTCCAGGCGAAGAGGGTGAAGGGGACCTGGACCTGGGCACCGAACGAACCCGTCGGCGGCACCACCCGCGCGGCGCCGTTCAAGCTCGACACCGAAGCGTCGAACTCGCCTCAGTGCCCGGCCACGGGAACGCTCGAAACGAGCTGGCGGTTCTTCGCGTCGTCCCCGGCGGGAGGCCTCCTTCCGATCGTCCTCGCGATCCACTGATCGCGCGCCGGAGCGCACGAGCGGGGCGGGGAGCTCGAGACCCCGCCCCCGCTCCGCGCAGCAGAGGCGCGGAGCGGATCGCCCGGACGCTGACCCGCTAACCCCGACCCGCTCGGGCGGCCGGCATCGCTCGAGCTCGCGGGAGGACCGCTAGCGCATCAACTCCGGCAACCCGAACCGCTCGAAGGCACCGGACAGCCGCCGCGCATCCAGCGGCTGCTCGGGGAAGCGCTGGTAGCTCCCGTCGTCGGGCGCGTCCGTGGCGCGCACGATGAACGCAGTCACGTCGCTCACCTGTGCGCCGCGCAGCGAGAGCACGTTCAAGGCGAACGGCAGATACGCACCCTCGCGCTCGTCCCACGCGTAGAACCCGAGCGCGGGCTGCGCGTTGGCGCTCGTCAGCAGCGCCCGCCACTTCCAGTCGCCGCTCATCGGAGAGTGCTGCGCCCAGGTCTCGATCGCCCCGCGCCCGCTGTACCAGGTGGCGAGCGGCGGCATCGCGAACGTCGCGTCCTCGACGAGCATCGCGGTGAACGCGCCGACGTCGTTGCTCTCCCACGCCGCTACGTAGCGCTCCACGAGCCGGCGGAGCCCATCGTCGCCCAGCGCCCGCAGCGTCGCCTGCTGGCTCTGCCCCGGAACGCGCTGCTCGACCGCGGCGCGCGCCCGCTGCAGCGCGCTGTTGACCGAGGCGACGCTCGTGTCCAGCATCGAGGCGGTCTCGCTCGCCGAGTAGCCGAGCACCTCGCGGAGGACCAGCACCGCGCGCTGGCTGGCGGGCAGGTGCTGCAGCGCGGCCACGAAGGCCAGCTCGACGCCCTCGCGCTGCTCGTAGCTCGCGTCGGGGCCGGCCAGGCCGCTGCTCATCCCCACGCGCTGGTCCGGGTACGGCTCGATCCAGACGTTCTCGACCACCGGCGCCCCCGGCGGGTCGCTGCCGGCTGCCGCGGGACCGAAGTCGACCGGCAGCACGCGCCTGGCCTTGCTGCGTTCGATCTGGGTCAGGCAGGTGTTGGTCGCGATCGTGTAGAGCCACGTGCGCAGCGAGCTGCGCCGTTCGAAGCTGTCCATCGCGCGCCATGCCCGCAGCAGCGTTTCCTGCAGCGCTTCGTCGGCGTCGTGGAGCGAGCCCAGCATCCGGTAGCAGTGCGCGTGCAGCTCCCCGCGCAGCGGCGCCACCAGCTGGGCGAACTCCTCATCGTCCGCCGAGCGCGGCAGCGGGCCGCCGCCGGGCGTCGTGCGAGGCTCCTGCTCCACACGGCGAGAGTACCCGCCCCTGTGACGGGCACCCGCTCCCGCCGGCCCGCGCAGGGGCCGGCGGGTGAGGGATGCGGCGTCCGTCGCCATCGCCCTAGGCGCTCTCCGGCGCGGCGACCTCGACGATCATCAGCGAGTGGCCTTCGGGGTCGCGGAACCAGAACATCGGCGGCACCGGGTCGCCCATGCGCGAGACCTGCTCGTCGACGTCCACCCCGAGCGCGCTCAGCTCGGCGTGGGCGGCGTCGGCGTCGCTCGTGGTCAGGCTGACGCCGAGCTCCTTCGGCTGCACGGCTTCGCCCTCGCGCGGCGGTGAGAGCGCCAGGCCGGTCGTGCCCGAGGGCGGGTAGACCTCGACCCAGCGGTATGCGCCGCCGCCGAAGTCGACGTCCGTGCGCTTCTCGAAACCGATCCGCTCGTAGAACTCGATCGAGCGGTCCTGGTCGCTCGTCGGCACCATCACGAGCCCGATCGCCTGGATGCTGCCTGTCTTCGTTGCCATCACGTCCTCCTTCGGGTATTGGGGCTGTCATCGGGTTCGACTCGCGCTCCGCCGCGAACTCATCGGTCCGCCGCGAACTTCTTCGCACGGCTATCGTCGCGCTGTGCCCGTCCCCCTCACCGAGGTCCTCGCCGAAGCGAACCGGCTGCTCGAGCCGCAGCGCTTCGAGGACTCCTGCCTGAACGGCCTGCAGGTCCCGGGACCCGAGGAGGTCGAGAAGCTGGCATCGGGCGTGTCCGCGAACGCGCAGCTCTTCGAGCGCGCCGCGGCTGCCGGCGCGGACCTGCTGCTCGTACACCACGGCCTCTTCTGGGGTCCCGGGATCCGGGCTGTGGACGAGACGCTCGCCCGCCGCCTGAAGATCCTCTTCGACGCGGAGATGGCGCTCGCCGCCTACCACCTCCCGCTCGACGCGCATCCCGAGCTGGGCAACAACGCGCTGCTCGCCCACGCTCTCGGCGCCGAGCACATGGAGCCGTTCGGCGCGCACCGCGGTGAGACGATCGGCTTCCTGGCGACGCTCGAAGCCGCTGTCACGACAGCCGCGCTCGTCGCGCGCGTGGGCGAGCTCACCGGCCGCACGCCGCTCGTCCTCGGCGAAGGGCCGGCGAAGGTCGAGCGCCTGGCGATCGTCTCGGGCGCCGGCTCGGACTACGTCTTCGAGGCCGCCGCGGCCGGCGCGCAGGCCCTGCTCACCGGCGAGCCGGCCGAGCGCGTCACGGCCACGGCCAAAGAGCTCGGGATCCACGTGATCGCGGCCGGCCACCACGCCACCGAGACGTTCGGCATCAGAGCGCTCGGCGAGCTCCTCGCGGGCCGCTTCGGGCTCGAGCACGTCTTCATCGACGTGCCGAACCCCGTCTGAGCTTCTCGGCCGGTGTGCCCCACACGCCGAGCCGCTCCGCAAGCCGACGGACACTGCCCGAAGCGCGACCGCGGGCCGCGCTCGGACGAAGCTCACCCGGGCCTGACACCTACGGACCCCCAGAGTGGCCGCGAACACCCTAGCCACGCAGCCAAGTCCCTCCCTGCAACGTCTAACATCAAGTGACCCAATTTCCGAGGAGACAGCGAGAGGGGAAGTGGCGATGGAGGCAGCGACACACACGGGATCGACGACGATCGCCGGCCTGATCCCGCGCGCGGCCGCCGAGCACGGTGACGCCGTCGCCATCCGCTACAAGCGCGACGGCTCCTGGCACGACGTCACCTACGCGCAGCTCGGCGAGATCGTCGGGGAAATCGGCAACGGCATGCTCGAGCTGGGCCTGCAGCCGGGCGAGCGGATCTGCATCCTCGGCAACACGCGTCCCGAGTGGACCTACGCGGACATGGCCGCGACCTCCGCCGGCCTGACGGTGGTCCCGATCTACCAGACGAACTCCCCCGAGGAGTGCCTTTGGGTGATCTCGGACTCGGAAGCCACGGCGATCGTCGTCGAGGACGACGAACAGCTGCAGAAGATCGTCGCGATCTCCGACCAGGTCCCGAAGCTCCGCACCGTGATCATCATGGACCCGGGGGTGAGCGGGCCCGGATCTTCCGCCAACGGAGCGGCGCTGCCCCTCGACGCGATCGCGCTCGCGGACGTCCGCGCCAAAGGCGAGGGCAAGCCCGCCGACGAGCTGGAAGCGCGGCGCGCCGCGGTCAAGCCGGACGACCCCTTCACCTTCATCTACACCTCCGGCACCACCGGGCCGCCGAAGGGCTGCGTGCTCACGCACGGCAACTACGCGGCGATCGTCGACATGGTCGGAGAGGCGGGAGAGATCCAGGGCGACGAGGTGATCTACCTGTACCTCCCCCTCGCCCACTCCTTCGCGCTCCTGATCCAGCTCGCCGTCTTCGACCTGGGCGGCACGCTCGCCTACTTCGGCGGGGACACCAAAGAGATCATCCCGGAGCTTCAGGAGGTCAAACCGACCTACCTGCCGTCGGTCCCGCGGGTGTTCGAGAAGATCTTCACGCTGGCCCAGGGCGCCCTCCAGGCCCTGCCGCCCGAGGAGCGCGAGGAAGCGGAGAAGGCGATCGCGCTCGGCGTCCAGGTGCGCAACATGCAGACCGAGGGCAAGGCGGTCCCGGAGGACATGCAGCAGGCCTTCGACGAGGCCGACGAGCGCTTCTTCGCCAACGTCCGCCAGATCTTCGGCGGGCGGGTGCGCCACGCCACCAGCGGCGCGGCGCCGATCGCCAAAGAGATCCTCGAATTCTTCTGGGCCTGCGGGGTCCCGGTCCTGGAGGGCTACGGGATGACCGAGACGGCCACCGCGGCTACGACCTCCACCGTCGCCGCGCACAAGTTCGGCACCGTCGGGCGGGCACTGCCCGGCGTCGAGCTGAAGATCGCCGATGACGGCGAGATCCTCATCAAAGGCCCGAACATCTTCGACGGGTACCACAACCGTGCGGACGCGAGCTTCGGCGCCGTGGTGGACGGCTGGCTGCACACGGGCGACCTCGGCTCGATCGACGAGGACGGCTACCTCTCGATCACCGGACGCAAGAAGGACATCATCATCACCGCCGGCGGCAAGAACCTCACCCCCGCCAACATCGAGAACGACCTCAAGCAGAGCCGCTGGATCTCCCAGGCCGTCATGCACGGCGACGCCCGCGCCTACCCCGTCGTGCTGGTCACGCTCGATGAGGAAGAGATGCCGATCTTCGCCAAGGAGCACGGGCTCCCCGGGGACATCGGGACGCTCTGCAAAGAGCCTGCGGTGATGGAGCTGATCCAGGGCGAAATCGACAAGGCGAACGCGAAATACGCCCAGGTCGAGCAGGTCAAGAAGTTCGTGATCCTCGACCACGACCTCTCGCAGGCGACCGGCGAGCTCACGCCCACGCTGAAGGTGAAGCGCAACGTCGTCAACGAGAAGTACGCCGACATGTTCGACGGCCTCTATGCCGGCTGAGAACCGGCGCCCCGACCAGCCAGGACAAGCCCCCCGTGCAGACTGACCCAGCCGACAACGGCGGCCTCTTCGTCGGGCGCCGCCCCGGGACCGCGCCGGTCCACTACCGCGACACCCCCGAGCGCGGGAGCGAGAAGCGCCAGCGGGTTGACGGCTCGCTCGCGGGCTTCCTGCTCGCGGGGATGATCGTCCTGAGCCTGCTGTGCTGGGGCCCGATCCCGGTCGCCTGCCTGTGGGTCGGCTCCGAGGTCAACTACCTCACCGGCAGCGTCAGCTTCGGGATCCTGGCGGCGTTCGGCGCGCTGTTCGCGCTGCTGTTCGGCGCGCTCGCGCTTCTGAAGCGCATGGACAACGCCTGGATCCTCGTGCGCCGCGCCGCCGGCCACGACCAGCGGACCGGCGTGATGGGCCGCATCTTCGGCATCACCGCGTTCGTCTGCGCGGTGGTCTTCGCCTTCTGGTTCCTGGTCATCCACGGCCCCGGCTCGACGACGATCTCCGGCGGCAGCCACGCGCAGTGACGTCGCCGCGCTGTAAGGCGCGCGCGCCGCGCTCGCGAACAGAGGCACGCTGCTAGAACCAGGCCGTATGGGGCTCCTCGACTACTACAAGCAGTTCGAAGGGATGAGCGAGGAGGAGGTCAACGCCGGCCTGCGCGAGGAGGCGGCCGAGCGCCGCCGCAAAGCGCTGACGAAAGTCGACACGCTCGACCTCTCGCACACGACCTGGCCCGAGCTGCCGCACCCGCGGATCGTCAACGCGATCACGTTCGTGGCGCGCCGGGGGCTCCACCACTACCCCTACCTGCGCGGCACCGAGTTGCGCAACGCGCTCGCCGAGCGCCACGGCGTCGACCCCAGCCGCCTCGTGCTCGGCAACGGCGCGGCCGAGCTGCTGAGCTCGGCGACCCGCGCCCTGATCGCGCCCGGCCAGCGCCTGCTCACCCGCTGGCCCTCCTATCCGCTCTACCCCCTGATGGCCCGGCGTGCCCACGGCCAGGCGGTCCCGGTCGAGGGCGGCGTCGACGCCCTGCTCGCCGCCGCGCAGCAGGACCCCGAGGTCCGCGCGATCGCGCTCGCGAGCCCCAACGACCCGACCGGCGAGCTGACCTCCACCGCCGAGCTCGAACGGCTGCTCGCGGGCCTGCCCGAGGGGGTCGTCGTGCTGCTCGACGAGGCTCTCGTCGAGTTCGCCGACGCCCAGCCCGCCGACGCCTCGCTCGCCCTGCTGGAGCGCCACCCGCGCCTGCTCGTGTTCCGCAGCTTCTCGAAGGCCTGGGGCCTCGCGGGGCTGCGCCTCGGGTACGTGATCGGGGCGCCCGGCGCCGGCGAGCTGCTCGCCGAGCTGGAGCCCGACCTCGGCGTCTCAGAGCTCTCTCAGGCGGGCGCGCTCGAGGCGCTTCACAGCTGTGAGGAGATCCTCGCCCGCCGCACCGCAGCGATCTCAACGCAGCGCCCGCTCGTCTCGCGCGCGCTCCGCGAGATCGGCTTCGACGTGACCGACAGCCAGGCGAACTTCCTGTGGGCGGCGCACCCGTCGCTTAGCGGCTCCGAGCTGGCCGCCCGCCTCGGGCAGACGGGCGTGCTCGTCGCAGCCGGCGACGCCCTCGGCGAGCCGCACCACGTCCGCATCGGCCTCCGCTCCCAGCCGGCGAGCGACCGCCTGCTGGACGCGCTCGCGAAAGCCCTGTAGGCGCGCATCCTGCTGTTCGGTCCGCGCATGCGCGGACCGCAGAGCCGCACATGTGCGGCTCTGTGGGGGCGGCACATGTGCCGCCCCTCGAGTCGGCGCATGCGCCGACTCGCCGGCCCGCACACGTGCGGGCCGGGCGGGCGAAGCCCGCCTTCAGATCAGCCCGAGCCGGCCTGGCGCAGCAGCGCGCCGGTCGTGCCTTCGAGGATCTTGCGCCAGCCGCGAGCTTCCTCGGTCTCCTTGTCGAAGTGGGCCACCACCTGGCGCACCCGCTTGCCGGAGATGTCGAGGCCGTGGCGTTCGGCGACGTCCCGGTAGCGGTCGTATTCGCCCGCGAGCTGGCGCGTCACCGACTCGAAGCCGTGGCGAGCGATCTCCACGCGCGAGGTGAAGCTCATCATCGAGGTCTGGAACATCAGTTCGTCGGTCGGCTCGGGCTCGATCAGCACGATGTCCACGCCGGGGTAGCGGGCCTCCCAGCCCTTCGCCAGTTCGTGCAGGCGCTGGTGGGCGACGAGCTTGAAGACCTGGTAGCCGATCTGAGCGAAGCCCATGTCCGAGACGCGCCGCGGGCGCTGGCCGCGCAGCGTTTTCACGTTCGTCTCGAAGTCGTTGACGAACGGCACGATCGGGTTGATCACGATCACGAGCTTGCAGCCGGCCTGCACCGCCAGGTCGAGGTTCGTCGTCGAGACGATGCCGCCGTCGATCAGCTCGCGCCCGCCCACTTCGACCGGCGCGTAGACCATCGGCAGGGCGCCGGACGCGCGCACCGCCGTGGAGATCGGGACGTCGTCCATCCCCTCCACTCCGAAGACGACGCGCTCGCACGTGTCGAGGTCGGTGGCGGTCAGGTAGAGCTCGCAGTCGAGCTCGCGGAAGTCGTCGGTCCGCCCCGGTTCGGAGAGCACCTCGCGCAGGTACTTCTCGATCCCGGCGCCCGTGTAGAGACCGGACGGGAGCACGTCGGCGAGCCCGAGCGCCAGGTCCATCGCCGAGACGCCGCCCCGCGTGCCCGCGAACTGCCTGAGCGCCGAGAGCGCTTTCAGCGGCACGGTGGCGCCCTTGAGCGCGAACTCGAGCAGGTTGGGCCGCAGCAGGTCGCCGATGTCGATGTCTTTGAAGGGCGGTTTGCCCTTGCGGGTCACGACCCGCATCATCTCCTCGGGCGTGACGCCGTTGGCGCAGAGCGTGGCGATGAACGAGCCCGCCGAGGTGCCGACGTAGACGTCGAAGTTGTTGACCGTGCTGTTGACCGCCAGCAGGTCGAGCGCGCGCAGGGCGCCGATCTCGTAGACGCCGCCGGTGAAGCCGCCCCCGCCCAGCACCAGCGCTGTCTTGTCCCGCCGCGGGCGACTCCGGCGGTCGAACGCCTCCGCACGGCCGACGCCCCGAGGCGCCAGCGAGCGCTGCCGCCGTTCCTTGGCTTTGGAACCGGTGCTCTTCTTGAGGCTCGGTTCCAGCTTGACAACCTTGCCCATCGTCAACATTCTAGTTCTGCGTGGCCCCGAAACGCCCTGCGCGACAGCGGCTCCGATTTTTCCTGGCTTGGATGGCGGGCGTGGCGGCGCTGGCCGCGGCGGCGCCCGCGAACGCACAGAGCGGCCTGGCTGGTTTGCAATCTGACCTGCGCCATCAGCTGGCCCTCGGCGGGCGGGCCGACGGCGCCTACGTCTACGACATCACGGCGAAGAAGCCGCTGTTCTCCGAACGCGCGACCACGCTCCGAGCGCCCGCCTCGGTCGAGAAGCTCTACACGGCGACGGCGGTGCTCACGCGCATGGGTCCAGCGGCACGGCTGTCGACAACCGTCTACGGCGCCGGCGCCCTGCTGCCCGGCGGCACCTGGGAAGGCAGCCTCTACATGCGCGGCGGCGGCGACCCCACGTTCGGCAGCCGCAGCTTCGTCCTCAGCCACTACGGCGGCACCGGCGCAAGCGTCAACACGCTCGTCGCGGATCTGGTCCGCACGGCCGGGATCCACCACATCACCGGCTCGATCTACGGGGACGAGAGCTTCTTCGACTCGCGCCGCGGCGAGCCCTCGAGCGCCTTCGCGTTCGACCCGTTCCTCGAAGGCACGCTCAGCGGCCTGGCCTACAACCGCGGCGCATCGCTCGGACGCAGCAGCCACGCCCCGGCCGTGTACGCGGCGCATGCGCTGTGGGGCGCGCTGAAGGCCGACGGCGTCAGCATCCGCGGCGCCAGCGCCGCGGCGGCGACTCCCCCCGGCGCGGTACCGCTCGCATCGGTCGCCTCCCCGACCGTCGCGCAGCTGCTCGGCCTGATGCTGCCGCCCTCGGACAACTTCTTCGCCGAGACACTGATCAAGGACCTGGGCGCGATCTACGGCGGCGGCGGCACGACCGCGCGCGGGGCCGCCGTCGTCACGAGCGCGATCGCCTCGCTGCTCGGCTTCAGGCCGAAGATCGTGGACGGGTCGGGGCTCTCACGCTCGGACCACACCTCCCCCTCCCAGATCGTGACGCTGCTGAGCGCGCTCTCGGGCACCCCGACCGGACAGGTCCTGCGCGAAAGCCTGGCCGTGGCCGGCAGGACCGGGACACTCGAAAAACGGATGCGCCGCACGGCCGCCGCCGGCCGCTGTGAGGGCAAGACGGGCACGCTCACCGGCGCCTCGAACCTCGTCGGCTACTGCCAGGCGGCCAACGGCCACCTGATCGCGTTCGCGATCTTCAACGACGGCATCTCGACCACCGCGGCGCACATCTTCCAGGACCACATGACGATCTCGATCGCGCGCTCGCGGATCTCCGGCGCGGAACTGGCGCGGGTGAAGCCGTGAGGAGCAATCCGGGCCGGCGGCGATGGGCCCGAACGGAGTGGAGCGCTAGCCCAGCGCGTAGACGACCGAGACCTGCGCCGTCAGGTTGCAGCTCGTGGCGCTCGCCTTCTTCGCCGCAGGCTTCTTGCGCTTGACCTTCGGGCGGTGCGAGACGCGCTTGGCGGGGGCGCCCTGGGCGGCGGGGGCGGCCGCCCCCGAGCTGCCGAAGATGGCGGGCGCAGAGGCGTAGCCGAAGTCGGGCTGCGCGCCTTCGTATTCGGCGTATTCAGAGGTGGGGCTCGAGCATTCGATGTAGCCGCCGTCTTCGGCGAGGCTCTGGACGGCGGTGACCGTGACCCCCGCCTTGGACGCGAGGAAGCTCGCCTTCGCCTGCGCGTCGGCGAGCGCCTTGGCGGCGCCTTCGCGGTATGTCGCAGTCGCCGTCGGGGCGTCGTCGCGAGGCCCGATCGGCAGGGTCCCCGTGCCCTGAACGCTGAGCGTGCGGGGTGTCGCCGTGCCCGTCGGCCCTTCGCCGGAGGCGACGCCGAGCATGCCGGCCCCGACCGCGGCCGCGGCGCATACGGGGACCGCGATGAGGATCACTCTGCGCCGCGCGCTCACACGAGCAGAGTACCCCCGGCCCGCGCCGGGCGCCAGAGCCAGCTTTCCGCGGCCCCATCGCAGGGCTCGGCTAGGGTTGCGGCCTACCACTGGCAAGGGGGGAAGACGGCTGGCGAGGGGTGTAGCGGTCGCGATCGGCGCGACGGCCCCCGAGGAAAGCCGATCGGTCGGGGACCAGCTGCGCTCCCCCGGGTCTCGGTGGGACCGACGAGCGGAGGCCTACGGCCCGCGCTCGAACGACAAGGGAGGTTGGCAATGCGTAGATCACCACTGAAATCGACATCGCGCCTGGCGAAGGTCGTCGCCGCGGTTGCGCTGGTCTCGTTGATCGCCGTCGGCGCCGCGTCCGCGCGGCACCATGCGCGGACGACGGTGGCCCCGGTCGCCGGCAGCGGCGGAGCCAGGTTCTGGATCGCCTTTGACCCCGCGGGACGGCAGATCGGTCCGGTGCAGTTCCTGCAGAAGCAGGTGCAGATCCTCAATACCACCTCAGCGAGCAACGCGTTCACGATCACCTACAAGCCTGCGTCGGGCGCCGCGATCCCGTTCTGCAAAGGAACGCTGGGACCGGCACAGCTGTTCGTGTGCGGCGCGCAATCGACGCAGCACCTCGAAAACGGCTTCTTCCAGGTTGTCGCGGCGCGCCCGGTGGTGATGGGCGGTCGCAGCGAAGTCCCGACGATCGGCTACCAGCAGCAATCGGACGGGAGCTTCGGCGCAGAAACGGCGAAAGGCACGATCCAGAACATCCCGTTCAACTGGCAGCAGGGCTGCGCCCCGTTCGCCGGCTCGGGCTGCCCCGCGAACCTCGTCACGAACGAACAGGCCAAGAAACCGACGGCGAAGAAGGGCTGAGCGCGAGCCGAGCCGGTCCGGTCGGCCGCGCGACGGCCGGACCGGGCTCGTGCCTGCGCCGCAGCCCGCGCCGGCGGGCGGAAGCGCTCAGGCCCCCAGCAGCCGCCGCAGGCCGGCTTCGTCCAGCACCTGGACGCCCAGCCGCTGCGCCTTCTCGAGCTTGGAGCCCGGGCTCTCCCCCGCGACCAGGTAGTCGGTCTTCTTCGAGACCGAGCTGGTCACGCGCCCGCCGGCGCCGCCGATCAGCTCGGTCGCCTGCTCGCGCGACAACTCGGGGAGGCTGCCCGTGAGGACGAGCGTCTTGCCCGCGAGCGGGCCCTCTGACGGCGGCGGGCCCTCTTCCTGGAAGCGAAGGCCCTCCTCTTTCAGATCCTCGATCAGCTTCTCCATCCGCTCGTCGTGGAGCTGGGAGCGGATCAGCACGGCCATCTTCTCGCCGACGCCGTTGATCTGCTCGATCTGCTCCTCGCTCGCACCCATCAGCGCGCCGATGCTGCGAAAGCCCACAGCGAGGTTCCGGCCGGTGACCTCGCCGACCTCCTCGATGCCGAGCGCGAACAGCACCCGGCCGAACGGCCGCTCCTTGGAGGCCTCGATCGCCGCGAGCAGGTTGCGCGCGGATACCGGTCCGAAGCCGTCGAGCTCGACGAGCTGCTCCTCGGTCAGCCGGTAGAAGTCGGCAGCGGTGTGCACGAGGCCCTTCTCCTGGAGCAGCGCCACCTGCTTCTCTCCGAGCCCGTCGATGTCCATCGCGCCCCGCGAGACGAAGTGCTTGAGCAGCTGCCAGGCGCGCGCGGGGCAGTCGCGGTTCGGGCACTTCGTGAAGATGCTCTCCTCGCTCTTGACCGTCGGGGTGCTGCAGAACGGGCAGCGCGCGGGCGGGTGCGGCAGCGGCGGACGGTTCTCGTGCTCGGCGACGTGCGGGGCGGGCGAGACGACCTGCGGGATCACGTCTCCCGCCCGCACGACGATCACGTCCTCGCCGGCGCGGATGTCCTTGCGGACGACGTCCTCCTCGTTGTGGAGCGTCGCGAGCTTGATCGTCACGCCGCCGACTTCCACCGGCGCCAGCACCGCGTAGGGACGCATGTCGCCGAACTTGCCGACGTTCCACATCACCTTCTCCAGCTTCGTCACGGCGGTCGTCGGCGCGAACTTCCAGGCCACGGCCCAGCGCGGATCGCGCCCGACCGAGCCGAGCCGGCGCTGGAGCTCGAGCTCGTCCACCTTCACGACCGCGCCGTCGATCTCGAAGTCGAGCTCGCCGCGGCGGCGCTCCCACTCCAGGCACTGCGCGATCACCTCGTCCTCGCTGCCGAGCACGGCGATGCCGTCGTTGACGCGGAAGCCGTGCTCGCGGAGCCAGTCGAGGCCTTCGTGATGGGTCTTGAACGAGAGACCCTCGGTCACGCCCACCTGGTAGCACCAGATCGAGAGCGGACGCTTCGCTGCGTCGGCGGGGTCGAGCTGGCGGATCGTCCCGGCCGCCGAGTTGCGCGGGTTCATGAACGTCGACTCGCCGGCTTCAGCGCGGCGCTCGTTCAAGGCCGTGAAGTCCCGCAGCGACATGTAGACCTCGCCGCGCACCTCGACCAGCGGCGGCGCGTCCTCGATCCGCAGCGGGATCGCCCCGATCGTACGCAGGTTGTGTGTGACGTCCTCGCCGATCTCGCCGTTGCCGCGCGTGGCGCCGCGCTCGAGCACGCCGTCGCGGTAGACGAGGCTGATCGCCAGCCCGTCGATCTTCGGCTCGACCACGTAGGAGAACTTCGGCTCCTCGATCCCCTCGCGCGCGAGGTGGTTGCTCATCCGCCCGACCCACGCGCGCAGCTCCTCCTCCGAACGCACGTTGCCGAGCGAGAGCATCGGCTCGAGATGGGTCACTTTCTCCAGCCGTCCGACCGGCTCGCCGCCGACGCGCTGGGTCGGCGAGTCCGGCGTCAGCAGCTCGGGGTGCTCGCGCTCGATCCTGCGCAGCTCGTCGAGCAGGCGGTCGTAGGTGTCGTCGCCGATCTCCGGGTCGTCGAGGACGTAGTAGCGGTAGGAGTGGTGGTTCAGCTGCTTGCGCAGCTCGGCCGCGCGGCGCGCGACCTTGGCGGGCGCCGCTGCCGTTGCGCTCACGGCGCCGCGTCGGGCGCCAGCGGCTCCAGCAGCCTGTCGAGGTCGTAGCCCCGCAGCGCCTCCAGGCCCGTGTGGTAGGTGAGGTCGAAGTGCAGCGGCGTCACCGCTATGCGTCCTGCGTGGACGGCCGCGAGGTCGGTGCCGGGCTCGTCGTGGAAGCCGGGGTAGGCGCCGTAGATCCAGTAGCGGCGGCGGTGCTCCTCCTCGCTCTCGAGCTTCAGCTCGTCGCGGTAGATACGCTTGCCGAGCGTCGTCACCTCGACGCCGGCGGGCTCGCCCGCAGGGACGTTGACGTTCAGCAGCGTGCCGCGTGCCAGCGGCACCTCCTCCAGGCGCCGAACGAGCGCGGCGACGAACGACGCGGCGATGTCGAAGCCGAAGCCGCCGTCGAAGGTGTAGTCGAGCGTCGCTCCACCCGACTGCTGGGAGACCGCGATCGCGGGCAGGCCCAGCACCACACCCTCGAGCGCCGCGGCAACCGTGCCGGAGTAGGTGATGTCGTCACCGAGGTTGGCGCCATGGTTGATGCCCGAGATCACGAGCTGCGCCTGGAAGTCCTCGATCAGCCCGAGGCTCGCGAGCCGCACGCAGTCGACAGGCGTGCCGTCGGTCGCATAGCCGTTGGTGCCATCCGCGAACGGGCGCTCCTCGACCCACAGCGGGCGCCGGGTCGTGATCGAGCGCGCCATCGCCGAGCGGTTGCCGTCGGGCGCGATCACCGCCACGTTGACCTCGGCGAGCGCGGCGAGCGCGCGGCGCATCGCCTGCAGCCCGTCGGCTTCGATCCCGTCGTCGTTCGTGAGCAGCACGTTGAGCATCTCGGCTCCCAGCATAGGGGCCGCTGCGGTTGCGGGACGTGAAGTTATGCCGGCGTCCGATGGTCGGAATCAGGGCGCTCGGGGCGGCGGTGGCGATCTCGGCCGCGCTGCTCGTGCCGAGCCCCGGCACCCTTGCCGCCGCCACACCGAGCGCCCTCCGACGAGGCGGCCACGCTCGCGTATCTGCGGGCCGAGGTCGGCTTGGACAAGGCGGACGTCGAAGGGCTGCCCGCAGCGGTCGCGCGCCGAACCCGGCGGTCAACCCCACGCGCTAACCGCCATAGGGTCTAGGGCCGCTCCGGCCGCCCGCTCGCGCCGGTTGAACGCCGCCTGACCCGCTCTGGTTGACCCTCGGGCGGAGGGGTATGCCCGATGCAGCAGGTCACTGACGAGGACAGGAGAGATCATGGCCGATCTGCCCGAGAACGAGATCGAGCTGAGCCGGGGCAGCCACCAGTCCCCCCGGCAGGGGCTCTGTGTGATGGAGCTCGCATCGTTGCTTGCGGGCGAGCGATTCAGCGACCACCCGGCGTCGGTCTGCCCGGTGATCGGCTCGGTGATGCGCAGCTACAACGACGCCATCAGCGATGCGCGACGGCAGGACCTCTATCCCTACGCCGCACGGATCCTCGGCACGAGATCGACGGTCGACGTCGCCGAGCTGCGGCGTTCCCGGATCGTCGACTGGTCCCGCGAAGGGCGTTCGCCCCGGCGGCTGCCGCGCTGGCGCGCTCGCGGCGCGTTCCCCGAGCCGTGCCGCAAGACGGCGGGCGCGATCGCGATGGGCGCGATCCGCCACCACAACGACCACACCCACGCACGCCTCCTGGCGCTGATCGACGACCTGGTCGAGATCGGCAAGCCCCCGGACCCGGAAGCCGCGCCGGCGTTGGAAGCCGCCGGCCGGGACCCGGACGGCACGATCGTCGCTTAGTCCGCGGAGATCTCGCGGCACAGCTCGAGCGCGTGTCTAGTAGCTGACCGATGCCAGCGCCAGCCCGTGGGCCGGCACGGTCCGCCCCGCCTGCGAGCGCGGCCGCCCCTCGAGCAGCTCCGTGAACTGCTCGAAGCCCATCCATCCCCGTGCGACGTCGAGCATCGTCCCGATCAGCACCCGGATCATGTGCCGCAGGAACATGTCGGCCTCGATCCAGAACTCGAGCAGCTCGCCGTGGTCGAGCCACTCCGAGCGCAGGACGTTGCAGTTGAACCACTTGTGGTCGGTTTCGGTCGGCGTGAAGGCCGTGAAGTCGTGCTGTCCGGCCACAGCGGAGGCGCAGGCGGCGAGCAGCTCGCGGTCGAGCGGCCCCGGCCACCAGCACGACCGGTCGCGCTCGAACACGCTGCGTGTCCGCCGCGCGAGGACGCGGTAGCAGTACGTGCGCGAGCGCGCGTCGCGGCGCGCGTCGAACTCCTCCGGCACTGGTTCGCTCGCGAGCACCGCCACGTCGGGTCCGAGCAGCCCGTTCAGCCGCAGCGGATCGACAGCCTCGTGTGCGTAGCTCGCGACCTGGCCCCACGCGTGCACGCCGCGGTCGGTCCGTCCCGCGACCGTGAGACGAAGCGGGCGCCGATCGGTCCCCTCGGGACCGAGGATCGTCTGCAGCGCGCGCTCGAGCTCCTCCTGGACGGTCCGCTCGCCGGGCTGGCGCGCCCAGCCCGCGAAGCCCGCGCCGTCGTACTCGATGGTCAGCTTCGTCTTCACGCCGGCGCGGGCCGGTTCGTGGACCGGGCGAAGCCCTGTCGCACGGTCCGGCCGTGTCTCACGGTTCCGGCGTTATCAGACGAGCTCGATGAAGACCATTTCGGTCGCGTCGCCCGGACGCTGACCGATCTTCAGGATGCGCGTGTAGCCGCCTTCGCGCTCGGCGTAGCGGGGCGCGACCTCGGCGAAGAGCTTGTGCACCGCGAACTTGTCCTGCGCGAGCGTCGAGAGCGCCTGGCGCCTGGCGTGCAGGTCGCCGCGCTTGGCGAGCGTGATCAGCTTCTCGACCTGAGGTTTGACGGCCTTTGCCTTCGCTTCGGTCGTCTTGATCCGCTCGTGCTCGATCAGCTCCTTGGAGAGGTTCATGAGCAACGCCTTGCGGTGGGCGGAGTCGCGGCTGAGCTTGTTGCGGGTCTTCTGGTGGCGCATCGAATCGGAGATTCTAGGGGCTCGCGGGAGGGCGCAGCGCCGAGCCGCGCCCTCTCCTGACCGCCGCTAGTCCTGGCGGAGGTTCAGGCCCCTTGCGTGCAGAGTTTCGATGACCTCGTCGATCGACTTTTTCCCGAAGTTGGGGATCGCGTTGAGCTCGGCCTCGGACTTCGAGATCAGGTCGCCGACGGTCTGGATGCCGGCGCGCTTGAGGCAGTTGTACGAGCGCACCCCGAGCTCCAGCTCCTCGATCAGGATCCCGTACTCCTCGCCCTGCAGCGAGCCGGGCGCGCCCACCCCGCCCGGGCCGACGGCGAGGCCGTGGCCGTCCAGCTGGCCGCCCGGCGTCGCCCGCAGCTCCTGGATGCGATCGGCGTCGGTGAAGATCGCGAGCTGGCTGATCAGCAGCTCGGCCGCCTCGCGCAGCGCGGCCTGCGGGTCGATCGAACCATCGGTCTCGATGTCGAGCGTGAGCTTGTCGAAGTCGGTCTTCTGGCCGACACGCGCCTGCTCGACGGCGTATGCGACGCGGCGCACCGGCGAGAAGATCGAGTCGATCGGGATCACGCCGATCGGCTGGTCGGAGGACTTGTTCTCCTCGGCCGGGCGGTAGCCGCGGCCGCGCCCGATCGTCATGTAGAGCTCGAGCTTCGTTTTCTTCTCGAGCGTGGCGATGTGCAGGTCGGGGTTGAGGATCTCCACGCCCGCAGGCAGGTCGATGTCCTTCGCGGTGATCTCACCCGGGCCGGTGACCACGAGCGGCGCCTCGACCTCGCTGGCGTCCGAGTGCATCCGGCAGACGACGCCCTTGAGGTTCAGGACGATGTCGGTCACGTCCTCCTTGACGCCCGAGATCGTCGAGAACTCGTGGGCCACGCCCTCGATTCGCACGCTCGTGACGGCGGCGCCGGCCAACGAGGAGAGCAGCACGCGCCGCAGCGAGTTGCCGAACGTGTAGCCGAAGCCGCGGTCCAGCGGCTCGATCGTGAACGTTCCGCGGTTCTGCTCCACCGACTCGCTGGTGATCCGGGGGATTTGGAAGTCGAGCATGAGGGTCCTTACGTCGTTTTGTTGTCGTGCCGGAGTCGGGCGGACACCGGCCTACGAGCGCCGCCGCGCATCGCGGTGGCGTGGGAAGTCGCTTCTACTTCGAGTACAGCTCGACGATGAGCTGCTCCTGCACCGGCGCGGCGACCTCGCGCCGCTCCGGCTTGCGCAGCACCTTGGCCGTCAGCGACTCGTGATCGGCCTGCAGCCACGCGGGAATCTGTCCGGTCAGCTCCGTGGCGTCCCTGACCACCTGCGTCGCGGGGGTGCTCGCCTTGATCGCGACCACGTCGCCGGGGCGCACCTGGTAGCTCGGGATGTTCACCCGCCGGCCGTTGACCGTCCAATGGCCGTGGCGGATCAGCTGGCGGGCCTGGCGGCGCGAGGCCGCGAAGCCGAGCCTCACCAGCACGTTGTCGAACCGGCACTCCAGCAGCGCAAGCAGGTTCTCGCCCGTGATGCCGGGCTGGCGCGAGGCCTTCTCGTAGTAGCCGCGGAACTGCCGCTCGAGCACGCCGTAGTAGCGGCGCGCCTTCTGCTTCTCGCGCAGCTGGATGCGGTACTCGCTCTGTTTCATGCGCCCGCGGCCGTGCTCGCCAGGCGGGTAGGAGCGCCGCTCGACGCCGCACTTGTCGGTGAGGCAGCGCTCGCCCTTGAGGAACAGCTTCTGCCCCTCGCGGCGGCACTGCTTGCACTGCGGGCTCGTGTCGCGCGCCATGCTCAGACCCTCCGCCGCTTGCGGGGGCGGCAGCCGTTGTGCGCCTGCGGGGTGACGTCCTTGACGCCCGTCACCTCGAGGCCTGCGGCCTGGAGAGAGCGGATCGCTGTCTCGCGGCCGGAGCCGGGGCCCTTGACGTAGACCTCGACTTTCTGGAGGCCCTGCTCGAGCCCCTTGCGGGCGGCCGCGTCCGCGGTCACCTGGGCCGCGAACGGTGTGGACTTGCGCGAGCCCTTGAAGCCTGCGCCGCCGGCCGACTCCCAGGCGATGACGTTGCCGGAGGTGTCGGTCAGCGAGACGATCGTGTTGTTGAACGAGGTCTTGATGTGGGCCTGGCCCACCGGGATGTTCTTTTTCGGCTTGCGCCGTCCGCGAGCGCGTTTGGGAGCAGGGGGCATTACTTCTTGCCGGCTTTCTTCTTGCCGGCGACCTGCATGCGCTTCGGGCCCTTGCGGGTGCGCGCGTTGGTCTTCGTCTTCTGGCCGCGGACAGGCAGGCCGCGGCGGTGGCGGAGGCCGCGGTAGGAGCCGATGTCCTGCAGCCGTTTGATGTCCTGGACGCGCTCCCGGCGCAGGTCACCCTCGACGGTGAGGCCATCGTCGATCGCGTCGCGCAGCTTGGCCACCTCGTCCTCGGTGAGGTCCCGGACGTAGGTGTCGGGGTTGATGCCGACCTCCGCGAGCAGCTTCGAAGAAGTCGAGCGACCGATCCCGTAGATGTAGGTCAGCCCGATTTCCGAGCGCTTGTTGAGCGGCAGGTTGATGCCGGCGATACGCGCCAAGGGGCTAGCCCTGCCTCTGCTTGTGGCGCTTGTTCTGGCAGATCACCAGCACCACACCATTGCGGCGGATGACCTTGCATTTCTCGCACATCGGCTTGACCGACGGTCGTACCTTCATGATCCCTTTCAGGCGTTTTGTCCGGCGATCCGGCTCTGGCGGCCGCCCGGGCCGCCGCTACCGAATCGAGGATTTTTGCCTCTGCGCAGGCCAAACGGCACGCGCGCGGGCAGGACTCCAGATGGTAGCAACTTCCGGGCTTTGGGCGATGGCGGCGGGCCGTCCGCTCAGGCGCCCTGGACCGCGAGAGCGCCCTCGCGCTCCTCGGCGGGGATCTGCCAGGGCGTGAGGACCAGCGGGCCCTCGCCGGTGATCGCGACGGTGAACTCGAAATGGGCGGCCGGCGAGCCGTCCTGGGAGTAGATCGCCCAGCCGTCGCCGCCGACCCGCACCGCCGCGTCGCCGGCCGTCATCATCGGCTCGATCGCCAGCACCATCCCCTCCTCGAGCAGCGGCCCCTTGCCGGGCTTGCCGTAGTTGGGGACCTGCGGGTCCTCGTGCATGCTGCGCCCGACGCCGTGGCCGACCAGTGAGCGCACGACCGACAGCCCGGCGGCCTCGGCGACCTCCTGGATCGCGTGCGAGAGGTCGCCCATGCGGTTGCCGGCCCGCGCCTGGGCGACGCCGGCGTGCAGCGACTCCTCGGTCGCCTCGAGCAGGTTGCGGCTGAGCGCGTCCACCTCGTCGACCGGGAAGGTGCGCGCGGCGTCGGCGACCCACCCGTCGAGCGTCACGCCGACGTCGATCGAGACGATCTCGCCCGCCTTCAGGCGCTGGCGGCCGGGGATCCCGTGCACGATCATCGAGCCCGGCGATGCGCAGATCGAACCCGGGAAGCCCCGGTAGCCCTTGAAGGTGGGCACCGCTCCGTTGGAGCGGATGAAGCGCTCCGCGAGCTCGTCGAGCTCGCCGGTGCTGACGCCGGGACGGATGTGCGACTCCACGAGATCGAGCGTGGCAGCCAGGACCTGGCCGGCACGCGCCATCTTCGCGATCTCCTCAGGCGACTTCTTGATGATCACCTGACGGAGCTTAGCCGCCCGCCGTCAGAAACCCTCCTCGAGGCGCAGCGTCGCGACCGTCGCACGGACATGGGCGTGGACCTCGTCCGGCGGGCGCGTGCCGTCGAAGCGTCGCAGCAGCCCCTTGCCGTCGTAGTAGGCGATCAAGGGCTCGGTCTGCGCGTGGTAGACCTCCAGGCGCCGGCGGATCGTCTCCTCCTTGTCGTCGTCGCGCTGGATCAGCCGCGAGCCGTCCTGGTCGCACACGCCCTCGTGCTTGGGAGGGTCGTAGTCCACGTGGTAGATGTGCGAGGGGTTCTTGACGCACACACGGCGCCCCGACAGCCGCTTGACCACCTCGTCGTCGGGCACTTCGATCAGCAGCACGCCGGTCAGCTTGCGCTCGAGGCCCTTCAGCGCGTCCGCGAGCGCGTCCGCCTGCGCCTCGTTGCGAGGGAAGCCGTCGAGCAGGAAGCCGTCGCGCGCGTCGCCCTCGCCGACGCGGGAGGTGATCATGCCGATGATCACCTCGTCCGGGACGAGCTCGCCCGCGTCCATGTAGCGCTTCGCTTCGCGGCCGAGCTCGGTCTCCTGGGCCACCTGCTCGCGCAGCATGTCGCCGGTCGAGATGTGGGGCAGCGCGAAGTCGTCGCGAAGGCGGTCCGCCTGCGTTCCCTTGCCGGCGCCGGGCGGGCCGAGCAGGATCAGGTTCAGCTCGGACAAGACCGAGGCAGACTACCCGCTCGCGGGCAGCCGATGCCACCCTCGGCGAGTGCGCGCTGCAACTACTTCAGGAAGCCCTCGTAGCTGCGCATCATCAACTGCGCCTCGAGCTGCTTCATCGTTTCCAGCGCCACACCGATCACGATCAGGATCGAAGTCCCGCCGAAGTAGAAGTTCTGGTGCGTACGGGCGATCAGGATCGCCGGCAGCGCCGCGACCGCGGCCAGGAACAGCGCGCCGGGGAACGTCAGCCGGGCGAGGATGCGGTCGAGGAATTCGGCGGTGGGTCGGCCGGGTCTCACGCCGGGGATGAAGCCGCCGTACTTGCGCAGGTTGTCGGCCTGGTCGACGGGGTTGAACGTGACCGCGGTGTAGAAGTACGTGAAGATCACGATCAGGATCGCCTCGCCGACGACGTAGTGCCAGCCGTTGGGCGAGAAGAAGTCCGAGAGCTGCTGGCCCCAGTGGGTTTTGACGAGCTGCCCGACAGTGGGCGGGAAGGCCATCAGGCTGGCGGCGAAGATCACCGGGATTACGCCGGCCATGTTGACGCGCAGCGGCAGGTAGGTCTGCCCGCCCTCGGTCATGCGCCGGCCGATCACGCGCTTGGCGTACTGGACCGGGATGCGCCGCTGGCCTTCCTGCACGAACACGATGCCGGCGACGACGGCGAGCACGAGGAACGGCATCATCACCTTGAAGACCTGGTCGGTGGACGTCCACCAGGACTGGATGCCCGACGGCAGACGGGCGACGATCGAGGCGAAGATCAGCAGCGAGATGCCGTTGCCGATGCCCCGCTGGGTGATCAGCTCGCCGATCCACATCAACAGCACGCAGCCGGCGGTGAGGCAGACGACGATGAGGAAGATGTGGGGAGCGTCGAAGGTTTTGACGACCGATTCGCCGGCTTTCGCCTGCAGGCTGTGGAACAGGAACACGTAGCCGATCGACTGGGCGAACGCGAGACCGACGGTCAGGTAGCGCGTGTACTGCGTGATCCGCGCCTGCCCGACCTCGCCTTCCTTCGACAGCTTTTCCAGCGACGGCACCGCCACCTGCAGCAGCTGCAGGATGATCGAGGCCGTTATGTAGGGCATGATGCCCAGCGCGAAGATCGCGATCCGCGACAGGCCACCGCCCGAGAAGAGGTTCAGCAGCCCGAGGATGTTGGAGCCGCCGAACTGCTTCTGGATGTTGTTGACCGCGCTGAGGTTGACGCCCGGCACCGGCACGTGCGAGCCGAACCGGTAGATCAGCAGCATCGCCCCTGTGAAGGCGATCTTCTTGCGGATGTCCGCGACCTGGAAGGCGTTGAGGATCGTGGCGAGCATGGTTTTCTCGCGGCGCGCCTGCGGCCTCCGGCCCGGACACCCGCGGAGCGGCCGATTCTAGTCGATGGGCGCGCTCTCGGCGGCGGGTTCGAGCGCTAGGACTCGACGACCGTGCAGGTCCCGCCGGCAGCCTCGATGCGCTCGCGGGCGCCCGCGCTGAAAGCGTGGGCGTGCACCGTCAGCGCCTTGGTGATCTCGCCCTTGGCGAGCACCTTCACGGGGATGTCCTTGCGGGTGGCGAGGCCGTTGGCCTTCATCAGCTCGAGCGTGACCTCGGCGCCGGCGTCGAAGCGCTCCTCGAGCGATCCGATGTTGACCGGCTGGGTGTGCGTGCGGAAGGGCTCGAACGGCATCGACTTCTTCATGTGCGGGCCGCGGAGCTTTCGCATCCGCATGTGGATCGGCATCTGGCCGCCCTCGAAGTTCGGGCGGCTCTTGGAGCCCGACCGCGAGCCGGCGCCCTTCTGGCCCCGCCCGGAGGTCTTGCCCGTGCCCGAGCCTTCGCCGCGGCCGACGCGCTTGCGCGCCCGGCGGCTGCCCGGAGCCGGAGCGAGGCTGTGCAGGCCGATCCTCTCGTTGCCCTTCTCGCCTGCCATCACTTCTTCTCCTCGACAACGACCAGGTGACGGACGGCGTGGATCATTCCCCGCGCCTGCTCGGTGTCGTTGACCTCGACTGTGTGGCCGATGCGGCGCAGGCCGAGCGAGCGCAGCGTGTCGAGCTGTTTCTTGTTGGCACCGTTCTTGGAGCGGCGCTGGGTGACCGCCAGCGAGCTCATCCGGCGGGAGTCTCCTCGGCGGCGGGCTGGTCGCCGTTGGGAGCGGGCTCGGCCTCGCCCTCGGCGGAGACGGAGCTGACCACCGCGTCCGGCGGCGGTGCCGCCTGCGCTCCACCGCCCAGCCCGAGGACCTGGTCGACCGTGAGCCCGCGCAGGCGCGCCAGCTCGTCGGGGGTGCGCAGTCCGCGCAACCCGGCGACCGTCGCCTTCACGAGATTGATCGGGTTCTGGGTGCCGAGGCTCTTGGAGAGGATGTCGTGGATGCCCGCGAGCTCGAGCACCGCGCGCACACCGCCGCCGGCGATCACGCCGGTACCGGGTGAGGCGGGCTTCAGGAGCACGCGGCCGGAGCCGAAGATGCCGGTCGTCTGGTGCGTGATCGTGCTGCCGTGCTTGGGCACGCGGAAGAGGTCCTTCTTGGCGCGCTCGACGCCCTTCTGGATCGCGAGCGGCACCTCGTTGGCCTTGCCGTAGCCGACGCCGACGACTTCGCGTTCGTCGCCGACGACGA
Organism: uncultured Solirubrobacteraceae bacterium; assembly: GCA_963836035.1. GTDB lineage: Bacteria > Actinomycetota > Thermoleophilia > Solirubrobacterales > Solirubrobacteraceae > Palsa-744. The sequence goes on along the minus strand of CAWIHX010000009.1, from coordinate 1,141,647 downwards.
CCAGCGCCGTGAACGAGAAGCGGCGGCCGCCCTTGACGACCTTCGCGACGCGGTTGATCTCGACGACGCGCTCCTGGAGGTCCAGGCCGGCCGGGTTGACTGAGCGATCTGAGGTGACGGACATGAGCAGTGGCAGAGGGTAGCGGGCCGGGGGCCTCAGACCGTCAGGCCCGCCTCGCGGATCGCCTCGGCAAGCCTCTGGACGTGCCCGTGGTACTGGTAGCCGCCGCGGTCGAACACGGCCTCGCTGACGCCGGCCGCTTTCGCGCGCTCGGCGAGCAGCGAGCCGGCCTTCGCGGTCGCCTCGGCTTTGCCGAGTCCGCGCAGCTCGGGCTCGAACCACGCGACCGCGGCCAGGGTCTTGCCGGTCACGTCGTCGACGAGCTGGGCCGAGATGCCGCGGTTGGAGCGGAACACGGAGATCCGCGGGCGCGCCGTGGTGCCAACGATCTTCGCCCGCACGCGGCGGCGGCGCTTGAGGCGGCGCTTCTCCTTGGTCAAGACGGTCATGCGCGCTTTCCGACCTTTCTCTGGACGTACTCGCCCTCGTAGCGGATGCCCTTGCCCTTGTAGGGCTCGGGCGGACGCTGCTTGCGGATGATCGCGGCGGTCTCGCCGACGAGCTGCTTGGAGATGCCCTTGACGACCACGCGGGTCGGCTGGGGCACTTCGAATTCGATCCCGTCGGGCGCCGCGATCGGCACCGGGTGGGAGTAGCCGACGGCGAGCTCGAGGTTCTTGCCCTTGAGCTGCGCGCGGTAGCCGACGCCCTGGATCTCCAGCCGCTTCTCGTAGCCGTTGGTGACGCCCTCGACCATGTTCGCGACGAGCGAGCGGGTGAGGCCGTGAAGAGCACGGTGTTCGCCGCGGTCGGTCGGCCGCGTGACGACGAGCTGGTCGCCGTCCTGGGCCACGGCGATGTCGCGGTGGATGCGCTCACTCAGTTCGCCTTTGGGGCCGTTGACGCGGACCTCCTCCGGCTCGATCGAGACGGTCACTCCGGAGGGCACCGCGATGGGCTGTCTACCGATCCGCGACATCGCTCACCAGACCTGCGCCAGGACCTCGCCGCCGACGCCGGCCGCGCGCGCGTCGTGGCCGGTCATCACGCCGTGGGAGGTGGACACGATCGCCGTGCCCATGCCGCCGAGCACCTTGGGGATGCTTTTCGCGTCGACGTAGGTGCGCCGCCCGGGGCGCGAGACGCGTCGCAGCCCGGTGATCGCCGAACGGCGGTCGTCTGTGTACTTGAGACGGATCTGGATCACCTGGCCGGGGCCGCCTTCGGGGTCGGGCATGACCGCGAAGGACTCGATGTAGCCCTGCTCGTCCAGGATCCGCGCCAGCTCGCCCTTCAGCTTGGAGGCGGGTACGTCGACCGTCTCGTGCGCGGCACGGATGGCGTTGCGCACACGGGTCAGGAAGTCGGCTATCGGATCGGTCATCGACATGGCTTGGCGGCTCCTACCAGGAGGACTTGGTCATCCCGGGGATCTGGCCGTTGTGGGCGAGCTCGCGCAGACAGATGCGGCACACCCCGAACTTGCGATACACCGCACGCGGCCTGCCGCAGCGGGTGCATCGAGTATAGGCCTGGGTCTTGTACTTCGGCGGGCGCGCCTGCTTGACGCGCAACGAGGTCTTGGCCATCAGTCGCTGCTCTCCTCTTCGCTGTTCTGCGCCTCGCTCGGCGGGGCGTCGTGCTCGCTTGCCTCGGGCTCCGGTGCGGCCTCGGCCTCCGGTGCCTCGGTCTCGGCCTCGGGCGCTGCCTCGGCCTCCGGGGCCTCGGTCTCCGCCTCGGGCGCTGCCTCGGTCTCGGGCTCCGGCGCGGCCTCAGCCTCCGGTGCCTCGGTCTCGGGCTCCGGCGCTTCCTCAGCCTCGGGCTCCGCGGCGGCCTCAGCCTCCGGTGCCTCGGTCTCGGGCTCCGGCGCTGCCTCAGCCTCGGGCTCCGCGGCGGCCTCGGGCTCCGGCTCCGCAGCAGCCTCGGGCTCGGGCTCGGGCGCCGCTGCGGCCGCGGCGGCTGCCCGGGCTGCCTCCTCGGCTTTCGCGGCGGCGGCTGCCTGCTGCTCCTCGTGGGCGAGCTCGGCGGCGGCGTCGGCCTCGGGGTCGTACCCCTTCGGTCGCCCCTGCGCGCTGAACGGCATCCCGAGCGCGGCAAGCAGCGCGTAGGCCTCGATGTCGCTCCCGGCGCTCGTCGTGATCGTGATGTCCAGGCCGCGGACCTGGTCGATCGCGTCGTAGTCGATCTCCGGGAAGATGATCTGCTCCTTGACGCCCAGCGAGTAGTTGCCGCGGCCGTCGAAGGAGCGGGGGTTCAGGCCGCGGAAGTCGCGGATGCGCGGGATCGCGATCGAGATCAGGCGGTCGAGGAACTCGTAGCCGCGCTCGCCGCGCAGCGTCACCGCGACGCCGACGGGCATGCCCTCGCGGAGTTTGAAGGCCGCGATCGACTTGCGGGCGCGCCGCACGCTCGGCTGCTGCCCGGCGATCGTCGCGAGCTGCTCGGTCGCCGCTTTGAGCATTTTCGAGTCCTGCTTGGCCAGGCCGACGCCCATGTTGACCGTGACCTTCTGGAGCTTGGGCGCCTGCATCACGGAGGAGTAGCCGAAGCGCGAGATCAGCGCAGGGCGGATCTCCTCGAGATAACGGACCTTCAGGCGCGCGGGGGGTGCTGTCTCGGTGCCTGCCATGTCCTCAGTCCAGCCTCGCGCCGGTCGAGCGGGCGACGCGGAAGCGCTGGCCGTCCTCACGCTCGATGCCGATGCGCGTCCGCTTGCCTTTGGCGTCGAGCACCATCACGTTCGAGACGTGGATCGGACCCTCCCGCTCGATCACGCCGCCGAGCGCCGATTCGCTCTGGGCGCCGGGCACCTGCTGGGGGCGGGTGTGGCGCTTGACCATGTTCAGGCCCTCGACGAACACGCGCCGGTTCTTGGTGTCGACGCGCAGGACGCGGCCGCTCTTGCCGCGGTCCTTGCCCGAGATCACCTCGACGCGGTCGCCCGAGCGGACCTTCATCGGCGCTCGCTTCACCGCCTTCGCCATCAGAGGACCTCCGGCGCCAGCGAGACGATCTTCATGAAGTTGCGCTCGCGCAGTTCGCGCGCGACGGGCCCGAACACACGGGTGCCGCGCGGGTTGTTCTGGTCGTCGATGATCACGGCCGCGTTCTCGTCGAAGGCGATGTAGGTGCCGTCGTCGCGGCCGATCGGCTTCTTCGTGCGGACCACGACAGCGGTCACGACGTCGCCCTTTTTGACGGCCCCCTGCGGGTTCGCCTGCTTGACGGTCGCGGTGATCACATCGCCCACGAACGCGTACCGGCGACGCGAGCCGCCCTTGACGCGGATGCAGAGGATTTCGCGCGCGCCCGAGTTGTCGGCGACGCGCAGCCGGGTCTCGTTCTGGATCATCGAGCCCGCTCCAGGACGTCGACGAGCGCCCAGCGCTTGGTCCGCGAGAGCGGGCGGCTCTCGATCACGCGCACGACGTCGCCCTCGTGGGCCTCGTTGTTCTCGTCGTGGGCGTGCACGGTGCTCGAGCTGCGCACGATCTTCTCGTAGCGCCGGTGGCGCCGCGCGATGTCGATGCGGACCGTGATCGTCTTCTCGGCCTTGTCAGAGACGACGATGCCCTGGCGCACCCGGCGCGCCCCTTCGACGGGGGCGTGGACCGGCGCGAGCGGCTCCGGCGCGGGCTTGCCCGCGCGGCGCTCGGCAGCTTTGGTGCGTTCGGCAGCACGGCGCGCACGGCGGCGCGCAGCCTTCACCCGGCGCAGCGCGACGCGCTCGGCGTGACGCTCCTCGGGGCCGCGCTGCGGTTTGGCCTCGGTGTGACGCGAGCGCGCACGGCGACGGCGCTCCTTCGGGGAGAACTCCTCGGCGGGCTCGCCCGCAGCAGCGGGCGCGGCCTCGGCGGCGTCCGCGTCCTCGGCGGCCGGCTCCTCGACCGCCGCGGGCTCCTCGACCGCCGCGGGCTCCTCAGCAGCCGCGGGCTCCTCAGCAGCCGCGGGCTCCTCAGCAGCCGCGGGCTCCTCAGCAGCAGCGGGCTCCTCAGCAGCAGCGGGCTCCTCAGCCGCGGGCTCCTCGGCAGGGGCCTCGGCGGCCGGCTGCTCAGGCGCCTGCTGCTGCGCCTCGGCGGCCTGCTCGGTGGCGTCGCCCTCGGGGGTCTCTGTCGTCTCGTTCTCTTGCTCGTCGGCCATCAGTTCCGTTCCTCTAGTTCTCCGTCTCGGCGAGCTCGCGCTCGCGGGCGACCGTCAGCGCGCGCGCCAGGTCGCGTTTGGCGTGCCCGATCCTCGCGGTGTCGTCCTGTTCGCCTGTGGCGTTGGCGAAGCGCAGGCCGAACACCTCTTGGCGCAGCTCGGCCACCCGCTTGACGAGGTCGGCCGGCTCCAGGTCCCTGAACTCGCTCGCCTTCATCACTAGTCCTCGCGCAGCACGAACTTCGACTTCACCGGCAGCTTGTGCGCGGCCAGGCGGATCGCTTCCCGCGCGAGCGGCTCCGAGACGCCGGCGAGCTCGAACATGACCCGACCGGGCTTCACGACCGCGACCCACCCTTCCGGCGAGCCCTTGCCCGAGCCCATGCGCGTCTCGGCGGGCTTCTTCGTGATCGGCTTGTCGGGGAAGACGTTGATCCAGACCTTCCCGCCACGCTTGATCTTGCGGGTCATCGCGATACGGGCAGCCTCGATCTGGCGGTTGGTCAGCCAGCCGGCCTCGAGCGACTTGAGGCCGTACTCGCCGAACTGCACGTGCAGCTGCCCGCGCGAGTTTCCGCGCCGCCGGCCACGGTGCTGCTTGCGGTGCTTGACGCGCTTGGGAGAGAGCATCTAGCGAGGACCTCCGCCGCCGCCGCGCGGGCCACGCCCGCCGCCGCCGCCACCGCCGGGACCACGTCCGCCGCCGCCGCCACCGGGACCGCGCCCGGAACCGGACCCGCCCCCCCCGCCCGGACCACGTCCGCCGCCCGGACCACCGCCGCGCCCGCCGCGCCCGCCGCCCGGTCCGCCCGGCCCGCGTCCGCCGCGACCGCCCGGGCCACCGGGCCCGCGACCGTTGCCACCACGCCCGCGGCCGCGGCCCTCGCGGCCGTCGCGCCCGTCGCGGTCGCTGCTCGGAGGAGCAGGCGCCGTCATGTCTGTCAAGTCAGCGCCGGTGTAGCCCTCGGGCATGATCTCGCCCTTGTTGACCCAGCACTTGACGCCGATCCGGCCGAAGGTGGTGCGGGCCTCGTAGAAGCCGTAGTCGATGTCGGCGCGCATCGTGTGCAGCGGCACGCGCCCGTCGGAATACGATTCGGTGCGAGCCATCTCGGCGCCGCCGAGGCGGCCGGCGACCTGGACCTTCACGCCCTTGGCGCCAGAGCGCATCGCGCTCGTGAGCGCGCGCTTCATCGCGCGGCGGAAGGCGACGCGATTCTGCAGCTGCTCGGCGATCGACTGCGCGACGAGCTTCGCGTCGAGCTCGGGGCGCTTGATCTCGAGGATGTTGACCTTGATCTGCTTCTTGGTCAGCCGGTGAAGGTCGCGCCGCAACGCGTCCACTTCGGTGCCGGACTTGCCGATCACGATGCCCGGCCGGGCGGTGTGGATGTTCACCTCGAGTTCGTTCGCGTCCTTGCGGATCGTGATGTCCGAGAGGCCGGCATGCGCGAGCTTGTTCGTGATGTGCTCGCGGACCTTGACGTCCTCCGCGAGGTAGTCGGCGAAGCTGCGCTCGTTGAACCAGTTCGACTTCCAATCGTGGATGTAGCCCACGCGCATTGCCTCTGGATGAACCTTCTGTCCCATGCCTAACCTTTTCTCCCGCCGGCCCCGTTCTCGGGGGCGGCCGTCAACGTGATCGTCAGATGGCTCGTACGCTTGCGGATCGGCGTCGCCCGCCCCATCGCGCGCGGGCGGAAGCGCTTGATCGTCGGCCCCTCGTCGGCGTAGGCCTCGCGGACGATCAGGTCGTCCTGGAGCAGTTCGTGGTTGCTCTCCGCGTTGGCCACGGCGGACTCGAGCAGCTTGCTCCAGTCCCGAGCCACCTCACGAGGGGTGAAGGCGAGGATAGCGCGCGCCTCCGCAACGGACTTGCCGCGCAGATGGCCGCAGACCATGCGGGCCTTGCGGGCGGAGGTGCGCACGTAGCGCGCGCGAGCGCGCACGACGCGCCGGCGCGCCGTTTTGTGGCCACCGGCTTTGCGGCGCGAGGCGGCCGGTTTGGGCGCGGGCTCTTTGGCGGCTTTCGCGCGAGCGGCTTTGTCATCGGCTTTCGTGCCGGCGGCCTCCTCGGCGGCCTTCGGCTCGGCGGCCTTCGCCTCCGCCTGGGACTCCTCCTTCGCCGCGGCCGCTTTGCGGCGGGGTTTGCGGGCTTTGGCTTTCTCGCCGTCGCCCTCGGCCGCGGTCTTCTTGGCGGCAGCTTTTTTGGCCGGCGCTTTTTTGGCGGCCGCTTTCTTCGCGGCCTTCGGCTCCTCGGGCGTCTCGGGGGCCACGTCCTTCTCCTCCTCGGCGCTCATCGGACCCTCCCCGACCCGGCGTGGCCACGGAACACCCGCGTCGGCGCGAACTCGCCGAGCTTGTGCCCGACCATCGCCTCGCTGATGAAGACCGGGATGTGTTTCTTGCCGTCGTGCACGGCGATCGTGTGGCCGACCATCTCCGGGAAGATGGTGGACGCGCGCGACCACGTGCGAAGCATTTTTTTGTTGTTGTCGGCGTTGAGGGCTTCGATCCGGCTGAGCAGCCGCTCTTCCACCCACGGGCCCTTCTTGCTCGAGCGACTCACTATCTACTCCTGCCCTTTCCGCGCCTGCGGCCGCGGACGATGTAGCGGTCGGAGGACTTGTTCTTCTTGCGCGTGCGGTAGCCGAGCGTCGGCACGCCCCACGGTGTCACAGGGTGACGGCCGGGCGTGGTCGAGCCCTCGCCGCCGCCGTGCGGGTGGTCGACGGGGTTCATGGCGGTGCCCCGCGTCTGCGGGCGCACGCCCATGTGGCGCTTGCGGCCGGCCTTGCCGACCTTCACGTTCTGGTGGTCGGCGTTGCCGATCACGCCGACGGTGGCGCGGCACTCGGCGCGCACCATGCGCATCTCGCCGGAGGGCAGCCGCAGCGTCGCCATGTCGCCGTCCCGCGCCATCAGCTGCGCAGAGGCGCCGGCCGAGCGCGCCAGCTGCCCGCCGCGGCCGGGCTCGAGCTCGATGTTGTGCACGACGGTGCCGACCGGCATGCGCGCCAGCTCCAGGCAGTTGCCGACCGCGATCTCGGCGCCCTCGCCCGAGGCGACGGTCATCCCGACCGTCAGCCGCGCCGGCGCGAGGATGTAGCGCTTCTCGCCGTCGACGTAGTGCAGCAGCGCGATGTAGGCCGAGCGGTTGGGGTCGTACTCGATCGCCGCGACCTTCGCGGGGACCCCGTCCTTGCGGCGCTTGAAGTCGATACGGCGGTAAGCGCGCTTGGCGCCCCCGCCGCGATGGCGTGCCGTCTTGCGGCCGTAGGCGTTGCGCCCGCCGCTCTTCTTCAGCCCTTCGACGAGCGACTTCTCGGGCTTGGACTTGGTGACCTCGGCGAAGTCGGCGTAGGAGACGAAGCGCCGGCCGGGGCTCGTGGGCTTGGGCTTGCGGATCGGCATCTCGTCAGCCTTCCAGTCCTGCGAGGCCCTGGAAGACCGGGATCGACTCGCCCGCGCGCACCTGCACGATCGCCTTCTTCCACTGGCGGGTGCGGCCGCTGGTCTGGCCACGTCGCTTGGGCTTGGACTTCACGCTGAGGGTGCGCACGTCGACGACGTGCACGTCGAACAGCGCCTCGACCGCCTGGCGGATCTCGGTCTTGTGCGCGTCCGGGTGCACCCGGAAGGTGTAGCGGTCGGCCGCGGAGAGCACGTAGCTCTTCTCCGAGACCACCGGGCGGATGATCACCTGGGTGTGCTCCATCAGGCTGCCCCTTCCCCGCCCCGCGGGCCCGGCGCGGCGCTGCGCGCGGTGAGTGCCTCGAGCGCCTGCTCCGAGAGCACGAGCGTGGCGGCGCCGACGATGTCGGTGACCCCGACCTCGCCGGCCTCGGCGACGGACACGCGCGCGAGGTTGCGGAACGACAGCGCCGCCGCGGACTCCTCGGCGCCGAGCACGACGAGCGTCGGGCGCGGCTGGTTCCAGTCGTCGAGCACCTCGAGGGCCTGGCTGGTCTTCGGCGCCGAGAACGACGCCGCGTCGAGGATCGCCAGCGAGCCACGGCCGGCGTGCAGCGAGAGCGCGCTGCGCAGCGCCGCACGCTGCTCCTTGCGGTTGACCTTGAAGGTGTAGGAGCGCGGCTGGGGCCCGAAGACCGTGCCGCCGCCGGTCCACAGCGGGGAGCGGCTGGAGCCGGCGCGGGCGCGACCGGTGCCCTTCTGGCGCCAGGGCTTGGCGCCGCCGCCGGAGACCATGGCGCGGGTTTTCGTCGCCGCGGTGCCGCGGCGGCGCGCGGCCTGCTCGGCGCGCACGCTCTGGTGGACGAGCGGACCGGAGAAGCGCCCGCCGAAGGCGGCGTCGTCGAGCTTGGCCTTGCGGCTCGCGCCGCCGACGCTCAGGACGGGGGCGTCAGGCATCGGTGCGCACCTCCACGATCCCCCCGCGCGGTCCCGGGACCGAGCCGCGGACGAGCAGCAGGTTCTGCTGAGCGTCCACCTGCACGACCTCGAGGCCCTTCTGCGTCGCGCGCTTGTTGCCCATCTGACCCGGGCCGCGGATCCCTTTGAAGACCCGCGACGGTGTCGCCGAGGCGCCGATGGAGCCCGGCGCGCGGACGTTGTGCGAGCCGTGGGACTTCGGGCCGCTGCTGAAGTTGTGGCGCTTGATCGTGCCCTGGAAGCCCTTGCCCTTGGAGACGCCGGAGATCTTCACGTGCGAGCCGGGCTCGAAGGCGTCGACCGTGACGGCGGCTCCGAGCGTCAGCTCGCCGACCTCGCCGCGGAACTCGACGAGCGTGCGCAGCGGCGGGGCGTCGGCCTTCTTCAGGTGGCCGAGCTCCGCTTTCGAGAGGTGCTTCTCCTTGCTCGCGCCGTAGGCGAGCTGCACGGCCTCGTAGCCGTCGCGCTCGACCGTGCGGATCGCGGTCACGGGACACGGCCCCGCCTCCAGCACCGTCACGCGCGCAACCGAGCCGTCCTCCTGGAAGACCTGGGTCATGCCGAGCTTCTTGGCGAGGATCGCGGCCATCGTGCAGGATCAGGTGGCGAGACGGATCTCGATGTCGACGCCCGCCGGCAGGTGGTCCAGGCGCTGCAGCGAGTCGACGGTCTTGGGCGTCGGCTGGTGGATGTCGATCAGCCGCTTGTGGGTGCGGATCTCGAAGTGCTCGCGCGAGTCCTTGTCCTTGAACGGCGAGCGGATCACGCAGTACACGTTCTTCTCGGTGGGCAGCGGCACGGGGCCGGAGACGCTCGCGCCGGTGCGCGTCGCCGTCTCGACGATCTCCTTCGCGGCCGACTCGATCGCCGAGGTGTCGTAGGCCTTCAGTCGGATGCGGATCTTGTTCTGGTTGGCGGCTGCCATCTGGTCTTCGTTCTCTCGGCTCTTCTCTTGCGGTGGGTGTCTGTCTCTCGGGCGCGCCTTCGGCTCACGGCGCGGGACCCCGCGTCGCTGGCCCCTGCGGCGTAGAAAGAGCGGATTCCCGTGGGGAACCCGCCCCTTCCCGCCGCGCCTTGGCGCGGGGCCTGAATTCGTCGTATCGGACTGCCAATGCGGCCCCCGGCGTCCTACCGGGGGCGCGCGGTGCTACTCGATGATCTCGCTGACCACGCCCGAGCCAACCGTGCGGCCACCCTCTCGGATGGCGAAGCGCAGGCCCTGGTCCATGGCGATCGGCTGAATCAGTTCGATCTCCATCTGGACGTTGTCTCCGGGCATGACCATCTCGACGCCCTCGGGCAGCTTGGCCACCCCGGTGACGTCGGTCGTGCGGAAGTAGAACTGAGGCCGGTAGCCCGTGAAGAAGGGGGTGTGGCGGCCACCCTCCTCCTTCTTGAGCACGTAGACCTCGGCCTTGTACTTGGTGTGCGGCGTGATCGAGCCGGGCTTGCAGAGCACCTGGCCACGCTCGATCTCCTCACGCTTGGTCCCTCGCAGCAGGCAGCCGACGTTGTCGCCGGCCTGGCCCTGGTCGAGGATCTTGCGGAACATCTCGACGCCGGTGACGACCGTCTGCTCGGAGTCTTTGATGCCCACGATTTCGACGGTGTCGCCGGTGTTCACGACGCCCTGCTCGACGCGGCCGGTCGCGACCGTGCCGCGGCCGGTGATCGAGAACACGTCCTCGACCGGCATCAGGAAGGGCTTGTCGAGCTCGCGCGTCGGCTCCGGGATGTAGGAGTCCAGGGCGGCGGCCAGCTCGAGGATCTTCTGCTTGTAGGCGTCGTCGCCTTCGAGCGCCTTCAGCGCCGACCCGGTGATGAACGGGATGTCGTCGCCCGGGAAGTCGTACTCGGAGAGCAGCTCGCGGACCTCGACCTCGACGAGCTCGAGGAGCTCCTCGTCGTCGACCATGTCGGCCTTGTTGAGGAACACGACGATGTAGGGGACGCCTACCTGACGGGCGAGCAGGATGTGCTCGCGCGTCTGGGGCATCGGGCCGTCCGCCGCCGAGACCACCAGGATCGCGCCGTCCATCTGCGCCGCACCGGTGATCATGTTCTTCACGTAGTCGGCGTGACCGGGGCAGTCGACGTGCGCGTAGTGGCGGTTCTCGGTCTGGTACTCGACGTGAGAGGTCGCGATCGTGATACCGCGTTCCTTCTCCTCGGGCGCGTTGTCGATCTCCTCGAAGCTCCTCGCTTCGGCACCGCCCTGCTCCGCCAGCACGGACGTGATGGCAGCGGTCAGCGTCGTCTTGCCATGGTCGATGTGACCGATGGTCCCGACGTTGACGTGCGGCTTGTCGCGCTCGAATTTCTCCTTCGCCACTTTCTGTTCAGCTCCTAACTCGGCTTTGAGGCTCGCCGCTCGGTGAGGCGAACCGTGGAAATCTATCTAACTGCGTGCTTCGGTGACTGCTGCTCCGCTCGGTCTTCAGCCTAGCCGCGGCGTCACGCCGGAACGGGCTCTCCCGTCCGTGCTTCGACGACCTTCTCGGCGATGTTCGGGGGGACCTCTTCGTAGGACTCGAACTGCATCGTGTAGGTCGCCCTGCCCTGCGTGTTGGAGCGCAGGTCGGTCGCGTATCCGAACATCTCGCTGAGCGGCACCTTCGCGGTGACCGCCAGCGCGTTGCCGCGGCGCTCCTGGCCTTCGACGCGCCCGCGCCGCCGCGACAGGTCGCCGATCACGTCGCCGAGGAAGTCCTCGGGGGTGACGACCTCGACCGCGAAGATCGGCTCGAGCAGGACCGGTTTGGCTCGTTTTGTGGCCTCCTTGATGGCCAGCGAGCCGGCGACTTTGAACGCCACCTCCGAGGAGTCGACGTCGTGATACTTGCCGTCGGTCAGGGTCACCTTGACGTCGACCATCGGGTAGCCGGCCTTGACGCCGTTCTCGAGCGCCTCCTCGATGCCCTTCTTGACCGCGGGGATGTATTCCGAGGGGATCGCCCCGCCCTTGATCTTGTTGACGAACTCGAAGCCCTCGCCGGGGGCGGGCTCCACGTCGATGAAGACGACGCCGAACTGGCCGGAGCCGCCCGTCTGGCGGACGAACTTGCCTTCGACCTTCTCGGCCGTGCCCCGCACCGTCTCGCGGTAGGAGACCTGGGGGCGGCCGACGTTGGCCTCGACGCCGAACTCGCGCTTCATGCGGTCGACGATCACCTCGAGGTGGAGCTCGCCCATCCCCGAGATCTCGGTCTGTCCCGTCTCCTCGTTGGTGCGCACCTGGAATGTCGGGTCCTCCTCGGCGAGGCGGCCGAGGGCGGTGGACATCTTCTCCTGGTCCACCTTGGTCTTCGGCTCGACCGCGACCTTGATCACGGGCTCGGGGAAGACGATGTTCTCGAGGTGGACCGGCGCGTCCGGCGCAGCCAGCGTGTCGCCCGTGATCACCTGCTTGATGCCGACGGCCGCGGCGATGTCGCCCGCGTAGACCTCGTCGACCTCCTCACGGTCGTTGGCGTGCATCATCAGCACGCGCCCGATGCGCTCCGTGCGCCCGGTGCCGACGTTCAGCACCCTCGACCCGGCCTCCAGACGGCCCGAGTAGACGCGGAAGTACGTGAGCTTGCCGACGTAGGGGTCGGTCATGATCTTGAACGCGAGCGCCGCGAACGGCTCGGCGTCGTCGGCCTTGCGCACGACCTCGCGCTCCTGCTCCTCGCCTTTGATCAGTTCGGTGCCGACGACCGGCGGGACGTCGAGCGGCGAGGGCAGGTAGTCCACGACCGCGTCGAGCAGCGGCTGCACGCCCTTGTTCTTGAACGAGGAGCCGCACAGCACCGGCGTGAGCTTGGTGGAGAGGGTGGCGTGGCGGATCGCCTTCTTCAGCGCCTCCTCGGAGACCTCGGACTCCTCGAGGATCAGTTCGAGCAGCTCGTCGTCGTAGTGGGAGACCTCCTCGAGCAGGTGCTCCCGCGCGGCCTGCGCGGCGTCGGCGAGCTCGGCGGGAATCTCGGTTTCTTCCTGTTCGGTGCCGAGGTCGTCCTTGTAGACGATCGCTTTCATCGTCACGAGGTCGACGACGCCCTTGAAGTCGGCCTCCGCGCCGATCGGCAGCTGGATCGGCACCGGGTGGGCGCCGAGGCGGTCGATCATCGTCTGCACGCCCTGGTCGAAGTCCGCCCCGATGCGGTCCATCTTGTTGATGTAGGCGATGCGCGGGACGTGGTACTTGTCGGCCTGGCGCCAGACCGTCTCGGACTGCGGCTCGACACCGGCGACCGAGTCGAACAGCGCGATCGCGCCGTCGAGCACGCGCAGCGAGCGCTCGACCTCGACGGTGAAGTCGACGTGGCCGGGCGTGTCGATGATGTTGATCCGGTGGTCGTTCCACTGCGCGGTGGTGGCAGCGGAGGTGATCGTGATGCCGCGCTCCTGCTCCTGTTCCATCCAGTCCATCACGGCGGCGCCCTCGTGCACCTCGCCGATCTTGTAGGTGCGCCCGGTGTAGTAGAGGATGCGCTCGGTCGTCGTCGTCTTACCGGCGTCGATGTGCGCCATGATCCCGATGTTGCGGGTCTTTTCGAGAGAGAACTTTCTGGGCATCGATCAGGATCCGGTTTCGATTTGGGGGAAGGTGGCGGGCGAAAAAAATGGGCCCCTCGGGCCCACGCGCGCTGCTGGTCTGTTCCGGACCGGTTCGCGTCGTTATCTGCTCGAGGTCTCCATCTTCGATCACGGTCCGCGAGCGGATCGCTCGCAAGCGATGTCCCCACCCGTGGCGCCTCGGCGACTATAGCAGAGGCATTCGCCCTTCCATACGGCCTTCCTCCCGTAGGGCCGGGGGATTTCGGCGTTTTCCGGCGCGCGTCAGGAGCTCCTCCGCTCCTCCTCCTCGAAGACGGCGCCGAGCCGTTCCATCACCTTGGTCGCGGCGCGCATCTCGCGCGGTGAGACGTCGCCGAGCGCGCGCTCCCAGCGCTCGCGCCAGGCCGCCCGCTTGGCCGCGACACGCGCCTTGCCGAGCGGGCTCAGGCGCGCCAGGACCACGCGCCGGTCGGTCTCGGAGCGCGTGCGCTCGACGTGGCCCGTCTCGACCAGCCCGTCGAGCATCTGCGTGACGCTCGCGGGCGCGATGCGCGCGGCCGCCGCCAGCTCCCCGGCCGACAGCTCACCGCGCTCGTCGAGCTCGATCAGCAGCTCGAACTGAGCGTGGCTGATGTCGCCGCCGGTCAGGTGCGTGTCGCGGCCGCGCATCCGGCTGACCGCCCTGAACAAGTGCCGGAAGGCCAGCCCGAGCGCCGTCAGCTCGGGGGCCTGGTCGCCCGCACGGGCAGCGGTCTCGCTTTCGACTGTCGCCGCGCGGGCGCGACGGGATGTCTCTGGGGTGGCCATCGCTAGAGACCGACCTCCATCGCGCTCTCGTGCCGCAGCAGCGACTCTTCCTCGTGATCGGCTGCGAGCGCCTCCGTCTCGGCGGGGCGCTCCGCTTTGAGCAGCATCACGCACGGGATCAGCGAGAGCAGCGCGATTCCGAACGCCCACCAGTAGGTGTGGGCGAAGGCGTCGGCGAGCCCGGCGCTCGTGTGCACGCCCACGGACGCGCGCTGGAGCACGACTGCGAGGACCGCGACGCCGATCGCGCTGCCGAGGCGCATCACCACGTTGATCTGGGGGGTCGCGTCGGAGAGCTGCTCCGGGCGCATGGACGCGAAGGCGGCGGTCATCGCTGGCATGAAGCCGAGGCCGATGCTGATGCCGCGGACGAACAGCACGGCCGAGATCGCCCAGTAGGAGGTGTGCGCGCCGATGAACGCGAGCGGGATCGTGCTGAGCGCCAGCAGCGAGACCCCGAAGATCGCGATCCGTCCCCCGCCGTAGCGCTCGGTGAGCCGGCCCGCGATCGGCATCATGATCAGCGCGCCGATGCCCTGCGGGCCGTTGAGCAGGCCCGTGTCGATCACGCTCAGGTGGCGGACGGTCTGGTAGTAGAGCGGCACGAGGATCATCGCGCCGAACAGCGCGGCGCCGAGCCCGAAGGTCGTGAACGAGGCCCCGGCGAAGACCTTGTTCCTGTAGAGGCGGACGTCGAGCAGCGGCCGCGGGATCCGCACCGCGTGCAGGCAGAAGGCCACGCCGAGCACGATTCCGACCACCATGGGCACCAGCACTTCAGCGGAGCCCAGCGGAGCTCCGGAGCCGAGCTTGGAGATGCCGTAGATCGTCAGCGCCGCGCTGGCGGGGAGCAGCGCCAGCCCGAGGCGGTCGAGCGGCCCGGCCTCGCCCGAATCGGTGTCCGGCAGCATCCGCCAGCCCAGCCAGATCGCGACCACGCCGATCGGGGCGTTCACGAAGAAGATCCACGACCAGTGCAGGTTCTGCAGGATCAGCCCGCCGATGACCGGGCCGAAGATCGGCGCGAGCATCGCAGGCATCGAGACGACGCCCATCACCCGCCCCATCCGCCGCGGACCCGCGACCTGGGCCATGATCAGCTGCGCAAGCGGCATGATCATGCCGCCGCCGATCCCCTGAAGCACGCGGAAGATCACGAGCGCGACGAGGGAGTTCGAGAGGCCGCAAGCGATCGAGCCGAGCGTGAACAGCAGCAGCGAGACGAGGTAGACGCGCTTTGCGCCGTAGCGGCGCGCCATCCAACCGGTGACCGGCATCACCGCCGCCAGCGCGAGCAGGTAGCCGGTCACGACCCACTGGACTTCGGAGATCGAGCTGTGGAGATCCTTCGAGAGCGTGTCGAGCGCGACGTTGACGATCGTCGTGTCGAGGATCGACATGATCATCCCGAGGATCACCACGCCCGAGATCACCCACACGTGGCGCTCGATCTTCAGGGACTCGGGCTTCGCTGTCGTCACGGAGGACATTCGGTACCGAAATGTTAGGTACCTAAGGAATATCCTTCAAGGGGTGTGGACGGCTGTGTGAGCGCAGCGCTGTCACACGTCGCAGGCCTTCCAGAAGTGCGAGGACGCACGAGCCGTGGCGAGGACCACGCCCAGGACAGATGGCTACCGCAACGATCAAGTGCCCCGCATGCCACCCAAGCAGGCTGCTTACGACGCGTAAGCGACCGCGTCCGCGCGAGTCCAACAGCCCTTCATCTCAACGATCAGGTCGTCACGGGTGGTGACCACCATCCACCGCTCGCCGTTGTCGAGCGGCCAGGCCCCATCATCGTGGCGCGCCGGGCGGAATGCCACGATCACCCTGTCCCCGCGGTCGATGATCTCGCAGCGCCTCGAGCGGCGCGAGATCGCCCCGTGCCAGCGCCTCCCAGCTACTGCGCACCTGCTCCCGGTCCATCGGGAGCAGCGTCCACTCCGGCGATGGAGCTGCCGTCCACGTGAGGCACCGGGTGGACGTCGCGCACGACCCCGGCGGGCGTCCGACAGGTGCCCCCGGCCCGGCAGCAGCCGGCTAGCTGTACAAGCGCCTGCGCGGCATCAGCAGCGCGAGCCCGATCGCGATCGGGCCCACGATCAGCCCGGCGATCGTCCACGCGTTGAAGCTGCGCCCCCGGCGCGTGGCTGCGTACCCGGCGAGCGCGGCTTGAGCCGTCCACACCCCCAGCACAGCGAAGAGAAGCAACGCGTGCGTCAGCATCAGTCTCCATCCCCCTTGCCGTCCATGGCACCAGGGAGGGTACCGGATCGCCGGTACGGCCGCCTGTGCGGCCGCTATCGGACCTCTGCTACCAGCGGTAGTGGGCGAACGCCTTGTTCGCCTGCGCCATGCGGTAGATGTCGTCCTTCCGCTTGTAGGCGCCGCCCTGCTGGGAGATCGCGTCGAGCAGCTCGTTGGCGAGGCGCTGGGCCATCGTCTTCTCGCGGCGCTGGCGCGCGAACTCGACGAGCCAGCGCACGGCCAGCGTCCTGGCCCGGCGGGCCGGGACCTCGACAGGGACCTGGTAGGTCGCGCCGCCGACGCGGCGGGAGCGGACCTCGAGCGTCGGGGTCAGCGTGCGGATAGAAGCCTCGAGCGTCTCGAGCGGGTCTTTGTCCGAACGCTCGCCGAGCAGCGCGAGCGCGTCGTAGACGATCCGCTCGGCGGTCGACTTCTTGCCGTCGAGCATGACCTTGTTGATGACCTGCTGGACGAGCTTGGACCGGTGGAGCGGGTCGGGCTCGATCGGACGGATCTGTGCGGCTGCGCGGCGGGGCATCTAGGCTGGCGTCTCTATTTCTTCTTGACGCCGTACTGCGAGCGCGCCTTCTTGCGGTCGCTGACGCCGGCGGCGTCGAGCGTCCCGCGCACGACCTTGTAGCGAACACCCGGCAGGTCCTTGACGCGGCCCCCGCGGACGAGCACGACCGAGTGCTCCTGCAGGTTGTGGCCCTCGCCCGGGATGTAGGCCGTGACCTCCATCGAGCCGGAGATGCGCACACGGGCGACCTTGCGCAGCGCGGAGTTGGGCTTCTTCGGGGTCGTCGTGTACACGCGCGTGCACACCCCGCGCCGCTGAGGGGCGGCGACCTTCTTCTTGCGCCCCTTCCCGGACTTCAGGCCCGGAGTGGCGACCTTCTTCTTGGGGGCCACACGGCCCTTGCGGACGAGCTGCGAGGTGGTCGGCATGAGGCGGAGAATCCTAGCAGCGATCCTCCGAGCGCCGGGCAGCGCATGAGGTAGGGTCGCCCGCACCCGTGGGCCCGCTCGACGAAAGACCGATCCTGTGCTTCGCGACCCAAGGGCACGGCCACCTGGACGAGGTCAGGATCGTCGAGCTGCTGGCCGAGCTCGACAGCGAGGTATTCGCTTTCGAGCGCGCGCACAAGGCCCGCTCCGCGCTGCGCCTGCTGCGCACGGCCCGTGCCCAGCGGCCGCCTCTGGTCGTGATGGAGGGGACCGGGATCGCCGGCGGGGTCGCGGTGCTGGCCGCCGACGCGCTGCTCGGCGTCCCCTACGTCGTCTCGAGCGGCGACGCCGTCGGCCCCTACCTCAGGTTGCACTCGCGCCTCGCGGCAGCCGTCGGGGCGATCTACGAGCGCCTCCTCTGCCGCCGCGCCGCCGGGTTCATCGGCTGGACGCCGTACCTCGCGGGGCGGGCGCTGACGTTCGGCACCCCGCGCGCGATGACGGCGCCGGGCTGGGCACGGTCGGCGCCTGCGCCGGGCGCGCGGGAGCGCGTGCGTGAGCAGCTGGGGATTCCCAGCCAGACGCTCGTTGCCGGGCTCGTCGGGTCGATCGTGCTCAACCGGCGCTTCGGCTACGCCTACGGCGTGGAGCTGGTGCGCGCGATCCGGCGCGTCGAGCGCGCCGACGTCGCCGTGTGCGTGGTCGGGGACGGCAGCGGGCTCGCGCTGCTCGAAGAGCTCGCGGGGGAGGACCTCGGCCGGCGCGTGTTCCTGACCGGACGGGTGCCGCCCGAGGCAGTGGCCGACCACCTCGCCGCGTTCGACCTCGCGAGCCTGCCCCAGAGCGTCGACGGCGTGGGCTCCTTCCGGTACACGACGAAACTGCCCGAGTACCTCGCCGCCGGGCTGCCGATCGTGACGGGCCAGATACCGGCGGGGTACGACCTCGACGAGGGGCAGACCATCCGCCTGCCCGGGCCGGCGCCTTGGAGCGATCAGTACGTCGCGGCTCTGGCCGAGCTGCTCGAGCACATCAGCCCGGATGAGCTCGCGCGACGCCGCGCGGCGGCCGAGCGCGCGGGCGGCGCGCTGTTCGACGCGGGCACGCAGCGGGCGCGCGTGAGCGCGTTCCTGCGGGACATCCTCGCCGCAGCGAGCTAGGCGGCGGAGGCGGCGGGCGCCACGCCCGCGGCGCGAACCGGCGCCGGCATCATCGCCGAGGCGACGATCACGAGCACGAAGGCAAGCGCCTGGAGGGTCACGCCGAGCGCGCTGCCCGCCATCGGGTCACCGAAGACGATGATCCCGCCGGCGATGCCGGCGATGTTGGCGGCGGTGCCGGTCACGGCGATCACGGGCACAGCCTCGCCGTCCTGCAGGCCTTTGGCGGAGGAGTAGAAGGCGACGATCGAGGCCGCGACGGCGACCGCGAGCCAGGGGCTCGTGACGAGGCCGGCGAAGCCGCCCGAGCCGGTGATCCCGGTGAGCGCCTTGATCGCGGTGTCGGAGACGCCGAAGAGGATGCCGGCGGCGGCGCCGAGCATCACGCCGTGGTGCTCGACCGGGCCGCCCATACGGGGACCCATGATCAAGAGGCCGCCGAGGAAGAACAGGCCCGCCTCGAAGGAGATCATGCCGACGTTCGAGAAGTGGGAGTGGGCGCCGTGCATGGCGGGCAGCGTGACGCCGAGCAGCACGAGCCCGGCGGCGGTCAGGAAGAGCCCGACCCACTGCCGCTTGCCGACCTCGAAGCCGAACAGGCGGTCGGCCATCACGGCGATGAACACGACGCCGGCGGCGAGGGCGACCTGGACCACGGACATCGGCGCGAGTGAGAGCGCGGCCACGTGCAGGCCCCAGCTGGCCGTGGCGATCAGCATGCCCAGGCAGAACCACTTCGAGGAGTACAGGCTGATCGCCGAGCGGATCGGGTGCAGGACCTGCACCTTGGGAACGGCGTTGGCGCCCTTGTACTTGTAGAAGAAGCCCAGGTTCGCCACGAAGGCGCAGGCGAGTGCGAGGAAGATTCCGAGATCCAAGGTCATGGGGAAAGGGTCGTTTGCGGTGGCCTGCATCGACTACGGGGAGCCACTGCTTTACTCCGCCTCGACGGGGGTAGGCGGATCGACCGCCCCGGGACCATACCCGTCTCGACCTCTGTGCAACCTAAAGAACCGCCGAGAACATCAAAAGATCCCGCAGTTGTGGGATATCCGGCCGCCGCCGAGCCGGACCGGCCGAGCGCCGCCGGGGCGGTCGAGACCCCGCTGCTGATGGTGGACATCGACGGCGTGATCTCGCTCTTCGCGGGGGCCGGCGGGCAGCTCGCGCCCGGCCCGCAGGGCCGGTTCCACTCGATCGAGGGCATACCGCACTTCCTTTCGGCCACGGCGGCCGCTCACCTGCTCGACCTCGCCGAGCATTTCGAGCTCGTCTGGGCCAGCGGATGGGAAGAGCGGGCCAACGATCACCTCCCCCACCTGCTCGGGTTGCCCGGCGGGATGCCGTTCCTGCGCTTCGACCGCGCGGTCGGGCGCTCGAACGCGCACTGGAAGCTCGACGCGATCGAGCGCCACGGCGGCCGGCGCCCGCTCGCCTGGATCGACGATGCGCTGGACGCCGACTGCCGGGCCTGGGCCGAGCGCCGAGCGGCGCCCACGCTGCTCGTCGAGACCGACCCGCGCGTGGGCTTGACCGGCCGCGAGGCCGAGCTTCTGGGGGCCTGGGCGCGGGAGCTGCAAGCGACGCGCTCTAGGCCGCCGCGGCGGGTTCGACCGTGACGGCGCTCGAGACGGCGGCTCCGGCCCCGGGGCCGCCCGCGTAGAGCGCGCGCACCGCCAGCGGCGCGGGCGCGCCGGCGGCGAAGGCAGGTGCCACGAGCAGCCGCCCCGCTGCGTCCGTGACGCCTTCGGCCACGGTGGTGTGCGTGACGAGCAGGCCCTTGCGGGCGACCCTGCGGGCCTGCAGCTGCACGGGCACGCCCGCCACCGGGCTCCCGTCGAGCCTGGCGAGAGAGACGAGGAGCTGCGCCGGCGCCGGCGGAGGCGTTCCTTCAGGCGCGGGTGCGCCGGGCGGGATCACCACGAGCGTGGCGCTCACCGCGCTCGCCGTCATCGGTTGCACGTTGCGCCGGATGGCCCGCAGCTGACCGTACAGCGCGTTCCCCGGGCAGTCGGTGCTGTCAGCGTCGCGATGCCCCGAGACACGCCGCAGCGAGACCCGGGCGTTGGCCGGGTATTTGCTGTATGAGGCGCCCGCGGGGTTCACCCGCACCGTCACCCGTCCCGTGGACGGCGTCCCGTGCAGCGAGAGCTTCCAGGCAAGCAGCCGCTGCAAGGCTCTGCGGGCGGCGGCCGAGATCGGCGTGCTCATGAACGAGCCGAGCACGGCAACGCCCGTCGAGACGAAGTTGTACCCCCCGGCCTGGGCGCCGGCGACGGGTTCGTCGATGCCGCCCGCTCGCGCCTCCCAGATCCGCCCGAAGCGGTCGATCACGAAGTTGTAGCCGATGTCGTTCCAGCCGTTGACTTCGCGGTGGAACAGGAAGATCGCCCGCAGCATCGCGGGCACCTGTGAGGCCGTATAGCCGTTCGGGTTCTCGGTGTGGTGGACGAAGGCGAGCTCGACCGCCCCGTAGGCGGGCGCGACACGCGGCAGCGGGATGCCCCTTGCCCAGGCCGGCCGGGCGATGATCGGGGGCTGCCCGGCGCCGGCGGCGAGGACCGGCTGGGCGAGCGGCAGCGAGGCTGCGAGCGCGGCCCCGGCAGCCGTGGCGCCGAGCACGAGGCGCAGGCGCGCAGCCTCCAGGGCAACGGCGCTTCTGAGCTCGATCTCCCGAGCGCCGCCGACCCACAGCGGCTCGCCCGTCTGCGGACCGCGTGTGGCAGCGTCCGGGACGTGCCCGTGGCCGCCCGCGGGAACCCACGCCCCCCAGCCGCCGGCGAGGCGCGCCCGCAGCTCGGCGCCGGGCGCGGCATCGCTGCCGCGCCACTGGAGTCCGGCGACGGCGACGCCGGGCGGGAGGGCGACGGTGCGCGCGCTGCGCAGTGAGCCGAGGGCGATCGTCACGATGCGCCCCTGTCCGCCGTCGGCGGCGAGGGTGGTCGCAGGCCGCAGCGCGACGCCGGCGAGCGCGCCTGCGCCGGCGCGCATCAGGGAGCGTCGCGTCATCTCGTGGACGCCCATCCCCCGCTCAAACACAGGGGCGCCGCGGGTAGAGCGTTCGGCCTCCTGAGATCTTCCTCACGAGCGGGCACACGCGCGCCCCGGCCGCAGGCCCGCGAGCGCTCCGGCTCAGGGGCCGATCGGCGGCGCCGTCTCCGGCCGGATCACGAACTCATGCTCGACCCGTCACAGCATCGCGCCGAAGTATTCCCGCCGTTTAACGACCGCCGCCCGCACAAGGCGGGCGGCGCATCAGCTTCTCAGTGCCTCGAGGAGCCGGCTACTCCTTGTTGTCCGAATCCTCGGCGGGGATCTCGAGCTCGGCGAGCTCCTCGGCGAAGCCGGGGTCGGTCCCGCCTGCGCCGATCTTCTCGAGCGAGGCGAGGTCGGCGTCGAACTCCTGGCCGTAGCCGCCGCCCAGCGCGTCGCCGTCGGTCAGCCCGAGCTCGGCCGCGATCTCGTCCTGGTCGAGCAGGCCGACGTCGTCGATCGCGCGCGGCAGCGGCTCGGAGGGTTCGATCTCGATCCGGCGGTAGCGCTTGAGCCCGGTCGCGGCCGGGATCAGCTTGCCGATGATCACGTTCTCCTTCAGGCCGTTGAGCCGGTCGATCTTGCCTTCCAGCGCGGCGTCGGTCAGCACCTTGGTCGTCTCCTGGAAGGAGGCCGCCGACAGGAACGAGTCCGTGTTCAGCGAGGCCTTGGTGATGCCGAGGATGATGTCCTCGAACTGCGCCGACTCGCCACCCTTGTCGGTCACCGCGTCGTTCGCCTTCGCGAACTCGAAACGGTCGACGAACTGCCCGGGCAGGTAGTCGGTGTCGCCCTTCTGGTCGACGCGGACCTTTTTGAGCATCTGGCGGACGATCAGCTCGATGTGCTTGTCGTTGATGTCCACGCCCTGTGACTTGTAGACCTCCTGCACCTCCTTGACGAGGTACTGCTCGGTCTCGGTGCGGCCGCGGATCGCCAGCAGCTCGTGCGGGTAGACCGACCCCTCGTTGAGCTGCTTGCCGGCGCTGATCTTCTCGCCGTCGGCGACGAACAGGCGTGTCCGGCGCGGGAACGCGTGCCGGTGCTCCTCGCCCGCGTCGTCGGTGATGACGACGGTGAGCGCCTTGTCGGTCTCCTCGATCGTCACGGTGCCGTCCTGCTCGGCGATCTTCGCGAGCCCCTTCGGGCGGCGGGCCTCGAAGAGCTCGACGACGCGCGGCAGGCCGTGCGTGATGTCCGCGCCGGCGACGCCGCCGGTGTGGAACGTCCGCATCGTCAGCTGCGTGCCGGGCTCGCCGATCGACTGCGCGGCGACGATGCCGACCGCGTCGCCGATCTGGGCGAGCGCGCCGGTGGCCATCGCGCGGCCGTAGCAGGCCTGGCAGACCCCGCTGGGGGCCTCGCACTTGAGCACCGAGCGCACCGGCACCTTGACCTCCGTGCCCTTCTCGTGTTCGTCGGCGAACGCGCTGGCGATGTCCGCCAGCTGCTCGCGGCCGATTTCGGTGCCCTGCTCCGCCAGCATGCGGTGCCGCTTGGTCTCGATCGGGAGCGCGGCGATCCGCCCGACCAGCCCGTCGTTGGGCTCGCCGTCGGCCTTGAAGACCGGCATCTCGATGTAGTCCTCGGTTCCGCAGTCGGCGTCGCGGATGATCACGTCCTGGGCGACGTCGACCAGACGGCGCGTGAGGTAGCCGGAGTCGGCGGTGCGCAGCGCGGTGTCCGCGAGACCCTTTCGTGCCCCGTGGGTCGAGATGAAGTACTCGAGCACCGACAGGCCCTCCATGAAGTTGGCCTTGATCGGACGCTCGATGATTTCGCCCTTCGGGTTGGCCATCAGGCCGCGCATGCCGGCCAGCTGGCGGATCTGCTTGAACGAGCCACGGGCGCCGGAGTTGGCCATCATGAAGATGGGGTTCAGCTCCTCGAGGTTGTCGACCATCGCCTCGGCGACCTCGTCGGTCGCCGCGTTCCACTGCTCGACGACCGCCTCGTGGCGCTCCTCCTGCGTGATCAGCCCATCCTCGTACTGGCCCGTGATGTCGGCGACCAGCGCGTCGAACTTGTCGAGGATGTCCTGCTTCTCGGGCGGCACCACGACGTCGTTCTTGGAGATCGTGATCCCCGCCTGGGTCGCGTACTTGAAGCCCAGGTCCTTGAACGCGTCGAGCACCAGCGAGATCGTCGTCGCGCCGTAGTTCTGCACGAGCAGGTCGATCAGGCGCGTCGTGTCGCGCTTCTTCATCGACTGGTTCACGAACGTGTACTTGGAGGGGTCGAACTCGTCGCCCAGCGCCTCGGCCAGCGCACGCTCGATGCGATCGTTGTAGATGATCCGCCCGATCGTGGTCAGCACGTGGCCGCCCTCACGCCCGTACGGGCGGAACTCGGAGACGTCGTGCAGCTTCACGACGCCGGCCTCGTAGGAGAGTTCGGCCTCCTGCGCGGTGCGGAACACGTGCGGGCGCGGCTCGTAGGTCGCGCGGTCGATCTTCGCCAGCTCCTCCGCTTCCGGACCGTAGGTCAGGTAGTAGGCGCCGAGGATCATGTCCTGCGTCGGCGTCGCCAGCGGCGCGCCGTGCGCGGGGGACAGGATGTTGTTCGACGACAGCATCAGGATCCGTGCCTCCGCCTGGGCCTCGGCCGAGAGCGGCAGGTGCACGGCCATCTGGTCGCCGTCGAAGTCGGCGTTGAACGCGTGGCACACCAGCGGGTGGACCTGGATCGCCTTGCCCTCGACGAGCAGCGGCTCGAACGCCTGGATGCCCAGGCGGTGGAGCGTCGGCGCGCGGTTGAGCAGCACCGGGTGCTCGTGGATGACCTCCTCGAGCACATCCCACACCTCGCCGATCATCGAGTCGACCATCTTCTTGGCCGCCTTGATGTTCTGAGCCGACTTGCGCTCGACCAGCCGGGCCATGATGAACGGCTTGAAGAGCTCGAGCGCCATGATCTTCGGCAGGCCGCACTGGTGCAGCTTCAGGTAGGGGCCGGCGACGATCACCGAGCGGCCCGAGTAGTCGACGCGCTTGCCGAGCAGGTTCTGGCGGAACCGGCCCTGCTTGCCCTTGAGCATGTCGGAGAGGCTCTTCAGCGGGCGGTTGCCCGGCCCCGTGACGGGGCGACCGCGGCGGCCGTTGTCGAACAGGGCGTCCACGGCCTCCTGCAGCATGCGCTTCTCGTTGTTGACGATGATCTCGGGCGCGCCCAGGTCGAGCAGCCGCTTGAGACGGTTGTTGCGGTTGATCACGCGGCGGTACAGGTCGTTGAGATCGGAGGTCGCGAAGCGCCCGCCGTCCAGCTGCACCATCGGACGCAGCTCCGGCGGGATCACCGGCACTGCGTCGAGCACCATCATGTCCGGTTTGTTGCCGGACATGATGAAGGCCGAGACGACCTTCAGCCGCTTGACCGCGCGCGCCTGCTTCTGGCCTTTGCCGGTCTTGACCTGGTCCTCGAGCTCGAGGCGTTCGGCCTCGAGGTCGACCTGCTGGAGCAGGTCGCGGATCGCCTCGGCGCCCATGCCGCCACGGAAGTACTCGCCGAAGCCGTAGGGCGAGCCGAAGCGCTCCTTGAGCTCGCGGAACGTCGACTCGTCGTGCTCGATCTGCTTGGGCTCCATCGTCTTGAAGAGCTCCCAGACGCCACGCATCCGCTCGGCCGCGTCCTCGATGTACGCTTCCGTGTCCGCGATGTCGGCCTCGAAGGCCTTCGTCAGTTCCTTGCTCTGCTTCTCGCGCTCCTCGTCGGAGATTTTCGACAGGTTGATGTCGAGCGAGTCGGCCCACAGGTGGTCTTCGTCGTTGAAGTTCGTCTGTTTGCCGTTCTGCAGGTACTTCTCGCGCCGCGCCAGCGACTCGCGCAGCTCCAGCACGCGCTCCTCGCGCTCGCCGGCATAGCTGTCGAGGACCTTGTTGACCTCCTTCTCGAGCGAGTCGAGGTCCTTGGCGCGCGCCTCGTCGTCCACCCACGTCACGATCGAGGCCGCGAAGTACAGAACCTTCTCCAGTTCCTTGGGCGCCATGTCCAGCAGGTAGCCGATGCGGCTCGGGACGCCCTTGAAGAACCAGATGTGGCTGACCGGAGCGGCCAGGTCGACGTGCCCCATGCGCTCGCGGCGGACCTTGGAGCGGGTCACCTCGACGCCGCAGCGCTCGCACACGATGCCCTTGTAACGGACGCGCTTGTACTTGCCGCAGTAGCACTCCCAGTCCTTGGTGGGACCGAAGATGCGCTCGCAGAACAGGCCGTCCTTCTCCGGCTTCAGCGTGCGGTAGTTGATCGTCTCCGGCTTCGTGACCTCGCCCGAGCTCCAGCTGCGGATCTGCTTGGAGGAAGCGAGGGAGATCTCAATCGCATCAAAGTTGTTGATGTCAATCACGGTGGGTGCCCTTCTGGCTGTGGGTGTGCGACGTGTAACTGGGGGTTAGGCCGAAGGCCGTAAGGGGGTGAAATCCCCTTATGTCAATCATTCAGGTGGGCCTCTCTGTGTATCTGGGTGTTGGGACCTCTAGGTCCGTTAGGGGGCGAAGCCCCCCAGGGCCCGGCTGCTCGTTGGCCGGGGTGCCTGCCGGGTGGCACCCCTGGCCGTCGTCTACTCGGGTGCCTCCTCGCCGACGAGCGAGTCGAGGTCGACGTCCTCGGTGACCCCGACCTCGGTGATGTCGGGCTCGGACTCCTCGCCGTCGTCCTCCTCGGCCGAGGCGTCGGTCTTGTCCTCGCCCTCGAGCTCCTCGTCGCTGGACTCGGTGGCCGCCGCCCTGACGCCCGAGAGGTCGATGCCGAGCTCCTCGGCCGCCCTCAGCAGGTCGTCGTCCTCGTCGCGCATCTCGGCGCGCTGGCCCTCCTCGGAGACCACGTTGACGTCGAGCGCCAGCGACTGCATCTCCTTCAGGAGCACCTTGAAGGACTCCGGGATCGAGGGCTCGGCGATGTTCTCGCCCTTGACGATCGCCTCGTAGGCCTTCACGCGGCCGACCGTGTCGTCGGACTTGATCGTGAGCATCTCCTGCAGCGTGTAGGCGGCGCCGAACGCCTCGAGCGCCCAGACCTCCATCTCGCCGAAGCGCTGGCCGCCGAACTGCGCCTTGCCGCCCAGCGGCTGCTGGGTGACCAGGGAGTACGGGCCGGTCGAGCGGGCGTGGATCTTGTCGTCGACCAGGTGCAGCAGCTTCAGGATGTACATGTAGCCGACCGTCACCTGTTCCTCGAAGGGCTCACCGGTGCGGCCGTTGAACAGGGTCATCTTGCCGGACGCCTGCTCGCCGACCCGGGCGGACTTGTCGACGTCCATCCGGATGCGCCCGGTGTGGGCGTCCTGCCAGCTGACGAGCGCGGCGTCGACGTCTTCGACGGTGGCGCCGTCGAACACCGGCGTGGCAACGAACACGCGGCCGTCGCCGTTGCCCGCGTGGGCGGTCTTGTACTCGTCGGAGCCGTCGTCGTACCAGCCCTGCGCGGCCGCCCAGCCGAGGTGGGTCTCGAGGATCTGCCCGACGTTCATGCGCGAGGGCACGCCCAGCGGGTTGAGGATCACGTCGACCGGGGTGCCGTCCTCGAGGAACGGCATGTCCTGCTGGTCGACGATCTTCGAGATCACACCCTTGTTGCCGTGGCGGCCCGCGAGCTTGTCGCCCTCGGAGATCTTGCGCTTCTTCGCGACGAACACACGCACGAGGTCGTTGACCCCGGGCGGCAGGTCGTCGCCGGCGTCGCGGCTGAAGGTCTTGACGTCGATCACGACGCCGCCCTCGCCGTGCGGCACCTTCAACGAGGTGTCGCGCACCTCACGCGCCTTCTCCTTGAAGATCGCGCGGATCAGCTTCTCCTCGGCGGTCAGCTCGGTCTCGCCCTTCGGCGTGACCTTGCCGACGAGCAGGTCGCCGGACATCACCTCGGCGCCGACGCGGACGATGCCGCGGTCGTCGAGGTTGCGCAGCGACTCCTCGGAGCGGTTGGGGATGTCGCGGGTGATCTCCTCCTCGCCGAGCTTCGTCGTGCGGGCGTCGATCTCGTACTCCTCGATGTGGATCGAGGTGAGCTCGTCGTCCTGCACGAGTCGCTTGGAGAGGATGATCGCGTCCTCGAAGTTGTAGCCCTCCCAGGACATGAAGGCGACCATCAGGTTCTTGCCGAGCGCCATCTCGCCCTTGTCGGTCGAGGAGCCGTCGGCCAGCACGTCGCCGGCCTTCACTTTCTGGCCCGAGGCGACGAGCGGCTTGTGGT
This sequence comes from uncultured Solirubrobacteraceae bacterium, assembly GCA_963836035.1. GTDB lineage: Bacteria > Actinomycetota > Thermoleophilia > Solirubrobacterales > Solirubrobacteraceae > Palsa-744. The sequence continues at coordinate 1,114,131 of CAWIHX010000009.1, read as the reverse complement.
GGATCAGCGTCCCCTGGTTGGAGCGCATGTACTTCTGGAGCTCGTACTCCTCTTTGCCGTCGTTGCCGACGACCACGATCCGGTCCGCGTCGACGTAGTCGACGGTGCCGGCGGCGCGGGCGAGCAGCACGTCACCGGTGTCGAGCGCCGCGCGGCGCTCCATGCCGGTGCCGATCAGCGGCGCGTCCGCGCTCAGAAGCGGCACGGCCTGCGCCTGCATGTTGGAGCCCATCAGCGCGCGGTTGGCGTCGTCGTGCTCCAGGAACGGGATCATCGCGGTGGTCACCGACCAGATCTGCTCGGGCGAGACATCGACGAGGTCGACGTCTTTCGGGCCCACGGTCACGTACTGGCCGGCCTGCGTGCGGCAGAGGATCTCCGTGCCCTTGAGCTTGCCGGTCTTGGCGTCGACCGGCGTGTTCGCCTGGGCGATCACGAGCTCCTCTTCCTGGGTCGCGTCGAGGCGACGGACCTCGTCGGTGACGACGCCGTCCTTGACGACCCGGTAGGGGGTCGTGACGAAGCCGTACTCGGAGACCTCCGCGAACGAGGACAGCGAGCCGATCAGGCCGATGTTCGGACCCTCAGGGGTCTCGATCGGGCACATGCGCCCGTAGTGGGTCGGGTGCACGTCGCGGACCTCGATCGGCGCGCGCTCGCGCGTCAGCCCGCCGGCGCCGAGCGCCGACAGGCGGCGCCGGTGACGGAGCCCGGCGAGCGAGTTCGTCTGGTCCATGAACTGGCTGAGCTGCGAGGAGCCGAAGAACTCCTTCAGCGCCGCCACGACGGGACGGATGTTGATGATCGTCTGCGGCGTGATCGTGTCCGCGTCCTCGGTCGTCAGACGCTCGCGCACGACGCGCTCCATGCGGTAAAGGCCGATCCGGAAGGCCTCCTGGATCAGCTCGCCGACGGTGCGCAGGCGGCGGTTGCCGAAGTGCTCGTACTCGTCGAGGTGCTCGGCCACGGGCTCGCGCGGCATGCTCATCGCCTCGGCCGCGTAGTCCTTGATCTCGGTCTCCGGTTCCTCTGGCAGACCAAGGCGCTTGGGCAGCTCGACGAGCTCGCGCACCAGCGCGAGGATGTCGTCGTGGGTCAGCGTGCGGGTGTCGATGTCGACGTCGAGGCCGAGCCGCGAGTTGAGCTTGTAGCGGCCCACGCGGGTCAGGTCGTACCTCTTCGGATCGAAGAACAGTTGATTGAGCAGCGCCTTCGCGTTGTCGACGCTCGGCGGCTCGCCGGGGCGCTGCTTCTTGAAGAGCTCGATCAGCGCGCCCTCTTCGCTGCGCGTCGCCTCGGTGTCCGAGTCGATCGTGTTGCGGATGTAGAGGGAGTTGCCGAAGAGCTTCAGGATCTCCTCGTCGCTCGCGTAGCCCATCGCGCGCAGCAGGACCGTGACCGGGAGCTTGCGCTTGCGGTCGATACGGACGAAGACCTTCCCCTTCTTGTCGATCTCGAGCTCGAGCCACGAGCCACGGGCCGGCATCAGGTTGGCGATGAAGACCTGCTTCTCGCGGTCCTTGGGCTCCATCAGGTAGGCGCCGGGGGAGCGCACGAGCTGCGTCACGACGACGCGCTCGGTGCCGTTGATGACGAACGTTCCGCGGTCGGTCATCCACGGGAAGTCGCCCATGAACACCGACTGCTCGCGGATCTCACCGGTCTCGCGGTTGATGAACGCGACGGTGACCGTCAGCGGGCGCGCGTACGTCAGGTCCTTCTCGCGGCACTGCTCGAGCGAGGCGACCGGCTCGTCGAAGGTGAACTCGCCGAACTGGACGGCGAGGTTGCCGGTGTAGTCCTCGATCGGCGAGATGTCGTCGATCGTCTCGCGGAGCCCGCCGGTCTTGGGGTCCGTCAGCCACTCGAAGGAGCGGCGCTGTATGTCGATCAGGTTGGGTACATCAACGGTCTTGTTCAGACGCGCGAAGCTACGGCGCGTCCGGAGAGCATCTGCAGCAGCCAAGAATTGACTCCTTCGGAGGGCGAAACACGGACGAGGAGGGCGCCGGAGGCGCGACCTGTGAAGATAGCACAGACAATCGGCGCCCTTAAGGGCCGCCGGTGCTCACGGACCCCGCCCGCACCTGCGCGTATGTGGCGCGCGGTGTCTGAAGGACGGCTGCGACTATCGACCAGCGCCGGGCATCTTACCGGAAAGTGGGCGGTCCGGAGCAGAAAATTGGGCCCTGCACGGACCTTTTCGTGGGTGCACGAGAGGCGCCTGTCGGGGTAGTCACTGACCTGATCAGATCGAGGGAGGTGCAGCGATGCCAAGCGTGAGCGTCCGCTACATCGTGGACGACGTCGATGCCGCGATCGACTTCTACTGCCGGCGGCTCGGGTTCGGGGAGGTGATGCACCCGGCCCCCACGTTCGCGATGCTCTCGCGCGGCGCGCTGCGGCTCGCGCTGAGCGCGCCGAGCGGCGCCGGCGGCGGCGGCCAGGCGATGGCCGACGGGCGGGTGCCCGAACCTGGCGGGTGGAACCGCTTCATGCTCGAGGTCAGCGACCTCGACGGAATCGTCGCCGGGTTGCGCGACGCGGGCACGCGGTTCCGCAACGAGATCGTGACCGGTGTGGGCGGCAGGCAGGTGCTCTTGGAGGATCCCGCGGGTAACCCGGTCGAGCTGTTCGAGCCGAGCCTGGACGAGGCGAGGCTGTCCTCGACGGGGGAGGGCTCGGGTTAGCTCGCGGCCGACCCGGCGAGCCCCAGCTCCTGAGCGCGCGCCGCGAGCGCCTCGATGACCTGCGCGATCAGCTCGTCGAGCTCGATCCCCAGCGCCTCGGCTCCCAGCGTCACGTCCTCGCGGTTGACCGCCGCGGCGAAGCTCGGCTGCTTGAGCTTCTTCTTGACCGACTTGGGTGTCATCCCCGTCAGGCCTTCGGGGCGCACGTAGGCGCAAGCGAGGACGAAGCCGGACAGCTCGTCCACGGCCGCGAGCACGCGCTCCATGTCCGAGTCCCTGGAGACGCCCATGTAGTCGGCGTGGGAGGCGACCCCGCGGATCAGCTCGGGCGGGTAGCTGCGGCGCTCGAGCTCGGCCATCGCGTAGCGCGGGTGCCCGGTCTCCAGGTCGGGGTGGCGCTCGTAGTCGAGGTCGTGCAGCAGGCCCGTGAGGCCCCAGAGGTCCTCGTCGGCGCCGCGACGGCGCGCCTGGTCGCGCATCGCGGCCTCGACGGCCAGGCAGTGGCGGCGAAGGGGCCCCTGCGTGACCCATTCGTCGAGCAGCGCGAGGGCTTGTTCGCGGGAGGGAAGGGATGGGGAGGTCTCGGCCACGCTCGCCGACGATAGCTGCGCCTGGCGCAGGTCGACGGAGGCCCCGCCCCACTCCTCGGGGGCGACGTCGGCGATCGACTGCGTGAACGTCCAGCGGTGGCCACCGAGGTCCTCGAAGGTGACCTGGCGCTCGCCGTAGGGGTAGTCGCACAGCTCGCGGACCGGACGCGCGCCGTGGTCGAGCGCCCGGGCCCGCGCCGCCTCCGCGTCCTCGACCCGCACGAGCACCGAGCTGCTCGCCCCCGGCACCGGTGCTCCGGGATCGACGTCGGGCGGACGGTCGCGGACGACGACGGCGCCGTCGCCCACCCACAGCTGGGCGCGGTGATCGCCGGCCTGCCAGCGGACCGTCAGGCCGAAGGCCTTGCCCAGCCACGAGATCGCGGCTTCCACGTCCTCGTAGACGAGTTCGGGGATGACGGTCGAGGGTGGGACCGAGCGGTTTGCGAGCACGAGGTCGTTCTACCAAGCCGAGCGTGCCGGGCGCTCAGCCCGGCGGGCCGACGCGCGGGTTCACCGTGTCGGCCTCGCAGGTGACGCCCTGCCCGGCGGGGATCGCGAGCGCCTCCAGCTCCCCGTCTCCGACGACCGCCTCGATCGCAGCGGCCGGTCCGCCGAGGTAGGTCGTCATCAGGTCGACGTCGCTGCCCACGCACCACGCGCGGTCGTCCGGCCACCAGATGCTGGGGGCGTGCCTGCAGCGCCCGTAGAAACGCCCGATATCGGAGAGCGGTCCGCGCAGGAGGTGATAACCGCGATGCGGGATGCGGAAGACGGGGGCCGAGCGGACGTACCGCGGCCACTCCGCGAGACGCTCCTGCTCCTTCTCCCAGTCCTGGATGAGCCGCGCCTTCTCAGCCTCCGAGGTGCCCTCGCTGAACATGTGGAGCGCGCTCACGCTGCCCTCCCCCCAGCCCTCCCACACCGCGAACCAGCACTCCTCAGGCGTGCTGGTGTGCGTGGCGAGAATCGCTGCGAGCCGCAGCGCGAGCCGCTCTGGCGTCTGCCCTTCTTCGGGCTCGCGGTTCCACAGGCACTCCTGCCCTTCGAGCTGCCACGAACCGGTCAGCTGCCCCCACTCGGCGGCTCCGTGCATCGTGCGGCCGTTCGCGATCGCCACCTCGCTCCAGCGCACCTCCCCGCCGCCGGCGGGCGCGGGGTCACCCAGCCGCCCACCTTCGTGCAGTTCGGCGGGATGGAACACGCGCGCGTATGCGTCGAAGGCCGGCGGGACCATCGTGTGGAGCGTGTGCTCCTCGCGCCCCGAGCGGCTGAACCACTCGGCCGCGCGCACGTCCTCGGCCGCGGTGAGCATGCAGCGGAGCATGACGGCGTGCGCGCCACGGTGTCCGTGAAACGCGAGAGGCCCCGCCGGAGCGGGGCCTCTGAAGCGCATGCCCGACTGGCAAGGCGAGCTACTTGACCTCGACCTTCGCCCCTGCCTCCTCGAGTTCGGCCTTGAGCTTGTCGGCCTCCTCTTTTTCGAGGCCCTCCTTGACGGGCTTGGGGGCCTCGTCGACGAGCGCCTTGGCCTCTTTCAGGCCCAGGCCCGTCGCCGCGCGCACGACCTTGATCACCTGGATCTTCTTGTCGCCCGAGTCGGCCAGGATCACGTCGACCGTGCCGCCCTCTTCCTCGGCACCGGCGTCGCCGCCACCGCCGCCGCCGCCCGCAGCCGCGGGTGCCGCCGCCGCGACAGCCGTCGCCGAGACGCCGAACTCCTCCTCGAGCGCTTTGATGCGCTCGGCGAGCTCGAGCACCGAGATGCCCTTGAGCTCCTCGATCCAGTCCTGAGTGCTGGTTGCCATGGTGTGTCAGTCCTCCTTGGTGGGATTCGTCTCGGCGTCCTCGGCCTCTGCCGAGACGTCCGTCTGGTTGTTCTCGTCCTCTTGCGCCGGGGCGTCGGCCTCCGGCTCAGCTTTGTCCTCGGCCGCCTCCGCCTCGGGAGCGGCCTCCGCCTCGGGCGCCGCCTCCTCAGCCGGCGCAGCCGCGGCCTCCGCCTCGGGCGCGGCCTCCCCAGCCGGCGCAGCCTCTGCCTCGCCCTCGGGCTCCGGCGCGGCCTCCGCCTCGGCCGGAGCGGCCCCGGCCTCCGCGGCCGGCGCCTCCCCGGCGGGGATCTCGCCCGATTCCTTCTTCTGCTGGACCTGGCCGAGCGCCACCGCGACGCCGCTCAGGAGCGCGTTCAGCGAACGGACCAGGCCCCCCACGGGCGAGGCGACGATGCCGACCAGCTGCCCGTAGAGCACTTCGCGAGAGGGCAGGCGCGAGAGCGAGCGGATCTGGTCGATCTCGAGCTCCTCGCCGCCCATCATGCCGCCCTTGAACGGCAGCAGCTGGGTCGCTTTCGCGTAGTCGGCGACGGCCTTGGCCGCGAGCGCCACGTCGCCGCGCACGAACGTCAGGGCGGTCGGCCCGACGAGGTAGCCCTTCAGCGACTCGACACCCGCCTGGTCGGCGGCGCGTTCGGTGAGCGAGTTCTTGACGACCTTGAAGCTGGCGTCGGCTTCGCGCAGCTTTGCGCGCAGCTCGGCGATCTGCTCGACGGTGATGCCGCGGTAGTCCACGGCGAAGATCGCCTCTGACTCGTCTATGTGGCCGGCGATCTCGGCGATCGCGGCGGACTTCTGCTCGCGGTTCATTCGGGGCTCCTGTCCCGGTCTTACGCTCGCGCGGCCGAGGGTCTCTGGGGCTGGCTTGAAAGGTGGGCCTAAGCAGCTGCGGCTGCCGCGGGCGCCTCCTCGGTGATGTCTTTGGTGCGGCTGGGGTCGACCTTCACGCCCGGCCCCATCGTCGAGGTGAGCGTGATCGAGCGCAGGTAGCGCCCTTTCGCGGCCGAAGGCTTCGCGCGGACGAGCTCGTCGATCACCGCCGCGTAGTTCTCGAGCAGCAGGCGCTCGTCGAAGCTCGCCTTGCCGATCACGAGGTGCACGATCGCGGTGCGGTCGGTGCGGTACTCGACCTTGCCCGACTTGGACTCCTGGACGGCCTTCGCGACGTCCATCGTCACGGTGCCGACTTTCGGGTTCGGCATCTTGCCGGCCGGGCCGAGGATGCGGCCGAGCTGGCCGACGACGTTCATCAGGTCGGGCGTCGCGATCGCGACGTCGAACTCGTCGAAGCCGTCCTGGATGCGCTTCGCGAGGTCCTGCGCGCCGACCACGTCGGCGCCGGCCTCTTCGGCCTCTTTCGCCTTGTCGCCCTGCGCGAAGACCACGACCGTCACGTCTTTGCCGAGACCGTTGGGGAGCGCGATCGTGCCGCGCAGCTGCTCGTCGGCGTGGCGGACGTTCAGGCCCGTGCGGACGTGCAGCTCGACGGACTCGTCGAACTTCGCGGTGGCGAGGCTTTTCACGAGCGCGACGGCGTCGGCGGGGTCGTACTCGCGCTCGCGGTCGACCTTGGCGACGTCCTCGCGGAAACGGCGGCCGTGGTGGGTCGTCATGCCTCCACCTCCACGCCCATCGAGCGGGCAGTGCCCGCGATGATCTTCGCCGCCTGGTCGACATCGTGGGCGTTCAGGTCGGCCAGCTTCCGCTCGGCGATCTCGCGCAGCTGCGCCTGGGAGATCGTGCCGACCTTGGTGCGGTTCGGCTCGCCCGAGCCCTTGCCGATCTTCAGCGCCTGGCGGATCAGCACCGCGGCGGGGGGCGTCTTCGTGATGAACGTGAACGAGCGGTCCTCGTAGACGGTGATCACGACCGGGATGACCGTGCCGGTTTCGCTCTGCGTCTGCGCGTTGAACGCCTTGCAGAACTCCATGATGTTGATGCCGTGCTGGCCCAGCGCAGGACCGACCGGCGGGGCGGGGCTCGCCTGCCCGGCGTTCGCCTGCAGCTTGATCGTTGTCAGAACCTTCTTGGCCATGGCTAGAGCTTTTTCACCTGGTCGAAGCCGACTTCCACGGGAGTCTCTCGACCGAAGATAGATACCAGCACCTTGAGGCGCGCTGCGTCCTCGTTGATCTCGGAGATCTCGCCGGAGAAGTCCGAGAGCGGGCCGGAGACGACCTTGACCGACTCGCCGATCGAGAATTGCGCGCGCGTGCGGGTCGCCGTCGCGACCTCCTTGTGCAGCAGCCGGTCGACCTCGACCTGGCTCAGCGGCACCGGCTCCTGCGAGGCGCCGACGAAGCCCGTCACGCCCGGCGTGCCCTTGACGACGCCCCAGGAGTCCTCGTTGAGCTCCATGTTGACGAGCACGTAGCCCGGCATCGTGCGCTTCTCGACCGTCACCTTCTGGTTGTCCTTCATCTCCGAGACGGATTCGGTCGGCACGACGACGCTGCGCACGGCGCGCTGCTGCCCGAGCGAGACGACCCGGTGCTCGAGGTTGTGCTTGACCTTGTTCTCGTGACCGGAATAGGTGTTGACGACGTACCAGCGGAACATTCAGAGACTCCTGGAAGGTGTTGCGAGGGGGATCAGGTGAGAGCGGGCGTCAGAGGATGAATTCGACGATTTCCTTGGCCACGAAATCGGCGAGGCCGAGGTAGGCGCCGGCGACCGCGACGAAGCCGAGCACGACCGCCGTGGCCTGGGTGACCGCGCGGCGGTCGGGCCACTGGACGCGCTGCAGCTCGGCCCAGCTTGCGCGCAGGAAGCCGATGACGCGGTTGCCGCCACGAAGAGGTGCGCCCGACGCGCGCTCGGGGCTGACGCCCTCGTCCCCGCCGCCACCGCCGCCGCCGCCGCCGCGGCGCGCGATGTCGCCGCCACCGGCGCCGCCGCCACCGGTCTCGAGCTCCTGGAGTTCGTCCTGGCTGATGTCGCCCTCGGCAGCGGCCTCCTCCTCGATTTCCCGCTCGGAGAGGTGCTCCGGTTCGGACTCGATGTCGCGCTCGGGCGCTGCCGGGACACCGCCGGCGCCGCGCACGAGGGCGGCGTCGAACTCGTCGACCTCGCCGGAGGCATGGTCGAGCGAGCCGGGCAGGTCGGCGCGCACGGGCTGGCTGGGCGTGACGGCTCCGGCCGACTTCCCACCACGCCCTGCGCTGCCGCGCTGGCGGCGCTGCTTCGCACGTTTGCGATCACGGGCCACTGAAGCGCTCCCGCGCTACCGGGTCTCCCGGTGGCTGGTGTGCTTGCGGCACCAGCGGCAGTACTTGCGCAGCGTGACCCGATCCGGGTTGTTGCGCTTGCTCTTGTTTGTCTGGTAGTTGCGCCGCTTGCAGTCCTCGCACGCGAGGGTGATAGCGATTCGAACGTCTCCGCGGGCCATGATCTGGAAAACCCTTGAGTAGTGGTGGCAACGGCCTTGGGCGAAGAAAAACCCCGCCCAAGCGCGAGGTCTCAGCCAGTCTAGCGTGCTTGCGCGGGCAGCGCACCAGCGGTTTTCGCGCCGCCGGGCCGGGGCGAGGGGCCGTGCGCGAGAGGCTACTCGTAGAGCGTCAGCGTCGCCAGGATCACGTACATCGAGACAAGCGCCCAGCCCTCGAATTCGGCCGCGCGCCCGTCGCCGCTGACCTGCCAGAGGGCAAGCGCGCTGAGGCCGAGCGCGCCGGTGTAGACGGGCGCGAGCGAGAACGTGAGCGTCGTCGCCAGCGCGAACGAGATCAGCACCAGCGCCGGGAACAGGAACGCGGCGATCTGCGCGACCGAGTTTTTGACGACCGAGATCGCGAGGTCGGCCTGCCCCTTCCACGCCAGCACCAGCCCGGCCGTGTTCTCGACCGCGTTGCCGGCGATCGCCACGATCACCAGCCCCGCGAACGCCTGAGACAGGCCGAGCTGGGAGATCGCCGGCTCGAGCGCGGCGATGAACCAGTCGGAGACGAACGCAGCTGCGACACCGGCGACGCCGAGCAGCACGAGCGTCGTCGCGAGCGGCAGCCGCGGCCCCGCGGCGCCCTCTGCGGCGGCCGGCGCCTTGTCAGAGCGCAGGTAGTCGAAGGCCCAGGCCACGTAGACCAGCAGCAGGCAGACCGCCCCGACCGCCGAGATCGTCTTCACGTGATGGCTCGCCGGGTCGTGCGAGCCGAGCGAGAGGGCGAGCAGGACGATGATGAAGACGGTGAGCAGCAGCAGCGTCGTGGTGTCCCGCGGCAGGCGCTTGGAGAAGCGCATCACGCCGTCGGGCGAGCGGCGCGCGCCGACGACGATCACGAGCCCGAGCACGAGCATCGCGTTGGCGAGCATCGAGCCGACGATCGCGGTCTGCGCGACGACGAGCTGCCCTTTCTGCAGCGCGAAGATCACGACGAACAGCTCCGGCAGGTTGCCGAGCGTCGACTGCAGCATCCCCGTGACGCCGGGACCGAAGCGCTCGCCGAGCTGCTCTGTCGCGAATGAGACGACCCACGCAAGCCCCGCCAGCGCGACGGTCGCGATCGCGAACCGCGGCACGGCCGCCCACTGCCCGTAGTTCGCCAGCCCCGCGAGCGCGGTGGCGAGCGCGATCGCCGCCAGCGCGGCCCGCTCGCGCGCGCTCAGCGCGCCCATCGCCGGGCCGCTGTGCGGGTAGGAGCGCTGCTAATGGCTCTCGAGGACCCTGTCGACGAGCCCGTACTCGCGCGCCTGCTCGGCGGTGAAGAAGCGGTCGCGCTCCATGTCCGAGCGGACCTGATCCTCGGAGAGGCCGGTGTGCTCGGCGTAGATCTTGTCGATGCGCTCACGGACGTTGAGGATCTCGCGCGCGTGGATCTCGATGTCGGTCGACTGGCCTTCGAAGCCCGCGGAGGGCTGGTGGATCAGGATCCGCGAGTTCGGCAGCACCGCGCGCTTGCCCTTCGTGCCGGCGGCGAGCAGCAGCGAGCCCATCGACATCGCGACCCCGACGCACATCGTCGCCACGTCGGGTTTGATGAACTGCATCGTGTCGTAGATCGCCAGGCCCGAGTAGATGCTGCCGCCCGGCGAGTTGATGTAGATGGAGATGTCCTTTTCCGGGTCCTCGCTCTCGAGGTGCAGGAGCTGCGCGACCACCAGATTGGCGACCTGGTCGTCGATCGGCGTGCCGAGGAAGATGATGCGCTCGTTGAGCAGCCGCGAGTAGATGTCGAACTCGCGCTCGCCACGGGCCGTTCGCTCGATGACCATCGGGATCAGGGGCATGGGGGCACACCACCCTAGCGGCCGCGGGGGCGCGACCCCTGCTGGCCGAATGTCGGAGTTCGGGGCGCAACCAGCGAGGGGTAAGCGGGTTGAGGACGAAGCAACCGACCGAGGAGCCACGGATGAGACCTCGCCGACACCTCTCCCCCGCCACCTTCGTCGCCGCGCTCGGCGGCGCGCTCGTACTCGCCACCGCCGCCGGTGCGATGACCAGCCACGCGGGCTGGCCGCCCGACGAACACCTCGTGATGGACAAGGGCCCGGCCGGGCGCAGCCATGTCCTGAAGGGCATGGCGGACAAGCACAACTACCTGCTCGGCGGCTACGGCGACGACACGATCGAAGGCGGCAACGCGGGCGACGTGATCTGGGGCGACTTCCACCCCAGCGGCGAGAAGCGTCAGACCGCGGTGATCCGCGCGGGCGCCGGCCGGAACTTCATCTACGCCAACGACACCCTCAACTACGTGTGGACGGGGACCAACCCGAAGACGGTCGTGCACGCCCACGAGAACGGCGGCACCATCCACTGCGAGAACCCGCACCAGATCGTCTACACGAGCCACCATGCCAAGCCGCACTGGAAGCTCGAGGGCTGCCGGCACATCAGCTTCTTCTCGGTCGGCTACTGAGGCTGGGCGGGCTCGACCAGCCGCGCCCGCAGCGCCTCGACGTCCTCGCTCCCGAGCCCGCCGGCCGCGAGCGTCGACGGCAGGTCGAGCGAGGCCAGCGTCGTCTCGATGACCCCGCCGGCGGTGGTGCCGCGCGAAGCGAGGAACGCTTCGAGCGGCGGCGCCTGGTCGGGCTCGCCGAGCGCCTCCCACAGGCCGCGCAGCCGCTCGCCGCTCAGCTCGTAGTCGGCGGCGATCACCTCCGGGGCGACGCCGAGCAGCGCGAGCACGACCATCGACAGCTGACCGGAGCGGTCGCGCCCGCCGACGCAGTGGAAGGCGACGCCACCCGGCGCGGCGTGGGCGATCGCCTTGACGGCGGTCGCGGTCAGCTCGGGCTTTCGCATCAGATGCGCCCGGTAGTAGAGCGGCGTCCCGAACTCGGGCGTGTGCTCGATCGGCCGCCAGAAGCCCGTGTCCTCGACGCCGTCGAGCCCCACGTGGATCGTCTCGAGGACCGCCGGCCGGGACGCGAGATCGGGCGATTCCTCGCGCTCGCGCGCGTTGCGCAGGTCGATGACGGTCCGCACGCCGTGGTCGACGAGCGCGTGCCATCCCGCCGCGGTCAGCCGCGAGAGCGAGTCCGAGCGCACGAGCGCGCCGCGCGTGGTGCGCCGGTTACCGGCCGCCGGCAGGCCGCCGAGGTCGCGGGCATTGAACGCCCCCTCCCAGTCGAGGTGCCGCTCCGCCGCCGCGGCGATGTCCGAGGCCTCCGCCACGCCGCCCTAGATGTTGACCGTCCGCATCCCCTGGGGGTCGTAGCGGTCGCCCGCGGCGGCAGGCACCGCGTCGGCGATGCGCTCGACCTCCTCGGCGCTCAGCTCGACGCCGGCGGCCGCGAGGTTCTCTTCGAGGTAGCTCACCCGCTTGGTGCCCGGGATCGGCACGATGTGCTCCCAGCGGCCGAGCACCCACGCGAGGGCGAGCTGCCCGGGCGTCACGCCCTTCTCCGCCGCGAGCTCCTTGACGCGCTCGGCCAGCTTCAGGTTCTCCCGCAGGTTCTCGCCGGTGAAGCGCGGCCCGTAGCGGCGGAAGTCGCCCTCGTCGAGCTCGTCGGGAGAGGTGAACCGACCGGAGAGGAAGCCGCGGCCGAGCGGCGAGTACGCAACGAGCGCGATCCCGAGCTCCTGGAGGGTCGGGAGCACCTCGTCCTCGACGTCGCGCGTCCACAGCGAGTACTCGCTCTGCACCGCCGCGATCGGATGGACGGCGTGCGCGCGGCGGATCGTCTCGGCGCTCGCCTCGGAGAGCCCGAGGTGGCGCACCTTGCCCGCCTGCACGAGTTCGGCCATCGCGCCGACCGTCTCCTCGATCGGCGTCGAGGGATCGACGCGGTGCTGGTAGTAGAGGTCGATGTGATCGACGCCGAGGCGGCGCAGCGAGCCCTCGCAGGCCGCGCGCACGTACTCGGGGCTGCCGTCGATCGACCTCCTCGGCGGCCCGTCGGCGCGCATCTCGATCCTGATGCCGAACTTCGTCGCCACGAAGTACTCGTCGCGGCGCCCGGCGATCGCACGGCCGACGAGTTCCTCGTTGGTGTGCGGGCCGTACATGTCGGACGTGTCGAGGAGGTTGCAGCCCAGCTCGAGGGCCCGCTCGATCGTGCGCGTGCATTCGGCTTCGTCGGAGCTGCCGTAGAAGGCGGACATGCCCATGCAGCCGAGGCCGATCTCAGAGACCTCCGGTCCGCCGCGCCCCAGCGTGCGCTTGTCCATGACGCTCTCCTTCCCGCTGTCGGATCTCGCCGGCCCGCAAGCCGGCACCGGCGCCCGGTATATCAGCGCGGCGACTAGTGTTGGTGGGGCATGTTCCCGCTGAACCTGCCGAACCTGCTGACGGTGCTGCGGATCATGCTGGTCCCGGTGCTGGTGGTGGCGCTGCTGGGCAACACCCCCGCCGGCGACGTGCTCGCCGCCGTCGTCTTCGTGCTGGCGTCTCTGACCGACTTCGTCGACGGCTACCTCGCGCGCTCGCGCGCCGAGGTGACGACGTTCGGGAAGCTGATGGACCCGCTCGCCGACAAGCTGCTCGTGGTGGCGGCGCTGATCTCGCTCGTCTCGCTGCACCGCCTCGCCGCGTGGGTCGCGATGGTGATCATCGCGCGCGAGCTCGCCGTGACCGTGCTGCGGATGGGCGCCAGCGGCGCCGGGGTGATCATGCCGGCGAGCAACTTCGGCAAGCTCAAGACCTGCCTCCAGATCGCCGCGATCCTCGCGCTGATCGCCGTCCACGGCCAGCCCCTGTGGGTCTCGGCGCTGCTGTACCTCGCGGTGGCGGTGACCGTCGTCTCCGGACTCGACTACTTCTTCGGCGTGCGCCGTCTGATGGCGGCGCGCGGCGGCCCTCAGGCCGACGGCTGACCACCGAAGGGGGGGGTCGGCCGGCGCTCCGTGCCGGCCTCCGCGCCGGACGCCAGCCAGCCCTCGAGGCTGGTCTGGTGAGCGACGCGCTCGCCCGAGGAGATCTCGGCGCGCACCTCCTCGAGGAGGCCGTGGCGCTCGGCGACCACGTTGTGCTGGTGGATCGTCTCCAGGTTCTCCTGGCGCGCCGAGACGAAGCTCCTGCCGTCCAGCTGCGGGAACCCGGCGACGACGCCGGCGATCATCTCGCGCACGCAGTCCTCGACGAAGCGCGGACGGCGGTGCGCCTTCTCGACGACCTCGACCTCGTCGGAGCGCTTCATCAGCTCGTAGATCTCAGACGACATGCTCGCCTCGGCGATCGCGAGCAGCGCCGTGGCGTCGATCTCCTCGACGCACTCCTCGATGCAGCCGATCTGGAGCGTCGCGAGGCCGCGCTGGTTGTGGGTCGCGACCGGCACGCTGCGCAGCACGGCCTCGATCTGCTCCTCGGTCAGTTCCACGTCGCTCGCGAGACGCTCACGCGCGCGCGCCGCAACAAGCTCCTGCGCGCAGGGGCAGGCGGTGATCCCGGTCGCAGAGACGCCGACGATGCGCCGCGTGCCGTGCTCGAAGGCGACCGCGCGGCCGAGCAGCGTGTAGATCTCCTGTGTGCCCACCCCGGAGATGGGCGCGGGCTTGTGCTCGGGATAGCGGGCGGCGATCGTCACCTCGGCGCGCGCCGCTCCCTGGCGCTCGCGCACGAGCTCCGCGATGTGCTGGGCGAGCGTCTCGGCGCGGAACGGCGACTCGCTGAGCACGACCTGGCCGATCGCCTCGTTGATCACCTCGTCGAAGCGCGACATGTGCGCCCCCTTCTGGTGACGCGAGAGGTCGACGAAGCAGTCCAGGCGCGCGAAGTAGAGCTCGTCGCGGATCCGGACGACCTTCTCGACGCCGGTCACGCCGACGCGCGTGAGGCCGACCTGCACACCGGGGATCCGCGCCTGCACGTCGTCGCCGGAGCCCAGCGACGGCGAGACGATGGTCCTCGTTCCGCTCGCCTGCATCCGCGCCTAGGGTACCGCTCGTCGCGCTGCTTCCCGCGCGCGCGAGGGGCGCCGCGCGAGAACGCCTCCAAGGACGTGCGTTTGCGCCGGAGATTCTGGTATCACTCCGCACTTAGTCGGGAGCGTGCCCGAGGGGAACTGGAGGCGGACACGCGACCGGGGATATGCAGGTCGATACGACGAGACTGCCATTGCGAGCGTAGGCGCACAGGAGGCGTAGCGTAGGTAAGGGAGGTCGCGTCGGCTCGCCGCCGCGACGAGGATTCGATTCGGTCCTTGGGGAGTCAGTGTGAGCGAGAAGCTGGAGGGTCTGCAGGTGGCCGCCGAGCAGGCGGTGGCAGAGATGGAGGAGCTTCAGGGCGTCATCGCCGAGGGGCAGGACCGCGGCTTCTTGAGCGCGGATGCGATCGGCTCGGCGATCGACGAGGCAGAGCTCTCGATCCAGCAGGCGCAGGACCTGCTGAGCTACCTCGAGGAGCACGGCGTGGAGATCCTCGCACCGGGCGAGAGCGCGCCCGAGCTGAGCGAGCCGATCGGCTCCGAAGGCTCCGAGGAGGAGCGCGACGGCGAGCTCGGGAGCGATGAGGAGGAGGGACGGGAGAGCGAGGACGACGGCCGCGGGCTGCGCGCGCGCCTGGAGGAGATGCGCCGGCCGGACGTCGACCTGACGGTTGAGCCGAGCCTAGACTCGCTGCGCCTGTACCTGCGCTCGATCGGGCGCGTGCCGCTGCTCAGCGCCGAGGAGGAGGTGGCGCTCGCCAAGCGCATCGAGCGCGGCGACATCGCCGCCAAGCAGCACATGGTCGAGGCGAACCTGCGGCTGGTCGTCTCGATCGCCAAGGGCTACGTCGGGCGCGGCCTGACGCTGCTCGACCTGATCCAGGAGGGCTCGCTCGGGCTGATCCGCGCCGTCGAGAAGTTCGACTACCGCCGCGGCTACAAGTTCTCGACCTACGCGACCTGGTGGATCCGCCAGGCGGTGACGCGCTCGCTCGCGGACAAGGGGCGCACGATCCGCATCCCGGTCCACATGGTGGAGCGCCTGAACAAGCTGCTGCACGCGGAACGGCGGCTGATCCAGCAGCTCGGTCGCGAGCCGAGCCCGGCGGAGCTGGCCGAGGAGCTCGAGTGCACCGTGCGCGAGGTCCGCGACGTGATGCGGATCACCCAGCAGCCGATCTCGCTGGAGAAGCCGGTGGGAGAGGAAGACGACTCGGCGCTCGCCGACTTCGTCGAGGACGTCTCCGCCGCCTCGCCGTTCGAGATCGCCTCCGAGGCGCTGCGGCGCGAGAACGTGATGCGCGTGCTGGCCGCGCTGCCGCGCCGCGAGCGCGAGGTGATCGAGATGCGCTACGGCATCGTCGGCGGGCGCTCGCGCACGCTCGAGGAGGTCGGGCGCGCCTTCAACATCACGCGCGAGCGCGTGCGCCAGATCGAGAACCGGACGCTGAAAAAGCTGCAGACGCTGCCCGACGCGCAGCAGCTGCGCGAGGCTTCCTGAGCCTCAGGGCTGGGCGACGGCGAGCGGGGCCTCGACCGAGGCCTCGGTGGAGACGAGGATCGCCCCCTCGCCGCTGACGTAGGCCTCCTCGCCGTGCTGGGTGACGTCCATGCCGAGCGCCTCTTCGTGGGCGCTGGCCCGAAGCGGCAGCACCAGGCCGGTGAGCCGCAGCAGCACGAGCGTGGCGACGAACGCGTAAGCCGGGCCGGCGAGCGCGGCCAGCGCCTGCCAGCCGAGCTGGTGGGCGTTGCCGTAGAGGAGCCCGTCGGAGACGCCGTTCCACGCTCGCTGCGCGACGAAGCCGACGAACAGGATGCCGGTCAGCCCGGCGGTCCCGTGCGCGGCGAGCACGTCGAGCGTCTCGTCGACGCGGGTGCGCGGCCGCCACACGATCACCGCGTAGCTGGGCAGCGCGCCGAGCGCTCCGATGGCCATTGCCCAGGCCGGGCTCACGTAGCCGCCGGCGGGCGTGATCAGCACGCAGCCGACGATCGCGGCTGTCGCCGCGCCGATCGCGGTGACCCGGCGCCCCCTGATCAGATCGAGGACGAACCACACGAGCAGCGTGCACGCAGGGCACAGCAGAGTGTTGGCGAACGCCAGCTCGCCCGGACGGCCGACGCCGAAGCCCGAGCCGCCGTTGAAGCCGAACCAGCCGAACCACAGCAGCCCGGCGCCAAGCAGGACGTAGACCGTGTTGTGCGGCAGCAGCGCCTGGCGCCCGTAGTCCTTGCGCGCGCCGACCACGAGCGCCGCCGCCAGGGCCGAGAACCCGGAGCCCATCTCCACCGGGACGCCGCCGGCGAAGTCGAGCGTGCCATGAGCCTGCAGCCAGCCGCCGCCGAAGGCCCAGTGGGCGAGCACGGCGTAGACGAAGATCGACCACAGCGCCGAGAAGACGAGGAACGCGGAGAACCGCATCCGCTCTACGACCGCGCCCGAGACCAGCGCCGTCGTGACGATGCAGAACGTCGCCTGGAAGGCGAAGAACGTCAGCTGGGGAATGTGCGTCCCGGCCCGCGGTTCGAAGTTCACCCCTTTCAGCAGCGCGTAGCCGAAACCACCGATGAATCCGTTCCCCTCGCTGAACGCGAGCGAGTAGCCCAGCAGCGCCCACAGCACCGCGGCGACCGCGAGCGCGGAGATCGACATCATGAACGTGTTGAGCGTGTTCTTCCCGCGCACGAGCCCGGCGTAGAAGAGGCCCAGCGCAGGCGTCATCAGCAGCACGAGCGCGGTGGCGGCGAGCATCCAGGCTGTGTCGGCGCCGCTGATCGCCGCGGCGATGGGACCGTTCACGTCTGCAGCGGCGTCACGGCGCCCTGGTCGGTCTCGCCCGTGCGGATGCGGACGGCGCGCTCGAGCGACGTCACGAAGATCTTCCCGTCACCGACCTCGCCCGTCCTCGCGCCCGAGCAGAAGGCGTCGATCGTGCGGTCCACGAAGTCGTCCGAGACGGCGACCTCGAAGCGCACCTTCTCGGAGAGGCCCATCTTCACCGTCGTGCCGCGGTAGGTCTCGACGCGGTCGAGCTCGCCGCCGTGCCCCTGGACGCGGCTCAGCGAGATGCCGCGCACCTCCGCGCGGTAGAGCGCCTCGAGGACGTCGTTGACCTTCTCGGGACGGACGATCGCCGTGATCAGCTTCACCGGAGCACGTCTCCTTCCTCACCGCGCGGGGGCGCACCGCCCCGGAAAGAGGCCGGCCCCCCGCCGCGCGAGGCCGCACTATAGAGGCGGGCGCCAGCAGCTTGCGGCCCGACGTGCGTCCACGCCGTCGCACCGCGTGCGCACCCACTCGGCTCGCTGCCGATCACCTACACTGAGGCGCCGGCGGCGGGGTTCCCGAGCGGTCAAAGGGGCGTGGCTGTAAACCACGTGGCTCTGCCTTCGAAGGTTCGAATCCTTCCCCCGCCATAGCCGTCAGCTCGAGGCGCAGCCAAGCTCGGCGAGCGCGCGCGCACGATCCCAGTAGAGGACGAGGCGCGTCACGCGCCCGCCGCGGAGGTGAAAGAGGACAGCGCCCTCCGACCGCATCTGCGCCAGGTCGAGCCCGCTCGTCCTCCCTCGCCCGGCCGCGTGGTCGAGCACCAGCACGCGCCCTGCATCGAGCTCGCGATACTCGTCCGCGGCGATCCGCAGGTGGTCCCAGGCGCGCATGAACGCCATGTAGCCCTCGACCATTCCCGCGATCCCGCTCCAGCTGCCGGGAGCGGGTCCTTCGACCATCACGAACTCGATCTCGGGATCCGCCCAGGTCGCTGAGCGGCTGAAGTCCCCCTGTTCCCACGAGGCATAGATGCTGCGGACGAGATCGAGGTTCGTCGAGGCCACCCGGGGAGCATCCCATGGGCGGTGCGGTCGTTGGCCGCAGGCACAGACGCTGCTCTGGCAGACGGGGCTGCTGGTCGCGATGGCATTGGCGGTCTACCTGCTCGCGCCTGCCGGGGGCGAAGCCGATCTCTCGCTAGCCTCGGGGCCTGGGCAGGGCTCGCGCTCGGCGTAGCGCCGGCCCGGCCGCGAACGCACCCGACGGCAACGCAGGGGCAGCGATGAGCAACGACGCGACGATCGAAGTCGAGGGCATCGTCAAGCGCTACGGCGAGGTGCGCGCGCTCGACGGCGTCGACCTCGTGGCACGCCCAGGCAAAGTCCTCGGCCTCCTCGGCCCCAACGGGGCCGGGAAGACGACGCTCGTGCGCGTGCTCGCGACGCTGATCGAGCCCGACGCGGGCACCGCCCGGGTGACGGGTCTCGACGTGGTCAGGGACGCGGCGCAGGTCCGCGAACGGATCGGCCTCGCGGGGCAGTACGCGGCCGTCGACGAAAACCTCACCGGTCTGGAGAACCTGACGATGGTCGGGCGCCTGTACGGCGAGGACCGCGCGAGGGCCAAGCGCCGGGGCGCAGAGCTGCTCGAGCGCTTCGACCTGAGCGACGCCGCCGACCGCGCCGCCAAGACCTACTCCGGCGGCATGCGCCGGCGCCTGGACCTGGCGGCCGCGCTCGTCGCCGAACCCCCCGTGCTGTTCCTCGACGAGCCCACGACCGGGCTCGACCCGCGCAGCCGCCTCAGCCTGTGGGCGGTGATCGAGGGGCTCGTCGCCGGCGGCACCACGGCGCTGCTGACGACCCAGTACCTGGACGAGGCGGACCGGCTGGCCGACGAGATCGCCGTCATCGACCACGGCCGCCTGATCGCCGAGGGGACGCCGAACGAGCTCAAGGACCGTCTCGGCGGCGAGCGCCTGGAGGTCCGCCTGGAGTCCGCCAGCGACGCCGCCGTCGCGATGGAGGCGCTCGCGCCGATGTCCGACGAGCCGCCGAGCGCCGCCGGACACGACGTCACCGTCGCCGTTCGAGAGGCGCACGGCGTGATCGTCGACGCCGTCCACCGCCTCAGCGCGCGCGGCATCGACGTCGAGGACCTGTCGCTGCGCCGGCCCACGCTCGACGACGTGTTCCTGGCGCTGACCGGGCACGCCGCGAGCCTGGACGCGGAGGAGGGCGGGGACAACCCACGAGGGGGCGCCGGCGAGCGCGACGAGGAGCGAGCCGCATGAGACGACTCGCCACCGACACCCTGATCATCGCCGAGCGCAACCTCGTGCGGCTGACGCGGACGCCGGAACTGCTGATCGGCTTCACGATCCAGCCGATCATGTTCGTGCTGCTGTTCCGCTACGTGTTCGGGGGCGCGATCCGTACGCCCGGATACGCCTACGTGGACTTCCTGATCCCGGGGATCATCGTCCAGAACACGGCCTTCGGGGGCTTCGCGACCGCCCTCGGGCTCAACGAGGACGTACGCAAGGGGCTGATCGACCGCTTCCGCTCGCTGCCGATGGCGCGCCCGGCGGTGCTCGCCGGACGGACCCTGTCCGACGTCGCCCTCAACGCGCTGTCGATCACGATCCTGCTGATCACGGGTGTGATCATCGGCTTCACCTTCCACACGAGCTTCGGCGACGCCGTCGCCGGGATCCTGCTGCTGCTCTTGTTCGGCTATGCCTTCTCGTGGGTGCTGGCGTTCATCGGCCTGCTCGCCAAGTCCTCGGAAACCGTCAACTCGATCGGGTTCATCCTCGTGTTCCCGCTGACCTTCATCTCCTCGGCCTTCGTGCCTGTCGCCTCGATGCCCGAAGGGCTGCAGCAGTTCGCGGAAGTCAACCCGTTCACGATCATCGTCGACGCGATGCGCCACCTGTGGCTCGGCGCGCCCTCGAACAACGACGTGCTCTGGTCGGTGATCTGGTCGCTCGGACTGATCGCCGTGTTCGGCGTGCTGGCGACCGCGCGCTACCGGCGCGCCGCGGTCAGCTGAGCCCGGCGTTCACTGAGAGCGCTCGCCGGCCGGCGTGCGGCCCTTGAGCGAGCGCACCTCGGGCTCGCGCCCGAGCGGGATGTAGGCGTCCAGCGGCGGCGCTGGCGGTAGCCGCCGCCCCGCGCGCCTGACGAACACGTCCTGCGGGTTTTCGGAGGAGCGGTCGTGCGGGTAGAAGGCGAACTCGCCGAACGTGCGCTTGCTGGTCTCGTTCTCGCGCCTGACGAGCGCGAACACCGTCGGCAGCGTCTCGCCGCCGAGCTCGGCGACAAGCGCTTCGAGGCCGGCGCGCAGGATCGCCGAGCCGAGTCGGGTGCGTCCGTCGAGCAGCACGTGGCCGGGGTAGCGCTCGTCGCGGGCGATCATGTTCACGTAGGGGTTCGTCGAGAGCCGGCGCACGAACCAGGGCGTCGAGGACTTCGCACGAAGCTGCGCGTTGCCCTCCGGGCGCACGGAGGCGATCCCGAGCAGCGCGCCGCTCGCGGCATCGTTCACGAAGGCGACGGTCTGCGGCAGCGCCTCGCCGCTCAGCAGGTTGCCGACGATCAGCGCGACCTCGCGCGCCGCGGGCCCGCCGCTGCAGCGAAAGCCCTCGAGCTGGGGCTCCCCGGCGCATTCCTCTTTGCTGCGCACGGTGATGCGCACGGGCGCGGCGAGGGTCGTGGGATCGCTGATGCGCATGGCCGCCAAGATAAAGACGGCCCAGGCGGAAGCGGGCGATTCAGGTTCCTTTCAGCTTCGCCCATCACGATCCCCACATGCGCCTGCTGGTGGTCGACGACGACCCCGCGCTCAGGGAAGCGCTCGCGCTCGTGCTCGACTTGGGCGGGTTCGATGTCACAACGGCGAAGGACGGCCGCGAGGCGATCCGCTCGATCGCCGACGCACCGCCGGATGCCGTCGTCCTCGACGTGCTGATGCCCGGCATCGACGGCTTGGAGGTGTGTCGCCGCATCCGCGCCGCCGGCGACACGACGCCGGTGCTGATGCTGACAGCGAGGGCCGAGGTGGGCGAGCGCGTGGCGGGCCTCGAGGCCGGCGCAGATGACTACCTCGTCAAGCCGTTCGCCCGCGAGGAGCTCGTGGCGCGGCTGCGCGCGCTGCTGCGCAGAACGGGCTGGGAGGGCGACGACACGACGCTGCGCTTCGAGGACCTCGAACTCGATCCGGTGACACACGAGGCCCGGCGGGGCGACCGGCGACTCGCGCTGACGCGCACCGAGTTCCTGCTGCTCGAGCTGCTGATGCGCCACCCTCGCCAGGTGCTCACCCGCACGACGATCTTCGAACGCGTCTGGGGCTATGACTTCGGCCCGAGCTCGAACTCGCTGGAGGTATACGTCGGCTACCTGCGCCGCAAGACCGAGGCGGCCGGCGAGCCACGGCTGCTGCACACGGTGCGCGGCGTCGGCTACGCGCTGCGGCCGGCACCGCCGATGGCGGATCGCGTCTCGACGGCGGCGGGCAGGCGATGAGCTTCCGCCGCCGCACCGTGCTGCTCGCGGCGGGTGCGGTCGCCGTCTCGGTGCTGATCGCCTCGGTGGTCGTGTACTTCGTCACCCGCGGCGAGCTCGTCGGGCAGCTCGATACGAGGCTGCGAACCAAGCCCCAGTCGGTCGCGTTCGCGGGCTTGACCGCCGGCGAGCTCGCAAAGCTCGCCAAAGAGGGCAAGGTGCCGCCCGAAGCCAAGGTGTTCGCCAGCAGGGCGGGGCCGGCGGGCGCGAACGAGCAGGTGCGCGTGCAGCTGCGCAACGGCGAGATCGTAAGCCGTTCGGTGAAGGTCACCGCGCCCGCCCGCGGCGCCGCGAAGCCCGACCTGAACGGCGCGGCGCCGGGCGGTGCGGCCATCCTCAGCGTCGTGCCCGCGCCCGCGACCCCCGAGCACCCCGGCAGCGCGGGCGAAGCGCGCGGGTTCTCATCGGCCGTGGCCCCCTTCGCGACGAGCCTTCCCAAGCTGGGCAAGCAGACGCGGCTCATCATCCCGCCGCGGGCCATCGGCGAAGAGGCGGGTTACGTGCAGCTCTACAGCCCCGGAGGGCGGACGGTCCACACCGGCGATCGCGGGCCGCTGCTCCCGGTCACCGCCGCGACCCGCGCGGTGGCGGCCGGCTCTCGCCCCGCCTACTACAGCAACGTCACGATCCAGGGCACCCCGGTGAGGATGTTCACCGTGCAGGCCGGGAACGGGGCCGTGTGGCAGGCAGCCCTGCCGCTGACGGACCTGAACAACACGCTCTCGCACCTGCGGCTCGTGCTCGCGCTCGTCTGCCTCGGGGGCATCGCGCTCGCCGTGGCGCTCGGGATGCTGGTCTCCAAGGCGGCGCTCGTGCCCGTGCGACGGCTCACGGGCGCCGCCGAAGAGGTGGCTCGCACTCAGGACCTCGGACACCGCATCGAGGGGCCCGGCAGCGACGAGCTCGGGCGCCTCGCGCGCAGCTTCAACACGATGCTCGCCGCCCTCGAGGACGCCCGCCTCGCCCAGCGCCAGCTCGTTTCCGACGCCTCGCACGAGCTGCGCACACCGCTGACGAGCGTGCGCGCGAACCTCGACGCGCTGGCCGATGGCGACCGTCTGGCTCCCGGCGAGCGAGCGCGCGTCGTCGCGGCCGTGCAGGCGCAGCTCGTCGAGCTCACCGTGCTGGTCGGCGACCTGGTCGACCTCTCGAAGGGCGCGGCGGACGAGATCGAGGTCGAGGATGTGCGGCTCGACCTCGCGGCGGGCGTCGCCGTTCGACGCGCGCGCCTCCACGCGCCCGCCTGCCGGTTCGCACTCGAGGTCGAGCCCTCCCTGGTGCGGGCGGCGCCCGCGCGGCTCGATCGCGCGATCGCCAACCTGCTCGACAACGCCTGCCGTTGGAACCCGCCGGGCGGGCCCCCGATCGAGGTGCGCGTGCGCGACGGCGAGCTGCAGGTCCGCGACCACGGCCCCGGCATCGCCGCCGAGGACATCCCGCGCGTGTTCGACCGCTTCTACCGCGCCGCCGGCGCCCGCGCGCTGCCGGGCTCGGGGCTGGGGCTGGCGATCGTGAGACAGGTCGCCGACATGCACGGCGGCACCGTCGAGGCCGCGAACGACCCGGAGGGAGGAGCGCGGCTGACGCTGCGGCTGCCCGTGCTGGCGATGAGCGAGGCCGAGCTGAGCGCGTGCCGCGACGATCTGTCCTCCCGCACGCTTCACGATCCTCCTCGGTCGCTCTCAGACGCCTCTCAGGTTTCGCGCGCTTGATGTCCGTGCGCCCGCGCGGCGCGCCCCGCATCGTCCACGCACAAGGAGCCGTCATGTCCCTGCCCAGCCCGAACGTCCAGCGCCTGCGCGGCGCGAGCCTGCGCGCGCTCGCCCCCTCCTCGGCGCTCGGCGTGGCCCTCCTCCTCGTCGCCTGCGGCGGCTCGAACCCGGCGACCGACGCGGCCGCCCGCGAACGCGCCAGTGAACGCAGCCAGGAAGCCAAGCTGGCCGAGTTCGCCAGGTGCCTGCGCGAACACGGCGTGCAAGCGAGCACGTCCCCCGGTCCCGGTGGCGAAGGGGTCGGCCTGAAGATCGGATCCAGCACCGAAGGCGGCTCGCAGAGGACCAGGCCGCACACGATGGAAGCGGCGCAGAAGGCGTGCCAGAAGTACCGTCCCGAACCGAAGAAGCTCAAGCTCTCCCCCCAGGAAAAGGTCAAGCGCGAAGAAGAACTCCTGAAGTTCGCCAAGTGCATGCGCGAACACGGGATCAACCTGCACGCCGAAGTCAGCGGCGGGGGGATCGGGATCCAGATCCAGGGGCACCCGGGCAGCGGGCCGAACCCCCAGAGCCCCGCCTTCCAGGCGGCGCAGAGAGCTTGCTCCGGCTACCTGCCGTTCAAGGGCGGCCCGCGGGGCAAAGGCCCCGGCCAGACGGCGGGCGGAACCTCGGGCGCCAGCCGCGCGCCCGACGGCGCTGGAGGATCCGTGGTGGCCGGAGGGTGAGGGATGGTCGCCCGCCACGAGCCCATCGGCCGGGCGGAACGCCCCGGGCGCTCCGCGTGAGCGTGACGGCCGCGGCAGCAGCGCTGGCCGCGGGCGTGGTCCTGGCCGGCTGCGGAGGATCGCGCTCTGCGGCCGGCGCGGCGGCGAGCGAACGCGCCGCCGAACACAAGTCGGAAACCAGGTTCGAGGAGTTCGCGAAGTGTCTGCGCGAACACGGCGTCGACGCCGAAGCCCGAAGCCCGAGCGGAGGCCCGAACGGCATCAAGATCTCGCCGGGCCGCGGCGGCGCCACCGCGATGGAAGCCGCCGAAAAGGCGTGCCGGGCCTACCGGCCCGAACCGAAGAGGACAGGCCCGCCCTCGCCGGAAGACGTCCAGCACGAACAAGCGCTGCTCGAGTTCGCGAAATGCATGCGCGGGCACGGCTTCGACGCGCATGCGGAGCTCCGCGGCGGCTCGCTCGGCATCTTCATCCGGCCGCACCCCGGCAGCCGGCCCAACCCCGAGAACCCCGTCTTCCAGGCGGCGCAGAAGGCGTGCTCGGGGCTCGTGGGCGCAGGGCCCCGGTGAAGCGCGCCGGCGCGCTTCAGGATGCTCCTCGCTCGCTCTCAGGCGCCTTTCAGCTTTCACACGCTTGATGTCCTTGCGCCCCGCGCACAGCATCGTCCATGCAGAAGGAGACCCGATGTCCGAGCCCAGTCCCGAGCCACCGCACGTCCGCGCCGCGGCGCTGCGCGCGCTTGCAGCCTTGGCGCTGCCCGCGGCGGCCGTGGTGCTCCTCGCTTGTGGCGGCTCGAGCAACCCGAACGCTGCCGCCGCGAGCGAACGGTCCAGCGAACGGAGCGAAGAACTGAAGGCGGCCAACTTCGCCAAGTGCCTGCGCGAACACGGCATCGAAGCGAGCGCCTCCGCCGACGGCGGAGCGCTCCGCCTCCGGGTGCACCCGAAGCAGGGGGTCGGCCCGCAGACGTTCGAAGCGGCGCAGAAGGCCTGCGCGAAGTACCGCCCCGGTCTGAAGAAGGTCAACCTGTCGCCGCAGGAAAGGGTCAAGCGCGAAGAAGAAGTCCTGAAGTTCGCCAAGTGCATGCGCGAACACGGGATCCACCTGAACGCCACAGTCGGCGGCGGGAAGGTCGCGATCGGCATCCACAGGGGCGCCGGCGGCCCGAATCCCGAAAGCCCGGCCTTCCAGGCGGCGCTGAAAGCCTGCTCCGGAGACCTGCCGTCCAAGCTCGGGAGCCGGGTCGGGCCGGGGCCCCTCGGACGCTCCCAGCCCCCGCCGGTCGGAGGCTGAGAGATGGGCGCTCCCACCGAGCCCCCCGAGACGATGGTCCTCGATCCTGGCGCGGACGGACCCGTGCGCCAGCCGCCGCCGCCGGTGGACGCCTCTCGCCGGCGGCGGCGCAGGCTCCTCGCGTTCGCCGCGATCGCGCTGGTCGGCGTGGCCGCAGCAGCGATCGTGCTGGCCAGGACCGGCTCGGCCGAGCACCACACGAGCGACACGGGCGTCCCGCCCGGCGAGACGACCGCGACGGTCACGCGGCGGACGCTCTCGGAAAGCTCGACCGTCGACGGCACGCTCGGGTACGGCAGCAAGGTCGACCTCTACGACAGGCTCGGGGGAACGTTCACCTGGCTGCCCGGGGTCGGCGCGATCGTCGGGCGCGGCGGGACGCTGTGGCGGATCGACAACGAGCCGATCGTGCTCATGTACGGGTCGGTGCCGGCTTACCGCACGCTGGTGGAGGGCGTGAGCGAAGGCCCAGACGTGGCCGAGCTGAACCGCAACCTGATCGACCTCGGCTACGACCCGTACGGCGAGATCACGAACGTCGAGCAGTTCGGCTCAGCCACCGCCGCCGCCGTCAAGCGCTGGCAGAAGGCCGAGGGCCTGACGCAGACCGGCGAGGTCGAGCTCGGGCGGATCGTGTTCGCGCCCGGCGCCAGGCGCGTCACCGAAGTCCACGTGAGCCTCGGCCAGGACCCGCCCGGCAGCGAAGCCACCGCGGGCGAAGACACCTCCACGTCACCGAGCGCGGGAAGCCCGCCGAGCAAAGAACCCGAACCAGAAAAACCCGCGCACGAAGAACCGGCGAGCAAAGAACACTCGAGTAAAAAACCCTCCGGCGGCTCCCCGGGCAAATCGCCCGCGAGCAAACCCGCGAGCGAGGAACCCCACGCCGAAGAATCGAAAAGCAAAAAACCGAACAGCGACGGGTCGGGGAGCAAAGAACCGAGCGGCAAACCCGAAGGCAGTAGCGGCGCGGGCGAGCTGGCGCTCTCGACGACCTCCACCCAGCAGATCGTCGAGCTCAAGGTCAAGGCCGAACAGCAGCAGCTGGCGCGCTACGGCGAGCGCGTCCCGGTCACGCTGCCGGGCGGGGAAACGGTGCAGGGGCGGATCACCAAGGTCGGGACCGTCGCGGTCGAAGCGAAAGGCTCGGGCGAAGAACAAGGCGGCGGGAGCCCGGGCGGCGAAAGCGGCGAATCGACGATCGAAGTGACGGTCACGCTGGATCACGCCGTCGCGCGTCTCGACGAGGCGCCGGTCAGCGTCGAACTCGTCAAGAGCGTCAGCCGCCACGTGCTGACGGTGCCCGCCACGGCGCTGATCGCGACGGCCGGGGGCGGCTACGCGATCGAAGCGCTCGAGGCCGACCGCCGCGTGACGGTGCCGGTGACGCCCGGGATGTTCGCCGGCGGCTACGTCGCAGTCGAAGGCGCAGCCTTGCGCGACGGGATGACGGTGATCGTCTCGCAATGAGCAAGGTGCTCGAGCTGCTCGAGGTCGTCAAGCGCTACCCGGGCGACGTGGAGGCCCTGCGCGGCGTCAACCTGGGCGTGGAGGAGGGGGACATGTGCGCGATCGTGGGGCCCTCCGGCTCGGGGAAGTCGACCCTCCTGCACATCATGGGCACGCTCGAACGGCCCACCAGCGGCACCGTGCGGATCGCAGGCGTCGACGTGGCCTCGGCCTCCGAGGGCACGCTCGCCGCGCTGCGGGCGCACCGGATCGGCTTCGTCTTCCAGCAGTTCCACCTGATCGAGGCCGATACCGCGGTGGAGAACGTGGCGACCGGGTTGCTGTACACGGGTACCCCGGTTCGCCGGCGTCGCCGCCTGGCGGCCGAGGCGCTCGTCCGCGTCGGTCTCGGGCACCGCATCGAGCACACCTCAGCGCTGCTCTCCGGCGGCGAGCGCCAGCGCGTGGCGATCGCGCGGGCGCTCGTCACGAGCCCCGCGATCGTGCTGGCGGACGAGCCGACGGGGAACCTCGACTCGCGCACGGGCGCGGAGATCCTGGCGCTGCTGCTCTCGCTGGGGGCCCAGGGCACGACGGTCGTGCTGATCACGCACGACCGCGAGATCGCCGCCACGATGCCCCAGCGAGTCGAACTGCGAGACGGCCTGCTCGTCGAGCACGAGGCCGCGGCCGCGCCATGAGGGCCGCCGCGATCCTTCGCCCGCGTGGCTACCGGCCCGAGCTCGGCCGCCGGGGGTCCCCCGCGCCGGACGGTCTGGAGCAGCGCCTGGCGCCGAGCCGGCTGCTGGCCGCGGACGTCCTGCGCGTGGCGAGCCTCGGGCTGCGCTCACGGCGCCTGCGCGCGGCGCTCTCGGCGCTCGGCGTGGCGATCGGGATCGCGGCAATGGTCGCGGTGCTGGGGATCTCCGAATCCAGCAAGGCCGGCCTCGTGGCCGAGCTCGACGAACTCGGCACCAACCTGCTGACGGTCACGCCCGGGCAGACGTTCCTCGGCGCCAACGCCGAGCTGCCCGAAGCCTCCGTCCGCGCGGTGCGCCACCTCGGCAGCGTGCAGTCGGCCGCCGCCGTCACCTCCGTCTCCAAGGCCACCGTGCGACGCAGCCCGTACATCGAAGCGGCCGAAACGAACGGCATCTCCGTCGAGGCCGCCGACCCGCAACTGCTGGACACGCTCGGCGGCCGGATGCTGAGCGGGCGCTTCCTTGACGCGGCCAACCAGCGCTACCCGCTGGTCGTGCTCGGCCTCGTCGCCGCCCAGCGCCTCGGCGTCCAGCGCCTGACCGCCGACGGCAGGCCCGTGCAGGTGTACATCGGCAGCACGTGGTTCACCGTCGCCGGCATCGTCGGGGTGCTGCCGCTGGCGCCTGAAATCGAACGCGCGGCGCTGATCGGCTACCCGGTGGCTGCGCGGCTGTTCGCCACCACGCGGCACGCCAGCACCGTCTACGTGCGGGCCGACCCCGAACGGGTGCGCCAAGCGGACTCGCTGCTGGGGGCGACCGCCGACCCGCAGAACCCTGAAGACACCCAGGTCAGCCGTCCCTCGGACGCCCTGCAGGCGCGCGCCGACGCGCAGAGCACGCTGACTTCGGTGTTCCTCGCGCTCGGCGCCGTCGCGCTGCTCGTCGGCGGTGTCGGCATCGCCAACGTGATGGTGATCTCGGTGCTGGAGCGCCGCGCGGAGATCGGGCTACGACGCGCGCTCGGCGCGCGCTCGGTGCACGTCGGCGTGCAGTTCCTGGGCGAGTCGGTGCTGCTGTCGGCGCTCGGCGGCTGCGCCGGCATCGCGCTGGGGGCCGCCGCGACCTGGGCGTATGCGACCACGCAGGGCTGGGCGACGGTGGTGCCGGTCAGCGCCGCCGCTGCGGCGATCGCGCTTGCGCTGGCGCTGGGGGCTCTGGCGGGGCTCTACCCGGCGATCCGGGCCGCGCGGCTCGCGCCGGCAGCGGCTCTGCGCAGCGTGTGAGGCTCCGGGGGCTCGCCTCGCTCGCGCTGTTCGGCCTCCGGACACCCAGCGGCCTCCGGCGCACGGAATCCCCACGCCGGCCGGCGCCATCGGCGGCGCGCGTCCGTCCGCAGCCATTGCAACCGCGGGCGGATCGGGGTAGAAGATGCACAGGGCGGGTCAATCACCAGGAGGGAGCGAGGAATGTCATCCGCAGAGCCACCGGCACGAGTGCTCGTCGTCGCCCACAAGACGGCCGCGACACAGCCGTTGCTCGATGCGGTCCGCGAGCGCGCCTCGCGCGGGCCGGCGAGCTTCACGCTGCTCGTCCCCAACCCGGCGCACGGTCTGCACAAGGCCGTCGACCCGGAGGACGTCGGCGCCGGCGAGGCGCAGGGCGTACTGGACAAGGCGCTGCCGAAGCTCTCCGACGCGGCAGGCGGCCAGGTCGAGGGCATCATCGGCGACGCCGACCCCTCGGCGGCGATCCAGGACGCGATCAACCTGCGCGGCTTCGACGAGGTGATCATCTCGACGCTGCCCACGAGAGTCTCCCGCTGGCTGCACCTCGACCTGCCGAGCAAGGTCTCCGGGTTGGGGCTGCCGGTGAGGACGGTGACGCCGGAGGACTGATCGCCGCCTCTTGACAACAGCGTATAGTCGCGTTCCGCCTCGCCTTCAGCAGACAGCTGTCTGTAGACGTTTCGTCAGCGCAGGGCGAGAGTGCCAGCGATGGAGGGCGTGCGCCAGCAATTCGCCAGGAACCTGCGCCACCATCGCGATGCGGCTGGTCTCTCGCAGGAGGCGCTGGCCTCGATCTGCGACCTCCACCGCACCGAGATCAGCCTGCTCGAGCGCTGCAAGCGCTCGCCGCGCCTGGAGACGATCGTGATCCTCTCCCGCGGCCTGCAGCTCGCCTCGCCGGCGATGCTGCTCGACGGGATCGCCTGAGCGGCGAGGCCCTTTCGACGCGCGCTAGAGTCTGCCCTTCCCCGCCCAGCTAGCTCAGTTGGTAGAGCACTTCCATGGTAAGGAAGGGGTCATCGGTTCGAGTCCGATGCTGGGCTTCCGCACTGCAGAGCCAAGTGGGGTGGCGTGCGGGACGGGCAGATAGGGCTCGGGAGAAGATGCAGATGCGGGGGTCGCTTGCTCGTGCGCGGGTGATCGCCAGCTCGGTGCCGACGTGCTCGTCCGGATGCGCCCCGGCGAACAGGCGCGTGTGGTGCCGAAGGCACCTCTGCGGGGAGTAGCCGAGCTGATGCCGCTTGGCTGGCGCGATCGGCCAGGGTCTCCACAACGACGAAGGGCGCCACCGACGGAGTCGGCGACGCCCTTCGTACCGGGTCGGTTCCCTCGCTCAGATGCGGCGAGACCCTGGGTGCTGCGGTCCCGGCGAGCCCCTCACCTCGCCGGCACCCCCACTGAGACGTTGCTCAGTTCCACCGAGAACGAACCGTTGTCGGCGCGGTAGTGCGGAGCGTCGCGGCCCAGCAGTTCGAGCTTGACGGTGTCGCCTTTCGCGAATTCGTAGGCGTTGCCGTGCAGCTGGAACTTGATCTGACCGCTCTGGTTGTCTTCCAGACGGTAGACGCCGTTGCTGATCATGCGCTCTTCGCCACTGGGCAGAACGTCCCAGAGGCGCGAGTCGATCTGACCGTATTCACCGGTCGCGTTCACGTCGGCGGTGACGGTGGGAAGCCCGATCATGGTGAAGCCCGGGCTCGTCATCGTGTAGGTAGCGCTGTTCGGTTCCATTTCGGATTTGGTTTCCTTGCAGTCGTTACCGTTGCCGCCTTCTTTGACGATCTCGTTGATCGGATCGAATTCGGCCGCGAGTGTGGCGCTGGCGCCCGCCGAGGTGAACGTCTGCGGTGCACTCGAGCCGAACGTCAGCGTGTGGCTTGCGATCTGTGACCATTCCTTGGCTGTGAACGGACCGCCGGCCGGTGCGCTCATCGGGCAGGTCTGCGTGTACACGAGCACACTGTCCTTCTTCGGCCCTTTGCCTTCGTGTTTGAGCCTCACGTTGAAGAACGACTCGGTCTCCAGCGCGAACGCCAGGAGGGTGTTCTGCTTGTTGGACGCGAGCGGGTGCCCGACGTCACCGAACATCAGCGCCGTCCAGCCGTTCATGGATTTGATCTGGTTGTACGCGCGCAGCGCCTGTTCGACCGGGAATATCTCGTCCGTGAAGCCCTGCAGGAACAGCAGCGGAGCCGGCTTGCGCGACCCCGGCATGCCGTACGCCTGGTGGTAGTCGTAGATCTGGTGCTCGACTTCGATGTCTTCAGGCGTCCACGGTTCACCCGCGTTCGTCAGGTTGTTCCATTTGTAGAGGTCCGCTTCGGGGTTCGAGCCTTCAGGCGCGTAGTAGGCGCCGAGCAGCGGACCCTCTCCGTTGAGGGCGTTGTCGATGCTCTGGATCTGCACCCCGGGCGGTTCGTAGCTCTGCCCGTACGGAGCCACTTCGGTGTCGAGGAAGTGCCCGTTGGGCTGCAGCGCGTCGACGAGGTCGGAGAACCCGGCGATCGGCAGTGCCGCCCTGATCGCCATCGGTATGCCGGCGGAGCTCTTCCATCGCTGGAACGAGCCGTTGGGCAGGCGGATGCGGTTCTTCAGGTAGGCGAGCTCGATGCTCGCGCCACCGCCGTATGACGCGCCCATGACGCCGATCCCCTTCGGCTGCGTGACGCCCTCGTCGGCGAGCAGGCCGAGCAGGTACTGGGCGTCACGCGCCTCATAGCGCGTGTCGTCCATGTGCGTGTACCCGTTGTCGCAGGCCGGCGTTTCTTTGCGCGATTCTTCGGTCCCGCAGGAGCGGGCCCAGCCGCGTGCCGAGTACGTGAGCACCGCGTATCCAAGTTTCGCGAACGTCGACGCGTACCCGTTGTGCTCGTATTCGTACTTGTTCGTCCCCCAGCCGTGGAGCATCGCGATCGTGGGCCACGGTCCGCTGCCCGTCGCCGGCAGCGTCACATCGGCATCCATCGGCGTGCCGTCCCAGGAGGGCACCCTTTCCGACAGCGCTTCGGTGGGGCAGTAGCGCACCCCGTTTTCCGCTTTGCAGGCGTGGCCGAACGGTGCTGGTTCGCCTTCCGCATGCGCAATCGCGGGGATCGCGAACAGCAACACGAGTAGCAGCCCCAGCGCTGCCAGCAATGGGCCACGCAACGGCGAACGCAGCCCTCCTAGATCCCTCATGAAGTTCTCCCTCCGAAACCATTGGCGGACTATCGCGTCCTTTACTTCTTGGTAATGTACCACGGTGTCCACCACTGCGCAAGCACCTACCGTCGACCGGCTTCCGCGGGGGCCGCACAGGCTCTCTCAGGCCCAGGTAGTCGAGCATCAGCGCGAGCGCATGCTCACTGCCGTCATCGCCGCGGTTGCTGAGAAGGGCTACAGCTCGACCACGATCGGCGACATCACCCGCCGGGCACGCGTGTCGCGCGACACCTTCTACCAGCAGTTCGCCAGCAAGGAACAGTGCTTCCTCGTCGCCTACGACGAGATCACGGGCGGGCTGCTCGACGAGGTCGTGGCCGTGGGGACGAGCCACGCGAACTACGTGGACGGCATGCGCGATGGCGTCGGCACATTCCTGAGGTTCTGGAGCGAGCACCCGGAGGCGGCCCGCGCGTGCCTGATCGATGTCCTCGCGGCCGGCGAGGAGGCGCTCGCCCACCGCGAGCAGAAGCTCAGGAGCATGACCCGTCTCTTCCAGACCATCGCCGAGCGGGTCGCCAGCGAGCAGCCCGGGTTGCCCCCCGTGCCGGAGCTCGTGTCGCGCGCGATCATCGCCGCCACGGTCGAGCTCACGACCGAGTATGCGCGCCAGGGCCGCGCCGGCTCGCTGCCCGACCTGGAGAACGACATCCTCTACCTGTGGCTGATGAGCCTGGCCGGCCACGAGGTGGCGGCTGCGGCCATCGCGACCTGAGCTGCGAAGGCGACGAGCCGGCCTGAGGGTCACGACCTCCGGCGGCCGGCCCACCGCCGCCGGGAGCTCAGCGGCCGGGAGCCGTACGGCGCCCAGGGACATCCGGGGAACATCGCCCGGCCAAACCGCGCTCACTGCCGCTCGGCCAGGCGCAGCAGCAACCACACGCGAAACGCCGCGCCAGCATTGGGATGTCGGGCGGCCGCAGAGCGTCTGGCACGACGGCTGTCCTCAGCCCTGAGCCATCACGTATGGAGGCGGTGAGCGGTCCCGGGTCCGCTGCTGCGCTCCCTCGGCGCCGTCGCGCCCCGAGCGACCGCCTCCGCCTCGGACGACGGTGCACTCGTCCCATTCGGGTGATGCGACGTCCGATGCTCCGGCCAGGATCATTACGTGCGACGAGAACTCGCCGCGACAGATACCGCCGACGCCCGATAAGGGGGGCCAATTGCTAGCCGCAACCGAAAACTATCCGCTGCTCGAAGCCTTCTGGACGATCCTGATCTTCATGGGCTTCTTCATCTGGATCTGGCTCCTCTTCGTCGTGTTCGGCGACATCTTCCGACGCACCGACATCGGCGGATGGGGCAAGACCGGCTGGATCATCTTCGTGATCATCCTCCCCTACCTCGGTGTGTTCGTCTACCTGATCGCCGAGCACAAGGGCATGACCGAACGCCAGGTCAAAGATCAGAAAGCGGCCAAGTCCGAAATGGACGCCTACGTGCGGGAAGTCGCCGGCGGCGGCGGCGACCCGACGCAGCAGATCGCGAAGGCCGACGAACTGCTGAAAGCCGGCACGATCACCCAGGAGGAGTTCGACGCGCTCAAGCGCAAGGCGCTCGCGTAGGCTCGCGGCGCGTCAGGCGGCCGGGCACACGACCGGCTTCAAGCCGGCAGCGTCGACGCAGAGGTCCACGCGTTCCGGCAGCCTGCCCCGCCGCACGCGCAGCCGCGTGTACTTTCCGAGCGTGCCGGGCTTGGTGACGAACACTTCGATCACCGTCCCGACGCGCAGGTAGCGCTCGAAGGAGCGGAAGACAAGCGCGGGCACGCCGTGGGGCCCGGCGACGGTCGTGCGCCGCGCGCCGTGCCGCGGGCAGCCGCGACCGCGGCAGCGCACACGCACCAGCGCCCCTGCGGGTGCCTGCTGGACGGACAGCAGCCGCAGCTTCACACCGCCGGCGAACGCGACCCCCGTGACCCGCACGACCGGGAACGGCGCGAGCAGCGACGGCGCGTGGGACTCCGGCTTGACCCGGACGCTGGCCGCGACGCCGGCGGCGGGCGTCGCGGGCATCGGGCGCAGCAGGCGGCGCGGGCGTGATCGCGAACGTAACCGGTTCGCTGTGCCCGGTGGGGTTTCCGGCCAGCGAGCTTCTCTGTACGGCGACCGCGGTGTATGTCCCGAAGGCTAGGGACGGGGTCGCGGGGCTCGACTGCCATGCCGCGCC
Source organism: uncultured Solirubrobacteraceae bacterium (assembly GCA_963836035.1). Taxonomy (GTDB): domain Bacteria; phylum Actinomycetota; class Thermoleophilia; order Solirubrobacterales; family Solirubrobacteraceae; genus Palsa-744. The sequence continues at coordinate 1,079,845 of CAWIHX010000009.1, read as the reverse complement.
GGACCCCGCCGCGGTGGCGCTCGACACCAGTGTCCCCTTCGACGATTCGCCGGCGTAGATCTGCACGGTCACGGCCGTTCGTGTCGCTCGCGGTCCCCGCGAAGGAGGGCGCCGATTGACCGGGCGCGGGCGCCGGCTGGGAGATCGTGACGAGCGGCGCGGCCGTGAGGATTGCGAATGTGACCGGAGCGCTGCTACCGGTTCCCCGAACGCATTCGTCTGGCTCGCCTGTGCCGCTGTAGATCCCGTCCGGCGAGCGGTTCGAGAGGACCGAGCGACCATGCTCCCGCCCGGCCCGAACACGTGAGGCTCAGCGGTTCGACGGGGGTGCCAAGTCGGCAGGGCGCCCGCGGATAGATGTCGAGGGTCACGGTCCCGCCGCTGCTTCGCCGTGCCCGCTGAACAGTCGGCGTGCGTTCGTTCGTGACCGCCCCCCTGAGCGGGTTCGTGATCGTCACGGCTGGCGCAGCGCCGAGCGCCGCCGGCGCGCACGCCGCGAGACCGCCGCTCCCAGGAGCGCGCTCGTCACCAGCCGCCGGATCGTCCCACTCGGGCAGTCACCTGCCATGCGACTCCCCCTTCTACCGCTCGTCCCAGAACGTAGCGCCGAAGAGGCCTCGCGGCGCCGGGAGTGGACATCTTGCAAGCCGCCGTTCACCCGGCGGCTCGTGCGGCTACGCGGCGGACGCGCCGAGCGCGGAGTCGATCTCCCCGAGCGCCGCCTGCTCGGCGTCGCTGACCTCCTGGCCTCCCTCGCGATGAGCGTGGGCGACCTTCTCGGCGACGCTCCGCACGAAGCCGGCGTAGTCGGCCACCTCCTGCTCGGTTCCCTTCGCGCGCACCACCGACATCGCTTCGCGCACGCGCCCGAGCACGTGCTCGCGCAGCTCCTCGGGCGAGTGGAAGTGCTCGTGCTCGACCTTCGGTTTCGTGGTCACGACCTCGTCGAGCAGCTGGCTGGCGCCGTGGTGCTCGCGCGCGTCGGCGTAGGCCTTGCCCATCGACAGCGCCTCGCGGAAGGTGCCGCCGCGCTGCGCGGCCGCCACCATCAGGCCCGCCAGCGGCGGCGCCCCGGTCACGAGCGCCCACTCCTGCTCCGAGAAATCTGCCTTACCGGTCACGGCCCTCTCCTTTTCGTCGTCGGCGGGGCGCCGTCGCGACCACCGATCTGGGTGATGCGCGGCGCGCGGGCGCAGCCTATCGTCGGTTCCGCAATGGGGCTCTTGCGCAAGCACGACGATCTCGGCGGCCACCGTTACCGGATGCGCGAGAAGCTGTTCTCGATCGGGGACGACAGCTGGATCGAGAACGACGACGGCGAGCGCATCTTCAAGGTGGATGGCAAGGCGTTGCGGGTACGTAAGACGTTCAAGCTTCAGGACACCTCCGGCAACGAGCTGCTGCAGATCCAGGAGCGCAAGCTGAACATCAGGGACACGATGCGAATCGAGCGGGACGGCGACACCGCTGCGAGCGTCAAGAAAGCGTTCGTGACCCCGCTCCGCGACCGGTTCACGGTCGACCTCGCCGCCGGCGGCGAGCTGACCGCCAAGGGCAACATCGTCGACCACGAGTATTCGATCGAGGGCGACGGCGAGAAGATCGCCGAGGTCTCCAAGCGCTGGTTCCGCATCCGGGACACATACGGGATCGAAGTCGCGCCCGGCCGGGACGACGTCCTGGTGCTGGCGGTGGCCGTCTGCATCGACGAGATGTCAGAGCGCGGCCGCTAGCGCTCGAGCGCCACGCGCGCCGCGACGCCCCGCGCCCTTGCCTCCTCGACGGAGACGATCTCGCGGCCGAACGGGATCAGGGCCACCGGGATCAGTTTGAAGCTCGCGAGCCCGAGCGGGATGCCGATGATCGTCAGGCACATCAGCACCCCGGTGACGAGCTGCCCGAGCGCGAGCCACCATCCGCAGAGCAGGATCCAGAGCACGTTGCCGATGACCGAGGCCGCGCCCGCGTCCGGGTTGTCGACGACCGTTTTGCCGAACGGCCAGAGCGCGAAGCGGGCGATCCGCAGCGACGCGATCCCGAACGGGATCGTGATGATCAGGATGAAGCAGATCACGGCCGCCACGACGTAACCGAGCGCCAGCCAGAGACCGCACAGCACCAGCCAGATGACGTTGAGGATGAAGCGCACGACGCCCGCCCTCCCCCGCCGCGGCCGTCAGACCCCGACCGCGTCCAGCGCCGCCTCGTCACGCGGTGCCGTGCTCACCGCTTCGAGGCGCACCGGCACGTCGTTGAAGGCGGCGTTCCCCGTGAGCCCGTCGACGACAGACGGGTCGGTGACGTCGTTGACGCTCGCCCCCGCGTGCTCCGCCGCGACGCGCCAGCCGACGCCGGCGCGACCGTGGCCGAAGCCGTGCGGGATCGAGACGACACCGGGCCGGATCTCGTCGGTGAGCTCCAGCGGCAGCTCGATCGCACCGACCCTGGAGGCCACGCGCACGCGCTGGCCATCGGCCAGGCCGCGCCGCTCGGCGTCGTCCGGGTGGAGCATCGCCGTGCAGCGGTCGGCGCCCTTCATCAGGCGCGGGCTGTTGTGCATCCAGGAGTTGTTCGAGCGCAGCGAGCGCCGTCCGATCAGGCTCAGGTCGAAGCCCGCAGCAGCGGCGGCCTCCCGCTCGGATGCGAGCTGCTCCAGACGCTTCGCCTCCGCCAGCATCGCCGGCGGCGCGAGCTTGACCCGCTTGCCCTTCGTGCGCAGCAGCCGCATCAGGTTCGGCCGCAGCGGGCCGAGGTCGATGCCGTGCGGGGCCCGCTTGATCTTGCCCACGTCCAGGCCGCGCCGCGAGCGCAGCCGTCCGTAGGGACCGAACAGCATCGCCGCGTCGACCACGCGCTCGAAGCTCGAGAACGGCGCGAGCAGACGCAGTGCGGCGTTGCCGGCGGCACCCTTCGCGCCCCGGCCCACGCGCGCCGCGAGCGCCGAGACGATCTCCCAGTCGTCCTTGCCGTCGGCGAGCGGCGGCACAGCGGCGGGGTTGTAACGGACCTGGTTGCGCACCGACAGCGCCGGGAACACGATGTCGATGTCGCTGCGTTCGAGGTGCGCGAGCGGCGGCAGGATCACATCGGCGTGGCGGGTCGTCTCGGTCACGTACATGTCGACTGCGACACACCAGTCCAGCTGCTCCATCGCGCTGTCCAGGCGCCCGCCCCCGGGCGTCGAGAGCACGGGGTTGCCCGCGATCACGAGCATGCCGCGGACCTGGCCCTCGCCCGGCGTGAGGATCTCGTCCGCCAGCCCCGCGACCGGCAGCTCGTCGGCGAACTCCGGGAGCCCGCTGACGCGCTGGCGGTAGCGGCCCCAGTGCGAGTTGCCGGTCGTCCGCTGCAGGAACGAGACGAGCTCGACCGGCGCGGTCGGGAACATCGCGCCGCCCGGGCGGTCCATGTTGCCGGTGACGATGTTCAGCGCGTTGATCAGCCAGTGCGTGACCGAACCGGTCTGCTTCTGGCAGACGCCGACGCGGCCGTATGCGACGGCGCCGGGCGCCGCGGCGAACTCGCGGGCCAGCCGCGCGATCTCGTCCGGCTCCACGCCGGCGTGGGCGGCGGCGCGCTCCGGCGGCCACTGCGCGGCGAAGGCGCGCAGCTCGGAGAGGCCGTCGCAGCGCCCGTCGAGGCTGCCGAGCCGCTCCAGGCCTTCGGCGAAGATCACGCCGAGCATGCCGAGCAGCAGGTAGGGGTCGCCGCCGGGGCGCACGGCGACGTGCTCGGAGGCGTGCTTGGCCGTCTCGGTCCGGCGAGGGTCGATCACGACCACCTTGCCGCCGCGCGCGCGGATGCCCTTGATCCGCTCGCGGATCCCCGGCGCGGTCATCAGCGAGCCGTTGGAGACGGCGGGGTTCGCGCCGATCACGAGCATGTGCTGCGTGCGCTCGACGTCTGGGACGGGCAGCACGAAGTAGTGCCCGAACATCTCATACGAGGACATGAACTGCGGGAGCTGGTCGGTCGAGGTCGCCGAGTAGTTGTTCCTCGTGCCGAGCACTTTGCGCACGAGCGCGGCGGCGAAGATCGCCGATGAATGCGCGCTCGGGTTGCCCGCGTAGGTCGCCACCGCGTCCGCTCCGTACTGCTCCTGGACGCGGCGCAGCCCCTGTGCGGCAAGGTCGAGCGCCTCGTCCCAGTCGATCTCCACGAAACGCCCGTCGACCTTCTTGACCGGCCGTCGCAGCCGGTCGGGGTCGCTGTGGATGTCGGCGAGCGCCGCCGCCTTCGGGCAGATGTAGCCGCGCGACAGAACGTCGTCGGGGTCGCCGCTGATGCGCAGCACCTCCCCGCCCTCGACATCGACCCGGATGCCGCAGTGCGCCTCGCAGAGCGTGCACTGCCTGAAGACCGTCTCCGCCATCTGGTGCTCCCCCCGCTCGGGATCTGCTCTGCGCAGACCATACGCCATCGCCCGCCACCCCTGGTGCAAAGCGACGGCGAGAGCTACCATCCGGCGTCGGGTGGGCCCGCTTCTGGTGTGCGGGCCGGTGAACGCAACACATAGGAGGGGTCCCGGCAAGGATGCCGCACGGACGGATGAGACTGTCGCATGACGCGTGGCCCGCGAGAGCTTTGAGAGCTCCGCTCGTGGCTGCCGTCCTCGCGCTGCTCGCGCTCGCGCTGGTGCCCGTGGTCGCGTTCGGCTCGGAACCGACACAATCGGGCGACACCTTCCGCGACGGCTGGTACCCCGAACAGGGCTCGCTGACCCCGCAGCTCGTCAGCGGCGGCACCTTCGGGCAGCTCTGGTCGGCGAAAGTCGAAGGCTCGGTCTACGCCCAGCCGCTGCTGGTCAGCGGCGAGGTGCTCATCGCCACCGAGAACAACAAGATCTACGGGCTCGACCCCGGCACCGGCGCGGCGAAATGGTCGACGTCGCTCGTCGGGACCGCCTGGAAAGCCGGTGACATCAGCTGCAACGACCTCGCGCCGAACGTCGGCGTCACCGGGACCCCGGTCGTCGACCCCTCCACGAACACCGCCTACATGACCCACAAGGCCTACGCGTCGGGCTCGAGCGGGACGGTCCGCTGGTACATGGACGCAATCAACCTCGCCAACGGGCAGGAGCGCGAAGGCTTCCCGGTCCAGCTCGCGGGCAGCGCCCAGAACCAGCCGGGCATGACGTTCAACCCGACCTCGCAGCTGCAGCGGCCGGGCCTCCTGCTGCTGAACGGGGTCGTCTACGCCGCGTTCGGCTCCGACTGCGACTTCAACACGTGGCAGGGCTGGGTCTTCGGCGTCTCCACCGCGGGGGCGATCAAGGCGCGCTGGGTCGCGGTGCCGAGCGGCAACGGCGCGGGCATCTGGCAGTCGGGCGCCGGCCTGTTCTCCGACGGGCCCAACACGCTGATGGTGAGCACGGGCAACACCGGTGCGAACGCGACCCCGACCCCAGGCAAGACGCCGCCGAACACCTTCGGCGAGTCGATCGTCCGCCTCGTCGTGCAGCCGAACGGGGAACTGAAACCGACAGACTTCTTCGAGCCCTTCGACGCGCTCGAACTCGACCAGAACGACGCCGATTTCGCCTCCGGCGGGATCACCGGGCTGAACGACGAATACTTCGGCACGCCGGCCGTCCCGCACCTCGCGGTCGCGGTCGGCAAGGACGGCTACGTCTACCTGCTCGACCGCGAAGAACTCGGCGGCTTCATGCAGGGCACCGGCAAAGGCGACAAGGTCGTCCAGCGGCTCGGTCCCTACGGCGGCGTGTGGTCACGCCCCGGCGTGTGGCCCGGCAACGGCGGCTGGGTCTACATACCGACGGCCTCGGCCGGGAACTCGGCGGGCGGATCCACGGGCTTCCTGCGTGTCTACCAGTACGGAGTCAGCGGAGAAGGCAAGCCGACGCTGTCACTGCAGGCCACGTCATCCGACGCCTGGGGCTTCGGCACGGGCGCGCCCGTCATCACCTCCGAAGGCACCACCTCCGGGTCCGCGCTGGTCTGGAGCGAGTGGATGCCGAACGGCACCGGCGAAGGCGCGCAGCTGCGCGCATACGATCCGGTGCCGGTGAACGGCAAACCGGTGCTGCGCTGGAGCGGAGCGATCGGCACCGGGTCGAAGTTCGGCACGCCGGGCGTGGGCGCGAACAAACTGTTCGTCGGCAACCGCGAAGGCAAGGTGCTCGCGTTCGGCTCGCCCGTCACGCCGGCGCTGAGCGGGCCCTCGACCAGCTTCCCGACGACGACGATCGGCCAGAGCAGCTCGAAGACGGTCACGCTGACGGCCAACAAGTCGCTGACGGTGAGCAAGATCACCACCAGCAACGCGCAGTTCACGATCGGGACGACCACCCCGCCGGTCCCGGCCGCGGTGGGCGCCGGTCAGACCGTGCAGGTGCCGATCACGTTCAAACCGACCGGCAGCGGGCTGCAGGCGGCGACGCTGACCGTCGAAACGACGGAAGGCACGATGACCTTCTCGCTGCAGGGCACCGGCCAGCCGGCCGAAGCGAAGGTCGAAGCCTCGCCGGTCGTGCTCTCGTTCGGCGGCACGACCGTCGGCGGCAAAATCACCTCGGCCGCCACGTTCCGCAACGTCGGCGGCGCGCCGCTGACGATCAATGGCGTCGCCGCGGTCGCCGCGCCGTTCTTCGTCACGGGGGCTCCGGAAGCGGGCAAGGTGCTGGCGCCGGGCGAAGCCGTCACGGTCCAGGTCACCTTCGAACCCACCGCCGAAGGCAGCTTCAGCGGCGAACTGACGCTCGAAACCAGCGCCGGCGCCTCCTCGGTCGCCCTCGCGGGCGCCGCCGGCAAACAGGGCGTGCTGAAGATCGCCCCGGAAGCGATCGAATACGGCAGCGTCCCCGCCGGCAGCACGGTCTCGAAGTCGTTCACGCTCACGAACACAGGCGGCACGAACGTCACGATCACGAAGTCCAAGCCGCCGATCGGCGGCGCGTTCAGCGCGACGACGACGCTGTCGGAGGGCACGACGATCGCGCCCGGTGAAACCCTCACCGAGACGGTCGCGTTCAAACCGTCGGCGCCCGGCGCGGCCAGCGGCGCATGGCTGCTGAACGGCGACGACACGAGTGGCTCGCACGAAGTGAAGTTCACCGGGACGGGCACCGTGCCAGCTCCCGGCCCCGGCTGGTCGCACAACGGGTCGGCGACGATCACCTCAGGGGTCGTGCAGACGACCGCCGCCGTCTCGAACGAGGCCGGATCGGCGTTCTTCGAAACCCCGCTCGCAAGCAACCACCTCGTGATCGAATTCGACCAGACGATCGGCAGCGGCAGCGGCGCCGACGGACAGACGCTGACCTTCGCCGACGCTACGAAAGCCGCGCCCACGGCACTGGGCGAACAGGGTGGCGGGCTCGGCTTCGCCGGCATCTCCGGCATCGCCGTCGCGTTCGACACCTACAAGAACTCGGTCAACCCGTCGAGCAACTTCGCCGGCATCACCGACGGCAGCGCCGGTGCCGGGCTGCTGCACTGGCTCGCCACATCGACCGCGATCCCGGCGCTGCGCACGGCGACCCGCCACGTCAAGATCGAAACGCTGAACGGCACCGTCAACGTCTCGGTGGAAGGCACCAAGTACCTGAGCACCGCCGTGACGCTGCCCGAAAAGGTGTACGTGGGGTTCACCGGTGGCACGGGCGGCTCCAACGACATCCACAAGGCCGCGAACGTCACGATCAGCGGCGAAACCGCCGCCGAAAAACCGAAAGAAGAACCGCCGGCCGCGAGCCTGAGGATCACCAACGCGATCACCGCACCCTCCGGATCGCCGCAGGCCGAAACCACGCTCGCCTACAGCGGCACCTGCCCGTCCAGCTTCACGACCGCCGCGATCGGCAACGGCGGCTCGGCCACCCCGACGCTCACCGGCGCCGTCCAGGGCTCCAGCTGCTCGGTCGCCGAGACCGCGCCCACCGGCACCGGCTGGAAGACCACCGCCTCCGTCAACGGCGCCGCCCCCGTCGAAATCGCCCCCTCCGCCGGCAAGATCACCGTGCCCGGCTTCCTGCTCGCCGCCGGCGCCAACACCGTCGCCTTCACCAACACCTACACGCCGCCGAAAGAAGAACCGCCGGCCGCGAGCCTGAGGATCACCAACGCGATCAGCGCACCCTCCGGATCGCCGCAGGCCGAAACCACGCTCGCCTACAGCGGCACCTGCCCGTCCAGCTTCACGACCGCCGCGATCGGCAACGGCGGCTCGGCCACCCCGACGCTCACCGGCGCCGTCCAGGGCTCCAGCTGCTCGGTCGCCGAGACCGCGCCCACCGGCACCGGCTGGAAGACCACCGCCTCCGTCAACGGCGCCGCCCCCGTCGAAATCGCCCCCTCCGCCGGCAAGATCACCGTGCCCGGCTTCCTGCTCGCCGCCGGCGCCAACACCGTCGCCTTCACCAACACCTACACGCCGCCCAAAGAAGAAGGCGGCGTCCCGTCGATCCCCGACCCGAGCGCCGGTGGCTGGCAGATCAACGGCAACGCCTTGATCGAAAGCGCGTCCCTCGTGCTCACGACCGCCACCGCCAACCAGGCCGGAAGCGCCTTCTGGCCGACCAAGGTCGACCCCCGCAACCTCGCCTACGAATTCACGATCTCGATCGGCGGCGGCAGCGGCGCCGACGGCCTCGCGTTCGTGATCGCCGACGCCACCAAGTCGGCGCCGACGGCTCTCGGCGAACAGGGCGGCGGGCTCGGCTTCGCCGGCACCTCCGGCTTCGCGGTCGCCTTCGACACCTGGCAGAACTCCGTCAACCCGTCCAACAACTTCATCGGCATCAGCGACGGCGCCGGCACCAGCGCCGGCACGCTGCACTGGCTCACCACGTTCTCACCGCTGCCCTCGTCGCTGCGCACCGGGACTCACAAGATCAGGATCGAAACGGGCGAAGGCGGGATCGCGGTCTGGGAGGACGCCACCAAGATCGGCAGCCTCGCGGTCGCGCTGCCCGCCTCGGCCTACGTCGGCTTCTCCGGCGGGACCGGCGGCTCGACCGACCGCCACGCGATCTCGGGCCTCACCGTCGCGGGCACCGGGGCCAAAGAAGAACCGAAACCGGCGAGCCTGAGCATCACGAACACGATCAGCGCGCCCACGGGCTCGCCGCAGGCCGAAACCACGCTCGCCTACAGCGGCACCTGCCCGTCGAGCTTCACGACCGCCGCGCTGGGCAACGGCGGCTCGGTCAACCCGACGCTCACCGGCGCCGTCCAGGGCGCGAACTGCTCGGTCGCCGAGACCGCGCCCACCGGCACCGGCTGGAAGACGACGGTCTCGATCAACGGCGCCGCCCCCGTCGAACTCAAAGAAGCGGGCTCGACGCTCACCGCGCCGGCCTTCGCGCTCGCCGCGGGGAGCAACACCGTCGCCTTCACCAACACCTACACGCCGCCGAAAGAAGAACCGCCGGCCGCGAGCCTGAGGATCACCAACGCGATCAGCGCACCCTCCGGGCTCGCCGCAGGCCGAAACCACGCTCGCCTACAGCGGCACCTGCCCGTCCAGCTTCACGACCGCCGCGATCGGCAACGGCGGCTCGGCCACCCCGACGCTCACCGGCGCCGTCCAGGGCTCCAGCTGCTCGGTCGCCGAGACCGCGCCCACCGGCACCGGCTGGAAGACCACCGCCTCCGTCAACGGCGCCGCCCCCGTCGAAATCGCCCCCTCCGCCGGCAAGATCACCGTGCCCGGCTTCCTGCTCGCCGCCGGCGCCAACACCGTCGCCTTCACCAACACCTACACGCCGCCCAAAGAAGAAGGCGGCGTCCCGTCGATCCCCGACCCGAGCGCCGGTGGCTGGCAGATCAACGGCAACGCCTTGATCGAAAGCGCGTCCCTCGTGCTCACGACCGCCACCGCCAACCAGGCCGGAAGCGCCTTCTGGCCGACCAAGGTCGACCCCCGCAACCTCGCCTACGAATTCACGATCTCGATCGGCGGCGGCAGCGGCGCCGACGGCCTCGCGTTCGTGATCGCCGACGCCACCAAAGGTGCGACCGCGACCTCGCTGGGCGAAAAAGGCGGCGGGCTCGGGTTCGCGAAAGTCCCGGGCTGGGCCGTCGCCTTCGACACGTACAAGAACTCCGTGAACCCCTCGAACAACTTCATCGGCATCAGCGACGGCGCCGGCACCAGCGCCGGCACGCTGCACTGGCTCACCACGTTCTCACCGCTCGCCTCCTCGCTTCGGACCGGTACCCACAAGGTCAAGGTCGACACGGCGGGCGGGACGATCGCGGTCTGGCTGGACGGCACGAAACTCGGCAGCGTCGCTGTGACGCTGCCCGCCTCGGCCTACGTCGGCTTCTCCGGCGGGACCGGCGGCTCGACCGACCGCCATGCGGTCTCGGGCCTCACGCTCGCCGCCGGTTAGCGGCGCGCCTACGCTCCCGGGCTGAAGGGACTCAGCGACAACCCGGCGCCGGGTCGGGTCCCGGCGCACTGCAGGGGTCCGCGTTCGATGTCGCACCCGCCTTCGTACGTGAGGGCTGCGCCGCGCCGGAGAGCCCGGCAAAGAACAGCGGAGCCGCGACAGGCGCGACTCCGCTGACGGGGCGACTGATGCCACGCCCCGAGTGCCGGTCACGGCGGGCCGACCGCGGGATCCATCCCGCAGCCGGCCCGCCGGCCGGCGCCTGCCCGGCCGCTACTTCTTGCGCGGGCAGGGAGCCTTGTATTCGACGGGGACCGTGGTTTCGGTCAGGCCGCCGAGGCCGGCGAACGTCAGTTCGGCCTTCACCGGCAGGTATTTTTTCGGGCACTTCCTCGGCATCGTGCCGTAGTAGGTGACCTTCTTGCCGTGGCGGATCGCCGAGCCGGTCTTGACCTTGATGAACTTGACCGACGCGTCGTTGGCGCCCGGCACCGTTTCGACCAGCGGCACGACCGCTTCGAACTTCTTGCTGTAGAGGCCGCTCGAGTTGACGAAGTGGCCCGTGGAGAGGATTTCCAGCAGGACCGGTTCGTGGCCGAACGTGAAGAACTCGAGCCCGCCGCCCGGCGCGTAGAACGATTCGATCGTCGCGTTCTCGGGGACGACTTCTTTGCCGAAGGCGACGAAGCCTTCGACCGAGCCGGTCGGCCCAGCCTTGGCCTTCTTGCAGGCCTTCGGGCCCTTGCCCGACGGTTCGAGCGTCGAGCGGGCACAGGTCGGGAAGCCCGAGGTGTGGAGCTTCACGCCCGCAGGCAGGTACACGTTGACGTGGATCAACGGGGGCGGGAACCCGCCGTATTCGGTGCCGGAGATCTTGAATTCGGATTCGAACGCCGCGCCGGCGCCGAAGATGTTGCCGGTGTGCGGGAAGCCGGCGATCGGCACGGCCTTGGCTTTGAACTGCACGGTCGGGGCGGCCGAGGCGGCTCCCGGCAGCGCGAGGGCCAGCGCACCGGCGGCGACCGTGGCGAGGCTGATGATCGTTCTGCGCATTCCTGTCCTTCTCCTTGGTGGGGTTACGGGCAGGCGGCATGGCGCTCCGGCTGCCTCTCCACTCCCCTAACACGCCCGCGCGCCACTCGTTGCGCCCCTCGCCGTGTCAGCGCAGGAACATCATGCATCCGTGTCAGGCGCGGGGTAGCTAGCGGCGCGGGCAGGGCGCCTTGTATTCCACGTTCACCGTCTGCTGCGCGAGGCCGCCGAGCCCGGCGAAGGTCAGGGCGGTGCGCACAGGCAGGAAGCCTTTCGGGCAGCTCCTCGGGACACGCGCGTAGAAGACGGGCCTGCCGCCCCGGCGGATCGCCGTGCCGAGGACGATCTTGATCGTTTTGACCGAGGCGTCCTGGGCTCCCGGCACCGTTTCGACGAGCGGCACGTCCGATTCGAACTTCTTCGAGAACGGCGGCGAGGCCGCCACATAGCGGCCCTTCGAGAGGATTTCGAGCAGCACGGGTTCGTGGCCGAACGTGAAGAAGGTCAGGCCGCCGCCAGGCGCGTAGAAGCCTTCGATCGTCGTCGTCTCGGGCACGATCGAGTTGCCGAAGGCGACGACTCCGGTCGCCGTCCCCGTCCCGGCAAGCGAGCCCTTCGGGCACGCCTTCGGCCCGTGACCGGTCGGTTCCAGGGTCGAGGCCGGGCAGGTCGCGAAGCCGGAAGGGTGCAGGCGCACCCCTTCGGGCAGGTAGAAGTCGGCATGGATCAGCGGCGGCGGAAAGCCGCCGTATTCGGTTCCCGAGATCACGTATTCGGCGAGCAGGGCGGTGCCTGCCCCGAAGATGAAGCCGGTGTGCGGGAAGCCGGGGATCGGCAGCGGCTCGGCTTTGAAGTCGACCGTCGGCGCCGCACCGGCGGCGCCCGGCAGCGCCAGCACGAGCACGCTCAGCGCGCTCGCCAGGAGGATCCTCGCCGGCACTCGCAAACCTCTCCCCTTCCCGCTCCTCACGCGCCAATCATCTCGCAGATCGCCCCGGTAGGCTGGCGGCATGGATCCGACACGGGCACGGGAACTGCTCGAAGGCGAGCGCCAGCGTGTGGAGCAGGCGCTCGCCGCGCTGCGCACGAGCGAGGCCGAAAGCGCGTCCGACGCCGGCGAACCGGGTGAACGCGACTCAGAGGACCTCTTCGAACGTGGCCTCGACGACGCGCGCGCGGAGGACGTGCGCTCCCAGCTCGAGGCCGTCGAACGCGCCGAAGAGCGTCTCGCGTCCGGCACCTATGGGCTCTCCGTGCAGAGCGGCGAGCCGATCCCCGACGAGCGGCTGGAAGCGGTGCCGACCGCCGAGCTGACGATCGAGGAGCAGCGGGCGCTGGACCGGTAGGCCTCGGCCGCCGCGCGAGGCCTCGCGAGAGCACGCGTACTCGCTCCTGCGGGCGAGCCGCCGCGCCGAGCGCACGCACGGGCTCGCCACCAGCGGGGATCGATCATCCGGGGCGCAGCTCGCCGCGACCAACCGTCAGGACGCTCCCGCCCACCTCCACGCGCGTGAAGCGATCGCGCTCCCCCTCGGCGCGCGCGAGCAGCAGCGACGGCCGGCCGATCTCGGCGCCCTGGCGGATCTCGAGCCGCTGCCCGGGCGCCGCCAGGCCGTGGCGCACGAGGTGAACCGCCAGCGGCCCCGCAGCGGAGCCGGTCGCGGGGTCCTCGCCGACGCCGAGCCCCGGCGCGAACACGCGCGTCCGGAACCGGCCCTCGCCGCCCGCGAAGCAGCTCACGCACGCCGCGCCCGCGAACGCCTGCACCGCGCGCAGGTCGGGCTCGAGCGCCGTCACGCGCTCGCTCGAGCCGGCGTCGACGAGGAAGTGGACGGGACCGTTGGAGTAGCGCTCGACGGGCAGCCCCGCCGCTTCGAGCCCCAGCGCGGCGAGCAGCCGCTCGGGCTCGGCAGCCGGCTCCCATTCCGGGATCGGTTGCGCCATCACGGCCGAGACCGCGTCTCCCTCGCCCGCCTCCAGCTCGATCGCCACCGGCCCGGCGCCGGTCTCCAGCACCACCGAGGAGCGCCCGAGCGCGCCCGCGAGCAGCGCGCCCGCGCCGAGCACCGGGTGGCCCGCGAACGGCAGCTCGGCGGCCGGCGTGAAGATCCGCACGCGCGCATCGCCCTCCCGCAGCGGCGCGAACACGAACACGCTCTCCGACAGGCGCAGCTCGCGGGCGAGCGCCTGCATCGCCGGTGTCGCGGCGCCACCCGCGAAGACCGCGAGCTGGTTTCCCTCCAGCGCCCGCTCGGCGAACACGTCGAGCAGCAGGTAGCGGAGGGCGCGCGGGCCCTCCGCTACGCCCGCGTACCGCGCCGCGAGCGCCTCGACGGGGTCCCGCGCCACGAGCAGCTCAGCCGCTCTCGTCGAGCGGGACGAGCGTGATCCGCGCCGCCCCGACCTCGATCTCCTCTCGCCCGCCGCGCACGCTCTCCGGCACGGCGACCGAGATCTCGACGACGCCCTCGACGTCGCCCTCCTCGCACCGGGCGAAGCGGACCTCGCCGCCGTCGAGCGCGAGCCGGGGCTCGTCACCCGCCTGGACCGGAACCCCGAGCACCTCGCCCCACCGCGCGGCCGCCGCGCCGGGGTCGGTCACGGCGACGGTGATGCCTGTCAGCTCGCCGGACGAGCCGCTGCCGATCCGTGCCGTCCACTCCGGCCCGCCCCAGCGCCAGCTGCCGTAGGGAAGCGAGCGATCGAGCGAGACGATCGTCCCGCGCATGTCGCTCGGATGCAGATGGGTGCCCGAGATGTCGGGCAGGTCGATCCGCCAGACCGTGCGCACACCGAGCGCCTCGGCGCGCTCGCGCGCCCGCTCGAGCTCCTCGATGTCGAAGAGCGCCATGTAGCCGCCGTCGCCGCCGATCCGTTCGAGCTGCCGTCCCGCCGCCGTGCCCTCCCGGAGCGGCGAGACGATCTCCAGGAAGCAGTCGCCGATCGCGAACACGACGTTCTCGAGGCCGAACTGCCCGACGCCGGGATCGCGGAACGGCTCACCCAGCCCGAGGCTCTGGCGCAGCTGCGCGGCGAGCGGCTCGAGCTCTCGAGCGACGAGCACCGCCTGGCGCAGCCTCACCCCGGTCATGGGGAAAGGCTACTTCGACCGCCGGGGTCAAGATAATCCTCCTATCGCAGGCGATCCCGACCAGCGCGTGAGACAGGCCCCCCCGGGCCCGCTCGCGCGCGTGCTCGCCGGTGCCGCGGACCGGCTGGCGCCGCCCGAGAACCCCTCCCGCGTCGTGCTCGGCGTGATCGTGATCGGCGCGCTCCTGGCGGCCGAGAGCGGGCTGCACGAGACGTATCTCGCGGTGTTCACATCGGGCGTCATCACCGCCACGCTGTACTGGCTCGCGCATGCCTACTCCGACGTCCTCGGTCGCCGGCTGCACAGCGACGAGCGGCTCACCCCGTCCTCGCTCGGGCACTCCCTGGTGCAGGAGTGGGCGGTGATCAGGGGCGCTGCGATCCCGCTGGTCGCCCTCGCCGTCGCCGCGATCGCGGGCGCCGACCGGGAATCGGGGGTGACGATCGCGGTCTGGTCGGCCGCCGTCAGCATCGCCGTGCTCGAGATCGTCGCGGCGCTGCGCTCGCACGCCACGCGCACCGAACTGGTCCTCGAGACCGCCATCGGGCTCGCGATGGGCCTTGCCGTGATCGCGCTGAAGGCAGTCGTGCATTAGCCGATCGCTGTAGACAAAACGTTTCGATATGTGATAATCCATTCCTCGGAACTGTTGAGGTCGTTGGTGTGCCGAGGAGGTAACGATGGCAGCTGGAGCCGGCGAGGCCGACCCGGGGGAGCATGGAGGCGCACCGTCGCGGCGGGCGCCGCTGTCACCGCTCTACGCGCGGCTGCCGCGCGGCCCGCACCGTCTCGACCGGCGCGCGGTCGCCCGGCACCAGCGCGTCCGGATCCACGGCGCGATGGTGCAGGCGATCGCGAGCGACGGCTACGACGCCGTCAGCGTGAGGCAGGTGATCGCGCTCGCGGGGGTCTCCCGGCGCTCCTTCTACGAGCAGTTCACCAGCAAGCAGGAGTGCTTCCTCTCGACGTACGACCTCCTCGCACACCGGCAGCTGGCGGCCGCTCACGCCGACTGCCGCCGTGCCTGCGGAGGCAGGCTCGCCGCGGCGCTCGAGTGCTGCGCGGACTTCGTGACGCTCGAGCCCGCCGCCGCGACGCTGGTCCTGCTCGAGGCCCAGGCGGCGGGCGCGCCCGGTGCGAGGCGGATACGTGCCGCGGCGGCCGCCTGGGAACGGCTGCTCGGCGACTCGCTCGCCGGCAGCACGCTGGCGCCGGCGCCGGTCGGGGGCAGCATCTCCGCGATCCTCGGCGGGCTGCAGGGGATCATGGTCGCGCGTCTTCGCGAACCGGCACCCACCGCCCGTCCCGTGCTCGCCGAGCAGCTGCGCTGGTGGGCGCTGGCCCCCAAGGCGCCGTCGTGCGGCGAGACCACCCGGGACCTGGCGAGGTTCCTTCGTGAAGCGGCCCGCCGCGGGGCGAGCGCCGGCGGGCCACGACGGCTGGCCGCCGAGCCGCGTGGCGAGCGCGAGCGCCTGCTCGCCGCGGCGCTGCGGGCGGCCGCTCGCAACCCGGTGGCGCTCCTCAGCGCGGCGCAGATCTGCGACGAGGCCGGCCTGCCGCTCGAGGCCTTCTTCGAGCTGTTCGACGATCGCGACGAGTGTCTGCGAGCGGCGCTCGCGGCCGCGGGCGAGCGGGTGCTCGCGATCGCCGTGGGCGCCGCCGAGGCCGGCCCCGGCTGGCCCCGGGCGCTGCGGGGCACCCTCGCCGGGCTGCTCTCCCACCTCGCGGCCAACCCTCTGCAAGCCCGCGCGCTGACGGTGCTCGCGCCGTGTGCCGGCGCCGAGTGCCGTGACTACGGGCGCCGCCTGGACGGCGAGCTGGCCCGACTGCTCGGGACGGGGTTCCCTAGCGACGGCGAGACCGCCGGCGAGGCGCTCGTGGGCGCGCTCTGGCACCTCGTCCGCTGCCATCTCGCGGACCGGCGCATCAGGCTCCTCCCGGCCGTCGCCGACCACCTCTCGCTGCTGGCGCTCGCCCCCGTGCTCGGGGCCGACGGGGCAGCCGCGGCGCTGCTCGAAGGCTGACCGCGGCGTGCTAGCGGCCCTTGCGGGAGCGCCGCCCGGCGAAGTACGTCAGCACGATCCCCACCAGCAGCGAGATCACGATCACGATGATCAGCGGCGCCCGCCCGGAGCCGAACACCCAGTCGACCTGGACATCGTCGAGGTTCAGCACCGCGAACACGACGATGTAGACGCCGAGCACGCCCGCGACGACGTTGCGGGCCAGCTCCTTGTTGGTCCGCCGCTCAGGCGACGTCTGCCGTCCGTCCTGCTGCTGGGGCGGTCCCTGCGCGGACATCTGCGCTGATCGTAGCCTGCCCGCGGCGCTGAGCGGCTACGTGCAGCCGCGCGGTGCCCGGGCTCATACCATGGGCTCGATGCGACGACTCCTCCCGATCGCCGTCCTGGGCGCGAGCATCCTCGCGGGCTGCGGCTCGGCGACGAACACGGTCACGGTCTCGAGCGTCCCCGGCGCCACGACGACGCCGGCGACCACGAGCACGCAGACGACGAGCACGCAGGCCCCGGCGCAGACCACGACGACCACCACCACGAGCACGGGCTCGACCTCGCCCACGCGCACCGCGCCGGAGCCGTCGTTCGCCGAAGGCGAAGGCACTGCGAAGGCTGGATCGCCGGCCGCCGCCGTCGCCGTAGTGAAGGCGCACGGATACACGCCAGTCGACGCCTCCGAATACCACCCGGGTCAGACCCTGCGCGTGCTCGTCGGGACCCGTACGGGCTCGGGCGACGGCTACGGCCAGCAGGCGTTCTTCTTCGTCGACGGCCACTACATCGGCACGGACACCAAGGAACCGAGCGCGAAGCTCAAGGTCGTCTCCCAGAGCGACACCGAAGTCGCCGTCGCCTACCCGCTCTACCGCCGCAACGATCCGCTCTGCTGCCCGAGCGGGGGCCAGCGGGTGGTCCACTTCGCGCTGAACAACGGGAAACTGCAGCCGCTCGACCCGATCCCGCCGGCCAACGGCTACGCGAACCTGAGCCGCTACTGACCGAGGCGGGTAGCTCCTACGCTGGAGCTTCCCACCCCACACGGAAAGGAAGGACATGAGCGAGCGGATCGAAGGTCGCGGCGAGGAGCTGCTGAGCGGCAGGAACTTCGCGAACGTCTCGACGCTGCGGGGCGACGGCTCGGTCCTGAGCACCCCGGTCTGGGTCGACGTCCAGGACGGCAAGCCGGTGCTGAACAGCGCGGAGGGCAGGGCGTGGCCGCGCAACCTCGAACGCGACCCACGCATCACGCTGACGGTGCAGAACATGGAGAACCCCTACGAGTACGTCGAGGTCCGCGGCACGGTCGCAGAGCGCACCCACGACGGCGCCGACGAGCACATCGACGCGCTCGCGAAGAAGTACCTCGACGCCGACTCCTACCCCTACAGGCAGCCCGGCGAACGGCGCGTGATCATCAGAGTCGAGCCCGAGCACGTGCACGTCAACACGGGCTGAGCGCGGCTCAGCCGCGCCCGCGCAGCCGGCTCCACAGGCTGGGCGGGCGCGGCTGCGCGGCTTGCCACTCCTCACGCAGCGGCAGGCGGCCCTCGCGCCGGGCCCGCAGCACGCACTCGGTGTGGGCGTGCCGGCGCCTTCGCGTGTCCCCTTCGGGGGCGATCAGCATATGCTCGCTGAGGGCGGGCAGAGGATGACCACAGAACGGACAGCGATACGTCGATGGCTTTCGGTTGGCGGCTCGCCGAACCGTCCACCATGGCGCGCGCGGAAGGCCCGTCATCGCTCCATTGTCGCGCCGCTCGCGGCCACGCTCGCCGCGAGCGCCGCGATCGGCCTCGGCATGGCGCTGGCGCGCGGCGGCCTGCTCACGCCGGGAACGAGGCGACCGCGGCGGCGGCTCGGCCTCGCCGCCGGAGAGGGATTGGCCGAGGGGCTCCGGCGGATGGCGATCGAGCAGGCCGACCTGGCCGTCGAGCAGCTGCAGAGCGTCGAGGACGGCGACGCGCGAGAGGCCGTGCACGAAGCCCGTAAGGCGATCAAGCGGCTGCGGACGATCGTGCGGCTCCTCGCAGGTGAGCTCGGGGCGGAGACCTGCACCCGCGAGCAGGCGGCACTGCGCGCCGCCACCGCTCGTCTCGCGGGCGCTCGCGACGCGGAGGTGATGCTGAGCACGCTCGACGACCTCGTCGCGCGCCACCCGCGCAAGCTCGGCAAGCGCGCGGGCGTGATCCGGCTTCGCACGCACCTGGCGGCCGAGCGTGACGAGGCGGAGCGGCAGATGCTCGAACCGGGCAACCGGATGCGGGCGGTCGACGAGCTGCTGCTCTTCCGCACACGCGTCTCGGCCTGGGAGCTTCCGAGCCGGCCCGGGATCGGCCCCGTCGAGGACGGCCTCGGGCGCATCTACCGGCAGGGCCGCAAGCGCGGCGGGCGCGTGGCGGGCAAGCGCGGCGGGCGGATGCGCACGATGCACCAGTGGCGAAAGCGGGTGAAGGACCTGCGCTACGCGGCCGAATCGCTGCGCCGCTCCCCGCCGGCGCCGGGGACGATCGCGAAGCTGTCGGGCAAGCGGCGCAAGCGCGCCGGCAGCGAGGCGCGGTGGATGCGCCGGCTGGCCGTTCGCGCCGACGAACTGGGCGAACTGCTCGGCGAGGAGCACGACCTCGCCTTCTTCGGGGCGTGGCTCTCCGAGCACGGCGCCGCGGCGGGCGTCTCCCGGGGCACGCGACGCAGGCTGAAAAAGCAGATCGTGCGCCGGCGCCGCAAGCTGCGCCTCCGGGCGCTTCGGCGCGGACAGCGTCTCTACCGCCTGGGCCCGCGCGCGTTCCTGCGCCGCGTGGCTCGCGCCTACGCGGGCAGCGCGACGAAGCTCAGCTGACGCTGAGGACGGTGAGCGCGCGCGTGCCGCGCGGCAGCGTCACCGAGAGCTGCTCGCCTGGCGCCCGGCCGAGCAGCGCCGTGGCCATCGGCGATTCGACCGACAGCCGCCCCTCGCGCGGGGAGGCGTCGTGCGAGCTCACGATCTGCCAGGTCTCCTCCGCTCCCTCGCCGTCGCGGACGACGACCGTGGAGCCGAGGCCGACGACGCCGCCGGTGGAGGCGTTCTCCTCGACCAGGACCGCGCCCGCGATCCGCTCGCGCAGGCGCGCGATCTTCGTCTCGAGGTGCGCCTGGTCGTTCTTGGCGTCGTGGTACTCGCTGTTCTCCTTCAGATCTCCCCATTCGCGGGCCGTCTTGATGCGCTCGGCGATCGCGCGGCGACCGTCGCCCTCGAGCGCTTCGAGTTCGGACTCCAGCTGGCGCAGGCCGTCGGCGGTGATCAGGTTCGCTGCTTCGCTCATGTCCGAGAGCCTACGCGGCTCTAGAAGTAGGTGCTCGGCGGCGAGCTGAGCAGCGCGTAGATCTGCGCGATCGCGGCCTGCACGAGCAGCTGGCCGGTGGGCGGCGAGCCCGCGACGAACAGGTCGTTGGTGAGGCGCAGGTGTTCCCAGGCGTAGTTGACGTAGGCCTGAGCGATGCGCGGGCCGGGCGGGTCGTGCGTGACCGAGTCGAGATAGAGCAGGTTGCGGAAGAAGATCGAGGGGAAGAAGGGGTTCTCGGTGCCCAGCCGTTCGGACGTGAAGTAGGCGATCGATGCGGCCGCGGTCTGCCGCGCCTGGTAGAGGTAGGCGCCGTTGCCGGTCACCTGGTAGAGCAGCGTCCCGGCGCCGATCATCACGCCCTGGGTGTAGCTGTAGAGGTGCGGTTCGACGATGCCGCGGCGGTTGATGTGATCGGCGTACAGGTTGCCGGGCAGCAGCAGGCAGCGGCGCACCCATTCGTAGGCCTGCACCGCGAACGAGAGGTAGGCCGGGTTCTTCGTCACCTTGTAGAGCTGCACCGCGAGCTCCGCGGCGGGCCCGGTCGTGATCGTGTTGCGGTCGGTGTTTTCGGCCAGGTTGCTGAACGGGATGCCGCCGGGGCAGCCCAGTTCGGCGCTTTCCTGCCAGCCGGCCATCTCGAAGGCCATCACGGCCTCGGCACCGCCCAGCACCGCCGGTTCGCGCTTGAGCCGGTAGATCCGCATCAGCTCGATCCCGATCCAGTCGTTGTCGTCGTAGTACTTCGCACCGCCGGGGCCGGTCGGCGGCGCCACGGTCCCGTCGTAGGCCGGCAGCGTGCTCGTGAACGTGCCTTCGGGCTCGCCGGAGTTCGCGGTGTCGAGGTAGTTGGCGAGACCCACGAGGCGGGCTTTCAGTTCCTTTTCGAACGACCTGCGCAGGGACGGGACCTTCGCGATCGCCCGCACGTTGGCCATGCTGACCGTGGCCGCGAGGCCCTGCGAGAACGGCCACAGGTAGGAGAACGGTTCGCCCTTGTAGAGCCCCGAGCCGAGCACGTAGTACGCGCGCTGCATCCCCTGGAACGCGCGCAGGCCGCGCGCCGGGTTGCCGTGCAGCACCGGCAGGGCGGGCTTGCGCTTGTGCTTCTTGGCGGCCGCGAGCGCGCGGCGGCGGGCGCGGAAAGCGGGCTTCGTCGCCGCGGCCGGATAGCGGTCGGCGTGCGCCGCGTGTCGCTTCGCGTGGGCCGGGACGGCCGCTGTGGCGGCGCACGCGAGTGCCACGGCGAGCGCCGCTGGGAGAAGATGGAGCCTGGTGAGGGACGGGTTCATGTCTCAAGCAGCAACAACAGGCCACCACGGCCGAGGTTGTGGTGGGCGGCCGTCCTACCTGGCCGTCGGTCACGTGACAGTCGACGTGCTGGCCGACGGCGAGCGCCGGCCCGGCGGAACGGCGCTGTACAGCGCGCTGCAGGCCGCCCGGCTGGGACTCGAGGCGACCATACACACGCGCGGGGTCGAGCGGGAGCTGCGCAGGCTCCTGTCCCCGTTCGCCGGCGAGGTGCGGCTGGAGGTCGAGCCGGCTGCCGAGACGACGACGTTCCACACCGAGGGCCAGGGCGAGGAGCGCCGGCAGCGCCTGCTTGCCTGGGCGGGGCCGATCGGCGCCGCTGGACTGCCGCGCGCGGGGATCCTGCACCTGGCTCCGGTGGCTGCCGAGCTGGCGGCGCCGCCCGCCGGCGAATGGAGCTTCGTCGGGCTCACCCCGCAGGGTCTCGCGCGCAGCTGGAGCGGACCGGGCGCCGAGGTCGTGCCTCGGACGCCTGCCCCCGGCGCGCTGGAGCTCTTCGCGCGATCCGACGCGCTGGTGCTGAGCCGCAGCGAGCGGCTCGCGTGCGCAGACGGCGTCGAGCTGGCGCGCCGGCACGACGCGCTCGTGGCCGTCACCGCCGGCCCGGCGCGGACGCTGCTGCTCGAACCCGGCGGCGGCGAAACCGAGTTGGCGCCGGCGACGGCGCAGGACACCGCCGACGACCTCGGCGCCGGCGACGTGTTCGCGGCGACGCTGTTCGTCCAGCTCGCCGGCGGCGCCACGCCCAGGCAGGCGGCGATGATGGCCGGCGCCGCCGCCGCGGTGCGTCTCCGTGGCACCGGCCCGGGCGCGATCGGCGGCCGGGCGGCGATCGAGGCTCAGGCGAGGAGCGCGGCGTCCAGCATCTCGCTCAGCTCCCCGGACCCGAGCTGATCGAGCCGCCCGCAGGCCATCGCCGCGAGCAGCAGGCTGCCACCGACAGGGACCATCTCGACCGCGGTGATCCGCGCGCCGGGCGCGGTCGCGAGCACCCGGCGGCGCAGCGGCGCGAGATACAGCTCGCCGGCCTTGTACGCGCCGCCGATGAGGCCGACCGGGAACTCGTCGACGAGGCCCGTCTGGGCGACGACGGCGGCGATCTGATCGCCGAGCAGCGTCGCACCGCGCTCGAACAGCCCGCGCGCGACCTCGTCGCCGCGTTCGGCCAGCCTCGCCGTTTCGGTTGCGAACGCTGCTATCTCGCCCTTTGTCAAAGGCTTCGAGTAGACCAGCGAGGCCACCGCCTCCACCGTCTCGCACCCGAAGTACTCGCACGCCGCGTCCGCGAGCCCGGTCTCCGGCCCCGAGGCGTCGCGATCGCGCAGCGCGGCGCTGATCGACTCGGCGCCGAGCCAGTAGCCCGAGCCCTCGTCGCCCAGCAGGTGGCCCCACCCGCCCGTGCGCCAGCTGCCGCGCGGGCCCGCACCGAAGACGTTCGAGCCGGTGCCGGCAATCGCGCCCACACCCGGCTCTCCACCCGTCGCGGTCGCCCAGGCGCCGACGACGTCGTTGACGACGATCCAGCCCTCGCCGCGTGCCTCGCGCACGTTGCGCGCGATCGAGTCGGTGTCGGTGCCGGCGACCGCCAGGACCGCCGCGCCGAGCTCCTCGGCGTCGATGCCGGCACCCTCCAGCGCGGCGCCGGCGGCGTCGAGCAGGGCCTTCACCGCGGCGGGCGCGCCGACGGCGTCCTCGTTGCTCGGGCCGGCGTGACCGAGGTGGAGCCTGCGGCCCTCCAGGTCGAGCACCGCCGCGAGCGTCTTCGTCGCGCCGCCGTCGATGCCGAGCAGAAAGCGGGCGTCCGGCCGCGGCGTCGGCGCGGTCAGCGCGGGGGGCAGCTCCAGCAGCGGGGTCCGTTGCATCGGCGTGGATCCTGCCAGGAACGGCGGCCGGTGCCCGATTAGGATCGGGACCGATGCGAGCGGAGCCGGTGTTCGTCGGGGCGCCCGAGGCGGCGGGGATGTACGAGTCGTTCTACCTGCGCGCCGTCTCCCCGCGCGAGCCCGTGGGCGTCTGGATCCGTCACACGGTCCGCAAGGCGCCGGGGCGCGTGGCGACGGGTTCGGTGTGGTGCACGGTCTTCGATGCCCGCCGCGGCGCGCCGTTCATGCACAAGAGCACCTTCGAGCAACCGCTGCTCCCGCCGGGCGGCTGGATCGACATCGGTGGCCGCGCACGCATCGGCCCGGAGGGCGCCGAGGGCGAGTGCGGTCCGGCCCGCTGGTCGCTGCGATTCACCGCCGAGGCGCCGGAACTTCGCCATCTGCGCCCGCGCCTGCTGTACCGCACGCCGCTGCCGCGTACGAAGCTGACGAGCCCGGCGCCGCTCGCACGCTTCGACGGCGTCGTGGAGCTGGAGGGCCGCCAGCCGATCGAGCTGGCGGGCTGGCACGGGATGGTCGGGCACAACTGGGGCCGCGAGCATGCCGCCCGCTGGATCTGGCTGCACGGCTGCGATTTCGCCGGCGCGCCGGGAGCGTGGCTGGACGTCGCGCTCGGCCGCGTCCGCGTGGGCTCCCGTCTCACTCCGTGGGTCGCGAGCGGCACGTTGTGGGCCGAGGGCCGCGAGCACCGGCTCGGCGGTCTCGGTGCGGCACGGCCGGCCGTCCACGAGTCCGCGGCGGGCGCCGAGCTCGAGCTGGGCGGAGCAGGGAGGCTCCTGCTCACGGCCCACGTCGAGGTGCCGCCCGGGAGCGCCGCCGGGTGGCGCTACGCGGACCCCGATGGCGTCCAGCACGCGGTGGTGAACTGCTCGGTCGCCGGCCTCGAGCTGACGCTCGCCCGTCGCGGCGAGGGCGGCCGGGTCGTGCTGCGCAGCGCCCACGGCGGCGCCTACGAGCTCGGCACCTCGGGTGAGCCGGCCGCGCCCGGGGTCGAGTTCGCGCCCTTCGGCGACGACTGACGCCTGCATCAGGGCGCTCGTCCAAACGGGTCACCGCGATTCATGTGTTCGCGCCACGCGGCCGATGCAGTGGGACGAGTCAGGGGGACTCGACATGGATGATCTCGTTCTGAACAGCCGCCGCAACCCGCCCGAGGCCAGGAGCGCCCGATGAAGGACGCCGTCGTCCAGGACGGGCACGCCATCGCCAAAGGCGCTGAAGCCCTGCTGCGCGAGCACCCCGGCGCCCAGGTCTGCGCGCTCGCCTCGAACGGCCTGATCGTGCCGGTGCCGCAGACGGTCGGCCTGTGGGGCCAGGGGTTGATCCAGGGCCGCGCCCTGATCGACAACGTCGTCGCGGGCGACCGCACGGCCGTCGTGCGGCTGTGGCTCGCCGCCCAGCAGGAGGGCGCGGCGCAGACCAAGGTGCGCATGCTCGCCACCCCCGCGAAGTGGTCGACGCTCCACTTCATCGACCTGCGCGAAGTGCACGGCGTCTTCCTCGGCGTGATCCTTCCCAGCGACGAGGACGCCGACGACGAGCCGAGCGAGCGGCAGGTCGAACCGGCCGCCCCCCGCTTCTGCACCCTCACCGAGGACGAGGGCGCGCGCGTGATCGCCGCCGACGACGCCTTCACGCAGATGTTCGGCTACACCGAGGAGGAGCTGCTCGGCAAGTCGGTGCTCGACCAGATCCACCCCGATGACCAGGGCCGCGCCGTCGAGGGCTGGCTCGCCGTGATCTCGAGCAACCACGCCCAGCAGACGCGCCTGCGCCGCCGGCGCAAGGACGGCAGCTACGTGTGGGTCGACACGACGCTTCACAACTACCTCAACCACCCGGAGCGCAACTGCGTGGTGGTCGAGATCATCGACGTCTCTGCGGAGATGGCCGCCCAGGAGGCGCTCCACGAACACGAGGAGCTGCTGCGGCGGCTCACAGACGGCATGCCCGTGGGGCTGCTGCAGATCGACACCGAGCGGGACGTCGTCTACAACAACGCGTGCCTGCTCGACATCCTCTACGGCTCGGAGCCGATGGACAGCGCGACGGCGAGCGAGCCCGCGCCGGTCGTGCCGGCCGAGCAGGAGGCCGCCGTCGAGCGCCAGGATGGGCCGGCGCCGACCGTCAAGACGCTGCTCCAGACCCTCACCGAGGAGAGCTCGGCCAAGTTCGACGAGGTCCTGGACGAGGTCCTCGCCGAGGGCGTCGATCGCGACGTCGAGGTCGACATCGTGCGGCCCTCCGGGGCTTGGCGACGCGCCCTGATGAGCATCCGCCCGCTCGCGCGCGCCAGCGGCGAGATCGGCGGCGCGATCACCTGCGTGCTCGACATCACCGACAGCGCCCGCGCCCGCCAGGAGCTTGAGCACCGCGCCACCTACGACACGCTCACGCACGTCCACAACCGCTCCTCGATCCTGACGCTGCTCGGAGAGGAGCTTGCACGCGAGGACACCGGGCAGGCCGGCGTCGTCTACGTCGATCTGGACAAGTTCAAGCCTGTGAACGACACGCTCGGCCACGCCGCCGGCGACGAGCTCTTGACGCTGGTCGCCGAGCGCCTGAAGCTCGCGAGCCGCGACTCGGACGTGATCGGCCGCCTCGGCGGCGACGAGTTCCTGATTGTCCTGCGCGGGGTCCCCTCGGCAAAGGTCGCGATGCAGGTCGCCGACCGCATCAGGATGACCGTCTGCGGCACCTTCGAGCTTTCCTGCGGCGAACCCGAGCTGCGCGCCAGCATCGGCGTCGCCTGCGCCGAGCACGGCAGCATCAGCGCCGACGAGCTCGTGCGCCTGGCAGACGCCGCGATGTACCGCTCGAAGAGCGACGGGCAGTCGGTGCCCGTGCTGGCCCAGGCCTGAGCTTCCGGGGCGGGGCGTTCTGAGAGCTCGCTCCGCGGCACGCCCCGCGCGAGCCGACGCCGCCGTCCGGCGCGCCCGGAGAGCCGCCGCGGACCAGCCCCTTAACGCCGAGAGCGCGGCGGGCGAATGCCCTGCCGCGCTCTTGTCGGTGTCGGTCCGCGTCGCTCTCGACGAGCGCGGGGTCAGACTCCGTCCGGCTCAGACCGCTTCTGGTTCAGCAGGAGTGCGTCTGCGCACACGTCCCTTTTTCTTCGATTTCTTTGCGTTCCCTGGCGCTTTCGAACCAGATGTTGCCGCGCTTCACTTTGATTTCTTCGAGTTCGCCTTCGAAGTAGCCGGGGTATTCGACGACGTTCAGTTCGGGGTTGAATTTCCCGCCCGGTTCTTTCGTGTATTTGCACGCCCCATTTTTTTCGACCGGGATGTAGAAGACGACCTTGTTGTGCCATTCGACGAACAGCTCGAATTTGAACCCGTTGGGGTACAGTTTGAGCTTTTCGGTTTTTTCGAATTCTTTGCCGTATTCGGCCGCTTCACTTTCTTTTTCGAGGTTCCCGCTCGTCGGGATGGTCTGGTTCGGCAGAATCACTTTGCAGGCGCCGCCCTTGACCTTGACTTCCATCTCGGTGCCTTTGACGATGTGGTTTTCGCCTTCGGATTTCCCGAGTTCAGCCAAGCCGTTCGCGTGGAATTCCATTTCGAAGCCCTTCTGCATCTTGACCGGGACTTCTTCCACGATGTGACCGACGAGCCGCCGCTGCGCTTTGCATTTCAGGAACTTGATTTCGGTGCGGAAGGTCTGAGAGCTTTCGGCTTCGACGTGTTTGGCGTCCGACGTCAGTTTTTCGCACGTGAACGCGAACGGGCCGGTTTCTTCTTTCCCAAGGTACATCCCATCGAGTTCGCCTTCCTTCGTTTTCGCGTCCACCGGCGTGGAGGGCGTGACCGGGCCGCCGCTCGGCACGTTCGCGTGGAATTCGCCGAAGAAAGATGCTTCTTTCGCGAGGGCTGGCGACGCGAGCGCTCCCACGCACGCGATCGCGGCCAACGCGACCGTGATCTTAAGGGTCCTCATTCTCCTAAGTCCTCGCTTTCGCCTCGCTCGAGAAGGCTGGTAGACGGTTTCCCACTAACGCGTCTGCGACCCAGGCAACGTCTGGGCACCCCCTTGTGGCCCCCCGAGATCGCGACTCGACGCCGGCGAGCATACCATGAAAGCCGACGGACACGCGCATCTGCCGCGGCGCCCGCCTGCCGCGGGAAGTCTAATATCTGGACGAGCGCCTAGAGAGGGCCGGGCGACGTCGAGCGACGCTCGAGGCGCCGCGCTGGCTGGACGGCCAGTCTAGCATTGACAAACCGATCACGTCGTGTGGGAGAGGACGCTTTGGGACGGGTGACGAGGAAGACGCTGATGCTTGCCGTCGCGCTGGTCGCGATCGTCGCGGCTGTTCTGATTCTGACCCTCGGCGGCGGCTCCGGACACCACGCACCCCACTCGGTGTCCGCAGGCGGGGGCGAGAGCGCGACCGCGTCGGCGGCCTCCTACCTCGGCCTCGACGCAAGCGCCGTGCGCCGGCGCCTGCGCGGTGGCGAAACACTCGCGCAGATCGCCGAATCGACTCCCGGGCGCAGCTCGCGCGGCCTGCTGCATGTTCTGCTCGCGCGCCGAGCCGCCGAATTGAGCAAGCAGGGCCTGACGCCGGCCGAAGTGCGGGACAAGGAGCGTCAGCTTCGCACGAGGATCAGGGCCCAGCTGCGGCGTACGCGGCGCGTCGGCGGCGCGCTGGCCGCGGCCTCGAGCTACCTCGGCATGACCCAGGCGCAACTGCGCTCGCAGCTGCGTTCCGGGCGGACGCTCGCGCAGATCGCCGCCGCGCACGGCCATTCCCGCGCCGAGCTGATCGAAGCGATCGTGCAGGTGCGTCGGGCGCGACTCGACGCCGCCGTCAAAGCGGGGCAGATCAGCGCCGCCGAGGAGCGCGTCGCGCTCCACCAGCTCAAGCGCCGCGTGACCCGTCAGGTCGAGGCAAAGCTGGGCTGATCGCCGCAGTGCAGGCGTAAAGCTCCGGGGCTCCGGGGTCGATGGTCACGGCGCGGACACAGGGAGTGCCGCTCGGACACAGGGAGTGTCCGGTGATCACAACCCAAAAAGGGGGCCCGACGTGGCCATGCACATCGGTAGGCGTAGCACGGGAGGCAGGCGACGCGTCGCGGGCCTTCTGGTCTTTCTCGTTGCGAGCGTGATCGGCGTGGGCGCGTACGCGTTCACGGCCAGCAACACGGTCGCGAGCCACTCTGCAGGTGCGGGTTCGGCGACGGTCAGCGGCTTCACGGTCGCCTCGCCGACGAACTACACGTTCAGCGGCGACGGCGAAACGATGACCGCCGTCACCTTCGACCTCGACAAGCAAGCGACTGACGTCGCTGTCGCGTTGACGGCGTCGACGCCGGCGAAAGGCGACTGGACCGACTGCGGCGCATCGGAAGCTGCGTCGCCGTTCGCAGTGACCTGCACGTTCAACACTCCTGTGCCGGACGGAGAAGGCCTGAAGCTGTCGGTTGCGGCCGTCAGCAGCGGCACCGTCACGATCGAATAGGCATACGCCCGCGCGGAGCGGCCCGAAGAGGGCCGCTCCGTCGCGACGCGTGACGCCGGCCCCACCTCAAGCGCGATGCGAGCACGCCCGCACATCCAGAGCATCCTGTGGGGCGCCCTCACGCTCGCGCTCCTCGCGTCTCTGTGGTTCCTGTTCGCGCCCGCCGCGGTCGGCGGGTCTACCAGCTACGTCATCACCGACGGCATCAGCATGGAGCCGCGGTTCCACTCCGGCGACCTCGCGATCGTCCGTCAGGGGAGCGACTACCGCGTCGGGCAGGTCGTCGCCTACCACAACCGCGAGCTCGGGACGGTGGTGCTCCACCGCATCATCGGCCGCGACGGCTCGCGCTACATCTTCAAGGGCGACAACAACAACTTCACAGACTTCGAACACCCGACCCGCTCACAGCTCATCGGCGCGCTGTGGGTCCACCTGCCCGGGGCAGGCCGCGCCCTGCACTCGCTCCGCTCGCCCGCGCTGATGGGGCTGCTGCTCGCGATCGGGACGCTGCTCGTCGGCGGCGTGTCGTTCGCGAGACGGAGGCGACGGCGCAAGCGCGGCCGGGCCGAGGCGGCCGCGGCGCCCCTCGCCACCGCCGCGCCTCCTGCCACGTCCCCGGAGAGTCGTCTGGGCGCCGCCCCCGCGGCGGCGATCGTGGCTTGCGCGCTCGTCGCGATGACGCCCTTCTTCGTCCTGGCGGTGCTCGCCTTCACCCGGCCCGCAGCCGCGGTGATCGCGACCAGCGTCCCCTACCGCCAGACCGGGAAGCTCAGCTACACGGCGAGCCCGCCCGCCGGGCCCACCTACCCGTCCGGGAGCGTGCACACCGGGGAACCCCTGTTCACGCACGTGGTCCGGTCCGTGAAGCTCCAGTTCGCCTACCGGTTCTCCTCGGCTGCTCCCCACCGCGTCGACGCGCGAGGCTGGCTGAGCGCGACCGTCAGCTCGACCAGCGGCTGGCGGACGACCATGCCGCTCGGGCCTCCGGCCGCGATCAGCGGCGAGGAGGGCGTCCTGCGGGGACGGCTCGACATCGGCTCGCTGCTCGCGCTGGTCGACCGAGTCGAATCGGTGACGGCGGTTCGCGGCTCCTACACCCTCGCCATCACCCCGCACGTGACGCTCGGCGGCAAGCTCGCGGGCGCGCCGCTGCAGGGCCGCTTCGCAGCGGCGAGCAAGTTCGCGCTGAACAGCCTCGAGATCCGCCCCGTCACGGCGAGTGGCGCTCCCTCGGAAGCGGCAACCGCGACGACGAGCTTCGAACACTCCGCGAGCGGCTCGGTCACCGCCCGTCGCAGCAGGCCCGCGCACATCGCGCTCGGCCCCCTGAGCCTCACGGTCGGCGCGGCGCGCGTGATCGCGCTCGGCGGGCTCGCGCTCGTGGCGTGCGCACTGTGCGCCGCGCTCATGCTCGCCGCCCGCCCGCGCCGCCAGAGCCCGGTGGCGGCGATCCTCTCCCGCTACGGAGGCTCGATCGTGCCGGTCGAGTGCGTCTGGCAGCAGCCGGGCGTCGCGGTGATCGACGTGGCGGACATCGATTCGCTCGCCCGCATCGCCGCCCACTACGAACGCTCGATCCTGCACGAGCGCACCGAGTACGGCGACGCCTTCTGGGTCAGCGACGAGAGCGGGCAGTTCCGCTACGCGGTCCTGGACGACGGCTGGGCGGCACCGGAGCAGGCGGAGTACGAGGCCGCCGCCTGGTCCGCCGGGCCGGACGAGGCTGCGTGGGCGTCGCCGGCCCACGGGGAGTGGCCGGCACCCACCGAAGCCGAACGGCAGGACGAGCCGGTCGAGCATGCTCCCGCCGTGGCCGCCGGGTGGGCGCCCGCGCCCGCGACGGCGGCAGCGGCGACGGCGGCGGCAGGGGCGGCGGCAGGGGCGGCGGCAGCAGCAGCGGCAGCAGCAGCGGCAGCACCGGCAGCGAACACCGCCGACGAGGGGAGCGAGATCGAGGCTGGGGACCTCCGCCCGGCGCTCCCCGCCGAGACGCTCCAGTTCGGGGCCGTCTCCCCGTCCGCGCTCGCACACGGCTGAGCGCGCACGGACCGCGCCGCCCGGCGCGCTAGCGCTCGCGCACCTGGCCCGTGGGGACCGCGCGCCCCGATGCGGTGCGACGGCGCTCCTCGCGGCGACGCAGCACGCGGTACGCGGGCGCGTCCGAGGGGAAGTCGACGGAGCGGGGTTCCTCGTGCTGCTCGTCGCTCGCGCCGAGCGGCGCGTCTTCGTCGGCTTCGATCTGGGCCCGTGGCGGCTGGGAGTGCTCGTCCGCGACGTGACGGCCCTCGTGCCGCAGGCGGTGGCTGAGCTCCTCGTCGAAGAGCAGGACCGCGGTGATCAGCCCTGCCAGGGGGAGCAGCACCAAGCCGGGGGCGCCGATCAGAGCCACCGCGACGATCGTGGCGATGCAGGACGCGGCGAGGCAGACGCTGAGGATCAGGCGGTTGATCTGATGCCTGTACCCGCGATGAGCGGGATCACACATCGAGCCGTGGCGAGCGCGCCCGAGAGGATTCGAACCTCTGACCTTCGGTTCCGTAGACCGACGCTCTATCCAGCTGAGCTACGGGCGCAGAGCGACGAAGTCTAACGTTGCGGCACGGGCTGTCCCGGGTGTGCCGCCGCGGCGTCGCCGAGCGGCGAGAGCTCGCGGCGACGCGACCGGGCGTTTCAGGCCTCGACGCGCTCGAAGACGGCCGCCAGCCCCTGGCCACCGCCGATGCACATCGTCTCGAGGCCGTAGCGGACCTCGCGCCTGTCCATCTCGCGCAGAAGCGTCGCGAGGATCCGCGCGCCCGTGGCGCCCACGGGGTGCCCGAGCGAGATGCCCGAGCCGTTGACGTTTACGCGCTCGAGGCCGTCCGGCAGCTCCCACTCGCGCAGCACGGCGAGCACTTGCGCGGCGAACGCCTCGTTGAGCTCGATCAGGCCCATGTCGTCCATCTGCAGGCCGGCCAGCTTCAGCGCCCGCGCCGTCGCGGGCACCGGACCGATCCCCATCGTCGCCGGCGGAACCCCGGCGGCCGACCACGCGACGAGCCGGCCGAACGGCTTCAGCCCGAGCTCGGCGGCCTTCTCCGCGTGGGTGACGACGCAGATCGCGGCGCCGTCGTTCTGGCCGCTCGCGTTGCCCGCGGTCACGGTCGCCTCCGGGTCGTCCCGGCCCATCACCGGACGCAGCGCCGCGAGCGACTCGAGGGTGGCGTCGGGACGGGGGTGCTCGTCGCGATCGACGATCGCCTCCTCTCGTCTCTTTCGCACCGTCACCGGCACGACCTCTTCCGCGAAGCGGCCGTCCTCCTGCGCGGCCACCGCGCGCTGGTGCGAGCGCAGGGACAGCTCGTCCTGCTCCTCGCGCGCGATCCCGTACTCGCGGCGCAGGTTCTCCGCCGTTTCGAGCATGCCGCCCGGCACCGGGTGGTTGATGCCGCCGGCCGTGACGCGTCCGCGCGTGAGCCGGTCCTCCAGATCGACGTCGCCCATGCGCGGCCCCCAGCGCAGCGACGTCGAGTAGTACTCGGTCTGGCTCATGCTCTCCACGCCGCCGGCGAGGATCAGCTCGGCGGCGCCGGTCTGCACACGCATGCAGCCGTCGATCACGGCCTGCAGCGCCGAGCCGCAGCGCCTGTCGACCTGAACGCCGGGCACGTCGACCGGCAGCCCCGCATCGAGCGCGGCGACCCTGCCGATCGCGGGCGCCTCGGCGTTCGGCGAGCACTGCCCGAGCACGACGTCGTCGACGTCCTCGCCGCGCAGGCCGGTCCGGGTGACGAGCTCGCCGATCACGGTCGAGGCGAGCGCGGCGGCATCGACGTCGCGGAACACGCCGCCGAAGCGCCCGACGGGCGTGCGCAGGGGTTCGCAGATGACCGCCTCGCGGCCGCCGTGCCCGTTCGTGCTCACGTACCCCTCCGGCTGCTCGACGCCATCACGCGCCGAAGTCTACGAACGGCCGCCGTCCGTTAGCGTCGCGGCCGTGGCCGCCGACCACGACGCGCTCGCGACGATGTCCCGCTCGATGCAGGCCTGGCAGCGTGCCCTCGGAGGCGCCGCCGCCGCCGGCGCCGTGATCGAAGCCGGCGAGCTGGTCGGCTCGGTGGTGCCGGCGGCCTCCTCCAGCGCGTTGCTGAACTCGGCTCTCGAGCCGTACGGCAGCGCGATCGATCCGGACCAGCTCGAGGCGCTCGCAGCGAGCTACGCGAGCGCCGGCATCTCGCGCTGGGGGCTCTGGCTGCACGAGAACGACCCCGCGGGCGCCGAAGCGCTCGAAGGGAGGGGCATGCGTCTCGCCTCGGCGCCGACGGCGATGGCGCTCGACCTTCGCGAGCTCGATGAGCTCGGCGGGCCGGCCGGCGACGCGGAGATCGAACGAACCGAGGACCTCGGCCCGCTGGCCGAGGCCGCCGGCGCCGGATACGGGCTGCCCCCTTCGCTTCTGACCGGCGGACTGCCGGGGCTGCTCGGGCACAGCGAGGGCTGGCTGGCCCGGATCGACGGCGCGCCCGCGGCGGCGCTCGCGGTCGTGCACGCGGGGAGGGACGCCGGCGTCTTCATGGTCGCCACGGTGCCTGAGCTGCGCCGCCGCGGCGCCGCTCGCGCGACGCTGCTCGCCGCGCTGCGCGATGCGCGCGAGCGAGGCCGGGCGACCTCGACGCTGCAATCGAGCGAGATGGGACGGCCTCTGTACGAAGCGCTCGGCTACCGCCCGCTCGGCAGATACCGGCTCTGGGAGCACCGCGACGCCTGACCGCCGCGGCGCCGGTGCTCACCCCGCCGCGCCGTGGAGCTCCTCGGTCAGCGCCAGCGTGCGCTTGGAGACCTCGAGCAGCTCCGCCCGCTGCCGACCGTCTTCCTCGGCCTTGCCCGCGAGCCCCCGCACCTCCTTGGTCAGCGCGAGGATCTGCCGGGAGAGGTCGAGCAGCTGCTCGTTCTGCTTCTTCTGCTCATTGGAGAGCACGATCAGACGCTTGTTCTGGCGATCCTCCTCCTGCACCGTGTGCCACTGCGCGTCGGCGACGACCTGGCGCTTCACTTCGGCCCGGTTCTGGCTGATCATCACGAACGTCGAGAGGAAGATCGCCTCGAGCGAGACGATCATCGTCAGCAGGCCGTAGGGGTAGGACTCGACGCCGAACCCGATCCAGCAGCCGAACCAGATGATGTGGATGTAGACGAAGGCCATCGAGCCGGCGAACGCGGTGATGCGATCCGCGATCCGGTTCTGCGCGTAGGCGGCGCGCCGCTCGGCGTGCTCCAGCAGCGCCGGGTTGACGGGCTCGGACATGTGCGTCGGAAGCACCCATGCATGGAGCGGGCGTGGGGGCTGTCTGGCGACTTCGGGCGCTGCGGTCGTGCTCATCGCTGGCTCCTCCGATCGATGTCCGGCTCCGTGAGGAGAGCGGCATCGCATCGCGAGCCGGGAGCCCGGGGCCGGCCGATGCCGCGGAGTCTGGCGGATTTGCCCGAACCCCGGTCGCCCCGCGACGGCTCGACGGAGAGGGAGGGATTCGAACCCTCGAACGAGGTTTCCCCCGTTACGCGATTTCCAGTCGCGCCCGTTCAACCGCTCCGGCACCTCTCCTGGCGCTGCGGGCCGAGGCCCGGCGGCGCGATGAAGGCTAGAACACCCGGCGCCCGCGCCGTTGATAGCCTCCGCCCATGCTCCTGCTCGCGACCGACGAGGCAACCTCGAAGACGATCGGGCTGCTGATCACCTTCGTCGGGATCGGCATCCTCGTGAACGTCATCCTCGTCTACATCGCGTTCCAGATCCGCGGCGAGCGCCGCCAGAACCAGGAGCACCTCGCCGCGCGCAAGCCGCCCGGCCTCCCCGAGGACTGACGGGGCGCGCCCGGCGCGGGCGCTAGATGATGAAGACGGGCGTGCCGACGGGCGTTTTGCTGTAGAGCGCGATCACGTCCGGGATCCGCATCCGCACGCAGCCGTGCGAGGCGTCGTGGCCGATCGAGGAGTACTCGCTCGGGTCGATGCCGTGGATGCCGGCGCCGCCTTCGATCGACATGAAGCGCGCCTTCAGCGGGTCCGCCGGGCCCGGCGGCACGACGGTGCCCGCGAGCGCCCCGGCCCACGCTTTCTTGGGGACGTACCAGGGCGGGTCGACCTGCTCCCATTCGATGTGGTGCAGCCCGGCCGGCGTTTCGAGCCCTTCCATGCCGACGGCGACTTCGTAGGTCTTTTCGAGTTTCAGGTGGTTGTAGAACCTGAGACGGAAGGTGTTGCGGTCGATGACGATGTAGGCGGGGTACCTGGCCGCCAGCTGCGCGGTCGTCACTTTGGGCTTGACGATCGTCGCTGGCACCGTCACCGAGCGGCCGCCGAGCGGCGCGAGCAGCGCCGCCTCGATGCGCCCGCCGAGCTTGTCGTTTTCGACCGTCCTGCCGTTCTGCCCCGGCACCCTGCGCAGCCCTTCCCCGCCCGGTTCGACGGTCGCGTCCCGCGCAGGCCGGTTCACCGAGGCGCGGATCTTCGCCGTCAGCGCCCGGATCGACTCGTGCGAGTAGCTCGCCACCAGGGGGATGTTGCGGTTCACGCTGCCGCCCGTCAGCGAGCGCCACGTGCGCGTCAGGATCGAGCCTTCGCGGCTGCGGTCGATCGCCTGCTGGACCATGTTCCGGACGTCGACGCTCACCCCCGCGCTGCTGCCCGTCAGGGTCCAGTGGTGTGAGCCCGAGTGCACGACGACCGGGCCGTTCAGGCGCTGGACGATGTCCCGTTCGAGCTTCGCGCGCGCCGCCGCTTCGTGCAGCCCGCCGACCGCGATGCCGTCGATGCGCACGCCCTTGGCGATCACGTCGCGTCTCGAGTGGTCATACAGATACGCGCCGAGCGCGAGCAGGACGAGCAGGGCCACAATCACCGCCGCGACGATCGGCCATCGTCCGCGCCGGCGGCCAGCGGCCTCTCCGCTCTCTTCAACCGAAGTAACCGCCAAGCTCAGCCTCTCAACTGTTCGGATGCAGCGAACTCCCCGGTCGGCGGAGTGTACCGGCCTCTGCCGCGGTGCAAGGCGGTTCCCAGACGCCTCGGCGACGCATGTGCGAGATGTCCAGTTTCTTGACACCTCTGACTCTCTCTGTAAACTGCTCTCGCGGGAGGGGAACCTGC
This sequence comes from uncultured Solirubrobacteraceae bacterium, assembly GCA_963836035.1. Lineage (GTDB taxonomy): Bacteria > Actinomycetota > Thermoleophilia > Solirubrobacterales > Solirubrobacteraceae > Palsa-744. The sequence continues at coordinate 1,044,244 of CAWIHX010000009.1, read as the reverse complement.
CCAACCGACACAGCACGGAGGTCCGCTGCGCATGTCAGCCGCACCCGAAGCCCATCGACCCGGTCCCGCCGCCGGCGCGGTCACGGCCGTGACGCCGGCGATGCCGCTGTGGCGCGACCCCAAGCGCCACGCCTGGCTGCTCGGCCTCGTCGTGCCGGTGCTCCCCTTCCTCAGCTGGGGCCTCGTCGAAGCCACCGGCGTGGCGGCGTTCTGGTTCTCCGGCCCGGTGGTGGTGTTCGGGGTCTTCCCGCTGCTGGACCTGGCGATCGGAATGGACGCGCGCAACCCTCCCGACGACGTCATCAAGTGGCTCGAGCAGGACCGCTACTACCGCTGGTGCACCTACGCCTACATACCGCTCCAGTACGCCGGGCTCCTCGCGGCCTGCTGGCTGTTCAGCCGCCCGTCGCTGAGCACGGTCGACAAGGTCGGCCTGGCGCTCACGGTCGGCATGGTGAGCGGCGTCGCGATCAACACGGCCCACGAGCTCGGCCACAAGCGCGACAACCTCGAGCGATGGCTGAGCCGCGTCGCGCTGGCACAGAGCGGCTACGGGCACTTCTTCATCGAGCACAACCGCGGCCACCACGTCAAAGTCGCGACGCCCGAGGACCCGGCCAGCGCCCGGCTCGGCGAGAGCTTCTACGCGTTCCTGCCCCGGACCGTGCTCGGGAGCGTGCGCTCGGCGTGGGAGCTCGAGCGCACGCGGCTGCGCCGCCTGGACAGAGGGGCCTGGACGCCGAGCAACGACATCCTCACGGCGTGGGCGATGAGCGTCGTCCTGTTCGCGGTCCTCGTGGCGATCTTCGGCACGGTCGTGATCCCGTTCGTGGTGCTCCAAGCCGTCGTCGGCTTCAGCCTGCTCGAGGTCGTCAACTACCTCGAGCACTACGGGCTGCTGCGACAGCACCGCGAGGACGGCCGCTACGAGCGCACGCGCCCCGAGCACAGCTGGAACAGCAACAGCGCGGCCTCGAACGTGCTGCTCTACCACCTCCAGCGCCACTCCGACCACCACGCGAACCCCGTGCGCCGCTACCAGGCGCTGCGCCACGTCGACGAGGCGCCGCAGCTGCCGACGGGGTATGCCGGCATGATCGTGCTCGCCCTCGCCCCGCCGGCGTGGCGACGGGTGATGGACCACCGCGTGCTGGCCCACTACGACGGCGATGCATCGCTTGCCAACGTGCACCCGTCCAAGCGGCGGCGCTACCTTCGCGGTACCGGCGTGAAGCCCGCAGCCGAGGCGGCCTCGTGAGCCGCTGGCGCTGTCCGGGCTGCGGCTACGAGTACGACGAGCAGCAGGGACACCCGCGCGAGGGGTTCCCGCCGGGCACCGCGTTCGGCGAGGTGCCCGACGACTGGGCGTGCCCCGACTGCGGCGTGCGCGATAAGGTCGATTTCCAAGAGGTCGAGTGATGCCCCCCGGCTCGACCGTGGCCAGCCGCAAGAGCAAGCGCATGTCAGCCTCGAGCCCACGTGTCCCATATTCGGTCGCAGCTCGCGAGCTGCTGCGCAACACGCTCCTGGACGCGGCCTGCCACGAGCTGTCCTCGCGCCACTGGGCGGACATCACGATGGCCGACATCGCCGTCGCCGCCGGCGTCAGCCGCCAGACGCTCTACAAGGAGTTCGGCTCGCGGGAGGAGTTCGCCCAGGTGCTCGTCCTGCGCGAGGCGGAATCGTTTCTCGACGCCGTCGAAGCGAGCGTCAACCAGCACCTCACCGACCCGTCCAAGGCCCTCGCGGCCGCGCTCGACCTGTTCCTCACGGAAGCGGCGGAGAACCCGCTGCTGCGCGCGATCGTCGTGGAAGAGGGCGCAGAGGAGCTGCTCGCGCTGCTGACCACGCAGGGCAAGCCGCTGGTCGAGCGCGCCGCCGATCGGCTCACCGAGGTGATGGTCGCCGGCTGGCCGCTGATGCGCCGGCGCGATGCCGAGCTGCTGAGTGACGTGCTGGTGCGCGTCGCGATCAGCTACGCCGCGCTGCCGAGCGGCTCGAGTCACGACACCGCCGCGTCCGTCTCGTCGATCTTCGAGCCCTACGTCCAGAAGCTCGTCGGCGAGGCAGTCAGCTAGCCCGCGCGGGCACCCTGGGGTGGAGTGCCGCCCGGGCCCTCCGGCGACGCGGCTCGGCCTTATCAACGGCGAGTGCCGGGCGCCACATAAGATGGATCTCCATGAGGCTCGGCCTGCTCTCGACAGCCCGTATCAACGAGCTGCTGGTCGCAGGCTCGAGGCAGACGAGCTCCGTCGAGATCGTGGCGATCGGGTCGCGTGACTCCGAGCGAGCCGAAGTCCAGGCGCGCTCGCTCGGCGTGCAGCGCACGCACGGCTCCTACGAGGAGCTGCTCGCCGACCCGGACCTCGACGCCGTCTACATCGCATTGCCGAACTCGCTGCACGTCGAGTGGTCCGTGCGCGCGCTCGAGGCCGGCAAGCACGTGCTCTGCGAGAAGCCGCTCTCGCGCCGCCCCGAAGACGTCGAGCGCGCGTTCGGCGTCGCGGAGCGCCGCGGCCTCGTGCTCGCCGAGGCCTTCATGTGGCGCCACCACCCGCAGGCGCGACGGCTCGTCGAGCTCTTGGACCAGATCGGCGAGCTGCGCCTGATCCGAGCCTCGTTCTCGTTCCGGCTGGCCGGTTCGGGGACACGAGATCGGACGAATGACATCCGGCTGAGCGCGGCGCTCGACGGCGGCGCGCTGATGGACGTCGGCTGTTACTGCGTGAGCGCCGCTCGCCTGCTCGCCGGCGAGCCGCTCGCCGTGAAGGCGCAGCAGGTGACGGGGGGCGACGGCGTCGACGTGCGGCTGACCGGGCTCCTGCGCTTCGCGGGCGACGTCCTCGCGACGATCGACTGCGGTCTCGATCTCGCCGCGCGCGACGAGCTCGAAGTGACGGGAACCGAGGGCGTCATCTGGCTGGACGACCCCTGGCACTCCCGCAGCCCCGTGATCGAGCTGCGTCGCGTGGACGGCCTCGAGCGCGTCGAGGTCGAGCACCGCGACCCGTACGCCTGCGAGCTCGAGGACTTCGCGGCGGCTGTCGCGGGCGAACGGGCTCACCGCTTCGGGCGGGAGGACGCGGTTGCACAGGCGCGCACGATCGCGGCGCTGTACGCGAGCGCCGAGGCCAACGAACCAACGGAGGTAGGACGATGAAGACGAGTCTCGGCATCTGGGCGTTCGGCCCGATGATCACGCGCTTCGTGCCGGGGGGCTATCAGCCCGCGCACGCCTACGACGCCGAACCGGTCGCCGAGAAGGTGCACCGGGCGGTCGCCGGCCTCGGCGACCTGATCGACGGCTACGAGTTCCACTACCCGCAGGAGCTCTCCCACGAGAACCTCAGCGACGTGCAGGCGGCGCTCGGCGAGCACGACATCTACTGCATCGCGGGGGGCCTTCACCTCGATCCGCGCTTCGGCCGCGGCGGCCTCGTGAACCCCGACGAGCATGTCCGCGCCGAGGCCCGGCGGATCGTCGCCGAGGGTGCCGAGTTCGCCGGCTCGCTCGGCGCGCACATGATCGTCTGGCCGGGGATCGAGGGCTACAACTACCCGTTCCAGACGCCCTACGTGCAGTCGTGGCACTGGCTGATCGAGGGCATCGCCGAGGCCGCGGAGATCTGCAAACGCCACGGGGTCAAGCTCTTCCTGGAGCACAAGAACTCCGAGCCCGCGATGAAGATCCTGATGCGCAACATGGGGATGACGATCTACGTCGCGAACAAGCTTCGCGCCGAGGGCCTCGACAACGTCCAGGTCAACATGGACTGGCAGCACCTGCTGATGAACGACGAGCACCTCCCCGAGTACGCAGCGCTGCTCCACTCCGAAGGACTGCTGGGCCACCAGCACGGCAACTCGGGCTGGGGCACCTTCGACGACGACAACATGCTCGGCACCACCGCCTTCATGGAGACGGTCGAGCTGGCGCTGGAGCTGCGCCGCTGCGGCTACGGCTCGAACGGCGAACGCCTCGGCCTCGACCTGTACCCGTACACCGAGGATCAGATCGGCGCGGTGAGGCGGTCGGTGATCCAGTGGAACTTCATCGACTCGATCGCGGCGAAGATCGACGACGAGGCACTCCGCGTGGCACAGGAGAACAAGGACGCGGTGGCCGCCTACGAGCTCGTCTACGCGGCGCTCGGAGCGTGAGCGCAGGCGCCGGCGCGCCCGAAGGCGGCGTGTTCGGCCTCGACGTCGGCACCAGCGGGGTCAAGGGGCTCGCACTCGATCCCGAAGGGCGGGTGCTGGCTGCCGCCGAGGCGAGCTACGGGCTCTCAACGCCGCGGCCCGGGTGGGCCGAGCAGGACCCGGAGGATTGGTGGCAGGCGGCGAGCGCCGTGCTCGCCCGGCTGCAGGCTGATGCGGGGCGTCCCGCCGGTATCGGCCTCTCCGGCCAGATGCACGGTCTCGTCGCGCTCGACGCGGCCGGCCGCGTCCTGCGGCCGGCGATCCTTTGGAACGACCAGCGCACCGCCGCCGAGTGCGAGCAGATCGAGGCGACGATCGGGCTGGCGCGGCTGATCGAGCTGACGGGCAACCGCGCGCTGCCCGGCTTCACCGCCCCGAAGCTGCTGTGGATGCGCGCCAACGAGCCCGATCTCTACGCGCGCATCGCGCGCATAGCCCTGCCGAAGGACTACGTGCGGCTGCGCCTGTGCGGCGAGCACGCGACCGACGTCGCCGACGCCTCGGGCACGCTGCTGCTCGACGTCGCCGAGCGGCGCTGGAGCGCTGAGGTGCTGGACGCGCTGTCGCTGCCGTCCGAGTGGCTTCCGGCGTCGCTGGAGAGCCCGCAGGTGAGCGGCCTCACCGCCGACGGGGTCCCCGTCGCGGCCGGCGCCGGCGACCAGGCCGCGGGCGCGCTCGGCGCGGGCGTCGACCGCGCGGGCGGGGTCGCATCCGTCGTGCTGGGGACCTCGGGCGTGGTGTTCGCGGCGCTGGACCGCTACGCGGCAGACCCGCAGGCGCGCGTGCACGCCTTCTGTCACGCGATCCCGGGCACCTGGCACGCGATGGGGGTCATGCTCTCTGCCGCGGGCTCGCTGGCCTGGCTGCAGCGGATCGTCGGCGCCGACTACGACGTCCTGACGGCGGAGGCGCGCTCATGGGAACCGGCGGCTGAGGGGTTGCTGTTCCTGCCGTACCTCGCCGGCGAGCGCACGCCCCACGCCGACCCCGACGCGCGCGGGGCCTTCACCGGCCTCGAGTTGCGTCACGACCGCGGCGCGCTCGTGCGGGCTGTGCTCGAGGGCGTCGCGTTCGGCCTGCGCGACTCGCTCGACCTCGTCTCCGAGCTGGGGGAGCGCCCCGCGCTCGGCCGCGTCTCCGGCGGTGGCGCGCACAGCGGGGAGTGGCTGCGGATCATCGCCTCGGTGCTCGAGCTGCCGCTGCAGCGTGTCGCCGTCGAGGACGCGGCGGCGTTCGGCGCGGCGCTGCTGGGCGGCGTCGCCGCGGGCGTGTGGCCGGATGTGCCGAGCGCCGTCGCGGCGACGGTGCGGCCCGGCGAGGTGATCGAGCCGGTCGCGGAGTGGATCGAGCCCTACCGGGCCGCGCGCGAGCGCTTCCGTGCGCTGTACCCGGCGCTGCGCGCATGCCGCTGACCCCGCCCGCCGAGGCGGTGATCTTCGACTTCGACGGCGTCATCATCGACTCCCTCCCCGCCGTCGAGACGGCGATCAACGGCGCGCTCGCCGAGCACGGGTTCGAGCCGCGTTCCCGCCCGGAGATCGCCCGCTGCATCGGCCCGCCGACGCTGGCCGCGTTCGCCTGGCTCACGGGCGCGGCGGAGGACTCGGCCACCGTCGCCGCGGCCGTCGCGACCTACCACGAGCTCTACTCCCGCGTCTACCTGGACCAGACGCTTCTCGTCGCGGGGATGTCCGAGGTACTCGACGGCCTGGCGCTGCCGCGCGCGCTCGCGACCTCGAAGGAGCTCAGGTTCGTCGCGCCGCTGCTCGGGCGCTTCGGGCTCGGCTTCGACGCAGTGAGCGCCCCGGAGCTCTCCGAGCCGAAGTCGCAGACGGTCGCTCGCGCGCTCGATGCGCTCGGCGGCCTCGACGCCGTCGTGGTCGGCGACCGGTTCTACGACATCGACGCGGCGCGCGCCAACGGCCTGCGCGTGATCGGCGTCAGCTGGGGCATCGGCGAGCGCGAGGAGCTGGACGGCGCCGATCTCGTCGTCGATGAGACGGCGGAGCTCGCCTCGCTTCTCGGCTGACGCGCGCACCTGCGAGGATGCGCCCGGATGGAGGAACGCCGCATCGAGCGCCTCGGCCGCGACGTGAGCGTCGTCGGCCTCGGCACGTGGCAGCTCGGCGCCGACTGGGGCGATGTCGAGCCGGCCGCCGCGCACGGGGTGCTCGACGCCGCCGTTGAGGCCGGGGTGACGTTCTTCGACACGGCGGACGTGTACGGCGACGGCCGCAGCGAGCGCTTCTGCGGCGAGCTCCGCGCGCGCCACCCGGGCGTCTTCGTCGCCACGAAGATGGGCAGGCGCGCCGAGCAGCTGCCCGAGAACTACAACGCCGCGGCGTTCGAGGCCTGGAACGCGCGCTCGCGGGAGAACCTCGGGTTCGAACCGCTCGACCTGGTCCAGCTGCACTGCCCGCCCGACGCGGTGTACGAGGACGACGCCGTGTTCGACGCGCTCGACGCCCTCGTGGCAGAGGGCCGGATCGGGGCATACGGGGTCTCGGTCGAGACGTGCGCGCAGGCCCTTCGCGCGATCGCGAGGCCGCGCGTGGCAAGCGTGCAGATCATCCTCAACTGCTTCCGGCTGAAGCCACTCGAGCAGGTGCTCCCCGCCGCACGCGCGGCGGGCATCGGGATCATCGCGCGCGTGCCGCTGGCCTCGGGGCTGCTGTCAGGACGCTACGACGAGCACACGACGTTCGCGCCCGAGGATCACCGCAGCTACAACCGCCACGGCGAGGCCTTCGACGTCGGGGAGACCTTCGCGGGCGTGCCGTTCGAGACCGGCGTGGCCGCCGCACGCGAGCTGAAGGCGCTTCTCGACCCCGGCACGACCCTCTCGCAGTTCGCTCTGCGCTGGGTCGTCGACCAGCCGGGCGTGAGCACCGTGATCCCCGGCGCCCGCAACAGCGAGCAGGTGCTCGGCAACGTGGCAGCGGCCGCGCTCCCCCCGCTCCGCGCCGAGCAGCTCCGAGGGGTCGAGGAGGTCTACGACCGCCTGATCCGCCCGCACGTGCACGCGCGCTGGTAGCTGATAGGTCCGCAAAGACCGGCGTGAGGTAGACCCTTTGTGGCGTGGGCCGGGAGGGTCTTTCTCTTTCGTTCTTTGATTGAGGGAGGTTCTCTTGGATCTGTTGCGCAGAGAGGTGCCCGCGAGCTCGCTCGTGGTCGCGATCGATCCGGGCAAGGCGTTCAACCGGGTGTGGCTGACGAGCGGGGAGCGGGGAATGATCGGTGAGCCGGTCTCGTTGCCGGTGCTTCGCGAGGGAGTCGATGAGCTCGAGCGGCTGATCGCTGCGAGTGGCGTTGATGGCTCGCCGGTGATCGGCTTGGAGGCCACCGGCAGAGACGACGGCAGCGAGGGCGCAGCTTGGCTCCCGGCGGTTCAAGACCGACGATCGTGACTGCGCGGCGCTGGTGTGGTTGGTGCGTCAGGGAGCCGGGCGGCCCGCAGAGCCGCAGCTGGTCGAGGCGCTGCTCGGCACAGTCCGCCACCGTGCGCAACTCGTCGACGCGCGCCGGGTGCTCCAGCAGCGGCTGCATGATCAGCTCAACGCTCTGTGTCCCGGTCTCTCAGCACCGGCCGGGCACGGGCGCGCGCTGAAGCTGGAGTCTTCGACAGGTCAAGCAGTGCTTGCCTGCGCCGCGGCGTTCGCCGGGCGCGCTCCGAGCAAACGCTCGTTGTTGGCCAGGGCGCCTGGGCGCACGAGTGATACGACGGCCGTGTTCTGGAGCGAGCGCTGGAAGCGGCTTCTGGAGCCACCACTCGATGCGGAGCTGCGGGCGCAGCGACTGGGAGCAGATCTGCGCCGCTGGCAAGAGCTGCAGCGGGACATCGCCATGGCCGAAGGGCAGCTCGCTGTGCTGCTGGCCAAGACCCCGGGGCAGGTCCTCACAACCCTGCCGGCGTCGCGATCGTCAGGGCCGCGGCGTTCAGCGCATACACGCTGCCGATCGAGCGCTTCGCAACTCCTGAACACCTCTACTCGGCCACCGGCCTTGCGCCGGCGAGCTATCAGTCCTCGACGATCACCCGACGCGGACGGATCAGCCGCCAGGGACTGCCCGAGCACCGCAACGCCCTGATGGGCATCGCATGGGGGCTGAGCCGCAGCAGCGAGGCATTCCGAGCGCGAGACGCAGAGCTCAGCGCGCGAGGGTTCCGCCCGATCCAGGCACGCGTTGCACTCGCACGCCACGCCTGCCGGCTGTGCTGGCGACTCCTTCAATCCCAACACCCATACGACGATCGGCGCTACGCTCGCGCTCGGCGGCGTGGGCGGTGACGGCCTTCTTAGCTATGCCGCACGACGGCGCAACCTAGCTTGCCGCCCGCCCACGCAGCCGCTTCTCACGGCGCACACGAAAGCCTGCCGCACGACGGCGCCTTATCAGCCCGCCGAACCCGCAGCGGCCGCTGAGCGCACCTCTCGCCGATTCACGCAAACACCGCGATCACGCGCCGCGGCGACCCGTCACGGGCACCACCACGATTGACACCCCACGCGAAAGCTAGAGGGCGGCGTCCAGCGCCTCCTCGATGAGCCCCTGCCCCTCCAGGAAGTCGACGACCGTGTAGCGCGCGCGCAGGCGCCCGCCAAAGCGGAGCCCGGCTCTCAGCGTCGCCGTGTCGATCCCGAGGTAGCCCGAGTCGCGGTCGGGGATGCCGGCCCGGCGCAGCGCCTCGGCGACTTCGGGGAACCCGTCGAGCGACGGTCGCAGGCGCCCGGTCAGCTCTCCCCAGCGGCGCTCGTCGCCGGGCCAGGAGGCGGGGACGGCCGCGATCATGCTCTGCTTCTCGGCCACTGCGGCGAGCACGTCGGCAGGCGGCTCCCCGATCCACGCTCGCGCATCTTCACCCAGCGGGTCGGCGACCGGCACCGGCCGGCGCGGCGGCCTCGCGTCGCGGCCGAACGCGAAGCGCTGCAGGCGCATCGCGAACCCCGTCGCGTAGCCGACCTGCAGGCCGTGAAGCGCCCGCTGGCGCAGGCCGCGGCCCGCGAGCAGGTCCCACAGGTGCGAGGCGTGGTGCTCGCAGCCGCTCGCCGGCCGCGAGCTGCCGATCTCTGCCATCGCGATGCCGGAGTCGATCAGCCCTCGCATCAGCCCGGCCATCGCCTCGACCTCGCCGGCCAGCAGCGCCTCGATGTCCAGCGGTGCGGGCGGCGGCAGCTCCCGCCAGTCCTCCCCGTAGAGCAGGTGCGCCGCCAGCCAGTCGACCCTCGCGGTGGCCTTCGCAAGCAGGTCGCCGATCCCCGCGCGCGTCAGCTCGACGGGCGCCCGCGCGGCGATCCGCGGGTCGGCGAAGACCCCGGCCGGCCCCCGCGCGGGCAGCGTCAGCTTGACGCCGTCGCGCTCCAGCGCGGCGACACCGGAGGCGTAGCCGTCCATCGATGCGGCGGTCGGGACGCTGAAGAACTCGCACCCGGCCAGGTGCGCGGCATACCGGACGATGTCGGTCAGGGTGCCCGAGCCGACGGCGACGAGCGTGCCGCTCACGCGCGCCGCCACAGCCTCGGCGGCCGGCTCCGTCGCGTGCACCTCGGCCGGGAGGACGAGCGACTCCGCGCCCAGCTCGGCCGCCACCCGCGCGCCGGCGACCGCCTCGGTGTTCTCGTCCATCACGACCAGCGCCGGACGCGGCACCTCCTCCACGAGGCGCTCCAGCGCGTCCCCGGCGACGAGGATCACTGGCCGTAGTACGCGTGCGGGCCGTGCTTGCGCTCGAAGTGCTTGTGGCGCACCGCCTCGTCGAGGAGAGGCCCGTCGGGCGCCAGCAGCCTCGTCAGCAGCGCCATCTGCGCGACCTGCTCCAGCGTGACCGCGACCTCGACCGCGGCTGCGGGCGAGGCGCCCCAGGCGAACGGGCCGTGGCCGCGGACGAGCGCGCAGCTCTCGTGCTCGTTCGTCGCCTCGACGAGCGCGCGGCCGGTTGCCGCCTCGTATTCCTCGCCGACCTCGGCCTCCGTCAGCGCCCGCGTGAGCGGGATCGGGCGGTCGCTGAGGTCCGCGTGGGTCGTGCCCAGCACTGGGATCTCTCGCCCGGCCTGCGCCCAGGACGTCGCCCACGTCGAATGCGTGTGCACGACGCCGCCGATCCACTCGTGCGCCCGGTAGAGCTCGAGGTGGCTCGGCGTGTCGGTCGAGGGCCGGCGCTCCCCCTCGACCACCTCGCCCTCGAGATCGACGAGCACTATGTCCTCCGCTCTCATCGTCTCGTAGGAGACCCCGCTGGGCTTGATCGCGACCAGGCCGCGCTCGCGGTCGATGCCGCTGACGTTGCCCCATGTCAAGGTGACGAGGCCGAGCGCCGGCAGCGCCAGGTTCGCCGCCAGCACCTCCTCCCGGATCACAGCTCCTCCAGCTCGATGTCGAGCAGCTCCGCCAGCCGCCGCCAGCTGCCGGCGTGCTCGCCCAGGTTGGTGACGAAGTGGTGCGGGGCGCCCAGCTGCAGCCAGCCGTCCATGAACTCCCTGACCCCGCCGAGCGGCCGGAAGTGGAAGTAGGGCATCTCGACGTTCGGCAGCTCGGGCGTGTCGAGCACCTCTCCCTGCGCCACCACGAGCCGGTACTCCTCGCCCTCGAGGGGGACGAGCGCGGCGGTGGTCGCCGGACCGGGCTCGGCGGAGAAGACGGTGGTCGGCGGGTTGCCGAGCCCGCCGATGCCGAGCTCGCGGTCGATCAGCCTGATCGGGCGGTCGCGGCGCGCGATCTTCCAGTTGCCCTCGCCCATGTGGCTCACGAGCACCGACTCGAGCTCGAAGTCCATCGCGTAGAGCTCGCTGAAGTTGGCCTCGCCGAGCAGCGTCTGCGCCGCGCACATCAGCGTCAGCGTGTTGGTGTCGCCCTCCGCCGCGTACCCGTAGCCGTCGGCCATCAGATCCGATGCGGCGAGCAGCGGCAGCTGCTCGAAGCGCCCGTCGCCGCCGATCGAGTCGAAGTGCGCGGAGAAGCCCCGGTACCCCTTCTCCTCGAGCAGCCGGCGCAGCGCGATCTCGTAGCGGGCCGCGTAGGCGTGCCCCGCGCGCGGCAGGCCCGGGTCGAGGACGAACCGCTCTGCGTGGTCGGCGATCAGAGCGTCGATCTCCTCCTCGCCGACCTCCTGCATCCGCGCGTAGAGGCCGCCCAGGTCCTCGGCGACGACCTGCGCGCCGAGCCTGCGCAGCATCGCGGGCGGGTCATAGAGGATGTCGCCCATGCCGTTCATCGGGTAGCCGAACAGCGCGACCCTCGTCGACCGCAGCGCCGTGACCGTCGCCGCGGCGCGAGCCCACTCGCCGAACTGCGCGGCGAAGGAATCGGAGTCCCATTCGCCGGTGATCACCGAGAACGGGATCCCGGAGCGCACGAGCGCGTTCGCCTGGTCCTGTGCCCCGTGGATGCCCTGGTTGTAGGTCAGGTCGGCCATGTCCCACGCCGCGGTGATCGACCGTTCGGGCTGGATGTTCGCGAGCATCAGCGGCAGCGGCGTCTCGGTGAGGGCACGCACGGTGCGCATCGCGGGCCCGTAGGTGAGCATCACGATCGCGATCCCGTCGAGTCCCGCGGCGCCATAGGAGCGCACGATCTCCTCAACGTCCTCGCGGTTGCGCGCCGGCCGGGAGAACTCGACGTCTGCCACACCGGAGAGCCGCGACGCCACGGCGCGTGCGTACTCGGCCTGGTGCTCGGTGATCCCGGGCAGCATCTCGTCGTAGAGCTCCTGCATGATCCCGAGCAGTCCGATCCTGGGTCTCAAGACGCTCTCCTTTCGGTGTAGATGCGCTTCAGGCCGTGGAGCAGATCGGCTTCGCTGCGGCCGAGGCGCTCGTACAGGCTCCGGTAGATCGCGTAGACCCGATCGTAGACCGCCTTCGCCGCCGGATCGGGCTGATAGCGGCGGGCCACCCCGGGCCGGGTCGCGGCGATCGCGCTCGCGATGTCCGCGAAGTGCCCCGCCGCGACCGCGCCGAACAAGGCGGCGCCGCGGGCGGGGATCTGGCTCGAGTCCGGGACGCTGACGCCCAGCCCGCTCGTGTCCGCGAGCAGCTGCATCGTCAGCGGGCTCTTCTCGGCGATGCCGCCGCAGGCGACGATCGACTCCAGCTGCAGGCCGTGCTCGTCGAAGTTCTCGACGATGCGGCGGTTGCCGAACGCGATCGACTCGAGCAGCGCGCGGTAGATCTCCTCCCGCGTGGTCTGCAGGGTGATCCCGAACAGCGCGCCGCTGAGGGCGGCGTCGGCGAGGATCGTGCGGTTGCCGTTCCACCAGTCGAGGGCGACGAGCCCGGCCTCGCCGGGACCGATCGTCTCCGCTGCCCGCTCGTAGGCGGTGAGCTCCGCGCCGGGCGGCGCAACGGTCTCCAGGAACCACGCGAGCATGTCGCCGACGGCGGCCTGCCCTGCCTCGTAGCCGTACAGACCCGGCAGGATCCCGTCGCGCACGACGCCCGTGATCCCCGGCAGGCGCACCTCGCGCGGATCCACGACGAGATCGCAGATCGAGGTCCCCACCACCATCACGAACGTGCCCGGCGACTCGACGCCGGCGCCGGGGACCGAGACGAACGAATCGACGTTGCCGACCGCGACGGTCACCGAGTCGGACAGGCCGAGCCGCGAGGCGACCTCTGGTCGCAGCGCCCCGGCGCTCGTCCCGAGCGGCGCGAACTCGCTCCCGAGCTTCGCCCCGGGCTCCTCGAAGCCGGGGTAGGCCGTCTCGAAGTACTCGACGGGCGGCAGCCCTTCCTGCGGTGACCACATCGCCTTGTAGCCCGCGGTGCAGCTCTGGCGCCGCTCGATCCCGGTCAGGAACCAGACGATCCAGTCGGTTGCCTCGATGAACCCCTCGCAGGCGTCGTAGACCTCGCGATCCTCGAGCCACACCTCGATCAGCTTCGGGAAGTACCACTCGGAGGAGATGCGCCCGCCGTAGCGCTCGAGGAAGGGCTCTGCGCGCTCTGCGGCGACGTCGTTGAGGCGGTCGGCGACCGGCTGGGCCGCGTGGTGCTTCCAGAGCTTCGGCCAGGCGTGACGCCGTCCGCGCCAGCGCTCCTCGGCCATCAGCGGCAGCCCGTCGCCGCGCACTGGCAGGACCGTGCAGGAGGTGAAGTCGACGCCGAGGCCGACGACGTTCTCGCGCGCCGACGGCACCTGCTCGAGCACCGCGGGGATCGCCTGCTCGAGCACCGCAACCCAGTCGTCCGGATGCTGAAGCGCCCAGTCGGGCGGCAGCTCCTCGGCGCTCCCGGGCAGCGCACGGTCGATGACCCCATGCGGGTAGCGCACCTCGCTGACCGCCGCCTCGGCGCCGCTCTCGAGGTCGAGCAGCAGCGCGCGGCCGGACTCCGTACCGAAGTCGACGCCGATCGCGTATCGGCCGCCGCTCACCGCGACGGCGTAGGCGGAGCCCCGCGCGCGACGTCAGCGGCTACCGCCTCCTCGCGCGCCCGGCGGTACTCCTCCACGACGATCTGGGTGAGCTCCTCGACCGAGGTCTCGGCGGTGGGCTTGTCGAGCCCGATCGTCCCGTCCTGGATCAGGTTGACGCGGTCGCAGGTCGCCAGCACGTGCACGTAGTTGTGCAGCACCATGATGATCGAGACGTTGCCCTCCTCCTTCAGGCGCTCGATCAGCTCGAGGATCATGCCGCCCTCTTTGGCGCCCATCGCCGCCAGCGGCTCGTCGAGCAACAGGATGTTGGCCTCGCCGTAGACCGTGCGCGCGACGGCGATCGACTGGCGCTGCCCGCCCGACAGCCGTGCCACGGGCACGTCCAGCCGCGGGATGTTGATGCCGATGTCGTCGAGCGCCTTGCGCGCCTCCCGCTTCATCAGCCCGTTGGCGAGGAACGGAAGCGGCTTGTGTACCCGCTCGCGCCGCAGGAACATGTTGTGGTACACGGACAGCTCGTCGATCAGCGCGAGGTCTTGGAACACCGTGTCGACGCCCTGGGCCCGGGCGTCGTCGACGCTCTTCGGCTCGTAGGGCTGGCCGTGCAGGAACATGCTCCCGGAGTCCTGCTTCTGGAAGCCGGTGATGATCTTGATCAGCGTCGACTTGCCCGAGCCGTTGTCGCCGAGCAGGCCGAGCACCTCTCCCTTTTTGAGCGTCAGGTTGATGTCGCGCAGGGCCGTGATCGGGCCGAAGCTCTTGACGATGTGCTCGACGCGCAGCACCTCTTCGCCCCGCGCCCCGGCGCTCTCCTCCCTCGCAACGGGACCGCCGGCGGCGCGCGCCTCGTCGGCCGCGACCTCCTCCGCGGGCAGCAGCTGCTCGCCGGGCGGGATCGGCTCGCCGGAAGGCTGCTCAGGCAACTCCCGACCCCGTTCGCACGCGTTGGACGAAGACGTTGATCGTCATGACCAGGATGATGGCGAGCCCCAGATAGAGGTCAAGGTAGTCGGCGCTGACCCCCTTGATGATCAGGCCGTCATGCAACACCCCGAGGAACAGCGCCCCGATCAGCGCGCCCACGACCGTTCCCGAGCCGCCGCGCAGCAGCGTCCCCCCGATCACCGCGGCCGCGATCGCCTGGAAGAGGATTTCGTTCGAGCCGGAGGGGTCCGGCGTGGCGGTGACCGTGCGCACGGCCTCGAGAACTCCGACCAGCCCGGCGAGCAACGAGCACAGCATGAAGTTGCGGATCAGCACGAGTCGGACCCGCACCCCGGCCTCGGCCGAGCCGAGACGGTTGCCGCCCACGGCGACCGTGTGGAGGCCCCACCGCGTGAAGGTCAACACGAGCTGCAGGACGACGACGATCGCGAGCGCCCAGATCACCTCGGAGTAGATGCCGCCGCCGAAGATTTTCGCGAACGTTTCGACGTGCAGCGAGGACGTTCCCGGCGTCGACACGGGCGCCGAGTGCGAGATCACGAGCGTCAGACCGTCGAGCGTGAACAGCATCCCAAACGTCGCGACGAACGAGGAGATGCCGACGACGGCGATGAAGAACCCGTTGATGAGCCCGATCAGCCCGCTGCCGCACAGAGCGAGGATCACGGCCGGCAGGAGCGGCAGGCCGACGCTCACGGACAGCTTGTAGAACAGGAACGGGGTGATCAGGTAAACGGCCCCGATCGACAGGTCGATCTCGCCGTTGATCATGATGAAGACCTCGCCCGCCGCGAGGATCGCGATCGGCGCGAAGTACGGCAGCAGCGTCTTGAAGTTGCTGCCCGTCGCGAAGTTTTCGGCGCTCACCGCGAAGTAGATGAACGTCGCGATCGTGACGAGGATGATGCTGCCCTCGCGCAGCGTGAGGAAGCTGCGCAGGAGCTTCTTGGCGCTCCCCCCGAGGGTCCCGCGGCTGCCCGCGGGACCCCCGGTCGGAGCTTGTGCCGAGGCTTCGCTTCCTGACGCGACAGCCACGGCTCGGCGCTACGCGTTGACGACGCCGGGCTTCGAGGAGGTTCCCTCGAAGCGACTCTTGGTGCTGACGTACGGCTTGACCGTTTCGTTGGTCAGGAACTTCAGGCCGGTGTTGACGTCGGCCGGGCCGGTGAGCGTTTTGGACACCTGGTAGAGGAACAGCTCGAGCGTCGGCAGGAAGCCCTGCAGGTAGGGCTGCTGGTCGATCGTGAACTGGATGTATTCTTCGGACAGCAGCTTCTCGGTGTTTTCGAGCAGGTCATAGCCGCCGCCCTTGACCTTCCCCTTGGCGCCTTTCTTCTGAATCGTCTTCGCGACGCCTTCGGTCGAGCCGGCGTCGACGGCGAACATGCCCTTCGTTTCGGGATGACCCGCCAGATACGATTCGATCACCGTGAGCTCCTGCGGGACCGCCGCGCCCGTGGCGACCGTGTGGGTTTTGATCGACGACTTTGTCTTCAGGAACTTCAGGGCGCCGTCGATGCGGGGCTGGATGTTCAGCGAGCCCGGTGTCGCGATGAACAGCGCGACGTCGCCTTCCGGCACCAGTTCGGCGATGTGTTCGCCCATCTTTTCGCCCGACACTTCGAGGTTCTGGCCGATGTACGCCAGGCGTTCGTTCTTGGGCGGTTCGACGTCGGCGTTGTAGGAGAGGACCGGGATCCCGGCCGAGAGCGCGCTCTTGACGGGCGCGTTGAAGGCCGTCGGGTCGACCAGCGACACCGCGATCCCGTCGGCTTTGGCCGAGATCGCGCTGTTGACGGCGTTGACCATCTGGCTGACGTTGCTGGTTTCCGAGCCCGTCCACGAGTAGCTGCAGCCGAGCAGTTTGCAGGCGTCCTGGATGCCGTACTGCGTCGGGACGAAGAACGGGTTGGTAGTGACGTGGTTGACGAACGTGAATTTGTAGCTCGGATGCGAGCCGAAGATTTCCGACGAGCCGCTGCTCGACGCGCTCGACCCGCACGCCGCGAGCAGCGTGCCGACCGAGCCGGCCGCAACCCCGGTCAGCGCGGTCCTGCGCAAGAAGGCGCGGCGGTCGAAGCCGGCCCGGTCAGCGTCCTTGCGCTCGCTGAACTCGAGCCGTTCTACGGCTTCGTGAGCATGATCTGAATCCGACATGAAGCTCTCCTCTCACCCGTGGCCAAGAGTATCTGGTGACACTATTCCCGGTCTGCCGGACCGGAGTCAACACCCACTTCGGGGGAGAAGCCGCATTTCCGTGCGGTATATCCCGGATTGGGCGAGTTCTTGCATCCGTTAGGACGCCGGGGGATCCCCCGGCCCTCGGTGGCTCGATATACCCTCCGGGCATGGACGGCAATCCGCCTCCTGACCCGCGCGGTACCGCAGGGCAGCGCTCCCCGGGCCCGCTCGAAGCGCGCGAGGCGAACCCGGACGAGCGCCTCGGCCCGCTGGCCCTGCGGCGGATGACCAAAGACGACGGGCGCTCGCTGATCGTCTACGAGCGCGTCGATCGCTCTCCGCACCACGCCCCGGGCACCGCGCACGAGCGGCGCGGCTCGCGCGCGTGAGCGAGCTGCGCTTCAACGAGCTGCGCGGCGAGGAGGTCGCCTACGCGATCCATCGGCAGGACCGCACGTTCCTGCCCGACCGCGCTCACTGCCCGCTCGACCCCACCCGCCCCGGCGGGCCGCAGACCGAGATCCCGCTGCCCAGCTTCGAGATCGTCGTCTTCGACAACCGCTTCCCGGCGTTCGAGGCGCCCGAGGGCGCGGCCGAGGTCGTCGTCTACACCGACAACCACCAAGGCTCCTTCGGGGCGCTGCCGGCTGAGCGCGCCGAGGCGCTGATGTGGGTGTGGCGCCACCGCTACGCCGAGCTCGGCGCGCGCGAGGACGTGGACTACGTGTACATCTTCGAGAACCGCGGCGTCGAGGTCGGCGTCACGCTGCACCACCCCCACGGCCAGATCTACGGCTACCCGTTCCTGCCGCCGGTCGCGGCGCTCGAGCGGGCCGCCGACGAGCGCCTCGGGGGCTGCGCACCGTGCGCGCTGATCGCGCGCGAGCGCGCCGCCGGGACCCGGCTGCTGCTCGAGAACGGCGCGGTGATCGGCTACGTGCCCGAAGCCGCGCGCTGGCCCTATGAAGCTCACCTCGCGATGGTCGGGCACCGCCGCTCGCTGCTCGAGTGCGAACCTGAGGAGCTGCGGCTGCTCTCCGAGGCGCTGCAGCGGCTCGTGTGCGGCTACGACGCGCTGTTCGCGCGCCAGATGCCCTACGTGATGGCGGTCCACCAGGCTCCGACGGCCGGCGGTCTCGGCTCACAGGAGGGCCACCTGCACATCGAGTTCTACCCGCCGCTGCGCACGGCCGAGAAGCTCAAGTTCCTCGCGGGCTCCGAGCAGGGCGCGGGCACGTTCATCGGCGACGTGCTGCCCGAGGAGGCCGCCGAGCTCCTGCGCGACGCGATCGGCCGTGCCGGCTAGGCACGTCACCGCTTTCGCTCCCGGCCGCGTCAACGTGATCGGCGAGCACACCGACTACAACGAAGGGCTCGCGCTGCCGTTCGCGATCGAGCAGGGGGTGACGGTCCGGGCCGTCGCCTCCTCCGGAGAGGACGCACGCATCGAGGCGCTCGCGCTCGACCTCGACGACAGCGACTCCTTCCCGCTCGCCGAGCCGGCCCCCGCCGAGGGCTGGCGCTCGTTCGTGCACGGAGCCGTCGCCGAGCTCGCGGCCGCCGGGCTGCCGCCCCCGGGGGCGCACCTGGAGATCAGCGGCGACGTGCCGCGCGGCGGTGGCCTCTCCTCATCCGCCGCGCTGACCGTCGCCCTGTGCCTGGCGCTGCTCGCGCTCGGCCCGGGGCCGCCGCCCGAGGACCCGGTGGAGCTGGCGCGCCTGTGCTCGCGCGTGGAGAACGAGTGGACCGGCGCGCACACGGGGCTGCTCGACCAGCTCGCAAGCCTGTGCGGCGTGCGCGACGCGGCGCTCTTGATCGACTTCCGGAGCCTCGAGATCGAGCGCGTCCCCCTTGCGCTCGGCGACTGGCGCTTTGCGATCGCCGACTCCGGCGAGCGCCACAGCCACGCGAGCTCGGGCTACAACGAGCGCCGTGAGGAGTGCGCGCGCGCCTGTCAGCTGCTCGGCATCCGCTCGCTGCGCGATGCGCAACCCGCCCAGCTCTCGGAGCTGCCAGAGCCGATCCGTCGCCGCGTCCGTCACGTGCTGGAGGAGAACGAGCGCGTGCTCGCCGCCGTGCGCGCGATCGGCGCCCACGACATGGACGCGCTCGCGGAGCTGCTGAACGCCTCGCACGCCAGCCTGCGCGACCTGTACGAGATCTCGACGCCCGCCGTCGAGGCCGCGGTCGAGCGGATGCTCCTCGCCGGCGCGGCCGGGGCGCGGCTGATCGGGGGCGGCTTCGGCGGCTCGGTGCTGGGCCTGTTCGGCCCGGGCGCGCGGCCGCCGACGGACGCGATCGCGGTCTCGCCCGGGCCGGGCGCCGAGGCCTGGGACGGCTAGCTCAGAGCCGCGCGGCCAGCAGCGCCGCGGCGATCAGCACGACCGTCAGCGACATCACAGCGAGCGCTCCGTCGAGCGGGCCGAGCAGCCGCGCGAGCGTGAGCGGCTCGGTGCTGCCGTCGCTGAGCCGGCGGACGCCCTCGACCGCGATCGTGCGGCGGCGCAGCTCACGGGCGGCCGAGCTGAGCCGCCGCTGCGCGAGGCTCATCGCCATGCACGCGGCCGCGATCAGCAGCCCCGGCGCGTCGACGCGCAGCGCCATCACGAAGTAGCCGGTGAAGGCGGGGAACGCCCCCCAGTCCGCCGCGAACCAGAGGTCGCTGTGAAAGCGCCCGCCGCCCAGCTCGAGGTTGTAGGCCGGGAGCATCAGCGCGCCCATCACGACCAGCGGCGCCAGCCACGGCGAGACGGTCACGATCCCGCCGATGCCGATCGCGACGGCGCCGGCGGCGCTCGCGGCCGCCGCCACGACCAGCGCGCGACCGCTGAAGCGCGTCCCGAGCGGCCGGTCGTGGAGCTCGTCGAGCGCGTGAGCGGCGACGCCGACGGCGAGCGCGAACGCCGCGAGGCCCCACAGCAGCCGGTCGACGTAGACGTGGGGCGCGAGCGCTGCGCCGATCGCGAAGTAGCTGAGGTGCCACAGCGTGTACGGCGGGTGTAGCAGCGTGATCGCGTCCGCCATCCGCCCGCCGCCGACCGCGTAGAAGGCCGGGCGCTGCGGGCGGGCGACCACCGCGCTAGCTCCGCCGCGTCGCGGAGGTCACGATGCCGCCGCCGAGGCTCATCCGGCGCAGGCGCACGTCGTCGAGGCCGGCGGCCCGCCAGTAGGAGACGATTCGCTCGATCGGATGCTCGGCGTAGAAGCCGCGGATGCTCGGACCGAGGAAGCGCCCCACCTCGAACCACTCCCTCGACGCGAGCCGCCCCAGCGCCGGGAGGCCGACGCCCGTGTACAGCCGCCATGCCGCCCGCGCGGGCGCGAAGGGCGGCACCCCGAACTCCAGCGAGGAGACCCTCCCCCCGGGCCTGACCACGCGCGCGAGCTCCGCGAGCGTCGCCGCGGGATCGTCCACGTAGCGCAGGAGATAGGTGAAGGTGAGACCGTCGAAGCTCGCGTCCGCGAACGGCAGCCGCTCGGCCTGCGCCTCGAGGAGCTCCACCCGTCCCGCAGGCGCCCCGGCGAACCGCGTGCGGGCTCGCGCGAGCATGTGCGCGCTCTGGTCGACGCCGACGACGACGCAGTCGGCGCGCCGGCGCAGCTCCGCCACGACCATCCCGGTCCCGGTCGCCACGTCGAGGATCCGCTGGCCGGCGCGCGGCTGCAGCTCGTCCACGAGCGCCCGGCGCCAGCGCGGGTCCTGCCAGAAGCTCAGCGCCGCGGACAGCTCGTCGTAGCGCGGGGGCAGCCCGCTGAACAGCTCGAGCGCCTCTGCCTTGCGTGGCGAGGGCGGGCGCTCCGGTGCGATGGGTGCCGGCGGGCTCATCACTGATGCGATCTGAAAGGCTAGACGCACACGCGCTCACAGGTTTCCCGGAGCCGATCAAGCGAGGAGCGGATGACAGCCAACAGCAGCGCGCCGGTGATCCTGGTCACGGGCGCCTCGAGCGGGATCGGCGAAGCCACAGCGCGGCTGCTGGGCCGCGAGCCGGGCGCCTCGGTCGTGCTGGTCGCGCGCCGCCAGGAGCGCCTCGCCCCGCTCGCTGCCGAGATCGGCCCGGCGGCCAGCTACGTGGCCGTCGACCTGCTCGACGCGGACGCGCCACTGCGGGTGCGCGAGCACGTCCAGGAGCGCCACGGCCGGCTGACCCTGCTCGTCAACAACGCGGGGGCGGCCTGGCGCGCGCGCTTCGCCGACGGCGGCTACGAGAACGTCAGGCGCACGATGGCGATCAACTTCGACGCGCAGCTACGCCTCACCGAGGCGCTGCTGCCGCTGCTGCGCAGCAGCGCGCCGTCGGCGATCGTCAACGTCGCCTCGACCGCGGCGCGCGTCGCGCGCGCCGGGACCGGCGCCTACAGCGCCTCGAAGTTCGCGCTCGTCGGCTGGTCTGACGCGCTCGCCGTGGAGGAGCGCGAGCGCGGCGTCCACGTCGGGCTCGTGCTGCCCGGCTTCATCGCGACCGAGGGCTTCCCGCAGACGGAGCTGATCGAGAACCCGATGACGCGGCGGCTCGTCTCGACGCCCGAGCGTGCCGCCGAGGCGATCCGCGAAGCCGGGCTGGGCGGGCGCTACGAGCGCTACGTGCCGCGCCCCTACTGGCTGGCAGCGGCGCTTCGCATCCTCGCGCCCGCGCTCGTGCGGCGCGCGGTCGGCGGCCGCGGCGCGGCAGTCATGACCACGACCACGGGGGCGGACCTCGCCGAGCGCGAGCCGGACAGCGAGCGGTCCGACCGGGCCGGCGCCGGGCCGGGGCGCTCGCCGACCCCGCCCGGAGAGCGTCCGTCCCTCTGAGCGGGTGGTCGGTGAGCGGATGCGCCGCGCGCTGATGCTCTTCACCTGCGACCTGCGCGATCGCTGGCGCGCACGGTGAGCGAGCCCGTCGCGATCCACGGCGAGACGATCCGGCTCGGCCAGCTGCTCAAGCTCGCCGGGATCATCGACAGCGGCGGCGAGGCGCGCGCGCTGCTCGAAGCCGAGCCGGTCCTCGTCAACGGTGAGCCAGAGGCCCGCCGCGGGCGCCAGCTGCGGGCGGGCGACACGGTGCGCGCGGGCGGCCGCGAGCTCGTCGTGACTCCGGGTCGCTAGCCGAGCTTCGCCACGATCACCGGCGCGCTCGTCGGCCTGGTGCTGCCGCCGCGAGGCTCGGCCGTGACCATCACCGCGCGCGCACCCGCGAGGCTGACCGGGATCCCGACCGAGGCGCGCCCGGCAGAGGTGACGTTGAACAGCGCGTCGGTCGCGTGCACGTTTCGCCCGCGCTGCACCCACACCTCGTAGACGTGACCCGCCGGCGACTGCGGCATGCCCTCGATCCGGAGCTGGCCCCGCGTCCCGTCCAGACTCAGGGAAGCGGTTGCCCGCGGCGCGCTCACCTGGGCCTGGATCACCCGCCGGCTCTGGCCGCCCGAGAACGCGATCACGGCCACAGCGGCGACAAGCGCCAGCGCGAGACCGGCCGTCGCGAAGCGCCACGTCCACCGCTCGCGCGGCGCGCGCGGGGCCGCCGGGCGCGCGCGATCGCGCACGCTCGCGTCGCGGAGATCGGCCTCGGATGCGACGGTCGCGAGCACCCGTCCGCGCAGCTCAGCCGGCGCGCTCCGTTGCGGCACGGCCGCGGGAAGCGAGTCGGCGACGTGCTGCAGCGCCGCCACCTCCTCGCGGCAGGCCGCGCAGTCGCGCTGGTGCGCGGCGAACTCGCGCGCCTCGTCCTCGGTCAACGCCCCGAGCACGTAGGCAGCCGCGTCGTCGCCGCGGTCCGCGTGCCGGTCGCCGCTCATCCGACGACCTCCCCGGGCTCGCCCAGCGCGGCACGCATCTTCTCCAGACCGAGTCGCATACGGCCCTTGACGGTGCCGATCGGCGTTCCCAGCATCGTTGCGATCTCGCTGTGCGTCATGCCGCCGAAGTAGGCGAGCTCGATCACGTGGCTCTGCTCGCGCGGGAGCTGCTCCAGCGCCTCGCGGATCTCCCTCGCCTCGTCGCGTCGGGCGAACTCGAGCTCGGTGCGCTCGCGCGCCGGCACGTGCTCCTCGATGCCCTCGTCGACGACGACCCGGCGGTCGCGGACCGCACGGCGGCGCAGTACGTCGATCGCGCGGTTGTGCACGATGCCGAGGGTCCACGTCCGCACGCTGCCGCGGTTGCGGTCATACCGCGCGCCGCTGCGCCACAGCGAGAGGAAGGCCTCCTGCACGACGTCTTCGGCGAGCGAGCGCTGGCCGCACATCCGCATCGCCAGCGAGTACGCGGCGTCGGCGTGGCGGTCGTAGACGACCTCGAAGGCCGCGGCGTTGCCCCTGTAGACGAGCTGCATCAGCTCCTCGTCGGCGAGGACGGTGAGGTGGGCGGCCGAACGCTCGCGGCCAGCGGATCGCTCCCGGCCCCACACGCTACGCGGCCGAACGCTCCTGGTCGGGGTGCTCGCCGACGAGCGGGTGGGCGGCAGCGATCCGGCCGAGCGGCTCCGGTGCCGAGCTCGCGTCGGTGTTCAGCGCCTCCTTGAAGCCGCGCAGCCCCGAGCCGAGCGAGCGCCCCGTCTCGGGCAGGCGCTTGGCGCCGAAGATCATCAGCGCGACGACCAGCAGGAACGCGATGTGAAGCGGGTTGTCGAGACCCATGGCGGGTGTCCTCCTCTGCATCGGTCGGCAAAAGGCTGCTGATCAATGCGCACCGGGGCCCGCAACGGATCACTCCTCGACGCTCAGCGCGGGTCGCGCCACATCTTCCACATCGACGGGCCGCGCACCAGGCCCACCTCT
The DNA here is from genome assembly GCA_963836035.1 of uncultured Solirubrobacteraceae bacterium. Lineage (GTDB taxonomy): Bacteria > Actinomycetota > Thermoleophilia > Solirubrobacterales > Solirubrobacteraceae > Palsa-744. The sequence goes on along the minus strand of CAWIHX010000009.1, from coordinate 1,020,781 downwards.
TCGGTGACGCGGAACCCGTGGCGCGCGTAGAAGGCGATGTTGCTCTCCTTCGAGGACTCGAGGAAGGCGCCGACGCCCTCGCGGTCGCACTGCTCGAGCACGCCCTGGAGCACCGCCGAGCCGAGGCCCTGGCCCTGCGCCGCCGGGTCGGTGCCGAGCATGGCGAGGTAGTAGTGCGGCTCGCGCGGGTGCCCGTGCTCGAGTTTTTCCCAGCCGAGCGTCACGAGCGGAAGGCGCGCGATCAGGCGCGGGCGCGCGAAGCACGGCACCAGCTCGAGCGTTTCCCTCACGGTCGCCTTCCAGCGCCCGGGGGGCGCCCACAGCGCGGCGCAGCCCATGCCCTCGTCGGTCCACACCTCCTCGTGGCCGATCAGCTGGCGCATCCGCGTCGCCTGGAAACGCTCGAGGGCAGCGGGGCGCAGGTCGTCGGCGCGCCACGCCCAGCTGGCGACGGGATCGTCGAAGAACGCACGCGCCAGCACCCCGGCGAGCGCCGGGATGTCGCGCTCGCTCGCGCGTCGGATCGCGGGCGGGGTGGCCATGGCGTGACGATATAGGTCAGTCGCCTGCGAGCTCGGCAGGGGCGGGCGCCGGCTCGAACGCCTCCGCGATCAGCTCGTAGCTGCGCCGGCGGTCCTCGTGGTCGTAGGTGATGCAGACCACGATCACCTCCTCGGCGCCGTACTCCTCGGCGACCTCGGCCAGCTGCCGTGCGACCCCGGCGCCGTCGCCCAGGACGGCGCGCCTGCCTGTGCCCCCTTGCGGGGTGCGCATGCCCGGCCCGTCGGCCGCGGGCTCCTCGGGCAGCGAAGCCAGGAAGCGCGCGGCCTTCTCGGGCGGCGGCACGGCGATCGGGCGTCCCTGGCGCAGCAGCCTGAACGTCATCCGCCCGCTCGCGGCGATCCGTCGCGCCCCCCGCTCGTCCTCCGCCGCGATCGCCCACACCGCGACCGCGGTGCGGGGACGGCGCCCGGCGTGCTCGTGCTCGGCGAACCGTTCGCGGTAGGTGCGGGCGGCCTCGGCGCCGCCGGGGTTGATGAAGTCGGCGAACGCGTAGGGCAGGCCCAGCTCGGCCGCCCACAGCGCGCTCTGCATCGAGGAGCCGAGCAGCCACACCTCGGGCTGCTCGGGGCGCCCGGGCAGCGTCGCGGCCAGGCGGGCGAACGGGTGGTCGGGCGGCAGCCGTCCTTCGAGGTGGCCGAGCAGCTCGGCGAGCTGCTGGGGGAAGTCGTCGGGCGCCGCCTGGCGCCGGTCGCGCTGCAGGGCGAACGCCGTGACCGGGTCGGTGCCGGCGGCACGGCCGATGCCAAGGTCGATGCGCCCGGGGTAGAGGCCCGCCAGCAGGCTGAACGTCTCGGCGACCTTGAAGGGGCTGTAGTGCGGGAGCATCACGCCGCCGCTGCCGACCCTGATGCGGCTCGTCGCCGCCGCGACGGGGCCGATCAGCGCCTCCGGGCTCGGCCCTGCGAGCATCGGGCCGCCGTGGTGCTCGGCGAGCCAGTAGCGGTGGTAGCCGAGATCGTCGGCCAGCCGCGCGAGGTCGACGGTGTTGCGCAGCGCCTGCGCGGCGGTGGAACCCTCCGAGACGGGGGACTGGTCCAGGATCGAGAGCCGGAGCGCCACGCGAGAAAGACTAGGACGCCGCGCCCTCCGCATAGGCTAGGGTTGGCGCCCGATCCTCGGGGAGAGGAGTTGATGTTGGAACCAGTGCTTTTCCGTGACCGCTCCCGCGCAGCGCAGATCGTGCTGGGCGGTGTCGTCCCGGCCGCGATCGGGGCGCTCGCGGGCGTCCTCGTGGGCGTCTCCTCCACGGCCTACTGGGTCGTCGCGGCGATCGCCGGGATCGGCGGGTTCCTCTCCGGGTTCGAGCACCAAGACGGGTGGGGCGGCGCCGACAGGGGGCTGGTCGGCGGGTTCGTCTACGGGGTGGCGCTGCTCGTCGCCCACGCGATCGCCGGCACCGACGCCAAGGTGTCGCTCGGCAAATTCCCGCCCCTGCTGGCGGTCGTCACCGCGATCCTCGGCATGCTCCTCGCGGCGGCCGGCGGGCGCCTCGCGCGGATGCAGCGCGAGCGCCGCGCCGCGCACGGAGCGACCCCGCCCGCGACGAGCGCGGAGGATGCCCCGGCGCCCGGCGGCTCGCCGCCGCGCACCCCGGACCGCCCGGCGGGGCCGGTGCCGAGATGAGCGCCGAGGAGACGGCTCCCGACTACCACCTGCTGCTCGACGGGGACGAGGTCCCGGTCGCGGCGAGCGCGATGCGGCTGTACCTGAGCGACGAGGCACACCAGCCCGAGATCCAGGCGCTCGGACGCGATGTGCTGTCCGGGCTCGAGGGCGAGCCCGACGAGCGCGGCGTGCTCAGCGTGGCGCTGAGCGCGAGGGAGATGAAGATCGTGTTCTTCGCCGTGCGGCTGCTGATCAACGACCTGCAGCGCGAGCAGGCCGCGGAGCGCGAGATTCTCCGGCGGATCATCGAGAAGCTCCCAGATGAACACGTGATGCGCGCGATCGAGCTCTAACCCGAACAGGAGCCCGGTTTGCGCGCGGGGCGCGCCGGGTAGGTGCAACCCCATTCGGGGACGCCCGGGCGTGCGTCCCGTTCTCTGTGAGGAGGGGGAGGAGCACTGGCTCGATGACGAAGGCTGTGCGAGCCGCGGTGGCGGCGATCGCGATCTCGGGAGTGACGGCGGCGAGCGCGCAGGCGGCGGGCGGGCGGGCCTCCCAATCATTCGACCCTGTCACGGAGGCGCAGAACTTCTCGATCACGCAGGAGCGCCAGGCTGTCTACGACACGCCCGAATACCAGGCCGCCCTCACGACGCAGAGCGCGGAGAACCTGGCCGAAGCGCTGAGCGAGCAGGCTGCGGACCCCGGTCGCCTGTTCAGCGACGACCTGTGCTGGAACGGCGGCAACGGCTGCGCGGGCGACGTGCGCCTCTACGACTGGCAGAAGAACGGCTACGGACTCGTCCAGAAGGTGCTGTTCACCGCGCGCGACGGCGCCACGCTGTCGGGCCGCGTGTGGGCGACGAAAGCCGGCCCGAAGCACCGGCCGGGAATCGTGATCACCGACGGCTCGGTCCAGGCCGACGAACAGATGTACTGGTACGCCGCCCAGGCGCTCGCCAAGGACGGCTACGTGGTGCTCACGTTCGACCCCCAGGGCCAGGGGCAGAGCGACATGCTCGGCCAGGCCCCCGACGAAGGTGAGGGAGTGCCGGCGCAGACCGACGGCCGTCCCTTCTTCGACGGCACCGAGGACGCAATCGACTTCCTCCTCTCAAATCAAAAAAATCCGTACGAGCCCGTGCCCAGCTGCGAAACGGGCACCAGCCACGCCGCCAAGCAGAACGAACGTGTCGCCGCCGGACTCGACGCTCCCTATGACCCGTTCTGGAACCTGCTGAAGCCGAAGGCCGGCGTCGGGCTCGCGGGGCACTCCTACGGCGCCGCCGGCGTCTCCTACATCGCGCAGTGGGACCCGCGCGTGAAGGCCGTCGTGGCGTGGGACAACCTCGGCGGCCCAGGGCCCGAATCAGGCTCGGTGCCGAGCCAGCAGGGCGGCAGCCCGCCGATGAGCTCGATCGGCGAGAAGCCCTGCCCCGCCGACCCGGCCGACCGCACGGTCGTGCCGATCACCAAGCCGGGGCTCGGCATCTCGGCGGACTACGGCCTGCCCCCGCTGCCCAACACGGGCCTGCCCGAACCGCTCGCGAAGTCGCAGGAGTCGCTCGCCTACAGCGGCGCGGGCGTGGACAGCGGCGAGATCATCATCCGCGGCGGCTCGCACCTGGACTTCAGCTTCATCCCCAACCAGGCGTTCGGCGCCTCGCTGCGCGGCCCGGACGAGATCGCCTGGTACACGGCAGCGTGGTTCGACAAGTACGTCAAGCACCAGGCCTCGGCCGACAAGCGGCTCCTGACGGAGCGCTGGCGCGAAGATCCCGTCGAGGCGGCCGTCGACCCCAACCACGACGGAAACGCGTTCTCGTTCTATTACCTGTCGCGCCTGGACATCCACCTCGCGCGGGGCGGGGTCTTCGACTGCGAGGACATGCGCGAAGCCTGCCCGGGGTTGGTGCCGGCGCGCAGGGACGGCTACCGCGGCAGCTACTCCTACATGGCGGTCGACACCTCGCCCGACAGCTGAGTCACACCGAGCGCGTGGCGCCGCCGCCCGCTGCGGCGCCCGCGCTCGGGTAGCATCGCGCCGACCGGCACGACGGGGAGGTGAGGATGGGGAGCTCGGAGTACGCGCGGCCGGCGATCGGAAACGGCTTCTCCGAACGCGCCGAGCGCGCGATCCTGCGCACGCTGCTCGCGCTCCCGCAGCCGTTGCGGCGCCGCCTCGCGGGCGCGCCCGTGCAGCGCGACGGCCTCCGGCTGGACCTCGACACCCAGCTGCTGCTGAAGCTCGCCGAGCGCGATCCCGAGCCGCCATTGCGGACGCTGACGCCGGCGCAGGCGCGCGCGCAGCTGCGCAGCTCCGCCGGCCGGGTCGTGGGCGCTCCCCTCGCGATGGCCGAGGTGCGCGGGCTCTCCGTCGCCGGCGCCGCGGGCCCCCTGACAGGCCGGCTGTACGTGCCGGGCGAGGACACGGGCGCGCTCGTCGTCTACTACCACGGCGGCGGCTGGGTCCTCGGCGATCTCGACACACACGACTCGGTATGCCGCGCGCTCGCGCGCTCGTCGGGAGCGCGCGTGCTGAGCGTCGGCTACCGGCTCGCGCCCGAGCACCCGTTCCCGGCCCCTGTGGATGACGCCCTCGCCGCCTTCCGCGACGCGGTCGCGCGCGCCGGGGAGCTCGGCGCCGACCCGGCGCGGGTGGCAGTCGCCGGCGACAGCGCCGGCGGGCACCTCGCGACGGTGACCGCGCGGCTCGCCGCGGGCGACGAGCGCCCGCCGGCCTTCCAGCTGCTCATCTACCCGGTGACCGACTGCGTGCAGGTGTCCGCCTCGCGCATGGAGTTCGCCGAGGGGTTCCTGCTCACGAAGGAGAACATGGACTGGTACGAGGAGAACTTCATCGGCGCCGCCGAGCGCGCCGACCCGCGGATCTCGCCGCTCCACGCCGGCAGCCTCGCCGGGCTCGCGCCGGCGATGGTCGTGACCGCGGGCTTCGATCCCCTCCGCGACGAGGGCGAGGCCTACGCGCTGCGACTGCGCTCGGAGGGCGTTTCGGTCCTGCTGCGCCGCCACCCCGGCTACGTGCACGGCTTCACGCACATCATGGTCGGCGGCCCGGGCCCGCGCGAAGCGCTCGCCGAGATGGGCGGCGTGCTGCGCGCGGCGCTCGCCGGCTAGCTCCGAGGGCGCGCGCTCGGCGCTGCGCGCCGCGCTTGCGGGCTAGCCCCGCCTCGACGGCGCGTGCTCGGTATCCGGCCGCACGACCCGGCCACGAGCCGGCCCACCGCCCGCACCGTTGCGCCGCGCGTGCTCGGCCTCACGGGCCAGCTTGGCGGTGCGGCGCATCGGGACGGCGAACCACAGCGCGAGGAACGGGAGCGAGGCCAGACCGGCGGTGAGCGCGCCCCAGCCCGCGCCGAAGAGCTTCGTCGTCACGAGCAGCAGGCAGCCGCACATCGCGAGCGCCAGGAACGCCATGCCGACGATCACCACGCGATTGGCGAAGAAGACGAGATGGCGCTTGTCGTCGTGGCGGAAGACCCAGCGGTGCTGTGCGGAAGGAGCGATCGTGCAGACCGCGGCCAGCGCCGCGAGCAGCAGGGTGATCAGGTAGACGGCACGCTCGAAGGCGCCGACATGGTCGAAGCCGGTGTCGAAGGGGACGATCAAGAGGAACGCGAACAGCACCTGCACGCCGGTGACGACGACGCGCAGCTCGCCGTTGAGCTCTTCGAGGTTGCGGTCGAGGCGCTCGTGCTCGGTCTCGTCCCGGCGCGCGTCTCCCCCACGCTGTTCGGACTCGCGCATCGCTACTGCTCCGAGGGCGGCTCCTCGTCCTCGCGCTCGCTGCTGCGCTCGCGGTCCGCCTCGCCGTAGGCTCGGTCTCCCAGCTCCTCCTCGCCGGGAGCCCCGTCGTGGAGCACGGCGTGGGCGGACTGCTGGTCGCCGTGGCTCGCGTGCTCGATCAGCGTCTCCTCCGCCTGCTCGAAGCCCTCGGCCTCGCCGCCGCCGGCCTCCACGACCGGACGCATCGCCTCGTCTCGCTCCTCGTCGGCCGGCCGCTCGGACGGCGCCGCGCCGCCGATCGCAGCTGCTTCGCGCGCGGCCAGCTCCGCCTGCCTGCGCTCCGCCATGGGGTGCTCGCGCTGCTCGGGGCTCTCGTCCTGCATCGCTGTTCGGCTTACCCGGCGCGCCGGCCGTGAAACCGCGACGCGCAGGCGGCGGCGCGATAGGTTGGCGGTGTGGCGCCACACGAGGCGACCGAGCAGCGGGCGGGGCTCGTCTGCGTCGTCGAGATCCCGAAGGGCTCGCGCAACAAGTACGAGTACGACCCCCAGCTGGGCGGGATCAAGTTCGACCGGCTGCTGATGAGCGCGGCCACATACCCGGCCGACTACGGCTACCTGCGGGGCACCCTTGGACTCGACGGCGATCCGCTCGACGCCCTCGTCTGCCTCTACGAGCCGACGTTCCCGGGCTGCCTGATCCCGGTCAAGCCGGTCGGCATCTTCGGCATGAGCGACGAGAAGGGCGTGGACCACAAGGTCATATGCGTCCCGCTCGAGGACCCCTACTGGAACCACCACGAACAGCTCGAGGACCTGCCGCTGCTGCTGCGCCAGGAGATCGAGCAGTTCTTCTCGATCTACAAGGAGCTCGAGCACGGGCGCGACGTGGAGATCGAGGGCTGGGGCTCGCGCGAGGACGCCGAACGCGAGATCGGCGAGGCGCGCCGCCGCCTGGACGAACGCCCGATCGGTTGAGAGGGCGCGGCGCGGGTAGAGCACCCCGCAGCATGAAGATCGGCTACTTCCTCTCCAGCGAGGAGTTCTCCCCGGCGGAGCTCGTGGAACAGGCCCGGATGGCCGAGCAGGCCGGCTTCGAGGCGCTGTGGATCTCCGACCACTTCCACCCGTGGAACGACGAGCAGGGGCACAGCCCGTTCGTGTGGTCGACGATCGGCGCGCTCTCGCAGGTGACGAAGCTGAAGGTGACGACGGCGGTCACCTGCCCGACGCTTCGCATGCACCCCGCCATCGCCGCCCACGCCGCCGCGACCTGCGCGGTCATGCTCGAGGGCCGCTTCGCCCTCGGTGTCGGCAGCGGCGAGGCGCTCAACGAGCACGTCCTCGGCGGACGCTGGCCGGAGGCCGACGAGCGCCTGGAGATGCTGGAGGAGGCCGTCGAGGTCATCCGCACGCTGTGGCGCGGTGGCTCACGTAGCCACCGTGGCCGCCATTACACCGTCGAGAACGCCCGCGTCTACGACCTCCCCGAGGAGGCGCCGCCGATCCTCGTCTCCGGCTTCGGCCCCAAGGCGACGCAGCTGGCGGCGCGCATCGGCGACGGCTTCTGCACGGTCGCCCCGGTCGGCGAGGCGGTCGAGTCGTTCCGCCGCGAGGCGGGCGAGGACAAGCTCGTCGCCGGCGGCACCAAGGTCTGCTTCGACCGCGACGAGGCGGCCGCTCGAGCGACTGCGCACCGGCTGTGGCCGAACGAGTCGCTGCCGGGCGAGCTTTCCCAGATCCTGCCCACGCCCACGCACTTCGAACAGGCCAGCGAGCTGGTCAGCGAGGACATGGTCGCCGAGGAAGTCCCGTGCGGCCCCGACCTCGACCGCCACTTCGAGAAGATCACCGAATTCGAGCAAGCTGGCTTCGACGAGCTCTACATCCAGCAGATCGGCCCGAACCAGCGCGAGTTCTTCGACGTCTACGCGAGCGAGCTGCTGCCGAAGCTCCGGTCCGCGCCCGCCGCCGCCTGACGGTGGCCGTCGCGATCCTCGACATCGACGGCACGCTGATCGACACCAACTACCAGCACGCGCTCGCATGGTTCCGCGCGTTCGCCCGGCACGAGATCGTGTTGCCGATCTGGCGCATCCACCGCCACATCGGCATGGGCGGCGACCAGCTCGTCTCGGCCCTGACCGACGAGCGCACGGATCGCGAGCTCGGCGAGGGGATCCGCGAAGCCGAGACGTCGCTCTACGGGGAGATGATCGGCGAGGTGCGCGCGATGGCGGGCTCGAAGGAGCTGATCGACGAGCTGCGCGGCCGCGGGCACCGGGTCGTGCTCGCGACCTCGGCGAAGCCGCAGGAGCTCGACCACTACCTCGAGATGCTCGACGCCCGCGAACGGGCCGATGCCTGGACGAGCTCCGAGGACGTCGAGTCCACCAAGCCCGAGCCCGACCTCGTGCACGCGGCGCTGCAGAAGCTCGGCGCGGGGCCCGGCGACGCCGTCATGGTCGGCGACACGCCGTGGGACGTCGAGGCCGCGAAACGAGCGGGGGTGGGCACGCTCGCCGTTCGCACGGGCGGGTTCGCGCCCGAAGAGCTGCGCGGCGCGGGCGCCCTCGCCGTCTACGAGTCGGTCGCCGAGCTGCGCGACTCGCTCGAGCAGACGCCGCTCCGCTAGAGGCGCCCGTCGTCTGCGGGAACCACCACCACCGGGCAGCGCGCGCCGTTGACGACCTGCCGGCCGGTCGACCACGGCAGCTTGCCGGCGAGCTTCCCGGAGCCGCCGCCGATCACGAGCATGCTCGCGCCGTCGGCGGCCTCCATCAGCACACGGTGCGGGCTGCCTCGCATCACGCGCCGCTCGACCTCGACCGCGCCGGCGGCCTGGCCGCCCCCCACCTGGGCGAGCGCCGTGTCCAACAGCGCCTCGGCGTCTTCGGCCCGTTCTGCGATCGAGCACGCGGAGGCCGGGGGGTGTCCGGCGGGCGGGCCGAGCGCGACGCTCGGTCGCCACGCGATCACCGCCTCGAGGCGCCCGTGGCGCCGGACAGCCTCGTCCGCCGCCCAGCGCAGGGCGGCGTTCGACGCCGCCGAGCCGTCCACGCCGACGACGATCCTGCCGTGGTCTGTCAAGCCGTCTGCCATCTCACTCCCGGGGCTCGCTCGTCCACCTTCATACCCGCCGCCCTCCCCTGCAAACGAGCGCCTAGAACCGGGACTCCTGGCCGGGGGCGGTTCCCAGCGGCGACTCGGGCGAGACCGTGCCGGGGCCGTCGGGGCTGTCCGCGACCGCTTCGAAGCCTCCGTCCGGGCTGCGCACCAGCACCTGTCCCTCCCAGGCCTGCAGCGGACGGGTGCCGCTGCGCTTCAGAGCCCGGCAGATGCTCCTCACGACGAAGAACACCACGACCGGCAACACCCACACCCCGACGCGCCAGAAGTGGATCTGCGCCTCGTAGGAGATGTGCAGCTGGAAGAAGATCCTGTCCGTCGCACCGACCGCGAAGATGATCACGACCCAGCTCAGGAACGCCGCTCCGAACGCCGTCCGTGTGGGGCGGTCGCGCGGGTGGTCGAGCAGGTCGTGGCGACGGTAGTCGCCGGTGATGCGACGCTCGATCGCCGGCCACGCGTACATGAACCCGAACACGACGAGCGGGAAGAACGCGCCGCCCCAGAACGGGTTCGGGAACAGCGTGTGGCCGCCAATCACCGGGCCCTCCCAGTTGGGCATCAGCCGCAGCGCTCCGATCAGCCAGCCGATGTACCAGTCGGGCTGGGCGCCGTTCTCCGAGAGGTAGGTGTGGTAGGGCCCCCACTGCCAGATCGGATTGATCTGGACCAGGCCGCCGGCCAGGAACAGCACCGCCGCCACGGCGAACAGCAGCCCGAGCGAGCGCAGCGCGTAGGCGGGCCAGGTGGGGGTGCCGACGACGTTGCGCTCGCGGCGCCCGGAGCCCGGGAACTGGGTGTGGTGCGCGCGCATGATCATCGCCAGGTGCAAGGTGATGAGAACCGCCAGCGCCGCCGGGATCAGCAGCACGTGCACGATCTCCAGGCGGGCGAAGAACTCGCCAGTGCCCGGGAACTGGCCGCCCCAGATTAGATACGAGATCTGCGCGCCGACGAGCGGAACCGACATCGCCACGGCGTACGCGATCGCGAGACCCATGCCGGAGAGCAGGTCGTCCACGAGCGAGTAGCCGGCGAAGCCCTCGAGCACGCCGAGCATCAGCATCGTCAGGCCGATCATCCAGTTGAGGTCGCGCGGCTTGCGGTACGCGCCGGTGAAGAAGATCCGCATCACATGCAGGACGATCGCGGCGATGAACACGTTCGCGGCCCAGTGGTGCACCTGGCGGATCAGCAGCCCCGCCGGCACGTCGAAGGAGATGTGCAGGACCGAGCTGTAGGCCTCCGACATCTGCGCGCCCTTCAGCAGCGCGTATGGCCCGTGGTAGATGACCTGCGTGTCGCTCGGTACGTAGTAGAGCGTGAGGAAGATCCCCGTCGCCACCAGCACGATGAACGAGTAGAGGGCGATCTCGCCCAGCAGGAAGCTCCAGTGGTCGGGGAACACGTAGCGCAGGAACCACTTGATCCCGCCGCTGGCGCCGGCACGTTCGTCGGCCAGTCGCAGGGTCCGCCGTAGGCGGCGGTCGGCGAGCTTCTCGGCGCGGCTCTTGCCGTGCGTGCTCACGACTCGCCTCTGTGGACGCTCCACCACGACGGTCCGATGTCCTCGCGGAACTCCCCGGCCGCGCGCAGCCAGCCTTCGCCGTCGATCATCAACGGGAGCTGCGGAAGTGCCCTTCCGGCCGGCCCGAAGACGACGCGGCCGCCCTCGCCCGGTAGGAACGTCGAGTAGTGGCAGGGGCATGTGAAGGCGGGACCGACGCTCGTCGCCTGATAGGTCGGGTAGCGGTAGAGCGAGATCGCGCACCCCGCATGGGGGCAGATCTTCGAGTAGGCGAGGATGCCCTCGGGCGCCCAGGCCCGCCGTGCGGCGGGCAGGTGCAGGTACCTGGCGGCGAGGCGCACGACGATCAGCCCCGAGCCAAAGGCCTCGGGGTCGCCGTGCTCGGGCAACGCCGTGTAGAAGGTTCCAGCTTCGATGTCCGCAGCGCGGTAGGGGGCGCCTTCGTCGTCGACCAGCCGCACGCCGCGGCGCCAGGCGGTGGAGTGGATCCCGTCCAGGTTCGGGCCGAGAGAGGCGAGCGGGGTCGCCGCGGCGGTGAGCAGCCCGGCGCCCGCCAGCCCCGCCGCCCCGGTGAGGAGCTTGCGTCTCGAGATCCCCTCTCCCCCCTCCTCGATCAGGTCGGCCACCTCTTCGACCTCGTCCTCCTTCAGCAGCAGCCCCCGCTCCTCGACGCGCGTCTCCTGCGGCACCACGAGCTTGCCCGCGACGACGAAGGCGACCGCGAGCAGCGCCAGGCAGCCGCCGATCGTCAGACCGAGGATCCAGTTGTGGTGCCACGCGGCGACGTACGCCGCGGTGAAGCTGAAGCCGCACAGCGCGGCGAGAAGCAGCAGCACCGCCACGAGCCGCTCGGCGCCCCGGTTCGCCGGCACCTCGCGCTCGCTCACGTCCTCGCTGCCCTCGGGCGGAGGCGGAGGCGGCGTGCGCGGGCCACGAAGCGCTTCACGGATCGCACGCAGCGCGAGCAGACGTCCAGCCACAGCACCGATCGCGCGCAGGCGGCCGCCGCTCCTCGGATCTCCTCGGCTCATCTCTCCTCCTTCAAGTTGTGCGCTCCCCGATCAGCCGCGCGAACAGGACGAGCGAGAACGCGAGCAGGAACCAGGCGACCATGCCCTCCGGGATCGGGCCGAGGTTGTAGATCCCCCAGCCGCCGGCGTTGTCGGGGTGGTGGGTCCACAGCACGTACCGAGCGAGCGAGTCGAGCTGGTGCTGGTCGATCTGCTTGCTGCCGAAGTGGGGCATCACGTACGGGCCCATCCGCACCGCCTCGGCGACCTGGCGCGCGTCGGGTTCGAGCAGCGACGGCACCACCGCTCCGACCGTCAACCCGCCGCGCGCGACCATCTGGTGGCAGCCGGCGCAGTCGAGCGTGAACAGGTGGAGCCCGAGCGCGAGGTCCCCCTTGGAGGGGTCCGCGTCGGGCGCGGGCGGGCCGCCGAAGGAGGAGACGAAGGCGACGAGCGCGTCGATCTGGCTCCGCGGGTACTTGGCCGGGGAGCGCAGCGGCGCGACGCGCGGGTTCGACAGCGGCATCCTGCCGGTGGAGAGATAGAAGTCGACGGGTCCCGCACCGACGCCGATCAGTGACGGCGCGATCCGCCGGCGGCCCTGCAACCCGATCCCGTGGCACGACGCGCAGCCGCTCGCGTAGAGTCTGCGGCCCTGTGCGATCAGCGCCGGCGAGCTCGGTATCGGCGCCGTCATTTCTCCCGGCGCCGGTGCGATCGCCTGCTTGTTCGCGAGCACCCGTTCGCCGCCCGCCGACGGCGCGCCGGCGCCCTGCGTCTCCTGTGCTGCCAGCAGCGTCAGCGCGACACCCGCGCACAGGATCGCGGCGGTCAGTCGTAGGCCGGCGGGGGTACGGGGCCGGCGCCGGCGCCAGCGGCGCGCGAGCCCCTTCACGGCTCGGCCCTCCCCGCCTTCGCGAGCGCCCGCTCCTCACGGGCGGCGAGCCGCCGCTCCTCCCGCGCCATCGCCGCGAGGACGCTCCACAGACCGACGGCGATCGTGACGATCCCGCCCCCCACCCACATGATCGCCCCCGCCTGATGCTCGTCGAACACGGCCGAGATCCCGAGCGCGTGCGCGGGGGCGGCGTAGGACGGGTAGACGACGTTGGTGGCCCGGTTCAGGTAGGCCCCGACGAGCGCCATCGACGGACTGGCGGCGAGTAGGTAGAAGAGCCGTCCCAGCCCGTCGAGACGCCGCCGGCCCGGGTCGGCGTCGAGCAGCGGCGCGAACAGCAGAAGCCCCGCCAGCAGGTAGGCAGCGTGCTCGCCGTCGTGCAGGAGCGGGTGCGAGAGCGTGGCCTCGTAGAACCCGCGCAGGTGGCTCGCGAGGACCACGAACGCGAACACCGGGAGCGTCACCCACGGAGTGCCGAGCGGGCGCGCCCGCGCCAGCAGCAGCGCCGGAGTCCGGCGCCACCCACGCGGCAGCGCGCGCAGCGCGAGCAGCAGCGGGTGGCCGATCAGGAGCAGGGCGGGGGCCACCGTGAGCAGCAGGAGGTGCTGGACCATGTGCGCCGAGAGCAGCTTCTCGTCGTAGGTGTCCAGGCCGGACTGGGTTGCGACGAGCACCGCTGCGACGCCGGCGGCGAAGCACCCGCCGCGCCAGAGCGGCCAACCCCGCACGCGCAGGGCCGCCCACGCGTAGAGCCCGACCGCGAGACCGCCCGCGATGTCGAGCCCGGCGGCTGGCTGCCAGTGCTCGCCCGCCAGCGAGAAGATGCTCGGGGCGGCCGCGATCACCGCTGCGCCTCCTCCTCCGCGGACGGATCGGCGACGGCCCCGCCGGAGCGGCGCCCCGATGCCCCCTCGCCCAGGGAACCGGCGGGGCCACGCGGCCGTTCGCCGCCGAGTGCCGCCTCGCCGGGAGCGGGCGGCTGGTGCTCACGGACGGTCGCGCGCTCGGAGCGCAGCTCGACGACGAGGCGCCCCAGCGAGAGGACCAGCAGCCCGGCGCCGAAGTAGATCAGGAAGTGGCCCCACACGAGCCCGAAGACGATCGTGGCCACGGCGAAGCCGGCGCTCGCCGCGCCGAAGCTGACCTCGGAGACGCCCTCGGCGGAGCGCGCCGCCCGCGGGGGGCCGCGCCGCAGTGCTTCGCGTCCGAACAGCGCCCCGACGACACCCCAGATGACGATCATCCCGAGCGCGCCCGCGCTCGTGGCGAGTTGCGTGGGGGCGCCTTCGTAGATCCAGTTGCCGAGATAGAGGACGAGCAGGAGCAGCGCCCAGGCGAGCACGGGGATCGAGCCACCCCTCACGCCCGCGCTCCCGGCTCGGGACCGAGGCCGCCCGCGCCCGCGGGAACCGTCGCCATCTCGGGCCCGCTCTCGTCGATGGCCTGCTCGCGCACGTCGAGCAGGGGCGCGTAGGAGCGGATCGGCGGCAGCGGGCGGTCGAAGTTGTGCGGGGGCGGAGGCGAGGACGTGGCCCACTCGAGCGTGTGCCCGAGCCACGGATCGTCGCCGGCGGGCACGCGACGGCGCAGCGAGACCCAGACGTTCGCGAGGAAGATCAGGATCGCGACGGCGATGATCCCGGCCCCGATCGTCTCGAGGAGGTTGAGCGTCCCCCACTGCGGGTCTTCCGGGTAGGACGCGATCCGTCTCGTCATCCCTTTTTCGCCGAGGAAGAACATCGGCCCGAAGGTCATGTTCGTGCCGACGACGAGCACGGCCCAGTGGAGCTTGCCCAGCCCCTCGCGCAGTCGCGCGCCCGTCACCTTCGGAAACCAGTGGTAGACGCCCGCGAAGAAGCCGAACACGCTGCCGGCGAACAGCGTGTAGTGGAAGTGGGCGATCAGGAAGTAGGTCTGATGGACCTGGTAGTCGAGGACCGGCGAGGCCAGGAAGATCCCGGTCAGGCCGCCGATGAGGAACTGCAGGAAGAAGGTCAGGGCGAACAGCATCGAGGCGCGCAGGACGATCGCGCCCCCGATCAGGGTCGCGATCACGTCGAAGTACTCGATCCCCGCCGGTACGACCAGCAAGGTCGAGGTGAACGCGAAGTACTGGTTGCTGACGGCGCCGGTCGTGAACATGTGGTGCGACCACACGGCCATCGACAGCGCCGAGAACACGAGCATCGAGAGGACGAACGCCTTGTAGCCGAACCAGCGCCTGTGGGCGCTGACCGCGACGGCCTCGGCCGCCGCGCCGAGATACGGGAAGAACATCACGTAGACGACTGGGTGGCCGAAGAACCAGAACAGGTCCTGGTAGTCGATCGCGCCCGAGAACCCGGTGAAGATGTGCACGCCCAGCCGTTCGGCGTAGAGCAGGCACATCACGACGATCAGCACGGGGAACGCGGCGACGACCATCAGGACGCTGACGAGACCCGTCCAGGTGAACACCGGCATGCGCAGCAGCGCCATGCCGGGCGCGCGCCGTCGCATGACGGTCGCGAGCACGCAGCCCGCGACCACGGTCAGCCCGCTCGCCGCGAGGATCACGCCCAGCGTCCACATGTCCTGCCCGATGCCCGGAGACCAGGCGCTGTTCGACAGCGGCACGTAGGAGAACCAGCCGGCGTGGCCGGGGCCTTCTTCGGTCAGCCACCCCGACTGCATGACGACGCCGCCCGACAGCCAGACCCAGAACCCGGCCAGCGCGACGCGAGGCGCCGACAGCGTCGCCGCGCCGATCTGCAGCGGCACGAGGTACACGCTGAGCGCGATCGCCATCGGCGTCACGAAGAGGTAGATCATCGTCGAGCCGTGCATCGTGAACAGCGCTTCGTAGGTGCCGTAGCCGACGAAGTGCATGTCCGGCTGGGCGAGCTGCACACGCATCAGCAGCGCCATCACGCCCCCGCCCAGGAAGAAGACGAGGGAGAGGATCATCATGTGCAGCCCGAGCCGCTTGTGGTCGGTGCTCGCGAGCGCCCCGAGCCAACCGGGAGCGCGCGGGACGCTCGCAACCCTCGGCGCGGTGACGCTCACGTGCGTGCGCTTCCGCTCGCCGACGCCGGCCCGGAGCGGCCGCGGTGCGCGCCCAGCCAGGCCCGGAACTGCGCGGGCGCGAGCGCCCGGACCGAGAAGACCATGCGGGTGTGGAAGAGCCCGCAGAATTCGCCGCAGTGCCCCTGGAACATCCCGGGGTGTTCGAACGTCAGGATCTCCGTCTGCGCCATCCCCGGGATCAGGTCGTGCTTGTACTTGAGCGCCGGCACCCAGAACTCGTGGATCACGTCGAGCGCGATCAGGCGGTAGGCGACCGGTTCTCCGGCGGGCACCACGAGGGGTTCACGCCCGACCGTGCCGCTGTAGCGGTCGATCCCGTAGCCGGGGTACTGGAAGTGCCACTCCCACCGCGAGCCGAAGACGTTCACGGTCAGGACCGGATGCTCCCCGCGCGCGACCGCGTCCACCTGGTGCTCGGCGCTGAACGTCACGTAGAGCAGGAACGCGACGACGCACGCGAGGATCAACGCGTAGGCCGCCTCCAGCGGGTTGTGCTCGTGCCAGCGTGCGGCCTGCGCGGGGCTGCGCCTGCGGTAGACGACCACGACGACGATCGTGGTCACGGAGATGAGCGCGAAGACGCCGATCGCGATCGGGACGTAGATGCCGAAGACGTGCGCGTACTGCTTGCTCGTCTCGACCAGCGCTACGGGCTCAGACATCCCCGTGCCGGTCACCCCGCCGGCCGTGCGGCACTACGAGCAGCATGATCAAGCCCTACCCACTGCCCCCCGGGCGAAACGAGCGCCACGGCCGCGTTCAGGACGCGTAGCGCTCGGCGACGTCCTCGCGCAGCTCGAGCCCGAGCCCGGGCATGCTCAGGTCGGGGCGCAGCTCGCCGGCCTGCGGGAGCGGCGCTCCCTCGAACAGCATCTGCTCGATGCGCGCGTGATCGTGGAAGTACTCGACGTGGACCAGCGGCTCGAGCGCACAGCCGACGTGGGCGTGGATGGAGGGGCTCGTGTGCGCCGAGAGCGCCATCGAGCGCGCTTCGCACAGTGCCGCGACACCGCGCATGCCCGTGATCCCGCCGCAGCGGGTGACGTCGGCCTGCAGCACGTCGACCGCCCCCGCGTCGAGCATGCGCCGGAAGTAGTGCAGCTCGTAGCCGTACTCGCCGGCCGCGATCTCGATCGGGGCCGGCGCCCGGTCGCGCAGCAGCCGCAGCCCCTGGAGGTCGTCGGAGGAGACCGGCTCCTCGAACCAGCTGACCCCGGCGTCGGCGACGAAGCGCTCGGCCAGCGCGAGTGCCTGCTTGCGCTCGTAGGCGCCGTTGGCATCCACGAACAGCTCCACGCCGGGGCCGATGGCCTCGCGCGCCGCCCGCACGCGGGCCGGATCGCGCCCGGGCTCGGAGCCGACCTTCATCTTGACCGCGGTCAGGCCCTGCTCGGCCCAGCCGCCGAGCTGTTCGCGCAGCCGCCTGTCGTCGTAGGAGGTGAAGCCGCCGCTGCCGTAGGCCCGGACGCCGTCGCGCACCCTGCCCAGGAGCGTCGAGAGCGGGAGCCCCAGCAGCTTCGCCTTGAGGTCCCAGAGCGCGACGTCGAGCGCCGATATCGCGCCCGCCGCGACACCCGCGTAGCCGATGTTCCGGACCGCCCGTTTGGCGCGCTGCCAGGCGCCGGGCGGCGACAGCGCGTCGCTCCCGCGCACGGCTCCGGCGAGCATCTCGCGGACCACCTCCGCGGCTGCTCCCGCCGCGTAGCTGTAGCCGAGGCCGCGAGAGCCCTCCGCGCGCGCCTCCACCACGACGACCGTCGTCGAGTCCCAGCTCAGGGTTCCGTCCGCCTCCTGCCCGTCGGTCGGGATCGTGACCGCTCGCGCAGCGACGTCCTCGATCACGGCCGCCGCCGCCACCGTGCGGGCGGCGCTCACCGGGCGCCGATGAAGCGGGTGCGCTGCTCGGTGTCGACCTCCACGTGCTCGGGACGCTCCTCCTCCTCATCCGGGCGACGCGCATCGAGCGTCCCGCCCTCCGCGCTCAGCTGCCGCCGCCGCCCCCGGGATGCGATCGCGTACACAGCACCACCGAGCACGATCACGACCACGATGACGAGGATCAGGAGGAAGAAGCCGCCGATCGACACGCCCGGTCTCTACCCGGAGCATGGTGCGTCAAACGACGTGCTTGGGCGTCGCGCGACCGCGCGCCGGCTGCCGGGAGGCGAGCTTCGCATCCGACGCCATCGCCGTGGCGACGTCGCGCGTGTAGCGCCGCCCGTTCAGCACCAGCAGCAGCCCGCCGACGGCCATGGGGACGAGCATCAGCAGGAACGCGTATCGCAGGCCGGAAGCGCTGGCCTGGTAGCCGAGCCCCTTCGTCGAGGAGCGAGGACCGCTCCCGAGCTGGTCGGAGATCACCCCGAACAGGAGCGGCGCCGCGGCGACCGCGAGCGTTCGCATCACCGTGCGAACCGCCTCGGCCCGTCCCCACAACAGCCCCGGGACGACGTCGAGCCTCGCCGCGTCGACGGGGGCGTTGGGGGCGCCGAGCATCGCCGTCGCGACGAAGTAGATCGGAACCGCGACGAGGAGGTCGCGACTGAGGACCCCCGGGACGAACAGGAGCGAAGAGAGGATGAATGCGAAGCCGCCGACGAGCATGCGCGCCTCCGCGCGCCCACGGGCCAGCAGCCCGTCCGCCACGCGTCCGCCGAGAACGGTCCCCGCGAGCCCGCCGACGGCGATCACCGCGAGCAGCCAGGTGGCGACGGGCTGCGAGACCCCGTAGTTCGCGATCACGAACACGACGCCGAACGTGTTGACGCCGGCCTGGAAGAAGTACCCGAGCGCCGAGGCGAGGATCAGCACGACGTTCGTGCGGATCCTGAGCACGTACGCCGCCGCCCGAGGCAGGTGCATCCGCCTCGGGTCCTCGTTCAGGACGAGATCCCGGCGCGCCTCGGCGTCGGACTCCTCGACCGCCTTCTGCGCCGTCGCGCTGCGCTGCCCCGCGGACTCGGCGCCGTGATCCCGCTCCCCGGCCCGCGGCAGGCGCGAGGCACCGCCCCTTGCCGGCTCGGGGAGCCTCCTGTGCAGTCCCCACGCCACGGCCACGCTCGCCGGCGCGAGCACCCACAGCGCGGCGCGCCAGGACAGCCCGGCGATACTGCCGCTCACGAGCAGCCCCACGCCGGCACCGAGGATCTCGCCGGCGAGGATGTAGCCGTAGATGCGCCCCCGCTCGGAGGGCCAGAACAGGTCGCCGACGAGCGAGGCGACAAAGGGACCGGATGCCGCGGTCGCGGCGCCGAGCAGGAGCCGCACCACCAGGAGCTGTCCGAAGCTCGTGCACGCGCCCGCGAGCACCATGCCGGCCGCCCACGCGAGGATCGAGATCGTCAGCCAGCGCACCCGCCGCGCCCTGTCGGCGAGGGCGCCCATCGGGAGGGTGGTGAAGACGGCCACGAACGACGGCGCCGCCGCGAGCATGCCCAGTTGCATGTTGTCGAGCTCGAGTGCGGGCTTGAGCTTGCCCGCGATCGCCCCCAGGCTCGAGAGGTCGGCGGAGTTCAGCGCGAGCACCCCGCCGAGCAGCAGGATCGCGTTCAGCCGCTCGCGCCCGCCGAGCCGGACACGCAGCCGTACGAGTGGCGCCTGGAGCGCGGTCGGCGGATGGGTCTCGATTCTCCCCGGATACCCACGCCGCCGAGCGTGAAAACGCAGGCCTGACCGCCGGCGGACGCACGCGCTTTCGGCAGCCCGGGCGCGGGTAGGAGCGGCACGTGACCCGGAGTCGTCCGCTGAGTGGGAAGGAGCGCAGGCTGCTCGCGGTCCTGGGCGTGCCGACCCTGACGATGGCCTACTCCACGACCGTCGTCTCGACGTATCTCCCGGTCGTGGCGAGGAGCTTCACCCACTCGGCGGTGGCGATCGGGTTGATCCTGGCGGGGGAGGGCCTGACCGCTCTATTCATCCCCTTGCTCGCCGGCACCTGGTCGGACTCGCTGCGTGCGCGCGGAGGCTCGCGCCTCACGTTCCTGCTGGCCGGGACGCCGGTGGCGGCCGGCTCGCTGGCCGTACTCGGCCTCGTCCGCACCCTGCCCGTGATGGGCGTGCTCGTGGCGACGTTCTTCGCCGGCAACTTCTTCAGCTACGAGCCCTACCGCGCCCTCTACCCCGACCTGCTGCCCGAGGAGGTCGCCGGGCGCGGCCAGGGCACGCAGGCGGTGTGGCGCGGCACGGGCACGATCGTGGCGCTCGCCGGTGGCGGCCTGCTCCTGAGCGTCTGGACGAACCTGCCGTTCCTGCTGGGCGCCGCGCTCGAGACCGGGGGCGCGCTGCTGCTCGCGGCGCTGCTGGGAAGGGTCAGCCGCGCGCAGGGCCGCCGGCTGTGGCCCGTCCGCTCGGAACTCGGAAAGGGCGCTCGCGAGGTGTTCGCCCGATCGCGCCGGCTGCTCGCCGAGCATCGCGAGCTGCGGCTCTACCTCGGCGCGAACCTCCTCTGGGAGCTCTCGCTCGGGGCGCTGAAGACCTTCATCGTGCTGTACGTGACCCGCGGGCTCGGCCGCAGCCTCGCCGCGGCCTCGCTGATGATCGGCGCCGTCGCGGTGATCATCCTCGCCGGGGCGATCGCGGGCGGCAAGCTCGCCGACCGCTTCGGCACGATCCGCGTGATGCGGGCCGGCCTGTGGGTCTACGGGTTCGCGCTCGCGGTGCTGATCTTCACCCACGCCACGCCTGCGATCCTGGCGATGGCACCGATCATCGCGTTCGGCGGCGGGCTCACGATGACCCTTCCCTACGCGATCCTGATCCCGCTGATGCCGGCGCGTGGCCACGGGATGCTCACCGGCTTCTACAGTCTCAGCCGCGGCCTGGGCGTGATGCTCGGCCCGCTCCTGGCCGGCGTGGCGATCGACCTGCTGGGAGGGCTGTTCGCCGGCACCCACGGGTACGCAGCGATGTGGATCGTCAGCTCCGGTGCCGTGCTGGCGTCGATTCCGGTGCTCGGGCGCCTCCGTGGCGACGTCGAGAGCAGGCGCCGTGCCGGCTCGCGCGCGCGGGCCGCAGCCAGGGAGCTGGGCGCGCAGTAGCTCAGCCGGCCGGAGCCCCGACCGGCTCGCGGCTCGGCGCGTCCTCGACCGTCAGCGGCTTGGCGATGCTCTCCAGACCTTCGCGCTCGGCCTTCACGCCGAACAGCAGCTCTGCGACGCCGCCGATGATCATCATCACGGCCCCAAGCCCGAAGGCGAGGAAGACCTGCTCGTAGCTTTCGGTTTCGATCATGCGGTTGAAGACCTGCGGCCCGATCACCCCGCCGATCCCCGTGCCGATCGCATAGAAGACCGCGATGCAGAGCGCCCGCGTCTCGAGCGGGAACACCTCCGAGACGGTGAGGTAGGCGGCGCTCGCGCCGGCCGAGGCGAAGAAGAACACGACGCAGATGCACACCTCGAAGGTGATTTCGTTGAGGTGATGGCCCCTGAACAGCAGCCCGGTGACGATCAGCAGAGCGCCCGAGAGTAGATAGGTGCCGGCGATCATGGGCTTGCGCCCGACCGTGTCGAACAGCGGGCTCAGCACGAGCGCGCCGGCGAAGTTGCCGGCGGCGAAGACGGCGAGGAAGTAGGGAACGTCGCCGGAGGCGGTGTGGAAGTAGATCGTCAGCAGCGCCCCGAAGCCGAACAGGACCGAGTTGTAGATGAAGGCCTGGCCGATGAAGAGGGCGAGCCCGAGGATCGTGCGGCGCGGGTACATGGTCACGACCGAGCGGATGATCAGCGGCAACGGGATCGTCCTGCGCTGGCGCACGGTCAGCTCACGCCCGCTCGGCTCCGGCAGCTCGCTGCCGGTGGACTCCTGCACCTGCTCTTCGATGTCTTCGACGACGCGCTCGGCCTCGTCCTCGCGGCCGTGCACGAACAGCCAGCGCGGGCTCTCGGGCACGTTGCGCCGCACCAGCAGCACCGCGAGGCCGATGATCGCCCCCAGCACGAACGACAGCCGCCAGCCGAGGTCGGCCGGGAAGATCGAGGTGTTCAGCATCACCACCGCGAGCAGCGATCCGCCGACGCCGCCGAGCCAGTAGCTGCCGTTGATCGAGACGTCCACGCGGCCGCGATGGTTCGCCGGGATCAGCTCGTCGATCGCCGAGTTGATCGCGCTGTACTCGCCGCCGATGCCCATCCCGGTGATGAAGCGGAACACGAAGAACCACGCGGGTGAGAACGTGAGCGCGGTGAGGACGGTCCCGAACAGGTAGATCCCGAGCGTGACCATGAACAGCTTCTTGCGGCCGTAGCGATCGGTGAGCTGTCCGAACACGATCGCGCCCAAGCACGCGCCCGCGATGTAGAGCGACGCGGCCCAGCTCGAGATGTCACCCTTGCTCAGCCCCGCGCCGGCGCCCGGTTCAGCCAGCCGCGCGGAGATCGAGCCGACGATGTTGACCTCGAGGCCGTCGAGGATCCACGCCGTGCCGAGACCGATCACGACGATCCAGTGGAAGCGCGACCACGGGAGCCTGTCGAGTCGCGCAGGGATCCGCGTCTTGATCGTGCCCGTTTCAACTCCTGCGCTCAACTCCGCCACCTCGCTCTCTCCTGGGCCGGATGGAGGCCCGGCCTGCCCGTTGGCGGGTCAGCTACCCCGCGCCCCGGAGCTTCAAGCCGTGCGGGGCGGGAGCTCGACCACTCCGGCGAAGAACTCGTCGATGCGGTGGACGATCTCGCGGAAGCGGGCGAAGTCGACGGGCTTGGTGACGTAGGCGTTGGCGTGCTCGCAGTAAGCGCGCATCACGTCCTCCTCGGCCTCGGAGGTCGTGAGCACGACGACCGGGATCGTGGCGAGCGCGGCGTCGCGCTTGATCTCCGCGAGCACCTCGGCGCCGCTCTTGCGCGGCAGGTTGAGGTCCAGCAGGATCAGGTCGGGGCGCGCAGAGCCGGCGTAGGCGCCCTCGCCGCGCACGTAGAGCATCGCCTCCACGCCGTCGCCGACCACCTCCAGACGGTTCGCGAGCCCGCCCTCCGCGAACGCCTCGCGGACGAGGAGCACGTCGCCAGGGTCGTCCTCGACGAGGAGCACGTTGACCGCTTCATCCTTCATCGCCCCACATTGTTGCTTGCCGGCAACGTGAAGTGGAAGCTCGCCCCGCCGTCGCGGTCCGTGTCGAGCCAGATGCGCCCGCCGTGGTACTCCACGATCTTGCGGCACAGCGCGAGCCCGATGCCGCTGCCCTCGTAGGCGTCGCGACCGTGCAGGCGCTGGAAGATCAGGAACACGCGCTCGGCGTACTCGGGCTCGATCCCGATCCCGTTGTCGCTGAGCTCGATCTCCCAGTCGCCGTCGAGACGCCGGGCGGAGACCCGCACCAGCGGCGGCTCCTGGCCGTGGAAGCGCAGGGAGTTGGCGAGCAGGTTCTGGAACAGCGAGCGCAGCAGCGATTCGTCGCCGAGCACGACGGGCAGCTCGCCGGCCTCGATCCTGCCGCCCGTGTCCTCCATCGGCGCCGCGAGCGCCTCCTGCGCGCCTGCGAGGGCGTCGGCCAGCGCGACCGGACGGTGCTGACGACCGTCGCGCCCCACCCGCGAGAACGCGAGCAGGTCGTTGATCAGCGTCTGCATCCGCTTGGCGCCGTCCACCGCGAAATCGATGTACTGATCGGCACGCTCGTCGAGGCGGCCGCGGTAGCGGGTCTGCAGCGCCTGGCAGAAGCTCGCCACCTTGCGCAGTGGCTCCTGGAGATCGTGGGAGGCGACATAGGCGAACTGCTCGAGGTCGGCGTTCGAGCGCGACAGCTCGAGCGCCTGGCGCTCGACGCTCTCGCGCGCGGCGTCCACCTGCGCGAGCTCGTGCACGATGCGCTCGCGCATCGCCTCGATCTCCTCGGTCAGCTCCCGCACCTCGCGCGGGCCGTCCGGGATCAGGAGGGGGGCGTGGAACTCGCCGCTCGCAACGCGGCGCGCTCCGGCGCCGAGACGGTGCAGAGGGCTCGTGATCGCGCGCCGCAGGACGAGCCCAGCGGCCGCGAGGCTGCCCAGCACGAGCACGGCGGCGAAGATCAGCAGCGCGTTCAGCAACGCCGAAGCGTCGTTGAGGCCGGCGCGTGCGGCGGCGACCTTCGCTCCGAGCGTCGCGTGCAGCGCTGCGAGCCGGGCGCGCACGGCGTCGAACAGCCGCCGTCCGCGCGCGTCGGGCGCAACGCCGTGCGCGACGACCCGTCTGGGTTCGGCGAGCGCGCGGGAGACGAAGTCGTGCTGCCAGCGGCGCGCCGCGGCACGCACGCCGGCGACCTCCGCGGGCACGGGCCTGCCGACCGCCGCCTCGTGCCGTTCGAGCGTCCGGTAGGCCGCGGCCTCCGCCGAGAGGCCTTTCCCGTATGGCTGGAGGAACTGCGATTCGACCGTGATCAGATAGCCGCGGATCCCCGTCTCCTCGTTGACGAGCGCGTTCTCGAGTTCGAGCGCCGCGCGGTTCGACGGCGCCGCCTGGTCGAGCAGGAGGCCCCGCTGGTGCGAGAGCCGCGCGCTGGCCACCAGCGCGAGGCCGATCCCGATCGCGGCCAGTACGAGCAGGACGCCGATCGTCAGCGACAGCAGCCGGCCCACGCTGAGCGCCGAGAGCCTTGCGCGCAGGCTCCGGGGGCGCGTGCCGGCGGCGCTCATCGCGGCGGGACACCGGGGCGATTGCCGATCAGGAGCATCGCCACGTCGTCCACGGGTGGCCCGGACGCGAGCGCTTCGACCGCGTCGAGCAACCCGTCGAGCAGCGACGCCGGGTGCTCGCGCCAGCCCGGGTCGGCGGCCATCCGCTCCGCCGCGATCCGCCGCAGGCCGTCCTCGCCGACGCGCTCCGGGCCCTCGCCCACCCGGCCCTCCACGATCCCGTCGGTGTAGAGGAGCACCGCCCAGGTCTCCGGCAGCTCCACCTCGACGGTGGGCCAAGGGCCGTCCCCGAGCCCGATCGCCGGCCCCGTGCGCCCCTCTCCCAGCGGCCGCGCGGCCGGCCCGTCGATCAGCAGCGGACCCGGATGTCCCGCGGCGATGAGGCGGGCGCGGCGCCGCGCGGGGTCGATCTCGACCTCACAGAGCGTCGTGAAGAGCCGCGGCAGGTGGCGCTCCTGCTCGAACACGCGGACGAGCGTGTCGATCACGACCGGCTGCGATGCGCCGGCGAGTCTGAGCCCGCGCCAGGTCGCACGCAGCACGGCGCCGATCGCCGCTTCGTCGGCGCCGTGCCCGCAGACGTCGCCGATCAGGGCGTGCAGGAGCCCCTCGCCGTCTTCGACCAGATCGAAGAAATCGCCGCCGAGCAGCGCGCGGCGCCGGCCGGGGCGGTTGCAGGAGGCCGACCAGACCTGCGGGTCCGAGATCAACGGGCTCGGCGCGAGACCGCGTTCGAGCCGCTCGACCTCACGTGCCTGGGCGTCGGCGAGGAGCAGTTCACGCTCGGCTTCCTCGGTGGCGCGGCGGCCGACGGCGTAGCGGATCGAACGGCCGAGCTGACCCGACTCGAGCCGCCCCTTGACGAGGTAGTCCTGCGCCCCGGCCTGCACGGCTGCGATGCCCGCGGACTCGTCGGCCAGACCGGTCAGCACGACGAGCGGCGCGCCGCCGAGCCGCGCCCGCAGCCGCGCGACGGTCTCCACGCCGGCCGTGTCCGGCAGGCCCAGGTCGAGAAGCACGCAGTCGAGCGGCTCGGGCGGATCCGCGAGCGCTTCGCCGAGCGTGCGCAGGCGCACGACGGTGCAGTCCGGCAGCGTTTCGGCGAGCTCGTCGCGCACCAGCAGCGCGTCGCCGTCGTCGTCCTCGACGAGCAGCACTACGAGCCCCTCTCCGTTCGCGCCCGCCTGCTCGCCCAGCTCCACCGACGCGGATTCTAGAGCCGCGGGGGCGTCGTTTCGCCCCCGAGACGCTTGGGTAGCGATCCGACAGGCCCCGCCGCGATACGTCCAGGGCTCCCGCCCGGACGAGCGGCGCCGAGAGAAGGGATGTCAATGAGCGAGACAGTCGCCGACCACCTGCTGGACCGCCTCTCCTCCGCCTGGGGTGTCAAGCGCATCTACGGCTACCCCGGCGACGGCATCAACGGCATCATGGGCGCGTTCGGCCGCCGCAACGACGAACCCGAGTTCATCCAGGCTCGCCACGAGGAGATGGCGGCGTTCATGGCCTGCGCGCACGCCAAGTTCACCGGCGAGGCGGGCGTCTGCCTCGCCACCTCCGGACCCGGCGCGATCCATCTCCTGAACGGGCTCTACGACGCCAAGCTCGACCACCAGCCGGTGGTCGCGATCGTGGGCCAGCAGGCCCGGCTCGGGCTCGGCGGCAACTATCAGCAGGAGGTCGACCTCACCACGCTCTTCAAGGACGTGGCGCACGAGTACGTGCAGATGGCCACCGAGGCGGGCCAGATCCGCCACCTGATCGACCGCGCGATGCGGATCGCGCTCGCCGAGCGGACGGTGACCTGCGTGATCGTCCCCAACGACCTGCAGATGGAACCGGCGGTCACGACGCCGCCCCACGCCCACGGCACCGTCCACTCCGGCGCCGGCTACGAGCAGCCGCGGATCGTCCCCGGCGAAGCTCAGCTTGAGCGCGCGGCCGAGGTGCTGAACGCCGGCAGCAAGGTCGCGATGCTCGTCGGCGCGGGCGCCCTGCACGCCGGCGAGGAGGTCGTCCAGGTCGCCGACAAGCTCGGCGCGGGCGTCGCGAAGGCGCTGCTCGGCAAGGCTGCCGTGCCGGACGAGCTGCCGTTCGTCACCGGCTCGATCGGGCTGCTCGGCACGAAACCGAGCTGGGACATGATGCAGGACTGCGACACGCTGCTGATGGTGGGCTCGAGCTTCCCGTACTCGGAGTTCCTGCCCGAAGAGGGACAGGCGCGCGGCGTGCAGATCGACCACGACGGGCGCATGGTCGGGATCCGCTATCCGATGGAGGCGAACCTGATCGGCGACAGCGCGCTCACGTTGCAGGCGCTGCTGCCGCTGCTGGAGCGGAAGGGCGACCGCTCCTGGCGCGAATCGCTCGAAGGCAAGATGACCGACTGGTGGCGGCTGCTCGAACAGCGCGCGAGCGCGCCGGCGCAGCCGATCAACCCCCAGCTCGTCTTCCACGAGCTCTCCCGGCGGCTGCCCGACGGGGCGATCGTCACCTCGGACTCGGGCTCGGCGGCCAACTGGTACGCCCGCGACGTGAAGCTTCGCGCCGGCATGATGGGCTCGCTGTCGGGCACCCTGGCGACGATGGGAGCGGGCGTGCCGTACGCGATCGGCGCGAAGTTCGCGCATCCCGGCCGGCCGGTGATCGCCCTCGTCGGCGACGGCGCGATGCAGATGAACGGGCTCGCCGAGCTGATCACGGTCGCGAAGTACCGCGAGCGCTGGCCGGACCAGCGGCTGATCGTGCTCGTGCTCGCCAACCACGACCTGAACCAGGTGACCTGGGAGCAGCGCGCGATGTCGGGCGACCCGAAGTTCGAGGGCTCCCAGGACCTGCCCGAGGTGAACTACGCGCGCTGGGCCGAGCTGATCGGGCTCGGCGGCATCCGCGTCGAACGGCCGGAGGAGATAGGCGACGCTTGGGACCGCGCGCTCGAGGCCGACCGCCCGACGGTGATCGACGTCCTCACCGACCCGGAAGTGCCGCCGCTGCCGCCGCACATCACGATCGAGCAGGCGCGCTCGCTTGCGACCGCGATGCTCCACGGCGACCCCGGGCGGCGGCGGATCATCTCCCAGTCCCTGCGCCAGAAGCTGCCCGAGTTCCTGCCGGGACGATGATCGCCCGCGCGCTCGCGAACCTGCGCAGCGGGCGCGTGCAGCGCTCGCTGGCCGCCGCGACGGCGCTCAGCGCGCTGCCGCTCGGACTCGAGATCTACCTCGAGCACTTCCGCGGCTCCTTCGGGGACAAGTGGATGTGGACGCCGGTGGTGCTCTCGCCGCTGGTGGCCGGGGCCGGGTTCGCGGCGGTGGGCTCCGAGCGCGCGGCGCGGACGGCGCTGCCGGCGACCTCGGCGCTCTACTGCCTCGACGGCCTGGTCGGCGTCTACACGCACGTACAGGGCGTCCGCAAGCGGCCCGGCGGGTTCCGCGAGCCGCTCTACAACATGGTGATGGGCCCCCCGCTGCTGGCCCCCGGCTCGCTCGCGCTCGTGGGCGCGATGGGGCTCGCCGCGGCGGCGGCGCGCCGCGAGGCGTGATGGCCGGCGTCGTACGCAGCGGCGCCGGCCATCTGCCGGGCTCGTCTGGGGCCCCGCCCGCCCCGCCCGCCCCGCCGGGGCCGCCGGTGGAGCTGCCGCGCCAGCGGCGTGGCACGACTCCGCAGATGCACGGCCGCTACCCGGACTACGACGTGCTCGCGGAGGCCGGCCACTGGGACGCCGCAACTCGGCGCGTCGTCCTCGCGCGCGTCGGTGAGGTGCCGCCGATCCGCTTCTTCGACGAACGCGAGGCCACGGCGCTCGCGGCGTTCTGCGACGTCGCGACCGGCCAGGAGGGCGAGCCGCGGATCCCGGTGCTCGCGATGGTCGACGCGAAGTTCCACGCCGGCAAGCTGGACGGGTTCCGTCATCACGACCTGCCGGAGGATCCCGAGACGTGGCGGCGGGTGGCCGCCGCCCTCGACGCCGCATGCGAGGGCGGCTTCGCCGCGGCCGGCCGGGAGGAGCGCCACCAGATCGTCGAGGCCTTCTCCAAAGGCGAGCTCGATCTCGGCGGGCTGCCCTGCAAGAAGGCGTGGAGCGTGGTGATGCGCGGCGTCGTCTCCACCTTCTACTCGCACCCGTGGGCCTGGAACGAGATCGGCTTCGGCGGCCCGGCCTACCCGCGCGGCTACGCGCGCATCGGGGCCGGGCAGCGCGAGCACTGGGAGTCCCCGCCCGAGTTCGCGCGGGACCCCGTCGAGGACGTGCCGGGACGGGGGCTCGAGTGATCGCGCCGCGCCTGGCCGCGAAGGGCGCCCTGCGCCCGCCCGAGAACGACTCTGCGTTCCTGCTCGACCCGCACCGGCGCGACGTGCCCGGGCGCGAGCGCATGCGCCGGTTCGGTCCCGGAGACGCTGTCGACATGCTGATCGTCGGCGCCGGCGCCGGCGGCTCGACGCTCGCCCAGCGGCTCGCCCGCCGGGGCTGGCGCGTGCTCGTGCTCGAGGCGGGGCCGTTCTGGGACCCCGACGAGGACTGGGTCTCCGACGAGGCCGGCTCGCACGACCTCTACTGGACAGAGCCGCGCGTGATCGGCGGCGAGGACCCCGTCGAGCTGGGCAAGAACAACTCGGGGCGCGGCGTAGGCGGCTCGATGATCCACTACGCCGGCTACACCCCGCGCTTCCACCCCTCCGACTTCGAAGTCCGCTCGCGCGACGGCGTCGGCGCCGACTGGCCGCTCTCCTACGAGGAGCTGCGCCCGCACTACGAACGCCTGGAGCGGGAGCTGCCCGTGGCCGGCGAGTTCTGGCCCTGGGGCGACCCGCACGGCTACCCGCACGGCCCGCACCCGGTCGCCGGCGGGGCGCTGCGCGCGTGGGAGGGCGCCCGCCGGCGGGGCATCGAGATCAGGGTCGGCCCCGTCGGCATCACCAACGGCTCCTTCGGCCATCGACCCCATTGCATCTACCGCGGCTTCTGCCTGCAGGGCTGCAAGGTCGGCGCGAAGGCCTCACCGCTCGTCACGCACATCCCCGACGCGCTCGAGCACGGCGTCGAGGTGCGTGCCGGCTGCATGGTCACGCGGATCGAGCTCGACAGCGGTGGGCGCGTTGCCGGCGTCGGCTACGTCCAGGACGGCCGCGAGCACTTCCAGCCGGCGGACGCCGTCGCCGTCGCGGGCTACTCGATCGAGACCCCGCGGCTGCTGCTGAACTCCGCGTGCGAGCGCTTCCCGGACGGCCTCGGCAACGGGTCCGACCTGGTCGGGCGCGGCGTGATGGTCCAGGGCGCGCCGCAGGTGGCAGGCCGCTTCGAGTGCGAGATGCGTATGTACAAGGCGCCGCCACCGGAGATCTCGAGCGAGCAGTTCTACGAGACCGACCCGGCGCGGGGCTTCGCACGCGGCTTCTCGATCCAGACCGTCGGCCCGCTGCCGATCGGCTGGGCCGAGCACGTGATGGCGGAGGGCCACTGGGGCCAGGCGCTGCGCGAGTACATGCGCGACTACAACCACTGGTACACGCTCGGCTGCCTGTCCGAGCTGCTCCCACGCGCGGAGAACCGCGTCACGCTCGCCGAGGAGACGGACGCCAACGGCATGCCGGTCGCACGGATGGACTACACGCAGTGCGAGAACGACCGCGCCAACATCGCCTTCGCGAAGCGCACCCTGCACGAGATCCTCGAAGCCGCCGAGGCCCAGGCGGTGCTGGAGATCGACCGCTACGCCCACCTCGTCGGCGGCTGCCCGATGGGCGCAGCGCCCGACGAGGGCGTGGTGGACGCCGACCACCGCGTGTGGGGCATCCCGAACCTGTTCGTCGCCGACGGCAGCGTGATGCCCACGCAGGGCTCGGCCAATCCCGCGCTGACGATCATGGCGCTCGCGAGCAGGCTGGCGGAGCGGCTCGGCGAGAAGCGGATCGACGCAGCACGGACGCCCAGGCTCACGGCGACGGCCGCCTGACCGCGCGCGTCCGGAGCCCGGTGAGAGATGCCCCGCCTGCGGCGATCCGACTGCGCAGCCCCCGGCATCGCCCGCCGCCGCCGCGGACGCGGCTTCGACTACCGCGTCCCGGGCGGCGCGCGCGTCTCAGACCCCGAGGTGCTCGAGCGGATCGCCGAGCTCGCGATCCCGCCCGCCTGGAAGGAGGTCTGGATCTGCCACGACCCGCTTCGGTCACCTGCAGGCCACGGGCGTGGACGCCGCCGGACGCAAGCAGTACCTCTACCACGAGCGCTGGCGGGCGCACCGGGACCGCGCCAAGTTCGACGCGATGCTCGAGTTCGGGGAGCGGCTACCGAAGCTGCGCCGGCACGTCGCGCACGACCTTCGGGGCGCGGAGGGCACCCTCCCCTCCGAGGAGCTCACGCCACGGCTCGTGACCGCGTGCGCGGCGCGCCTGCTCGACCTCGGCTTCTTCAGGATCGGCTCCGAGGATTACGCGCAGCGCAACGAGTCCTACGGGCTGACGACGATCCTGCGCCGTCACGTCGCGATCGAGGGTGGGCAGCTGGTCTTCGACTTCCCCGCGAAGTCGGGGCAGCGCCGCGTGGTCGCGGTCGCCGACGGCGAATCGCTGGCCGTGGTGGCCGCCCTCAAGCGCCGGCGGACCGGCGAGCAGCTCCTCGCCTACCGTGACGGGCGCCGCTGGCGCGACCTTCACGCCGAGGAGGTCAACGAGTACGTCAAGCAGACCGCCGGCGGCGAGTTCACGGCCAAGGACTTCCGCACCTGGAACGCGACCGTTCTCGCCGCCGTCGCGCTCGCCGCCCGCGCCGCGCAGCCGCCCGCGCGCCGCAAGCGAGCGGTGCGGGCCGCGATCGGGACCGTCGCGGCCTATCTGGGGAACACGCCGGCCGTGTGTCGCGCCTCCTACGTCGATCCGCGCGTCGTCGATCGCTTCGAGAGCGGCATCACGATCGCTCCGGCGATCGGCCGCCTCGCGGACGGGGGACCCGACCTCGCCCGCCCGCGCGTGCGCCGCCGCGTGGAGCGGGCCGTGCTCGATCTGCTGACGGACGGCGGCCGGCCCGGTTGACCAGCCCGGCCGGCGGGTACGCGTCGGTGAGGACCACCGAAGAGAGAAAGGAGGCGCGAGATGGCATCCGAGCTCGAAGGCAAGAGGATCGCGTTCGTCGTCGCCAACGAGGGCGTCGAGCAGGTGGAGCTCACCGAGCCGTGGAAGGCGGTCGAGAAGGCGGGCGGCGAGCCCGTGCTCCTCGCGCCGGAAGAGGGCGACGTGCAGGCTTTCAACCACCTCGACAGGGGCTCGACCTTCCCGGTCGACAGGACGCTCGAGGAGGCGCAGGCCGACGACTTCGACGGCGTCGTGCTCCCGGGCGGCGTGGCGAACCCCGACAAACTGCGCACCGAGCCGCGGGCGGTCGAGTTCCTGCAGCAGTTCTTCTCCTCGGGCAAGCCCGTCGGGGTGATCTGCCACGGGCCGTGGACGCTCGTCGAGGCCGACCTCGTGCGCGGGCGGCGGATCACCTCCTGGCCGTCCCTCCAGACCGACATCCGCAACGCCGGCGGCGACTGGGTGGACGAGGAGGTCGTGGTGGATCAGGGACTCGTCTCCTCACGCAAGCCCGACGACCTGCCGGCCTTCTGCGCGAAGCTCGTGGAGGAGCTCGGCGAGGGCGAGCACCAGGTGGCGCAAGCCGGGGCGACACAGGACAGCGCGTCCTGACAGGCGCCTGGCGCGGGGCCGGTCCCCAACGGGCCGGCCTCCGCGCCCGGCCGCCACCGGCCGCGTTGTCAGCGGTCTGACGAGTTCGCGACTCTCGCGTTTCTGGCCGGGGACGCCATGGGTAGCCAAGTTGGTGAGTTGGTCCCCATCTGGAGGCTATGAGGTGGTTATCCCAACACAGACAAGGAAGGGGGACGCCGGCACGATGGGTGTGAGTTACTGCGATCCCGCACGGGGATCTGAGGGTCGTCGCCGACATGGGGTCCAGGCATCACATGCGCGGACCATCCCGCTAGCCGAGCACCCCTCGTCGTCCAGCGCCGCGCGACGCCGCGAGTGCAACGGCGACCTGCGCGAGTCCGCGGCCGGCGGCCTGCTCGACCACCGCCCCGGCGCGAACCCGGCGGAGCCATCGGCGGACGACCTGTTCGCGCGGCTGCGGAGCGGGGACGTGTCCGCGAGGGATCGAATCGCGGACATGTACCTCCCGCTCGCCAAGCGGCTGGCCCAGCGCTACGTGCGCTCCTCCGAGCCACGCGAGGACCTCGTACAGGTCGCATCCGTGGGCCTGGTCAAGGCGATCGAGCGCTTCGACCCGGGCCGGGGCCCGACGTTCGCGTCGTTCGCGATCCCGACGATCCTCGGCGAGCTGCGCCGCTACTTCCGTGACGCGACGTGGGCGGTGCACGTCCCCCGCGGCGCCCAGGAGCGCGCGTTCGCGATCGAAGCCGCCGAGGAGCAGCTGCGTTCGACGCAGCGCTCGGCGCCGACCGTCGAGCAGATCGCCGAGTACCTGAACATCTCCGAGGAGGAGGTGCTCGACGGGCTGCTGGCAGTCAAGGCATACGAGGCCGACTCGCTGGACGCTCCCACCGGAGGCGGCGACGACGAGGGCCGCTCGCCGCTCGAGCTGATCGGCGGCGAGGACGCGTCCTACGAGCTGATCGAGGCCGACGCGACCATCGTGCCCGCGATCCGCGCGTTGGGCGAGCGCGACCGCCGCGTGCTGCACCTGCGCTTCGTGCGGGAAATGAGCCAGAGCGAAATCGCCGCCCAGATCGGCGTCTCGCAGATGCAGGTGTCGCGGATCCTGGCCCGCTCGCTCGGCGAGCTGCGCGAGGCGGCCGGCGCCGCCGGCTAGGCCCGACGCGCAAGGAGGAGCGGACCGCACAATCGACGCACGGTGCCGACATGGCAGCGATCTCGCGGCGTGCCGTCGGGGTCACCCGCGAGTCCGTGAGCGGACCATCTCGCCGCTTCGGCGACACTGGTACGATCGGCACGGCGAGCGCCTTCTCGAGAGGCGCGAAGCACCATCGCCGGCGTCAGGTCCGAGTCCACGAGAGAGGGCGAAAGGCAGAGCGGCAGCTCCAGCCGATTCCGAGAGGTCAATGGACGTGCCTTCCGTCGGTCAGCTCCTCGTCACGCGCAGCCGCGACGGCTCGCGGCACCGGCTCTCACTGCAGGGCGAACTCGACCTCGTCACCGCACCCGAGCTCGAGGACACAGTCGCCGAGCTGTGCCTCAACGGACCGCAGGAGATCGTGCTCGACATGCGCCACGTCGTCTTCATGGACTCCTCGGGGCTGCGCACCGTGCTCGCATCGATGGACATGTGCCGCCAGCACGGGTGCGAGTTCATGCTCGTCGCGGGCACGGGCGCATGCCGGCGGCTGTTCGAGATCACCGGCGTGATCGACGACCTGCCGCTGCTCGAGGCCGACGAGATCGTCTAGCTTTCGCGCGCTTTCGCGCTGCTCCGCGAGCCGGCGGCCCGCGCCCTCGCAGGCGCTTTCGCCGTCGTACGTTTTGCGGCCGAGCGTTTCGCGGCGGCGAGCGTTTCGCGGCGGCAGGGCGTTTCGCGGCGGCCGAGCGTTTCGCGGCGGCGGGGCGTTTCGCGGCGCCGGAGCGTTTCGCGGCGGCGGGGCGTTTCGCGCCGGAGCGTTTCGCGACGGGTTTCGACGCGCGTGCTTTGGCGCTCGCCCGTTTGCGAGTGCTCGCCGGGCGGCGCTCGGCGGGCGGCACCTCCTCCTGGACGACGGCCTTCGTGAGCGTCGGGATCAGCCGCGCGAGGAAGGAGGCCATGCGCTCCTCCTCGCGGCGGATCGCCCGCGCGAGCTGCGCCGTCGCCGCGTCGCCGACGGACGAGGCGAGCGTCTCGATCGCTCTGTAGGTGGCGATCTCCTCGTGCTCCTCGGAGTACTCGGTCTTGGCGTTCTTCAGCATCTTCTCCTGCTCGCCCGTGCCACGGATCGCGTGAAGCGGGCCCTTCGCGGCGGCGACCGCGCGCGAGCCGAGCTCGACCGCCGCGCCGGCGCCTTTGGAGAGCGCCTCGGGGCCGGGAAGGGACAGCACCTCGGGATCGCCGCCCAGCTGTTTGATGCGGCGGCGAACCTCGGTCGCGTGCCGTTTGGTCTCGCGCAGGTGCTGCTGCAGGCGCTTGCGGTAGGGCGCGCGGGTCGTCATCGCGATATGCGCCTCGAGCGCGGTCTCGAGCTCGCGCTCCTTCCCGTACGCCTCGTTCAGGTACTGCACGAGCTTCGCGTCTCGTGCCGCCAGCTCCGCCATTGGGGCCTCCAGTCGATCGTTTGCCTTCGTCACACCCGCCCGGCGCGCGCAGCGTGATCGAGGGAGATCACGTCGGCCGGCAGCTGGTGTGATCGCGCGGACACCCGGGCCGTTTACCCGTGCGCTGCGTGCCGAAACCACCTACGGTGGGCGGGTAGTGTGCAGATCGTGAGCTCCTCAGCCCCAGCATGAGGCGTCGCCGACTCGGAGCCGGCGGTCCCGAGATCTCGGAGATCGCGCTCGGCTGCATGGGCATGTCAGGGGTGTACGGCCCCGCCGACCGCGCCGAGAGCATCGCCACCATTCGAGCCGCGCTCGACGCCGGAATCGAGTTGCTCGACACGGGCGACTTCTACGGCATGGGGCACAACGAGCTGCTGATCGCCGAGGCACTGCGCGGCGTCCCGCGCGAGGAGTACATGCTGAGCGTCAAGTTCGGCGCCCAGCGCGGGCCGGACGGGACGTGGCTCGGCTACGACGCGAGGCCGGCGGCGCTGCGCACGGCGCTGGCCTACACGCTGACGCGGCTCGGCACCGATCACGTCGACGTCTACCGGCCCGCTCGCCTCGACCCGAACGTGCCGATCGAGGAGACGATCGGTGCGATCGCCGAGCTCGTGGACGAGGGCTACGTCCGCTGGGTCGGGCTCTCGGAGGTCGGCGCCGAGACGATCGCGCGCGCTGCCGGGGTGCACCCGATCTGCGACGTGCAGCTCGAGTACTCGCTGATCTCGCGCGGCATCGAGGAGTCGATCCTGCCGGCGTGCCGGGAGCGCGGGATCGCCGTCACCGCCTACGGGGTGCTGAGCCGGGGGCTGATCAGCGGCCACTTCGCCGCCGAGCGCGAGCTGGCGCCGGGCGACTTCCGCTCACGCGCGCCGCGGTTCAGCGCGGAGAACCGGCCGCGCAACCTGGCGCTGGTCGAGCCGCTTCGCGAGCTCGCCGAGCGCCACGGCGCGACGGTCGCCCAGCTCGCGATCGCGTGGGTGCTCTCGCGCGGCGAGGAGATCGTCCCGCTGATCGGTGCGCGGACGCGCGAGCGGCTGGCCGAGGCGCTCGGCGCGCTCGAGCTGGAGCTCCCCGAGCCCGCGCTCGCGGATCTCGAGCGCGCGCTGCCGGCCGATGGCGCCGCGGGCGAGCGTTACCCGGCGCCCCAGATGGCGATGCTCGACAGCGAGCGTGGCTAGCTCAGGCGGCGCCGACGCGCTCGCCGTGCAGCGTCTGCTCGCCGCAGAGGACGACCGCGACGAGCTGCGCGCGCGTGTGCACGCCGAGCTTGCCCATCGCGTTGCGCACGTGCGTGCGGACCGTCTCGGGAGAGATGTGAAGCTCGGCTGCGATGTCGCCGGTGTCGAGGCCCATCGCGATCAGCGTCACGACCTCGCTCTCGCGCTCGGTGAGGCCGAGGTTCGCGGCCCCGCGCGCGATCGCGAACGGCTCCGGCTCGCCGCCCGCGATCGCCACGAAGATCGCAACCTGTCGGTCGGCGACCTGTGCGAGGCGCGCGGCGGACTCGACCCGGATCTCGGTGCCGTCGGCCCGGACGAGATCACGGGCGCCGTCGTATTCGCCGGTGCGCAGGAACTCGCTCCACTCCTGGTCGGCCTGCTCACGCTCGGCGGGGTGGAGGCTGTCGCGCAGCGAGGTCCCGATCAGCTGCTCCCGGCTGCCGCCGAGGAGCGCGACCGCGGCCGCGTTGAGGTCGATGATGCGGCGGTCCTCGTCGAGCAGCGCGACGGGGTTGGAGGTGCGCTCGAACACCAGCCAGAAAAGCCGCTCCCAGCCCGATCCCCCTCGGGAGTCGCTCATCAGCCCAGCATACCCCCATCGTGGTAGCGCGAACGAGCGCCGGGCTGCTCCCCTACCGCCACCGCGACGGGCGCCTGGAGGTGCTGATCGCGCACATGGGCGGACCGATGTGGGCGCGCCGCGACGAGGCCGCATGGACGATCGTCAAGGGCGAGCACGACGCCCGCGAGGAGGCGCTGGCCGCCGCGCGGCGGGAGTTCGAGGAGGAGACCGGCGCCGCGCCGCCCGATGGGCCGGCGCTCGAGCTCGGCGAGGTGCGCCAGGCCGGCGGCAAGCGGGTCACGGCGTGGGCGATCGAGGCCGACCTCGATGCGGCGAGCCTGCGCAGCAACACCTTCGAGCTCGAGTGGCCGCCGCGCTCAGGGCGCGTGCAGGAGTTCCCCGAGGTGGACCGCTTCGAGTGGTGCGAGCCCGGCCTCGCACGCAGGCGGCTCGTGAGGGCGCAGGCCGAGCTGCTCGACCGGCTCGAGCGGCTGCTCGGCTCAGATGATTGATTCCACGGCGATGTGCCGTGTACGTGCCATCCGGCGGTGCATGGTCGTGGAATCAATCACCTACGGCTCGAAGCGCTCGTCGATCTCGACGCGGTCGGCGTAGAAGGCGACGTGCCCGCCGATCTTTGCGACGGCGTCATAAGGCTCGCGGTACTCCCACACCGCGTTCAACCCGCGCTCGCCGGCCGACGGGATGCTGTAGTAGCTGGCCTCGCCCTTGAACGGGCAGTAGCTCTCGTGGTCGCTGGGGGTCAACAGCTCCCGGTTGACGTCGCCGAGCGGGATGTACTGGACCGCTGCATAGCCGGCCTCGCTCAGCGTGAGCGCTTCGCGCGTGTCCGCCAGCTGTCGCCCGCCGATCGAGACGACCACGCGCCCGGGGTTCGGCTCGATCGTGATCGGATGGTCGGGGCCCGGGATCTTGATCGGCCGGCCGCTGGTCGCAGCGCTGTCGCTCATCTCGATCTCCTCTCTGAAGCGGGGAGCTCAGCTTGCCACGGTCGCGCCGCGAGCCCAACCCCCTACGCTTGAGCCATGTCGAGCGAGGTGCCGGACCCCACCCGCCCCCGGCGAGGGGTCCAAGGCGAAGTAGTCGGGCTGCGGCGCCCCGCGCCGCCCCTGCTCGCGCGCCTTGCGATCTCCTGGCTGACCAACGCGCTGGTGCTGGCTGTGGTGGCGCTGCTCCCGAACGTCCACGTCCACAGCGCGGGCTCGCTGATCGCCGCCGCGGCCGTGTTCGGCGTCCTGAACACGATCCTCAAGCCTCTGCTCCTGTTCATCACGTTCCCGCTCGCGATCCTCACGCTCGGCATCGCATGGTTCTTCGTCGCGATGCTGATGCTCGACCTGACCGACGAGATCATCGGCGGCTTCTCGATCGACGGCTTCTGGACGCTCGTGCTCGCGACCGTGATCGTCTGGCTCGTGAACCTCCTACTGGACATGGCGCCCGGCCCCTGGCAGCTGAGCGGGCGCCGCGGTCGCATCAGGCGCTCGCTCGAACGGCCCTAGGTTCATGCGTTCCCGATCGGACGCCCGTGCCCCGGCAGCCGGCCGTGGTCGCCGGCGGCGCGGTGTGCCGGGGCGGCGATGACGAGGGGCCGCGCGCCGGCGGCGCTGCTTCTCGCTGCGATCGCGGCTTCGGCACCGCCTGTCGTGCTCGCCACGACCGGCGGCGCGGACGCTATCCGACGGGCGCCCGGGGCCGGGTTGGCCGTCGGCGTGCGGGTGATGCACTTCGTCGACCACAGCCGCCTGGCGCGGCCCCGGCGAGGAAGGCCGCTGCCGAGGGCTCTGACCGTGATCCTCCGCTATCCCGCGGCCGGGCGTGCGGGAGAAGAGGACCTCCGCGACGCTCCGGCGGCCCGCGGTGCGGCCGGCTATCCGCTGATCGTCTTCGCACACGGCTTCGACGTAACGCCCGCGACATACGCCCGGCTGCTGCGGGCATGGGCTCAGGCCGGCTACGTGGTCGCGGCACCCGTCTTCCCGCTCGAGAGCGCGGTCGCGCCCGGCGGGCCCGACGAGTCCGACCTGGTCAACGAGCCCACCGACATCAGCTTCGTTCTCTCGCGCCTGCTCGCGGCCGCCGCGGCCCCGTCCGGTCCGCTGTCGGGGCTGATCGACCCGTCCCGCATCGCGGTGGCAGGCCAGTCCGACGGCGGGATCGCGGCGCTCGCGGCCGCGTATGGGCGGCGCACGCGGGACCCCCGCATCAAAGCCGCCGTGGTCCTCTCGGGCGCTGAGACGTCGGGGTTCGGCGGCTACGCGTTCCGAGCCGGGGAGCCGCCGCTGCTCGCTGTCCAGGGAACCGCCGACACGACCAACGCCCCGCACAACACCTACGAGTACTTCGACGCGGCGGCGCGCCCCAAGTACCTGCTGCGCCTGCTCGGCGCCGGCCATCTGCCTCCTTACACCACGCAGACCGCGCAGGTCGCGCTCGTCGAGCGCACGACGACCGCCTTCCTGGGCGTCTACCTGGACGGCACGCCCGGCGACCCCACCCGGATCGAGGCGGCAGCCGCGAACCCGCGGCTCGCTAGCCTCACCGCCCGGCCCTGACGGCGGCGCCGGGTCGCGGCGCGGGGGCCGCCGTACGCCCCCGCACCGTCCCTCTCTCTTCTCTCATCGAACGACAGGCAGCTGCACGTAGGAGTCGTGCCCGCCGCCATGGAGCAGGGTGATCGTCCCTCCGAGCTCCTGCCCGAGCGTCGGCACGGCCGGCGTGCCGGTGAACGTGTTGGCCGTCCCGATCGTCAGGCGGAGCCGATCCCCCGCGGGGACGACGACCCCGGTCGGGTAGATCTCGACTTCGTATTCGGTCGGCTGGCCGGGGGTGACCGCCTGCTGGCTTTCTTTCGTGAACGGGTGCCACGGCCGCGTGACGATGTGCTTCGGCCCGTAGGTGGCGAGGCTCGGGTCGGTCGCCCGCAGGCTGGCCTGCAGGAAGCCGGCCGTGATCTGTTCGGATTTGCCGTCCGGTTCGACCTCGCTCAGCACCGCGACGAGCGTCGCGTCGGAGGTGCTGAGGCTCGCCCACAGGTTCGTCTTCAGCAGGCCCTCGATCTTCTCGGGCGCGGCCAGCGGCGCGGTCGAGTACGTCAGCGAGCTCGCCTCGTAGGTGTTGTTGGTCGTGTCGCAGATCGGGTTCGACGCCGCACCCGCGGTCCACTGCGCCGTCTCGCGCGAGCACGGGCTCGAGGCCGGGAGCAGCGGAGCTGCGTCGCCCGATTCGGTCTTCGGCGGCGCGCCCGCCAGCGAGCCGTCGTGCACCGACAGCGGCGCGGAGCCCGACGATTCGCCGCTCAGGTACAGGCGTTCGTACTTCGTCTTCGGCAGCGGGAACTTCTTGAGGTGTTCCCAGTGGGTGCCGTTGATGGGGTACAGGTTGACCTTCGAGGTCTTCTGCACGTTGTTCTTGGTGCCTTTCAGCCAGTGGCTGAACCACTCTTCCTTGATGTTCGGGTCTTCGTATTCGGGGCCCGAGGTGATGTGGTAGTGGGCCGACATGAACAGCACGCGGTCCTTCGAGTTCTTCAGCGATTCCCACAGCAGCGGCTCACCGCGCTGGAAGAGGTCCCACCAGCCGCCGGTGATCACGACCGGCACCGTGATTTCGCTCGCGCGCACGACCGGCGAGCGCAGCCTGTAGAACGGCCCGTCGTAGGCGTCTTCTTCGCCGAGCGCCGCGCCGAGGATGTGCGCGACGCTGAATTCGGCGTTGCCGACGAGGTGTTCGATGTAGTTGGTCGCCGCTTCCTGCGGGTCTTCCTGCGCCGAGGTCGGCGGCAGATCCGACAGCGCGGTCACGAGGCCGAGCCACAGCGGGATGAAGCCCGAGTCCACCGAGCCGCCCTGGAAGGTGACGTCGCGGTAGGCGTCGGCCATCGGGATGTCGGCCCACACGGCCTTCACCGCCCTGGGCTTCCCTTCCTTCACGCGCGCGGCGTCGGCCTCTGCGATAAGCAGCGAGGTGATGCCCATGTAGGAGGCGCCGGTGGTGGCGACGCTGCCGTCGGACCAGCCCTGCTGCTGGATCCAGTCGAGGACCTCCTTGTAGTCCAGCTGGGTCCGTTCTCCCCACGAGTCCCACTTGCCGCCGCTGTCGCCGGTGCCGCGATCGTCCAGCACCATCACCGCGAAGCCCTTTTCGGCGAGGCCCGCTTCGCCGCCGGCGATGACCGAGGTCGAGTTGGCGCATTCGCCGGTCGGCGAGCCGGCGTTCTTGTTGTAGCCCGTGACAGTGAGAACCGTCGCGAAACGGCCGGTCGTGGAGGGCAGGTAGATGTTGGCCCTCAAAACCACGCCGTCGCTCATCGTGATCGGCACGTCGCACAGCGCGACGCTCGCGCTCGCGGTCGACGTTCCCGCCGCGAGCGCGGCGGCGGCGAGCACCGCAACAGCCAGCGCGCGGCGCAGGCGGCTCGGCGCGCGCGCGCCGGTCGAGGTTCCCGCCTGCGGCTGCAGGCGCCGGACGCGCGCTACCAAACGATCCATTGACGCTCCTGACGAGATGACTTTGACGAGCGGGGCGCTGAGCGGCCCCCGGCTGCTCCCCCGTGAGCGCCTCGCGGCACTCGCGCGCGTCTCGTCTACCCTGGGCCGGGGCGGCCCAAACATGCCACGGCCCTGATGTCAGCCCTGGCGACACCGAAGCGGTCACGTGTTCACGGCCCACAACCGGCCACCCGGCCGGCAGCGCCGTGACGCGGGAAGTCACGCTGCCGCAGGGTCCGGGAAGCTGACTCTGCCGGCGCGGACGAGGCGGGGAACCTCGGCGCCGCCGTGACGGTCGAGGCGCCGCGGCCCTAGCTTGGAGTTCGAGATCGCCGCCGAGCGCGCCTTGCTGAGGCCCTTTTCGCGGAGCCCTTCGTACTGCTTGTCGTTCTTGACGCTGGAACCGTGATCTTCGGCCATGTCGTTCTCCTTTCTCACGGGGGCCGTTGATCAGATACCCGTGATGCGCGTCGCCTCACGGATGCAGGAGATCGCGCGCAGGGGGCGAAAGCACCCGCATGGAGAGCTCGGGAGGAGTTCCTACGGTTCCGCCGGCCGCGCCGGGTCCCCCGCCGGGCGGCGGCGACGAGTATCCACTGACGTACTCGGTCGAGTACCCAGACCGCCCGCTCAGCCGGCTGACGACGGCGCTGCGCATCTTCTGGGCGATCCCGATCTTCATCCTCGCCGCGACGATCGAGGGCGGCGGCTTCGGCGGGAGCTGGGGCGGCTCCGGCGCGCGCTATGGCGGCGGCGGCGTCGGGATCCTGGTGATCCCGGTTGTGCTGATGCTGCTGTTCCGCAAGAAGTACCCGCGCTGGTGGTGGGAGTGGAACCTGCAGCTGACGCGGTTCAGCAACCGCATCTTCGCCTACGTCGCCCTGATGGACGACCGCTACCCCTCGACCGACGAGGAGCAGTCGGTGCGCCTCGACTTCCCCTACCCGGACGCCGAGCGCGAGTTGCAGCGCGGCATGCCGCTGGTCAAGTGGCTGCTGGCGATCCCGCATTACATCGTGCTGTTCTTCCTGGATATCGCGGCGATCGTGGTGCTGATCGGCGCGTGGTTCGTGATCGTGTTCACCGCGCGCTACCCGCGCGGGATGTTCGACTTCATCGAGGGCGTGATCCGCTGGCACAACCGCGTCGGCGCGTACGCGTTCCTGCTGATCACCGACCGCTACCCGCCG
The DNA here is from genome assembly GCA_963836035.1 of uncultured Solirubrobacteraceae bacterium. Lineage (GTDB taxonomy): Bacteria > Actinomycetota > Thermoleophilia > Solirubrobacterales > Solirubrobacteraceae > Palsa-744. The sequence goes on along the minus strand of CAWIHX010000009.1, from coordinate 978,889 downwards.
TTCCGGCTGCGTCCCTGATTTCTTTTATCTGGGGGGTGCCGCGGCCGGGGTTGTAGCTCGCCGGTGGGGCGCCCCGCGCCCGGCGCCCGTGGGAGGAGGGATGATGTGCGGCGGCAGATGAGCGCCGCGCATGGCACCTGCGATGAGGCCTTCGCCCCGGTCGGCGAGGCGTTCGAGGAGAACCTCGGCGAGGAGATCGGCGCGGCGGTGGTGGTCCGCGCCGGCGGCAGGACCGTGGTGGACCTCGTCGGCGGCTGGGCGGATGAGGCACGCACGCGGCCGTGGCGCCCGGAAACCGTCGTCGACGTCTTCAGCACCGGCAAGGCGTTCGTCGCGTTGGCCGTCCTGGAGCTCGGGCTCGACCTCGACGCGCCCGCCTGGCAGGACGCGACCCTGCGCCAGGTCCTCTCCCATCAGGCCGGCCACCCGGCGATCCGCGCGGAGCTGCCGGCCGAGGCCACCTACGACTGGGATCGCCTCGTCGCCGAGCTGGAGTCGCAGGAGCCCTGGTGGGAGGCGGGGACCGCACACGGCTACCACGTCAACACTTTCGGCTTCCTTTGCGGGGAGATCGTGCGCCGCGCGAGCGGCGAGACCTTGGGCGCGCGCCTGACGCGGCTCGTCGACGGCTCGGATGCCACGTTCGGCGCGCCCGCGGGCGCGGACATCGCCGAGTTCGTCTGGGACATCGAGAGCGGCGGTGGGGGCGGCGACGGCGCCGAGCTCGACGAGGCGTCGCGGTTCTTGCTCGCGCGCGCGTATTTCAACCCGCCGGGCGTCAACGGCCTCGGGACCGTCAACACGCCGGAGTGGCGGGCGGCGGAAATCCCGAGTGCGAACGCCCACGCGAGCGCGCGCGGCGTGGCTGAGGTGTTCACGCGCATCCCGGAGCTGCTCGGCGCCGAGACACTCGCCGAGGCGATCCGGCCGTGGTCGGACGGGCAGGACTTCGTGCTCGGCCGCCAAACGCGCTTCGGCCTCGGCTTCCAGCTCTCCCAGCCCGACCGCCCACTCGGGACCGGCCCCCACTCCTACGGGCATTTCGGCGCGGGGGGCTCGCTCGGCTTTCACGACCCGGACGCCGACCTCGTGTTCGCCTACGTGTGCAACCGCTGCGAAGGACGGCGCTGGCAGACCGCGCGCAACCGCCGGCTGCTGGACGCGCTAGGCGACTGCCTCTGAGAGCGGCTCCGGCCCGGCCGGGGGGCCGCGCTCGGCTTCGAGCTCGTCGAAGCGCCGCGAGGGCAGGTGCCGCGTGGCCGGGAACGAGGCGAGCACGAGCAGGGCGGCGAACAGCAGCGCGAGCTTGAGCGCTTCGAGCTGGGCGTCTTCGTAGTGGCTCACCAGCGCGTCGGTCGTGGCCTTGTTGATGTGGGCCGCCTCGGCGCCGGCGCGCACTTGCGAGGAGGCGACGAAACTCGCGCCGGAGGCGAGCTGCTCGTGGACCTGGCTTTCGACGTGGCTGGAGATCTTCGGGTCGTTCGCGATGTTCGCGGTGAACGCGGCGATCAGGCCCGTGATCACGACCGCGCCGAGGAACGCCGTGCCGAGCGACGAGCCGAGCTGCTGCGCGGTGAACTGCAGCCCGCCTGCCTCGCTGCGGTCGCGGTCGTCCACGGCCGACTGCACGACGTTGCCGAGCTGGGAGACGACCAGGCCCATCCCGATGCCGAGCACGCCCATCGCGACAAGGAACGAGGCGTTGTCGAGTTCCGGCTCGATCGTGCCGAGCAGCAGCAGCGCGGCCACGAACACCACCGCCAGCCCGATGCGTACGAGCGGCTTGGCAGGGAAGCGCTTGGCCAGCGCCGAGCCCGCGATCGCGCTGACGAACAGCCCCGCGGAGGCGGGCAGCATGCGCACGCCCGTTTCGAGCGCGTCGAGCCCCTGCACGATCTGCAGGAACAGCGGCACCGTGAAGAAGATCCCCATCAGGACCAGGTTCTGGGCGAGCATCGTCGCCAGCCCCGAGCGCATCATGCGACTGCGGAGCAGGCGCAGGTGCAGCAGGACGTCGTGGCCACCCTCCTCGCGATGGCGCTCCCAGGCGGCGAAGGCCCACAGCAGCAGCGCGCCGGCCGCGATCACGAACGGCGTCAGCGAGAAACCGAACGGTTCGACGGGCGAGTTCTTGGGGCGCAGCCAGCCCCAGTTGCTCGCCTCCAGGACGCCCACCACGATCAGCCCGAGCGCGAGCGCTGAGAGCACGCCGCCGAACCAGTCGAGCTGCCCGCGCGCGTCGGTCCGCGGCGGATCGGGGATCAGGCGCGAGCCGAGCAGGATGCCGAGCGACACGACCACCTCGCCGGCGAAGACGACGCGCCAGCTCAGCTCGGTCGTGGCCCAGCCGCCCAGGATCGGGCCGACGGCGATGCCGGCGCCCGCGACGCCGCCGAGCACGCCGTAGGCGACGGCGCGCTGCTGGCCCTCGAAGCTCGACGCGACGAGCGCGACCATCGCGGGCAGCACGAGCGCGGCGCCGATGCCCTCCAGCACCGACCAGCCGAGCGTGAGCGAGGCCACGTTCCACGAGGCGGCCGTAAGCGCGGATCCGCACGCGTAGATCACGGTTCCGATCCGGAACGCGCGGCGACGCCCGAGCAGGTCCCCGAGCTTCCCGCCGGTCAGCATCAGCGCCGCCATCACCAGCGCGTAGAACGCGATAACCGCCTGGATCGTGGTGACCGTCGTGTCGAAGTCCGCCACGAGCTGGGAGATCGCGACGTTCATGACGGCCTGGTCGAGAACCATCAGGAACTGCGCCGCGGCAAGGACAATCAGAACCCCCCGTTTCGCCATTCGCCGAGCCTACTTGCCCAAGCAGGCGGCACATCGGCCGAAACGGAGGAGCGAGGCCGCTTAAGCTGGCGCTCTGATGGGATCGAGATCGTGTTCGTGACGGCGACGGACTGGAGCGAGGTCACCGCGATCGCGACCGGGGTGCTGGCCCTCGGCCTGGTCGGCGCACTCTGTGCCGCGGTGTTCGCGGCACAGCAGGTGCGCGAGGCGCGAATCAGCCGCGAGGCGATGATGGCAGCCGAGTTCTTCCGCCGCTGGAACGACGATGCGCTCGTCGAGGCGCGGCGCATGTTCGGTAGCTACTCCTCGCCCGAGGAGCTGCGGAATGCGTTCGCGGCCTACGTGGCTGTGGACGCTCCCGAGGCCTACGTCTTCTACCGCGAACTCGACTTCTTCGAGCAGCTCGCGGCGCTCGAGAGCCGCGGCGCGTTCGACCTCGAGCTGATCAGGCTGCTGCTCGGGCGCACGCTCGTCGAGCGCTGGGAGATGTGGCGGCCCGCGCTGCACGAGGCGCACGGGCAGGGGGTGTATCCGATGTTCGAGGGGCTGGCGGGGAAGCTGCGGCGCCTGGAAGGCGGGTAGAGGAACATCGGCTGAGCGGCATCCGTCGCCGCGCGGCGGGTGGCGTTCCTGTCAGCGCAGGTGGGGACGGTCACGAAGCGGTGCCCCACAACCATCGGCTCGCGCCGGGGCCTAGTCGGAGTGGGGCGCGTTCGGTTGCTCGTGAATGGACCCGTCGGCGCCGTGCGATGCCTCATGACACTCGCGGTGATAGCAACACGCCGCGTGGCGCACCAGCTCCGGCTCGGCAGCCCGCGAGGTCTCGCGCGCCTCGCCGGACTGCACCACGATCACCGGCTCATACGCTCCGATCACGTCCCCGCAGTGGCGGCATCGCGGCATGCTTTTCATTCGTGCGGACTGGTCATAACGACGCAGGAACACCGAGCGACCGCGTCTGCTCATCGGGGAATGTACGCCGAGGAGGCGGACCGCTCTACGGGCGAACTACGGATTCGTATTGCGGGTTTTCACGCGCGAGAGCGATCGCATTGGCATCGCCGCGCGGTCTCGGCAGCGAGTGCCGCGTGGCGCACCGGCAGGCACGAATCTCGCGAGCGACGACGAGGGTCGTGGCCAGGCCGGCGCTGCCGTGCCCTTGGCTGGGGTCCGCGGCGGCCGCTGCTCGGGGGGCCGCAGGGGCGCTGTTAGAGTCTGCTCAGGGGAGCGGTTGAAATGTCAAAGAGCAGACCACCAGCCCACGATGTGTCGACCGAGAAGGCGATAAAACACCTCTTCCCGACGGATGCCGAGGAAGCCGTCAGGCTCGAGGCGAAGCAGGAGCGCAAACCTGCCGGCGAAGCCGAGAGGACGCTGAAGGCGGGCACGGACCCGCGCGATGCCGGCGCCAAGGACCTGGCGCTTCGGCGGCTGCGGGAATCGCCCGACGAGGAGCTGGCCCTGTTCGAGGACAGCCTTCGCCAAGACGCTCTCAGGGCGGGCGCTACCGAGCGAGACCTGCGCGAGGCCCAGTCCGAGCACCCCGGGCACAGCTGAGGGCTGACCGTTTCCTGCTCCGGCTTTACACCGCGCTCAGGGTGGCGCGGGAGGATCCAACATCACCCACGATCACGTAGGGAGATCACGTGGCCAGGCTCATCGTGACAACGGATCCGATTTCCAATCGCGCCGCTCCAGTCCTGATGGATGAGAGCGTCTACTCGATACACCTCGACAACGAGCACAACGCAGCACAGCTCATCGAGCGGCTGGGTTGGGCGATCAGCGACGCCGAGGACAGCCAGCGCATGGAACGGGCGCGGTAACCAAGGAGCGCCGGGCGGCCTGCGCGATCGCGTGGGTCGCCCAACTTAGGCCGCGCCGGCCGAAACGTGCGGGCAGCGCCATCGTTACGCTGCCGCCCGCACCGCCTCCAAGGCCGTTGCGACGTCTCGGAAGCCGATGATCGCCCTCCGGATCATGCCGTGCTTGACCTCGTAAGCATCCGCAAAGCGAACTTCGACCGGTGGATCGCTGCCCTTGCGCTTGAGGTACCAGCGCGTATCGCAGATGACCCACGGGTCAGCATCGATGTACTCCAACACCTCGGCTCCGAACTCGTCGTAGGGAGCGGTCCAATGCGCCGCGATCCTGCGAGCACCCTCGCGGCCATGAAGCACCTCGGGGATCTCGGGGGGAGGCTGCACATCGCGGAACTCGACCTCGACATCAGGGTCATACAGCTCGAACAGGGCGTCCCAGTCGCCGACGTTCAGCAGTTCAGCACACCGACGAAGAAGCGGGACGTTGTTCGTTGACATGCCGGCCATTCTCGCAGGCTGCAGACGCCCACCATTCTTCTCGGCCCAGGAGCAGAGAACGGCGCACGCCCTCGTTGGCGCGGCCCCGGACGCTATCCGGGCTCGGTGACCTCGACCGCCCCGAAGCCTGCCAGGGGGCCGTCGACGAAGAAGACCTCCATGGTGATGTCGGGCTCGACGTGGGCCTGGCTGAGGAACGCGAGAACGCGGCGGCCGGTGAGCTGTTCGATGGTCGCCTGATATCGCTGGGACATCACGCGTTGAAAGTCCTCGCGCATGGCGACGACCCTTTCGGGCTCGCCGCTGTCCATGATCGTCTGCTCCAGCGGGGTGAAGCCGCTTCCGCGCATCACGACGACGATGATGTCGTCGAGCGCGTAGGTCTTGGCCCTCATGGGACCGCGCCCGTAGTGGTCGCGCAGGATGCCGACGATGCTTGTCGAGATCGCCGCCAGCAGGTGCCCGCCCTCGAGCGGCACTACCCCGTCGGCTTTGGGCCCGTCCAAGCGCTGTGCTCCCGAATCCGGCAAGGCCTGCGAGACCTCTTCCGTCTGTCGTGATTGCCGTCGGCTCGACCGCGAGGCTTTCACAGCCTCGCTGTCCCGCCGAAGAACGAGCGTAGCGCAGGGCTGGCGGAGCGGTCAAGCCGCCCCGTGCTCCTGCTCCGTCGCAGGCTGCGGCTCGAGTACGAAGACCTCCACCGAGGAGTCCGCCGACGTGCTGACGCCGCTCAGGAACGAGCGGACCTTGCATCCGGTGATGCGCTCGACGGCGATGACGAGCTCCGGCTCCATGGCACGTTGCAGCGCGTCGCGTCCGCGGCGCACCAGCTCGGCCCTCCCGGCTGCAACGAGGTTGACCTCGGCCTTGGTGGCGCCGTCCTCGAGCAGGCACACGACGACGTCCTGGTCGATGAACGCCCGCGACCTGGGCGCTCCTCTGCCGGTGAAGTCGGCCACGAGCCTGCCGATCTCGTTCGCGATCGCCGCGTTCAGCCGCCCGTCCGACGCTCTGCCGTCCGATGCCGTCATGTCAGTCTCCGTCTCCGACTCTCTTGGGAGTGACCGACATCAGGGCTGAGAGAAGGTAGAGACCCCGTGCAGGCGCGCTGCGGAGACCAAGGCTACAGACCGTGCCGCCCCGAGCGAAGCCCTTCGTGATGCGCTAGCATCGCGCGTACAGCGGTCAAGTGCGCGACCACCGGCCGCGCATCGGATTGCGCCGATCAGCCGGAACGCGTTCCGGGTCACATGCTGGCCCCGAGCCGTCGGTCCGTACAGCGAGAGCCGTAGGAGACCGAGATGCGCGTTACCACCGGGCCTGGCGTGGAAGCTCGAGCGGAGAGCTGAGGCACCTGATCCCGCGGATCACGTGCCCCTCTTCTTGATACTGGGCTGTTGGCTTGCAGCCGTGGTCATGGTCACGGCGCTGAGCTGCGCGGCCTCGCTCGGCGACGAGGTCCGCGTTGAGAACGGGCCGGAACGGGCGCGAGAGCGCGGCAGCACGGCGATCTGCGACGCCCCGGATCCCGAAGAGCTTGGACAGTTGCCCGCCTCTCCCCGCGGTCGCCGTCCAAGGCAGCGCGGAGGTCAGCTCCTTCCTGTCGCGGGAGCGCGAAAAGGGCGCGGGAACGCCTCATCCCTCGGGTGTTCTCGCGCCGCCTCCCCGGGAGCAGCAGAACGACCCGCCCCCGATCGTGAACCGGCAGACGGCTTGGCCGTCCAGAACGCGCGGCAACAGGATCCGATCAGCGCGCCACCGGTAGGCCGAGAGCATGAGCGTGGAGACTGAGGGGTTGATCCGCCACCTGCTGGGCGTGGAGCCGGGTCCATCCAGTGCGCTGGACGAGCAGGTCGTCCTGGAGCGCGTTCCTGAGACGGCTCGGGAGGTAACCGGCGCGGAGTATGCAGCCCTCGGGATCTTGAACGAGCAGCGCAACGGGCTGGGGCTGTTCCTGACCGCGGGCGTGGACGGCGCCACCCACCGCGCCATCGGGCACCTTCCACGCGGCAGGGGAGTGCTGGGCGCGCTGATCGTCGACCCGCAGCCGCTGCGGCTGCCGGACGTCGCCCAGCACGCGATCAGCTATGGGTTCCCTCCCGGGCACCCGGTCATGCACACCTTCCTGGGCGTGCCCGTCGTGATCGACGCCCAGGTGTGGGGCAGTCTCTACCTGAGCGAGAAGAACGGGGGCGAGTTCACCGAGCTCGACGAGCGGTCGGCGGTGATCCTCGCTGAACGGGCCGCGATCGCCGTCGATCAGATCAGGAACGGCGGCGCGCCGGATCAGGAGCGTCCCGTACGACACGCAGGCTTCCGTGCAGCCGGTTCGCACGAACGCCCCGAGATGCCGCACCCGGGAGCCTCACATCGGTCCTGACCTCTCTCCTCCCCCCGAGCGTGGTGATCGCGACACAGGGTGCCTGCACGTGACGATGGACCACGACACGTGTGCCCCGGGGCGTGCTCGGACGGCGATCCGAGGCTGGTCTGAGGACATGCGCATGGAGCCGTTTCGCCGCGAGGCGCTCGAGCTGCTCGTCTCCGAGGTGGTCACGAACGCGGTGCGGCACGCCTCGGCCCCCAAGGAGGCATCGATCGACCTCGCTGCGAGCGTCGACGATGACGAGATCCTCGTCACGGTCACCGACGGCGGCGTCGGGTCCCTGCCGTGGATGCGCGCACCGAGCGGCGGCGCGGGCGGCTATGGCCTGCAGATAGTGGATCGCGAATCCAGGCGCTGGGGAGTCCAGCGGACGGCCGGAACCAGCGTCTGGTTCGCGATCTGAGCGGGGCTGGGAGATCGTGGTCAAACGGGTCGAGCCGCCAGAGCCCGCAACCGCGGCATTGGAGTGACGCCCGTGGGCGCTGGCGAGAGCCACGAGATGCGCAAGCTCGACCGCCGACTCGGCCTCAGCCTGGGATCGCCCGCCGGCGAGGGCCGAGGAACACGCTCAGGTGCCGAAGCGAGGATCCCGGCCGGTCACGGCACCGGTGCGCGCGGCTGGCGGGAGCACCTCTCCCCCTATGCGCTGCCCCACAGGCGGCGAGCCGCGCTTTGCCTGGCCACCTCGGTCGTCCCGTACCTGGGGCTGTCGGCCGCCATCTACCTGCTGCTCGGACGATCCCCTCTCGCGGTGCTGCTCGGCGGCCCGGCGGCAATCTTCCTGGTGAGGTCGTTCATCGTCTTCCACGACTGCTCGCACGGCTCGTTCTTCGCCTCCCGGCGGGCGAACGCCTGGCTGGGCCGCGCGATCGGGCTGCTCCTTTACTCGCCGTTTCACCGCTGGCGCCACGACCACGCCGTCCATCACGCGAGCGCCGGGAACCTCGACCGTCGCGGAACCGGCGACCTCCACACGCTCACCGTGGCGGAGTACGGCGCGCTGGCGTGGAGAGGCAGGCTGGGCTACAGGCTGCTGCGCAACCCGCTGATCATGTTCGGGCTCGGCCCGATCGTCGCGATGCTCATCGGCCCCCGGATCGTCGCGAAGGGAGCGCGCCCTCGTATGCGGCGCAGCGTGCTCGCAACCGACGTCGCGCTCGCCGTGGTCGTCGCAGCGCTGGTCTGGCTGATCGGCTGGCGCGACTACCTGCTCGTGCTCGTCCTGCCGGCGCTGCTCGCGGGCTCGATCGGGATCTGGCTGTTCTACGTGCAGCACCAGTTCGAGGACGCCTACTGGAACGACACAGGGAGCTGGAGCTTCACCGACGCCGCACTACGCGGGAGCTCCTACCTGAAGCTGCCGGCCCTGCTGCGCTTCTGCACCGGCAACATCGGCTACCACCACGTCCACCACCTCAACGCCCAGATCCCCAACTACAACCTGAGGCGCGCCCACGAGCAGACGCCGGCGCTGCACGACGTGCCGACGCTGTCCCTCATCGACGGGATCCGCGCAACCAGACTCAAGCTCTACGACGAGAGATCCGGACGGCTGGTCAGCTTCCGCGAGGCGCGCGGCGAGCTCACCGCGCTCGAGCCCGCCAGCGCAGGGGAAAGCTCGATCGAACTCGAACGGCCCGCCGACGGTGCCACCTGACCCGAGCGCCACAAGGATCCCCCCAGGCGAGTTCGGCTACTCGTCTCGGCAGGCCCTCCCGGCCGGCCGGCGCGGCAAAGCGCTCACGCCTGATCACACGGCTGGCACCCCGCAAAGCGGAACCCTGTTGGAACCTTGGCGCTTGTGCACGCATGAACCACGAGAGCCGCCCCCGGGGGGGCGGCCCTCGCTCTCAGTCGGCCGGTTTGCAGGGCTCTTGCAAGTCCTACGCCCTGGTCGGCCTCGATAGCGGGGGCGGGATTCGAACCCGCGACCTTCGGGTTATGAGCCCGACGAGCTACCAGACTGCTCCACCCCGCGTCGCTACGTTCAGTTTTAGCAGAGAAGGCCAGTTTCGACCACCCCTTCGAGGCGCCTGTTTGCGGCGGTTTTCCAAGGCTGCGCGCGCCGCTTTAGGATCTCCGGCGTGCGCGTCGCCGTCGTCGACATCGGGACCAACTCGACCCGGCTGCTGATCGCGGAGGTGGAGCCCGGATCGAGCGCCGTCGAGTCGCTCGTGAGGCGTTCGCAGGTGACCCGGCTCGGCCATGGGGTCGACGCGAACGGCAGCCTCGATGGCGAGTCTGTCGAGCGCACGTGGCGCGTGCTCACCGAGTACCGCTCGGAGATCGATTCCCACGACTGCGAGGCGAACCTCGCGGTCCTCACCTCGGCCGTCCGCGACGCCTCCAACGGCCCGGACTTCGCCGCGCGAGTGCGCGACGAGCTCGGCCTCGACGCGAAAGTGCTGAGCGGGGACGAAGAGGCACAGCTCACGTTCCTCGGCGCGATGGCCGGACGGCCGGCCGCGGTCGAGCCGACGGTCGTGATCGACATCGGCGGCGGCTCGACCGAGTTCGTGGTCGGGACCGGGCGGAGTGCCGGCTTTCACGTCTCGACGCCGGCGGGAGTGGTGCGGATGTCAGAGCGCCACATCCACAGCGACCCTCCTCGCAGCGAGGAGCTGCGGGCGCTGCGGGAGGACACGGCCGCCGTCTTCCGCGAGCACCTCCCCGAGGACGAGCGCGCGCCCGTGAAGCGGGGCGTCGCGGTCGCGGGCACCGCCACTTCCGCCGCCTCGATCGAGATGGAGCTCGACCCCTACGACCCCGAGCGCGTGCACGGCCATCAGCTGCTGCTCGCAACCGTCGAACTGCTCGAGGCGCGGCTCGCCGAGCTGAACGAAGAGCAGCGCCGCGAAGTCGTCGGCCTGCACCCCGACCGCGCGCCGACGATCGTCGCCGGGATGATCCTGCTCTCCGAGGCGATGAACATCATGAACCTGGAGAGGGTCGAGGTCTCCGAGCACGACATCCTCTACGGCGGCGCGCTGCGCCTCGCCGGCGCCGGCTCCGGCTGAGCGCGAGCTCAGGCGAGGTTGGACTTGCGCGGGTACACCACGCTCGGGTCCGTGAGCACGTTCACGAGCGCGGGCAGCCCCGCCGCGAAGGCCCGCTCGATCGCCGGCGCCACGTCCGCGGGGCGCTCGACCAGCTCGCCGTGCCCGCCCAGCGCGCGCACGACCTCGTCGTAGCGGGTCCCCGGACGCAGGTCCGCCGCCACCGAGTAGCCGTATAGGAACTCCATCGGGTGCTTCTCGAGCGCCCAGATGCCGTTGTTGCCCATCACGCCGACGACGTTGACGCCGTGACGGGCGAGCGTGTCGAACTCCATGCCCGCGAAACCGAAGGCGCCGTCGCCGAGCATCAGCACGACCTGGCGCTCGGGGTGCGCGAGCTTCGCGGCGAGCGCGTAGCCGGGCCCGGTGCCGAGACACCCGAACGGGCCGGGGTCCAGCCAGCAGCCGGGGTTGTAGCTGTCGATCACGCGTCCCGCGTAGGAGACGAAGTCGCCCCCGTCGCCGATCACGATCGCGTCGCGGTCGATCACCTTGGCGAGCTCGGCGTAGAGGCGCATGGGGTGCAGCGGCGCGCGGTCGTCCTCGAACTCGGCGCGCTCGCCCGCGCGCCGCTCGTCCTCGACGGCGCGCAGTTCGGCGATCCACTCGCCACTCGGCAGCGGACCGTCACCGGCGGCGGCCACGAGGGAAGCGAGCGTGACGTCGATCGCGCCGTAGCACTCCGCTGCCACGGGGCGCGGGTGGCGGCGCTCGGGCTCCGCCGAGTCGACGACGACGATCTCGGTGTCCTCGCCGAACGCGGCCCCGAAGGCCAGCCGGAAGTCCATCGGCACGCCGACGACCAGCGCGACGTCCGCCCCCTTCAGGGCGGCCGAGCGGGCGCGCGAGAAGAACAGCTCGTGGTCGGCCGGCACGCAGCCGCGGGCCAGGCCGTTCAGGAAGACGGGGATGCGAAGCGTCTCGGCGAGCGAGAGCAGCTGCTGCTCGGCGGGCGGGCGGGCCCAATACAAATCGGTGCCGGCCATGATCACCGGCCGTTCGGCGTCGGAGAGCAGCTCCGCGGCGCGCTCGATGTCCGCGTCCGGCGCGGCGCGCACCGGCGCCTCGTGTCTCGCCTGGTCCTCGTCCCGCTCCCCTTCAGCGCCCTCCATGAACACGTAGTCGAGCGGGAAGTCGACGAACGCCGGGCCGAAGTGCGGCGTGAGCGCCGCCTCGAAGGCGTCGTCGACGAGCCCGGGGATCTCCTCGGTGGACTCGGGCGTGGCCGCCAGCTTGCACAGCGGGCGCACGAACGGCACGTGGTCGATCTCCTGCAGCGAGCCCTGCCCCCAGCGCAGCGCCGGAGCGCGGCCGCCGAGGACGACCATCGGCGAGTGGTTCGCCTGCGCCGAGGCCATCGCGCTGATCCCGTTCGTCACGCCAGGGCCTGCGGTCAGCGCGCAAACACCCGGTTCGCGGGTCACCTTCGCCCAGCCCTCGGCCGCGAAGGCCGCCGTGGACTCGTGGCGCACGTCGACGATCGCGATGCCCTCCTCGCGGCAGCCGTCGTAGATGGAGAAGAGATGGCCGCCCGAGAGCGTGAACAGGTGGCTGACGCCGTGCGCCTTCAGCCTCCGCGCGACAAGGCGCCCGCCGTGGAACGTCTCGGTCGTGCTCGCGGCATCCTGCGCGCTCTCCGTCGACATCGGCGCGACTCTATCCGAGCCCGCCAGCCGCCGCCGATGCCCGGGGTGGGACTCGAACCCACACGCCCTCTCGGGCCGTCGATTTTAAGTCGACTGCGTCTACCCGTTCCGCCACCCGGACGCGCCCAAGTGTAAGCGGGCCGACAGACTCTTATCTGGGATTGATCTCCCCCTTATAAGAGCGCAACTAGGCGATTGCTACCGTGTCTCAACGGGCAAGAGCTGGGCGAGGCAGAGGGTGAAGCCTGTTCCATGGAGGTCTCCGCACTACCACATCCGAGCACGATCTCGGGCCTACGCGGCCCGACGCCCCTGCTGCGCCTGCAGTCGGATGAACGCCTGATCGCGCTGACGCGCCGCGGCCACCACGCCGCCTTCGAGGTCCTGTGCTCGCGCTATCAGTCACGGCTGCTGTCGTTCTGCCGCCACATGCTCGGCTCCAAGGAGGACGCCGAGGACGTCCTGCAGGAGGTGTTCGCGGCGGCGTTCAACGCCGTGCTCGCCGACGACCGGCCGATCAACGTGCGGCCCTGGCTCTACCGCATCGCGCGCAACCGCTCGCTCAACCACCTGCGCCGTGCCAGCGCAACCGGTGTCGACTCGATGGACGTGCACTTCGCCGAGAACGGGATCTCGACGAGCGACAAGGTGATGCGCCGCGAGAGCTTCCGCGAGCTGATCGCCGACGTCCACTCACTGCCCGAGACGCAGCGCACGGCCCTGCTGCTCCGCGAGATCGACGCCATGTCCTACGACCAGATCGCGCAGGCGATGGAGACGACGATCCCCTCCGTCAAGTCGCTGCTCGTGCGCGCGCGGATCTCGCTCGCCGAGGCTGCCGAGGCGCGCAAGATGAGCTGCGACGAGGTTCGGCTCGAGCTGGGCGAAGTCGCGGAGGGCCTCGCCAAGCTCACGACCCCGGCGCGCCGCCACGTGCGGGACTGCGAGCGGTGCTCCTCGTTCAAGAAGCAGCTGCGCGCCAACAACCACGCGCTGGCCGCGATCCTGCCGGTCGCGCCGCTGCTGATGTTCAAGAAGGTGATCCTCGCCAAGCTCGGCTCGACTGCCTCGGCCGGCGGGGCGCACGTCGCTGGCGGCGCCGGCGTCGGCGCAGGTGCCGCTGCCGGGGCCGGCGCTGCAGCGGGCGGGAGCAGCCTCGCGGGCGGGATGATGACCGCCGGCGCCGGGGCGCTCGCGACCAAGGCCGCCGCGGGGCTCGCGGCCGCCGCGCTCGTCACCGCCGGGGCCGTCGCGACCGACCACGAGGTGATCGCGCCCTCGCACCCCCATCACCATCACGTCGTCGCCGCGTCCGTCTCCACCGCCGCCGTGGCGGCCGTCGCCGCTCCGGTGGTCGCGAGCGTCCGCGAGCAGCCGGTCACGGCCGGCGCCATGACCTCAACCGTCGCGAGCGCCGCACGGCACAAGGCCGCCCTGAAGCAGCAGGCGGTTCCCGCGGCCGCGCCGCCGGCGCCCACGACGACCGCCGCCGCGACGCCACCGGTCCCCGCGGTCGACCCCGCGAGCACCCCCAAGCCCGAAGCCCCGGCCCCCGAACAGGTGACGCAGGTTGTCACCGAAACGACGGCGCTTCCCACCTCGGCGACCACGACCGAAACGCCGCCGCCCGCCGACACCACGACGACCGGCACGCCGCCCGTGGTCACGACCACGACCGAAGCGACGCCGCCCCCGGCCGAAGCTCCGCCGGTCACGACGCCCGCGCCGCCGCCGCCGTCCGCGCCCTCGGCGCGCCACGTGCTGCGCGAACGCACCGGCGGCACCGAAGCGCCGGCTACTCCCCTCGGGCTCGGCAGTCACGCCGAACGGGCGCTGATCCGCGCCGCCCGCTCCGCGCACGCCGACTGAGCGCCGGGCGACTCAGCCGAAGCTGAACGTCTTCAGCGGCCGCAGCAGCACGCCGCCCGAGGCGACTTCGCTCGGTTCCTTGACTTCCGGGGTCGCACCCGCGGCGGTGAGCATCACGATCTCGACGCCGCGCCTGGCCCCTGGCCGTTCGGGCAGCAGCAGCACGTTGCGCCCGTACATCTCGCGCCCGTCGATCTTGACCTTGTAGAGCACCTGGTAGGCGGGAACCTTGTTCACTCGCGTCTTTCCCTCGCCCGTCCGCTGCAGGCCCGGGAAGCGCTGTTCGACGTGGCGCCAGTAGCTCGTCGCGAAGACGGGCACGGCGCCGGACGGTTCGCCTTCGTAGGGCGGGAGGACGAGCGGGTTGACCGCGTAGGAGTACTTGATCGAGCCGTCGGGGTAGTGCGCTGCGACCCGCGCGTAGCCACCGGGTTCGGCGGGCTGCTTGTACAGGCCGCTGTACGTGAACGAGAACGGGAGCGAGCCGCCGTGGGAGATGCGCGCCGGCTCGAGTGTCAGCACCACGGCGGCGACGAGGACGAGCAGCGCGACGCCGGCCGCCACGACCGCTGCTTTCGCGCCGCGGCCGGAGCGCCGCCAGCGCGGCTCCAGCATCTTGCCGAGCGTCGGACCGTACTCGGGCTTGACGGGGATCGCCGCCACTGCTCTCAGCTCCCGCGCCGGCTCACTCGCCGAGCGAGAACAGCGATTCGAGGTCGTGGCGCGAGTAGGCGGCGAACGCGACCATCGTCTGCGTGCGCACGACGCCGGGCAGGCCGCCGATCTGCCCTGTGACGACGTCGGCCAGCTCCTCGTGGTGTGGCACCCGCACGATCGCCACGAAATCCCACTCGCCGGTCACCGAGTAGGCCTCGGCGACTCCGGCGATGTCCGCGAGGGCGCCGCCGAGGCTCGACAGCGCATCGCGCTCGGCCTCGATCAGCACGACGGCGTTGGTCATCGTCACGCTCGCACGCCTCCGGGGCTGGGGCCAACGGGCACGCTGCTCACTGTACACCGCAGCCCCGGGAGCGCCGCGGGCGTCTCCGTCACGTCGTTCGCGGGGAGCCTCAGCCCTCGCGATCGACGATCCCGCTGAGCCCGAGGCCGACCACCAGCCCGAGCAGGGCGCCGATCAATCCCGCGAGCCAGCTCGCCGCGGCCTGCGCGAAGGGGACCGCGAGCAGGAGCGCGGCGAACGCGCCGGCTCCCAGCAGGTCGCCTTCGTAGAACTCGCCCCTGCGCAGCGCGCGCAGGTCGGGGGCGGCCCAGGCGGCGAGCAGCGCCAGCGCGCCGGCGTTGGCACCCGCCAGGAACGGCTCGGCGTAGACGGCGTCGGCGACGAGCGCCCCCACGGCCCCGGCACCCAGGAAGAGCCCGAGCACGACAGCCGGGCCGTGGCGGAGCTCCAGCAGCCAGCCGAAGAGGGCCGTGGCGAGGATCGCCACGAACGCGTAGACGCCGCCGCCCGCCCCGAGGGGATAGACGAACTGGTAGCTGAAGATCCGCCACCAGTCGCCTTCGAGCGGACCGTTGACCACCGCATGCACCGCAATGGCGGGTTCGGCGCGGATCGCTACCCACATGCCCACGGACGCCACGACCAGCGCGATCGTGGCGTAAGGGCGCGTGACCGCCCATCGGCTCGAGCGCGTCCGCACCGGCCGGGGCGCCGGCCGTGTGCGACCCCCGCTGCGGCTGCGGCCGAGCAGCGTGCCGAGCCCGCCGCGCCGGCTCGAGGAGCCCGCGTCGGACTGCATCCGCGGCAGCTTCGGCGCCCGCCGGCGAAGCCGGTGCCCGCAGTACGGGCACTCCGTCACGTAGGGGCTGACCTCAGAACCGCACTGCTTGCATACGACGAACAGATCGGCGCCTGAACCCACCAGGCCATTCTACGGGCCTATCGCCCTCGTCCCGACGCCTTCTCGCGACCTCTCGACAGCGGCCCATGGGCCTTTGGAATACTGGGAGACCATGAATCTCGGATACGACCAGAAGCTCTACATCCTCGCCTTCGACCACCGCGGCTCCTTCCAGAAGAAGTTCTTCGGAATCGAGGGCGACCCCGACGACGAGCAGACCGCGATCATCGCGGACGCCAAGCACCTGATCTTCGAGGGCATGCTCCAGGCGGTCAGCGCAGGCGCCGAACCGGGCGTCACGGGCGTGCTGGTCGACGAGCAGTTCGGCTCGACCGTGCCACAGGAGGCCAAGGAGCACGCTCTGAAGCTCGCGATGCCGGCCGAGCGCTCGGGCCAGAACATGTTCGACTTCCAGTACGGCGAGGACTTCGGCGAGCACATCCTCGCGTTCGACCCCGACTTCACGAAGGTCCTCGTCCGCTACAACCCCGACGGCGACGCCGGCGAGAACGCGGAGCAGCTGCGCAAGCTGAAGATCCTCTCCGACTGGCTCAAGCAGCACGACCGCAAGTTCCTGTTCGAGCTGCTGGTGCCGGCCGAGCCTGCTCAGCTCGAGTCGGTCGGCGGCGACAGCGAACGCTACGACGCCGAGCTGCGCCCCGAGCTGATGCGGCGCGCGATCGCCGCGATCCAGGACTCCGGCATCGAGGTCGACATCTGGAAGATCGAGGGCGTCGACGAGCGCTCCGACTGCGAGATGCTCGCCGAGCAGACCCGCGCGGGCGGACGCGACGGCGTCGTTTGCGTCGTCCTCGGCCGCGGTGCCGACGACGCGAAGGTCGACGAGTGGCTCACCGCCGCGGCGCCGGTCGACGGCTACGTCGGCTTCGCGATCGGCCGCTCGATCTGGTGGGACCCGCTCAAGGCCTACGTCGACGGCAAGATCGAGCGCGCCGAGGGCGCCCGCCGCATCGCCGAGAACTACCTGCGCTTCGTCTCCGTCTACGAGCGGGCGACGAGCACAGCGGCGACCTCCTAGGGACCCATCGTGGCGGCGAAGGGGCAGTGTTCCGGCTCGAACGCGCCGGGTTCAGCACGGAGCGAGGACGCGCAGCTTACGGCTGCGGATCGTCGTCTCTGGCAAGGACGCAGGGAGCGAAGTGTGCTCTGCACACGAGCGAGCGAGGACGCCGCCAGAGGCGACGAGGTGCACGTCACAGGTGCGGATCGTCGTCCCTGGCCAGGACGCAGGGAGCGAAGTGTGCTCTGCACACGAGCGAGCGAGGACGCCGCCAGAGGCGACGAGGGGCACGTCACAGGTGCGGATCGTCGTCCCTGGCAAGGACGCAGGGAGCGAAGTGTGCTCTGCACACGAGCGAGCGAGGACGCCGCCAGGGGCGACGAGGTGCACCTGTGAAGATGCGGCAGAGCCTGGCGGAGTGGGAGCAGGCCTTCGTCCGCGAGATCACGCTCGACCGCCGCCGCCGTGACTCGCTTCGTCGGACCGCCGAGCAGCGGACCGCCAAGCGCGAAGTCCAGAAGCGTCAGCAGCGGGGCAAGGTGCGCTTCATGCTGCTCGTCGCGACCCTGATCCTCACGGCGGTGGTAGTCACCGTCGTGATGTTCAGGACGCTGTACCTGCTGCTCGGCTAGAAACGCCCGGCGCGCCGCGCGCCGCTCCGGGGACCCCGACGGCCCTGGAGGCGTCAGCTAGGAGCCGCTGTGGCCCCCCTCGCCCAGCTCGCGCAGCGACTCGTCGACCTCTCCGACCTTCTCGGCTTGGTGGCCGTCCGGCGGCATCGTCACGCCGGTCGCTTCGCGGTGGATCTCGAGGTAGATCTCCTTGCGGAACACGGGCACCTTCTGCGGCGCCTGAATGCCGATCCGCACCTTCTCGCCCATGACCGAGAGCACCGAGACCTCGATTTCGTCGCCGATCATGATGCTCTGGTTGGACTTTCGCGTCAGAACCAGCATTCTGGGTGCACCTTCCTGTTTGCCGACTGGCCACCCCGGCGGGAGCCCCACCCACCAAGTCTGGCAAGCATAGTCCCAGCACCGGGGGAAAGCGATACCCCCCAGGCAAGCATCCCGCTAGGACCGGCAGACCCGCTCAGCTACCCGTTCGGGCAGCGGCCAACCGCCCCTCGCGGAGCGCCGCTCGCCGCCGCCGGGAGCGAGCGGTCCGCGCGCGGACGCCCGGCTGGCGGGCCGCCGCGCCGCGCCGGTCCTTTGCGCTAGTCTCCCGGACCGTCGATGCCCCGGAAATCGCTGCGGCCGCACCTGAACCAGATCCGCGCGTGGGTGCGCCAGGGCCGTACGGATGCCTGGGTCGCCCACCAGCTCGAGGTTAGCGTGCGCGACATCGAGCAGTTCAAGCGCCAGAACGACCTGGCCGGCGAGGAGTCCGGCGAGGGCGCCGCCGCCGAGTTCGAGGAGATCGACCTCCGCGCCGAGGACGACGCGCTGATCGCTGCCGAGCTCGAAGCTGCCGAAGCCGATGCCGAGCGGGCGCTGTCGGAGGCCGAAGAGGGCGAGGACGGCGAGGAGCCCGAGGAGGGCGCCGCACCGAGGAGCCGGCGCAGCCGCCGTGGCGGGCGTCGCCGCAGCGGCGCCCGCAACACCGCGCCGCTCGAGGGCACGTTCGACCACGGCGAGGAGGGCTTCGGCCTGTGGCTCGACCCGGCGATCCAGGACAACCCGGTCTACGCCGAGCACTGGGCGGGGCACCGCCCGATCGAGGTGGCGGTCGAGGAGGACCGGATCGTCATCCGTCGCATCGGCGACGACGACGAGTAGCGCCCCAGGGCACTAGCTCTCGGAGGGCTCGAGCCGGCCGCCGGCGTAGTCCGCGGCCTCGCGCACGTAGCGCGCGAAGGCGGCGTCGGCCACCACCCCCGCCTCCCAGGCCCACGGCTCCTCGGGGGCGATCCTCATCGCCACCGGCAGGTACCAGGACGTGCCCGTTTCGTACAGCTCGGCCAGCTCGCCGGCGGAGAAGCGGCCGCCGAGCCGGCGCCGCAGCTCGGCGACGAGCGCCTCGGTCACGCGTTCGAGCAGCCGCCGGCGCTCGTCGGGCGCGGCGCGCAGCCGCCGCTCCCCCTGCTGCCACTGGTAGAGCGCCGTCTGCAAGGACACGCCGGCGAGGCTAGCAGCGGCCCGGCGGCGAGAAGATCGCCCTAGTTCTTCGGCAGGCCGCCGATGATCAGCGTCTGCTCGTCCGGGCGCTGCATGCCGAGCGCCCGCGCGGACTGTTCGAGGTTGCTCTGGCTGCTCAGCCTGTTGTGTTCGGTCACGAGCCGGGCATGTTCGGCCTTCATCGCGGCGACCCTGGCGTCGGTGTGGCGCGCCTGGCGCCAGGTCGAGAGCGTGTGCAGGCCGGCGCTCAGGTAGAGAAACAGCAGCGCGACGAGCACGAGCAGCATCGCGATCCGCCCGAGACGGTCCCAGCGCACGCGCGCTGCGGCCTGCAGCGCCCCCGGCGGGCGCCCGGCGCGGCGGCCCTGGGCGGCGCCGGAGCGGCGGCGCGGCGGAGCGTAGGAGGCAGCGGGCATCCATGGTCCATTCGCGCCGCGGCGCGATCCTCCTGCTCAGGCGCGGCCGAAAGCGGAGGCGCCCGGAAAACGCGCGCGCTCGCCGAGCTGCTCCTCGATGCGCAGCAGCCGGTTGTACTTCGCGACGCGGTCCGAGCGGGACGGCGCGCCGGTCTTGATCTGCCCGCAGCCTGTGGCGACTGCCAGGTCGGCGATCGTCACGTCCTCGGTCTCGCCCGAGCGGTGGCTCATGACGGCGGTGTAGCCGGCCTCGCGCGCCATCTCGATCGCTTCGAGCGTCTCGGTGAGCGTGCCGATCTGGTTGACCTTGACGAGGATCGAGTTGGCGACGCCGGTCTCGATGCCGCGACGCAGCCGCTCGGTGTTGGTGACGAACACGTCGTCGCCCACGAGCTGGACGCGGTCGCCGAGCCGGCCGGTCAGCGCACCCCACCCATCCCAATCCTCCTCTCCCATACCGTCCTCGATCGAGACGATCGGGTAGCGCCCGGCGAGATCGGCCCAGTAGTCGGTGAGCTCGCCCGCGCTGAGCGTGCGGTGCTCGTGCTCGAGGCGGTAGGCGCCGTCCTCGAACAGCTCGCTCGTGGCGGGGTCGAGCGCGATCGTCACGTCCTCCCCCGGCCGCAGCCCGGCCGCTTCGATGCCGGCGACGAGCATCTCGAGCGCCTCCTCGTTGGAGCCGAGGTCCGGGGCGAAGCCGCCCTCGTCGCCGACCGCGGTCGAGAGGCCGCGATCGTGCAGCGTTCGCTTCAGCGCGTGGAACACTTCGGCGCCCATCTGCAGGCATCGCGAGAAGCTCTCGGCGCCCGAGGGCACGACCATGAACTCCTGGAAGTCGACTTTGTTGTCGGCGTGCGCGCCGCCGTTCAGCACGTTCATCATCGGCACCGGCAGCACGGACGCGCCTTCGCCGCCGAGGCTGCGCCACAGCGGCTCGCCCTGCTCGGCAGCGGCTGCATGAGCCGCCGCGAGCGAGACGCCGAGGATCGCGTTGGCGCCGAGCCGCGACTTGTTGGGGGTCCCGTCGAGCTCGATCAGGGCCCGGTCGAGCGCCAGCTGGTCTGCGCCCTGGATGCCGCGCACCGCAGCGGCGATCTCCCCGTCGACATTCGCGACCGCCCGCGTGACGCCCTTGCCGCCCCATGCGGGGCCGCCGTCACGAAGCTCGGTCGCCTCGAACTCGCCGGTCGACGCTCCCGAGGGGACGGCCGCTCGTCCGCGCGCGCCGGAGGCGAGCTGCAGTTCGACTTCGACGGTCGGGTTGCCCCGACTGTCGAGGATCTGTCGGCCGTGAACTAGCTCGATCGCGCTCATCGTGGCCCGGTGGCGCGGGCGTCAGGGCGCGGACGGGTTCGTAGCCGTGCTCGAGGTGGTGCTGCCCTTGGGAGCTTTGTACTGCTTGCAGTTGGCGACGACGTAGCCATCGCGGCAGTCCGTCTTGCCCTGCCACTTCTTTTTGAAGTCCTTGATGAACGTGCTCAGGTTCTTCTGCTGGTTCTGGGACACGAGCGTCGCGCGGATCGTCTTTTCGACCGCCGACAGCGGCTGCTGGTTGCCGGGCTTGGTGCCGAGCACGTTGTAGACGTAGTAGCCGAACGGGCTTTTCACGGGCCCGCCGAGCTGACCGGTCTTCGCGGCGAAGATGGCGGCGTCGAGGCTCGCCTCCTGCTGGCCTTTCTGGATGTAGCCGAGCTGGCCGCCTTTGGCCCTGGTGGTGGGGTCGATCGAGGCCTTCTTCGCGACTTCGCTGAAGCTCTTGCCCGATTCGATTTCCTTCTTCGCGGCTTCCGCCTGCGCCTGCGTCTTCGTCAGCAGCATCTCGGTGTTGCGCGTTTCAGGAGTGCCGAATTTGGACTTGTTCTGGTTGTAGTACTTTTCGATTTCGGCCTTGCTGACGCCGGGGTTCTTTTTGGCGACCTTCTGCTGGATTTTCTGCGAGAGCATGTTCAGCTTCACGCGCAGCAGCAGGTCGGAGACCGACTGACCCGAGGTCGCGAGGAATTTTTCGAATTCGGCCGGCTGGTGGAACTGCTGGTGCTTGATGTGCAGGAACTGGTCGCGCACTTCCTTGTCGCTGACTTTGACGCCCAGCGATTTCGCTTCGCCGAGCACCCAGGACGAGGAGATCAGGAAGCCGAGGACCTCCTGCTGCAGCGATTTGTACTGCTGTTCGCACTGTTTCTTGAGTTCCGCTTCGCTCGGCGCTTTCTGGCCTTTGGCCGGTTTCGCCGTCGTCGCCTTCAGGTGGGCGATGCAGTTCGTGTAGTTCGGCGGGTCGGGGACGACCTTTTTTTCGCCCGAGGCACCGCCCGCGGCGGCCGCCACGGACAGCCAGTGGTGGTAGGCGTCGGTGGTGACGTTCTGGCTGCCGTCGATCGCGACGACGGAGTTCCCGGGGACGCCGCCACCGCATGCGACGAGGCCGACGGTGACAAACAAAACGGCGCCGAGCGCCGCGAGCAGACGAATGGACTTCGACATCGAGTCGGGCACTCTAGCGGATCAAAGCTTGGGTTTGCGTAAGGAGTGTCTCAACCGCCCCTAAGTCCTGTTCGCACCCTCGGAGCCCCGCTCTGAAGCGGCCCGCGAGCGAGTCGCGCGGGGCCCTACGCGGCCTCGCGGATCACCGAGAGCAGCGTGTCGGCGGCGCGCACCACGCTCGGGAAGCGCTCCTTGCCAGCCTTGGGAACGCGCACCGAGACCTGCGAGCGGCCCGACTCGTAGAGCGCCTCCGGGAGCTGCTCGCGCAGCCGTTTGGCGCGCGCCGAGTCGAGCTCGATCGGCACCACGGCGAGGCGGTCGCCGCGGAAGCTGACCGTGCGCGCGCCGGCCTGGCCGAACTTGATCCGCGCGCGCTGCAGCGCGAGCAGGTTCTCGAGCGGCTCGGGCACCGGGCCGAAGCGGTCCTCGAGGTCCTCGCGCAGGCGTTCCACGTCCGCGACCTCGACCGCCGCGGCCACACGGCGGTGCACCTCGATCTTCGCCTGCTCGTAGGGCACGTAGTCGGCGGGCACGTAGGCGTCGACGTTGACGTCGAGGCGCACCGGCTCGGGCGGCTCGGCCTCGGCGCCTTCGGCGGCGCTCGCGCGCACCGCCTCGTCGAGCATCTGCATGTAGAGCTCGAAGCCCAGCGCCGCGACGTGTCCGGACTGCTCGTCGCCGAGCAGGTTGCCCGCGCCGCGGATCTCGAGGTCGCGCATCGCGATCTTGAAGCCGGCGCCGAGCTCGGTGTAGTCGGAGAGCGCCGAGAGCCGCTGCGCCGCCTCCGGCGTCAGAGCCGCCGCCGAGTCGTAGAGCAGGTAGGCGTAGGCGCGCTCGCGGCTCCGCCCGACGCGACCCCGTATCTGGTAGAGCTGCGCCAGCCCGAAGGTGTCGGCGTGCTCGACGATCAGCGTGTTGGCCTGGGGGATGTCGATCCCGGACTCGATGATCGAGGTGCACACGAGCACGTCGGCGCCGCCGCGCAGGTAGTCCATCATCACCGCCTCGAGCTCGCCTTCGGGCATCTGGCCGTGCGCGACCGCGAAGCGCACGCCCGGGCACAAAGCCCGCAGCCGCTCGGCCGTCTCCTCGATCGTCTCGACGCGGTTGTGAAGGAAGAACCCCTGTCCCGTGCGAGCCCGCTCGCGTTCGATCGCGCGCCTGACCAGCTCCTCCTCGTACTCGCCGACGTAGGTCCGCACCGGGCGACGGCCCTCGGGCGGCGTCTCGATCACCGAGATGTCGCGCAGCCCCGCGAGCGACATCTGCAGGGTGCGCGGGATCGGCGTCGCCGACATCGAGACGACGTCGACCCGGAGCTTGAGCTGGCGAAGCAGCTCCTTCTGCTTGACGCCGAAGCGCTGCTCCTCGTCGACGATCAGAAGGCCGAGGTCCTTCGCGCGCACGTCGCGGGAGAGCACGCGGTGGGTGCCGATCAGGATGTCGACGCGGCCCGCGGCGAACCCCTTGATCGCCTCGCGCTGCTCCGCGGCCGTGCGGAAGCGGGAGACGTGCTCGAGGGTGAACGGGTAGTCCGCGAGCCGTTCGGCGAACGTCCCGTAGTGCTGCTGGGCGAGGATCGTCGTCGGCACCAGCATCAGCACCTGCTTGCCCTCGGCCGCGCACTTGAAGGCGGCGCGGAGCGCGACCTCGGTCTTCCCGTAGCCGACGTCGCCGCAGATCAGCCGGTCCATCGGCCGCGGCGCCTCCATGTCGGCCTTCACCAGCTCGATCGCTTCGCGCTGGTCGGGTGTCTCGGTGAACTGGAAGCGCTGCTCGAACTCGCGCTGCCAGTCGCCGTCGGGCGCGAACGCGAAGCCTTCGCGACGGCGGCGCTCGGCGTAGAGCGCCAGCAGCTCGCCCGCCAGCTCCTGCGCCGCACGGCGCGCGCGCGCCTTCATCGTCTCCCAGCGCGTGCCGCCGAGCTTGGACAATGGAGGCCCCCCCGCCCGCGTGTCGGCGCCGTAACCGACGTAGCGCGAGATCTTCGCGAGCTGGTCGGTGGGGACGTAGACGCGGTCGTCGCCCTGGTATTCGAGGTACAGGTAGTCCCGGGTGACGCCCGCGACCGTGCGCGTCTCGAAGCCGGCGAAGCGGGCGACGCCGTGGTCCTCGTGGACGACGATGTCGCCGGTGCGCAGGTCGGTGAAGGAGCGCAGGGCGCCGCGCCGGCGTGCGCTCGTCACGCCGTCGGCGGGGCGCTCGGCGCGGCGGCGGCGCAGCAGCCGGTGCTCCGGGTAGACGGCGAGCTTCAGCTGCGGGGCGACGAAGCCCTCGCGCAGCGAGGCGGCGGCGAAGCGCAGGGAGGGCTCGATCGGGTGGGTGGGCTTCAGTCCCACGTCGACGTCCTCTCCGAGCCACGTGGCCTTCAGGCGGGCGAGGTTGTATGCGGCACGCTCGCCCTCGCCCCGCCGCGGGAAGGTGACGACGGCGCGGTAACCGGAGCGCACGAGGCGTTCGAGCTCGGGCTCGGCTTCCGCCAGCGAGCGGGCGGCCGAGTCGGCCGACTGCGCGCGGAGCTCGATCTCCTGGCCGGCGGAGAGAGCTGACAGCCACGTGTGCGCGCGCTCGGAGAGCGTCGCGGAGACCTGCTCCGGGTTGACGTAGAGGTGGTGGGCGTCGGTGTCGCCGAACGCGGCACAGACGTCGTCCCAGAGATCCTTCAGCGCCGGCTCGATCTCCTCTTCGGCGGCGACGACGAGCTCGGCGCGCGGCGCGCCGTCCGCGCCGGCGCTGTCGATCAGCTCGAGCAGCGCAACGAAGCGCTCGACGGGGAGCAGCTCGGCGATGTCCGGGCGCTCGGGCACCTCGCCGTCGGCTGCGGCGGCCGGCAGGTCCTCGGCGGCGAGCTCGGCGAGCTCGCGGTGCTCGGGGGCGAGCTCGGCGGCGGGCGCGATCTCGACCTCCTCGGCGTCGCCCAGCGAGCGCTGGGTGAAGGTCGAGAACCAGCGCAGCGATTCGATCTCGACGTCGAACATGTCGACCCGCACCGCGCGGTCCTCCGTGGCTCCGAACACGTCCAGCAGCCCGCCGCGCATCGCGAACTGCCCGCGCTCCTCGACCTGGTCGACCCGCTCGTAGCCCGCGGCGACGAGCTCGGCGGCGCACTCGTCGAGGTCCAGCAGCTCGCCCACGCGCAGCGTGAACGACCGCGGCCTCAGCGCCGGGTCGGGGACCTTCTCCGAGAGGGCCGCCGCGCTGACGACCACGACCGGCGCGCCCGCGCGGCCGCCGGCGGGCTCCGGTCCGCCCGCGCCGAGCAGCGCGTCCAGCGCCGCAACGCGCAGGCCGACGAGATGCGGGGGCGGGGCGAGGTGTGACTCGTAGGCGACGCCGCGCGAGGGGAAGTAGCGGACGCGCCGCGGCGCGAGCCACGCGCCGAGGTCGCCCGCGAGATCGCGCGCCGCGCGGTCGTCGCCGACGACGACGAGCATCGGCCGCTCTCGGGCCGCGTCGTCGCGGTCGGCGAGCGCTGCGATCACGTAGGGGCGCAGCGACGCCGAGACGAACGCGCGGCCGCCCTCCTGCGCCAGGCGCACGGCGCCGTCGTCCTGCTCGATCGCCCCGAGCAGCGTGCGCAACGAGCCGCCGCCCGCGGCCATCATCCCTGCACCTCCTGCGTCTCGGCCCCGCCGAGCACGGCGCGCTCCACCGCGTCGGCGGCGCCGTCGATCAGCGCCTGCACCTGCCCCGCGGGCTCGGCGAAGCGCGCGAGCACGTAGGCGGCGACGATCTCGGGGTCGGTCGTGTCCGGCCTGCCCACGCCGACCCGCACGCGCATGAACCCGTCCCCGCCCAGCTCGCGCTTGATCGACTTCAGGCCGTTGTTGCCGGCCAGGCCACCGCCGAGGCGCGTGCGGATCTCACCGAACGGCAGGTCGATCTCGTCGTGGACGACGAGCACGCGGTCGAGCGGCAGCTTGAACGAGCCGCGCGCGGGACCGACCGAGCGCCCGGCGTCGTTGTAGAACGTCTGCGGGCACAGCAGCGCCGCGCGCGGCCGGTCGGAGCCGGGCGGAACGACCCAGGCCGGCGGGCGCCCTTCGGCGAGCCTGGCCTTGAAGCGGTCCTTGCCCCACTTCAGCTCCCACCGCTCGGCGAGCCGCTCGAGCGTCTTGAAGCCGATGTTGTGCCTGCTGCGCGCGTACTCCGCACCGGGATTGCCGAGCCCGACGATCAACCAGTCGACCGGAGCGCCGCCGCCACCGCCGAGGAGGCGTTTCAGGGCGGGCTACTCCTCGCTGTCTGAAGAGGACTCCTCGGAGCCCTCCTCCACGGCAGCCGCCTCGCCCTCCTCGGCGCCCTCGCCCACCAGCTCCGTCTCGGCCTCGATTTCCTCCTCGACTTCGGCCTGGAGTTTGGGCGGCGAGAGCGTCGCGACGACCGTCTCCTCGGGATCGTCGAGCAGCGTCACGCCCTCGGGCGCGGCGATCGCGGCGAGCATGATCGTGTCGCCGATCTGCATCTCGCCCACCTCGTGGGAGATCGACTCGGGGATCGCCGTCGGCAGCGCCTGCACGTTGAGCTCGCGGGTGATCTGCTCGAGCACCCCGCCTTCCTTGACGCCGGGGGCGTCGTCCGCGCCGAGCAGTTCGAGCGGCACGACCGCGCCGATCTCCTCGTCGAGGCGCACCCGCAGCAGGTCGACGTGAACCGTCTCGCCGCGAACCGGGTCGCGCTGTGCCTCCTTGAGCACGACCGGCGTCGCTTTGCCGCCGTCGACGCTGAGGTCCATCACGGCGCCGGAGCCCGCGAGCGCGATGCGCAGATCGCGGGCGTCGGCGTCGAAGCCGAGCGGGTCCTGGCCGCCGCCGTAGACGACGCCGGGCACGCGGCCCTCACGGCGCAGGCGGCGCGCAGCGCGCGAGCCCTCCGCTGAGCGGCTGTCGACGGCGAGCTTGGTGGTCGTGGTGGCCATGGGCGAACGGAGACTCTAGCAATCGGCTTCGTTCGGAATCGGAGCACTGAGCGATAGCAGGTGGACGTGTATGCCCGTGAGGAAATTGCCCGTCCGCCTCACCCGCACGCACTGCACGACCGGCAGCTTGCCGATCACGGTCCAGGCGACACGTGAGGGCCCGGTCGCGCCGAACGGCGAGTAGGAGGTGTCGGAGTTGATGAGGAGGATCTTGACCTCGCCCATGCGCCGCAGCCGCGGGTTCGCGGCGTTCGCCCGCACCTGGGCGAGGCATGCGGGCTGCTGCGCGCAGCCGCTCAGGTTCGAGAGCATGCCCTTGACGTCGCCGCGCGTCTGGGCCCGGAGCACCGCGACCTCGGCATCTCGTTCGACGTTCTCGGTCTGCAGGAAGCGCGCGAGGACGACGCTCGCGACGATCACGAACGCGAGCGCGACGAGCGAGATGTTGCGCAGCCGCCTGCGGGCGCGCGGGTCCAGACCGCGCCACCAGGCGCGCGGCCCCGGGGCGCCGGTGCCCTGCGGCGTCGTGACGCCGAGCGCGGAGGCCAGGCCCTCCTCGATCCTGTCGGGGGCGGACTCGGCCTGATGGTCTTGCTCGGGCACGCCGGACAGGATGGCGGAGCCGGCCGAACGAGGGCGCAGCGCTCAGAACAGCTGGTTCTCGCCGCCGAAGACCTCGCTCACCGAG
The DNA here is from genome assembly GCA_963836035.1 of uncultured Solirubrobacteraceae bacterium. Classification (GTDB taxonomy): domain Bacteria; phylum Actinomycetota; class Thermoleophilia; order Solirubrobacterales; family Solirubrobacteraceae; genus Palsa-744. The sequence goes on along the minus strand of CAWIHX010000009.1, from coordinate 951,309 downwards.
TCGTCGACGAAGATCCGGCGGATCGAGTCCGTCAGCAGCTCGGCGCACGGCAGCACCCGGACGTTGTCGGGCACGCCCGGCCGCACGGGGATCGTGTCCGTGACGACGATCTGCTCGAACTCGGCCTCGCGGAGGTTCTCGAAGGCATTGCCGGAGAAGACCGCGTGCGTCGCGGCCGCGTAGACCTTCGCGGCGCCCGCTTCCTTGACCGTGAGGGCGGCCGCCTTCAGCGTCCCGGCGGTGTCGATGATGTCGTCCACGATCAGGGCGGTCTTACCGCGCACGTCGCCGATCACGTAGCCGATCTCCGCGACCTGCTGGGCGGGGCGCTCCTTGTCGAGGATCGCCAGCTCCGCGCCGACCTTCGAGGCGAATTTCTTGTTGAGCTTGACGCGGCCGGCGTCCGGGGCGACCACGACGAGGTCGTCCAGGCCGAGATCCGTGAAGTACTGGGTGAGCATGAACAGCGCGGTCATGTGATCGACCGGCTTCTGGAAGAAGCCCTGGATCTGCCCCGCGTGCAGGTCCATCGTGAGCACGCGGTCCACTCCGGCCGCCTCCAGCATGCGGGCGACCAGGCGCGCCGAGATCGGCTCGCGCGGCGCGGACTTCTTGTCCTGGCGCGAGTAGCCGAACCAGGGCGTGACCGCGATCACGCGGTGCGCGGAGGCGCCGACGGCCGCGTCGATCATCAGCAGCAGCTCCATCAGCGCGTCGTTCGCGCTCAGCTCTTCGCGCGGGTTCCCGCACATCGGCTGCACGATGAAGATGTCAGCGCCCCGGATCGATTCCTCGTAACGGCAGTAGACCTCGCCGTTCGAGAACGTCTTCAGCGTCACCGGGCCGACGTCGACGCCGAGCTTCTCCGCGATGTCCACGGCGAGCTGCCGGTTCGCCCGCCCGCTGACGACCATGAGCCGCTTGCTGTACTCGATCGGCAGGCTCGCGCGCGAGGACTGCGTGGACGTGTCCATCGCGCTCATCTCCCCTGGCAGTGTAAAGGTCTGTGTGGTGGTCACGGCCGGACCGCTCACCGCTCCGCACCCCCCTCCGCAGGCGGCTTCTCGCCGTCGGCTGCGGCCTCGCGCCCGCCCGGGCCGCTGTACCCCTCCTTGTTGACCTGCCGCGCCCGGGCGATGCCGAGGGCACCGGGTGGGACATCCTCCGTGATCACCGAGCCCGCGCCGGTGTAGGCCCCGTCGCCGACGCTGACGGGCGCGACCAGGGTCGTGTCCACGCTCGTCTTGACATCTGAGCCGATCGTCGTCCGGTGCTTTGAGCGACCGTCGTAGTTGGCGGTGATCGTCGCCGCGCCGAGGTTCGTGCGCGCACCCACGTCCGCGTCGCCGATGTAGGAGAGATGGGGGATTTTCGAGCCCGGGCCGATGTCTGAGTTCTTGACCTCGACGTACGTGCCGACCTTCGCGCCCGCGCGCAGCACCGTGCCGGGCCGCAGGTAGGCGAAGGGGCCGACGCTGACACCGTCCTCGAGCGTGCAATCCAGCAGATAGGAGTGCCTGATCCGGCAGTCGCGGCCGATCCGCGTGGAGCCGTGGATGCTGGTGAACGGCTCGACCACGGTGTCCTGGCCGATCTCGACGTCCACGTCGATCACGGTCGCGGCCGGGTCGACGATCGTGACGCCGGCGAGCATGTGGCGGCGGTGGATCGCCTGCTGGGCGACGGCGCGCACCTCGGCGAGCGCCGCGCGGTCGTTCACGCCCAGCACGAGGCTCGGGTCTTCGATCCGGTGGCCCACGACGGGCGCGCCCTCCCGGTGGAGCAGCTCGAGCGCCTGCGGCAGGTACAGCTCCTGCTGCGCGTTGTCCGCGCTGAGGCGTGGCAGCACCCCGCGCAGCGGGCCCGCGCGGAAGGCGAAGATGCCGGTGTTGACCTCTCGGATCTCGCGCTCGGCCTGCGTGGAGTCGCCCTGGCGCTTGGTCTCGACGACCCGCTCGACGGCGCCGTCCGGGTCGCGGACGACACGCCCGTAGCCGGCCGGGTCCTCCAGCACGGTGGTCGCCATCGTCGCGGCCGCGCCCGCGTCTCGGTGCGCGTCGAGCAGCTCCTCGATCGCCGCCGCGCTGACCAGCGGCACGTCGCCGCTCAGCACCAGCACGGTGGCGTCGTCTCCCAGCCGCCCGTCGAGCTCCGCCAGAGCCGCGGCGACGGCCCCGCCGGTGCCGTCGAAGCGCTCCTGGACGGCGATCTCGACGTCCTCCGAGAGCACCTCGCGCAGAGCGCGAGCAGGCGAGTCGACAACCACGATCTGCCCCGCGCCCGCCGCGACGGCGGCACGCACCGGCCAGAGCAGCATCGGCAGGCCGCAGATCTCATGCAGGACCTTCGGCTCCTCCGAGCGCATGCGCGTGCCCTGGCCCGCGGCCAGGATCAGGACGGTCGGGGCGCTCACAGGGTTGATGCTAAACGCTTCCAGACGCGTTCAAGCGGCGCGAGCGAGGCCGTCGGGGGAGTTGGGGGGCAGGGACTCGAACCCCGATTCTCAGGACCAAAACCTGATGTCCTGCCATTGGACGACCCCCCAAAGGCAGACGCCGCAAGGATAGTCGCCGCGACCGGCGCCGCAGCGGACCTGTTCCAGGGCCGGTGATCGTGCTGCGCTGCACGCTTGCGGCGCGCAGTCAAGCCCTGCAACCGTCATGTCACTTTGCTAGCGTGCCCGCGCACGAAACGCCGAGTCCCTGGCCGGACGTCAGGGAGCGGGGGACCCAAGTTGTTGGGGCGAATCCGCGGCAGAGATCGCGGAAGCGCAGGCTCTTTCAGCGCTAGCCCGTCAGCTAACCCCGCAGGCTCACGAGAGAGGTCTTCGCTTTGCGATCGCGTTGCATCGATGCGTTCACTTGCAGAAACACGGGTAACCGGTCCTCCACCGTGCGAGCCGGACGTGCGAGAACGGTCGGAGGGCTTTCCGCCACGCTCGCGGCGGCTGTGCTGCTGTGCGCTTGCTGCGCATCGGCGTGCGCCGTCGCAGCGGCGTCGCCACGCGCGAGCGTGGCCGAGAGCGCCTGCCCGAGCACCTCGCTGCAGCCCAACGGCGGCGACGAGGCGGCGGTGGACCGGGCGACGCTGTGTCTCGTCAACGCGATCCGACGCGCCCACCACCTGCACGCGCTCCGCCCGAACCTCCAGCTCGGGAAGGTCGCCGCGAGCCAGGTCGCCACGATGATCCGCTGGGACTACTTCGCCGACGTGCGACCGACCGGCCAGACGCCGCTGTCGCTGGTCGGCGTGACCCGCTACCCGGCGCATTCCGCGGGCTTCGCGGTCGGGCAGAACATCGCGTGGGGCAGCGGTGCGCTCGCGAGCCCGGCGCACATCGTCGCCGAATGGATGGCGTCTCCGCCCCACCGCGCGATCATCCTCACGAGCTACTACCGCGACGCCGGCGTGGGCGTGGATCCCGCGCTGCCCGGCGTGCTGCGCGCCGGCCATCGGGGCGCGACCTACGCGATGGAGTTCGGCGTCCGCCACTTCTGAGCGGCACCTCGGGGACTCAGGAGCGCCGCCCGCCGCGCCGCGGCACGCGACCGCCGGCCGCGCCCGCCTCCGATGCGGGGCCGCCCGGCGAGGCGATGCCGAGCACCCGCATCGACTTCAGACCAAGGCTGAGCTTCTCGCGCCCGTCGCTGGAGCTGACGTCGAGACCCGACAGCTCCCGCACCCGCTCGAGGCGGTAGTACACGGTGTGGCGGTGGGTGAACAGCCGCTGCGCGGTCCCGGCGACGTTGCCGTCGGCCTCCAGGAACGTCTCGAGCGTGCGCACCAGGTCCGTCTCGTACTGCTCGTCGTAGGCGACCAGCGGCTCGACGGTCTCCGCGTAGAAGCGCTCGAGCTCGGCCGGGTTCTCGCTCATCGCCGAGAGCAGCAGCCGGTAGGCCCCCGTCTCCTCGAAGGCGAGCCCCGTGCCGCTCTCGGGCGAGCCCTGGGCGACGTTCGCCGCCAGCAGCGCCTCGCTGGCGGCTCGGGGCAGCTCGCTCGGATCGGCCGTGACACGACTTCGCCCGAGCGCGAAGGTGTAGCCGGAGAGGCCGGCTTCCATCTCCCGCAGCACGGTGTCGGCAGCACGCGCGGCCGCGACCTCCTCCCCTCCGGGCACGAGCACGAGCACCTCCGCCGCCTGGGCCCCCTCGCGTTCGGAGAGGGCCGCGATCGAGCGGCTCGCGACGGCCCGCGCGCCACGCTCGGCGACCGCACGCACGCGCCCGCGCCAGCCCTCGTCGGTGGGCGCCTGCGGGTGCGCGCGGGCGACGATCATCGAGGCGCCGTCCTCGAGCGGGAGCGACAGCTCGCGGGCGCGCGCGATCAGCTCCTCGCGATCGGTCAGCTCGCGTGCGAGGATCGCGCGCAGGAAGTCGGCGGCGGCAGTCTCCGAGACGCGCTCCGGTGCCCGCACCCGCTCGACCTCGGAGGCGATCATCGTCAGCAGCAGCCGCTGCATCGAGGCCGAGGGAGCGGCCTTCGCCCGCATGTGCAGCGTGCCGACGACGCTGTCGGCGACGCGAAGCGGCGAGCTCACGACACCGTCGCCGCGGCCCAGCAGCGCGCGCTCCTCCGCCGGCGAGCGGGCGGCGACCGCGAGCGTCGCCCCCCACGGGTCGGTCACGGCCAGGCTCGCCTCCAGCGCGCGGGCGGCAGCACGGACTACCTCCGGCAGCCCTGCGCCGGACTCGACCGCCTCTGTGATCGCGTCGAGCGCCTCCAGGTCGGACATCGGGTCAACCCCAGAAGTAGACGGCGGCGAGCGCGCCGGCGACCCCTGCGCCGACGAACACCGCGAGCACGTAGAGCGACAGGACGGTCGCGGCCACCCGTTCCCACAGGCGCGAGTACGACGTCCACGCAGGACGCACGATGAAGCCGGCATAGACCACCAGCGCGATGACCGCGCTGGCGCCCGCTACGAGCTCGTTGATCTGCGATCTGCTCATTCGTCTCGGCCAGGATTGTTGCGCAAGCCGCAGTCAGGCCGGGTGCAACGGCAGCGCCTCGCCGAAGGAGGCGTCCACGGGCCCTGCCGCGACGGCCGCAGGCTCGCGCTCGCCGAGCGCCTCCGCGGCGAGGCCCGCGAGCGCGAGCCCCTCCTCGCGAGGGCGGGCGAACAGCCCGAGCGCGGTCGGCCCGGAGCCGCTGAGCAGCGCGGGCGAGGCCCCGGCCGCGCCGAGCGCGCGGAGCGCCTCGCCGATCTCGCTGCGCAGGGAGACCGCCGCGCGCTGCAGGTCGTTGTGGAGCAGCTCGGTGGCGGCCGGGAGCGGCGCGCCGCGAGCGAACGCGGAGGCCAGCTCCTCGCGGCGCCGCGCCAGCTCGTCCCGATCTCGTCCCAGCCCGAGGCGGTCGGCCTCCGCGTAGACCTCGCGCGTGGAGAGCTCGAACGGGGCGGGGAGCACGAGCACGCCGAACGTGGCCGACGGCGCCGGCAGCCGTTCGAGGCGCTCGCCCGCCCCGGTCGCCAGCCAGCGGCCGGGAGCGACCTGTGCGGGCACGTCGGCGCCCAGCTCGCCTGCGATCCCGAGCAGCAGCTGCTCGTCGCCGAGCCCGGATGCGGCGCGCGCGAGACGCAGCGTCGCGGCCGCGTCGGCCGAGCCGCCCGCGAGGCCCGCCGCGATCGGGATCCGCTTGTCGATCGTGAGGCGCAGCGGCGGCGCCTGCCAGCCGGTGCGGGCGCGGAACTCCCGGAGCGCCCGAGCCGCGAGGTTGGCCTCCGGCGGGCCCGGCACCGCCGGGCACACGAGCTCGTCGCCGACGCGCCCGGCGGGCGCCGGCTCGAGCGTCAGCTCGTCGGCGAGCGAGATCGACTGCATCACGGTCGCAAGCTCGTGGCGCCCGTCCGAGTCGCGCACGGGACCGAGGAAGAGGCCGAGGTTGATCTTCGCGGGAGCGAGCGCGCGCAGCGTGGGCAGCCCGGCGTTCACAGCGCAAGGATTCCTGCCAGCGCGCGGAAGTCCTGCGGCGAGAGGCGCTCGGCCCGGGCGTCCGGCGGGTGGCCGATGCGCTCCAGCGCCGCGCGCACCTCCTCGCGGCTCGCCGCCGAGCTCCTCAGCGCAAGCGAGCCGGCGAGCGTCTTCCGCCGGTGCGCGAACGCGTCCGCCACGAGCTTGCGCAGCGCCGGCGAGGCGGTCCTCGCCTCGCCCGCCTCCAGGCGGCGCATCTCGACCAGCACCGAGTCGACGTTGGGGACAGGGCGGAACACGGCGCGCGGGATCGACCGCACCACGCGAACCTCGCACTCGAGCTGCGTGAGCACCGAGCTCGACCCGTACTGGCGCGAGCCGGGCTCCGCAGCCAGCCGTTCGCCGACCTCCCGCTGGGTCATCGCGACCCACACCAGGACGCCGGGCAGCTCCTCGATCGTGCGCAGCAGCACGGTCGCGGCGATCCCGTAGGGCAGGTTCGCGACCACCTTCACGGGCTGCGGCCGCAGCGCGGCGAGATCGATCGCCATCGCGTCGCCCCAGTGGACCGTGACGTTCGGGTGCGGATCGGTCGCGTCGAGCAGCGGCTCGCGCAGCCGCTCGTCGATCTCGATCACGTGCACGTGCCCGGCGCGCTCGGCGAGATGCTCGCTCAGCACGCCGAGCCCGCCCCCGATCTCGAGCACCACGTCCTCGCGCGACAACGACGCAGCGCCCTCGATCACGCCGAGGATGTTCGAGTCGATCAGGAAGTTCTGCCCGAGGTCGCGGTCCGGCCGCACCCCGAAGCGGCGCATCCGCCGCAGGCTCGGCTGACCGGCGCCGGCCACCGCAGCTCACTTGTGCCCAGATATGGGGTACGCCCAACCGAAGAGGCCCGCCCCGTTCGCCTCGACCGCCGAGCCGAGCTCGTCCTCCCCGACCCCGCGCAGCGAAGCGATGAACGAGAGCGTGTGCGCGACGAAGGCGGGCTGGTTGCGGTGCTTGCGGACCGCCTGCGGAGTCAGGAAGGGCGCGTCGGTCTCGACCAGCAGGCGCTCGACCGGCACCGCCCGCGCGGCCTCGGCGAGATCCTCGGCGCTCTTGTAGGTCACGTTCCCCGCGAAGGAGATCGAGTACCCGCGCTCGAGGCACTCGTCGAGGCGGTCGGGCATCGAGAAGCAGTGCATCACGACCCGCACCCCGTCGGCTTCGGCGGCGAGCTGGGCGAGCGTCGCCTCCTCGGCGGCGCGCGTGTGGATCACGAGCGGCTTGCCGGTCCTGCGCGCGAGGTCGATCTGCGCGGCGAACGCCCGCTCCTGGTCGGCGGCCGGCGGCGCGCTGTCGCGGTAGAAGTCGAGCCCGGTCTCGCCGATCGCCACGCAGCGCTCGTGCGCGGCGAGCGCCTCGAGCTCTGCGAGATCGGCGTCGTCGAAGCCGCGAGCCGAGTTGGGATGGCGCCCGATCGCGGCGTAGACCTGAGGGAAGTCCTCGGCGGCGGCGAGGGCGGCGCGGCAGGAGGCGCCGTCGATGCCGACAGTGAGAATGCGCCGCACGCCCGCCGCCTCGGCCGCCGCGACGAGCTCGGCGTCGGGCGGCTCGCAGAGGTCGAGGTGGGTGTGGGAGTCGATCACGAAGCGGCGGCGGCGGGCGCGTCCTTGGGGAACAGCGCGTCGAGCGCCCGCACCCGCGCGATCTCGCCCCGGCCGAGCTCGGCGCCCTGCAGCGAGGTGTCCTCGGCGCCGAGCGCGGCGAGCAGCCGCTCCGCGCTCGCCGGCAGGTAGGGCCAGAGCAGCACGGTCACGACCCGCAGGCCCTCGACGAGCGTCGCGAGCACGAGGTCGAGCTCTCCGGCCGCGCTGTCGTCCTTCGCGAGCTGCCACGGCGCGCGCTCCTCGACGTAGCGGTTCAGCCTCCGCACGCGCTGCCAGATCTCATCGAGCGCGCTCGTGAGCTCGCCGCGGCCGACGAGCGCGGCCACCTGGTCGGCGAGCCCCGCGAAGTCGGCGGCCAGCGCGGAGTCCGGGACGACAGCGGCGACGGCGCCGTCGCGGTAGCGCAGCAGCATCGAGATCGTGCGGTTCGCGAGGTTGCCGAGCTCGTTCGCCAGCTCGGTCTCGTAGCGCAGCTCGAAGGAGGCCGTCGAGACCGAGCCGTCCTGGCCGAAGGAGACGTCGCGCAGCAGGTAGAAGCGCAGCGCGTCCGAGCCGAAGCGATCGATCACCTCGAACGGGTCGAGCACGTTGCCCAGCGACTTGCTCATCTTCTCGCCTTCGAGCAGCAGGTAGCCGTGCACGAAGATGCGCTCCGGCAGCTCGATCCCGGCGGCCATCAGCAGCGCCGGCCAGTAGACCGTGTGGAAGCGCAGGATGTCCTTGGCGATCAGGTGGCAGCTGGCAGGCCAGAACTCGTCCACCAGATCCTCGCCGGGACGCGCGTAGGACAGCGCGCTGTAGTAGTTGAGCAGCGCGTCGAACCACACGTAGAAGACGTGCTCGGGATCCCACGGAACCTGCACACCCCAGCTGAGCTTGTGCCGCGTCAGCGGCACGTCGCGCAGGCCGGAGCGGATGAACGACAGCGCCTCGTTGAAGCGGGTGCGCGGCGCCACGAAGTCGGGGCGCTGCGCGTAGAGCTCCTCGAGGCGCTCCTGGAAGGCCGACAGCTTGAAGAAGTAGTTGTCCTCCTGCTCGCGCGTGAGCTCGATGTGGTGGATCGGGCAGCGGTTGCCCTCGTCGATCTCGTTGTCGGCCTTGAAGTCGGCGCAGCGCGGGCAGTACCAGCCTTCGTAGGTGCCCATGTAGACGTAGCCGTTGTCACGGACCTGTGAGAGCACCCGCTGCACCACCGCTTCGTGCTCGGGGTCGGTGGTGCGGATGAAGAAGTCGTTGCTGGCGCCGAGCTGCGGCGCCAGCGCCCGGAAGCGCTCGGCGTTGCGATCGGCCAGCTCCTGGGGCTCGAGACCGAGCGCGTGTGCAGCGTCGGCCACGGGCTCGCCGTGCTCGTCGGTGCCCGTGAGGAAGAAGACGGGCTCGTGGCGCTGGCGGTGGTGACGGGCCATCACGTCCGCCGCGATCGTCGTGTAGGCGTGCCCGAGGTGGGGGGCCGCGTTGACGTAGTAGATCGGGGTCGTGACGTAGAAGGGCATCGGCTGCGCCCAGGCTACTCGGCGGGGCGGGTCAGCTCTGCGTAGAGCTCGTTGGCGCCGAACCCGGTCAGCCTCGCGAGCGCCGCCGCGGCGGGTCGAGCGCGGGCGCCCGCCTCGGTCAGCTCACGCAGTGCCCTCAGCGCCTCCTCGCGCGAGCGCACCTCGGCGGCCGGTGCGGCGCCGATCACGAGCGTGACCTCGCCGCGCACCTCGCCCTCGCGGTAGCGCTCGGCCAGCTCCGCCGCGCTTCCCCGCGTCACTTCCTCGTGGAGCTTCGTGAGCTCGCGGCAGACCGCGGCGGGACGGGCCGGGTCGAGCTCGGCGAGCACCGTCAGGGTCGTCCCGAGGCGGCGCGGGGACTCGTAGGCGACGAGCGTCTCCGCCGCGCCGGCCAGGAGCTCGCGCAGCTCGCCGCGCTTGCGGGGCAGGAAGCCTGCGAAGGTCCAGCGTGCCGAGGGCAGGCCGGACGCGACGAGCGCGGTGACGGCGGCGCTCGGACCAGGCAGCACCTCGACCGGCAGGCCCGCCAGCAGGCACTCCTGCACAAGCGCGTGACCGGGGTCGCTGAGGAGCGGCGTGCCGGCATCCGAGACGAGCGCGACGCGCGCGCCGGCGGCGATGCGCCCGCGCAGCTCGCGCGCGCGGGCGGTTTCGTTGTGCTCGTGCAGGCTCACGAGCTTTCCGGCGCCGTCGATATCGTGACGGTCGAGCAGCAGCCGCGTGCGGCGGGTGTCCTCGCAGGCGATCAGCTCTGCGGCGCGAAGTTCCTGCAGCACCCGCAGTGTGACGTCGGCGAGGTTCCCGATCGGCGTCGGACAGACGACCAGGCGCCCGACCTGCGCCTCGGTGGCTGGCATGCGGCAAATATAGGTCTCCGCCGATGGGTACCGACAGCGAAGAGCCACCCCAGTACACGCGCTACCGCGCGCGGCGGCGCCTGCTGGGCGGCGGCGAAGGCGCGCCGAGCGAAGGACTGCGCGGCGGCCGCACGGCCGCCCCGCCGCGGCCGCCGGGCCCGGGCCGGGAGGGCGACGGACCACCGGACGCGGGCGAAATCCGTGCGGGCGGCGGGCGCCGGGGCCCGCGCCGCACGAGCCTGGCGGCGGGCGGCTGGCGGCGCTGGACGACGCGCAAACGGATCGTGCTGCTCGTGCTCGGCCTGCTCGTCGGCTGGGTGCTGCTCTCGGTCGTCCTGTTCCTGATCAGCTCGCACTTCGAGCGCACGGCGCCGCAGGGCGACGTCGCGTCCGTGCTCGACCCGGCCGGCAACCCGCTCACGTCCGCGAACAACATCCTCGTGCTCGGCTCCGACACGCGCCAGAAGAACAGCAGGGAACCGGGCGCCGAAAAGAACGGGCCGGGCCGCTCGGACACGATCATGCTGATCCGGACCGGCGGCGGGCACGCGGCGCGGCTCTCGATCCCGCGCGACACCGTCGTCGACATCCCCGGCCACGGCCTGCAGAAGATCAACGCAGCACACGCGTTCGGCGGGCCCAGGGAGTCGATCGAAGTGATCAAGCACTGGCTGGGCGTCCCGATCAACCACGTGGTCGAAGTCAACTTCGAAAACTTCCCGGCGCTGATCGACGCGATGGGCGGGGTCGACTACAAGGGCGGCTGCATCGTCTCGCGCATCGACGGCGGCTTCGCACGGGGCGGCTACACGCTGCGGCTGGGAGCGGGCACGCACCACATCGACGGCAAGCAGGCGCTCGCGATCGCGCGCACCCGGGAGAACCTGTGCCAGCCCAACGCGAACGACATCCAGCGCGAGGAACACCAGCAGGAGCTGTTCAACGCGATGAAATCGCGGCTGCTGTCCCCCACCAGCTTCTTCCGGCTGCCGTGGATCGCGTGGCACGCGCCGCCGGCGATCATCTCCGACATGGGCGGACCGACGCTGCTCGCCCTGTTCGCGGGCATGGCGGCTTCGGGCACGCCGCCCACGAAGGTGCTGAAGCCGACCGGCGCCGTCACCCTGCCGGACGGCGGGGCGGGCCTGACGGTCTCGGAAGCCGAGCGCCGCCAGGACGTCGAAGCCTTCATGAAAGGCTGAGGCGCGCTCAGCTCTTGGAGGAGACGGGTTTCGTCTCCTTCTTCGCCGGCTCGCTCTTCTTCTCGGAGGAGGAGGAGGAGGAGGAGGAGGAGTCGGATGACTTCTCCGATGATTTCTCAGCCGCGGCGGCCGTCTCGCGCTGGCGCCGGCGCGTGCCGTAGTCGGTGTTGTAGAAACCTTTGCCCTTGAAGTGCACCGCGGGAGCGTGCAGCACGCGCTCGACGGGCACGCCCGTCTCCGGGTCGACCTTCAGCGGATCGTCGCTGAAGGACTGCACGATCTCGAAGGTCGTGCCATCCGGGCGCCTGTACTCGTAAATCGGCATCAGCGCGGCGATTATAGGTGTGAGCGTTCACCCCTCCCGCGCGACGCGGGAGCTCGGTCAGTCGGCCAGCAGCGCGCGGACGGCTGTGATGCCGGCTTCGATCGAGGCGGTGAAGTCCCGCTCGGGCTCGCTGAGCATGCGCAGCGCGAACCCGTCGGCGAGCGAGAACAGGATCTCGGCGATCGCCTCCGGCTCGGCGTGGAGGTGCAACACCCCCTCCTGCTGTGCGAAGGCGAGCAGCTCGGCGACCTGCTCGCGTGTGCGGCGGATCAGGGCCGCGTACTCCGCGGCGATGTCCTCGTTGCGCCTGGAGAGCGTGAACAGCTCGAAGACCAGGGTCAGGAAGTCGGGGTCCTCGCGAACCGTCTCCTGCAGGTTCTGCACCATCAGGTCGATCAGGTCGTCGGCCGAGGTCGCGGTCGCGAGCTGGGCCTGCAGGCGCTCGATCCGCACCTCGCCGTCGCGCCGCACGGCCTCGACGAGCAGCTGCTCCTTGGTGCCGAAGTAGTAGTGCAGCAGGCCGCGCGAGACGCCGGCCTCGCGGGAGACGTGGTCGAACGTCGACCCTGTCGTCCCCCGCTTGGCGACGCTGTGGCGCATCGCATCGATGATGCGCTGCGCCTTCTCCCCCGAGAGCGGGCGCTTCGTGGCGCCCGCCTGCTGCTCGGAGCCCTCGTCCGACTTCGCGCGCGGCGGTGCTGCGGTCGCGTCGGCGGAGCTCAAGAGGCTCCGATCAGACGTTGACGCCGGCCGGTTCAGGCGTCGCGGGCGCAGTCGTCGAGCTGTAGTCGAACTGCTCCTCGGCGCCGAACAGCAGGTCGAGCACCTTCGAGCGCAGGCCCTCGTTCAACGCGACCGCCAGCACGGCGCCGAACGTGATCAGCAGCAGCGTGCGGCCGAGGCCCCCGCGCCTGCGACGGCGGCGCACCGGCCCCTCGCGCAGCGCCCCGCCGGCCTCGCGCAGCGACTCGACGGCGTCACGCAGCTCGGCCTGCAGCTTGCGGTCCTCGAGCAGCGCCTTGCCCGCCGGCTTGCCGTTGCTCATGCGCCCGTACGCGCTCCGCGCGGCGCCATAGGCAGCCATCAGGTTCCCGCGCAGCTCCTCGTCTTCGATCAGACGTTGCACGTACCGATTGCTCTGCGCGGCCTTGGCCGCTTCGGACGCTTTCCCCAGTCTGTCCTTCGATGCCATCTCGCCACCGCCTTGCCGAAAGCTTTCAGGTCCAGTGACCAATATACCCGCGAGCGCGTGCCGTGAGCACGCGAGTGGACGCTCGCTACGCGTGCAGCGCCGCCTGCTCCTGCGCGGAGGGGAACGACCACGCTGCGCGCGTGCGGCGCTCCTGGCGGAACACGAACCGCAGTTGCTGGGGCGGGCGCAGCTGCGCCTCGTGCGGGCGGAAGGTCGAGCAGGGCTCGTCGAGCTGCAGCGCGCAGAGCAGGTTGACGCGGAAGAAACATCCCTCGCAGCTCGGCTTCGGCGCCGAGCGCCGCCCGCCGGCTGCAGGCACGATCGTTCCCCGGCTCTTCGGCTTCGCTCCCAATTCTACCCCCGGACACTTCGCTGTGGATGGGACGCGACGATCAAATCACACCCTCCCGGACGGCGTGATGGGCTTCGCGCAAATGCCAGAGAAAACGGGTTGCTGTCCGCAACGACCCGCCGTAGCGTCACTTTCCTGTGACTATCCCGGCGCGAAGCCCGCAGTTTGCGCGGCGCCCCTCGCCGGGCGCGTCATCATTCTGGCGACGTGGAGGTCCTGCTCACAGGCGCCAGCGGGTTCGTCGGCTCGGCGCTGCTGCCGGAGCTGCTGCGCGACGGCCACTCCGTGCGTGCGATGAGCCGCGATCCGGCGCGGCTGCGGTCCGCCGTCCCCGCCGGCGCGGTGCGGGTCCTCCGCGGCGACGCCGTCACCGGCGAGGGACTGGCGCGAGCGCTCGAGGGCGTCGAGCTGGCCTACTACCTGATCCACTCGATGGAGCCGGCGGTGGGTGGGGCCTCCATCTACGGATTCGAGGAGCGCGAGCAGCGGGCCGCCCGCAACTTCGCTGCCGCCGCGCGCGCCGCGGGCGTGCGCAGGATCGTCTATCTGGGCGGGCTCGTGCCGCGCTGGGTCCAGACGCGGCACGGACGCGCGCATTCGCGCCACCTCGCGAGCCGGGAGGCGGTCGAGCGTGTGCTGATGGAGTCGGCGCCGGACTCGCTCGCGCTGCGCGCATCGATCGTGATCGGCGCCCGCTCGCGTTCCTTCCGCCTGCTCGTGCGCCTCGTCGAGCGGATGCCGGTCCTCACGCTTCCCGCCTGGCAGCGGTTCCGCACGCAGCCCGTCGACGAGCGGGACATCATCGCGATGCTCCGGGCCGGCGCGAGCACGGAGATCTCCGGTGAGGTGCTCGAGGTCGGCGGGCCGGACGTGCTCAGCTACGGCGAGATGCTCGAGCGGATCGCCGAGGCGATGCTCGTGGGCCGGCCGGCGCTGCGGCTGCCCGTCAGCATGACCCCGCTCGCCGGGCGCCTCGCCGCCGCGATCGCCAGCGAGCAGCCCGAGCTCGTCCTGCCGTTGATGGAAGGCCTCCAGGGCGATCTGCTCGCGCGCGACGACCACGCTGCCGAGCGGCTCGGGGTGAGCCTGCACAGCTTCGACTCGGCGGTCGCCCATGCGTTGGCAGAATGGGAGCGCGCCGAGCCGCTGGCCGCCCGCTGATGAGCAAAGTCACAGCCTCGATCGAGATCGACGCGCCCCCCGAGCAGGTGTGGGAGACGGTTATGGACCCCCGGTGCCTGGAGCACTGGGTGACGATCCACCGCCGCCTGCTGCACGCCGACAAGGGTCCCCCGCAGGTAGGGTTCGAGATGGACCAGGCGATCCACCTCCGCGGCGTCACCCTCGACGTTCACTGGCAGCTCGTCGAGTGCGACCCGCCGCGGCGGGCCGTATGGGAGGGTCGCGGGCCGGCGCGCTCGCGCGCTCACACCGAATACCTGCTGAGCAGCAACGGCGGCGGCACGCGATTCGACTATCAAAACGAGTTCCGCGCGCCACTCGGTGCGGTGGGCGCACTCGTGAGCCGCGCGCTGGTCGGCGGCATACCGGTGCGCGAGGCGAACCGGACACTTCAGGCGCTCAAGAAGAAGATCGAGCAGGACCCGTGAAGCTGTTGTAGGGTGCAGCTATCCCGATGTGTCACCCCCACATCCAAACGAGTGAACAGGGAACTGACTGTGACTGACTTCCTCGATGAGAAGCGCAAGGAGATCACCGACAGGCTCAAAGAGCTGAAGCCGCTGGTCGACGAGTACCACCGACTCGAGGCGGCGGCCGGCGCGCTGGCCGGCGTCGGCGGCTCGGCCGTCGCGAGCGCGCGCTCGGCGATCGGCAAACGCGGCCCCGGACGGCCGCGCGGCGCGAGCTCCAAAGCGGCGGCCAAACCGGCGCGCAAAAAACGGGCTCCGGCCAAACGCCGCGCCGGGCGGCGCAAAGGGAGCGGCACCCGCGCCGCCGAGGCGCTGTCGCTCGTACAGGGCCAGCCGGGCATCACGATCCCCGAGCTCGCGGCGAAGATGGGCATCAAGCAGAACTACCTCTACAGGGTCCTGCCGGGCCTCGAGCAGGAAAAAAAGGTGACCAAGAAAGGCCGTGGCTGGTATCCCAAAGCCTAGCCTTCAGTGACAGTTATCACGACCAAGGGCGCGGTGTGTGACACCGCGCCCTTGCTCGTCCTAGATCATCCCCTGCTCGGCGACGGTGTCGCGCTCGCCCACGAGCTCCGCCACCGATGCGTCGATCTTGCCGCGCGAGAAGTCGTCCAGCTCGAGACCCTCGACGATCTTCCACCGGCCGCCCTCGCAGGTGCAGGGGAAGCCGCTGATGAGCCCCTCGGGGACCCCGTAGGACCCGTCGGAGACGACGCCCATCGAGACCCATTCGGAGCCGGTGCCTTTGACCCAGTCGCTGACGTGGTCGATCGCCGCGCTGGCCGCCGATGCCGCCGAGGAGGCGCCCCGCGCCTCGATGATCGCCGCGCCCCGTTTGCCGACGTTCGGCAGGAACTCGTCCTCGATCCAGTGCTGGTCGTCCACGACGCCGGCCGCCAGGTGCCCGCCCACCTTCGCGTGGAAGAGGTCGGGGTACATGGTCGGTGAGTGGTTCCCCCACACGCCCATCTGGGTGATGTCGGTGACGGGCACCTCGAGCTTGTTCGCGAGCATCGCGATCGCGCGGTTGTGGTCCAGGCGCATCATCGAGGTGAAGCGCTCGCGCGGGATGTCCGGCGCGTTGTTCATCGCGATCAGGCAGTTCGTGTTCGCGGGGTTGCCGACGACGAGCACTTTCACGTCCTCGGCGGCCTTCGCGTTCAGCGCCTTGCCCTGACCCGTGAAGATCTTGCCGTTCTCGGCAAGCAGCTCGGCGCGCTCCATGCCTTTCGTGCGCGGCCGCGAACCCACCAGGAGCGCGACGTTCACACCGTCGAACGCGTCCTCGGGGTTGTCGTGCAGGTCGAGGTTCCTCAGCAGCGGGAAGGCGCAGTCCACGAGCTCCATCGCGACCCCCTCGAGCGCGCCCATCGCCGGGGGTATCTCCAGCAGGCGCAGGTCGACCGGCTGGTCGGGGCCGAGCAGCTGTCCGCTTGCGATGCGGAACACGAGGCTGTAGCCGATCTGGCCGGCTGCGCCGGTCACGGTCACGCGTACGGGGTTGCTCACAGGCTCATCTCCTGGGGGTGTGGCGGTTTGCGGTTTGTTGTTCAGGCCGGGACGGCTTCGCGCAGGCTCTCGTCGATCGAGCCGAGGAACTCCTGGGTGGTCTGCCAGGGCTGATCGGGGCCGACGAGCAGCGCGAGGTCCTTGGTCATCTTCCCAGCTTCGACCGTCTCGATGCAGACGCGCTCGAGCGTCTGCGCGAACTCGCTGACCGCCGGCGTCTCGTCCATGCGCCCGCGCGCGGCGAGCCCGCGCGTCCAGGCGAAGATCGAGGCGATCGGGTTCGTGGAGGTCGGCTCGCCCTGCTGGTGAAGGCGGTAGTGACGGGTGACGGTGCCATGGGCCGCCTCGGCCTCGACGGTCTTGCCGTCGGCCGTCGCGAGCACGCTCGTCATCAGGCCGAGCGAGCCGAAGCCCTGGGCGACGGTGTCGGACTGGACGTCGCCGTCGTAGTTCTTGCACGCCCACACGTACCCGCCCTCCCACTTCAGCGCGGCGGCGACCATGTCGTCGATCAGGCGGTGTTCGTAGGTGATGCCGGCGGCGTCGAAGTCGGTCTTGAACTCGCTCTCGTAGACCTCGGCGAAGATGTCCTTGAAGCGCCCGTCGTAGCTTTTGAGGATCGTGTTCTTGGTCGACATGTAGACCGGGTAGCTGCGGTCCAGCCCGTAGCGCAGCGAGGCGCGCGCGAAGTCCCGGATCGAGGAGTCGAGGTTGTACATCGCCAGCGCCACGCCGCCGCCGGGGAAGTCGTACACCTCCAGCTCGATCGGCTCGTCGCCGTTGGCGGGCGTGAAGGTGAGGGTCAGCTTCCCCTCGCCCGGCACGACCATGTCCGTCGCGCGGTACTGGTCGCCGAAGGCGTGACGGCCGATCACGATCGGCTTGGTCCAGCTCGGAACGAGCCGCGGGATGTTGGAGATCACGATCGGCTCCCGGAAGATGACGCCGCCGAGGATGTTCCTGATCGTCCCGTTCGGCGAGCGGTACATCCTCTTGAGACCGAACTCCTCGACGCGCGCCTCGTCCGGCGTGATCGTCGCGCACTTCACGCCCACGCCGTACTGCTTGATCGCTTCGGCGGCTTCGACGGTGATCGCATCGTCGGTGGCGTCGCGGCTCTCGATCCCGAGGTCGTAGTACTTCAGATCGACGTCGAGGTAAGGCAGGATCAGCTGCTGCTTGATGAACTCCCAGATGATCCTCGTCATCTCGTCGCCGTCGAGCTCGACGACCGGGTTCTTCACAGTGATCTTCGCCATGTTCGGTCGGTCCTTGTGTGGATTCGTGGGTCGGGGCGTCGGGTGCGGGGCACACCGAGGGCTGCGGCTCTGGAGGCGGAGCCGGCGCCGATGCTATCGCCCGGAGGGCTGCCCGCCGGAGCGGCGTCTAGTCGTTCCAGCTCGGCTGCGCCGCGTGGGCCACGAGCAGTTTCGGCGCGCCGCCGGTGAACGGGACGGTGACGACGTTGTCGCCGTCGGCAGGTCCTTCGAGACCTCCTTCGGCGACGAGCAGCTGGGAGCCGTCGTTCGAGATCGCACCGCCGACGACGGAACGCCCTTTCACCCTCACCGGCCGCGCGCGGCCCGAGGGCAGCTGCACCGTCCATGCTTCGCTGGTGTCCTGCCCGACGAACTCGGCGAGCAGGCGCGAGCCGTCCGTGGAGAAGCCGAGCGGCATCAGCCCTGACACCAGCGAACGCACGCGGATCGAAGTCAGCCGGTGCGCCGCCCGACCGCCGGGTCGGCGCAGCCAGATCTGATAGACGGGCGCGTCGTTGCGGCGCAGCCGCTCGCGGTCGTAGGCGATGTGGCTCGGTCCCCACACCGGGTCGAGGCTGCGGCCGTCGCTCGTGACACGGCGCAGCCCCGCGCCGCTCGGCTGCGACGAGTAGAGGTTCACGGGCGCGTTCAGGCTCTGCCCGTTCGCCTTCCCGAACACCACCCGGTCGGTGCCGTCGGGAGCGAAGCTCGCGCCGTAGACGATCCCTGACGCGATCGTCCGCAGCGTTCCGGTGCTCGTGTCAAGGATCGCCAGCCCGGACTTCTCGACGAAGCGCTTCACGGCCGTCGAGGTGAGCATCACCGCCAGGTAGCGGGAGTCCGGCGACCAGGCGAGCGGCGTCGCGCTCTGGAGCGCCAGGTTGCCGAAGGCGCTCGGCGACGCAGGACCGGGGGCGGCCGGGAGGACCCGGTAGAGGGCGAGCGACGGGCCTCTTTCGAGCCCGGCGCCGAACAGGCCCGCGGCGACGACCGCGCCGTCGGGCGCGAGCAGGGGCTGCACGCCCGGGCCGAGCAAACGCCGTTCGGCTCCGTCCACGAGCGCGGTCCAGACCTGTGATTCGGGTTTCGCGGCGCTCGATGTGACGAACGCGATGCGGGTGGGTTCTCCCGGACCGTCTGATCTCCCCACGGCCGCGGGCGCCCCGGCGACGAGCGCGGCGATCGCGCATGAGAGCGCGACAACGGTCGTTCGCATGCCCCCCGGCTGCCCCATCGGACGAGCATAGCTCCGAGCCGCAGGGCCGGTGCCGCCATCTGCGACACTTCCGGCCATGGCCACCGTCTCGCAGGCCACGGGCGAAGGCAAGACTCCGTACAAGACCCACGAGGTCTTCAACCAGGTGCCGCCCATGGAGGACTTCGACGTCTTCTCGAGCAACCGGCCGCTGGTCGAGGCGACGGAGCGCGAGGGCGCCGGCTGGGTGCTCGATCGCGCGGCCGAGCTGGGCCGCTTCGTCGGCGGCGCTCCGCAGCAGGAATGGGGGCGCCTGGCCAACGAGAACCCGCCCGTGCTGAGGACCTTCGACCGCTACGGGCACCGCATCGACGAGGTCGAGTTCCACCCGGCCTGGCACCAGCTGATGCGGATGGGCGTGGAGAACGAGTTGCACTCGCTGCCCTGGACGAGCAGCGAGCCCTACCCCCACACAGCGCGCGCCGCCCTGTACATGACCGCGATGCAGGCCGAGGCCGGCTACGCCTGCCCGATCACGATGACCTTCGCCGTCGTCCCGGCGCTCCGCGCGCAGCCCGAGCTGGCTGCTGAGTGGGAGCCGCTGCTGATGTCAACGAGCTACGACGGCCACCTCGTGCCCGCGACCGAGAAGGGCTCGGCGATCTCCGGCATGGCGATGACCGAGAAGCAGGGTGGCTCGGACGTTCGCGCGAACACGACCGTCGCGCGGCCGCTGAACGGCGGCGGCGCCGGCGCGGAGTACGAGATCGTCGGGCACAAGTGGTTCTGCTCGGCGCCGATGTCGGACATGTTCCTCGTGCTCGCGCAGACCGACGAGGGCGTCTCGTGCTTCCTGATGCCGCGGATCCTGCCCGACGGCTCCCGCAACGCCTTCCACATCCAGCGCCTGAAGGACAAGCTCGGCAACCGCTCGAACGCCTCCTCGGAGGTCGAGTTCCACGGCGCCTGGTCGCGGATGGTGGGCGAGCCCGGCCGCGGCGTGCCGACGATCATCGAGATGGTCGGCCACACGCGCCTGGACTGCGTGATCGGCTCGGCCGCCGGGATGCGCAGCGGCGTCGTCAGCGCCACCTGGCACACCGCGCACCGCAGCGCGTTCGGCAAGGTGCTGGGCGAACAGCCGCTGATGCGCAACGTGCTCGCCGACCTGTGCGTCGAGTCCGAGGCGACGACGGCGCTCGCGATGCGCCTCGCCCGGGCCTACGACGAGGCCAGGGACGACGTTGAATTTGGGTCCCACCCACCCGAGAACGAGACCGACGCGCAGCTGTTCAAGCGCCTGGCCACCGCGGTCGGCAAGTACTGGACGTGCAAGCGCGCGCCGAACCACGCCTTCGAGTCGCTCGAGTGCCTGGGCGGCGCCGGCTACGTCGAGGAGTCGGGGATGCCGCGGCTCTACCGGGAGGCGCCGCTCGCCTCGATCTGGGAGGGCTCGGGGAACGTCATGAGCCTCGACGTGCTGCGCGCCCTGACGCGCTCGCCGCGCTCGCTCGAGGTCTACCTGAACGAGGTCGAGCAGGCCGCCGGCGCCGAGCCCCGGCTCGACGAGAGCGTGGCGTCGCTGAAGAAGCAGTTCGCGGACCCGGAGACCCTCGAGACCCGCGCCCGGCGCGTGGTCGAATCGATGGCCCTCTGCCTGCAGGGCTCGCTGCTGGTGCGTGACGGCGACCCGGCCGTCGCCGACGCGTTCTGCGCGTCGCGGCTCGGCGCCGAAGGCGGCCTCGAGTACGGCACGCTGCCGCCCGGCTGCGACTTCGAGGCGATCATCGAGCGCTCGCGCCCCGCGCTCTAGCGCTGCGCGCACGGGCCGGCGGACGCTTGCAGACGCCTGGGGCGCCTACCATCTACTCATGCCTCTGCGTCGGCGCCAGAACTTCCAGCTGGCGCGCCTGTTCGGGATCAGGATCGGGGTCAGCGCGAGCTGGTTCTTCGTCCTCTTCATCCTGATCTACTGGCTCGGGCACGAATACTTCCCGCCGATCATCGAAGGCTCGCAGACGACCGCGTACCTGATCGCGGTCGCAGCCGCGTTCGGGTACTTCCTCTCCCTGATCCTCCACGAGCTCGGGCACGCGCTGGTCGCGCGCCGGCTCGGCATCGGGATCGCCGGCATCGACCTGTGGTTCTTCGGCGGGCTCTCGCAGATGCGCCGCGAGCCGGGCACGCCGGGTGAGGAGTTCAAGATCGCGGCCGCCGGCCCCGCCGTCACCCTCCTGCTGCTCGTGCTCTGCGCGGGCCTTGGCCAGGCGCTGTCCTCGGGGCACCCGTTCACCGACTCGATCACCAAGGAAGGCTTCACCACGAGCCCCGGGATCGCGCTGCTCGGCTGGCTCGCGTTCGTGAACGCGGCCCTGTTCGTCTTCAACATCGTCCCGGCGTTCCCACTGGACGGCGGGCGGATCGCCCGCGCGGTGATCTGGCGCGTGACCGGCGACCGCAACCGCGCCACCAAGGGCACGGGCCGAGCCGGGCAGGCGCTCGCGCTGGCGCTCGGGGTGCTCGGCATCGTCAGCTACTCGCGGTCGAGCTCGCTGTTCGACCTGTTCACGATCCTGCTCGCCTTCTTCCTCTACCAGGCCGCCGGGGCGGCGGTCGTGCAGGGCTCGATCGGGCAGCGGATCCAGAACATCAAGGTCGCCGACATCATGGACCGCGAGCCGGTGACGATCCCCGCCGACGCCACCCTGCTGGACGCCCACGAGCAATGGTTCCTGCGCTATCACTGGCCGTGGTTCGCGGTCGTCGACCCGGCCCGCCATTTCCTCGGGGTCGTTCGCCAGCAGCGCGTCGAGGCGGAGATCCAGGCGGGCCGCCCGGCGCTGCAGGTCGTCGAGGCGCTCGAGCCCGACCTGCCCGTGAGGATCGGCGAAGAGGCGCCACTGGAGTCCCTGCTGAGCTCCGAGGGGCTGGGACGGCTCGGCGCGATGGTCGCCGTGGACGCGGACGGGGTGCTCCAGGGCGTCGTGACGCTCGCGCAGGTACGGCGGGCGCTCGCACCCGCGGGCTAGCCTCTCGCACACGTCCGTTCGAGGGCGCCGTTGTAGAGTGCCCGTCCGGAATCGAGATCCCCCCTCCCCCCGTCATCGAAGGAGCCATGCCAGCACACGACGTCCTGATCATCGGCGCCGGCCTCGCCGGCCAGCGCGCCGCCCTCGCCGCCGCCGAGCAGGGCGCCAGCGTGGCGATCATGAGCAAGGTGCACCCGGTCCGCTCGCACTCGGTGGCGGCGGCGGGCGGCATCAACGCGGCGATCAGCGTCGACGACGACTGGCGCTCGCACGCCTACGACACCGTCAAGGGCTCGGACTTCCTCGGAGACCAGGACGCGATCGAAGTGATGTGCTCGGAGGCGCCCGGCGAGGTCATGCACCTCGAGCACATGGGCGTGACCTTCCACCGCAACGAGAAGGGCGAGATGGACCTGCGCGCGTTCGGCGGCGCCTCGATGAAGCGCACGGCCTACGTCGCCGACATCACCGGCCAGGCGCTGCTGCACGTGCTCTACGAGCAGCTGATGAAGCACCACGAGACGGTCGAGCGCTTCGAGGAGTGGTTCACGACCTCGCTGCTGCTGGGCGAGGACGGCTGCTGCTGCGGCGTGATCGCGCGCGACGTGCGCAGCGGCAAGATGGAGGCCTTCCGCGCCAAGAACGTGATCCTCGCTTGCGGCGGCGCCGGGCAGGCCTACAAGCCCACGACCAACGGCCTGATCGTCACCGGTGACGGGATCTCGCTCGCCTACCGGGCCGGCGCGCCGCTGATGGACATGGAGATGGTCCAGTACCACCCGACCTGCCTGGTCGAGACGGGCATCCTCATCACCGAGGGAGCGCGCGGCGAGGGCGCGCACCTGCTCAACAACAAAGGCGAACGCTTCATGGAGAAATCGGCCCCGAACAAGATGGAGCTGGCTTCCCGCGACGTCGTCTCGCGCGCCGAGCAGATCGAGATCAACGAGGGGCGGGGCGTGGGACCGAAGGGCGAGGGCATCTTCCTCGACGTGACAGTCGTCCCCCGCCGGCGCACGCTCGAGGCGCTGCGCGAGATCGTCAACCTCGGGCGCGACTTCGCCGGCGTGGACATCACGCGCGAACCGATCATGATCCGCCCCGGCCAGCACTACATCATGGGCGGCGTCAAGACCGACGTCGACGGGCGCACGCCGATCGAGGGGCTCTACGCCGCCGGCGAGGTGGCCTGCGTGTCGGTGCACGGCGGCAACCGCCTCGGCGCGAACTCCCTGCTCGACACGCTGATCTTCGGCCGGCGCTCCGGGGAACACGCGGCCGCGCGGGCGGCGGGCATGGGCCAGCCGCCCGTCGACGCGAACCCGCAGCTGCGCCGCGACGAGGACACGCTGGCGGCGATCATCTCGCGGCCCCGCGAGGGCCGCCGCGTCTCGGAGATCAAGAACGAGCTGGGCGAGACGATGAACAAGCACGCCGCCGTCTTCCGCGACGAGGAAGGGCTGCAGAGCGCGCTGGAGACCGTGCGCCGGCTCAAAGAGGAGGCCGGGAGCGCGTGGATCGACGACCGCGGCACGGTCTTCAACCAGGACGTGCTCGGCGTGCTCGAGCTGGGCTTCATGGTCGACTGCGCGGAGGCCACCGTGCTCGGGGCGATCGAGCGCAAGGAGTCGCGCGGGGCGCAGTTCCGGACCGACCACCCTGAGCGCAACGACGAGGAGTGGCTGAAGCACATCGACATCACGCTGACCGGCGGAGAGCCGAAGATCAGCTACTCGCCGGTGACGATCACCCAATGGGAGCCCGAGGAGCGCAAATACTGATGGCCGAAGCTCACGACCGCCCGCCGCAGGAATTCAAGCTCAAGCTGCGCCGCTACGACCCCGAGTCGGGCCAGGCCCCGTACTGGGACGAGCACACCGTCGAGCTCGAGCCGCACCGCTCGGTGCTCGAGGCGGTGCTGCAGGCGCGCGACCGCTTCGACGGCTCGATCGGCATCCGCTGCTCCTGCCGGCAGGCGATCTGCGGCTCCTGTGGCGTGCGCGTCAACGGCGAACCGGCGCTCGCCTGCCACACCCACCTCGACGAGGCGCTGAGCAGCGCCGCCGGCGGCGTGATCGAGATCGAGCCGATGGGCAACATGCCCGTGATCAAGGACCTGATCGTGGACATGGACGAGGTCCACTGGAAGAAGATCCGGCGGGTGACGCCGTGGCTGCTGGCCAAGCAGCCGGTCCCGGAGCGCGAGTACATCGTGGAGAAAGAGGCGATGGTCGACGTCACCCAGACGATGGCCTGCATCCAGTGCGGCGCCTGCGTCTCGGACTGCCTGGCGATGGAGGTGGACCCCGGCTTCATCGGCCCGGCCGCGCTCGCCAAGGCCTATCGGTTCGTCGGCGACCCGCGGGACGCCGAGCAGCGCGAGCGCCTCGTCGACCTCTCCCAGGACCCGCAGGGCATCTTCGACTGCACCCACTGCTTCAAGTGCGTCGAGGCGTGCCCGAAGGACGTCAACCCGATGGGCCAGATCATGCGCCTGCGGCGCATCGCGACCTCCGACCAGCACATCGTCGATCAGAACAACGGCGAGCGTCACGAGGCCGCGTTCACCGGTCTGATCAAGGACAACGGCCTGCTGTGGGAGGCCGAGCTGCTGCCCCGCTCCTATGGCGGCAACTCCTGGTTCGGCAAATTCCACCCCGCCGCAGGCAAAGAGCTGCTCAGCTCGCTGCCGGCGATCGTGAAGGCGCTGCTGCGCGGCAAGGTGACGCCGATGGGCGCGCTGAAACCGCACAAGATCCCGCGCGCCGACCTGCAGCGCGTGCAGGCGATCTACGACCACATCGAGGGCCACCCCGAGCGCTACGAGCTGAACCTGTACATCAGCGGCGAGGACGAAAGCGAGGCCGAGGAGGTCGTGAGCGGCGGCGTCGCGACGGGCGCGGTGCAGGCCGCCCCGCCCGAGTCCGAGGGCGCGACGTCCGCGCCGGGGCCCGAGGGCGCCGCCAGCCCCGACCCGACGCGCTCCCAGGAAGGCGCCGAGGGCTCGGCTCCGGCCGGTGAGACGCCGTCGGCCTCCGCGCCGGCGGAGACGGCCGCCGAGGCGGCCGAGACCACCCACGAAGAGGCCGAGCCGGTCGGGCCGGGCTCCGAGTCGGCGAACGGCAGCGAGCCGGACGCCGAGAGCGAGGAAGGGAGCGAGGGCTGATGAAGGTCGCCTACTGGCCCGGCTGCGTCAGCCGTGGCTTCACACCGGAGCTGCACGGCTCGATGGCCAAGGTCGCACCGCTGCTCGACATCGAGCTGGTCGAACTGGACCGCGCCTGCTGCACCGGCGCGGGCGTGATCGCCGAGCACAACCAGGAGCTCGCCGACACGCTCAACGCCCGCACCTTCGCGCTCGCGCAGCAGGTGCAGGGCGCGGAGCTGATGATGAACATCTGCTCGACCTGCCAGGGAGCGCAGAGCGAGTGCCAGGAGCGCCTGGACGCGAGCGCGGAGTACCGCGACCACGTGAACGAGACCCTCTCCGCCGAGGGCCTCAGCTACGAGAAAGGTCTCACCAACAAGAACTTCCTGTGGCTGCTGGTCGAGGAGATCGGCCTCGACGCGCTGTCCGCGAAAGTCAAGCGCCCGCTGACCAACCTCAGGGTCGGGCCCTTCTACGGCTGCTACATCGTGCGCCCGCGCAAGCGCCTCGGGATCGATGCCGAGCACCGTCGCGACAACTACCTTCACGAGCTGATCGCGGCCCTCGGCGGCACGGTGATCGACTACGCCGGCATGCGCAAGTGCTGCGGCTTCCCGATCATCACCATGAACAAGGAGGCCTCGCTCAAGCAGGCCGGCCGCCACCTCGGCGACGCGGTCGACGCCGAGGCGGACTGCCTCGTGACGCCGTGCCCGCTGTGCCACCTCAACCTCGACCTGCAGCAGCCGCTCGCCGAAAGGACCGTCGGGCGCGAGCTGGAGATGCCCGTGCTGCACCTGCCGCAGCTCGTCGGCCTCGCGCTCGGGCTCGAGCCCAAGGAGCTCGGCATGAGCCGCCACGTCGTACGCCCCACCTCGGTGATCGACTGGTCGACGAGCGTGGTCGGCGCCGCGGCCTGAGGGGCAATGCCGCAGGCCGAGCTCGACGACGGACTGACGCTCAACTACATCGATCGCGGCGCCGGGCGGGCGCTGCTGCTGATCGCGGGTCCCGGGCGCCGGGCACCTGTTCATCATCGAGCGCCCCGCCGAGACGCTGCGGCTGCTGGAGGAGTTCCTCGCCTGGCGCCTCAGGCGCGCTCGGCGAACAGCTCGTCGAGCGCTTCGTAGCCCTGGACGAGACCCTTCTCCATCCCGGCCGCGATCATGCCGTCGCGTTCCTCGGTGGTGTGGAACAGCGAGTGCACGAGCACCTTCGTGCCGCCCTCCACCTCTTGGAAGTCGACGGTGTCGACGAGCACCTTGCCCGGCCACCCCTCGTATTCGAAGGTGTACACGAGACGCGCAGGAGGCGTAACCTCGCGGTAGACACCCCGGAACGCGGCCTCGGAGCCGTCCTGGTTGCGCTCCACGAACCGCCAGCGCCCACCGGGACGCAGGTCGAGCTCCTCCACGCGGGTGTCGCTGTCGCGAAGCCCCCACCACCGCACGATCAGCGCCGGGTCGGTCCAGGCCGCCCACACCCGCTCGGCGGGCGCGGCGAACACGCGCTCGGTGAGGATCTCCCGGGGCCCGGGGGTGGAGAGGACGTGCGTCTGCTGCGGGGCATTCATTGCGGGTCTCCTTCCTGTTGCTCGACGAGCTCCCCGAGGCGGTCGAGCCGCGCGGCGAGCATCCGTCCGTAGGTGTCGAACCACGTCGCCGCGTCGGCGAGCGGCCGCCCGGTGAGGCTGCACGTGCGCGTGCGGCCATGCTTGACGCTCTGCACGAGCCCGGCTTCCTCGAGCACCCGCACGTGCTTGCGGGCGCCGGTGAGCGAGATCGCGAAACGCTCGGCGATCGAGGTGATCGATGCTTCCCCCCGCTCCCCGAGCAGCTCGAGGAGCTGCCTCCGCGTGGGATCGGCGAGCGCGCTGAGCGTGCGGTCGAGCGTAGGCTGAACCATCTGGTTCAGTTTCTACCACAAAACTGAACCGGTTGGTTCATATTTCGGTTGCCTGCCTGCCGGCCGTCGGGCGTGCATCTAGGCTTAGGCGCGTGCGGATCCTGACCGTCGTGGGCAACCGGCCTCAGTTCATCAAGGCCGCGGCGGTCTCCGGGCCGCTGCGCGAGCGCCACGAGGAGCTGCTGGTGCACACCGGCCAGCACCACGACGACGCGCTCTCGCGGATCTTCTTCTCGGAGCTGGGCCTCGCCCGCCCCGATCGCGAGCTGGGCATCTCCGGCGGCAGCAACAGCTCGCAGACCGCGCGCATGCTGGCCGCGCTCGAGCCGCTGCTCGACGACCTCGCGCCGGAGGCCGTGCTCGTCTACGGCGACACGAACTCCACGCTCGCGGGAGCGCTCGCGGCGGCGCAGGCCCGGATCCCCGTCGTGCACGTCGAGGCCGGCATGCGCTCGTTCGACCGCGCCATGCCGGAGGAGCTCAACAGGGTTCTGAGCGACCACATCGCCGAGCTGTTGCTGTGCTCCTCGGAGAACGCGGCGGCGAACCTGCGCGCCGAGTCGGCGGCAGGTGCCCTCGTCGTGGTCGGCGACGTGATGGTCGACGTCGCGCTGCGCCTGCAGCCCGCCGCGCGGGGGGAAGCAGCGGTCCCGCGCGAGTACGGGCTCGAGCCCGGTTCCTACCTGCTGCTGACCGCCCACCGGGCGGGCAACGTCGACGACCGGGATCGTCTGGCGGCGCTCGTCGAGCTGATCGCCGCGCTCCCGGCGCCGGTGCTGCTGCCGCTCCACCCGCGCACCGCGGCGCGCCTCGAGCAGTTCGGGCTGCAGGCGGCGCTGCGCGCGATCCCCGGGCTCGTGCTCAGCGAGCCGCTCGGCTATCTCGAGTTCAGCGCCCTGCTCTGCCAGGCGCGCGCGGTCGTGACGGACTCCGGAGGCGTCCAGAAGGAGGCGTACCTTGCCGGCGTGCCCTGTGTGACGCTGCGAGCGAGCACCGAGTGGGTCGAGACCGTCGAGCTCGGCTGGAACACCCTCGTCGATCTCGACGCCGCCGCCGCCCTGGCCGCGCTCGAGCGCACCCCGCCCGCG
The DNA here is from genome assembly GCA_963836035.1 of uncultured Solirubrobacteraceae bacterium. Taxonomy (GTDB): domain Bacteria; phylum Actinomycetota; class Thermoleophilia; order Solirubrobacterales; family Solirubrobacteraceae; genus Palsa-744. The sequence continues at coordinate 923,539 of CAWIHX010000009.1, read as the reverse complement.
GAGCGCCCGGCGCTCTACGGCGACGGGCACGCAGCCGAGCGGTGCGTCGAGGCGATCGACGAGCTCGCATCGCGGCTGACGGGAGCTACGGCGTACCCCATGGAGGGGCGCCGGTGAGCGGCGAGCCGGTGCGCGTCGGCGTGGCCGGGCTCGGCTACTGGGGCCCGAACCTGGCCCGCAACCTCGCGGCGATCCCCGGCTGCGAGATGGCGTGGCTGTGCGACTCCGATGCCGGGCAGCGAGAGAAGCTAGCGCGTTCGCACCCCGGCGCGCGGACGACCGGGGAGCTGGCCGACCTGCTCGCCGACGAGACGCTCGACGCAGTCGTGCTCGCGACGCCCGTGCCGACGCACGCGGAGCTGTCGGTCGCTGTGCTCGAGGCGGGCAAGCACTGCTTCGTCGAGAAGCCGCTGGCGACGAGCGCCGTCGACGCCGAGCGCGCGGTGCGAGCCGCCGAGCAGTCGGGGCGTGTGCTGATGGTCGGCCACCTGCTCGAGTACCACCCCGCCGTCACGCGCCTGAAGGAGTTGATCGACGGGCAGGAGCTCGGCCCCCTCTTCTACATCTACGGCAACAGGTTGAACCTGGGCCAGCTGCGCGCGGACGAGAACGCCCTCTGGAGCCTCGGCGCGCACGATGTCTCGGTCGCGCTGCACCTGATCGGCGAGGAGCCGGTCGAGTGTCTGGCCTCCGGCGCCTCCTACGTTCGTGAGCCGGTCCAGGACGTCGTCTTCTGTTTCCTGCGCTTCCCATCCGGCGTCGTCGCACATCTCCATCTGAGCTGGCTCGACCCGCACAAGGAGCGGCGCATCACGGTCGTCGGCGCGCGGCGCATGGCGACCTTCGACGACATGCTGATCGAGGGCAAGCTGACGCTCTACGACAAGGGCTTCGACCAGGACACGAGCTCGTGGGGCGAGTACATCGCGCGCTCGGGCGACATCTACTCGCCGCAGATCTCGAACCGCGAGCCGCTGCGGCTGGAGTGCGAGCACTTCATCGAGTGCGTGCGGACGGGCGCGCGGCCCCGCTCCGACGGCGAGAGCGGCCTGCGCGTGGTGCGCGTGCTCGAGGCGCTCCAGCGCTCGCTCGACGGCAGCTGAGAGCGCCGGGCCGGCTCAGGCGGCGCGGGCGTGGGAGCCGCGGCGCTCGGGAGCCGGAGTGGCCCCGAGCGAGCGGGGGCGGCGGCGGTCCGAGCGCAGCACCGGGCCCCATTTGCGACCGACGATGCGAAGCACGTAGGCGTCGCGCGGCGTGCTGTAACGGAGCAACGGCCTGCCGATGGTGATCCAGCGCGGCGCGATGTAACGACGTGGCCTCTTGACGGTGCGCATATCCCTTTCGTCCTTGAAAGCTCGCTTGACCGTTGCGTATGGATTGTGACAGATGCGCGCGGACGAGCGACGTAACCCGGAAACGCGCAGGTTTGCGCCGCTAGGTGGCGGGCCGGAAGGGCTCCTCGACCGCCACGGTGCCCTCGCCGGAGAGCTCGAAGGCGCTGTGCAGAGCGCGCACCGCCTGCTCGACGCGGTCGCGGTCGATCACGCAGGAGATCTTGATCGGGGAGGTCGAGATCATCTCGATGTTGACGCCCTCGCCCGCGAGCACGCTGAAGACCTTGGCGGCGACGCCGGGGTGCGAGCGCATGCCGGCGCCGACGATCGAGACCTTGCCGGTGTCCTCGTGCGCGGTCATCTCGTCATAGGCCTCACCCGACAGCGGCGCGAGCGCGGAGCCGGCGGCGGGCAGATCGTCGCGCGGGACCGTGAAGGAGATCTCCGCGCGCCCGCCCGCGCTGACGGGCTCGTTCTGGACGATCATGTCGACGTTGACGTTCGCCCCCGCGAGCGCCTCGAAGATGCGCGCGGCCGCGCCGGGCGCGTCCGGCACCCCGGTGAGGCTGATGCGCGCCTCCTGGACGGAGTGCGTGACGGCTGTGATCAGGGGCTGCTCCACGGTTTCCTCCTCGGCGACGACAAAGGTACCGGGCGCGGCATCGAAGGAGGACCGGCAGTGGATGCGCACGCCGTGGTTGCGGGCGTACTCGACGGAGCGCAGTTGCAGCACCCCCGCCCCCGAGGCCGCCATCTCGAGCATCTCCTCGAAGGAGACGGTGTCGAGCTTGCGGGCGTCCGGGACGATCCGCGGGTCGGCCGAGTACACGCCGGCGACGTCGGTGTAGATCTCGCACATCTCCGCGCCGAGCGCGGCCGCGACGGCGACCGCGCTCGTGTCCGAGCCGCCGCGACCGAGCGTGGTCACGTTCTTGGCGGTCTGCGAGACGCCCTGGAAGCCGGCCACGAGCACGATCTGGTCCTCCTCGAGCGCCGCGCGGATGCGGTCGGCCCGCACGTCGATGATCAGCGCCTTCGTGTGCGACTCGTCGGTGACGATGCCGGCCTGTGAGCCGGTCAGCGAGATCGCGCGGTGTCCCAGGTCGTTGATCGCCATCGCGCAGAGCGCGCACGAGATCCGCTCCCCCGAGCTCAGCAGCATGTCCATCTCCCGCGGGTCCGGGCGCGGCGAGACCTCCTGCGCCATCCCGATCAGCTCGTCGGTCGTCTTGCCACGGGCCGACAGCACCGCGACCACGCCGTGCCCCGCTTCGCGCTTCTCGACGATCCGCCGCGCGGCTCGCTTGATGCGCTCGGCGTCGGCCACGGAGGTGCCGCCGAACTTCATGCAGATCAGGCCTGGCATGGAGCGAGGATTACACAGCGCGGCGCCCGGCGAACGCCTTGCCGAGCGTGACCTCGTCGGCGTACTCCAGGTCGGAGCCGACGGGCAGGCCGCTGGCGAGACGCGTGACGGTCACGTCGGGCGCGGCGCGGCGCAGCTCCTCGGCGATGTGCAGGGCGGTCGCCTCCCCGGTCGTCGTCGGGTTCGTCGCGAGCACGACTTCGCGCATGGGCGGGGCGGGCGGGTTCCCGTTCCCCTCGCCGCGCACCCGCGCGATCAGCTCGGCGATCTTCAGGTCCTCGGGGTCGATGCCGTCGATCGGCGAGAGCGCGCCGCCGAGCACGTGGTAGACGCCGTGGTACTCGTGGGTGCGCTCCATCGGGATCACGTCGCTCGGCTCCTCGACGACGCAGACGAGCTCGTGGTCGCGCCGGGGGTCCTGGCAGATCCGGCAGCGGGGCTCGTCGGTGAGGTTGAAGCAGACCTCGCAGAGACCGATCTTCTCCTTGACTTCGACGATCGCCTCGGCCAGCGCGTTCGCGTCCTCCGCGGGGGCGCGAAGCAGGTGGAAGGCGAGCCGCTGCGCGGTGCGGTTGCCGACCCCGGGGAGCTTCGCGAGCTCTGTGACCAGCCGCTGGACCGGCGGCGCGTGCGAGGCGCTCACAGCCCGGGCAGCCCGAGCCCGCCGAGCTGGCCGCCGAGCGCGCCGAGGTCGAGCCCGGCGGTGGCGCCACCCATCTTGCGCTCGGCCAGCTCCTGCGCGGAGCGCAGCGCCTCGTTCATCGCCGCGAGGATCATGTCGCCGAGGATCTCGACGTCCTCGGGGTCGGCCGCGGCCGGGTCCACCTTGACCTCCTTGACCTGCAGGTCGCCGCTGACCTTGACCGTCACCATGCCGCCCCCGGCGGAGGCCTCGACGACTTCGTTCTTGAGCTCCTCCTGCGCAGCCGCCATGTCCTGCTGCATCTTCTGGACCTGCTGCATCATCTGCTGCATGTTGGGCATGCCGGGCTGACGGGGCATGCGGGGCTGCTTGGGCATCAGGCGCCTTTCTCGTTGCTCGTGAGCGTGCGCTCGCCGGTCGCGTCGGCGCCGGGGATCTCCTCGGCGTCGAACTCCTCCATGAAGCGCGCCAGCCAGCGCTCCTCCGAGCCGTCCTGGGGCTCGGCTTCACCGGTCTCGAGCTCCTCGCGCAGCTCGTAGGCCAGGCGCCAGCGCACCTGCGTCAGGGAGGTGAGCGACTCGCCGACCGTCATCCGGTCGGCCGGCCCCTCGGCCTGCTTCTTCAGGAACGAGGAGCCGAAGGCGATCGTCAGCTCCTCGCCGTTGACCTCGACGGGCCGCGCGCGCTCGATCGCGGCGCCGAGACGGGCGTTCTCACCGCGTACGAGGTCGACGACCGCGGGCCAGATCGCGCGCACGGACTCGAGCGTCGCGGCGGGGGTCCCGGCATCGGGCACGGGCGCATCCGCCTCGGCGAGCGCTGCGCCTGCCGCGACGGGCTGCCCGCCGGCGGACTGCTCGGGGCCCGGCGTCGGCGCGACGGCCTGCCCGCCCGCGGACTGCTCGGGGCCCGGCGTCGGCGCCGCGGGCTCCCCTTTGGCCTCAGGCGCGCCGGGGGGCCGCGCCGGCCCGGACGCGGGCGGCGCCGGGGCCTCGCGCTGCGCGGCGATCGCGGAGAGGGGTGCTCCGCCCCCCGCCTGCTCGAGACGCTCGAGGCGCGCCAGCAGCGCCTTCAGCGAGCTGTCGAGCGCCGGGCGGGCGGCCTTGACGAGCGCGAGCTCGAGCCGGGTGCGGGCGTCGGCGCCGGCGCGGATCGCCTCGCGCGCCTCGCCGAGCAGCTCGAGCGTGCGCACGACGACCGCGTTGGGGACGCGCCCGGCCTGCTCGGCCAGCGCGGCGTCGGACTCGGGGGTGAGCGACAGCTCGGCGGGCACCTCGCCGATCGCCTGGACGACCATCAGCTCGCGCAGCCGGGCCTCGAGATCGCCCGCGAACCCGGCGGGGTCGCGCCCCTGCGCGGCGCAGCGCTCGAGTGCGCCAAGCGCGCCACGCGCATCGCCCGCGGCGACGGCGTCGATCGCCTCGGCGAGCAGCCCGGCATCGGCGACGCCGAGCACCGCGAGCACGTCATCGAGCGAGATCTCGCTGCCGCTGTAGGTGACGAGCTGCTCGAGCGTGCCGAGCGCGTCGCGGAAGCTCCCGGTCGCCGAGCGCGCGATCGCGGCGACGGCGGGCGGCGGGATCGAGATCGAGTCGGCGTCGGCGGCGCGGCGCAGCACGCCGGCGATCTGCTCGACGGTTGGGCGGTGGAAGTCGAAGCGGTGGCAGCGGTCGATCACGGTCGCCGGGACCTTCGCGGCCTCGGTCGTGGCGAGCACGAAGACGGTGTTCGGCGGCGGCTCCTCCAGCGTCTTGAGGAACGCGTTCCAGGCTGCGGTCGAGAGCATGTGCGCCTCGTCGAGGATGTAGACCTTGCGGCGGCCGCTGACCGGCGCGTAGGCGACGCTGTCGCGGAGATCGCGGATGTCGTCGACGGAGTTGTTGGAGGCCGCGTCCATCTCGATCACGTCGAGCGAGGTGGCGGCCGCGATCGACAGGCACGAGTCGCAGCGCCCGCAGGGCTCGATCGTGGGGCCGTCCTCGCAGTTCAGGCAGGCGGCGAGGATCTTCGCCATCGAGGTCTTGCCGGTCCCGCGCGAGCCCACGAACAGGTAGGCGTGGTGGACCTTGCCGCGCTCGACCGCGTTGCGCAGCGTCCTGACGACGGGCTCCTGCCCGACGACGTCGGCGAAGCTGCGCGGGCGATGGCGCCGGTACAGCGACCCGACGGCTCCCTCGTGCTCGGAATGCTGCTCGGCTGCGGCCACCCCTGGTGAGTCTAGCCTCCCCCTCCGGGGCGCCCCACGAGCGGGTAGCGTCCGCGCCGTGACGGCGATCGCGCCCGAGAGAGAACCGGCCAGGACGCCGGCCGGAGCACCGGGCCGGCTTCCGGGACTGGTCGCGGTGATCGGCGGCGCTGCCGTGCTGCGGCTGATCGCCGGTGTCGGCTTCGCCAACTACGACACGCTCTACGCGCTGGCCTGGGGAGGCCAGCTCGCGCAGGGGGAAACCCCTGCCTACGGCGTCCCCATCGCGCCCACCCCGCACCCTCTGATCGAGCTGCTCGGGGTCGTGCTGCGGCCGCTCTCCCCGCATGCGGAGATCCAAGTGGTCGTGTGGCTGGGATTCCTGGCCCTGGCGGGCTGCGCCTGGGTGATCTTCCGGCTCGGCCAGCGCTGGTTCGGGACCGCGGCCGGGGCCCTGGCCGCGCTGCTGTTCCTGACGCGGGTGCCGGTCATCTCCTACGGCGTGCGCGCCTACCTCGACGTCTCATACGTGCTGTTCGTGCTCGCCGCGCTGCTGGTCGAGGTGCGCCGCCCGCGCGCGGGCGCGCCGGTGCTCGCGCTGCTCGCGCTGGCCGGCCTGCTCAGACCGGAGGCCTGGGTGTTCTCGGGTCTGTACTGGCTGTATCTCGTCGGGCTCGTGCCGGCATGGCTTCGTGAGCGACTCCCCGCCGGCGGGCCGGTGCGCGAGCGGGGCCCCGTTCTCAAGCTGACGTTGCTGGCGGCGGCGGCGCCGATCGTGTGGCTCGGCAGCGACCTGCTCGTGACCGGCAACCCGCTGTGGTCGCTGACCAACACCCGCCACACCGCGTCGGCGCTCGACCGCAAGACCGGGATCGCCAACGTGCCCGAGTACGTGCCGCGCCGGATCGGGGAGGTGCTGCAGGCGGCGGCCCTCGCGGGGGCCGTGGTCGGTGCGGCGCTCTCGCTGTGGTGGCTGCGCGCGCGGGCGCTCGTGCCGGCGTTCGGCGCGCTGCTGGCCGTCGCGATCTTCGCCGCGTTCGCCGTCGTCGGTCTGCCGATCAACACCCGCTACGCGTTCCTCGCGGCCGCGTTCGGCTGCCTGTTCTGCGGCGCCGCGGTGTTCGGCTGGACCGCCCTGCCGCACGGCGACGTGCGGCGGCGCGTCTGGATCGGCGCAGCTGTGCTCGTGGCGCTCGTCCTGATCGCGACCGCGCCCTCCCAGTACCGGACGGCGCACCGCCAACTGCGCGAACTCGCCACGCAGGAACGGATCGAAGGCGACCTCGAGGCGCTGGTCGGCTCCGGGGCGGTCAACCTGCGCTGCGGGCCGGTGGGCGTGCCGAGCCACGCGCCGATCCCGCTGCTCGCGCTCTACCTGCGGACCAGCCCGGCGCGGATCCGCAGCCTCGAGGCGGGGCACATCTCATCCGGCGTCTACCTGGACCCCGCAAGCGCGGAAGTCGAACGCGACTACGTCCTCGACCCGCACGACCCCCACGAGGCGGTTTCGGTCCCGCCGGGGTTCTCGGCGATCTCGAGCAACCGCTCGTGGCTGGTCTTCCACAGGTGTCCGTGAGGCCGGCACGGAGCGCCGGCCGACCCTCGATCAAACGGACCGTGCACCCCTCGTCGAAAGCCCACCACCGGACGCCTGATCGCGGTCTGGGGCTCCGGCCCGGGAGCTCCCGCTGCGCCTGCCGGTGTTCGCTTAAGGCTGCTTCCTTCCGGACCTGACCTGATTCGCGAGCCGGCACCGCACGGGACCCGGACCATCGACGCCCCGAGGCTGCGGAGCGACCGGAGCGGAATCCCTCGGAGGGGAGTTCAGCCCCGCTAGAGCGGATTGCGGGTGCAGGGCACCGCTACCTCCCCGCCTAGCACGGTCCGCCGTCGATCCTAGCGAGCGGCACATCCCCGCGCGGCGTTCCGGTAGGCTGCGCGACCGTGAAAACCAACAGCCCAGCCACCTCCCCCCGCATGCGTGCCCGCAGGAGCCTCCTGCCCGGCCTGCTCCTCATCCTCGTCGCCGGCGCCGTGCTTGCCGGCTGCGGCTCGAGCGAAACGAGCACGATCACGATCGGCAACGAGAACAAAGCCGACCAGACGCTGATCACCGCCGAAGACCCGCAGATCCCGAAGCTGCCGACCACCGGCCCGCTCGCGACCAAGCCGACGACCGAAGCCTGCCACCCCCCGCCGACGAAACTCGAAACCAAGGAACTTGTCGTCGGCACCGGCGAAGAAGCGAAGAAAGGCTCGACCGTCTACGTGAACTACGTCGGCGCGCTCTGCTCCAACGGCCAGGAATTCGACTCCTCGTGGAAGCGCAAAGAACCGTTCCTGTTCGTGATCGGCACGGGCGAGGTCATCAGCGGCTGGGACAAGGGCGTCGTCGGGATGAAGGTCGGCGGCCGCCGGTTGCTGAAGATCCCCGCCGAAGAAGCCTACGGCAAGCTCGGCAACGAACCGAAGATCCCGAAGAACGAACCGCTCGTCTTCGTCGTCGACCTCCTGAAGGTCAACAAGAAGGGCGAAGGCTGAGCCTGAGCGCATGACGGGCCCCAGCTCGCGCAGGGCCGTAGCGCTGCTTGCGCTCGGCCTCGCGCTGGCGGCGGGGTCAGGCTGCGGCTCCTCGAGCGAATCGACGCAGGCCGATGCGAGCGCGCAGCGCCACGACCTCGTCGGCGCCGCGCACGCGCTGGCGAGCGCGCAGGCCGAGACCGCAACCGAGGTGGCAGCGACAAAAGCCGCCTGGCCGCTGGTCGCGCATGGCCTGCCCGCGCAGCTGAGCGCGAGCGACCGCGCGAAGATCGCCGCCGCGCACGGTGGCGCCAACGGGTTGCACCTCCCGGGTCTGTTCGGCCAGGGGCGGTCGCATGGCCTGACCGGCCCCGCGGCATCGCTCGCCGGCGCCTACGAGGGGTTCGTGGGACTCTCCTGGACCGGCTGGAAAATGATCGAAGCCGCGCTGAAGGCGAGCGCCTCCGGCGGCGCCCGTGCGAGCTTCGCGCGTGCGAACTCGCCGCTCTACATCGAGTCGGTCTACGACGGGCACTTCAGCGTCTCGCAGATCGGCAAGAAGCTGCTCGAAGGCTATGCCAAGCTCGGCGGCCCGGCGGCATTCGGCAGCACCCTCACCCAGGCCGAAGTCAATCGCCTCGCCGCCGCGTACTCCGAAGAAGCGGCGCGCCTGCACCCCCACCCCGGCGTGAAGCTCGGGTCGTGAACGCCTTCGTCGCGGCTGGCGCCGGCTTCCTGCTGGCCGTGCTGTGGTTCGACCTGATGTTCGACGTGCAGGCGGCCGGGCGCGCGGGCGGGGAGGTGCCCGAGCCGGCCCTCGCCTCGATCGCCGCCTACTACGCGCGGGTCACGACCGCGGCGCGGCCGATGAACCGGCTGGTCGCGGCGGTGATGCTCGCAACGCTCGCGGCGATCGTGGTGCAGATCGCGACCGGCAGCGGACCGGTGTGGCTGGGATGGCTCTCCCTCGCGCTGGCGCTCGCAGCGATCGGCCTCGCCGGGGTGAGGACCGTGCCGAGCGCGGTCAGGCTCGGCACCCGCCGCGACCCGCCGCCGGTGCAGAGCGGACTCGCCCGCGACGTGCTCGCGCAGCACGTCTTCTGCTTCGCGTCGATCGCCGCCGTGATCGTTCTGCAACTAGCGGCCGGCTGAGCCAGACTCTGTGCGATGAGGAGCAGGCTGCTCGGAACGCTCGCGCTGGCCTTCGGCGTGCTGTGCGCGCTCGCCGCGCCCGCGCTCGCCGCGCAGGAAGCGTTCGTGCGCGTGAACCAGGTCGGCTACGGAGCGCTCGCGCCCAAGCGCGCGTACCTGATGTCGAACTTCGACGAGACGGGCACGCCGTTCACCGTCTCAGACGAACACGGCGCGGCCGTCTTCAGCGGCACGGTCGGCGCGCCGGCCGGCTCCTGGAGCAAGGCGTTCCCGGACGTCTACGCGCTCGACTTCGGCGGTCTGCAGGCGAGCGGCCGCTACACGCTGGCCGTGGGCGGCGCCGTCTCGCCCCCGTTCGCGGTCGCAGCTCCGGGCGCGCTCTACGGAGCCCCGCTCGCGAACGCCCTCTCCTTCTACGAGAACGAGCGCGACGGTCCCGAATACGTGCCCTCGCCGCTGCGGAGCGCTCCGGCGCACCTGAACGACGAGGACGCGACGACGTACACCACGCCGAAGGTCAACGGGCGCGGGGGCTTCAAGGGCGATCTGCACAGCCTCGGCGCCGGCATCGACGCCTCCGGCGGCTGGTGGGACGCGGGCGACTACCTGAAGTTCGTGGAGACGACCAGCTACACGGTCGATCTGATGCTCGCCGGCGTGCGGGACTTCCCCGCGCTGATCGGCGCGGGCGCGCCGGCTTCGCAGGACCTGGCCGGCGAGGCGCGCTTCGGGCTCGAATGGCTGCTGCGGATGTACGACGCCGAAACGGGCACGCTCTACTACCAGGTGGGGATCGGCGAGGGCAACCGCACGACGGCCGGCGACCACGACATCTGGCGCCTGCCCCAGGCCGACGACGAGTTCGGTTCAGAAGATCCGCTCTACCGCTACATCCGCCACCGGCCCGTCTTCCGCGCGGGACCGCCGGGCGCCCCTGTGAGCCCGAACATCGCCGGGCGCGACGCAGCCGCCTTCGGCCTCTGCTTCCAGCTCTTCCACGCCAGCGACCCGGCGCTCGCAGACCGCTGCCTGAAGGCCGGGGAGAGCATTTTCGCGCTCGCCGAAACGAAGCACAAAGGGCGCCTGCTGACCGCGATCCCGTTCAACTTCTACCCCGAGCGCGAATGGCGCGACGACCTGGAGCTCGGAGCGACCGAGCTGGCGCTCGCGCTCTCCGCGGCCGGTGGGACGCCACCGGCAGGGCTCGCGCACACCGAACCGGGCTTCTACCTCGCCGAAGCAGCGAGCTGGGCCAAGGAATACGTCAAGCACGCCAGGCGCAACTCCGAAACGCTCAACCTCTACGACGTGAGCGGGCTCGCGCACTACGAGCTCGTGCGAGCGATGCGCGCGCTCGGCGCCACCTCCGGGCTGGCGATCGACGAAGCGGGGGTGCTCGCGAACCTGCGCGCTCAGCTCCAGGCCGCGCAGGCGCAGGCCGGCAAGGACCCGTTCGGGTTCGGGTTCGAATGGGCCGCCGCGGACACCGCCTCCCACGGCGACGGGCTGGCGGTGATGGCCAGCGAGTACGACGCACTGACCGGCGAAACGACGTTCGCCGCCGATGCCGCGCGCTGGCTCGGCAACGTCCTCGGCGCGAATGCCTGGGGCGTGTCGATGGTGATCGGCGACGGCACCGTGTTCCCGCGCTGCCCCTCCCACCAGGTCGCCAACCTCGTGGGCTCGCTGGACGGCTCGCCGCCGGTGCTGGCAGGCGGTGTCGTCGAGGGGCCGAGCGACGAAACGAGCTCCGGCGAAGTCGAAGGGATGCGCGCCTGCCCGCCCGGCGGCGGGGATCCGTACGCGCGCTTCGACGGCGGCGGCGCCGTGTTCGCGGACGACGCCGAATCGTTCACGACGACCGAGCCGGCGATCGATCTGACCGCCAGCTCGATGCTCGCGTTCTCCTGGCAGGCCGGAACGCCTGCTGCGCTTCCGTAGAATCCGCCCTTCAGGGCGCGTAGCTCAGTGGGAGAGCGCTCGCTTCACACGCGAGAGGTCGCAGGTTCGAAACCCGCCGCGCCCATCGATAAACAGCCTGCAAATGGCTCACTTTTGCTCATCGTCAGCGACCGCCTCGTACGGCGCTGGCGAGTCAGAATCACCCGTGGGCCCATGTATGGGCCTAAACTCTCCGTCGGCGCTGCGGGTGAGCTGCCGCGTGAACGGGCAGTCGGCGGGCTCGTCCGCGAAGCGCATCAGCTCCCAGATGGCCTGGCGCTCGGTGTCGCTCAAGCGGCGGTTGCGGGTCTGCTGGTAGACCTGAAGCGTGAAGCTCGCGGAGGTGTGGCCGATCTGATCGGAGATCCAGTGCGGGTCACGGCCGGCCTGGGCGGCCAGCATGGCCCAGGTGCGCCGCAGCGAGTGGGGCGTGATCTTCGGCAGCGCCGCGAGACCCTGCTTGACGCGCTTCTCATTTGCTCGTGTGACCGCACGGCCAAGCACCCGGTCGCGAAAGCGATCGGGGTCGCGTCTGCCACCACTGACCGTGCCGAAGAAGTGGTCGGTCGGACCCATCGGGAACTGATCGCGCACACGCTGCGCCCGGTGTCGCACGAGCTCGTCTCGTAGGCCGAGCGTCATCTCGACCTCGCGGATTCCCTTAGCCGTCTTGGCGTCGGGGATCTTGAAGCGTGCGCGCGCGAGGTCAACCTGCTGGCAGCGCATGTCGCACAGCTCTGAGATCCTGAACCCCGCGAGCGCGAGCGCGGCCAGAGCCGCTCGCCGCCCGACCCGGCGATCGGGCCTTGCGGCGCTGTCCAGCTCGCCGGCAGCATCGAGTAGGCAGGCCAGCTCGTCGGCCTCCAGGAACGTTCGTGGTGGCTTCACGCTGGGCAGGAAGCGCTGCCTGCGCTCGCCGACCCTCACGGCGTTGCGCTCGATGTAGCCGTAGTCGACGGCCCGCTGGAGGATCTGCCCGAGTAGCGCCAGCATGGCGTTGATCGACGTGTTCGAGAGGCCCCGCTTGCGCCGTTGGTAGGACGCACCCTGTTTGCGCTTGACGGTCTCCATGAGCGGCTTACCGCGCGCGGCCGCATCGTTGATGACCCTGGCTCGCTTCGTGAGCTCGTCGCGGAACGCGTCGACCCGGGCGACGTCGATCTCCACTAGCTCGAACGTGCCGAAGTAGGCGGTCAGGTACCCGAGCTTCCACTCAAGGTCGGCGACGGTGTCGGCGTCAAGACCGTGGCTGCGCTTCGCGTCGATGACGCCTCGTGCGAACGGCCCAAAGGGCTGGTGTCCATCGGGGCGCGCGGCGCGCGCGGGCGTGACGGTCGTCTTCTTCTCCGGCGGGACCCAGGTGCCGCGGTCGACCTGTTGCTGGATGTCCTCGAGCTCGATCTCGGCGCGGGTCTGGTTCCAGCCTTGCGCGTTGGTGCCGAAGACCAGCCGGTGACGGCGTCCGTAGGCGTACAGACGCGCGCCGAAGGTGATGGTCTTGCCGTCCCTCCATGGCCGCTCGGTGACCTGCCCGGCGTTTGGTCGGGCCATCAGCGCTCTCGATCGCGTCGCCCTGCAGGCCTGTGGTGCATCGTGCTCGACTCCCGCTGTCGCTCCGGGGCCGACGTCGGCGGCTGCCGGGCATGTAGGTGGTGCCGGCACCTTACCTGCGCGCGGAGACAGCGGAGGGAGGCTGCTTACGCGCGCGCATCGCTGTTTGGGCGGTGTTGAGATCGAAGCGCAGCCGCGCCTTTGGCCCGTCCCCGAGGCGCATTGCGCCAAGGTCCGCGGCGTGGGCGTAGACGTAGTCGAGGGAGACGTTCAGCGCTCGCGCAAGCTGCTTCGGCTCGAGCAGCTGAAAGGCTCCGGGTCCGGGGCGCTCAAGTAGCTGTACAACACGGTGCGCCGCCCGCTCGGCAATCGCCTCGATGTCCTCATGGTCGAGCGTCATCCTCGCCGGTCCTCGACATCGAACGCGCGGACAGCGGGAGACAATCCGGACGCACTTCGGAGATCGCGCATGTTGTTCTAGACCCCGACCGCCCCAAAACGGCCGCAGAGCACGCGCGCGCTATGCGCGCGCGAGTGGGTCAGGCCATGCGCTCGCCGAGACCACCCGGTCCGCGGCCGACTGGTGCTCTACGCTGCGGCAATGATGGACAAGCGCATCGAAGAGCGCGCCCTGACGCCCCGCTACACGATCAGCGAGGCTGCGGCGCTTGTCGGACGCCGGCCCGAGACGGTGCGTCGATGGAGTTTCGGGCATGAGCGCACCTACAAGGGCGAGCCGCGACGGGATGAGCCGCTCGTTCCCGCCGACGGCGAGCGCGGCGGCCTCGCGCTGTCCTTCCTCAATCTGCTCGAACTGAGGACGCTTTCGATCTATCGGGGCGACGCGGCCCTCCAGGCCATCCGGCGTGCGCTGGACTACGTCGGCAACGAGCTCGATGAGACGCGGCCTCTCATGACGCGGCGCTTCCATGTCTATGGCGGCGAGCTTCTGACGAAGTTCGCCGAGACCGACGACGGCGCGCTGTTGCTCAACGCGTCGCGTGGCGGGCAGCTGACGGCCGAGAAGCTGATCGAAAGCGCGCTCTGGACGAAGGACATCGACTACGAAGACGACAGCGCCAGGCGGTGGTGGTTCAAGAGTCGAGCTGTCCCGCTCGTCGTCGACATGCGCGTGGCCGGCGGCAGGCCCATCACCGCCGAGACCGGTGTACGCCTCGACGCGATCACGACCCGACACGACGAGGGCTACTCAAACGGCGAGATCGAACGCGACACAGGCGCCCGTGAAGCCGAGGTGGTCGCGGCCATCCTGCTCGCCGCGTGATTCGCGAGCTCTACGTCGAGAACGGGGTCGGTCGCGCCCTGACCGAGACGATCAATCGCTTCACCCACAACCACGGCATTACCGCTGTCTTCCAACACGACGTCCACCCGCAGATGCAGCGCCCGCAGCGCGGAGACGAATGGTGGATCGAGGACATCGCTGGCCGGAGCATGGGCATCCTCACTCAGGACGCTGCGGTTCTCGGCGTCGAGCAGAAGCGACAGGGGATCATCACTGGCGAGCGGCAGGCGATCATCGACCACGCCGCACATGTGTTCGCGCTCGGCGACGCGAAATACACGATGTGGCAGAAGCTGCGCTGCGTGACCTCCCACTGGGACACAATCGACAGGCTCCTAAAGCAGCCGGGCCCACAGGCGGCGACGTTGTTGATCAGCAAGACGAGAGTGGAGACGTTCCCCTGAACCAATCGCGTGGTAGTGCGGAGGCTCGCGGCATCCAGGCTCCGTGGGCACGTGTCGATCTACGGTGCATCCGCTACCCGGAGGAGGCGCTCGTCGGCGCCGAGCGCAAAGCCCGGGAGCGAGAAGCGCGTGGCAAGCAGCTCCGGTATGGCCTCTCGCGAGAGTGGCGTCACGCTCGTGCCTGCGGGCGTCTGCTCGCTGAGCGATAGCTCGTTCCAGTCGCACAGCAGGGTGCCCGTGCCGTCATCGCCACGAACGCTGACGATCAGGCCGGTGACAAACAGCGAGCGGGGATGCGTGGAGGTCCACCAGTTGCTGGTCTCGACATCAATGAGCGGAACCGGCTGCGGGAGAAAGCCATAGACATCGGCCCACTCGTCTCCCGCCAACCTCTGCAGCACGAGCTCGGAACCGTCCTCTACGACGCGAAAGCTCCAGCCCGACTGCTCCTGCGTGGGGCCGGGCCCGAATGGGATCGGCTCGAGCATGCCGCGGGTGAACCCCACGTCGGCGTGCCAGTTCGCGCCGTTCTCGCGGACGCGCAGGACAAGGTGACTGCGGGGCCGCACCGCGCCCTGCTTCGCGCCAAGGCGCATGCGTGCCAGGAACATGTCCACCTCCGCGCCCAGTGCCTCGAGGGCTGCCTTCAGCAGCAGGTTCTGCTCGAAGCAGTAGCCGCCGCGACGTTCGCTCACGAGCTTGCGTTCGAGGTCCTCCACCTCCAGCGACACCGGCAGACCCTGGTGCGGGTCGAGGTTCTCGAACGGGATTGAGGTCAGATGCGCCCTGTGCACCTGCGCGATGCTTGGGTGCCCGTTCAGGCCGATCCGCTCCAGGTAGGCGTCCAGGTCGAGCATCGCGCGGCGAGTGTAGTGGGCGCGGCAGCCGCGGAGGCAGCGCTTCGGGTTCTTGTTTCAGTTGGTGATCCAGGCACTGATCGCTGCGACGACCGTCACGGTCTTCACAGGTTGAGGCGAACCGGGCGTGATTCTCGCCAGCCCTTTCGCTAACTCTCCTAGGGATCATCCGAAGGTGGTTGGTCTCCCGCGGCGACCGATGATCGGGTGCTTCGCTCGCGTCGCTTGATTGGCGTCTTCCGTGTCTTGCCCCATGTTCGCCGCCGCCGGCTTGGCGCTGCAACCCCGCAAGGGGGTTCCCCTCGCCTTCGCTTCGGTTCCGCGCGCCGGTCGGCGTCGGTCTTGGGCTGCGTCACTAGACACCAACCAAGCGAAGGAGAACGACCATGAACATCAACAAGTGCATCTGCACGGGCCGCCTGACCAAGGACCCGGAGCTCCGGAGCGTCTCGGAGGAGATGAAGGTCTGCCAGCTGCGGCTGGCGGTCGACGGGATGGGCCGAGGCCGTGAGGTCGGCTTCATCAACGTGAGCGTCTTCGGCAAGGCCGGCGAGGCCTGCGCCGAGTACCTCGCGAAGGGCTGGCTCGTCGCGGTTGACGGCCGTCTGGAGTACGGCGAGTGGGAGACCGACGGTGCAAAACGCCACGACTACACGCGTCGTGGGCAACGTCGAGTTCCTGACCGCCCCGAAGCCGGCTGAGGAGCCGGCGCCGGTGAAACCGGCCCGTAACGGCAGGAAGGCCGTCGCGGCGTGAGCGCGGTGTGGCCCGCACCCGTGGCCGGGTGCGGGCCCTCGCGGTCTGAAGTGTCGAGGACCACGATCCTGCGATCGACTATTCCGGATTCGGTATAATCATGCCCATGCGTAGTGCTGATCTTCTAGTTGCCGGCCGCCGCCGTGCGGGGCTCTCTCAGGAGCAGCTCGCGGAGCGGCTTGGGGCGTACGCAGTCGACGATCGCGCGTTGGGAGAGCGGCTATCAGCATCCGCCGCTTGAGAGCGTCGTGGAAGCGCTGCACGCGTGCGGCCTTGAGCTGACGGTCGGCATGGCTCGCTATGACGACTCCTACGAGTCGCTGATCGCAACGACAGCTGCTCCTCGATCCGGCCGAGCGCGTGAGGCGCCTGGCGCGCCGGGCAGGAGGGTTTGACCCGATCGGGATGCTGTGCGAGCTGGCCAAGAACGCGCAGTTCGTTGTGATCGGCAAGGTCGCCGGCGCTTTCAACGGATGGCCGATCATGCTGGGCGGTAGAACCCTGCAAGTCGTGCCCGCGGACTCCTCGGTCGAGGCTATCGAGGAGGCCGCGCGGCGACTCGGCGGCGAACCCGCCGGCGAGGGCGAAGATCGCGCACAGCGCTGGGTGCTGCCCTCCGGTGCAGAGCTCCACGTGAGCGTGGTGCCTCGCGGCACGCGTGGCTACCGCGACCTCGCGCGGGACGCGCAGAGCATGCTGATCGCTCCCGGAGTCTCGGTGCAGGTCGCTTCGCTGATCGATCTGATCCGTATCGCCGAGGCTTCGACCGGCCCTGACGGGCGGACGTTCGTGCCGGCGCTGTGGGCGACGCTTGAGACCCGACAGCGCCGGGCCAAAGACGCGGCTCGCCCGGCCGCATGAGACCGGACGAGCAGCGCGGACCCGGGTCTTGAAGCGATCATGGCGGCCTTCGAGCGCCACGAGGTGGCCTATGTCGTGATCGGCGGCGAGGCTGCACGCGCTCGCGGGTGGCCAGAGCAGACAGAGGACGTCGACCTGACGCCCGAGCGCTCGCAGGAGAACCTCTCGCGCCTTGCCGATGCGCTGGAAGAGCTCGAGGCAGGCTTCCGCGTGGACCCAGAGCGCTATCCCGATGGCTTCCGGCCTCCGGGCGGCATCGATTGGCGCACGTTTCGCAGCCAGGTCTGGGTGACGCTCACGACACGCCACGGAGATATCGACATCGTCCTGACGCCCCGACGGCACAGACGGCTACCAGGAGATCGCCCAGACCGCGACCCGCGAGCGGCTCGTTGGCACAGAGATCGCCGTGCCCGTCGCCTCGGCGGAGATGATCCTGCATTCCAAGACCGCCGCGGATCGTCCCAAGGACCACGCCGTGCTCGACCGCATGCGCGACATCCTGAACCCCCTGAAGGCCCGCGACTTGCTCGACCCACCCGACCGCTCGCGCGAACACGAACCGCCCGAGCGATAGCCGACCCGACGGAGTCTGCGCTGCCAGCCCGCTAGCGCCCCACCGGTCGGAACGGGTGTTGGGGAAGCCCTCGTTGGAGGTTGAAGCGAGAGACCCGCGGCGGCGAGAAAGAGGTGCGGGCCTCCTCTCAATGCCAGCGCGCGCCGTGCACGGAAGTCTCTGCTACATGGCAGAACCAGGCAGTCTTGCTAACGATCAGGTCGGTGCGCGGGGTGAACGCGACGAGCGGGAGCGTCTTGACGAGCCGCAACCGCGCCTGCGGCGAACCGTCGTAGGAGAAGAGCGCGAGCCGGGTGAGCACGGCCCGAACGATGGGGGCGAGGAGCCGGTTTCTGTGTTCGTACTCGGCGAGCACTCGCGCGGCTTCCTGCGGCTCCAGCGGACGGACTGATGGGTGGAATCGCTCGTTTGCGATCGCGATCTCTACCGCGCCGCCTGCGACGATGTTCTCGTACCAGTTGGCGGTGGCTCCGAAGCCGGACATGACGATCGCCTCGCATTGCGTGGGGTCCCAGTGCACGACCTCGAGGAGCGTTCGATACACGCGCCCGGAGTGCCGGCCGCGGTGGGTGAGCAGCAGGAAGCGGTGGCCGAGCAGGCGACCCGCGCCCACGCTGTACAGGGCGGTCGGGGCGCGTAGCGCGCGCTTAAGGACCGGTCCGGGCTGCTTGTGCATCGCTCTCTGCGTCTCGGCTCGGTTCGGTTTGAGGGCTATGCGCTCACCACCTCCCGCTGGTGGCGGTTGACGCGACGGGTGAGAAGGACGCGGGCTCCGCGGTCGGGAGGGTAGGTGACGAAGCGTCGTCGTGGCCGCTCTGGCGTGCGCTCTGGAGCGGTTAGCTCGCAGCGTTCCAGGACGCACCGCAGGACGATCCTCATCTCGAGCATCGCAAACGACGCGCCGAGGCAGCGGCGGACACCGCCGCCGAACGGTATCCAGGTGTAGGCGTCGGCACGTTTGTCCTCGAAGCGCTCGGGACGGAAGGACTCGGGGTCGGGATACAGGGCGGGGTCGCTGTGCATGAGGATCGTCGAGATGCTCAAGAACGCGCCGGCGGGCACTGTGTAGCCGCCGATCGACATGGGGGCGGTGAGGCGTCGCATCGCGACGCCGACAACGGGGCGTGATCGCAAGGTCTCCTTGATCACGCAGTCCAGGTAGTCCTCGTGTCCGTTGGCGAGCTTGTCCTTCGCGCGTGCAAGTACTGTGGGGTTGCGCAGCAGCCGCTCGAAAGTCCATGCCAGCGCGGTGGCGCTCGTCTCGTGCCCGGCGAGCAGTAGCGTGACAAGCTGGTCGCGGAGCTCGATATCGCTCATAGGCTGGCCGTGCTCATCGCGGGCCCGGAGCAGCAGCGAGAGGATGTCCTGGCGCCCGGCGAGCTCGGGGTCTCTGCGTGTGCGTTCGATCTCGTCGAACAGCAGCGTGTCGGTCTGCTCGCGCAGCGCGAGAAAGCGCCGCCACGGGCTGCGCGGGCCCAGGTCGTACTGAAGGACCGGCCACACCAGCGCCGGCGAGTTGATGAGCTTCGGCACCAGCGCTTCGAGCTGTGCGCGGCGCTCCGGGTCCTCGACGCCGAGGACCGCGCGAAGGATCACCCTTAGGGTGATTGCCTGCATCGATGGGCGGATCGGGAAGATCGTGTGAGGTATCCAGCGGTCGATCTCCTCATTGGTGATCTGCGCGATCAGCTCGCCGTAGACGCCGAGGCGCTTCCCGTGGAACGACGGGAGCATGAGTTTGCGCCGCCGGAGGTGGTGCTGCTCGTCGAGGAGCAGCACCGACTCGGCGCCTGCGACCGGCTGGGTAACGGCGTTGCCGTCGCCGGCGTGAAGGACCTCGGGCTCGCCGGTGAAGATACGCCTGACCTCCTGCGGGTCGCAGACGACGACCATGAACCCGAACGGCCACGCGTTCAGCGAGAACACATCGCCATAGCGATCCCGGCAGCGGCGCAACAAGTCATGCTCGCGCAGCAGCCACCACGCGCCGAGCAGACGGCGTGGCAGGCGCGGGCCCGGCGGCGCGCCCGTGAGGTCCGGGAGGGGTGGCTGGGGAAACGGTGCACGCGCTGCGCTCATGTGCGCTCCTTTGCTCGTGCCGCCAGGCCCTCCTCGATCAGGGCGAGGATCTCGCCGAGCAGCTCGGGTCCAACAGAATCCGGGTCGGTCAGCTGCGCGATCGACAAGCCACCCGCCAGCGCTATCGCCGCGGTGGCGATCTGCTCGGCTGGGACGCTCAACGTCACGCCGAGCGCGTCGTGACGAGACTTCACCGCCCGGGCGATCCCGTCGCGTAGCCGGGCGTTCCTCTTCACGTAGCCAGCGCGGAGCTTCGGGTCGCGGACCGCCAGCGCCGAGTACTCGTGAAACAGCACGACAAGCTCGCGATGCTCCTCAACCACGGCCGAGAAGCGGTGGCTGACCTCGCCCGTCACATCCCCGCCGGCGGGCGCCGACATCGTCAGCTCAAACAGCCCTTGAAGGCGACGGTCAACACGCTCACTCAGCAGCGCAAGGAACAGCTCCTGCTTGCTCTCGAAGTTCCAGTACAACGCACCCTTGGAGAACCCGGCCTGCGCCGCGATTTCATCCATCGAAGCGGCCTCGTACCCACGTCGTGCGAACACGCGGGCCGCCGCCTCCAGTAGCAGCTCACGCGAGCTACCCAGCCCCTGCGAGCGTGCCTTGACCTTCGCTCGGCGATGATCCAGCTTCGTCGCCACCCCAGGAACATACTGACTAGTCGGTATGTTGTCAAGGACGGACGGCAAAACCGCAGCCGAGTACGCCGCTCCGCCGGCAACGCCGTCACAACTACCTGCGGTCGCCCACACGGCCTGCGGTCTCCCCTCATAGGCGCCGCGCCCAGCTGCCGCCCGCCCACAGCAGCGGCGACATCGTGCAATGCCGCTTCAGTCGTAGACGGCTACGCTTCCCGGCCCTCCGCACGCAGCCTGGCACTCAACGGCACTCAACCACACCTGATGCACGGCCAGTCAATCGCTGTGCGATTGCATGGCCGGACGGGACCGCTCGGGGTCTTTAGTATGGCGTGATGAGCGCATCCAGCATCGGTGCCGGGCGTGGCGGCGGCTACGCGCGCTATCTGGAGGGCAAGACGATCGCCCCGGAGCAGGGCGACTACTACCTGACGCCCGACGGTGAGCTGACGGAGGCCCCCGGCCGCTGGCTGTCTGATCCCGAGACGCTCGCGCGGCTCGGCATCGACCCGGACGCGCCGGTCGATGGTGCGCAGTTCATCGCGCTGATGGAAGGCCGCGACCCGGGCAGCGGGGCGTGGCTACGCCCGGCCGGCTCGGATGGCTCCCGCGGCGGCGGGATCGACGTGACGTTCAGCGCCCCGAAGTCGGTGTCGGTGGTGTGGGCGCTGGGGGACCCGTGGCAGCGCGAGCAGATCGAGGCCGCGCACGCCAAGGCGGTCGAGCGGTCGATGGGCTACCTGAAGGAACGCGTGCCCGTCGTGCGCCGCCGCTATGACGGCCAGGTCGTGGAAGAGCACGCGAAGGACGTGATCGCGACCGCCTACCGCCACACCACGGCCAGGGGAGTGTCGTGGCGCCGAGGCGCCGGACCCGCAGCTGCACACCCATGTCGTGATCAGCGGCGCCGTGCGCGAGGACGACCGCATCGTCGCGGTCGCTTCCCGCCCGGTGTTCCGAGGTCTCCGCGAGGTCGGGGCGTTCTATCGCTCGGCGCTCGCGCAGGAGCTCGCGAGCGGAGGGTTACGCGATCGAGCAGGGGACGGGCCGGGACGGCAAGTACTTCGAGATCGCGGGGGTCCCCGCCGGCGTTGCGGGACGCGTTCTCCAACCGTCACCGTGAGATCGCGCAGGCGGCGGAGCGGTTCCGTGCGAAGCATGGCCGCGCACCTGAACGTGGGGAGATCCGCGACATCGCGCTCGAGAACCGCCGCGCGAAGGACTCTCGCGACGCGTGGCGATCTGCAGCGTGTCTGGGCGCAGCACTGGTGAGCGTTACGGGTTCGGCGCGGATGAGGCGGTGCATCTAGTCGGTGCTCCACAGCCCGCGTCGCCGGCGCTTGCGCTTGAGGATCGGATCGAGGCGAAGCTGACAGAGCGCGAGGCCGTCTTCGAGGCGGGGCTGCTCCGTGCTGTCTCGCTTGAGCAGAGCGCGGGCGAGCTCGGCCCCGAGGAGGCGATCGCCGTGACGCGTCAGATGCTCGCCGAGCGGCGCATCCTGACCCTGGAGGGCGGACGGATGACGACGCTCGCCGTCCGCGCGCGGGAGGAAGCGATCGAGCGCCGCGCCGGCCGTGCTCGCCGCAGCCGGCCGGGCGTGATGTCGGCGAGCGGGCGAGAGCCCACGCGAGCCGGGAAGTCGCCGAGTGCATCGCCGCACCCCTCTCGCCAGAGCAGCAGCACGCCCTGCGCGCCGTGACCGGGCCCGGAGCGTCTCGCGGTGCTCATCGGGCCTGCCGGGTACCGGGAAGGGTGTCGTGATCGACGCCGCAGCCCGCGCCGAGCAGGCCGTCGGGCCGTGAGGTGATCGGGATCGCCGTATCCGGCTCCACAGCCGAGCGCCTCGGCGCGGACAGCCCTGCTCTGCGACGGACACACGCTCACCCTCGATGCCCTGACCGCACGCGCGGACGCCGGGAGCGCTCCAGATCGGAGCAGACACCACCGTGATCCTTGATGAGGCCGGGATGGTCGACCACAAGCGCATGGACGCCCTCACCGAGCCTGATCGAGCGCTCCGGGGCGAAGCTGATCGCGGTCGGTGACGGCAAGCAGCTCCCCTCGATCGGGCCGGGCGGCATGTTCGACCGCCTCGCGCTGCCACGCCCCGACGGCGGAGCTCGCGAGACAGTACGCCGCACCAGCGACCCCGAGGAGCGTAAAGCGTGGGCCGCGCTGCGTGCCGGGGAGCCCGAGCGTGCGATGGCGCACTACCAGGCCCGCGGCCAACTGTTCTTCACCGACACGCGCGACCAGGCCGGCGAGGCCGCCGTCAAGCGCTGGGCCGAGCTGACCGAGACCCGTGACATCCGCGATGTCGCTCTGATCGCCGACGCCTCGAACGTCGAGATCGACCGGCTCAACGCGCGCGCGCAACACCTGCGAGCAGAGCGCGGCGAACTCGGTCAGAAGCGAGCTGCAGTTGCCCCACCAGCACTACGGGCTGCGCGAAGGCGACCTCATCGCCTTCACCGCCCAGCACCGCACACCGGGGGAGCCGAGAGTCGAGAACGGCGCCCGCGGCGAAGTCACCCGCATCCATGAGCACGGCCTGACCGTCACGCTCGACGGCTCCGAGCGCCAGGTGAACCTCGCCGGCGAGGACCTGGAGTCGCCTGCGGCTCGGTTACGCCCAGCACGTCTACCGCCAGCAGGGCGCGACCGTCGAGCGCTCCGTCGTCGTGACCGGCGGCTGGCAGACCAGCAAGGAGTCCGCCTACGTCCAGGCCAGCCGCGCCCGCGAGGGCACCGAGTGGTTCCTCGCCCGCGACGAGCTCGGCCTCGAGGGCCAGGACGAGCGGCGCGTCTCAGAAGCTCGCGGAGAAGATGCGCGGCAGCCGAGCGCACACGCCCTCCCTCCAGCACGCCGAGCTGGCCAACCCCGAATGGGGACCGGACTACGAGCGTCCGCTCGCCCCAAGCCGCAGCCAGCTGCCCGGAGTCGCGCGGAGCATCCGCCGCGTCGTCGACCCCGACCGCTCTCCGGACCGGGGACGATGAGCCAGCGACTACAGATCGTGCTCCCCGACCCAGTCGCCAGCCCAGCTCCAGGAGCTGGCCGACGCAGCGCCGGCGAACCAATCGCTACCCTCGCCGCCCAGATCCTGCGAAACGGTGTCGCGCTCGCCGCCGAGGACCGGCAAGGTCACGAGCGCTCGCAACATCCGCCGAAGCCGTGCCGGGAAGACGGGCCGACAGCCCCCGATGGCTTGAGCCCTACGGCGGCGACCCCGCATGGCGACAGGAGATATGGGGCGCGGTCGTGGCGCTGCACGGCCGCTACCCCCGGCCACCTCGAACATCTCAAAGACGGCTGGTGGACCGACGAGGCGCAGACGGAGACGCTCTGCGCCCTCGCCACATGGCGAGCTGAGATCGACGACCACGGCCGAGACCCCCGAGAGGAGCTCGCATTCCACCAGCAGCTTGGCCGACTATCGCCCACACTCTGCGCCAGCTGGGCGGCGGCGTCAGCAGGACGTGGCAGCCCGGCCCGCCGCCACTTGAGTGGGACGGAAGAGTGCACATCGTCGCCGCGCCATCGGCGGCCATCTCGAGCGCTGAGGGTTTAGGCCCATGGGCCATCCCGTGGGCCTAAACCCCCCTGAAATGGGCCTAAATGAGCCATTTTCCAGGTCTTGCGCTTGCCTCAGTTTAGGGCGATTTGCAGGACTTTTGGGCGAAACGCGCCGAGGTGCTGTTCTTATTCACACGCGAGAGGTCGCAGGTTCGAAACCCGCCGCGCCCATGGGCTGGACCAGGAAGGGAGACGGGCGATGAGGATGATGGGTCCCGCCGACGAAGCGATGATCGCCAGAGCGGTCGCGCACGCGCGTGCCGCCGGCGTGCCGGAGGCGAGGATCCAGGAGCTGATCGAGAAGGAAGGCGCGGGCCGCAACGGCGCCATCGTGGCGCCGGCCCTCGCCGGGCGGCTGAACGCGCTCGCGAATCAGTTCCGGCGTCAGCCTCCGCCCGCCGGCTGACGGCGTCCCGCGGCCCGGGGCGCCGCCACCTCGGACCGGCACCTCGGGCAAGCGCCCCCCGGCTTACTCAGCCGTTCGCGTCTATTCCACGCACTGCCCGTTTTCGCAGTTGCCCGACGCGCAGACGTTGCCGCACGCGCCGCAGTTGTTCGCCTCGTTGAGGTTCGTGCAGACCTTGTCCTGGCTGCCCGCGACCGGGCACGGCCCGTAGTGGGAGGCTTCGTCCGCCGGCACGTCCCAGTACACGTTGGCGAACGTCGGGCAGTCGATGCAGCAGCCGCACGTCGCCTTCTGGCCGGCTTCCCAGGCTTCCTGGCCGGTCGCGGTCGATGACACCGCGGCGTAGTAGGCGTGGGCGACCGTGAGGCAGAACGCGTACTGGTTGGCATGGATGATTTCGTTCGCGACCGTGTTCGTGGGCCAGGTCTGTTCGCAGATCGAGAGCATCTGCGTGAGGAAGTTGCTGTCGCACTGGGCCTTGTCGCTTTCGCACGCGCCGTAGCAGCAGTCGTGGCCCTTGCAGGCGTTGAAGAAGTTGGCGACGCCGAAGGGTTCGTCGGGCACGTAGTCGCCCTTCCCGAAGATCGGCAGGTCGATGCCGCCTTCCGGCCCGCAGCCGTTGAACGTCGAGGGGGTGCCGAGCACGATCGTCTCGCTGCAGGCCGGCGTCCACGGCCTGATGCCGCCGTTGCAGCCCGCGATGCCGGACGGCTGGGCCGGGCAGATCCCGTGCTGTTTTTCCGCCGCCCGGGCCAGCGGGCCGGGCGCGCCGCCGGACGGGCGCGCGCTCGCCTTCGCCCATGCGGAGCGGGTCCAGCCGGGGAGCATCGCGCCGAGCGCAGCGCCCGCCGCGAGCTTCAGGAGCGATCGCCGCGAGTGGCCGCGCGAGGCCACCGCGAGGGCGTCGAGGCGCTCCTCAGAGCGGCCAGTCATGCCCCGCCCTGTGCGCCTTCGAGCTCGCCGCGCCGAGCGACTTCATGCCCTCGGCGGCGATTTCGAGCGTCTTGTTGGGATCGGTCGACTTGTTCGCGGCCACCAGCTTCAGCAGCCCCGCTTCGAGGTCGGCGAGACCGGCTACGACGAGCTTCGTGTGCTTGCCCGCCCCTTCGCGCTTGACCTGGGAGCGGACCGATTTGATCGTGGCCAGCAAGGGTTTGACCGTGGTCGAGATGTCGTGTGGCCCCGCGGTCGTCGTCCCAAGCGCCGCCTTCAGCTGCGTCGTGACGGCGTGGCTCTGCGCGCGGGCCACCTTGCGGTGCAGCTTCAGCTTCGCCTTGCCCTTGCCCTTGCTTGCCGCGAGCGCGGCGTGCTCGCTCATGCCGCCACCTCTGTGAGCTCGAGCAGCGGCGTGTGCCACGGCTCGGCGGCCGCCGGCAGGAGCGCCAGGACCGCCTCGCGGCCGACCGCCGGCGGCGCCGCGAGCCTGCGGTCCGCGGCGAGCAGCAGCGCCGAGGGAGTGCCCTGCGCGCCGAGGCGCGTGACCGCCGAGCCGGCCCGGTCCTGCAGCGTGCGGAAGGCGAACCCGAGCGCGGCGATCTCCTCAGCGCCGCCGGTGCTCACGAGCAGCATCCGCGGCGAGGACGCGGCCCGGCGAGCGGTCCGGTCGAGCAGCTCCTGCTGCATCTCGCGGCAGAAGCCACAGCGCGGGTTCCAGAACACGAGGACCGTGGGGGCGTCGCCGGCGAGCGCCGCGGACAGCCGCACCGCCGTCCCGTCCAGCTCGTGCAGCTCCACGTCGGGGGCCGCCTCGCCCGGGCGCAGCTCGTTGCTCCTCCTGCCCGCCGCCTCGTAGACGGTCGCGCTCACTGCATCCGACCCGAGTGCGACGCGCGAGGCGATCCTCCCGTCGGCGCCGATCAGCACCGCCGCCGGCGTCGCCGCCACCTCGAAGCCGGCGGCGATCTCGCCCGTCTCGTCGGCGAGCACGTTGGCGAGGCCGTGCTGATCGGCCTTGGCGCGTGCCTGCTCGCGCGGGCCGCGGGCGAGCACCGCGACCGTCAGCTCGCCGGCGAGCCGGCGCTCGAGGTCGGCGAGCTCCGGGAGCAGCGCGTTGCACGGTCCGCAGCCCGGGTCGGTGAACACGAGCGCGAGCGGCAGCCCGGGCTCGAGCAGCGCGTCGAGCGCCACGCCCGCGCCCCCGGCGGCTCGCGGCGTTTCGAACGCCGGCGCGTCGGCTCCGAGCGGCAGGCCCGCTTCGCGCTCCGGGAGCGAGTCCGCTTTGACGCCAGTGTGCTGCTCGAGCGCCTCCAGGAGCGCGAGCACCACGCCGTGACGGCGCAGCAGCTCGGCCGCGAACAGCGTCACGCCCGCCAGCGCGGCGAGGAGCGCGACGGCGCCGGCGAGCACCGCGAGCTCGCTCCCCGAGAGCGTCCCGAGCCAGGCGACCGAGCTCGGGCCGGGGTCGTTCCACGCCGGCACGAGCACGCTCGCCGCGAGCGCGGCGAGCAACCCGTTCCGAACGAGCGCACCGGTGCCGGCGGGCGCGGAGTGCAGCTGGCCGAAGCAATGGCACCGCGGCGTCTCGCCTCGGCGCATCGCGAGCGAGATCGCCGCGCAGAAGCAGAGCAGCAGGGCGAGGGCCGCGATCGCTCCCGCCGGTACCGAGGCGGGAACGAGCAGCGCCGCCGCGACGGCGAGCTCGATCAGCGGGAGCGCCACCGCGGCCGGCGCGAGCGCCCGGCGGGGGGCGCCGAACGCGTGCAGAGCCTCGCGCGCCCCGGCGCGGTCCGTGAACTTCGCGAGCCCGGCGACGAGGAAGACCGCGAACAGGACCATCCGAGCACCGAGCAGCATCGGCGGCTGACACTACAGTCGCCCGCGGCGGCCTCCACGTTCGGCTACGCTGGCTTCAACGTAGGCTTGGGAGGAGGGGAACACAATGGCATCGACCAGCCATGAGGCGAGGTCCCTGCAGCGGGTCCGGGTGGGCGACCGCGAGAACTTCGTGGACGGCCCGCCGCACGAGCTGTTCAAGGAGATGCGGGCGCGCTGCCCCGTCCACTGGAGCGACGGCATCTCCGAGTACCCGGACGAGGAAGGGTTCTGGTCGGTCACGACGGCCGACGACGTGCTCGAGGTCAGCCGCGACTGGCAGACCTACTCCTCGGAACTGGGCGGCATCACCGCGCTGAAGAACGCGATCCTGCCGCTCGAGCTCCAGCAGGCGATGTTCATCGGCATGGACCCGCCCAAGCACGACCGGCTGAAGGCGCTGTTCCAGCGCGGCTTCACGCCGAAGCGGATCGCCGAGCACGAGCCCGCGATCAGGCAGATCGCGATCGAGGTGCTCGACGGCCTGAAGGACCGCGAGCAGTGCGATCTCGTGACCGACGTCGCCCAGCCCTTCGTGGCGCGGGTGATCGGCAGCTTCATGGGGGTGCCGCCCGAGGACGACGCGATCTGGGCGACGATCATGAACAACGTGCTCGGCGCCGGCGACCCCGACAGGACGCCGGAGGGGGCGCAGACCGTGATCGAGAACGAGGTGCCCGAGGTGTTCGAGCGCTGCGCCAAGCTGATCGCCGAACGGCGGGAGTCGCCGACGGACGACCTCACGTCCGTGCTCGTGCACGCGGAGGTCGACGACGAGAAGCTCGAGGACCACGAGATCGTGATGGGCTTCTTCCTGCTGATGGCGGCCGGGAACGACTCCACCAAGGCCACCTACTGCAGCGGCATGCGCGCGCTGATGGAGAACCCCGACCAGCGCGAGATGGCGGTGGCCGACCCGTCGCTCGTGCCCGCCGTCGTCGAGGAGGCGCTGCGCATGTTCCCCGCGTTCGCCCACTTCGCACGGACCGCGACCCACGACACCGAGCTGCACGGGCAGACGATCCACAAGGGCGAGAAGGTCGTGATGTGGTACCCGTCCTCGAACCGGGACGAGACCAGGTACGAGGACCCCGACACGTTCGACCTCCGACGGGAAGCCGAGCACCAGGCCTTCGGCGCCGGCGGCAGGCACTTCTGCCTCGGCACCGCGCTCGCGCGGCTGGAGCTGCGCGTGCTGATCGAGGAGACGCTCAGCCGCTACCCGCGGATGGAGATCGCCGGCGAGCCGAAGTTCGTCGAGTCGCCGTTCGCCAACCAGCTGAAGACGCTTCCGGTCACGCTGAACGCCTGAGGCTCAACCAGCTGCGAGCAGCCGCCGCCGCGCGTCGGCGGCGGCCAGGCCTGCGACCCGGACGGTCTTGCGGCGCGAGCGATCGCCGCGGAGCAGCTCGACGTCGGCCGTCCGCACTCCGAGTCGCGCGGCGATCAGACGCCGGACGGCCTCGTTGGCGGCGCCGCC
The DNA here is from genome assembly GCA_963836035.1 of uncultured Solirubrobacteraceae bacterium. Taxonomy (GTDB): domain Bacteria; phylum Actinomycetota; class Thermoleophilia; order Solirubrobacterales; family Solirubrobacteraceae; genus Palsa-744. The sequence continues at coordinate 895,092 of CAWIHX010000009.1, read as the reverse complement.
CTGCGGCGCCGCACGGACGCGCACGAGCACGCAGCCGTCGCGCTCGCCCGCGATCTCCTCACGGCCCGCGCGCGGCACGACCTTGATCTCGAAGCCCTCCAGCGCCACGGCGCGACGGTACCCGAGCGCGTGGGCGTCCAGGCTCGTGACCCACCGCTAACCCAGATCGCGATCGCGCCGATGCAAAGGCGTGATCAGCTCGCTCCCGCGCGCCCGATCGACCTCGAACCGCCGGGCACGCGCGGCGTGCCGGCGCACGCTCGCCGCCACCGCCGCGCTCCTCGGGTGCATGGCCCTCGTGGTGCCTGCGGGCGCCGCCGCCAGCAGGTACTCGGCGGCCAACTGGGACGCGCCGGCGCAGCGTCTCGTCGTGCAGGCAGGCCTGATGACCGAAGCGCCCGGCGGAGGCTTTGCCGGCGCCTCCCCGCTGACGGCGCAGGCCGCCTCACAGGCGATGGCCGCGCTCTCCACGCGGAGCGGGAGCTCCCCGGTCGCGGTGCAGTCGAACGCCCGCATCACGGTCACCCGCTTCGACGCGCTGATGGTCTCCCAACTCGGGCTCGGCGCCGTTGCCGCACACGTCGAGCGCGCAGCGAAGGCGGCAGGCCTCAAACCGCCCGGCTACTTCGGGAGCGAGGTGATCGCGCGCTACATGGGGCTCCGCTACAACCACCCGGCCGGCGAAGACTCGGTCGAGCTCTACCCCTCGGACGAGATCACCCGGGCAGAAGCCGCACACTCGCTCGCGGTGGCGCTCGGAGCGGGCGAATGGCAGGCTCAGTCGGCCCGCGAAACCTTCGAAGCCTTCGCTCTGCCGCACTACACCGCCGCGCAGCTCCAAGCGCTGCGGATCGCCGTCTCGAAGATCGGCATGCCCTACGTCTGGGCCGGGACGACCGATGGCACCGAAGATGGCCTCGAACACGGCGGCTATGACTGCTCTGGCTTCGCCTGGCGCGTCTACAAGGTCTCGGGCCTGCGGTGGGGTGCCGCGATCCTCGGCCGCACGGCCGCAGAACAGGCGGGCGAGATCCCGAAGTCGGCCCGTGTCCCCCTGTCGGGCGTCCAGCCCGCCGATCTCCTGTTCTTCGGCTCGGCGCACTTCAACTCGAAGGCGACGGAGGCCAACGTCATCCACGAGGGGATCGCGCTCAGCGGCGAATGGGCGATCCACTCCTCGAGCCAGGGCGTGTACGTGCTGCCGCTGGATTCGGGGTGGCTGGCAAGCAGCTTTGCCTGGGCGCGGAGGGTGCTCTAGTCGGTCCCGGTCCGCCCGCGTCCCCGCGTCTATAGGGTCCCCCCATGCGCATCTACCACCGGGACCACGCAGGACGCCCGATCCGGGCGGCATGGACGCTCGAGGAGGCCGGCGTCCCCTACGAGATCGCGAAGATGACCTACGAGGAGGGCAAGGGTGAGGAGCACCTCGCGCGCCACCCGCTCGGCCGCGTGCCGGTCCTCGAGGACGACAACGGGCGCCTGCTGTTCGAGTCGGCGGCGATCTGCCTGCAGATCGCGGACACGCATCCACATGCGGGCCTGATCCCCGCTCCGGGGACGTACGAGCGCGGGCTCGTGTACCAGTGGGCCGTCTTCGGACCCGCGGAGCTCGAGCCGCCGCTGATCGAGAGCGCGATCTACGCGGACAGCGACCCTGAGCGCTCGGCGAAGGCCCGCGGCCGCTTCGAGAAGGCCGTCGCGGCGGTCTCGGAAGCGCTCGGCAGCGGCGAGTACCTCGTCGCGGGTGAGTTCACGGTCGCCGACGTGATGGTCGGCTCGGCGCTCGCCTTCACCGCCCGCGCCGGCCGCTCGGAGGAGCTGCCCGAGAACCTCCGGGCATACATCGCCCGGCTCGCCGAGCGCCCCGCGTACCAGCGCGCCTTCGAGCGCACCGAGGCGCCGGCCGCCGCCTGAGCGCGGCACCGTCCCTCGCAACGCGAGGGAGCCAGCGGCAAGCCTGGTGCGGCCCCGGCGGAGGGGTTGCCGGGACCGCACCCCAGACTCAGCCGAGCGTCACTTCCGTCCCCGAGAAGACGCCCTTCTTGACCGGCTTGGCCTGTTTGCTCCCCTGCGGGACGCCGCAGGTGGCGCCGCCTGTGAAGCTCTCGAACAGCTCCCCGCCCGTGAACGCTTCCGGGCCGCCGAACGGGCCTGCTTCCAGCGCGCCGGTGAGAGCCGCGCCGGAGACTTCGGTGATCGGCACCACGAGCGTGCCGTGCGAGGTGCCGAGTTCCTGCGGCGCCCACTTGACGCTCACCGAAACCGATTCGGTGGTCGGTTCGGCCGAGAAGCTCTGCAGCACCGAGCAGGTGACTTCTTCGGTCGTCTTCAGATGGGCGACGTATTTGGCCGATTCGACGCCCGCGGTTCCATCGCATTCGCCGAGATTGCCCTTGATCGTGATGTTCTGGACCTGTGGCGTTTCCGTGAGCCCGGGCGACAGCTTGATGGTGCCGGTGTTCTGTTCGCACGTGACCGCGTGCGCTTCACCGCCACCGCCTTGTCCGGCTTCGCCGTCGGAGTTGGGGCTCGTGATTTCGAGCGGTTCGCTGGGTTCGCTGGTGCCTTCGGCGTCCGTGCTCGTGACCGTGACCACGTATGTCGTGTTGGGTTCCACGGGGCCAAGGGCCGCGCTCGTCCACGAGCCGCTCGTGGTGGCCGTGAGCACCGGCGGGCCGGCCGGAACCGGCGTCGCGGTCACCGTCGAGGACGTCACGAGGCCGGCGGTTTCCTGCGCGAGCGAGAAGCCGACCGACATCCTCAGGTATTCGGTCGAGCCTGTTTCGTAGAGGCCGACCGACGCGCTGACGTTGCTCGGCGCTCCGGGCGGCTGGAGCGGCGGTTCGCCTGCTTCCAGGTACGCAACCGTGCCGACGTTGTAGATGCGATCGCCATGGGAGTCTTCGGCCGAGAATTCCGGGCCGCCGCCGCCAGGTCCTTCCAGGCGGGCGAAGGACCGCGTTTCTCCGAGCCAGTTCCACACCACCGACGCCGCGGCTTTGTATTCGGTGACTTTGTAGCCCCCGCCGCGCCCGCTGCCGCCGCAGCGCGTCGAGAGGTAGGCGTCGCCTTCGGGGTAGCCGCCGGGCGCGGCGCCGAACCCGGTCGCGTAGACCTGCTCCTGGATGCCGCCGCAGGAGTGGCCGAGCAGCGAGAACGCTGCGCCCTGGTCGAGCACCAGCCTGATCGGCGATGCGGCGCCCGCGGCCGGCGCGGCCAGCAGGCAGATGAGCCCGACGGCGGTCAGGCCGAGGGCAGTGCGGACGCTTCTCACGGTTGGCTCCCCTTTCGTCTCTCTCTCAGAGCGCCCAGCCCGCCGGCTGAAGCCGCGCGGGAGGTGCTGCCCTCCCCCTGTAGACGGTAGGGGGAGGGGTCAGCTCACGCTCGAGGTCAGCGAATTCTCGCGGAAGGGCAACTGGCCACGCAGCCCGGCCGCCTCGAACGCCGCGGTGACGTCCGGCGACGCGCCCGTCAGCTCGACCGCGACGCCGTGCCGGCCGCACAGCCGGCAACGCATCGCGACCACGCCGACGCCGGTGCGATCGATCGCGGTCAACCCGCTCAGGTCGAGCACGAGTCGCTCCACGCCGGCGGCGCAGAGATCGTCGATCGCCGCTTCCAGCGCGGCGGCGCTGTCGTGACCCAGCTCGCCCTCCAGCGCGAGCCGGTGCACCCGTATCGGTGCGATGTGCAGGACGGATCCACGCTCGCGTCGGCTGCGACCGCGGTGAACCGTCTCTCGCTCGTTCATCGAGCTTGCTCCTTTCGAGGTCGTGGCGATGCACGAGCCGCCCGGCCGCTGCCGGGACGGCTCCGCGGGCTACGAGCTCGGGAGCTAGCCGGGTCTGTCGAGGATCAGGACGTGGCGCACGTCCTGTCGGAGCGCGGCAGCCGGCCGCAGGCGTCGCGTGAGTGTCGGAAGCGACGCCGTCAGCAGCAGGACGAGGATCAGCACGAAGGCGACGCCGCCGCCGGGGGCGGCCGTGAGGGAGAAGCCCAGGGTCCCGCCAGGCGCGGGCAGACGGAGCGGCGCGTGTCCGGGGGGACTCTCGGGGGCGAGCGGAGGCTGAGAGGCAGCGGCCGGAAGGGCGGCGCCGGTCACCTCGGAGCGGCTGGGCGCCGAAGCCGCGGCGCCGGCGAGCGAGCCCCGCGCGTGCGCGGCGGCTGGGGACATCCGCGGCGAGGCGGGCGGCTTGGCTGGCGTCAAAGCCGAACGCGCTGCGGCCGGCGCGGCGGCAGGGGCGCTCCCCTCGGCCGTATCGCGGGCGGTCGGCGCGGGCCTGGCCGCAGGCGTGGGAACCCGGCCGCCGGGTGGCGTTGCAACCTGGGTCGTGACGGTGCGGCGGGCAGCCCCGGCCGTGCCCGGGGCGAGGCCGGCTGCGTTGCGAACGGTCCCGACAGCGCCTTCGAGCGTGTGCTCGACCGGCGCGAGTGCGCGGGCGGGTGCCGGGAGCTCGTGCACGACGCCGCTCGCGCCGGAGACGACCGGCTCGACCGACTGCTCGACGGCACCGGTCGCCGCGCCGGCGCGCTGCGCGGTGTCCTGAACGGCGGCGCCGACGGCCTGTGGCACGGCCGCGGCAGGGACGGTTCGGACCGCCTGCGCAGTCGCGGCGGCGGGCGCAGCCGCGATCTGCCCGCTGACCCGGTCGACGGTGCTCGTTGCCGTCGCGAGCAGCGGCGGCTGGGATGCCCGGGCCGGGCACGCGCCGAGGAGCGACGTGCCGAGGCACAGAAGCAGCAGAAGACCCGGCAGGCGCCGGTTGTGGAGGATCAACGCCACGGCAGCCTCCAGCCACCGACGCGCTGCCGGAGGTGGTCGTGGCGCGGCCCGAGGCCGGCCCCGTCCAGGCACATCAGCAAGATCAGCAGGGCGCCACCGGCTATCAGCAGGATCGTCGCCGGCACGTCCGCGCCTGCGGTGTCGAGAGGACCAAGCCCGAAGGGACGGATGTCGGGCGTGCCGCCCGCGGCACCCGCCGGAACGGCGGCGCGGGCGGCGAGGAGGGAGAAGCGGTGCGGGTGAGCGGCAGACGCCGGCGTCGGCGAACCGGGAGCCCGCCGCACCCGCGACGGCGCCTTCGCACTCGTGGCGCGGTGGTCCGCCGTCGCGAGGCGCGCGATCGCCCCGGGCGTCCCTTCAGCCTGCGGGAGGGCGCGCCTGCGGGCCGGCTGCGCAGGCATGGGCCGGGCAGCGCTGCTGTGCGGCGCCGCCGCCGGTTCGTCGTGCTGTGCGGCTTCGACCGGTGTCGCATCCGGCTCGCCGGCGGCCGGCGTCGGGGAGGCAAGCTCGGGAACCACCTTCGGCGCGGGGGTGGGCAGCGCCGGTGGCGGCGGCACTTGGACCTTCGGCGGGACGACCGGCACAGGCAGTTGGCTGGACGGCGCCGCGGTGCGCAGCGAGGCGGCGGCACGCTGCGAGCTCCGGGTGGGCGCGGGCACGACACCGGCTGCGGGCGCAGCGCTCCTCGTCGCGGGTTCCGGCGCTGCCGCCGGGGTGGCGGCCGTCGCCGCGAGGGCACCTGTCGCCAGGGCGGTGGCAGCGGTCGAGGCGGCGGCTGTCGGGACTGCGGCTGTCGCGCCGGCGGCGGCTGTCGGCGCGACGCCCCGCGCCGCGGCTGCTGCGACAGCGGCTCTCGGCACGACGCCCCGCGCCGCGGCTGCTGGAACGCTCGCCACGGTCGGCAGCGGGAGCGTGGACGCGGCGGAAGCGGACGGCGGAGCAGCCGAGGCGGGGAGCGTCAAGAGGGAAACGAGCAACGCTCCGCCGCCTCGTAGCACGCAACGGCCTCGGCCTTTGCGGCCCCCGCGTGAGCTGTTCTGAGCAGGGATGCTCATCGTTGACGAGCCATTACCCGGATTTGGCTCTGCGATCACGGAAATCGCGCCTTCGCGGGGGTCAGAGCACGGACGTCGGTCCGCCCCTAAGGTTCCAGCCGAGCCTCATGGGTCAGCTGCGGATCGCCACCTGGAACGTCAACTCGCTGGCGGCACGGCTGCCGCGTGTGATCGACTGGCTCGCGGGGGCGCAGCCTGACGTCCTCTGCCTGCAGGAGACGAAGGCGACCGCGGCGACGTTCCCGGCCGACGAGCTCGCGAGCGCGGGCTACGAGTCGGCGGCGGACGGCGACGGGCCGTACAACGGCGTCGCGATCCTCTCCCGCGTGGGCATCGAGGCGGTCAGCCGCGGCTTCGCCGGAGAGCCGGGCTTCCCCGATCCTGAGCATCGCGCGATCGCCGCCACGTGCGGCGGCGTCCGGGTCTGGTCGGTCTACGTGCCCAACGGGCGCACAGTCGAGGACCCCCACTACGCCTACAAGCTCGCCTGGCTCGCAGCCCTCGGCGAGGCGGTGCGCGGAGACCTCGACGGGAGCAACCCGCTCGCCGTCCTCGGCGACTTCAACGTCGCGCCGACGGACGCGGACGTGTGGGATCCGAGCGCGTTCACCGGCTCCACCCACGTGACCGCGCCGGAGCGCGAGGCGATCGCAGCGCTTCTCGGGCTGGGTCTCACCGACGTGATGCCGCGGGCACTGAAGGGCGCGCCCTTCACCTACTGGGACTACCGGGCCGGCATGTTCCACAAAGGCGAAGGGATGCGCATCGACCTCGTGCTGCTCGACGGGCGCCTCGCGAGCGAGGTCGCGGACGCCTACATCGACCGTGACGCGCGCAAGGGCACGAAGCCGTCGGACCACGCGCCGGTCGTGGTCGACCTGCGCCTGCGGGGCTAGACCCTCGTCGAGGCGGCGCGCGCCCGGCGCTTGCCGGCCCGCGGCACGCCGCGCTTCTCGCGGCGAACGCGGGCGCTGCCACTCCGGCCCATCGAGGCGAGCTCCGCGGGCGGGACGGGCCGGCCGAGGAAGAAGCCCTGGGCGTGGCAGATGCCGAGCACCTCGAGCGCGGCGAGTTCGGCCCCTGTCTCGACGCCCTCGGCGACGATCGTCGCGCCGGATTCCTCGGCGAAGCGCGTCAGTGAGGCGGCAAGCGAGCGGCGTGCGGGGTCGGTGTCGAGGCCGCTGATCAGCTGCCGGTCGAGCTTGATGAAGTCAGGGGCGAGTCGCAGGATGTGCATCAGGCTGGCGAAGCCCGCGCCGGCGTCGTCGATCGCGAGTCGCACGCCGGTCTTTCGCAGCACGTCCAGGGCGCCTGCCAGAGCGGGGTAGTCCGAGACCGCAGCGTGCTCGGTCAGCTCGACCACGACGCGGGTCGGATCGACGCCGCCGAGCAGCGCCCCGATGTCGGCGCCCGCGAGTGCCTCGGGGCCTGCGTTGATCGCGAGCGCGGCAGCGCGCGGCATCTCCTCCAGCGCCTCGACTGCGGCACCGATCAGGGCCAGCTCGAGCTCGACACCCAGCTCCACCTCGTGCGCTTCGGCGAGCCACAGGTCGGGGCTGCGGTACGGCTCGCCGGAGAAGCGCGCCAGCGCCTCCACTGCGAACACCGAGCCGTCGCGCAGGTCGAAGACCGGCTGGAAGACGATCTCGTAGCGGCGCTCGTCGAGGACGCGTTGGATCCGCTCGCGGGCCGCGACGCGCTCCAGCCCGCGCGGGTCCAGCACGCCGGCGACGAACATGTTCGTCCGCTCCGCCTCCCCGCCGGGCGCGAGCTCGCGCAGTTGGCGCCCGCAGAGCCGGGCCGTGATCTCCATCAGGTCAGTTGCCGTGCCGATCGCGGTGCTGATGAAGTCGGCGAGCCCGGAGAGCAGCTCCAGGTCGCCCGATCCGAAAGCGTGCGGGTGACGCGAGCAGACCGCGAGCATCCCGATCGGGCGCTCGCCGCGTCCGACCGGCACGCAGACCGCCGAGCCGACCTCGAAGGCCCGCGTGGTCCGCCTGTGCACGCGCGCGTCCGTCTCGGTGTCGTCGGTCACCTGCGTGCGCCCGGTGCGGATCGTCTCGCCGCACAGGCTGCCGGCCATCGGCAGCGCCGAGCCGACCTGCGGCGCGAGATGACCGGACGCGCTGACGAAGCGGAGCTGGTGCTCGTCGATCTGCAGCCCCACGATCGCGCCTTCGGCGACATCCACCCTCGCAACCAGCTGATCGCCCACGCGCTGCATCAGCTGCAGCGGGTCGATCGTCTGCCGGATCAGCTCGTCGAGCTGGTGCGGTTCGACGCTGGCCATGAGCCAGTAATCGACGGAGTTTGCGCATTTTCTTAGCGGTCCTGCGACTCCGTGAACGCGCTCTCCCCCATACGCAGGAGGCCCGGGATGCCGGGCGGATAGGCATTTGGCTAATCACCGCAGCGGATCGAGCCGAGAATCGTCCTCAGACAAACCTCCGCCGGGAGGTCAACCCCCCACCCGATGTTCGTCCAGCGGCCGACACGCGGCGTCCGCCGCGGGCGCTGTGCGGTCCTCCGCGTCGCCGCCGCGCTCGCCCTGGCGACCGCGCGGCTCGCGTCAGGGGTTGAGCCGGACCGGCAGCGACTTCAGCTGGTTGACGAACAGCGACTCGGCCGCACGCGGCCTGCCGTCGATCTCGATCCGCGGGTAGCGCTCCAGCGTCTCCTCGATCAGGATCCGCAGCTCCAGGCGCGCGAGGGCGGTCCCGAGGCAGAAGTGCCGGCCGCCCGCGCCGAACGCCTGGTGCTCGGGTTTGCGCGTGATGTCGAAGCGGTCGGCGTCCTCGTAGCGCGTCTCGTCGCGGTTCGAGGAGACGTACCACATGACGACCTTCTCGCCGGCCTTGATCTTCTGGCCGTGGAGCTCGGTGTCGCGCGTGGTCGTGCGGCGGAAGTGGGCGAAGGCGGGGAACATGCGCAGCGCCTCCTCCACGGCATCGGGAACCAGCGACGGATCGTCCACGAGCACCTGCTTCTGGGACGGGTCTTCCATCAGCGCGCGCATCGCGCTGCAGTAGGTCGCCTTCGTCGAGTCGTTGCCAGCCGCGACGAGCAGGAAGAAGCCCATCACGATCTCGTGCTCCTCGAGTTTCTCGCCGTCGATCTCGGCGTTGATCAGCACGCTGGTGAGATCGTCGGTGGGAGCCTCGCGCCGTTGGGCGATCAGCTCGCGGCAGCGCTCGAAGATCTCCGGGATGTCTTTGTGGATCGCGCCTTCGACGCCGTCCGGGTTGATGTCGGGGTCGCCCGCGGCGAGCACCGAGTTCATCAGCCGCGCCCACGTCGCGTCGTCCTCCTCGGGGACGCCCATGAAGCTGTGGATCACGCGGGAGACGACGGGCTGGGCGACGTCCTCGACCAGGTCGGCCGTCTCCCGTCCGTCGAGCCGGTCGAGCACGCGCCCGGCGATCTCGCGGATCGCCTGCTCGTGGTCGGCGATCCGCTTCGGCGTGAACCCGCGCTGGAAGAGCGCCTTGACGCGATCGTGCTTCGGGGGGTCCATGCCGATGAACATCGCCCGCGCGAGCTCGAGCGGGAAGTCCCCGCGCGCGGCGAGCACGCCCCCGAGTTCCGAGGAGTAGGTCTCCCAGTCGCGGCTGACCGTGTGGATGTCATCCGCGGTCGTGACCGACCAGAACCCCTCCTCCTCGGGGAATTCTTCGAATTTCTCCGTCCAGTGGATCGGGCACCTGGCCCGCATCTCCTTGAAGGTGTCGTAGGGCGGGCCGTCGACCCACAGCTCCGCCTCTGTGAGTTCCACGCTCGCGATGTCACGGTCGACGGTTGCCATCTGGACCTCCCGGGTCTCCAAGGCTCGCTGGGTCGCGCGGATCATACTGGCTGGCTGGCCAGTTTTGTGTGATCGCCGTCACCGGCGGCCCCGGCGGAGCTAGTGTGTCGCCGAGGCCCACGGGGCGCCGCGTCGAACGAGAGGGAGCTGCGGATGACCGAGACGGTGAAGTACCTGCTCTCCGAGCAGGACGTGCCCGCGCAGTGGGTGAACCTGCTCGTGGACATGCCCGGCGAGCCCCTGCCGCCGCTGCACCCCGGCACGATGGAGCCGGCCGGCCCTCCCGACCTCGCGCCGATCTTCCCGATGGCGCTGATCGAACAGGAGGTCTCGGGCGAGCCCGAGATCGCGATCCCCGAGGCCGTGCTGGAGGCGTACCGGCTGTGGCGACCGACGCCGCTCTACCGCGCGCGCCGGCTGGAGCGCGAGCTCGACACTCCCGCGCACATCTACTACAAGTACGAGGGCGTCTCGCCCGCGGGCTCGCACAAGCCCAACACCGCCGTGCCGCAGGCCTACGAGAACGCACAGGCGGGCATCACGAAGCTGACGACCGAGACCGGAGCCGGGCAGTGGGGGTCCTCGCTCGCGTTCGCATGCTCGCTGTTCGGCCTGGAGTGCGAGGTGTTCATGGTCGGCTCCTCCTATGACCAGAAGCCCTACCGGCGCTCGATGATCAGGACGTGGGGCGCCACCGTCCACCGTTCGCCGAGCACGCTCACGCAGGCCGGCAGCGCGCAGCAGCAGCACCCGACCGGCTCGCTCGGCATCGCGATCTCCGAGGCGGTCGAGATCGCGGCTGCGCGCGAGGACACCAACTACTCGCTCGGTTCGGTGCTGAACCACGTCCTGCTCCACCAGACCGTGATCGGTCAGGAGGCGATCGCCCAGATGGAAATGGCCGGCGAGGCTCCGGACGTGGTCGTGGCGTGCGTCGGCGGCGGATCGAACTTCGGCGGTCTCACGTTCCCGTTCCTGCGCGGCGTGCTGCGGGGAGAGAGCAAGATGCGCTTCGTCGCAGCCGAGCCGTCGGCATGCCCCACGCTCACGAGAGGCGCATACCGCTACGACTTCGGCGACACCGCCGGGCTCACGCCGCTGATGCCGATGTACACGCTCGGCCACGACTTCGTGCCGCCGCCGGTGCACGCCGGCGGGCTGCGCTACCACGGCGACTCGCCGCTGGTCAGCGGGCTCGTCCGGGCCGGCGTGGTCGAGGCCCGCGCCTACCGGCAGAACGAGACGTTCGCCGCGGCCGTGCGCTTCGCGCGCAGCGAGGGCATCATCCCGGCGCCCGAGCCGGCACATGCGATCCGCGCGGTCATCGACGAGGCCGAGGCGGCGCGGGAGGCCGGCGAGGCGCGCGTGATCCTGTTCGGCCTGTGCGGTCACGGCAACTTCGACCTGTCGGCCTACGACGCCTACCTGGCCGGCGAGCTCGAGGATCCGGAGTTCTCCGAGCAGGACATGCAGGACGCGCTGGCGCAGCTCCCGCAGGCCCCGGCGATCGCGTAGGCGCCGCCGGCCGGACACGCGCGGTTCCACCTGCTCGTCGCCCCCGCTCGTCAGACTCCGCGGGGAGTTGCCGCGCGCCCTGCCTCAGCCCAACGTCCCCGGCCGGGGCATCACAGCCTCCTACAGCTGGCGCTTCTGGGCGCTGGTCGTGGTGATCGGGGTCGCCTCCGGCATCGCCGGCGCGGCGCTGATCGAACTGCTGCACGCCGTGCAGCACCTCGCCTGGGGTTATGACGAAGGCTCGTTCCTGCACGGCGTCGAACAGACATCGGACGGCCGCCGCGTCCTGATCGTGACGGTGGGCGGCGTCGTCGCCGGCGGGGGCGCGCTGGCGCTCGCACGCACGCACGCCGCGGACGTCTCCGACTCTCTGTGGCTGCGCGACGCCCGGATGCCGCTGCTCGGCAGCATCGCGCGGGGCGTGCACTCGATCGTGATCGTCGCGCTGGGAGCGTCACTGGGGCGCGAGGCGGCGCCGCAGCAGGCCGGCGCCGCCGTCGCCAGCACGCTCGGCGAGCGGGCCGGCGTGCCAGGCTGGCAGCGGCGGCTGCTCGTGGCCTGCGGGGCGGGCGCGGGCATGGCGGCCGTCTACAACATCCCCTTCGGCGGCGCGCTCTTCGCGCTCGAGGTGCTGCTCGGCACCCTGGCGCTCCCGCTCGTGCTGCCCGCCCTCGCGACCTCCCTGATCGCCACGGCGATCGCCTGGGTGGCGATCCCCAAAGCCCCGACCTACCTGATCGCGGAACACCTCACCCACCCCACGCAGATCGTCTGGTCGGCGATCGCGGGGCCGGTGGCCGGCGTCGCCTCGCTGCTCTACATCCGCGTGATCGCGCGGGCCCACCGCTCGCGGCCGACGAGCCGCACGCTGCAGCTGCTCGCCCCGATCGCGGTGTTCGCGGCGCTCGGCGTGCTCTCGATCGCCTATCCCCAGCTCCTCGGCAACGGCAAGAACGTCGTCCAGCTCGCGCTCGTGGGCCAGCTCGCCGCCGGCCTGATGGCCGCGCTCGTCGTCCTGAAGCCGATCGCGACGGCCGGCTGCCTGGGAAGCGGCGCCCCGGGCGGACTCTTCACGCCAACGCTGTGCTTCGGCGTCGTGCTCGGCGGGCTCGCGGGCCGCGGCTGGAGCCTGATCTGGCCGGGGGCGCCGGCCGGTACGTACGCGGTGATCGGCGGCGCCGCCGTGCTCGCCGCCTGCATGCAGGCGCCGCTCGCGGCGGTCGTGCTGATGCTCGAGCTGACCCACCGCGCCGAGGGGCTGCTCGTGCCGATTCTGCTGGCGGTCGTCGGCGCGACCGTGGTCTCGCGGCGGATGGGTGCGCACTCGATCTACTCCGCCCGCCTCGCGCTCGGGCGCGATGAGGCGGGCGCCGCCGAGGAGGCCCAGCGCGAAGAGGTGCTGCCCGCCGCGATCGGCTGGATGTCGGGGCCGGGCGAAGGCCCCGGCGGGCCTCCCTAGACGGCCGCTCTCAGAACCGTTCGAGGAGGCGCTCGATCGCGCGCGTGCCGAACTCGACCGTCTCGGCCGGCAGCCGCTCGTCCTCGGCGTGGATCAGCTCCATGAAGCGGAGGTCGGCCGGCAACTGCATCGGCAGGAAGCCGTAGGTCTGGACGCCGAGCTTCGAGAAGAAGCGCCCGTCCGTGACGCCCGGCAGCAGCAACGGCACCGGCTTCGCCTCGCCGTCCAGCTCACAGAGGATCTCGGACAGGGCGTCGAACATCGCCATCTCGGGCTCGGCGGGCGAGGGGTCGTGGCGCAGCACCTCCAGCTCCATCTCGACGCCGCTCAGCGCGCGCAGCTCGGCAAACGCCATCTCCGGGGTCGAGCCTGGAAGCAGCCGGATGTCGAGCTCGACGCTCACCTCGTCGGGGATCACGTTGACCTTCTCGCCCCCGCGCACGATCGTCGCCGCGACCGTGTTGTGCAGCAGCGGCTCGAACAGCCGGCCACGCTCCCCGAGCGCGTCGAGCACGCGGTCGGTGATCCGCGGGCGCAGCAGGCCGCGAAGCGGGAGCGCGAGCGCGGCAGGCAGCTCCCCGGCGATCGCGTCGATCATCATCCGCGTCACCGCGGGCACGTGCACCGGCAGCCGCCGGCCGTCGATCGCGCTCAGCAGGCGCCCGAGCCCCGCCATCGCGCCGCCCGCGATCGGCATCGAGCCGTGGCCGGCGCGGCCGCGCATCGTGGCGAGGGTCCAGCAGACCTGCTTCTCGGCGACCATGATCGGGTAGAACGCGCGGCCGCCGACGTCCATCCTGAAGCCGCCGAGCTCGCCGATCGAGTAGCGAACGCCGTCGAACAGCTCGGCGTGCTCGCGGACGAGGAACTCGGCGCCGAGCGTGCTCCCGGCCTCCTCGTCGGCCATCAGACACAGGATCACGTCCCCCGGCGGGCGACGCCCGGCCGCCTTCGCGCGCATGAACGCGGCGAGCATCATCGCCACGCCGCCCTTCATGTCGAGGGCGCCGCGGCCCCAGATGAAGCCGTCGTGCTGCTCGCCGGCGAAGGGCTCGTGGCGCCAGGCGCCGCGTGCCGCGACGACGTCGACGTGCCCCTGGAGCAACAGGGGCGGCGAGGCGCCCTCGCCGGGCAGTCGCGCGATCAGGTTCGGCCGCTCGGGCGCCGCCGCCACGATCTTCACCTCGCAGCCCAGCTCCTCCAGCAGCCCGCGCACCCATTCGATGCACGCGCGCTCGTTGCCCGGCGGGTTGGTGGTGTCGAAGCGCAGCAGCCGCGCCAGCAGCTCGGCCGGGTCCTCCTGCAGCGCGCCCTGCGGGGCCGGCGACGTGATGCTCATGGCGGGCAGTCTCTCCGATCGCGGCATTGCAGCGCTGTTTGCGCGCGCAAATAGCTGGTAACACTACGAACGATGCCACGTTCGATCTGGACCGGCGCGATCAGCTTCGGGTTGGTGACCGTGCCCGTCAAGCTGTACAGCGCGATCAACCGCAAGAACGTCCGCTTCCACCAGCTCAACGGCAAGAGCGGGGTCCGCATCGCGCAGAAGCGGGTCGATCCGCAGAGCGGCGAGGAGGTGCCCTACGAGGACATCGTCAAGGGCTATGAGATCGCTTCCGACCGCTACGTGGTGATCGAGCCCGGCGAGCTGGAGGCGCTCGCGCCGAAGAAGACGAAGACGATCGAGATCGAGGACTTCGTGGAGCTCGAGGAGATCGACCCGATCTACTACGACCACCCCTACTACCTGGCGCCCGGCCCGGGCGGCGCGAAACCGTACCGGCTGCTGCTCGATGCGATGGCGCAGACCGGCAAAGTCGCGATCGCGCGTGTTGTGATCCGCTCCAAGGAGCAGCTCGTGGCGCTGCGCCCGATGGGCGACGCGCTCGGCATGGCGACGATGATCTTCGCCGACGAAGTGCTGCCACCGGAGAGCATCGAGGAGATCGACGAGGTCAGGGAGGTCAAGACGACCAAGCGCGAGCTCGAGATCGCGGAGCAGCTCGTGCAGTCGCTCGCCGGCGAGTTCGAACCGGGGAAGTACACGGACTCCTACCGCGAGCAGGTCCTCGACATGATCGAGCGCAAGGCGCAGGGCGAGGTGATCGCGGTGCAGCCAGAACCCGTCGACATCGGTCCTCCGGCGCCCGACCTGATGGGCGCGCTGAAGGCGAGCCTCGAGGCCGTGCGCGAACGCGAGAGCGGAGACGGCGCCAAGCCGAAGCCGGCGAAACGCAAAGCGGCGGCGAAGAAAGCGCCCGCCAAAGCGCCGAAATCGGCCGGCAAAAAGGGATCGGGCTCCGGCAGCAAACGGAGCTCCTCGCGAGCCGCCTCCAAGAGCTAGGTGCCCGCGCGCCGGGAGTCAGCCGGCAAGAAGCAGCCCGCCACAAGCGGCAAGAAGCCGAGCGCGAAAGCCGCCGGCGGCAAGAAGACCCGCGCGAAAGCCGCGAAGACCGAGCCCGCCCCGAGCACCGAGAAGGCGCGCGCGGAACCCGCGAAGCGCAGGCTCGCGGGTTACGAGCGCAAACGCGACTTCGCCGCGTCGCCGGAGCCCTCGGGCGCGCACGGCGTCGCCGGCGCCGACGGGCTGCCTCGCTTCGTGATCCACGAGCACAGCGCGCGGCGGCTGCACTGGGACCTGCGCCTCGAGCGCGACGGCGTGCTCGCGTCGTGGGCCGTGCCGAAGGGGATGCCCGAGGAGCCCGGCGAGAACCGCTTCGCCGCGCACACCGAGGACCACCCGCTCGAGTACCTGGACTTCCACGGCGAGATCCCGAAGGGCAACTACGGCGCCGGGAAGATGACGATCTGGGACCACGGCACCTACGACCTGGAGAAGTGGGAGCCGCGGAAGGTCGAGGTCAGACTGCACGGCCAGCGACTCGACGCCCGCTACGCGCTGTTCGCGATCGACAAGGAGGACCCGCCGAAGGACTGGATGATCCACCGCATGGATCCGCCCGGCGACCCGGGCCGCGAGACGATGCCGGAGCGGATCGTGCCGATGCTCGCGCGCACCGGTGAGCTGCCGGCCGACGACGACGCCTGGGGGTTCGAGATCAAGTGGGACGGCGTGCGGGCGATCGCCTACTGCTCGCCCGGCGAGGTGCGCCTCGAAAGCCGCAACCTCAAAGAGATCAGCGACAGCTATCCGGAGCTCGCGCGCCTGGACCGCGGGCTCGGCTCGCACCGGGCCGTGCTGGACGGCGAGATCGTCGCGTTCGACGGCGACGGGCGCCCCAACTTCGGGCTGCTGCAGCAGCGCATGCACGTCGCCTCGCGCGAGCACGCCCGCCGCCTGTCGAAGCAGACGCCGGTGAGCTACATGATCTTCGACCTGCTGTGGCTCGACGGTCATTCGCTGATGGAGGAGCCGTATGCCGAGCGTCGCGAGCGCCTCGCCGAGCTGGCGCTCGACGGCGAGGCCTGGCAGACGCCCGAGCACGTCGTCGGGCACGGCTCCCAGCTGCTGAAGGCGAGCCAGGAGCAGCACCTCGAGGGCGTCGTCGCCAAGCGCCTCTCCTCGCGCTACGAACCGGGCCGGCGCGGCGGCTCCTGGCTGAAGATCAAGACGTTCGGCCGCCAGGAGTTCGTGATCGGCGGCTGGCTGCCGGGCAAGGGCAGGCGCAGCTCGACGATCGGCGCGCTGCTGCTCGGCGTCTTCGAGTCGGGCTCCTCGCTCCGCTACGTGGGGCGCGTCGGCACGGGCTTCAGCGAGTCCGAGCTCCAGCGCCTGCAGGGTCTGCTCGAGCCGCTCCGGCGCGAGCGCTCTGTGTTCGACGCCGGCGAGAAGCCGCCGCGCGAGGCGGTGTTCGTCGAGCCCCGCCTCGTCGCCGAGGTCGACTTCGCGGAATGGACGAGCGCCGGCAACATCCGCCACCCGTCCTACAAGGGCCTGCGCGAGGACAAGCCGCCCGAGCTCGTCGTCCGCGAGGACACCACGGGCGCCGCCGCCGCAGCCAGGGCGGCAGCCGAAGGCCCGGCCGAACTGCGCGACGCCGAGGCCACGACGCTCACGATCGTCTCGCAGAACGCCGGCTCGGAGACGGCCCTCGTCGGCGGCCGCGAGCTGAAGCTGTCGAACTCGGGCAAGGTCCTCTATCCCGAGACGGGCTTCACGAAGGGGCAGCTGATCTCCTACTACGTCACGGTCGCGCCGGTCCTGCTCGCCCACCTTCGCGGCAGGGCGCTCACGGTCACACGCTGGCCCGACGGCGTCGAGGGCAAGTCCTTCTTCCAGAAGCAGTCCCCCGCCCACCGTCCCGAGTGGGTCCGCACGGCGAGCCTCCCCGCGGGGAGCAAGAAGATCGACTACACGCTGGCCGACGACCTGCCGACGCTCGTCTGGCTCGCCAACCTCGCCGCGGTCGAGCTGCACACGCCGCTCGCCCTCGCCGAGGCCGCGGATCGCCCGACCTCGATGGTCTTCGACCTCGACCCCGGAGAGGGCACCGACGTGCTCGACTGCGCCCGCCTCGCCCTCGACCTGAAGGGCCTGTTCGGGAACCTCGGCCTGGCGAGCTTCGTCAAGACCTCTGGCTCCAAGGGCCTGCAGGTGTACGTGCCGCTGAACGTCGGGGACGTCGGCTTCGCCGATACGAAGACCTTCGCGAAGGCCGTCGCCGAGCTCTTCGAGCAGACCGAGCCCGACAGGGTCGTCTCGCGCATGACCAAGACGCGCCGCGACGGCAAGGTGTTGATCGACTGGAGCCAGAACGACCGCAACAAGACGACCGTGTGCGTCTACTCGCTGCGGGCGCGGGCGCATCCCACCGCCTCGACGCCGCTCGACTGGGACGAGGTCTCAGCGGCGCTCGACGGCGGCGACCCCGCCGCGCTCGTGTTCGACGCGGGGCAGCTCCTCGAGCGCGTTGCCGAGCACGGGGACCTGTTCGCCTCCGTGCTGTCGCTCAAGCAGAAGCTGCCCGAGTTCGCGCCCGGCTGAGCGCTATTCGAACTCGGGCGCGCGCCAGCCCGGCATCACGTCCGGCAGCCCCGCGCTCACCCTGTCGCTGAACACGGCGGGGCGCTTCTCCAGGAAGGAGGTGACGCCCTCGACCGCGTCGGCCGACTGCCCGCGGGCGACCATCCCGCGCGAGTCGGCGCGGTGCGCGAACATCGGGTGCTCGGCCCCGAGCATCCGCCACATCAGCTGGCGCGCCAGCGCCACCGACACGGGCGCGGTGTTCTCGGCGATCTCACGCCCGAGCGCGCGGGCCGCGTCGAGCAGCTCCCCTTTCGGGTGCAGCGACCGCAGCAGCCCGCCCTCGAGGCCCTCCTGCGCGTCGAACACGCGGCCCGTCGACACCCACTCCATCGCGCGGCTGATCCCGACGACGCGCGGCAGGAACCAGCTCGAGCAGGCCTCGGGGATGATGCCGCGGCGCGCGAAGACGAAGCCCATGCGCGCGTCGTCGGCAGCCAGGCGGATGTCCATCGGCAGCGTCATCGTCGCGCCCACGCCGACCGCCGGGCCGTTGATCGCCGCGATCACGGGCTTCTTCGAGTCGAAGACCCGCAGCGTGAATTCGCCGCCGTTGTCGCGCCCGGCCGCGCCCGCCGTGTCGCGCTTGCGGTAGTCGAAGGTGTCGCCGCCGCCCTCGAGGTCGGCGCCGGCGCAGAACGCGCGGCCCGCGCCGGTGATGATGATCGCGCGCACCTCGTCGTCGGCGTCGGCCGCATCGAACGCGGCACGCAGCTCGTGGCCCATCTGCGCCGTCCACGCGTTGAGGCGGTCGGGCCTGTTCAGCGTGATCGTGAGAAGGCCCTCTGAGCTGTCAGTCAGGATCTGCTCGTAGTCCATCGTGCGGCGCATCCTTTCACGACTCACCGAGCGCGCGTCCCGTGAGCTGGTGCTCGAAGGGGCCGGCGCCCGTCGAGCAGACGGCGCCGCAGCGCGCCGCGAGCTCGAGCGCGTCCGGCAGGGCCAGGCCCGCGCCGAGCCCGAACGTCAGCCCCGCGGCGAAGGAGTCCCCGCAGCCGTAGGAGTCGACGGCGGGGCCGGGCGGCGGCACCGCCTGCCAGCGTCCCTCCCGCCCGTCGCGCCGGCGCCAGCGCCCGCCCTCGGCGCCCTCCGTGCAGACGACGAGCTCGGCTTCGTGCTCGACCGGCCGCGCGGCCGCCAGCTCGACCTGGTCGTGCGCGCTCAGCACGAGCGCGTCGATCGGGACGCCGTGCCCGAGCGCGTGGCGGGCGCGTGGGCTCGCGACGAGCACGCGCGCGGCCTGCCGCGTCCTCGAGAGAGCAGGGACGTCGCCGGCCGTGAAGTACGCGGCGTCGAGCTCTCGCAGCTCCGCCCAGTGGGCCGAACCGGAGTCGCCCGCAGGGTCGAGCCGCTCCCCGAACGTCGTGATCGTGCGCTCGCCCGCGGCATCGACGATCGTCACCGCCCGCCGCGTCGGCGCGGCACCGACGGCGTGCGGGCTCTGCCACGCATCCGCCTCGCCCGTGGGCTCGAGCGTCGGCTTGGCCGCGGGCTCGTCGAGGACGCGCACCCCCAGCTCGCCCAGGCGGCGACGGGACGCCCGCCCGGGCTCGTCCTCCCCGAGCACCGTGAACAGGCTGCACGCGCCTGCGAGGCGCGCGAGCTGCACCGCCGCGACGGCGCCGCCACCGGCCGGCTCCTCGAATGCACCGGTGGCATGCGCGACCTCGCCCGCGCTCGGCAGCTGCCGCACGCGGCCGAACAACACCCACTCGACATGGCCGACGACAGCGACGGACGGCGGCGGAGCGGGCACGGCGGGAGTGTCACAGAATCGGCCGCTGAGCCGAGCACGGCCGATTGGGGCAAGATGCCGGGCGTGGCCACGCCCGAGCAGCTCCGCGACCTGATGCCATTCGCCGCGCTGATCGGCGCCGAGCTGATCGAGGCGACGCCCGAGGTCGTGCGCGGGCGCATGGAGTGGGCGCCCGAGCGCTGCACCGCCGGCGGCCTCCTCCATGGCGGCGCGCTGATGGCGATGGCGGACGGCGGCGGCGGGGCGCTCGCGTTCCTGAACCTGCCGGAGGGCGCGGTCGGCACCGCGACGATCGAGTCCAAGACGAACTTCCTGCGCGGCGTCCGCGACGGCGCCGTGACCGCGACGAGCCGCGTCCTGCACAAGGGCCGCACCACGGTCGTGATCGAGACCGAGCTCGCGCGAGACAGCGACGGCGCGCTCGTCGCCAAGGTCACCCAGACCCAGGCCTTCCACTACCCCAGCGAGTAAGTCGAGAGGGGTCGGGCCGGCCCTCCCTGCCGGCCCTCCGCGAATAGGATGCCGGCGATGGCGGAGGAGGTGCTGATCGTCGACGAGCCGGCGCCGCACGTGCGGCGGCTGACGCTCAACCGGCCCGAGCGGCTGAACACGATGACCGCCGAACTGTGCCAGGCGCTGCACGAGGCGCTCGGCGAGATCGAGCACGATCGCTCGTGCCGCGCGGTCATCCTCACCGGCGCCGGGCGCGGCTTCTGCGCCGGGCTCGACCTCGAGGGCTACGGGCGCGCGCCCGGCAACACCGGCGAGGACGAGTCGCGCGACCGGCTCGCCAACCAGCAGCACATGTCCCGCCTCGTTCTCGGCCTGCGCGCGCTCCCCCAGCCGGTGATCGCCGCGGTCAACGGACCTTCGGCCGGCTTCGGGCTCGCGCTGGCGCTCGGGTGCGACATCCGTTTCGCCGCGAGCGAGGCCGTCTTCCGCGTCGCGTTCGTCAACATCGGCGTCTCGAACTGCGACATGGCGACGAGCTGGCTGCTGCCGCGTCTGATCGGCGCCTCGCGCGCGCACGAGCTGATGCTCACCGGCCGCCGCTTCGACGCCGAGGAGGCGCTGCGGATCGGGCTCGTCGCCGATGTGGTGGACGGCGACGCGCTCGGCGCGCGGGCGCTGGAGGCCGCGAGCCAGATCGCGACGCTCGCACCGTGGGGCGTGCGCCTGACCAAGCAGGGGATGTGGACCGCCCTGGAGATCCCCTCCGAGCAGGCCGCCGTCGAGTACGAGGATCGCCAGCAGATCATGAGCACCTTCGGGCTCGCCCCGCCCGAGGCGATCTCCGCCTTCCTCGAGAAGCGCCCCGCGGAGTTCGCGGACTGATGAGCGACCTCTTCGACGTCTCGGGCAAGACCGCGCTCGTCACCGGTGGCTCGCGCGGGATCGGGATGATGATCGCGCGCGGGCTCGTCCAGAACGGCGCGCGCGTGATCGTCTCCTCGCGCAAGGAGGGGCCGGTCGCCGAGGCCGCGAGCGAGCTCGCAGCGCTCGGCGACTGCGAGGGCATCCCCGGTGACGTCTCCACACCCGAGGGCGCGGCGGCGCTGGCCAAGGCGACGGCGGAGCGCTTCGAGAAGCTCGACATCCTCGTCAACAACGCCGGCACCACCTGGGGGGCGCCGCTCGAGGAGTTCCCTGCCACGGGCTGGGACCGTGTCGCGCACACGAACGTCGAGGGCACCTTCCACCTCACGGTCGCGCTGCTCGGCGCGCTGCGCGCGTCGGCCACCCGCGAGGACCCGGCCCGGGTCGTCAACATCGGCTCGATCGACGGCATCCGCACCCCCGCCGTCGAGAACTACAGCTACAGCGCGAGCAAGGCCGCGGTGCACATGCTCACGCGCCATCTCGCCAGGCGCCTGGCGGCCGAGAACATCACGGTCAACGCGATCGCGCCGGGCCCGTTCCAGAGCAAGATGATGGCGTTCCTGCTCGATGACCCGGAGGCGCGCGCGGCGGTCGAAGGCTCGGTGCCGCTGAGGCGCATCGGGCATCCCGACGACGTCGCCGGGCTGATCCTGTTCCTGTGCTCGCGCGCCGGCTCCTACATGACGGGCACGGTGATCCCGCTCGACGGCGGCATCACCGGCTGCGCCTAGTCGCGAAGCTAAGATGTCGGCGACTGTAGAGGTCGACCGGAGGGCGCTCTCGGGCGAGCGATGATGCGCAGGAAAGTGACATGGCTCGTTGACCGCGCGCAGCGCAAAGCGCGCCGCTGGTACCGGCGTACCGTCCGCGGCGAGGGCGTCGCCGTGAGCCTCGACGCGGAGATCGACTCGCGCACGCTGCTGCTGACTTTCGGTGGCATGAAAAGCACTGCCGGCCTGGTGGCGTTCGAGTTCGTCGCCCTGACCGCGGACATGCCGGTCAAGAAGATGTTCGTGCGCGACCCTCGCCAGTCCTGGTACCACCGCGGCATGCCCAGCCACGGCAACACGCTGGAGAGCATCGCCCAGCTGCTGCAGAAGATCGTCACCGAACAGGACGTCGACCGGCTGGTAACCGTCGGATCCTCGGCGGGCGGGTATGCCGCGCTGGCGTTCGGCGCCCTGCTGGGCGCCGATCGCGTGCTCGCGTTCGGTCCCCAGACGACGCTCGACCGCGAGGCGCTGGCGGGAATGGAGGACCACCGCTGGGACTACCTGCTCGATCCGCTGTGGGCCAAAGGGGCCCTCGAGGAGCGCTGGATCGACCTGCGCACGGCGCTGCCGGGCGCGCTGGACGGGAACACCCGCTGCGGCGTGTACTTCGACGAGACGGTGCGGAGCGACCGCCTGCACGCCGAGCGGCTCGCCGGGATCGACGGCGTGCGGCTCTATCGCTTCGGGCGCGGGGGCCACACGCTGAGCCGCCACCTGCGCGACGTAGGGGCGCTGGACCGGCTGCTCCGAGAGGCGCTCGACGTCCCACCGCGCGCGCCCGTGGAGGCCGCGTCCATACCGGTGGCCTCGGGCGCGACGGGCACCACGCGCGAGCCGCGCTACCGCACCTACAGCTAGCGGTCGGCTGCGGTCAGCGGAGGCCACGGTGACCCCGCTCGGCGGCGACACAGCAGGCTGGGGCTAGGTACCGAGCGGCCAGGGGTTCCCGACCGGGCGCCAGAGCTCCCGCGGCCAGTCGGCGTAGGCCTCGGCCGGCTCGTCCGTCGCCACCGAGACCGACGCGTCGTACTTCGCGGCCACCTCGTTGACCGGGTAGTGGGCCGCCTCGTGGCGGCGGGAGCCGATCATCAGGATCGCGCACGGCCCGTCGCCGGCGCCCACGAAGACGTGCTCCACGCCCGCCGGGCAGTGGAAGAAGTCCCACTGGCGCATCGGCCGCTCCTCGCCTTCGACGATCGCGATGCACTCGCCGTGCAGCACCAGGAAGTCCTCCTGGTCGGGCTCGGAGTGGTAGCGGCAGTTCGGCTGCCCCGGCTGCAGGATCTGGACGTTCACGCCCGTGTCGGCCCAGGGCGAGGCGTCGTCCTCGGGATCGAGCTGCATCGCGCGGCGCGGGTGCGCGCGCGCCGGCCAGTCGCGGACGTTGACGATCTCGGGGCGGTCCACACCGCAAGCCTAGTGTTGAATACGCGAATGGACTTCCTGATCGCGCGCGAGGACCTGCACGAGACGCGCTTCGACGACGGCGCCGCGCCCGCGCCCGCGGACGGCGAGGCCGTGCTGACGGTCGAGAGCTTCGGGCTGACCTCCAACAACATCACCTACGCGGCGTTCGGTGAGGCGATGTCCTACTGGAAGTTCTTCCCGGCGCCCGAGGGTTGGGGGCGGATGCCGGTGTGGGGGTTCGCGACCGTCGCCGAGAGCCGCGTCGAGGGGCTCGCGGAGGGCGCGCGCATCTACGGCTACCTGCCCCCCTCGAGCGAGCTGCTGGTGACGCCCGAGCGCGTAGGCCCGCACGGCTTCGTCGACGCCTCGCCGCATCGCGCCGAGCTGCCGGCGGCGTACAACAGCTACTCGCTGACGGCCGCCGACCCCGCGTACGACGCCGAGCGCGAGGACCAGCAGATGCTGCTGCGGCCGCTGTTCTTCACCTCGTGGCTGATCGACGACTTCCTGCGCGACAGCGGGATGTTCGGCGCCGCCACGGTCGTGCTGTCGAGCGCCTCCAGCAAGACGGCGAGCGGCCTGGCCTTCCTGCTCTCGCGCGAGGGGGAGGCCGAGGTGGTGGGCCTGAGCTCGCCGCGGGGCGCCGAGTACGCGCGCTCGATCGGCGTCTATGACGCGGTCCTCACATACCAGGAGCTGGACGACCTCCCCGCCGGACGCGCCGTCTACGTGGACATGTCCGGCGACGCGGAGGTACGCGCCGCCGTGCACGGCCGCTACGGCTCCGAGCTCGTGCACTCGGCGGTCGTGGGCGCCACCCACCACGACCGCATGGGCGGCGTCCCGGACGAGCTGCCCGGCCCGCGCCCGACGTTCTTCTTCGCACCGGATCGCGTTGCGAAGCGCAGCGCGGACTGGGGTCGCGAGGAGCTCGAACGGCGGCTCGCGGAGGCCTGGGGGCCCTACGTGGAGTGGACAGACGGCTGGCTCCAGGTGATCCACGAGCAGGGTCCGGACCCCCTGCGCGCCACGTACCTGGACCTGCTCGACGGGCGCATCGACCCCTCCTGCGCGCACGTGCTGTCGCTGCCGCGCTAGCGGCATTTCGCTGACCTTCGGCGCGGTTTGAGATCCCGCCACCGCCGGGTAGTCCTCCCTGTCAACAGTCCGGGGAGGGGGCGAGACAGGAGACAGGAATGCCCAGGACTCTCGGCGCGCTGCCGATCTTCGCCTCCGCGCTGGCGCTCGCGCTCGCGCCGGCGGCATCCGCCGCCAAGCCGAAAGGCGAACCGGCACCGTTCGGCCACGCGTGCACCGCGCAGGACGGCGTGCGGTTCTGCCCGACCGTCGGCCTGGAAGAACGCGTGCCGTCCTTCGACGGAGTGCCCCTGGACGTCGACGTGACACTGCCCGCGAGCGGGAGCGGGCCGTTCCCCACGATCGTGATGCTGCACGGCTGGGGAGGCAGCAAGACCGCGTTCGAGTCGACGAGCCCCGACGGCGACGGCAACGAGACCTTCGACTACAACAACGTCTACTTCGCGCAGCACGGCTTCGCGGTGGTGAACTACTCCGCACGCGGGTGGGGCCGCTCCTGCGGCAGCTCGGAATCGCGCACCGAACCCGGCTGCAAAGAAGGATGGATCCGTCTCGCCGACCAGCGCTACGAGGCCCGCGACGCGCAGCACCTGCTGGGCCTGCTCGCCGACGAGAGGATCACCAAGCCCAAGGGGATCGGCGTCACCGGCATCTCCTACGGTGGCGGCCAGTCGATCGAGCTCGCCTATCTGAAGAACCGCGTACGGCTCGAAAACGGCGACTTCCAGCCGTGGAAGAGCCCTGGCGGCAAGAGCATGGAGATCAAGGCGGCGTTCCCGCGCTGGCCGTGGTCGGACCTCGTCGACGCCCTCGAGCCGAACGGGCGCTTCCTCGACACGGAAGTCGCGCCGGCCGGGCAGAGCTACGAACCGATCGGCGTCGAGATCCAGAGCTACGTGACCGGCCTCTACGCCGAGGGCCAGGCGAGCGGCTACATCTCCCCGACGGGCGAGGACCCGGAAGCGGACCTCACCAAATGGTTCGCGCGCGTCAATGCGGGTGAGCCGATCACCGCCGAAGCCGAAGAAATCGCGCATCAGATCTACGACTTCCATCAGGGCTACGGAATCCCACCGGCGGGTACACCGGCTCCCATGCTGCTGGAGAGCGGCTGGACCGACGACCTGTTCCCGCCCGAGCAGTCGCTGCGGGTCTACAACCAGGCGCGCGCGGTGAAGGGCTACGCGGCGCTGCTGTTCGGCGACCTCGGCCACAGCCGCGGCACCAACAAGCAGAACACCGACGTCGCGTTCAACGAAACCGGAGCGGCGTTCTTCGCGGCGCGGCTCGAGCACAAAGGCCACGCGCCGCGCAACGGCAGCGTCTCCGTCTACACCCAGACGTGCCCCGCCGAAGCCCCGGCGGAAGGACCGTTCAGCGCGAAGAGCTGGAGCAGGCTCGCAACCGGTGCGGTGACGTTCGGCTCGGCCGCCGCACAGACGTTCACCTCGGCGGGGGGCAACCCGGCGACCGCGCTGGCGTTCGATCCGATCGCGGGGACGAGCGAAGCCTGCAAGACGGTCGGCGCCGAAGAAGAGCCGGGGACCGCCGACTACACGACGACGAGCAGCGGCTTCACGATGCTCGGGCTGCCGACGGTGCACGCGACGATCGCCACCACCGGCGTCTTCGGGGAGATCGCGGCGCGGCTGTGGGACGTGCTTCCGGGCGGCGAACAGCGCCTGGTCAGCCGCGGCGTCTACCGGCTCGAAGAAGGGCAGAGCGGGCCGATCGTCTTCCAGCTGCACGGCAACGGCTACCGGTTCGCGCCCGGCGACACGGTGAAGCTCCAGCTGCTCGGCCGGGACGCGCCCTACTACCGGGCGAGCAACGGCGTGTTCTCGGTCGAAGCCACGAACGTGACCGTCACCCTGCCGACTGGTTGACGGTCGCGGGCGGCCGCCGCGCGGGGCCCAAGGCACCCGCGCGGCGGCACGAGCCCGCTAGCGCCTGGTCACGCGCAGTTCGACGGCAGGGGTCCCGGCCCCCGTGACCGGGCTCTCGCCGCGCCACTGCGCGACGAAGTCGGTGGTCGTGGCGATCCCCGGGACGGTGAGCGAGAACCTGCCGTTGGATGCGACGATCGCGCTGCGCTGATGCCACACCGCGCGACCGGCTGCGCGGTAGGCCACTATCACCGTCTCGCCTCCCTGCGCCGGCGACAGCGCGCCCGCCAGCTTGACCCGTCCGTGCGCACGGCGCAGCTTCGCCCGCGAGAGCTTGCGCCGCCCGACGATCGAGAGCCTGAGCTGCGAGGCGCTGCTCGTGCGACCGCCGGTCGTGGTCGTGAATATCCCGGACGCGCCGAGGGGCCCGCCGGCCGCGTAGTCGACAGCGCCTCCGGCCGCCAGGGCTTCGACCTTTCGCGGCAGCGCCTCGCGCGTCCACGTCCGGCCACCGTCGGCGGTGTGCAGCAGTTCGTTGACACCGCCCGCGAAGAGCGCGTACCCGTCGCCGGCGGAGCTGAACGCGATCGTCCCCTCGCCTCCGAGCGCTTCGCTCGCGAGCGAGTCGATCTCCTTCCAGGTCCGTCCGCGGTTGGACGTGAAGAACAGCCGATGGCGCGAGACCGCGTAGCCGGACGTCGCGGTCACGAACGACAGCGATTCCATGTTCCCGTTGCGCAGCGGGCGCGGGATCAGCGTCCAGTGGGCGCCTCCGTCCGTCGACTCGATCGCGTCGTCGCCCCAGGCGATCATCGCCGAACCCGCCATCTCGGCTCCGGAGAACAGCGGGAACGCCGAGAGCCGGCGCCGCAGCAGGCGGCGGTGCTTGCGCCCGAGCACCACGCTCCCGGACACGGGGGCGAAGGTCGCACCCGAGTCGGTGCTCCGCCGCAGCCCTGTCGGTCCGACGGCCACGAGCGTGCTTCCGCTCGCCGCTAGGAGCGCCGTCGGCGCCCCGCCCACGGAACCGAGGATCGACCAGCTGAGCCCTGACGTGCTCGTGCGGTACAGGGTGCCGGCTTCGCTGACCGCGTAGCCGACGACCGTCGTCGGGAAGGCGACGTCGTGGATCGCGAGCGAGGTCGGGACACGCAGCGCTGTCCAGCTCGCGCCGCCGTCCGTGGTCGCCACGATCTGTCCCGCGGCCTCCGGCACGTACGCGTCCTGCGCGGAGGCGCCGAGCCTGATGCGCGAGACGGTGCCGAGGCTCGCGCGCCTGGAGATCGCCGTCGGGAAGGTCGCGCCGCCGTCGGCCGACAGCACCGTCGCTCCTTCGAAGCCGACGGCGACGGCCGTGGACGCAGTGGAGAACGCGACCGACACGAGGTTCTGCCCGGACGGCGAGACCAGCGTCCCCGTGGCGCCGCCGTCGGTCGTGCGGACGAGCACGTTCGCGCCCGGGTTGGGCGCGGGCGCCGTCGCGATCAGGCAGTGCGTCGCGTCGCTGCAGGAGATCTGGGTCAGCGTCGGCCTCGGCGAGCCCGGCGGCAGGGCGAGCGGCAGGCCCGTCCAGGTCGCGCCGCCGTCGGTGCTGTGCAGCAGCGTGCCGGTGGCGCCCACGGCATACGCCTCCGTCGAGCTCACGAACGCGATGTCGTACAGGGGCTGGGAGGCTGCGCCGACCTGCGTCCACGATCCGGCCCCGTCGGTCGTGCGGTAGATCCTCGCGCCGGAGCCGGAGCTGACGAGCGCGAAGCCCGTCGTCGGCGAGACGAACACGAGCTGCTCGGCGCGCCATCCGTTCAGCGGCACGCTCGTCTTCGGCTGCAGGGTCTGGCCGGAGTCGCTCGTCAGCAGGACCGCGCCGTCGCGCTGCTGGACGTAGCCGGTCGTCGCGCTCAGGAACGAGAGCGATGCGACGGGGTTCGCGCAGTTCTGTTCGGCTTCGTTGACCGGCAGCCGATGGAACGTCGCCCCGCCGTCGACCGACTCGCGCACCGTGCAGCCGCCGCCGACGACGACGGTGTTGGCGTCGACCTCCTGCAGCAGGGTCAGGTTGGTGTTCGAGCCGCTCGAGAGACCGGCCCACGTGGCCCCGCCGTCGTCGCTGCGCAGGACCGTGCCGTCTTCGCCGTCGGCGTACCCGCGGGCGCCCAGGAACGCGACCCGGTTGAGCGTTTCACCCTGCGGGGTCGGATCGCCCCAGAGCCAGCCGGAGAGCCCGACCGAGACCGGAGCGGCGGACGCCGTCCCCCCACCCGCCAGAACGCATGCCGCGACCGCGGCGAGCACGGCCTTCGCAACCCGTCCCATGCGCTGCCCCCTTAGTTCGTAGGTTGTGCGCCCGCTCTTCGGCAGAGTTCAAGCAGCCAGATCGGACATGCATACAACAACCCCGGCCGGCGAAGGTTGTGGTGAGATCGGCGCCAACCCGCCGCTCAGCGCGGTGGGCGAGCACCGACCCCGCTCAGATCGTGTGCGTCGCGCCCGGATCGAGCACGACCACCTCGGCGTGCCCGGCGCCTTCGACGTCGGCCTTGAAGGCCTGGGCGTCGGTCTCGATCGGGGGGAACGTGTTGTAGTGGCAGGGGATCACCTGCTTGGCGCCCACGAGGCGCGCCGCCTCCACCGCGTCGAAGCGATCCATCGTGTAGTGGCCGCCGATGCACATCAGCGCCACGTCGATCGCCCCCTCTGCGCCCCGAGCCGAGCCGCTCGCGGCGCGTGCGGCCTGGCCGGAGACGAGCGAGAGGTCGGAGAACAGCGAGCTGTCGCCGAGGTGGTAGACGGTCTTGCCGCCGAGGTTCACGATCAGACCCGCCGGGGTGTTGACAGCCCCTTTGGGCGTCGTCGAGGTGTGCCACGCGGGGACGAGCTTCACCCACCCCCAGTCGAAGCGCACCGTGCCGCCGAGGTTGGGGTCGCTCACGTTCTCGACGCCGTCGGCGGCCAGCTCGTTCGCGATCTCCACGATCGCAACCACGTCCGGTTTCGCGCGCTGCGCGATCGAGACGGTGTCCCCGATGTGATCGGCGTGCCCGTGCGTCAGGAGCAGGGCATCCGGGCTAAGCTCATCGGCCGCCACCGCCGCCTTCGGGTTGCCGGTGAGAAAGGGGTCGATCAGCACCCGCGTCGATCCGTCGTTCAGCTCGAAGGCCGCGTGGCCAAGGAAGCGAATCTCCATCGTCACCGCCGTTTCCTCGATTTGCAGTCTGCGCCCGGGAACGCCGGGCGCCCTCACCATATATGCCCGCCGGGGACGCAGGGCACTGCTGCGGGCCGCCGTGGCGCTCGCGTGCCTCTGCGCCGTCCCTGCCTCGTCGCCGGCCGCCCCGGGGTGGAGCGCGCCGGGCGCGCTGAGCACCTGCTCCGCATCGTCCGCGCCTCACTTGGTCTTCCCCTCCGACTCGCCCTCGCACGCCACCGGCCAGGGCGCGATCGTCTGGGCGGCGGGCCCGGCCTGCGCCGGCGGGCCCGGCGCGAGGATCGACGCGATCGCACCCGGCGCGGCGCCAGCCGCTCCCGTGCCGCTCGCGCCCGCGGGGGCGCTCAGCGTCGCCGGCGCCCCGAAGGGGCTGATCGCGGTCGCCGGCGCCGACCCGCGCCGGCCCGGCCACGCGCTCGTCGTCGAGGGCCGCGCGCGCGGGCCGTTCTCCCCCCTGCCACAGGCGGGCTCGCGGATGCCCGGGACCGCGCTCGCGAGCGCCTATCTCGGCGATCTCGCCGTCCTCGGCCGGCACGGTCGCGGGCTCTCCCTGGAAGTCCAGCGCTGGTTCGGCGGCCCGCCCGGCCGGCCGCGGTTCGTCGCCGCTCAGGCCGCGCCGCCGGCGGGCGCCACCGTCGCGCTCGACTACCGCAGCGACGCGCTCGCCGCCTGGAGCGCCGGCGGCTCTGTGTGGGCGCGAGCGCTGCCCGCCAGCGGGCGGGAGCTGCCGGTCCAGCGGCTCGGCCCCGCCGGCGCAGGGACGCGCATCGCGGCGCTCGTGAGCGACGACAACCGCGCGATCGTGATGTGGTCGACGGTGCGGGCAGGGGCCGCCGACGTCTACCTCGACCAGTCCGCCACCGGACCTCGTTTCTCGGCTCCCGCACAGCGGATCGAGCACGACCCCGGCGCTCTCGGCCCGCCCGCGCCGGCGGCCTCGCCGCAGCTCGTGCGGCTGAGCTCGGAGAGCGTGATGGCAGCGTGGGCGGCGGTCGAAGGCGGGCGCTGGATGGTCCGCAGCGCGCCGATCGACCAGCGCGGGCTGCGCACGGTCAGCACCATCGCCCTGCCGCAGAGCAGCGCGCTGCTCGCCGCGCTGGCGCCGGGACCGCGCGGCGAGGCGGTCATGCTGCTGAGCGAGCCGGTGACGCCCGCGCGCCAGGAGCTGCTCGCGGCCCGCGGCACCGAGGCCGCCGGGCGCACCCTGTTCGGGGCGCCGCAGCTCGTGGCCGGACCCGGGCCCGTCTCCGGCGCGTCCGTCGCCGTCGAGCCCGGAAGCGACCGCGCCTTCGCCGCCTGGCGGGGCGCCGGGGGCGCGATCGAGTACTCCATCGGCGGGCCCTAGGGCGGGGTCAGCAGACGCCGGCCGGCGGCTTTAGGGGAGTATGCCCCGCGAATGGATCGCGATTACGAGCAGCAGACGTTCCAGGCGGAGGACCGTCACTGGTGGTACCGCGGGAGGCGCAAAGTGCTCGAGAACGTGATCGGCGGGCTCGACCTGCCCGGCCGCGCGCGCATCCTCGACGCCGGCTGCGGGAGCGGCCGCAACATGATCGAGCTCGCACGGCGGGGCACGGTGACCGGCGTCGAGCTCT
The DNA here is from genome assembly GCA_963836035.1 of uncultured Solirubrobacteraceae bacterium. GTDB lineage: Bacteria > Actinomycetota > Thermoleophilia > Solirubrobacterales > Solirubrobacteraceae > Palsa-744. Next base: position 864,394 of record CAWIHX010000009.1, on the reverse strand, counting down.
CGACGCCGAGCGTCGAGAAGGCGCGCCGGCGCGGCTGCGGCGAGGTGGTCGAAGGGTCGGTGCTCGAGATGCCGTTCGCGGACGGCAGCTTCGACCTCGCGGTCTCGCTCGACGTGATCGAGCACCTGGAGGACGACCTGGGCGCGCTGCGCGAGCTCCGTCGCACCGTCGCGCCGGGCGGGGCGCTGCTGTTGACGGTCCCTGCCTACCAGTGGTTGTGGAGCGGCCACGACGAGATCAACCACCACCAGCGCCGCTACACGCTGCGCTCGCTGAAGAGCGTCGCCGAGCGGGCGGGCTGGCGCCAGGAGCGGACCACCTACTTCAACTCGCTGCTGCTGCCGGTCGCGATCGCGCTGCGCGTGCTGGACCGCTTCAACCGCAAGACGACCGAGTCGAGCCTCGACCTGTGGGTCCCGCCCGAGCCGGTCAACCGGGCGCTGGAGCTGCCGCTGGCGCTCGAGGCGAGCTTGATCGGGCGCGGCGGGAGGATCCCCGCCGGCCTGTCGCTGCTCAGCGTGTTCCGCTAGCCAGCGGCGCGTGCCTGAACGTCCAGGCACGGTTCACGATGAACGTGCTGACCGTGACGGCGACCGTCGCGAGCGCCTGCGCGATCAGCTTGTCGATGCCCGCGTCGTGGACGAGGACGTAGAGCAGGCCCAGGTTCAGCGCGAGCCCCCCGGTCTGGACGACTCCCCAGCGCACCGGCGTGAACGCGTCGCCCACGTGGCCCGCGAAGGTCCAGCGCCGGTTCAGCAGGAAGCCGTTGATGGCGCCGACGACGAAGCCGATCGCCGAGGCGGCGATGTACCAGACGCCGAAGACCTTCAGCAGCAGCGTGTAGACGATGAACGTGATCAGCGTGTTCGAGATGCCGACGATCCCGAACTTCACGAACTGGACCAGCACGTGCGGGACGTGCGGGCGCCTGGCCCCACGCCGCTGCGGCTGCTGCGGCTCATCCTCTCGCGAGCTCATCCTAAGGAAGGATGCACGATAAATTGAGAGGCGGCTTAGGGCTTTCGTCCATGATCCTCCGTGCGGCCGCATGTGGTTGCGGCGCGCCGGGCACAATCAATCAATGCAGGAGACACCTCCCCGCACCCCCAAGCTGCTGAGCCTCGTCGCGCCGGTCTACGACGAGGAGCTGCTGATCGAGCAGTTCGTCGCGCGCGCCACCGCTGCGCTCGCCGACTTCGACTTCGAGCTCGTGCTCGTCGACGACGGCAGCAAAGACTCCACTCCGGAGCTGCTCGACCGGATCGCCGGCTCGGATCCCCGCGTCCGGGTGATCCACCTCTCGCGCAACTTCGGCCACCAGGCGGCGCTGACCGCGGGGCTCGAGCACGCGGTCGGGGATGTCGTCGCGATGATCGACGCCGACCTGCAGGACCCGCCGGAGCTGATCCCCGACATGATCGCCCAGTGGAGCCAGGGCGCAGACGTCGTCTACGCGGTGCGCAATCAGCGCGAAGGCGAGACGGCCTTCAAGCTCGCCACCGCGTCGTGGTTCTACAAGCTCTTCGACAAGCTCGCCCAGGTCGACCTCGAGCCGAACTCCGGCGACTTCCGGCTGCTGGACCGCCGCGCGCTGAACGCGCTGCTCGCGATGACCGAGCGCTCGCGCTTCCTGCGCGGGATGACCGTCTGGATCGGCTTCAACCAGACCGCGATCTCCTACGAGCGCGACGCCCGCCACGCTGGCGAGACGAAGTACACGCTGCGCAAGATGCTGCGCTTCTCGCTCGACGCGATCGCTTCCTTCTCCCACCTGCCACTGCAGCTCGCGACCTATGTCGGTCTCCTCTCCGCGGGGCTCGCGTTCATCGCGATCCCGGTCGTGATCGCGCTGCGGGTCGCGGACTCCTACCTGCCGGGCTTCGGCTCGATCACGATCGCGATCCTGCTGCTCGGCGGGATCCAGCTGATCGCGATCGGCGTGATCGGCGAGTACGTCGGGCGGATCTACGACGAGGTCAAGCACCGCCCGCTCTACATCGTCCGCGAAGAGCTCAACCACCCCGCCGCCTCGGGCCGCGCAGCGATCGTCCCGGCGGCGCGCGCGGGCCTCGGAGCCCGCGCTCCCGAGCGCGTCCCGTAGGCCCGTACCGCGACACGCGAGGCGCAGGCGTGTTGTGATCCAACGATGCTCCTGCGCCCGACGCTCGACCCTGCCCCCGCGGCGGCTCTGAGGAGGGCGCTCTCGAGCCTGCGCGAAACCGCCGGCTTCGTGCTGCTCGCGCTCGCCTGCCTGCTCGCGACGAGCTGGATGACCCCGACGGTGTCCCGCGCGGAATCGTGCCCCGGCGCCGGCTACTGCCCCTACGCCTCGGTCGAGCAGATCGGCCAGCGCGCCGAAGGAGTCCTTCGCTTCCCGGAGGCGGTCGCGATCGGGCCCGCCGGCGACGTCTACGTCGCCGACCAGCTCAGCTACACGGTCCAGGTGTTCAGCCCCGCCGGCGCCTTCGAGAACCAGTGGGGCTCGTTCGGCGGCGGTCACGGCCAGTTCGGTCCGATCGGCGGTATCGCGGTCGACCCCGCCGGCATGGTCTACGTCGTCGACTCGAGCCACAACCGGATCGAGAAGTTCACCGCGACCGGGACGTTCGTCAAGGCCTGGGGTCGCCACGGCAGCGAAGTCGGCCAGTTCAGCTTCGGCTCCTCGCAGGACCCGACCAACCCCCCCGGCGGAGGCATCGCCGTCACCGCGAGCTACGTGTACGTCGCGGACAGCGGCAACAACCGCATCGAGCGCTTCGACCTCGAAGGGGGCGAAGCGATGGCTTGGGGCACGAAGGGCAGCGAACCAGGGCAGTTCCGCTACCCGCGCGGACTCGCCGCCAACGCCTCCGGGGTGCTGGTCGCAGACGACGACAACCACCGGCTCGAGAAGTTCGGCCCCGAAGGCGCGTTCGTCGCTAGCGCCGGGACACAGGGGACGGGCCCGGGGCAGTTCGGCTTCCCCTACGGCCTCGCGCTGGACGCCGCCGGCAACGTCTACGTCGCCGATGACCTCAACCACCGCGTGGTGAAGCTCGACCCGCAGCTCGGCTTCCTGGGGTCGTGGGGCGGCTTCGGCACGAAACCCGGGCAGCTCGCCTACCCACGTGCGGTCGCGAGCGACCCTGCCGGCAACAACTACGTCGCGAACACGGCCGACGGGCGGATCGATGTCTTCGACACGCACGGCAACCTGCTGCGCACGATCGGGACCGACGCCCGCGGGCCGGGGCAGATGACCGCGCCCAAAGGCCTGGCCGTCGACCCCACGGGGAGGCTGATCGTCTCCGACACCGACGGCTCCCGCGTCGAGCTCTTCGCTCCGGCGACCTACGCCTACGCCGGGCAGTGGCTCGCGATGCCCGGCCGCGAGCGGCTGCTGAACCGGCCCTCGGGGATCGGCGTCGATGAGGCCGGCTCGGTCTACATCGGCGACGCCCAGGGCAACGAACGGGCCGTGCGCCTCTGGGGCGACGGCACGCCGCTGAACGAAATCGGCGGGCCGGCGGCGCTCGGCGGCGCGACGCTGGCCGGGTCCACGTCGTTCGCCGTCTCGCCCTCCGGTCACGACGTCTACGTCGCCGACAGCGCGCACAACCGCATCCTCGTCTTCGGCCCCGAAGGCAAGCTGCTGGCGCGCTGGGGCGCGGGCGGCGGTGACGGCAGCGCCGGAAGCGGCGCGGGCGCGTTCGTGCACCCGCAGGCGCTCGCCCTCGACCGCGCCGGCGACATCGACGTCGCGGACACCGGCAACAACCGCATCGTCCGGCTCGACCCGGCGGGCAACGTGATCGGCGGATGGGGCGCGCCGGGGACCGCCGCCGGGCACTTCCACGCGCCCAACGGGATCGGCGTCGACGGCGCCGGCACCGTGTTCGTGCTCGACTCTCAGAACAACCGCGTCCAGGCGTTCAGCGAAGACGGCCGCTACCTGTACCGGTGGGGCAACCGCGGCCCCGGTCCCGGCCAGCTCTCGCAGCCCGGCGCGCTGGCCGTCGGCTGCGAAGGCAACGTCTACGTCGCGGACACGAACAACAACCGCATCGAGCGCTTCGAACCGGGGCTCCGAACGGGCGTCGGCTGCGTGCCCTCGAGCGCCTGGCCGCCACCGCTCGACGTCGCGCCCGTGCTGCGCGTGAAGCTGCTCGGGACGAGGGGCGTGCTCGCCCGCCGCGCGGTGTCGATGAGCCTCGAATGCCAGCGCGGCTGCAAGGTGCTCGTGACCGCCACGCTCGAGCCGCGCGGTGCCGCTCGGCGCGCCGTGCGACTGCAGTCGGTCGCCCGCGGCCTGCCGGCGGCGCGCACGGGGCACCTGCGCCTGCGAGTGAGCCAGCGCGCGCTCTCGCGGTTGCGCTCGGCGCTCGGCGCCCACCGCGGGCTGCGGGCGCGGGTGAAGGTCGTCGCAGTCGGGCCCACCGGGCGCCGGACGACGTTGCAACGCAGCTATCTCGTGACCCGCTGAGCGGCGCAGGCTCGATAATGGCTCCCATGGACGAGGAGACGGCGACCCCCCAGGGCAACGTGGACCAGCGCCAGGAGCGCGTGCGCATCGAGACCGAGCGCCACCGCATCGAGGGCGTGGTCACGCTCGCCCGCGACGGCTACCGCAGCCGCGTCTCGGACGTGCTGAACGCGTCCGAGCGCGACTTCATCACCCTCACGGAAGTGACCGTCTCGCCGCTGGAGGGCGGTCCGGTCGAGCTCCACGCCTACATGTCGCTCGCCCGCCGGCACATCGTGTTCGCCGTCGCGGCCCCCGAGCAGGCCTAGCGCGCGCCGGCTCCCGGTCTCCGGGAGGCCGGCACCCGAGCGCCGGCCGACTCCCGGCGTCTGCAAGGATTACGCGCCTGATGGCGAGCGTGCGGGAGGCAGCCCTGGATCTCTTCCGGGCGCACGGGATGACGACGATCTTCGGCAACCCCGGGTCGACCGAGCTGCCGATGCTCGCGGAGCTTCCCTCCGACTTCCGCTACGTGCTCGGGCTGCAGGAGCTGGTCGTGGTCGGGATGGCGGATGGCTACGCGCAGGCCACCCGGCGCGTGACCCACGCCAACCTGCACACCGCGCCCGGGGTGGGCAACGCCGTCGGCGGGATCTTCAACGCGCAGTCGAACAAGTCGCCGCTGCTGATCACCGCGGGGCAGCAGGTGCGCGCCCAGATCACGATGGAGGCCAACCTCACCAACCGGGAACCGACGTACGGTCCCCAGCCGTACGTCAAGTGGAGCCACGAGCCGCCGCGCGCGCAGGACGTGCCCGCGGCGCTCGCGCGAGCGATCCACCATGCCTCGCTGCCGCCGCGCGGGCCCGCCTTCGTGTCGATCCCGATGGACGACTGGGGGCAGGAGGCCGATGCGGAGAGGCTGACGCACACGCTCGCCCGCCGCGTGGACGGTCGCGCCGTCGGAGATCCCGTCGCCCTGGCCGCGCTGGCCGGCCGCATCGCAGAGGCGCGCCGGCCCGTGATGATCGCCGGCCCGGACATCGAAGCGGCCGGGGGCCGCGACGATGCGGTCAGGCTGGCCGAGCGCCAGCGCATGGCGGTGCTGGCGACGCCCGCCACCGGCGGCGGGCAGCTCGGCTTCCCCGAGAACCACCCCAACTTCCAGGGGCTGCTCGCGCCCGCGATCGGCCCCGCCGGGATGCAGCTGGCGGAGTACGACCTCGTGGTGGTGGTCGGCTCCTCCGTCTTCCCCTACTACCCCTACATCCCCGGCGCGCTGCTCGCCGAGGGCACAAGCCTCGTGCAGATCACCTGCGATCCGGCCGAGGCGGCGCGCGCGCCGATGGGCGAGGCGATCGTCGGCGACGTCGCGCTCGCGCTGCGCGCGCTGAACGACCAGCTCGGCGACTCCGAGCGCGAGCAGCCGCCCGCGCGCCCCGAGCCAGGCCCTCCCGCCGAGGCTGAGCCGCTGAGCGGCTCGCAGGCGATGCAGGCTCTGGCCGTGGCCTGGCCGAAGGACGGCATCGCGGTCGTCGAGACGCCGTCGAGCACGGCGGCGCTGCGCAACCGCCTGCGCCTGTCGCAGCCCGGGAGCTACTACTTCAGCTCCAGCGGGGGCCTCGGTTTTGGAATCTCCGCGGCGGTGGGCGTGCAACTGGCCGAGACGTCGCGTCCGGTCGTGTGCGTGCTCGGTGAGGGCTCGGCGCAGTACGGGATCACCGCGCTGTGGACCGCCGTCGCCTACAAGCTGCCGGTCACCTTCCTCGTGCTCCGCAACGAGGAGTACATGATCCTCAAGTGGTTCGCCGAATTCGAGCAGGAGAGCGGGCTCCCCGGGCTCGACCTCCCCGGGCTCGACGTGGCCGCGGTCGCACGCGGCTACGGCGTCCAGACCCGCGAGGTGCAGGGGGCCGAGGAGCTGATCGACGCCCTCGGCGAGGCGATCGCCGCGCAGGACGGGCCGCGCCTGGTGCAGGTGCCCTGCGCCAGCGGCATGTGGCTGGAGTGAGCGTGGCGGGCGCGCACCCCGCGACGGGGAACCCCCCATCACGGGGGGCAGGCAGGCAAGCCGGCATCGACCGGATCGCGCCCGAGCCGCCCGGGGACTGGCCGGTGCCGCGCCCCGCTCCCGACGCCGCGCCCGACTGGGTCGCCCGGGGCACCCCTCCCGAGCTCGCCGCGCCGCTCGCGCGGGCGCTCGGCGCCGGCGGCCTCGCCGGCCGCGCCTCGGACCTGATCCGCTACGCCTCGGACGCCAGCTGCTACCGCTCGATCCCGCGCGCGGTCGCGGTGCCCCGCGACATCGAGGAGGTGGCGGCCGTGATGGCCGTCGCGAGGCAGACCGCGACGCCGCTCGTGTTCCGCGCCGGCGGGACGAGCCTCAACGGCCAGTCGCAGACGGACGGCATCCTGCTGGACTGCCGCCGCCACTTCAAAGCCGTCGCGATCGAGGAGGGCGGGGCGCGCGTCCGCGTGCAGCCCGGCGCTGTGCTCGGGCGCGTGAACCGGCGCCTGATCCCCCACGGCCGCCGCCTCGGCCCCGACCCGGCGAGCACCGAGATCGCCTGCCTCGGCGGCGTGCTCGCGAACAACTCCGGCGGCATGCGCTGCGGGGTCCATGCCGACTCCTACCGCACGCTGCGCTCGCTGACGTTCGCGCTCGCCGACGGCACCGTGATCGACACCGCCGCAACCGATGCCGCCGAGCGCTTCGCCTCCGCGGCGCCCGAGCTCGCCACCGGCCTCGCGCAGATCCGCGACGAGCTGCGCGCGGACAGCGAGCTGGCCGAGCGGGTCGCGCGCAAGTTCGAGATCAAGAACACGACCGGCTACCGCCTGTGCGCGTTCCTCGACCACGACGAGCCGCTCGAGATCTTCGCCCACCTGCTGATCGGCTCGGAGGGCACGCTCGCGTTCATCGCCGAGGCGGTGATGGACACGGTCCCGCTCGGGCGTCACACGACTCTCTCGCTGTCCTTCTTCGAGGACATCGACACCGCCGTCGACGCGGTGCCGGAGCTCGTCGCGAGCGGCGCGAGCGCGACCGAGCTGATGGTCGCGCCGACCCTGATCGCCGCCGCGTGGAACATGCCGGGGACGCCGGAGCGCTGGAAGGAGCTGCCCCCCACCTCGGCCGCGCTGCTGGTCGAGTTCCGCGCCGAGGAGGCCGGCGAGCTGGACGCGCCGGAGCGCGCAGCGGTGGAGATCCTGTCGGCGCGGGACCCGATCGATCCGCCGAGCTTCACTCGTGACCGCCGGCAGGTCGCGATGCTCTGGCACGTGCGCGAGGGCATGCAGGGCCTGCTCGCCGCGGTGCGCGGGCCCGGCGTGACGATGATCATCGAGGACGTCTGCGTGCCGCCGGCCCGCGTCGGCGAGGCCGCCAAAGACCTGCAGGAGCTGCTCGGGCGCCACGGCTTCCTGCAGGGCGTGGCCGGCCATGCCTCGGCCGGCAACCTGCACTTCCTGCTGACGCCGAACTTCGGCGCGCAGGAGGACCTCGACCGCTATGAGGCGTTCATGGGCGAGCTCGTCGATCTGATCGTCGACCGCTACGACGGCTCGCTGAAGGCCGAGCACGGCACCGGCGTGAACATGGCGCACTACGTCGAGCGCGAGTGGGGGGAGAAGGCGACCGAGCTGATGTGGCGCGTGAAGCGGCTCGCCGACCCGGACGGCGTGCTCGGGCCCGGGATCGTGCTGACCGAGGACGAGGGGGCCCACCTGCGCAACCTGAAGTCCGCGCCGCGGATCGAGGACGTGGCCAACCAGTGCATCGAGTGCGGCTTCTGCGAGCCGGTCTGCCCGAGCCGCGACCTCACCACCACGCCGCGCCAGCGGATCGTGCTCCGCCGCGAGATGGCCCGCCAGCCGGAGGGCTCCCCGGTACTGGCGGCGCTGCTCGACGAGTACGGCTACGACGGCATCGAGACGTGCGCCGCGGACGGCCTGTGCAGCCTGCAGTGCCCCGTCGGCATCGACACCGGCAAGCTCGTCAAGGCGCTGCGCGCCCGCCGGCACAGCGCGCGCGCGGAACGCGCCGCCCGCGAGGCGGCCCGGCGCTGGGCCACCGTCGAACGCTCCGCCCGCGCCGCGCTTCGCGCCGGCAGGATGCTCGGCGACGGCCCGGCCGCGGCGCTGACGGGGATCGCGCGCACCGCGGTCTCGCACGAGCTCGTGCCGGCCTGGGGCGAGTCGCTGCCGGACCCCGCGCCCTCGCCGCCGTGGACGGCGCGCGAGGGCGCCGCCGCCGTCTACTTCCCGGCCTGCGTGAACCGCATCTTCGGCAACCCGCGCGGCTACGCCTCCCGCCCGTCGCTGCCGGAGGCCATGCTCACGATCTCCGCCCGCGCCGGCCGGCCGGTGTGGATCCCGCCGGACGTCGCCGGGCGCTGCTGCGGCACGCCGTGGAGCTCGAAGGGCTTCGAGGCGGGCCACGGGGAGATGGCGCGCGCGACCGCGGCCGCGGTGCTCGACTGGACCGAGAAGGGGCGCCTGCCGCTCGTCGTCGACGCGAGCTCCTGCACGCTCGGCCTGCTCGCCGAGGTCCCCGAGCGGCTGGACGAGGGGCTGCGCGAGGAGTACGCCCGGGTCAGGATCGTCGACTCGATCTCGTGGGTCCACGACGAGCTGCTCGGCTCGCTGCCGCCGGCCGCGAAGCTCGACACGGTCGCGGTGCACCCGCCCTGCGCGGCCAGCCACCTCGGGCTCACCGAGGAGCTGACGGCGGTCGCCGGAGCGCTGGCGGACCGTGTCCTCGCCCCCTCCGGGCCGAGCTGCTGCGGCACCGCCGGCGATCGCGGTCTGCTGCACCCGGAGCTGCCCGAGGCATCGGCTCGCTCGGAGCGAATCGAACGCGGCGAGGAGCCCGCGCCCGTGCACATGTGCAGCAACCGCACCTGCGAGATCGGCCTCACCGCCGCGACCGGGCACGAGCACGGCTCGTTCGTGCTCCTGCTCGAGGAGCTGACACGGCCGGGAGCCGGCCGGGCGCAATAGGATCTCCCTCCAACGCGCTAACGCCCGCGGGGCGATGAGGAGGGAGTGCAGATGAGTGAGCAGAACCGGCGCCTGGTCCTGGCCGAGCGTCCCTCCGGGATGGTCGACGAGGGCACCACGCGCCTGGAGCAGATCGAGCTCGAGCCGCTTCAGGACGGCGAGGCGCTCGTGAAGGTGCGCTACGTCTCGATCGACCCCACGATCCGGACCTGGATGGACGACGCGCCCGGCTACCTGCCCCCGATCCAGATCGACGACGTGATCCGGGCGGGCGGGATCGGGGAGGTCGTCGAGAGCCGCTCCGACGCCTACCCGGTCGGGCAGATGCTGTTCGGCATGACCGGCTGGCAGGACTACGTCATCGCCGACAGCGCCGAGCGCGCGATGCAGGCGATCCCCGACGGCGTGCCCCCGACGATCGCGCTCGGCATCCTCGGGCTCACCGGCGTCACCGCCTACTTCGGGATGATCGACGTCGGCGGGTTGAAGGAGGGCGACGTCGTGGTCGTCTCCGGGGCCGCCGGCGCGACGGGCTCGACGGCGGGCCAGATCGCGAGGATCAAGGGCGCCAAGAAGGTCGTGGGCATCGCCGGCGGGCCGGAGAAGTGCGCCTACATCGTCGACGAGCTCGGCTTCGACGAGGCGATCGACTACAAGAACGAGAAGGTCGCGGCGCGCCTTCACGAAGCGTGCCCGGACGGCATCGACCTCTACTTCGACAACGTCGGCGGCTCGATCCTCAACGACTGCCTGGGGAACCTCGCGATGCGGGGCCGCGTCGTGCTCTGCGGTGCGATCTCGGGCTACAACGAGGACGGCCCGCCTCCGGGCCCGTCGAACTACATCAACCTGCTGATCAGGCGCGGGCGCATGGAAGGCTTCATCGTGCTCGACTTCTTCGGCCGCCTGCCCGAGGCCCAGGGCGCGCTCGCGGGCTGGCTCGGCGAGGGCAGGCTCAAGTCCTCCGAGCACATCGTCGAGGGACTCGAGCGCTGCCCCGACGCGCTCAACCTGCTGTTCACCGGCGGCAACACCGGCAAGGTGATGGTGAAGGTCTAGGGGCGCTGGTCCTAGAGCATGGGGGTCGGCGCGCCCGCCAGCAGGAAGAACCACAGCAGGAAGGCGATCACCGCGAGGTAGACGCTGACCATCACGACGCGCTCGAGCGGCGTGATGCCGGCGCCGTAGCCGGGCTGCTCGATGCCTTCGTCCCCGCTGACGCCGCGCAGCCAGGGCAGGCGGCGTTCGCCCCGGTCGCGGCCGGACAGCCGGTCGTATTCGTGGCTGAGCCACGTGAGCGCCATCGACATCGAGAAGACGAGCACGGCGAGGACCACGATCACCACGATCACGGCCCCCATGCTGAGCGTCGAGCGCCTGACGAGCTGCGAGCCGACCCACAACGCGACCAGCGGCGCCCCCGTCCAGAGGTTGATCGCGAGGAACGCGGTCGCGGCAACCATCGCGGTGCGCTTGGCCAGCAGAAAGCGTGGCTGCCCGCGCGGCTCTCTCATGGCAGCCACGTGAGCTCCATCGTCCGGCACACGGGACTGAAGCCGAGGCGCTCGTACAGGCGCTTGGGACGGTCCTCGTCGTCGGCGATGATCCACAGGTCCCCGACGTCGGCGGCGGCGCGGATCGCCGCCCGCGTCATCGCCGTGCCGCGCCCGCCGCCGCGCTGGTCGGGATGGACGTAGACCTGTGTGATCTCGGCCTGCTCGCCGGAGCGCTCGATCTGGGCGAACGCGACCGGCGCGCCGCCGTCGCGGACGACCAGCACGCGCACGTCGCGCGCCTCCGCCACTTCCTGCGCGCCGGCGCGGAACGACTCGTCGAAGGCGTAGTCCTCGTAGTCCTCCATGTTCCATGCGAGCCGCAGCGCGTCCGCAGCCTCATACGGCGCCTCCTCGACCTCGAACCCCTCGCCCGCCTCGACGGCGCCCGGGTTCGTGTGATGCATCCAGACCAGCGCCGTCGCTTTCCAGCCCATCCGTTCGAACTCGGCGCGCCTTGCCTGCGCCGGCTCGATCTGCTCGAAGTCGATGCGCCGATGCTTCAGCCCGGCCAGCGCGCTGTCGGCGAGGGCGGCCAGCTCGGCGGCGTCCATCGCCGGCTCCTCCTCGACGCGCACCAGGTTGAAGCTGTAGTAGGTCGGGTGGCTCCTCGCGCGCAGCACCATGCCGTGCTCCCACGGCTCCTGCACGTCGCAGATCGCCTCCTGATGGGCGCGCCAGAACTCGCGCGCCCGCGCGGCCAGCTCCCTCGCGTCGGACATGACAAGAAGGTTACGGCGGGTTTCAGGCGCGAGCGATCAGGCCCTCGAAGAGGACCCAGCGGAACACGCGCATCGTGTCGGCGAAGCCCGCCTCGCGGAGCATCGCGTCGTTCTCCTCGGGGGAGAGCGGCTGCAGCACGCCGCGGATGCTGCGGGCCTTCGCGGCGATCTCCTCGTCGTTGAACCCCTGCCGGCGCTTCCAGTCCGCGTAGGCGCCGGCGGCGGTCGCCTGATTGCGCGCACTCGACGCGAGCACCTTCTCGAACAGCACGAACGTGCCGCCGGGGACCAGCGCGTCGTGGATGCGGGAGACGACGCGGCTCCGCGCGCGCAGCGGGAGGAACTGCAGCGTGTAGTAGGAGACGATCATGTCGGCGGGTTCGAACTCGAGCTCGTGGAGCGAGGCCGTCTCGAAGCGGACACGCGGGAGCGCCGCGCAGCGCATCTGCGCGCGATCTGTCATCCCCGGCTCGCGGTCGACGCCGATCACCTCGGCGCGGCGCGGCGCAAGCCGTTCGGCCAGGTGCGCGGTCAGGGCGCCCGTCGAGCAGCCGAGGTCGTAGACGCGCCCGTCGGGCGGGACCAGCTGGTCGGCGAGGTCGGCGATCAGCTCCTGGCCGTCGGTGTAGGCCGGAACCGAGCGCGCCACGTGCGCGTCGAAGGCGTCCGGGACCTCGCCTCCGAAGCTCCAGCTGCCGGCCGGCGTCGTTATCCCGTCGCCGACGTGCGGGGCGTGAAGTGTCTCCCGGAGACCCTGTTGACGATCCGTGTCGAACGAGTCCACGCAACGATTCTAGGCCTGCAGATGCCGCGGGTACAGAGATCCGTCTCACGCTCCTGTTGGAGGAGGCTTGCGAGCCACGAGCTGGAACCACTCGGAGTCGCTCGTGTCGTCGCCCTCTCGCAGCTCGGCCCCCGAGCTGCCGAACGCCTGGACCGCGGGCTCGAAGCCCGAGTGCGACGGCTCGCTCAGCGCCGCTCCGAGCGTCGTGTAATGGCCGACGATGCCGAACTCGTAGGAGGCGCCGACGAGCACCGCCCAGCTCTCGCCGCGGGAGCTCAGACGCCGCAGCCGCACGTAGGAGAGGCTGCGTCTCGGCAGGCGCAGAGCCCAGGACGCGAGCGCCCTCGGCGTGATGCGGCCGGGCAGCCGGCAGCGAGCCCACGGCGGGCGCCCGGCGGCCGGATGGTCGAGGTTGTGGGTCGAGTAGAGGAACGCGCCCCCGGGCGCGAGCACGCGGTTGACGGCCGCGAAGACGCCGGCACGGTCCTCGTGGGCGAGGCCGTCGATGCCGTTGAGGCTGAACACGACGAGCGCGAAGCTGCCGTCGCCGAAGGCGCTCAGGTCGCGGGCGTCGGCCTGCTCGACGAGCACGCCGGGGAACCGCGAACGGGTCAGCTCGACCATCTCCGGCAGGTAGTCGACGGCGACGTAGCTCTCGCTGAGCGCGCGGAGGATCGGCACGGTGCGCCCGCCACCGGCGCCGATGTCGAGGATCGGCCGTCCGCGGGCGTGCTCGGCCACGCTCGCCAGCGCTCGCTCCTCGCCGGGGTCGCTGAAGCCCTCGCGACGGGCGAAGACGTCGATCACCCTCGCGCTGCGCCACACGCTCCTGTTCGTGCGCTCCATCGGCCCGGTCAAGGCCGGGCGATCCTAGCCTGGCGGAGTCATCACCCGCACGGATAGGATCATCGGGCCGATGCCCTTCATCGAGCGGCTCGCACCCACGAGATACGTCCCCGCCGAGGATCGCTACGCCGCGATGCCCTACCGGCGCTGCGGGCGCAGCGGCCTGAAGCTGCCGGCGATCTCCCTCGGCCTGTGGCAGAACTTCGGCGACGACCGGCCGCTGGAGCGAATCCGGGCGATCCTGCGCCGGGCGTTCGACCTCGGCATCACCCACTTCGACCTCGCCAACAACTACGGGCCGCCCTACGGGAGCGCCGAGAAGAACTTCGGGCGCATCCTCGCCGAGGACTTCGGCGGGCTGCGCGACGAGCTCGTGATCTCGACCAAGGCGGGCTACGACATGTGGCCCGGCCCCTACGGCGAGTGGGGCTCTCGCAAGTACCTGCTCGCGAGCCTCGAGCGCAGCCTGCAGCGCATGGGGCTCGACCACGTCGACATCTTCTACTCGCATCGCTTCGACCCCGACACGCCGCTGGCCGAGACGATGGGCGCGCTCGACGAGGCACGGCGGCGGGGCCTGACCCGCTACGTCGGCATCTCCTCCTACGGCCCCGAGCGCACGAGCGAGGCCGCCGAGATCCTGCGCGAGCTCGGCACGCCACTGCTGATCCACCAACCGTCCTACTCGCTGCTCAACCGCTGGATCGAGGAGGGCCTGCTCGACGTGCTCGGACGCGAGGGCGTCGGCGCGATCGTCTTCTCACCGCTGGCGCAGGGGCTGCTCACCGATCGCTACCTGCAGGGCATCCCCGACGACTCGCGCGTGCGCGCCGGCAACCACATGTCGGAGCAGATGATCAGCGAGGAGAACCTGGGGCGGGTGCGCGCCCTGAACGAGATCGCGGCGGCGCGCGGCCAGTCGCTCGCGCAGATGGCGATCGCGTGGGCGCTTCGCGACGAGCGCGTGACCTCCGCGCTGCTCGGCGCGAGCAGCGTCGAGCAGCTCGAGCAGAACGTCGCCGCGCTGGCAAGGCTGGACTTCACGGCCGGGGAACTGGAGTCGATCGACCGCTACGCGACCGAGGGCGGCATCAACCTCTGGGCAGCCTCCAGCGAGGAGTAGCGGCAAGCCTCGCCGCAGAGCCCGCCGCAAGCGCTCAGGCTCGTGCCCTCCGAGCTTCGTGGTCGCGCCCCGGCGGGCAGCTACGCGCAACCGGTCGCTCTGCACCGGCCCGATCAGGACGGAGAGGGCGGGATTCGAACCCGCGATGGAGTTTGATCCCCATACTCGCTTAGCAGGCGAGTGCCTTCAGCCACTCGGCCACCTCTCCCGGAGGTGAGCTGCCCAGTGTAGAGGCTGAGCCAGCGCGCGGCGAAGCCGCGATCGGTGCCGCTCAGCCCGGAGCCGCCTCCGGGACGGGGCGCATCCGCTCCAGGGCCGCGAGGTCGCCCTCGACGCGCAGGCCGCGCCGGCGCGCCTCCTTGACGGAGATCTGGCCGCTCAGCAGGGCGAGCATCGCGTGCGGCGAGCCGCTCAACCGCGCATCGGGCTGCTCGTCCGGCCCGGGGGCGCGCGTGCGCACGGCGCCACCGGCGGCTTCGACGATCACGGGCTGTTCGCCCTGCTCCTCGCCGACGCTCAGCTCGACCGACGCCGGCGGGTCCTCGGGCGCGCCGTCATGCAGGAAGCGCTCCGCCGGCCAGGCGAGCCAGCGCGAGCGGAACGCGTCGCCCGCCGCGGGGCCCGCGGCCATGATCGGGACGCCCCACTCGCCGAGCGCGTCGAGCACGGGCTCGAGCGCCCTCCCCCGCTCGGTCAGCGAGAACAGCGTCGTCGCGACCGGCGGCGGCGCCTGCTCGCGCGCGACGACGCCGGCAGCCTCGAGCTCGCGCAGCCGCTCGGAGAGCAGGTTGGTCGCGATCCCGGGGAGGCCGTTGCGCAGATCGGTGTAGCGACTGGGTCCGGCGAGCATCAGCTCGCGGACGACCAGCAGGGTCCAGCGGTCGCCGAGCACGTCGAGCGCCTTGGCGAGCGCGCAGAACTGGCCGTAGGAGCGCATGGAGCGATTGTAGTCGATTGTTGAACAATTTGTCTATTCACTTGATTTTCTTGTCTAAATGGTTTAGAAAGCTGTCCATGACCAACAAGCGCCTCATCCTCATCTCGCTGCTTCTCGCAGCCTTCGCCATCAACCTCGACACCACGATCGTCAACGTCGCGCTGCCGACGCTCGTGCGCGAGCTGCACTCCTCCAACAGCCAGCTGCAGTGGATCGTCGACGCTTACAACCTCGTCTTCGCCGCCCTCCTGCTCGTCGCCGGGTCGCTCTCCGATCGCTTCGGGCGCAAGGGCATGCTCCTCGCCGGGCTCGCCGTGTTCGGGACCGCGAGCGCGGTCGGCGGGCTGTCGAGCAGCTCCGGCGGGCTGATCGCCGCGCGCGCCGTGATGGGCCTGGGCGCGGCGATGGTGTTCCCGGCGACGCTGTCGCTGATCTCCAACGTGTTCGTCGAGCGCGCCGAGCGCGCCCGCGCGATCGGCCTGTGGGGCGCGACGGGCGGCATCGCGATCGCGCTCGGACCGATCGCCGGCGGGTGGCTGCTCGAACGCTTCTCGTGGTCGAGCATCTTCTTCGCGATGACGCCGGTCGCGGCCCTGGCGGCGGTGCTCGTCGCCCGCACCGTCCCGACGTCGCGCGACCCCGGCGCCCAGGAGCTCGACCGGCCCGGCTTCCTGCTCTCGAGCGCCGCGATGGCCGCGCTGATCTACACCATCATCGAGGCGCCGCTGCACGGCTGGTCGAGCGCGCGCACCCTCGCCGGCTTCGCGCTGGCGGCCATCCTGCTCGCCGGCTTCGTCGCGCGCGAGCGCCACACCGACGAACCGATGCTCGACGTCCGGCTGTTCGCGAACCCGCGCTTCACAGCCGCGAGCGGCTCGGTCACGGTGGCCTTCTTCTCGCTGTTCGGGTTCATCTTCCTGATGACCCAGTACTTCCAGTTCATCAAGAGCTACGGCCCGCTCTCGACCGGCGTGCACCTGTTGCCCGTCGCCACCTCGGTCGGCGTCGCCTCGGTGCTCGGCACCCGCCTCGCCGTCCGCTTCGGCACGAAGCTCGTCGTCGCCGCGGGGCTGGTGATGGTCGCCGCCTTCTACGCGTGGGTGTCCGCGACGGTCGCCCCGGGCACGCGCTACGGGACGATCGCTGCGCAGATGGTCCTCTACGGCACCGGCATGGGGCTCACGAGCGCTCCCGCCACCGAGGCGATCATGGGTGTCGTCCCGCGGGCCAAGGCCGGCGTCGGCTCGGCGGTGAACGACACGACGCGCCTGCTCGGCGGCACGCTCGGCGTGGCGGTGATCGGCAGCGTCTACGCGTCGCTGTACTCCTCGCGCCTGAGCGAGCACCTGCCCGCGCGGCTCCCCGCAGGGCTCGGACAGCTCGCCCACAACTCCGTCGGCGCGGCGCTCGGCGCCGCGCGCGGGCTGTCGGCCGGCGGTCACGAGCACCTCGCAGGTGGCGTCGCGCACGCGGCCTCCAGCGCGTTCGTCGACGGGCTCTCGCTCGGCTGTGTCGTCGCGGGCGCGGTCGCCGCGGCCGGTGCGGTGATGGCGGCGCTGCTGCTTCCGGCGTTCCCGTCGGCCGAGGCCGAGCAGCCCGCCACGAGCGAGGCGGCGGTTCCGGGCGCGCTCGCGGCCGCGGGCTCCGAGCAGCCGATCGTGCACGGCCGGCGCCCCGGCCTCAGCACGTAGCATGGGGCGCGGAAGGGTGGCAGAGCGGTTGAATGCGGCGGTCTTGAAAACCGTTAGGCGGTGAAAGCCGTCTCGGGGGTTCGAATCCCCCCCCTTCCGCTCCCGCGGTGCGCGCGCCAGGGCCTCCCCGCCCCACCGCGTGGGACAATCCCTCCATGCCCGAGCCCGGCAGCGCTGAGTGGCAGAAGATCCTCGTCGACGGGCACCGATCGATGAACGGTGCCCGTCATTTCTGGCGAGCGGTCCCCTCCGCCCCGCGCTGCAAGGTCTGCTCGAGCCCGTTCGGAGGCGTCGGCGGCGCCGTCGTCACTCGGATCGGCTGGGCGCCGTCGCGCAAGAACCCGAACGTCTGCGCGCGCTGCTGCGACCAGATGCCGCCGGGCGGCGCCGAGGTCGACGTCGCGGTGCTGTTCGCCGACGTGCGCGGCTCCACCGCGCTCGCGGAGCGCATCGGGGCGAGCGAGTTCGCGAAGCTGCTGAACCGCTTCTACGCCACGGCCACCGAGGTGATCCTGCGCCACGACGGGCTGGTCGACAAGCTGATCGGCGACGAGGCGATGGCGCTGTTCATCCCCGGGGTCGCCGGCCCCGACTACCGCCGCCGCGCGCTCGCCGCCGGCCGCGAGCTGCTCGAAGCCGTCGGCTACGGGACCCCCGCCGGCCCGTGGATCCCGGTGGGAATCGGCCTGAACGCAGGCCAGGCCTACGTGGGCAACGTCGGCACCGCCGTCGTGGACTTCACCGCGCTCGGCGACGCCGTCAACGTCGCCGCACGGCTGCAGGGCAACGCCGGCGAGGGCCAGCTCGTCGTCAGCGCCGACCTGCTCGAGGACCTCGAGGAGGAGCTGCCGCGTGCCGAGCGGCGCGAGCTCGACGCGCGCGGGCGCGACGAGACGGTGCCGGCGCTCGTCGCCGACTTCGCCTGACACGGCGGCGTGAGCTCGACGCGCGCGGCCGCGGCAGGGCTGGTGCGGCTGCTCGAGGCCGACGTCGCCCTGACCGCGGCCGGCGCATCCCTCTCTGCTCGATCCTCCGCCCGGGCCAAGGCGCCGGGCGGTTCCCTCTCGTCGAGCCGCGGAAGTCGTGCGTCGGTTCGCGCTCAGCAGGATCGCGCCGCAGGCGCGGACCGTCAATCCCACGGTCGTGGTACCCGGGCTGCGGCCTCAGCTCTGCTCGGGCTCGTCGAGCCCGACGACCTCCCGGAACTCGCGCGTCGTGTTCAGGTGCGGGAACGGCGTCTCCGGTTCGGCCACGCCGAGCCCCTCGCAGAGAGGCGCCCAGCCGTCGCCGGGGGTCCACTCGATCAGGCGCCCGGAGGGCACCTCGCTGCGCACCCGCTCGTTGTGGCGCTCGTAGGCGGCGATCGCGCGCTCGCGCTCCCACCAGCGCTCGTCGAGGCGCTCCGCGAGGATCGCCTGCGTCAGCCGGCGCTGGCGTGCGAGCCGGGGATCGTCCTCAGGCAGCGGTTCGCCCAAGACCGCCACGATCGTCTTCTCCATGCTCGCCCACCAGCTCTCGGCGGACTCGCGGCGCGAGAGCAGCACGGGCGCCTCCGGGTATGCCGCCGCGAGCTCGGGCCAGAACGACGCCGCGGGCCAGTCCACGGTCGCGTCGAAGCCCGCGAAGATCTCCCCCCACTCCTCATCCGATCCGCCCAGGGCCCGCTCCCAGCGCGGCACGTCCTCGGGGCGCCCCCGCAGCTCGTACATGTGGTAGCAGCGCCCGCCGAGCAGCTGCTCGAGCGCCGCCTTCAGCGAGCTGGTCCCCGTCCGCCCGAGACCCGCGCCGATCACCTGAAGCGCCATCAGCGAAGCCCCGCCGCCTGCACCGCCGCAGAGCTCGCGAGCACGCGCCCCGTGGCATCGAGTGCCTGCGCCGCCAGGTACGGGCCGATCGTTCCGCCGGGCACCTTCAGCGCGGTCTCGAAGCCCGAGCGCGGCGCCGTCAGGATCGCGTGCAGCGAGGACGGCGAGCCGCCGGCGAGCAGCCGCCACGACGCGACGCCCGTCGCTCCGTTCCAGCTCGCGTAGACGGTGCCCGCCGAGTAGGTGAGTGCGGGGACGTGCTCGGGCCGCCCCGTCCAGGGCAGGCGCAGGCTCCGGTATGACTGCGTGTGGGGCGGGAAGTGCGCGTCGAAGAGCTGCTGTCCGGCCGGGCTCAGCTCGGAGAGGAACGGTTCCTGGCCCCAGCCGACGAACCAGTCGCCGTTCGCGAGCAGCTCCGCGTTGCCCTGGCTCTCCGAGACCAGCGCCGGCGTGTGCGTGAACTGGCTGACGAGCGTCGCGGTCCCGGTCTGCCGGTTCAGCGAGAGCACGATCGCGCGCGACTGCGGGTGCACCGCCGGCGAGGCGCCGTTGTCGAAGATGCTGATCGTGCCGTCGGGCAGTTCCCGCAGGTCGTGCTGGTAGGCGGTGCGGGTGGAGGAGGCTCCGTTGAAGCTCGAGTGCCTGCCGCCGAGCTCCCACTCGATCTGCCCGGTCGCCGGGTTCACCTCGTAAGCCGTCCAGGTGTTGCGTGCTGAGATCAGGATCGTGCCGTCACGGTCGACGTTGATCGAGTTGATGTGGAAGAAGTCGTACGGGAAGTGCGTGCTCGAGTGCGCCGGCGAGCTGTAGGAGTCGCTCACCGGGACGTGGTCGAGGCTCGTCCATTCGTACATCACGAGGCCCGTGCGGACATCGATCTCCTGCATCACACCATCGGTGACCCCGCCGTCGGAGGAGCCGCCGTAGGCGCTCAGGTCGCACAGCACGGGGAAGTAGGAGGTCACGAGCGCGGTGCCCTGCCCCGTGAGCTCGAAGTCGTGCAGGTCGGGCCGGTGGCCGTTGCCGCCGCGCACGCTGGCCAGCTCCGTGTAGGCGCCCGAGTAGATCACGTCTTCGCCCGTGCCGAAGCCGTGGATCGAGACGTCGCCCTGCCACCACGTGAGCGCCGGATGCCCCTCGTATCCCTGCACGCGCAGGTTCGTCGCCGAGGTGTAGCGGGGCAGCGGCTTGAACCACAGGAGCCCCCCGGACGGATCGAGGATCATGGGCCCGGCCTGCCCGGAGCCCGCGTAGGGGGCCACGAAGATGTCCCCCGCCGCCACCGCGGGGGAGCTCGCGGTCACCGTGAGCACGGGAGGGCGCAGGTCCGGGCGCGAGTGGAAGTGCTGTTCGGAGGCGGCGGTGCCCGGGTGGACGGCCTCGGGCGTCGAGCTGATCACGTCGGGGCGGGCGATCGCGAACACATCGGAGAGCGGCCGCCAGGCGCCGGCCACGCGTGCCTTCGCGTGCACCGTCACACGCTCGCCTTCGACGAACGGCCGGGCCGGCAGGAAGCTCGCCCCGCTGCCCTGCGAGTAGGCCGCCAGGCGCCCGGCGTGCGCGCCGCTGCGCGAGCCGGCCACGCTCTGGACCGTCACGTCTCTGACCGGAACGCCCAGGAAACTGATCTCCGTCTCGGGCGAAGCATCGCGACTGCCCGGCAGGGGCGATATTGTTACGCTGCCGGCCTGCAGAGCGGAGTTGTCGATGCTCGTGGGGACGCACGTTGGCGCTGAGTGCGCTGCGGCGGAGGCGGTCAGGCCGGCAAACCCCATACCAAGGGCCAGCATCGGCCCCAGGAATAGAGCACGCATCGACGGCATGGACCCGGAGCAGGATATGAGAGTGGATCGCCGCACGTTCCTGAAGCGCGGCGCGGTCGCGGGCGGGGCCATCGTGGGCGCCGGCCTCGGCATCAGGGCGCTGGCCGAGGCCAGCGGCGACCAGGCCAGCGAACCTTCCGCCCGCCCCGACCGGACCGCCCGGCGCCCGGCACCGGCGCGCCCCAACATCCTCGTGGTCGTCGTCGACCAGATGCGCTTCCCGCAGTGGTTCGGCGCGGGTGGGATCGGCCTCTCGCTGCCGGCCAACGTGCAGCGCATCCGCGACGGCGCGGTCGCCTTCGGTCGCCACTACACGGCTTCCAACGACTGCAGCCCCGCGCGCTCGGCGATGCTGACCGGGCTCTACACCCACCAGACCGGATGCATGATCACCGGCGGGAGCACGCTCGACCCCGGCTTCCCCACCTGGGGCACGATGCTTCGCGAGCGCGGCTACCACACGCGCTGGTTCGGCAAGTGGCACATCACGCACGGGGACAACCACTGGAACGCGCTGACGGGCGAAGAAGCGCTCGAGCGCTACGGCTTCGCCGGCGGCATGTACCCCTCGCCGGACGGCGCCCCCGGCCAGGGCTGGCACAAGGATCCCCAGGTCGCCCGCCACTTCAAGGAATGGTTCGCCGAAGAAGGCCGCGCCGAGCCGT
This sequence comes from uncultured Solirubrobacteraceae bacterium, assembly GCA_963836035.1. Taxonomy (GTDB): domain Bacteria; phylum Actinomycetota; class Thermoleophilia; order Solirubrobacterales; family Solirubrobacteraceae; genus Palsa-744. The sequence continues at coordinate 843,003 of CAWIHX010000009.1, read as the reverse complement.
GGTGCACCACCGTCTCGTTCGTCAACCCGCACGACATCGCGTGGTGGTACGTGTGGAGCGACCGGGTGCCTGCCGAGGCGAGCGCGCGGCGCACCGTCGCACGGCTGCCGCCCAACTACGAGACCCCCGAGGAACTGGTCCGCCGCAACAAGCCGCGGCTGCAGCGCTCGCTGCAGGACACCGCTGCCGCCTCGTTCGGGCCGGTCCCGTTCAGCGGCCCGGAATCCGAACTGGTCTGGCTCAGCTTCCTCGACCTCTACACGAAGCTCCAGCGCGAGGTGGACCGCCATGTCGGCACGGTCCTGCAGTCCCTTCACAGCCGTCCCGAGGTCGCGGCGAACACGGTCATCGTCTTCACCTCCGACCACGGCGAGTACGCCGCCTCGCACGGTCTCCGCGGCAAGGGCGGGGGCGCCTACGAGGAGGCGATCCGCGTGCCGCTGATCGTCAAGGACCCCCGCGGCAAGCTCACGACGGCTCCGCAGGCGGTGCGCAACCAGCTCAGCTCGAGCGTCGACCTCGCCCCGCTGCTGCTGACGATCGGCACCGGCGGCAACGCCTGGCGCAGCGAGTCCCACTACACGCACCTCGCCGACCGCCTCGACCTCGCCGCGATCCTCGCCGACCCGGCCGCGCCGGGGCGCGACTTCGTCCTGCATGCCACCGACGAGACCGTCACGGAGTTCGCGGTCGAGGAGTACGCGGCCGGAGCGCCGCTCCACGTCGTCGCGATGCGCACCCAGAACGGCAAGTACGCGACGTACTCGCACTGGCCCGAAGAAGGCATCACGCCGGTCACCGAAGGCGAGGAATCGGAGCTCTACGACTACAGCACCGCCAGCGGCCGCATGGAGCTGCACAGCTCCGCGGGCCAGAGCCCGATCGAGCAGGAAATGCGCGAACAGATGCACCGCGCCTTCTACGACGAGCTGCGCCGGCCGCTGCCCGCCAGGCTCGAGCCGGCTCACGGCCGTGGCTTCGCCGACTACTTCTCGACCGCCCGCGGCGCAGCGGCTAAGGCGGCCTCGCGCCGGCGCGAGCGCGTGGAAAGCTCGATCGGCAACCTGAACCTCGGCCAGGGCGGGCCGCCGCCGCGCGAGAGGCCCGGGCTCAGCGCTTCCGGGCCGCAGAGGCGCCGAGCACGGCGCCGCTAGCGTCGAGCGCCTGCACCTGGACGAAGCCGCCCGGCGCCGAGGTCAGTCCGATCGCGGTCTCGAAGCCCGCGTCGGGAGCAGCGCCGACCGGGCTCAGGGCCTGCGGCGAGCTGCCCGCCAGAACGCGCCAGCTCGCCACTCCGGTGGCGCCGTTCCAGCTCGCGTAGACGGTCGCCCGCGAGCCGGAGCGCGCCAGCGCGAAGACGGGCGGCACCGCCGGGCGGGCGCTCCAGGCCTGACGGAAGGCGCGGTAGGACTCCCAGCTCGCCGGCAGGTGCGCATCGAAGAGCACCTGGCCGCCCGGGCCGTATTCGGTCAGCCACGGCGACTCGCCCCAGCCGACCATCCAGTCGCCGCCGGGCAGCGCCTGTGTATCGCCCTGGCTCCCCGCGACGAGGGCGGGGCGGTGCTCCACGCGCCGCACGAGCGTCGCGGTCATCTTCTGCATGTCCAGCGCGACTTCGATCGCACGCGACTGCGGGTGCGCCTTCGGCGTGGCGCCGTTGTCGAAGAACGTGATGTTGCCGTTCGGCTGCTCGCGGGCGTCGTGCTGGTAGGCGGTGACCGTGCCCGGGCCCATCGCGAAGCTGCTGCGCCGTCCGCCGAGCCGCCAGCGCACCTGCCCGGTGCGCCGGTCCACGTCGTAGGCGGCCCATGTGTTGCGGGCGTCGATCAGCAGCGAGCCGTCGAGCATCGGTTCGATCGAGTTGATGTGGAAGAAGTCGAAGGGTTCCTTCTGGCTCCCGGGCAGGGGCGAGACGTAGGCGTCGCTCAGCGGCACGTGATCGAGGCTGTGCCACTCGTAGCGCACGAGGCCGGTCGCGAGGTCGAGTTCCTGCATCAGCGTGTCGGCGACGGCGCCGCGGGCCGGTCCTCCCACGGGGTGCAGATCGCAGTCGATGCCGTCGTAGACGGTGATCAGCGCCGTGCCCTGCGGCGTGATCCGGAATTCGTGCAGGTCGGCCTGGTAGCCGTTGCCCGCCCGCACCACCGCGACCCGGTGGTAGGAGCTGTCCTCGATCACGATCCCGGCGCGGCGGTTGCCCGGCGTGAGGAGCGGGTCCTGCCACCACGTCAGCACCTGCCGGCCGCGGTAGCTCTGCACGCGCAGGTCGGCGGCCCGCGAGCCGGGGGGCGAGAGTGGCTCGAACCACACGAGCCGCCCCTGTTCGTCGAGGATCATCGGGCCGTACTGCCCCGGTCCGGAGTAGGGGGCGAGCAGCACCTCGCCGTGGCTGGCCTGCGGCGAGCGGGCGGTCACGCTGACCACGGGCGGGCGCAGGTCCGGGCGCGAGCGGAAGCGCTGGTATTCGCTCGGCTTCGGCGCCGGCGGCGTGCTGCCCCCGGCTTCCCCGAACGTGTCGGGGACCGCCACCTGGAAGCTGTAGGCCAGCGGCACCGCGCTCGCGCCGCCGCTGAGGGCCGCCCGCACGCTCACCGTCTCGCCGGGCGCGAACGGCCGCGCCGGCACGAAGCTGGCGCCATCGCCCTGGGAGTAGGGCTCGAGCCGCCCCGCGTGCGTGCCGGTCCGCGACCCGCGCACCGTCACGCCGGCGAGCCGGGTGGCGGGAACCCCGAGGAAGCTGACCTGGGTCTGCGGGGAGGCGTCGCGGCTGCCGGGCAGCGGCGAGACGGCGACGGCACCGCCGAGCAGCGCGGAGCGATCGATCGTCGTCGGGGCGCAGGAGGCGTGGCCGGCGCGGGCGCGCACCGGCGCGGCGCCCACGGGCGTTCCTGCGGCCGCCACGGCCCCCACCGGCGTGGACGGGGCCGGCGCGGCGCTCACCGCCGCCGGCCGTGTCGCGCGGCTGACCCGGCCCGCGGGCCCGAGCACGAGCACCGCCGAGGACGCGAGCAGGAGCAGGGCGCGCGCGATCAGGCTTTGACCGCCGCGGAGGTGCCGATCACGTCGCCCTGGGCGTCGAGCGCCTGCACCTGCACGTACGGGCCCGCGCTCGCGACCTTGATCGCGGTCTCGAAGCCGTGCTCGGGCGCGGTCGCGAGCGCCGCGAGCGCCCCGGTCGACGGGCCGGCCAGCACGCGCCAGCTCGCCACGTCCGTGGCCCCGTTCCAGCTCGCGTACGCCGTGAGCGAGCCGGAGCCCTTGGCGACGGCCAGCGAGGGCGCGCCGCGGGGGTGCCCGCTCCACGGAGCGAGGTAGGTGCGGAAGTCCTGCACGTTCTTGCCGAGCGTGCCGTCGAGCAGCACGTGGCCGGACGCGTCGTACTCGGTGAAGTCCGGCAGGTTCCCGTAGCCCATCAGCCAGTTCCCGCCGGGCAGCGCGAGCGTGTTGCCCTGCGCGGGGGCGAGCAGCGTGCGCGAGGGGTTCGTGAACGCGCGCTTGAGCGTCACCGTGTGCGCACCGATGTTGGGGTCGAGCAGCAGGCCGCGCGACTGCTTCTCCTTCGGCGGCGTGGAGCCGTTGTCGAAGACGGAGATCAGGCCGCCCGGCTGCCACTCGGCGTCGTGCTGCCAGTAGAAGCGCGTGCCCGAGCCCTGCTTGAAGTTCGAGTGCGGGCCGCCGAGGCGCCAGCGGATCGCGCCACTGTGCAGGTCGACGTCATAGAGCGTCCACGAGTTGCGCGCGGATAGCAGCACGTCGCCGGACGTCCCCGGGCTGATCGAGTTGATGTGGATGTAGTCCCAGATCTTCGGCCGCTTCGGAATCGGGTTCAGCGATTCGGAGATCGGGATGTTCGCGAGCGCGTGCCACTCCCACATGACGAGTCCGGTCTTCACGTCGACCTGCTGGATCACCGAGTCGGTGAGCACGCCGTTCGAGGGCCCGTGCCGCGAGGAGAGGTTCATGCGGATCGGGTCGAACGCGTCGATCCATGCCGTGCCGTCGGACTCGAGGCGGATCTCGTGCAGGTCGGCGTGGTAGCCGTTGCCCGCGCGCACGTGGCCGATCTGCTGGTAGCTCGAGTTGGCGATCACGTATTCGCCCTGCCCGAAGCCGACTTCGAGGATGCGCCCCTGCCACCAGACCAGCGCGGGCTGGCCGCCGAACTGGACGACCTGGAAGTTGGTCGCCGACTCGCCGCGGGGCACCCGTTTGAACCAGACCAGGTTCCCGTCCTGGTCGGTGATCATCGGCCCCGGGGCGCCCTTGCCCTGGTAGGGGGCGAGGAACAGGTCTCCCGGCGCGGCACCCGGCTTCGCGTGCGTGTAGATGCGCACCGAGGACGGCGTCAGCGAGGGCGCCGAGCGGTAGTGCTGGACCTCGGCCGCGTTGCCCGGATTCAGCGGGAACGGTTTCTGGCTCGGCGCGTACTGGTGCGCGACCGTGAAGCTCGTCGTGGCCGTGCCGGTCGCCGAGCCGCCGGTCACCTGGGCGCTGACCGTGACCTTCTCGCCGGACCGGAAGGGCTTGCGCGGGATGAAGCTCTCCCCGGTGCCCGTCGAGTAGGCGCGCAGGACGCCGCTGTGAGACCCGCTGCGCGAGCCCTTCACGACGACGCCCGAGACCGTCGTGCCCGGCCCGCCGAGGAAGCTGATCTGAGTGCTCGGCGAGGCGTCGGGGGTGCCGGGCTGCGGGGAGACGGCGACCGGGTTGTTCGCAGCCGCCCTGGCCGGCGCCGCCGGCGGCGGATCGGGCACGTTCGCCGAGGAGGCGCTCCCGCAGGCGATCAGGGCGATGCCGCAGGCGAGCGTGCCGAGGGTGGGGGCGGAGATGCGCATCATCGGGTGTCTGAACACGGTCCGGGGCACGAAAGAGCGTTTGCGGCAGCCGGCGGCACGGGGGGCCCGGCCGGACGCGAGCCAGGCGCACAATACCCGCCACAGCGGCCGCGGCGAGCCGCGTGAGGGTTTCGTCCTGCCGGATGCGGCTGCCGGTTCTGTCAACCGGCCTGGCGTGAGACGAGCCGGCAATCGCGTAGGCTCTGCGCATGTTGAGGAGGTGGGTGTACGCGGTGCTCGCGGCGTGCGCGTTGGCGGCCTCGGGCGCCGCCGCGGCGCAAGCCAGCGACCGCTCGGCGACCGCCGCCTACGTGCGCGCCAACTACGCCCTCGTCGCCGCCGGGCACGCGCATCTCGGCGCTTCGATCGCGGCCTACAAAGGCGTGCTCTCGAAAGTCAGGCGCGACTGCCCCCGTGGTGCCGGAGGCTCGCCGCAGGATCCTGAATCCACCAAATTGAGCAACGAGGTGATCGGCGCGATGGTGTTGAGCGCCGGCGTACCGGACCGTCCGGCGATTCAGACCTACCTTCGGGCCGTCAAACGGCTCAGCTGGAGCAACGGCGGGACAACGCGCGCGGTCAGGAGCTACGCGACCAGCCTTCGCAAGCTCTACGACCTGTCGATCCCAGAACTGTGCGGCGACATCCGCGGCTGGAAGGACAGCGGCTACAAGGCGCTGCCGTCGAGCACCGTCTCGTTCGTCGAAGTCTTCTACCCCAACTGGGTCGCGCTGGGCCTGCAGCCCGCGGGGCTGGCGCGTTTCGAGGGCAGCGCCGAACGGCGCCTCGCCCGGACCGCGGCCCACTTCGAATACCAGCTGACGAACGCCGAAGCCGAAGCCGTCGAAACGTGGGGCGACATCATGAACGCCCTCGAACTCTGGCCGTAGCCGGCGCTCACGCGACGGCGCGAAGGTGCCGGTAGGGCGCGGCCCGGAGCTCGCGCACGAGCGCGTCGAGGACGCCCTCCTCGTCCTCGGCACGCCCGTCGGTGACGGCGCCGATCACCGCCCGCTTGCGCTCCAGCAGGCGGGCGATCGTCTCGTCGACCGTGTCGGCCGCGAGCAGGTAGTAGGCGTTGACGGCATCGCGCTGGCCGATCCGGTGACAGCGGTCCTCCGCCTGGTCGTGGCGGGCCGGGGTCCAGTCGAGCTCGAGGAACGCGACGTTCGACGCGCGCGTGAGCGTCAGGCCCTGACCGGCCACCTCGAGCGAGCAGACGATCAGGCCGTCTCCGCCCGGCTCGGATTGGAACTCGAGCAGCGCGCGGTCGCGGGCCACGGCGCTGTCCGCACCGAGGATGTGCAGCGCCTGCGGGAAGCGCTCCAGCACCGCCCGCTGCACCTCCCGGTGGCGCGCGAAGACGACGAGCGGCTCGTCGGAGGAGCGGAAGTCGTGGATCCAGCCGAGCGCCGCGGCGAGCTTGCCGCGCGCCGTGAGCAGCTTCAGCGCGTTCAGCCGCACGAGACGCTCGGCGCGGAGCGCCGCGGCGACCTTCGCGTCCAGCTCGCGCAGGTCGAGCGGCTGGCTGCGCAGCCACGCCACGAGGTCGCGCTCGGCCAGGCGGTACTCGGCCTCGTTGGTCAGCTCGATCGGAACGACCGAGCGCGTCTTCGGCGGCAGCTGCGGCAACACGTCGCGCTTCAGGCGGCGCGCGAAGCAGCGGGCGCGGAGGTGCCAGTGGAGCCGCTGGTGGGCGTCCGGCCCCTTGAAGCGGGCGCCGAACTCGGCGCCGGAGCCGAACTCCCCGAGGCGGCCGAGGAGCCGCAACTGCGCGACCAGCTCGGCGGGCCGGTTGACCACCGGCGTCCCCGTCAGCGCCAGCACGAGCCCCTCTCGCGGCACGGCCGCGGCCAGCTGCTGCGCGGCGCGCGTGCGCTTCGCCGCCGGGTTCTTGCACAGGTGCGCCTCGTCGACGACGAGCGCGCGCGGCTTCCCGGCGAGCAGCCCGGGAAGGCGCGCGCCGAGGATCTCGTAGTTGACGATCGTCACGTCGGCGAGGGCCGCATCGGAGATGTCCTCTCCCCCGCCGAGCCCTGCCAGCCGCTCGATGCTGCGCCCCGGCAGCCAGGTGCGTGCCTCGCGCTCCCAGTTCAGCTTGAGGTTGGCCGGACAGACGACGACGGCCGGGAAGGCGCCGGCGGCCTGCAGCGCGGCGAGCGCCTCGATCGTCTTGCCCAGCCCCTGCTCGTCGGCGAGGAACGCGCGGCGGCGCTCGAGCAGGTAGGCGACGCCCGCGCGCTGGAACGGCTTCAGCTCGCCGCCCAGGCCCGCGACCTCGAGCGTCGAGTCGTGCGCCGCCGACAGCGCGACCAGGCCGGCGGCGCGCGCGTGCTCCTCGCGCGCCCGCTGGAGCAGCTCCAGCGCATCCTCGGCGACCCATACGCCGTGCGCCTCGAGGAAGGCGTCGAGCTCGGGCACGCAGAACGGGTCGGCGCTCAGCGCCGGCAGCGCGGCGTGGTCGCCGTGGGCGCCGAACGGGCGCCGCGCCGCCGCCGGCTGGGCCGCTGAGGCGCCCTCGATGCGCGCGAACGCGGCGGGCAGCGTCGCGTCGTGGCCCGGTGCCAGCACGAACGTCGCCCGCTCGTGCACGGCGGAGAGCTCGAGCACGGCCGGCGGCGCGGGCCGTCCTGCTTCGAGCGCCCGTCCGCATCGTCGCGCCGCCGGGCTCGCCCAGCCGTCGAGCTCGGCGCGGGCCAGACGCCAGCTCTCGAGCGTCAGAGGCAGCGCGGCTCCGCCCGGAGCCTCGCTCGAACGCTCGCGAACCGCGCGTGGCAGCCGCCCGGGGTCGCCGAGGAGCAGCAGCCGCGGCGCCTCACGCGGGCCCTCCACCTCGACGTTCCCGCGCCAGCTGCGCGCCCGCTGCAGCCACGTCCGCACACGCTCGTCGACCGATGCGTCCTCGAGCTGGCCGAGCAGCTCCTCGAGCGCCTCGGCGTCGCGCTCGGCCGCGGCGAAGCCGACGGTCCCGCCGGGCGCCTCCGCGGGCCGCAGGCCGGCGCGCGCGCCCAGCACGCGCGCCAGCGCCGCCCAGCGGCCGCCGATCAGGATCCAGTGCTCGCCGCGGCGGTCGCGCCGGAACTCGACGTCCTGACGCGGGGCGGCGCTCGCCGGGGAGCGAGCGTCCCCCGCCGCCTGCGCCGCGCGCTGGCGCAGCGCCTGCGTGGCCGCCTCGGTGAGGCGCACGCCCGCCTCGCGCAGCGAGCGCACGGTCGCCGCCGCGCGCTCGTCCAGCGGCACCTGCGCGCGCCCGATCGCCTCCAGCCGCTGCGCGCCGGGGTGGTCGAGCAGCTTCGCGACCAGCTCCGGCGGCGCGTCGGTCGGGAAGCTCAGCCACCAGCGCTCGTCCGGGCGCGCGAGGTCGACCAGGCACTCGCGCCGCCCGCGCCGGCGCCGGCGGCGCTCGATCGTCCGCGCGAGCCGGGCATCGACCTCAGGCGCGGCCCCCAGCCCCTCCAGCAGCCGCCCCAGGGCGTCGGCCTGCTCGGCTTCCAGAGGCACACGCCAGACGCGCTCCTGCGGATCCCAGCTGCGCCCCGGTATCGCGCGCAGCAGCAGGCGCAGCCGATCGTCGTAGGGGAAGCGCAGGACCGCTTCGTCCCGCTCGATGGTCGCTGTGAAGGCCGACGGCACGGCCCCGCACGATAGGGGTCGCGGGCGACCTATCTCCAGATCGCTCAGGCGTCGCGCTCGACGGTCGCGAGACCCTTCTCGACCGAGCGGGTCAGCGAGGCGCGCACGATCGCGGCAAGGCCCGGGATCGGCGAGGCGAGGCGGATGTCGTAGTGGAAGCGCGTGCCGCCGCGCCCGTCGGGAGCGAACGTCATCACGCCGACGTGGCCGCGCAGCGGGCTGCCCTTCGTGATCCGGTAGACGATCCGCTCGGGACGCTCGAACTCGGTGACCGTCTCCTCGAACGCGGGCGCCGGCCCGACATTGAGCTTGCGCACCGAGCCGACCCCGTTTCGCTCGCCGTCGCGCCCGTCCTGCAGCCGCGTCACCTTCGCGCCGAACAGCTCCGCGAGGTTCTCGTGCTCGGCCATGTAGTCGAAGACGCGCTCGGGCGGCTTCGAGAAGTCGCGGTCGACGATGACGTGGTGGGCGCGCACGGGGCACACCCTATTGGGAGGGGGCGAACCGGGCGTCGCCGGGCGATAATGGCTCGGTGGGCGACGTCACGGGCTGGTGGTCGGAGGGGGAGCTGCTGAAGCTGCCGCTGAACGGCGAGGAGCGGACGGTGTTTCGCATGCGCCGCGGCTCGGGCCCCACCATGACGCTCCTGCACGGCTTCCCGAGCTCCTCGCACGACTGGGCGAAGGTCGCCCCCGAGCTCGCCGCGCAGCACACGCTGCTCGCACCGGATTTCCTCGGCTTCGGCGCCTCGGAGAAGCCCGTGGAGCACCGCTACTCGCTGCACGAGCAGGCGGATCTGGTCGAGGCCCTGTGGGAGGCCGAGGGGATCCGCGAGACGGTGCTCGTCGCCCATGACTACGGGGTGTCGGTAGCGCAGGAGCTGCTCGCCCGCGCGGCCGAGGGCGGCCTCGCGGTCGAGCTGGGCGCGGTGCACCTCCTCAACGGCGGCCTCTACCCCGAGCTCCACCGGCCGCAACCCGTGCAGACAGCGCTGCTGGATCCCGAGCAGGGCCCGCGCATCTCCGAGATCGTGACCGAGGAGCTGTTCATCGCGGGACTCGGGCCGACCTTCGCTCCCGGCTATGACTCGGGCAGCGACTGCGCCGATCTCTGGACGGCGACGAGCCGGGACGGCGGCCAGCGCATCGGACACCTGCTGATCGCCTACATCGCCGACCGGGAGCGCCACGGCGAGCGCTGGGTGGCGGCGCTGGAGACGACGAGCGTGCCGCTGCGCTTCATCTGGGGCATGCTCGATCCGGTCTCGGGCGCGCAGATGGCCGAGCGGATCCGCGGGCGCCTGCCTCGCGCGCCGTTCACGGCGCTCGCCGACGTCTCGCACTGGCCACCCCTGGAAGCGCCCGAGCGCGTCGCCGCGGCGCTCCTCTGCTAGCGGTCCCGGCGCGCGGCCACCGCGCCTGCCCTGCAGGGCGTGCGCGGTGGCGCGCCGGGCGGCCCCCACGCGCCGCCCGGCTCCCCGTGCGCCTCGCGCGCCCCGCTAGATGATCGATCCCACGGCGATGTGCCGTGTCCGGCGGTGCGGATGGTCGAGACTGCCCAGGACGCAGGCCGCAGCCCTTGCCGGCTGGCAAGGGCAAGGCCGAGGACGCCGGCCGAACCGGTAGACGCGCGCTGCGCGCGCATCCCCGAACCGGCCAGCGAAGGCCACACGTGCCATCCGGCGGTGCATGGTCCCGGAATCGATCATCTAGAGCAGGATCGTCAGTTCGAGCGCTTCTTTCGCGGCTTCGCCCGCCGCGTTCGTCGCGATCACGTTGACGCGGAGTTTCTTGCCGCTCGTCCCCGGCGGGACCTTGTATTCGTGACTCGAGCCTTTCTGTTCGACTTTGCAGCTCGTCGCCGACGTGCAGATCTTCCATTCCCACACGTAGGTGATCGGCTGCGTGCCGGTCCAGGTGCCTTCGGTGGCCGTCACGGTCGAGCCTTCGGTCACCGTGACGAGCGGCACCGTCACGGGCAGCACGATGTTCGTGGGCGCCACGCCCAGGACCGTTGCCGTCTTTTCCGATTCGGCACTTTCCGCGCCCGCGATGTTTTTCGCGATCACCTTGACGCGCAGCGTCTTGCCGACGTCCGCGGCGGCCGCGCTGTACGTCGGCAGCAGCGAGGCCGCCTGCGCCTGCGTGCACGACGCGCCGGAGTTGTTGCACCGGAGCCATTCGTATTCGTAGAGGATCGGTTCGGTCCCGCTCCATTTGCCGGCGGAGGCGCTGAGGAGCACGCCTTCTTTGGCTTCCCCGGAGATGCTCGGAGCTTCCGTGTTCGTCGGCCCGACGCCAACGACTTCACCCGTGGTCGCCGACTCCTTTTCGGTCGAGCCGGCGACGTTTTCGGCGGTCACGACGACGCGTAACGTGTGCGTCGCGTCGCCGCCGGCGATCACGTAGCTCGATTTGCTCTCGCCGGCGATGTTGTTGCATTCGGTGCCGGCTTTGCTGCACTGCTGCCACTGGAACGCGTAGGTGATCGGTCCGGTGCCCGTCCACGTTCCTTCGGTCGCCGTCAGCGTCTGCCCCGTGATGTCGAGCCCGAGCACGGTCGGTGCCAGCACGTTCGACGGTCTCACACCCGTGACGGCGGCCGTCGGTTCGGATTCCGCGCTGCCGCTGCCCGCGATGTTCTTCGCGAGCACCTCGACGCGAAGCGTGTGGCCGACATCGGCGCCCGCGACGAGATACGCCGGCAGCACCGAGGGCGCGGCCGCCCGCGCGCATTCCGCGCCGGAGCTGTTGCACCGCAGCCATTCGTATTCGTATGCGATCGGTTCGGTGCCCGACCATATGCCGCTCGACGCGGTCAGCAGCTGGCCCGCCGTCGCCGTCCCGGAGATCGCCGGGGCTTCGGTGTTCGCGGGCGCGTTTCCGCCGATCGCGTTCGTCGGTTCGGATTCCGCCGCGGCCGAGCCCTGCGCGTTCGTCGCGGTGAGGAGCACCTTGAAGCTGTCGCCGAATTCGCTGACTCCGACTTCGTGCATCGGAGACGTCGCGCCGGAGATCTCTTCGCAGCCCGAGAGCGGCGAGCAGGCGATCCACTGGTAGACGTAGGTGATCGGCGGCGTGCCGGCCCACGTGCCTTCGCTCGCCGTCAGCGTCTGGCCGATCAGCGGTGTACCCGAGATCGCCGGCAAGGAGATGTCGAGCGGCGAGCCGGGCACGACCTTCGCGGTCGGCGCGGTGCGCTGCGTGCCCGAGCCGGCGCTGTTGGTCGCGGTGATCTGCGCCTTCAGCTTGGCGCCGATGTCCTGCGTCGTGGCCCTGTAGGTGGAGTGGGTCGCGCCGGCGATCGGGGCGCAACCGCGCCCGCAGCGGATCCACTCGTAGGAGTATTCGAACGGCGGCGTGCCCCTGAAGTGGCCGGTGCCGGCGTCCAGCACGCGGCCATCCACCGCTTCGCCGCCCAGCGACGGCTTTCCGGAGTGCTTGGGCGCCACCGCGGCGATGACCGCGCTCGGCGCGGTGCCCGCTTCGCCGGACCCTTCGCTATTGGAGGCCTTCACCAGCACCACGAGCCGGTGCCCGACGTCGGCCGTGGTGGCGCGGTACCTGTTGGTTTCCGCGCCGGCAATCGGTTCACATCCTTCACCGGCTGCGTTGCAGCGTTCCCAGCGGAACGCATGAGCGATCGGCTGAGTGCCGGTCCAGGCGCCGGCGGACGCTCTCAGCTTGCCGCCTTCGCGCGTCTTTCCCTTGATCGCGGGCACGCCGGTTTTCACCGGCGGACCCGAGCTCTGGGCCATCGCCGGCGCGCTGCCGAACGTCGCGATGCAGGCGCACAGGAGCGCCCCCGATGTCAAGAACCGGATCGGAATCCGGACACCACCTGTCTCCACGGATCCCTCCTCCGCGTCTCGACACGGCCCCTCCACCCGTGCTGGCGCAAGGGTTCCAGAGGGTTCCCTTGCTGTCAAACCGTTACCCCGTTGGGGGGGTCAGTAAACTGACAATCAGCCGCCGGTGCCGCGCCGGCTCTGCATACCGGTCGAGGCGCCCAGCAGCGGCGCGTGGAGCTCGGCGAGCGCGTGCACGACGGTCGCGCCCGCCTCGCGCAGCGCCTGCTCGCCCGCGCCCCCTCGTGGGGTATCGCCGTCGGCGGCGAGCCCGTAGACCGTCATCCCCGCGCGCCGCGCGGCGGTGACCCCCGAGGGGGTGTCCTCGACCACGACGCAGCGCTCGGGCGCGCACCCCATCTGCCCGGCGGCGAGGAGGAACAGGTCGGGGTGGGGCTTGCCGCGCGGCACCTGCTCGGCGGAGAAGCGCGCGGCCGGCGCGAACAGCGCCTCGAGCCCGGTGAGCGCCAGCGAGCGCTCCGTCTTGCGGAGGCTGCCCTGAGAGGCGACACAGACCGCGATGCCGGCGGCGGCGACGGCGCGGACGAGCTCGGCGGCGCCGTCGAGTGGCCGCAGCCCCGTCGCGAACGCCGCGGCGCGGCGCTCGACGTACTCGTCGAGCCAGCCGGCAGGGAGCGGCCGCCCGAGCATCCGCTCGGCGCTCTCGAGCACCTGCGAGAGGAGCAGCCCCTGAAAACGGGCGCGGGCCTCGGCGAGGCTGATCGCGAGCCCCTGCTCGCCGAGCATCTCGGCGAGGACGCCGTTGGAGATCGGCTCGGAGTCCACGAGCACCCCGTCGCAGTCGAAGATGATGAGAAGAGGGGGTCGGCGCGCCGGGTTGCCGCGCGGGGCGGCGCTCACGCGACCGCGCCCAGCGCGCGACCCATCCAGACGTGGGGGATCCCGGCCTCCTCGAAGACGCCGGACTCCACGGCGAAGCCCGCGCCTTCGTAGACGGCGACGGCCTCGACCTGGGAGGCCAGGCGCGCGCGGGTGCAGCCGCGCCTGCGCGCCTCGGCGATCGCCTCCTCGAGCATCGCCGCCGCCACGCCGCGGCGACGCGAGCGGCGCTCGACCGCCACGCGCCCGACTTTGACCGTGGCGCCGTCGAACAGCAGCCGCAGCGTGCCGATCACGCGCTCGTCCTCGAAGGCGAGCAGGTGCAGCGCTTCCGCGTCGCGGCCGTCCACCTCTTCCTCCACGGGCACCCCCTGCTCGCGGACGAAGACCTCTTCGCGCAGCGCGAGGGCGCCGGCCAGGTCACCGGGGCCCTGCGCCCATCGGATCGCGGGCGAGGCGACCAAGGTCAGTGCTTGCGGGCGCGCCCCGCCGTCTTGAACGAGAAGCGCTCGGCGACGGCCCAGGTGCGCGAGAGGCCGCAGGCGGCGAGCTGCGTCGCGAAGTCGGCGAAGCACGCGGTGCTCGGCGGCTGGCCGCATTCGACGCCGCCGGTCGCCGCTTCCGGCTGGCAGGAGGAGAGCGCCTGTTCCATGCTCGTCCCCGGCATCACGCCGGTGACGACGCCGCGGACCGCGACGGAGTAGGTCGTGCCGGGCCGCAGGGGCGTGACCGGCACGAGGATCGCGCCCGTCGGCGGCAGCAGGTTCGAGCTCGCGTTGTCGATCCAGCGCAGAGCGACCGAGCCGTGCGCGGAGCGCAGCGTGGCGGCGGTCAGCTGCGCGCGCGAGCCGTTGCTCCACGGCCCGTCGAAGTAGACGAACAGGTTGGGCCCGGTGGCGCGCGTGCCGAGGCCGACCGCCTGCGCCGGGGTTTCGGGCTGCTCCGCCGAGCGCTGGGAGACCGGGATCCCACGGCGGTGGTTGCCGGGGTAGCTGTATGCCTTGACGGCGGCGGGCGCGGGCCGCAGCGTGCCGAGCTCGATCTCCACGCACCCGAAGCCTTCGGAGTCGGCGGCGCCGGTGCTCGAGATGCGGGGGTTGAGCAGGTCGAAGAGATGGAAGGGGGCGTTGTCGTAGGGGTCGCCCTTCGGGGCCGACGGCGAGGCCCCCCAGGAGATCCCCTGCGCCAGGACGGAGGTGCGCGCGATCAGGTTGCCCGCGCTGGAGAACCCGGGTTTGCCTTCGGTCTCTTCGTGGCTCAGCGCTCCGTAGCGAGCCTCGTAGGCGTTGTGCAGGCGGCAGGCGACGCTCCACACGGGGTTCTCGACGACGCCCGCGGGGATGCCGTTGGCCGCGCGCTCGGCGTTCAGAAGTTTGAGGATCTGCGGCGTGCCGGCCGCGCTGGCGCGCGTCGCGCGAGCAAGTCCGAGCGCGCCCAGGCACAGGAAGAGGGAGAGCGCTGCGCACAGGGCGAGGCGTCGAGGCGGTGTCTTGATCGTGCTCACGTACAGCTACAACCTGCCAGGACGCCCGGCAGAGCGGTCAACCAGCCTAGCGGCGCGTGGCTACGCCGTCGTCGGTTGGTTCTCGCCGGCGCGCGAATCGAACTCGCGGACGAGCTCGTTCGTGCTCGCGTCCCGCTCCGCCTGCGCATCGGCCAGCGGGTTGATGACGCCGCGCAGAACCGACCAGACCGTCCAGCGGCGCGGCCTGATGATGCGGGGGCTGCGCCGCTCGATGCCGCGGACGATCGCCTCGCCGGCGACCGCCGGGGAGAGCCGCTTGTGCAGCGGCTTCGGCAGCGTCTCGAGCAGTCGGGTTGCGAGCGGGTCGGCGTCGATCGCGCGATGCACCATCTCCGTGTCGATGAAGCCGAAGTACGCGACGCTCACGCCGGTCCCGTGCGGCGCGAGCTCGACGCGCAGCGCGCGCCCGAACTGCTCGACCGCCGCCTTGCTCATCGCGTAAGGGATCGCCCCCACGCCGTTGAAGAACGCGTAGATCGAGGAGATCACCACGACGTGCCCGCGTCGCGGCACGATCTGCGGGAGGGCCGCCTCGACCGTCCGGTAGACGCCCATCTCGTTGACCGCGAGCACGCGCTCGAAGGTCTCGCTCGGCATCGCGCGGAACGAGGCGGGACGGCTCGCGATGCCTGCGTTGGCGACGACCACGTCGAGCCCGCCGAAGCGCTCGACGGTGGCAGCGACGGCGCGCTGCAGCGCGCCGCGGTCGGTCACGTCGGCGGCAAGGCCGATCGCCCGGCTGTCGTGCAGCTGCGCGGCCGCGTGCTGCGCGGCGCCCTCGTCGAGGTCGACGACGACCACCGACGCGCCGCGTGCGACCAGCGCGCGAGCGGTGGCGAACCCGATCCCCCGCGCCGCTCCGGTGACGAGCGCGACCTTGCCGTTGAGCTCGTAGGCGGCCACAGGGGGAGTCTGTCAGCTCAGCGCCGTTTGAAGCGCGCGTGCCGCAGCCGGCGCTCGGAGACGTGCTCGGGATCCCCGGAGGGCGGCTCGGCCGGGTCGTCCCTCGCGCGCCCGTAGGCCGCGCGCGCGAGGAAGCCGGCCACGAGCAGCGCGTACACCGCCGCGACCCACCAGTGGCCTTTCAGCGCCGCGCCGACGACGATCACCAGCGAGAGGACGGCGGCGCACAGCGCGAAGGCGACGTTCGCCGTCATCGCCCTCAGCCGGTCGGCACCTCGAAGACGCGCGTGCCCCAGTCACGCTTGCTGTCGGGAGTCTGGCTGGCCGGCGGCGGCACGTACTCCGTCGCCATCCAGACCGCTTTCGCGTTCGGGGCCAGGATCGCCCACGAGTAGTCGCCCCAGCGTTCGGCCTTCGGGTCGTAGTTGGTGGTCCCTTCCGCGGCAAGCAGGATCGGCCCCCAGCCGGCACCGGAGGAGAGCAGCGAGTACGCGGCGCTCGGGAAGCGCTTGGAGCCGGTGAGCGTGCCGACCATCGCGCCCTTGCCGGAGGGCGTCACCTGCAGCGCGGGGTAGATGAAGTCTTCCCCGGGCGCGGTCACGTAGCCCTGCCCGGCGATCTTCGTGCCCGCGCCGATCGCGCCCTTGCGCAGCGATGGTTCGACCTCGAACCAGGCGGCACCGTCGTGGAGCTTCTTTTCGCCGGGCGGCACGACGCCCGTGCTGAGCGCCCCCCACAGCCTGCCGCCGATGAACTGCGTCTGCTGCATGCGGTCGTCGCCGGCTTCGAGCTTCGCGTGGGTCCCCTTCTGGGGCGCCGGCAGCGGCATCACGAAGCGCTCGGAGGAGAGCACGAGGCTCGAGAGCGTGGGCGCGTTGCCTTTCGCGATCCCGCGCGCGCCCGTGAGCGCCCACACGCCCAGGCTCGAGCCTTCGGTTTCGGTCGGGTCGATCGAGCCCATCATGTACTCGGCCGGCGCTTCTTCGTCGGTGATCGCCGGCTGGATCGAGCTCGCCGGTTCGCCCGCGATCTTCAGCTTCGAGAAGTGCGCGAAGTGCACGGCCGGCTTCTCGCCGACCAGGTCCTTGAGCGCGAACGCGTAGAGCTGGTCGCCGTTGAAGGACGGCCCGAGGATCGAGAACTCGTCCGTGGTGACGTACAGGTTGAAGGCGTCGACGCCGAGCTTGGGCTGGTCGCCGAAGCAGGGGCATTCCTTTCCATGGGGGTCGGTCGTGTCGAGCCTGTAGGCGGTCCACAGCGTGCGCGGGTCACCCGAGTTGTTGACCGCGATGTCCACGCTCGAGGATTCTTCGGTCGGCCCGATCTGGAGGATGATCGCGATCCAGGTGTGGGCGGCCGCGTCGTAGTAGCAGCGCGGGTCGCTGGTGAATTCCTTCAGCCCTTCGTCGAACGGCCCGTTGACGTTGAACGGCCCCGCCAGCGAGTGGCCGGCTTCGTCGTAGACGCGGTAGGCGGAGTTGACGGGCTCGAGCACGAAGCTGTTGCCGACGCAGAGCCCCTGGTCGGGCGGCTCGAACTCCTGGCCGAAGTTCGTTTCGGCGCTGTCACGCGAGCTCACGCCGTCGAAGTTCACGAGCGGCGCGGCGGCCGGCGCGCTGGCGGGTGAGGCGGCGGCGGGACCGTCTTCTGTCGTGCGCGAGCCGGCGTGCCCGTGGCGGTGGCGAGCGCCGCGCGGGCGCGCGGCGAGTCCCAGCGCGGCGAGCGGCGCTGCCGCGGGCGGTCCGGCCTGGACGCGCGGTGCAAGGCCCATTTCGGCGCTCGCCGCCGCGGCCGCAGGCAGCGCTGCGATCGCGAGCAGCGCCGTGGCGAGCGCGATCACGGTTCGTGAGCAGCGGATCATCGGGACTCCTTCCCTCTCGTGGGCACCGCTGGGGCGTCAGGCGAGGATAGGCCCCCGCCCTCGTCCCCGCGAATGTCCTCGGCCGCGCGCGCGCTGACGCGGAAGCGCACGGTCTGCGCGGGCGCCGGCCCGAGCGCGACGAAGTGCACGTGGAGGTGCTCCACCGAGCCCCCGTTCAGGCGCATGTCGCCGCTGCGCTCGACGGTCGCGTACGCGGGCGCGCCGAGGCGCGCAGCCAGCTCACGACGGATCGCCCACAGCTCGGCGCCGGCCTCGTCGGGCAGCTCCTCGAAGGCCTGCACGTGTCGCCGCGCGACGATCAGGTAGTGCGCGGCGGTGCCCTCGTAGGGGAAGTCGTTGCGCGTGACGTACCAGTGCTCGCCCTCGTGCTCGGACGGCGGCTCGCGGCAGAAGATGCACACGCCTTCGGCCTCGAGGGCGCGCATGCGCTCCAGCTGCGCCGAGCCGCGCGCGGCGTCGAGGTTATAGAGCGCGCTCATAGGTCCGGAACGCGTAGCCGAGGTCGTTCTCGACGCGCCGCTCGCCGTCCTCCACCAGCTGCCACTGCGCGGGGTCGACGTCGGGGAAGTAGGCGTCCCCCTCGAACTCGGCCTCGATCTCGGTCGCGTAGACGCGCTCGCACAGCGGCAGCGCGTCGCGGTAGGTGACCTCGCCGCCGATCACGAAGCAGTCGCCCTCGCACGCTGCGAGCGCCTCGGACAGCGAGCCGAACACCTCGGCGCCCTCGGCGCGGTAGGCGGGGTCGCTCGAGAGGATGAGGTTGCGCCGGCCCGGGAGCGGGCGGAAGGCGTCGGGCAGCGACTCGTAGGTGCGTCTGCCCATCAGCACCGTGTGGCCGCTCGTCAGCTCGCGGAAGCGGCGCATGTCCGCCGGCAGGCGCCAGGGCAGCCGGCCGTCGCGGCCGATCACGCGATTGCTCGAATGGGCGACGACGATCGCGATCACGTCGCGACCGGGATGCCGGCGATCCCGGGGTGCGGGTCGTAGTCGGTGAGCTCGAAGTGCTCGGCGCGGAAGTCGTGGATGTCGCTGACGCGCCTGCCGGCCTCGTTGAGCGCGAGCGTCGGCAGCGCGCGCGGCTCGCGCGCGAGCATCTCGTCGACCGCCGGCAGCTGGTCGACGTAGATGTGCGCGTACTGGATCCAGTGCACGTACTCCGCGAAGCGGTAGCCGGTGAGCTGCTCGAGCATCAGACCGAGCGCCGTGTACTGGGCCATGTTCGAGGGCACGCCGATCGGCGTGTCGCCCGAGCGCTGGTTGTGGATCAGGTGCAGCTCCTCGCCGAACACGAGCGCGTGGATCCAGCCGTGGCACGGGGCGATCGTGTTGCGCGAGCGCACGCCGGCCTCGCGGTGGTTGGCGTTCGGGATCCACGGGCTCATCACGGCCGTGCGGTCGAGCGGCAGGTCGCGCAGCTTGCGAACGAGGTGCGGAAGCTGGTCGAAGCCGGGGTCCTCGCCGTCGAGATCGGTCGTGAAGTTGCGGAACGCGTGTCCGTAGGAGCCCGGGCCGAGGTCGCCCGGCGCGAGGCCCCGCGCCTCGCACTTCTCGGGCGTCGCCCACGCGTCCCACCAGTCGCACCCGAACTCCGCGAGCTCGTCCAGGGTGCGCGCCCCGTTGATGAACGCGCACAGCTCGCCGATCGCCTTGCCGACGAAGCCCTTGATCGAGCGCTCGGTGATCACCGCCGCGCCGTGCGCCATCTCGAAGCGCATGCAGTGGCCCGCGAGCGCGAGCGCGTCGGAGCCCTGCTTGGTCTGCAGGCGCACGCCGCCGTCGCGGATCGCCGCCAGCATGTCGCGGTAGGCGGTGCTCGGCCGGCGCTCGTCGTAGGGGAGGTAGTCGGGCATGGGGGCGTTCGAGTGTGAAGGTCTATCCAGATGCCACCGCCGATATCGTGCGGGATCGTCGTCTGACCGACTTTTTCATGGCAGCCAGCACCGGCATCCTCAGCCCCAACGTCAACTTCGCCGAGCGGCTGATCGGATCGCTGGAGGAGATGACGCGCACGGTCACCCACCTGAAGGGGCTGGGCTACGCGGTCGTCCTCACCTCCGGCTCCTTCGACCTGATCCACCTCGGCCACGTCAAGTACCTGGAAGCCGCCAAGCAGCAGGGCGACGTGCTCGTCGTCGGCGTCGACAGCGACGAGAAGATCCGCCGCCGCAAGGGCGAGGACCGTCCGATGGTCCCGGAGATGGAGCGCCTCGAGCTGCTGGCCTTCCAGCGGCCCGTCGATCTGATCTTCAAGAAGGAGGACGACGAAGCGCGCTGGGCGTTGATCAAGGCCGTCGCGCCGGACGTGCTCGTGCTGACCGAGGACCACTCCTACAGCGAGCAGGACCTCGCAGAGCTGAGCGAGATCGTCGGGCGCATCGAGGTGCTGCCGCGCCAGGCGTCGGTGACGACCAGCGAGCGAATCCGCCAGATGTACATGAACCTCGGGGAGCGGCTCGGGCCGAGACTCGCCGAGGTGCTGCCGGGGCTGATCGACGGCATCCTGCACCGGCCATGAGCGAGGCGGTGCTCGCCTACGTGCCGGTGCTCCACGAGGGCTACCGGCGCTTCCTGGCCGCGCACGGCCCGGGACGCGCGCTGTATCTGATCGGGCCCGGGCTGCATGCCGAGCAGCGCCCGCTGGCGAAGGACATCCGCGCCCTGGACGCGGCGCACGCCGCCGCGGCGATCGAGGCCTGGGCGATATGCGCGTCGGTGACCGTGCTCGACGAAGCGGGCGCGCTCGCGCTCGCGGAGGCCGGCCCCGCGCTCATCGCCCCCGCCGAGGACGTCAGCTACGCGGTCGTGGAGCGCTTCTTCGCGCGCTGCGACGTGCGCTACGACACCGTGTTCCTGCGCTGGGACAAGACGCGCACGGCGGCGCTGCTGCGCGCCGAGGCGCCGCCGGCGCCCGAGGGCGACGAAGCGCTCGCCGAGTTGAGTGCCGCCGCCGCGGCCGCCGCGGGGCAGAGCGTCGACTGGTGGCGGCGCGTGGGCGCGGCCATCCGCTTCGCCGACGGCACCGTCGCGGCGGCCTGCAACGAGCACCTCCCCCACCCTCTCGCCGCCTACGCGGCGGGCGACCCGCGAGCGAACTTCTACAAAGGGGTGGCCCTGGAGCTCTCCACGGCCGAGCACGCCGAGGCGCGCCTGATCGCCGCCGCGGCCCGGGAGGGGCGCAGCACCGAGGGCGCGCTGATGTACGTCACGGACTTCCCCTGCCCGCCGTGCGCGAAGCTGATCGCCGGCGCCGGCGTCGCGCGCGTGTACTTCCGCGAGGGCTACGCGGTGCTCGACGGCGAGGACGTGCTGCGCCGGGCGGGCGTCGAGCTGCTGCAGGTCGCCTGAGCATGGATGCGACCGAGGAGCAGCGCCTGGTGCGCGAGACGATGCTGGCAGCCGGCGGCTACTGGCGCCCGCTCGCCGCGGTCGCGCGGCTGCTGGAGGAGCTCGGCGAGCTGAGCGAGCTGCTGTTCTCCGGGGCCGACTCGCCAGAGGGCCTCGCCGCCGAGCTGGCGGACCTGTGGATCATCACGACGGCGCTGGCCGACCAGTTCCTCGCCGAGGTCGAGGAGCCGGGCCACGGCTCGGATGCCGGGGTCGACCTCGGCACGCTGGTGGCCGCGGCCGGGCCGGTCGCACGCGTCGTGAACCACTACGACGGGCCGAAGCTGCCGCGGCCGGGCGAGCCGATGCCGACCCTCCAGGGCTCGATCGCGGGCTTTCACATGGCGCTCGCGGCGTTCGCCGCCACACACCGGATCGACCTCGCCGCCGCGGTCCGGGAGAAGATCGAGCAGATCCACGCCCGCGGAGACATCGAGCGATTCGGCCGCGAGGGCTTCGATCCGAGCACGGCGCCCGTGCTCAGCGCGCCGCTGCCCGCGGAGGTGCCGCAGCGCCTGTGGGGCGCGCCCGAGCCCGGGGAGCGCCCGACCACGCCGGCGCGCCGTGCCGCGCTCGCCCGCGAGCCGCTGGCGATGTTCGCCAAGGCCGCGGCCGCCGAGCGCCTGGAGGGGTTCGTGATCGCCGGACCGCCGCTGACCGCGCAGGCCGGCGCCGCGGCCTGGCTGGGCTCGCTCGTGGCCGCACTCGACCCGCATGGCGCGCCGGCGCAGTTCGAGCTCGCGGGGACCGCGCTGCGGGCGCGCACGATCGCCACCGCGGACGCGACGCTCGCCCTGGTCCAGCCGCGCTAGGCGCGGAGCCCTCTGTCGAGCAGCGCGACGAGCCACGCGAAGCTGTCGTCCACGTCGAGCGCGAGGCCGAAGCCCTCCTGGGCTTCGAGCAGCGCGAAGCCGTGCAGCGCCGAGCGGATCGCGCGCGTGGCGTGGAGCGCCTCGTCGCCGCGCAGGCCGTAGCCGCCGAGCACGGCGAGCACGACGCCGACGGTCCGCTCCGCGGCCGCGCCCGCCCGCGCGTCACGGGCGGGAACCCGCTGCAGCGCGGCATAGGCGCCCGGGTGCTCGCGCGCGTAGTCGCGGTAGGCAGCCGCGAGCGCCCCGAGCGCCTCCGTCCCGGAGCGCCCGGCGACCGCCACCTGCAGCCGCTCGGCGAGCTGCTCGGCCCCGCGCGCGGCCACGCGTGCGCGCACGTCCTCCAGGCCGCCGACGTGCGCGTAGAGCGAGGGCGGGCGCACGCCGAGGCGGGCGGCCAGCGCCGCCAGCGTCACGGCCTCGAGCCCCTGGGCGTCGGCGAGCTCCGCCGCGGCGTCGGTGACCGCCGCGGCGCTCAGGCCGGCCCGCGGCATCAGGCGGACTCGCCCAGGGCCTTCGCCGAGCGGGCGACCGCAGCGTCCATGGCCGCGGCGGGGGACTCGGTGGCCGGGCCGTGACCGGCGAGCAGCCGCGAGGGATCGAGCGCACGCAGCGCACGCGCGGAGGCGAGGTCCTGCGAGCGGTCGACCGTCGCGCCATAGGCCAGCGGGAAGCGCCAGTAGAAGTGGTTGGAGACTTCCGGCCGTCCGTAGGCGGTGAAGACATCGCCCGCGATCAACGAGCGGTCGCGGGTGTCGAGGAAGGCGACGTGGCCGGCCGTGTGCCCGGGCGAGGCGACGACCTCGAGGCTGCCGATGCGCTCGCCGCCCCTCAGGAGCACGTCCGGCCTGGTCTCGACGTCTTTCCAGAAGCCGGTGACCTTCTGGCCGTCGATCACCTTCTCCCCCGCCCACACGCGCGCGTCCGGCTCGCCGAGGAGCACCTCGATGCGCGGCCCCAGCCGCTCGACGATCGCGTCGAGGCCGCCCGCGTGGTCTCCGTGGCCATGCGTGAGTGCGATCCGGCGGATCTCGCCGCCGGCCGCCTCCGCGGCGCCGATCAGATCGCCCGCGGCGCCGCCGCCGAGCGTCGTGTCGATCAGGGTGAAGCCGTCGTCCTCGCGCACGAGGTACGCGTTGACGAAGCTGAGACGGGTCAGCTGGACCAGGTTCGGAGTGATCTGCCTTGTACGCATATGAGCCTTCCCCTTTCGTTCTTCCTAATAATAATAGGAAGATACCTAATCAGCGTAGGCTTGTCAAGCGGGCTCACCGCCCCACTGTCACCTGAGCGGCGGTCGGGTAATGACTCGGCGCGACCCGGGGTAGAGGCCCGACATGACAACAAATGGACAACGTGAGGTCGTGCTGGTCACCGGCGCGTCCGGCGGCATCGGGCGAGCCACCGCCCACGCGTTCGCGCGGCGTGGCGCGGCGGTCGCGCTGCTGGCCCGCGGCGAGCCCGCGCTCGAGCAGGCCGCCGAGGAGGTCCGCTCTCTGGGCGGAGAGGCGCTCGTCGTGGCGGCCGACGTCGCCGCCCATGAGCAGGTCGAGCAGGCCGCGGAGCGCGCCGAGCAGGCGCTGGGGCCGATCGACGTCTGGGTCAACGACGCGATGGCGACGGTGTTCGCGCGCTTCGTCGACATCGAGGCGGAGGAGTTCCGCCGCGCCACGGAGGTCACCTACCTCGGCGCCGTGCACGGGACGATGGTCGCTCTGCGCCGCATGGTCCCGCGCGACCGCGGCAAGATCGTGCAAGTCGGCTCCGCCCTCTCCTACCGGGCGATCCCGCTGCAGGCCGCGTACTGCGGCGCCAAGTTCGCGATCCGCGGCTTCACCGACTCGGTCCGCACCGAGCTGATGCACGACGGCAGCGCGGTGTCGATCACGATGGTGCAGCTGCCCGGCCTGAACACGCCGCAGTTCAACTGGGGCCGCTCGAAGCTCCCCGAGCACCCCAAACCCGTGCCGCCCATCTACCAGCCCGAGATCGCCGCCGAGGCGATCCATTGGGCCGCCCACCACCGCCGCCGCGAGCTGTGGGTCGGCTACAGCACCGTGCAGGCGATCGTGGGCGGGATGCTCGCCCCCCGCCTCGCCGACTTCTACCTCGCGCGCACGGGCTTCAAGGGCCAGCAGGTCGAAGGGATGCCCGTCGACGGGGTCCGGGAGGGGAACCTGTTCGAGCCGCTGCCCGAGCTCGCGGCCACGCACGGCATCTTCGACGCCGGAGCGAAGTCGGGAAGCCCTGAGCTGCGGGTGGCCACGCATCGCAGGGCGCTCGGCGCCGCGGCTGCGCTCGGCGCCGGGGCACTCGCGACGGCGCTGGCCCTCGCGGCGCGCAGCGGCGCCCAGAACGGGGGACCGCGAGGGCGCGGCTCGTCGTGAGCCCCGCGGGCGGCACGGCCCTCCGCAGGGGCGCCTCTGCGCGCGGGAGGAGCCGTGCCGATCAGATCGCGCCACACGTGCTGCGGGACTACGCGCTGCTCGCCGACGGCGAGCGGGGCGCGCTGGTCGGTCCGCAGGGCGACCTCGCCTGGATGTGCTTCCCGCGCTGGGACTCCCCCGCGCTCTTCCCGGCGCTCGTCGGCGGCGCCGGCGTGTACTCGGTGAAGCCGCGCGGGCGCTTCGTCTGGGGCGGCTACTACGAGCCCGGCACGTTGATCTGGCGCAGCCGCTGGGTGAGCGGGGACGGGACGGTCGAGAGCTGCGAGGCCCTCGCCCTCCCGGGCACGAGCGAGCGGGCCGTGATCCTGCGCCGCCTGGAAGCGGTGCGCGGGCCGGCTCACCTGGAGGTGGTGCTCGACCCCCGGCCGGAGTTCGGCCACGAGGCCGTGCGCCGCTGGCGTCGCGACGAGGACGGGGCCTGGCGTGCCCGTGCCGAGGGAGTCGTGCTGCTCTGGCAGGGCGCACCCGAGGCGCGCGCGCTGCCCGACGGCCACGGAGGGCGCATGCTCACGCTGCAGATCGACCTCGAGCCCGGCGAGACGCGCGACCTCGTCCTCACGCTCGCCGACGCGCATGCCGGCGCCCAGCCCTCGCCCTGCGACGCCGCGAGCGCGTGGAGCGGCACGCGGGCGCAGTGGCACGACCGCGTGCCGTCGTTCGCGGCCACGGCGGCGCCGCGCGACTGCGCCCAAGGGTGCGCGGTCCTGACCGGCATGACCGGGGCCGGCACCGGCACGGTCGCCGCGGTGACGACGGCTCTGCCGGAGCGCGCGAGCGAGGGCCGCAGCTTCGACTACCGCTACGTCTGGATCCGCGACCAGTGCTACATCGGCCAGGCGACGGCGCTGGCCGGCGTCGACGACCTGCTCGACAGCTCGGTCGCGTTCGTCGCCGCACGGCTGCTCGAGGACGGCCCCGATCTGATGCCGGCCTACCGCGCCCGTGGCGGCGCCGTGCCGGCGGAACGCCACGTGAACGTCCCCGGCTACCCGGGCGGCAGCGACGTGATCGGCAACTGGGTTCGCGACCAGTTCCAGCTCGACGCCTTCGGCGAGGCGCTGCTGCTGCTCGCCTGCGCGGGCGACCGCGATCGGCTCGACGCCGACGGCTGGCGGGCGGCGGAGATCGCCGTCGAGGCAGTCGAGGACAGGTGGCGGCAAGCGGACGTCGACGCCGGCATCTGGGAGCTCGAGCCCCGAACCTGGACGCACAGCCGGCTCATCTGCGCCGCGGGCCTGCGTGCCCTGGCGGCGCTGCCGACCGCCGGCGAGCAGGCCGGTGACTGGCTCGCCCTCGCTGACCGCATCGTCGCCGACACGGCCGCCCGGGCCCTGCACGGGTCGGGGCGATGGCAGCGCGCCCCCGACGACGGACGCGTCGACGCCGCATTGCTGATGGGCGCGGTGCGCGGCGCGCTGCCCGCCGGGGACCCGCGCTCGATCGCCACGCTGCGAGCCGTCCAGGAGGAGCTCACCCAGGAGGGCTACTGCTATCGCTACAAACCCGACGAGCGCCCCCTGGGCGAGGCCGAGGGCGCCTTCCTGCTGTGCGGCTTCTGGCTGTCGCTCGCCCTGCGACAGCAGGGCGAGCAGCTCGGTGCGGCGCGCTGGTTCGAGCGCAACCGCGCCGCCTGCGGCCCCCCCGGCCTGCTGTCCGAGGAGTACGACGTCAGCCAGCGCCAGCTGCGCGGCAACCTGCCGCAGGCGTTCGTGCACGCGGTGCTGATCGAAGCCGCGACGGCGCTCGGTCAGGACGGCGTGGGAGACCTGGATGGCGCCGACGGGGAGGACGATGGCTGAGGCGCTCTGCGCGGTGCGGGCGACATACGGGGCCGCGCTGCTCGCGCTGCCGCGCCAGGCCCTGGGCGGACGCCGGTTCGGCGCGCAGGAGTCCGGCGCGATCCTCTTCGCGCGCCTGCTGGGTGCGCGCCAGCTGCTGGAGGCAGGCGTGCTCGCGCGGCGGCCGCGTCGCCGCATGCTGCTCGCCGGCGCTGCGGTCGACGCGGCGCACAGCGCCTCGATGCTCGCGCTGTGCGCGCTGTCGCCGAGCCACCGGCGGCTGGCGGCCGCGAGCGCGGCCGTCGCCGCCGGGCTCGCGGCCGCGGGGGCCGCCGCCGGCCTGCGCGCCGCGTCCTGAGTTTTCCGCCGCCGCCTAGCGCTGCACCAGCTCGCGGATCTCGACGGCGCCGCCCATCTGCGCCGCGGGCACCTTCGCGGCGAGCTCGATCGCGGCCTGCAGGTTCTCTGCGTCCAGGAAGCAGTAGCCACCGAGCGCCTCCTTGGTCTCGGCGAAGGGCCCGTCGGTCGTGAGCGTCGCGCCGTTCTCGACCCTCACGGTGGTCGCGCTCTCCGGCGCGCTCATCTGCTCGCCCGGCGTCATCCCCGGCGTTTCGTTGACAGCCTGGTAGCCGGCGTAGACCGCACCCTGCTGCTCGGGGCTGAGCCCGTCCCACTCCGGCGTCCCCGGCAGCGGCGTGCTCCCCTGGTAGATCATCAGCATGTACCTCAAGGCGTCTCCTTTCGTCGGTGCTCTGCGGCTGAGACGAACGAGCGGCGTCCGAATCGACAGCCAGCCCGACGGAGAAGCTTTCGCGATCCGCGCGCGGCGCGCGGCGCGGTCGGGGCGGCCGCCCGCCGCGCTAGCGCCCCGGCCAGCGCGGCGGCGGCTGCGTGGCAGCCGGGCGCCGATCGCCTGACGGCACCGAGAGCGCGCGCGCCGCGCTCACGAAGACCGCCAGGCGGCGGGGTGCCCGGGAGGCTTGGCGCTCCTTCGGAGCGGTGCTCCGGAAGCGGTCGGCGCGCTGCGACGCGAACAGCGTCGGCCTCGCGGCCCGCTTCGGAGCTGCCTCGATTGTCTGCCAGCCGTGGCCGACCATGTGCCACCTCCTTCTCGTTCGCATTGCAGGCTGACGCCGGCCGCCGCGGCGGCCGCGTGGGCACCAGGAGATCCGCCTGGCCGCGGACGAACGCCCGCGGCCAGACCTCTGTGACCTCGAGCCCCCCGGCCGCGACCAACCGCGGCGCCGGCATCCGAGGCGGCGGGGTGAGGGACCCGCCGTGCACTCCTAAATGCCAAACCCCGTCACCTTCTTCCGGGCAGATCGGTGGAAGATCCGCGCGGCCTTGCGCCGAAACGGCGCAGCGGCTAGATGACTGATTCCACGGCGATGTGCCGTGTCCGGCGGTGCGGATGGTCGCGACTGCCCAGGACGCAGCCCGCAGCCCTTGCCGGTTGGCAAGGGCAAGGCCGAGGACGCCGGCAGGCGAAGAACAGACGTGCCATCCGGCGGTGCATGGTCGTGGAATCGATCATCTAGGCAGCGGCCGGGCTCGGCGCCTGCGGCTTGAACGACCCCGCCTCGGCGTCGCCGCCGGGATGGATCGTGAGCGTCGAGGACTCGGGCAGCTCGTGCCAGGCGCCCTCGAGGCCGCCGAGCGGCTCGGAGACGACGATCCGGTCGGTGTCGAGCAGCCGCTGGATGCGCTCGTTCTCCGGGTGCAGCCGGCGGAGCGCCTCGGCGTCTTCGGAGCGGAACAGCGTGCGCGAGTTGTGCTCGCTGGAGTAGCGCACCGCCCAGAGCGTCTCGCCGTCGGAGACGCCGATGCTGGCTTGGATCGCGGGCGCGATGCCGTTGCGGCGCTGCGCCTCTTCGACCAGCCCGATCGTCTGCTCCAGCGCACCGAACGGGTCGTCTTCGAGCCCGCGCGCGAGCGCGAGGTGGAACACGACCTCGGAGTCGGTCGAGCCCTCGATCGCCGCGAAGGACTCCGGGTCCAGTCCGAGCATGACCTCCCTGCGCACATGGGCGAACTCGTTCACGAGCCCGTTGTGGACGAACAGCCAGGAGCCGTAGGAGAACGGGTGGCAGTTCGTCTGCTGGATCGCGGTGCCGGTCGTCGCCCGCACGTGCGCGAGGAACAGAGGGGACTCGATGTGCGCCGCGAGGTGGCGGAGGTTGCGGTCACCCCACGCCGGCGAGACGCTGCGGTAGATGCCGGGGCCGTCGCCGAGCCCGTACCAGCCGAGGCCGAAGCCGTCGCCGTTGGTCGTCTCGGCGCCCATGCGCGAGTGCAGGCTCTGGTCGACGAGCCCGTGTTCGGTGTTGAACAGCAGCTCCTCGATCAGGACCGGCTGCCCATGCCATCCCATCCAGCGGCACATGGGGCCAGTCTCACCGAGCTCCCGTCGCGGGGGCATCACCCGATCCCGACGAAGCCTCCGCCGGCTCGGGACGCTCCCGCCGTGCGAGCAGCTCGTTCGTGACCTCCGCGACGACGAGCCCCAGGCCGGCGCCGGCGAGCACATCGCCCGGGTAGTGCACGCCGGTGTGGACGCGCGAGTAGCCGACCGCGGCGGCGAGGGCATAGAGAGGGAAGCGGGCGGGGGGCATCACGCGCCCCACGCCGGCGGCGAAGGCGACCGCGGCCGCGGTGTGACCGGAGGGGAACGATCTCGACGCCGGCATCCGCACGTGGCGGGCGAACGGCACGCGCGCGCCGGCGCGGTCCGGTCGCGCGCGCCGGCCAAGCGGTTTCACGAGCGCGTTCACGACCGCCGCCGTGCTGCCGGCGGCGGCGAGCCCCGAGACGGCGGCTCGGCGCCCGCGCGACCCCGACAGCGACAGCAGCGCCGCGCCGGCGAGCGACAGGCGCGAGTAGTCGGCGGCGTGGGAGAGCCGGCGCATCGCCGCATCGAGCCGCGGGGTGCGCGCCCGGGCCACGGCCCCGTAGAGCGCGCGGTCCACCCGATCGGCCTCTGCCAGCCAGGCGCTCATGCCCGATCTCGCCCAGCCGCTGCACGGGGGGCTTCCGGCTCCGGCGCGGCGCCCGTGAGCGCCATGCGCACCATCGCGCCCAGCAGGGCCAGAGTCCCTTCGGGCAGAAGCGCCGATGGCGAGGCTCCCGGGTGCCCGGCCGCCACACGCACCCGCAGCGCCCCCGGCAGCGCGCGGAAGCGCAGGGGCGGCTCGAGCACCGCCGCCTCGCCGTCGATGCCGGCCGGCACGGGCGTCGCGGCCTCGACCTCGAAGCTCCCCTCGGTCCATTGCCGCTTCGCCGAGGGCCTGCCGAGCCGCTCGTGGCCGCCGGTGTCCCCGCGCTCGGACAGCGCGGTGCTGCCGAGGACAGCGATCCCCAGCCGCCCGCTGTCGAGCCGCGGGCGCGTTCCCGACGCGAGCGCCCCGCCGAGCCGGTAGGCGTTGTTCGAGACGAGGACCACGGTCCCCGATTCCGGGCCGTCGGCGCCCCGCCAGCGCAGCGTGGGCGGACCCTCGGCGCCGAGCGACTCCGCCGCCGTCGCGGCGAGCGTCCGCAGCTTCGCGGCGCGGTACTCCTCGCGCTGCACCGCCTCCGCATAGACGCCGAGCGAGACGTTGTTCACGAACACGCGCCCGTTGACCTCGGCGAGGTCCACGCGCCGCTCGCCGCCGTCGGAGAACGCGTCAAGGGCGCCGACCACGTCTTCGCGGTCGACGCCGAGGTCGAGCGCGAAGTGGTTGCGCGTGCCCGCCGGGATGCAGGCGTACGGGAGGTCGTGTTCGGCCGCGATCGCGGCCACGATCGCCTGCGAGCCGTCTCCTCCCGCCATCGCGAGGGCGTCCGCACCGCCTCGCACAGCCTCGCTCACGAGCTCGCGGAGGTCCTCGCCGGGTTTGAGCTCGACCGCTTCGATGCCTCTCGCGGCAGCCTCCCCCGCGAGCCCGAAGCGCTCGGCCTTGCCGCCGCCCGACTTCGGGTTGAAGAACAGGACGGGATGGCGCGGCGGCGCGGCAGCCGGCAGCCGCACGTGCACGCGGAACGCCTGGCGCGCCGCGAGCACGGACACGACGAACAACACGATCACGAGCGCGTTGGCCAGCGGCTGGCCCTCGAGCACGACGAGGACGACCGCGCCCACCAGGCCCGCGACCGCGACGGTGTTGGCGAGCACGCGCACGACGCCGTCGGCGAGCAGCCCCCTGTGCGCTGCGATCAGCGCGAGCACCAGGCAGGCGAGCACCGCCAGGCCGCGCGGGAAGCGATCGACGCTGAGCGCGACGGCGAGCCCGGCCGAAGCCACCAGGGCGACCACCGCAGCGAGCGCCCACAGCCTGCGTACGTTGCCCACGCCTTATGTCTAGCGCCGCCGCGGGCGGGCTGCTCACCCCGATCGGGTGATGCTGCCCGGCGGCGGCGCGGCGAGCATTTCTCGGCGTACGCCCATCACGGCCGCAAGCGATCTGCCGGCGAGGAGCCGGAGCAGGGCTGGCGGCGAGACCAAAGGAGCCACATGCTCG
This sequence comes from uncultured Solirubrobacteraceae bacterium, assembly GCA_963836035.1. Classification (GTDB taxonomy): domain Bacteria; phylum Actinomycetota; class Thermoleophilia; order Solirubrobacterales; family Solirubrobacteraceae; genus Palsa-744. Next base: position 812,564 of record CAWIHX010000009.1, on the reverse strand, counting down.
CAACCAGCTATCCGCTGCTCGAAGTCTTCTGGACGATGCTGATCTTCTTCGCGTTCGTCATCTGGCTCTGGATGCTGTTCGTCGTGATCGGGGATCTGTTCCGCCGCAAGGACATCAGCGGATGGGCGAAGACGGCGTGGATACTGGTGCTCGTGATCCTGCCCTACTTCGGCGTGTTCATCTACCTCATCGCCGAGCACAAGGGCCTCACCGAGCGCACGGTCGCGGGCCAGCAGCAGGCCGAATCCCAGTTCGCCGACTACGTCAAGGACGTCTCCGGCGGCTCCTCGCCCGCGGACCAGATCGCCAGCGCGAAGAAACTGCTCGACGAAGGCACGATCGACGCCGCGGAGTTCGAGAGCATCAAGCAGAAGGCGCTCGCCGCCTGAGCACGGAGCGACAGCCCTCCGGCGGCCGGCCCACGAGAGGTGGCGCCGCGGGAGGGCGCCGCCCGGCAGATCCGCCGCCGCCCGGCCGCGGCCTGCGCGCGGCGATCCGGAGGCTGGCCGCGCGCATCGCTGCGTTCGAGCGCGCGGTCGAGTCCGACGACGAGACGATCCGGCGCGAATTCGAACGCCTGACGCGGACGCACCGCGCGCTGGCGCCTCTCGCCTTCACAGTCACGGCGCTGTTCATGCTGCTGGACGGGCTGCGGCTGCTGATCGCGAACCGGCGGCTCCTGTTCGTCGCGATCCCCTCCGCGGCCTGGATCTGGCTCGCGATGTACGACCTCAAGGCGCACGTGCTGCACGGGCGGAGCTTCAACGAGATCAGGGGAGCGATCCTGATCCCGCTCGGCCTGGGGATCGTCGCGGCGACGATCCTCAGCTTCTACCTCAACGCGGTGTTCGCGTTCGCGATCGACGGCCCGCGCCCGCCCGTGCTGCGACCGGCCTTCGCCCGCGCCCGCGACCATCTCGCACCGATCGCGACGGCCGGCGCGCTGGTGGGGATCGCGCTCGCCGTCGCAACGCTCGTCGCCCCGCGCTGGGGCCACCCATGGTTCGCGCTGTCGCTCGGCGCGGTCCTCGGGGTGATGATGATCTCCTATGTCGCGGTCCCCTCGCGGCTGATCGGCGTTCGCAGCGACGCGCCGCGGCGCGATCGCCTGACCGCGTCGGTGATGAGCACGGCGATCGGCACGACCGTGAGCACGCCGGGCTACGTCATGCTCCGGCTCGGGATCCTGATGCTGGGCTCGCGCGTGCTGCTGATCCCGGGGATCGTCGTCTGCGCGTTCGGCGCGACGGCGCACGCAGGGGCGACCGGGGCCGTACGCGCGATCAAGCTCAACGCCGCGCTCATGCCCGGAAGGGCCGGACCGCGGCGGCCACCTACCGGCAGCGCGCCGCGCTGAGGGGGCGGTATCGCCCGAACGGGGTGATGCCCGCGCGCCCGAGAGCAGTGAGGATCGCCGCCATGGCAGAGCGAGGACACTCGGGGCGAGCGTGGATGCTGCTCGCGCTCGTGGCGGTCGCCCCCGCCTTCTACGGCTGCGGCGAATCGAAGGAGGCGAAGGCTGAAAAGAAGGTGTGCACCGCGCGCTCGGACATCAAGTCCAGGGTGACCGCGCTGCAGGCACTCACGCCGACGACCGCATCGGTGTCGCAGATCAAAACGGAAGTGAACGCGATCGTCGAAGACCTCAAAACGATCCGCGGCGCGATCCCCGAACTCACGCCCAGCCGCAAGGAAGAAGTGACGAAGGCCACGGAAACGTTCAGCAAGGAGGCGAGCGAAGCCGTCGGGTCGCTCAAGTCCACGGGCTCGATCAGCAGCGTGGAAACCGAGCTTCGTGGCGCGCTGAAAGGACTCGGGCAGGCGTACGAAACCGCGCTCGCTCCGATCAAGTGCAGCAGCTGACGTATGCTCACCCCCTCCGGGTGATGTGAGCGCGCCGCTGCGCCCTTAGCGTCCCGGGGGAGCGAGGAAGGGCCGCCGATCCGGAGGGGCGCCTCGTGAGGAGGGGCGAGCGGAGGTCACATTGGGCACACGGAGGGTTGCGAAGGTGGAACCGGCCCAACGCCCGCTGCTCGTGCTGGCACCGGGCCGGCCGCGGGGCAGTCGTGTACGAGCGCGCCTGATCGCCGAGGCGGAGCGGCGCGCGATGATCGTGGCCGTGCTGAAACCGGGTGATCGTCTGCGGGCCGTCGATCTGATCGTCGAGGCGACGCAGGCCGACGCGGTGCTTGTGTGCGCGGACGCCCCGGTCCAAGCCGTCGTGGCGGCGGTCGCGGCATCGCGCGACCTCCCGTTCGCCTGCATGCCGGCGGGGCCCGAGGACCTGCTGGCGCGCGACCTCGGCGTCCCCCTCGACGACCCCGGAGAGGCGCTGTCGCTGCCGTTCTCGACGACGGAGCGGACGATCGACCTCGCCGAGGTGAACGGTGTCCAGTTCGTCAACTACGCCGCCGTCGGCGTCGAGCTGCCCGAAGCGGTCTCGCACGCCCGCCGCGCCACCCGCCGCAAGCCGCTGCCGGGGCCCGGGCGCGCGACGCGCGCGACGCGCGCGACGCGTCGCCCATGCCGGAGCGGAACCCCTGCCTGCGGTGCTCGTCTGCAACAACCGCTTCGAGCTGCGCGAGGACCGGCTCGGAGCGCGCGACTGGCCCGAGTCGGGCCTGCTGCAGGTCGTGACCTTCGACGCGACCGGCGCCGACCGGACGTTCGCCGGCGTGCGGCGCGCGGGCTTCAAGGAGCACTCGTGCGCGAGCTTCGAGCTCGCCGCGAGATTCACGCTCCGCGTCGATGTCGATGGCGAGCAGCGCGAGCTGCGGCCGCCTCTGCGCTTCCGCTGCGTGCACTCGGCTCTGAGGGTGCGCACGCGCGCAGGCGGAGAGGCGGCCGCCGGGGCGCGCGAGACCGCAGAGCTGGAGTCACTCAGAACGGGTTAACCCCAAACGGGTGGTGTGTGCACGAGTGGCAGACACCGGTCCGCCTGCTTGCGGCTGGGCGCCTGCTCGGAGATCCTTCTCCCAGAGACGCGACCGAGCAAACAAGGGGGGCACATGTCTGCGCTCGACCACACGAGCCACTCGATCAGCGAGCGACGCCCCGGCGAAGGACGCCGCTCGGAGCCGGTTGAGCGCCCGCGCCGCAGGCGTGGCGGCGCGGCGGGGCCCTCGGCCGCCGCGGAAACCTTCCAGGCCCTGCTCGACGCCGAGCTGCCGGCCGAGCACGCGCTCCTTCCGCCGCCGCTCCCGGCCCGCCACGTGCCACGTCCGCGCCTGCTGCGTCGCCTGCAGGGCGCCGACGAGGCGTCGGTCGTCCTACTGGCCGCGCCCGCCGGCTACGGGAAGTCGACGCTGCTCGCCGACTGGGTCCAGCGCGAGCGCCGCCCGGTCGCATGGCTCACGCTGACGGCGCTCGACAACGACCCCGAGGTGCTGCTCGAGCGGCTCTCCCACGCCCTCGGCGTACTCGCTTCGCCATGGCCCTCGCAGCAGGACGAGCTCGACGCGGCCGCGACGGGCGCCGTCCCCTCCGGCATCGACCTCACGAAGCTGCCGGCGCCGCTTCGCGCGCAGGCCGCGACGCTCAACGCGATCGGCTGCCACCGGCTGCTGGTGCTCGACGACGTCCACACGCTGCGCTCGCCGGACGCTGTCCGGATCCTCGCGGAGCTGATCGGCGCCGGCTGTGCGCAGTTGCAGGTCGCGCTCGCGTCTCGTGCCGAACCGGCGCTCGGCCTCGGGCGGCTGCGCGCCTCCGGCCGGCTGCTCCAGCTCGGACCCGACGACCTCGAGATGACCGCCGACGAGGCGGGGCGGCTCCTGTCCGCGGCCGGGCTCGAGATCGAAGACCCGGACCTGCTCGCCCTCGTCGACTACACCGAGGGTTGGGCGGCAGCCCTGTTCCTCGCCGCCGTCCTGCTCCGCTCGCGCCAGGACGCCGACGTGGGCGCGGTCGAGACCGTACGCGAAGCCACCGAGGTGGACGAGTACGTCCGCGAGGAGATCCTCGCCGCGCTGAGCGCCACACAGCGCAGCTTCATGATCCGCACCTCCGTGCTGCCATGGCTCTCTCCAGGGCTCTGCGACGCGGTCCTCGAGATGGACGGGTCGGGGGAGCTGATGCGGCTGATCGCCCACCGCAGCCTGATGCTCACGCCGCAGCACGGAACGCAGGGATACCGCTGCCACTCGCTCGTGCGCGACGTGCTCCGTCGCGGACTCGAGCTGCGCGAACCGCGCGAGGTGGCGGCGCTGCACGCGCGCGCGAGCGACTGGCTCGTCGAGCACGGCGACGTCGAAGGCGCGATCGACCACGCGGTGGCGGCCCGCAACCCCCGCCGGGCGGGCGAGCTGATCTGGGGCCAGGGGACGCGCTTCGTCTCCAACCTCGACGGGCGGCTGCGAGGCTGGCTCGACGCCCTCGGCGAGGAGCAGATCGCGCAGGCGCCGGCGGTGTCGCTGGCGGCGGCGTTCGAGGCGCTGGCGCGCGGGGACGCGGCTGCGTGCGAGCGCTGGGGGCTGAGGACGGCGGAGGCGCTGGACCGCGACGAGGCCGCCGGCGAGCGCACCGAGCAGTGGCTGCGCGCGGGCGTGTCGCTGGCGCGTGCCGCGGGCGCCCCGCGCGGGATCCCGGAGATGGCTGCCGAGGCCGGCCGGGCCTGCGAGCTGCTCGAGGAGACGAGCCCGATGCGTCCGCTCGCGTGCCTGCTGCGCGGCGTCGCGCTGCAGCTGCTGGGCAAGGCGAGCGAGGGTCGCTCGGCGCTCGAAGAAGCGGTGCGGGGCATCTCCCAACCGGCGGTGCGGGTCGAAGCGCTCGCGCTCACCGAGCTGGCCCTCGCCGACAGCGGCGACGGCGAGTGGGAGCTCGCCACGGACCGGATCGTGCGCGCCCGCGAGGTGCTCGCCGCACACGAGCTCGACCGCGACCCGACCTTCGCGATCACCTACGCGGTCGGCGCCCTCGTCGCGAGCGAGCTGGGCCACGGCGACGACGCGAAGCGGGATCTCGCCGCCGCCGGCCGGCTGCTCGTGGAGCTCGGCGACTACATGGGCTGGTACGAGGTCCAGGCGCGGACCGTGATGGCGCGTGCCTGTGCGCGGCTGGCCGATGTGGCGCGAGCCCGAACCCTGCTCGCCGAGGCGTCGCGGTGGGCGCGCAGGACGAACCGCGTCGAGAGCCTGGTCGCCGCGCTCGACACCGCCTGGGGCGAGGTGGACGACGTCTGCGCCGCTGCCGGCGACGGGCCCGGCCTGCTGACGATCGCCGAGCTTCGCATCCTCCGGTTCCTGCCGACCCACCTGTCCTTCCGTGAGATCGGCGAGCGCCTGCACGTGTCGGGGAACACCGTCAAGACACAGGCTCACGCCGTCTACACGAAGCTCGGCGCGGGCTCGCGCAGCGAGGCGGTCGCGAAGGCCGCCGCGATCGGCCTGATCGACGTGACGATCGTGTAGCGGCGGCTACGCGGCGGTGGGGACGCCGCCGTGCAGCGCGTCCTGAAGCTGCTTTTCGTCCTCGTGCGAGAGCGAGGACTTCAGCACGGTCCCGCCGAAGCGGCTGAGCGCTGCGACGGCCTTGTCCGGCGTGGCGCGCTCGACGATCATGAACAGCGCAGAGGTGCCCGGCTGGACCATGTCACGCACCTGCAGCTGGAACTCCTTGTTGATGCTGGTCTTCTCGACCTTGCCCATCAGCGCACCGAGGCCGGCCCCCACGGCCATCCCGAAGACCGGCACGAAGAACAGCAGGCCGAAGAGCAGCCCCCAGAACATCCCCCAGCTCGCCCCGACGCCCACGGCGTGGTGAGAAGTCGTGACGTGGTACTCGCCCTTCGAGTCGCGGGTGATCACGGCCACAGCGTCCGGTTCGATCACGAGGTCCTGGCTGAGCCGCTTCACCTCTTCGGCCGCTTCTGCGGCCGTGCCTTCCTCGTCGTAGCCGATGGCTATCAGGGTCGCCATGGCGCCTCCTGTTTCTCTCGCGTTCGCGGTCCGATCGACGTGCTGGTGCGACGTTACGCGGCGGCGCCGGGGGGGTCCTCACCCAATGGGGATGATCGTCCGCCGCGAGCGGCTCGAGAGGCCCCGGTGACCCTCCGTTTAACCCGAACCGTATTAAGGTTCCCATTCGATATCGTGACGATCCGGATCGGGAGCGATCGACGATCGTCAGCCGGTCGAGAGATCGAGGAGCAGCCGAGGCGCCTCGCGGGCGCCGGGAGGCTCATTGGGGATCCTCGAAGAGGCACACGAGGCCGGGAGGGCTCGGTGAGCAACTTGGGGGGCAACACAGAAGGCGACGGGCGATTCGAGCACCTGGCGGCTCGGCGGGCCGCCGTCGCCGAAGGCGCAAGCGCCGCCCGCAAGCGCGTGCTCGGTATCACGCTGGGGGGCGACGAGGCAGGATCGTTCTGGCAGCGCATCCCGCTCGCGGTGCCCGCGGTGCTCGGCGTGCTGGCCGCAGCGATCGTCGGCGCGCTCGCGGCCGCCAACCCCCACGCGCTCCCCGTCCACTACGCGGCATCGTTCCGCGTCGCGGTCATCGTCCTGGTGCTGGTGGCCGCGATCTTCGCCCGTACCGCGAGGCTGCACGCGCGCATGGGCCTCGCGCTCCTGGCGGCCGTCCCGCTCGTCTCGCTGTGGCTGCTCAACGGCTCGAAGCTGGCGCTGCCCTTCACGGTCGGACTGCTGGCGGCGGGGGTGGCGCCCGCGGTGGTCTGCTACCTGCTGCTCGCGCATCCGACCGGCCGCCTGCGCTCGCACACGGAACGGCGCCTGCTCGGCTGGTGCGGCGGGACGATGGTCGCCGCGCGGACCCTCGTGGTGATGACCCACGCCCAACCCCCGTTCCGCACGCCGCTCGTCGGCTGCAGCCCCCACTGCCCACGCAACCTCGCCTTCGTCGAGGGCACGATGACGGCGGGACCCGCGGTGCGGGTGCTATCGCAGGCGGCTTGGGTGGCGCTCTGCGCCGGGACGCTCGTGCTCCTGCTACGGCGGCTCGCGGAGGCCACCCCGCCGGTCAGGCGTGTGATCGGTCCGACGGTCGCGGTCGCCGCACTCAGCGCGCTGTTCGTCGCGTGCTTCTTCGTGGCACGCACCGCCGGCTGGGACACCACGGTCCCCTACGCGAGCGCGTATGTCGTGGCTGGCGTGGCGACGCCGCTCGCGATCATGCTCGGGCTCCTGCTCGAGCGCCTGTTCATGGGCCGGGCCCTGACAGAGCTGCTGAAACGGCTGGCCGCCTCCGACGGCGCCGATGTGCAGCAGCTGATGGCGCAGGCGCTGCGCGACCCGACGCTGTCGGTCGCGTACGCGACGGGCCGCCCTGACGGGTTCATCGACGCGCACGGCGCGCCGGTCGTCTTGCCGCCCGAGGACGAGAGCCGCAGTGCGGTGGCGATCGAGCGGGGCGGCGTGAGGTCCGCCGCGATCCTGTTCGACGCGCAGCTCGCAGAGCAGGAGCGCTACGTGCAGGCGGCCGGGGAAGCAGCGCTGATGTGGCTGGAGAAGAGCCGTCTGGAGTCCGACCGAGCGATCTCGCAGTTCGAGCTGGAGGTGTCGCGACGCCGCGTGCAGGAAGCAGCGGTCGAGGAGCGGCGCCGGATCCAGCGCGACCTGCACGACGGCGCCCAGCAGCGGCTGCTCGCGATGCGCTTGCAGGTGGCGCGGCTGCTCGCGTCGGAGAGCGGCACCCCGGCGGCGCGGGAGACCCTGTCGGCGATCGAGCGCGAACTCGCCGAGACGCTCGCCGAGGTGCGAACGCTGGCTGAGGGCGTCTACCCGCCGCTGCTCGTGGAGTACGGCGTCGGGCGAGCCCTTCGCGGTGTGAGCCGCGGCATGGCGGGCACCGTGACGATCGCCGACGAGGCGCTCGGACGGTTCGCGACTCCGGTCGAGGGCGCCGCTTACTTCACCTGCCTGGAGGCGCTGCAGAACGTCGCCAAGCACGCCGGGCCCGGCGCGCGCAGCGTCGTTCGCCTCTGGCGGGAGGAAGCCATGCTGCGCTTCGAGGTCGCCGACGACGGGAGGGGGTTCAGCGTCGAAACGCTCCACGCCAGCGACGGCCTCACCAACATGCGAGACCGGATCACCGCGCTCGGCGGGACGCTGCAGATCCACTCCGCGAGGGACGAGGGGACGCTGGTGTCCGGCGCGGTGCCGGTGCTCCCCGAAGGCGACGAGGCCGTTCGCTCGCCGATCGAGTACCCCTGGAGCGGACGGACCGCAGCGCTTCACCGCGATGGCTGAGCAGGCGGCCACGCGGTCGGCGGCGATCCGGGTCGTGCTCGCCGACGACTCGGCGCTGATCCGCGAAGGGCTCGCCTCGATGCTCGCCGGCCGGGACGACATGGAGCTGGTGGGCACCGGCCGTGACGGCGAGGAGCTCGAGGAGCTGATCTCGACGGTGCGCCCCGACGTCGTGGTCACCGACCTGCGCATGCCTCCCTCGGGCGGGCGCGAGGGGATCCGGATCGCCACGCGCCTGCGGCACTCGGACCCGCAGATCGGGGTCGTCGTCCTGAGTCAGTACGTCGATCCCGACTTCGCGATCGAGCTGATGTGGGAGGGCAGCAGCGGGCGCGCGTACCTGCTCAAGGACCGCGTCGCCGACGCGCCCGAGCTGGTCAGGGCGATCGAGGCCGTCAGCGAAGGCCGCTCGGTCGTCGACCCGGCCGTGGTCGAGGCCCTGATCGAGATGCAGCAGCGCAAGCAGAGCTCCCCGCTCGCCGAGCTGACCGACCGCGAGCGCGAGGTGCTGTCGCTGATCGCCGAGGGCCAGAGCAACGCGGCGATCGCCTCCTCGCTCGTGCTCACCAAGCGCGCGGTGGAGAAGCACGTCAACTCGATCTTCGCGAAGCTCGAGCTGACCGAAGCCGAGAACGTCAGCCGGCGCGTGAAGGCGACGCTGATGTTCCTTGCCGACGAGGAGGAGACGGAGCCGGCGGCGCGCGCCTAGATGATTGATTCCACGGCGATGTGCCGTGTCCGGTGGTGCGGATGGTCGAGCCTGCCCAGGACGCAGGGCGCAGCCCTTGCCGGTTGGCAAGGGCAAGGCCGAGGACGCCGGCAGGCGAAGGCCAGACGTGCCATCCGGCGGTGCATGGTCGTGGAATCAATCATCTAGCCGCCCGTGGGAGTCCCAGAGCCGCTCGTCGGGGCCGGCGCGCCGTCTGTCGGAGTCGCGGCCCCGCCGGCGGCAGGGGGCGCGACGGAAGGGGCACGGGCGTCCGGGGGCGGTCGACGGAACATCGAGCGCAGCACCGTCATCGATTCGCCGCGCGCCGCGTCGGGAAATTCGAGGGCGGTCTGGCGTCTGAGCAGCGTCACGCCGAGGGCCCCGAGCGCCGCGAAGCCCAGGACGGGCAGGAGCTCGCGCGTGGCCGGCGTCGGACCCCACAGCACGACGAGCAGCAGCAGCACTCCGGCCATTACGTAGGAGCCGACGGCGTGTTCGCGCAGCCATGGCGCGCCGGCCTCGCGAACAGCGGTTGCGGGGCGGGTGCTCCCGGCAAGCCATGCGGCGAACACGAGCACGAGGCCGTAGAGGACCATCGCGACCGCGATGTCGAACAGGAGCGAGGTGCCGATCGACCACACCGCTTCTCCCGCCGGCTTGTTGGCATCCACCTTGACGAGGCTGTTGACGATTTCGTGCCCGCCGATGCGACGCGCGAGCAGCAGCACGACGCCGACGCCGAAGAAGCACCAGCCCACGGTGCGCAGCTCGCGCCGGCGCCGGCCCTCCGCGAACCAGACCGCCAGCGCGTAGAGGGCGAGCGCGAGGAGCGGCAGCACGATCGCAAGGCCTTTGATCGCTTTCGCGATGTCCTGCGCCGTCTTGAGCTGGCTCGCGCGCATGATCGTGATCGCGCCACTGCTCGCGGGCAGCGTGAGGCCGAGCCGTTCTTCGGCGGCCGAACGGGCCGCCGCGGAACCGCCTGCGCCGAGTTTCGCCCGCGCGGCGGTCAGCTGACTGGAGAGGCCGAGCTGCGCGGCGAGCTGTGTGAGCAGCTCGTGCAGGTTGAGCACGACCTCGCCGTTGCTGGTCGAGACGACTTTGCCGCCCCCGTTGAGGATCGCGATCAGTTGCCTGTGGGCGTTGCGGTTCGCCTGTCTCCACAGTTCCTGCACCTGCGCTGTCTCCAGCAGTTTCGGCACCGCCTGGCCGGCAAGGCCCCGCAGGCCCGCGGCCAGCGGCCCGGAGACCCCCTTGACCGGTCCGGGGAGCTCCGATTCGAGCCGTTCCTGGACGTTGACGGAGGCGTAGAGCTGGTTGACGAGGTAGACGCTGAGCGCATCCTGTACAGCGTGGTTGGCGAGCAGCTTGCTGCTCGTGTTCGTCCAGTTGTCCGTGCTGAGCGCCTGCCGGTTGGCCCAAACGGCGAAGCAGGCGAAGAAGGCGAGAATCGTCGCGACCGTCACCAATGACGCCGTCAGAACGCGATGCGAGCGCGCTTTCTCGGCCTTCGGCTGAGCGGCCATGCGCGCAGCATCCTCCCTCGGGCTGACGGGTGCTTCACCCGAATGGAGTGATGCTGCCAGCGGGACCGGGTCTACGCTCGACCTGGCTCCCGCCGCGCTCGGCGGCGAGCCTCCCGAACAGGAGGTATGCACGATGAGCAGCATTTCCGATCCCTCGGCCGGGCGACCGGCGCGGGAGGAGAGCTACGCCTACGAGGACGAAAAGGGCTTCGGCTGGGTCGTCTTCGCAGGCGTGATGATCATGATCGTCGGAATCCTCAACTTCATCTACGGGATCGCGGCGATCGACGAATCGAAATTCTACGTCGGCAACACCAAATTCGTCATCACCGACCTCAAGACGTGGGGTTGGATCCTCACAATCATCGGCGGGATCCAGATCCTCGTCGGGGCCGGCATCTGGGCGCGCTCGCAGGCGGCACGGTGGCTCGGCGTGTTCATCGCATCGCTGAACGCCGTCGCTCAGCTGCTGTTCATCGCCGGGAACCCGTGGCTCTCGCTGGCGCTCTTCACCCTCGACATCCTCGTCATCTACGGGCTGATCTGCTACGGCGGCAGAATGGAACAAGCTTGAGCTGACAAGCGTCAGGGGGGCAGGGCGGGAGTGGAGTGTCGCGACACGCCTCCGGCCGCGCGCTGATCTCACTGCTCGCCGCGCCGGGCGGGGACCGGGGGGTAGCCTCGGACCCGCCCGGCACGGGGCGCGCAGGCGCCTTCCTCAGAGCTCCGGGCGCCGCGGCGTGTAGAGGACGATCGTGCGGGCGACGCGATCGTGGAAGCAGCGTCGCCGGTCGTCCCACAGCATGATCACGATGCCGATCAGCAGCGCAGCGGCGCCCGCGCACAGCGCGAGGAACCGCAGCAGCGCGCGGCGCGGCTTCAGCCGCCCCCGTGCCTGCACGTCGATCACGGTGATCGACATGACGCGGTTGCCCGGCGTCTGGCCGGTGGTCGACCAGAAGAACACGAAGTAGCCGAGCGACCACAGCGCCCAGATCAGCGCGCCGACGCCCGCGAGGATCTTGTTGACGTCGGAGGGAAGGTGCAGGAGCGAGAGGCCGAGCCCCACGGTGACCGCGACGAACAGCGCGACGCCCTCGATCACGACGGCGTCGATCGCGAACGCGAGGGTGCGGGTGGCGAGACCCGCGTACGGACTGGCGGGGCCGGAGTCGCCGATCACCACCGGCGGCGCCGGCGGGCGCAGCCTGGCCGCGGCCGCGCGCTGCGCCTGGCGCGTCGCCCCGCCCGAGATCTCGGTGCTCACGTGCCCGTGCCTTCGGGCAGGGAAGGACGGGGACCCTCGCGGCCCGAGCTCCCGCGCCGCACGAGCCTGCGAGCCACCCGTTCGAGCAGGGCGTCGGCGTTTCGCGACCGCTCTCGCGCGCGCTCGGCGACCTGGTCGGCGAACCCCGTGCCCTGGTGGGCGATCGCTTCGGTCACCGAAGGGCTGCGTGCGATCTCGTCCACGAGCACCCACACAGCCTGGTTCTCGAGCAGGCGGGACACGGCCTGCTCGACCAGCGGGCCTTCCAGGGCACTCGCGAGCAGCCGCTCCGCCTCCGGCCCGGCCAGCACGCGCTCGGCCACCTGTTCGACGATGCCGTCGTCGAGCAGGCGGTCGGTCACCCGCTGCGCGACACCGCCCGCCTCCAGCTGCAGGAACACCCGATCGACGACGTCGTCGGAGAGCAGCCGTTCGAGCGCGACGTCGACCGCCGCCATCAGCGCCCTGTCGGCCGCCGCGAGGAGCTCGCGGCGACTGCGCCGCTCGATCTCGGCGGCGCCCTCCACCGCCGCGACCGCTGCCCGCGCCGGAAGCAGGGCCAGGCCCGTTGCGGTCTTGTAGGTCGAGTCGAAGACCCCCATCGCTTCGGTCTCCGAGACGCGAGCAGACCGCTCGGCCGCGGGACAGTGTTCACGCTAGGGCGCGGCGCGGACGCACCCATCACCCGATGCGCATGATGACCGCGGTCGCGCCCCCCCGCGATGATTCCCCGGTGGCGGCCTCCGCTTCACGAGCTGCTCGCTCCCTCCCGTCCGTCGAGGAGCGCACGCAGCGGGGAAGGGAGGCACGCGCCGCTCTGCCCCGCTCTGCGCACGGCGAATGGAAACCGGCGGAGAACCGGCCGGACCCGATCGAGCTGCTCGAGCGTCAGGCGGAGACGCGCGTGCCCGAGCTGGTGCCGATCCGCTACGGGCGCATGATGGTCTCACCGGCGACGTTCTACCGCGGCGCCGCCGCCGTGATGGCATCCGACCTCGCGGGCACACCGACGACCGGGCTGGAAACGCAGCTCTGCGGCGACGCGCACATGGCGAACTTCGGGGGCTTCGCCTCACCCGAGCGCACCCTGGTCTTCGACCTCAACGACTTCGACGAGACGATTCGCGGCTCATGGGAGCTGGATATCAAGCGCCTCGTCGCCAGCGTCGAGGTGTACGGGCGCGAACGGGGGCTCGACCGCTCCGCCCGGCGCGAGGTGGTGAGGGCGACCGTGCGCCAGTACCGCGAGGCGATGCGCGGCTTCGCCGCGATGGGCAACCTCGAGCTCTGGTACTCGCGTCTGGACGAGGAAGCGATCACGGCGGCCCTCCGCGCCCAGGCACACGCGCGGCAGGCCCGGGCTGTCGAGCAGGCCGGGGTCAAAGCACGGCGCAAGGACTCCACCAGGGCGTTCGAGAAGCTCGCCCGCACCAGCGAGGGCGAGCCCCGGATCGTCAGCGATCCGCCGCTGATCGTGCCCGTCCACGAACTGCTGCCGGAGGGCGAGGCCGAGGAGATCGAGGGCGCGATCCGCGGCATCCTCGAGTCCTACACCTCCTGCATGGAGGGCGACAAGCGCCGGCTGCTCGAACGCTACCGCTTCGTCGACCTGGCGCGGAAGGTGGTGGGCGTGGGGAGCGTCGGCACCCGCTGCTGGATCGTGCTGCTGATCGGTCGCGACGAGAGCGATCCGCTGTTCCTGCAGTGCAAGGAGACGCAGCCCTCGGTGCTGGCGGGGATATGCGGCGAAAGCCCGTTCCCGAACCAGGGCCAGCGGGTCGTCGAAGGACAGCGGATGATGCAGGCGAGCAGCGACATCTTCCTCGGCTGGCTGCACGTGGACGACACCCCCGATGGGGTCCCGCGCGACTTCTACGTCCGCCAGCTCTGGGATTGGAAGCTCTCGCCGGACATCGAGCGCATGGAGCCCAAGGGGATGGCCGCCTACGCGCGGATCTGCGGCTGGGCGCTGGCGCACTCCCACGCGCGCTCGGGCGATGCGATCGCGATCGGCGCCTACGTCGGCAGCGGCGACCAGCTCGACCGCGCGCTGACGACGTTCGCCGAGGCCTACGCCGACCAGAACGAAGCCGACCACCGCGCGCTGCTGCGCGCCGTGCGCAAGAAAGAAGTCAAAGCCGTCAAAGGGACCTAGATGATTGATTCCACGGCGATGATCCGGCGGTGCATGGTCGTGGAATCGATCATCTAGCGCACCTGCCCCGGCGGGGCGCCGGGCGCCGGCGGCGGCTCGATCGCGTCCGCCGCCGCGGCAGCCCGCTCGCGCCGTCCCCGGCCGAGGTTGCCGACGATCAGGGCGACGACCGTCACGAGGTACACCTGGCCGAGGATCGCCTCGAAGTTCGACAGCGTGTGGCCGAGGTTCGACCTGGCCGTCAGGTCGCCGTAGCCGACGGTGGCGAGCGTCGTGAAGCTGAAGTACTGGCACCTCGACATCGTCGCGGTCACTTCCTGCGCGAAGAAGGGAGGCGAGCCGATGCGGTCGATCGCGAGGTAGACGAACGCGAAGAACATGCCGATCAGCAGGTAGACCGACAGCACGCCGATCACGGCCTCGACGGTCACGGCGCGCACGGCCGTCAACCGCCTGATCACGCCGATCAGGATCGCGGCGGGCGCGAGCGCGACGAGGAACGCGTTCGCGAGGGCGACGGTCGCATCGTCGACGTTCCCCGTCACGGCCTCGATCAGGGTCGTGGCAACGAGGGCGACCGCGAGCACGGCGCCGGCGGTGCGCACCGCGCGGCGTGCGTGGGCGACGTGCAGCGCCAGGACTGTCGTCGTGGCGATCAGCCCGGTCAGCACCACACGGACGAAGTCGGAGGGCTTCGCAACGACGCCCTCGACGAGGAAGACCGTGGCGAGCATGGCGAGCAGCCAGGCGTACGGCGCGAGTTCGGGTTCGACGCGGTGCGCTTTGAGCACGAGCCTGCCTTCCCCGCGGACCGGCTGAGCCCTCGCGCCCGGCTGGGCGGGCTCCCCGCCGATCGTGCTGCCCTCGTCGTCAGGCTCCATCAGCTCACCCTTGTCCCCGGCCCGCCTGCCGGCATCGCCCGGAGCAGATGATCGGGTATCGGGCGGTCATCCCTTCGAGGTGATGCGAATCGGCGCGCCGGACGCGATCCTCGGGCTTGTGAGCGCCTCGTTCAGAGCCGAGGGCCTGCAACGGATCGAACCGCGAGCGGCGGAGAGCGGTGATGCGCCTACGCCGTAGGCCCCGAGAGGACGAGGCGGGCAGCGCTCGTGCCGAGCCCGAGAGCTCGCCCGTGGCCGACGGAGCCGACCCCTCGATCACCGGCACCTACCTGACCGACGGCCGTTCCCTGTTCCGCGTCCAGCACGCGATCACCGAGGCGGAGGGGCTCCACCTCGACGAACCGCTGCTGGAGCTCGAGGACTGCGCGACGCTGGAGCTGATCCTGTGCTCTGCCGGCGCGCTCGAGCGGCTCGGGCTGCGCCCGGTGAGCCCTTCGGGCGAGAGGGACCTCGAGCAACCGCCGGAGAGGGAGCGCTCCGCCCGCCTCACGCGCACGCGCTGAGTCCCCGGACAAGCTCCCGGGTAGCGCGAAACGATCCAGCACCTCGAAACGGAAGGGACGATCAGGTCATGAGCGGGGATCTGCGCGCGGCCGTCAAAGGCCAGATGGAGCGGGTCCGCTCGGACCTCGCGGAGCTGGTCTCCTTCGAGTCGGTCGCCGACCCCGAGCAGTACCCGCCCGAGGAGTGCGAGAGAGCGGCCGAGTGGGTGCGCGACGCGTTCGCCGAGGCCGGCCTGCAGGACGTGGCGCTGTCACGCACCGCCGATGGGAGCATGGCCGTCCACGGCCACGCGCCGCCCCCGGACGGCGCGCCGACCGTGCTGCTCTACTGCCACTACGACGTGCAGCCGCCGCTCGGCGAGGACGAGTGGAAGACGCCGATCTTCGAGCTGACCGAGCGCGACGGGCGCTGGTACGGCCGCGGCTCGGCCGACTGCAAGGGCAACATCGTCATGCACCTCGCCGCACTGCGCGCGCTCGAGGAGGTGCACGGAGGCTTCCCGACCGGCGTGAAGCTGATCTGCGAGGGCTCGGAGGAGCAGGGGACGGGCGGCCTCGAGGCGTTCGTGCGCGAGAACCCGGAGCTGCTCGCCGCCGACGCGATCCTCGTGTGCGACACGGGCAACTTCGCCGTCGGGGTGCCGACGCTGACGACGACGCTGCGGGGGATGACGAGCGTCGACGTGAAGGTGAGCGCGCTGGCCAGCGCCATGCACTCGGGCATGTTCGGCGGCCCTGCGCCCGACCCGGTCGCCGGGCTGCTCGCGATGCTCGCCTCGATGCGCGACGCGCAGGGCGACACGACGATCGACGGCGTCGACTCGTCGGGGCGGTGGCAGGGCGTCGACTACCCGCCCGAGCAGTTCCGCGCCGACGCGCAGGTGCTCGACGGCGTCGAGCTCCTCGGCAGCGGCTCGGTCGCCGACATGCTGTGGGCGCGCCCGGCGGCGACCGTGCTCGGGATCGAGATCCCGCCGGTCACGGGCTCAGCGGCCGCGATCCAGGCGAGCGCAGCGGCGCGCGTGAGCCTGCGGGTGCCGCCGGGCGAGAGCGCGCAGGCGTCGCAGGACGCGCTGATCGCCCACCTGCAGAAGCGGGTGCCGTGGGGTCTGCGCTGCGAGATCGAGCGCGTCGCTGTCGGCGAGCCGTTCGTCGGCTCGCTCGAAGGCCCAGCGTTCGATGCGCTGAAGGCGGCGATGGAGGAGGCGTACGGCCGTCCGATGACGACCGCGGGCCAGGGCGGCTCGATCCCGCTGTGCAACGTGTTCGCCGAGACCTATCCGGCGGCCGAGATCTTCCTGATGGGCGTCGAGGAGCCGAAGTGCCTGATCCACGCCCCGAACGAGAGCGTGGACCCGTCGGAGATCGAGCACGTCGCCCTCTCGGAGGCTCTGTTCCTGGAGCGTTACGCGCGGTGAGTGAGCGGATGAGACAGATCCAGCTCTTCCTTCTCTTCATGCTCGCCCTGCTGCTCGGGGCCTGCGGGTCCAGCACCGCGACCGACGTCGCGAGCTCGGCCGGCCAGGCGGCGAACAGCGTGAAAGCGAAGGCGGCGAGCACCGCCGATGAAACGACGACGACGGCGAGCACCGCGAAGCAGGCGAGCACCGCGGTGACGACGGCGAGCAACCCCGGCGGCGCCACGGCCACGAGCGCGACGAGCGCGACCACCGAGACGAAACCGAAGACGCAGACGACGGCGGAGCCGAAAACGGTCACCGCGACCAAGACCGTGACCGCGCCGACGCAGACGAACACGGTGATCCGGACCGAGACGAAGACCGAGACCACCACCGCGCCGCCGACGACGACCACCACCGAAACGAACGGCAACAACGCGGCGGCCGCAGCCGCGGCGGCCGCAGCCACGAAAAGCAAAGAATCCGAAGACGACGGCGAAGGCCTGCCGGGCTGGGCCTGGGGGCTGATCGGCGCCGCGCTCGCCGGGCTCGTCGCGTGGGCGATCGTCGCGCACCGCGCCCGCAACCGCCGCGGAGAAGGAGGCCCGCCCGGGCCCGGCCCCGGGCCGAGGGCGGGCGCGCCCTGACGCGCGCGCCTGGCAGCCGAGCCAGGCCGTGCCGGGCAGATCGATTGAGACTCAGCCGCTGAACAGGTCGTTCAACTCGGCGAAGGACGCAGCCTCGCCGAGCCCCGCGAAGCTGCCGTCCTGCGCGATCAGCCGCGCGCTGCGCAGGAACGCGCCCCAGGCGACCCGTGCGAGCGCCGAGCCGACGCTCACGCGCCGCACTCCCAGCTGCGCGAGCGCCGCCATCGTCAGCCCGGTGTCGGAGCTCATCAGCACGTTCACCGGCTTCGGCGCGACGGCCTCGACGATCGCGGCGATGTCATCCGGCTCGCGGACGCCGGGGGCGAAGAGCACGTCGGCGCCGGCCTGCGCGTAGGCCTGCAGGCGCTCGAGGGTGTCCGCGAGCGGATCCGGAGCGCCGACGAGGAAGCACTCGGCACGGGCGGTCAGGAGCACGCCGGTGGCGGTCTGGTCGATCGCCTCGCGTGCGGCGCCGATGCGCTCGAGCGCCCGCTCCAGGGGGTACAGCGCCTCGGCGCCTGTCGCGTCCTCGATCGAGAGCCCCGCGACGCCGGTCGCGGCGCAGCGCGCGACGTTCTCGGCGACGCCCGCGGCGCTGTCGGCGTAACCAGACTGGAAATCGGCGTTCACCGGCACCGTGGCGGCGCCGGCGATCTCGGCGATGTGCGCGAGCACATCGTCGACCGTGAGCGCATCGAGTGCGTCGGGGCGGCCGCGCGAGAAGCTGAAGCCGGCGCTCGTCGTGGCGAGCGCCGCGAACCCGAGCGCCTCAAGAGCGCGGACGGTACCCGGGTCCCACGGGTTCGGGATCGCGAAGCAGCCGTCCTCGTGGAGCGCGCGAAAGCGCGCGACACCTTCCTCGCCGGTCACGGGCGAGAACCTATACGCCGCGGAGGCGCTCCGCTCTCGCTCGCCGTAGAGGCGAGCCGCCGAAGCGTGAGCTCCCTGCTGAGCTTGACGAGCTCGTCCGCGAGCTATCGCGAGTGACGGGCCGCCGTCATCCGGCCGGCTCTTTCTCCTGCAGGTCCCGTTGCGAGCTGAGAACGGGCATGGGTGCCGGCTGGACGACCGCCCCCACCTCGGCCGGGAGGCTGAGGTCCCCGCCCGTGTGCTTCACGCTGAACTCGCGCTCCGGGCGGGCCTTGCCGACGAACGAGCGGGTCCATTTGATGACGGTTCCGATGCGATTGCCGAACCCGTTGATGAAGGCGAGATGGATGAAGGCCCAAACGACCCAACCGGGGAAGCCACTGAGGTGAATCCCCTTGAAGTCCACGACGGAGCGAAAGCGCCCGACGGTAGCGGCGCTGCCGAGGTCGCGGTACTTGAAGGCAACCGCTTCTCTTCCCTCCAGGCGCCGGGTGATCGTGTTCGCGGCGTGGAGCCCGCCCTGTATCGCGACCTCGGCCACGCCGGGTAGCTGCTCGAGAGCCATCATGTCACCGACGACGAACACCTCCGGGTGTCCGGGGAGGGTGAGATCCGGCTGGACGGCTATGCGCCCGGCGCGATCGGTTTCCGCGCCGGAGGCCTGCGCGAGCTCGTTCGCCAGGGGCGAAGCCTCGACGCCCGCCGCCCACACGGTCGTGTAGGCGTCGAGCCTGCTGATCTTGCCGTCGGCGTCCGAGTAATCGAGGCCGCGCGCGTCGACGCCCACCACGCGAGCACCCATGCACAGCTCGACCCCGAGATGCTCCAGCTCCTTTGCCGCGCGGCCCGAGAGCTGGTCGCCGAACGTCGCAAGCGGCTCCTTGCCCCCGTCGAGGAGCACGACCCTCACCGACGCCGGGTCGAACGACCGGAACTCACCGCGCAGGCTGCGCTTCGCGAGGTCGCACACCTGGCCTGCGAGCTCGACGCCGGTCGGCCCGGCGCCGACGATCGCGATCGTCATCCAGCGGGTCCGCTCCGCGGGGTCCGAAGCAAGCTCGGCCATCTCGAACGCACCGAAGATCCGGCGGCGAAGCTCCAGCGCGTCGTCGATCGTCTTCATGCCGGGGGCGTAGAGCGCCAACTCCGAGTGGCCGAAGTAGGACTGCCCGACACCGGCGGCGACGATCAGGCTGTCGTACGCGACTTCCCTCTCCTCGGCGCCGAGGATTCGCGTGCGCACCACGCGCCTGTCGAGGTCGAATCCCGTCACCTCCGCCAACTCGACCCGGACGTTCTTCTGCCTGCGCACGACGTGGCGGATCGGTACCGCGATCTGCCCAGGAGGCAGGAGCCCGGTTGCGACCTGGTAGAGCAGCGGCTGGAACAGGTGATGGTTTCGCCGGTCGATGAGCGTGACATCGACGGGCCTGCGACCGAGCAGCCGTGCGGCCGGGAGCCCGCCGAATCCCCCGCCGACGATCACGACGCGGTGGCGGCCCGCCGCCATCATCCCGGCTGGCCCTGCGGCGAGCCGGCTGCGACGCCCGCGTCGCCGTCCTCCGACGGACCGCGCAGGCGGGCGCGGAACACGTGGAAGGACCAACCCTGGTAGAGCAGCACGACCGGGAGCAGGACCACGGCCACGATCGTCATCACCTTGAGCGCGTAGCCGCCCGAGGCCGCGTTGCTGACCGTGAGGTTGTAGGCGCTGTTCGTGCTGGAGACCATCACGTTCGGGTACAGGTCGATGAAGATCGAACCGACGCACGCGGCGATCGCGACCCCCGAGGCCGCGAATGCGAACCCGTCGTGGTCGGTGGCGGTCAGCATCGTGGCGGCGATCACGGCGAGCAGCGCGAGCACCTGCACCGGGTCCGGCACGTCCGGACCGCCGACCGTGCGGGTCCAGACGACGAACCCGACCACCAGCGCGATCGCGGCCAGGCCGATCGGCCGCCCGAGCGCCCCGGCCCGCTCACGCACCGGGCCCGTCGTCCGCAGCTTCAGGAAGGTGGCGCCGTGGAGCAGGCACAGCCCGAGCAGCGTCAGCCCCGTCCAGAGCCCGTACCCGGTGAGAAGGTCGAAGAAGTTGCCCGTGTACTCGTGGCTGGAGTCGATCGGCAGCCCGTGCAGGAGGTCGCCGAGCGCCACGCCGAGGAGCAGCGGGGTGAGCAGGCTGCCGATCGCGACCGCCCAGCGCCAGCGTGCCCGCCACGCACGATCGGAGCGCTTGGTCGTGAACTCCAAGCCGACACCGCGCGCCATCAGGGCGAGGAGGACGATGAGGAGGGGGATGTAGAAGGCCGAGAACATCGTCGCGTACCAGCTCGGGAAGGCCGCGAACGTGCCGGCGCCCGCGACGATCAGCCACACCTCGTTCCCGTCCCACCACGGTCCGATCGTGCTGATCGCGAGCTCACGCTCGGGCTCGCGCCGGCCCACCAGCATCTGCAGCATCCCGACGCCGAAGTCGAACCCCTCGAGCACGAAGAAGCCGACCCAGAGGATCGCGAGCAGGACGAACCAGAGTGTGTGCAGGTGGAGCATCAGTAGGCCAGCGAGGGCGCCGCCGCGCCGCCCACCTCCTCTCCCTCTTCGAGCCCGCGGCGGGAGTAGCGCAGCATCAGGAACAGGTCGGCGGCTCCCAGCACGAGATAGGCGAGCACGAACGCGACAAGGCTGATCCAGATGTCGGTGGAGCTCACCGAGGGCGAGTTCGCGACCGCCGTCTTCATCAGCCCCTGCACGATCCACGGCTGGCGGCCGTTCTCGGTCAGCAGCCAGCCGGCCGTGTTCATCACGAAGGGGGTGAACACGGCCCAGACGGAGAGCCGCAGGAACCACTTCGACCGCTCGAGCGTTCCCCTGTGCAGCAGCCAGCCGCCCCAGAACGCGAACAGCAGGACCAGTGTCGCGAGATAGGCCATCACGCGCATCGACCAGTACTGGATGAAGACGTCGGGGACGTAGTTGCCCGGCCCGTATTTCTTTTCGTATTCGCGCTGCAGCTGGTTGAGGCCGGTGACGGCGCCGTTCCATTTCCCGGTCGCGAGCACCGACAGCAGGTGCGGGATTTCGATGATCTGGGAGGGGGTCTTGTCGTTTTTGCCGCCCCCGATCTGGAAGGCCGAGAACGAGCACGGCTGGCAGCTTTCCCACTGCGCCTCTGACGCGGCGATCTTCATCGGCTGGTATTTCGTCTCGATTTCGCCGAGCTTGTTGCCGACGAACACCTGCAGCAAGATCACGGGCATGAGCACGATCAGCGACAGCCGTGCGCTCTTCGAGAAGAGCGCCACCTCTCTGCCCTTGCGCAGGTACCACGCCGAGATCGCGAGCATCACCAGCGAGCCAGTGACGAGCGAGGCGAGGACCACGTGCACGTAGCCCCACAGGAACGTGGGGTTGGTGAAGAGCGCGCCGATGTTGTTCAGTTCCGGCTGGCCGTGGCTGTTCATCACGTAGCCGACCGGGTGCTGCATCCAGGAGTTGGCGGCGAGGATGAACATCGCCGAGAGGACGGTGCCGAGCGAGACCAGCCAGATGCAGGCGAGGTGGACGCGCTTGGGCAGCCGGTCCCAGCCGAACAGCCACAGACCGAGGAACGTCGACTCGAGGAAGAACGCGGCCAGCCCCTCCATCGCGAGCGGCGCGCCGAACACGTCGCCGACGAAGCGCGAGTACGCCGACCAGTTCATACCGAACTCGAACTCCTGGATCAGCCCCGTGACGACGCCGACCGCGACGTTGATCAGCAGCAGCACCCCGAAGAATTTGGTCAGGCGCTTGTACTCCTCGTTGCCGTTGCGGTACCAGGCCGTCTGGAGCAGCGCGATCAGGAACGCGAGCCCGATCGTGACCGGGACGAACAGGAAGTGGTAGATGCTCGTCGTCGCGAACTGCCAGCGGGCGAGGTCGTTGGTCATCAGCCGAGACGGTCGAGCAGGTGGTCGCCGATGCGGATCGCGTTGGCCATCGCGGTGAGTGCCGGGTTCACCGCCGAGATGCTCGGGAAGAAGCTGGTGTCGACGGCGTAGAGGTTGTCGAGCTCGTGCGCGCGGCAGTTGACGTCGAGCACCGACGTCGCCGGATCCGCTCCGAAGCGCGCCGTCCCCGCCTGGTGCGCGCAACCCGCGACGGGGATCTTGTTCTCGAGGTAGGCCCAGCGCGGGATCAGGTGGTGCTCGTGCATGCCGAGCCGGCCCAGCAGCGAGCGCAGCTGCTCGAAGAGCCGATCGCGCGCGGTGTCGTTGCACGAGCGATATGCGAGGGTGAGCTTCCCCTCCCCGTCGACGGTCACGCGGTTCTCGGGCTCGGGGAGGTCCTCGGTGGAGAGCCAGAAGTCGATCGCGTGCTCTGCGACCTCCTTGAGCGAGAGCCCGAAGGGCGCGAGTTTGGTGATCAGCGGCTTCTCCCCGCGGTACATCGCCGGCACGGACTTGCCGACCATCTGGATGTTGCCCATCGGATACTCCCAGGCGTCGCTCGCGAAGTAGTAGTCGTTGACGCCGAGCGTCTTCTGGAACACCGTGTCGTTGGGCTCCTTGGAGATCGCAAGCACTGCCTGACTGTTGTGGAACATGTAGTTGCGCCCGAGCTGGTCGGAGCTGTTGGCGAGCCCGTTCGGATGCTTGTCGCTGCGCGAGGCGAGCAGCAGCCTCGCCGTGTTGGCGGCGCCGCAGGAGACAACGACGAGGTCGGCGGCGAACGACTCGCGCTCGCCGTCGCGCTCGACGAGGACCTCTGTGACGGTCCCGCCAGAGGGGTCGGTGACGAGCTCCACCGCCATCGCGTTCCTCAGCAGCGTCACGTTGTCGTGTTCCAGCGCCGGCCGGACGCCCAGAACCTCTGCGTCGGACTTGGCGTGAACAAGGCAGGGGAAGCCGTCGCAGGTCGCGCAGCGGATGCAGGCGCTGTACGGCGGGCTCGCCTCGTCGAGCATGACTCCGCACGGCGCGTGGAACGGGTGCAGCCCGGCGGCAGCGAAGGCGTCCGAGAGCTCCTGGATCCGTGGCTCGTGCGAGACGGCGGGGAACGGGTACGGCCCGGTTGCGGGGCCTTCTGTCGGGTCCTCGCCACGAGCTCCGTGGACCCGGTACATCTCCTCCGCCTGCGCGTAGTAGGGCTCGATGTCCTCATAGGCGATTGGCCACGCAGGGGAGATCCCACCGTGGTGGCGGATCTCGCCGAAGTCCTCGGGGCGAAAGCGGTACAGCGCGGCGCCGTAGAGCTTCGTAGCGCCGCCGACGAAGTAGTGGACCTGGGGCTGGAACGGCTTGCCGGCGGCGTCGTACCAGGTGTCCGGCGAGACGTAGCGGTTCTCGACGAACACGTCCGCCGCCAACCAGTTCTGCGGCTCGCGCGTCAGCCAGTCGCCGCGCTCGAGCAGCAGAATCCGCTTGCCCGAGGGCGCGAGGTGTCGCGCGAGCGTGCCGCCTCCGGCGCCGCTGCCGATGATCATGACGTCGTAGCGCTCGCTCATCCGAGCTCCGCGAGGCGCTCGGCGACGATGATGCGGCCGGCCGCCTCGATCAGCGCCAGGTGCGAGAACGCCTGCGGGAAGTTGCCCAGGTGTCGCGCCGTGCTCGTGTCGAACTCCTCGGCGTACAGACCGAGTGGCGAAGCGACCCGGAGCAGCCGTTCCATCAGGTCCCGCGCCCGCTGCTCCTCGCCGATGACCGCGAGCCCGGAGACGAGCCAGAAGGAGCAGATCAGAAAGCTCCCCTCCTTGCCGCTCAGCCCGTCGTCGGTCTCTTCGGTGCGGTAGCGCAGCACGAAGCCGTCCTCGGTGAGGGAGTCGGCGATCGCGAGCACGCTCGCGCGCAGCCGCTCGTCGGACCCCGGCAGGAACCCGAAGATCGCGGCCAGCAGGTTCGACGCGTCGAGCGCGTCGGTCTCGTAGTGCTGGCGCAGCACCCCATGCTTGCTGACGCCGTGGGCGAGGATGTCCTCGCGGATCTCGCTCGCCACCGCCCCCCACCTCTTCTGCTGATCGGACTCGCCGGCGATGTCCGCGAGCTTCGTGGCGCGGTCCATCGCGACCCAGCACATCAGCTTCGAGGAGACGTAGTGCTTCGGCTCTCCGCGCGCCTCCCAGATCCCCTGGTCGGGTTCGCGCCACACGTCTGTCGCGCACTCGGCCTGCGACTGCACGATCGGCCAGAGCCGGCGCGGCATCCGCTGGCTGCGGCGGGTGTGCAGCAGGATCGAGTCGAGCGCTGCGCCGTACACGTCGTTCTGGCGCTGGTTGTAGGCGCCGTTGCCGATCCGGACCGGGTGCGCGCCGGCGTAGCCGGAGAGCTCCTCGATGATCTCCTCGGTCAGGTCGCGGCGCCCGTCGATCCCGTACATGATCTGAAGCGCGCCGTCGGCGTTCGGCTCGAGATCGGCCACGAACTGCATGAACTCCTGGGCCTCCCAGTCGAGGTTCAGGTAGAAGAGCGCCTGCAACGTGAACGTCGAGTCGCGCAGCCAGGTGAAGCGGTAGTCCCAGTTGCGTTCGCCCCCCGGCGTCTCCGGCAGGGAGGTCGTCAGCGCCGCCACCGTGGCCCCTGTCGGCATGTAGGTGAGCCCCTTGATCGCGAGCGCCGAGCGCTGCATCGGGTCGCGCCAGCGGTGGTCGGGGATCCGCGCCCGCCCCAGCCACTCGCGCCAGAAGCGGGCCGTCTGCGCGAGCTGCGCGTTGGCCTCGTCGAGGTTGTCCGGGGCCGCGAGCTCCTCCGCCCAGGAAAGCGAGCAGAACGCCTGCTCGCCCTGGCGCAGGACGTGGCGCGCTCGCACGCGGTCGCCCTCGATGCCCAAGGGGAGATCCGACCGCAGCCGGATCGTCAGATCGCCGCCCGTCGCGTCGGCCGTGTGGTCGCCGTCGGTCGACCACGTCGAGGGGACGCGGCCGTAGTCGAACACCGGTTCGCAGGTCAGCTCGAGCTCGACCTCGCCGTCGAGGCACATCGCCGTGCGCACGAGCACGTGGCGGGCGTCGTCGTCGGCAGGCGGGCGGGTGTGCGGCGTGATCTCGTCCGGGTGCGTGCGCGGCCCGAGCGTCAGCGCGTCGCGCACGATCAACCAGCCGCTGCCCGTCTTCCAGGTCGTCAGCAGCATGTTCGTGCCGGGCTCGTAGACCCGCGCGGACGGGACGTTGATCCCGAACGGACCGAAGCGGAAGCTGCCGGCCTGGCGGTCGAGAAGCATCCCGAAGATGCTCGGCGAGTCGAAGCGCGGCACGCACAGCCAATCGACGGCGCCGTCCGGCGCGACCAGGGCGCCGGTGTGGCAGTTGGAGAGGAAGCCGTAGTCGGCGATCGGCGGGAACGGCGACGGCATCGCCGCGCTCTGCGGCATCCGCTCCGGGGTCGGGGCCGCTGCCACGCGACCGTCGTCCGGGTCGGGAGCTCTGGGCGTCTTTTTGGTCGCGCTCATGATTCGATCCAGGGCCCGTGCCAGCCGCCGTAGCGCTCCACGAGGCGATCGGCCTCCGGCGGGCCCCACGTCCCCTTCGCGTAGCCGTGGACGGGCGGCGGCTCGTTCAGGAGGGGTTCGAAGATGCGCCAGGTCTCTTCGACGCCGTCCTGCCGGGTGAAGCGGCTGGCCTCGCCGCGGATCGCATCGAGCAGCAGGACCTCGTACGGCGTCGGCGCCTCGCCGCCCTGCTCGGAGAACTCGACGTCGAAGCGGATCTCCTCGGGGCCTTCGAGATCGGCGCGGTGCGCATCGAGTATCAGGCGCGTGCCGGTCGTCGGGTCGAGCTTGATCACGAACTGGTTCGGTTCGGGGCGGCGGCGCCCGTGCTCGATGAAGCCGAGCCGCGGGGGATGCCGGAACACGGCGCGGAGCTCGGTCTGCGTCACGGGGAGGTGCTTGCCCGTGCGGATGAACCAGGGCACTCCGCCCCAGCGCCAGTTGTCGATCTCCAGGCGCAGCGCCGCGTAGGTCTCCGTGGTCGAGTCCTTCGCCACCCCGTCGATGTCGAGGTAGCCGTCGTACTGGCCGCGCACGTAGTGCGACGGCTCGCCGGCACTCATCGCGCGGAACAGCGCGAACTTGGCGTCCTTGAGGCTTTCGGGGTCGGCCGTCGCGGGCGCCTCCATCGCAGCCACCGCGACGACCTGCATGAGGTGGTTGACGACCACGTCGCGGATCGCGCCGACGGGGTCGTAGAAGTGGCCGCGGTCCTCGACGCCGAAGCTCTCGGCCATCGTGATCTGCACGCACGCGATGTGGTTGCGGTTCCAGATCGGCTCCACCATCGTGTTCGCGAACCGCAGGTAGAGGAACTCGTCCGTCCCCATCTTCCCGAGGAAGTGGTCGATCCGATAGAGCTGCGACTCGTCGATGTACCGGTGGATTTCCGCCGCCAGCGCCCGCGCCGACGCGAGGTCGTGCCCGAAGGGCTTCTCGACCACGACGCGCCCGGTCTTGGTGAGCCCGGCGTTCGCGAGCTGGCCGATCACCGGACCGAACAGGAAGGGCGGGATCTCGAGGTAGAAGACGGGCGTGCGAGCGTCGCCGACCGCCCCGCTCAGCCGCTCGTAGGTGGCCTCGTCGGTGAAGTCGCCGCTGACGTAGGAGAGGCGCGCGGCGAAACGGTCGAACACCTCCTTGTCGAGTTGTTCGCCGGTGCCCTCGATGCATTCGGCCGCGTGCTTGCGCAGCTGCTCGACGCTCCAGTCGTCGCCGGCGACGCCGACGATCGGGCAGTCCAGCAGGCCGCGCAGCTCGAGCCGGTAGAGCGAGCGGAACGTCATCACCTTGGCGAGATCGCCGGTGATGCCGAAGATCACGAGCGCGTCGGCCGTCTGCGGCTCACCGGAACGCTGCCGGTGGACGCTCTCGCCTCCTGGCACGGCGGTGCTCAACGCGCTGCTCCTTTCGTTCCGGGGGGAAACCACGCACATCCCCGCCAGCGAGCGCGCGCGGAACCTTCTCTGGCCACAGGAAAGCCGTCGCGCGATCCGCGATCATCATTCGAATTGGGTGACATCACCTCGATCGGGTGGTTCGCGGATACCACCCGGATGATCGGATTCGCGACATGAGCGTCGTCGACCGACGGCTGCTGCGCCACGCACGCTCCTCGCGTCGCTTCGTCGGCGTGTCCGCCGCTCTCGGCCTCTGCGAGACGCTCCTGATCATCGCCCAGGCGTGGCTGATCGCCTACGTCGTGAGCGAAGCCTTCCTGGCCGGGCGCGGCACAGCCGCGATGCGGGGCGCCCTCGCCGCGCTGCTCGCGGTCGTGCTCGCACGGGCGGCCCTCGCCTGGGCTTCGGAGCTGGCGGCGGTGCGCGCATCCTCCCGCGCGAAGTCCGAGCTGCGAGGCACGCTCGTCGCCCGCGGAGCGGAGCTCGCGGCCCGCGGGGACGGCCGAACGGGCGAGCTCGCTCTGCTCGCCTCGCGGGGGATCGACGCGCTCGACGACTACTTCTCGCTGTACCTGCCGCACCTGCTGCTCGCCGCGATCGCCCCCGCCGCGATCCTTGTCGCGATCTTCGCCGACGACTGGATCTCCGGCCTGATCGTCGCGCTGACATTGCCGCTGATCCCGCTGTTCATGGCGCTCGTCGGAGCCGTCACCGGCGAGCGGGTCGAGCGCCAGCTCTCCGCCCTCGCGGGCCTGGCGGGACATTTCCTCGACGTCGTCTCGGGCCTGCCGACCCTGAAGATCTTCGGGCGGGGCCGCGCCCAGCTGTCGGTGATCTCGAGGGTCAGCGAGCTGTATCGCGCCCGAACCGTCGAGGTGCTCAGGGTCACGTTTCTCTCCTCGCTGATCCTCGAGCTCGTCGCAACAGTGTCGGTTGCGATGGTGGCGGTCGCGATCGGCATCAGGCTGACCGGAGGCGAGCTCGGCTTCCGCGCCGGGCTGCTCGCCCTGGTGCTCGCCCCCGAGGCATACGTGCCGCTGAGGCGCCTCGCTGCGAGCTATCACGCGAGCGCGGAGGGTCTCGCCGCGGCACAGCGAGCGTTCGCCGTGATCGATGCGCCCGCCGGCTCCGGGAGCGGCGGGCCGGTCCGTCTCGACGTCGCCGCGACGCCGATCGTCCTCGAGGAGGTGACCGTCACCTATCCCGGGCGCACCGAGCCGGCAGTGGCGGGGGTGTCCTTCGCGCTGCCGCCGGGCGAGGTGCTGGGGTTGGTCGGCCCGAGCGGCTGCGGCAAGTCGACGCTGCTCGCGGTGATACTCGGACTCGTCACGCCGGACGAGGGCAGCGCCCGCGTCGGCGAGACCGAGATCGCGCGCCTCGACCCGCGCGCCTGGCACGCGCAGATCGGCTGGGTCCCGCAGCGGCCGCACGTGTTCCGCGGCTCGCTGCGCGAGAACGTGCGGCTCGCGGCGCCGGATGCGGGAGACGAGGATGTCCGCGCCGCGCTCGAGCGCGCCGGGCTCTGGGACGCGCTCGGCGCGCAGGGCCTCGACGTGCGCCTCGGTGAGGGCGGGCGCGGGCTCTCGGTCGGAGAGCGACGGCGCCTCGCGCTGGCCCGCGCGATCCTGCGCGACCCGCCGCTGCTGCTGCTCGACGAGCCGACCGCCGGCCTCGACCTCGCGACCGAGCGCACCGCGATCGACGGCCTGCGCACGGCCGTGCGGGGCCGCACCGCTCTGATCGTCACCCACCGGCCGGGACCGCTGGAGCTGTGCGACCGCGTCGTCGCGCTCGAGCGGGAGGCACTCGCGGCATGAGCGCCTTCAGCGAAGCGGTGAAGCCCGTGAGGATGCGCCTCGGGCTCGCCGTCGCGCTCGGCGCCGGCGCGGCAGCCTGCGCGATCGGGCTGATCGCCACATCGGGCTGGCTGATCTCGCGCTCTGCCCAGCGCCCCTCGGAGTCGGCGCTCGCGGTGGCGATCGTCGGCGTCCAGTTCTTCGCGCTCGGGCGCGGGCTGCTGCGCTACTGCGAACGCCTCGCCGGGCACGATGCGGCCCTGCGCGTGCTGGCCGGGCTGCGCGTGCGGGTCTTCGCAAGGCTCGAGCGGCTGGCTCCCGCCGGGCTGCCCGCGTTCCGTCGCGGCGACCTGCTCGCGAGACTGGTCGGCGACGTCGACGCGATCCAGGACCTGCTGCTGCGCGTCGTACCCCCGTTCCTCCTCGCCCTGCTGGTGGGCGCCGTCACCGCGGTCGTCGCGTACACGATGCTTCCGGCCGCGGGACTGATCCTGCTGGCGCTGCTCGTGCTCGCGGCGAGCGCCGTCCCATGGGCCGCGGGCCGACTCGCGAGGCGCTCGGCGGCGCGAAGCGCCGATCTGCAGGGTGAGCTGGGCGCCGAGGTGGTCGATCTGCTCTCAGGCGGCCAGGAGCTGCTCGTCGCCGGCGCGCTCCCCGGTGCGGTGCGGCGCGTCCGGGCACTCGACGCTCGCCTCACCGCCCTCGCGCGCTCCGAAGCCCGTACCGCCGGAGTCGGGCAGGGGCTCGTCCGGGGCCTCACCGGGCTCGCGATGTGGGGCTCGCTCGCCGCCGGCGTCGCCGCGGTGGCGGGGGCGCGCATCGACGGGGTGCTGCTCGCGGGGCTGGCCCTGATCCCGCTCGCGCTGTTCGAGCTGCTCAGCCCGCTGCCCGCGGCGGCTCAGACGCTGCAGGGTGTGCGGCGCTCAGGCGTCCGGCTGAACGGCGTGCTCGAAGCGCCGCTGCCGGTGCTCGCGCCTGACCCTCCCCTGCCGCTCCCGCCCGGCCCCCGGCGGACGCTGGCCGCGCAGGGGGTGCGCGCGCGCTACCCCGGGCAGCAGGGATGGGCGCTCGACGGCGTCGAGCTGGACCTGGCGCCGGCGGGGCGCGTCGCTGTCGTGGGCCCCAGCGGCGCCGGCAAGTCGACGCTCGGCTGGGTGCTGCTGCGCTTCCTCGCCTACGAGTCGGGCTCGGTCACGATCGACGGCGTCGAGCTCTCCGAGCTCGACGAGCCCGCGGTCAGGGGGGCCGTGGGGATGGTTGAGCAGGACCCGCACGTGTTCGCCGGCACGCTGGGCGCGAACCTCCGCTTGGCGCGCCCCGCGGCGAGCGACGCGGAGCTCCTCGACGCGCTCGCGAGCGTCCGGCTCGACGGCTGGCTCGCGTCGCTTCCCGACGGCCTCGAGACCGCGCTGGGAGACCGGATCTCGGGCGGGCAGCGGCAGCGGCTCGGGCTGGCGCGCGCCCTGCTGGCCGACTTCCCGATCCTGATCCTCGACGAGCCCACGGAGCACGTCGAGCGCGCGGCTGCGCGGTCGATCCTCGACGATCTGCTCGCAGCGGCGGCGGGGCGCTCGACGCTGCTGATCACCCACGAGCTCGAGGGCCTCGACTGCTTCGACGAGATCGTCGTGCTCGACCGCGGTCGCGTCAGCGAGCGGGGCACGCACGAGCGGCTGCTCGCGCGCGGCGGGCTCTACGCGAGGCTCTGGCAGGAGCGCGAGGCGGCCCGCAGCTGAGGCCCGCGGCCGCGGCGGCCGGGACCGGGCCGCCGCGGCGCGAGCACGGATGTCGGGGCGTTTCGTCAGCGAAGTGGATGCGTCCGCTCTCAGGGCTACCTTGCGCGCCGGTGCTCGCGTCGCTGCCCTTCACGACCTCGCACGCGGAATGGATCGGGCTGATCATCGGGCTCATCAGCCTCGCCGGCATCGGTGGCATCGTCTCGACGCTGATCTGCCACCGCAAGGGCTGCTTTCGCCGGGGACGGTTCCGCTACGGCCACTACAGGCTGTGCCACGTCCACCACCCGGAAGTCCCCTCCGACGGCCGGATCACCGACGAGCACATCGCCGCGGTGAAACCCGCGGAGCCGCCTAGTACGACTTCGGCAGACCGAGCGAGTGCTCGGCGACGTAGTTGAGGACCATCTCGCGCGAGACCGGCGCGGTGCGGGCCACGCGCGCCGCCCACCACAGGTCGCTGAGCCCGTACTCGAGCGCGAAGCCGTTGCCGCCGTGCGCCTGGATCGCGCTGTCGACGCAGTGGATCGCCGCCTCGGCCGCAGCGAACTTGGCCATGTTCGAGGACTCGCCCGCGCCGGGCGCTCCCGCGTCGTAGAGCGTCGCCGCCTTGCGCGTCATCAGCCGCGCCAGCTCGAGCTGGATCTTCGCCTCCGCGAGCGGGTGCGCGACGCCCTGGTGGGCGCCGATCGGTTTCCCCCACACCTCCCGCTCGCGCGCGTAGTCGGCACCCCGCTGGAGTGCCAGGCGCCCCACCCCCGTGGAGATCGAGGCGCCCATGATCCGCTCCGGGTTCAGCCCGTCGAAGACGACTCCCAAGCCGCCGTTCTCGCCACCGATCAGCCGCTCCTCCTCGAGCTCCACGTCGTCGAAGAACAGCGTCCACTGGCGGTCGGCGCCGCGGATCGCCATCGGGATCGGCTGGCGCGTGAAGCCGGGAGCGTCGACGTCGACGATCGCGAGCGAGGGCAGGCCGAGCTCGCCGCCGGCCAGCCGCGTCCGTGCCACCACGAGCACGTGCTCGGCGTCCTCCACGCCCGAGATGAACGTCTTCTGGCCGTTGAGGACGTACCGGTCGCCGTCGCGTCGCAGCGAGGTCGAGAGCTTGTGCGAGTTGCTGCCCGCGTCGGCCTCCGTGATCGCGAACGCGACCTTCGTCGTCCCGGCGCCGATCCCCGTCAGCCAGCGTTCTTTCTGCGCCGGGGTACCGTGCTTGACGAGGATGCTCCCGACGATCGCCGGTGAGACGACGATCAACAGCAGCGAGCAGCCGGCGGCCGCGATCTCCTCGCCGACCCAGGAGAGCGCCTGCATCCCCAGCCCGCCGCCGCCGTACTCCTCGGGGATGTTGACGCCCATGTAGCCACGCGAGGCGAGCGCGTCCCACAGCTCGCGCGGTGGCTCGGCGGCGTCGCGCTTGCGCTGCATGTACTCCTGGCCGAACTGCGCGCAGATGCCTGCGACCGTCTCACGGAGAAGGACCTCCTCCTGCGAGGGAAGGACCTGGAGTGCCGCCTCGGCGGGTGCGCTCGCCATGGCTGTGGATCGTACCGGCCGCGACTAGACTCGCTCAGGGGCCGTGAGGGAGTACTTCGCATACGGCAGCAACATGTCCCGGACGGCCATGGACGCCGTCTGTCCCGGCCACCGCTTTCTCGGCCGGGCTCGCCTGCCCGGCCACCGGCTCGCGTTCACACGGAGGTCGGTGCGAACGGGGAGCGGGGTCGCGGACGTCGTCGCGGATCCGCGAGGAGTCGTGTGGGGCGTCCTCTACGAGCTCGCCGACACGGACCTTGCCTCGCTGGATCGCAAGGAGGGCGCCGGTTGGGCGTATGCGCGTGAGGACGTCCGCGTTCTGGACGATGACGGCTCGCTGCACAACGCGATGGCATACGTCGTGATCGCGAAATCTCCCGAGGAGATCGCGCCGTCCGCTGCCTACGTGCAGGGCCTGTTCGACGCTGGGCGCGAGCGCGGGCTGCCGGAGGAGTACGTCGGCGCTCTCGCTTCGATCGCGCCGGCGGCGAGGCGGGGCGCGAGGCTGAGCGTCCGGCTCGGAGGATCCGGCCGGTCCTAGACTCACCCGATGCCCCACGTGATGATCGAGGTTCGCCGGGAGTACACACAGGCGCAGGAGATCGCGCTGATCGACGCGGTCCACGGAGCGCTGCGGCGTACGTTCAGGATCCCCGAGAACGACCGGCACGTCCGGCTCCTCGTCCACGAGCCGCACCGGTTCGCCGTTCCTCCGGACAAGACCGAACCGGACCGCTTCGTGCAGGTGAGCATCGACGCTTTCGAGGGGCGCTCGATAGGGGCGAAGCGTGCTCTCTATCGCGAGATCGTCGAGAGCCTCGAGCCGCTCGGCATCCCTCGCGACCACATCTCGATCGTCATACGCGAGATCCCGCAGACGAACTGGGGGATCCGCAGCGGCCAGGCGGCCTCCGACGTCGACCTCGGCTTCGACGTGAATGTCTGAGCTTGCGGTGGCGGTGCGGCTACAGTCAGGGCAACAGGCGAGTGCCGAGGGGCCCGGAAGGGCCTCTCGCCGTTAACGGGCTCGCCGCAGCCGTTCGGAGGCGTCCCGGCCGGCACGGAGCACAACGGCGGCCCCGCGATGTTCGCGAGGCCGCCGAGCCGGTGCCTATTTGATCTTCGGTTCTTTGATTTTGATGACGCCGGTCTTGGTGAGCCCGCGCAGGCTGATGGAGTATTCGTCGCCCTTGTGCAGCGGTGCGTACTGTTCCTGTTGGTAGGCGGATCCGAACGTGAACGACACTTCGGTTTCCGTCCACGATTTGAAGATCAGGCCGATGCAGTCGCCTCCCGCGCCGGCCTGCCAGCCTGCCGTTTCATCGGCGAACATGGCTTCTGTGCCGAAGTCGTCGCCGAGTCCGCCGGGTTCTTCCGCGAAGCAGTTGGGTTCTTCTTCGAACGCTTCGATCGGCAGCGATCCCAGCCCGCGTCCTTTGGCGATGACCAGCGGTTCCGCCGGCGTCCCCTTGAATTTGACCGATTTGATTTCCGGCGGTTTCGGTGCTTTCGCGAACGCCGTTCCGCCGAGGAACGCCGTGCCGAGGATGACTGCCGCGGCGATCAGGCCGAGCTTTGCGAATGTCCGTCGCATGGGTACCCCCTTCGTCTCGAATCCCGTTTCGGGGAAGGCGCGAGGCGCGCCTTCCGTGGCTCGCCGCGCCCCGACGATCCAGCGTGGCCGGGGCAAGGTACAGAACCCCTGGAGCGCCGGCCAGGGTAAAATCACGTAGTCGCACGAGTTCTCGTCTTCGCGCGATGACATGCGACCGAGCCGCCGCTCCGGGGGGACAGCGGCAGAGGGGTGATGGAGCATCTGAGCAACGCAGCGCTGCGTCGGGGACTCGACGTCGCCCGGGGCCTGGCCGAGCTTCAAGAGCTCGCGGAGTTCCCTGCCTGGAGCGCGAGCGCGCTGCGCCGGCTGATCCCCTGCGATGTCGCTTCCTACAACGCGGTCGATCCGACCACGCAGCGGGCGGCGGTCGCGGTGGACCCGGCCGACAGCGTCTTCGAGGGGGGAGTCGACGCGCTCGCGACATACATCCACCAGAACCCGCTCGTGAGTCACTACGCAGCGACGGGGGACGGTCGCGCGCTGCGCATCTCGGACTTCATCTCGGTGCGCGAGCTGCGCCGGACCGAGCTCTACGACTACGTCTACCGGCACCTCGACCTCGAGCACCAGCTCGCGATCACGCTGCCCGCGCCGCGTAACGCGATGGACCGGCCCGGGGAGGTGATCGGGCTCACCGTCAGCCGGAGGCGGCGTGACTTCAGCGAGGGCGAGCGGGTGCTGCTGGAGGGGTTGCGGGATCCGTTCGCGGCGACGCTCGCGCGGCTGCACGAGCTCGCGCTGCTGAGGGCCGTCGCGGCGGCGGAGGGCCGCGAGAGCTCGCGGTGGCTCGTGCTCGTCGGCCGGGACGGTGTCGTGGCGTGGACGTCCCCCGCTGCCGCCCTGGGGCTCGGGCTCCTCCTCGGGGAGCGGTTGCCGCTCGCCCTCTGCCGGTGGGTGACGGCCGAACGGGCCCGTCAGGATCGCGCGGGGCGCGCCCGTTTCGCCCGCGTGGACGACGGTGCGGCCCCGGTCACGCTCGCGAACGTGGCCGTTCGGCTGCGGCCGCGGCTCGTACGCGACGCGTATCCGGGGCTCGACGCCCTCCACCTCACCCTCGTCGAGGAGCTGCCCGGGCCAGAGGCGCTGCGCTCGCTGGGGCTCACGCCGCGGCAGGCCGACGTGCTGGCGCTGGCGCTCGAGGGACAGACCAGCGCCCAGGTCGCGGCCGCGCTCGGGCTCAGCGTGCGGACCGTCGAAAAGCACTTCGAGGCGTTATATGGCCGGCTCGGGGCGGCGAACCGGGCGCAGGCCGTGTCGATCGCGCTGCAGGCGGTCGGCCGCGGCTCGGGCAGCAAGGGGCACGCGCACCCGGGCAGCGGTGTCGTGCGCGGTGAGTGACATCTCACAGCCCGCTGAGCGGCCGATTAGGCGCCGCTGTCAGCTTGCGTGGCCATGGGCGCTCGCCCTCCCCTCGGGCCTGTCGCCGCGACGCTGACCGCGATCGCCCTCGGCGGCTGCGGGGCCGGCGCGGCCACGAGCGCGACCGCCCCGGGCGGCCGGCCCACACCGGCGGGCGCTGTCGCCTCGACCGTGGCGGCCACGACCGCCGCCGGCCGCACCGGCACCGCGGCGCCCGTGCCCGCGGCGGCCCCCGCGCCGCCTGCACCGCCGCCACCGCTCGCGGTCACGCCGGTGGGCCGAGCGGGGTCCTCGTGGCAGACCGTCGCACGCGTGCACGGCCGGCCCGCCGCGTGGGAGGCGCAGCGCGGAGGCGTGACCCTGCTGCGCTTCGACCAGACGCTGTCGAAGCTCGATCTGCACGCGGGCGAAGCCGAGCCGAGCGGGACCTGGCGCTACGGGCCGCAGATCGAGCCGAGCGAGATACACCACGTCGTCGCGGCCTTCAACGGCGGCTTCAAGTTCACCACCGGCGACGCCGGCTGGATGGTCGCCGGACACGTGGCCGAGCCGCTGCAGAGCGGCCGCGGCTCGATCGTCACCTACGACGACGGCACGACCGCGATCGGGGCGTGGAACGCAGGTGTCCCGGCGAGCGGCCGGCCCGTCTACTCGGTGCTGCAGAACCTGTCCCTGCTGGTCGACCACGGGCAAGCGGCCGCCAACGCCGAAGGCTGCATCCAGAGCTGCTGGGGCGCGACGGTCGGAGCCGTCGACGTGACGGCCCGCTCGGGACTCGGCATCCGAGCGGACGGACAGCTCGTGTGGGCGGCGGGGGAGCACCTCACCCCGCTCCAGCTGGCCGACGCGCTGCGCGGCGCCGGCGCCCAGCGGGCGGTCGAGCTCGACATCAACCCGGACTGGGTCGCCGCATATCTCTACCGGCACGGAGGGACGGGACCGGGATGGTCACAGGTCGTCCCCGGCCAGCTCGGGATCGCGGGCCACTTCCTCGCTCCCTACTCGAGAGACTTCTTCGCGGTGGTCGCGCGGTAGGGGGCGACGGCCGGCGCTATATCCTGCAGACTCGCGGCGGCGAAGCTCGGGGGGAGACGAGATGCAGGGCGGCAAGCGGGGGTGCAAGGCGGTCTTCGGAGTGCTCGCGGCGCTCGCGTGCCTGCCGGTGTCCGCGTCCGCCTCCTCGATCCCCCGCTGGCTGAAGCCGCCCTACGAGCACTACACGCTCACCTACGAAGCGAGCGACAGCTCGCACGGCACGATCGAAAACTCGACGCCCAACCCGCCCGCCGGGTTCGGCGTGTGCGACTTCGCCGCCGGCCAGCAGCAGGGCTCCCAGACCCTTCACGCGGTGGTTCGCTACGCGTTCGTGTTCGGGCGCTACCGATCGAAGGTCGCCGTCAGCTACAAGCTCGCCGGACGCTCCGTCACCGGCCGCGATGCGCTGACCGATCACGAAGGCTACCTGCCGGGCTGCCCGGCGGGAGGGCGTTTTCCCGAAGGCCCCGAGACGGCCGAATGCACCCAGGCACTCGGGTTCGTCGACCCTCCCGAACTCGAACTCGGGGCGAACGCGGCGCAGACCAAGTTCGGCCTTTCGCTCGCGACATCCGTCAGCAGCCTGGACGCACCGGCATGCACCGGGAACCCGCAGCTCTTCTCCAACCTCCATCCGGCGAGCTTCGACTTGGGCACCGAGAACGGCGAAACCCCGCTTCCGGGCGCCGGGTCCATGACCTTCACCGCCTCGGGGATCAAGGCAAAGCGCACGTTCCACGGACGAGTGACAACGAACCCGGAGAACGCCGCGCGCTCCGGCGGCGGGACGCAGCCTCAGTCAGGCGGCGAACTGATCGTGTGGAGCTTTTCGGACTCGCCCGGCTACTCGCTGACGCTGGCTCCCGCCGGGCACGCCTGAGAGCACGGGCTCAGCGGCGAGAGCCCAGCGCCAGGGCGACGCGCTCCCCCGGCGGGTAGATGCCGCCCTTGCCCGGCTTCTGCCAGACGACGCGGCGCTGACCCTTGGCACCCTTGCGGACCGTGACCCGGCCGAGACGGCAATGCGCGCGCTGAAGGATCGTCTTGGCCACCTTGAGTGTGTGGCCGAGGACTTTCGGAACGTGGCAGCGGGCGGCCGCGAGCGCCTTCTGCCGCGCTGCTTCT
Organism: uncultured Solirubrobacteraceae bacterium; assembly: GCA_963836035.1. Lineage (GTDB taxonomy): Bacteria > Actinomycetota > Thermoleophilia > Solirubrobacterales > Solirubrobacteraceae > Palsa-744. The sequence continues at coordinate 775,318 of CAWIHX010000009.1, read as the reverse complement.
TCGGCGTAACGCGTGGCCGCTTCTTCGGCCGCGGCGCGTTCTCGCGCTTCGCGTTCTGCGCGCTGCTGTTCCTCTTCTTTGACGACCTTCCGGCCCTCTTCTTCCGCCGCGAGCACGCCGGACGGGTCCAGTTCGGGCAGCCGGCAGTCGGGGCCAGCGTCGAGCGCGAAGCAGCCAGACGTCCATGCGTCGGGCAGAGCCGACACCGTGGTGTCGAGGAACGCGCAGACGCCGTAGACCGTTCCGTGCGTGGGGACGACATCGAACGTGCGGGTGAAGTGACCCGCCGGCAGCTGTTCACCTTCCGGCGGTGTGAGGTTCACAGCGGACTGGTTGCCCGGCGATCCAGCGCACCCAGATGCTTCGCCGTAGACGAACACTCGGTGGGCGCCGTCGGCCTGTCCTTCGGCGGTGATCGCCAGTTCCTTCCCGATCCCGCGTTCGCCGCTCGCGGAGAGCTGCAGCGTCTCGGTGGAGCCGGCGGCGGTCCCGGCGTGAGCAGGCGAGGCGAAGGTCGTCAGCGCCGCGACGGCGATGGACAGGCACGCGAGGTACCTCGGCCTGCACGCCCCCCCGATTCGCCCCATCGGAAGAGGATACGGCGACCAGGTCAGGCCGTGCGGGGAGAACTACGACGGTCGTGTTGCGCCGAAGGCCTGCGGCCGGGTGCGCCGGGCTCGGGTGAGCCGCGGCGCACCGTTCGCCACGCGGGTCGCTAGTCGCCGGAGTCGTACTTGAACGAGATCCCGAGCCGGACGCGGTAGTTCTTGACCTTGCCGCCCTCGATCGAGACATCCTGCCTGACCACCTCGGCGATACGCAGGTCGCGGACGGTCTGCGCCGCCGTCTCCACGGCGTTGCGCGCAGCCGCCTCCCACGACTCCTCGCTGACTCCGATCACCTCGGTGACGCGGTAGACACCCTCAGCCATCGACTGCTCCTCTCCTCGACTGCTGGAGCCTTCACTGTCGCAGGCGGGCGGCTGATCTGGTCAGGCGGGACGGTCGCTCGACGGGTCGATGAGGTACTTCGAGCCGGTGCTGCGGCGTGCGAACGCGGCGAGGTTCTCGGGCTCTAGGACCTCGCTCAGCCCGATCGTCCGCGCGTAGCCGGAGGCGAACGTCGTGTTGGCCTCGGCGAGAACACGAGCGCGCATCCGGCCGACCGCCTCGCCGCCCAGACGACCGAGCGCGGTCGTCAGCAGGTACCCGCCGACGCCCCAGGCCAGCCCGAACCGGCGCTCGATGACGGTCGGGGAGAAATCGAGCGAACCGTAGATGTAGACCTGCTTGAGCACCGTCGTTCCGTACGGCGTGTAGGAGGCGAGCGGCCGCTGCGCGCGCTCCATCGCGGTGAGGATGTCACTCGCGATCGACCCCCCGCCGATCGCATCGAAGGCCAGCGTGGCACCCGTCTCGCGGACAGCCTCGGTGAGCCGGTCTGGGAAGCCCGGCTGAGAGGAGTCCACGACGTGGACCGCACCGAGCTCACGCAGAGCCTCGGCCTGCTCGTCGCTCCGCACGACGTTCACGAGGCCGATGCCGTCGGCGGCGCAGATCCTCACGAGCATCCGCCCCAGGTTGGACGCTGCGGCAGTGTGGACGAGCGCGCTGTGACCCTCGGCGCGCATCGTCTCGACCATCGACAGCGCGGTCAGCGGGTTGATGAACAGAGCCGCGCCCTCGACGGTGCTCACGTGGTCGGGCAGCTCCACGACCGCGGTTGCGTCGGCGACGCGGTAGTCGGCCCACATCGAACCGCCGAACGTCGCGACGCGACGACCGACCATCGCAGCCGCCTCTCCTCCGGCGGCGACGACGGTCCCTGCGCCCTCGTTGCCGACCGGCAGCGGCTTGTCCAGGCGATCGCGATACAGCGACAGCGCGTCCTCGGGTACCGCGGCTACGAGATCCCGCCCGTCGCGGCTGAGCGCTCCGGGGTCGACCGCACCGAGCAGCACACCGAGATCGGAGGGGTTGATCGGAGACGCTTCGACGGCGACCAGCACCTCGTTGCCGGCCAGCTCAGGAGAATCGCCCTCAGCCAGACGCAGACGAAGCTCGCCGCTCGAGGAGATGGTGGATCGCAGACTGCGTCCGCGAGTGGGAGTGGCGCCGGGAGGCATCGTGAGGCTTCCGTCCGAGATCGCAGCCTACCGGGCGAGGATGCAACGCCGGCGAAGGAGCCCCGGCCATGCGCGCGTGTCCAGAACCGGGTTAGGATCACCGGCAGGCAACCTAGCTGCGAAACAAGGGGGCGGTCATGCAGGCGCAGGGGTCCGAGGACCAGGTCAAGGCCAGCACACGTGAGCTCACACGGCGGCGCCCGCATCGTCCCGCGAAGCTTGGGGCACTGCCGCTGGTCGCCCTCCTGTGGGCGCTCGCGCTGCTGGCCGCCGGCTGTGGCAGCAGCTCGAGCGAAACGACCAGCACAGCGACAACCGCGCCGGCCGCAGCCGGGACGGGCACAACGGCGGCCACCACAGCGGCGAGCAGCGAAAACGGTCTCTCGGGCAAATGGAAAGGCCAGTACAGCGGCGGTTACAAAGGCACGTTCATCCTCAACTGGCAGCAGTCGGGATCGAGCCTCGCTGGAAAGATCACGATCTCCTCGCCGCTCTCCACGCTCAAAGTCAACGGCACGTTGCACGGCAGCTCGATCACGTTCGGGACCGTCGGGTCGCTGGCCATCACCTACACCGGCACGGTGTCGGGGAGCTCGATGTCCGGCAGCTACCACACGCCTGGCGGAAGCGGAAGCTGGAGCGCCAGCAAGGCCTGAGCGCCGGGCTTGCACCCCCCGCTGCGGCAGGGCCCCTCGCCCGCCGCGCCGCACCACGCTCGGGAGACGCGGCCCCGCTCTACCGGTTCGGCTCGTCCGGCTCCGTCAGGGCCGCCACGTCCCCGAGGTCGACGGGCCCGCCCGCGGCCCGCTTCATGCTGATCAGGTCGTCGCGCCCGGCGAACGCGATGCGAAGGTCCCCAAGCGGAACCTCGAGCGCGCGCGCGCGAAGCTGCTCGAACGAGGTCGTGCCGGGCGCGTCGTGCAGAACGTCGATGTCGCCAGCCGTCGTCGCGAACTGCCAAAGCGTCGCCCGCGGCAGCATCCTGGCGTCGATCGGCGTGCCCTCCTTGCCCTTGTTGAGGACCCTCGCGCGGAGTTGGTTCAGCGCGTCTGCGAGCCGTCGCATGTTCTCCCGGTTCGGTGCCGGGATCAGGTCGAGGTCGTTCGTCATACGGACATGTCCGTGCACCTGCACCGCCAGCCCCCCTACCACCACGAACTCGACCCCGTGTGCATCGAGCGCTTCAAAGATCCGCTGCGGATCGGAGACCTCCTCAGTCACCCGAGCGCGCCTTCTCGGCTGAAGCTGCCAAGAGCTGCGCGAGGCGGTTCCAGGCGATCGCGAGCTCCAGGCGTTGCTCGGGCGTCCGCGCCAGTGTGCTGTCCATATGGGCCTGATCCCAATCCGTTGGCAGCCGCGTGGCGGACAGCTGCGGCTCGCGTCCCATCGCCAGCATCAGCTCGCGCAGCGTCCCGAACGACGGCGAGACCTTGCCGCGCTCGATCCGGCTCACGGCGGCCTGCGTCATCCCGGCCCGCAGCGCCAGCTGGCGCTGGCTCAACCCCAGATCACGCCTCGTCGCGCTGACCAGCTGTCCTGGTGTCATGACATCAAATATGATGTCAAGCCCGATCCCTGATTCCTCCGCGGCCCCGAGTTCGACCTGGCTTCGGGGCTCGGGTCGCCCCTGGCCAACCAGGTCGTCCAGCACTTGGATCACTGATCGATCCACGCTCCTCGGAGAGCGGCGTCCTCGACTCTGGCCGGCTCGGGAGCCTGGATCTCCGAGGGCGCTCGCCACGTCGACGGGGGAGTGAAACTGAGGCTGGAACCACCCTCGCTCGCGTCGCTCACCTCATACACACGGATGATCTTTGCGGCCAGGACCGCAACTGCGCGTCTGCCCAAGGGTAGGTTGCCCGGCTCGAAATTTGACCGTTCACGGAGGGAGAAACGTTGTCTCGTAAATGCAAATCTGCCGCGATCGCGGCTGCCTCGGCGGCGCTGTTGCTGGGGGCAGCGGGCGCGTCCTCGGCATCCGCCGCACCACGCACGCCGACCCCCCGCGTGGCGGCGACGCCCAAGGCCGAAGCCGCCAACTTCCAGGTCGGCACCTCGGTGGTCGACATCACGCCCCGCACGCCCATGACCGACGGCGGCTATGGCTCGGACTACGTCGTCACCGGCGGAGCGCACGATCCGCTGCAGGTGCGGGCGTTCTTCATCGGCCACGGCAAACAGGCCGTTGTGTTCGTGACCGTCGATTCCCAGGGCTGGTTTGCCGCGTACCAGTCGCCCAACACGGGCGACGGCGGCGACGACGCGCGCACGGACGCGGCCGCCGCGCTCGCCACTCGCGGCTATGACGTCTCGGCGGCCAACATCGTGCTCTCCAGCACGCACTCCCACGCCGCCCCGACGCTGATGGGTCTGTGGGGGCACACCGACCCGCACTATCTGCGCCGGGTCAAGCAAGCGGCTGTCCGGGCCGTCATCAAGGCTGCGTCTCACACGCACGAAGCGGAACTCTGGTCAGCGACCGGCACGATCCGGGGTCTGGTCTCGCAGCTCCAGGGCACCGATCAGACGGCGGGGTACTCCGTCGACACTCAGCTGCCGATCCTGTGGGCGCGCCAGCCCGGCACCGGCGCGACGATCGCCACCTACTCCGCGGTGCCGGTCCATGCCGACGAATACAACCCGACCGCGGCCGGCAACAACCAGTGGAGCGCCGACTACCCCGGGTACGTCCGGAATCGCCTCGCCAAGCTGCTCGGCGGTACCAACGTCGTGGCGGTCGCGACGCTGGGCAGGCAGGAGACGATCGGCAATGAAGCCAACTACAGCGAGGTCGAAAAGCAGGGCCATTTCGTCACGAACGCGATCACGAGCGCACTGACCCACGCGCGCCCGATCACCGACACCACGCTGGCGGCCGACAACACGCCGTTCTCGACCGAAGCCACGAACATGGGTCTGCTCGCGGCCATGTCGTGCAACCATCCCGGTGGCCCGATCGGTTGTCCAGGCCCGCTCAACGAGCCCAAGAGCAACCACGGCCGTGGCACGTGGAACTGGGAAGAAGTCGGCGGGATCTTCACTATCAACCGCTCGCTGGAAGCGCCGTACTTCAACGCCGAAGATCTCAACGTGGGGTCGTCGGCGACGGTCGCCCGCATCGGCGATCAGGTGTACGCCACCGTCCCGGGTGAGGGATTCGCGGAGGTCACCGAAGCAATCGAGCGCACCTTCGCCGCGTCGCCCGGAATCGAAGCCACGCATGTCATCGACGAGGGCAGCGACACGCTGGGCTACTTCGGGGACTATGGCGCGTACCCGTCGGGGCACATGCAGGGCGACCTGCAATCGAACAACGTCGGCCCGAACGTGGGGAACGACACCGTCAACGCGATCGCGCAGGACGGCCAGAACCTCGGCCTCGACCCTGCCTCTGAGCAGGTGACCGCCGATATCACCGACCCGCAGGCGTTCTCCCAGCCCGGAATCCAGTTCTATCCCGACCGCGTTGAGACCGAAGAACCGACCGTGAGCTTCTATGCCTCGGCCAAGCCGGCGAACTCGGCGTCTCACTCCGCATCGACCACCATCGGCTCGAGCGCGGGTGCCCAGGGCGACGGCCTGGTCAGCTGGAACTTCGGCGACGGCACGACCGAACTCCGTCCGATCACGGCCCGCTTCAGCCACACGTTCCCGGGCCCGGGTCTCTACTCGGTGACGGCGAGCGTCACGGACAACCTCGGCAACACCTACGTCTGGACCCAGCAGGTACGGATCGACGTGCCGCTGAGCGCATCCGTGGTCCAGACTCCCGGGTCCGGCCACAGTGTCGTTCTCAGCGCCACGGCCCAAGGCGGCGAGGGGAACGGGATCGCGGCCCAGTGGACCTTCTCCAACGGAAAGACCGCGGACGGTACGACGATCACGCTGCCCCACGGGGGGCTGGACGCATCTGTGACGATCACGGACGGCGCGGGCAACACGGCGACGGCCACCGTGCACGTCGACTGAACATCCGCGACCCGGCCGGTGGCCAGGATGGCCGCCGGCCGGGTCGCGTTCGAGCTACGGCGCCGTGGCTAGGCCAAGATCCGGTCAACCACGGTCGCATGAACCGCGTCGTCGGTACACAGGACTATCGCCACCAGCTGGGCTCGCGTGTGAGCACCTAGCTTGACCATGGCGTTGCGCACATGGGTCCGCACGGTTGTGGGCGAGATGTACAGCGCTTCGGCGATCTGGTCGGTCTCGTCGCCGAGGGCGACGCGGGTGATGACCTCTCGCTCACGGGCGGTCAACAGCAGCTCGCCTGCCTCGGCGGACGACCGCGTTGGAGCGGAGTAACGGCCCGGCAGCGCAACGTAGATGGCCACCCGCTGCCCTCGGATGTGCGCCAGCCGCGCTGCAAAGTCGATCTCGACCTCGGAGCCGTTCGCTCGCACGAGAGCCCGTCGTCCGAAGTATTCGCCGGAGGCACGAAAGGCCTGCCAGTTTCTGAGGGCCTCGGCTCGATCGGCGCTTCTCATCGTCCCGAGCAACGACGTGCCCACGAGATCCTCCCGCTTGCGACCCAGGAGCGAGAGCGCAGCGTGATTCACCGCGACGATACGCCGCTGGTCGTCGAGGACGAAGATCGCGTTCGACGTGCGATCGAAGACCAACCAGAAGAGCTCCTCCCACCCCGATGGCTCGGCGTCCGACTCGTCGTTCCAGTAGGAGCTCCCGGCCATGATGGCGACATTAGGAGCAGGGGATTTCGCCGTCAAGCTCAGCGCCGGCCGAGGCCGCGCGGATGAGCGGGCGAAACGGTTGCCACCGGAGTCCGCGTCATCGGTCAGAGAGTCGCTCTTCAAGCATTCCCTGCGTGAAGCGAATGTGCCGGCCGATGCGCAGTCCGCAGCCGGCCGGTCCGAGGCGGCGCCCCTCGAGCGATCAACAGCGCCAACCTGCCGCAGGAAGCCGGCTGGGTCGCTTGCCGATTGATCCCGCGTTGGGGAGAATCAAGGTCGATGAGGGTGCCGAGGGGTGTCACGGCAGCGCTTGGCTCGGCCGCGGCTGCGCTCGCGCTGTTCTGCCTGCCGAGCATCGCCGAGGGCACCGTCACGCCGCTGCCGCGATCGGATTACGCGGTGCGGGGCGTCTGTACGACGGCCGGCTTCAGGCGCGCTGGGTGCTTGGCCTTCCAGCTCGTGCCCCGGACCGCTGCGGCTCGGGCCCGCCGGCATCCGCTGGGGTTCTCGCACAGGGCACCGCTGGCTGCGCCTTCGCCGAAGGAAGGCGCCTTCGGCCTGCGCCCGCAGGACCTCCACACCGCCTACGAACTGCCCGGGGGAGCGATATCCGGACAGACGGTCGCGTTGGTCGATGCCTACAACGATCCGACCGCGGAAGCTGACCTGAAAGCCTATGACGAAGAATTCTCCCTGCCGCCCTGCACGAGCGCCAACGGTTGCTTCCGGCAGGTCAACCAGAACGGCGAAACGGGGAACCTGCCGTTCCCCAAGACGACGAAAGAACTCGAAACAGCGCGCAAAGGAACGCGAGCGCAGCGCGAACTGGCCGAAGAAGCGACCGGCTGGGGGCTCGAGATCTCTCTCGACATAGAGGTCGCCCATGCGACCTGCCAGAACTGCGAGATCGTGCTCGTGGAGTCGAATACGCCAAGCTTTGAAAACCTCGAAGACGCCGAGCGCAGCGCGGCCACCCTCGGCGCAGACGAGATCTCGAACTCCTGGGCGGGCCCCGAGGCGGGTGAGAGCCCCGAACTCGAGAGCGCAAGCGCGTTCAACCACCCCGGGATCGTGATCGCGGCAAGCAGCGGCGACGACGGCTATCTGAACTGGGATGCGCCGAGCGGCTCGAAGGGCTACGTCAACTTCCCAGCGTCCTCGCCGCACGTGGTCGCCGTCGGAGGCACCCGCCTGAGCCTCGGCGTGGGTGGCACGTGGGCCGGCGAGACCGTGTGGAACGGCGACCATGCCACCGGCGGCGGCTGCAGCGTGGAGTTCACCGCCCAGCCCTGGCAGCAGAGCCTGTACGACTGGTCGGGGGTCGGATGCGGGGCCAAACGCGCCGTTGCGGATGTGGCGGCCGACGCCGATCCCTACACGGGGGTGGCCGTGCACGACACGAGCCCGGAATGCGAATACCGCTACGAAGAAGCGAAAGTGAAACACGTGATCTACTGGTGCACGATCGGCGGCACCAGCCTGTCCTCTCCGCTGGTCGCGTCGGTATTCGCACTCGCCGGCGGAGCAGACGCAGTCGCCTATCCCGCGAAGACGCTCTACGAAGGCGAGCAGAGTTCCCCCGGATCGCTGCACGACGTGACGACAGGGTCGAGCGGAGAATGCTCGAAACCGTTCCTCGAAGGCGGCCTGTCCGGCTGCACGGCCACCGAAGAGGCGGCTAAGAGTTGCGCGTCCCGGGCCATCTGCCTTGCCGGGACGGGTTACGACGGGCCCACGGGGGTGGGAACACCCGACGGGATCGCTGCGTTCAGGACGCTCCGGAACGCACCGACGGTGGTGACGGGATCGGCCTCCTCGATCAGCAGCGCGAGCGCGGTCCTGAACGCGACCGTGAACCCCAACGGCGGAGAGATCACCTCGTGCAGGATCGAATACGGGCCGTCACTGCCATCCGCCACGAATGTGCCCTGCACCCCGCCGCCCGGGTCGGGGACGAGCCCCGTTGAAGTATCCGGAGCGGCCGGCGGCCTCAGCGCGAACACCAGCTACCAGTACCGCGTGATCGCCACCAACCCCGGCGGCACCAGCACAGGCAGCACCGAGACCTTCACGACCCTCCCGGACCCGCCGACCGTCACGACGGGGACAGCGTCGGCTGTCACCGAGACGACGGCGGTCCTGAACGCGACGGTCAACCCCAACGGCCGAGCTGTGACGAGCTGCGTCCTGGAATACGGCGCCGCGCTGCCATCCGGAACGAGCGCGCCCTGCACCCCCTCGCCGGGATCGGGCACGAGCCCCGTCAGCGTCTCCGCCGAAGTGGAAGGCCTGACCGCGAGCACGAGCTACCGATATCGCGTGATCGCCGCCAACCCCGGCGGCACGAGCACAGGCGAAACCGAAAGCTTCACGACCCTCCCAGACCCGCCGACGGTTACGACCGGGGCAGCCTCGTCTGTAACGGAGACGACGGCGGTCCTGCGCGCGACGGTCAACCCCAACGGCGGCGAAGTCGGCTCGTGCAAGTTCGAATACGGCCCGACCGCCGGGTACGGGTCGAGCGCGACGTGCAGCCCGGCGCCCGGCTCGGGGAGCACCCCGGTGGCGGTCTCGGCATCGGTCGCCGGCCTCAGCGCGCACGCCCCCTACCACTTCCGAATCGTCGCGTCCAACGCCGGTGGCACCGGCTACAGCTCGGATGAAGACTTCACCACGCTGGCCGCCGCCGAGTATGGGACGTGCGCGAAGACCGCGAAGCTCGACGGGCATTACATCGGCGGCTATGACGATAAGAACTGCACCACCGGAGACCTCAGCGGCGAAGGGAAGTACGAATGGGCGTCGGTCCCGGAAGGCTCCCACATCACGATCGTCGGTAAGACGAAGACGGTCGCCCTGAAGTCGGCGCTGATGACGATCGTGTGCAAGCGGAGCACGAGCGAAGGCGAGATCACCGGGCCGACGGCGAGAACGGCGACGATCACGTTCTCGAGTTGCGCGACCGCCGAGAAGCCCTGCACGAGCCCGGGCGCACCGGCCGGCTCGATCAAGACGGGCGCGCTGGAAGGCTCGCTGCTCGCCCCCGAACAGGGGTCGGCGTGGACGCGGTACGAAAGCTCTGTGCCGCCCTACCTGGCGGAATTCGAATGCGGTGCGGTCGACTACGCGGTCAAGGGCACGATCGCCGGAGTGGACACGTGCAACGTCGAACTCATGACCAAGAGGGACTGTGAAACGTTCGCCGAAGGCGCCGGTGACCAGGGCCTGGAACTCGAAGTCGTCGGGGGTGCCAGCGAACCGCTCACGGAGATCGCCACCACCAAGGCCAAGAGTTCGGAGAAGGTCGAGATCAAGACCTCATGAGGGGGCGCCCGTCCCGATCGTACGCCGAGTTGCTACTCGCGGCGCCAGAAAACCGCGCCAGTCCCAACTGCGACCGGCCCGAAATGCGCGAAACGCCCGGCATCCATGGGCTTTCGCCGGAGCCGACGGGGGGACTCGAACCCCCGACGCCTTCATTACGAGAGGCACCCAGTGGGACGGTAGACCAGGGCGAACACAGCCCCCCGGGCCGAGCACTACGTTCCTTCCTGGCTTGACTGCAAGGGCCCCGGTGAGGGGCCTTTCGGTGGACACTTCCACCCCGGCCGAGCTCGACCGGTTGAACTCGGCGATGTTCGACGATGCCGTCGCGTAGGCCGGGCTCTCGCTCAGCATTGCGTCGCAGCTCGTTTCGATCGGGGGGCCAGACCCGAGGTTGTCGTAACGGGCGCTGCCCGTGAGCTTCACAAAACGCCAGCGCGCCTGACCGCCGTGCGAGCGCGTTCCCGAAGTGGCTTGCCAGGACGGCTGAAGCCTGAAGCTGCCGCCGTCGTGTTCACCCACTTGCGCCCATTCCAGCCTCTCGCCGAGAGGCTGCCCGTGTAGCGCACCAGCACGTGTTCAGCGGCGACGGCGGACGCCGGCAGGATGGCAACGAGGCAGCCCGCCACGAGCGCGATCCAACGCCGCCCCGTGGAGTAGCCGCCACGTCACCATCGACATCGCAGGAAACGTACCAGCGCACCCTCGCAGCGGTCTACCGGCAGCCCCGACCAGGGTCATGCAGGCTACGATCCGGAACGTCGTCGCGATCGAGATATCCGGGCGAGAGGGGCACGTGGGGTGAGGCGTCTGAGGGCTGCCGCCTTGTGCATGATCTTGGCGTCCTGCGCAGCTGCCGAGCCGGCGCTCGGGGCGAGGCGATGGGTCGTGTCGGGCTCGATGTCCGGCAGCTACACCAACAACGTCGCCTGGAGCGTCTGTCCTCTGACCGGGGCTGGCGGCACCTCACACGAGAACCTCACGCTGAACGTCCGTATCAGCTCGGCGCGCCCGTCGCCGTACGCCGGCGGCGGGATCGTGCTGCTGTTGAAGCTGGCGCCGGGCGGGAGCTTCAGCCTTGGCGGCTCTTATCCCGCGCTGATCGAACAGCCCGAAGGCGAATTCACCTGCGGCGCTCACCAGTCCTTCCAGTGTGCCGGAGCGATCGTGCGGCGTGGCGCGCCCGCCGCGACGCTGACCCTCCAGCCGCGCGGGCCTGTCCTCACCGGCGGCTTCCTCCAGGCGCCGTTCTTCATCGAGAGCCCCGCCGCCGACCACCCCCCGCACGCAGACTGCGCGCTCGAATCGCCCCCCCTCTCCGACACGATGACTCTGCTCGGCCTCGCGGGGACCGAGATCGAGCAAGACGCGATGAAGACCGATTACGGCAAACCTGACCATTTCGAGATCCCGCGCGCTCGCCTACGCGGGAGCAAGAGCTTCACCGTGACCGATCGGAGCGGTCCCGACGAAGGATGTCCCCGCTCCTACTACTCGCAGTGCAGCGAGTCGGGGAGCATCTCGCTGACCCTGCACTTCAGACCTCGCTGAGTCTCAGGCGCCCACGACAGACCGCCGGCGCCGGATACCTTGACGACGGCGCCCTCCAGACAGGAAGATGTGTCCGTGGTGGGGCGGACCGGCATCCGAACTGTCGGGCACGCCGGCAGCGACCGGCGCCCGGAGCCCGGTCAACCGTGCCCTAGCCCGGGTCGCAGGTGGCGGCTCGCCCCCCGCTCGGGGCTCCTCGTGCTCGCCGCCGCGGCGATCCTCGCCGCGGCGGCCTCGCCAGCGCTTGCGACGCCGTACAAAAAATGGCCCTGGGCGAAGACGAGGATCATTCACGCACCCTTCGACATGCCCTTCCCCGGCGTCGGCGGGGTCGGGGCCTCTCCCGACGGCGCCTTCATCTACGTCGGCAGCGGCGGCTCGGTCACCAAGTACAGCGGCGCGGGCGTGTGGATCGGGAACTGGACGACCCACTTCGGCCAGATCTCGGGCCTCGCGGTCGATCCCGAAGGTGAGGTGCTGGTGGCGGACTCGAAGGCGGGCACCGTCGGGAAGCTCGACACCAACGGGAAGCAGCTGGCGAGCTGGAGCATCCCGGGCGTGAGGCAGATAACGACCGACGCCCACGGCGACCTGTTCGCCCTCGTGTCGGTCGGCCTCGGCTACGTCGTCGACGTCCGCTCCTACTTCAGCGGGGCCGACAAAGGCGCCTTCTCGGCCGTGCTCCCGGGCAGCTGGTTCGACTACTACGGCTACTCGCCCGGGACGACCGCCTCGATCTCTTCGATCGCCAGCGACGCCGCCGGGAACGTCTACATCGTGGGCAGCTCCAGCCAGAGGCTGGAAGAAAAGGGTCCGAACTGCGAAGGCGTCTTCAGCGTCAACCCCCAGCTGCGCTTCGAATACGACGACCCGCTCTACACGACCGAGGTCGCCGAGTTCAGCGCCTCGGGCCAGCCGATCACACACGGCTGGGGCACGCCTTGGTCGGCGGCCTGCTACCCGGGCTGGCACAGCGCCTACCTGTCGACCCAGAGCGGGGTGGCCGTCGGTGCCGACGGTTCGGTCTGGGTCGGCGACAGGCTCTCCTACGCCTACCGGATGACGGGCAAGTACCTCAACGATGAAGAAGAGGTCTACACCCCCTGCTACACCTGCGAAGGCGTCAAGGAATACCCGGCTAACTTCTACGGCCCCGGCGTCTTCGACTGCCACGGCGACCTGCTGTTCGGAAGCTCCGACACGGTCCTCGAGATGCTCGAACTCGTCCCTGACTCGAATTGCCGCACGGTCTCCCCGTACGCGCGCGCGGCGCTCTCGCCGCTGGTTACGATCGTACCGCCCGCCTCCCAGGGCGAAAGCCAGGAAGGCAGCGGTAAAAGCAAAGGCGGCAAAGGCAAAGGCAAAGGCAAAGGCGGCAAGAAGAAACAGAAGCTCAAGCTGCTCGACTTCCAGGCAGGCTGCGTGAGCGGGCCCTGCACGCTCACGGTCACCGCCCGCGTGCGCCGCGCCGGCTGCCACCTCGGCGCATGCCTGGTGAGGATCGCCTCGGGCCGCTTCCGTCTGCCCGCCGGCCGCGCCGAGGAGCTCGCCCTCAAGCCGCCCGCAAGACTGCAGGGCCTGCTCCGCGGCGTCCCACATATGTTGCTCAGCGCCCGCATGCTACGCCACGGACATCCCTTCGGACCCGTGTTCCGCGCCGCCGGCGGGCGCGCCGTCACCGTGCGCGAGGCCTCGCCTCTCGCCCTCACCTGCCCGGCCGGCGCCACACCGGGGGCAACCGTGGCGATCTCGGGCACGCTCGGGATTGCCGGGGCACACACCCTCACGCTCAGAATCGGTCCGGGCACGCCCCGACTCGTGAACACCGACAGCCATGGCGCCTTTACACTCACCACCGTCGCGGCCGTGACCGGGCCGCTCCCGATATCCGCCAGCTTCGCCGGCCGAGGTCTCCATGCCCCCTCCGGAGCCGAGTGCTCCACCGACGTCGAGGCGGTACAACCTGCGCTCCCGCCGCTGCCCGCCGGCGTGAACGCGGCCCCCGGCCCGCCGCCCCCGGCGCCACCCTCGCCTCCGCAGCCCGTCGCGACCGAGCTGAAACTGACCTGTCCCTCGCCGGGGCTCTTCACCGGCTCGCTCGGCCCTGCGGTCGGCGGTGCCGATATCGCGATCTCATACTCCTACGAAATCCCTGCCTCCGGTATGAAAGAAACCAAGCTCGACCACGTCGAGACCGTGGCCGACGGTAGCTTCCAAGACGAACCGGGACTCCCCATGGGCGCAGTGGGCCGAGCCAGCGCGAGCTTCGCCGGGGGCGGGGGCTACCTCGCAAGCAGTTCCGCGGCCTGCAGCTTCTAGCCGGGTCGCGGAGCGCCCCCGGCACCCGGCCGGGCGGCCACTCGACCCTCCTGGGCTCCCCCTCAGGCAAGGGAGTCGATCCAGCGCTCTTGATCGTCGAGAGCTTGCGTTCCCCGTCGTGCTCGATGTAGCGCAGGAACTCGGCGGCGGCGTCGGCGATCGTCGCACCGGTCTGCACGAGGCCTGCTCGAGCGATTGCCCTTGAAGAACTTCTGCGGCACGCCGAGCAGGCGGTTCCGAAAAAATCGGGATAGCCCGCTGGAGCTCGCGGTAGCCGTCCTGGTGTCGGCGTGGCCCATCCACCTCAGCGAATGTCGGCGTGGCCGATCAGGCGGGTGCGGAAGGTGTGGCGAAGGTGGTGGAAGCGCAGCGCCCGTAGACCGGCGTGGTGGGGGCGGCCTACGTACGCCGGTTGGGCTGGTTACGGCTCGCCGGCTTCTCGTCCGGCCTGTTCGCTCAGGCGCGCCAGCTCATCCTCGCTGAAGCCTTCATCGATCTCGAGGACTTCGACCGCGCGGTCGAAGTCCTTCGCCTGGACGTATATGTCCCGGGCCGCCGCGGCGCCCAGTCGTATGCCGCCGGAGGCGACGCGCGACATGTGCTCGATGCCCGCCTCGGAGAGGCGCTCGGCGACCATTTCCGCCTCCGCCTCGTTGCCGACCGTCGTCACGATCTTCAGCTCCTCGGACATGCCTGGAGAGTAGCGGTACGCGTCGAGGCGGCCCTTACGGAGCGCGCGATCAAAGCTCGGTGTGGGTGACTTCGTAGACCCGGCTGGTCTCGACGATCAGGAGCGCCGTCGCCCGCGCCTGGTCAATAGCGTCCTGAAGGCCGGATCGGCTGGCGGTCCGTGCTGGGAGAGTCTTGGCAGCGAGGGGTGCGCACGCTGCGCTCCATCCGGGCCGCTGTGGGTCGCTGTCTGTGGCGGATCCCGCCGCGCGGGTTGGGAAAGCGGCGCTCCCGATGGGACGTGTCACAACTTCGCTGGCGCTTGCCGGCGCGACTTCAGTTCCGCAGGTAGACCTTGCCCTCGCGCTCGACGACCTGAGCGCGGCGCAGCGGCCAGAGCTTGGTCAGCTGAACGAACGCGGTGTCGAGCCCTGGCACTTTCTCGAATCCCGCCTGTGGCCCGACGACCATCTGGCCGGTTGTGGGGTCGTAGCGGGCTTGGTGCCACGGGCATACGAGACAACCGTCCTCGTCGATCTTGCCGTTCGCGAGATCGGCGCGCAGATGACGGCAGCGCCGTGACACGGCGTAGCGCTCGCCGTTGACGTTGAGCACCGCCCAGTCTCCGATTCCGCGGACCGAGCCGGGTCCAAGCTCCTCAACGGTTCCAACGAGCTGCTCTGGCATCTGGCGATCTATCGTACTGGTCGCCTGACACCGCGAGCGAGCCCGTCAGCGCTCGATCCCGCTCTCAAATGCCCCCCCCAACCTCGCATCCGGGGGCGCAGTGCAGGCAGCGCATCGTCGTCTGCACGTCAGCGTGCCCCGTCCACTCCTGCACGCGGCGGATGTCGGCGTGGGCGATCACACGGGTGCCAAAGGAACCGCCAGACGCAGGCGGTATCAGAGCCGACGGTGGGACTCGAACCCCCGACCCCTTCATTACGAGTCGCCTTCCTGGAGCCCAACCTGGCTCGACAGTGCCAAGGTTGCATCGGCGGATTCCGGTGCGGCAGGGATCGATATGCGTGGTCGGGGACCGGTCCGGAGACCCGTCCGCCATCCTCGTGCCACACGCCTCGGCTCTTGACCCGGGTGATGCGCGAGGCTTCGATTGACTTCCACGGCAACTGGCGGGCAGCGCCCGGCCATGACATGAATGTGGCGTACGGAGGGGCCGTCCGCGTTCCTCGCGGCAGATTACGGATGGCTTCGAGGGCGTATGGCGGACAATGCTCGGAGGCAGGGGGCTTGTAGTCGGGATCCGCATCCGAACCGACCAAGGCGAAGGAGATCGGAATGGCACCAACAAGCGACGCGACTGCGACCGTGCCACATCTGACTGTGGCCGAGCGGGCGAATCGCGGCAAGGCCGCGCGGGCGGAAGTGCCGCGCTCCAGCCACGCCAGCTACGAGCCGCCGGCGCGCCGCACCGATCCGATCAAGCTGCTCGAGCGCCAGGCGAAAACGCGCGTGCCCGAGCTGGTGCCAATCCGCTACGGCCGCATGCTGGTCTCGCCGTTCACGTTCTATCGGGGCGCGGCGCTGATCATGGCCGGCGATCTTGCAGCGACGCCGCGCTCAGGCCTAACGGTCCAGTGCTGCGGAGATGCGCACCTCTCGAACTTCGGAATGTTCGCCTCGCCCGAGCGGCGGCTTGTGTTCGACCTCAACGACTTCGACGAGACGCTCCCGGGGCCGTGGGAGTGGGACGTCAAGCGACTCGCGGCAAGCACTCTGATCGCCGCGCGCAACAACAAGTTCACGGTCAAGGATCAGGACCGCATCGTGCTCGACACGGTCCGTGGATACCGCGAGGCCATGGCGGGCTTTGCCGCCATGAAGGACCTGGACGTGTGGTACTCGCACGTCGACATTGAGTCCACCCTGAAGGAACTCGGCCCGCAGCTCAAACCCAAACAAGTCAAGCGCGGCGAGAAGGCACTCGCGAAGGCGCGCACGAAGGACAGCATGTCGGCCTTCTCCAAAATGACGCGCGTCGTGGACGGCCGAGCCAGGATCGTCGCCGAACCGCCGTTGATCGTGCCGCTCGACGACCTCGTCGAAGGCAAAGCGCACGACGAGATCTTCGACGAACTGCATGAGCTGCTGCGTTCATACCGGGGCAGTCTGGAGCAGGACAGGCGGGTGCTACTGGAGCGGTTCCAGCTCGTCGACTTCGCCCGCAAAGTCGTCGGCGTGGGAAGCGTCGGCACGCGCGCCTGGATCGCTTTGATGCTCGGCCGCGATGGCCAGGATCCGCTGTTCCTCCAGCTCAAGGAGGCCGAGGCGTCAGTGCTGGAGGGATTCCTCCCGGCGAGCGAGTTCGAGAACCACGGCGAGCGGGTCGTCCGCGGACAGCGACTGATGCAGGCCGCCAGCGACATCTTCCTGGGCTGGGTGCATGTCCCGGCCGGCCTTGACGGCCAGCCGCGTGACTTCTACGCGAGGCAACTGAAGGACTGGAAGGGCTCGGCCGAAATCGAGCAGATGATCCCAGAGGGCATCGCCGCCTACGGGCGGCTGTGCGGCTGGACGCTCGCCCGCGCCCATGCGCGCAGCGGCGACCGCATCGCGATCGCGGCCTACCTCGGCAAGAGCGTGGCGTTCGACCGTGCGGTCCTCGAGTTCTCCCGAGCCTACGCAGAGCAGAACGAGCGCGATTACGACGCCCTCAGCGCCGCTGTGGCGTCCGGGCGAATATCCGCCGAAACCGGGCTTTAGTCGAGGCCGAAGACCAAGGACGTGACTGCGCGGCCGCGCCTGCGCGCACGATCACCCGTTCCGAACGTTGTCGCTGGGGCCCCGTCCGCCCTACTTGGACGGGGATGGCTTCTCCCAACATCCTGCTCGTGCTCACCGACCAGCTGCGCGACCCATCGGTGGACGAGTCGGACGAGCTGGCTCGGTTTCGTCGCGACGCGACACCCGGCCAAGAGAGCTGCGGCAGGCGGGGGTCTCGTTCGAATATCACTATCAGTAACTCATCAGGAATGATCGCGGTGCGCTTGGCTGGTGCATGATGCGGCTCGCGTTCGTTTCCACAGTGTCCGAGGATCTTGCACGCGACCACGTGACTGGCAGGCTGCTGACGGCGGAGCAGCTCGCCCGGCGCTGGCAGTTCGCAACGTCGCAGGTCTACTCGCTCGTCCGTGCCGGCAAGATCCCGACAGTCACGATCGGCCGCTACTACCGCTTCCGTGTCGAGGACCTGGAGGAGTGGGAGCGCCGCGGCGGCACGGAAAGAGCTCGGACCGGAGTCGATCGAGAGGATCGCCCAGCGCGTCGCGGAACTGGTCGCGGAAGAGCGGACGCACGCGACGGCGGCGAGCGACACAAGCCGCTGCTGCCGATCGCGGCGCCACGTGCCGCGAGTCGTGGCCGCCGCCGGGACGACCTTGCGAAACGCCTTCAAGGCACGCCGTTCGGGCGTCCGCGCTAGTGGACCTAACGGGACACCATTCCAACCCCTCGAGACCCCTGAAGGCCTTGTTGGAGCCCCGCGCGGACCGCGATGAAGCCGGAAGCGCCTCGGGGCGCGGCCAGATTCAAGTCCCTGACCTGCCAGTCGGACGGGAGCATCGCCGGCATGACTGGGTCCTGGATGCGGTCATCCGTGTGCTCGAGACACACCCAGGATCGATGCAGGCACGTGACGTGCATGCCGCCGCCGAGGCGCTACTCGGGGAACACGTTCGTTGGGGTTCGGTCAAGGCTTGCGTAGCTGCGAATGTCGGCGGCACGTCAACGCGGTTTGTGCGGGTTGGTCCGGGGAGTTATGCTGCCTGCTCTCCGCCCACTTGACCCGGCCGCCGCCCCGTAGCTGCCGAGCATTGCGTTCATATTCCACCAGCCGGCACGATCCATCTCGCCGTGACGGCCCACGAGAAGTCGGAGCTTCAGCAAGTGGGTCAGTGATGGCAGGCAACCGTGGCGTGGTTTGAGACACGCGGCGAGTCTCCCGATCGAAGCACGGCGTGCTCAGTGACTGAGCTTGCGCAGCTCGACGTGTTCGTCGGGCTGGCCGGGGCGCTGTTTGCCGAAGCGCATCTCCTGTTCGTCTTCGAGTGTCGCCGGTGACTGGGGCTGGCCGTCGACCGATACGGTCAGTGACTGTGGGCCGTTGGCCGGTCCGACGTGCAGATAGGCTTTGCTGCCGGGCGCGTTCAGGATTTCTCTGCTCGCGCCTTTCCGCTTCATGTAGGTGCCGGTGTAGGTTCCTTCGACCGTCACGAGCGAGCCGCCGCACATGAATGTCGCGGCGAGCTCCCAGGTGTTCGTGGCGTGCCCTCGTGCTTCGCCGATGGTGCCGTCGCTCTGTTCGGTCACGATTTCTTGTTCCGGTTCGCTGCCGCATGCTGCCCTGACGGGGACTGTCTGTTCGCACTTCCACAGTCGCAGGTGCTCGGTGTCGCTCGTCAGGCTCGTGACGTAACCGACCGGGTCGCTGCCCCGGCAGTGGATCGCGAACCGGCTCGCGGTCAGCTCGGCGGGCTCGTCGGCGACCCATGGGTGTCCGTCGAGGAATGTGCTGCCGGGTGGCGTGAGCACCAACCAGTCGTAGCCTTTCTTGGTGCCGGGCTTCGATGCGCTCGTGCAGGCGCTGTCGGAGTAGGCGCCGCCTTTGGTCGGGGCGCATTCGCCGATTTCGATCGCGCTGGCGTTCGTGGCGGCCAGCATCGTTGCCAGGCAGAGGCCGGCCAGGCACTTGAGCATCGCAGGACGATAGCTGGTGTCTTGGTCGTCGTAAGTCACGGCGTGCAACGTTCTAGCTGCTGACTGTTCGAGTGTCGACCCTGACGCATCACCTCGGTAGTGCGTGCGGATCCGCTTGCGCAGGTCTTGGCGACTTGGCGCCCCACCGTCCTTGGGGGGCCGCCTTGGCGAGATCCCCACATAGATCAGAGGCAGTCCTTCAGCATGGTGGACGTGCGCCAAGCCGATCCTCGCGTCGGGCACCCTGCGGTAACACCAGGCATACAC
Organism: uncultured Solirubrobacteraceae bacterium; assembly: GCA_963836035.1. GTDB lineage: Bacteria > Actinomycetota > Thermoleophilia > Solirubrobacterales > Solirubrobacteraceae > Palsa-744. The sequence goes on along the minus strand of CAWIHX010000009.1, from coordinate 755,659 downwards.
GTCGGGCTTGGCCGGGATCGGACACGAACGAACGAGCACCTCGCTACCGGTCCAGAGGTGATCGGGTCGAAGAAGCTCGTCAAACGAAACGCTGATGCGCAGAGCCTGGTCCCGCACCGCATCGCCAAAAGCTGTGCTACCAGTTTGCTACCAGGAGTAGCAACCGCGCGCCCATTCGGGCCTTTTCTTCACCTGGCCGGATCCACCGCAGCGCCCGGCCCTAAAGGTCTGGGTTTGCAGGCGTTTCGCCCCAAGCCGACGGGGGGACTCGAACCCCCGACCCCTTCATTACGAGAGGCTCCGCGCGCGCCCGATTTGGCTTTCTAGAGCCAAATCTCGTGACGCCAGTTGGTCCCCATCAGGGCTGTTTCTGCATGGTTGGCGACCCAATTTCGCGACCAAGTTGCACGTCCCTTTGAGAGACCGCAGACAACTGTCGGAGCGTATCAGGGCCGCCGGCGTGGGATGATCGCGTCGTGCCGCTGTACGCGCTCAACCTCTTCGACCTCGCCGACAACGAGCACTACCGTGCCTACTCGCGCCGCTCGCTCGACGCCGTGCTGGCGCACGAAGGCCGAGTCATCGCGCTCGGCCGACACGAGCCGCACAACGCCGAGCTCGGGCCCGACGAGCCACGCCAAGCGCTCGTCCTCGTCGAGTGGGCGAGCCGCGAGGCCTTCGACGGCTTCCTCTCGGACCCAGAGCTCGCCGACCTGCACCCGCTGCGCGAGAACGGCACGCGGCGTTACATCTGGTGGACGTTCGAGCGGCTCGAGGACCTGCGTCCGCTGCTCGGAGCCCGGGAGAGCTGAGGGGCTGACCCCCGCCGACAGCCGCCCGCTGCCGGCCCCTCCCCATCATCGGTCCTCGCAGAAGGTCTGCAGGCCTCTGCCTGCAGACCTCGCCGCTCCACAGCGGAGGGTCCGGGTTCTGTCAAGGCCGGACCGTCAGGCCCCGCCGCAGGCGGCCCCGAAGGGGCGGCCTTGACAGGTTCCGGGGCCGGAGCTACGGGGTCAAGCTGGATTCGGCGTCGATGCGAGTGTCTTCCGAGACGGTGGGGTTCCCTTACGTCGGTCGGATTCTCCGGGTTCTGAAGTGTGGATCGCTACGGATGCCCGCCCCCTCCCGGAATGGGAGCTTGTCGTGTACGAGTGCGCCTCGCTCGGGGCCAAGGATGGATCCCGCTCGCGAGGCGTTCGCGTGCAGACCGACACCGACCCTGGAGGAGACGAGATGCTTGCGGCGACCGTCCGACGAGTCCCTACCTGGGCCGCCCTGCGTGAGCGGCTGCTTCCGTATGCGCCCGTCTTCGCCGGGCTGCTGTTCGCGATGACCCTCGCCGTGCTGCCCTCGGGAACGCTCGCCGGCCGGCCCTCCTCAGTGGCACCCTCTGTGCGCGCGCACGGTTTCGCCCAGCACGGGCTGCCGAGCCTGCCGCTCTCAGCGCAGGGCCAGCTCTCCGCCGCGGTGGGGGCCGATCTGGGCGTCTACCACGTCCGGCGTTCTGCCGGCGGCTTCGAGGCAGTCAACCCGGCGCAGCGGCTGCATGCTCGCTTCGGCCGCTCCGGCGTGCTCGTCAGCTCACGCGCGGGCGAGATCGGAATGGGTCTGCACGCAATTGGGTATGGCAGTTCGATGAGACCCGTCGGCGAGGCCATGCCGACCGCGAAGGCCAACCGTGTCAGTTTCGCGCATTCTGGAATCACAGAGTGGTACGCGAACGGGCCGCTCGGTCTCGAGCAGGGCTTCACGATCCCAAAGGTACTGTCTGCCGACCACGCCAGACCGCTGGCGCTATCCATCTCCCTCGCGGGCAGCGCGCACGCCACGCTGGCAGCCGGCAAGCGCAGCCTCACGTTGAGCCGCCCGAGAGGGATCTCGCTTTACTACGGCGGTCTCGTGGCCAGTGACGCTACCGGGCGTACGCTGCGTAGTTGGCTGACGCTGAAGACTGATCGGCTGTTGCTTTCGGTCGACACGCGCGACGCGACGTACCCCGTGCGGATCGACCCAATCATCGGAGAGGCGGAAAAGCTCACGGGCGCGGGCGAGGTCGGCGCCGGCCGATTCGGCCAGGTGGCAATGTCCTCCGACGGCGACACCGCCCTCGTCGGCGCGGGCTATGACGACGGCGCGATCGGCGCCGCATGGGTCTTTACGCGGTCGGGCTCGACGTGGGCGCAGGAGGGCCAAAAGCTCACGGGTGGCGGCGTCGGCCAGAAGCGCTTTGGGTCGAGCGTGGCCCTGTCGTCCGACGGGAACACAGCGCTGATCGGGGGCAGTTGGGACAACGGCGGCGTGGGGGCAGCGTGGGTGTTTACGCGGTCGGGTGCGACGTGGACCCAGCAGGGCGAAAAGTTGACTGGCGGCGCTGAGATTGGCCCGTTCGGCCAGTTCGGCTCGACAGCGGCGCTTTCCTCGGACGGAAACACGGCGCTCATCGGTGGCCCAGGGGACAGCAATTTTGTAGGCGCGGCGTGGGTGTTCACGCGTTCGGGCTCGACCTGGAGCCAGCAGGGCGGGAAGCTGACGGGCGCCGATGAGGCCCCGGAGTACGACGGCCAGTTCGGCGGAGCCATAGCGCTGTCTTCCGACGGCAACACGGCCTTGATCGGCGGCGGGGGCGACCACAAAGGCGTGGGGGCCGCTTGGGCGTTCACTCGCTCGGGCTCGACGTGGAGCCAGCAAGGTGCCAAGCTCACCGGCGGCGGGGAGAGCGACGGAGGCGGGTTCGGCAGTAGCGTGGCCCTGTCCTCCGACGGTGACACGGCACTGATCGGCGCAGGGTCCGACAAAGAACAACTCGGGCCAAAGGCCCTCTACCCGCGTGGGGCGGCATGGGTGTTCACACGTTCGGCCTCGACTTGGACGCAGCAAGGCGAAAAGCTCACTGGCAGCGGCGACAGCGGCGGGTCGTTCGGCTCGAGCGCTGCGCTGTCGGCCGACGGAAACACCGCGCTGATCGGCGGCTTCGAGGACAATCTCGGTGCGGGCGCCGCATGGGTGTTCAGCCGTTCGGGCGGGACCTGGACTCAGCAGGGCCAAAAGCTCACCGACGTCGTCGCGCCGACCAACTGCTGCTACGGCGGCTTCGGCACGAGCGTCGCGCTGCCCGCTGAAGGTGCACCGGCACTTATCGGTGATCCGTCGGAAGATGCCGAAAGCGGCACCGCGTGGGTTGGGTCGTTCTCAGCCTTCTCGCAGGAGGCACCCGAATTTGGTACCTGCACGCCAGCGAATTACCTGACGGAAAGAGTTGGCGGGAAACTGATCAAGTACTACATCGGCGACTTCACTGCTAGCAAGTGCGTCCTCCGCACCGAATCCAACGGGCATGGCAGGGGCAAGAACGAATGGAACAGAGGTCTACGACGCGTACATTTCGCGACGAACAGCAAAGAACTCAGGGAACCCAGACTTCAGACCGTCAGCGGATCGACCATTTCTTGCAGCGACGAGATCGGCACCGGCGACTACAGCAGCACGAAAGCCGTCGCAAACGTGATCTTGAGGCTAACCGGCTGCCATCTCGGCGAAGCGGGGAGCTGCCAGAGTGCCGACGCGGTGGAAGGCGAAATAGCGACGACGACGCTGAGCGGCGAACTCGGCGTGTTGAAGGCAAGCCCGGAAGGTCCGGCCAAGAACACGATCGGGCTGGACCTTCAACCCGCCTCGGGAGAAGTCTTTGCGGCGTTCAGGTGTGCCGGCATCTCGGTACTCGTGACGGGGTCGGTCATCAGCACGGTCACTCGGAACTCCATGAAGGTGAGCGGCCACCTGAGCCTCGGTGAGAGCAAAGGGAAGCAGAAGTGGACTCATTTCGAAGGCGGGGAAGAAGACGTCCTGCAGACCAAATTCGGGGAAGGAACAGTCGAAAAGTCTGGGCTCGCGCTCACCATGATCCAAACAAATGAAGAAAAGGTCGAGGTCAACTCTGTCGTCTAGAAATCGCGGGAACCCGGCGGCGACATGGTTGCCGCCGGAGGGCCGCGTCAGCGGTCCAGAAGCCACTCCTCGAGCATTCCCCGCGTGAAGCGGATGTGCCGGCCGAGGCGCAGGCACGGCAGCCGTCCGGTGCGGACGGCTTCGTAGATCCGGCTCGTCTTGACCGACAGCAGCGCCGCAGCCTCGGCGGGGGTGAGCAGCGGGCCGTCGAGCGGGCGGATCGCGCCGCGCTCGATCTCGACGTGGCCCTTGTCATCGCTCACGACTCCTCCGCAGGTTTCTCGGGCGCGCCGAAGGTCTGCCGTCGCCAGGTAGACCCCCGGCTGCCGATGGAGCAGTCGTCGCTCGGCCAGGAGCCCATCGGCGACGAGCAGCTGCAGGCGCCGGTAGGTCCAAGAGCGCCCCATCCCGAAGCGCGCGCCGACGTGCTCCGCCCCGGTGGCGCCGAGCTCGCCGACCCAAGCCACGATCTCCTGGTCACGGTTCGTGTGCACCAACGCGTAGTCGACGCCACCGGCCGCGAGACCCCCCTAGGAGATCGTCGTCGATTGCCTCAGCCGCAACCTTCCACGGGCGCCCGCGCCTCCTCAGGCGGTTGTGCGACTACCGGGCCGCGAAGCGCGACAGGCCCCACCATCCCTCGCTGCTGCTGTAGACGTGGGCGCGGGAGCACGTCCATCTGGCAACGACCGACCACCACAAAAACGGCCTCACGTGGGTGGCCACGATCCGAGCGGACGGTCTGGTATTCGAGGGACGAGCGACCGGACCCGCCGGCAAGCGCGACGCGCTCAGGAAGCGCGCCTCAGACGCCGCCGTCCGCGACTACCTGGACTTCGCCGAGCGCAGCGCGCCGTAGCCGCCGCACCGAACGCGTTCAGCTCGCTCAGCGGAGCACCGTACTGAACGGCTGACCGCCCGCAGCCCAGTACACGGTGCTTCCGGCAAGGGCGAGCGACTGCGGGTCCACCCCGCTGACCGCGAGGGTGCGTTCGCCGTGGCTGTCGAGCGCGTGGACCTGATAGCGCGTCGCTTCGGGAGCCAGATCGTTCTGCCTGATACTGACGATCCAGGCGAGCCATCCGCGGCGTGATAGTACGACGCTGACCGCCCGGCCGATCCCAATGTGGTCCTTGTCCGGATGCGGAGCGTTGCCGGTGGGGCGACGAACGGGCTCAGGCGCCGGGGTCATGGGCCCCTACTCCCACTTTGTCCCGAGCTCGGGACAAATTGGGGACAAAGTCCGCGCCGCTGCGTTTGCCCGAAAACCGGAAAACCGCCGTTTGCAGGCGGTTTGCAGAGCCGACGCGGGGACTCGAACCCCCGACCCCTTCATTACGAGAGGCCCTGCGGGGGGCAGGTTTGGCACGCTAGAGCCGAATCCAGCCGAGCTAGATGGTCCCCAGCAGGGCTGTTTCTGCAGGGTTCGGGACCAATTTCGGGACTCCGTTAGTTCACCTGGCGCGGTGCGAGGCCGCCGGCAGATCCCGCGAAGCTCGGCGAACGGGTGTCGTCGCTCGCGGTCGTTGCCTGCGTGCCCGTGGGAACCGCCTGCGTTGGACGCTCGAACATCCGTAGCTCGACCGCGGCGGTCACCCGAATCTGCTCCGGCAGGCGTACGAGGCGATCCTCGAGGCGTGGCCGCAGATGCTTTCCAGCCGGCCCCATGCCGAGGATTGCCCTGATTTCGGATCGTGTGACCTGAACACTCCATACCAGTTGGCTCAATCGCCGGAGGCGGAACGCCGGGATGAGCTCGCGACGCAGACGCTCGTCCTTGCGCGGATCCACACGGACGTCGTGGAGCATTGCAAGCTCTCCCAGGTGGCCTGGGGTTGGCGTCACGACGATCAGCACTCCTCCGGGGCGCAGGATGCGCGCGAACTCCGGCCCGTTGCGCGGAGCGAAGACGCAGAGGGCGATGTCGGCCGCGGCGCTGTGGAGCGGGATCTGATCCCGCAAGTCGCAGCGCACCGCGGCGATCCTCGGATGTGCCCGTGCCGATTGCCGCGAAGCATCGCGCGATGCGTCGAGAGCGACGCCCTGCGCTCCTGAGAGCGCGTCGAGCAATCGCGCCAGGTGATGTCCAGTGCCCGCGCCGGCGTCCAAGATCGTTGCGCAGCCGGCGGCGACCTGTTCTACCTCCGCGATGAGCGCAGCGCTGAGCGGATCGAAGTGCCTAGCAGCTTGGGTAGAGACGCGCGCCGCGACCATCCCGGCATCGTCGCCGACAGTTATTCGGCGACCAGGAGAACCCAGGTTCACATACCCCGGCCTGGCTACGTCGTATGTGTGGCCATGACTACACACCAGCGACCCTCGCACGGGGGCGAGTGGCCCGCGGCAGATGGGACAACGCAAGCGTGCGGAAACCTTCACGAGCGCAGCGGGAATGGCGGAAGGCATAGCGCCTCCTCTCTCTCGACAGGACAGGAAAGCCAACGGCCGGGGCCGGCCGCCAGCGCTCGAACGTGTCCGGTTCGGCTAGAGGTAGGCGTGCGGGAGCATGCGCCTCAAACGTTAGCGCGCCTGAGGCACGCGGTCTCTCGATCCAGATGTAATCCGCAAGTACGATCGACGCGAGCGGAGCATGTTTACCTCGCCGGGCGCCACATCTGGATGCCCCGGATGCCTCCGCTACGGGTCGGTTGCGATGCGCATCATCGGTGTTCGATGCCGACGATCAGGAGGTCCAGGCCGGACTCGAAAGCCTGCTCGGGATCTTGGGGAGCTCCGAATTGGGGCGCCGCTTCAACGAGGTGCGGGAACTCCTCGAGCGGGAGCGTCTCGAACCTGATGCGGGCGAGCCGCGCCTGCTCGCGCCACTGCTCAGGCGGGAGCGCAGGCCCAGCTTCCGTCTCGAGAGTGATGAGTGCGAGCAGGAAGCGGACGAACTGCCGATAAAGAAGCACTGCGTCCTCCGGCGGGAACCCGACCTCCCGGAAGAGTCCCAGAACCGCGTTCGCAGTACGCAGACCCGCCGGCCCCAGGAGCGGCCTCGTTTGAAAGATGGGGACCACCGAGGGGTGGGCGACCAGCACGGTGCGGAACGAGCGTGCCATGGCACGCAGTTGCTCGCGCCAGTCACCGGCCGGCGGGTCTGGCAACTGCCCGAGCAGGAGATCGGCGATCCCGTCAAAGAGCCCCTCCCTGCCGTCGACGTATCGATAAAGCGCCATCGGCGTCACCCCCAGCTCGCCAGCGAGGCGGCGCAGGCTAAGCGCGTCGAGTCCGTGCTCATCGACGAGCGCGAGGGCGGTCCTGAGCACCTTCTCCCGGGTCAGCCCTACGCCCCGCCTCGCATCTTTGTCAGCCATCCGACTCCCTTCGCTTTTGGCCCTTGACGATATACACCGTATATCCTACCGTGCCTATACACAGTATATCTACGACGTATAGGAAGACCGCCATGCAACGCAGATCCCAATCACACACGCAAGCCGAAGTGGCGGGCTCAGAGCGCCGGCGCTGGTTGGCGCTGGCGGTGCTCTGCCTGGGGCAGCTGATGATGGTGCTCGACGCGACGATCGTGAACGTCGCGCTCCCCTCGATTCAGCGCGACCTGCATTTCAGCCAGCAGAACCTGACGTGGGTCATGAACGGCTACCTGATCACTCTCGGCGGTCTGCTGCTCTTCGCGGGCAGGCTCGGTGACCTGGTGGGCCGCAAGAAGGTGTTCCTCGCTGGGCTCGTGCTGTTCACGGCCGCGTCGGTGCTGTGCGGCGCCGCGGGCAGCCAGGCGATGCTGATCGCCGCGCGTCTGGTCCAGGGCGCGGGCGGCGCCGTCGCCTCGAGCGTGATCCTCGCGATCATCGTGACCGAGTTCCCGGGGCCCACCGATCGGGCCAAGGCGATGGGTCTGTATTCATTCGTCTCTGCCGGCGGCGGCTCGATCGGGCTGCTCGCCGGAGGGGCCCTCACCCAGTCGCTGAACTGGCACTGGATCTTCTTCGTCAACGTCCCGATCGGGGCGCTCGCCTTCGTCTTCGGCTCGATGCTGATCCAGGAGAACGAGGGACTCGGCCTCGGACGCGGCGTCGACGTGCTTGGCTCGGTGCTGATATCGGCCGCAGCGATGCTCGGCGCGTTCGCCGTCGTGAAGTCCAGTGACTACGGCCTGCTGTCCGGCCGCACGCTCGCAGCCGGTGGCGGCGCGCTCGTGCTGCTGGCGGGCTTCCTGGCGCTGGAGTCGCACTTGGCGAACCCGATCATGCCTCTGCGCATCTTGCGCCTGCGCATGCTGATGGGATCGAGCCTAGTGCGTGGCCTGCTCGGAGCGGGCTTGTTCTCGGCCTTCTTCCTGGGCTCGCTCTACCTCGAGCGCGTGCTCGGCTATGACTCGATCAAAACCGGCCTCGCCTTCGTACCGCTGACAATCGCGATCGCGGCAATGTCATTGGGGCTCTCAGCGCGCGCAGTCGTCCGCTTCGGGGCGCTGAGCACGCTCAGCGCCGGGGTCGCCATCGTCGCAGTCGGACTTGCGCTGCTGGCGACGGAGGGCGTCCACGCGAGCTACTTCCCCGGGCTGTTCATCGGGCTCGGACTCCTGGGTTTGGGGTACGGGGCTTCCGTCCTGCCGCTGCTCACGATGGGCATGTCCGACGCGCCCGAGCAGGACGCCGGACTCGCCTCGGGGATCATCAGTGTCTCGACACAGTTGTTCGGCGCGATCGGCATGGCGGTGCTCGGCACGATCGCCACCGATCACACCAAGTCGCTCAGCGCAAGCGGCCATTCCTCGGTGAGCGCGCTCACCAGCGGCTACCACCTCGCCTACATCGTCGGCGCCATCGCCGTCGCGAGCGGGATCGCGATCGCTCTCGCGCTGCTACGCCCGCCACGTGCTTCGACCGTGCTGATCGAAACCACGGTTGTCGAACTGGAAACCGCCGAGGCCATCACGCAACGGAAGGCGGCGTGATGCCACGCGAGTGTGGGCGCACCTGCAGCGCAGATGAGCGAGTCAACGGTCGCGTCTCAGGACGAGGGGCTACGTCCGGTAGCAGCAGATCGTTCAAAACCAGAGGAGACACGATGACGTCTACATCAGAACAGGTACAGAACATTCCCCTCGACGAGCTTCGCGCCCGGCTCCAGGGTGAATTGATCACAGCGGACGCTCCCACCTATGACGAGGCGAGACGGGTTGCCTTCAAAGGCATCGACAGGCGACCCCTCGCGGTCGCACGGGTCGCCGGCGCCGCGGACATCGCGGCGGTCATCGAACTGGCGCGGGAGGGCGGCCTCGAGCTCGCCGTCCGAAGCGGCGGCCACAGCCGCCCCGGATACGGGACCGTCGACGGCGGGCTCGTCATCGACCTCTCCGCAATGCGTGCTGTGGAACTGGACGCCAGCGGCCGAACCGCCTGGGTGGAAACGGGCGCAACCGCGAGCGCCTATACGGCCGTCACGGCCGCGGCGGGGCGTGCGACTGGGTTTGGCGACACCGGTTCGGTCGGGGTTGGCGGCGTCACGCTTGCGGGCGGGATCGGCTTCCTCGTCCGAAAGACTGGAATGACGCTCGACAACCTGCTCGCGGCCGAGGTGGTGACCGCCGACGGCCAGATCGTTCAGGCGAGCGAGGACTCCGAGCCGGAGCTCTTCTGGTCACTCCGTGGCGGCGAGGGTAACTTCGGCGTCGCCACGCGCCTTCAGCTCCGTCTCTCCGAGATCTCGATGATCGTCGGCGGCATGCTGATGCTGCCCGCATCGCCGCAGGTGATCACGGGCTTCCTCGGGGCCGCGCAGGCGGCGCCCGAGGAGCTCTCGACGATCGCAAACGTCGTGATCGCCCCGCCGCTCCCGTTCATTCCGGCAGAGACACACGGCAAGCCGGTGCTGATCAGCTCGTTCGCGTTCGCCGGGGCGCTGGACCGGGGCGAGACGGTGATCGCCCCGTTCCGGGCCCTCGCCGCGACGCTGGCCGACACAGTCGGGCCGATGCGCTACGCCGCGCTCTACGACGGCCCCGAGCAACAGGCTTGCTTCGCCGCCGGAACGAACTTCTTCGCCGACTCCCTCGAGCCGGCGGCTGCCGAGGCGATCCTCGAGCAGCTAACCGCATCGACGGCACCAATGAGCGCCGTCCAGCTGCGGGTGCTCGGAGGCGCCATGTCTCGGGTAGCGAACGACACCACAGCCTTTGCCCACCGCGACCAGGAGCTCTTGGTGAATGTGGCGGCCATGTACAGCGACGTCAACGAAAAGGAGACCCACGAAGCCTGGGTCGATGGCGTCGTAAACGCCCTGGGCGGCGAGGAGTCAGGCGGCTACGTCGGCTTCCTCGGCGAGGAGGACCAAGCGACGATCCGCGCTGCATACCCCGGCGGAACCTGGGACCGACTCCAAGAGAACAAGCGCCGGTACGACCCAAGCAACCTGTTCCACCTCAACCACAACATCCCACCGGCGACGGAATGACGCCAGGAGGCACCGGCAGCGGTCATCCAGTCGTGTCAACGCGACGAACTTGTTCGGATCGTGCTCGCGCCAACCCAACGAGGCGCGACGCGTAACAGGACCAACGGAAAGGAAGGCACCATGCGAGCGATGCACATGGGGATGGTCCAAGGAAGGGTATCCAGGGAGGTCGACACCTCGCGCGTCGTGGACCCCAACCGTCGCTCCCCCGTACGGGGCCCAGGGCGCTCCGCGATCATGGCGATGTACTGCGGGCTTTCGCTAACCGTCGGCGCAACAGCCGTCTTATACATAGACCACGCTACCGGCAACCTGCTGGCCCGCCACATTCGAGCCGGCTACCCGACGTACAGCCCCGCGCGGATCAATACCGCGGTGACCACCTACCTGATCTGGCTAAGCGCTGTTGGAGTGCTCGGCATCGCCGCCTGGCTGTGGACGGTACGGACGATCAAGGCGCGCAAGCCGTGGGCTCGTTCAACCGCAAGCGCAACGTTCGCGATCGGGACGGGAATCGCCCTGTTCGATCTGCTCGTCAAGGACACATCGGGCCAGACCGGACTTCCCCCCTTGCTGGGCTGGGTTGGGTTGCTGCCCTGCGGTGCCGGGCTTCTGGCGATCGCGCTCCTCTGGAGAGCTTGGTGACTCAGCGCCGGACCACTCAATGATGAGCCCCGAGCCGACCCCCAAGGAACATCGGCACCCGGCGGGCGTCGACCGCGTGCTGAAGCACCCAGCAGCGCTCGGATGAGATCTATCAATTTCCTTGTGCGATTCCTGCTCGAGCTCGCATGTCTCGCGGCGCTGGCCGTCTGGGGCACAAGCGCAACCGGAAGCTGCACCGAGAACTCGGGCCTCACCGTGATCCTCGTCGGCACGGCGACGGTCGTATGGGCCAGGTGGGGGGCGCCACAGGCGCCGCAGCGCCTCACCGGCCGTCGGCTTGCCACGCTCGAAGCCGCGCTCCTCGTCTGCGCCTGCACCTCACTCGGCCTAGCCGCAGCGCCCCTCGCAGCCGTCCTTCTAGCACTTGTCGCACTGACCAACGCGGCCCTGCTCAAAGATGGGTCGAACGCCGTCGGACGACAGGAGGAGCCAGATGGTTGACAGACTCAAGGACACCGACGCTTCGTCGGGCGCCGATTGTCAGGAAACCAAAAACCGCCCTTTGCTGGCGGTTCCAGAGCCGACGGGGGGACTCGAACCCCCGACCCCTTCATTACGAGACGCTCCCCGTGAGGCGGGTTTGGCTGTCAAGGCCGGTTGAAAATGCACCCCCTTTCGCCGGTTGAAAACCGACCCCCCCTTGGTGTGCCGCCGGGCTGCGTGTGGAGCGAAGGCGCGTAGCGCCGAGCGGAGCGCGCTGCCCGGCGGACGCGCTCAGGTGTCGGGGGTGCTGGGGCGTGGGGTGCGGCCGAGGTCGCGGTCCTTGAGGCGGTAGCTGTCGCCCTTCAGGGAGAGGATCTCGGCGTGGTGGACGAGCCGGTCGATCATCGCGACCGCGACGGCGTCGTCGCCGAAGATCTCGCCCCAGGCGGAGAAGGGCTTGTTGCTGGTGATGATCAGGCTGGCGCGCTCGTAGCGGCGGGAGACGAGCATGAACATCAGGTTCGCGGCTTGCGGGTCGAAGGGTATGTAGCCGACCTCGTCGCAGATCAGGACGGGGATCCTTTCGAGTCGTTTGAGCTCGTCCTCCAGGCGCCCTTGCCGTTGGGCGTCGGCGAGCAGGGCGACCCACTCGGTGGCGGTGCGGAACAGCACGCGCTGCCCGGCCAGACAGGCGCGGATCCCGAGGGCGATCGCGAGATGGGTCTTGCCGGTCCCGGGCGGCCCGAGCAGGACGATGTTCTCGCGGGCGTGCAGGAAGTCGAGCTGGCCGAGGTGCTCGATGACCTGCTTCTTGATCGAGCGCTGGAATGTGAAGTCGAACTCCTCGAGCGTCTTGCGGGCGGGGAAGCGGGCGGTGCGGATCCGGCTCTCCCCGCCATGCGCATCCCGCGCTTGGGTCTCGGTGGAGAGGAGCGCCTCGCGCGAAGCGCTCATAGGACCATTCCTCGCTGCGGGCACGCTCGGCGAGCTTCGGCAGCGCCTTCGCGGCCGCGGGGGCCTTCATCGCCCGGAACAAGTGCGCCAGCTCCGAGGTCGCGCTGCTCATGCGATCAGCTCGTCATAGACCGCCAGCGGCCGCTGCTCGACCACGACCTCGCTGGCCCGCCCGCTGCGGCGCTCCTTCAGCGTCCGGGCGTGCTCCAGGGCTGTGATCGTGCGGTGCTTGGCGAAGCTGCGATCGTGGCGGGCGGCGAGCTCGCCCGAGTCCAGAGCGACCGCTGTGATCTCGCGCTGGCTGACCCGGACTTCCACGCGCCGGCCAACCAGCGCCGGATCGAGCGAGTAGTCGTTGGTGTCGAAGCGCAGATAGGGGTCGGGCGGGACTCTCATCACCGTTCGCCGGTCAAGGTCGATCTCGTGCTCCGGGAGCGGGCGCATCAGCGGGAGCTCTTCGGCGAGCCGGTCGACGGGCCGGGCGCGGAGCATCCGGTGCGCCCGGCTGTTGGCCTTCTCGAACCACGCGTCGAGCTGCAGCTGGAAGTCCAGATGGTTCGCGAACCGCCGGCCCGGCTCGAAGTTGCTCTCCAGATACCCCTGCAGCCGCTCGACGGCGCCCTTGGCCTGCGGGTCGGCCGGTTCGCAGAAGTGCCAGTCGAGCATCATCTGCCCGCAGAACGCCGCATAGACATCGGTCGGTCGTCCGCCGCCGGCGTGCAGGCACCCCTCGCGATCCCAGACCAGCAACTGCGGCAGCGCGCCGAGTGACCACAAGCAGCGGCTCATTCCCCACAGCACGTCCGGCGCCTCCTTGCTGAAGATCAGCGCCCCGGCACCGGCCCGCGAATAACCCAGGCAGGCGACGACGACCCACGCCCGCCGCTGCTGGCCGTGACCGACCGGGACCGGACTGGAGGTCTCCCACAGATCCCACTGGCAAATCTCGCCAGGGCGATAGACCGTCCGCTGATGCGTGCGCTTCTTCTCGAACAACGGGCGCACCTCGCGCAGATAGTCATCGACGATCGACTTGCCGCCATCGAACCCGAGCGGCTCGATCAGCTCACGGACCCGCACCCCCGGCAGCTTCGGATCCCGGCGCAGCAGCTCGTGGATCTCCTCCTTGAACGGATCCAGCTTCGACGGCCGTGGCGCGCGCTCATAGCGCGGCGGGCTCTCAGAGCGCAACGCGCGGCGCACCGTGCCGCGATCCAGGCCGTGCCGGCGCGAGAGCTCCTTGATCGACACGCCCCGAACGAAATGCTCCCGCCGCAGCTCGGCCCACCGCTCCACGTCCAGCACGCTCCCTCTCCCGGTCTCGATCGACGACGATCAAGCCAGGCTCAACAGCCCCTCGGACGCCTCCGCCACCACCCAAGGGGGGTGCATTTTCAACCGGCAGAGGGGGGTGATTATTCAACCGGCGCCGACATTTCGCTTTCTAGAGCCGAATCGCCTTCGACTGGTTCGAGCGGCGGGGGTCGTTTCTGCCTGGTTCGGGACCCGTTTCGGGACCAAGTTGAGGGGCGTGCGAGAGCGCCGCAAACGATTGTCTGGGCGCGAACAGGACAACCGAACCTTCGTATGATCGGCGCACAAACGAGCAGGGGAGACGGCAACATGAAACGGATCCAGAGGCATCTCAGCTACGCGAATGTGGTCGCCACTTTCGCCCTGTTGTTTGCGATGACCGGTGGGGTCTATGCGGCGACCGGCGGATTTATCAGCGGCGGCAAGCTTCGGGCGTGCGTCCACCGAAACGGGAGCCTGACGCTGTTGAAGGCGGGCCAGAAGTGTAAGAAAGGTCTGAAACTGGTCGGCTGGAGCCAGACGGGCCCCGCCGGCGCGAAAGGCGCAACAGGCTCCGCCGGCGCCACCGGAGCCCAAGGTCTCACCGGACCGTCCGATGGATACATCGCGCGCGTCCCTTCCGCCGTGACGCTTCCGGGCGAAACGGATACGACTGTTGCGCAGTTGAGCCTACCCGCGGGCGGGAACTACATCGTCACCGCCGGCACGGAAGTTGGCAACACGAGCAACACCGAAGGCTTGGTTCAGTGCACGCTTTTGGAAGGCGCCACGCCGATCGCCGCAGGATCAGCCCAGTTTTCCTCGCAGAATGTCTTCGGCCGCACGATCGCGGCCACTGCTTCCACAAGCGGCGGGCTCGTCAGGTTGAGCTGTAACCCCGACCACGCGGCGACGGCCCGCAACATCGCCATCACAGCAGTCAAGGTTGGGGCGCTTCACAGTTAGGGACGGACTCGGAGCTACGCGCCCCAGCAGCGGCTGTGCTTCCCATAGCCCATCGCGCCAGCGACTGGCGTGTGGTTTGCCCTCGGCCGAGGGCGCGATGCCGAGTTGACGGTGATGAAAGCTGGCGTGCCGGTAGGAGCAGCGACACCCGCCTTCTGGCGCCGGCTAGGGGCTCAGCTGCTCGGCGCCGATGAATTTCTGCTTGGCCTGTGTGCCTAGATAGGTCCCGCTAGGCCCGCTTCGGCCCATTTGTGCTTATTGCAGCGTTTGCCTTGTTCGCTTGGCCATTGCATTGGGATGTCGAGTTGACGGCGCCGATTCTGGTTCAGCACCTGTTTCGAGTAGCCACGGACCCCCGCTGTTAGCAGGTTCCATCCCGCGTTCCATCTCAAGGTTGTCCGGTGGAGAACCATCGACTGAGTCCGCGTGACCGAGTTCGATGCAGACAGCTCCATCCCCACGTCCTCCAGCCTCGGCAGCAGGTGCGATTGCTGTTCCGTCGACGGGCCGCTGCGTATCGGCGCGGGGACTTCTGCGTTTCTATCTCTCGGGCCTACTGGGACGGCGGTGGTGGCGGAGGCGGCCCTACGAAGCTAGCTGCATTGGATACTGGTGTAAGCCAGGTTCCGTTGATGTACGCGTACACTCTGTAACTGGATGTCATGCTGTAGCCACACCACCCCACTTGGAGCGGACTTGTGCTGGCATAGGCATCGTCAAGGGATTGATAGTCACCACCATCACAGGAGATTTCGTAGTAGTAGTCGGTGACGGTCTCGTCAGGACCAAGAGCAGGAGGTGTGACTGACAGCAGACCCGCCCCGCCACCGACGTTCGGTTCATATGTCGCGCTGTCGAGCGTGGCCGCCGTCAGAGGGTCGACCGTCACGACGTTCGAGGGGGGCGTCATCCAGGAGCCATTGATGTAGGCCGCGATCTTGTACTGCGCGCCAACGCAGGCCGTCGTGGCGATGAACGGGCTAGATGTCTCGTGGGCATCCTCGGGACCTTGGAAGTTGGCCCCGCCATCACAAGACACGTAATAGTAATAGTCGGTGATCGTCTCATCCGGACCGATCGGCGGAGCCGAGAAGGTGAGCTTGATCCCATTCGTGTTGTATTCCGCGTCCGAAAGCGTCGGTTCGTTCAAAGGTTTGACGGTCACGACGTTCGAGGGGGGCGTCATCCAGGAGCCATTGATGTAGGCCGCGATCTTGTACTGCGCGCCAACGCAGGCCGTCGTGGCGATGAACGGGCTAGATGTCTCGTGGGCATCCTCGGGACCTTGGAAGTTGGCCCCGCCATCACAAGACACGTAATAGTAATAGTCGGTGATCGTCTCATCCGGACCGATCGGCGGAGCCGAGAAGGTGAGCTTGATCCCATTCGTGTTGTATTCCGCGTCCGAAAGCGTCGGTTCGTTCAAAGGTTTGACGGTCACGACGTTCGAGGGGGGCGTCGTCCAGGAGCCATTGATGTAGGCCGCGATCTTGTACTGCGCGCCAACGCAGGCCGTCGTGGCGATGAACGGGCTAGATGTCTCGTGGGCATCCTCGGGACCTTGGAAGTTGGCCCCGCCATCACAAGACACGTAATAGTAATAGTCGGTGATCGTCTCATCCGGACCGATCGGCGGAGCCGAGAAGGTGAGCTTGATCCCATTCGTGTTGTATTCCGCGTCCAAAAGCGTCGGCGCCGGCGCTGGTTCAACCGTTACGGAGGCGGTGGCGGTCGCACTGGACGTGCCCATTGCCGTGAGGGTGAACGTGTAGGTGACGGGGTCCGACCCGCTGTTCGGTGGCAGGGTGACCGATTCCGTTGCGCTGCCGCCGGAACACGACACTGTCGTAGGCAAATCGACGATCGCCGGGCTCGATGAGAAGGTGCAGTCCGACGCGCCGGTGACCGTTGCATCGAGCGTCACCGACCCGCCCTCGTCGGACAAGCTCGTGGGCGAAGCCGAGAACGATGCGATGGTGGTCCCCGAACCGCCACCCCCACTAGGCCTGATCCTGAGCGACTGATGCTTCTGCGGCGCGGGGGCCCAGTGGGTGCCGTCACCCGACTGGTTGGCGTCGATCGTGCACGAACCAGTCGCGCTGTAGGTGACCGTAGCCGAGGTCAGACCGGTCGCTTCGTCGTAGATGACTTTGGAGAGCGAGCATTCTCCGGTCGAGGAATCAGAAATGCTGAAACCGACCTGCAGATGCGACCCAGCAGTCGCGGACACCGTACCGCTCTGACCGACCAACGGTTTCGCGGGAGCTATTGCGAACGTGATCTTCTGCGGGTTCAGCTTGATCTTGAGCGTCTGTTGCTTCTGTGGCGCGACGGCCCACTGGGTGCCGTCACCCGCCTGGTTCGCGTCGATCGTGCACAAACCAGGGGCACTGTAGTTGACCGTCTCGGAGGTCAGCCCGGTCGCTTCGTCGTAGGTCGCGTCCGAAAGCGAGCACCCGCCCGTCGAGGCGGGGTCAACGGTGAAAGCGACCTGCAGATGCGACCCAGCAGTCGCGGACACCGTACCGCTGTGACCGACCAACGGTTTCGCGGGAGCTATTGCGAACGTGACTTTCTGCGCCTTGAGCGCCATGGCGCCGTTTGCATTCACGACCCCTGAGAGGGCTGCGCCCAGCGACAGCAGCCCAACCGCCCAGCCAACAAAACCGTTGCGAAGTCGCATCAGGACTCCCTCCCCCAAGGTCAGGCCCTAGAACTCACTTCGAGCCGTGTAACCCAATCAGCGCGGACCGGACACTAACAGAAGTCACGATCGGTAGCGTTCCTTAGAGTCGAACCAGCGCGCAATGCGGACCCGATGCCGGGCGCTGCCGGAGAGACGACGACCATCGGGACGAACTGGAACAGAAGCGAAGGCGGGTCGGAAAGTCGTGTGGGGATGCCGCCCGCATCGGTCAAACTGGGGTGAAGGCAGTGGCGGCTCGGACAGCTTCGCGAAAGCGAAGAACCGTGTCCACGAGTACGTTGTCGAGCCAGAGATCTTGAAGTCGATTCCCGCGACCGCGTTCTTCCTGCTCCGCCCCGGTAGCGGCGCTGCCCACGCTCCGGTGGCGGGCGACTGCGATCCAGGGATCGCCGGCCTGCCGCTAACCTCGCCGCTTCCGTTCGAAGACCAGGGCTAGCTCGAGGGCGCTTGAGAGCCGACGTCTATCTTCGTGCGTGACACCGCCGCAAAGCTACAGCTGAGATCTCGCTGCGGCTTCCCCGGTCATCGCCAATGGTGCCGGCCGCCAGGCTAAACGAAGAAGGCGCGAGGGGCGACCACGTCCCGCCGCTTGCTCGTCCGAGCGAGGATAGGAACACAAGCCGTACCGTGAGGAAGCCCCAAAGCGACCGGAACGTCCAGGAGCAGAGCCTCCGCGTCACTTCCCATGCTCTTCAGGATTGTGTCGACCTTCCGCCGTTGTGCAGTCGTCAGAGAGGCAAGTTCCTGAGGGTCCATCCCGCGAGCGTAGACAGCCGCAGCGAGGAGGGAGGCGAGCGCCCCGCCTCCCGCTCAGTTCCCCAGTGCGTCTCGGCGTTCATCGGTGACGAGCCCGCTCGTCACCACCAAAGATCCGCGCCACCACCGGCAGCTGGCCCGAGGCCGGGCAGATCACCGCGGCTTCCCCTGCCCCGAGCGTCTTCAGACGCGAGGGGTGGAGGCGGAATTCGTAGCCGCGGCGGCGACTGCCGCGGCCTGAGGGGCCGCTGCCGAGCCACTCGTAAGTGGTCTGCCCGATTGTGGCCCAGGCGGGCTTGGTGCCTGCCATCGCGGCGATCAGCTCGGCTGACTCCGGGACGTTCTGGCGGTGGGCGATCAATGCGTCGAGGTTGCCCAGCACCTGGTCCTTGAGCCCGTCGGCGGCGGTCTTCAGGTCGGCGAGCTCCTGGGTTCCCAGGAGCAGGCTGATGCCAGCGGAGCGCGCGCGAGCGAACAGGCGTGCGACGTGTCTGCCGTCGGGCAGCCTCAGCCGTGCGTACCAGACGGCGCCGCGCTTGCCCTCGCGCCGGTGGACGTGGCCGGAAACCGGGAGTGCACTCATCCCTCTCTACTCCGACCCGGGGACCGTTCTCGGGACCAATTCGGGACCAGTTTCGGTCTTCCGCGATCCTCCGGAAACGAGAAAACCGCCGTTTGCAGGCGGTTTGAAAGCCGACGGGGGGACTCGAACCCCCGACCCCTTCATTACGAGTGATGTTGGGCCGCCCTAGGTTCCCTAGGAATCCCCGTGTTTATTGGGTTTCGAGACGCCAGTAACGACACTCAGCGGCAGTAACGACACTGCAATGGGTCATGAGTGGGTCACGGCGGCGACCGTGCGGCGAGCCTTTTTGATCCGTTTGTCGGCCGTGGTGCGGTCGCTCGGGTCTAGCTCAGCGATGACATGCGCATACGTCTTGAACGTCTCCGAGACGTTGTGTCCTAGCCACGCCGCTACCTGCACGGGGTTGATGCCCTCTTGCAGCCACAGAGAGGCGATGGAGTGCCGGAGGTCATAGGCGCGCTTGATCGACACGTCGGCATCGTCGGCGGCAGCCGCAAACTTGCGCTTGCGCCAATTCCGCCAGTCATCCTCCGTCCAGCCGTCATCGCCTCGCGCGAAGATGTGCGGCGAGCCGTTGGCCTGCTTGCGCCACGCCTTGAGGTCAGCCGCGAGCGTCGGCAGTAGCACGACGTTGCGAGTCGCCTCGGTCTTGGTGCTCTTGATCGTGCCGTCCGGTGCAATCGCGCGCTCGACTCGGAGCGTCTTCGCGCCCACGTCCGACCACTGAAGCGCTAGCGCCTCGCTCGGGCGAACGCCTGAGTAGGCGAGGACGCTCACTAGCGCCTTGCCTTGGTCGTCAAGGCGGCCGCGTATCTGCTCGATCTTCTCCGGCGGCACGACGTTGATCGACCCGCGCCGCTTGCCGGACGGCTTGTCCACGTCGCGAGCGGCATTGCTAGCGACCTTGCCGTCACGGCGCGCGCGCTCCAACATCGCTTGCATAACGACGATGGCCTTACGGATCGAAGTCTCGCCCGCGCCATCCTTGATCCGCTCCTCTTGCCACTCCTCAATTACTCGCGGCGTGAGCAGTCGCAGTGGTGTTTCCGCAATAGCGTGGTGCCACTGCCGATCCTCTCGGCCGAGTATCCGAGCGTCTACGTGCGCGGCCCACACGTCCCGGTAGCCGGTGAAGGTGCGCGCCTGTAGTCGCAACTTGGCGCTCGCCATGTGTTCGGACGCCAACTCCGCGAGCGTCTGAAGGTCAGCGTCTGATTGGTCTAGCTCGCCGCGCTCAATCGCGCGATGCACGTCGCGATCAAACCGCTCGGCATCGCGCTTGAGCGTGAACGTCTTAGACGGAGCGCGCTTGCCGTCCACGTAGTAGCGGACGCGGTACTTACCGGATGGCAGCTTGTCGATACTCACCACACAACCCCGCCGGAGCGTTTGCGCCCGGTCACGTCGGCGGGCTTGACCTCCGGGCGCGCAGCTCGCGGGCGCGTGCGAGCCTTCCAGCGGTCTAGCGCCTGCGGATCGATTCGCCAGCTCGCGCGAGCGCCGTCGCTAGTCCGCCACGCACCGGAGGCGAGCGCTCCCGACTGACACAGGCGCTGTATCGCGCGCTCGCTCATGTTCGCGAAGACGGCTGCTTGAGCGACCGTGAAGGCGTCCGGCGGCGGCACGTCGCGGCCAACTTCCACAAGCCACGCGCGCAGCTTCGGGTCCGGCTCGACAATCTGATTGTCGAAGGCCGAGAGGTAGGCGGCCGGAGACTGCGCGATTGCCGACAGAGCGATGTGCTCACCGTCGCCCATGAGGTCGTGCGCGTCGCAGACGGCCACCACGTACTCGGAATCGCGAAGCGAAGGCGTGAAGATCGCGCCCGTGGCTAGCTTGCCGCAAGAGGCGCAGCGAGGCTGAGAAGTGGTCATGCGGCGACCGTAGCGGATGGAGCCGAAAATTAAAAGGGTCTGGCTCGGCTGGCAGACTTCCGCCTATGGGTGATTTCGACTCGCTGCCCACGCTGAACATCCCAAGGGAGCGGATTCCTGAGGGCTGCGAAGTTCGCCAGCGCGCATCCGAGCCGAGCGCCGAGCGCGACGACATGGACGCCAAAGTCGAAGCGGCCAAAGGCACCTGGCAGAAAATCGAGCTGCCGCCGAACGAACAGCTAGCGGCGGGGCGCATGATGCCGCGCGCTCGCGCGCCGCTGTGGGCCTACATCATCCCTAGCGACGCCTTCGACAAGGCCCGCTAGCGCCTACAGAATCGACGCGTAAGGCCCTCGCTAATTAGGACCGGGCTCCTGGGCTTCCTGGGGCTCCTAGGGCTCTACGCGGCCGCCTGCTCGACCGTCCCGAGCGGGTAGTACCCGGCAGCGATTCCACGCGTACTGCGAATGAGTCCGCGCTCTACGGCCTTGCGGGCGAGTTCGGCAGCCTTCCATTTCGAGATGCCTAGATGCTCGCCCAGCTCGACTGCGCTAGTACGGCCTTTGGCGTTGACGAACGCGACCACGGCCGTGGTCTGCGCTTCGCGCTCGCTCGGAGGCGGCGAGCTGGTCACGACGCCTTCAGGCGCAATTGGACCGGGAGAGAATCCACCATGTGCGCCCGGCCGAATCACGATCCAGCGCTCGCGCTTCGCTGCCTGTACGTGGCGGCTCACGGTCCGTGGGCTCAGTCCTAGCTCGCGCGCCAGCTCGCTTGTCTTCGCTTCGCCTCGCGCATGGACAATCGTGGCCAGCTCGCGAGCGTAGTCGCGCGGCGGCTCTTTAGTCACAGTGACCGGCGCAGGCGTGTCCCGTGCTGGAATTGGTTTCTTGGGTGCAGCGAGTTTCTTGATTTTCAGCGCCGCAGTCACGCGGTCGTAGATCGGTTGGTGCTCAGCGCATCCAACTACGTTCGGCAAGCGCGGCGAGCGGCACCATGGCCAACCGGCGCAAGCGTCAACCGGGCGCAGCTCATCCTCAAGTGCTAGTGGTGGCATCGGCCTTGCGTTCTTCGGCCGCAATCTTCGCGAACGCCTTTTCGGGAGAAATGGCGTCCGGTGCTCGCGCTGCCTCTTCGCGCTGTTGGCGCACGCGGTCGGCGTACTCGGCAGATAGCTTCCTATAGCCCTCCTCCACGTCTTCAGCAGGCAAAACGGCGTGAACGTCATAGATGGCATACGCCTGATCGAGACTGACCGCCGTCACTGAAGTGTGTCCAGCCTCCGGATTGCGAACTAGCAACCTGCCTGCGTCCACCGCGTCTACGCGGGCGACCGGCGGCAAGCCTGCCTCTTTGGCCTCCTTTGGCGATGTGGCTCGCAGAATGTCTCCGATGCCTAGTTGATGCGGCTTACCCATTGTCCAACACGCTCCTCACTCGTTTGTAGTTCCATTTACTGATTCTCCGGCCGGACTCCAAGCGGACCACGACACCGTGAGACACACCGGCACGGCGCGCTAGTGCCGCCTGAGAAATGCCGAGTTCAACACGGCGCACCCTGCAAGGGTGAAACTCCTCCGGATGTTCACGCACCTTCTGCGCCCACCAGTTCAGTACCTCGGCGGACTTCGCTAGCCGCCTCTCCTCAGACCAGGCCATCTACAAAACCACCAAGTGCGTTCTCACCGATAACCACCGGGACCGGGCTTACGTCTTCCACGTAGACGTAATTCTCTTCCAGGCTGCTCGCAAGTGCCGACACCGCGACGACTTGCGGTCCCTCAGTCTCAGCGGCCGCGAAAACGTTCTCGGCCGAAATCACAAACTCCGCTTCTGGATCGAGCGGGCTGGGCGCTTTTACAACCACGCGGTCCCACACATCGCCCTTAGGTTCGCGTCTCTCCCAAAGCTGATTCGGCTTCACCATGTCATCGGCTCGCAATCTTGGCTAGCAGCCGGTCGTCTGCCTCGCGGGCTGCCTTAGCTTCTGCATCCTTCCGGCGCTGAAACTCTGCCAGCTCCTGCGTGTAGCGGCTAGCCAATGCTGCCTCGGCCGCCACGCCTGCGAGCTGGCTGTCGTCCAACTCTTGATCCTCTCTGTTGCCGACGATGGCCTCGCGGAAGCTGCTCGCTTGCGGTGTGCGTTCCCTGCGCTGAAGCACTTTGATTGCCCGGCTAGCTAGATCGTTACTCATTTCTCACCTAGCAAAACCCTACTGATAGCCGTGCCACGCTCAGTGACAGAATGTGAGTATGACCATCGCATGCGTCGCACCGGACCGAATCCAGTTTCAACACGACTTTGCCCTCAAGGTAAGTCCCTCGACGCCGTCGCTAATGGGGATTTGATTCTCGAAGGCTGGGCGGCCTCGTTCTCTGGAATTGATCGGGAAGGCGAGAACTTTGCGCCCGGTGCTTTTGCGCGCGGAGTGAAGGCGTTTCTAGAAGGCCCGGCAACGTTGGCCTTTCACCATGACCACAAGATGGTGCTAGGCAAGGTGCTCGACATGAAGGAAGTCGCCGGTAAGGGTCTGTGGGTGAAGGCTCGCGTTGACGGTGCAATCGCGAGACACCCGGTGCTCGGCACGATTTACGAGCAGATCAAAAATGAGACTCTGTCTTCGCTGAGTTTGGGTGGGTTTTTCAAGCGTGCCGCTACGGCCGCAGGAACGCGAATCGTAGACATGGATTTTGTCGAGCTAAGCGTGACCGGAACCCCGACGCTGGCCAAAGGCACAAGCTTTTCCGTCGTCGCGGGCAAGGCGCTTCAGAGCACGTACGTTCCGGACGCGCAGACACCGGGCGAACGCGTACAAAGCGAATTGATCGCCGCGAACCTTGAGCTGGCTGTGATGGTTTCTGACCTCACGCTCACGCTGCTAGAGCAGACTCACTAGAAACGACTGAAGCCCCAACAGCTAGGGCACTGTCGGGGCTTCAGAAGATCGCACGTCGCACTACAGAACAGGATTGGCGGCCGGTCATCCTTGACCATCGGCCGCAATTGTTGCGGATCGGACGGTGATGGGACTTCCGCCCGTCCGCTCTCTAAGTCTGACTGTCGCTGCGACATGTGAAGCGCGCGCACTTTATCGTGGATTCACCGTGTGTCAAGGCACCAACGCTTGGCATGGCGTGTGCAATCATGTAGGTATGAGCCACACTCCAACAACTACCGTTACCAATCTCCGTCAACAGCGCCGCGCGGCTGGCTTCAGCGGCCGCCGCCTAGCGAAGGCCCTCAATGTCTCACCAGAGACTGTCCGCCTTTGGGAAATCGGCGTTCATCGGCCGTACCCGAAGCACGCTAAGCCGTTGGAAGCGCTGCTAGGTGTGTCGGTCGATGTCCTCATGGAACAGCAAAAGGCCGACCCACAAAGTGGACCGGCCTTGATCGCTGACTCCCGCTGAGCGCCACACTCCAAGAGAGAAAGTAACTTCCATGGATTCTACCACTGCGCTACGCGCACGCCTCAAGCTTGAGCATGCAAAGGGGCTCGAAGCGCTCGAAAAGCGGGCGGCCGAGCATGTAGGCGAAGAGGAGGCACAGAAGCTAGTCCACGGCATGGTCAAGATGGCGGCAATGACCAACGGCGGCGGCAGCCCCAGGGACGCCAGCGTGACCGTTACTTCTTACGAGCACATCGACGCGAAGCGCACGGATTGGGCTTGGGACAAACGTATCCCTAGGGCTGCTCTGTCGCTGATCGTCGGCACCGAGGGCTTGGGTAAGACTGCGCTCGCGCTTGACCTAGTAGCCAAAGCGACCCTAGGGGAGCTGCCGGGCGCGTTCGCAGGCGAGCCCGTGAACGTGGCGCTGCTCACGCCGGAGGATGACCCTCAGCGCACGATCAAGCCGAGGTTGCAGGCGGCCGGAGCCGATGTCTCGCGCGTGCTCGACCTGAAGATGCGACGCGACGAGTTCGATGTGGGATTCAGCCTGCCGGATGACGCGGCCGCGCTTGCTCAGGCACTAATTGAGCACGACGTGCGGATCATCTTCGCGGACCCACTGGCGGCCATGCTCGACCCCAACCGGAACTCTTGGAAGGACACAGACGTTCGCTCGGCGCTAGAGCCGCTGATTGCCGTCTGCCAAGAGCACGACATCACATGGCTAGGGACGCTTCACACGAACAAGGCGAACTCCACGGACGCGCGCTCGCGTGGCATTGGCTCTGTCGGATGGCGGCAGGTGGCGCGCGCAACGTTCCTAGTGGGGCTCGATCCAGACGACGCGTCCGGAGCCAACGGCAGCTCGCGTTGCATCGCTCACGACAAGCACAACCTAGGACCGTGGACGCCAACGCTGCGCTTCAGCTTGGACACCCGCGATGTCGAGATTGAGGGAACCAGCGAGCCCGTAGTCAAGGCATCCCTAGGGTCAGAGTCAGACGCGAGCGCAAATCAGATGTTGGCGGCCGAGCAGGGATTCGAGAACGCGGCCGACCGCAAGGCGGACGCCGCGCTGCGATTCCTACGCCGCCAACTCGAAGACGGACCGCGCGCGGTGAAAGCGATTGAGGAGGCAGCCGAGGCCGCCGGTCACGCTTGGCGCACCATCGAGCGGGCCAAAACGGAACTTGGCGCGAGCGCTAAGAGGGAAGCGTCCGGATGGGTTTGGAGCCTTGATGATCTACTGCCGATTTAGGGAAGGCCGCAAACAAGGCCGCCACGCGTTGGCGGCCTTCGAAGGCCGCCAAATCCTCCGAGACTTGGCGGCCTTGCGGCCTTCTATGCCTCCGTCCCACCACAGGCATGAGAACGGCCGTAAACACGGGAGCAGAGAAGGCCGCCAACGCATGGCGGCCTTGATGGCGGCCTTCGCCTGCTTTGTAGATATTTGTCTGAGAAGGCCGCAAGGCCGCCAAGATAGACCGGCCTTGGCGGCCTTCGCCGGTGAAAGGTGAAGCCGGATGCAAACGACTGCAAGACTTCCCCGGCTGTCAGAGCTGCCAGAGCCAGACCGACTGCGCGTCTGGCAGCAGCTCCAAGGCGTACCAGCTCAGGCTCAATCGGAAGGCTGGGCCGATGAGCCGGACGACTTGCGCGAGTTCATCGCCGCTGCCGGTCGGCAGCTCGGCGTGCGCTTGTCGGCCGAGGATAAGGCGCGGCTAATACGCGGTGGACTGCCCTATGCACCGAGCGGCGCGCGCGCTACTTGCCGCGAAAAGTTCAAAACAGAAGGTGAACAATGAGCGCGAAAACCGGCATTCCAATCAGTGAAATGACAGACTCAGCGCAGACAAACGTCTCACTTCGCACGGAAGATTGGGTGCGCGGCCGAGTGCGACACTTGGAACATGGAACTTCCGCCGCTATTCCCGGTTGAGCCGGACGCCCCAAATCCAACGCGCCAGCAGCGTCGAGACGCGGCCGTGAATCGCCGCGTCTATGACCGCTCGACGGGCGAGCTGGCCAGCGCGGAGCAGTCGCGCGCCGAGTACGAATCTCTAGGGCTCGACGCGGGCACTCCGCATGAGCTGCGAGACGACGGCAACCCCGCGCACATGCCGAGCCCAGCTCGGCCGATGGACCGTCCGGCCGAGACACCGGCCGAGGAGCACGTCGAGACGCTGCGCAAGTACGGCTTTCAACCCTAGGAAGCCGAGCAGCCCACGGGCTCGCCTACAGCGCCAGCTCGCGAGCTGGCAGGAATCCTAGGGTCGCTGGCTGCGCTGTAGGCTGCACCCATGAGCTACGAAATCCTTTCCGAGTTTGAGACGGTGCGCAATGGCGGACGGGTACTGATGACGTTCCACTACTTGCGCGACGGCGTCCAGAAATCGTGCCTGTTCGACTACGCCGAAGCGAACCCAAACCCGCCGGACCCTCGCGCGTGGCTTGAGAATCTGCTCGCGCAGGGGAAAAACCCGGAGGGACCTTTTACGGTCGAGGCAGACGGCAGCGGTTGGAGCTAGGCAGGATCAACGAAAGCGCCGCTAACGCGACGAGCGGCGGCGAGCTGCGAGCGCGTCTTGAGCGCGATTGAACACGCGCCCGTCAACGATCTTGCCCGGCTGCTTGCGCGTGTAGATGCGGCGGCGAGCGATGCCGTCCACGGTCGAAGCGCTCCACGTCCGGCCCGTCTGCGCTTCCAGCTCGGCGGCGATCTTGCGCAGCGACTGGCCATCGCAGACCAGCTCGAAGATGCGCGCCACGTTGGCCGCTGCCTCAACGTCAATCGCGAGCCCTGTAGGCGTTCGCCAGTAGCCATAGGGCACCTTGCCGCCGTGCGCTCGCGAGCCCGGATACAGCGACGCCTTCACGTCTCGACCGGCCTTCAGACGCGCCACGATCCGGCGTCGCTCATGCGCTGAAATCGCGTGGCCAATGTCATTCATGAGCAAGGCCGAGTCGTCATCGCCGTTGGAGCCATCGGCGTAGAGCACGCGACCGGCCGCGCCTGCGATCAGCTTCTCAGCTTCCTTGGCTGCGCCAACGTCGCGCGCTAGACGCGTGCGCTCACTGACCAACAGCGCGCCAGCGCCGTGCGCGTACATGGCCGCCAGCGCCGCAGTCATGCCCTCGCGTTCGTCCGGCGGCGTCGTTCCTGAAACGTCCTCATGGATCACGTCAGCGACGGTCAGCCCTTCACGCTCGGCAAACTCAGCGATGGCCTTGCGCTGTGCCGCCGGTCCGAACGCCTTGCCCTGCTCGGCGCTCGACATGCGCACGTAGCCGATGACGGTTGCGGCGTCTCTGTTAGCGGGCAGTGGGTTCACGCTATGGCCTCCGAATCGCAGATAATACGGGCGAATCTAGCACGGTTTGTACGTGAGCGCAAGCGTTCACGTACAACCGTAGGGTCGCGTTTTGGGCTGCGAGTTCAAGCTGTTGGACTACTGCCTGCGCGTCGAGCTGAAGGCAGCGCCAAGCACGGCCGCCACAAGCGCAACGGCACCGGCGGCCAACAGCGCAGCTCCGAGCGCGAGCGCAACGAACACGGCGAACATGACAAGCGCCCACGCGAACAGCAGCAGCAACCCTAGGAAGGCGAGCAACAGCAGCAGCGTGACCATCGCTCACCATCCTAGGGTTGCTGAGCGGGAGAATTAGCCTTGACAGAGCGATTTTCTCGGCTACGTGGCGGTGGTCAAACGCCCTGAGGGTGAAATCTGAAGTGGTACGCAGCCCTATATCCTGCCGCGAATAGCGGAATCTTCACTTGTTGCCATCGGCATGGCGTGCTAAGCCTCTAGGTGTGAAGAGCCTTTTTGTCCACGCTGACGCAGCCGTTCGCGGCCCGCTCTATGACGATCGGATCAGCGGCCGCCCGCAACGGCGCAAGCGCGGCCCATCGACGGCCGGTTGCGTCGCGTGGGAAGGCGTCACGGCATCCTCACCGGCATTTCAGACCAGCGTTCGGCTCGAAGGTGTGCACGGTCCGCAAACGGCCGAGTATGAAGCGCTGACGGTCGGGCTGGCCAAGGTGCTCGTCTACTTGGTCGAAGAGCGCCCCGCGATCAGCGACGCCGTGCTCTACTCGGATAACGAAATGGTAATCAACACGCTTCACCATGCGCGCAACGCCTCAGAGCTGAAGCCGTACCGGGCGACGGCGCGCACGGTCCAAACTGGATCGAATACCACGGCGTGGCCGTGCACTACGAACACGTGCGCCGCAAGGATCGCCGCCACATGCAGGCCCACGCGCTGGCCGAGCGCGCGTGGCGTTTGCCGCTCCACTAGCGGAGTCTGTAGGCTGGCGGCCGTGCCTCGGCGGCCGGTCCTAATCGCAGCTTCATTGGCCGTTGTCCTGCTTGCGGGGTGCGGAAGTGGCTCCACGACAAGCGGCACCGTGCAGCTAACGCCGGAGCAGTACGACGCCCAGCAGTCGATGGCCGCTTACGTCAAAGCGATCAAGCAGACGGAGGCTCCGTTTACGCATCCGCCGAGCGAACCGACCAACTATGCAAAGGCGAGCGCGCTCCTACAGAAGTCGCTTCACGAAATCGAATCACTAACGCCGCCGCCCGCCTTCCGGCACTTCCAGAAGGAATACGAACGCGGCGTGCGCGAGGAACTTGCGGCCGGACCGCTGTTTGTCCACGCCCAACGCACGCACAACGCCTTGGAGGCAACGAAAGCCGAGGCACGCACTCAGGCTGGCGAGCACGCGGTTAGAGCCGCGCTAGCCGAAGCTAACACGATCATTGAACGCTGCGAGGCTGCCCACTACTCCTGCTAGCAGACTCGCCGAGAGTTAGCGCAGCCGGTCATACAGAGTAGGCGGTTAGGTCGCCAGGCCCTTCTCCGAGCGCCTCGTCCAAGCACCGCAGTAAGTAGCCGGTGCGCATCAGAGCATCTATGTCGCTGGGCTCTAGGTCACCCGGCCGCGCTGAGTTCTTTTGCATGTTCCCGTGGATGTTCAACACGGCCCAGGATAGAAAGCCCTCCCAAACGCCGCGCGTGCAGGACGCGACCACCAAGATGGCGTAGGGGTCGGCAAATACACTCTGCATCCACTCGATTATCTCCTGAGAAAAGCGCGGATAAACCCTTCGGCTTTGATGGCATCAAGCCGTCCGTGTTCAAAGCCAAGGAGGTCGGCAATATCTCTCTCCGACCATGGAGTAAGGTCGCTGCGTCGCTCAATATCAGCAATACGAGCCGCATATCCCATGTTGACTGCCATCAGACAAAAGGAGCCGTTTGGACTGTCTGGCTCTAGCCCATCCCAAGCGTGACGTACTCAAGAGCGATTGGCCAGCACAGCTTCGATGGCGCTACAAGCGAGAGAGCGTGCTCCTCAGTCAGCTTGAACCACGCCTCCGCTTCCGCCCTCTCATGAGGCGAAAGCCGTTCGAGGTCTTGTCCAGCCTCGCGCCGACCATATTTCCGTCGTCTAAACACGAGTTTTCGGTGCTCAGCAGCGCACGGTCCAATCAGGCGTCGTAGTCCATCGCGTCACTGGCGGCTGGTGTAGCCCACCAGACGCGCGTTCCTAGCTTGGCGTCAACGTCATGCGTCGCGAGCGGAGTCGCGGATTTCAAGGTCGCGAAGCACCCTAGAGAGCTGCGGTCCAACAAGCCGGTACGCGAAGCCAGCGCGTGCATGGTCTGTCTGCTCTCCGGCACTCTGGTCCATAAGGGCGCGTAGGACCGTCCGCTGGTCATCGGAGAGGTCGGGGCCATGGGCGTGAACCTTAGTCGAGGGGCAGACACGTGCAACGAGTCACAGACGGGTCACGGCCGGAGCCTGTCGAGCCAGCCCTGGGAGCCAAGGCAACCAAAAACCCCGCCTGAGCGGGGCTTTTGTGAAAAGCCGACGGGGAGACTCGAACCCCCGACCCCTTCATTACGAGTGAAGTGCTCTACCAGCTGAGCTACGTCGGCGCGCCCCAGATGCTAGCGAGCCCCCAACCGCCCCGAACCGGCGCGGCCCCGCCGCGTAGCGCCGCGTCAGCACGGTCGCGTAGCGCGTCGTGCGAGCGGCACCGGAGCGCGGCTTGAACACGATCCGGATCGAGACCTTCACCCGGTGCGAGTGCGCGAGCAGCCTCCGCCCGGCCGTCGTGATCCGGGGTCGCAGCCGGAGCGTCCCGGCGCGGCTCGCGCGCGCGCTCGCCTTCGCGATCACCACCGGGCGCGCCGCCGCGGCGCGCGCCCCGTGCGCCCCACCCGCAGCCACGGCGGAGAGGATGGCGGTCCCCGGCCCGGTCGCGTCGGCGTCGACCCCGCCGGTGAACGAGCCGAGCGGCGTGCCCGAGGCCGGCATGCACGCTGGCGCGGGTGTGGCCAGGATCACCGGGCAGCCCGCGGTCGCGTCGAGGATCACGACTCCGCTCCAGGACAGGCTGTTCGTGCACTGGTTCGGATCGTCGATGCCGAACAGCGGCGCGCACGAGTCGGGGAGCTGCGTGGGCGCCCCCGAGTAGGACACCGGTTCGGTCTTGAACGCCGCACCACCGCCGAGGAAGACCTGTCGCGGCGCCGCGATGATCCGCGCGGTCAACGCCCCGGGGAGGTAGTTGTTGAGCACTTCCGCCACGCCCGACGCGGCCTCGCCTTCGCCTTCGTATTCCAGCAGCGACCCTTTGCAGCTCGTGAAGTTACTCGGGTCGGTCGAGAGGTAGGTGACCGACTGGACGAGCGTCCCTTCGACCGTCGGCCGCGGTGTCGTCTCCGGGGGGGCGTTGGGCGTGCCGGGCGGGACGGGCTGCGGCACGGTCGAGATCGTCCCGGTGCAGCTGACGCCGTAGAACGAGTCGGTGAACAGGTAGTTGCCCGCGGTCGGGGACGGCGAGTCCGAGCTCAGCGTGAGCGTCCCGTCCGGCATCAGCGCCGCCTGGTACTCGACGTGCCAGCTGAGCTCGTCGTCGGCCGCGGCAGTCGACCCCTCGGTGTTGCTGTAGTTGAAGCTCCCCGAGCCGGCGAAGGTCACGTGGACTGGTATCGGCTCCTCCGGCAGCGGCGGTGGGCCCGCACCGGCCGCCGCCCCGGGCACGATCAGCGTCAGCGCGAATGCGGCCACTGCCCCAACGGCGCGCGAGAGCCCAACCCTGCGCACCGGCGCCGATCTCCTCACTGCTCCCTCGCCTCCCTCTCGCCCGCCCCCGACGGCGAGCCGCGGCGAGAGTCTAAGGTGGCGAGCCCGACAGCCGCGCTCGAGCCCGTGCCGCCGCCCGGCGGCTACTCGGCCGCGTTCGTCGAGAACGCCCGGATCTCGGCCAGAACCGACTCGCCGTGGCGCTCGCAGAACGACGGCCCGATCCCACGCACGTCGATCAGCTCGCGCAGGGTCGCCGGCCGGCGGTGGAGCACCTCGCGCAGCGTCGCGTCGCTCGCCACCGTGAACGCCGGCTTGCCTTCGGAGCGCCCCAGGCGCCAGGCTCTCAGAGCCTCGAACTGCTCGAGCGGCACGTCGAACTCGGCCGCCGTGGCGGTTGCGCCCCGGGCAGACCCGGCCGCCCGGGAGCGCCCGGACGCACCGCGGCGCCGGCCGGAGGACGCACCGGCGCCGGCCACCGCCGCGGCCAGCTCCGGATCCGGATCGCACACATCGCAGCAGCGACCGCTCGCCCGCGGCTCCTCGGGGTCGCCGAAGTGGGCGAGGATCTGCGCGCGCCGGCAGCGCTCCGCCTCGGCGCTGTAGCGCTCGATCGAGCGGTAGGACTCCCACGCGCGGTTGCGCGCCACGCGGATCGCCTGCGCCGCCAGGCGCGGGCTCCCCTGCCCGGTGAGCGTCACGAGCAGCCCCGCCGCCCCGCCGGGTTCGAGCTCGACGGCGCCCGCCCGCTCGGCGATCGAGAGCAGCACGCGGTCGCGCTCGCCGAGCTCGCCGTGGCCGACGGCGAGCTGGTCGCCGCCGCCGCCCGCCATCGCCCGCAGCCGCGCCACGTACGAGCGGACGTCCTCGACGGTCGTCTCGCGCTCCTTGATGAAGCGGATCAGCCTGCCGAGGTCGCTGCGCGAGGCCAGCAGCAGCGCGCGCGCCGGGTGGCCGTCGCGCCCGCCGCGGCCGGCCTCCTGGTAGTAGGCCTCGAGGCTCGTCGGCAGCGCCCAGTGCGCGACCGTGCGCACGTCGGCCTTGTCGACGCCCATCCCGAACGCGTTCGTCGCGACGACGACCTCCGCCTCGCCGGACATGAACGCCTCCTGCGCCGCCCGGCGCGCGTCGGGGCTCATGCCCGCGTGGTAACAGGCGCTTGTCAGACCCGCCGCCCTGAGCTCACCCCCCAGCCGCTCGGTGTCCCTGCGGGTGCCGCAGTAGACGATCGCCGGCCGCGTGCCGGGCTCGCCCAGCACGTGCATCAGCGCCGCGAGCTTGCGCGCCTGCGCGCCCTTGCCCTCGACGCTCAGGACCTCGAAGACGAGATTGGGACGGTCGAACCCGGAACGCACCTGGAGGGGATCGCGCAGGGCGAGCCGCTCGGCGATCTCCTGCGCGACCGCGGGCGTCGCGGTCGCCGTGGCGGCCATTACCGGCGGCCTGCCGAGCGAGGCGATCGCCTCGCCGAGGCGCAGGTAGTCCGGCCTGAAGTCGTGCCCCCACTCGGCCACGCAGTGCGCCTCGTCGACCACGAACAGCCCGATCCGCCGCGCCGCCAGCGCACGCCTGAACGCGGCCGAGGCGAAGCGCTCCGGCGCGGCCAGCACGAGCCGGGCTGAGCCGTCCTCGATCTCGCGCAGGCGCGCCTCGTTGTGCCCCTCGCCCATCCCGGAGGCGAGCATCACGGCGGCGACGCCGGCCGCTTCCAGGCGCCTGAGCTGGTCGGACATCAGCGCGATCAGCGGGCTCACGACCACCACCAGGCCGGTCCCGTCCGCGAGCGCCGGCAGCTGGTAGCAGAGCGACTTGCCGCCGCCGGTCGGCATCACGACGAGGCTGTCGCGGCCGTCGAGCGCGGCCTGCACAGCCTCTCGCTGACCGGGCCTGAAGCTCTCGAGGCCGAAGCGCGCGAGCAGTGCCTCGGGCGTCGCCGCGGCGCCGACCGTGGTCGCAGGATCGATCGAGCTCATCCCAGCCAAGCTAGCGACGACCCCGGCCGGGACCCTGAGACGCCCACGCTCGAGGCACCCGGCTCACCGGCTCGGCGCGCGCTCGCGGCGAACGGCGTCCCGGCTCCCTACATCTTGATGTGCCAGCGATCGCCGAGCAGCCGGGCGCGCCCGTGGTGCTCGAGCAGCGCCTGCGCGAGCAGGCGGTGCGCCTGGTCGACGTCGCTCGCGCTGAACCGCGTCTGCCCGCGCTCCAGGTACCCGAGCAGCATCCGCGCCGGCAGCACGCGCACGCCCTTGCGCCGCGCGCCGGGCCGGTCCACCCAGGCGCGGCTGAAGACGATCAGCGGCTCCACGTCCGTGCCGGTCACCCACCCGATCGCCTTGCCCTGGGCCTGCGCCTGGGCGAGCGTGGCGCCGTGCACGCGTCCGGCGCGCACCGGCCCCGGGTGGCTCTTGGTCTCGATCGTGAACACGCCGGGCGGGCCGATCACGATGTGGTCGACGTTGCCGCGGCCGAGCGTCGCGTCGTGGATCACGCGCCAGCGCTCGCGGGGCAGCTTGTCGAGCAGGCCGCCGACGTGCTCCTCGGCGAGCGCGCCGCGTTCGCGGCGCTCGACCAGCGGCAGCACGTAGCGGCTGATCACGAACATCGTCACCAGGAGCGCGACCTCGGCGGCGAGGAAGCGCGGGTCCTTGAGGCCGAAGGAGCGCCCGAGCAGCGCCGTCGCGGTCGCGAGCACGCCCAGCGCGACGATGCTGCGCATGCGCAGGCGCCGCCACGTGGCACGGGCGTACTGCCCGGGTGTCCGGGCGATCGGGTCTCGTTCGAGGAGCGGCATCTTCTTCTCTCTCTTCACACCTCCTCAAACCCCTCATCGCCCGCCGCGCAGACGGCCTTGAATGGCGGCCGTCCAGCGGTCGCGCCCCGGCGATGCGTGGAGCGGCTCGCGGGTTTCTAAAGCAGCCACGGGGGGTGGTCGAATCCATCGGCAGAAGCCCTCCCCCTCCCCCGGATCCCGACAGCTGGAACGATGACCCAAACGCTCCAAGTAGAGCATCCACCCGACATCTGCCTGTTGCTGCGCGTGCACGGCGAGCAGCGCTGGCTGGTCGCGAAGGTGATCCCGCTCCTGCGGCAGCTGGAGGAGCGGGGGGCGGTCGAGCCCGACGAGCTCGCGCCCGCGCTCGCCTACCTGGAAGTGCTGTGGCTGGAAGCGGGGCTGCGGGCGGCGGAGACCGACGCGGCCGCAGCGAAGCTCCACCCCGCCGGCGGCGCCCAGCCGACGGTGCTCGAGCACAAGGCGGAGCGCTACGCGGCGGCGGTCCGCCGGCTTCGCCACGCCGTGGACAGGCGCGTGCGCGCGCTCACCTGCCGCGCCCGCGAGAAGACGGGCGACCCCCGCGGGGCCTAGAGTCAGGCGCTTCGCGCCGCCGCCGGCCTCTCGAACCTGCCGGCCGCCAGCGCCGCGAAGTCGGGTACCCGCCGCAACGGCCCGGGAGGGCGGCGGACGAGCAGGCGCTCTCCCCGGGGCAGCTCCCTGAGACGCGCGCCCACCGGAGTCTCGCGCAGATGGGCGGTCACGGTCTGCGTCGCCGTCGTGGCAACCTCGCGGCGGCGACGGCGGTTCATCAGGTTGGAGCCCATCGCGTCGAGGTCGTGAACGGTCGGCTGGATCAGGATCGTCTCGATGCCCGCGGCGCGCAGGCGCTTCGCCTCGTTGCCCAGGCGCCGCCCGGCCCGCCGGCGGATCGCGTAGGCGGCGCGCTCGCCGAGCGTTCGCGGCGCTCCCGCGTGCAGGGAGGACATCGGGTTCAGCACCACGACCAGGTCGAGGTCCTGGTGCTCGAGCACGTCGGCGTTGGAGAGCGAGCGCACGCCGCCGTCGACGAAGCGCCGCCCGGCGATCTCGACCGGGCGGAAGAAACCCGGCACGGCGCACGAGGCCGCCACGGCGTCCGCGAGATCGGGGCCCTCGGCGGGATCCTCGCCGAAGGCGACGAGCTCCCCGTTGCCGTAGTCCACGGCCATCGCCCAGAAGTTCGGATGCGGCGCCCAGCCCTCCGGGCGCACCCGGCGGATCGCCTCCTTGAGCGGCTCGGTCGAGAAGGGGCCGCCGGGCAGCCAGGCGGCGACCAGCGCCGCCGGGGAGTGGCGGTAGGGGCGGGCCAGCGACGAGGCCGCCAGGCGCCAGGAACCGGGGCCGAGGGACGGCACCCCTCGATGAACGCGGAAGCCGGAGCCTCCCGCCCCGTGGAACCCGGGCTCCTCGGCGAGGCCAGGGCGCTCGCCGGCGGAGTAGGCGACCATGAACCACGGCGGCACGCCGCACGCGAGCAGCGCGCCGACCATCGAGCCGGCCGAGGTGCCGACGATGTGCTCGGCGCTGCCGGGGTCCCAGTCGGTCTCGGTGCAGATCGCGTGCAGGGCCCCCGTCAGCCATGCGCCGCCGAGGACGCCGCCGGCCCCCAGGACCAGGCCGACGCGCGGAGCCTCCTGCCGCGGGGAACCCCTTCGCGCCCAGCGTGTCCGGGTGCCGTCGATGCTGCGGGGCGCGGTCATCTCGAGATGGCTCCTCAGGCTAGCCGCTCCTCGGCGCCGGGCTGCCCGTCTGCGACCGGCTGGTCCCCGGCGGCGGGCTGCTCGCCTGCGGCCTGTTGCTCCTCGCCGGGCGGCTGCTCCTCCACGGCTGCGGCGCGAGCGAGCAGCTCGCCGAGGGCCGTCTCGATGCCCTGCGCCAGGACGTCGGTGTCCGGCGCGAGGTCCAGGTCGCTCGTGATCCCGAAGGTGCAGGCGCCCGCGTAGGAGAAGATCGCCACGCCGATCGCCACGTGACCGCCGAGCGGCACGTAGGGCATCGCCTCGACCATCCTGCGCCCGCACGCGTAGAGCGGGACGCGGGGACCGGGCACGTTCGTCGTGACGGTGTTGACCCCCCGCTGCGGAACGCGGGTCGCCAGCCGCTCGCCGAGGGCGAGCAGCAGCGGCGGCGTGGCGAGGTCGGCGAGCCCGACGAGCGCTTCGCCGGCTTCGGGCTCGTGCGAGGCCTTCAGGTCCGACATCTGGTGCCGGATGGCCCGCAGCCGGGCGAGAGGGTCGGCGATCCCGACGGGCAGGTCGGCGAAGATCGCCGTCACGCGGTTGTTGAGCTCGCCGTGCTGGTCATCGGCGCGCGCCGAGACCGGCACGAGGGTGCGAACCGGGTGCGCGAGCCCCTCGCCCCGGGCGATCAGCAGGTCACGGAAGCCGCCTGCGATGCAGGCGAGCACGACGTCGTTGACGGTGCCGCCGAAGGCTGCGCGGATCCGCCGGATCTGCTCGAGGGATCCGCGCGCGACGGTCCAGCGGCGATGCGGCCCGATCGGCCCGTTCAACGAGGACGCCGACGGCGTGAGCGTGTGGCCGTAACCGCGCAGCCCCTGGGCGGCCTCGACGGCCCGGGTGGCGACGCGTCGCGGCGCGCCCAACGCCGCCGCCGTGACGCGGACGGGGATCATCAGGTTGCTTGTGAGCGCGCCGGCGAGCAGCGTTGCGGTGCCCGCGCCCGGCCGGGGCGCCCAGGGCACGACGGGCGGCGGCGGCGCATCCGGGTCGGGGTCGAGCAGGACGCTCAGCAGGTCGCTCCCGGCGACCCCGTCGACGAGCGCATGGTGCATCTTGGAGATGAGCGCCCAGCGGCCGCCGTCGAGCCCCTCGACGAGCCACATCTCCCACAGCGGCTTGTCGCGGTCGAGCTGCTGGGACATCACGCGCCCCACGAGCAGGCGGAGCTCCTGCTCGCCGCCGGGCGCCGGCAGAGCGGTCCTGCGGAGGTGGTAGTCGATGTTGAAGTGCGGGTCGTCGACCCAGAGGGGGCGGCCGAGGCTCAGCGGCGGGCGCCTGACCGTCTGGCGGTAGCGAGGGACGAGCGTCAGCTTCCCGAGCACCCAGGCAGCACCCTCCTCGCGTGAGGGTGGCGGTCCCTCGAAGATCCCCACCGAGCCGATGTGCATGTGGCTGACGCTGTCCTCGACGTCGAGGAAGGTCACATCCAGCGCGTTCATCGCATCCATCCGGGGATCCCCGTCTCGTGTCGTGGCCGCCGGCGCTCGCCGACGCCTGCCATCAGACCGTAGGCGCGGGCGTGGCCGCGGGCATCGGGGTTCCGTACGGAGCCCGCGGCCGGGGAAGTACCCGCCCGCGACGCCGCGCCGCGCCGCCCGCGACGCCGCGCCGCCCCGCCCGCGCGGGATCGCGTAGCCTCCCCGCCCGTGACCCCGCGCTTCGACCTGCAGTCGCACAGCACCAACTCCGACGGCGTGCTCTCCGCCTCGGAGGTCGTCGCCCGCGCCGCCGCCGCCGGCGTCGAGCTGCTCGCGCTCTCGGACCACGACACGATCGCCGGCGTGGCCGAGGCGGTCGCCGCGGGCGAGCGCGACGGGGTGAAGATCGTCCCCGCGGTCGAGATCTCCGCGGTCGACGACGAGGCCCCGACGGCGCGCGAACTGCACATCCTCGGCTACGGGATCGACTACACCGGGCCGCCGATGACGACGAGCCTGGTGGAGTTCCTGGCCGACCGCGAGCGGCGCACGCTGCGCATGCGCGACGCGCTGCGCGAGGTGGGCTTCGAGCTCGACGAAGCCGAGATCCACGAGCGCATCGCCGCCGGCAAACCGATCGGCCGCCCGCACCTCGCGGCGGCGGTGCTGGGCGCGCCCGCCAACGCGCAGCGCCTGGAAGACGAGCACATCGACGACGTCGGCTCGCTGATCCGCGGCTATCTGATCGAGGGCAAGCCGGCGTTCCGGCTGCGAGAGACGCCGACGGTCGCGCAGGCGGTCGAGGCGATCCACGCGGCGGGCGGGGTGGCGGTGTGGGCGCACCCGTTCTGGGACATCTCCGATCCCGACGAAGTGCTGGCGACGCTCCAGCGCTTCCACGAGCTGGGGATGGACGGCGTCGAGGCGTTCTACATCACCCACGACGAGCCGCAGACGCGGCTGCTCGCCGACCGCGCGGCGGCGCTCGGGATGCTGACCACCGGCTCGGCCGACTTCCACGGGCCGGAGAACCGCCAGTTCCACAGCTTCATGGCGTTCGAGACCTACGGGATCGAACCCAACCTGGGACCGATTTCCGGATAGAGAGGGGGGGTCGCCCGGTGGGTCGCGCCGGCCGGCGTGGCTTAAGGTCGATCCTTCAGGCGGCCCGGGGCCCGCTCGCGAGCTCGTAAGCCAGCGCTTCGAGCGCGAGCTCCTCGGAGACGTTGACCGACAGCGACAGGCGCGTCGCGCCCACCAGCTCGATCGCGCGCGGCAGCGCCTCGGCGTCCAGCCGAGCGGCGTCCTGCTCGAGCGCCTCGCGACGGTCCACGGCGTGGATCAGCTCCGGCGCATCCAGCGCTACGCAGAGAACGTCGCGCAGCCACAGCTCGGCCAGGCGGAGGCCGAGCTCGAGGGTGGCGGTGCGCGCGCGGCGCTCGACGCGCCGCCGCGCTTCGGCGCCTTCGCGCTGGTGGCGTTTGCGCTCCTTGCCGGGGATCAGCTCGAGCTCGTCGCCGAGGCGCTCCTCAGCCTCCTCCCCGGCGGCGGCGCCGGCCGCGCGCGCCGCCTCGAGCAGCCTTTTCCAGGTCCCGCCCACCCGCGCGGCGGTCTCACCCGCCAGCGCCGAGCGCACGAACGTCTCGGCCGCCGTCCTGAGCGCCGCGCCCTCCTCCCCCGCGAGGCGCCGCGCGACAGCGCCGTCGCCGAGCGCGAGCCGCGCGCACGCCCGCGCACGCCCGCGCTCGACGCCCTCGAGCGAGGCCTCGATCGCCTCGGGCGGCGGCGGGTCGAAGCGGACGCGCTGGCAGCGCGAGACGATCGTCGGCAGCACGTCCTGGAGCCGATCGGTGAGCAGCACGAGGTGCGCGAAGGCGGGCGGCTCCTCGAGCGTCTTCAGGAGCCTGTTGGCAGCCTGGTCGTTCATCCGCTCGGCGCCCTCGATCACGAACACGCGCCGTGCTGACTCGAACGGCGTCATGCTCGCAGCCGCGACGACGGGCTCCTCGATGTCGCCGACGAGCATCTCCGCGGCGCCCGAGGCGCGCACCCACGTGAGGTCGGGGTGGCTGCCGCGGCGCACGCGCTCGGCGACGGTCGCCGGATTGCTGGCGCCCTCGGCCAGCAGCGCCACCGCCAGCTCGGTGGCCAGCGCACGCTTGCCGGCACCCGCCGGGCCGTGGAACAGATAGGCGTGCGAGGGGGCCGTGTCACCGCGCGCCACCGGTCCGAGCACCGCGGCCGCGTGCGGGTGAAGCTCGGCACCCGCGAGGGCCGCAGCCCCTCCGTCTCGCTCTCGCACCTCCATCGACCGCATGCTAGATACCTTGCCGGGGTGCCCGACGGCCTGCTGATCACGATCGAGGGAATCGACGGCGCGGGCAAGACCACGCTCGCGGGCGCGCTGCGCGACGCCCTGCTTGCGCGGGGGCTCGACGTCCAGCTCGTGCGCGAGCCGGGCGGCGTGGAGCTCTCCGAGCGGCTGCGCACCCTGCTCGCCGACCCGTCGCTCCAGGTCGCGGCGCCGGCCGAGGCGCTGCTCTACGCGGCGGCGCGCGCGCAGCTCGTGCAGGAGCTGCTCGCCCCCGCGCTCGGCGAAGGCTCGCTGATGCTGCTCGACCGCTTCACCGACTCCTCGCTGGCCTACCAGGGCGCCGGCCGCGGCCTCGGCATCGAGCGCATCCGGGCGATCAACGAGCTCGCCACCGGCGGCATGCAGCCCGATCGCACGCTGCTGCTCTCGCTCGCGCCGGAGCTGGCGCGCGAGCGCCTCGCGGCCGAGGGCCGCCGCGCCGATCGCCTGGAACGCGAGCCGGATGCCTTTTTCGAGGAGATCGCGACCGCCTACACCCAACTCGCCGACGCCGAGCCGGAGCGCTTCGCGGTCCTCGACGCGAGCGCGGCCCCGAGCGAGGTGCTCGCAGCCGCGCTCACCGCGCTGGACGGCCTGCTGTGAGCCGGCGGCGACACGCAGCCGGCCGGCATGCTGCGAGCCGACGGCGACACGCCAGCGGACGGCCTGCCGTGAGCCGACGGCGACACGACTAGGATCTCGCCGATGAGGGCCTCGCTCTGCTGCGCCTTCGTGGCGGCC
Organism: uncultured Solirubrobacteraceae bacterium; assembly: GCA_963836035.1. Classification (GTDB taxonomy): domain Bacteria; phylum Actinomycetota; class Thermoleophilia; order Solirubrobacterales; family Solirubrobacteraceae; genus Palsa-744. Next base: position 715,509 of record CAWIHX010000009.1, on the reverse strand, counting down.
CTGCTCGCACTCGCGCCCGCGAGCGCGCTCGCCGTCGTGAAGACGATCCCGACCGTCGCCGCGTCGCCCACGGCTGCCGCGGCCGGGACCACCGCGACGACGGCCACGGCGCCGGCGACCGCCGCCTCCCCTACGGGCGGGGCCTCCGCGCCCGCCGCGGGCACGCCCGCCGCAACGACACCGGCGGCGAGCACGCCGGCTACGAGCACGCCGGCCGCTCCCGCGGCCACGACGCTGACCCCCGCGGCCGCCGGCACGCCCTCGACCACCCCGGCCCCCGCTGCCACGACGACGGCGGCGGCCAAGAGCTCGGGGAAGGGCGGCGGCGTCTCGGGCTGGGCGATCCTCGCCGCGGTGCTCGGAGCGCTGCTCGTGCTCGCCTGCGCCGTGTGGGCGATCTTCCGCTTCGGCGCCTACGAACCGCACTGGCTCGCCTCCGCGCGCCACTCGGTCGCGGAGGCCGGCTACCGCGTCTCGGAGACGTGGGCCGAACTCACCGACTGGGCGCGGCTCGGGCACTAGACGCTCGCGCCCACGGCGCTGAGCCGACGCCGGGCCGGCCGTCGCCAAACCCCGCTCGGAGCGGGTTTGCGACCGGGGCGGAACGGCCCCCGCCGATACAATGGGAGCAGACGGTTTTCCCTGCATTCGCCCCGGAAAACCGGTCCGTCCGGGACGGGGCGGATGATCCGGTGTTACCCCCTTAACACCCTGTTTTTGCCGCACATTTGGGGGAGACGCGGCCGGAGAAGAGGAGACGAAGATGGCAGGCACCCCGCAGACAGCACACGACGTAGCGACCTCTCGCGCGCTGTCGATCAGACGCCTGTTCACTGATGCGGGGACCCACCCCACCCACCCGTTCGATTCCGTCGATTGGGAGCTGCGCGATGCGCACATCGGCCACGGTGACCACGTCGCCTTCGAGCAGCGCGGGGTCGAGTTCCCGACGAGCTGGTCGCAGAACGCGACCAACATCGTCTCCCAGAAGTACTTCCGCGGCCAGCTCGGCTCGCCCGAGCGCGAGAGCTCGGTCAAGCAGATGATCGGCCGCGTCGCCGGCACGATCACCGGCTGGGGACGGGCGGGCGGCTACTTCGCGAGCGAAGAGGACGCGAACGCCTTCAACCACGAGCTGACCCACATCCTGCTCCACCAGATGGCGGCGTTCAACTCACCCGTCTGGTTCAACGTCGGCTTCGAGGAGAGCCCGCAGTGCAGCGCCTGCTTCATCCTCTCCGTCAAGGACACGATGGAGTCGATCCTCGAGTGGAACACCCACGAGGGGATGATCTTCCGCGGCGGCTCGGGCTCGGGCATCAACCTCTCGAACATCCGCGGCTCGATGGAGCCGCTGGCCAAGGGCGGCACCGCCTCGGGCCCGGTCTCGTTCATGCGCGGGGCGGACTCGTGGGCGGGCACGATCAAGTCGGGGGGCAAGACGCGCCGCGCGGCGAAGATGGTCGTGCTCGACATCGACCACCCGGACATCCGCGAGTTCATCTGGTGCAAGGCCAAGGAGGAGGACAAGGCTGCGGCCCTGCGCGACGCCGGCTTCGACATGTCGATCGACGGCGACGGCTTCTTCTCGATCCAGTATCAGAACGCCAACAACTCGGTGCGCATCACCGACGAGTTCATGGAGGCCGTCGAGGAGGACCGCGACTGGCACCTGCTCGCGCGCACCACCGGCGAGCCGGTCGGCGAGGCCGTCCCGGCGCGTGAGCTGATGCAGGAGATCGCAGAAGCTGCCTGGCGCTGCGCCGACCCGGGCGTGCAGTTCGACACCACGATCAACAAGTGGCACACCTCCCCTGAGAGCGGCCGCATCAACGCGTCGAACCCGTGCTTTCCGGCCGACTCGCGCGTGCATACGACGAAGGGGCTGATCCCGATCGGCGAGCTGTACGAGCGGTTCGCCGCCGGCGAGCGGATGAGCGTGTACACGAGCCGCGCGACCGCGGGGGAGAACGGATCTGAACCGCGCGAGAAGGGGGCCGGGGTGCTCGCGAGCGTCCCCCTGCGGGTCGAGCAGACAGGCGTGCGGCCGATCGTCCGGCTGACCTTCAGCAACGGCGCCGAGCTGCGCTGCACGCCCAACCACAAGCTGTGGACGTTGAACCGCGGTTACGTAGCCGCTGAGGAGCTGGAGTCGAGCGACCGCGTGATGCTCAACGACAGCCACACAACCGCGCAGGAGGCGAGCTGGGAGCTTCCCGTCACGGTCGCCGAGCTCGCCAAGAGCTTCTCCCGGGGTGGCAACGTCACGCACCGCGAGCTCCCTCGTCGCTGGACACGGGAGCTCGGCGAGCTGACCGGGCATCTGATCGGCGACGGCTGCCTGACCGACCGCGGCACGAACTGGATCTACGGCGGCGATGACATCGCTGACGGCCTCGCAGACAGGCACGCAGACACGATCGAAGCCCTGGTCGGTGGCGTCTCGCGACAGGAGATGGCCAACGGCACGGTCCAGCTGCGTGTCGGCAGCAGCGCCGTGCGCGAGCTGTTCCGCGGCATCGGCGTCACGACCGCCAGGGCCCACGAGAAGCGCGTGCCGAACGCGATCTTCCAGGCGCCCCCCGAGGTGCAGGCGCATTTCCTGCGCGGGCTCTTCGGTGCCGACGGCTGCGTGTCGCGGGTCGAGAGCGGCGGCAAGGCGAGCCGGTACGTCGGTCTCGGCAGCAGGAGCGAGAGGCTTCTGCGAGACGTCCAGAGGATGCTCTCAGCGTTCGGGATCCGCGGTCGCATCTACCGTATCTCGGAGTCCGAGAAGCCGTCCTTCTCATACACACGTGAGGACGGCACGACCGTGGAGTACGCGTCTCGCGAGGGCTTCGACCTGCGTATCACCGGCAGCGACCTCGTTCGCTTCACCGAGGACATCGGCTTCTCCACGCCGCGCAAGCAGGCGGCGTTGGGCGCGATGATCGAAGAGACGACGCGTTATGCGACGAAGGCGCACACATCGCTGGTGGCGCGCGAGCAGGATGGCCAAGAGCGTGTCTACAACCTCAGCGAGCCTCTTCATCACTCCTACCTCGTCGACGGCGTGGTGGTCGCGAACTGCTCGGAGTACATGCACGTCGACGACTCGGCGTGCAACCTCGCCTCGCTCAACCTGATGAAGTTCCGCCGCCCCGACGGCACGCTCGACGTCGAGAGCTTCGAGCACACGGTCGACATCGTGCTGCTCGCCCAGGAGATCGTCGTCGGCCCATCGAGCTACCCCACGCCGGAGATCGGCGTCAACGCGCGCGCGTTCCGCCAGCTCGGCCTCGGCTACGCGAACCTCGGCGCGTTCCTGATGAGCAACGGCATGCCCTACGACTCAGACGAGGGGCGCGCCGCCGCCGCCGCGATCACCGCGCTGATGACGGGCCGCGCCTACCGCCGCTCGGCTGAGGTCGCGGGCGCGCTCGGCCCCTACGAGCGCTACGAGGAGAACCGCGAGCCGCACAACGCGGTGATGCGGATGCACCGCGACGCCGCTTACGCGATCGGCGATCAGACCTCCGCCGACGCGGCGCTGCTGGCCGCCGCGCGCCGCTCCTGGGACGAGGCCGTCGAGCTCGGCGAGCGTAACGGCTACCGCAACGCACAGGCCACGGTGCTCGCCCCCACCGGGACGATCTCCTTCCTGATGGACTGCGACACGACCGGCGTCGAGCCGGACTTCTCGCTGGTCAAGTTCAAGGAGCTGGTCGGCGGCGGGCAGATGACGATCGTCAACCGCACGGTGCCGCTGGCGCTGCAGACGCTCGGCTACTCCGAGCCGCAGGTCGAGCAGATCGAGGCGCACCTGGCCGAGCACGGCACGATCGTCGGCGCTCCCGGGCTCGACGAGCGCCACCTGCCGGTGTTCGACGTGGCGGTCGGCGAGCGCGCGATCTCCCACATGGGCCACATCAAGATGATGGGCGCGGTCCAGCCGTTCATCTCGGGCGCGATCTCCAAGACCGTCAACCTCCCGCAGGAGTCGACCGTCGAGGACATCGCCGACGCCTACATCCAGGCGTGGCGCCAGGGCGTCAAGGCGCTCGCGATCTACCGCGACGGCTCGAAGACGGCGCAGGCGCTGCGCACCGACGCCCAGAGCGAGGCGCCGGCCGGCCAGGACGTCGACCAGGTCGTGGAGCAGGCGGTCGCCAAGGCGCTCGCCGAGGCCGGGCCGCGGCGCAAGCGGATGCCGCGCGAGCGCCAGTCGATCACCCACAAGTTCTCGATCGGCGGCCACGAGGGCTACATCACCGCCGGCATGTACGAGGACGGTACGGTCGGCGAGATCTTCCTGACCGACATCGGCAAGGAGGGCTCGACGCTGCGCGGGATGATGAACTCCTTCGCGACCGCGATCTCGATCGCGCTGCAGTACGGCGTGCCGCTCGAGACGCTCGTGCAGAAGTTCAGCTACATGCGCTTCGAGCCCGAGGGGATCACGGGCAACCCGGAGATCCCGTTCGCGAAGTCGATGCCCGACTACATCATGCGCTGGCTCGCCTCGCGCTTCCTCGACACCGACGCGCAGGAGGAGCTCGGCATCCTCACGCCGGAGGTGCGCGCCCGCAAAGCAGCCCAGGACGCGCTCGCCTACGGAGGCGACACGGCCGGACCCGCGGCAGGCGAGACCGAGGAGATCGACGGTGGCCCGGTGGCGGGGGTCGACGGCGGCGGCGCGTCCGCCCCGACGAGCGCGCTCACGGACACCCCACCGGTCGTCCCGGCGACGATGCAAGGTCTCGACCTGGGCCCGGCGTGCAGCCAGTGCGGCGGGATGATGCAGCGTACGGGGTCTTGTTACACGTGCTCCAGCTGCGGCAACAACACCGGCTGCGGCTGAGGCTGCGGTCGCTTGGCTACGCGGGCTGTCGGTCCTGGCCGGCACCGTCCCGACGGCCAGGGCCGCGCCGGCGCGGCCGGTGCAACGGGGCTCGGCGTCCCGCGCGCGGATAGCCGAGCAGCTCGAAGTCCGCGGCGAAGAGCTGCTCGATCCGACGCCTGGCGGGCCGACTGATCCGCTCCGCGTAGCGGTAGCCGTCGCGCCCGCCGGCGAGCGCCTCGGCGTGCGCGGTCACGTTCGCGTTGGCGCGGTTGCCGGGCACTATGCCGAACGTCGCGCACAGGCGGTTGAAGTCCGGCTCGAAGCTCTCCACCCGACCGACGAAGTCGACCGCCTCCACACCGTCGCGGTGGGTCCAGTAGTGCGCCGGGTGGAGCGGGAAGCTCGAATTGCGGCCGGCGTCGAGGACCTGTTGATCCTCGACGAGAGCGAGCCAGCGCTCGAACTCGAAGTTCGCTCGGCGTAGCTGCGAGCGGTTCGCCGCCAGCTGCTCCATGACCAGGCTGCGAACGCCCTCATCGGGGAAGTCGGCGAACGGCTGCTCGGCGATGTCCGTCTGCAGCTGCCCGAAGCCCGCGTAGACCCTGTCATAGGGGTTGCGCACGAAGGCGGCGGTGAGATATCCGAGCCGCGACTCGGGCAGCGCATGGAAGTCGGCGAGCGTCATGTGCTGATGGACGACCCGGTTCAGCGCCGGATTGAGGTGGTAGAAGGAGCTGTAGGGGCTTTCGCAGTAGGACCCGAGACGCAGGCGGATCGTGCTGCTGGCGGCCTTCCAGGGAGCAAGCATCACGAAATGCTTGGTGTGCGAGATGATCACCGAGCGCCCCACAGACTCATGATCGACAGCGCAAAGGGTACGCGATCGCCCGGAGGATGGGCGATCGCCCGGAGCGCAAGAAACGGCCGAAGCGAGCGAGACGCAGCCGTCACACCCGCGGGGCGCGGCTGATTAGCTACACGGCCTGCCACCGCCGGCCGACATCACGATCCCGTTCTGCGACCTCCGCGCCGCCCTGGACGCCGGCGCGGAGGGCCTCGAGGAGGCACTGCTCGACGTCGCACGCTCGGGGCGCTACATCCTCGGCGAGCAGGTCGCCGATTTCGAGGCGGAGTGGGCCGGCTACTGCGGAGTGGCGCATGCGGTCGGTGTCGCGAGCGGGACCGATGCGCTGGCGCTCGCGCTCCGGGCGGGCGGGATCGGGCCGGGCGAGGAGGTGATCGTCCCCGCCTTCACCGCGGCGGCGACGTGGACGGCGGTGGCCTCGACGGGCGCGGTGCCCGTCGGCGCGGACGTCGAGGCCGACTCCGGCCTAATCGACCCGGCGGCGGCGCGCGCCGCCGTCGGCCCTCGTACCGCCGCGCTCGTGCCTGTGCACCTGTTCGGGCGGCTCGCGGCGATGCGCGAGCTTCGCGCGCTCGCGGACCGCTGCGGCCTGCTGCTGCTCGAGGACGCCTCCCACGCGCACGGCGCGCGCGAGGCAGAGCTCCGGCCGGGCTCGCTCGGAGACGCCTGCGCGTTCTCCTTCTACCCGACGAAGCTGCTCGGCGCGATGGGCGACGCGGGCGCGCTCGTCACCGGCGAGGAGGGCCTGGCCGCCCGCGTACGGCTCTTGCGCTCCTACGGGCAGGGTTGGCCGCCGGGCGACGCCGCCACGCCCGGGCTGAGCTCGCGGCTCGATGAGATGCAGGCGGCGCTTCTGCGCGTGCGCGTGCGCCGGCTCGACGCGGCGCTCGAGCGCCTGCGCTCGCTTGCGAGCCGGTATCGAGAGCTGCTCCGCGCCGCACCGTCGCTCGGGCTGCCGCCGCTCCCCGAGGAGGGCGGCGAGCCGGCGTGGCACCAGTTCACGGTCAGACACGAGCACAGGGAGCTCCTGCGCGCCGAGCTGGCCGCGCACGGCGTCGGCAGCGCCGTGCACTACGACCCGCTGCCGCCCGAGCTGAGCGCGTTCGGCCAGGCCGGCAAGTACGCGGTCGCCGAGCGACTGTCCCGCACCATCCTCAGCCTGCCGTTCGACGCGTGGCTGACCGACGATCAGGTGGAGGAGGTCGGCTCGGCCGTCCTCACGAGCTGCAGGGGCATCGCGGAACGCTCGTGAACGTAGTCCGCGGGTTCGTGCGGACCCGAGGCCATGACGAGGATCACGACGCCGGCCTCGAGCGCCCGCAGCTCGTACCACACGCCCTGGGGCACGTGGAGCGAGGAGCCCGCGTCGAGCTCGAACGTACGCGAGCCGCGACCGTCGTCCCAGGTGGCCTCGACCGCGCCAGAGATCACAGCCAGCCAGCGTTGCTGGCGGCGATGGGCGTGCCCCGCTCGCGTGGCCCCCACGGGGATCTCGTGCAGGACGTACACGCGGACCGGAGCGAAGGGCAGCGAGTCGAGCTCGGCGAGCGTGAGCGCGCCGCGCTCGTCACGGAAGACCTCGAGCGCGGCGCGAAGGTGCTCGGATCCCTCGCGGGCCCCCATCGCTTGCGATCATATCCCCGTGCTCGACCGACTGACCGGGCTGCGCGCCCGCTCGCGCCGCGCCGGGACGGACGTCGGCGCGCAGCTCGAGACGATCCGCCGGGAGCTTGCCGAGCTGCGCGAGACGCTCGCGCGAGTCGAGTCCGTCCAGGCCCGGCTTGGCGACAGCCAGGCCGACACCGGGACGCGGGTGCGTCGCGCGCAGGCCCTGACCGCGCGCACGTACGAGGCGCTCGCACGTTGGCCGGAGCTGATCGCGCAGGCGCGCGCGAGCGCGGGCTACGAGGCCGCGTTCGCCGACACCGAGCCGCTCGTCAGCATCCCGATCCCCACCTATCACTCGCCCGGCACCCTCTGCGAGCGCGCGCTCGCCTCCGTCCTCGCCCAGACCCACACGCGCTGGGAGGCGATCGTCGTGGGCGATCACTGCACCGACGACACGCCCGCCCGCGTGGCGGCGCTCGGCGACGAGCGCATCCGGTTCGTGAACCTGCCGGTCCGCGAGAACGACCCCGAGGATCCCTGGGAGCGCTGGGCGGTGAAGGGCAGCGTGCCGCGCTCGGTCGGGATCGCCGAGTCGCGCGGCCGCTGGATCGCGCCGCTCAGCCACGACGACGCCTGGGACCCCAACCACCTGGAGCTGCTGCTGGGTGCGGCCCGCGAGCATCGCGCCGAGGTCGTCTACTCGAGGATGCGCCTCACGCCCGCCGAGCCCGGTGCGGCGGGCGTGCTCGCCGACGGGAGCATCGGGGCGTTCCCGCCGCGCCACGGGCAGTTCGGCTGGCAGTCCGCGATCTTCCACGGCGGACTCGGGTTCCTGCGCTACGACCGCAACTGCGCCTTCGCCTCAGAGCCGAACGACTGGAACCTCGCGCGCCGTGCCTGGGAGGCCGGCATCCGCTTCCACCACCTCCCGGTGGAGACGGTCACGCTGTTCGTCCACGACCGGATGGGTGAGATCGCCGACGCGCAGCAGAAGCGCGGCCTGCCTCCGAGCGCCTCGGCCGGGCACGCGTGAGGATCGTCCTCTACGGCGTCTCGAGCCCGTACGCGGCCGATGCGGCCGAGAGCGCGCACCGGCTCGGCTGGCAGCTCGCGGCGTGCGTGCGCAACGTGGCGGACGGCGAGGTGCCCGGCGAGCTGCCGCCGGTCATCGACGCCGGCGAGCTGACGCCGGAGCTCCTCGCGCTCCCGTTCCTCGTGCCGCTGATGAAACCCGAGGCGAGGCGCGCGGCGAGCCAGGACGCGATCGCGTGCGGGTTCGGAGAGGCGGCCACGATGATCGACCCCACCGCGATCGTCGCGCGCAGCGCGCGCGTCGGCCCGGGTTCCTACGTGAACGCCGGCGCGATCCTCGCCGCAGGCGTCGAGACCGGCGCCGCCTGCGCTGTCAACCGCGGCGCGTCGATCGGCCACCACACGGTGCTCGGCGACTACGCGAGCATGGGCCCGGGGGCCCTCACCGGCGGCGGCTGCCGGCTCGGCGTCGGCGCGTTCCTCGGCGTCGGCGCGGTGATCGCGCCCGAGGTGGTGATAGGGGCGGGCGCCGTCGTGGGCGCCGGCGCCGTCGTCATCGCCGACGTCGCGCCCGGGAGCACCGTCGTCGGCAACCCGGCGCGCGAGCTGCGCCCCGGCTAGCTGTCTCTCCGGGCGGGGCGTTCAAGTTCGGCCCCCGGTGACTCTTCCTCGTGCTCGGGTGACTGTTCCTCGTGCTCGGACGTTTCGGGCGGCTTCGAGGCTTCCGGCTGTTCGGCGACGGCGGGCGTTTCCGGCGCTGGCGTCGGGGCCGCCGGCGCTCCGGTGCTGACCTGCCCGCTCGGGTTGGAGGCCACGCCGGCGGAAGTGAGCGTTGGCGCGACCGGACTCGGTTCCGACGGCGTTACGCCGGGGGCGGTCTGGGGATGCGTCGAGTCGGGCGTCCGGCCTCTGACCTGCGCCGCGGGCACCGGGGCCCGGGCCGTGGCGGTGGTGAGCCCGCTGGAAGCCGCCGCGGAGCGCTGAGCCTTCGGCCGCGAGGCCCCGACGCCCGCCACCGCGCTCGCGCTCGCGCCGTCGCCGCCGTGGCGCGCCGGCGCTCCGCGCGCAGCGGGCGCCCCCGCGCGCGGCGCGCGATGACGCGCGTGGCCGGTGATCAGGCTGTGCAGCGGGCCGACGGCCACCCCGGCGGCGAGCGCGACCGTCGTCACGGCGGCGGCGGCAGCACGCAGCGTCGCGCCCGTGGCACCGCCGCCAGCCGCGTTCGGAGCCGCCAGCTCGGCGACCCTGCCCACCGGCACCGACGCGCGGCGGAGCCAGCCCGCGGGCGCCCGCAGCAGCGGCAACGGCGCGAGCGCGCCGGCGGCCGCGCGCAGCGTCGCCCGCGCGCGCTGCAGCAGCCCTCTGACAGCGCCCTCGCTGACACCGAGCGCCCCGGCGACCTCCTCGTAGGAGCGGCCGTCGATCGCGCTCAGGACCAGCGCATCGCGCTGGCGGGGCGGGAGCGCGGCAACCCCCGCGAGCGTCTGCCGGAGCTCGAGGCTCTCTTCGAACCCGCCACGCGCCGGCGGCGGGGAAAGCGCGTCCCCGGGCCCCTCGGCGCCGGCTCGGAGCAGGTCGACGGCCTTGTTGTGCGCGATCCGCCCGAGCCAGGAACGGACGTCGCGCACCTCCTGGCCGCGGCGGAGCGCGAGCCATGCGCTGAGAAAGGCCTGCTGGACGGCGTCCTCGGCTCGCCCGTCGAGGCCGAGCCGGCGGCAGTAGGAGACGAGCGGCGCGCGGTGGCGGCGCACGAGCTGCTCGAAGGCGCGCTCGTCGCCTGCGCGGGCACGGGCCGCGAGCCGCGCGTCGCTCTGCGCCGCGGAGCGGCCGATCATCGCCCGCCCCTTCCCGGGCGCACACGAGCGGCGGCGAGGCACAGCCGTACCCGCCGCTTGCGACACCCCGACGTGACGCAGCCCCTGGACATCTTCCAGCTCGCAGCCTAGTCGCTCGGCCGAGCCCTTACGATCCCCCGATGGCGGGACATCCTTCGCCCGAGCGTCCTCTGCAGGGCGGGTGCCTGTGCGGCGCCGTCCGCTACGAGATCACCGCCCCGTTCCTGTCGGCCGGCTACTGCCACTGCACGCGCTGCCAGCGGCGCACGGGCACCGGCTCCTCCGCCAACGGGCGGGTGCCGCAGAGCGGCTTCGCGCTGCTGCAGGGGGGCCGGCAGCTGAAGGCCTACACGCCACCGGAAGGGGGCGTGCCCAAGCTCTTCTGCGGCGAGTGCGGCTCGGCGGTCTTCAGCGGCGACCCGCTCCGCGACGACGAGGTCGCGGTGCGCCTCGGCACGCTCGACGGCGACCCGGCGATCCGCCCCGAATACCGGATGTTCGCCGACTTCGCGGCGCCGTGGGAGCCGCTGCCCGACGACGGCCTGACGCGCTACTCCGGGTTGCGTTCCGGCTGAGAATCCCCCCCGGCGCGCGTCTGCCGGGTTCTTGCCCAACGGAGATCCGGCGGAGCCCGGCATGCGCCGGGCCCCGTCCTGTCCTGATTCCGTCTCGTCAGCCGGGCCTACGATTGCGGGTACAGCTCGACCTTCTCCCAGAAGGCGCCGGCGCCGCTGACGCTGAGCTCGGCCTCCTTGACCTTCGCGCCGGGGACCAGCGAGGACACGCCGCATTCCCCGGACTGCTGGGGGGCGGGCGGGCCGATCTCGTCGTCGCCGTGCTGGAAGTCGCCCTGGCCGTTGCCGGCGTCCTGCTGCCAGGGGCTCGGGCCGTCGTGCTGGAAGCCCGGGGCGCCGCCGTGGAAGTCGTGCGAGCAGCCGCAGCCGATCCAGGTCGCTTCGGTCACATTGCCCGAGACGATCGTGCCGTCCGGCAGCGTGATCTTCAGGACGCCTTCTTCGAAGGAGGCGACGGTCGCGACCGGTTCGGTCGTCGGCGGCGTTTCGACGGCCGGTTTCGCCGCGGGCGCGATCACGACCATGTGCGCGTGCCGGTGGTGGCGGTGCGCCCTGGCACGATGCGCCACGCCGTGGTGGCGGTGGTGATGGGCCGATGCCGCAGCGGGCACGACGAGCGCTGCGACCGAGGACGCGAGCAGGGCGATCAGGATCCGTCTCATCTGGCAAACCTCCTTGGGCCGCCCGCCTCGCGGACGGCCGTGGTTGTCAGGACACCCCTTTGACACCCAAGCGAAGCGAAGCTCACGCGCGCCGTCGCCGGCGCTGGACGTCTATATGAGCCGCGTCGCGGCGCCGCCGAGCGCAAGGCGCGGCTTGCGGGTGCCGCCGCGCCTGCTCAGCCCGGCGGCGCGCATGCGCAGCCACTGCAGCGAGCCCGGGAGCCCGCAGCGCTCGCGCCAGCCCGTCAATGCGCGCTCGAGGCGCTGGGCGTCCGGCACGCGTCCGATCACCTCGACGGTGCCGCCGCCGTCGGCTGCGGGGCCGAGGCGCACCACGTAGAGCTCGCCCGTGTCCTCGATCCAGGCCGCACGATGCATCGGCCCCTCCTTGCTGCTGCGCCACCACAGCCCGACGTCGCGCTCCCGCGAAGCCAGACGGGCCGGGTCCGCGCGGTAGAAGGCCACGAGCGTCGGATAGCGCGTGGCCAGCGTCGCCCGGTCGTGATCGGATGCCATCGAAACCACCCATCGTCGAGGCGGAAGGTTCGTGACGGCAGCTTCGCGCTCCGACCTAAACGGACGGTTACCGACTCGTAAGGATCGGCAGAGATCGTCTGCCTCACCCCCGGCGGCGCACGCATGCGCCGCCGGCCCGCCCGGTCCGGGCGGCGGGAAATCGTGTCACCGGCTCCGGCGAACCGGTGACACCCGAGACTCCCTAGGGGTTCAGCCGCTTCTTCAGCGCGCTCGCGGCCGAGAATTTCGCCGCTTTGGACGCTGCGATCTGGATCGTCGCGCCGGTCGAAGGGTTGCGCCCCTGACGTGCGGCCCGCTGGCTGACGCTGAACTTGCCAAAGCCTGCAAGCGCGACCTCGCCGCCGGAGGCCAGCTCGTCGGAGATCGTTTCGATCGCCGCCTCGACCGCGCCTCGTGCCTGGCTGGCGCTCATGCCGGTTTTCGAAGCGACCCTCTCAGCTAGGTCGTTCTTGGTCATGCCACTCCCTTCTCGAGTGTCTTTGCTGCGCGCAGGCTAACCCCTGATTCGGACGACAGCCCCGAAAACACGGGACATTCGTCCCGAAAAGCCCCTAATTTCCGGGGAACTCCACAGGCGCGAAGTCCCGTACAGGGGCCTTCGGGGCCCCGCGGCGCAAGCGCGCCCACAGCCTGCCGTCCGCCGCGCCGGCAGCGCAGGCGGCCCACAGCGTCGCGATCCAGGAGAGGCTGGCCAGCGTCACGTGGACCCAGACGAGGCCCGCCGGCAGGTGCGTCTCGTACTGGTCGAGGCCCACCGCGCCCTGCGCCAGCAGCAGCCAGCACAGCACCGTCAGGGGCCGCTGCACCTGCTCGGGCGCCTGCCTGCGGCGGGCGAAGAACCAGGCCCCCACGGCCGCGAGGCCGAACACGAGCGCGATCTCGCCGTGGCGGTGGATCACGAAGTCCATCGTGCCGGTGCCGTCGAAGGAGAGCCGGTTGATCTTCTGGCCCGGCGATCCGCCGGCGTGCGGACCGGCGGCCGTCGCAGCGGTGCCGGCGAAGATCGTGACCGCACCCAGCGCGGCCAGACCGATCAGCGCGCGCAGCAGGCCGCGATCGAGCGGCAGCGCGCGCAGGGCCCCGCCGGCGTCCTTCTGCGCGACGCGGCCTTCCCCATCCTCCTTCTCGATCAACTCGATCCCGCTGCGCCACACGAGCACGGCCGCAGCCAGGAGGATCAGCATCGAGAGCGCGAAGTGGGCCATCACCCAGCCGTAGTCGAGCTCGCCCTTGACCGTGAGCCCGCCCAGCACGGCCTGGCAGATCACGCCGAGCGGCAGCAGCGCGGCGTTCCAGACGAGATCGCGGCGGTACGGGCGCCGGCGCAGGGCGCCCAGCCACGCGAGGCCGGCCGCCAGCACGACCGGCACGCTCACGACCCGGTTGGAGAACTCGATCACCGAGTGCGTGTTCAGCGGCGGGTAGTAGTTGCCGTAGCACTTGGGCCAGGTCGGGCAGCCCAGGCCCGAGCCGGTCAGCCGCACCGCTGCCCCGGTCAGCACGATCAGCGTCAGCGCCGCCAGCGCGACGCGTGCCAGCACCAGGTACTGGCCCGCCGTGACGGTGTATCCGTTCGTCCGTTCGCGCAGGGAGGCCGCCATCCGGCTTAAGGATGCCACCGGAACGGCAGTTCGTCCGCGACCTGCGACAGGCGGGCGCCGCGCCTAGTGGTGCTTGTGGTGGCGGTGGTGCTTCGGCCTGGGTTTCAGGTGGACGATCGTGACGGTGCGCCGCGTGACGTTGCGCAGCCGGTCATAGGCGCTGAACGTCAGCGTGTGGCGCCCGTAGGCGATGTGCTTGGCGCCCATCCAGTCCAGGCGCCCCGAGAGCACCCGCGGGTAGGTTTTGCCGTCGTAGTTGCGGATCAGGCGCCCGTCGACTTCCAGGCGGATCCTGAACACGCCGACGCGGCTTCTGGCCGAGACGTGGATCGGCAGCGGCCCGCTGTAGGAGATGCGGTTGTGAGGCGAGGCGACGTCGAGGGAGGGACCGCTGAACACCCCGCATTCTTCGTGCAGCGTGTCGCCGTGGTGCGCGAGGTCGCGCATCGCGTCGAAGGAGGGCTTCCTGGTGCCGTTGGAGCGCATCAGCCCGGAGGTGACCCCGTCGCTGTCCTGGAGCGGGAACCACAGCGCGACCTGCACGTAGGGGTCCTGGGCCATGCAGTGGTAGGCCTGGCGCAGGAAGGTGGCCTGCTGGTGCTCGGTGACTCCTTCGTCCTTCTGCCCCGCCCACATGCCCTCCGAGCAGACTTTGCTCGTCGTGCGCCAGCTGAGCTCGGTCATCCAGATCGGCTTGGCGTCGCCGTTGGCCGCCATCACCGCGTGCACTTCGCGGTAGGCCAGGAAGGAGTCGGGGATCATGCGGTTGTCGGAGCCGCGCAGGTATTCGTAGGGCGAGAGGATGTTGCACGAGGTGTCCGTGTGCACGCCCACGGCGTCGAAGTAGCCCTTGCCGCCGGCGGCGTAGATGCCTTCGAGGAACGGGTAGTCGTTGCCGGTCAGCCCGCCGAGCACGATCGTTGCCGTCGGTTCGGCCGCCTTGACCGCCGGATAGACGGCCTTCAGCAGCTGCGTGTAGCCGCCCGGGTCGGGCGCGCCGACCCACCAGCGCGGTTCGTCCTCCTCGTTCCAGATTTCATATGCCGCCACGCGGCTGCCGAAGCGCTGCGCGACGTTCGCGAGCATCGTGGCGTAGTCGTAGGGGTTCGGCGGCGGCGCGTGCTCGGATCGGCGCGAGCCGGTCTCCCACTGCGGGCTGTTGACGACGTCGAGCAGGAATTTCGTCCCGGCGGGTAGCGCGCGGAAGGTCTGTTCGTAGGAGGCCAGCCAGTTCGGCGCGTAGCACGCCGCGCGCGGGCTCGATCACGGGCCACGGCACGAACATCCGCACCCAGTGGGCGCCGAGCGGAGCGATCCGGGGCGCCGCGGCCCGGTTCGGGTCCCGGCAGGTCGACCCCGGCTTCAGCGGCGCCGGCCGGAGCCGGAACGGCCACGGCGAGGACCGCCGCCAGGTCGAGCAGCGTGGCGGCGCAGCGGGCCCTACGAGGCCGGCGTGCGGGGGGATTCACCGGCTGCCCTCGCGATCGGCCCTCAAAGCGCGCCGGTTGACCGCAAACTGGTTCCGATCGACGGATCGACGACTGCTGCGCCGCGCGTGGCGCTCGGTGGGGTTTCGGGGCTCGGAGCTGATAACGCCCGCGCGGGCGAACGTTCCACGCCTCGCCCCGCTCAGGCCGCGGCCGCCCTCAGCGGCCGAGCCCGCGTCCGACGCAGCGCGCACCGCGCCGAGGCCGCGGCCGAACGCGGTCCTCGCCTATCAGCCGGTAGAGCCGTCCCCGCGCGCGCTGGAATGTCTGCCAGGTGACCGATTCCTCGACCCGGCGCGCGAACTGCTGCGCCTCGTCGAGCTCGACGCGCGTCCGCCAGAGCTCGTCGCCGAGCGGAACAGCTCCTTTTCGAGCGGCCTGCAGCCGCGCCCCGATCTCGAGCACCTCCCGGCTTCCGCTTGCTCTCGTTCAGCCTCCGCGAGCAGCCGATCGCGCTCGGCCACCTGCGCGACGCCCGCTCGCTCGGCCTGGGCGCGGAGCTCCTCGGCCTTGCGGAGAGCTCGAGCGTCATGTCGGCCAGCGTCGATACGGCTTCGGCATCCGGCAGAGGCCGGTTGGAGGCGAGCGCCACGCAGAACAGCGGCTCGGGTTCGCGGCGAGCGCCCATTCCCGCCCGCCGGCTCCAGGAAGAACGCGCCGCCCCTCGGCTCGAGCGGGTCGC
Organism: uncultured Solirubrobacteraceae bacterium; assembly: GCA_963836035.1. Lineage (GTDB taxonomy): Bacteria > Actinomycetota > Thermoleophilia > Solirubrobacterales > Solirubrobacteraceae > Palsa-744. The sequence continues at coordinate 699,803 of CAWIHX010000009.1, read as the reverse complement.
ACCGCCGGCAGCAGCGAGCCCGCGATCGTCCGCTGGCCCCACAGCGCGACGTGCTCGAAGCGCGAGCCCAGCAGCGCGCTGAACTCGGCGAGCGTCAGCTCGCGCGCGTGGAACTCGTTGACCTGGCCGGCCGCCTCGCTGTAACGCTCGCTGTCGGGGGTGGAGACGACGAGCAGCCCGTCCGGCGCGAGCACGCGGGCGACCTCGTCGAGCAGCCGCTCCTGCTCGGCCACATGCTCGATCATCTCGAAGGCGATCACTGCTCCGAAGGAGCCGGGCTCGAAGCGCCCGAGGTCGAGGGCGCTGCCCGTCTCGTAGGCGAGCCCCGCCCGGGCATAGCTCGCGCGAGCGTGCTCGACGGAATCGCCGTCGATGTCCACCCCGACGACCTCGGCGGCGCCGACCGCGGCGAGTATCGCCGCGCCGAAGCCCTCGCCGCTGCCGAGGTCCAGCACGCGCCGCCCGCCGAGCAGCGCCCCGCCCATAGGTAGCGGTGGAAGTGCTCGTAGACGATCGACGCGTCCCCCGTCCACGGGACGCAGCGCTCGCCCGTCCACTCGATCAGGCGCGGCGCCCCCTGGTGTCGCAGCGGGGTCATCGAGGGCGCGACGATAGCGCAGGGCGCGCCGGCGGCCGGCTTGGTAGGTTGCCTGCCGTGACGCAGCGCAGCGGCCCGCAGCGATCTTCGGCAGCGCTCGCAGACGCCGCGCCCCGCGCGCGCCACGCCGCGGCGAGAATGCTCCGAGTGCGGCCACACGGGCGCCAGGCCGACGCTGTCCGCGAGCAGTTCGACCGCCAGCTGAGCACCGGGACGCCTCTGCTGTCGAGGCCGCCACCGTCACCCAGATCCTCTACGGGCGGCTGACGAGCAGGACGTCGAGCCGCCGCCGAACAGCGCATCCGCGAGGAGCCGGGCGCCTGGGAGCACTACTTCGGCGAGGCGCCGCGCGCCGAGACCACGGCCTGCTGCTGGCCCTCGGCGTCTGGCTCGGCTGCGAGCCGGTGATCGAGCGCACCGGGCTCGCCCGCAGGGCCAGCCCCCGGAGGACGTGCACGCGATGGCGCGCGGCGCCCTGAACGGAGCCGGCGGGCTCTACGAGGCGAACATGGTCGTCGACGCCCTGCTCAGCGCCGGCGGCGACATGGCTGCCGTGCGCGCCGCGCTCGACTTCGGCTGCTCCTCGGGCCGGGTGCTGCGCCCGCTCGCCGCCGCCTACCCCGACGTCGCGTGGCACGGCTGCGACCCGAACGCGCCGGCGATCGAGTGGGCGGCGGCGAACCTCCCGGCATCGAGCTTCTTCGGGTCCGGCAACGTGCCGCCGCTCCCGCTCGAGGACGGCTCGCTGGACCTCGTCTACGCGATCTCGATCTGGTCGCACTTCGAGCCGCGGCGCGGCCTGCAGTGGTTCGAGGAGATGCGCAGGCTGCTCGCGCCGGGCGGCCACCTGGTGATGACCACGCACGGCCCGACCGCGGTCGCCCACTACGCCAGCCACGGGCCTGCGCCCCCTCGAGCAGTCGCGCGAGATCGCCGCGCGCTCTACCGGCGCGGGTGGTGGTACGCGGCCGAGTTCGGCGAGGAGGGCGACTGGGGCGTGCGTCGACCCGGACTGGGGCACCGCCTTCCTCTCGCCGGAGTGGCTGCTCACGCAACTCTGCCCGCGCTGGCGTGTCCTTGAATTCGCCCCCGGGCGCAACCAGGAGAACCAGGACGTGTACGTGCTTGCAGCGAGTTTGAGGCGTGACGGCGGTTGCGTAGCGTTCACTGGCCCTTGACGACCACCATCCCCCGAGCCCGCGCCGGAGACCGCATGCCGCCGAGCGCCGTCGCGCCGGCGGTCTCGGTGCAGGCGGCGAGCAAGACGTTCAGGCTCCCGCACCAGCAGTACTCGACGCTCAAGGAGCGCGTGCTGCACCCGTTCCGCAGCACCGAGTACGACGAGCTGCACGCGGTCCAGGACATCAGCTTCGACATCGCCCAGGGCGAGTTCTTCGGGATCGTCGGGCGCAACGGCAGCGGCAAGAGCACGCTGCTGAAGTGCATCGCCGGCATCTACGGCGTCGACAGCGGGCGGATCGCGATCGCCGGGCGGCTCTCGCCGTTCATCGAGCTCGGCGTCGGCTTCAACATGGACCTGACCGCGCGCGACAACGTCGTGATCAACGCGATCATGCTCGGGCTCAGCCGGCGCGAGGCGCGCGCGCGCTTCGACGAGGTGATCGAGTTCGCCGAGCTCGAGGAGTTCGTCGACCTCAAGCTCAAGAACTACTCCTCGGGCATGCTCGTGCGGCTCGCGTTCGCGACCGCGATCCAGGTCGACGCGGAGATCCTGCTGATCGACGAGGTGCTCGCCGTCGGCGACGCCGCCTTCCAGCAGAAGTGCTTCGAGGAGTTCTTCCGGCTCAAGCGCGAAGGCAAGACGATCGTGTTCGTCTCGCACGACATGTACTCGGTCGAGCGCTTCTGCGACCGCGCGATGCTGATGGAGCGCGGCGTCGATGCGCCAGCTCGGCGACCCGCACGAGATCGCGCGCGCCTACCACAAGCTCAACTTCGGCAAGCTGCCGCACGAGGCGCCGGCGCCGGGCGCGCTCGGGCGCGGCACCGCGATCGCCGACGCCTGGTTCGAGGACGCCGCCGGCGAGCGCATCGCGAGGCCGCGCCAGGAGGAACCGCTGCGGATGTGCTTCGAGGTGCGCTTCGCCGAGGACCTCGACGACCCGGTCTTCGCGGCGACGCTGCGCACCGAGCTCGGCCACACGATCGTCGTCGCGCGCAGCGACGAGCGCGGCGCGAGCGAGCGGCTCGTTCCGCGCGGGCGAGACGCCGTCGTGCGCTTCGAGATGCCGAACTGGCTGACGCCGAGCCGCTACCTGCTGACGCCCTCGGTGGCCCGCGCCGGCACCGGCGAGGACGCGGTCGCGCTCGTCGAGGACATGACCTCGATCGTCGTCCACGGCAACTCCAGCGGCGGCATCCTCGAGCTGCCGCTCGAGACGAAGATCGAGCGCTCGTGAGCACCGCCGCCGCCGCAGGCCCGCCCCGCGCCCGTCGCGCAGGCCAGCCACCGCGTGCACGGGCCCTCCGCGCTGAGCGGCGACCTGCGGCGCTTCTGGTCGCTGACGCTTCACGCTCGCGCGCACCGAATTCAAGCTGCGCTTCTACGGCTCGGTGCTCGGCTACCTGTGGACGCTCGTGCGGCCGCTGCTGCTGTTCGGCGTGCTCTGGGTGTTCTTCACGCAGATCGGCCAAGTCAACGACCGAGCGCAGCCCGGCATGGAGTACTACGGCTCGCAGCTGCTCGGCTCGATCGTGCTGTTCACGTTCTTCGCCGAAGCCACGGCCGGCGCGGTGCAAAGCATGGTCGACCGCGAGAACCTGCTGCGCAAGATCCACTTCCCGCGCCTGGTGATCCCCGCCTCGGTCGTGCTGCTCGCGATGTTCAACCTCGCGCTGAACCTGATCGTCGTGCTCATCTTCGCGCTCATCGCCGGCGTCGAGCCGATGCTGAGCTGGCTCGAGCTGCCGCTGATCGTCGGCGGGCTCGTGCTGCTCTCGGCGCGGGCATGGCGATGCTGCTCGCCGCGCTGTTCGTCTGGTTCCGCGACATCCAGCCGATCTGGGAAGTCCTCCTCGCAGATCCTCTTCTACGCCTCGCCGGTGATCATCTCGATCGCAGACCGTCAAAGAAAAGCTCGGCACGACCGTGCCTGCACCTGTACATGCTCAACCCGCTCGCGGTGATCTTCCAGCAGTTCCGCCATGCGATGGTCACCCACGCGACGCCGAGCGCCGGGCAGGCGCTCGGCAGCTGGGCGGCGCTGCTGGAGCCGCTGGCGATCGTGCTCGTCGATCTTCGCCGTCGGCTTCGCGGTCTTCGACCGCTCGGCCGCCCGGATCGCGGAGAATCTGTGAGCGAGATGGAGCGAGACCGCGCACCCGACCGCGACCTCCAGGCCGAGAACGAGCGCCTGCGCGCGCGCGTGCGCGAGCTCGAGGCCGAGCTCGTCGAGGTCCAGGCGCGCGCCAACGCGGCGGTCGCCGCAGTGGCAGGAGCGCGCCTACTGGCTCGACCGCTGGCACCTCGACCTGAACGCGCTGATGCGCGCCGGGCGCGTCGCGAGTTCCGCGCCGCTGCTCCGCGCGCTGCGCTCGGTCGTGTGGGCCCGCAAGCGCCTGCGCCGCCGCCTCGCAGGCGTGAGCAGCGTCTCGGCCGTCATCCCCGTCAAGGACGGGCGAGCGCTACCTGGACGAGCTGCTCGACGCGCTCGCGCGCGAGGGCGTCGACGAGGTGCTCGTGATCGACTCGGGCTCGCGCGACCGCTCGCTCGAGATCGCCCGCGCCGCACGGCGCCGAGCTGCTCGAGATCGACCCGCGCGAGTTCTCGCACGGGCGCACGCGCAACCTCGGCGGCGGAACGGACCACCGGCGAGCTGATCTGCTTCCTGACCCAGGACGCGACGCCCTGCCCCGGCTGGCTCGCCGCCTACCGCGAGGCGTTCACGCTCGACGAGCGCGTCGGCGCCGCCTACGGCCCGCACCTGCCCGGCCCGACACGAGCCCGATGATCGCGCGCGAGCTCGCCGAGTTCTTCGCCGGCTTCTCCCCCGACGGCGGGCCGGCGGTGCAGCGCGCGCGGCGACCCCACCTTCCTCTCCAACGTCAACGCCTGCTACGCGCGCGCCTGCTGGGAGCAGATCCGCTTCCGCGACGTCCCCTACTCCGAGGACCAGGCCTTCGGCGAGGACATGCTCGCCGCCGGCTGGAGCAAGGTCTACCACCCCGGCGCCGCCGTGCTGCACGCCCACGACTACCCCCCGGTCGAGTTCATGCGCCGCTACTTCGACGAGTACCGCGGCCTGCGCGAGGCGAAGGGCCACGTCGAGCCGTTCGCGCTCGCGGCTCGGCGGGGCACGTCCGCCGCGCGGTCGGCGCCGACCGGCGCTGGATGCGCGAGCAGGGCATGGGCGGCGGCGAGAGGCGCGCTGGACGGCGCGCTCGACCGTCCACCACGCGGGACGCAAGGTCTTCTCGGCGCTCGGCTCGCGCGCGGAGCGACTGCCGGCGCCGGTGCGCGGCGCCTCTCGCTGGAGGGCCGCGACGACGGCGGCGCCCGGCCTCGCGGCCGCAGGAGCAGGCCCGAGCCGGCGCCGCGAGGCCCCGCCGCTGCCCGCGCGCGAGCGGATCCCGAAGATGCTCGCTGCCGAGGACTACGAGGTCGCCGCGCGGGTCTGGGCGCAACGGCCCCGCGCCGCTGCTCGACCCGGTCCCCGGCATGGCCGAGCGCGAGCGGCTGCGCCTGGCGATGGTGATCCCGCCCTTCACGCGCGGCAGCGGCGGGCACAACACGCTGCTTCAGATCTTCACGCGCCTGGAGCGGCGCGGGCACGCCTGCAGCGTCTGGCTCGCCGACTACTCACGGCTACCGCAACGAGGTCTGGCCGGCGGTGCTGCGCCAGCGAGATCCGCGAGTTCTTCGCGCCCTTCGAGGGGCCGGTCTACAAGGGCTTCGGCGCTGGCAGGGCGCCGACGTCGTGATCGCGACCGGCTGGCACACGGTCCACGCGACGCTGGAGCTCGACGACTGCCGCGCCCGCGCCTACGTCGTCAACGACCACGAGCCCGAGTTCTTCGCCTCCTCGGCCGAGCACGCGCTGAGCGCCGACACCTACCGCCTACGGCATGCACTGCATCGCGGCCAGCCCGTGGCTGCGCGACCTGCTGATCGACCGCTACGGGGCGAGCGCCGAGGCCTTCCAGCTCGGCGTCGACCACGACGTCTACCAGCCGCGCCCGGTCGAGCGCCGCCGCGACACGGTCATCTACTACGCGCGCTACGCGACGCCGCGGCGGGCCGTGCCGATCGGGCTGATGGCGCTCGCCGAGCTCAAGCGCCGCCGCCCGGACGTGCGGATCGTGCTGTTCGGCACCGACGAGCGCTGCACGCCTCCTTCCACTACGAGCACCTCGGCGTGCTCAGCCCCGCGCAGCTCTCGCGCCTCTACTCGGAAGCGACCGTCGGCCTGTGCCTGTCGCTGACGAACTTCTCGCTGATGCCGAAGGAGATGCTCGCCTGCGGGCTGCCGTGCGTCGAGCTCGCCGGGATCAGCGCCGAGTCGATCTTCGGCGCGGACGGCCCGCTCGAGCTCGCGCCGCTGGACTCGAACCGGCTCGCCGACGCGCTGGAGCGCCTGCTCGAGGACGACGCCGAGTGGGAGCGCCGCTCGCGCGAGGGCATCGAGTTCGTCGCCTCGCACACCTGGGACCACGCGACCGACGAAGTCGAAGCCGGGCTGCGCCGCGCGCTGCGCGAGCGCGAAGCGCTCGGCGCCCGGGCTAGCCGATCTCCACCCAGTCGAGGGCTGCTGGCACAGTGACCGCCAGTCCGTCGGCGCGATCGTGCAGACGGGCTTCGCAGCGCGCTCCGGTTCGAGCATGAAGCCGTCGATGATGGTGCTTCCGGCGTCGTCGGGGCGCAGATCGCCGCCGCCGCGCACCAGCGTGAGTGTGACTGCCCGCGGGAGGCAGACCAGGCCACGTAGATCGCGGTGCCGTCGTCACCGCTCTGGGCGACGGGCGCCGACGAGCTTGCCGTCCACGAACACCCGCAACGGCCTGTCGACGTCGCCGCCGAGCCAGAGCCGATAGCGCCCCGGCATGGCCGTCCGCACTAGTCCCTTCGACCCGGGCGGGACCGACGAACAGGATCTGCGGGCGTCCGTGCAGATCGTTCGCCGTCGGCACCGCGTTCGGGAGCGAGAGGCGGCGAGAGGTCGACCGACATGTTCGCCGGCCGCGGGGCGTACGGAGCTGCGCGCCACGCTTTTCCGCCGCGCCAGCGAGCGCCGCGCGAGGCGCAGCTGGCGTGGCGGCCGGTTCCCAGCCGGCGCGCCGAGACCCATGTGGACGAGCGGCGCAGCTCCCTCACGTCGCCAGACTGTGTAGTAGTCGCCCTCTTAGACGAGCGCGAAGTTCGAGGGGGGCCTGCTGACCGCGGGCGAGCGTCGCATCACGATGGTCTGGAATCGCTCGATGCTTGCCAGAGCGACTGTCGAGGTCGTAGCTGTGACCGTAGGTTTGAGGATCCCCCGTACGAACGTGAACCGGACTCTGCGCCTCGCCGGGCCTGTCGACCGCTCCTTGCCAGCAGGTAGAAGGCGTATTCGTCGAAGTCCGGGACCAGCGTCGGGCCGTCCCCGCGATCCGGTTGCCGCGAAGCCAGCTCGTCGAAGCGCGCGGTCGGCGCGAGGTTCGTCGCGTGGTAGAGGAGCGCATCGGACACGAGCACCGCCAAACGACGGCGACACTAAGGACAAGGCCCTCCGCGAAGCGGCTCTGCATCAGACCGAAGGCGCCGACAGCCGCGGCGAAGACGACGATCGGAGAGAGGATCACGAGTAGCTTCGCATCGGTCCACGCGGTCGCTGTTTGTGCAGCACGTGCCACACGAGCAGCGAGACCGCGACACGCCGAGGACACCCCACGCGCGGCGCCGCACGATTACCGAGTCCGAGCAGCACGCACGCGACATCACGCCCATCAGGACATACGTCTGGTTGAGGTACTCGGGTCGACCCGATGGGTTTCCCCCAGCCACACGCCGAGGATCTGTAGGAACTTCAACGGCCGAAGCAGGTTGCCGGGATCTGCAACTGCCAGCGGGTTGGAGTTCGAGACCTATTTCGCGAGGTCCAGGGTTTTGCCGAGCGGCCCGACGGTCGGCAGCGCGAGCAACAGCGTGACGAGCGCCAGCCCTGCACCGACCAGCGCAGCGTCCGCAGGTCCGCACGAGTGAACCGCAGGGCACGGCGGCGATCAACGTCCCAGACCGAAAAGCCCCACCCAGGGCGATGCCGCAAGGCCGATCGCCTCCATCGCCGCCGCGCCGGCGATCGCGAACGGAGCCACCGCGCAGTCCCGCCTGCCCCGAGCGAGCGCGCGAGACCATCAGCGCACCCATCAGCACGAGCATGGGCAGCGCCGTGAGCTCCTTGATCGAACCCATCAGCGCGTAGGCGTAGACGAGCGCCGGCACCGAGGCGATCGTGCCGGTGATCGCGGCGGCCAGCGGCCACAGGCCGACCCTCGGCCAGTTACGTGAGCACCAGCGCCATCACGCTGAGCTCGAGCGCCTGGAAGACGGTGTAGAGCCAGATCAGGTCCTGCCCGCTCAGCCATCCCACCGACGCGAGCACGCTGTGCCCGCCGGACGGATAGCCGTTGCCGAAGTAGGCCTGGAGCAGCGTGCCGTAGGCGGGGATGCCGGTAGAGAAGTTATGCGCGTGGTGGAGCAGGCGCTCGGCGCCCGCGAGCTGGATCGCACCCGTCGTATCGAGCAGGTAGCCGGTGAATGTCGCGCGCCCCGAGACGATCACTGGCGCGGCGACGAGCAGGTAGACGGCGAATCCGCCGGCCGAGCCAGCCCACCACCGCCACCTGCGCGCCCGCCAGCGCTCCCGCAGCCCGGCCCACAGAGCGCCGCGCCGGCGACCGCGAGGGCGACCAGGACCAGCGGCGTGAGGGGCGCGGGGCCGAACCAGGTCGTGAACTGCGAGACGACGACGAGGCGCCGAACCCGACCGGCACCACCAGCAGCGGGGGAAGCCGCGCCGGCGAGCCGCTCGACCAGCAGCCCACAACCCACAGTCAGCAGCCAGAAAAGCAGCGGAAAAAGTACGACGACCGCCAGGAAGCTCATGAGCGACCGGCGCCGGCTCTAGTCCGAGCGGCTGTCCGCCGCAGCCCGAGGATGCTGACAGCAGGAACGACGAGAAGAAGATCTGGATGCCGACGATGAGCAGCGTCGGCGGCGACGACCGCCAGGCGTTCGTCGGCGAGCGAGCCGAAGCCGTGGGCGATCCAGCGTGGCCAGGATGATGGCGCCGAGCACGACGCCGACGAGCATGAACGCGCCGCCGAGCAGCAGGCCGTGCTCGAGCCGGAAGCGCGCCCGCATGCGGTCGAACCACGGGTCGCTGCTCGCCCATGAAGTAGGTGCCGTAGGCGTGCGCGCACAGCCCGAGCGCGAGCACCTGCGTGCCGACGATCATCAGCAGCGCGCCGCCGATCAGCGGCGTGCATGCCCCAGGCGCGGCCGAAGAGGTCCAGGCCGGCGACTCGACGAGCACCAGGATCGAGCGCGCCGAGCCCGGCGCAGCAGCGCGCCCGGGCAGGATGAACAGGTGGTTGGGGCTGTGGACGAGCAGGAAGCGCAGGTGGCGCCAGCCGTCGCGGAAGCTCGAGAGCTTGCTCTCGCCGCCGCGCGGGTGGTATTCGATCGGGAACTCGGCGATCCGCAGCTTCTCCTTGGAGGCCCGGATCACCATCTCCGAGGCGAACTCCATCCCGGTCGTGCGCAGGTCCAGGCGCGGCAGCACGTCGCGGCGCAGCGCGCGCATGCCGCAGTGGGCGTCGCTGACGCCGGTGCGGAAGAAGAGGTTCAGCAGGCCGGTCAGGATCGGGTTGCCGACGTAGCTGGTGCAGCCACGGCATCGCGCCCGGGCTGGATGTTGTCCATGCGGTCGCCGATCACCATCTCGGCGCCGTCCTCGAGCTCGGCGACGAAGCGCGGGATCTCGTTGAAGTCGTAGGTGAGGTCGGCGTCGGCCATCACGATGTAGCTTGCCGCGGGCGGCGGCGAAGCCGGCCAGGTAGGCGCTGCCGTAGCCGCGCCGGCGCTCGACCACGACGCGGGCGCCGGCCCGCTCGGCCAGCCGCGCCGAGTCGTCCTCGGAGTCGTTGTCGGCGACGACCACCTCGCCGTCGACGTCCATCCGCACGATCGCCTCGAGCGCCGCGGTGACGCAGGCCTCGATGTTCTCCGCCTCGTTCAGGCACGGGATCACGACCGACACGAGCGGGCCCGTGGACCCGTCTTCCTCGGCGCGGCGCGACGTCGGTGTCTGGACGGCGATGCTCATGCAGGCGAGCCGCCCATCGTCGGCGAGAGGACGATCACGCCGTCTTTAACTCGCGGGCGCACGGAAAGTGGCGGCACTCGGCGACGATGCTACCGGACCTCGCGGATTCCAGGGATGATGCCCGGCGATGCGCATCTGCGTCGTCTACGACTGCCTGTTCCCCTACACCGTGGGCGGCGCCGAGCGCTGGTACCGCAACCTCGCCGAGCGGCTCGCGCCGGAGGGCCACGAGGTCACCTACCTGACGCTGCGCCAGTGGAATCGCGGGCCAGAAGCTCGATCTCGACGAGCGGATCCGCGTCGTCGCCGCCGGGCCCGCGGATGGCCCTCTACACGGAGAGCGGCCGCCGGCGGATCCTGCCGCCGCTGGTGTTCGGGCTGGGCGTTCTATTGCACCTGCTGCGCCACGGCCGCCGCTACGACGTCGTCCACACCTGCCTCGTTCCCGTACTTCTCGCTGCTCGCGGCCGCGCTCGTGCGCCCGCTGCGCGGCTACCGGCTGGTCGCCGACTGGTTCGAGGTGTGGAGCCGACAGCTACTGGCGCGACTACCTCGGGCGGTCTCGGCGGGCGCGTCGGCGCGCTCGTGCAGCGACTCTGCGCGCGCGTCCCCCAGCAGCGCGCACTGCTTCTCGCGAGCTCCACGCGCAGCGACTGCGCGAGGAGGGCTCCGCGGGCCGGTGCAGGTGCTGCGAGGGCTCTACGCCGAGCCGACCGGCGACCCGCTCGCGCCGGCGAGGCCGACCCGGTCGTGGTCTTCGCGGGCCGGCTGATCCCCGAGAAGCAGGCGCCGCTCGGCGTCGCCGCGGTGGCTGCCGCGCGCGCGCGGATCGCCGGACTGCGAGGCCGAGTTCCTCGGCGACGGCCCCGAGCGCGAGGCGCTGCGCGAGGCGATCGCGGCGCACGGCGCTGCGAGCGGCGTCGTGCGGGCGCCCGGCTTCGCCGACGCCGGAGACGCTGGACCGCGAGATGCGCCGCGCGCTGTGCGTGCTGCTGCCCTCCCGCCGCGAGGGCTACGGGATGGTCGTCGTCGAGGCCGCCGCGAGGGCCACGCCGAGCGTCGTCGTCGCCGGCGAGGACAACGCCGCCGCCGAGCTCGATCGTGGAGGGCGTCAACGGCTTCGTCGCGCCGCGGGCGGACCCGCCGGCGATCGCCGAGGCGATCGTCGCGCGTCGCGCGAGGGCGGGCTCGCGCTGCGCGCAGCGCACTGCGGCCTGGTATCGCCGAGAACGAGCGGACGCTTTCGCTGGAGAGCTCGCTGCGGACGGTGCTCGACGGCTACGCCCGGCTCCCCGCCGCGAACGGCGACGCGTAGGGTTAGCGCTCGTGACCACCATCGCCGCCTCGCGCGACGTCGCCGTCAACCTTCGTTCCGGCCCTCAGATGCGGGAGTACCGGGCGGTCGCAGACCGCATCGCCCGTGAGCGGCCCGGCCGGGTGCTGGATTGGGGCTGCGGCCACGGTCAGGTCAGCCAGATGCTGCGCGAACGCGGTGTGGAGGTGACCTCCTTCGACTACGCGCCCGGTGCCGCGCCTGGCGAGCGGCGCCGGCTCGAGCACTACCCGGAGATCGAGGCGCACGTGAGCGGGGACCCGGTCGCGCTGCCGTTCGCCGACGGGGACTTCGACACGGCGCTCTCGTGCGGCGTGCTCGAGCACGTCCAGCGCCCGGAACAGTCGCTCGCAGAGCTGCGCCGGGTGCTCGTGCCCGGCGGGCGCCTGCTGGTCTACAAGCTGCCCAACCGCTTCTCCTATCTCGAGGCGATCGCACGCCGGGCCGGGCTCTACTACCACGGCGCGCTGCCCGACGACCGCGTCTACGACCGCCGCAGCGCGCTGCGCCTTTTGCGGGGCGCCGGCTTCAGCGTCGAGCAGTTCCGGCGCCGCAACATGCTGCCCCTCACGATCGAACACCGCCTCGTCTGGCGCGCGAGCGGGGCGATCTGGGCGATCAACAGCGCGCTCAGCCGCGTTCCCGGCATGTCGCTGGTGGCGACCAACCTCGAGCTCGACGCGCGCGCGCCCTAGCTGTCACCCAAAGCGCGCGCGTAGCTCGCGAGCGTCAGGCGGGCCGTGCGCCGCCACGTGAACTCGGCGGCGCGGGCGATGCCGCGCTCGCGCAGCCGCCCTGCGAGCGCGTCGTCGTCGAGCAGCCGCTCGATCGCCTCGCGCATCTCTCGCTCCGAACGCGGGTCGAACAGGAGCGCGGCGTCGCCCGCGACCTCCGGAAGTGAGGACGCGCGCGAGCAGGCCACGGGCACTCCACGCGCCATCGCCTCGAGCACCGGCAGCCCGAAGCCCTCGTACAAGGAGGGGAACACGAAGGCTCGCGCCATCGCCCACAGCGCCTCGAGTTCGGCAGCGGACAGCCACGCCGGGAAAACGGATGTCGCGCTCGATCGCGAGCGCAGCGGCGCGCGCTCGCAGCTCCTGCTCGTGGGCGGTCGGGTAGCCGGGCGCAACGAGCAGCGGGCGCCGCTCGGCCGGGATCGCCGCGAGCGCCCCGAGCAGCGCGAGCAGGTTCTTGTGGGGGCGCTTCGCCGAGAGGGTGAGCAGCACCGAGCGTTCGGCGAGCTCGAGCCGCGCGCGCAGCTCGGCTGGCGGAAGCGGCTGCTCGCGGCGCACGGCCCCGAGCCCGAGCGGCACCACGTCGATGCGCTCGGCCGGGATGCGCACCAGCTCGACGAGGTCCTTGCGCGTGCTCTCGGAGTCGACGATCACGCGGTGCGAGCGCCGGGCCGCGGCAGGGACGAGCAGCCGCATGCCCTTGTCGCGCAGGCCCGCGTGGGCGTCGGGGAAGCGCGCGTAGATGAGATCGTGGATGGTGACAACGCGCCGGAACGGGCCGGCGAGCGGGGCCGTCGAGGCAAGGCTGTGCACCAGGTCGACCCGCGCGCGGGCGGCGAGCGCCGGCAGCGCCAGCTGCTCGCCGAGCACCCACTGAGGGCGGTTGCGTGCGTGGACGGGCACGGTGACCATCGGCAGCAGCTCACCCCAGGGACCTCCGCCCGCGGTCGCCGCCTCGCGGTTGACGAAGGCGGTGAAGCGCGTGCCTGCCGGCGCCTCCTCGATCAGCGCGGGGATCAGCTCACGCGCCGCCACCTCCATGCCGCCGGTCTCGCCGGGCACCAGGAAGATCAGGTTCAGGCCGATGTGCTGTGGGGTGCTCACGCGCGCCGCTCCTCATCCCGGAGGAGACGCGCCGGGCGGCTGTTTTGCTGCCCCGGCTCCCCCGGCAGAGCCAAAGCATCCTCCGCGCATCTGGACCCCATCCTATGACGCGGCCGACCTATAGTCTTCCCGCGGGCTGAGCGTCCCCCCGACAGATCCCCGCCAGCCCCCAACCCGACGAGCACCCGGAGGACCCTCGCGTGAGCACACCCAAACCGACGCCCCGGACGAGCCTGACGACGCGCACGACGTGCCGCATCTGCGGGTCCTCGCACCTCGCGCCGGTCCTGTCCCTGGGCGATCAGCGGATCGCGGGGGCGTTCGCCGACCCCGAGGGCGATCAGCCGGTCGAGCGGGCGATCCCCCTCGAGCTGGTGCGGTGCGACATGACCAGCGACCAGGAGGCGTGCGGCCTGATCCAGACCAAGCACACCGTGCCGGGATCGATCCTCTACAGCTCCTACTGGTACCGCAGCGGCGTCAATCGCACGATGACCGAGAACCTGCACGGGATCGCCCGGGGCGTCGAAGGGATCGTCTCGCTCGAAGCGGGCGACTTGGTCGTCGACATCGGCTGCAACGACGGCACGCTGCTCGACGGCTACCAGGCCGATGGCCTGCGCCACCTCGGCTTCGATCCTTCGGACGTCGCCCGCTACGCGATCGCGAAGGGCTATGACGTCGTCAACGACTTCTACTCGGCGGATGCACTTCGGTCGCACCGGCCCGACCAGAAGGCCAAGGCCGTGACGAGCATCGCGATGTTCTACGACCTCGAGTACCCGCGCAAGTTCGTCGCCGACGTCGCCGAGGTCCTCGCCGAGGGAGGGGTTTGGGTGATCGAGCTGCACTACCTGCCGATGATGCTCGAAGCGAACGCCTTCGACGCGATCGTCCACGAGCACCTCGAGTACTACTCGCTTGCGGTGATCGAGCGTCTGATCGCCGAAGAGGGGCTGGAGGTCGTCTCGGCCGAGCTCAACGACATCAACGGCGGATCGATCAGGCTGTTCATCGGCCATGCCGGCAAGCACCAGCGCACGCCCGAGCAGCAGGAGGCGCTGATGGCGCTGCGGGTGAAGGAGTTCGAGCTGGCACTGGATTCTCCCGAGCCTTACGAGGCGTTCCGCAGGGGCGCCGAGCGAGTCCGCGACGATCTGGTGGCGATGTGTAAGCGGATTCGTGAGGAAGGCAAGACGATCCACGTGTACGGGGCGTCGACGAAGGGCAACACGATCCTTCAGTACGCGGACATCGACGCCACCTACATCGAGGCCGCGGCGGACCGCAACCCGGACAAGTGGGGGTCGGAGACGATCGGGACGAAGATCCCGATCATCAGCGAGGAGGACTCGCGGGCGATGAGCCCGGATTACTACCTCGCGCTGCCCTGGCACTTCCTCGCCGAGTTCCTCGAGCGCGAGCAGGAGTTCCTGCAGCGCGGTGGCAAGTTCATCGTCCCGCTGCCCGAGGTACGGGTGGTGGGGGCCTCCTGAGGATCGGGCTCGTCACGCGCCACCTGGGCCTACCGGTAGGCCTCGGCACTTACACAACCAACCTGCTGCGCGCCCTCGACCGCCACGAGGACGAGAATCAGTACTTCGTCTACGCGCCTGCGTGGAACGAGGCACCGGCTCTGGGATCGCGCTTCCGGATTCGCCGCTCTCACGTTCCCCGGCGCTCGCGCGCGGCGCTGACGCTCTGGGACTTGACGCTTCCGGCAATCGCGGCCGCACGCGAGCCAGTCGATCTCATCCACTACCTGCACCCCGCTGTACCCGCGTTCTCACCAAGCTGCCCCGTAGTCATGAACCTGTTGGACGCGATCGGCTGGGCGGTGCCCGGATATCGCCTTCCGCAGCCTTACGAGTGGCTCGAGCGGCGGGCCGCGGGGCGCGCCGATCTCCTGCTCACGCTTTCCGAGAGCGCGCGGTCGGACATCGTCCGCCTCCTCGGCGTCTCGCGCGCGAAGATCAGGATCACTCACCTGGGGGCCCCGGCGCTCGATCCCGAGCCGTCGTCCAAGGAGCCGTACTTCCTGTTCGTTGGCGGGACCGAGAAGCGCAAGAACCTCGCAGCCGTACTGCAGGCATTCTCATCGTTCGACGATTTCGAGCTACGCGTGGTCGGCACGCACGCGGCGTCGCCGGTCCACGATGCGCGGCGTGAGCAGACACGCGTTCGATGGCTCGGCCACGTCAGCGAGGAGGAGCTCGTGACGCTGTATCGCCACGCGACGGCGCTCGTGTTCCCGAGCCACTACGAGGGTTTCGGGCTGCCGCTCCTAGAGGCCATGGCACGCCGCACGCCGGTGATCGCCGCCAACAGGTCATCGATTCCCGAGGTAGCCCGCGGCGCGGCGGTCCTTGTCGATCCCGACGATGTCGACGCATTGCGGAACGCGATGCGGCGCGTCGCCGACGATGAGGTCTTGCGCGAGGAACTGACCAAGCGCGGCGCCGAGGTCGTCGCGGGCTTCAGCTGGGATGAGACGGCGCGCGCAACCGTGGCCGCCTACGAGGAGCTAGCCGCTGCGCGGTGACCTCCTCGCAGAGACCATGATTCCGAAGGGCCTACGGATGCACCACACCCCGGCTCCGCTGCTGGTCAAGCGCGCCTCCTGCTGACCTGGAGGCCCCTCCGCCGAGCGAGGCGCGTGCGGCGCGCAGCGCGCGCATCGACTTGCGCGCCGCCACAAACCCGCTGCGCGGGGTGTGGTCATAGAGCTCGCGGTAGAGCCGGTAGCGCGAGCCGGGCTCGCCGTAGGCCCGGCGTGTGATCCGACGCAGCTCGGCCAGCTGCTCGGGACGCTCGTGGGCAACCGCGTCTCGCATTTCGAGCGCCAGCCACAGCGGGAACTCCGCCCTCACTGCGCGGCGGACATGGGCCGCCTCGGCGCTGCCGGCGCCGAAGTAGGCGGCGGCGAGCTCATGGTAGCCGTCGATCACCTTGGCGTACCGGTTGACGATCCCGCGGTCGAGAAAGGAGTCGTTCCCGCCACGCGTGAGCACATAGGAGTCGGGCAGGTAGTCGAACGTGACGCCCTGCGCGATCATCGCGAACAGCCGCGCCACGTGAGCGAACAGGCTGCCGACGAATCGCTCGTCGAGCCCGATCGCTTCCCACCGCTCACGCCTGAACACGATCGAGCCGAGGAAGCTGAAGAATGCGAGCGTGGTGCTCGCTCGCGCGAAATAGCCGAGCCGCTCGTCACGGATGGAGAAGTCGAAGCGCGTCTCGTCGGGAATCTGCGCGACCTCGCCCTGGAAGAGCGGGTCCATCTGAAAGGAGCAGTACGTGACCCCGCACAACAGCAGCTCAGCGCCGCCATCGAGGCGGGCGAGCATGCGGGCCAACGCACCCGGCCGCATCGTGTCGTCAGCACCGAACAGCCAGCAGTACTCGCCGCGCGCGAGCGCGACGGTGCGCGCCATGTCGCGGTCGATCCCACCCCGCTCGGGCTGGCGATGGTAGTGGATGTGCGGGTAGCGCTGCGCGAACGCGCCGACTACCTCGGCGGTACCGTCAGTCGAGCCACCGTCGAGCACAACGACCTCGACGCAGTCCTGGAGTTGCACGGCGATGCTCTGGAGCGTCTCGCCGATGAACGCGCCGAAGTTGTACGTCGGAATGCACACGGAGAGTCGCATCGCCGTGTTACTGTCGCAAGCCGCCGGACCTGAGATAGTCGAACGGCTGTCTCAAGCGTCGCTTGACGGCTGCCGGTAGGTAGGCCCCGACACGGGTGGCGATGCCGTTGGTGAGGAATTTGCCCCGGCGTTCCCAATGCTGGCGCACCTTCGCGCGTTGGAACCTCCTGAGCTCATCGGGTCGC
Organism: uncultured Solirubrobacteraceae bacterium; assembly: GCA_963836035.1. Classification (GTDB taxonomy): domain Bacteria; phylum Actinomycetota; class Thermoleophilia; order Solirubrobacterales; family Solirubrobacteraceae; genus Palsa-744. The sequence continues at coordinate 682,875 of CAWIHX010000009.1, read as the reverse complement.
ACGAGCTCCGTGTCGGACTCGTGGGCATACCACTCATTAACGCCGGTGCGCCGGAAATGCACGTAGCCGTGTTCGGACATATGTCTTCCCACTCGCGGATCGCCACCAGACGAGCGCGGATCGTCACTCGCCGCGTTGTCCTCGATGATCACTATCCGTGGCCTGTATGTTTCAAGTGAAAACCCCTCGAGCACAGCCAGCTCGTGGCCCTCGACATCGATCGTGATGAACTGGATCTCGGGAAACCCGACCTCGGCGAGCAGGCTGTCAAGCGTGGCTGTGCGAACCGTTATCTCCTTGATCGCGCCGCCGAGCTGCTCGATCCAGCTGAGGCGATCCGGAGTGAGATCGAGCGTGGACATCTGCTCGAGGCTCTCGGCGACGAAGAAGTTCGCCGTCCCCTCCGTGTCGCTCACCGCGCAGTTGATCACCGGAGCGGTGCGGTGCTTGCGGATCTCCTCAACGAGAGCGGGAATGGGCTCGATCAAGAGGCAATGCCAGCCACGCTGCTCGAACGCGTAGCTCGCGCTGCCGGTGCGGCCGTCATAGGCGCCGATCTCTACGCAGTATCCCCCCGTACGGTCGGCAAAGATGTCCGCCAGAATGCGATCCTCCGCAAACTGCGCGTGCTCCTGCGGTTCGGGCTCGATCACGAGCAGGCCTCGTTCATGCAGGCGGTCGTCGGCGAGCAAGGAGCGCCTCGCGAATCTCAGCGGGAATGATCCCGAGCGCCGACAGGGCGGCGACGTACAGCCCCAACCCGAGCGCCGCCGCGGCGACAGCGGGGAGGGGGAGCGCGCCTGCCACCACACCGGCGAGGAGCGTCGCTGCAACGGCGCGCATCACGAAGCCGCGGTCCAGCCGCAACGCGGGTCGCTCGCGTGACAGCGCCTGCTCGTAGCAGAAGGCGAGTGTGAGCTCTGCCGCCACCAGCGCGATCGCAGCTCCTTTCGCGCCGTAGACGGTGATCAGCGGCACACCGCAAGCCAGCACAACAGTGAGCGCGATGGCATTGCAGACAAGCATCGCTCGCAGACGGTCGAGCGAGAGCAGGGCGTATCCCCGCGCCCCGATGACGAACGTGCCCAGCAGGGCCACGGCGAGGATACGCAGGACTTCAACCGAGTGCCCGTATCCCGGCCCGGCGACGACGCGGATCGCGAACGGGGCACCGAGGAACAGCGCAAGCGCCAGGCCACAGCCGGCGAGGATCATCGTCTCGACGAGCTTGCTGCTGGCGTAGTTGAAGCGCTCGTCGTCGTTACGTGCCGTGCGAGCGAGCAGTGGCAAGGCAGAGGAGACGAGCAGCGGCGGCAGCGTGGTAAACGACAGCAGCACACGGAACGACACGCCAAAGTACCCGGTCTGCGTGGGGCTGGAGAGGAGTGAGACCATGATCTGCGCGATCTGGAAGTACAGGACCGACAGCACGACGGCAGCGGAGAAAGGCAGGATGCGCCCCACCATTCGGCGCCATTGCTCGGTCTCGAGCGATGGGACGAGCCGCGAGTGGTGACCGCCGACGAGCATTGTCACCACCAACACCGGAATCACCACCGGCAACTGCATCGCGAAAAACGGGAGCAGCCCAGCGCCGGCCAGTGCCAGCAGTACGGCCACGATCGCCACGCCTGCCTGGGTGACGAGCTGCAGGCCGGCCACCCACCCGAATCTGAGGCCGACCTGAAGCGGTATCGAGCAGCCGTCCTGAACAACGAGGAAGACCATCCCTAACCCCGCGATCGCGGTTCCGAGCACCATCACGCTCGGGTACCCGACAAGCAGACCAAAGAGAACAGCTATCGACAGCCCGCCGAAAGCGAGCACCAAGCGGATACCGAGGAGGTTGCGGAGAAAGCGGCGACCCTCCGCACGTGGCGCGGTGGCGTAGTCTCGGACGGCGAAACCGGTGAGTCCGAGGTCGCTGACGGTGGCCACGATCATCACCATCGCGGTGACGGTCAGGAAGTGGCCTGTGTTGACCAGCCCGAGATGGCGGATCACCACCGCACTCGATACCACCGTGGCCAGCGTGCCGAACAGGTAGGCGGCGAGCCGCAGCAGGCTGCCGCGGATGATGCTTGGACCGGCCTGGGAGGTGTCGAGGATGTCCGCCTGGGCATCGCCCGGCGTATCACCCAGTGCCGGCGGGGTGCCGGCTGGAAGCGTCGATACCATACGGGGGCAGGATATTGGACCGTCGGCACGCTCCCGAACCAAGCTCGCGGGGTGGCGCGGGCGACGGTGGCCTCCGATATGCACATCGCGCTCGTCCACCACCACGTCGGCGGCAAGGCCGGCGGAGGCGGCGGCGTGCGACTGATGCTCGAGCTGGGCGCCGGGCTGGTGGGGCGCGGGCACCGCGTGACAATCGCCTGTCACGACTACGTCCCGGAGAGCGAGTTCTCCTACCTCTCAGAGCAGCTCGAGATCCGCTCGGTGCGGCAGGGCGATTTCGAGTTGCCCGAGGGCAACCGCGAGCTCGCGCGGCATTTCTGGATGGACCTGCCGAAGGTCGCGCGCCTGGTCCCGGGCGACGCCGACGTGGTTAACGCGCACGAGTGGTACGCGCTCAGGCCGGGGCGGATCGCGGCCGGCCGTGTGAACGCGCCGCTGGTGTGGACGCGCAACGACGAATCGCTCTGGGAGCGGGCGATCGTTCCGGAGCAGACGATCACGGGGCCGCGAACGCCGCTACGTCGCCTCATACAGGCCGCCCTGACGTGGCCGGACCTGCTCGACGCGCGCCGAGCGGCGGCGATCGTGGTCCTGAGCTCCCAGCAGGTGGGGATGGTTCGCCGCAGCTATCACCGCGACGCCATCGTCGCGCCGGTGGGACCGCCCGCGCACTTCTTCGCTCCCCCCGATCGAGCCGCTGCGCGCCGCCGCTTGGGCGTCCCCGACGATGCCTTCCTGGTGGTCGGCTCGGGGATCCTGGTCGCGCATCGCCGCTTCGAGGACCTGATCGAGGCGCTGGCCCTGCTGAGGGACGATCCGCACATCCACGGCCTGATCTCCGGCAGCGACCACGTCGACCCCGGCTACGCGGATCACCTCGAAGCGCTGCTCCGCGAACGCGACATGACTGAGCGGGTGCGACTGCCGCGGCGCTCGGTCTCCGACGAGGAGCTCAAGGACATCTACGCCGCAGCGGACGCGTTCGTCATCCTGAGCCAGCGCTACGCCTGGGGGCTCGCTCCGCTCGAGGCGATTGCCTCGGGGACTCCTGTGATCCTGACCCCGGGCGCCGGCGTCTACGAGATCCTCGCCGGGCGTCCGGGAGTCGAGTCGGTCCCGTACGAAAAGCCCGGTGCCACCGCGGAAGCGATCCGGCGGCTGCGGGCGTTCGACCGCGCAGAGCTCGAGCCGACGCGCACATGGCTGAAGGACGAGTTCGCGCTCGAGCGCTACGTGGAGCGCATGGAGCGGATCTACCTGGACGTCGTCGAGCGGCGCTAGGAGGCGCCTCCGCCCGCGCCGCCCGCCGCCCGCTCCAGCGCCGCCAGCACCTCCGCAGCGAAGCTGTCCCACGAGAAATGCCGTGCCCGCGCTTGGGCGAGCCCGCTCAGCTCAGCCCTGCGCTCGGGCGATTCCAACAGACGCCTCAGGCCGGCTTCGATGCTCGTCACGTCCCTCGCGTCGCAGTACTCGACGGCGTCGCCGCCAACCTCCGGCAGCGAGGTGTTGGCAGCCGTGAGAACGGGGGCTGCGGCGGACATCGCCTCCAAGACGGGCAGGCCGAACCCCTCGCCGAGCGAGGGGTAACAGAAGACGGCGCAGCGCCCGTAGAGCTCGGCAAGCGTGGCGTCGGAAACGTGACCCAACATCGTCGCCTGGTTCCCCAGCGAGCGCAGTGCATCGAGGGTCTCCCCGGTCTCCCAACCCAAGGCTCCCACCACCACGAGCGGATGCGCCGAGCGAACGGCCTCCGGCAGCCGGCGATAGGCCGCGACCAGCCGCGGCAGGTTCTTGCGAGGCTCGAGCGTCCCGACCGCCAGGACGAAGCCGGGCTCTGGCGCGGAGTCGCTGTCGGCGCCCCGGTCCAGGATCGGCGAGCTTCCCAGCAGGGCCACGGTGGTGCGGTCGGCGACGGCCGGGAACCTCGCCGTCAGGGCGTCGGCCGTGGCGCGCGAGATCGCGATGACCGCTGCAACCCGCCGCAGGCATATCCCCAGCGTGAGCCGCTCGATCAGAGCGGAGCGCCAGTTGGGACGCATCGCGGGCTCGAAGGTGACGAGGTCGTACACGATCAGCGCCGATGGCCTGCGGATGAAGAGTGGCGTGAGGTATGAGTTCGTGGACAGGTACACGTCGCACTCCCGCTGGATCGCCCTCGCCGCTCGGAGGTGCCAGATCGGATCGCGGCCCGGGACCTGCCGCCATGTGAAGCGAGCATCGAGGGGAGCGTCCGAGCGCGTGCGGGCGTAACAAAGGTAGGAGTGGCGATCGTCGCGCGTCGCGAGCGCTCGCAGCAGCTCGCGAACAACCCTTCCGCGCCCCCCAGCGACCTCGACGGCCGCCCTCGCATCGATGCCGATCCTCAGCTGCCGGGCCAAGCTCGAAGACCTGGTCGGGTGCGGGGGCTCATTCGCGTCGTCACGATAGCCGCGCGCGTCCGGCCCGCGTCCGGCCCCCAACTGCCAGCGCGCGGAGATCGGCTGCTACCCGCGTGTACGGCTCAAGTCGCGTTTGCCGGCTTGGCTGGGGACGGCACCGCATCCGCGGAGCAGACCGTCTCGATCTGGGCTCGTGTCGTCGCCCGCATGTCCTCGCCGGCGGTGAGCGCCGCGTACCAGTCGACGATGCTCTGCAGAGCATCGTCCAGCCCGACGATCGGCCGCCAACCCAATTGCTCGCGCGCCCGTGTGGAGTCGAGGCGCAGGCTCGCGGCCTCGTGCGGCTGGGGCTCGGTGTTCAGCCGCACATCGATCCCGCCGGGCCATCTCTTGGCCAGGCCCTCGACGATCGATGCGACCGGGCGCTCGTCGCTCTCCGGAGGCCCGAAGTTGAAAGCGGCGTCGAGATCGGCGGCCATCCACAGCCGCTGGGCGAGCAGCAGGTAGCCGCTCAGCGGGTTGAGCACGTGCTGCCAGGGGCGCGTGGCGCCGGGGTTCCGGATCGAGACGCTCGTGCCGGCGAGCGCTGCGTTCATCACGTCGGCCACGAGCCGGTCCGCTCCCCAGTCCCCGCCGCCGATCACGTTGCCGGCGCGTGCTGAGGCGACCCTCGTGCCGTCGGGGTCCTCGAAGAAGGAGCGCCTGAAGGCGGAGGTGACGAGCTCGGCGCACGCCTTCGAGCTCGAGTAGGGATCGCTGCCTCCCAGCGGATCGTCCTCGTGGAGCCGATGGCCGGCGTCGCCTTCGTTCGCGTAGCACTTGTCCGAGGTGACGCTGATTACGACCCTGGTGTCGCTGCCGTGGCGGCGCACCGAATCGAGCACGTTGACGGTGCCCATCACGTTCGTCCGGTAGGTGCCCTCCGGATCCTCGTAGGAGCGCCGCACGAGTGGCTGCGCAGCCATGTGGATCACGATCTCGGGCCGCACGGCGCGGATCGCGCCGGTCACGGTTGCGGGGTCGGCGATGTCGCCGCTGAGCGTCTCGCAGTGCTCACCGAGCCGCGCCAGCTCGAACAGCGACGGCGTGCTCGGGGGTGCGAGCGCGAATCCGGTCACCTCGGCGCCGAGCAGCTGCAGCCACATCGTCAGCCAGGCTCCCTTGAAGCCGGTGTGCCCGGTCACGAGAATCCGGCGGCCCCGCCAGAAGCCAGCATCGACGCTCACCGGCGGCAGCGTAGTCAAAGCCGCGCCCGGCGCGTCAGTGCACGGGCGAGGATGTGCCCAGCACCTCGCCGCCGGCGCCGATCGCCTGCACGGCCAGGACGGCCGGCGCCCCGGTCACCGTCGATCGCCGTCTCGAAGTTGGTCCACGGCGTCTGGCCGAGCGGCACGAGGCTGGATGCGCTCGAACCGCCGAGCACGCGCCAGGCGGCGACGCCCGTCGCCCCGTTCCAGCTCGCATAGGCGGTCACGGACCCGTTCGCGCCGCGCTTGATCGCGAGGGCGGGGACGGACGTGGGGGTGCCCTGCCAGGCGGAGCGGTAGGCGCGATAGGACTGCCCCGGCTGCGGAAAGCGAGCGCTGAACAGGATCTGGCCGGACGACCCGTATTCGGTGAGGTACGGCTCTTCGCCCCAGCCGACGAAGGCGCCGCCGCCGGGCAGCGCGTCGACGTCGCCCTGGCTGCCTGAGAGGATCTTGCCGCTCCAGCGGCTCACCAGCTTGACCGCCTTGTGGACGAAGTCGATCCGCTCCCGGAGCACGCGCGATTCGGAGTGCACCTTCGGGACCGCGCCGTTGTCGAAGATGGTGATCGTGCGGTCGGGCTGCCAGCGCACGTCGTGCTGATAGGCGGTGCCGGTGCCCGACCCCATCTTGAAGCTCGACTTGCGCCCGCCGAGCCGCCACAGGACGGCGCCGGTCACGTGGTCGATCTCGTAAGCCGCCCAGGTGTTGCGGGAGGAGACCAGGAAATCGCCGTCACCCCACGGGTCGAGCGAGATCGAGTTCACGTGGAAGTAGTCGAAGGGCCGATTCGTGTAGTAGGGGGCGCGGGAGTAGGAGTCCCACAGCGCGATGTGGCCGTAGGCGTGCCACTCGAACATCACGAGCCCGGTCGGGATGTCGACCTCCTGAACGATCGAGTCCTGCATGATGCCGTCGTGCAGCCCGCCCGCCGAGGACAGGTCCGCGGAGACGAGCGAGTAGGCCGTCAGGAAGGCGGAGCCCTGAGGCGAGACCTGGAACTCGTGCAGGTCTGCCTGGTAGCCGTTGCCGGCGTTGACGGTGGCGACCGGCTTGTAGGAGGAGTTCATGATCTCGTCGCGGCCGAACCCGACACCGAGTTCTTTGGGCACGACCCCGTGCCACCAGGTGATGACCGGCTGTCCCTGATAGCTCTGGACCTGCAGGTTCGTGGCGGCCACGCCCTTCGGCACGGGGTGGAACCAGACGAGCCGTCCCTGCTGGTCGAGGATCATCGCCCCGGACTGGCCGTACCCGTGCGTCGGGGTCAGGAAGATGTCGCCGGTCGAGGCCCCCGCGTTCGTGGTGACCTGGACGATGGGCGGTTTCAGCCGCGGCTGGGAGACGAAGCTCTGTTCGAGGCCGTGCCCGCTCAGTTCGACCGTCTTGCCGCGGCTGACCTTGTAGGGCGCGAGCCGCGCGATCGTGAACGTGGTGCTGACGCGCGAGGTGTGCCCCTTCGGCCCGACCAGCGCGCTGGCGGTGACGCTCTCGCCCTGGGAGAAGTCGTGATCGACGACGAAGCTCGCCCCCGGCGCGCTGACGTAGGCGAGAAGGTGGCCGCCGTGTGCGCCCGTGCGCGACCCGTGCACGCTCACCGAGGAGATCTCTCCGGCGGGCACGCCGAGGAAGCTGATCTGCGTGTAGGGCGAGGCGTCCGGCGTGCCGGTCAGCGGCGAGACGGCGACCGCGGTCGCGGCGCTGGCGGCGGCGGCCGAGAGCGCGCAGGCCGAGAGAGCCGTGACCACTGCGAGCGTCATGCGGATTACCGTGACCCTCCGGCCCCGTTTTCCTGCGCTCTCGTTCATCTCCGCCTCTCAGCCTCGCTCCGCCGCCGGCCGGGTGGCCGTCGAACCCAGTCGCCGACAATGCCATGAACACGGCCGCCGTGCCGAGGTAGCGGCGGGCGTTCGAGCGATGACGGCGCTCTATCCTTTCGCGTAGCAGCCGCAGATGCCTGTCAGCGCTCTGCCACCGAGATCGTGCGCGATGCGCCGGTGGCGAACGGGTAGTCGGCTTCGCCTTCGCAGAGGACCCGGAACCGGTAGCGGGCGGGGCCGGCGAACTTGAAGCGGTAGCTCGCGCGGTAGCGGCCGTGGCGGTCGCTCCGCACGACGTGGAACTGGATCCACGCGCCGCGCCCGGAGCGGGCCTCGAGGATCAGCGACTTGCCGCCGCGCGGGATCGGCCCTGCGAGCAGCCGGCCCCGGAAGTGGATGGTCCCGCCCCGGTGGCTCGTCCGCGGCGCGATCGAGAGCGTGACGGGAGCGGCCACGGCCAGCCGCAGCGTGCGTTCGGCCGCGGGCCGCGCGTCGCCCGCGTGCGCGCGGTAGGCGACATGCACAGCTCGCGAGGAGAGCCTGTCGGGGAGCGTGACCGAGAAGGTGCCGTCGGCGCGCGTGCGCGCGCCCCTCATCCAGACGCTCGCCGCCCCGCCGAACGCTGGGGTGGCGTTGAGTTCCACCAGGGCGCCGGCGATCGGCGCACCGCCGGGACCGGTGAGACGCCCGACGATCGTCTCGCGGCGCGTGAACGTGGTGGTGAGCACGTTGCGGGCGCTGCGACGCCATCGCACCGTCAGGGTCGCCTGCGGGGAGGCGCCTGCGCCGTTGGGCGTGCCCGCTGCTGGCGTCGCGCCCTGGCCCGCGGCGCTGGTGACCGAGCTGCCGGCGCCGCCACCGGTGGCTCCTCCGCCGGGGCCGCCTCCGGCGGCCGCCGGGTTGGCGACCGTCACCGTGCGGTCGAGCACCGGCGCGGAGTTGCCTGCGGCGTCGAGGACGCTGACGACGAGATGGTGGGCACCGTTTGCGAGCGCCATCGTCTCAAGCCCGACGTCGGCGCTCACCGACGAGGGACACGGCTGCAGGTAGAGGAAGGCGGGCAGGCCGTCGGTCGTCTGCCCGACATCGCGGCAGTGCCCGCCCGCTTCGCCGAGCACCGAGGTCTGCACCGGCGTGCCGTCGACGGTGAGCTCCGCCTCGTACACGCCCGCGCCGGGGTCGGTTGCCGTGAAGGTGAGGTCGGTGGTGCCGGCGACGGCCGATGCGCTTGCGAGTTCGCCTCCGACGTTGCTCACGTTCGGGCCGGCGGTCTGTTCCAGGGTGAGGTCGGCGGCGTAGAGGTAGACGGCGGCGGCGTAGTTGTTGGGGTCGCCTTAGCGCGGCGGGGCATTCGCTACCTTCGGATCCTGCCGCCGCACGATCCGGCGCTGAGGAAGAGTCTTGACTGCCCAGGTCTTTCGACAGGAACGCCTACGCAATTCACGTCTGCGCATGGCTGTCCAAAGATTCACCTCGGCCATTGGCAGTTCCGTGCTGTGGACGCATTCGTCAAACGCGTCTTGATGAGTATCGGCGCGGACAGCCAGAACTGGTACGTGGCGTTTCCGGTTGAGCCTCCGTGCCGTTAGCCGGCGCGCCTTACGAGGTTCGCCGACGCGACCCGTGGCGAAGGCCGGCGCGGTGAATGCCCAGGTCGCGCGATCTGTGTGCGCCAGATGCGCCGTCTGATCCCCAAGCGCAGCAACAAGCGCCCCGCCAGTCGCGCAGCTGTCGATCGTGTAGTCGTCATACGCACCGCCAGGCGCGAGCGTCCCACTCCACCCATCCACCGGAGCAGCCGCCCCCGACGGCATGCGGCACGAGTAGACGTGATAACGGCCGGCCCGCGCGACCGCGGGCGACACACACAACAGGAGAACAACTGCAAGCGTTATTTTCTGGATTCTCTGTGTCATCTCGCCTGTAAGTCGATCCGAGCGGCGAGAACCCCACCCCCCTGGATGGCGAAAATGGCCACCCGTACGAGGTTTGCGTGTTTCCAACTACTGGAATGCCCGTCGGACCCGCGCCAAGCGACGCCAGGCAGCTCCTCGGGCCCGAGGAGCTAACCGCGCAGGCTGAAGCGAACGGGCAGCTCGTCGAGCCCGTAGATGCCCGAGACGGTGCCGTAGAGCGGCTCGCCGTCGAGCGCGAGATCGCCCAGGCGCCCGGCGAAGAACACGAGCCCCTCCTGCATCTCCAGCCGCGCGAGGTTCGCGCCCAGGCAGTAGTGCACGCCGGCGCCGAACGTGAGCGGCCGAGCGCGGCCGCGGTCGGCGGTGATGTCGAAGACGTCGGCCCCCACGGCGATCGCGGCCGCGCCCGCGCCGCCTGCCGCCGCCGCGCCGGCCACCGCGCCGCCGTCGTCGACGACCCCCTCCCCGTCGAGGTCGCGGTTGCCCGTGAACGCGCACACCATCACCACCGTGTCCTGCGGGAACGTCACGTCCCGGTAGACGACCTCCTCCGTGAGGATGCGGGCGGTGAAGGGCGTGATCGGCTCGTAGCGGAGCGCCTCCTCGACCGCGGCGCCCGCCAGCTCGGGCCGCTCCCGCAGCTGCTGCCACTGCTCGGGGTGTTCGGCCAGCAGCCGGATCGCGTGCGCCATCTGGCTCTGCGTGGTGTCGACGCCGCCGGCGAGGATGTTGAAGACGAGGTTGATGCACTCCACGTCGGAGAGCTTCTCGCCCTCCTCTTCCGCCGCGATCAGCATCGACATCAGGTCGTCGCCGGGCTCGGAGCGGCGCGCCCGTAGCAGCCCTTCGGCGTACTCGTAGAACTCCTCGACGGCCTCCTCGATCTTCTCCTTCTCGCTCGCCATCGCGCCAGCGTCGAACTGCTTCTGGATCCAGTTCGACCAGTGGTGCAGCCGTGGCGCGTCCTCCAGTGGCGCGCCCATCACCGAGGCGATCACCTGCGAGGGGTACGGCTTCGCGAACGCCTCCACGAAGTCGCAGCGCACGACCCCGTCGTCCCCGCCGGCGGCCGACAGAGCATCGTCGAGCAGCCCTTCGAGGAAGCCCCGCATCCGGGGCCGGTAGCGCTCGACCGCGCGCGGCGAGAGCGCCGGGTTCACCAGCGAGCGCAGACGCGAGTGGTCGGGGCCGTTGACGTGCAGGATGTTGCGCACCATCTGCTCGTAGAGCGGCCCCTCGGTCACGCCGAAGATCTCCGCGATCTTCATGCCCGGGAAGATCGCCGAGCGCGTGCGCAGGAAGTGCTCGCCGGCCTCCCGGTCGAGCACCATGTAGCCGAACGGCGCCTGCGCCAGCCAGCCCTGCTCGCGCACCTCGGCCATCGCGGCGTGGAAGCGATCGCCGCGCAGCGACGGGTCGGTGTAGTCGAAGACCGGAAGCTCGAGCTCGCTGACCAGCGTCATCGCGAGGGCCAGGCTACCTGGCGAGCTTCTTGCCGGGGTTCAGCAGCCCCTTCGGGTCGAACGCCCGCTTGATACGTTCGTGCAGCTCGACGGCCTGCGGCGACCACTGCCGCGCAAGGCGCCCGCGCTTCAGGAGGCCCACGCCATGCTCGCCCGCGATCGAGCCCCCGGTGGAGGCGACGAGCTCGTAGAGCTCCTCCATCACCTCCTCGGCCGCATCCAGCTCCATCTCCGAAGAGGGATCCACGAGCACCGTCGCGTGCAGGTTGCCCTCCCCGGCGTGCCCCCAGGAGCACGACCGCAGGCCGTGCCGCGAGGCGATCTCATCGAAGGCGTCGAGCGTCGCGCCGAGCCGCTCCACCGGCACGACCACGTCGGCGCTCACCTTCGCGCCCCGGGCGCTCGTGACCGCCGGGTTGATGCCGTCGCGCCAGCGCCAGAGCGCCTGCTGCTCGACCGGCTCCTGGATCTCTCTCGCGAGCTCCCCCAGCGCGTCGAGGACCTCGCGCCGCTGAGCAGCCACCTCCTCGGCGCTGCCGTCGAGCTCGACGACCACCGCGAAGGCCGCCCACGACGGCGGCCGGCCCTCCCCCTCTCCACCGCCGGAACCCGCCCCCGGCACGACCCGCGAGGCCGGGTAGGCGCCGCCCGCGAGCGCGAGCGCCTCGCCGTCCAGGAAGTCGAGCACGGACGGCCGCACGCCCGCGGCGAACAGCGCCAGGACGGCGGCGCAGCCCTCCTCGCGCGAGCCCGAGAACGCGACCAGCGCCTCGGCGCGCTCGGGCGCCGGCAGCAGCCGCAGGCGCACCGCGGTGATCACGCCCAGCGTCCCCTCGGAGCCCACCATCAGATCCTTGATGTCATAACCCGCCACGTCCTTGCGGATCCAGCCGCCGACGTCGGCCAGCTCTCCCGGCGCCAGGGCGACCTCGAGGCCGCTCACCCACGCGCCTGTCACCCCGTACTTCACCGCGTGCGGACCACCGGCGTTGGTCGCCACGTTGCCGCCGATCTGCGACTGCTCGGCCGCGCCCGGGTCGGGCCCGAACAGCAGGCCGTTCTCACGCGCCAGCCGCTGCACGTCGCGCGTGCTCATCCCCGCCTCGACCGACAGCCGCCACAACCCCGGCTCCAGCTCCCGCACCCCGCGCAGCCGCTCCAGCGAGCAGACGACGCTGCCCGGCGTGGGCACGGCGCCGCCGACGAGGCCGGTCCCGCCGCCGCGCGTGACGAGCGGCACGTCGTGCGCGTAGCACCAGCCCAGCAGCGCAGCAACCTCCGCCGCGCTGCCCGGCAGGACGACCGCCTCAGCGCGGCCGTCCAGCCCCCGCCGCCCGCTGGCGTCGCGGTTGTACGCCGAGCCCGGCGGCGCGTCGAGCACGTGCTCGCGGCCGATCAGCGCTGCGAGCTCATCGCGTATCGCCACCGATCCCACCCTGCCCATTCTCGCCCAAACCGCCGCCGCGCCAGGAAAGACGGGCGCCCACGCCCGGGCCGGCGAAACCCCGCCAAGTAGGATTGACAGCAGCGATGGCGGTAGGCGCAGGGCCAACACGAGGAGAGCAGCTGCCCGAGGCGGCCGGGGACGCGCGCTTCAAGACGCTCTCCGACGAGCCGATCAACGAGCTCTACACACAGCGGGATCTCGCTCCCGGCGCGGGCGCGGGCGGCCCCGGCGACCCGATCGGCGAGCCCGGCGCCTACCCCTACACGCGCGGCATCCACGCCTCCATGTACCGCGGGCGGCTGTGGACGATGCGCCAGTTCGCCGGTTTCGGCACGAGCGAGGAGACCAACGAGCGCTTCCGCTACCTGCTCGAACACGGCCAGACCGGGCTTTCGACCGCTTTCGACATGCCCTCGCTGATGGGCCACGACTCCGACCACGCGCGCTCGCTCGGCGAGGTCGGCCGCGAGGGCGTCGCCGTCGACACGCTCGACGACATGGAGACCCTCTTCCAGGGGATCGACCTCGGCGAGGTCAGCGTCTCGATGACGATCAACGCGCCGGCGGCGATCATGCTCGCCTTCTACGTCGTCGCGGCCGAGGAGGACGCCGCGCATCCGACGCCGCCCGAGCGCCTCTCCGGGACGATCCAGGCGGACATCCTCAAGGAGTACATCGCGCAGAAGGAGTGGTGCTTCCCGATCGACCCCGCGATGCGCCTGTGCGGCGACATGATCGAGTGGTGCTCGCTCAAGATGCCCCGCTGGCACCCGATCTCGATCTCCGGCTACCACATCCGCGAGGCCGGCTCGACCGCCCAGCAGGAGCTCGCGTTCACGCTCAAGGACGGGCTCACCTACGTCGAGCAGGCCGTCGAACGGGGACTCGACGTCGACGACTTCGCGCCCCGCCTGTCCTTCTTCTTCAACGCGCAGATCGACTTCTTCGAGGAGATCGCGAAGTACCGTGCCGCCCGCCGCATCTGGGCGCGCGAGCTCAAGGAGACCTTCAACGCCAAGAACCCCAAGTCCTGGCAGATGCGCTTCCACACGCAGACCGCGGGCGTCAGCCTCACCGCCCAGCAGCCGCTGAACAACATCGTCCGCACGGCGATCGAGGCGCTCGCAGCGGTGCTCGGCGGCACCCAGTCGCTGCACACGAACTCCTACGACGAGGCGCTCGCGCTGCCGACCGAGGAGGCCGTGACGATCGCGCTGCGCACCCAGCAGGTGATCGCCCACGAGACCGGCGTCGTCAACACCGTCGATCCCCTCGGCGGCTCCTACTTCGTCGAGGCGCTGACCGACCGCATGGAGAGCGCCGCCTATGACTACTTCGCGAAGATCGACGAGCTCGGCGGGATGGTCGAGGCGGTCAAGCTCAACTACCCCCAGCGCGAGATCGCGGAGGCCTCGTTCGCGCTCCAGCTCCAGATCGACGCGGGCGAGCGCAAGGTCGTCGGCGTGAACAGCTTCCTGGCCGCCGGGGAAGAGGCGATCCCGACCCTGCGGGTGGACCCGGCGCTCGAGCGCAAGCAGATCGACCGCCTGCAGGGGGCGCGGGCCAGGCGCGACGGCGCCCGGGTCGAGCGCGCGCTCGCCGAGCTGCGCGAGCACGCCGCCCACCCCGAGCGCAACCTGATGGAGCCGCTGCTCGCCTGCGCGCGTGCCCATGCAAGCGAGGGGGAGATCGTCGAGTCGCTGCAGCAGGTGTTCGGCGACTACGCCGAGACCCCCGTCTTCTAGGCAGTTGACCCCGCACCAACGGAAGCACGGCACACCGCCGTGGAATCAACCATCTGGGCGTCGCGGAGCAACCTTCCGGCGTCCCTGGTGTCATTTGGTCAGTCCCCTGTGAAGATCGATCTCCGCTCGCAAACACGGCGGCACCGCCGCCTTCTGCTCGCCGGATCGCTGATCGTCGTGCTCTCGAGCCTCACGGCGCTGGCATTCGCGTCGAAGCGGATCAAATCCGAGGAGGCCGCGTTCGCGCTGCCGGCGGCCGGCCGCTGCGCGCCGACGCAGCTCAACCGCTCGGCGGTGCTGCCGGGCACGAGCCTCGCCGTGACACCGCTGCCGGACTCCTACGACGCCCAGCCGCAGACGCAGGTCAGCCTGCTGGGCGCGCCGATCGCCGCGCTCAGCGACGTGTCCGTCCGCGGATCGGTCAGCGGCCACCACTCCGGCAAGCTGCGAGCGTACTCGCAGGGCGATGGCGCGAGCTTCGTGCCGAGCGCACCCTTCGTCTCCGGCGAGACGGTGACCGTGACGGGCTCCGTCGCCTCCGGGACCCAGCACGGGCACTTCAGCTTCCACTTCGTCGTAGCCCGTCAGGACGTCCTGCCGCATCCCTCCTCGACCCACGCCTACAAGGACCCGAACGAGAAGATGCACTTCCGTTCGCGGCCGGACCTGGAACCGCCGGGCGTGGTCGTCAGCGCGACCTCCACGCAGTCAGCGCCCGGCGACATCTTCACCGCGCCCTACAACGGGCCGGGGCCGGCCGGGCCGATGATCTTCGACGAAGCCGGCAACCTGGTCTGGTTCGACCCCCTTCCCAACGGGGTCGCCGCCACGAACCTGCAGGTCCAGCAGCTCGGCGGCAAGCCGGTGCTGAGCTGGTGGCAGGGCTACATCCCCCCGCAGGGGTTCGGGGAAGGCGAAGAGATGATCTACGACGCGAGCTACCGCCAGGTCGGCCGCGTCCACGCGGGCAACGGCTACAAGGTCGACCTGCACGACTTCCACATCACTCCCCAGGGCACGGCGGTGATCACCGCGTTCAGGCCGATCCTGTGCGACCTCCATTCGCTCGGCGGTCCTCGCGGCGGAGCGGTGACGGACAGCCTCTACCAGGAACTCGACCTGCGCACCGGCCTCGTGCGCCGCGAGTGGCACAGCCTCGACCACATCCCGTTGAGCGACTCCTACAGCACCGCCGTGACGACGAGCAGGCACATCCCCTTCGACTACTTCCACCTCAACTCGATCGACCAGCAGTCCGGCGGGACGACGCTGATCTCGGCCCGCAACACGTGGTCGATGTACGAGCTGAACAGCCGCACCGGTCAGGTGCTGCAGACGATCGGCGGCAAGCACTCGGACGTGAAGCTCGGCTCGGGGACCCACACGGCCTACCAGCACGACGCCGAAGTGCTCCCCGACGGCAACATCAGCGTGTTCGACAACGGCGGCGTGCCGATGGTGCACCCCCAGTCCCGCGGGCTGGTGGTGAGCGTCGACTCGAACACGCGAACGGCCAGCGTCGTGAGGCAGTACGAGCACCCCGCGCCGCTGAAATCGGGCAGCCAGGGCAACATCCAGACGCTCGCGAACGGCGACGTCTTCCTCGGCTGGGGGCCCGAGCCCTACTTCTCCGAGTTCACCTCCTCGGGCAGCCTGCTCTTCGACGCGCACTTCCACGGCTCCTACCAGGCCTATCGCGGCTACCGATTCGCCTGGACGGGCAGCCCTGCCGCCGCGCCGGCCGCGGTCGCCTCGGCCGCGGGCAGCCGCCTGACCGTCTACGTCAGCTGGAACGGCGACACGCGCACGGCGAGCTGGCGGCTGCTCGCAGGCCCGAGCCCATCGACGCTCGCGCCCGCCGCGAGCGCCGCCCGCGCCGGCTTCGAGACGGAACTCAAGGCATCCAAGCCGGCCGCGTACGTCGCCGTGCAGGCGCTCGATGCGAGCGGAGCCGTGATCGGCACCTCGAAGACGATCCGCGGCTGAGCGTGCCGCGCGGCCGCCGGTGACCGACAGGCCGATCCGACGCGAGCGCCGCGGGCGGGCGGGCCCGCCGAACGGCCGCGGGCGCTACCGGCGCCTCCCGGCGGGCAGCCACGGCCTCGATCCCGAGCTGGTCCGCGAGGACCAGGCGCGGCGCCTGCGCGCGGCGATGGTGGAGTTGATCGCCGCGAAGGGGTATCCCGCGGTGCGGATCGCCGACGTGGCGAAGCTCGCCCACGTCTCCTCGCCGACCCTCTACAGCCTCTACGCCGACAAGGAACAGCTGCTGATGGGTGCATACGAGGACGTCGCGCGCCGCGCCGGGCTGGCGATCGCAGACGCCCACCGCGAGGCGGACCCGCCCCGGGTGCGGCTGCTCGGCGCGCTGCGGGCGTTCGCGCAGCTGGCCGCGAGCGAACCGCACGCGGTCTCCCTGCTGGTGCTCGGCGCGTTCGGCGCCGGCCCGCGAGTCAGGCAGAAACGCCGGCTCGCGCTCGACGCGCTCGAAGCCTACGTGCACGCGAACCGCTCGCCGCGAACGCCGCTGGACGGCTGCGATCTGACCGTGCCCGCCCTCGTCGGGGGGATCCGCGAGGTGACGGCGAGCCGCCTGCGCCAGGGAAGCCAGGGCGAACTGCCCGAGCTCGCGCTCGCGCTGACGAGCTGGGCGGGGAGCTACCCGCAGGAGCTCGCGCCCGGGCTGGCGGCGCCCGGGACGCCGGCCGCGGAGGAAGGCGAGCCGGCCGGCGAAGCCGACGCCGGCGCGATCGCCCCGGCCCAGCGCGCCGCGCGCCCCCTGCCGAGCGGTCGCAGCGAGCTGCCGCGCGAGCTGATCGAGCGAAGCCAGCGCGAGCGGATCGTCGACGCGACCGCGGCGATCGTCGCCGAGAAGGGACTGCCGGCGCTCACGATCCCGGAGATCGCCCGGCGCGCGAGCGTCTCCAACCAGACCTTCTACGCGATCTACGAGTCCAAGCACGCCGCGTTCCTCGGCGCGCAGAAGGTCGGCATGCACCAGGCCCTGCGCGTGACCGGGGACGCGTTCGAGAGCCACCGCGAGGACTGGCCGTACGCCGTGCGGGCCGGGATCGAGGCGCTGCTCGAGTACCTCGCCTCGGAGCCCGAGCACGCCCACCTCACGCTCGTCGACACCTTCGCCGCGAGCCCCGAGTCGCTCGCGATCAGGGACCGCGCGATGGCGGGCTTCCGCGCCCGCCTCGAGCCCGGCGTGGAGCGCGCCCGCCGCGAGGGAGCCGCCGGCGAGCCGGCCGTCACCGCCGAGGCGATCGCCGGTGGCATCTGGCAGGTGCTCCACGGCTACATCGAGCGGGGTGCGACGGGCGCCCTGCCGGGCGCCGCGCCACAGCTGACCTACTTCGCGCTCGCGCCGTTCCTGGGCGCGCCCGGGGCGGCCGCCGTCGCGCTCGACCCCGCCGCGTAGGACCGGGCTACTGCTTCAGCGCGGCGCCGTGCAGGCTTTCCGCGGGCCGATCGCGGGCTTCCCACCACTCGGTGACCGAGTCGAGCGCGCCGCCGATGATGCCCTCACGGAACGCTTTGGTGTCGTTCAGGCGCGGCAGCTCCTCGGCCGGGATCCCGACTTCGAGGAAGTCGCAGATCGGCGCGATGCCGTCCTTCGGATCCCAGACGAGCAGCCGCTCGGACGGGACGACTTCCTGGACCTCGTTGTTCCAGCGCTCCATCGCGGCTTCCAGCTTCGGCAGCGTGTCGGCGCCGGCGAAGGCGCCGCCCTCGTCGAAGTTCAGCCGCGACATCAGCGCGATGTAGCGGTTCCACAGCGGGTCGACGACCCTGCGGGCGTCGTTGAGGTGGTGCAGCACGGTGTCGCCGAACCACATCCCCCAGATCGTCTTCTCCATGCTCTTCGCCCATTCCTCGGAGCCGCGCACGCTCAGCAGCACCTTGGCGTCGGGGTAGTGGTCCATCAGCTCCCGGTAGAAGTACGCCGAGGGCCAGTCGACGGTCGAGCGGGCCTCGCCGAAGATCGCCTCCCAGTCGGGCTTGCCGTCGACGACGGCCTCCCACAGCGGCAGGCCGGACTCGAGGTCGGCCAGCAGGTCGCGCATGTGGTAGCAGGGAGCACAGTCGAGCTGCTCGAGCGCGAACATCTGGGTCGTGGTGGCGGTTCGGGGGAGCCCGGCGCCGATGACCTTCATCATTTAGCTGCTCCTTTGTCGATGAGCATGCTGCGGAGGGGGTCCTCCACCCTCGTGTTGAGCGTAAGGCGTAATTCGCCACGATCGCCCGGCAGCGGGGAAGAATCGTGTAAGAGTTTGGGGGTGCCGCGCCCGGTGCGTGAGCGCTCCGGTGGCGCCCCCGGCGACGGCGCTCGCCGGTTCTCAGCCGCCGCGCACGTCGAGCACGACCTTGCCGAGCGCACGCCGCTCGTCGAGCGTGTGGAGCGCCTCGGCAGCCTGCTCGAGCCCGAAGCGCTGGCCGATCAGCGGGCGCACCACGCCCGCGTCGATCATGCCTGAGATCGCCGCGCCGATCTCCCGGTTGAGATCGGGCTTGCCCATCACGTAGGCCCCCCATCCGGCACCGATCACCTCGGTGTTCTTCAGCAGCAGGCGGTTGACGCGCACCTCGGGGATCGAGCCGCCGGTGAAGCCGACGACCACCAGCCGGCCGTCCTCGCGCAGCGAGCGCAGGCTGTCCAGGAAGCGGTCGCCGCCGACGGGGTCGAGCACGAGGTTGACGCCGCCGCCCGAGAGCTCGACGACCTCGTCCTTCCAGCCCTCGGCGATCATCACGACGTGGTCGGCACCGGCCTCTTCGGCGACCTTCTTCTTCTCCGCGCTCGAGACCGTCCCGATCGTCGTCGCGCCGAGCCCCTTGGCGACCTGCAGGGAGGCGGTGCCGACACCGCCGGCGGCCCCGTGCACGAGCACGCTCTCGCCCTCGGTGAGGCGACCGCGCAGCTTCAGCGAGAAGTACGCGGTGTGGTAGTTGAGAACCAGCGCGGCGCCCTGGGCGAAGTCGAGCTCCTGCAGCGGGAAGACGAAGTACTCGGGCGCGACCGCCGTCTCGGCCCAGCCGCCGAGCGCGCAGAAGGCGGCGACGCGGTCGCCGGCCTTGACCGCGGCGCCCTCGGGCGCGCTGATCACGACCCCGCCCACCTCGCTGCCGGGCACGAACGGCAGCGGCGGTTTCATCTGGTACTGCCCGCGCGTCTGCAGCAGCTCGGGGAACGACACGCCGGCCGCGTGGACCTCGACCAGCACGCCCTGCCCGGGCGTCATCATGTGCGAGGGCTCGGGGTCGGGCAGCTCGGCGAGCGCGAGCGCCTCGTCCGGGCCGTTCTCGTTGACGATCTGGATCGCGCGCATCGGCGCGTGATTATTCAGCAGATCGCCTCCGCGCGCGGCTAGCCTGCTGCGGATGAACGTACGAGCGGCGAGCCTCGCATCCAGCGCCGTTGCCGCGATCCTGCTCGGCTGCGGCTCCGCGTCGCCGACGCCGCCGCAGCGATCGACCGCGACCGTCGGCGTCTCCGCCCCCCGCGCGCTCGTGCGCGCCGCGCCGGCAACCGTGACGGCGGCCGTGCAGACGGCCGCCGCCCCCGCCCTGCCGCTCGCCGGGCGCACGATCACCGTCGACCCGGGGCACAACGGCGGCAACTTCAGCCACCCGCAGACGATCGCGCGGCTCGTACCCGACGGCAACGGCGAGAAGGAATGCGACACGACGGGCACCGCCGCACCGGACGGCTACCGCGAGACGGACTTCAACTGGAGCGTCGCGATGCGGCTGCGCGCGATCCTGCGCGCGGCGGGCGCGCGCGTGGTCATGACGCGCACCGGCAACTCCGGCGTCGGGCCCTGCGTGAACGAACGTGCGGCGATCGGCAACCGCGCGCACAGCGACGCGGCGATCTCGATCCACGCCGACGGCGGCCCGCCCGGCGGCTCGGGCTTCGCGGTGCTCGTGCCGGCGGCGATCCCGAGCGGCGCCGACCGCCCGATCCTCGCCCCCTCCCGCCGGCTCGGCGGGGACGTGCGCGCCGCGCTGCTGTCGATCGGCCTCCACACCTCCACCTACGACGGCCACGACGGAATCGCCCCCCGAACCGACCTCGGTGGCCTCAACCTCTCACGGGTCCCGAAGGTCTTCATCGAGGTCGCGAACATGCAGAACCGCGCAGACGAGGCGCCGATGGAGCGGCCCTCCTACCGCGAGCGCGTCGCGCACGCGCTCGCCGAAGCGCTCGAGCGCTTCGTGGCGGCGCGCTAGCCGAGCAGCGCCGCGCCGTCGCGAGCGGCGGCTCGCACCGCGTCGGCCAGGCGGCGCTCGCTGCGCTCGAAGCGCGGCGTCGGCACGGGCACCGAGAGCGCCGCGACGGGTGCGCCCTCCACGATCACGGCGGCGCCGACAGCGCAGATGCCCTCGCTGTGCTCTTCGCGGTCGAAGGCGACCCCGGCGCGCGCGGCCTGTTCGAGCTCGGCGGCAAGCGCGCCGTGCGAGGTGATCGTGTGCGGGGTGAGGCGCCGCAGGCGCGCCGGGAGCAGCGCGCGGGCGCGGTCGGGCCCGAGCGCGGCCAGCAGCGCCTTGCCGTTGGCCGTGCAGTAGAGGGGGAACTCCTCGCCCACCGCCGACACGGCGCGCAGGCGCTGCGGCCCGGGGACCTGGTCCACGAACCGGACCCCGTCGCCGTCGAGGACGCTCTCGTCGACGGTCTCGCCGGTGCGCCGCGAGAGCGCCTCCAGCGCGGGCCGCAGGCGCGCGGGCAGCGCGGCGGCGCCCGCCTGCGCAAGTCGCGCGAGCCCGGAGCCGAGCACGATCCGCCCGCCGGGCGCGCTCGCGACGAGATCCTCTGCGGCGAGCGCCGCGATCAGGCGATGGACCGTCGACTTCGGCAGCGACACGGCGGCGGACAGCTCGGCCAGGCCGAGGCCGCCGGGCGCCGCCGCGAGCGCACGCAGCACGCGGGCGGCGCGGGCGATCGACTGGATGACGGGACGCTGTGCTGTAGGGCTGTCTTGCATCGTGGGACGTTCATACTGTATCGTGGAACGACGATGAACGAATTGGAGGGGACCGTCCTGCGCAGGGACGACGCGGGCTACGAGCAGGCGCGGCGCGGCGCCGTGTGGAACGCGCGCACGCCCGAGCGCTATCCCGAGGCGATCGTGCTCGCCGCCTCGGAGGCCGATGCGGTATCGGCCTTGCGCCTGGCGCGGGAGGAGGGTCTCATCGTCACGGTCCGCTCGGGCGGCCACAGCTGGGCCGGCAACCACCTGCGCGACGGCAGCGTGCTCGTCGACCTCTCCGCGCTGCAGGGCCACGAGCTCGACGCGACGGCGATGACCGCGCGCGTGCAGCCCGGCTGCCGCGGCGATCGGCTGCTCGCCGCGCTCGGTGAGCGCGACCTGTTCTTCCCGGCCGGGCACTGCCCCGGGGTGGGGCTCGGCGGTTACCTGCTGCAGGGCGGCTACGGGTGGAACGGGCGCCTGCACGGCCCCGCCTGCATGAGCGTCGAGGCGATCGACGTGATCACCGCCGACGGCGAGCTGCTGCGCGCCGACGAGGAGCGGAACACCGACCTGCTGTGGGCCGCGCGCGGCGCCGGGCCGGGCTTCTTCGGGATCGTCACCGGCTTCCACCTGCGCCTGCAACGCCGCCCGCGCGTGACCGCGAACGGGCTCGTCACCTACCCACCGCACGTGCTGGCGGAGGTCTTCGCGTGGGCGCAGGAGATCGCGCCGCGGGTGCCGCGCACGATGGAGCTGATGCTGATCGTGCACCGCGACGAGGCGGGCGAGGTGGAGATCGCGGTCACCGCGCCGGTGCTCGTCGACGACACCGAGGAGGCGCGCGCGGCGCTCGCGCTCCTGCAGAGCTGCCCGGCGCTCGACGCCGCCAAGCTGAACGTCCCCTACGTGGAGGTCGAGCTCGCCGACCTCTATGCGGGCGTACACGCCTCCTACCCCGACGAGCACCGCTACGCGGTCGACAACATGTGGACCTCGGCACCGGCAGCCCAGCTCGTGCCGGGGCTGGAGCAGATCGCCGCCACCCTGCCGGGCGCCCCCTCGCACATGCTGTGGATGAACTGGGGGCCGGGCACGACGCCCGCACCGGCGCGGCCCGAGATGGCCTACAGCGTCGAGGACGACACCTACATCGCGCTCTACGCGGTCTGGCAGGACCCCTCGCTCGACGAGGCGAACGTGGCTTGGGCGACCGAGTCGATGCGGGCGATGGAGCACCTGTCGAGCGGCATCCAGCTCGCCGACGAGAACCTCGGCCGCCGCCCGGCCCGCTTCGCGGGCGACGAGCAGATGCGCCGTCTCGACGAGCTGCGCGCGCGGCGCGACCCTGAGCGAAGATTCCCGGAATGGATGGGACGGTGAGCAGACGAGTGGAGACCGGGCCGGAGCTACATGGCGTCCCGGAGCTCGAGCGCTACCTGCGCCGGCCGATGCGCGCACCAGACCGGCGGGTGCTGCGTGCGATCGAAGCGGGTCCGATCGACGCCGCCGACGCGCTCGGGCTCTCCGAGCTCGACCGCCTGCTCGACCCCGCGCCGCTGCCCGCCGAGACCGGCTGGTGCGCGCTCGCCGACGGGACCGCCTACGTCGCCGTCGAGACATCGATGCCCGGGGTAGACGGCGAGATGGTCGACTGGTGGTTCGACTGGCACCCGCGCGAGGCCACCCGCTACCGCGTCTGGCACCCGCGAGCCCACTTCGCGAACTCCCTCGAGCAGCCCGAGCGCCCCGGCGCCAAGGCGCACTGGGGCGCCGTGCACCACCCGGTCGAGGACGTCGGGCTGGGCCCGGTCCACGCGCGCATCGCCTTCGTCGCGCCATCGCAGCTCGGCTTCTCGAGCGACGCGCTGACGGACCCTCGGGTGGCGACGATCGTGTGCGGGTACGCGGGCGACGACGTGCGCCGCGTGCGCCACACGCCGATGGCGCACGTGTTCCTGCGCGACGACGAGGGCGTCACGCTGCGCAGCCGCTTCTGGCTCGGCGCGGCCCTGCGGCCGTACGCGCCCGCACCACTGGCGGCGCTCGGCGAGCGCGTGCTCAACACCCGCGCTGCGCGGGTCCGCCTGCTGCCTGCGCGGCTGCCGCGCGCGCTGGCGCGACACTGCGCCGAGGAGTACGCGAACCTCGCCGCGCTGCTGCCGGAGCTGCACGCCCGCTTCGCGGCCTAGATGCGACGCAGGGCCGGCGCGTCCGAGCAGACCCAGACACTCGCCGCGGTCGCGGCCGAGACGCTCAGCACCGCCGGCCAGGCGCCGATCTGGGGCGCGAGCACATGCGAGAGCACAAAGGCCCCGAGACCGACTCCGGTCAGCGCGGCGGCCGTGCGCGGGCCGTCCCGGCGCGTCCAGATCCGCGCGCAGCAGAGCCCCCCGGCGACGAGCACGAGGCCGCCCAGCGGACGCGAGCCCGAGCCCGCCGCGACGGCATAGCCGCCGATCAGCGAGGCGGCGGCGATCGCTGCGGTGGGGGTGCGGGCCATCCCGCCACCCTAGATGATTGATTCCGCGGCGATGTGCCGTGTCCGGTGGTGCGGATGGTCGAGACTGCCCAGGACGCAGGCCGCAGCCCTTGCCGGTTGGCAAGGGCAAGGCCGAGGACGCCGCCAGGCGAAGGCCAGACGTGCCACCGGACGTGCATGGTCGTGGAATCAATCATCTAGGGGCCGGCTAGGGACCGGGCCGGCGCTCGGCACCGCGCCGCAGCCGGCCGCGCTCGTCCAGCTCGAAGCCCTCGAGCCCGAATCGCTCCGCCAGCAGCGCCGGCACCTGCTCGCGCGCGACGGGCGTCGCGAGCGTCTCCGCGGGCGTGCGTTCGACGAGCGTCAGCTCGCCCCAGTCGGAGAGGATCAGGCGGCGCCCGTCCGGCCACTGGCGGCTCACGAGGAAGCCGGCCACGAACGGCGACTCCGGGAACGTCGCCGTCCACCAGTTGTTGATCTCGATGTCGACCAGCGGCGCGGGCTCCGGCACGAAGGCGTAGAGGTCGGCCCACACGCCCTCGTCGAGGGTCTGCAGCACGTGTTCGCCCTCCGAGGAGACGACCCGGAAGTGCCAGCCGGCCTGCTCGTGCTCGGAGCCCGGGCCCCACGGGATCGGCTCGAGCAGCGTGCCGCTGCCGAAGCCGACGTCGGCGTGCCAGCGACTCTCCCCGTCGCCGACCCGCAGCACCAGGTGGGTGCGCCCGCGGATCTGGCCGGGCGCGAGGCCGACGCGGACCCGCGCGAGGAACGGCTCGACCTCGTAGCCGAGCTCCTCGAGCGCAGCCTTGAAGAGCAGGTTCTGCTCGAAGCAGTAGCCGCCGCGCCCGCCGTCGACGAGCTTCGCGGCGAGCGCGCCGGACTCGAGCGGCACGCCCTCGCCGACATGCGCGCTCAACCCCTCGAAGGCGATCGACGTGGCGTGCGCGCGGTGCAGCTCCGCGAGCGTCGCGCCGCGTTCGAGACCGAGGCGATCGAGATAGCGCTCGAGGTCGAACATCGGGTGCGGACTCTAGACATACTGGGGCGGTGGCCTACGCTCCGCCCGCCCGCCATCTGCTGCGCGCCAAGGACCTCGCCGACGCGCGCTACGCCGAGCCGCTCGGGGTCGAGGACATGGCCCGCGTGGCGGGGCTCTCGCGCGCGCATTTCATCCGCGAGTTCAGCCGCGCCTTCGGCGACTCCCCCCATGCCTACCTGCTGACCAGGCGCCTGGAGCGGGCCGCGGCACTGCTGCGCTCGACCGACCGGCAGGTCGCCGACATCTGCTACTCGGTCGGCCTCAGCAGCCTCGGCTCCTTCACGACGAGCTTCACGCGCACGTACGGGGTCTCGCCCACCGTCTACCGCGAGCGCCACCCGCCGGCCGCCGACATGGCGCTCGTGCCGGGCTGCGTGGTGCGCGCGTACGGGCGCCCGCAACGCCGCACTTTTCGAGAAGACAGCGCCGAGGACCGCGCGTAGTTTGAGCGACATCGCAACCGACGAGAGAAGGAGCCTGAGATGATGAAAGTGGGAACCGCCCAGCTCTGGGTGCACGACCAGGACGAGGCGCTCGCCTTCTGGACGGAGAAGGTCGGGATGGAGGTTCGCTCCGACGTGACCCTGCCCGAGCTCGGGGACTTCCGCTGGCTGACGGTCGGCGTCCCGGGGCAGGACGACTTCTCGATCGTCCTGATGAGGATCCCGGGGCCGCCGGTGATGGACAGCGACACCGCCGAGCAGGTGCGCGAGCTGATGTCCAAGGGCTTCGCCGGCACGGTGTTCCTCGAAACCGACGACTGCCGCGCCTCCTACGAGGAACTGCGCGGGCGGGGCGTCGAGTTCAACGAAGCGCCGGAAGAGCGCCCTTACGGCATCGACTCCGGCTTCCGCGACCCCTCGGGCAACTCGATCCGCCTGACGCAGGTCCGCGACCTGGCCGAGATGGAGCGCGAACTGAGCGCGTCCTGAGGCGCGGCGCGGACCCGCTTGCGAGAGGCCGACAGCCGAAAGCCCCGCGCCGTCAACCGACGGGCGGGGCTTTCGTCGCGGCTCGGGGTCGGACCGAGATTTCCGAGAACCCGACGGCCACCAAGACGATGATTCGCTCCGTCCACCCGCTAGCGTCTCCGCCGATGGCGGCGAGCTACGAGCGAGGGCTGGCGGAGGTCGCGGACGGGGTCTACGCCTACCTGCAGCCGGACGGCGGCTGGGGCTGGTCGAACGCGGGGCTCGTCAGCGACGGCGAGCAGACACTGCTCATCGACACCCTCTTCGACCTCTCCCTCACCGAGACGATGCTCGCCGAGATGCGGGCCGCCGTGCCGGCCGCGGCGCAGATCGACACGCTCGTCAACACGCACGCCAATGGCGATCACTGCTACGGCAACCAGCTCGTCGCCGGAGCGCGCATCCTCGCCTCGGAGGGCACCGCCGAGGAGATGTCGGAGCTGCCCCCCGCGGCGATGGCGGCGCTCGTCGCCCAGGCGCCGCAGATGGGTGCGCTCGGCGAGTTCTTCCTGCGCTGCTTCGGGCGCTTCAGCTTCGACGGCATCGAGCCGCCGGCGGCGGACGAGACGTTCTCCGGCGAGCTCGAGCTGCGCGCCGGCGGCCGCGAGGTCCACCTGCTGGAGGTGGGACCCGCTCACACCCGGGGCGACACGATGGCCTGGCTGCCGGCCGAGCGGATCCTGTTCACCGGCGACATCCTCTTCAACGGCGCGCACCCGATCGCGTGGGCCGGTCCCGTCTCGAACTGGGTCGCGGCCTGCGACCGGATCGAGGCGCTCGCCCCCGCGGCGATCGTCCCGGGCCACGGCCCGCTCGCGTCGCTCGCCGACGTGCGCGAGCTGCGCGCCTACTTCGACTACCTCTACGAGCAGGCGGCCGCCGCCTACCGCGACGGCCTCGACGCGATGCAGGCAGCGCAGCGTCTCTCGCTCGACCGCTGGGCAGACTGGAGAGAGCGCGAGCGCCTGGTCGTCAACGTCGCCAACATCTACGCGGAGCTCTCCGGCTCCGAGCCGCCCAACCCGCTCGAGGCCTTCCAGCAGATGGCCGAGCTGCGCGCCAGCCTCGACGCAGCGGCGAGCTGAGCGTGGCCGGCTTCGAGGACGTGCGGCGGATCGCGATGGCGCTGCCCGGCAGCGAGGAGCGCACCTCGCGCGAGCATCTCCAGTGGCGCGTCGGCGGCAAGCTCTTCGTCTGGGAGCGCCCGCTGCGTGCCAGGGAAGTGCAGGAGCTGGGCGGCGCGGCGCCGGATGGCCCGATCCTCGGCGCCCGCGTCGAGCACCTGCACGCCAAGGAGGCGCTGCTCGCCTCCGAGCCGGAGACCTACTTCACGACCTCGCACTTCGACGGGCACCCCTCGGTGCTCGTGCGCCTGGACCGTATCGGCCTGCCCGAGCTCGAGGAAGCGGTCACCGAAGCGTGGTTCGCACGCGCGCCGCCGAAGCTCCGCGCGGAGGCCGAAGCGGGCTAGCCGACGACGACGGCCTTCGAGCTCAACGGCGCGTTCTGCATCGCGAGCTTCAGCTTCGCCGCCTGCGGATGTCGCGCCGCGTGCGCGAGCAGTTTCCGCCCCTGTGCGGTGAGGTGGATCGTGACCTTGCCGCTGGCGCCCTGAGCCAGCGAGAAGCTGCCGCTGCCGATCGTGATCGTCGCGTGCCGAGTCACCGTGTGCCCGCCGGAGCGATGACGTCTCGTCACCGTGACGGTGAGCTGCAGCGTGCCCTTGCAGGGTCCGAGGGCGCAGTGGAGCTTGGCGACGGCGCCGCCGCCGGCGACGTGGAGGCGGCCGAGGACCGCGATCGACGGCGCGACGACGCGGAGGCTCTGGACCCCGCCCGCGGGCTGTGTGGTCGCCGTCGTGGCCGGTGCCGCTGCCGGTGCCGGCAACGGGACGGGGACGCGGTAGCCGATGCTCGTAGCCCAGGAGCTGTTGGCGCGGTTCGTCGCCGTCACCATGCACGCAACGAAGTGCCCGATGTCAGCGCTCTGGATGGTGTAGGTGGTCGCGGTGGCGCCCGGGATCGCAACTTTGTCGCGCAGCCATTGATAGCTGAAGGTCATCGGCGCGGTCCCCAGCCACGACCCCTGCGAGCAGCTCAGAGTGGAGCCGACGGCGATCGTGCCCGTGATCGTCGGGAAGCGTTTTTCTTCCAGCCGCGGCGGGACCCACATCGCCGCGTTGATCCCGGTCCTCGCCGATCCCGGAGCAGCGTGGACCGCAGTCGCTTCTTCGAGCGAGAACGCTTCGTCGAAGAACTCCGCTTCGAACCCGGTCCCGGCGAAGAATTCGACGTCGTAGTTTCCTTCGGGGAGACCCGTGATCGTGTACGCACCGTCGGTTTCGCTTTCCGCGCAAGCGAAGACCTCTTCCGAGAAGTTCAGCGCGCAGACGAAAGCTTCGGAGAGGGGTTTGCCGGTGCCGGCGACGGTCACAACGCCTGAGATCCGGCCGCCCTGCACCATCGCGGCGTCGATCCCTTCGGTCGTCGCTTCCTTGCTCACCGTCACTTCGTCGGCAGAGCCGTAGGTGCTCTTGCCGGAATAGAACTGCGAGATGTAGCCGGCGCTTCGTGTCGATTGGAAGCCGACCTTGTACGAACCATCGGCGAGGCCCGTCACCAGATATTCCCCGCTGGCGTCGGTTTCTCCGCACCCGAAGGATTCGACTTCGGGCGCCGTGTTCCCAGCGCACACTTCGATGCCGGCGAGCGCGGCGCCGCCGGCGGCCGCCGTGACCTTGCCGGCGATGCGACCACCGTGGACCATCGCCGCGTTGACATTGTTGACCGTGGCGCCGTTCACCGTGACCGGGGTGGCGGCTTCGAAGCTCGACGCGTCTTTGTAGTACTGGAGAACGTAGTTGAGCGTACTGTTGAAGGGGGTCGCGAATTCGACCACGTATTCGCCGGCCGCAAGCCCGGTGATTTCGTAATTGCCGTTCGACCCGCTCGGCTCGCATTCGGGCTCGAAGAACTCTTCTTCGTCTTCTTCGGCTTCGAGCGGCCACGCGCAGACATCGATCGGTCCGATCCCTGTCGACGTGACGGCGTCGGTGATTTCTCCCTTGATCGTCCCGGTCGCGCCGAGCGCCGGCGAGGCCTTGCGGCCAGCCGATATCCGGGAGCGCGCGGAGCTCCGCACGCGCATCGCCCGCGCGCTGTGCGTCACCGGCAGCCGGCCCCACGAACCCGCTGCCGAGGGCCTGAGCCCGGCCGCGCTCGCCAGCGTCGCGAACGCAAGCAGCAGCACGATCGGCAGGAACGCCGCCGCGCAGCGCAGCTTCAGCCCAGCACCCGTCCCCTCCATGGAGTCCCTCCGTTCTCCCAGCCCCTCCGAGTGGGGCGGAGATGATACCGGTGGATCGAACTTCGGCGAAGCCTGCAACCGCGCCCTCAGGCCAGCGCCTGCTCCGTGCGCTCGTCGCGGAGGCCGGCGTAGAACTTCGAGAGAAGCCGGGCGAACAGCGGCTCGCTCGGATCGGCTCGCTCGAACAGCGTGAGCGAGGAGCGCAGCTTCAGCGCGTCGACGTGACCGAGCACGTCCTCCGCAGAGACGTCTCCGAGCGAGTCCAGCGCCGCCGCCGACTCGCGCAACCGCTCCCCCAGCACCGGATGCGCCAGGTACGCGCGCGCCTCGGAGAGCGAGCCGATCGCGAAGGCCTGCGACATCGCGCTCGAGCCGAGACCGGCGAGCTGCGGGAACACGAACCACATCCAGTGGCCCCGCTTGCGCCCGGCGCGCAGCTCGGCGAGCGCCCGCGCGTATGTCCCGCTCTCGTCCTGGGCGCGGACGAAGCGCTCGAGCGCGAACGGGTCGCTCACGCCGCGACGCGACCGCGCGCGCCGCGCAGGAAGCGCTCGGTGGCGTCGGCCACCAGCTCGTCGACCTCGCCCGCCTCGACGAGCCCGGCGCTGACGAGGGCGGCGATGCCCTGGATCGTCGCGAACAGCACGAGCCCGACCCGCTTGGGCTCGCCACGCTCGATGACGCCCTCGCGCTGGCCCTCGTCGATCAGCTCCAGCATCACCGCGAACGCCCGCTCCGCCGCCTCTGCCAGCTCGCCCGCGCCCTCGCGGTGCTTGCCGGCGAACATCAGCTCGAGCAGCGCCGCATCCTCGGTCGCGAAGCGGATGTAGGCGGCCGCGATCGCGCGCAGCCGCGACTCGAAGTCCTCGCCCGCACCGGCGGCCGCGAGGCGAAGCTCCGTGCCGAGGCGCTCGAAGCCCGCGCCGGCGAGCGCGTCGAGCAGCGCCTGGCGGTCCGCGAAGTGCCGCCGCGGGGCGCCGTGGCTGACGCCGGCCTCGCGCGCGAGCTCGCGCAGCGAGAGCGCCTGCACACCGCGCTCGCGCAGCGTCTGCTCGGCGGCCTCGAGCAGCGCCGTCCGCAGGTTGCCGTGGTGATAGGCCCGTTCGGCCATCGGGCTACAGGCTAGCGGCTGATGTAGACATTGACACCTTTGTAGTCATCGACTACATTGTTGCTCATGACAACTTCGAGCTCCACCCCCCTCCCCGACATGGCCGGCCGCACCGCGATCGTGACCGGCGCCAACAGCGGCATCGGCCGCGCCGCCGCCGCGGCGCTCGCCGATGCGGGCGCGCGCGTCGTCTTGGCCGTGCGCACTCCCGCGAAGGGCGAAGAGGCCGCCGCGAAGATGAGCGGCCGGGCCGAGGTGCGCCCCCTCGACCTCGCGAGCCTCGCCTCCGTGCGCGAGTTCGCCGGCGGCTGGGACGGCGGCAAGATCGACGTGCTGATCAACAACGCGGGCGTGATGGTGCCGCCGCTCTCGCAGACCGAGGATGGCTTCGAGCTCCAGTTCGGCACCAACCACCTGGGCCACTTCGCGCTCACCAACCTGCTGCTCGAGCAGATCACGGGGCGCGTCGTGAACGTCTCCTCGACCGCTCATCGCATGGGGCGGATCGACTTCGACGACCTCAACTGGGAGCGCAAGCCCTATCGCGCCTGGTCGGCCTACGGCCAGTCCAAGCTCGCCAACCTGCTGTTCACCGCGGAGCTGCAGCGGCGTCTGGACGAGGCCGGCTCGCCGGTGCTCGCGATGGCGGCGCACCCCGGTTACGCCGCGACGAACCTCCAGTTCCACAGCGGCAAAAAACTGCAGGACTGGGTGAGCCACTTGGGCAACGCCGTGCTCGGCCAGAGCGAGGAGGGCGGCGCGCTGCCGACGCTCTACGCGGCCACGGCGGAGATCCCCGGCAACAGCTTCGCCGGCCCCGGCGGCTTCATGGAGCAGCGCGGCCCCGCCAAGCTCGTCGGCCGGACCTCCGCCGCGAAGGACATGGACGTCGCCCGGCGGCTCTGGGATGTCTCCGAAGAGCTGACCGGGGTCAGCTTCCCGCTGGCGGCCGCGCCCGTCGTCTAGATGATTGATTCCGCGGCGATGTGCCGTGTCCGGTGGTGCGGATGGTCGAGCCTGCCCAGGACGCAGGCCGCAGCCCTTCCCGGTTGGCAAGGGCAAGGCCGAGGACGCCGGCCGAACCGGTAGACGCGCGCTGCGCGCGCATCCCCGAACCGGCCAGCGAAGGCCACACGTGCCATCCGGCGGTGCATGGTCCTGGAATCAATCATCTAGGCCTGGTTCTCGTCGGGCACCACCGAGGACTGCGCGACCGCCGTGTAGATCGACGTGAGCTGCTCGACGATCTCCTCCGTGGAGGCCTCGACGTATCCGTGGATCCAGTCGCCGAGCAGCTCCATCGATGCGCCCATCAGGGCGCGCGCGGTGAGCACCGGGTCGAGCCGCAGCTCGATGTCCTCGCCCGCGATCGACAGCGCGTTGCGGGCGATGATGTCGGCGAACGCGTGCCGGTTCTCGCGCCGCACGCGTTCGATCCGGTCGCTGACCCCGACCACCTCGAGCAGGATCACCCGCGCCTTGCGGCGGTCGCCCGTCAACAGCTGCCAGGAGACCTCGAGCCCGGCGCGGGCCTGGTCTTCGACGGTCTTCTCGCGAGCCGTCGCCTCGACCACCGCCACCGCCACTTCGGCGACGGTGCGCTGGTAGACCTCGAAGAGCAGCTCCTCGCGACTCGAGAACGACTCGTAGAAATAGCGCGAGTTGAGGCCCGCGGCGGCGCTGACCGCCCGGATCGAGCTCGCCGCATAGCCCTGCGTGCCGAACAGCTCGAGGCCGGCATCGAGCAGACGCTCGCGCCGCTGCGTGCTTCGCTCCTCGGGGCTCAGGCCCCGGTAGCGACGCGGGGTTGCGGGTGACTCTGAAGCGCTCATGGTCGCCCGCCCAAGATAGAGAACCGAGCCCCCGCCGCCGTGCCCGTTTGAGACATGCCACAGGGTATGTACAAAGTGGTCAGGCTGTGTTACATTCGCCCCCGCCGAATCTGGGATGGCAGCGCTACACATTCGAGGAGAGGGGTGGCTGTGTCTGCTTTGAGGGGTCTCGCGCGTGCTTCGCTCGCGCTCGTCTTCGTGCTCGCCTGCGCACTCGCGGTGTCCGTCGGGAGTGCCTCGGCGGCTCCGGTCGAAGGGCCGTCCGGGCCTGCGTTCTACACCCCGCCGGCGCCCTCGCCGACGGGCAGCGCCGGCGAACTGATCCGATACCGCCCGGCGAGCATCGACCTCAAGGTGGCGCTCGCGAGCAACAAAGCCTGGACGGTGATGTACCAGTCCAGCGACCAGCACGGGCAGCCGGACTTCGTCACCGGCACGGTGATCGTGCCGAGCGCGAGATGGACCGGCAAAGGCACCCGCCCGGTCGTGACGATCGGCATCGGCACGCAGGGCATCGCGCCGCAGTGCGCCCCTTCCAAGCAGATGATCACCGGCAGCGAGTACGCGGGCGCCGAAATCGTCGAGTCGCTGAAAGCCGGCTACGCGGTCGACGTGACCGACTACCAGGGCTACACCAACGGCGCGATCCCGACCTACACTGCCGGGCGCTCCGAGGGACAGGCGGTGCTCGACATCGTGCGCGCCGCCAGGCAGCTGCCGGGCTCCGGGCTCACCGAATCCGACCCGACCTATGCCTGGGGCTACTCGCAGGGCGGGCAGGCCGTCGGCTGGGCGGGCGAGCTGCAGTCGAGCTACGCGCCGAACGTGAAGCTGTCCGGGGTCGCCGCGGGCGGCGTGCCGGCGAACCTGCGTGAATTCGGCGCGTTCACCGAACCATCGGTCGGCTCGGGACTCGCCGTCCTCTCCGCGGTCGGCCTCCAGGCGGCCTACCCCGAAATCAAAATCGGGACGCTGACGGCCGCCGGCGAAGCCGCGGTGAGCTCCGCGCTGAGCGAGTGCGTGGTCGAACTGATCACCTCGCTGAACGGCGCCAACTTCAAGGAATTCACCACCGAACACAAGACGCTGAGCGAACTCGAAGCCGGCCAGCCGGCGCTGCGCAAAGCGCTCGAAGAACAGAACCTCGACGAGAAGCCGGTCTCCGCGCCCGTCTATCACTACCACGGGCTCGAAGACGAGCTGGTGCCACTCGAACAGGACGTCAACCTGCACTACGACTGGTGCAAACTCGGCGTCAAGGACGACTTCCAGCTCTATCCGGCCGAGCACCTGTTCACTGACGGGATCGCAGCCGCAAACGCGCTGAAGTGGATCGAAGAACGGGTTTCCGGCAGGACGGCGCCGAGCACCTGCGGGCAACACTCGCCCGGAGCGAAACTGCCGGCCGGCGCGCGCCTGGCGCCCGAGGTGGGCGACCTGCTCGTGAAGCTCAACGAATGGTCGCTGAAAGGCAAGGTCACCGAGCGCTCGGGGATCAGCGAGGAAGTCCCGAAGGGAGCGACGATCAACTCGACCGCCGACGCGACCAAGGGCACGCTGACGGCGACGCTGAACATCCCGCCGATCAACCAGACGTTCTGGATCGGCCTGCTGCCGGTGACGGTCAGCGGCGGGCTGACGCCGACGGGGCCGGCAACCGGCACCTTCGGCTTCAGCAAAGACGGCAGCGAAGTGTCCGAGAGCGCCGAGGGCAAGGCCAACGAGATCGTCAAGGCGGTCAAAGTCGGCCTGCTCACGCTGCCGATCGGCTGCAAGACGGTCACACCGATCGACCTGCCGCTCAGCATCTCCGAGCCGACCAACGCGCTCGCCGTGGGCAGCTTCTCCTTCAAGGCGGAAGTGACCGTGCCCGAATTCGGCGAATGCGGCGCGCTCGGGCCGATCATCTCCGCGACCACCTCGGGGCCCGGCAACACGGTCGAAATGACCGCCGCGCCGCCGCCGCCGACCAACTGGTAGCGCGAGAGAGAGCCGCCCCTCGGACCGGGCGGGGAGGAGTGAGGGGCGGTGCGAGGAGCGCCGCCCCGCTCCTCGAGAGAGAGACTGCGTGGTGTCGCCCCCCTCCCACGGGGGCGACACCACGCGACTCAGTCCTGCAGCATGATCGAGGCGGAGTCGGCCTCGCCGCTCACGGCCAGAACCCGTCCTGTTTCTCGAGCGGCGGGTCAGCCAGCCGGCGGGAGAAGATCAGCACCTCGGCCTCCTCGCCGGTGTCGTTGTGGAGCGAGCGCATCGCGTCGCCCGCGATCCGCACGGCGTCCTGGGGGCCCGCCTCGAACACGTCGTCGCCCACCTTGAACGTGACGGTTCCGGAGATCACGAAGTAGACCTCCTCCTGGCCGGGGTGGCAGTGGCCGTAGCTGCCGCGCCCCCCGGTGCGGGGCGCCATCCGCCGCCAGCTGAACGACACCTGCTCGGTGCCCAGCGCATCGCTGTACCAGCGCATCTCGCCGTAGTCCGGGTACTTCTCCATGAAGTCGATCGCCTGCTCGCGCGCCGCGACCGTGTACCCCTTCCCCCCAACCGTGCTCATCAGCACAGCCTCCCTTCGCCTTGCCGACCGGTAGCCCGATACTACGCCCGCAGGGCCTAGATCATCTAGGTGGCCTCGAGCCCGCAGAGGCCGTCGCTGAGCTCGCGCAGCCGCGCGCGCGCCTCGCGATCCTCGGCCTGCGCGTTGGGGGCCGCCTCGTGCACGCCGTCGAAGTAGCGGCCGGTGACTGCGTCCAGCTCGGGGTCGGCGAGCAGGCGCAGGGTCGCCTCGGTGCCCTGCTCGAGCGTGCTCGCGGGCGAGACGCCCGCGGCTCGCACCATGTTGGTCGGCATGTACGTCGCGGGGTGCAGGCAGTTGGCGGTGACGCCGTCGCCGGCGAGCTCCTCGGCGAGGTCGAACGTGAACATGATCTGCGCGAGCTTGCTCTGGCAGTAGGCCTGCACGCCGCTGTAGGAGCGGGTGAGCATCACGTCGTCGAAGTCGATCGGCCACTGCCCGGCGGAGCTGACGTTGACGATCCGCGCCGGTGCCGAGGCGCGCAGGCGATCCGCGAGCACCCGCGTGAGCAGGTACCCCGCCAGGTAGTTGACCGCGAAGCGCAGCTCGAAGCCCTCGCGGCTCTCCTCGCGCCCCGCCACGCCCTCGGTCGTCGTGCCGATGCCCGCGTTGTTGACGAGGGCGTCGAGCCGGTCCGTCTCGCCCAGCGCCAGCTCGCCGAGCCCACGGACCTCGTCGAGCGAGGCCAGGTCCGCGCGCAGGAAGCGCAGGCGCTCGTTGCCCGTCGCCTCGCGGATCGCGGCGAGCGTGGCCTCGCCCTTGGCCTCGTCGCGCCCGTGCAGCAGCAGCGTGGCGCCCGCGCGTGCGAGCTCCGTCGCGAGCGCGCGGCCGAGGCCGTCGGTCGCGCCGGTGATGAGGATCGTCTGTTCGTCGATCGGATGCACATCCGCAGCCTAGTCGCGCCGTGGCGCAGGTTGCCCTCGAAGGCTGCGAGTCCGTCGAGCTGACCCTGGCCGGGGTGCCGCAGCCAGGCCTCGAGAGCAGCCTGCGACTCGGCTCCGAGCTGCAGCGCCTCGCCGCCGCGCCCGGCCGGCACCGGCGCCGGGCCTACCCCTCGCCCTCCCAGCCGAGCGCGAGCCGCTTGGACCGTGGCAGCTTGCTCACGACGAGGTCGTAGGAGTCCTCGATCATGTCCCGTACGGTCGCGTCGCGCAGCGAGCCGTCGAGCGCGACCGTGTTCCAGTGGCGCTTGTTCAGGTGATAGCCGGCGGTGACGGCCGCGTGGGCCTCGCGCAGCGCCTCGGCGAGCGCCGGCTCGCACTTGACGCTCACGCGCAGGGACTCCGCCCCGAGCGCGGAGAGCGCGAACATCTTGCCTTCGACCTTGAACACCGAGGTCAGCGGACCGAAGGGGAACGTCTCCTCCGCGCCGGTGAACGACAGGCAGCACTTGCGCAGGCCGGCGGCGTTCATCGCTGTGCTCGGGTGCTGGGGTTGCCTGCCAAGGTCGGTGCGGGGAGAATCGCAGATGCTTCCAACCAAGCGGCCGTCCAGTCGCTCCCGAGGCCGCTGCTCACACGAAACGAAGGGGGAAGGAGCAATGGCTGGATTGATTCGCATGAGCCTCGACTCGCCCGAGGAGGTGCGCCCGTTCGAAGCCGGCTCGGGGCAGCTCGAGCTCGTGAACCTCGACGCCGGAGGGGTGGGTCGCGCCACGTTCAAACCGGGCTGGCGCTGGTCCGAGCACGTCAAGCCGATGGCGGGCACCGACAGCTGCCAGGCAGCGCACACGTGCTACTTCATCTCGGGCCGGATGAAGGTCGTGATGGATGACGGCGAAGAGGCCGAATACGGCCCCGGCGACTTCGCGATCATGCCGCCCGGGCACGACGCGTGGATCGTCGGCGACGACGACTGCGTCGTGATCGACTGGCAGGGCTACGCCGACTACGCGAAGCCTCACTGACGCGTTGGCGACGCGCGGCCGCCCCCCGGGGGGGCCGCGCGTCTCGCCCGCTCACATCTCCGGCACGTCCCAGTGACGGGCGACCTCCGGGCGCCACCCCTCGGGGCCTTCGGGGAGCAGCACGAACCTCGTGACCGTGGGCTGGCCGCCCGCAGAGGGACGGCGAGGTAGACGACCGGCCCGTCCTCGCGGACGAGCGCCTCGCCCCCGCCGGCGGCGAACACGCGGCCGTCGGCGAACTGCACCTGCGCGTCGTGGTCCTCCGGGCGCGAGGGCGTGAGCAGCGGCCGCTGCCCGGCCATCAGCGCGCGCTCTGCGATCCGCGCCGAGCGGTTCGAGGAGCGCACCGTGGCGAACGTGGCACCGGCGAGCGCGAGCGTGCCGACCGAGGTGCCCCAGGCTGCCCAATCCGTCATGGCGAGCCAGCGTAGCCAGGCGCGCGAAGCGGGAGTGACGGGACTCGAACCCGCGACCTCTGCCGTGACAGGGCAGCGCTCTAACCTGCTGAGCTACACCCCCGCGATAGCTGCGGGCACCTACAGCCCGCGGCGTGGGGAAAACAGTATGCCAAGCCCGCGTGCCCGGCCGGGAGAGACACGAAACTGGCCAGGCGGCCAGCCGCTCGGGTACGCTTCTCGCGTGGCTCTCGTCGGACCTCCCCCGATGCTCAACCGGAGCCCGGTGCGGGTTCTTCTCGACGACATCCGCGCCGAGCGGCGCGCACGCGTGCCCTACCCGCCGGGCGAGACCCGCTTCTCGCTGCCGCGCACGCGCCGCTTCGCCGCGGAACCACTCGAGATGCTGCTCGAGAGCTACGAGCGCTTCGGCCCCGTCTTCACGCTGCGGCTGCTGCACAGCAACATCGTCTTCATGCTCGGCCCGGCGGCGAACCACTACATCCTCGTCTCGCACTTCTCCGATTTCCAGTGGCGCGAAGGGAGCTTCCGCGACCTGATCGGGCTGATGGGCGACGGCCTGCTGACGATCGACGGGGACTTCCACCGCCGCTCGCGGCGCATCATGCTGCCCGCCTTCCACCGCGAGAACATCGCCGGCTCCGTCGAGACGATCCACGAGGAGACCGAGCGGGCGATCGCGCAGCTCGTCCCCGGCACGACGGCAGACCTCTACGACTGGACCCGCCACCTGGCGATGCGCGTCGCGATGCGCGCGCTGTTCGGGCTCGACCCGGACGGCCCGCAGGCGCGCGCGATCGATGCTGCCTCCCTGTTCGAGGAGGCGCTCGCGTTCTACGCCAGCGACTACCTGCTGCGGGTGTTCCGCGGCAAGCGCTCGCCGTGGGGGCGGATGCAGGCCGCGGCCCGCAAGCTCGACGTCCTGATCTACGCGGAGATCGCTGAGCGGCGAGCCTCGGGGCGGCGCGGCGGCGACATCCTCAGCCTGCTGCTCGACGCCTCCGACGAGGACGGCAACCGGCTGAACGACACGCAGATCCGCGACGAGGTGATGACGCTGCTGTTCGCCGGGCACGACACGACCACCTCGACGATCTCGTTCATGTTCTACGAGCTCGCCCGCCAGCCGCAGATCGCCGAACGGCTCCGCGCCGAGCTGCGCGAGCTGACGCCGGATGGCCGACCGAGCGCCGCTCAGCTGCTCGGCGGCGAGCTGCCCGAGCTCGAGATGGCGATCGACGAGACGCTGCGGAAGTACCCGCCGGCGTGGGTCGGCCCGCGACGGACGTTGCACGACATCGCGTTCGAAGGCGTGCCGATCCCGGCGCGCGCGTTCGTCAACTACTCCTCCTGGGCCTCGCATCACCTGCCCGACGTGTGGCCCGAGCCGGAGGCGTTCCGCCCCGACCGCTTCACGCCCGAGGGGCGGGCCGCCATGGCGAAGGGCGCCTACGTGCCGTTCGGCGGCGGCTCGCGCACGTGCATCGGGATGCGCTTCGGCCAGCTCGAGGTGCGCACGATCGCCGCGCGCCTGTTGATGGAGCGCTCGCTCTCGCTGCCGGCCGGCTTCGAGCTGACGATCCGCCAGATGCCGACGATCAGCCCGAAGCAGGGGCTGCCCGTCGTCGTCGCCGAGGCGCCCCGCACCGCGGGCGAACCCCTCCGCGCCGCCGCCTAGCGCAGCAGCGCGGTCATCCCGAGCACGTACCCCGATGCGTCCTGCCGCGCGGCGACGCCGATCACGTGCACGTGGGAGTCGTGGAAGAGCGTCAGCCGGAAGCCTTCGAGCAGCAGCCCTTCGGGATGCACCACGAGCTTGCCGTCTTCGGCTTCGGCGACCGCGGCGACCGTCGCTCCGACGCCGAAGAGGCTGCCGGTCGCCGCCACGCGCACGCGTCCCCCTTCGCTGGAGAGCAGCCGCACGCCGACGCCGGCGCCGAGCGCCGTGCGGACGGCCGCCCGGCTCGCGTGCGCGTGCGCCGAGAGCTGAGCGCCGCGCTTTCGCAGCTCGGCGCCGGTCAGGGCGAGCGAGCCGACCTTGACCGCTTCGGCGCTGACATCCATGCGATCGACGCCGCCGGCTTCGTGCAGCAGCGAGGCCGCCTGTGCCGGCGCGAGCGCGAGCGAGCCGGCCTTCACCTCGACCGAGTCCGCATCGCCCCACAGCAGCTCGATCGCGGGGAACGCCGAGACCGAGACGTGTTCGACGTGCCCGTAGCGCCCCACGCGCGAGGAGATGCGCGAGGCGGCGATCCGCGGCAGGACGATCTGCGCGATGACCAGGAGGACCAGAACGACCGCCGCGACGAGCGCGGCGATCCGGACCGCCCTGGAACCGCCTTCGCGCCGCATCCCCCAAGAGCTTGCCAGGGGATGCGGCGCGCGCGGCGCAGCTGACTAGGCCAGCCCGTTCGCCTTCAGGAATTCGGCGGCGACGCTCGCGGCCGACTGCTTGTCGATGCTCACGGCCTTGTTCATCTGCTGCATCGCGGGGATCGTCAGCAGCGCGCTCACCTTGTCGATCGTTTCGGAGAACACCGGGCCCTGCGCTTCGACCACGCTCTTCTTGATGATCGGCGCGACGTTCTGGAAGCCGAACACGTGCTTCGGGTCCGACAGCGTCTTGAACTTGCCGCCGAGCAGCTGCCCGTCGGTGCTGAACACGCTCTGGACATCCACCTGCCCGCCTTCGATCGCCTGGTAGGAGAGTTCGATCGAGACCGGCTTGAATTTGCCTTCGACGCCGTAGAGCTTCTTGATGCCCGGCAGACCCTCTTCGCGAGTGGCGAGTTCGGGCGCGCCGCCGATCGTGAACTTGTTGTTCAGCGGCTTCAGGTCGCCGATGCTCGACAGGTTGTGTTCAGTGGCGTACTTCGGCAGCGTGATCAGCACGTTCGTGTCGTAGAAGGGTGTTTTTTCAAGCAGCGTGAAGCCTTCTTTTTCGACGAACGCTTTCGCCTGTTCGTAGGCCTGCTGTTCGCTGGTCGGCGGCGTCTTCTGTTCGGCGACGGCCGAGAGCAGCACGCCCGTGTACTCCGGGTACCCGTCGATCTGCCCTGCTTTCAGTGCCTTGTAGATCAGCTCGGTCGAGCCGATTTCCGACTTCAGGTTGACTGTGAAGCCTTTCGCCCGCAGCGCCTGCGTGTAGAGCTGGCCGATGATGTTCGACTCGGCGAAGTTCTTGCTGCCGAGCGTCACGGCCGGCTTGCCCGCGCCCGCCGACGAGCTCGCGCTCGTCGTGGTGGTGCTCGATTTCGAGCTGCTGCCGCAGGCCGCCAGCACGGCGCCCGCGAGCAGGGTCGCCGCCAACGCCAGAACCCGCCTGAGCTTCACCGATCTGCCATGTGTCATCCGCCGCCTCCTGGTTGTCCGTCTATTTTGAATTGATTAATGGAAATAGAAGTTATGCGCTCGCCGCGACCGATGTGGCTTCCCCGATCGAGCCGCTGTCACGCCGGTCGCCGCGCAGCCGCACGCCGCGTGGCGTGAGCGCGTGCTGCAGCAGGGTGAGCGCTGCCTCGACCGCGAGCGCCAGCAGCGCGACGCAGATCGCGGCGCCCAGCACGCCCGAGAAGTGGTAGCTCGTCTCGTTGGCGATGATGTCGCCCAGGCTGCCGCTGAAACCCGCCAGCGAGGCGATCGTGGTCGTGCTGATCACGAACACGGAGGCCGTGCGGATGCCGGCGAACAGCCCGGGGACCGACAGGGGCAGCTCGACGCGGAAGAGCACTTCGAGCTCGCTCATCCCCATCCCCCGTGCGGCGTCGGTCAGATCCGGGTCCACGCCGTCGACGGAGTAGTAGGCGTTGGTGATGATCGGCGGCACCGCCAGGATCACGAGCGCGAGCTCGACGACGGTCAGCCCGAGCCCGAGGAAGGCATCGCCCACCGCGAGGATCACGAGGCTCGGCAGCGCCCGCCCGATGTTGCCCACGTTGATCGCGAGGAAGCTGCCGCGGTGCACGTGTCCGAGCACGACGCCGATGGGCACGGCGATCACGATCGAGATCGCGACGCCGATCGCCCCCACCTTGAGCGTCTCGAGCGCGAGGTGGGCGAGGCTCGGCAGGTTCGGCTGTCCGGCCACGGCGCCGTTGTGAGCGATGAACTTGAAGGCCTCGAGGAATTCGTGCATCAGATCTAGCTCCCCTGGCGCGCCCGCGCCCACGGCGTCAGCCCGCGCTGGAGCCCGACCAGCAGCGCGTCGCAGACGATCGCGAGCCCGATCGTGAGCACGCCCGCGGCGATCAGCTCGGTCTTGAACGGCCCCTCCCCGAGCGCCGTGTGGATCGGCACGCCGAGCCCCGAGTCGTAGATCGTGTAGACGATCGTGGCGAGCGCGATCGTCGTCACCACGGCGATGCGCAGCCCGGCGATGATCGCCGGCAGCGCCAGCGGCAGTTCGATGCGCACGAGCAGCTGCGTGCGCGTCATGCCCATGCCCTCAGCCGCGTCGAGCACCTCGCCGGGGACGTCGCGCAGGCCCGTGAGGGTGTTGCGGAAGAGGATCAGCAGCGTGTAGGAGACGAGCGCGATCTCGGCGGCGTAGATGTTGGCGCCGACCGGCGCGACGAGCAGCTCGAACAGCGCCAGCGACGGGATCGTGTAGAGGAAGGTGGTGATCAGGATCGTCGGCTTTTCGATCCACCGGTAGCGGTGGGCGACCAGTGCGAGGGTGATCGAGATCACGAAGCCGATCGCCACGGCGATCAGCGCCAGGACGATGTGCTGGCGCAGCGCCGGCCACAGCACCGGGCTCCAGTTCGATTCCACCCAGTCCCAGCAGAACAGGTGGTTGTGCACGACGCAGTTCGAGCTGTGCTGGCCGAACTGGGGGATCACCGGCCCGGAGGCCGCGAGCTGCCAGCCACTCACGAGGCGGCCTCCCCCGCTGCCGCGACCGCGCCGTCGCCCTCCCGTTGGGACTCCTCGGCGATCAGGCGCTCCAGGTGCGACAGCGTCAGGAAGCCGAGCACGCGCTCGCCGCCGGCGCCCTCCCCCGGCGCCGCGTCGACCACGGCCAGCGGGCTGCCCGCGTCGGTGAGGAGGATCGAGAGCGCGTCCTTGAGCGTGTAGTTGGACGGGACCCGGCGCGCCTCGGCGCTCCGCCGCGTGTCATCGAGCAGCGTCACGTCGGCGAGTGCCGTCAGCGACAGGCGCTTGATGCCGCGGTCGGCGCCGACGAACTGGGCGACGAAATCGCTGGCCGGGCGCCCGAGGATCTCCGCGGGGGTGCCGTACTGCTCCAGGATGCCCCCTTTGCGCATGATCGCGATGCGGTCGCCGAGCTTGATCGCCTCGTCGATGTCGTGCGTGACGAACACGATCGTCTTCTTCACCTTCTCCTGCAGGGCCAAGAACTCGTCCTGCAGGTTGGCGCGGTTGATCGGGTCGATCGCCCCGAACGGCTCGTCCATCAGCATCAGCGGCGGGTCCGCCGCGAGCGCGCGAGCGACGCCGACGCGCTGGCGCTGGCCACCGGAGAGCTGCGCCGGGTAGCGACCCCCGAGCCCTTCCGCGTCGAGGCCGACCAGCGCGAGCAGCTCGTTCACGCGCGCGTCGATGCGGCGCTTCTGCCAGCCCAGCAGCTTCGGCACGGTCGCGATGTTCTCGGCGACCGTCAAGTGAGGGAACAGCCCGATCTGCTGGATCACGTACCCGATCTCGCGCCGCAGCTTGCGTACGTCGCGGTCCATCACGCTCTGCCCACCGAGCAGGATCTCGCCGCCGCTCAGCGTCGTCATCCGGTTGATCAGCCGCATCGTCGTCGTCTTGCCGCATCCCGAAGGGCCGACCAGCACGCAGAACTCGCCGGCCGGGACCGTGAACGAGAGGTCGCCGATCGCAGGCTCGCCCTCGCCCGGATAGCGCTTGCTGACGTGGCGCAGCTCCAGCTCAGCCGCCTGCGGGTAGGCAGACAGCCCCTCCAGGTGGGCGGTGTCGTCGCGGCTCAAGGAAGAACTCCCGGCCGGGGTGGCCTGGACGTAGCCTACCCCGCGGGGCGCGATCGGAGACGCCGAGCCGCTCCCGCTAGCCTTCGGGGTGAATCGATGAGGGCGCGTAGCTCAGCTGGCTAGAGCACCTCGCTTACACCGAGGGGGTCGCCCGTTCGAGTCGGGCCGCGCCCATGTCTCCGCGGCGCCGCACGGAACACACATGACAGATGGAACCCCCACCCGCATCGCCGTGATCGGCTCCGGCCCCGCCGGCTTCTACGCCGCCGGGCACCTGCTCAAGGACGCCGAAGCCGGCTTCGAGGTGGACATGTTCGAGCGCCTGCCGACGCCGTGGGGGCTCGTGCGCTCGGGCGTCGCGCCCGACCATCCCAAGATCAAGTCGGTAACGCGCGTGTACGAGAAGACGGCCGCCCACCCGCGCTTCCGCTACTACGGCAACGTCACCTTCGGCCTGCACGTCTCGCGCGAGGACCTGCTGCGCCACTACCACGCGATCGTCTACGCGACCGGCTCGCCCTCGGACCGCCCGCTCGGGATCGAGGGCGAATCGCTGCCGGGCTCGCACGCGGCCACCGAGTTCGTCGGCTGGTACAACGGCCACCCCGACCACACCGACCTCGAGGTCGACCTGCTGAGCGCGGAGCGCGCGGTCGTGATCGGCAACGGCAACGTCGCGATCGACGTCGCGCGCATGCTCGTGCTGACCGCCGAGGAGCTCGCGCCCACCGACACCGCCGACCACGCTCTGGAGGTGCTGGCCGCGAGCC
This sequence comes from uncultured Solirubrobacteraceae bacterium, assembly GCA_963836035.1. Lineage (GTDB taxonomy): Bacteria > Actinomycetota > Thermoleophilia > Solirubrobacterales > Solirubrobacteraceae > Palsa-744. The sequence continues at coordinate 639,348 of CAWIHX010000009.1, read as the reverse complement.
GCGTGAAGGAGGTCGTCGTCGTCGGCCGCCGCGGCCCCGCGCAGGCCGCGTTCACCAACCCCGAGCTGCTCGAGCTCGGCGAGCTCTCCGACGCCGACGTGATCGTCGACGAGGCCGAGCTCGAGCGCGGGCTCGCGGTCCACGACGCCCAGGCCGAGGAAGACGCGACGGCGCGGCGCAACGTCGAGATCCTGCGCGAGTACGCCGCGCGCGAGCCGAAGGGCCACGCCAAGCGCATCGCGCTGCGCTTCCTGGCCTCCCCGGTCGCGCTGAAGCCCGACGAGCGCGGGCACCTCGGCGCGGTCGAGCTGGTGCGCAACGAGCTCGTGGCCGGCGAGGACGGTCGCCTGCGCGCCCAGGCGACCGACGAGCACGAGACGCTCCCCGCCGGCCTCGTCTTCCGCGCGATCGGCTACCGCGGGATCCCGCTGCCGCGCGTGCCCTTCGACGAGCGCTCGGGCGTGATCCCCAACGAGGGCGGGCGCGTGCGCGACGCCGAGTCGGGCCGGGCGCTGCCCGGCGAGTACGTCGTCGGCTGGATCAAGCGCGGGCCCTCCGGCGTGATCGGCACCAACAAGAAGGACGCCCAGGAGACCGTCGACGCGATGTTCGCCGACCTCGCGGCGTCCAGCAACGGCCACGCCGCCCACCGGCCCGAGGAGCCCGACGCCGAGGCGATCGAGGCGCTGCTGCGCGAGCGCCAGCCCGAGCTCGTCAGCTACGCCGGCTGGGAAGCGATCGACCGCCACGAGCGCGAGGCCGGCGAGCCCGCGGGCAGGCCCCGGGTGAAGGTGACGAGCATCGAGGAGATGCTGCGGATCGCCGCCTCCGATTGAAACGCCCGGCTGGACGTCTGTTTGAAGAAAGTTCCTCTCCTCGGGACGAGGGGTATCGGTGCTGATCGATCCCCTCTCCCCCTCAAGGAAGGAACGATTCCTCAACCGATCGCCGCTCTCGGGCAGGCGGTGCACCGCGAGACGGCGAAGGCCGAGCGCGTCACGCTCCACCCGGCGCTGACGCGGGCCGGCGCCTCCTCGCTGCGCAGGCATCACCGCCGCAGCCCGAAGGTCCCGATCAGGGTGTCCTTCAGGCCCGTGAGCGGCGCCGCCCCCTCGGCGACCGTGCCGCTCGTCTACCACCGCTAGTCCCCGACCCCGTCCCTCGACGCGCCGAGGGGGCGGGCCCGTCTGCCGCCGGGCCCGCCCCCCGAGCGCGCTCCTGGCTCCTCGTTCCAGGCTCGGATCGAGCTCCGGCCCGGCGCGTGCGAGACGCCCCGGCGAGCCGGGCGAGATCGCCTGCGGCGCGGTCGCGCGCGGCCGTGGCGTCCGGTCCCCGCGCGGCCGGGCATCTGCGACACTGTGCGGCCGCAGGCCCCGTTAGCTCATCTGGTAGAGCGCCGGACTTTTAATCCGGTGGGGCGGGTTCGAGTCCCGCACGGGGCATGGGTCGGCGCCCGGCCCAGCCGATCTACGGCTTCTTCAAGCTCGCCTTCCACAACGCGGGCGGGTCCAAGTCGGTCACCGCGAAGAAGGCCCGCAGCGCTAGCGGCGGTGCGCCGTCAGGCGCTCGCGCGCCACGAGCAGTCCATGCGCTTGACGCCGTGGATGAAGGCGCTGCGCAGCAGCTCCGGCTCGGCCGCCTCGATGTCCGGCATCACGCGCAGCATCTCGCCGAAGATCGAGCGCAGCTGCGTGCGCGCCAGGGAGGCGCCGAGGCAGTAGTGGGGGCCGCCGCCGCCGAAGCCGAGGTGGCGGTTGGGCTCGCGCGAGATGTCGAAGCGCCAGGGGTCGGAGAACGCCCGCTCGTCACGGTTGCCCGAGTGGTAGAAGAGCACGACCTTCTCGCCCGCTCCCAGCTCGACGCCGTGCAGCTCGACCGGCTCGGTCGTCGTGCGGCGGAACGTCAGCACGGGCGAGGCCCAGCGCACGAACTCCTCGACGGCACCCGGCAGGGCGGCGCCGGGGTCGGCCAGGAGCTTCGCGCGCTCCTCGGGGTTGACGCTCAGCGCGCGGATCGCGTGCGACGTGGTGTGGCGGGTGGTGTCGTTGCCGGCGACCGAGAGCAGCACGAAGAAGGCGGCGATCTCGTCGTGCGTCAGGCGCTCGCCGTCGACCTCGGCCTGCACGAGGCCGCTCATCAGGTCCTCGCCCGGGTTCCGCTCGCGCTCCGCGGCGAGGTCCTTGGCGAACGCCGTCAGCGTCCACAGCGCCTCACCGAGCACTTCGACCGGAGCGCGATCGCCGAACGCCTCCGGGTCGGAGGTCGTGACGAGCAGGTCGGCAGCCTCGACGACACGCTCGCGGTCGGCCTCGGGGACGCCGATCATGTCCGAGATCGTCACCAGCGGCAGACGCTTGGCGATCAGCTCGACGAAGTCGCCGCCACCCGTCGGCGCCGCCTCCTCGACGATGCGCGTGGCGCTCGCGCGGATGCCGTCCTCGATGCGGGCCACCTGCCGCGGGGTGAACGCGGCGGAGACGAGCCCGCGCAGCTTCGTGTGGCGCGGTGCGTCCATCGCCAGGAACGACTGGGAGGCCTCGAGGAACTCGGGCGGGGCATCGGCGAACTGCACGCCCTCGCCGGAGCGGAACCTCTTCGCGTCCCGGGAGATCCGGCGCACGTCCTCGTAGCGGACGACCGCCCAGTAGGGCTGTCGGCCCTGGTCGGGAAGGCCGAGGAGGTCCTCCGGCGGATCGTGCTGGGAGAGCGGCCGCTCCTCGCGCAGCCAGGCGAAGTACTCGTCGCGCTCCTCGGCCGGCCGCCCCCAGAACTCGAGGGCACCGAGGTCTATCTGCGGCTCGTGTGTGCTCGCCATCGGCGTTCCGCTGCGAAGCTTACAAGCGGCGGCCGGAGGGTCGGGCGCGTCGGTGGGGTATGGCGCGGGTATATGCCGAGGGACGTGACAGACATGCGGAGGGCGACTCGAAGATGAGCGAGCCGGATGGCCCGGGCCGGACCGGCCACGGCCACGCCGGGGCAGGCGCGCCCCCGCAGGAGCATCGCGAGGCGGGCCACCGGCTCGAACAGATGCTCGCCATCACCGATGCCGCGCTCGGCTACCTCTCCCTCGAGGAGATGCTCTCCGAGCTGCTCGAGCGGATCCGCGAGGGCCTGCGCGCCGACACCGCGGCGATCCTGCTCCTCGACGAGGACCGCGGCGTGCTCGTCGCGAAGGCCGCGCGCGGCCTGGAGGAGGAGGTCCGCCAGGGCGTGCAGGTGCCGCTGGCGCACGGCTTCGCAGGGCGCGTAGCGGCGGGCCGCCGGCCGATCGTGATCGAGGATCTGAGCCGGGCGGACGTCGTCAACCCGATCCTGCGCCAGAGGGGGATCCGCTCGATGCTCGGGGTGCCGATCCACATCGAAGGCCGGGTGATCGGCGTGATGCACGTGGGCACGCTCGAGCGGCGGCTGTTCGACGGGGAGGACACCGCGCTGCTGCAACTCGCCGCCGACCGCGCGGCGATGGCGATCGACCGCGCGCGGGCGACCGAGCAGCGCTCGGTCACCGAGATCATGCAGCGCGCGCTGCTGCCCGACAAGCTGCCGGCGCTCCCCGGCGTGCGCTTCAGCGCCAAGTACCTGCCGGGCGGCGCGGGCGTGAAGCTCGGCGGCGACTGGTACGACGTCTTCCAGCTGCCGAGCGGCCGGCTCGGGTTCGTGATCGGAGACGTCGTCGGACGGGGCGTGGCGGCGGCGGCGGTGATGGCCGAGATCCGCGCCTCGCTGCGGGCCTATCTGACGGAGGGCCACCCGCTGCCGGAGGTGATGCAGCTGCTCAACGAGCTGCTGGTCTCGATCGGGCGTCACCGCAGCGCAACGGTCGCGATCGTCGAACTCGACTTCGAGCACGGCAGCCTCGATGCCGTCAGCGCCGGGCACCTGCCGCCGCTGGTCGTCGCCCCCGACGGCGAGGCCTCGTTCCTCGAGCCGGTCCAGGGCCTGCCGCTGGGGGTCCGGCGCGGCAGCGACTACCGCAGCCGCCGCCACCGCTTCGAGGTCGGCAGCGTGCTCGTCCTCTACACCGACGGTCTGGTCGAGCGCCGCGGCGAGCCGATCGACGAGGGGCTCGACAGGTTGCGCGCAGCCGCGCGCCGGGCCGCGCGGCACGAGGACGCCTCGTTCGCCGACCGTGTCTACCGCGAGCTGGTCGAGGACGGCGGCGCCCTGGAGGACGACGTCGCGCTGCTGGCGATCGAGTCGCTGCCGCTCGGATCCGAGATCGAGATGACGATCGAGGCGGACCCAGGCGTGCTCGCCGGTCTGCGCCGCACGCTGGGGCGCTGGCTGATGAGCGAGGCGGTCGAGGAGGAGCAGGCGTTCAGCATCACGCTCGCGGCCTCGGAGGCGGCAGCGAACGCGATCGAGCACGCCTACGGCGCCCAGGAATCGACCTTCCGCGTCAGCGGGGTGCACGAGGGCGGCGAGGTGCGCGTCGTGATCAGCGACGAAGGCCGCTGGCGCGCTTCGCGTCCGCACGGGCGGGGACGAGGTCTTGCGATCATGCGCGCGCTGGTCGACGATGCGCGCATCGAGCGCCGCAGCGACGGGACCAGCGTCACCCTCGTCAAGTGCGTCGGCCCGGGGCCGGGATGAGCCGCGCGGAGGTCGAACGGCGTGACGGCGTGCCGGTGGTGCGCCCCCGCGAGGACATCGACGCGGCCAACGCCACGGCGCTCCGCGAGCAGCTCGCCGACTGTGTCGACGTCGGCACCGACCAGCTGGTCGTCGACCTCTCGGAGACCCGCTACGTCGACAGCGCAGGGCTCGACATGCTGTTCCGCCTCGCCGAGCTGCTGCGCCAGCGCCGCGCGGCTCTCAGGCTCGTGATCGCGCCGGAGTCGAACCTCGCAAGGCTCTCCGAGATCGTCGGCCTGCCCCACGCGATGGCCGTTCACGCCAGCGTCGAGGACGCGCTCGACGCGCGCGTGCAGCGCTCGCTCGACGCCTAGATGCGCGCGGCTGACCGGCCCGCTACGTCGCGAAGCGCAGGGCCAGGACCCCGTCGCCGGGGAGCGTGAGCAGCCAGCGGCCCGAGCCGCGCGGAGCGAGCGCCACGCCGGCGTTGCCCGCGGGGGTGAACGCCTGCACCGCGCTGACGGCGGCCGCGCCGCGCAGCAGGAGCTTCGCCGGCTTCGCGGCTTCGTTGTCGAGGATCAGCAGCGGTTCGCTGCCCGCTGTGGAGGAGGAGGCGACGGACACCGCGCCGACGCTGCGCCCGGTGCGCAGGGTTGCGCCGGCCGGCAGCCACTGCTGCAAGGACACGAGCGCGCCCTCGACCGGCCTGCGCACGACTTCGCTGCCGCGCAGGTAGAACGGGTCGTACGGGTTGCCGCTGAGGTGGAAGCTCACTTCGCCGAAGCCGGTCTCGAGCGCCGCGAGCACGAAGCGCACGGCCCACACCGCCGAGGCGCTGCTGTCGGAGACCCCGGCCTTGCCGCCGCACGAGACCGAGTTGGCCTCGGAGATCACCGCGGGCACGCCCGCCGCGCGCGCGTCGGCGACGACCCACGCCATGCGCCGCGGCGCGTTGCCGACGCTCTTCGCGAGCAGCCCGTGGATCGTCGCTTCCCGCGGCGAGCGGCACACCGACAGCGGGTAGCTGTGCACGCCCAGCGTCTGCGGGTGAAGGGCGGAGATCACGCCGGGCAGCGCCGCGCGCCAGTGCGCCGGGTTCGCGAGTTCCGGGCCGATCACCGGCTGGGAGCCGAGCGCCTGGCGCAGGTAGGCGGCCACCTGCAGGTAGAGGCCCACCGCCTTCGCTTCTTCGTCCGGCTGGGTCTTGGCGAGCGAGAGGTAGTTGGGGAGGTAGTAGATGTCGGGCTCGTTGCCGAGCGAGAACTGCAGCCCGGCGCCGGCAGCCTGCTGTGCGCCGGCGGCCATCGCTTCGGCCCACGAGAGCTGGCCGCTGCGCAGGTTCAACCCGACGGTCAGCGGCTGCCTGGTCGCGCTGAGAAGGCAGCCGAGCTGCGGCCAGAAGCTCGACGGCAGCGAGTAGGTCGTCGCGGTTTCCCAGCTCGGCGGCGGGCTCGCCGGCGGCGCCGGGGAGGTGAAGTCCTGGCTCTGCCCGCCGAGCGAGAGCCGCGGCGAACCCAGCCGTTGCAGCTCCGCCGTGAGCGCGGGGGGCGGGCACGGGCCCGTACCGAGGTCGGCCGCCATCAGGGGGTACTCAACCGACAGACCCACCGGCGGGTGGGCCACGACGAGGCCGGGGCCGCTCGTGAGGCTCGCAGAGAGCGTCAGCGTCGGCAGCGGCTTGACCTTCTTCTTCTTCGTCTTGGACTTCGCGGCCGCGGCCGGGCACAGCACGGCCGCGGGCACGAGCAGGGCGGCGACGGCGATCCATGCGAGACGGGCCTTCACGGCCGTGAAGTCTGACGGCAGCGCCCGCGGCGCGCCGCACACGGCACCGGCAGCGTGCCCTGAGAGGATGTGCCGGTGAGGGTTCCCGAGCCTCTCAGCGAGCGCGAGCGCGAGCGGCTCGCCCCGTTCGTCACCGACCTGGACGCGCCGGTGTTCGCGCTGCGCGCGCTGCCGGAGACGACGCGCGGCGCGCTGTTCGCCCGCTACTCGCGCTACCCGGGGACGCTGCGCCGGCTGATGCTGGACGAGTTCGACGCCGAGCTCGACCCGACCGCGCGCCCCGGCGGCGAGCAGCGCGCCCAGGCGCTCTACGAGCGCGTGCTCGGCGAGTACGGCGACGATTCGATCGCCCAGCTGGCCGGCCTGCATCTCGCGTGCGAGTGGGTCTCGAACCTGCTCACCAAGACGCTCGAGCGACCGCGGCTCGGCGCCTACCTCGAGCAGTCCACGCGCTACATCTCCTTCGAGCGCCCGGTGCCGGGCCTCGGCTACCGCTACCACCGCGACCGCGAGCTCGGGCCCGACTACGAGCGGGCGATGGACGCCCTGTTCACCCGCTACGGCGAGGCGCTGTCGGCCTTCGGCCCCTGGCTGGCCGAGCGCTTCCCGCGCGCGGACGGGCAGGACGGGCGCGCCCACGAGCGCGCGATCCGCGCCAAGGCGCTGGACCTCGCGCGCGGCCTGCTGCCAGCGGCGACCCTCTCCCACGTCGGCATCTTCGCGAGCGCGCAGACGTTCGAGCGCCTGGTGATGCACCTGCGCGCCGAGGAGCTGCCCGAGGCGCAGGCGTGCGGGGAGCAGATGCTCGCAGCGCTGCGGGCGGTGGCGCCCGCGTTCACGACGCGCCTGGACCGGCCCGAGCGGGGCGGCGCCTGGACCGCGTTCCTGCGCGAGCGGGCCGGCCGCGAGGCAGCGGCCGCCCGGCAGCTCGGGCTCGACCGCCCGCAAGGGACCGAGGAGGGGCCGAGCGTGCGGCTGCTGCGCGCCGAGGGCGACGAGCGCCGGCTGCTGACGGCGCTGCTGTTCGAGCGCGCCGCCGTGGCCGAGGAGACGATCGAGCAAGCGGTGCGATCGCTCGGCGCCGAGGAGCGCGCGGCGCTGCTCGGCGAGCTGCTCTCGGGGCGCGGCAACCGGCGCCAGCTGCCCGGGCGCGGCCTGGAGGCGCTGAGCTACCGCTTCGAGGTCGTCTCCGACTACGGCGCGTTCCGCGACCTCCAGCGCCACCGGATGCTCACGGTGCAGTGGCAGCCGCTCGGCCCGCACCTCGGCGCCGCGCCGCCGGAGGAGGCCGCCGCGGCGGGGCTCGAGGATCTCTACGCGCGCGCCTACGAGGAGTCGCGCTCGGCCTGGCAGCGGCTCGCCGACGCCGGCCTGCGCGCGCAGGCGCCCTACGCGCTGTGCCTGGCGTTCCGCATCCGCTACGTGCTCGACATGAACGCGCGCGAGGCGATGCACCTGATCGAGCTGCGCTCGGGGCGCGAGGGACACGCCTCCTACCGCGCGATCGCCGCGCGCATGCACGAGCTGATCGCGGCCGAGCATCCGGCGGTCGCCGCGGCGATGACCCACCGCGACGGGACTGCCGCGCCGCGTCTGGAGCGGATCGAGGCCGAGCTGCGGGGAGCGCGCCGCGGAGGCCGGCATGGAGCGCCGGCCGACCCCCCTCGCCTCTAGGATGGCGCGATGGAAGTGCCGGTGCGCCTGCTCAGCGAGACGGCGCGACTGCCGTCCCGGGCGCACTCCGACGACGCCGCTTTCGACCTCCACGCCGACGAGACGATCGAGCTCGCGCCCGGGGAGCGCGCAGCGGTCGCGACGGGGATCGCGCTCGCGCTGCCGCCCGGCACCTGCGGGCTGGTGCTGCCGCGCTCGGGGCTCGCGGCACGGCACGGCATCACGGTGCTGAACGCGCCCGGGCTGATCGACCCGGGCTACCGCGGCGAGGTGATGGCGATCCTGCTGAACACCGACCCCCGCGAGCCGTTCGCGATCGAGCGCGGCGAGCGCATCGCCCAGCTCCTGATCGCGCGCGCGGAGGACGTGACGCTGCTCGCGGTCTCGGGCGAGCTCGAGCAGACGGCGCGCGGCGCCGGCGGGTTGGGCTCGACGGGGCGCTGAGCATCTCCCTCTACTGCTGTTCCGACCGGTGCATGCACCGGTCGGCTCCTCGGCGCATGCGCCGAGGAGTGGGGGCGGCACATGTGCCGCCCCCGGGGCCCGCACATGTGCGGGCCCCCTCAGAGCATCAGGGAGGGTCTACGCGGCGATCGCCTCGCCCCGCTCGACCTCGGACTCCACCTCCGCCGGCGCCACCGCGGTGAGCTCCGGCGGCGGCGGGTTGCGCAGCCGCGCCGCCGCGAGCACGGCGCCCGCGAGCGAGATCCCCGCGCCGACCACGAAGGCCACGTCGAAGCCGCTGGTGAGCGCGTGGGCGAAGCCCGTGCCCGCTTCCGCGTGGGTCCGGGAGTCGGCGATCGTCGAGAGCACGGCCAGCCCGATCGCGCCCCCCATCAGGCGCGCCGTGTTGAGCAGGCCCGAGCCGATGCCGCTCTGCTCGGCGGGCAGCGACTGCATCGCCACGATCGTCGCGGGCACGAGCGAGAGGCCCATCCCGGTCGCCGAGAGCAGCGCGCCGGGGAAGACGCTCGAGAGGTAGGAGCCGCCCGGGGCGACGCCGGCCAGCAGCGAGATGCCGAGCGTCGCGATCGCCATCCCGCCGCTGATCACGGTGCGCGGTCCGAAGCGCCCGACGAGGCGCGGCGCGAGCGTCGAGGCGATGAAGATCGAACCTGTCATCGGCAGGAACGACAGCCCCGCCTGGATCGCGTCGTAGCCCAGCACTTCCTGCACGTAGAGGGTGAGGAAGTACCAGACCGGGAAGAACGAGGCGTAGAGCAGCACGACCACCCCGTTCGCGACGCGCAGCTGGGTGTGGCGCAGCACCGCGAGCGGCACGAGCGGCGCGCTCGCCAGGCGCGACTCCACCAGCGCGAACGCGGCGAGCAGGACCGCGCCCGCGGCGAGCGGGACGAGCACGCCGGCCGAGCCCCAGCCGAGCGTGTCGCTGCGCACGATCCCGAACGTGAACGCGACGAGGCTCGCCGTGATCAGCACGGCGCCGGCGACGTCGAAGTTGCGCGTGCCCCGCACCTCGCGGCCGGCGGGGACGAGACGGAGGCTCATCACGATCACGAGCGCGCCGAGCGGGACGTTGACGGCGAAGATCGCGGGCCAGCCGAAGCCCTGGATCAACGCGCCGCCGAGCAGGGCGCCCGAGGACGCGCCGAGCGCGCCCATCGCACCCCACAGGCCGACGGCGCGGTTGCGTTCCGGCCCGGCCTCGAAGGAGCTCGTCACGATCGAGAGGGTGGCGGGCGAGAGGATCGCGCCGCCGAGGCCCTGCAGCGCGCGCGCGCCGATCAGCAGCCCGCGCGTGTCGGCCAGCGCGCACACGAGCGAGGAGACGGAGAACAGGGCGGTGCCGGCGAGGAAGACGCGGCGGCGCCCGAGCAGATCGGCGCAGCGGCCGCCGAGCATCAGGAAGCCGGCGAAGGTCAGCGTGTAGGCGTTCACGACCCACTGCAGGCCGGTCGGGGAGAAGTGCAGGCCGTCGTGGATGGACGGCAGCGCCACGTTCACGATCGAGACGTCCAGGATGACCATGAACTGCGCCAGGCAGACGATCAGGAGAAGGGCGGTCTTGTTCGTTTTGAGTGCGCTCATGACTGGTATTGTGGGGGTAGATTTATCCGGGTAGTAGAGAAGGGTTTATCCTGGTAGTGGAAGTTCCACCTTCCGATATGGACGAAGACGGCCGGCCGGTTTCGACAGGCTCCGGGCAAAACGGATCGGAGCCCCGGATTCGTGAGACGCCTGCCTCCGGCGCGCGCCGGCGCGCCGAGCTGGCGGACTTCCTGCGCATGCGGCGGGCGAGCATCAAGCCCGAGGACGTCGGCCTGCCCGCCGGCGGGCGGCGGCGCACACCGGGGCTGCGCCGCGAGGAGGTCGCGCAGCTCGCCGGGGTCGGGGCCACCTGGTACACGTGGCTCGAGCAGGGCCGCGACGTGCGCGCCTCCCTGGACGTGCTCGAGGCGATCGCCCGCGCCCTGCGGCTCACGCAGGCCGAGCGCACGCACCTGATCCTCCTCGGGCGCGGCGAACAGCCGCCGCCCCGCGTCTCGCCGGCCGAGCGGGTCTCGCCGCCGCTGCGCAAGCTGGTCGAGAACCTCGGCCCGAACCCGGCGTTCATCCTCGGCCGCCGCTGGGACTACCTCGCCTGGAACGACGCGGCCGTGGCGCTGCTCGGCGACCTCGCCAGGATCCCGCGCGCGTCACGCAACCACGCGTGGCTGACGTTCACCGATCCCGCGCGCCGCGAGATGTTCACCGACTGGGAGCGCAGCTCGCGGCTGCTGGTCGCGAAGTTCCGCGCCGACAGCGCCAGGCACCTCGGCGACCCGGAATTCGAGTCGCTGATCGCGGCGCTGCGCAAGTCGAGCCCCGAGTTCTGCCGCGCCTGGAAGCTGCACGAGGTGGCCTATACGGGCGAGGGACGCAAGGACCTGCGCCACCCGCTCGCCGGGCTGATGTCGTTCTCGCACGCGGTGTTCCACCCCGCCGAGCATTCCGAGCAACGGCTCGTGCTGTACTCGCCGCTGCCCGAGAACGACACGGCCGAGAAGCTCGTGGGACTGATGGGTGGGCACGCGGAGCCTTCACCGCCGCAGATCCGGCCGCTCACGCCCGCACTCGCGCTCGCCGCCGAGTAGGCTCGCAGCGCACATCGTCTGGAACCCAGGGGGGTTGCAATGGGAATCTGGAACAAGGTCTTCGCCGCCGGGTACGACCGCATCACCGCCGGCAGCGAGCGGGACTGCTTCGGCCCGCACCGCACCGCGCTGCTCGCCGGCGCCGAGGGCGACGTGATCGAGATCGGCGGCGGCACCGGCGCCAACCTGGCGCGCTACGGCGAGGGGCTGAGCAGCCTCACCGTGATCGAGCCGGAGGCGCCGATGCTCGCGCGCCTGGAACGCAAGATCGCCGAGGTGCGGCCCGGAACCATCGCGGTCGCGGCTCCGGCAGAGGACCTGCCGTTCGAGGACGCCAGCTTCGACGTGGCGGTCTCGACGCTGGTGCTCTGCACGGTGGACGACCAGCCGCGCGCGCTGGGCGAGCTGCGCCGCGTCCTGCGCCCGGGCGGGCGGCTCCTGTTCATGGAGCACGTGCGCTCCGAGGACGAGAAGATGGCGCGCTGGCAGGACCGTCTCACGCCGCTCAACAAGCGGCTGCTGTGCGGCTGCCACCCCAACCGCCCGACGCTCGACAGGATCCGCAGCGCGGGCTTCGAGGTGACCCAGGTCGAGCACGACACGATCCCCCACGCGCCGCCCTTCATCCGGCCCCTGATCGTCGGCGTCGCGCAGGCGTGACGGGAGTCTCGCGCCCGCGACGGCGAGCCGGCCGATGGCGGGCGCGACGAAGAAGCCCCGGTCGAGCCCGGCCGCCCTTTCACTGGTGATGAGACGCGACCGCGAGGACCTGCTGCGAGAGCTCGAGTCCCACGGGCGCGAGCACGACGCGGCTCTCGCCGACCGCACGCAGCGCCTGCGCAACGTCGAGCCGGAGACCGCACGGGCGATGGCCGTGCTCGTGCGCGCATTGCGCCCGCAGCGGATCCTCGAGCTCGGGACCTCCAACGGCTATTCGACGATCTGGCTCGGCGACGCCGCCGAGGAGACCGGCGGTCGTGTCCTGAGCGTCGAGCGCGACGGGGCACGCGGCGGGGAGGCGGCGCTCAACGTCTCGCGCGCGGGGCTCGATCAGACCGTCGAGCTGCGCCTGGAAGACGCGGCGGCGACGCTCGCCGCGTACCCGGATGAGGCCGCCGGCCTCGTGTTCCTCGACGCCGAACGGCCGGCCTATGTGTCCTACTGGCCGGAGCTCGCGCGTGTTCTGGCGCGCCCGGGGCTGCTGCTCGTGGACAACGCGATCTCACACGAAGAGGAGATGGCCGCGTTTCGCACGCTCGCCGAGGCCGACGAGCGTGTGGCGACGGCGCTGATCCCGATCGGCGCCGGCGTGCTCGCGATCGCCAGGCGCGGCGAGAGCGCCCGCTGAGCGCCGGCCGCGGCAGCGCGGCGGACCGGCTCAGCTCGCGTGGCGCAGCCTGAGGCCCTGCGGGCTCCAGCCACGACGGCGCAGGGCCATGAGTCCGAGCAGGGCTGCGGCCAGGCAGGTGAGGGCGCCGATCCCCAGACCCGCTCGTGCCCCCGCCCACTCGATCACCCAGCCGACGATCGGCCCGCCGATCGGCGTCGAGCCCTGGAAGGCGACGAACCACAGCGCCATCACCCGCCCCCGCATGTTCGGAGCGGCAGTCAGCTGCAGCGTCGAGTTCCCGCTCGACATGAAGGCGATGCTCGCGCCCCCGGCCAGCGCGAGCGCGAACAGCTCGGCCTCCAGGGTGGGAGCCGCCGCCGCCAGCGCCAGCACGACGCCGAACGCGACGCACGCCGCCACGAGCATCGGCACTCCCGTTCGGCCGCGGGCGGCGACGAGCAGCCCGCCGATGACTGCGCCGACGCCCATCGCGGCGGTCATGAAGCCGTACCCCGAGGCGCCGGCGTGGAGGGCGCGCTCGGCCATCACGGGGAGCGTCACCTGGAACTCGTAGGCGAGCGCGCCGACGAGCGCCATCATCACCAGCGGGACGGCCAGCTCGGGGGTCGAGCGCACGTAGCGGAGGCCCTCGCGCAGCTGGCCCGGCTCACGCCCGCTCGCCGGGCTGGGGTTGATCTGGGTGGTGTCGAGGCACAGCAGCGAGGCGATCACGGCCGTGAAGCTCACGGCGTTCAGCAGGAAGCACCAGCCCTCGCCGGCCGCGGCGATCAGCAGGCCCGCCGCGGCGGGCCCGATCGTGCGGGCGACGTTGACGAGCACCGAGTTGAGGCTGACCGCGTTGCGCAGGTTCTCGGGACCGACCATCTCGAGCATGAACGCCTGGCGGGCTGGACTCTCGAAGGCGTTGTTGAGCCCGAGCAGCAAGGCCAGCAGCCCGATCTGCCACAGCTGCACCGAGCCGCTCAGGGTCAGCGCGGCGAGCACCGCCGCCTGCACGCCCATCGCCGCCTGGAGCGCGATCATCATCCGCCGCTTGTCGACGCGGTCGGCGACGACTCCCCCGTACGGTCCCAGCAGGAGAACCGGCAAGGTCTGCAGCGCGACGATCACCCCGAGGGCGCCGGCTGAGTGGCTGATCGTGAGCACGAGCCAGGCCTGCGCGGCCATCTGCATCCACGTGCCGGTCAGCGAGACGGCCTGACCGGCGACGTAGGTCCGGTAGTTCGGAACCCGCAGCGAGGCGAACGTGACGCGGCCGGCGCCACGGATCCTGCTCATCGCGGCCGCTCCACGACGGCGTCGCCGAGCTGCTCGAGCACCGGCAGCGCCTCCCACAGCAGGCGGCGCTCAGCGTCGCCGAGCCTGTCGATGTGCTCGGCGAGGGCGCGGCTGCGCGCGCGGCGGATGCGCTCGCGCATGCGGCGGCCGGAACCGGTCGCCTCCACCACGGCCGCGCGGCGGTCGGCGCTGTCCGCGCGGCGGCGGATCAGGCCCTGCTCGCAGAGCTGCGCGGTGATCCGTGAGAGCATCGTCGGGTTCAAGCCCTCCTCGGCGGCCAGCTCGGAGAGCCCCAGCGGCCCCGTGCGCACGATCGCGAACAGCACGGCGACCTGCGACGGCGTCAGGCGGGTGCCGGAGTGGCTCGCGCGAAGCCCCCGGTTGAGGCGGGCGATCGCGGCACGCAGCCGATCGGCCTCATCGGGCTCTCGCTGCTGCTCTGCCTTGGGCACCGCCGCGGCCGCCGTCAAACCGTTCTCCTCCTATGCGAATACTTGCTTATCGGCAAGCATTATATCGCGAAAGAGAAGCGGCGCTCGGCGCGCCCGGTGGCATCCGGCCACCTTCGCGCCGCGCACTCAACGGGCGCGCCGAGCCGGCCGGGCAGCGCCCCGGCCGGCTCGAGCACGTCCTAGGCTGCGACCGCGACCTCTTCGTCGCTGTAGATCTCGCCGCGCTCGGCCTTCTCGACCAGCGAGGCGGGCGGCTCGAAGCGCTCGCCGTACCTCGCGGCGAGCTCCCGCGCGCGGGCGACGAAGCCCGGCACGCCGCCCTCGTAACCGTTGATGTACTGGAGCACCCCGCCGCTCCAGCCGGGGAAGCCGATCCCGAAGATCGAGCCGATGTTGGCGTCGGCGACCGACTCGATCACGCCCTCGTCGAGGCACTTGACCGTCTCCAGCGCCTCGGCGAAGAGCATCCGCTCCTCGAGGTCCTTCAGCGAGATCGCCGACGGGTCGTCCATCGGCGGGAACATCTCTTTCAGGCCCTTCCACAGGCCGACCCTCTTGCCGTCCTCGTAGTCGTAGTAGCCGGCGCCCTCGAGCTTCCCCGCCCGGTTGGCCTCCAGCATCTTGTCGACCACGCCGAACGACGCCCGGTCCTCGAAGACGCCGCCCTCGGACTCGATCGCGGCCTTGGTCGCGTCGCGGATCTTCTTGGCGAGCCTCAGGTTGAGCTCGTCGGAGAGCTGCAGCACCGGCGCCGGGTAGCCGGCCTGGTTGGAGGCCTGCTCGATCGAGGCGGGTGGGATGCCCTCGAGCAGCATGCCGACGCCCTCGTTGATGAAGGTGCCGATCACGCGGCTCGTGAAGAAGCCGCGGCTGTCGTTGACGACGATCGGGATCTTCTTGATCTGCCTGGCCACGTCGAGCGCCCGGTAGAGCGTCTCGTCGCTGGTCTTCTCGCCCTTGATGATCTCGAGCAGCGGCATCTTGTCCACCGGGCTGAAGAAGTGCAGCCCGATGAATTCGTCGGGACGCGAGACGCCCTCGGCGAGGCCGGTGATCGGCAGCGTCGAGGTGTTCGAGCCGAGCAGCGCGCCGTCGGCAAGATGCGGCTCTATCTCTTCGAAGACCTGGGCCTTCACGGCCGGGTCCTCGAACACGGCCTCGATCACGAGGTCCGCACCCGCCGCCGCGGCGGGGTCGTCGGCCGGCGTGATGCGCGCGAGGAGCTCGTCGGCCTGCTCCTGAGTCGAGCGCCCGCGCGAGACGGCCTTCTCGACGAGGCCCGCCGAGTAGGACTTGCCCTTCTCGGCCGCCTGGAGGGAGACGTCCTTGAGCACGACCTCGATCCCCGCTTTCGCGCACACGTACGCGATCGCGGCCCCCATCATGCCCGCGCCGAGCACGACGGCCTTCTCGGCCTGGAAGGGCTCGATGCCCTCCGGCCGGTCGCGATCGCCGTTGACTCGCTGCAGGTCGAAGAAGAACGCCTGGATCATGTTCTTCGCGACCTGGCTGGTCACGAGGTCCACGAAGTAGCGGCCCTCGATCTCGCTCGCGTTCTCGAAGTCGACCTGCGCGCCCTCGACCGCCGCGGCCATGATGTGGTGCGGGGCCGGGTAGTTCGCGCCCTTGAGCTGCTTGCGCAGGTTGGCCGGGAACGCGGGCAGGTTCATCGCCAGCTTCGGGTTCGACGGTGTGCCGCCGGGCATCTTGTAGCCCTTGACGTCCCAGGGCTGGGTCGTCGGCTCGTCGGCCGGCTGCGCCTTGATCCACGCCTTGGCGGCCGGGACGAGCTCATCGCGCGTGGCGACCACCTCGTCGACGAGGCCCATCTCCAGCGCCTTCGCGGGGCGCACTTCCTGACCCTGCATCAGCAGGTTCATCAGCGCGTCCACGATCCCGAACATGCGCACCGAGCGCACCACGCCGCCGGCGCCCGGGAGCAGCCCGAGCTTGACCTCGGGGAAGCCGAGCTTGACCTTCGGGTCATCGAGCGCGACGCGGTGGTGGCAGGCCAGGCAGATCTCCAGGCCCCCGCCGAGCGCGGCGCCGTTGATCGCCGCGACCACCGGCTTGCCGAGCGTCTCCAGCCGGCGCAGCTGCTTCTTGCCGCCGCGGACCATCTCGGCGATCTGCGGGGCGTCGTCCTTGCCCGCCGCGCGCAGGTCGTTGAGGTCGCCGCCGGCGAAGAAGGTCTTCTTCGCCGAGGTGATCACGACGCCCGCGATCGAGTCCTTCTCGGCCTCGAGGCGGTCGATCGCGGCGGCCATCGATTCCGCGTAGTCGCGGTTCATCGTGTTCGCCGACTGGTTCGGGTCATCCAGCGTGAGGACGACGATGCCGTCGGGGTCCTGCTCCCATTTGATTGTGTTGCCCCGCGGGCCATCCAGGCCCGCGTCTTGATCCTGAGCTTCGACCTCCGGCCTCAGATTCGATGCCATCTAGATCGCCTCCACGACGGTCGCGATTCCCATGCCGCCGCCGACGCACAGCGTGGCCAGCCCGTAGCGGCCGCCCGTGCGGTGGAGCTCCTCGATCAGCGTGCCGAGGATCATGCCGCCGGTCGCGCCGAGCGGGTGGCCCATCGCGATCGCGCCGCCGTTGACGTTCACCTTCTCCATGTCGAGGCCCATGTCGCGCACGAAGCGCAGCACGACCGCGGCGAAGGCCTCGTTGATCTCGACCAGGTCGAGGTCCTCGACGGTGAGGCCCGCCTTCGCGAGCGCCTTCTTGCTCGCCGGCGCGGGGCCGGTGAGCATGATCGTCGGGTCGGCGCCCGAGAGCGCCGTGGCGAGGATCCGCGCCTTCGGCTTCATGCCCAGCTCTTCGCCGGCCTTCTCGCTGCCGATCGTGACCAGCGAGGCGCCGTCGACGATGCCCGAGGAGTTGCCGGGGGTGTGGACGTGCTCGATCTTCTCGACCCAGTGGTACTTCTGCAGCGCCACCGCGTCGAAGCCGCCCATGTCGCCGATCGCGGCGAACGAGGGCTTCAGGCCGCCGAGCGTCTCGACGGTGGTACCGGGGCGGATGAACTCGTCGTGGTCGAGGACGACGTTGTCGTTGAGGTCCTTGACCGGGATCACGTTGTTCGCGAAACGCCCCTCCTGCTGGGCGTTCCAGGCGCGCTCCTGCGAGCGGGCCGCGTAGGAGTCGACGTCCTCACGGCTGAACTCCTCGATCGTCGCGATCAGATCGGCGCTCACGCCCTGAGGCACGAAGGAGGTGTCGTAGTTGGTCTCGGGGTCCATCGCCCAGGCACCGCCGTCGGAGCCCATCGGCACCCGCGACATCGACTCGACGCCACCGGCGAAGACCAGGTCCTCCCAGCCGGACGCGACCTTCTGGGCGGCGATGTTGACGGCCTCGAGGCCCGAGGCGCAGAAGCGGTTGACCTGCACGCCCGCGACCGTGTCCGGGAGACCGGCCTTGATCGCGGCGGTCTTGGCGATGTCCGCGCCCTGGTCGCCGACCGGCGAGACGCAGCCGAGCACGACGTCGTCGACGCGGCCCGGGTCGAGTTTCTCGTTGCGCACGAGCGTCTCGTGCATCAGGCCGACGACGAGGTCGACCGGCTTGGTCGCGTGCAGCGACCCGTTGACCTTGCCCTTGCCGCGCGGCGTTCGGATCGCGTCGAACACCAGCGCCTCTGCGGCTGCCATCTCTAAGGACCTCCCAAGTTTCGTTGCTCCGACGGGGCGCCAACGCTACCACAAACGTTCATGCATGAACGCAAATATGATTAGGATCTGGATATGGCCAGAACCGCCGCGACCGCGACCGCGACCCCGCCCGTACGCCGGAGCCAGGCAGAGCGCAGCGCCACCACCCGCCAGGCGCTCCTCGACGCGACGATCGCCTGCCTGGTCGAGGACGGTTATGCGAACACGACGACGAGCCGGGTCTCCGAGCGCGCCGGGCTCTCCCGCGGCGCCCACCTGCACCACTTCCAGACGCGCCAGGCGCTGCTCGCCGCGGCGATGGAGTACCTCGCCGAGCGCCGCGCCGAGAGCCTGCTCGCGGCCGCGGAGGAGCTCCCGGAGGGACCCGAGCGCCTGGCGCGCGGGCTCGACCTGCTGTGGGAGGGGTACGCCAGCCCGCTCTACCAGGCGGCGCTCGACCTGTGGACCCACGCGCGCACCGATCCCGAGCTGCGCGAGCGACTCGGGCCGGTCGAGCGCGAGCTCGACCGCCAGACGCTGCGCGTCAGCCACATGCTCTTCGGCGAGCTCGCCGAGCGGCCCGGGTTCGACCGGCTGATCGAGATGGCCCATGCGACGATGCGGGGGCTCGCGCTGCTCGACACGCTGCACCCCGGCGGCGGGCGCAACCGCAGGCAGTGGCCGGACTGCCGCAGGCGCCTCGTCGCGATGTTCGAAGACAAGGAGGAGAAGTGAGCAACCGCACGTTCATCATCGGCGTCGGCATGACGCCGTTCGCGAAGCCGGGCACCAAGGAGGGCGACTACCCCGACTGGGCCCGCGAGGCGGGCGCCGCCGCGCTCAGCGACGCGGGGGTCGCCTACGAGGAGGTCGAGCAGGCGTTCGTCGGCTACTGCTACGGCGACTCGACGTGCGGCCAGCGCGCGATCTACGGTCTCGGCCTCACCGGGATCCCCGTCGTCAACGTCAACAACAACTGCTCGACGGGCTCGACTGCGCTGTACCTCGCACGCCAGGCGATCCGCGGCGGGCTCGCCGACTGCGCGCTCGCCCTCGGCTTCGAGAAGATGGAGCGGGGCTCGCTGTCGGCCAAGTACACCGACCGGACCAACCCGATGGACCGCCACATGATGGCCCTGGTCGCACTGCGGGAGTGGGAGGACGCGCCGGCCGCGCCGCAGATGTTCGGCGCCGCGGGGCGCGAGCACATGGAGCGCCACGGCTCCGAGCCCGGGCACTACGCGTGGATCGGCTGGAAGAACCACCACCACTCCGTCAACAACCCCTACGCCCAGTTCCAGACCGACTACACGCTCGAGGAGATCACGGCCGCGCCCGAGATCTATGCGCCGCTGACCAAGCTGCAGTGCTCGCCGACCTCCGACGGCAGCGCCGCGGCGGTGCTCGCCTCCGAGCGCTTCGTCGAGCAGCACGGCCTCTGGGAGCGCGCGATCGAGCTGGCGGGGCAGGCGATGGTCACCGACCTCTCGAGCACCTTCGACGCGGGCTCCTCGATCAGGGTCGTCGGCTACGACATGTCGCGCACTGCAGCCGAGCAGGCCTACGAGCAGGCGGGCGTCGCGGCGAGCGAGGTCGACGTCTGCGAGCTGCACGACTGCTTCAGCGCCAACGAGCTGATCACCTACGAGGCGCTCGGCTTCGCCGCCGAGGGCGAGGGCCACGAGCTCGTGGCCGAAGAAGCGACGACCTACGGCGGCAGCGGTCCGCTCGTCAACCCCTCGGGAGGGCTGATCTCCAAGGGCCACCCGCTCGGCGCGACGGGGCTCGCCCAGTGCGCGGAGCTGACCTGGCAGCTGCGCGGCGACGCAGGCGCACGGCAGCTCGAGGGCGCCCAGGTGGGCCTGCAGCACAACATCGGGCTCGGCGGCGCGGCCGTCGTCGGGGTGTACAGACGAGCCGCCTAGCCTCACCCGAGCTGCGGCTCCGGCCGCTGCCGGCGGGCGACGAGCCTGCGCGCGGCGCTCGTGATCGCGCGCTCGCTCGGGATCGAGGACGTGCTGGTGACCTGCGACGAGGACAACGTCGCGTCGATCGCGGCGATCGAGGGCCTCGGCGGCGTGCTGGAGGACGTGCGGCCCGATCCCGGCGGGCCGCCCAACGCCGCCACTGGATCAGCTGAGACGCGCGACCGCCTCGCGCGGGCGTGAGCCCGCGCGAGGCGTCGCTCGCCTCTCTCCTCGGTGCAGTGCTAGGGAAGCGGCTTCGCTTCGATTTCTTTGCGGAACTGCGCGTAGCCTTTGACGTTCGGGTGGTAGCTTTCTTCGAGCGGGTTGGACTGCCCGTTCAGCCACTCTTCCGAAGCGCACACCTCGTGCGCTTTGAATGCCGAACGCGGGTCCACGAAGGTGAAACCGTGCGATTCGGCCTGCGCTTTGATCGCGGCGTCGAGTTTGTCACCCGTTTCGTTCAGTTTCTTCTCGTTGCCCGACGTCAGGAAGTTGACGTTGCACGTCGTTCCCGAGTCGGTGAACAGGTGCGGGTAACCGACGATGATCACTTTGGCCGTGGTAGCTTTGGACTTGATGTTGTTGTACGTCGTGTTGAGCACGCCCGGCAGTTTGTTCGCGATGTAGCTGTTCGCACCGCTGATCGCACTGCCGCAGGTGAAGTAGTAGAGCGCGCAGTTGACGATCACGTTGCTGAAACCGGCGTCGTTGCCTCCGATCGAAAGCGTCACCAGCGAGGTGCTGCTGTTCAGTTTGCCAAGCTGTTTTTCGTTCACTTCAGGCGTCTTCGCGCCGCTGCACGCTTCGAAGTTGAGCGTGTAGCCCTTGGCCGACGCGATTTTCGGCGCGTAGGCTTCGGGGCTGCGCTTGCAGCTCCCCGATTCCGAGTAGAAGACGCGGCTGCCCACGCCGGCGGCGTAGGAGTCACCGAGTGCGACGTACTGCTTGGCCGCAGCCTGCGCCGCCGGTATCAGCATCCCGACCATGAGCGCAGCGAGACCTACGATGCGGGTAGTTCTCCCCATCTGTTCCCCTCTCCCCTTCCATGATTGTCCCGGGCCCCATTCCAAGCCGGGTGGCTGGCTTCCCCGGGCCGCGTGTCGGGCTAACCTAACCGGGGTACTTCACACACGTCAACCCCAATTCTCGGAATCGCGTTCAGGGCGCGAAAACGGCGTCAAAACTGTTCCGGGGTGACAACCGGGTGCCGGGGAGCAGCCCGAATCCTGTACCGCAGTGACAGCGGTGAAAATGGACCGGCGGGGAGCCTTTCAGGCTGCAGCGAGCTCGCCGGCCGGGGCGGGCACGAGGTGACGGCCGAGGAAGAGCAGCTGGTCGGCGACGGAGCGCTCGAACGGCTCGCCGACGTAGATGTCGAAGTGACCGACGGGATACGTGCGGACCTCCGCGCGCCCGGTCGCGAGCCACGCCGCATCCTGGGCGGCCTGCGGCGGCGCGACCCCGTCGCGGTCGGCGACCTGCACGAGGATCGGGCAGGGCAGGCGGTCGGCCTTGAGGCCGGGGCGGTAGAGGGCGAGCGTGAGCCCGACCCGTGCGGGCACCTCGTTCCGCCAGCTCGGCCCGGTGATCGCCCGATACCCCGGCTCGGCGTCGGGCGTGCTCATCGCCGCCAGCGAGCCCGGCGGCCCCACCACCGGCATCATCAGGGGCGGGCGCCCGCGCAGCGCGCCGAGTGCGTCGCGCAGCCCCGCGAGCGTGATCCGGTTGATCGCCCCGACGCCGGCGTAGCGCGCGAGGTTGAAGAGCGCGGCACGGCCGTCCATCGCCGGCGTCTGCGCGATCGCCGCCGCCACGCGGCCGTCGGCGACGGCGACCTCCACGACGTGGCCGCCGGAGAAGGAGGTGCCCCAGACCGCGATCCGCTCGGGGTCGACGCCGGGCAGCCCGCGCGCGAAGGCGATCGCAGCGGCGTAGTCCTCCAGCTGCCGGGGGACAGAGAGCAGCTGGCGCGGCTCGCCGCCGCTGTTCCCGAAGTGGCGGTAGTCGAAGGCGAGCGCGTCGAGCCCCGCGGCGGCGAAACGCTCGGCGTAGGGCATCAGCCCCGAGTCCACCGTGCCGCCGAAGCCGTGCGCCAGCACGACGCACGGGCGGTTGCCGCGGGCGTCGGCGAACGCGTCGCCCTCCCCCTGCAGGTGCACGGCGGCGATCCGCTGGTCGCCGCTCTCGATGAGGACGTCGCTCACTTGTGCCCTACGCCGCCGCGCTCTCGGCGAGGCTCGCCGCCCGGCCCGCGGCGTCGCGCCCGGTCCGGGCGCCTTCGCGCGCGCGCCGCTGCCCGTTCGGGATCGTGCGCTTTTCGAGCTCGCGCTTGTAGGAGTACCACTCGAGCTGCATCGTGTGGCGCGGCTTGGCCACGAAGTGGCCGTTGTGGAACGCCTCGTCGGAGACGATCTCCCGCTCCATCTCCGCGTCGGGCGGCGGTGCCCAGTCGCCGCTCAGCCAGCGCGCGGCGAGCTTGGACTGCAGCTCGGCGAAGGGGAAGATCGTCGGGATCGCCTGGCCGAGGCCGATGAAGGCGAGGTCGTCGATGCCCGGTTTGAGCATCCGCTTGAACAGCGGCAGCACGTTTTCCGGGGCGCTCAGGAAGTCGGGCTCGAAGAACGGGAAGCTGATGTTGTAGCCGGTGGCGTAGATGATCACGTCGACGCGCTCCACCGACCCGTCGGCGAAGCGCACCGAGTCGCCGAGCAGCTCCGAGACGTCGCGCTTGGCGACCGCGTCACCGGCGCCGAGCCGGCCGAGCAGCTCGCTGGAGACAGTCGGGTGGGCGTCGAGGAAGTTGTGGTTGGGCGTCGGCAGCCCGAAGTCCTCCATGTGCCCCGAGAAGATCAACGGCAGCAGCCGCGCCATCCGGCGCTGCAGCTTCGCCGGCAGCATCGGGTTCGTCTTGACGACCTGGTCGGCCGGTTTGCCGAACAGGTACTTCGGCACCACGTAGGCGCCGGAGCGGGTGGAGATGAACACCGTCTCGCACATCGTCTTGCGCCCGAGCTCCGAGACGATGTCGACCGCGCTGTTGCCGATGCCGACGACCAGAACGCGCTTGCCTTTGAGATCGAGGGGATTGCTCGGATCGACGTATTCGTGCGAGTGGATCTGGGGCCCGTCGAAGGATCCGGGGAACGAGGGCCAGCGCGCGTCCCAGTGGTGGCCGTTGCAGACGAGCAGCGCGTCGAAGGCGTGGGTCGTGCCGTCGTCGAGCGTGATCGCCCAGCCCCCCTGCGGGCCGCGCTCGGCGCGCGTCACGCGCGTGTCGAAGCGGATGCTGCGGCGCAGGTCGAAGGCGTCGGCGTAGTCGCGCAGCCACTCGAAGATGTGAGTGTGGTGCGGGTAGTCGGGGTATCGGTCGGGCATCGGGAAGTCCCGGAAGGAGATCGAGGGCTTCGAGATGTCGATGTGCAGCGAGCGGTAGGCCGAGGAGACGCCGTTCGGGTTCTGGAAGTACCAGTTGCCGCCGACCTCGTCGGAGGCCTCGAAGCACGTGTGCGGCACGCCGAAGTCGTCCAGCGCCTTGCAGGAGGTCAGCCCGCTGACGCCGGCGCCGATGATGCAGACGTTCGGCGACGCTGTTCTCATGCCCGGCATGCTAGCCGGGCGGGGCGGTTCAGCTCGCGGCCAGCTCGGCGGGCCGGCGGCCGGCCCACGGGCGCGCGCCTTCGAGCTGTGCGCAGAGCGCGATCAGCCGGCTCTCCTGCCACGGCCCGGCCGTGAGCATCACGCCGACGGGGAGGTCCTCGTCGGTCCAGTGCAGCGGCAGACTGGCGGCGGGCAGCCCGGTGACGTTGCCGAAGGCGGTGAACGACACGCTCGCGACGACGTCGAAGTTCGGCTGGTCGGGGGCGGCGTGCTGTGCCTCCATCGTCGCGCCCGCGACCGGCGGCAGGATCGCCGAGGTCGGCGTCAGCAGGACGTCGAACTCGCTGCCCCAGCGGGCGACCTCGCGGCGGCTCAGCAGCTCGAGCGTCTTACCAGCGAGCACGTAGTCGTAGGCGCCGGTCTCGCTCGCGAGCGCTCGCTGGTGGCGGATGTGCGGCTCGGTCGCCGACCAGTCCACGCCCTCGTAGTCGGCCAGGCCGCCCTGCGTCAGCGCGATGAACGGCGGCACCATCTCTTCGGAGATCGTCGGCACCTCGACCTCCTCGACCGTGTGGCCGAGCTCTTCCAGCAGCGCGGCCGCGCCGCGGGCTGCCGCGGTGCAGGCCGGGTCGGTCGGGATCCCGAGCGGCGCCTGCGCCATCAGGCCGATGCGCAGACGATCGAGGCCCGTCCCCCCGGCGCCCACGTCCTGCGCGAAGGGATGCTCGGGGGCGGGCGCGTTGTACCAGGCGCAGAGGTCGGGGCCCGAGATCGCGTCGAGCACCACCGCGGTGTCGGCGACCGTCCGCGAGACCACTCCCTCGACGACCGCTCCCAGCCAGCTCTGGGCGAGGCGGGGCACGCGGCCGCGGCTCGGCTTCAGGCCCACGAGCCCGCAGTAGGAGGCGGGGATCCTGATCGAGCCTCCGCCGTCGTTGGCGTGGGCGATCGGGAACATGCCCGCGGCGACCGCGCCGGCGGCGCCGCCGCTGGAGCCGCCCGGGCTGCGGTTGGTGTCCCACGGGTTGCGGCTCGGGCCGAAGCGCAGGTTCTCCGCGGCGGTGATCACGCCGAACGCGGGGGTGTTGGTCCGGCCGCAGAGCACGAAGCCCGCGTCGACGAGCGCGTTCACGACGAGCTCGCTCTCCTCGCTGGGCGCCTCGGGCGCGCCGTGGGAGCCGAAGGTGACCGGCCAGCCGGCCACCGGCGTGAGGTCCTTGATCGGGATCGGCACACCGAGGAACGGAGCGTCCTCGCCCGCGGCGATGCGGCGGTCGGCCTCGCCGGCGGCGGCGCGCGCTTCCTCGTCGTTGCGCCACGTGACCTCGTTGAGCTCCGGGTTCAGCCGGTCGACGGCGGCGAGGCAGGCATCCACGAGCTCCACCGCGGAGAGCTCGCGCGCGCGCAGCGCAGCAGCCAGGTCGAGCGCCGAGGAAGCCGGTCCGAGGTCGGACATGGAGGCGACCCTAACAGGCCGTGTGGGTGGGCGTAGACTGCGGCTCGTGGCACTCGAGCTGAGGGGAAAGACCGTGTTCGTCACGGGCGCAGCGCGCGGCATCGGCGCGGCGACCGCCGAGCGCATGCACGCGCGAGGCGCCAACGTCGCGCTCGTCGGCCTCGAGCCCGAGCGCCTGCGTGCGAACGCCGAGCGGCTGGGAGAGCGCGCCGCCTGGTTCGAGGCCGACGTCACGGACATGGGCGCGCTGGAAGCGGCGGTGCAGGGAACGGTCGAGCGCTTCGGCGGCATCGACGTCGCCGTCGCCAACGCCGGGGTCTACTTCAACGGCACGCTCGCCACCGCGCCGATCGAGCACGTCGAGCGCACGCTGAGCGTGAACCTGCTCGGCGTCTGGCGCACCGACCGCGCGCTCTTGGGAGAGCTGAAGCGCAGCCGCGGCTACCTGCTGAACATCGCCTCGCTGGCGGCGATCACGCACGCTCCGGTCATGGGCGCCTACGCGGCCGCGAAGTCGGGGGTGGAGGCGCTGAGCGACGTGCTGCGGATCGAGCTCGCGCCGTCGGGGGTGGCGGTCGGCTGCGCCTACTTCGGCTTCCTGGACACCGACCTCGTCAAAGCGAGCCGGGCGCAGCCGTCCTTCGAAGCGATGACCGACCGGCTTCCGGGCTTCATGCGCGACCCCGCCCCGCTCGGCAAGGCGATCGACGCGATCGAGCGCGGCGTCGAGCGCCGCTCGGCGCGCGTGTGGTCGCCGCGCTGGGTCGGGCCGCTGCTCGCGCTGCGCGGGGTGCTGCAGCCGCTGGTCGAAAAACAGGCGCTGCGGGAGATGGACACGCTGCGCGAGAACATCAGGATCGCCGAGAGCGCATCCGAAAGCGAGACGATGGACCCGGTCCTCGGCGTCGCGGCGAAGGCGCTGCCCGACCGCGAGACCTCACAGCGGGCGCCTACTCCGCTCGGCTGAACTGCCAGATCGCCACGCCGAGCATGATCATGCCGATCAGGCCGACGACGGCGGCCTCCACGGCACCCGGCACGTGCCAGCCTCCCCACGTCACGCCGGGATCGAGTGCATGGCGCGCCGCCGGCGAGATGTTCAGGTGGGAGAAGACGGCGCGGCGCATCGGGTCCACCGCGTAGGTGAGCGGATCGAGCCGGTTGAGGATCGACAGCCACAGCGGCAGCCCGACGACCGGGAACAGCGCGCCCGAGAGGAAGAACATCGGCATGATCGCCATCTGCATCAGCGCCATGAACGACTGCATCTGCGTCACGCGCGCCGCGGCCATCACGCCGAAGGCGGTGATCGCGAACGCGAGCAGGATCTGGATCGCCATGATGGTGACGATCAGCGGGAAGGCGTAGGGCACGCCGACGAGTCCCGCCAGCGCCAGCACGATCACGCCCTGGAAGGCCGCGACGGTGGCGCCCCCGAGGCACTTGCCGAGCACCAGCGAGCTGCGCCTCACGGGCGCGACCATCATCTCGCGGAGGAACCCGAACTCGCGGTCCCACACCAGCGAGGCGGCGGAGAACATGGCGGTGAACATCACCGCCATGCAGAGCACGCCCGGGTAGACGAACGTGCGCAGGTTGACGCCGTGGGTGCCCGCGCGGGCGATCGTCGAGAGGCCCGTGCCGAGCACGAACAGGAACAGGAACGGCTGCATCAGCGAGGTCAGGATCCGCAGCCGGTCGCGGCTGAAGCGGATCAGCTCGCGCTTCCAGACGACCTTGATCGCGCGCAGCTCGCTGCGGAGGCTCCGGGTAGGCACGTGCACGCCGACCGGCCGCCGGCCGCTCGTGCCGGCGCCCGGCCGGGGCAGCGCCGCCGCGGAGGTGGTTTCCGTGGGCGTCGCCATCACCGATTCATCATCCTCGCAGTCAGCCGGCGCCGATCCTCCCCGCCGCCGGACTCCGCGTCGCGGATCGTCGTGCCGGTGTAGGACATGAAGACGTCGTCGAGCGAGGGCCGCGAGACGTTGACCGCGCGGATCGGTCGGCTCAGCTCCGCGAACAGGCGCGGGACGAAGTGCTCGCCCTCGGACACCCCGAACAGCACGGCGCCTTCGGCGATCGTCGCCTCGATCCCGAAGCGCTCGCGCAGCTCGGCGATCGTCGCCTCGAGGTCGTCCGTCTCGATCTTCACGCGGTCCTTGCCGACGCTCGCCTTCAGCGCGGCGGGCGTGTCGAGCACCACGATCTGCCCCTGGTCCATGATCGCGATGCGGTCGCAGTACTCGGCCTCGTCCATGTAGTGGGTGGTGAGGAAGATCGTGATGTCCTCGTTCGCCTTCAGCTCGCGGATGTAGCCCCAGATCGAGCTGCGGGTCTGCGGGTCCAGCCCGACGGTCGGCTCGTCGAGGAACAGCACGTGGGGCGAGTGCAGGAGCCCGCGCGCGATCTCCAGCCGGCGCTTCATGCCGCCCGAGAAGGTGTTGACCAGGCTCCGGCGGCGCTCCCACAGCCCGACCATCTCCATCACCTGCTCGAGCCGCGGCGCGACGGCCTGGCGCGGGACGCCGTAGAGCTCGGCGTGCAGGCGCAGGTTCTGCTCGGCGGTCAGATAGCCGTCGAGCGTCGTGTCCTGGAAGACGAGGCCGATGTTGCGCCGCACCGCGTCGCGTTCGGAGACGACGTCGTGGCCGGCGACGTGCGCTTCGCCGCCGCTGGGCCGCACGAGCGTGCAGAGCATGTTGATCGTGGTCGACTTGCCCGCGCCGTTGGGGCCGAGGAAGCCGAACGTCTCGCCGCGGCGCACCTCGAACTCGATTCCCCGCACCGCCTCGACCTCGCCATAGCTCTTGACGAGGTCGACGACGGTGACAGCGGGGGCGGGCTCGGGCATGCGGGCGAGATCAGTCCTCGCTCACCGTAGCGTCCGCGTCGTCGCCCTCGGCGAGGATCCCGTAGAGGTCACGGCGCGTCTGTGCGAGCACGTCGCGCGCGCTGCGCATCTGCGCCTCGCTGCCCGTGCGCACGATCTGCGCGAAGGCGAAGCGGACGTCGCGGGCGAGCCGTGCGAGCTCGTGGACGACCGGAGTGAGCTCGCCGCTCATCTGCTCCCACGGCGCGGGCCGCTCGCCGCGCTCCTCGACGGCCTTGCGGCCGGCATCGGTGACCGTGTAGAGCTTGCGCCCCTCGCGCTCCTCGGTGGCGATCAGGCCTTCGTCCTCGAGCTGGGCGAGCGCCGGGTAGACCGAGCCGGGGCTCGGGTTCCAGGCGCCCTCGCTGCGCTCCTCGACCTCCTGCATGATCTGGTAGCCGTTGCGTGGCTCCTCGGCCAGCAGCAGCAGCGCCGCCGTGCGAATGTCGCCGCGGCGCGCCCTGCGTCCGCGACCGCGCGGGCCTGCGCCCCAGGGACCGCCGGGCCCGAAGCCGTGGCGGCGGTGGCGATGCCGACCCGACTGCGGGCGGCATCCCTCTGTCTCAAAAGAGAATCCGTACATCGTGTTGCTCCTATCGTGAAATATCAGAGTAATTACACGATATATCTCTATCTCAAAATCTTCAACCCCCTGCCGGCCTCGGCCGACCTGGCTGACAGGGTGCGGCGTCCAGCCGGTGGCTAGGCCGCGTAGCGCTGCGCGGACCGCGCGCGCGCCTTCGCCGCCTCGACCTCGCGGTCTTTCGGCGGCGCGTTCGTCACGAGCTCGTCCAGCAGCCGGCGCGAGACCGCGGCGACTTCCGCCACCGCGCGGTCGAACGCCTCCGCGTTCGCCTGCGAGGGCTTGGTGAAGCCACTGATCTTGCGCACGTACTGCAGCGACGAGGCATGGACCTCGTCCTCGGTCGCCGGCGGCTCGAAGTTGTAGAGGTTGCGGATGTTTCGGCACATGCGGCGATCGTACCGCCGCGCCGGGGTGCGCTCAGTGCCTGAAGTGGCGGCGCTCGGTTGCGACCATCGTCGCGCCCGCGGCGTCCACGGCGGCGACGACCTCCTCGTCGCGCACCGAGCCGCCGGGCTGGATGATCGCCGTGACGCCCGCGCCCATCGCCAGCTCGGGACCGTCGGCGAAGGGGAAGTACGCGTCGGAGGCGAGCGAGCACCCCGGCAGCAGACCCGGCTGGAACTCGCGGGCCTTCTCGGTCGCGATCCGCACCGCGTCGACACGGCTCATCTGCCCGGCGCCGATGCCGATCGTCGCGCCGTCGCGCGCGAGCACGATCGCGTTCGAGCGCACGTGGCGGCACACGACCCACGCGAACAGCATGTCCTGCCACTCCTGCTCGCTGGGCTCGCGGCGCGCCATCACGCGCATCTGCTCGCGGGTCTCGTCCACGACGTCGCGGGTCTGCACGAGGCGCCCGCCGAGCACGGGCTTGCTTTCCACTTCGGCGCTCGGCGCCGGCCAGTGCGGCAGCTCGAGCAGGCGCACGTTCTTCTTCTCCTGGAGCACCGTCAGCGCCTCGGGCTCGTAGCCGGGAGCGAGCAGCACCTCGATGAACTGGCGCGAGAGCCGCTGCGCGGTCTCGGCGTCGACGCGCCGGTTGAGCGCGATCACGCCGCCGTAGGCGCTCTGCGGATCGCAGGCGAAGGCCCGTTCGTAGGCGTGGGTGGGCTCCTCCGCGACGGCGCACCCGCACGGGTTGTTGTGCTTGACGATCGCGCACGCGGGACGGTCGAACTCCTCGACCAGCTCGCGGGCCGAGGCGAGGTCGAGCAGGTTGTTGAACGACAGCTCCTTGCCGTGGAGCTGGTTGACGCCGTCGAGCAGATGCGTCGGCGCGCCGAGGCGCTTGTAGAAGGCCGCGCCCTGGTGCGGGTTCTCGCCGTAGCGGAGGTCCATGACCTTCTCGAAGGACTCGGCGAAGGAAGGCGGCATCTGCGCCGACTCGCGGGAGGCGAACCAGGAGGCGATCGCGGCGTCGTAGCGGGCCGTCGTCGCGAAGGCGGCGGCTGCGAGCCGGCGGCGCGTCGCGAGACCGAGGCGCCCGTCGTTCTCGCGCAGCTCGGCGAGCACGGGCGCGTAGTCGGCGGGGTCGGTGAGCACCGCGGCGAAATCGCTGTTCTTGGCGGCCGCGCGGATCATCGTGGGGCCGCCGATGTCGATGTTCTCGATCGCCTCCTCCTCGGTCGCGTCGCCGCGCGCGATCGTCTGCTCGAACGGGTAGAGGTTCACGCACACGAGGTCGACCTGCTCGATCCCCTGCGCCTGCGCTTCGCGCAGGTGGCCGGCGTCGTCGCGGCGGGCGAGCAGCCCGGCGTAGAGGCGCCCGTTCAGCGTCTTCACGCGCCCGTCCATGATCTCCGGGAAGCCCGTGAAGTCCTCGATCGCGCGGACCTCGATGCCCGCCTCGCTCAGCTCGCGCGCGCTGCCGCCGGTCGAGACGATCTCCACCTCCAGCTCGCGAAGGCCACGCGCGAGCTCCACCAGGCCGCGCTTGTCGGAGACCGACAGGAGCGCGCGGCGGACCCGAACGTCTCCCGGCTGGGCGGCCTCCACGCCGCTGGCGCTGTGGCTCACCTGTGCCCCGCCATGGGGTATCAGGTCGCTGTCGGAGGCCATGCTCAGAGCCTATCCCGCGCGGGGCCGGTCGTACCCCATGGCGGGGCACAAGCGATCCGGCGCGGGTTCCCGGGGTCGGCCGAGAGCGCACCGGCGGCGAACAGCCGCACCGCCTCCGGCAGCAGCTCGTGCTCGAGCGGCCGCAGCGCCGCGAGCACCTCCTCGGCGCCTCCGGGCTCGGGCAGCTCGATCGCCCGCTGGAGGATCACCGGCCCGGTGTCGACACCGGCGTCGACGAAGTGAACGGTGACGCCGAAGACCTTGACGCCATATGCGAGCGCCTGCTCGACCGCGTGGATGCCTGGGAAGGCCGGCAGCAGCGACGGGTGCACGTTGATCACGGCGCCCGGGAAGCGGTCGAGGAACGCCTCGCCGAGCAGCTCCATGTAGCCCGCGAGGACCACGAGCCGGGCGCCCTGCCCGGCGATCCAGTCCGCGAGCGCCTGATCGCGCGCGCGGCGGTCGGAGTACTCGGCGCGCGCGAACACGGCCGCCGGCACGTCGCGATCCCGCGCGCGTTGCAGCGCATGCGCGTCGGGGGTGCCAGAGGCGACGGCGACGATCTCGGCCTCGCGGCCGTGGACGCTGTCGAGCAGGGCCTGGAGGTTCGTGCCGCCGCCGGAGACCAGCACGGCGATGGGAAGCCGCTCGCTCACGCCGGGCTGAAGGCTGTGAGAGGTGGCGCGGCGTGCACGCGGTCAGCCTACGGGAGGGCAGGGCGCGACTCTTTGACACTCCTCGGGAGGGCAGGGCGCGACTCTTTGACAGTCCTCGCGTTTTCCGCCAGGCTAGGACCCATGATCACGGTGATCGGGGGCGTGGCGCTCGTCGTCCTGCTGCTGCTGGCGGCGTACCGGCTCGGGTACCTCGGGCCCAAAGACCGGCGTTACCGCTGAGCGGGTTCTGCGGAGGCGTCGCGCCAGGGTAGGCGAGCATGGAGCGCGCGTATGTGCGCTCCCGCACTCGCGGGTGCGGCAGCCCGCTCAGCTCCTTGACGCCGGCAATCGCCGAGATCTCGACGCCGCCCGACCGCCGAGGTGGCATCGCAAGCCTGCGGGATACTCCCTGCCATGTCTGAGGAGTCCGCGACCGCCGACCTGGTGGAGCTTGTCCGCAGGCAGTTTGAGGCTGGGAATCGCCGTGATCTCGACGCCGTGACGGGCAGCTTCGCTGCGGATGCCGTCTTGGACGGGAGGGTGGCGGGTGACCACTTCGAGGGGCGGGCGGCCATTCGCAACTTCATCGAGGAGTGGTTTGGAACCTACGAGGAGTTGGAGTTTGGGCTCGAGGAAGCCCGCGACCTCGGCAAAGGCGTTGTGTTTGCCGTGGTCACTCAGAACGGTCGTCCGGTTGGCAGCGCAAGTCACGTTCGACAACGCGAGGGGTGGGTCTACGTCTGGGTGCGAGGCCTGATCGAGCGATTCACAACCTACGGGGACGTCGACGAGGGCCGTGCCGCCGCTGAACGCCTCGCGCAGG
Organism: uncultured Solirubrobacteraceae bacterium; assembly: GCA_963836035.1. GTDB lineage: Bacteria > Actinomycetota > Thermoleophilia > Solirubrobacterales > Solirubrobacteraceae > Palsa-744. Next base: position 607,470 of record CAWIHX010000009.1, on the reverse strand, counting down.
AACGGGGTTAGGCGGTGTCGGAGAACCTGGACCTCGTGCGATCGATCTTCGCGGACTGGGAACGCGGCGATTCGCCCTGATGACCCTCGTCTTCGGTGTGTTCGGCGGGCACCGCCTGCAGCCCAGGAGGTGATCAGGCTGATGCGTGACGCAGATCACCATATGTCTGCAAGGTATGTACAATATAGGCATGGACCAAGACCTCCCAGCCAGAGCGCGCCGCGACCGGAACAACCCGGAGCGCCGCAAATCCTCAGAAGCGGACTACTCGCTCATGGAGTTCATGCAGGCGTTCCCGGACGACGCTGCCTGCTTGGACAAGCTCTGGCGGGACCGCTACGCCCCGGACGGCCACCACGCCCAGTGCCCCAAATGCGAGCGCGAGCGCAAGTTCCACCGCACCAAGACGCGCGCCTCATACACCTGCGACACCTGCGGGCTCCACGTACACCCGCAGAAGGGCACGATCTTCGAGCGGTCCTCAACCTCGCTGCACCTGTGGTTCTACGCCATGTACCTCATGGCTAGCACTCGCTGCGGGATCTCCGCCAAGCAGATGGAGCGCGAGCTAGGCGTCACCTACAAGCAGGCGCACAAGATGATGAAGCGCATTCGCGACGCTCATGGGCGACGACGGCGAGCCACTGTCAGGCGACGTAGAGATTGACGAGACCTCAGTCGGCGGCAAGACGCAAACGACCGCACGGCCATGGACGCGGGATCGCCATCGGCCCCGACCGCCGCAAAGGCTCCAAACAGCGCATGAAAAAGAACCCGACCGTTCTCGGGATGGTCGAGCGCGGCGGACGCCTGCGCTTCCAGGTCATCGCCTCACGCCACGGCGCTCCGCTTAGTAGAGCCGTCCTTGCGAACGTCAACCCGGATTCGATCATCTTCACGGACGACTGGTCAGTCCTATAAGCCGCTGCAAGGCCGCTTCATCGACCACCAAGTCGTCAACCACTCCACGGGCGAGTACGTGCGAGGCGACGCCTACACGAACACCATCGAGGGCGCGTTCGGGAACATGAAGACCGGGATGCGTGGCGTCTACAAGAAGGTGTCGCCGGCCTACTTGCAGACCTACCTTGACGAGTATTCCTGGCGTCACAACGCCAAACGCCATGACGGGACGCTGTTCGGGCAACTCCTAGCGCGCGCCGCCGAAAACTCCCGTCCGCACGCGGCCTAACGGACCTCTCGCCTAGTAAGCCTGCGTCACCGGATGCGTTCCGGTGTCTTCCGGGCGAAATACCCCCTGCGGGGGTGTTGTCTCTCGCCGGACGCGGTCTCGAGCGTGCCCCACACAGATCCGTAACCCTTCGGCCGCCGAGCCATTCGATAACGCTCACGCTCAGCGCCAGGGGCACGAGAAGGCTCGTAAGGAGCCACCCGCTCGGGGAGCCGAACGCGATATGACGCGCACCAAGGCTCCCGACTTCATCCATGATGCGCTGCAGGCGGTGACGATCGCTCTCGGACAAGTCCGGGCGATCCAAAGGACTGCGTACAAGGCTGCTGTCATCCCGCACGGCCCACTTAGCGACGATGAGCTTGATGATTCCTATGTCGCGGAGTTTGCGATGCATGCTTCGATCGTGTGCAGCACGTCGGTAGCGGCCGCCTCGTTCTCATAAACCCCTAGGCAGATCTGGTCGGCGAGACGATCCCGTACTCGCCACAGCCGATAGCGGAGGATGCTCACGTTGCAATCCGGTACGACCTTGACGAGGCAGAACCACGCAAAAAGCGCCAAAGCAACCAGATCGAACGTCAGCAGCGCAGCCACAACTCCTCCAATCTAGCCGCTCGTCGTTCGCGACGCGGCAAGTTCGCCTTCAAGCCGTGCTGTCCGCTCACGCAGCCGTTAGCTCTTTCTGCGCCTCGCGGTGTCGCCGCACCAGAGACACGTAACCACTCCCGAGCGCAAGCGGATCGCGACGCTCACCGTGATCGTGATGCCGACGTTGGTGTTCTTGCCCGCGAGAGTGTGCGCAATCGGATAGACGGCGTGGGAGGAATCCAGAGTGCCGCAATCCATGCGACCGGTGCCAGGCGGTCCAGAAGCCGGTATCGCGCAGCCGCAGCTGACGCGACGTGACCGGCTCTAAGTCCTCCCCTTGTGGCGGGCCCCCCATGCGCGCGCATCCTACGGGATTCCACGTATCGGAGTCTAGGCGATAGGTCGCAGACGACCTCCGCCCCGGGCGAACTAGTCCTCGGGTGGCGGCGTCGCCTCCGCGCGGCGCAACAGCCTGTCAAACACGCTCTGCTTCGGCACCGGGATCTCGACCGGTTCGTAAGGCTTCCCGGTCTTAGGGTCGATCCCTTTGGGCTGTGTCGGCTGAGTCCGCTCTGGGTCAGGCTGGCTCACGCTCGGCATCCCACGTCCTCTAGGGCCACGGACGCCCTCAGGCTCGCGGCCTTCGGATCGAGCCTGCTCCCACTCCTCACGCCTACAGACCCACACGACCGGGTAGTCCTCTCCGAGAACGAGCTCGCCCAGAGCGACACGGGCTAGCTCGGCCCCGAACGCATCTACTACGACGACTCGCTGACCTCGCTGGATGGACACGCCTGCCACGTTAGGTGGGACGATCAGTCCTTTCAAGAAATCGTCCCCTAGTCGTACCACTCGCGCTATGACCTGGTAGTGTGGCACGCGGCAGCGGCATACGGTCCCAGTCCCAAACGAAAGGAGACCCATGTCTGCCACACCTGACATCACGTCTGCCCCGCCCTACGTGTCTTGGACGATGTTCGAGGCCACGCTTGAAAGGTGCGGCAAGACGGGGTGCCGCACCGCGTCGACCGCAGCTACCTCTCAAGCGCCTCGGGCTCGGCCCGTGCGCAGCTCACAGCCGCGTTCAAGGCGTTCGGGCTGGTCAACGACGACTGCATTCAACGCCGCTACTCGGGCAACTGGTCCAGGCACCTGATGATCGGCCCGCGGTGTACCGCGAGATCGCCGAGTCGTTTTACGCGCCGATCATCGAACTCGACAAGAACGCCACCCAGGGCAACTCGAAGAAGCCTTCCGCAATGAGTTCGGCATCGAAGGCTCGACGGTGCGGAAAGCTGCGAGCTTCTACCTCTCGATGGCGAAGGCCGCGGGGATCGAGGTCAGCAAGCTGTTTGCGACCACGCGCGGCGAGACGACCTCAGGTAGTACACGGCGGCGGCGGCGACCAAGTGCAGCAGTCGCCGGCTGTAGTCGCTCCCCGCACACGAGACCTGCCCGAGATCATCGACGCCCTCGTCGCCAAGCTCCCGAAGAAAGGCGAGAGCTGTACGGCGGACGAGTTCAAGTGGTGGCTTGAGATAGTCAAGCTCGCCGTACCGCGCGAGTACGGCTTCGAGATGAACGCAGGCGACTAGGAGGCGAAGTAGATAGCCTTGTATACACCGGGGCGCGGTGCAGTCCACTGTCGCGCCTCTAAACCGTATAAGCCGAGCGCCCGGAGCGGTCCGAGCAGTGGACCGGATACCGCCCCGAGCACAAGATCGAGGTCCAGGCCCTGCCAGGGGTCGCGTCCGGTAAGCCTCGCCACTCAGGCGACCGGCCGCGAGCGAGTTGCGTCGCCCTGGCCTCGTTCCTATGCAGATGTAGACGCGCGGCGCCTCGATTTGGCGAAGCCTTGCCATGGCGCCGCAGAGTCTACATACCTAGTGGACATATGCGTGACGCAGATCACACAGATGCGGTAGCGCGTCTGCCGACATGTAGGGACAGGGCGGAGAGGTTCTGCAACGCCGGACCGAAGGACTCCCCATGTCACTCCTCATCGCCCTCCTCATCGTCATCGGCCTCGGTTCCGCGGCGCGCGGCGTCCGCGGCTTCGGGCTGATCTCGACCCACGCCTACAACAACCGTTACAACGACGCCGCCGCCGCCCGCGAGGACCACGTGGGCTGAGCAAGGGCGCGGGCGCGCCGCCGCCGGCACTCGCCCCTGCGCCCGCGGCCTGCGGCGCTCCCCGCTGGCAACCGGCTCCTCCAGCCGGCTCGCTGCGTTAGCGTCTTGTGAATGAGAACCCCGCTGCGCCTCGCCGTCATCGGCATCGTGTGCCTCGCCGCAGCGCCCGCGGCCTGGGCGGCGTCCAAGCCTCCGGCCAAGCCGGTGAAGGGTGCCAGCTACGAAGGCGCGACCGTCAACAAGAGATCGACGATCAGGCTGAAGGTCGCTCGATCCGGGAAGTCGGTGACCGTCTGGCTCGGCGTGCTGCCGGCCGGCTGCGCCGCATCCGGGCAGGGCCCGGTCCAGAAGACGGCCCCGGCGCGGATCTCATCCAAAGGCGCCTTCAAAGGGACGATCTCCTACGAAGGGCTCTTCACCGCCGGGGTGACCGCGAAGGCCTACTTCAGCGGGCACTTCAACGGCCGCAAAGCGACCGGTACCGTGCGGGCCGAATTCTTGAAGGTGACGGGCTGCAACACCACGAGCGCGTTCACGGCGGCGCTGCCGGCGCCCGTGAAACACAAGTAGGGCGCGCGGAGCCTCAGGCGGGGGCGAGCGGCAGCTCGTCGGCGAGCTCCGCCTCGCCTGGCTCGAGCGAGTACTTGCCGCCCGCCTCGGCCGTCCCGGCGAGCGGGTAGCGGCCGCTGAAGCAGGCGTCGCAGTGGGTCTCGCGCGTCGCGCCGACGGCCTCGTAGACGCCCTCCAGCGAGAGGTAGTGCAACGAGTCGCAGCCGAGCTCGGCGGCGACCTCCTCGGTGCTGCGGCCGTGGGCGATCATCTCCTCGCGCGTGGACATGTCGATGCCGTAGTGGCAGGGGTGCTTGATCGGCGGAGCGGAGATCCGCATGTGCACCTCCGCCGCCCCCGCGTCGCGGAGCATCTGCACGATCTGCCGCGTCGTGTTCCCGCGCACGATCGAGTCGTCGACGACGACCAGGCGCTTGCCCCTGATCACCTCGGGCAGCGGGTTGAACTTCAGCCGCAGGCCGTGCTTGCGCAGCTCCTGGCCGGGCTGGATGAAGGTGCGGGCGACATAGCGGTTCTTGACGAAGCCGTCGTCCTGCGGGAGCCCGGCGGCGCGCGCCAGGCCGCGGGCGGCGGCGTTGCCGGAGTCGGGCACCGCGATCACGATGTCAGCATCGACGGGCGCCTCGCGCCAGAGGATCTCGCCCATCTTGCCGCGTGTGACCTGGAGCACCTCTTTGTTCATGCGCGAGTCGGGGCGGGCGAAGTAGATGTACTCGAAGACGCAGAACGCGCGGCGCTCCCCGCCCGCGACGATCCGGCTCTTCAGGCCGTCCTCGCCGAGCGTGACGACCTCGCCCGGCTCGACGTCGCGAAGGAAGCGGGCACCGATGATGTCGAAGGCGCAGGACTCGCTGGCCACGCAGTACTGCTCTCCACCGCCCGGCTCGGCGGAGTCGAGCACGCCGATCGAGAGTGGGCGCAGGCCGTGCGGGTCGCGGAACGCCACGACCCGGTCCTTGGTCATCGCCACGATCGAGAAGGCGCCGCGCAGGCGCGGGAGCACGTCGGCGATCGCGTCCTCGATCTCCTCCGCAGGGTGCGTCGCGATCATCGCGGCGATGATCTCCGAGTCGGAGGTGGAGCTGAACGTGACACCGCGCTCCAGCAGCTCCTCGTGCAGCTCCAGCGCGTTGATCAGGTTGCCGTTGTGGCCGAGGGCGATCTCGCGGCGCGAGCCGTTGGTGCCCTCGGAGCGCTGGACGGGCTGCGAGTTCTCCCAGGCGTTGGAGCCCGTCGTCGAGTAGCGCACGTGGCCGATCGCGAGGTCGCCGCGGAGCGTGCGCAGGTCGTTCTCGCTGAACACCTGGCTGACGAGCCCGAGCTCGCGGCGCGTGATGATGTGCCCGCCGCGATCGGCCGCGGCGATGCCCGCAGACTCCTGTCCCCTGTGCTGGAGCGCGTACAGGGCGAAGTAAGAGAGACGGGCCACCTCGTGACCGGGCGCGTACAGCCCGAACACGCCGCACTCGTCGCGCGGTCCATCACGCATCGCTTCAAACGCTAGCAAGCCCGTGTTCGGTCCGGGCAGAGCGCTGGATGGCGCCCCGGCTCCGCCCGAGCTCATGCGAAGAACCCCGCGAGGCCCTCTGCGTGCACCGCCGCCAGCTCCTGCACGTCCGCGTCGATCAGCTCGTGACCGTCCAGCGAGACGCGGAGCCGACCACCGCCTTCGGCGGCGGTGCCCCCCGCGACCCGGCCGATCAGCCTCACGTGCGTGCGTGCGGCGAGCGCGCGCAGCCCCGTCTCGGGCCCGCTGACGAGGATCCCGCCTGAGCCCTCGCCGAACAGCGCCGCCGCGGCCGAGCCCTCCGGCCAGCCCGGGGCGGGCACCTCCCCGCCGGGGCCGAGCGCCTCCCAGTGCCCCTCGCCGAGCGTGACCTCCGCCCCGAGCCGGCCGGCGATCGCGGACTCGGCGAGCGCCACCGCGACACCGCCCTCGGCGATGTCGTGCGCGCTCGAGAGCACGCCCGAGCGCACCGCGTCGCGCACCGCCGCGAGCGCCTCGGCCGCCGCTGCGAGATCGACCTCGGGCAGACCGTCGGGCAGCTGCTGGCCGCGCAGCTTCGCGAGCTCGGAGGCGGCCTGGGAGGGGGAGAAGGGGCCGACGAGCGCGAGTGTGTCGCCGGCGCCTACGAACCCGAGCCGGCCGGCACGGCCTCCGTCGGGCAGGCGCCCGACCATGCCGATCACCGGCGTCGGGTAGATCGGCCCCGTCGCGCCCTCGTTGTAGAGCGAGACGTTGCCGCCGACGATCGGCGCGTCGAGAGCCCGGCACGCCTCGCCGAGCCCGGCCACCGACTCGCTCAGCTGCCACGCGATGTGCGGCTTCTCGGGGTTCCCGAAGTTGAGGTTGTTGGTGGTGCCGAGCGGTTCGGCGCCGACGCACGCGAGGTTCGCGGCGCACTCCAGCACGGCCGCGACCGTGCCGCGCCGGGGGTCGGCCGCGACACGGCGCCCGTTGCAGTCGATGCTGACCGCGAGCGCGCTCCCGTCCGGCAGCGCCAGCACCGCCGCGTCGGCCTCCTCGGGCCGGCGGACGGTGCGCGAGCCGACGATCGAGTCGTACTGCTCGAAGAGCGGGCGGCGCGAGGCGAGGTTTGGGCTGCCGAGCAGAGCGAGCAGAGTCTGGCCCGGCGGCTCCTCACCGGTGAGCACCGCAGCCGGCGGCTCATAGAGCGGCTGCGCCGGCTTGGCGGGCGCGAGGTCGTAGAGCGGGCAGTCGTCGACGAGCGCCCGCACGGGCATGTCGGCGAGCAGCTCGCCCTCGCGCAGGACGCGCATGCGGCCGCTGTCGGTGACCGTGCCGATCGCGGCCCCGCCGACCTCCCACTTCTCGCACACGGCGAGCACGGAGTCGACGTTGCGGGGCTCGACCACGCAGAGCATCCGCTCCTGGGACTCGGAGACCATCACCTCGAACGGCTCCATGTCGGCCTCGCGCAGCGGCACCGCGGCGATGTCGATGTCGATGCCGACCTCGCCCTTGGAGGCCATCTCCGAAGCCGAAGAGGTGAGCCCGGCCGCGCCGAGATCCTGGAGCGCGACGATCACGCCCAGCTCGAGCAGCTCGAGCGAGCACTCCAGGAGCTTGCTCTCCTCGAAGGGGTCGCCGACCTGGACGGTGGGGCGCTTGTCCTCGTCCTCGCCGAGCTCGGCCGAGGCGAGCACGGAGGCGCCGCCGATGCCGTCGCGCCCGGTCGAGGCCCCGAACAGCACGATCACGTTCCCCGGCCCGGCGGCGGCGCTGCGCACGAGCTGCTCGGGCGGGGCGAGGCCGAGCGCCATCGCGTTGACCAGGCAGTTCTGCTCGTAGGGCGCCTCGAAGTAGACCTCGCCGCCGACGGTCGGCACGCCGATCGAGTTGCCGTAGTGGCCGATGCCTGCGACCGCCCCGTCGAGCAGGTAGCGGGCGCGAGCGCTCTCGCCCGGCTCGCCGAAGCGCAGCGAGTCGAGCACGGCGACCGGCCGGGCGCCGATCGCGAAGATGTCGCGCAGGATCCCGCCGACGCCGGTGGCGGCGCCCTGGAAGGGCTCAACCGCGCTCGGGTGGTTGTGGGACTCGACCTTGAACGCGCAGACGAGCCCGGCACCGGTGTCGACGGCGCCCGCGTTCTCGCCCGGCCCCATCACGACGTGCTCGCCTTCGGTGGGCAGCGTGCGCAGGAGCTTCTTCGAGTGCTTGTAGGCGCAGTGCTCGCTCCACAGCAGCGAGTACATCGCCAGCTCGACCTGGTTGGGAGGAGCACCCTGCTTGGCGCAGATCAGCTCGTACTCGCTCTCGGTGAGCCCGAGCGCGAGCGCGTCGTCGAGGGTCGGGAGCGAAACCACGCCCGCACCGCCGCTGCTCAAGCGGCCACTCCCTCGACCGTCAGGCGCATCGAGCGGAAGATGCACAGCCCGTCGGTGGAGCCGCCGGTCAGCTCGTGCACCGCGTGCTCGGGGTGGGGCATCAGCCCCATCACGTTGCCGGCCTCGTTGCAGACGCCGGCGATGTCGTTCAGCGAGCCGTTGAAGTTCTCGCCGGGCGCGTAGCGCAGCACGACCTGGCCCGCATTCTCCATCACGGCAAGCGTGCCGGCGTCGGCGTGGTAGCGCCCCCACGAGTGCTTGGCCGGGATGCTCAGCTCGCGCCCGGGAGTGCACGCGCGCGTGAACGCGGTCTCCCCCTGCTCGACCACGAGACGGACCTGCCGCGAGGTGAAGCGCAGGTTGACGTTGGGCAGCAGCGCGCCCGGCAGCAGGCGCGCCTCGCACAGCACCTGGAAGCCGTTGCAGATCCCGAGCACCGGCCCCCCTTCGCGGGCGAACTCGATCACCGACTCCATCGCCTCCGAGAAGCGGGCGATCGCACCCGCGCGCAGGTAGTCGCCGTACGAGAAGCCGCCCGGGACGATGATCGCGTCGGCGCCCTGCAGGTCGCGATCGCGGTGCCAGATCAGCTCAGCGTCCCCGACGTGCCGTGCGGCCTCGACCGCGTCGACCTCGTCGCACGAGCCGGGGAACTGCAGAACTCCGAACTTCATCACGCGCGCCCGGAGGCACGGGGTGGTCCGGACGCCCGTGACCCTTGAACCATCAACTCACGATCTCGATCTCGTAGTCCTCGACGAGCGGGTTGGCGAGCAGCTTCTCGCACAGCGGCGCGAGCTGCCCCTCCTCGGCGACGTCGAGCTCGACCAGGCGACCGACGTGGACGTTCTCCACGCCCTCGAAGCCCAGCGCGGGAAGCGCGCGCTCGACCGCGACCCCCTGCGGGTCGAGGATCCCCGCCTTCGGGCGGATCAGCACGCGCGCTCTCATTCCGCGCCGGTCTCGGCGAGCCAGTCGGCGAACGACCGGCCGGTGATGCGCTCGTAGGCCTCGATGTAGCGGCGGCGGGTGCCTTCGACCACATCGTCGGGGATCGCCGGGGCCGGCGGCTTCTTGTCCCAGCCGCTGCCCGAGGCCCAGTCGCGCACGTACTGCTTGTCGAAGCTCGGCTGACCGCGCCCCACCTCGTACTCGTCGGCGGGCCAGTAGCGCGAGGAGTCCGGGGTCAGCACCTCGTCGCCGACGACCAGCTCGCCGTTCTCGTCCAGCCCGAACTCGAACTTCGTGTCGGCCAGGATCACGCCGTGCTCGCGGGCGTGGGCGGCGGCGAACGAGTACAGCTCGATCGAGGCGCGCTTGACGCGCTCCATCAGCTCCGGGTCGCCGACGAGACCGGCCGCCGCGTCGAAGTCGATCGTCTCGTCGTGGCCCTCCTCGGCCTTCGTCGAGGGCGTGAAGATCGGCTCGGGCAGCTGCTCGGACTCCTGCAGGCCCGCGGGCAGCGGGATGCCCGCCACCGAGCCGGTCGCCTGGTAGTCCTTCCAGCCGGAGCCGGTGATGTAGCCGCGCACGATGCACTCGACCGGCAGCATCTGAAGGCGCTTGACGACGAGCGCGCGCCCGCGCGCCTCCTCGGGAACGCCGTCGGTGGCCGAGATCAGGTGGTTGGGGACGATCTGTCCCGTCTTCTCGAACCAGAAGACCGAGAGGCCGGTGAGGACGCGGCCCTTGTCCGGGATCGGCGTCGGGTGGACCGCGTCGTAGGTCGAGATGCGGTCGCTCGCGACCATCAGCAGGCGCGGCTCGCCGCCGCTGTCCCCGTTCAGCGAGTACATCTCGCGGACCTTCCCGCTGGCGATCAAGGGGAGGTCGGCGAGGCTCGTCACGTGAGGCGATGCTACCAGCGGGGTCGGGCGGAGCCGGGCCGGCTCAGGCGATCTCCTCGAGCCGCGAGACGATCTCGTTCGAGTAGCGGATGTAGTGGCCGAAGTTGAAGATCTCGTCCATGTCGAGACCGGCCGCGCGCTCGTCCGCTTCGAGCAGTTCGCGCATCGGGATGCCCGCGTCCCAGGCGTGCTGGGCGAGCTCCTGGACGACGCGGTAGGCGTCGTCGCGCTCCCAGCCGGCCTCCACGAGCGCGAGCAGCACGCGCTGGGAGAACAGCGCGCCGTGGGTCAGCTCGAGGTTCTCGAGCATGCGGTTGCGGTCGACCGTCATGCCGTCGATCAGCGAGATCGCCCGGTGCTGCAGGTAGTCGATCAGGATTGTCGAGTCGGGCAGTACGACGCGCTCGACCGAGGAGTGGGAGATGTCGCGCTCGTGCCAGAGCGCGACATCCTCGAGCCCCGCGACCGCGTTGCCGCGCAGGACGCGCGCGAGCCCGGTGATCTGCTCGGCCTTGATCGGGTTGCGCTTGTGCGGCATCGCCGAGGAGCCCTTCTGTCCGGCGCGGAACGGCTCCTGCACCTCGCGGACCTCGCTGCGCTGGAGGTTGCGGATCTCCAGCGCGAGCCGCTCCAGCCCGGCGCCGGCAAGGGCGATCGCGTCGAGTAGCTCGGCGTGGCGGTCGCGCGCGACGACCTGCGTGGAGACGTCCTCGCGTGCCAGCCCGAGGCGGGCGAGCACGCGCGCCTCGAAGTCCGGGTCGGTTGCGGCGTAGGTGCCGACGGCGCCCGAGAGCGCACCGACGGCGACCTGCTCGAACGCGGCGCGCAGCCGCCGGCGGTTGCGATCGGCCTCGAAGGCGAAGCCGGCGAGCTTGACGCCGAAGGTCGTGGGCTCGGCGTGGACGCCGTGGGTTCGCCCCACGCAGAGCGTGCCGGCGTGCTCGCGCGCGCGTCGCACGAGCGTCGCGACCAGCTCCCCGGCACCCTCCAGCACCACCTCGCCGACCGCTTTGAGCTGCACCGCCAGCCCGGTGTCGAGGACGTCGGAGGAGGTCAGGCCGAAGTGGATCCAGCGGCCGGCCTCGCCGGCGGAGGCGCCGAGCACGTCGACGAACGCGGCCATGTCGTGGTCGGTCACCTTCTCGCGCTCGTTGACGGCCTCGACCGTGAACGTGGCGTTCCGGATCGCCTCCAGCTCCTCGCCGGTCGGCCCGGCGTCACCGAGCAGGGCGGGCAGCTCCTCGCAGGCGGCGACCTCGACGCGGCGCCAGCCCTCCATCCTCGCCTCGTCGGTCCACAGGCTGCCGAGGGCGGGACGGGTATAGCGAGGGATCACTCAGGCGCCGAGGATCTTGGCCGCGAGCACGGCCGCGTTGCGCGCGTTGTCGAGCCCGACACAGGCGACGGGCACCCCGGGTGGCATCTGGACGATCGAGAGGATCGCGTCGAGCCCGCCCGCAGCGGTCAGGCGGCCCGACAGCGGCACGCCGATCACCGGCAGCTCGGTGTGGGCCGCGACCGCGCCCGGGAGCGCGGCCGAGATGCCCGCGCCGGCGATGATCACGCGCAGGCCGCGCGCGCGTGCGCCCTTCGCGTACTCGGCCACCAGGTCGGGCTGGCGGTGGGCGGACATCACGTGCACCTCGTGTGCGATGCCCCGTTTCTCGAGCTCGTCGGCCGCCTTCTGCATCGCCTCCATGTCGCTTTCGGAGCCCATCACGATGCCGACGAGTGCGCCGTCGACATCGAACTCCTCGAGCTGGGCCTGCACCTCCTCTCCGGCGCTCGGCTCCGGGACCAGCGAGATGCCCGGTGTACCGGTCGGCCGGCCCTCCCCCATCCGCTGTTCGCCTTTGTGCCCGGGGCTCATCGAGGCTGAGCATATGCACTCGCGCGGGCGGCAGCAGGCCGCTGGGCGCGGGCTCCTACCGTGGCGTGACCTCGACCTTGGTCCAGCGCGCCGGGCGCAGCGCCCGGGTACCCTTCGTGCGGACATGTTGCGCTGGATCAGGGCACGGATGACCTACGCGAACGTCACAGCGACGCTCGCGCTGGTGTTCGCGATGAGCGGCGGCGCGCTGGCCGCCAAGCACTACCTCGTCAGCTCCACGAGCCAGATCAGCCCGAAGGTGCTCAAGGAACTGAAAGGCAAGGCGGGAGCAAAGGGCGCCACCGGGCCCGCGGGAGCTCCGGGAGCGCAGGGGCCCCGGGCCGGTCCCGGCGCAAACGGCGCAACAACGGCACGACCGGGCCGGAAGGGCGACACCAGGGCGTGCAGGGTCCCGAAGGCCAACCTCGCCGGCAACGACGCCGCGCTGGCGGACGACGATCGCCGAAGCGTGCCGGCACGAAGGGCCACCACGGCTGCACAGACCGTCCTGCTACGAAGCAGCGCCGTTCAAGATCGTCGGCCACTGCGTCAAACAGGGCACGGCAAACGTGCTCACGGCCACCTACACTCGCGACGAGGAAGCCGGCGCCGTGGGCGAAGCCGACCGAAGAGAAGGCGAACAGATCGAAGCTTCCGAAGAATGCTCGCCACTGAGCCAACGAACCAGCCGAAGGGGAACCCGGCGAACCGCTCGAACGTTCAGCGGCAGCCGAAGGCGGGCTCTTCGCGCCGGCCTCGAAGACGGGAACGCTCGCTCTGACGGCGCCGTCAACGACGGCGTGTTCGCTCGAAGGACAAAGCCAAACCCGCCTGCTCCTTCTCCGGCTTCGCCGTCTCGGACTAGAGCCGCCGCCCGACCGCGCCTCGCGCGCCCCTACAGCGACGCGATGAAGTCGTCCACCGGGATCGCCGCGAGCGTCTCGTAGCGGCCGGTCCCGCGTGAGCCGAGCTCCAGCGAGACGCGCGCCATCGTGCCCTCGTCGGGCGCCTCGATGATCGAGATGAAGTCGACGTGCCCGAGCGTCGCCCACTGCGCCTTGACCTTCGCGCCCAGCTGCTCGACCTCGTTGTTGACCTCGCGGATCCGCTGCGGGTTGTTCTTGACCGTCTGGACCCCCTCGGGGGTGAGGGTCGAGAGCATGATGTAGGTGGGCATCGGGTCTCCTCGCTCGGTGGGCCGGGACGGCTGCGGTTCGTTTCTACCCGATCTCCCCGGCTGCGGCAAACGCAGAACTTGCCCGCGCGATACCGAGGCGGCGGAATCTCGCTTCCTGCCAGCCAACTGAGCGACGGCCCGACCCTTCATCTGTCCGAAAGATGACACTCCGACCGCCCAGCGCCGTACCGTGTCGCCAACCGGGCCCCAGTGGCACGGACCGGACCCATCTTCCGAAGGGGGAACCATGCGCAGGCGTATCACCTACGCGAACGTCGCTGCGACGCTCGCACTGGTGCTCTCGATGACTGGCGGCGCCTTGGCCGCCAAGCACTACCTGATCAACTCGACCAAGCAGATCAACCCGAAGGTGCTCAAGAAGCTCAAAGGGGCAGCCGGGAAGAAAGGCGCCGCGGGAGCGGCAGGAGCACCGGGCAAAGAAGGCGCGCCGGGCAAAAACGGACTCAACGGAGAACGGGGTCCCAGCCACGCCTACAGCGTCAACTCGGGGACGAGCGTCCTCGAATTCCCGACGACCGCGAGCGCGCCGCTGCAGGTCTCGGCGCTGGCGCTGCCCGCAGGCGACTACGCGATCACGGGCAAGGTGCTCGTGAACAACAACTCCGGCGTCGCAGACGTGTCGTGCGAACTGCTCGCCGGTGGCTCCGTAGCCGATCCGGGCTTCGAAGTGATCACGCTGGCGGAAGCCGCACCTGGCGACCGCGGCGACATCGTCCTCACCGGCACGGCTGCGCTCGCAAGCGCGGGTGCCGCCGAAATGATCTGCAAGTCATCGAGCAAATCTGGCAACTACCTGGGCCGCAGCATCACGGCCGTTCAAGTGGGAGGCATCGGCTAGCCGGTCTCGGCCGGGGATCGATTCAGAGCGACGTCGATCCCCGGCCATCTCGCCCGTCGCGGCATCGAGGGCTTCCACTCGCAGTTCCAAGCCAGCGGCGTCGAAGCCTATGACCCGACCGAAGGTAAAGATGGGCAATCAGGCTTCGCCGGAATCATCCTGTTCGGACATCGCGCAACAGCAGAAGAATTCGTCCACTCAGGATCCTGGGCGGTGACCGGCTGAACGAACCACCCACCAATCAGAGCTCGGTCCCTGCGCCGAGCGTCGGTCCCGTCCGTCCGTCGCCCCCAGCGGCTGGCGAGGCGGGCATCGAGGCGGGGCCTTCGGCCGTCAGCTTCCACAAGTGACGAGGGGAAAACGGCGGCGCCGCCCGCGCGGCCGGGGTCGTCGGGGGGAGGGGCTGCTCGCCGGCGCAGCTGTGGCGGCGGTCGTCTGCGCCGCGAACTAGACCGAGGGCGACTGCGTCGAAGCGGCGATTCAACGCGATACAGGTGAGTGGAGTGGGCTGAGGCGGCCGCGCATGCGGCTGCCGGGCCGGCCCGCCTACGCCACCTCGACCAACCGCTCCCCCGCCTTCTCGATCACCAGCTCGCCCTCGGCGGCGTCCACCGTCACCTCATCCCCTTCCCGGACGTCCCCTTTCAGCAGCGCCAGCGCGAGCTTGTCGGTGAGCTGCTTCTGGATCACGCGCCGCAGCGGCCGCGCGCCGTAGGCGGGGTCGTAGCCGAGGTTGCCGAGCAGCGTCTTGGCGTCGTCGCTCAGCGTCACCGACACGCCGCGCTCGGCCACCCGGCCCAGCACCAGGCGCACCTGCAGGTCGACGATCTCGGAGATCTGGTCGCGCCGCAGCGGCTTGAAGCGGACGATGTCGTCGAGGCGGTTGATGAACTCCGGTTTGAAGCTCTGCAGCAGCGCCTCACGTGCTTCCGCGTCGTCCAGGCCCTCGGGGATGGGGATGTTCGAGGTCATGATGATCACGGTGTTCTTGAAGTCGACCGTGCGGCCCTGACCGTCGGTGAGCCTGCCGTCGTCGAACACCTGCAGCAGGATGTTGAAGACGTCGCCGTTGGCCTTCTCGATCTCGTCGAGCAGGACCACCGAGTACGGGCGGCGGCGCACCGCCTCGGTCAACTGGCCGCCCTCTTCGTAGCCGACGTAGCCCGGGGGCGCGCCGACCAGCCGGGACACGGAGTGTTTCTCCATGTACTCCGACATGTCGATGCGGATCATCGCTTCCTCGGAGTCGAACATGAACTCGGCGAGCGCCCGCGCCAGCTCGGTCTTGCCGACGCCGGTCGGGCCGAGGAACAGGAACGTGCCGATCGGCCGGTCGGGGTCCTGGAGGCCGGCGCGTGAGCGCCGCAGCGCCGTGGCGACGGCCTCGACCGCGTCGTCCTGGCCGATGACGCGTTCGTGCAGCCGGTCCTCCATGTGGATCAGCTTCTCGGTTTCGCCCTCGAGCAGCCGGCTGACCGGGATGCCGGTCCAGCGGGCGACGACCTCGGCGACGTCGTCGGCGTCGACCTCCTCCTTCAGGAACGACGTCGCGTCGCCGTCGCGCAGCTCGGCATCGTGCTGCTCCTGCTCGGCGAGCTGCCCTTCCAGCTCGGGGATCTCCTGGTAGAGCAACTGCGAGGCGCGCTCGTAGTCGGACTCGCGCTGGGCGCGCTCGGCATCCACGCGCGCCTGCTCGAGACGCTCTTTCAGGCCCGAGACGGCGTCGATCGCCTGCTTCTCGTTCTGCCAGCGCGCCTTCATCTCCGCGGAGCGCTCCTTGAGCTCGGCGAGCTCGCGCTCGAGCGCCTCGCGCCGTTCGGCCGAGGGCTCGTCGGTCTCCTTCTCCAGCGAGGTCAGCTCGATCTCCAGCTGCATCACGCGACGGTCGATCTCGTCGATCTCCACGGGAACCGAGTCGATCTCGATCCGGATCCCGGAGGCCGCCTCGTCGATCAGGTCGATCGCCTTGTCGGGCAGGAAGCGGTCGGCGATGTAGCGCGCCGAGAGCGTCGCCGCGGCGATCAGCGCGCTGTCCTGGATGCGCACGCCGTGGTGCTCTTCGTAGCGGCCCTTCAGCCCGCGCAGGATCGCGATCGAGTCCTCCACCGAGGGCTCCCCCACCATCACCGGCTGGAAGCGGCGCTCCAGCGCCGCGTCCTTCTCGATGTGCTTGCGGTACTCGTCGAGCGTCGTCGCGCCGACCGCGCGCAGCTCCCCGCGCGCGAGCATCGGCTTCAGCAGGTTGGCGGCGTCGACGGCCCCTTCGGCGGCGCCCGCGCCGACGATCGTGTGGAGCTCGTCGAGGAACAGGATGATCGTGCCCTGGGCCTCGGAGACCTCTTTGAGCACCGCCTTCAGCCGGTCCTCGAACTCGCCGCGGTACTTGGCGCCCGCGATCAGCGCGCCGATGTCGAGCGCGATCACGCGCCGGTCGCGCAGCGACTCCGGCACGTCGCCCGAGACGATCCGCTGTGCGAGCCCCTCGACGATCGCCGTCTTGCCGACGCCCGGCTCGCCGATCAGCACCGGGTTGTTCTTGGTGCGGCGCGAGAGCACCTGGATCACGCGGCGGATCTCCTCGTCACGGCCGATGACCGGGTCGAGCTTGCCCTGTTCGGCGACCTCCGTCAGGTCGCGCCCGAAGCGCTCGAGCGCCTCGTATTTCTCCTCGGGGTTCGGATCGGTGACGCGGTTCGAGCCGCGCACTTCCCCCAGCGCCTGCTCGATCTTGTCGCGCTCGGCGCCGTAGGAGCGCAGCAGCTCGCCGGGCTGGCCCGCCGTGCTCGAGAGCGCGAGCAGGAGGTGCTCGGTCGAGACGTAGTCGTCGCCGAGCTTGCGTGCCTCCTCGTCGCCGCTGCGCAGCACCTTCGTCAGATCCTCGGAGGGCTGGGTGCCCTCGCCGGGGACGCCGTCGCTGAACTTCGGCAGCCGGCCCAGCTCGCCGTCGAGCTGGTCGGTGAACGCTTTGACGTTGACGCCGAGCTTCGCCAGCACGCCGGGCACCACGCCGCCGGGGGAGTCGACGGCGACCGTGGAGCCGTCGCCCAGCAGCACCCGCATCAGGTGCGCGGGCACCACCTGCGGGTTGCGGGCCTCCTGGGCCAGCCGCGCGGCCGACGCCAGTGCTTCCTGGGACTTGATCGTGAAACGGTCAGGCTGCATCGTTTCCTCCGGGGCCGTTGTTCTTGTTGCGCGGCGGCAGCGTGGGGAACGGCGAGCGTGCCTCGGAGGCGCGCACGAGCTCGAGCTTCGCGCGCCCGCTCGGCACCAGCTCGGCGCGGAACGAGCGGCGCACCTGCTCGAGCTCGTCGGCCATACGCACCTGCGCCTGCAGCGCCTCGAGTTCGAGCCTCTCCATCCGCTCGTGCATCTGCTTGATCTCCTTCTCGAGGTCGAGCACGCGCTCGACCCCTGCGAGGTTCAGTCCCAGCTCCGCCGTCATCTCCTGGATGCGGCGCAGCCGCTCGACGTCGTCCTGCGAGTAGAGGCGCGTGCCCTTCGGCGAGCGCTGCGGTTCGATCAGCCCGCGCGCCTCGTACACCCGCAGCGTCTGCGGGTGCATGTTGGCGAGCTCGGCGGCGACCGAGATCATGAAGACGCCGCGG
The DNA here is from genome assembly GCA_963836035.1 of uncultured Solirubrobacteraceae bacterium. Lineage (GTDB taxonomy): Bacteria > Actinomycetota > Thermoleophilia > Solirubrobacterales > Solirubrobacteraceae > Palsa-744. Next base: position 589,777 of record CAWIHX010000009.1, on the reverse strand, counting down.
TCGGTCTCGACCTCGACGCGCGTCACCGTCGGCACCGAGCGCCGCCGCCTGGCGGGCTTGCGTCCGGCTCCGTCGCCGGCCGTGCTCATCGCTCGCTCCCGGCTTTGGCGTCGCCGGCGGCCCGGGCGGAACCGCCGTTGTTGAAGAGGTTGGCCCGCGGGTCGTCACCGAACGCCCGCGAGAGCTCGTCGACAGCGTGCTGCTGCTCGTCGCTGAGGTGGTCGGGCACGTCGATCACGAAGCGGTAGTGGATGTCGCCTTTGCCGCCGCCGCCCAGCTTCGCCGGGCCCTCGCCGCGCAGCCTCTGCACGGTCCCGCTCTGGGTCCCCGGGGGCACGCGCAGGGTCTTGGTGCCGCTCAGCGTGGGCACCTTGACGTCGGCGCCGCGCAGCGCCTCGGGGATCGTCAGCGGCACCTCGACCTCGAGGTTGTCGCCCTTGCGCTTGAACGTCGGCGACTCGCTCACGCGCGTGATCAGGTACAGGTCGCCGTGCGGGCCACCGCCGCGGCCGGGCTCGCCCTTGCCGGCCAGGCGGATGCGGCTGCCGTCCTTTACGCCCGCGGGGATGTTGACGCGCAGTTTCTTGACGGTGCGGACCGCGCCGCTGCCGTGGCAGGTCGGGCACGGGTCCTCGATCACGGTGCCCGCGCCGCCGCACAGCGAGCAGGGCTGCGAGATCGAGAACATCCCCTGACCCTGCGTCTCGATGCCGCGACCCTCGCACCGCGGGCACACCTTCGGGGCCGTGCCCGGCTTCGCGCCGGTGCCGTGGCAGGTCGGGCAGGTCTGGTGCATCGGGACCTGAAGCGGCACCTGCGCGCCGGAGACAGCCTGGTCGAAGGTGATCGACACCTGCGCCTCGAGGTCGGCGCCCTTTTCGGCGCGCGGCTTCGTGCGCACCCGCCGGCCGCTGGTCGAGCCGCCGAACAGGTTCGAGAGGATGTCGCCCATCGAGGCGCCGTCGAAGTCGAAGTTGCCGAAGCCGCCGAAGCCGCCGCCGGGCCCGGCGCCCGTGCTGAACGGGCCGGTGCCGCTGTCGTACTGCTTGCGCTTCTCGGGGTCGCCGAGCACGTCGTGCGCCTGCGAGATCTCCTTGAAGCGGGCCTCCGCGTCCTTGTCGCCCGGGTTGCGGTCGGGGTGGTACTGCCGCGCGAGCTTGCGGTAGGCCTTCTTGATCTCGTCCGCGCTCGCGCGCTTGTCCACGCCGAGCGTCTTGTAGTAGTCAGGTCGCGCGGCCATCTGCTCCTAGGCCCCCACCACCACACGCGCGGGCCGGATGATGCTCTCGCCCAGCCTGTAGCCGTCCTGGTAGACCTCGACGACGCTTCCCGCGCCGCCGTTCGGGGCAGCCACGGTCGCCACGGCCTCGTGCAGGTTCGGGTCGAAGGCCTCGCCCAGCGGGCGGAAGGCCTCGATGCCCGCGCGCGCGAGCGCGGCGGCGATCTCGGATCGCACCAGGCGCACACCTTCGAGCAGCGGGTCGTCCTCCTGCGCGGCCTCCAGCGCACGGTCGAGGTTGTCGAGCGCGGGCAGCAGCTCCTTGGCGAGCGCCGAGGCGCCGCGCTCCTGCGCGCCGGCCACGTCGCGCGCGACACGCTTGCGGTAGTTCTCGAAGTCGGCCTGGGTGCGCTGCGCGAGCGCCAGGTACTCGTCGCGCTGCGCTGCGACCTTCACGAGCTCGTCGAGGTCGCCCGCGAGCTCGGCCGCGCCGTCGGTCGGCTGCTCCGGGGCGGACGACCCCCCCGGCGCCGGAGCGCCGGGGGTTCTGTCAGCCGCATCTGGAGTGGCCTGCTCCTGGTCGGTGATCGTGCGGTCGAAGTCGTCCATCTGCCTCTACGACCTCGACTCGTCGACGACCTCGGCATCCACGACGTCCTCCTCCTCCTCGGAGGAGGAGGGCCCGCCCGCCCCGCCGTCGCCCGCAGCGCCGTTGCCGGACGCCGCGGCCTGCTCCTGCGCACGCTGGTACATCGACTCCGACACCGCGTGGAACGCGGTCTGCAGGGCCTCGGCCTTTGCGTTGATCGCTGCCGGGTCCTCGGACTCGAGCACCTCGCGCACCTCCTTGATCGCCTCTTCGATCCGCGACTTGGAGTCCGCGTCGACCTGGTCGCCCAGCTCACCGAGCTGGCGCTCGGCCTGGTACGCGGCGTTCTCGCCGTTGTTCCGGGCCTCCGCCAGCTCGCGCGCCCGGCGGTCCTCCTCGGCGTGCGACTCGGCGTCGGAGACCATGTTCTTGATTTCCTCGTCCGAGAGGCCGGAGCCGGCCTTGATCTCGATCTTCTGCTCCTTGCCGGTGCCGAGGTCCTTCGCCGAGACGTTGAGGATGCCGTTCGCGTCGATGTCGAACGCGACCTCGATCTGCGGGATGCCACGCGGCGCCGGCGGGATGCCGGTCAGCTGGAACTTGCCGAGCGACTTGTTGTACTGGGCCATCTCACGCTCGCCCTGCAGGACGTGGATCTCGACCGACGGCTGGTTGTCCTCGGCCGTCGAGAAGACCTCGCCCTTGCGTGTGGGGATCGTGGTGTTGCGCTCGATCAGCTTCGTCATCACGCCGCCCTTGGTCTCGATGCCCAGCGTCAGCGGGGTCACGTCGAGCAGCAGCACGTCCTTGACGTCGCCGGCGAGCACGCCGGCCTGGATCGCGGCACCGACGGCCACGACCTCATCCGGGTTCACCCCGCGGTGGGGCTCCTTGCCGGTGAGCTCTTTGACCTTCTCCTGCACGGCCGGCATCCGGGTCATGCCGCCGACCAGCACGACGTGCTCGATCTCCTTGACGCCCTTGCCTTTGGCGTCGTCGAGCGCCTGCCGGACCGGCTTGACGACACGGTCGAGGAGGTCGCTCGTGAGTTCGGAGAGCTTCGCGCGCGTGAGGCGGGTGTCGAGGTGCTTGGGCCCGGAGGAGTCGGCGGTGATGAACGGCAGGTTGATCTGCGTCTCCTGGGTGGTGGAGAGCTCGATCTTCGCCTTCTCGGCGGCCTCGTAGAGACGCTGCAGGGCCATCGGGTCCTGCGAGAGGTCGATCGCCTGGTCCTTGCGGAACTCTGCGACCAGCCAGTCGACGATCGCCTTGTCGAAGTTGTCGCCGCCGAGGTGGTTGTCACCGGCGGTCGACTTGACCTCGAAGACGCCGTCGCCGATCTCCAGCACCGACACGTCGAACGTGCCGCCGCCGAGGTCGAAGACGAGGATCGTCTGGTCGGATTCCTTGTCGAGCCCGTAGGCGAGCGAGGCCGCCGTGGGCTCGTTGATGATGCGCTTGACGTCCAGGCCGGCGACCGTGCCGGCATCCTTGGTGGCCTGGCGCTGGTCGTCGTTGAAGTAGGCCGGGACGGTGATCACGGCCGAGTCGACTGACTCGCCGAGGTACGCTTCCGCGTCCGCCTTCAGCTTCTGGAGGATCATCGCCGAGATCTCCGGCGGTGAGAACTGCTCGCCGTTCGCTTCGACGCGGGCGTCGCCGTTGGGGCCGGCGACGACCTTGTAGGGGACGATCGACTCCTCCTCGCGGACTTCGGCCTCCTTGCGGCCCATGAAGCGCTTGATCGAGAAGATCGTGTTCTGGGGGTTGGTTACGGCCTGGCGCTTGGCGACGGTGCCGACGAGGCGCTCGCCCGAGCTCGTGAAGGCCACGACCGACGGGGTCGTGCGGCCGCCCTCGGCGTTCTCGATGACGGTCGGCTCGCCGCCCTCGAGCACCGCCATGCACGAGTTCGTCGTGCCGAGGTCGATGCCTATGGTCTTGGCCATGGGGTTGTGTCTCCTTCGGTGGGGCTTTATAAATCTGAGTGAGATTATGGCAGATTTACTGATGGGGATCAAGGGAGGGAAGTCCCTGGAAATGCGCGGTTTTTTCGCGTGATCCCGCTTCCCCTGGTGCGCGGCCGCCCGTTACGCTTGCTGCCATGAGGCGCGTGAGCGCAGCAGCCGTCGCAGCCGTCGCGGCTGTGGCCGCCGCCGGGCCGCCACCGGCCGGCGCCGCGGGCCGCGGCTGCGCGCCGCCCGGCGCGAAGCTGCTCGCCCACAACCGGTATCTCCGGGTGTTCGAGCCGGCGCGTGCGGTGGTCTCCGGCCCCTCGGCGATCGAGGCCTGCCTGGCGGGCCACACCGGGCACATGACGCTGCTCGCAGCCGATCGCCCTGGCCCTGTGCACCGTTCGCTCGGGCGCTTCGAGCTGGCCGGCCGCGTCCTCGCCTTCCTCGTCACGCAGTTCGGCGTCGACTCGGGCACGACCACGCTCGTGGTGGCCGACATCGGCGCGCGGCGGGTCCTGCGCTCCCAGGAAGCCGGCAGCTACTCGGACGCCGGGATCCTCTTCCGCCGCGGCGTCGTGAAGTTCCTCCCCACCGCGCACGGCTCGCTCGCGTGGACGGTCGAAGAAACCCACCACCAGCAGCTGGCCGGGGTGGACGTCTACGCGGCGGGACGGACCGGCGCGCCGCGGCTGCTCGAATCGGGCACCGACATCGACCCGGGTTCGCTCGCCCTCTCCGGCTCGACGCTCAGCTGGTCGCGTGCGGGCACCGCGCGCACCGCGCCGATGCCCTGAGCGCAGGGCGCTACCCCCGCAGCGCCATCTCCAGCGCGAAACGCTGCTCGGGGTCCTCGAGCGTCTCGCCCATCAGGTCGCGCAGCCGCGCCATCCGGTAGCGCACGGTCTGAGGGTGCACCCCGAGCTCGGCCGCGATCGCGCCCTGCGCGCCGCGGTGGCGCAGCCACTGCAGCAGGGTGGCCTCCAGGCGCTCGCGGCTGGCGGGCGTCTGGCCGTCCAGAGGCGCGAGCAGGCGGCGCCGCAGCGGTGCGATCTCCGGAGCGCCGCGGAGGGCGATCTCGGCGAGCCGCCGCTCGGCGAGCACCGGCGGCCCATCGGGCTCCGCGAGCGTGAGCCCCCGTCGCGCGAGCCGCATCGAGGAGGGAACGTCTCCCAGGGTCACGGTCGGACCGACCGCGACACGCAGGGAGAGCCGCTGCCCGAGCCGCGCGGCCTCGCGCTCGAGCGCGACGGGGTGGGGCACCACGATCCCGGTCGTCTCGCCGAGCCGCACACCCAGCGACTCGCCGCTCAGCAGCCGCTTCGCCCGCTCGGCCTGCTCGCCCGCGACCACGACGCACGCGACCGTCCGTGGCAGGGGCCAGCGCGCCCGCTCGGCCATGCGAACCAGCTCCGCGTCGTCCTCGGCGACGCCGCTGAGGAGCATCTCGGCGAGCTCCGCCCGCCGCCGGTCGAGGTCGCCGGCGTCGCGGAGCTGCGCCGCGGCGTAACCCTCGACCGACTCCCCGGCGATGCGGTCGATGTAGGCGAACGTCGCCTCGGCGAGGTTGCGCTGCGCGCGCGCCGAGGCGCCGGCGGCCGCCGCGCGATCGCTGATCTCCCGCCACGCGACCCGGGCGCCCACGCGGTAGGCCGACTGCAGCGCGTCGAGGCTGCGCCCGGCGCGGTACTCCCCGCCACCGAGCCGGCGGTAGACGTCGTCGCCGCCGGCGTCCTGCTCGTCGCCGATGAAGCGGCGCAGCGCCACCTCGGTCCCCCTCCGGATGCCGCGGCCGAAGTCTCCCTCGAGCGGGCGCGCGTAGTCGGGCACCTCGCGCTGGATCGCCCCCACGACCGCGTCGGCGATCGGACCGAGCGCGCCCCGGATCTCGCGCAGAGCGTCTTCTTCCAGCCACTCATCTGTGCCCTCGACATAGTTTTTCCAGGCAAGGTTGACGCTCATCCTCCAAGAAACATACCCGCCGCGCACATATCGTCGCCTGGGTGGAGAGCTCCGCACGCACAGAGCCGCGCACGCAGCCGCGACGGGCCGCCGGCGCCGGCGGGCCGCTCCGCTTCCCGGAGGTCGGCGGGCGGCGCTCGACGACGTGGACCACGCGCGCGGTCCTCGCCGACGCGGCCGGCCCGGCAGACCACGCGCTGGCCGAGCGCATCGGCCGCTGCGACTCCTGGCGCAGCGGCTACGCGCCGCTGCTGCGGGACCTGACGACGCTCGCGGCCGAGCCGCCCCGTGCGCTCGCGATCGCACGCGCCGGCCTCGAGTCGATGCGCGAGCGGCTCGTGCTGGACACCGAGGGGGGCGATGTACCGCTCGCGGACGCGCTCGCACAGAGTCCCGCCGCGCCGCTCGGCAGCGGCGAGATCCGCGGCGCGGCGGCCCCGGCGGAGCAGCTCGAGATCCCCTACGACGGCCGCACGCTGCGCGGAGGAGAGCTGCTCGACCAGCTCGCCCGGTGGGTCGACGCCGGCGTCGCCGAGCCGTCGTTCGCGCGCGCGGTCGGCCTCGTCGTCGAGCACCCCGAGTGGCTGGCGCTGCCCGGGCGCACGGTCGTACTGGTGGGCGCGGGCTCGGAGATCGGGCCGCTCGAACCGCTCTGCGCGTGGGGCGCCGAGGTGCTCGCGCTCGACGTCCCGGACGAGGCGGTCTGGTCGCGCATCCAGCTGATCGCGCGCCGCGGCGCCGGCACGGTGCGGATGCCGGTGTCGGCCGAGGGCAGGCCCGGCCTCGACGTCGTCGCCCACCTGCCGGCGGCGCATGCCTGGCTGGCGGAGAGCCTGGACGGCGGGCGGCCCGTGCTCGGCATGTACGCCTACGCCGACGGCGGCGCGCACGTGCTGCTGACCGGAGCGTTCGACGCCCTGGCCACCGAGCTGACGGGGCGCGAGCCCTCGACGGCGCTCGCCTGGCTGGGGACACCGACCGATGCCTACGTGGTGCCCGATGCGACAGCCGAACGGGCGCGCGCGGCCTACGAGGCCCGCCGCGTGCGCCGCTTCGCCCAGGCGCCGCTGAAGGCGCTCTCGGGCGGGCGCCTGTACCGCCCGGCGTACGCGGAGGCCGTGCCCGTCGCCGACGCGCTGATCGAGCAGCAGGGCCCGAACTACGCGATCGCCAAGCGCCTGCAGCGCTGGCGCGGTCTCGCCGCGGCCGGCTCCGGCGGTCAGGTCTCGTTCAACGTCGCGCCCGCGACGTGGACCCGTTCGGTCACGAAGAACAGGGTGCTCGCCGCCGCCTACGCAGGCGCGCGCCACTTCGGCATCGAGATCTTCGAGCCCGCGACCACCCGCGCGCTGATGGCGGCGCTGCTGGTGCACGACCTGAACCGCGAGCCCGATTGCGCCCCGCAGGCGGAGGCCCTGTTCAGCGACGGCGCGGCGCACGGCGGCCTCTGGACCGCGGCATACGAGCCACGATCGGCCCTCGGCCTGGCGGCGCTCGCCGGGCTCCCCTCGATGGCACTCGGCCGGGGACGCAGGCACAACGGGGCCGCCGAGGCCGGATCGTGACGCGGCTCGAGCGAAACGCGAACATCGCGGCCGTGGTGATCCCGTTCCTCGGCGTGATCGCCGGCGCGGCGCTGCTCTGGAACCACTTCCTCGGACCGCGGGATCTCGCGATCTTCGGCGTGATGTACGTGCTCAGCGCGGTCGGCGTGACCGTGGGCTTCCACCGCCTGCTCACCCACCGCGCGTTCCAGACGCACCCGTGGCTGCGCTACGTGCTCGCCGTGATGGGCTCGCTCTCCGTGCAGGGCGCCGTCATCGACTGGGTCGCCGACCACCGCAAGCACCACACGTTCACCGACGAAGACGGCGACCCGCACAGCCCCCACGCCGGGGTCGGCGCCGGGTTGGGCGGGATGGCCAGAGGCCTCTGGCACGCGCACGTCGGCTGGCTGTTCGAGACCCACGGGCAGGCCTCCTCGAAACGCTTCGCGCCGGACCTCGTCAAGGACCCGACGATGCGCCGCATCAACCGCGGCTTCCCGCTGATCGCGCTCGCGAGCCTGCTCGTGCCGTTCCTCGCCGGGCTCGCGCTGAGCGGCGGCTCGCTCGTCGCCGGCGGCCTCTCGGCGCTGCTGTGGGCGGGGCTGATCCGGATCTTCCTGGTGCACCACGTGACGTGGAGCATCAACTCGATCTGCCACTTCTTCGGCAGCCGGCGCTTCGACACCGATGACCACTCGACCAACGTCTTCTGGCTGGCGCTGCCCTCGCTCGGCGAGGCCTGGCACCACAACCACCACGCATTCCCGCGCTCGGCCTTCCACGGGCTGCGGTGGTACGAGCTGGACCCGTCGGGCTGGCTGATCCTCGGGATGGAGCGCGTGGGCCTGGCGTGGGACGTCGTCAAGGTCTCGCCTGAGAGCGCCCGCGCGAAGCTGGCCGACCGGGTCGCGTCGGCCTGAACGCGCGGGCCCCGCGCGCGGCAAGCTACCGTGTGAGGAGATGAGCGCTGCCGGCTTGCAAGGGGGCGGAGTCGCCGCGGCGGCGGTGAAGCCACGTCTGCGCGGGGTCTCGCACGAGTATGCGTTCTTCGTCTCGATCGCGACGGGCGCCGCGCTGATCATCGCCGCCTCCGGCGGACGCGCGCGCCTGGCGGCGGGGATCTACGCCGGCGCTCTCACCGCGCTGCTCGGCACGAGCGCGCTCTACCACCGCGTCACCTGGCGCCCGCGTGCGCGCCGCTGGATGCGCAGGCTCGACCACTCGATGATCTTCGTGCTGATCGCCGGCACCTACACGCCGGTCTGCCTGATCGCCCTGCACGGGACGCTGGCGCACACGATCCTGATCGTCGTCTGGGCGGGCGCGCTCGGTGGGGTGATCTTCAAGCTCCTGTGGATCGACGCGCCGAAGTGGCTGCTGGCGCTCGTCTACGTGGCGCTGGGCTCGGTCTCGGCGGCCGTCCTCGGCGAGCTGCCCGCGGCCGTGGGCTGGCTGGGCGTGGCGGGCCTCGCCGGCGGCGGGCTGCTCTACGCGATCGGGGCCGTCGTCTACGCCTCGGGCCGCCCCAACCCGTGGCCGAAGGTGTTCGGCTACCACGAGGTCTTCCACGCGCTCGTGCTCGCCGCCGCGACGATGCACTACGCGGTCATCGCCTTCGCCGTGCTGCCGCACGCGCGCGGCTGAGCCGCTCGGCGCTCAGGCGAACAGCCGCCGGCTCGGGCACATCCGCGCGAGCGCGCAGTCCGTGCACTGCGGGCGCCGCGCGTGGCACGTACGCCGGCCGTGGCGCAGCAGGTTGACGTGCAGCTCCAGCTCTCCTCCCGGCGGCGTCAGCGCGAGCATCTGGTCGTGCAGCTCCTCGAACGGCGCCCCCTCCCGCAGCAGGTGGAGGCGCCCGCCGACCCGCGAGACGTGCGTGTCGACCGGGACGTCGTGCAGGCCGTAGGAGAACAGGAGCACGCACGCGGCCGTCTTGCGCCCGACGCCCGGGAGCGCGAGGAGGTAGGAGCGCGCCTCCTCGAGCGGCACGCGGGGCAGCCAGTCCAGCGAGAGCAGATGGGGTTCCCGCCCGCCCCGTCGCGGGTCGTCTGAGATCGCCCGCAGGATCGCCTGGATCCGCGCCGACTTCACCTTCGAGATGCCGCCGGGGCGGATCGCCTCCTCGACCTCCTGCACCGGCGCGTCGCGCACCTGCTCCCACGCCGGCATCCGCGTGCGCAGGCGCAGGTAGGCCACGTCGCGGTTGCGGTCGTTGGTCGACTGCGAGAGCACCGTCAGGATCAGCTCGGCGATCGGATGGCCGTGCGGAGCCATCAACGGCAGCCCGTACACCTCCCGCAGGCGCCCGCGGATGCGGACCACGCGGGCGGGCGCCGGCGCGCGCCAGGCGCCGGCGCGCCGGGGTCGTGCGGTGGCGGCCTTCACGCCGCCCACCGTACTGCCTGTATTTTTGCCGCGTGCCCGAGGTGAGCGAGCAGCAGGGCGAGATCGCGATCCCCTCCGCAGCCGGCGGGCCGATCCCGCTGTTCTGGCGCAGTGCCCCCGTCGCGAGCGGCCCGACGCCGCTGTACCTCCACGGCGTGCCGACGAGCTCGGACGACTGGCTGCCGTTCCTGAAGCGGACGGGCGGCGTCGCGCCCGACCTGCCGGGCTTCGGGCGCTCGGGCAAGCCCGGCTACCTGACCTTCACGATGGAGGAGTACGACCGCTTCCTCGAGCGCTTCCTCGACGAGCGTGGCCTGGACCGCGTCAGCCTCGTCGTGCACGACTGGGGAGTTGTCGGCCTGCTGCCGGCGCAGCGGATGCCCGAGCGGATCGCGCGCGTCGTGATCATCAACGCGGTGCCGTTCCTGCCCGGCTACCGCTGGCACCGCACGGCGCGCATCTGGCGCACGCCGCTGCTCGGCGAGTTCTCGATGGGGATGACCTTCCGCTTCACGCTGCGCCAGCTCACGCGCGAGTCCAACGCCACGCCCGGCCCGCTGCCCGAGCAGTGGATCGACAGCACGATGGCCCATTTCGACCAGGGCACGCAGCGGGCGATCCTGCGCCTGTACCGCAGCTCGCCGCCGGAGAAGCTGGCCGCGGCGGGCGCGCGGCTCGGCGAGCTGAACGTGCCGGCGCTCGTGGTCTGGGGGACGCGTGACCCCTACATCCCCGCGCGCTTCGCGCACGACTACGCCGCCGCGCTGCCGCAGGCAGAGCTCGCGGAGTACCCCGACGCGGGGCACTGGGGGTGGCTCGACCGGCCGGACATGGTCGACCGCGTCGCCGCCTTCCTGAGCGAAGGGTGAGCGCGCAGGCGCCAGCCGCGCCGGCGACGCCCCGCGGGCGGCTCGCGCCGCTGCGCACGCCGCCGGCGTGGACGCTGACGGCGCTGCTCGCGGTCGGCTACCTGATCGCCGCGCCGCAGAGCCCCGATCTCGCGGCGGCCAGCTACCGCAGCCACCTCTTCTCGCAGCTCGGCTTCACGCTGTGGGACAACAGCTGGTACGGCGGCCACCACCTGCCGGCGTACTCGCTGCTCGCACCCGCGCTGGGGGCGGCGATCGGGCCGGCGCTGCTCGCCGCGCTCTCGATGACGGCGGCGACGGCCCTCTTCGAGCTGGCGATCCGCGGCCGCTTCCCGCCGCGCGCGGCGCGGTGGGGCGCGCTCTTCTTCGCCTTCGGCGCGGGCATCGCGCTGCTGTCCAGCAGGGTGCCCTTCGACCTCGGCCTGGCGATCGGGCTCGGCTCGATCGTGCTCGCGCAGCGGGGACGGTGGGCGGCGGCGCTCGCGGTCGCCGTGGTGACGGCGCTCGCCAGCCCCGTCGCGGGCGCGTTCCTCGCCCTGGTCGCGGTCGCATGGGGCCTCGCCGCGACGGGCGCAGCCACGCGCCGGCGCTGTGCCGCGCTCGCGGCCTGCTCGCTCGCGCCGATCCTGGCGCTGACCGTCGCGTTCCCCGAAGGCGGCACGCAGCCGTTCGTCGCCTCGGCGTTCTACCCCGCGTTCGCGGCCGTGGCGGCGATCGGCATCATGCTCCCGCGTGAGCAGCGCGCGCTGCGGGTCGGCGCGCTCCTCTACGCGCTCGCGCTGCTCGGCGCGTACGTGGTGCCGAGCGCCGTCGGCGGCAACGTCGACCGCCTCGGCGCGCTCGCCGCCGGGCCGCTCGCCGTCTGCGCGCTGCTCGACGCCTCGCCGCGCTGGCGCCGCACGGCCGCGGTCGTGCTGGTCGCGCCGCTGCTGTACTGGCAGGTGAACGCGCCGCTCACGGATTTCGTCTCGACGCTCTCCAACCCGGCCGTCGAGGCCTCCTACTACCGCCCGCTCCTCGGCGAGCTGCACGCGCTCGGCGTCGGCTACGGAGCGCGCCCGGTGCGCGTCGAGGTCGTCCCGACCGTCGATCACTGGGAGGCGCGCTACGTCGCGCCCGCGGCGATGATCGCGCGCGGCTGGGAGCGCCAGCTCGACCGCTACCGCAACCCGCTCTTCTACGAACACGCGCCGCTCACCGCGTCCTCCTACCGCATGTGGCTCGACGCCCAGGCCGTCTCCTACGTCGCGCTGCCCGACGCCCCGCTCGACTACTCGGGCAAGGACGAGGCGCGGCTCGTGCGCTCACCGGCAGCGCGCGGCTTCCTGCACGAACTCTGGCGCTCGCGGCACTGGCGGCTGTTCGCCGTCGCCCGCCCCCAGCCGCTGGCCGAGCGCGCCGCGACGCTGCTGAGCGCGACCACCGACTCCTTCGTGCTGCGCGCGCCGTTCGGAGGCGCCTACACGGTGCGCCTGCGCTTCAGCCCCTACTGGTCGCTGCAGAGCGCGGGCGGCTGCGTCGAAGAAGGACCCGAAGGCTGGACCACCGTGCGCGTGACGCGGCCCGAGACCGTGCGCGTCGGGATCGCCTTCTCGCTCTCGCGCATCTTCTCCCACGGCGCCCGCTGCCGCTGAGCATCGTCTAGGCTTCGCACGATGGTCGCTCGCGCTCGCGAACTGCAAGCGCGCGTTCTCCCTCACGGCTGGATCGACGCGCTGCGCCAGGTCACTCTCTTCGGCTTGGCGTACCTCGCTTACAGGGCCGTGCGGGGACTGGTCGAGGGCGACGCCAACGAGGCGTTCGCGCACGGCCGTGACCTGATCTCGCTCGAGCGCGGCATGCACCTGTTCGTGGAGCCCTCGATCCAGGCGTGGGCCTCGGGCAGCCACGCGGTGATGGTCATCTCCAGCTGGATCTACGTCAACGCGCAGACGTCCGTGACGATCGGGGCGCTGGTCTACCTCTACCTGCGCCACAACAAGAGCTTCTACTTCGTGCGCAACATGTTCATGATCGCGATGGCGATCGCACTTGTCGGGTACACGGCGTTCCCGACGGTGCCACCGCGCTTCATGCCGGAGTGGGGCTTCGTCGACAGCGTCTCGGACTTCACCGGCGTGCACGTCGACGGCCACAGCGCTTCGATCAGCGCGGTCACCAACCTCTACGCAGCCGTGCCATCCATGCACGTCGCCTTCGCGCTGATGATCGGCTGGACGCTCGCCCGCCTGGCTCGCAGGAGCGTCGCCCGCCTCGCGTGGGTGCTCTACCCGTTCCTGATCGCGTTCGTCGTCATCGTCACCGCCAACCACTTCCTCGTCGACGCCGTGTTCGGCGCGCTGACAGCCGGCGCGTCGGCCTACGGCGCGACGTGGCTGGCGCGCGCGCGACCATCCGTCTGGCGCTTCTCGGCCGTCGCGCCGCGGGTGGCGAGCGGGTAGCCGGACGGATGCCGCCCAGGCAGCAGTCCCCAACGCGCCGCGCGCGTCGAAACGCCGCCCGTGCCGCGCGCGCCGGCCGCCGCGCGACGCGCGCTCCGATCGGCCAGGGTCAGCGCCGCGAACTCGTCCGCAACCGCCTGATCGAGTCCCGTCTCACCCCCAACGCGATCTCGCTGACGGGCCTCGCGCTCAACCTCGTCGCGGCCGTGCTCGTCTGGGAACAGCTCTTCTTCCTCGGCGGCGTCGCCTTCGTCGTCGGCTCGGTCATGGACACGCTCGACGGCCGCTACTCGCGCATGTCCGGCAAGGGGACGCCGTTCGGCGCCTTCCTGGACTCGACGCTCGACCGCGTCGAGGAGGGGATCGTGCTGACGGCCGTGGCCGGCTACTTCGCGCTCCAGAGCAACCGCTGGGCGGCCGCCGGCGTCGTCGTCGCGGTGCTGGCCTCGCTGATGGTCAGCTACACCCGCGCACGGGCGGAGGCGCTCGGCGTCGAGTGCAAGGTCGGGATCGCGACGAGACCGGTGCGCGTCGTGATCCTCTCGATCGGGCTGCTGTTCGCGAAGGGCGCCTCGCTGGGGAACTTCGAACTGCTCGAGCCGGCCGTGTACGTGCTCGCCGCGCTCAGCGTCATCACCGTCGGGCAGCGCATCTGGCACGTGCGCCGCGAACTGACGGTGTCACCTTCGTGAGGGCCGGGGGTAGTCTCCCCCGAGCGGCCGGTACCCCGTCCGGCCCAGAAGGCAAGCCCGGGCCCCCGCGACGGCGGGCGCCCTCGACCGGGCCATCGCGCCCCGCAAAGGACACGCACTCGTGAGCAAGCAGCACACCAACGGCAACGGCGCCGCCTCATTCAACGGCGCGGCGCGCTACCAGTCCGACAAGGTCCGCGTCGCCATCGTCGGCGTCGGCAACTGCGCCTCCGCCTTCGTGCAGGGCGTCCAGTACTACAAAGACGCCGACCCCGCCCAGCGGGTGCCCGGCCTGATGCACGTCGACCTCGGCGGCTACCACGTCCGCGACATCGAGTTCACGGCCGCGTTCGACATCGACGCGACCAAGGTCGGCAAGGACCTCGGCGAAGCGATCTGGGCCGGGCAGAACAACACGATCAAGTTCGCCAAGGTGCCGAAGAAGCTCGGCGTCCCCGTCTACCGCGGCATGACCCACGACGGGCTCGGCAAGTACCTCAAAGAGAAGATCAAGAAGGCGCCCGGCGAGACGGCCGACATCGTCAGGATCCTCAAGGACACGCACACCGACGTCGTCGTCTCCTACCTGCCGGTCGGCTCCGAGCAGGCGACCAAGTGGTACGTCGAGCAGGTGCTCGAGGCGGGCTGCGGCTTCGTCAACTGCATCCCGGTGTTCATCGCGCGCGAGGACTACTGGGACCGACGCTTCAAAAAGGCGGGCCTGCCGATCGTCGGCGACGACATCAAGTCCCAGGTCGGCGCGACGATCGTGCACCGCACGCTCGCGCGGCTGTTCGCCGAGCGGGGCGTCGAGATCGAGCGCACCTCGCAGCTGAACGTGGGCGGCAACATGGACTTCTACAACATGCTCGAGCGCGAGCGGCTGGAGTCCAAGAAGATCTCCAAGACGAACGCCGTGACCTCGATCATGGACCACGAGCTCCCGGCCAGCGACATCCACGTCGGCCCGTCGGACTACGTGCCGTGGCTGACCGACCGCAAGTGGGCGCACATCCGCGTCGAGGGCCAGGCCTTCGGCGACGTGCCGCTGAACGTCGAGCTGAAGCTGGAGGTGTGGGACTCGCCGAACTCGGCCGGGATCGTGATCGACGCCGTGCGCTGCTGCAAGCTCGCGCTCAACCACGGCATCGGCGGGCAGCTCGACGGCCCGTCCTCGTACCTGATGAAGTCGCCCCACAACCAGCGCCCCGACGAGCAGGCGCGCACGGACACCGAGACGTTCATCGCGAAGTACGCGCGCAAGCTGGGCACGCGCCCGAAGGGCCGCAAAGCTCCGGCCCGCGCGAAAGCAGCTTCGAGCCGCCGGTAGAGAGCCCGGGCCGGCGCTCCCGTGCCGGCCCGGAGCGCCACCTCGCGTGCCTGCCACTGGCGGTCGGCGCGCGACGCGGCTAACCTCGTTCACGCCGATGACCGAGACGTTCTCGATCGCCCACGTCACTCCCTACCCGTGGGAGGCCGAGGACAACGAGGTGAACGCACACGTCGCGCGCGTCGCGGGCGAGCTCTCGCGCCGCGGTCACCGCGTCCTGATCGTCGCGCCGTCGCGCTCCCAGGAGCGCGTGCGCGATTCGCGCCGAGCGCTGCGGGCCGCGCGCGGCAACCCTGAGGCGCTGCTCGCCGGCACCGAAGAGGGCGCGCCGCGCGTCGTCGCGGTCGGCGAGGTGCTCGACGTTCTGTTTGGGCCCACCCGCCCCCGGCGCCGGCCGGTGGCGCTGCCGATCGACGTCGCGCGAACCGTCGAGGAACTGCTCGGCGCCGTCGAGCTCGACTTCGTGCACGTGCACGAGCCGTTCGCCCCGAGCACCGCGAACGCCGCGCTGCGCCACTCCCGCGCGCTGAACGTCGGCTCCTTCCACTCCTCCGCCGAACGGCTGCTCTCGACGCTGCTCGCGCGCCGCTTCGTGGAGAGCTTCTTCGGCCGTCTCGACGCGCGCATCGCCAGCGAGCCGGCCACGGCCGAGCTGATGGAACGTCATTTCCCGGGCGACTACCGGCTGGTGCCGGACGGCGACCCCGACGCCGCCGGCAAGCTCGAGCAGATCTACCGCGAGCTCGCCGCGCGGCGCCACAGGCCGCCCGCGCGCGAGGACCTGCGCGGGGCGCTCGCGGCGCGCCCGCTGATCGACGTCGACCTGCACATGCACACCGACCACTCGCCCGATTGCGCGACGCCCGTCGAGGTCCTGCTCGCGACGGCGCGCGAACGCGGGCTGGGCGCGATCGCGGTCACCGACCACAACGAGATCTCCGGTGCGCTCGACGCGCGTGCGCGCGCCGTTGAATTCGGGCCCGACCCACCGAAGGTGATCGTGGGAGAGGAGATCAAGACCGCGTCGCAGGGCGAGGTGATCGGGCTCTTCCTCGAGGAGAAGATCCCGCGCGGCATGAGCCTCGCCGAGACGATCGCGGCGATCCGCGCGCAGGGCGGCCTCGTCTACGTGCCCCACCCGTTCGACCGGATGCACTCCGTCCCGGACTACGAGCACCTGCTCGCGCATCTGGCCGACGTCGACGCGATCGAGGTCTTCAACCCCCGCGTGGCGATCGGCGCGTTCAACGACGAGGCCGCGCGCTTCGCCGCGAAGTACCGGGTCGTCGCCGGCGCGGGCTCGGACTCGCATGTCGCGCAGGGGCTCGGCTCGGTCCGGATCAGGATGCGCGACTTCGACGGGCCGCAGGAGTTCCTGCAGTCGCTGAGCGACGCCGACATCCTCACGGCGCCCTCCTCGCTGCTGTACGTGCAGGCGCTCAAGTTCTTGCAGACCCGTGCCGGGCCGCGGGCCGCGCGCCGCGCCAGCAGGGCCCGGCGGCTGCGCCGGGCGCGACAGGGGAGCCAGAGGTAGAGCGCTGAAACCGGCGACGCCCTCCGCGCAACGACTGATGCACCGTCAAGGACAAGCTGGGGCACCGTCAAATCCGTCCGGACCGATGCCGGTGACCGACGACGAGATCCGTGAGAAGTACCTGGAGCGCGCGATCCGTGAGCTCAACGCGCTCACGCGCGATCTGCAGGCCTGCCCGCACTGCCCGCGCGGCAACCTGATGCCCGTGCTCGGCTCCGGCCACCCGCAGGCCGACATCATGCTGCTCAAGCACGCGCCGGTGCCGAGCGAGATCGAGGAGGGCGTCGCGTTCTACGGGCGCGCCGGCGGCGCGATCATGAAGTCGCTGAAGCGGCTGCAGATCGACCCGCTCGCGGTGTACGGGACGCTGTGCGTGAAGTGCCCGCTGGGCGACGCCTCGCTCGCCGACTTCGCGTGCATCTCGCGCGTCGTCGAAGAGATCGCGATCGTGCAGCCGAAGATCGTCGTGGTGATGGGCCCGGAGGCGCTGTCGGCGCTGAACGACATGGAGATCCCGCTGGCGCACCCGGTTCGCGAGGCAAGCGGCGAGATCCAGCAGCTGACGCCGACGATCGACGCGCTCTACGTGCCGGACATCGACGAATCGCTCGACGAACAGGCCGCCAAGAGCGAGTTCTGGGCCGCCTTCCGCACGCTCGGCGACTGGTACGACGCGCAGCCGCCGTATTGAGCCCGGCTACGTCTCGTACACGCTCGCTCACCCGACCGTCAGTACGACCTTGCCGAGCTTCCCCCCGCTTGCGAACCGCTCGTAGGCCGCGGCCGCCTCCTGGAGCGGGAACGTGTCGGCGACCAGCACGGAGACATCTCCGCGCTCGAACAACGGCAGCACCTCGTGTTCGACGAGCCGTGCGTTGATCGCTTTCTCCTCCAGCGGCCGTGCGCGCAGCGTCGAACCGAACACGCGGGCGCGCTTGCCCATCAGCGCCAGCAGGTTGAGCTCGCTCTTGGCGCCGGCCGAGACGCCGATGACGCTGATCCGGCCGCCGGTCGCGAGCGCCATCAGGTTCTCGGGCATGTTCGGGCCGCCGACCAGCTCGAGGATCACATCGAAGGGGCCGCGCTCGGCGAAGCCCTCGCACGCCACCGCCGTCGCGCCCAGTGCCGCGACCTCCCCGCGGAGCTCCTCGTTGCGCACCGTCGCCGTCACCCGCGCGCCCGCTGCCCGGCCGAGCTGAATCGCCGCGGTGCCGACTCCGCCCGCGCCGCCGTGGACGAGCAGGTGCTCGCCCGGGCGCAGGCCGGCCTGCACGAACACCGCGTCGTGCGCCGTCGTGAAGACCTCCGGCAACCCGCCCGCCGCGGGCCCGTCGAGCCCTGCCGGCACTCCCATCAGCAGCCGCTCGTGCACGACGGCGAGCTCAGCCTGGGCGCCACCGCCGACGATCGCCATCACGCGCGCGCCCTCCTCGAAGCGGGTCGCTTTCGGCCCGAGCGCGACGACCTCGCCCGCCAGCTCCATGCCCGGAATGTCCTCCGGATAGCCGGGAGGCGCCGGGTAGAGCCCCCGCTTCTGCATCATGTCGCCGCCGTTCAGTCCCGCCGCGTGCACGCGGACGAGCACCTCTTCCCCGCGCGGCTCAGGGTCGGGGTGCTCCTCGATCACGATCTCCTGGTCGCGGATCGTCGCGGCACGCACGACGGGAAGCCTACCCCCGCTCGAGCAGCGCCACGCACTCGATGTGGTGCGTCTGCGGGAACATGTCGACCGGCCGCACCCGCTTCAGCGCCCAGCCCGCCGCCACCAGTTCGGCGGCGTTCGGCGCGAGCGTGGTGGGGTTGCACGACACGTA
Source organism: uncultured Solirubrobacteraceae bacterium (assembly GCA_963836035.1). Classification (GTDB taxonomy): domain Bacteria; phylum Actinomycetota; class Thermoleophilia; order Solirubrobacterales; family Solirubrobacteraceae; genus Palsa-744. The sequence continues at coordinate 571,443 of CAWIHX010000009.1, read as the reverse complement.
GACGACGCGCTTCGGCGCCGCGTCGATGATGCGGTGCACGACCTTCTTCGACAGGCCCGCCCGCGGCGGGTCGACGACGACGACGTCCGGGCGCCCGGCGCGCTCCAGCAGCTCCGGGAGCGCGAGCCTGGTGTCGCCGGCGAAGAAGCTCGCGTTCGTGATCTCGTTGCGCCGCGCCCCCTCGATCGCGTCCGCGACGGCACGCTCGACCAGCTCGATGCCCCACAGCTGCCCCGCGCGCGGTGCGAGCGTGAGCGCGATCGAGCCGATCCCGCAGTAGAGGTCGTACACGCGCTCCCAGCCCTCCAGCGCGGCGTAGCCGGAAGCGACGCCGTAGAGGCTCTCGGCCATCTCCGTGTTGGTCTGGAAGAACGCCTCAGGCGAGATCCGCAGGTCCAGCTCGCCCAGGCGCTCGGGCAGCTCCTCCTCCCCCCACACCAGCTCCGTCTCGCCGCCCTGCGTCGTCTCGGCCGGGCGGTCCGAGCGCGTCCACAGCACGCCGTCGAGGCTCTCGCCCAGCCCCTCGGCGAGCGCGGCGGCCAGGGCGCCGGCGTCGAGCTCGCCGTCGCTGGTCACGACCCGCACCTGCAACCGGCCCGTGCGGCGCCCCTCGCGCACGACCAGGTTGCGAAGCCGCACGCGGCCGTCCGGCGCCGGGCCGACGCGCTCTCCGCGCAGCCGCGCCGGCCCGCCGCCGCCGCGCTCCCAGGCGCTCAGGCCCTGCCCGGCGCACCACTGCGCGGCGAGCTCGCGGGCGCGATTGCCCAGCTCCGAGGCGAGCAGGCAGTCGTCCATCGGCACGACCGCGTTGCCGCCGGCGGGGGCGTGGAAGCCGCACACCAGCGAACCGTCGGCGGCGTTCCCGAACGAGTACTCGAGCTTGTTGCGGTAGCGCCACTGCTCGACCGCGGGCACGATCTCCTCCAGCTCGAAGCCCTCGAGGCGGCCGATCCGCTCGAGCGCTTCGCGGACCTGGCCCGCCTTGACCTCCAGCTGGCGCTCGTAGGGGATCACCTGCCAGGGCACGCCGGGGTGGTCGGCCAGCGGCGCGATCCGCTCGGGGCTCGGCTCCAGCACCTCGAGCGTGCGCGCGTGCGCGTAGCTGCGCTTGCGCTTGTGGACGACCGCCCGCACACGGTCGCCCGGGATCGCGCCGGCGACGAACACGACGTAGCCGCCCGGCGCCCCGGGCGGCCCCTCGCCACCCGCAGAAGCGTCCTCAGCGGAAGCGATCCCGCCCAGCCGCGCGATGCCCTCGCCGCCGAATGCGAGCGACTCGATCCGCAGCTCCAGCTCGTCGCCGCGCTGAGGCCGCTTCTCGAGCGTGCCTGCGCTCACGGGGTCCACGGCGAGCCGATCAGCAGCTCGAGCAGCGCCTTCTGCGCGTGGCGGCGGTTCTCCGCCTGGTCCCAGATCCGCTGGCGCTGCCCGTAGAGCACCTCCGCGGTGATCTCCTCACCCGGGTGCGCGGGCAGGTCGTGCATCGCGAACGCGTCCGGGCCGGCGGCGTCGAGCAGGGCGTCGTCGACGCGGTAGCTCGCGAGGTCGCGCCGCCTCGCCTCGGCCGTCTGCTCGTCGCCCATCGACACCCACACGTCGGTGTAGACCGCGGCCGCGCCGGCGACCGCCTCGTGCGGGTCGGTGTGGAGGCTGATCTGGCCGGGCGCCCCGGGCGGGGGCGCGAGCTCGTGCTCGAGCTCATAGCCCGGCGGCGAGGCGACCGCAACGTGCAGGCCGGCGAGCGAGCCGAGGATCGCCAGCGAGCGCGCGATGTTGTTGCCGTCGCCGACGTAGGCGAGGCGCAGCCCGTCGAGCTCTCCGCGGGCCTGGCGCAGCGTCAGCAGGTCGGCGAGCGCCTGGCAGGGATGGTGGCGGGCGCTCAGCATGTTGATGACGGGCACCGAGCTGTAGCGCGCGAGCTCCTCCAGCGCCTCGTCCGGGCCGGTGCGCAGGCCGATCGCCGCGACCTGGCGGGAGAGCACCAGCGCGGTGTCGCGCAGCGCCTCTCCGCGGGAGAGCTGCAGCTCGTCGCTGCGGAGCACGACGGCGTGACCGCCGAGCTCGTCGATCCCGACCTCGAAGGAGACGCGCGTTCGCGTCGAGGGCTTCTGGAAGATCAGCGCGACGCTGCGGCCCGCGAGCGCGCGGCTCGCCAGCGGGTCCTCGGCGAGCGCCTGCGCACGGTCGAGCAGCGCGACCAGCTCGTCGCGGCTCAGCTCGGCGCCTGTGAGCAGGTGGCTCCTCGACATCGGAGCGGCCAGTCTAGGCGCTCGCGCGCGGAGTTCGGGACCCACCCACCCGCGCCCACCCGCCTCGCCCACCCGGCTCGCGGGCTCCGGCGGATGTGGGATCTTGCTGGCATGAGACGCGCCCCCGCCCCCGTGCTGCTCGCGCTCGCGCTCGCCGCCGGCGGCGCGCTCGGCTGCGGCTCCTCGGCGAGCGGCGGCTCCTCGGCGAGCGGCGGCTCCTCGCAGCCGAGCACGAGCACCCAGGGCTCCACCGCCCGCGCGCCGGCGGGCTCGACCTCGGCCAGCGGCAGCTCCCTGAAGGTCAGCGGCAGGCCCGCCTTCGCGACGCCCTCGAAGTCCGAGCCGGTGCAGAGCGGCGAAGTCCAGCTGTCCTACCGCAACATCACCGTGAGCCCCGACACGCTTCGCGTGAAGGCGGGCACGACCGTGCGCTTCACCAACCACGACGCCGTGCAGCACAACGCCACCAGCGTCGGCGGCCCCCAGAAATTCGCCTCGGGCAACTTCGGGCCGGGGGAGAGCTTCGCGGTGAAGCTCACCAAGCCGGGGCTCGTGCACTTCGAGTGCACGATCCACCCGGCGACGATCAACGGCACGATCGAAGTCCTCTAGGAGAAGTCGGCCAGCCCCTCGTCGCTCGTCGACGCGGTGGCGTAGCGCCGGCGGGGGATGCGCCCGGCGCCGCGCGCGAGCCGCCCGGCCTCGACCGCCCGGCGCATCGCGAGCGCCATCGCGGGCGGGTCCTGGGCGCGGGCGATCGCGGAGGCCGCCATCACGGCGTCGCAGCCGAGCTCCATCGCGAGCGCCGCATCGGAGGCGGTGCCGACCCCGGCGTCGAGCACGACCGGCACCGTCACGGCTTCGCGGATCAGCGCGATGTTGTACGGGTTGCGGATGCCCATGCCGCTTCCGATCGGCGAGCCGAGCGGCATCACCGCCGCGCAGCCGACGTCGACCAGGCGCCGCGCGAGCACGGGGTCATCGGTGGTGTAGGGGAGCACGACGAAGCCTTCGCCCACCAGCTGCTCGGCGGCCTGCAGCAGCTCCGGGGCGTCGGGCAGCAGCGTGTCCTCGTCCCCGATCACCTCCAGCTTCACCCAATCGGTGGCGAACGCCTCGCGCGCCATCTGCGCGGTGATCACGGCGTCGCGGGCGGTGTGGCAGCCGGCGGTGTTCGGGAGCACCTCCACGCCGGCCCCTGCCAGCACGTCGAGCAGCGAGCCGCGTTCGCTGCCCTGCACGCGGCGCAGCGCGACCGTGACGAGCTCGCTGCCGCTCAGCGCGATCGACTGCGCGAGCTTCTCGAGCGACGGGAACCCGCCGGTGCCGAGCAGCAGGCGCGAGCGCAGCTCGCGCCCGGCGATCACCAGCGGGTCCTCGACCGGCGGTGCCGCGAACGCCTCGCCCTGCCGGATCTCCTCGCCCGTGCTCATCTCAGCCTCCCTGCATCGCCGTCAGCACCTCTACCCGCGCACCCTCGACCAACTCCAGCTCCTCCCAGCGGCCGCGAGGGATGACCTCGCCGTCGACGGCGACCGCGACGCCGCGCGCATCACCGGCCACCTGCAGCTCGGCGAGCACGGCGGCCAGCGTCTGCGCGCCGAGCTCCCGCGGCTGGCCGTTGAGCACGATCACCGCAGCGCCTCCGCCTGCTCCACGGTCGACTCCTCCTGCGTGGCGCCCGTGAAGCGCGCCGGGTCGCACCACGAGAGCAACCCCTCCTCTTCTCCTTCCCCACAGAGCGCGCCGACGACGAGCTCGGCCGTCAAAGGGGTGAGCAGGATGCCATTGCGGTAGTGCCCGGTCGCCCACCACAGGCCGTCGATCGCCGCACGGCCGATCGCCGGCAGGTTGTCCGGGGTCCCCGGGCGCATGCCGACCGAGAGCTCGTCGATCTCCAGCTCGGTCACGCCCGGCAGCAGCTCGCGCGCCTCGCGCAGCAGCTCGTACGCCGCCCCCGCCGTCGGGTGCAGGTCGAAGCCGCGCTCCTCGACCGTCCCGCCGAGGACGTAGCGGCCGTCGCCGCGCGGCACGACGTAGCCGCCCTCGTAGCGCACCACGCGTTCCAGCAGCCCCGGGCCCTCCGGGTCGCGCAGGCGCAGGATCTGGCCCTTGACGGGACGCACCGGCACGCGCGCCTGCTCCGGCAGCCCCTCGAGCGTGCCGCTCCACGGCCCGGCGGCCAGCACGACCGTCCCGGCGGACACGCGCACGCCCCCGGCGAGGACCGCCGCACGCAGCCTGCGGCCGTCGTGGTCGAGCCCGGCGAGCGGCGCGTGCTCGCGCAGCTCGACGCCCGCCTCGATGCACGCGCCGCGCAGAGCGCGCAGCACGGGCCGCGGGTCCACCGAGTGGTCGCCGGGCGCCTCGAGCGCCGCGCGCAGCGTCGGCGCGAGCGCGGGCTCCAGCTCCCTGGCCTCGCTCGGGCGCAGGCGCCTGACCTCGAGCCCGAGCGAACGGCGGAACTCGAGCTGGCGGACGAGCTCTGCCTCCTCGTCGCTGTCGCGCGCGAGCAGCAGCGTGCCCGTCGGGCGCATCACGATCTCCACCCCCGACGCGTCCCGCAGCTCGGTCGCGAAGCCGGGCCAGAGCGCCGCCGAGCGCATCGCGAGGTCGAGCATCCGCCGTCCCGCGCCGCCGAACTCGACCTCGGCGACCGGGGCGAGCATGCCGGCGGCGACCCGCGAGGTGCCTTCGCCGGCGCCGTCGCGCTCGATCAGCGCGACCGTCATGCCGCGACGGGCGGCGCGCCAGGCGATCGCCATGCCGATCGCGCCGCCGCCGACGACGAGGAGGTCGGGGGGGCCGTCTGTGGCCATGCAGGTGATGCTAGTCGCCACTCGCCGCCGTGCGAGACTCTTGGCGATGGCAGACCGGACAGCAGGAGCCGAGCGGCGCGCGCGCCTGCGGGCCGCCCACCTCTACCTCGTCTGCGCAGTCCCCGGCGAGCCGCCCGACGCCGGCCGCCTCCCCGACCTGCTGCGCGCGGCGGTCGCCGGCGGCACGGACATCGTCCAGCTGCGCGAGAAGCGCCTGCCCGACGACGAGCTCGCCGCCGTCGCCCACGCCTCGCGCGCCCTGTGCGAGCGGATCGGGGCGCTCTTCATCGTCAACGACCGGCCCGCGGTGGCCGCCGAGACCGGCGCCGACGGCGTGCACGTCGGCCAGGAGGACCTCCCGGTCGAGGAGGTCAGGGAGATCGTCGGACCGGAGATGCTGATCGGCCTCTCCACGCACTCCGAGGCGGAGATCGACGCCGTCGACCCCGCGCTCGTGGACTACATCGGCGTCGGCCCGGTGCACGAGACGCCGACCAAGGAGGGGCGCCCCGCGGTCGGCGTCGAGCTGGTCCGCTACGCCGTCGCGAACGCGCCGGTGCCGTTCTTCGCGATCGGCGGCCTGAACGCGGCGAACATGGGCGAGGTCACCGCGGCGGGCGCCACTCGCGCCGTCGTGCTGCGGGCGATCGCCGGCGCCGCCGACCCGCGGGCGGCCGCGGCCGAGCTGCGCACCGCGCTGGGCGCGCCGGGCGCGGACGAGCCCGCTCCGGCGGGATGACGTGAGCGCGCCGGGCGGCCCGCGCTCCGAGGACGCGCCGCCGCGTCAGCGTCCGGACGCGCCCCGCCCGTCCCGCGGCGCCGCCCGGGACGAGGCGGCACGGGCCGCGCTGCGGCCGCTCGGGCCGGACGAGCGCCCGCGATCGCTGCTGATCTCGATCGCGCTCTGCCTCCTGCTCGCCGTGGCGGTCCTGGCCGGGGCGCTCACCGTCCACGACCTGAGCCGGCGCGGCGGCTCGCTCCCGGGCGCGGTGACGATCGCGATCGTGCTCGTCGTCCTCGCTCGGGGGATGTGGGAGCGCCGCTACTGGGCGGTGCTCGGGTTCGAGGCGCTGCTCGCCTTCCAGATCGTCGTCACCTCGCTGGCCCTCGTGGTCGCCTCGACGCTCGCCGCCGCCGCGGGCTGCGCGATCGCGATCGGGCTCGGCGGCTGGCTGTTCTGGAAGCTGGTGCGGGTGATGGGGAGGATCCAGGCCGGGGAAGTGCGCGAGCCACGATAGGCTCAGGCGCGCATGGCAGAGAGCTCCTACGACGTGATCGTGATCGGCTCCGGCCCGGGCGGTTACGTCGCCGCGATCCGCGCCGCGCAGCTCGGCAAGCGCACCGCGGTGATCGAGCGCGACAAGGTGGGCGGGCGCTGCCTGAACTACGCCTGCATCCCGGCCAAGGCGGTGCTGCGCTCGGCCGATCTCCTGACCGAGGTCCGCGAGGCCGGCGAGTTCGGGATCCAGGTGTCATCGGCGGATGTGGACTACGCGGCGATCCAGGCCCGGCGCGAGAAGGTCGTCAGCACGCTGACGGGAGGCGTCGCGATGCTGTTCCGCAAAGGCGAGATCGAGTCGATCGAGGGCACGGCGGCGCTCACCGCGGACGGTGACGTGCGGGTCCGCGGCGCGGACGGCTCCGAGCAGGTCCTGGGCGCGGGCAGCGTGATCCTCGCGACCGGTTCGGTGCCGCTCGGCGTCCCGGGGGCCGACCTCGGCGGCCGCGTGATCGGCACCGAGGAGGCGTGGGCGCTCCCGGAGCTCCCGGCCCGCCTCGTGGTGGTCGGCTGCGGCGCCTCGGGCGCAGAGATCGCCTCCGGCTTCGCGCGCCTCGGCAGCGAGGTGATCCTGCTCGAGGCGGCCCAGCAGGCGCTGCCGCTGGAGGACGCCGACATCGCCCGCCTGGTCGAGCGCGGGCTGAAGCGCCAGGGCATCGACATCAAGACGGAAACCCCCGTCGGCGACGTGCAGCAGAGCGAGAGCGGCGTCTCCTTCTCCTACGCCGACCAGCGCGCCGAGGCGGACTACATGGTGATCGCCGCGGGTCGCGCCGCCGACGTCGACGGCCTCGGCCTCGCCGAGGCGGGCGTCGAACTCGACGAACGCGGGCGCATCAAGGTCGACGGCGCGCAGCGCACCTCGCGCGCCGGTGTCTACGCGATCGGCGACCTCGTGCACGGCCCCGCGCTCGCGCACAAGGCCTCCGACGAGGGGATCATCGCCGTGGAGGACATCGCGGGCCTGCAGACACACCCGATCGCCTACCTCGACATCCCGCGCGCGACCTTCTGCACGCCCAACGTCGGCTCCTTCGGCCTCACCGAGGAGCAGGCGCGCGAGCAGGGCTACGACGTGGTCGTGGGCAAGGTGCCCTACGGCGCGGTCGGCGGCGGCACCGTCTACGGCGATCGCACCGGCCTCGTCAAGGTCGTGGGCGAGAAGCGCTACGGCGAGCTGCTCGGCGGGCACATCGTCGGTTCGCGCGCGACCGAGCTGATCCAGGAGCTGGTCAACGTGCGCGCGCTCGAGGGCGGCTTCCCCGAGCTCGGCCGGATCATCCACGGCCACCCGACCCTGTCCGAGGCGGTGATGGAAGCCGGCCGCGCCGCGGACGGCTGGCTCATCCACGGGTGAGGGCCCACCCGCGCTCGGTGTCCGACGCGACGGCGGCCTTCTACTTCGACCTCGCGAGCCCGCTCGCCTACCTGGCGGCGGAGCAGGCCCTGGCCGCGTTCGCCGGCGCGCCGCAGCCGGTCGAGTGGCGCCCGGTGAGCGTGGCCTCGCTGCCGGGCGGCGAGACCTTCGAGGCGCCGCGCTGCCAGACGGAGGCCGAGATCGTGCGCGAGGAGATCGAGCGGCGCGCGCGGGAGCTCGGCCTGCAGCCGGTGCGCTGGCCGGAGCCTTTCCCCTTCGACAGCGCGCTGGCGATGCGGGTGGCCACGTACGCGAAGTCGATCGGCCGGGCCGTGCCGTTCGCTCAGGCGGCGTTCCGCCAGGCGTTCGCGGGCGGCCGCGCGCTCGACGACGAGGACTCCGTGGTGATCGCCGCGGCGGCGTGCGAGATGCACCCTGCCGCCGTCCTGCGCGCCGCGGCGATGCGCTCCGTCGCCGAGCAGCTCGCGGCCACCACCGAGCAGGCGGCGCGCGCAGGCGTGCGCGACGTCCCGGCCGTGCTCGTCGGCGCGCAGGTCTTCCACGGCGAGCGCGCCCTCGGCGAAGCCGCCGCCGCCCTGCGCTCGGCGCCGCCGGGCGCCGCGAAGCCCACGATCACGGTCCACCACAGCCGGTGAGGGCAAAGGACGCCTACCGCCTGATCGTGACGCGCGGCGGGCGCACGCCGGCGCTGCTCGCCGACCCGAACAGGGTCGACCACATCGAGGTCGTGGAGATCGAGAGCGGCGAAGCGATCATGCTGCTCGACCGCCCGCCGCACGCGGCCTCGAAGCTCGCCCGCGCGATGCGCTCGGACCTCAACAGCCTCGACGCCGAGGAGTTCAGGGCCCGCTGGAGTACGGTGGAGTCCTGATGGCCGATTCCCCCCGAGCCCTCCCCGCGCCCCGGCAGGCACGCGAGTGGCTCGAGACGATGGCCCTGATCCGCCGCTTCGAGGAGCGCGCGGGCGAGCAGTACGCGCGGGCGAAGATCGGCGGCTTCCTGCACCTCTCGATCGGCGAGGAGGCGACGATCGTCGGCAGCGCGAGGGCGCTGCGCGACACCGACTACCTGATCTCCACCTACCGCTCGCACGGACATGCGCTCGCCCGCGGCACGGCGCCGGAGAACGTGATGGCCGAGCTGTTCGGGCGCGTGGACGGGGTCTGCCACGGCCGCGGCGGCTCGATGCACATGTTCGACATCGAGCGGCGCTTCATGGGCGGCTACGGGATCGTCGGCGGGAACCTCCCGATCGCCGCGGGGATCGCGCTGGCGAGCGACTACTCCGGCCGCGACGAGGTGACGCTCTGCCAGTTCGGCGACGGCGCCTCCAACCAGGGCACGTTCGGAGAAACGTTGAACCTGGCGGCCCTGTGGCGGCTGCCGGTCGTCTTCATGGTCACCAACAACCAGTTCGGCATGGGCACCGCGCTCGGCCGTCACTCGGCCGTCACTGACCTCCAGCGCAAGGGCGAGAGCCTCGGCGTGCCGGGCCTGCGCTGCGACGGCATGGACGTGCTCGACACCCACGCGGTCGTGGCGGAGGCGGTCGAGCGCGTGCGCGAGGAGCGCCGGCCCGTGCTGATCGAGGCGATCACCTATCGCTTCCGCGGCCACTCGATGGCAGATCCCGAGCAGTACCGCAGCAAGGAGGAGGTCGAAGCGTGGCGCCGGCGCGACCCGATCCCGGTCTTCGGCGAGCGGCTCGTCGCCGAAGGCGTGGTGCAGCAGGCCGATCTCGAGGCGATCGACGCGGCGGCGATCGCGCGCGTGGACGCAGCGGTCGAGTTCGCCGACGCCTCGCCGTTCCCCGGGCCCGGCGAGCTGTTCGACGACATCTACGTGCTCGGTGACGCGGCGAAGGGCTGGTACTCCGTCGAGACGACCGAGGAGCGCACGGCCGGGGCGCCGGGCGGGCGGGAGCTGATGTCATCGGCCAACGACGAGATTTCCCAGCAGCTCACGAGCGCGCTCGCCGCGGGCGAAGAGGGCGGCGTCGAGGCCGATGGCAGCGGCGCCGGGCAGAGGGCGGCCTCCGATGGCTGAGATGCGCTACCGCGAGGCGCTCGGCGCGGCGCTGCGCGAGGAGCTGCGCCGGGACGAGCGGGTGATGCTGATGGGCGAGGACATCGGCGTCTTCGGCGGCGCCTTCAAGGTCACCGAGGGGCTGCTCGAGGAGTTCGGGGAGAAGCGCGTGCGCGACACGCCGATCTCCGAGAACACGATCGTCGGCATGGGCATCGGCGCGGCGATGACCGGGCTGCGCCCCGTCGTCGAGCTGATGACGATCAACTTCTCGCTGCTCGCGTTCGACCAGATCGTCAACCACGCGTCGAAGATCCACTACATGTTCGGCGGCCAGGCGCGCGTGCCGCTGGTGGTGCGGATGCCGCAGGGCGCCGGGCACCAGCTCGGCCCCACGCACTCGCACTCCCTGGAGGCGCTGTACCTGCACGTTCCTGGCCTGCTCGTCGCCGCCCCGGCCACGGCGGCGGACGCGAAGGGCCTGCTGAAGAGCGCGATCCGCGACGAGAACCCGGTGATCTTCATCGAGCACGAGTCGCTCTACGGCGCGCGCGGGGAGGTCCCCGAGGACGACGAGCAGCTCGTGCAGTTCGGCGTGGCGCGCGTGGCACGGGAGGGCTCCGACGTGACGATCGTGGGGATCTCGCGGATGGCGGTGACGGCCGAGCGCGCGGCCGCGACGCTGGCCTCCGAGCACGGCGTCGAGGCCGAGGTGATCGACCCGCGCACGCTGCGCCCCCTCGACCTCGACACGATCCTCTCCTCGGTGCGCAGGACGAACCGCTGCGTGATCGTCGAGGAGGGCTGGCCGCACGGCGGCGTCGGCGCGAACCTCGCGGCTCTGATCGGCGAACAGGCCTTCGACGACCTCGACGCACCGGTGCAGCGGGTGACGGGCGCCGACGTGCCGATGCCCTACTCCAAGCCGCTGGAGGACATCGCCTACCCGCACGAGCCGCAGGTCGTCGCCGCGGCGCTCGCGACGCTCGGCCACGGCGACGGAGCCTCCTCTTGACCGACATCGTCATGCCCCGCCTGTCGGACACGATGGAGGAGGGCACGATCCTGCGCTGGCTGAAGTCCGACGGCGAAGAGGTCGCGCGCGGCGAGGAGCTGGTCGAGATCGAGACGGACAAGGCGACGATGGTCTACGAGTCCGACCAGGCGGGGCCGCTCACGCTTCTCGCCGCGGAGGGCGACACGCTGCCGGTGGGCGCCACGATCGCCCGAGTGGGCGCGGGCGCGAGGAATGGAGAGGGGGACGGGGAGGCGCTCAGGGAGGCCGCGCCGGCCGCGAGCGAGGAGCGCGCCGCCGGGCCGCCAGCCGCCGCGCCGAGCGTCCCGAGCGCGCCGGCGGGCGAGCCGAGCGGCAACGGCGCAGAGCGGGTGAAGGCCTCGCCGCTGGCCCGGCGCATCGCCCGCGAGCGCGGAGTGGACCTCGCCGCGATCGCCGGAAGCGGACCGGGCGGCCGGGTCGTGAAGGCAGACGTGGAAGGGGCAGGCGCCGTGAGCGCCCCGGCACCCGCGGCGACGCCGGAGGGGGTTGCGACGGCGAAGGGCACGACCACCGAGGTCGAGCTGACGAAGCTCCAGCAGACGGTCGCGCGGCGGATGGCCGAGTCGAAGGCGACGATCCCCGACTTCAACATCCAGATCGAGGTCGACATGGAGGAGTGCGTGCGCCTGCGCGAGCAGCTGAAGACGCTCGCGCGCGAGGGCTCCGAGGTGGCGCCGACCTACAACGACATGGTCGTGAAGGCATGCGCCCTGGCGCTGCGCGAGCACCCGACCGCCAACGGCAGCTACCGCGACGGGCGCGCGTCGCTCCACTCGCGCGTGAACGTCGGCGTCGCGGTCGCGGCCGACCAGGCGCTCGTGGTGCCGAGCGTCTTCGACGCCGACACGAAGGCCCTCGGCGAGATCGCACGCGAGACACGCGCGCTCGCCGAGCGCGTGCGCGCGGGGACGATCACGCCGCCGGAGCTCGGCGGCGGCACCTTCACCGTCTCGAACCTGGGCATGTTCGGGATCAGCTCGTTCGCGGCCATCATCAACCCGCCCCAGGCGGCGATCATGTCCGTGGGGGCGCTGGAACGGCGCGCGGTCGTGGATCCGTCCGGCGAGATCACCGCACGGAGCATGCTCACCCTCACGCTCGTCTGCGACCACCGCATCCTCTACGGCGCCGAAGCGGCGCTGTTCCTCGCGCGCGTGCGCGAGCTGCTGCAAGCGCCGGCGGCGCTGACGCTCTAGGCGCCCGTCGGAGGCAGCACGCCGCCGGCGGGGCGGGCGGGACGTCGGTCACGGCCCACGTCGGAGGGGGCGAAGGGAGACGGCAACAGCTTCGCAAGCGGTTCGACGACGTGGTCGTGTTCGCTCGGCATGTCGATCACACATCGCGCGCGGGGAGTCGCCCACTCCAGCGCGAACTGACGGCAGCTGCCGCAGGGCGGGACGCCGCACACATACAGCGTCTTCAGCCAGCGGTCTCCGGGACCCGGTTTGCGCAACGAGCGGTCGGCGAGCGCGCGGATGATCGCCATCTCCTCTGCGTGCTTCGTGAGCGTGTAGTTCGCCACCTCGACGTTCGTGCCGCCGAAGTAGTGCCCCTCGACCGTCTCGACCGCCGCGACCACGAGCACACCCGAGTAGCGGGCGTAGTTGTGGGCGGCGGCGCTGCGAGCGTGAGCACGCAGCTCCGCGAGCACCGCCGCCGGGATGTCGCGCTTGGCCACCGGCCAAGTGTGCTCCACGATGCAGACGGCCTGCGAGCCGTCCGCCCCGGGATTCAGACTTGCCCGGTTGTTCAAGCTGGTCAAATCTCATGGCCACCGCGAGCGCACCCCGCCGCTCGAAGCGCTCGAGCTGCGAACCTCCGAGCAGCTCGTCGCGATCATCGACGTGCTGCTCGGCCTCACGCTGGTCGAGGGAGCCTTCGCGTACAAGAGCATGTTCACGCACGGCTCGACGGCGAACTGGCCGGCGATGCTCGCGATGGTGCTCGTCTACCTCACCGCACTCTGGAGCTTCGTCGACTGGCACATCGCGATGCAGGTGGTGCCCTACCGCATCCAGACCAAGGGCACGCGGGGCTCGGAGCGTGCCCGCGTAGCTCTCGACTTCCTGCTGATGGCGAGCTACAGCTTCCTGATCCTTCGGGCGCACGTCCTGATCGGCGATGCGGGTGCCGACCTGCTCGCGGTGGCGATCACCTACCCCGCCATCTACGCCGGCTACATCCTGTGGGGGCTTCTTCGCAACCGGGCGATCGCGGCTCAGGAGCTGGACCTCGACGCCTACTCGTGGCTCCTGCTCGCTCTCATGGGAGTGCTCACAGGCGTGCTGCTGTGGGGCTACGCGCACTGGCGCCACGGCAGTCGCCTGGGGATGAGCGCCGAAGACTTCAACGTGCTGTTCCTGGCACTCGAGCTGCTCATCCTTGTGTCCTACCGCTCGATCAACTCGCTCCAGCAGCTCACCATGAAAGCCAACCTCGAAGATCGCCACAAGATCAGGAAGAGCCAGTTCCTCGACGCGATCCGCCAGAAGACACAGCCGGAGCAGCTGTCCGCCGCGCGGCGGAACAAACTGGAGGTGCTGAGCGACGCGGCGGCAGCGGTGGACGCGGACACGCTCGGCGACGTGATCGGGACAGCGGACCGGTGAACGCCTGACAGGCGCCGAGCAACACCGCGGCCGCGGGCGACCCCTCGCTAGGCTGGAGGCGAAGTCAGATGAGCGCCGGTTACGAGATCTGGGTGTGTCACATGGGGTCTGTTCCCTACGCCGAGGGTGTCGAGATGCAGCAGGAGCTGCGCGCCCGGCGCCAGTCCGGAGAGCTCCCCGACCTCCTGCTGCTCCTGGAGCACCCCCCCACGTACACCGTCGGCCGTCGCGCCGCCGCCGAGGAGCTGCCGTTCCCGCGCGAGTTCTACGAGGCGAAAGGCATCGAGGTCCACGCCACCGACCGCGGCGGGCGCATCACCTACCACGGCCCGGGCCAGCTCGTCGGCTACCCGATCATGGCGGTGGACGACGTGATCGAGCACCTGCGCACGATGGAGAGCTCGATCGCCTCGGCGCTCGGGCAGCTGGGCGTGCAGGCGCGCGGGCGCGTCGAGGACGGCCCCGACTACACCGGCGTCTGGGTGGGTGAGCGCAAGATCGCCTCGCTCGGCGTGCACGTCTCGCGCGGCGTCTCCACGCACGGCTTCGCGGTCAACGTGGAGAACGACCTCGAGCCGTTCTCGTGGGTCGTCGCGTGCGGGCTGCCCGACGTGCAGATGACCTCGCTGGCCGCCGAGGGCTCCGCCGAGCGCCTGGGCTGCTTCCGCAAGCGCGTGGCCTACTCGTTCTGCGAGGCGCACGGGGCGCGCCAGCGCCTCGTGACGCGGGCGCGACTCGGGGTCGACCGTCGTGAGGCGGTGGCCGTATGAGCGCGACACGCTCCCGCGCCAACCCGGGGGGCATGGACGTGCTGAAGGTGCTGGGCACCGACGTGCGCCCGATCCGCGAGCGCAAGCCGCCGTGGTTCAAGGTGCCGCCGCCCGGCGGCGAGCGCTACCGCGAGCTGACCGAGCTGATCCGCTCCGAGAACCTGCACACGGTCTGCCAGGAGGCCGCGTGCCCGAACGTCGGCGAGTGCTGGGAGCGCGGCACGGCGACGTTCATGATCCTCGGCGACACCTGCACCCGGCGCTGCGGCTTCTGCAACGTCAAGACCGGCAAGCCGACCTGGAACGACCCGCTCGAGCCGGCGCGCGTCGCGCGCTCGATCGCGCGCATGGGACTGCGCCACGCCGTGATCACCTCCGTGGACCGGGACGACCTCCCGGACAAGGGCGCATCCGCGTTCGTCGGCGTGATCCGCCAGGTCCGCCGGCAGGCGCCCGGCTGCCAGGTCGAGGTGCTGACGCCCGACTTCCAGGGCCAGGAGATGCCGCTCGCGAAGGTGGTCGCCGAGCGCCCGGACGTGTTCAACCACAACGTCGAGGTCGTGCCGCGCCTGTACCCCGTCGCCCGCCGCGGCTCGGAGTTCGAGCGCTCCTGCCGCGTGCTGCGGCTCGCCGGCCAGATGGGCGGTGATGAGGTGGTGACGAAGTCCGGCCTGATGGTCGGGCTCGGCGAGACCCACGAGGAGATGGTCGAGGCGTTCGGCGCGCTGCGCGCCTCGGGCGTGCAGGTGCTGACGGTGGGCCAGTACCTGCGTCCCTCCGAGCGCCACCTGCCGGTCGTCCGCTACTGGCACCCCGACGAGTTCGCCGCGCTCGAGGCGGCCGCCTACGAGCTCGGCTTCGCCCACGTCGCCGCCGGCCCGCTCGTGCGCTCCAGCTACCACGCCGACCAGCACGTGCCCCAGCGGGCTGATGGCGTGGGGCCGCTGGCCGCGAGCGCCGGGTAGCTCAGCCCTGCCCGGGCAGGGCGACCGTCGCGATCCGCTCTTCCCGCGCCACAGCCAGCACGTCTGGGTCTGCGGTCGCGAGCCGATGAGCGTCCAGGCCGTCGATCGCAGATGCGATCAGCACGGAATCTGCAAGCGAGATCGGCCTACGACTCCGGTGATAGTGCCGGGCGCGAACCGCGGCGGCCGCGATCGCGACATCCGTAGCGAGCGGAAGCATCGTCAGCGCTCCGGCGGCGAGCGGCTCGATGACCTCCATCGCGCGATCGATCGGCAGCCCGTAGAGACGCTGGGAGACGTCCAGAGTCTCGGCCAGGTTCGTCGTGGTCAGGGCCGCGTCGCCCTCGCGCAGGATCGAGCGGACCGGGGCGGCGGCGGGACCGCCGACGAGAAAGGCGATCAGCGCATACGCGTCGAGCAGGGTCACCGGGCGGTCCGCCGCCGCTCGGCAGCCCGCTCGTCCTCTCTCGCGGTGCGACGGAGAAGGCGGGCGTCGAAGTCCGGCAGCTCGCCCGCGAGCGCGCCCTCCGCCGCTGCGATGGGATCGTCAGGCGCAGGCGCGATGACGAGCCGGTCTCCGTGGTCCTCGAGCGTCACCGTCGACGTTCCCCAACGATGCCTGACCGCCGCCGGGACCGAGATCTGGCCGCCCTTCGAGATCTTCATGCGTACCTTCATGCTCATGAAGGCTATCATGAGTCAGAAGCCTCGGCACACCTCTTCCCCCACTAAGCTCGCGCGATCTTCCCCCTCAGAGACAACATCCCGCTCTCGCGGGTGCCCGTCGTCACGATCGCGATCGTCGCCGTCAACGTGGTCGTCTACCTGCTGGAGATCCGCCACGGCGGCAGCTTCTTCGGGGGGCCCACGGAGCAGACGGCCGTCCGCTGGGGCGCGATCCCCTATGAGCTCACCCACCCCGGCGACCACTGCGAACTGATCACCCGGACGCTGCCGGGAGGCACCGCCGGCGCGGTCGCCTGCCAGGGCCAGCCCGGCGTCACCGGCATGCCGGCGGCGCAGCCCGCCACCTGGATCACCGTCTTCACCGCGATGTTCCTGCACGGCGGCTTCCTGCACATCTTCGGGAACATGCTGTTCCTCGCCGTGTTCGGGCCCAACGTCGAGGACGCTATGACGCGTCCTCGCTTCGCCGTGTTCTACCTTCTGGGAGGGATCCTGGCCTTGGCCGCGCAGGTCGCCGCGGGTCCGAGCTCGACCGATCCGACGCTCGGCGCGTCGGGGGCGATCGCGGCGGTGCTCGGCGGCTACATCCTGCTCTATCCCCGCGCCCGTGTCATCACCCTCATCTTCATCATCTTCTTCTTCACGATCGTCGAGCTGCCAGCCTTCGTCCTGCTCGGCGTCTGGTTCATCCTCGACGGTCTCGCCGGAGCGATCAACTCGGCCGGCAGCGAAGGCGTCGCCTACTTCGCCCACATCGGCGGCTTCCTCTTCGGCCTTGCGGCGATCCGCGCGTTCGCACGGCGCCGGCCGCCGCGCGGCGGCCGGCCCGCGCCCGGGTTCGCATGATCGCCCCGCCGGGGCGCGCGGAGGCCCGATGAGAACCGCGGTGCTCGCGATCGCGCTGGTGTTCATCGCCGGCTTCGCGTTCCTGACGATCGCGGCGGCCGCCGAACAGGGGGTGAGCGCTGCGACGGTCCTTTCGATCTTCATCCTCGTCCTGCTCGCGGTCGGCATCGTCGGCGCGCTGCGCGATCCTCCGGGACGATGAGCACGACGCCCTTCATGACCCCCGACCAGTCTCGGCTGCGGCGCGAGGAGGCGGCGCGACGCAAGCGCAGGCGCCGGGTCGCGATCCTCGCGGGCCTCGTCCTCCTGTGCGTCGGCGCCGCGGCGGCGATCGCGCTCGGCCACCACTCCTCCCACCACGGCTCGCTCTCCCCGCGGCACGCATCCGCCGCGCACGGCGCGCCCGTCGCAAGACCCGCGCCCGCCCTCTCGCCCTACGGGCTTCCGCTGGCGAAGCCCGCGCTGGCCCTGCACGGGATCGGCGACGCCGCCACCGATCCGATCCAGCTGAGCTTCAAGCACCCGCCGCGCGCAGGCCTGCTGTTCAACCTCGACACCGGCCGGGTGCTCTGGCAGCGCAACGCGCTCCGGCGCGCGCGGATCGCGAGCCTCACGAAGATGATGACCGCCTACATCACGGTCAACTCGACGAAGCCCGGCGACAAGGTGCTCGTCACCAAGGCCGCCGTCGAGGCCGCGGGCTCGAAGGTCGGCGTGCTGCCGCTGCACAAGCACGTGCGCGTGGAGACGATGCTCTACGGGCTGCTGCTGCCCTCGGGCAACGACGCGGCGGTCGCGCTCGCCCAGCACGTCTCGGGCAGCGAGAGCGCGTTCGTGCGGCGCATGAACGCCGAAGCGGCCCGGCTCGGGATGGGCTGCACCCGCTACTCCTCCCCCTCCGGCTACGTCGATCAGGGCAACTTCTCCTGCGCAGCCGACCTCGCCGTGCTCGCCCACGTGGACGAGCGCGAACGCCGGATCGCACGCATCACGCACACGCTCTCCGCCCGGCTCCCGTTCCCGATCAAGGGCGGCAAGCTCTACCTGTACAACAACAACCCGCTGCTGATCTACCACTACCCAGGCACCACCGGGCTGAAGACCGGTTTCACCGACGCGGCGGGGCGCTGCCTGGTGGCGACCGCCGAACGCGATGGCGTGCGGCTCGGCGCGATCGTGCTCGACTCCAACGCCCCAGGTACGCAGGACAAACAGCTGCTCGACCGCGGCTTCGAGCACGTCTACCACCTGCGCCCCGTCGCCGAGCAGCCGATGCCGCCGGGCGCCTGAGCGCCCGCACGGCGCGCTCGCGACGACTTCAGGCCCCTCGCGGGCACTCCTCCAGGGGTGGCGCCGCCGGGGCCGCCGGTCGGCTACCGTTCTCCGTTGCGAGATATTGACTGGCCAGTCAGCCAAAGGAGACGCCGTGGATCTCGACGACACACCCGACCAGGCTGCATTCCGCTCCCAGGTGCGCAGCTGGCTCGATGAGCACTCATCCGAAGCCCCCGTCCTGAGCGGCCCCGACGCCCTCACCGACGAGGAGGAGATCATCGCCGCCCGCCGCGCCTGGCAGGGGAAGCTCGCCGAGGGCGGGCTCGCCGGCCTGACGTGGCCGAAGGAGTACGGCGGCCAGGGCCTCGGCCCGATCGAGCAGGTCACCGCCAACCAGGAGATCGCCCGCGCGAAAGTGCCGGGGATCCTCGACGCGATCGGCGTCGGCATGCTCGGCCCGACGATCATCGCCCACGGCACCGACGAGCAGAAGTCGCGCTACCTCGCGCCGCTGCTGCACGGCGACGAGGTCTGGTGCCAGCTCTTCTCCGAGCCCGCCGCGGGCTCCGACCTGGCCGCGGTGCAGACGCGCGCGCGCCGGCAGGAGGACGGCAGCTGGCGGCTCTCGGGCCAGAAGGTCTGGACGACCAACGCGCAGTTCGCCTCCTACGGGCTGCTGCTCGCGCGCACCGACGCGGACGTCCCCAAGCACAAGGGGCTCACGATGTTCATCGTCCCGATGGACGCCGAGGGCGTGACGGTCCGCGGGCTGCGCCAGATCTCCGGCGAGGCCGAGTTCAACGAGGTCTTCTTCGACGACGTCGCGCTCGACGAGGGCGCGGTCGTCGGCGGCGTCGGCAACGGCTGGGGCACGGGGCTCACGACGCTGATGTTCGAGCGCGTGACGATCGGGCTCGGCAGCGAGGGCATGGGCTACAGCTCGACCCGCTTCGCCTCCGCGCTGGCCGCCGACGAGCATGCGCGCCGCGACCCCGAAGTGCGCCACCGCCTCGGTGAGATCGCGGCCGAACTGATCGCGATCCGCTTCCAGGGCTACCGCACGCTGACCGCGCTGCAGAAGGGCCAGGTCCCCGGTCCCGAGGCCGGCCTGGCGAAGGTCACGCTCGTCAACGGCGCGATCAAGGCCGGCGATCTGATCGCAGACGTGGTCGGCCCGGACGCGCTCGACGAGGACAGCGAGTGGGCCTACATGATCTCGTTCCTGCCCGGCCTGAAGTCCGCCGGCGGAACGGAAGAGATCCTCCGCAACACGATCGGCGAGCGCGTGCTCGGGCTGCCGCCCGAGCCGCGCCTGGACAAGGGCATTCCGTTCTCGGAGCTGCGCAGCAAGGAAGGGGCCGCAGCATGAACCTCGCACTCTCTGACGAGCAGGTGTTCCTGCGCGAGGCCGCCCGCGGCGCGCTCTCGCGCTTCAAGACGCTGGAGGCCGCCCGCGAGGCGCTCGACGGCGACGAGAAGGCGCTGCCGGACCTGTGGCCGACCGCCTGCGAGGCCGGCTGGCCCGGCCTGCTGATCTCCGAGGAGCACGGCGGCGCCGGGCTGGACGTCTTCGACGCGATGCTGGTGCTCGGCGAGTGCGGCCGCGTGATCGCGGGCGTGCCGCTGCTGGGGCACCTTCCGGCGACGGCGATCCTCGAGGGTGCGTCGGGCGACGCGCCGATGATCGACGAGCTCGCCACGGGGGCCAAGCGCGCGGCCTATCTGCCTGTGAGCCCGCCCGGCGACGTGGTCGGGACCTGGACGGTCGACCCGGCGAGCGGCGCCGCACGCGGCGATGCTCCGGTGCTCGAGGGCGGCAAGGTCAGCGGCTCGCTGTCCTTCGTGCCCGACGCGCCCGGGGCCGACCTGCTCGTGGGCGTCGCGCTCGATGGCGGCAAGGCGGTCGGCGTGGCGATCGAGGCCTCCGCGCCCGGCGTCACGATCGAGACCACCGGGCGCTACGACGCGACGCGCTCGCTCGGGCACGTCACGCTCGACGGCGCGGCGGCGACGGTCCTCGACACGCCTGAGGAGACGCTCGCCCAGGCATGGCACCTCGCGCAGTCGCTGATCGCGGCCGAGTCGCTCGGCAGCGTGGAGACCGCGCTCGACGTGTCGGTCGCGTACGCCAAGGAGCGCTTCACGTTCGGCCGCGCGATCGGCTCCTACCAGGCGGTGAAGCACTCGCTGACAGAGGTGCTGCGCAACCTGGAGAACGGCCGCTCGCTGCTCTATTACGCCGGGTGGGCGCGCAACGGGGCGCCCGACGAGTTCCCGCTCGCGGCGAGCGCGGCGCGCTCGGTCGCCGGCAGGGCGCTCGACAACGCGGCCCGCACGATGATCTCCGTGCACGGCGGCATCGGCGCGACGTGGGAGCACGACGCGCCGCTGTACTTCCGGCGCGCGCAGCTCTCGCGGCGCCTGCTCGGCGGCACCGCCGGCGCGACGGATCGCGTCGCCGGCGAGCTGCTCTCGCAGGCCTAGCTCGGCGAGGAGGGAGGAGGGCCACCGCGGGTCAGCCGCGGTGGCTCCTCGCTTGCTTCTTCCGGGCGCGCGGCGGCACCGGCGCTTCGAGCGCGGCCTGCACCGGCGCGCCGTAGGCCGCGTGCACCGCCGCGATCAGCGAGCTGCTCACGCCGCAGTTGATGCAGAAGCCGTGCTGTGACCAGCCGATCGCCCGCGCGAGCACGCGGTCGGCGTACAGCACCCCGGTGGCGTCGTGCCCGTAGTAGTCGTAGGCCGCTTCCCAGGCCGCGCCGTCGAGCGCGGTGCGCGCGCCGTCGAGCGAGAGCAGGTGCGCCGCCGCCATCACCGCGTCGAAGTCGTCGTAGATGGACGGGTGGCGCGCGGTCATGTGGTCGTAGCTCGCCGGCCGGCGCCCGTAGAGGTAACTGCTCCTCATGAGGTCCCAGGTCGTCACCGGCCCGTTGGTGACGTTGAACTGCATCGGGCCGCCGCAGCAGCCCGCGAAGTTGAGTCCCTGGTAGGTGCCGGGCGCTGTCGAGAACGCCGACTCCTGCATGTGGATCGAGGCCAGCAGCAGCCAGTTGACGCCGAACGTGGTCTGCGCCGTCTCGTAGATCGGATAGAAGCCTTCCATCCAGCGCCGTTCGATGTGCACCTCCGTGGCGCCCGTGGTGCCGGGCCGCCGGGCGGACAGCCGCTTCGCCGCCTGGCGCTGCTGTATCGCGGTCGGCTGGGCGACGATCGCCCCGGCCGGGTCGCGGGACGCGTGCGAGCCTGCGGCGGGCAGCGGTGTTTCCACGCGCGCCGGGACCGGCGGCGGCGAGAGCGCCGCCCGGCTCCCGAGGGCGCCCGACAGCACGGCGACGAGCACGGCCAGCCCGGCCGCCGCCACGAACGCGGCGAGCGCCCACGCGCGCCATTCCGGCGGCGGGCTCGGGACCACGGCGGCCTCGAGCGCGTGTGTCTGGGCGTCGGCGTTCGACAAGGGTTCGAAGACGGTAGCCGTCACCGCGACGTATGACCCCCGGTTGGGTTGTGAGTTGCGATGCTGAAGAGGACTCTTATCGCGCTGGCCGGCGTCTTCGCGCTCGCCGCCGCCGCGACGGGGATCCCCTCGCGTGCGAGGGCCGCGGCTCCGGCGCTGAGCGCGGCGCAGCAGCACTACCTGCAGCTGGCCGAACGCGGCGCCGCGGTCGCGCAGGCGCGCTGGCGCAACCGTCGGCTGGGCTGGTACGACTCGCGCCTGGGCGACCGCGACCGCTACCCGCTGGCCACGATCTGGGACATCGTGCCGCTCTTCCAGGCGCTGAACGCGATCGCGATCGCCTCGCCGACCTCCGCGCACCGGAGCGCGGTCGCGCGGTTCGCGAAGGGCGCCGAGCGCTACCTGAACCGCGGCCTGCGCCCCGTGCCCGGCTACTCCCCCTACCCGGGCGATCGCACAGCCGGCACCCAGACCTGGTTCGACGACAACGGCTGGTGGGGCCTGGCGTTCTTCGAGGCCTACCGCGCGACGGGCAGCGGCCGCTACCTCGCCGACGCCGAACGGGCGCTGCGCTACATCGCCCGCGCCGGCTGGGATCCGGCCTCGGGAGGCATCTGGTGGAACACCGAGCACCCCTACAAGTCGGGCCCCGCGCTGGCCTCCGACACCCTGCTCGCCGTCCTGCTCTACCAGCAGACCCGCTCGAGCTTCGCGCTCGCCCAGGCACGGCGTTTCCTGGCGTGGGCGAACGGCCCGGGTTTCAGCGCCGCGGACGGGCTCTACGCCGACAGCTCGGCGAACCCGACCCCTGTCGACTACGTCGAGGGCCCGCTGATCTATGCCCAGGCGACGCTGTGCAGGCTGAGCGGCGATCAGAGCGAATGCGCGCTCGCCGAGCGGCTCAAGGAACGCGCGCTCTCGCGCTTCGGCTACTTCCTGGACTTCTCCCCCCAGTACGACGCGATCTACGAGCAGTGGATGCTCGCGCTGGCGGCGCTTGACGGAGACGCGAGGCTCTACCGGATGGCCGCCGACAACGCCCGCAACGCGCAGAATCGCGCCGCCGACCCACGCGGCCTCTACCTGCGCGGCTGGAACGGCGAGACCCTCCCGCCCGCCGACGCGCGCCCGGGGATGATCCAGACTCAGGCCGCGACGACGAGCCTGTTCGCCTGGCTCGCCGTCTACACGCCGCCGGGTTAGATCATCTGGGCGCTCACAGGCCGATCCGGCCCCGCACGATCCGGTCGAAGACGCGATCGGGCAGCAGCCGTTTGGCCGTGAGCATCACCCGCGCGTCCCTGCCGATGAGCACGCGCGAGGGCATCCGCTGCGCGCTCAGCGCCTTCTCGATCGCCTCCGCGACCGCCTCCGGAGGCATGCCGCGGCGCGCGGTGTCCTGCAGCACCTTGTCCATCTTCGCGGGGATGTCGCCGTACTCGGCCTGCAGCTCGGGCGGGATCTGCATCTCCTCCGCGACGCCGCGTGTCTTGTCCCAGATCGGCGTCGCGATCGAGCCGGGCTCGATCAGCGCGACCTGCACCCCGGAGCGGTGGAGCTCCACGCGCAGCGCGTCGCCGACGGCCTCGATCGCATGCTTGGAGGCCGCGTAGGGCCCGTTGAAGCCCATCGCGACTTTGCCGCCGATCGAGGAGATGAAGACGATCCGACCATGAGCGCGGCGGAGAGCGGGGATCAACGCACGCGTGACGGCGATCTGGCCGAAGAAGTTGACGTCGAACTGGCGCCGCCACTCCTCGTCGGTGAGCACCTCCAGCGGCCCGCCGACACCGATCCCGGCGTTGTTGACGAGCGCGTCGAGACCGCCACCGTCGCGCCGCGCGATCTCCTCCACGGCGGCCGCGATCTGCGCGCCGTCGGTGACGTCGAGCTGGAGCGGCACCACCTTCCCGGCGGCAGCGTCGGCCGCAAGCCGCTCGCCGTCCTCGACCCGGCGGACGCCCGCGAGCACCGTCCATCCCGATCCCGCGAGCCGCAACGCGGTGGCGCGCCCGATGCCCGTCGAGGCACCGGTGATCAGGACCGTGGGCACGAGGGGCAACCTACCTCAGCGCGCGAGGAGGGTGCCCTCACATCGGGCCGCCGTAGGATTGTGTGCTGTGAACGCGACCGGCCCGCGGCGAGCACGCCTGCCCACACGCGTGCGGAGCGCCGCGCTGCTCGCGCTGCTCCTGCTGCTCGCAGGGTGCGGCTCGGGCCTCGCCGCCGGGTCCGAACCGCGCACGGCAGAGCCGGCGACGTGCCCGCAGACCGTGATGTCGACGCTGGCCTCGGTGCTCGGGCGCGTGTATCGCGAGGGCATCTCGAGCGAACGCACGCTGAGCGCGAGGCACATGATCGAGCGCTCGGCAGCGCTCAGAGCCGCGATCGAAGCCAACGACGCCGCGCGCGCCGTCAGGGCGATCCGCGCGCTGATCGCGACCGGCCACATGACCAACGTGCAGATCACGACCAGCTCCGGCCGGCGGCTGGCCAGCGTCGGCGGGGCCGCGCTCGCGCCGCTGCACGGCACGATCGCCGGCGCCGGCGGGCGGCCGATCGCCAGCTACCTCGCCAGCGTGTGGTCCGATCGCGGCTTCATCTCCGAGGGCAGCGGCGTCGCGGAGGGGGTCGTCGTGCTGCGCTCGGGCGCGCACACCATCGGCGGCACGCTCGCGCTCGGGGCGGGCACGCTACCCGCGGCCGGGACGACGACGCTGCGGGGGGTCGAGTACCAGTACTCCTCGCTTCCGGCGCGCGCCTTCCCCGTCGGCGCGCCGGTGCAGATCTACCTGTTGAAGACGGTCGCGGCCACCGAAGCGCTCTGCGGGGCGGGCAGCGAGGACACCCAGGTCAACACGCTCGCGCGGATCGCGCGGCTGATCTACGAGGGCGAGCGCGGGCCCCGGACGCTGCCCCAGGTGCGCCGCGTGCAGCACGACCGCGCGCTGCTGCAGGCCGTCGCCGCGCGCGACGTGCCCGCCGTCAAGAAAGCCTCGGAAACCCTGCTGCACCACCATCTCGTCCGGCTCCGCGTCAGCGGGGCGCCGACCCGGAACGGGGGGGTCGGGAAGCTCCTCTACGACCTCGGCGGACCGTACGTGCTCGGCCCCGTCCACGCCGCGCTGCGCCTGCACGGCCGCACGATCGGCAGCATCGTCCTCTCGATCCAGGACGACGAGGGCTACCTGCGCCTCACCCAGCGCCTGGCCGGGCTGAGCGTGCTGATGTACATGCGCGGCGCCGACGGGCGCACGCACCTGGTCAAGAACAGCCTCGGACCCGGCGTCGGCGGTCCGTCCTCGGTGCCGGCCAGCGGCTCCTACGTCTACAAGGGCCGTCGCTACCGCGTCGTCACGGTCGACGCCCAGGCGTTCCCGAGCGGCCCGCTGACGATCCGCGTGCTGGTGCCGGTGCCCTACTCCTGAGCGGCTTGCAGGAGGATCGGCCGGCGCTCCGCGCCTGGCTCAGGCGGCGACCAGGGAGTCGCGCTTCTCGCCGAGGGCGGCGACCAGCTCGGCGAACGCGTCGGAGAATTTTTCGACGCCCTCGCGCTCGAGCGTGTCGGTCACGTCTTTGTAGCTGACGCCGACCTCGTCGATTTCCTCGAGCACGCGGCGCGCGCCCTCGACGTCGCGCTCCAGCCGTGGCTCCGGCTCACCGTGGTCCTGGTAGTCGGTGATCGTGTCCTCGGGCATCGTGTTGACCGTTTCGGGACCGATCAGCTCTTCGACGTAGAGCACGTCGGAGTAGTCGGGGTTCTTCGTCGAGGTCGAGGCCCACAGCACACGCTGCGACGTGGCGCCCTTGCCGAGCAGGTACTCCCAGCGCGGGCCCGAGAACATCTGCTTGTAGTGCTCGTAGGCGAGCTTCGCGTTGGCGATCGCGAGCTTGCCCTGCAGCACCTTCGGCGCACCGGCCTCCTCGAGGCGGCGGTCGGCCTCGGTGTCGATGCGCGAGACGAAGAAGCTCGCGACCGACGCGACCTTCGACGGGTCCCCGCCCTCGGCGACGAGCCGCTCCAGCCCGCGCACGTAGGACTCGGCCACCTCCGCGTAGCGTTCGAGCGAGAAGATCAGCGTGATGTTGATGGAGCGGCCCTTGGCGATCGCGTCCTCGATCGCGCCGAGCCCAGGCTTGGTCGCCGGGATCTTGACCATCAGGTTCGGCTTGTCGATCGCCTCGTGCAGGCGCATCGCCTCGCGGAAGGTCGTGAGCGTGTCGTAGGCCAGGCGCGGGTCGACCTCGATCGAGACGTACCCGTCGCGGTGCGCGCTCGCCTCGAACGCGGGCGCGAACAGGTCGCACGCCTCACGGATGTCCTGCTCGGCCAGGGCCCAGAAGCATTCCTCGCTGTCCAGCCCTTCCTTCACCAGCTCGCCGAGCTGCTCCTCGTAGGCGTCGCCGCCGGCCATCGCCTTCTGGAAGATCGACGGATTGGACGTCGCGCCGACGACCGAGTCCTCGTCGATCAGCTTCTGGAGATGCCCGCCCCGGTTCGATTCGCGCGAGAGGAAGTCGATCCAGACGCTCTGGCCGAGCGCCGAGAGTCTCTGCAGCGGCTTTGATGAGTCGGAGGGCATGGCGTCTCCTCGTGGTCGTGACTTACAGCAGAGCCCGTGCGCGCTCCGCGATGTTCTCGGGCGTGAAGCCGAACTTCTCGAGCACGGTCGTGCCGGGGGCGGAGGCGCCGAAGCGCTCGACGCCGAGCACGTCGCCGCGGTCCCCGACCCAGCGCCACCAGCTCATACGCGAGCCCGGCTCGACGGCGAGTCGTGCCGTGATCGCGGCGGGCAGCACCTCCGCGCGGTAGTCGTCGCCCTGCTCTTCGAAGAGTTCCATGCACGGCATCGAGACGACCCGGGCACGCGTGCCGTCGGCCTCGAGCAGCTTCGCGGCCGCCAGCGTCGTCGGGACCTCGGCGCCCGTCGCGATCAGGATCAGCTCGGGCTCGCCGCCTGGTGCGTCCCACAGCACGTAGCCGCCGCGCAGCACCCCCTCGACCGGCGCCACCTCGCCGCGGTCGAGCGTCTCCACGTTCTGGCGGGAGAGCAGCAGCGCGACCGGGCCGTCCTCGCGTTCGAGCGCGATGCGCCAGGCGAGCGCCGTCTCGTTGGGATCGCCGGGGCGGATCACCCACAGCTTGGGGATCGCGCGCAGTGAGGTGAAGTGCTCGACCGGCTGGTGGGTGGGGCCGTCCTCGCCGAGGGCGATCGAATCGTGCGTCCA
This sequence comes from uncultured Solirubrobacteraceae bacterium, assembly GCA_963836035.1. Classification (GTDB taxonomy): domain Bacteria; phylum Actinomycetota; class Thermoleophilia; order Solirubrobacterales; family Solirubrobacteraceae; genus Palsa-744. The sequence continues at coordinate 544,804 of CAWIHX010000009.1, read as the reverse complement.
GACCCACAGGACCGGGAGCTCCATCAGCGCCGACAGCCGCACCGCGCCGCGCATGTAGTCGGAGAACTGCAGGAAGGTCGACCCGTACGGCTTGACCATGCCTCCGTGCGCGCCGGCGCCGTTGACGATCGCGCCCATCCCGTGCTCGCGGATGCCGAACGGCACGTTGCGCCCCGCATGGACGCGCGAGAACTCGCCCGCGCCCTCGAACAGCGTCTTCGTCGACTCGACGAGATCGGCGGCGCCGCCGAACATCGTCGGCGCGAACTCGCCGAAGCCCGCCATCACCTTCTGGCCCGCGGAGCGCGTTGCGAGCTTCTCCCCTGCCTGGAACGTCGGCAGCGACTCGCGCCAGCCGTCGCGCAGCCGCCCCGACCAGGCAAGGTCCCAGTCGGCGGCCATCTCCGGGTGTGCCTCGCGCCACGCGCGGAAGCGCTCGGTCCAGCGCTCCTGCTCGGCGCCGCCCCTCTCGGCCAGCGACATGTGCTCGTACACGCGCTCGTCGACCCAGAAGTGCCTGTCGGGGTCGAAGCCCATCACTTCCTTCGTGCGGCGCACTTCGTCCTCGCCGAGCGCCGCGCCGTGGGCCTTCGCGGTGTCGACGGCGATCGGCGCCGGGTAGGCGATGTGGGAGCGGATCGAGATGAACGACGGACGCTCGTCTTCTTCGCCCGCCGCGCTCAGCGCCGCCTCCAACGCCTCGAGGTCCTCGGAGTCCTCGACGCGCTGCACGTGCCAGCCGTCGGCCTCCATCCGCTGGCCGAGGTTCTCGCCGTCGAAGGAGATCGCGGTGCTGCCGTCGATCGTGATGTGGTTGTCGTCGTAGCAGACGATCAGCTTGCCGAGCCCGAAGTGGCCCGCGATCGAGGAGGCCTCCTGGGTGACGCCCTCCATCATGTCGCCGTCCGAGCAGATCACGTAGGTGCGGTGGTCGACGATCTCGTCCCCCGGGCGGTTGAAGCGCTCCGCGAGAAAGCGCTCCGCCATCGCCATCCCGACGGCGTTGGAGATCCCCTGGCCGAGCGGGCCGGTCGTGATCTCGATGCCCGGCGTGTGGCTGCGCTCCGGGTGGCCGGGCGTGCGCGACCCCCACTGCCTGAACTGTTCGAGGTCGGCGATGCCGAGGTCGTAGCCGCACAGATGGAGCAGCGAGTACTGCAGCATGCAGGCGTGCCCTGCGCTCAGCACGAAGCGGTCGCGGTCGGGCCACTCCGGGTCGTTCGGGTTCGCGCGCAGGAAGCGCTCGTAGATCGTGTACCCGAGCGGCGCGAGCGCCATCGCCGTGCCGGGGTGACCGGCGTTGGCCTTCTGCACCCCGTCCATCGCGAGCGCGCGAATCGTGTCGATCGAAAGGCGCCGAACCTCGGCCTCCTCACCCGATATGCGGGCGGCGCCACTGCGCGTCTGGCTCGTCGTGGCCATCGATTCGATCCTACCCCCTCGTGCCCCGGCCACCCCGAAAGTCGGCGGGGAAGTGCTGTGAAGGTCTGTAACCTGCTCTGATCGTGTCCGAGCAGAAGTGCGATGTCGGCAGGGGGATAACGCTCTGCTACGAGGCGTTCGGCGACGCCGGCGACCCGCCGATCCTGCTGGTGATGGGGCTGGGCACGCAGATGATCGCCTGGCACGAGGACTTCTGCCGCGAGCTCGCCTCGCGCGGCTACTACGTCGTGCGCTTCGACAACCGTGACATCGGGCACTCGACGCACCTTCGCGGCGCGCCACCCACGCGGACGCAGCTCCTCACACGCTCACGCCGCGCCGCGCGCTACTCGCTCGCCGACATGGCCGAGGACGCCGCGGGCCTGCTGCGCGAGCTCGGTCTCGCCCCGGCCCACGTGGTCGGCGCCTCGATGGGCGGGATGATCGCCCAGACGATCGCCGCGCGCCACCCGCGCTCGGTGCGCTCGCTGGTCTCGATCATGTCCAACACGGGCAGCCTGCTGAGCGGCCAGCCCTCGCTGCGGGTCTACTCGACGTTCCTGCGCGAGGCGCCGCGGGAGCGCGACGCCTACATCCGGCACATGACGGCCGTCTTCGCGCTGATCGGCTCACCGGCCCCGCGCCGCGACCTCGCTCAGGTGCGCGAGCTGATCGCAAACAGCTACGACCGCGACCACGACCCCGCCGGACCCGGCCGCCAGCTCGCGGCGATCATCGCCTCGGGCAACCGCACGCCCGAACTGCGGCGCATCGTCGCGCCGACGCTGGTGATCCACGGCGCCGCCGACCGTCTCGTCGGGCCGTCGGGCGGCCGTGCCACCGCGCGGGCGATCCGTGGCGCTCGGCTGATGATGGTCGAGGGCATGGGGCACGACCTGCCACTCGAGCTGTGGCCGACGATCATCGACGCTGTCGCCGGGCACGCCCGCGCGGCGGACACCGCGGCAGGCGTGGCGGCCGTCACCAGCGGGCAGCGCGACCCATCCCTGCGGGCCGCCCCCATCCCCCGATAGGGCCCGCAGGGACAGGTTCCCCTCGCGCCCCCCGCTGGCTCTCTACGGCCTCCGGCTGCAGCCGCGCAGCCCGAACAGGGTGTGGGTGCGCGCGCTCACGCACCACGATTGCTGGGAGTGGACCCTCACGAGCCAGTGATGGTCGTGGCGGCAGTGGGAGCGGCGGTACGGCCAGCGCCCGTGCAGCGAGCGCATCATGCGCCGCTCGTGACAACCCGAGGTTCTCACCTCCATGTCCCCGGCGCCGCCCCACGGCGCAGCGGGATCATCCACGATCCCCTTCCCATCAGACCAGCCCCTCCTCCGCGCTGGGTCGCTTCGCAAGGCCGACATATAAATCACGATTTACGCAGAATGTCAACTTAAACAGATCACCTGACTTGGGAAAACACTCAGTGTTTACAAAGGCCACTGCGGGCATGCCCGCAGTGGCCTCGAGGCCGAGCGGATGCGCCTGTGCCGAGAACCCCCCACCTGGAGCCCAGCCGGATCACCGGCTGGGGACTCGCAGTGCGCCCGGCGGGAATCGAACCCGCGGCCTGCGGCTTGAAAGACCGCTGCTCTTTGGCTCCCCGAAGAGAACCGTTGACCACTGAGCTACGGGCGCGCGCTGCGACCGTATCGGCCGCGGACGTAATCTAAGCAGGCCCGGCCCTCTCCTTGCAACGAGGGACCGCAACGGTCGTCCGCACAGGCTTGACACCAAGTCGGCGCCGCCCTACCGTGGATTGCGGCGCGCTCCGCAGAGCGCATCGTCGAGAGAGCCACAGAGGGATGCGCAAACAGCGACAGAGGAGTGCGGCACGCCGCACCCGCGGGGGCTCGATCCTCTGTGCGGCGGCCGTCGTCCCTCTCCTGTTGCTGATCCTGTCCTCCCCCGCGAGCGCGCTGCCGGCCCGGCACTCGTGCAGCACCCCGGTCGGGCCCGGTCACGCGAGGTGCCTCGCGATGCGCCTGCTCATCGGCACGGCGGGCACCGCGCAGCCCTTCGCGACCACGCGCGCGGCGCGGCCGGCTCAGAGCAACTCGAAACCCTGGCCGGGGTTCCAGACGCCCCAACGGCTGCGGGAAGCCTACGCGCTGCCGGAAGAAACGCCCGCCGGCTCGGCCCAGACGATCGCCCTCGTCGACGCCTACGACGACCCGACCGCCGAAGCCGATCTCGCCGTCTACAGCAAACAGTTCGGCCTGACGCCGTGCACGAGCGAAAACGGCTGCTTCAAGAAGGTCAACCAGAAAGGCACGAGCTCGCCGCTGCCGAAACCGGAAGGCGAATGGGCGAGTGAGATCTCGATCGACGTGCAGATGGCGCACGCGATCTGCCAGAGCTGTCACATCCTGCTCGTCGAGACCAACACCGAAGAATTCAGCGACCTCGCCAAGGGCGTCGACGCCGCGGTCGAACTCGGCGCCGGCGAGGTGAGCAACTCCTACGGCGGCACCGAGGAAAGCTCGGACGCCGAACTGGAGTCGACCTCCTACGACCACCCCGGCACCGTCATCACGGCGAGCTCGGGGGACTGCGGCTACTACAACAAACTCTGCCCCGAACTCGTGCCAGGGGCGGAATTCCCAGCCGACTCCCCGCACGTGCTCTCGGTCGGCGGCACCTCGGTGCACGAAAGCGGCGGCGTCTGGACGAGCACCGCGTGGGAAGAAGGCGGCAGCGGCTGCAGCGCCGTCTTCAACGCGCCGTTCTGGCAGACCTCGGTCGCCAACTTCGCCGCCACGGGCTGCGGCAGCGGGCGCGCCGAGGCCGACGTCTCAGCCGTCGGCGACCCCAACACCGGCGTCGACGTCTACGACTCGACGCCCGAATTCCCCGGCGGACCGACGGGCTGGGGCGTCTGGGGCGGCACCTCGGTCGCCTCGCCGATCGTCGCCGGCGAGTTCGCGCTCGCGGGCGGCTCGCAGGGAGTCTCCTACCCCGCGGCGACGGTCTACGGGAACGCCACCGAAGCGTCCGCGTTCTACGACGTCACAGCCGGCAGCAACGGCACATGCGCGGGCACCACGATCTGCGAAGCGACGACGGGCTTCGACGGGCCGACAGGGCTCGGCAGCCCGGTCGGGCTCGGCGCGTTCGCTGTCACGGGCACGCCGAAGAGCACCTCGCGCCCGGCGGTCTCCGGCGATCCCGAGCAGGGCCTGCAGCTGAGCGCGCAGCCCGGTGGCTGGACCGGCAGCCCCAGCTCGTTCTCCTACCAGTGGGAACGCTGCGGCTTCAGCGGCGCCAACTGCCAGACGATTCCCGGCGCGATCGAAAGCTCCTACACGCCGGTCGAAGAAGACGTCGGCCACCAGATCCGGGTGCGCGAAGGCGCCTTCAACGCCTCGGGCAGCGGCTACGAAGACGCGATCCCGGTCGGCCCGGTCGCCTCCGACGTGCCGCAGGTCACGAGCTGGGGGCCGTCGACCGGCATCACGGGCTCGACGATCGTGGTCGACGGCAGCGCGCTCGACTCGACCTCTGAAGTGCTCGTCGGCAAGGTGTCCGCGCAGTTCACGATCGTCTCGCCGGCGGAGCTCGAAGTGACGGTGCCCGACGGCGCCTACAAGGGCAGGCTCACCGTGAAGACCGCCCACGGCACCGTCAAGCCGAAGGGCAAGTTCGTGGCGAGCCTCTCGATCAGGGGCTTCTCGCCGCTCTCGGCGGCGGCGGGCGCGACCGTGACGATCAAAGGCATCGGGTTCACCCCGACCTCGACGGTCAGCTTCGGCGGCACGCCCGCGGCGTCTGTCACCTACTCCTCCAAGAAGAAGCTGAAGGCGGTCGTGCCCGCGGGCGCCGGGGCCGGCCCGATCACGGTCACCAACACCGAAGCGCCGGCCGGGACCGTCGCCTCGGCGGCTTCGTTCACTCCCTAGCCCGGGAGGAGCTGAGCTCGGCCGCGGCGGCTCCGCTCGCGAGCGAGAACACGCGGCGCGCGTTGGCAGAGAGGTAGAGCTCGCTGCCGGCCTCGTCCAGGTCCAGCCGGGCGATGTCCTCGAGGGCGGCGGACGGGGCGATCATCGGGAAGTTGCTGCCGAACAGCACCTTCCGCGCGCCGCCGCGCGTGTGCATGTAGTCGATCAGCTCCTGCGGCAGGCGGCGGCTGGTGTACGCCGAGGTGTCGATGTAGACGTTCTCGTGCTTGCGGGCGACCGCGATCATCTCCTCGGTCCAGGGGTAGCCGACGTGGCCGCACACGATCACGAGCTCGGGGAAGTCGATCGCGATCTGGTCGATGTACGGGATCGGCCGGCCCGGCTCGGAGGGGCGCAGCGGCCCCGTGTGGCCGACCTGCGTGCAGAACGGCACGCCCAGCTCGACGCAGGCCGCGTACAGCGGGTAGAAGCGGCGATCGGTCGGCGGCACCTCCCACAGCCAGGGCAGCATGCGCAGCCCGGCGAAGCCCAGCTCCGAGACGCAGCGGCGCAGCTCCCGGACCGCCTCCATCGGCCGCGAGAGCGGCACCGACGCGAGCGCGGCGAAGCGCTGCGGGTGGGCCGCAACCCAACCCGCGACCTCCTCGTTGGAGATCAGCGCCCCCTGCGGCCCGTGCCAGGCGCACAGCACGCCCAGCTCGACGCCGGCGGCGTCCATCGCGCCGAGCGTGGCCTCGATCGGCAGCTCCCCCTCGGGGATCTCGCCACCTGTCCAGCGCCGCAGCGACGCGAACATGTCCTGCTCGAGGAAGCGCCGCGTCGGATGCTGCATCCACGCATCGACGATCACGCCGCGAAGACTGCCAGAGCCGGGCTCAGGGGGCGTGCTCGACGATCGCGTCCCGCGGCAGCGCGGTCCGCGGCCGCCCGATCCCGTCGCACAGCTCGATGCAGGGGACGTAGATCGGGCGGTAGCCGAGCATTTCCGTGATCGTCGCGATGCGGTAGCCGCGAGCACGCAGCTTGGCGATGATGCCGGGGTAGGCCGCGAGCGTCTGCCGGCGCGGCCCGCCACCGTCGTGGCTGATCACGATCGAACCCGGCCGCACCTGGGCGAGCACGCGCGCTTCGATCGCGGCGGTGCCCGGCTGCGTGTAGTCGGCGGGATCCACGTTCCAGAGCACGGTCGCGAGCCCGAGCGAACGGGCGGTCTGCTGGACCGCGGCGTCGGTGTCGCCGTAGGGCGGGCGGAACACGCACGGGGTGTAGCCGCTGAGCGCCCTGATGCGCTCGATCGTCCGCAGCAGCTCGGAACGCACCGCGCGGCTGCGGGTCAGGTCGGGGTGGTCGTAGGTGTGGTCGCCGAGGACGTCGCCGTCGCGCAGCTCGCGCAGCAGCAGCGAGCGATCCTGCGAGCCGACCTGGCTGCCGATCATGAAGAACGTGGCGCGGGCGTCAGCCCGCTCGAGCATCGTCACGAACGCGGGCGTTTCCGTCCACGGGCCATCGTCGAAGCCGAAGGCGACCTCGCGCCGGGCCGGGCCTCCACGGTGAGCGGCCGTCCCTGTGCTCCGGCAGCCGACGACGCGGTAGAGCGCCGGCTGGGACTGCTTCGGCTGCTGGGCGCCCGCGGCCGGGACGTCCAGCACCTGGCCTCTTCCCGGCAACGCGACCACGACGCTCAGCACGAGCAGCGCGAGCGCCGCGGCGAGCAGCGCCCGCGCCGAGGCCTTGGGCAGCGGCGTGCGCCGCACGCCATCCGCCGGCGGGCGGTGCCGGGCGATCCATGTCGAGATGCGAGCCCCCATGGCGATCCAAAATACCCCTGCCCGCCGCGACGGAGCGCCGGGAACCATCGAATGTCCGGGAAGCGATCGCCCTCGCACGCGCATAGGGTTCGGTGATGGCCGAGTTCATCGCCGCGATCGACCAGGGGACCACGAGCACGCGGCTGATCCTGTTCGACCGCGACGGGCGCCCCAGGGCGGCCGCCCAGCGCGAGCACGAGCAGATCCTCCCCCGGGCCGGGTGGGTCGAGCACGACGCGCTCGAGATCTGGCGTCGCACGCGCGAGGTGATCGACGCCGCGCTCGCCGAGGCCGGCGCGGCGGCGAGCGAGGTGGCAGCGGTCGGCATCACCAACCAGCGTGAGACGGCAGTGCTGTGGGACCGGGAGACCGGTCAGCCGCTGCACAACGCGATCGTGTGGCAGGACACTCGCACCGCCGGCCTCGTCCACGAGTTCGCCGGCACGGCGGGCCCGGACCTGCTGCGCGAGGCCGTGGGGCTCCCCCTCTCCACCTACTTCTCCGGCCCCAAGCTGACCTGGATGCTGGAGACCGTGCCCGGCGCGCGGGAGCGCGCCGAGGCCGGCGAGCTGGCGTTCGGGACGATCGACTCCTGGCTGCTCTGGAACCTGACCGGCGGCGCCGCGGGCGGCGTGCACGCCACCGACGTCACGAACGCCAGCCGCACGATGCTGATGGACCTGCAGACGCTCGACTGGCACGAGCCGAGCCTGCAGCTGATGGGCATCCCGCGCGCGCTGCTGCCGGACATCCGCTCATCGAGCGAGCTGTTCGGCGAGACCGCCGCCACGGCGCTCGCGGGCCGGCCCGTCGCGGGGCTGATGGGCGACCAGCAGGCAGCGCTGTTCGGGCAGACCTGCTTCCAGGCCGGCGAGGCCAAGAGCACCTACGGCACCGGCTCGTTCCTGCTGGTGAACACGGGCGAGCGGGTGGTTCGCTGCCGCGAGCTGCTGACGAGCGTTGCGGGCAAGGTGGGCGGCGCGCCCACGAGCTACGTGCTCGAGGGCTCGATCGCCGTCACCGGCGCGGCGGTGCAGTGGCTCCGCGACCAGCTCGGGCTGATCGCGACGGCTGCCGAGGTCGAGCAGCTCGCCGCGAGCGTCCCGGACAACGGCGGGGTCTACTTCGTGCCCGCCTTCTCGGGCCTGTTCGCGCCGCGCTGGCGCGAAGACGCGCGCGGTGTGATCGTCGGCCTGACGGCATACGCGAGCGCGGCGCACCTCGCACGGGCCGTGCTCGAGGCGACCGCGTGGCAGACACGCGAGGTGGTCGATGCCGCGCGGGAGGTACTGAGCCCCACCCACCCCACCCACCCCACCCACCCGCTGCTACGCGAGCTGAAGGTCGACGGCGGGATGACGGCCAACGAGCTGCTGATGCAGTTCCAGGCGGATGTCCTCGGCGTGCCGGTGGTGCGCCCGGCGGTCGCGGAGACGACCGCGCTCGGCGCGGCCTTCGCGGCGGGCCTGGCGAGCGGCTTCTGGAGCGATCAGCAGGAGCTCTGCGAGCGCTGGCACGAGGAGCGACGCTGGGAGCCGCGACTCGATCAGGCGGCCGTCGAACCCGAGCTCGAACGGTGGCGGCGCGCGGTCGAGCGCTCGCTCGGCTGGGTCACGGAGTGAGGATGATCTTCAGCGCCTCACGGCGGTCATAGATCGCGTAGGCCTCGGGCGCCTCCTCGAGCGGCATGTGTCGCGTGACGAGCGGTGAGGGGTCGAGTACGCCGGCGGCCATCATCGCGAGCACCGGGTCGACGTGGGCGAGCACGTTCGCCTGCCCGCCGCGCAGGGTGATCGCCTTCAGCCACAGCAGGCCCATGTGCACCTCGGCGCGCTCGGCGTAGACGCCGATGCATTGGACGCTGCCGCACGGGCGTGTCAGGCGGATGGCGCTCTCCAGCGCGCGAGGATCCCCGACTGCGTCGATCGCGACGTCCACGCCGCGGCCTTCGGTGGCCGCGGCGGCCGCGGCTTTCGGGTCCTGCTCGGTCAGGTGGACGGCCTCGGCGCCGAAGCCGCCGGCCAGCGCGAGCCGGTCGGCGACGGTGTCGATCGCGATCACGTGCGCCGCGCCCGCGGCACGGGCGGCCTGCACGGCGCAGAGCCCGACCGGCCCCAGGCCGAGCACCGCGACGACGTCGCCGGGGCGCATTCCGCTGGCCGCAACCGAGTGAAAGCCGGTTCCCATCACGTCGCCGGCGAACAGGGCGACGTCGCTGCTCATCCCCTCCGGCACCTTGCGCAGCACGAGGTCGGCGTTCGGGATCAGCGCCATCTCGGCCTGCGTGCCCTGCAGCGAGCCGAGCGTGGCGCCATGTCCGAAGGTGCGCGAATGCACGCAGCGCTGGAAGAGCCCGCGGCGGCAGAACCAGCATTCGCCGCAGGCCGTGTGGAAGCAGCCGAGCACGCGGTCCCCCTCGGCCACGGTCGAAACGCCCTCGCCGGCCGCGACGACGGTGCCGACGTACTCGTGGCCGATCGTGAAGCCCTGCTCGATCTGGACCCGGCCGTGGTAGATGTGCAGGTCCGAGCCGCAGACCCCCGTCGCCTCGATGCGCACGATCGCGTCGCGGCGGTCGAGCAGCTCGGGCTCGGGACGGTCCTCCACGGCTACCTCGCCGGGGGCCTGGAAGGTGACGGCACGCATCGCCGGCGGGAGCCTACCCGCCGCGCCGCTAGCGCGTGAGCTGGCGACGCACGGCGATCGGCTCGCGTCCGCCGCCGGCCAGCACCATGCGCACGACCTCCTCGCGGATGCGCTCGCCGTGCAGCTCGGCTTCGGAGGTGAGCGCCTGCGTCGCGAGCCCGGTCAGCAGCGCGTCCACGCGCCAGGTCCACGGGATCGCCCCCGGCGCGTCCTCCTCCTCGACGAGGCCTTCGAGCGCGACGGCGAGGAGGTCGAACCAGTGGCCGAGTCGCTCGTCGATCGTGCGCCGGAGCTGCGGCAGGCGCAGCGCCTCGCCGGTCGCGTTGATCCACACGTGCCAGGTCTCGATCGACTCCGCGTCGTCGGCGAGCACGCTGTCGAGCAGCGCTTCCAGGCGCTCAACGCCCGGCGGCACGCCCTCGATCGCGTGCTCGTAGCGTCCCTGGCTCCGCTCCGAGACGTGCACGAGCGTCTGGGTGAGCAGCTCCGCCCGGTTGGCGAAGTAGTGGTTGAGCATGCCGGTGCTGACCCCGGCCTCGTCGGCGACCATCCTCATCGTCGTGCCGGCGAAGCCCTCGCGCGCGATCACCGCAGCCGCGGCGCTGCAGATCTGCTGACGCCGTATAGGCCCCATCCCGAGCTTTGGCACTTCTCTCTCCCTTCGTGGCCTCGCGGCCCGCTCGCAATGTCCCCCTCTGCAGGCGTGATCGTCGCACGCGCGGTGCCACATTTGCAACAAGCGGACCGGCGGCCCGCGCGGGATCGCTCAGCCGCCGCCGGCGGAACGCCGCTGCGAGCTCGCGCGTTCGGCGCGCAGCGCAGCCACGAGGCCCTGGTCGCGCCGCTCGCGCAGGGCGGCGGCGCTCTCGGGATCGGCCTGCGAGGCGAGCCCCTCGAGCCCCGACGGGCGCTCGGGTGGCACCGAGGGGGAGAGCTCGGCGAGCTCGGCAAGGCCGCCGAGCTCGGCGGCCTCGACGGGGCCGGCGAGCGACCAGCGCCGCGCGAGCGAGCGCACCAGCTCGTCGAGAGCGTCGGGGTCGACGACGCCCCGCTCGAGCAGCCACGCGGCCTCGCGAAGCAGGGCCAGTTCGAGGCGGCCGGAGACCAGGCCCGGCACCTCCCGGCGCAGCACGAGCGGGTGCTTGCCGAGCGCGCGCAGCAGCTGCGAGACCCGGTCAACCAGCCGTCCCGGGGTGTCCCGGGCCGCCTGCAGCTCGACCACGGGACTGAGCAGCGGCGGGTCGCCGTAGCGCATCGCGAGCGTCCGCTCCCCGGCGCCCGCGGCCTCTCCCAGCTCCGTGGCGGAGGGCAGCAGCGCCGTCGATGCGACCAGCGCCTCGGGGTGGCGTGCGGCGATCTGCCCGAGCGCCGCGGCGCGCTCCGCCGGCGGGACCGAGCGCGCATCGAGGATCAGCGTGAGTCGCTCGACGGAGGAGATCGTGGCTTCTCCGCGCGCCATCAGCGAGCGCGCGCGCTCGAGCTCCGGAGGGTCGGCGAACCCGGACGTGGCGGCGATGCGCAGCGCCTCCTCGACACGCTGCTCGGCTCCGTCGTCCTCTCCGGTCCACAGCACCGAGCAGCCGCCGAGCGCGAACTCGCAGCCGATCTGCGCAGCCGCCGAGCCCGTGCCGAGGATCGCGACGCGCGTCACGCCGTCGTTCCCCTCTGCGCGCCGCGCACGCCGCCGCCGAGATCACCCTCCACGGACCCCACGCCTGCAAACATAGACCCCGTCCAGGCGGCGGCCGGGCCTAGTCGCCCGGCAGCTCGCGCAGCGTGCCGCTCTCGGGGTCGAAGACGAGGCCGCGGATCCGCCCGCGCGCGGACAGCTCCGGCGCGGCGCGGAGCCGCTCGAGGCTGTCGCGAAGCGCCGCTTCGACGTCCTCGAAGGCGCCGAGGCGCCAGCTCGGGCGCGCGCCGTCGGCGGCGAGCGCACGCGCGTAGTCGTCCTCGGAGGCACCGAGCAGCCCGCAGCCGTCGTGCATCACGACCACCACCTCCTCGGTGCCGAGCAGGCGCTGGGAGACCGACAGCGAGCGGATCGCGTCCTCGGTCGCCAGACCGCCCGCGTTGCGGATGATGTGAGCGTCGCCGCGCTCGATGCCGAGCAGCGGGAACAGGTCGATGCGCGTGTCCATGCAGGAGAGCACCGCGACCTTGCGCCGCGGGCGCGGGCTGAGCCCGGGCGCGGCCAGCTCGGCGGCTCGCTCGGCGGCGACGTCGAGCATCCGCTGCGCGTTGTCCTCGCTCATGGGCGCGAAGGCTAATAGAGTCCGCCTGTGGAGCTGGCCGGCAGGCACGTCGTGATCACGGGCGCCGCGGGGGGCATCGGGCGTGCGCTCGCGCGCCGCTTCCAGCAGGAGGGGCCCTCCGCGCTGACGCTTGCCGACCGCGACTTCGATGGCGCGCGCGCGATCGCCGATCAGGTCGGGGGCCTCGCCGTGGAGCTCGACGCCGGCAACGAGGCGAGCGTCGTGGCGCTCATCGAGACCGCGACCGAGGCCAACGGGCCGATCGACGTGTTCATCTCCAACGCCGGCGTCCCGGGCGCGCTCGGGGGGCCGGAGTCCCCGGACGAGTCCTGGGACGAGGCCTGGCGCGTCAACGTGATGGCCCACGTGTGGGCCGCGCGCGAGCTGCTGCCGCAGATGGTCGAGCGGGGCGAGGGCTACCTGATCAACACGGCCTCGGCCGCAGGGCTGCTCACGCAGGTCTCCTCGCTCGTCTACAGCGTCACCAAGCACGCCGCGGTGGCGCTCGCGGAGTGGCTGTCGATCGAATACGCCGAACAGGGCGTGCGCGTCTCGTGCATCTGCCCGCAGGGCGTGCGCACGCCGATGCTCGACCTCGCGATGACGGACGCCGCGGGCGCCGCGGCGCTCACATCCGGCGGGCTGATCGAACCGGAGGACGCCGCCGACGCGGTCGTCGAGGGCATCCGCGCCGAGACCACGCTGATCCTCACGCACGAGAACGTCGCCGGCTTCATGGCGCTGAAGGCCGCCGAACCCGAGCGCTGGCTGCGGGGCATGCGCCGGATCGTGCGCGAAGCGCGCGCCGAGGCCGGCGCCGAGTCCTCCTAGGTCAGCCGGCCGTCACGAGCCGCACGCTCGCCAGCCGCCGGACGCGGTGCTTGGCTTCGAGCTGCAGGCTCGCCGCAAGGCCGCCGGCGCCGGCGCCGCGCAGGGCGCGCCTGCCGCGGCTGCCGAGCTTCAGCGAGATCAGGCGTTCGGAGCCGCCGGCGACGTGCGCGGCGGCGCGTCCGAGCACCGTGCGGCGCTTGTGGCCCAGCACGGCCGTCAGGGAGAGCTTGCCGCGGCAGCCGTGAAGCGCGCAGGCGAGCGCGAACGCGGCACGCCCGCTCTTGACGGCGACTTCGCGCGGGCTCGTTCCCAGGGCCGCGAGCGAGGACGGCGCGGGCAGGCAGCGGAGGTCGCCGGCGACCACGATCGCGGGCTGGGGGACGTTGGAGGCGCCGAGCCGGCGCGGCCCGCACCGCGCGTCGCTCGAGACGCCGTATTCGGGGCTCGTGAAGCTCGCGCTGGTGGGCGCGCCGGCCGGGCCGTCGTCGGCCCCGGCCACGCAGCGCAGCCGCGCTCCGAGGTCTGCGGCCGCGAGCGTGTAGGTGAGCTGGAAGGAGCGCGCCGCGCCGGGTGCGCCGGCGACGCCGTAGGTGACGATGCCGCCACCCGCCGCGAACCAGTCGGGCTTGCCGACCGCCGCCGGGAACCGCGTGCTCCAGAGTTCGCGAGCGGCGAAGGACTGGGATCCGAACGGCACCACGATCGCGCCGGCAAAGGGCGTCGAGCCGCCGTCGAGCTGGTCACCGGCGCTGCCGAGGCCCGTCACCTGCTCGGCGGCGATCGTCACGAACCCGCCGCCGCTCTCGCGCTGCAGCGAGATCCGGACGGTGTGCGCTTCGGCGAGGGCGCGTACCGCCGGCTGCGCGGAGGAGCCGACGGCGCTGGTCCAGGGCGCCGAGACGCACCTGACCTGCTCGGAGCCCCACCAGGCGCCGTTCTGCGGGTAGGCCTGCCCGACCGCGCCGGGGCCCGCGCCCTGCTGCATGCAGACCGCGCTGGCGCAGTGCAGCGCTGCGGCGGAGATCGGCCACGACGGCTGCGGCGGCTGCTCGTGCACCATCCGGTCCGCGCTCGTCAGCGTGCTGGACGCACCTGAGGCAGTGGCGGTCTGGCGGCAGGCGAGGGCGTGGCCGTCGTAGCTGCGCGGCGGCACGAGGGTGGCGGCGGTCGCCCCGGCGATCGGCGTGCCGTCGAGCAGCCACTGGCTCGTGACGGTCCCGCTGTTCCAGCCCGCTCCGACGCAGGTCGCGCGGGCGGCGGAGAAGACGACGCCGGGGGCGACGCTGGGGGTGCTTTTGGCTGTGGGGCCGTTGTTGGTGGGCGGGGGCGGCGGGGGCAGGGCGGGTTCGGGTTCGACCGTCCAGTTGAACGCTGCCGTTCGGCCTTGGCGCTTCTTCGCTGTTTTCCGGCTTCCAGCGTCACCGTCGTCGTCGCCGAGCGCGCGTTCGGCGTCCCCGAGATTTCCCGATTCCGTTTCGCTGACCGTTGTTCAGCGATCAGCCTTCGGCGGCAGTCCCGACGCTTCGCAGACGTCGCGATTTCGCTGCCCTTGACGATCATCGAGGTGCACCGGCTGCTCGACCGTCGCCATCTGATCGCCTGGGCTTCGAGTCTCTTCGATCGGCGGGCAGCGCGCTTCGTGCACGGTCAGTTCGAAGCTGTGCCGTCGGCTTCGGCGTCTTCTTCGCGTTTTCGTGCTTCCAGCGTGCACCGGTCGTCGTGCCGCGCAAGTGGGTGTCCCGAGTTCCCCATTCCGTTTCCGCTGTTCAGACTCCTTCGGGACCGGCTTCGAGCGTCAAGCCAGGACGGCAGCGGCGCAGCGGATTTCGACGTCGCAACCGTTCGACGGTCACCGGCAGAGCGGTTCGCCCACCGCGCCGTCCGGGCCCGACGGTTCTTCGATCAGCGGAGCAGCTTCGATGCAGCCGGTCAGTTTGAACGTGACGCTCGCTGACGCCGCCTTCTTCTTCGCTGTTTTCGGCTTCCAGCGTAACCGTCGTCGCGATTTCGCCGCGGGGTCCCTCGAGTTCCCCATTCCGATCTTCGCTGTTCGGATTCTTCGGTGCCGGCTTCGAGCGTCAGGCCAGACGTTGCGACGGCGCAGCGTGATTTCAGCGCCGCAAGCCGTTCGACCGGTCACCGGCACGGCTCGCTTCGGCCCACCCGTTCTCCTGAGGCCCGGGTTCTTCGACCGACTGGTTCGTCGTCGCTTCCGCGGCCGGCGACACTTCGCCCAGCGCGGCTCGGGAAACCCTGGGTCGCCCCAAGCGCCGCCGGCGCCATCCCCCATACGAAGGAGCAGGCGGCGACAACGCCCACCAGCAGGCCGATCAGGCGGCGCGCATACGGGCGCGCGCCCGTACGCGGGGTCCCCACGAGCACGGACAGATTGTGTCGCATATTCGTCTAGACCCCGCAAGGTGCCCGTCGTTGCGGAGTAGCGATAGTCGATAGCCACTCCGTTATGTCTTTCAGAGCGGGCGCGATCGTGATGCCGCTGTCCGCCGGGCTCAGCCCGGTGGCCCGGCGCGCCGTGATGGCGGGCGCCGCGCTGCTCGGCGCGATGGTGCTCGCACTCGCGCTCCACGACGCGGGCGCGCTGGGCGGCGCTCAGCTCGACGAGTTCTTCAACGTGTGGGTCTACACGGGCATCGAGCTGCTCGTGTGCGCGCTCGTGCTGGCGCGGGCGCTCATGATCCGCGCGGACCGCTCCGCCTGGCTCGCGCTGGCGGCCGGGCTCGCGTTCTACACGGCCGGGGACATCTACTACACGGCCTTCCTCGAAAACGCCGCCTCCGTGCCCAGCCCCTCGCCGGCGGACGCCGCCTATCTCCTCTTCTATCCCCTCGCCTACGCGTGCCTGGCGCAGCTCGTCGGCCGCCACGCGCGCGGCGTGCACGCCAACGTGTGGCTCGACGGCGCGATCGGCGGCCTCGCCCTGGCGGCGATCGGCTCTGCCCTCGTGCTCGAGCCGGTGATCAACGCGACGCACGGCACGACCGCGTCCGTTGCCACCAACCTCGCCTACCCGATCGGCGACCTGCTCCTGATCGTGTTCGTGTTCGGGGTGTTCGCGCTGACGGGCTGGCGTCCCGGGCGCGCCTGGCTGCTGATCCTGCTCGGGCTGAGCATCACCGCGATCGCCGACAGCGTCTATCTGTTCCGGGTCGCCGAAGGCACCTACGAGGCCGGCACGTTCCTCGATGCGCTCTGGCCCGCCGGTCTCGCGCTGCTGGCGTTCGCGGCCTGGTCACCGCCCCGTCCGCGCGAGCGCGACCCGCTCGCGAGCATCGCCGTGATGGTCGTGCCCTGCTTCTTCGGCGCGGTCGCGGTGGTGCTGCTGATCCGCGGCAACTACCACCACCTCGGAGTGATCCCCGAGGCGCTGGCGGCCGCGGCGCTTCTGGTCGCCGGGCTGCGCTTCGCGGTGTCCTTCTACGACGTGCGCACCCTTTCAACGCTGCGCGAGCGCCAGGCGCGCACCGACTACCTCACCGGGCTGGCCAACCGGCGTGAGTTCTACGACCAGCTCAACAGGACGATCGACCTCTGCCGCCGGCGCGGCACCAGCTTCGCACTGCTGACGATCGACCTCGACCACTTCAAGGAACTCAACGACACCCTCGGGCACTACGCGGGCGACCTGCTGCTCACGCAGATCGGCCCGCGCATGCAGGCCGTCGTCGGCGACGCCGCCGTCGCGCGCCTCGGCGGCGACGAGTTCGGGCTGATCCTGCGCGACGAGTCGGCGGCGGTGGCGACCGCCGAGCGCATCCACCGCGCGCTCTCACGGCCCTTCGAGCTGTCCGAGCTGACCGTCTCGGTGCAGGCCTCGGTCGGGATCGCCGTCTTCCCCAAGGACGCGCAGAGCACCGACGGGCTGCTGCGGCGAGCCGACATCGCGATGTACCAGGCCAAGGGCGAGCGCAGCCGCTACTCCTTCTACGCGCCGACGGCCGACCACGGCAGCCGCGAGCGGCTCGGCCTGGTCGCCGACCTGAAGCGGGCCGTCGAGCAGGGCGGGCTGGTCGTCCACTACCAGCCCCAGGTGGACCTGCGCACGAACACCGTCAGCGGGGTCGAGGCGCTGGTGCGCTGGCAGCACCCCGAGCGCGGGCTTCTCGGCGCCGACAGCTTCGTCGGCATCGCCGAGCAGACCGGCGTGATGCGCGAGCTGACGGCCTCGGTCCTCGAGCAGGCGCTCGCGCAGCAGCGCTCGTGGCTCGACGAGGGCCGCGAGCTCAACCTCTCGGTCAACGTCTCGGCCACCAACCTGCTGGACGCCACCTTCCTGCCCGATCTGGAGCAGCGGCTCGAGCGCTGGCGCACGCCGCCGGGGATGCTGCGGCTCGAGATCACCGAGACGGTGCTGATCGCCCAGGGCGCGCGGGTGCGGCGGGCGATCGACTCGCTCGGCGACCTCGGCGTGCTGCTCTCCCTCGACGACTTCGGCACCGGCTACTCGCCACTGTCCTACCTGCGCGAGCTGCCCGTCACCGAGATCAAGATCGACCGCTCCTTCGTCGCGGCGATGATGAGCGACCGCGACACGGCGACGATCGTGGCCGCCGTGATCGGTCTCGCGCGACGGCTCGGGATCGACGTCGTCGCCGAGGGCATCGAGACGGCCGGCCAGCTCGAGATGCTGCGCAGCTTCGATTGCCCGTTCGCGCAGGGCTACCTGTTCAGCCGCCCGCTCCCCGCGCAGATGGTCGCGCGCTGGCTGAAGGAGGACGCACTCGAGCACATCGCCGAAGAGGTCCTGGCCGCCGGACGGCTGGGCGATCTCGGTGGCGAGCCGCTCCAGCTCGAACAGCGCGTCGAGGGCCGCAAGCCCGCGGGCGCGCTCGTCTGGCCCGGCCCCGTGCGCCGGCGCCGCAACGCGCCGATCGCCTAGACCCTATGGCGGTTAGCGCGTGGGGTTGACCGGTGGGTGAGATGGCCGGACGCTCCTCGCGGGGGTTTGTCTGGCCGGAGATAAGGCTCCGGCTGACCCCATGAGGTGAGGAGGTCCGGCCATGGTGGGAACGATGACGTGGGTGGGGCTGGATGTCCATGCCCGCTCGACGCACGCGGCGGCGATAGACGCATCGACGGGCGAGCTTTCGCGGGTGCGTTTCGGTGCTGGCGTGGAGGCACCGGTGGGGTGGCTGCGCTCGTTGCCTGGCCCGGTCAGGGCGTGCTATGAGGCGGGGCCGAGCGGCTTCGGGCTCTACCGCGCTTTGATCGAGGCGGGTGTTGCCGCCGAGGTGATCGCGCCGGGCAAGACGCCGAGGGGTCCGAGCGATCGGGTGAAGACCGATCGCAAGGACGCCGAGCTGTTGGCCCGCCAGCTGCTGGCCGGCTCGTTGACGGCGGTCGTCATGCCACCGCCAGAGATCGAGGCGGCACGCGAGCTGACGCGCGCCCACGACGTCTGCCGCCAGGAGCTGATGCGCGCCCGCCACCGGGTCTCGAAGATGCTGTTGCGTCACGGCCGGGTCTATCCGAAGCCGAAGACTTGGACGGCCGAGCACCGGCGCTGGCTCTCTGCGCAGCGATTCACAGAGACGCCGAGCGAGACGGTGTTCGCCGATCTGCTGGCGGCGGTCGACGGCATCAGCTCGCGCAAGGCGGCGATCGCGCTCACCCTCTCAGAGCTCGCTACCGACGAGCGGTGGTGGCCGACGGTCTCGAGGCTCAGGGCGTTCCGCGGGATCGACACGCTGACGGCGCTCTCGATCCACCTCGAGCTCGGGGGTGACTGGCAACGCTTCAGGCGCCCATCGGCGCTCTCGGCGTGGCTCGGGTTGACACCATCGCTGAACCAGTCCGGCGAGAGCTCACGCCAAGGCGCGATCACCAAGACCGGCTCGATACTCGCCCGGCGGCTGCTGGTCGAGTCGGCCTGGCACTACAGCCGCGCAGCCCAGGCTCGGCGCAACGCTCGCAAACCGCCAAGCCGGTCAGCCCGATCACATCCTTCATGATCTCCAACCGCGCCCAGCAGCGCCTTCACCGCGTCAATCGCCGGATGCGCGCCCGCGGCAAGCCGCACAACCTCACCGTCGTTGCCTGCGCTCGCGAGCTCGCGTGCTTCCTCTGGGCCGCAGCCACCGCCGACTAACCGCACCCCACAGCCTCACCGGTCGGGAGGCCGGGGCGCCGGGCCATCAGGCAGCCGGCACGCGCGGTTCAGCTATGAGCACCGCCTACGAGCGGCACGCTCGCTCCTAGACAGCGCACGCCGGCAGCACGAAACCGGGCCCTGGGGTACCCAACCCCCGCATCATCAGACTGGCAACGCCGACACCGAGCCCGACGCCCCGCCCTCCCGACCAAAGAAAAACCCCGCCCGAGCGGGGCAATTCTCGCTGCCACTTGACAAACATCACGCCATATCAGCTGGACGCCGGGAGCGGCGCGGGCTTGGCGCCCTTGCCGGTGCTCGCGCTCCCCTTGCCCTTGCCCTTGCTCGGCCTCGGCGGCTCTGCGAGCTCGAGCAGGTCCTTCAGCGCACGGCCGATACCCGTGGTCAGCACGTCGATGTCGGGCGCGCCGTCGTAGTCGCCGGTGACGCCGAAGTACAGGCCGCCGTCGTAGGAGAAGATCGCGACGACGATCCGCACCGAGCCGACGACCGGGACGAAGGGGTAGGACTCGAGCATGCGGCGCCCGAGCGTCTGCACCGGCTGCTGCGGCCCGGGTACGTTGGTGGTCGCCGTGTGCATGTTCAGGCGCGGCGAGGCTGTGACCATGCGGCTGCCGAGAGCCAGCAGCAGCGGCGGCGCGAACCCCGACAGCGAGGAGAGCACGTCGCCGGCGACAGCCTGCTTGCTCTCCTTGATCCCGTCCATCTCGCCCCGGATCCGCTCGAGCCGCGCACGCGGGTTGTCGATGCCGACCGGCAGTCCGGCGAAGACGGCAGAGACACGGTTGTTGTAGACGCCGCGCTCGCCCCGGCGGCGCACCGACACGGGCACCATCGTGCGCACCACGTCGTCGGGGCCGGGCGGCTCGCCGCGCGCCTCGAGCAGGTCGCGGAACCCGCCCGTGATGACGGTCAGCACGACGTCGTTGACCGTGCCGCCGAAGGCAGCGCGCACGGCCTTGATGTCGCTGAGGCGCATCTCGGCCCAGCTCCAGCGCCGGTGCGGGCCGATCGGACCGGTCAGCGAGGACGACGCGACAGGGCGCATCTGCGGGCTGGCCGCGAGCGCCGCCCGCGCCGTTTCGAAGGCCGTCGCGAGCGTGTCCCGTGGCCGCGAGACGGCGCGCTGGAGCGTCTGCAGCTGGCCGGACGGGCTCAGTTTGTGGGCGACCGTTTTCGCCAGCACGTCGGCCGAGGAGGGCTCGGGCGGCGGCGCGAACTCCCTCTTCCCGGACCGCGCGCCGGTCGTGTCGGAGAACATCACCGACATCAGGTCGGTCGCCGCGACGCCGTCGACCATGCAGTGGTGGACCTTCGAGAGCAGCGCCCAGCGGCCGTCGGCGAGGCCCTCGACCGACCAGAGCTCCCACAGCGGCTTGTTGCGGTCGAGGTGCTGGGAGAACACGCGCGCGGCCATGTTGCGCAGCTGTTCCTCGCTGCCCGGCTTCGGGATCGCGGTGTGCCTGAGGTGGTAGTCGAGGCTGAAGTGCGGGTCGTCAACCCACGCGGGCGTTCCGGCCCCGAGCGGGACGAAGCGCACCTTCTGGCGGTACCGCGGCACGAGGTCGAGCTTGCCCTCGACCATCTCCTTGAGCTCCTCGAACGGCGGCGCCGGGCCCTCGAACAGGCTCACGCCGCCGATGTGCATCGGCGTCACGTCGTTCTCGACGTGCAGGAACGAGGAGTCGATCGAGCTCATCCATTCCATGCCCGCTCCCTACCCGTTTCGAGCACTTCGTCGAGCACCCGGTACACGGCCGGGTGCACCGACATCCCGCAGTGGCTCGAGGCGACCTCGACGTTGCGGGCGTGGGGGTCGATGCAGGCGTTCCAGTCGACGATGCCGTCGGTGCGCGAGTAGACCGAGACGGCCTCGATGTGCTCGTCGAGCGGCGCTTCGAGCTCTGACCAGAACGAGTCGCAGCACTCTCCGTCGGCGCAACCGCTGGAGAACAGGCGCGGGATGCCGAGGTCGCCGAGCACCGCCATCAGGCGCACGGTGCGCAGCACCCCCGGCGCGACGGCGAGCGGATCCGAGACGGGCGAGCCCAGCATCACGAGCGCCGAGACGTTCTCGGGCTCGCGCACGGCGAGCGAGCGTGCGAGCGCGCCGCCGCGGCTCTGGCCGATCAGCACGACGGGCTCCTCGCAGCGGGCCGCAAAGCGCCAGAGCTGCTCCTGCAGACGGCTGACGATGTCCTCCGCGCAGCCGGCGTTCAGGCGCATCCCGCTCATCGAGACCGGGTGGCCGTGGCGCCGCAGCCACGCGCGCATCACGGTCAGCGAGCTGTCGCCGGCCATGAAGCCCGGGATCAGCATGACCGGGTGCGGGCGGTGCCGGCTGCTCCGCCGCAGCGAGAGCCGGCCCGAGAGCGCGCCCCCGGCGAGCAGCCGCGCAAGCTCGCCTCCGTAGCGCAGCTCCCCCCACAGGGGCGCTGCCGGCGCCTCAACTGCTCCTCCCGCTACCGCCATCCCGCTAGAGAGGATACGCACAAACTCCTCGGACGGCCAACATGGAACGCGGGGCATGAGCCCGCAGCCGCGCGCCGGAACGCCGGATCACGCGGCGCGCGGCGGACGGCTCAGGCCGCCGCGGGGGCCTGCTCGGCGCTGTGCAGGTCGAGCAGCTGAGCGTCGTGCGAGCAGATCAGCTCGACCTCGCCGCCGTGGCGGGCCGCCAGCTCGCGCAGCCGTTCCTGGTTCTCGTGGCGCCTCTTGCCCTCGGTCTGGTTGAGGTTCTGGAACAAGCGCAGGCCCGGCGGGCAGTGCGGCGGCGTCTGCACCTCGCCGTGGTGGAAGAAGGCATCGCCGCAGTGCAGCAACCAGCCGTCGCCGCGGCGGACCGCCACGCCGGTGTGGCCCCGGGTGTGGCCGGGGAGCGGGATCAGGAGGATCTCGCCGCCGGCGCCCGGCAGGATCCGGACCGAGCCGAAGCCCATCCACTCGTCGCCTTCGACCTCGTGCTCGACCCAGCGAGGCCCGTGGCGCCAGTGCTCGGGGATGTAGCGGGTGCGCGAGCGCCAGTCGGGGTTCATGGCAGCGGCGAGCTCGCGGCCCATGAGGTGAACCTCCGCGCCGGGGAAGTCCGGCAGCCCGCCCGAGTGGTCGAGGTCGAGGTGGGTGGTGACGATGTGGCGCACGTCGGAGGGCTGGAAGCCGCGGGCGATGACCTGAGCGTGTGCGGTCTCGGCGGCCTCGAGCTGCGGACTCACCGCCGTGTTGAAGATGCGCCCGAGCTGGCTGCGGTTGGCGACGTCGCCGAGCCCGAAGCCGGTGTCGACGAGCACGAGCCCCTCGGCGCCTTCGATCAGCAGGACGTGGCACACGGAGCGCGCGGGCGCGAGCCAGCCGCCCTCGCCGGTGAGCAGCCGCGCGCCGCGCGGGCACATCGTGCCGCAGTTGAGGTGGTGGATCGCCTGCGGGGAGACGTTCACGCGGAGACACCCTAACGGCGGTTAGCATCCGCCGTGATGGAGGGGAGCACCGAGATCGGCGTCCGTTGCGGGCGCAGCGAAGTGAGCTACCCGGAGCTGTTCGGCGCGGCGCTGCGCGCGGCCGGCGGGCTCGCGGCGCTCGGCGTCGGCGCCGGCGACCGCGTCGCGCTGCTGCTCCGCAACTCGCTCGAGTTCCTCGAGGCCTCGATCGCGACGGTCCCGCTCGGCGCGAGCGCGGTCCCGATCAACTGGCACTGGCGCGGCGAGGAGATCGCCCACGTGCTCACCGACAGCGGCGCGAAGGTGCTCGTGCTGCACGGGGACCTGTGGCCCGCGGTGGCCGAGCACGTGCCCGCCGGCGTCACGCCCGTCGTCGTCGGCGAGGGTGAGGTTCCGGGCGCGGCGAGCTGGAGCGAGTGGATGGCGCTCGACCCGTGGCAGGAGGCCCCCGAAACCGCCCCCGTCAGCATCATCTACACCTCCGGCACCACCGGCAAGCCGAAGGGCGTCGTGCGCGAGCAGTCCAGCGAAGAGAAGCGCGAGGCCACGCGCGAGCTGCTCGCCGAGCTCTTCCAGCTAGGCGAGGGCGAGCGGACGCTGATCCCGGCGCCGATGTACCACACCGCGCCGAACGTCTACGCGCTCGCGTGCGCGCTGCTCGGCATGGACATGACGATCATGGAGCGCTTCGACGCCGAGGAGTTCCTGCGGATCGTCCAGGAGCAGCGCGTGAGCGTGGTGCAGATGGTGCCGACGATGTTCGTGCGCCTGCTGGCGCTGGGAGAGGAGGTGCGGCGCTCCTACGACGTCTCCTCCCTGCGCTGGATCGTCCACGCCGCCGCGCCCTGCCCGCCGGAGGTCAAGCGCGCGATGATCGACTGGCTGGGCCCGATCGTCGCCGAGTACTACGGCGGCACCGAGACCGGCCCGGTCACCTACTGCACGAGCGAGGACTGGCTCGCCCACCCGGGCACGGTCGGTCGCCCGCTCGCCAGCGCGCGCGTGAAGGTCGTGGGCGAGGACGGCGCCGAGCTGGGGCCGGGCGAGTCCGGCGAGATCTACGCGTGGCTCGATCTCTTCCCCGACTTCACCTACGAAGGCGACGAGGGCAAGCGCCGCTCGGTCGAGCACGAAGGTCTGATCAGCGTCGGCGACGTCGGTTATCTGGACGCGGAAGGCTTCCTTTTTCTGAACGACCGCCGCTCAGACATGGTGATCAGCGGCGGCGTCAACATCTACCCGGCCGAGATCGAGGCGTGCCTGCTCTCGCTCGACGGCATCCGCGACTCGGCCGTGTTCGGGATCCCCGACGAGGAGTTCGGCGAGGCCCTCGCCGCCCACGTGGAACTCGACGAGGGCGCGTCGCTCACCGAGGAGGACGTGCGCGCGCACGTGCGGGCGAAGCTCGCGGGCTACAAGACGCCGAAGGTCGTCGTCTTCGAGAGCACGCTGCCGCGCGAGGACTCCGGCAAGATCTTCAAGCGCCGGTTGCGCGAGCCCTACTGGGCCGGGCTGGAGCGGGCGATATGAGCGCGGCGATGCCCGCCGCTCGGCCGGTGCCGGTCGGCGAGGGCATCGAGCTGAACGTCTACGAGGCGGGCAGCGGGCCGGCCGTCGTCCTCTGCCACGGCTTCCCGGAGCTGGCGTTCTCGTGGCGCCACCAGATCCCTGTGCTCGCCGAGGCCGGCTACCGCGTGATCGCGCCCGACATGCGCGGCTACGGCGGCAGCTCCGCGCCGGCGGAAGTCGAGGCTTACGACGTGCTCGCGCTGACCGGCGACATGAGCGGCCTGCTCGACGCGCTGGGCGAGGAGAGCGCGATCTTCGCCGGTCACGACTGGGGCGCCTTCCTGGTCTGGCAGATGGCCTGGATCCACCCGGAGCGCGTGCGCGCGGTCGCGGGACTGAGCGTGCCGTTCGTGCCGCGCGCGCCGGCGCCGCCGATCCCGATCATGCGGGCGAACCTCGGCGAGGACTTCTACATCGTGTGGTTCCAGGCACCGGGCGTGGCCGACGCCGCGCTGTCGGAGGACGTGCGCCGCACGCTCACGACCTCGCGGCAGTGGACCGCGCAGTGGGCCGAGGAGGAGGGCGCGAACCCGAAACGCCCCGAGTGGCTCGACGAGGACGAGCTGCAGGTCTACGTCGAGGAGTTCGAGCGCACCGGCTTCACCGGCGGGCTGAACTGGTACCGCAACATCGACCGCAACTGGGAGCTGACGGCTCCCTACCAGGACCGCCGCATCGAGCAGCCGGCGATGTTCCTGACCGGCGAGCTCGACCTGGTGCGGAACTTCATGCCGGCGGAGGCGATGGAGGGCTGGGTGAC
The DNA here is from genome assembly GCA_963836035.1 of uncultured Solirubrobacteraceae bacterium. Lineage (GTDB taxonomy): Bacteria > Actinomycetota > Thermoleophilia > Solirubrobacterales > Solirubrobacteraceae > Palsa-744. The sequence goes on along the minus strand of CAWIHX010000009.1, from coordinate 520,050 downwards.
CGACATCCGCCGCCACGTCGCCGTGCCGGGGGCCGGCCACTGGGTCCAGCAGGAGGCGCCCGAGAGCGTCAACGCAGAGCTGCTCGGCTTCCTCTCCGAGCTGTAGGAGGGCCGGCCGGCGCTCCGTGCCGGCCTTCGGCGCTCAGCGAACTCCCAGGACGCTCCGATCCCAGCCACAGCGCGCCTCGCGAAGCTCCGACGGTGCCTTGGGCGTGACCCGGGCGTCCGAACCAAAGGAGTCAACCGATGCAGAAGGGCAAGAAGGTCGCCGTCATCGCCGCGGCGAGCGCGTGCGCGCTGGGCGGCGCCGCGGCCGGGATCAGTCAGAGCGCGGCGAGCTCGTCCTCGTCGTCGAGCAACTCGAGCTCGAAAGCCGCGAGACCGGGGCCGTGGGCCCACGGTGCCGGAGCCCCCGGGTTCCACATGGGTGACCACGGCGGACCCGGCGGCGAGGTCCACGCGGTGGAGGTCGTGCTGAACAAAGCCGGCACCGCCTACATCACCGTCACGCGCGACGCCGGCACCATCACCGCCGTCGACGCGGGCGCCGGGAAGATCACGCTGAAGGAGGGCACCTCCTCGGTGACGTACGCCACGCCGACGATCTCGATCCCCTCGGGGGCGACTGTGCTGCTCGACGGCTCGAGCAGCTCGCTCGAAAAGCTGAAGGCCGGCGACCACGTCTCCATCTCCTCCTCCTCCGAAGGGACGACGGTGTTCGCGGTCGACTCCTCGTTCAAACCCGGCGCCGGGCCCGGCAAGATGGGCGCGGGGACGGGCGGGCCCCCGATCGGCGGGCCGCAGGGCGTGCCCCAGCCGCCCGGCGAAAGCTACTGACGGCCTGACGCGTACCCGGCCGGGGGATACCGTGGAGGACATGGGAGAGCATCGAGTCCTCCACTCCCCCGGCCGGGGGCGACGCGTTGGCTGAGCAGCAGCGGCCCGGCGCGCGCGGCATGCCGCGCGAGAACCGCGTGACGATCGCGATCGGCGTGCTCACGCTCGTCGCGGGCATCGTCGTGCTCGCGACCGGCGGCGGCGGGACCGGCGCGACGATCGCCGCCGCGATGCTCTTCGGGATCGCGGGGATCGCGTTCGTCTCGCTGATCTTCCTGATCGTCGGCCAGAGCGAAGAAGACGACCGGGAGCGCCACCCGCACGGCTGAGAGCGTCAGGGGCCCGAGGCCATCCCGGCCCCGGACCCCTCTGCGTGGGGGCGTCCTGCCCGCTCCGTGCCGCAGCCTGCGGCCCAGCGCTGCTTCTGACCCGTCGCCGGGTTCAGGAACAGCTTCCCGGCCTTCTTGCCGGAGAACTGGAACATGCCCGCCCGCGCACGGAAACGAACATTTCCCGCGGAGCCCGTTCACACCGTTTCCCTGCTGTGACCGTGGTGTTGAACGTCTGTGACGCGGCGTCGACGTTCCGTCATGCTTGTGCGTCTTGGAGCCGACCCTGGCGAGAGAGATCCGCTCGTGGCTGATGGACATGGACGGCGTGCTCGTGCGCGAGGAAGAGGCGATCCCGGGTGCCAACCGCTTCCTCGATCGCCTGCGCGAGCTCGAGATCCCGTTCCTCCTGCTGACGAACAACTCGACCTACACGCCCCGCGATCTCGTCGCACGGCTGGCGGCGAGCGGTCTCGAGGTGCCCGAGCACTCGATCTGGACATCGGCGCTCGCGACCGCGCGGTTCCTGCACGACCAGCGCCCCGGCGGCACGGCGTACGTGATCGGCGAGTCCGGGCTCACGACAGCGCTGCACGAGGCCGGCTACACGCTGGACGACCGTGCGCCGGACTACGTCGTGCTCGGCGAGACGCGCACCTACTCCTTCGAGCGCATCACGCGCGCGATCCGGCTGATCGGCGACGGCGCGCGCTTCATCGCGACCAATCCCGACCCGACCGGGCCGAGCATCGCCGGCCCGCTGCCCGCGACCGGCTCGGTCGCCGCGCTGATCAGCCGCGCCACGGGCGTCGACCCGTACTTCGTGGGGAAGCCCAATCCGCTGATGATGCGCTCCGCGCTGAACGCGATCGAAGCCCACTCGGAGAGCTCCGCGATGATCGGAGACAGGATGGACACCGACATCGTCTCGGGGCTCGAGGCCGGGATGGAGACGATCCTCGTGCTCAGCGGCGTGACGACGCGCGAGATGGCCGAGCGCTTCCCGTTCCGCGCCTCGCACATCGTCGACTCGGTCGCCGCCCTGGTCGATCAGCTCGGCGCTTGAGTTCTGCAATCACCGCTGCAACAGATGTCTAGTCCGCGCCTCTGACGCTCAGCGTCGCCCTGGCGTGCGCCGACAGCGCAAGCAGATCGGGGGAAGGGTCGCGATGAGTGGGGTGACACCGACAGCGGGGGGGCACGGCAAGGCCGCGGCGGGGACCGTGCATTCGAAGCCGCACACGCACGCGAAGCCCCACACGCACGCGAAGCCCAAGCCGCACGGCAAGCCGAAGCACCGGTGCAAGCCCAAGCGCCACCACAAGTGCCCGCGCAGGCACCACAAGAAGCAGCCGCCGCCGCACGTCTCCGGGCTGCCGGGGGCACCCGCGCCGCCGGCGATACCGGTGGTGCCGCCGCCCCCCTCGAGCTCGCCGCCGCCGAGCGTCGGCGCGCCGATCACGCTCGCGCAGGCGCGGCGGCTGCTGTGGCGCGCGGGCTTCGGCCCCGCACCCGGTCAGGCCGAGGCGATGGCCGGCCAGCCGCTCGCCGCGGTCGTGCAGTCGCTGACGCGCCCGTCGGGCCCGGCGACGCTGCACGGGCCTGCTCCGACCGACGGCGAAGGAAACGCGCTCGCGCCCGCCGACGCCTGGGGCCAGGATCACTGCTGGTGGCTGGACCGCATGGTGCGCAGCGACCAGCCGCTCGTCGAGCGGATGACGTTCATCTGGCACGACTGGTTCGCGAACTCCAACGAAAAGGTGAACGACCAGCAGCGGATGCTCGACCAGAACCAGCTCTTCCGCGAACACGCCCTCGGCAGCTTCCGCGACCTGTTCATGGCGGTCACCGCGAACCCCGCGATGCTCGTGTTCCTCGACGGGATCTACAACTCGAAGTGGGAACCGAACGAGAACTACGCGCGCGAGATGATGGAGCTGTTCTCGCTGGGCGCGGACCGCGGCGCCTACACCGAGAAGGACGTCAGAGAAATGGCCCGCGCCCTCACCGGCTGGACCGCTGAATGGACCGAAAGCGCGGGCCTGCAGAACTTCCGCTTCCAGGCCTCCCGCCACGACGCCGGCAACAAGACCGTGTTCTCCCAGACCGGCAAGTGGAGCTGGGAAGACGCGGTGAGCCTGTGCGTGTCGCACCCCCTTCACCCGTCGTTCTTCTGCGCGAAGCTCTGGAGCTACTTCGTGCCGACGCCGCCGAGCGAAGCGACGCTCGCCTCGTTGCAGGGCATCTACCTCGGCTCCGGCTACGGCATCGCGCCGGTGGTGGAGGCGATACTCCAGCACCCGGACTTCCTGAACGGGCCCGAGCTGGTCACGCCCCCGGTCGTCTACAACGCCGGCCTGCTGCGCGCGATCTCGCGCCCGATCGACACCACCGCGTGGGCGTGGCTCTGCGCCGGCGCCGGCCAGCAGCTGTTCTACCCGCCGAACGTCTCGGGCTGGGACTTCACCCACTGGCTCGACACCTCGACCGGCAAGGCGCGGTGGGAAATCGCGAGCTACGTCACCGCGAAGACCTTCGCGAACCCGTGGCCCGGGGAAGGCGAACACAAGTACGACGAAAAAGAGGAACCGGCGGAAGCGTGGGCGAGCGCGATCGCCTACTGGGCCTCGCCGCTGTTGAGCGGCGAATCGCAGAGCAGCCTCGAAGGCTTCGCGCAGTCGGCCCTGGCCGGGATGAAACTCGCCAAATGGCAGAAGAGCCCGTACAAGGCGATGCGCCAGAACGCGCTGCGGATGCTGATCGCGACCTCGCCTGACATGCAGGTGAGCTGAGAGGGGGGACGTGATGGCAAGGAGCTGCTCGTGCCAGGACTTCAACCGCGCCCAGCTGCTGCGCGCCGGCGTCGCGCGCGCCGGCCGCGGGCTGCCGTCGATCGAGCCGGGGATGCCGTTGCCGGCCGGGACCGGCATGGACCGGCGCTCGTTCCTGCTGCGCAGCGCCGGCGCGGTGCTGTCGGTCTACGGCGCCGCCGCACTCGCGCCGCGCGCCTTCGAGGAGGGCATCGCGGCCGCCGCAGCCGCAGAACCGAACCAGCCGGTGCTCATCTCGATCTTCATGGAAGGCGGCTGGGACGCGCTGTCGGTGCTGGCGCCGGTGCGCGAAGCGCGCTACCACGAACTGCGCCCGACGCTCGGGAAGAACGAAGGCGAAGGCGTCCAGTACACCGAGGACGAACGCCTGATGTGGCATCCGCGCGCCGGCGGGCTGGCGGAACTGCACGGCGAGGGCAAGGTGGCGGTGTTCCCGGCGATCGGCTACGACCCGCCCGACGAGAGCCATTTCACGAGCCGCCACTACTGGGAGGTCGGCGAGCTCGACACGCAGGTGCGCTCGGGGTGGATGGGCCGCTACCTCGACGTCGCGGGCAACCCCGGCAACCCGCTGCAGGGACTGTCGCTGGACTACTCGCTGGCGCCGGCGCTCGCCACCACCCGCGTCCCGGTGGCCGCGGTCTCCTCTCCCTCTGACTACAACTTCTGGGCCTACGGCCTCGACGAACCGCTGACCGCGCCGACGATGGAAGAGCTGGGCGCGCTCGGCGCGCTCCCGGCGCCCTCCCCGGCGTTCGCCCAGGCTCGCACCGTGGCGCAGAATGTGAACATCATCCGCACCCAGGTCGCACCGTTCGCCGAAAACGAAGGGAAACCCGGCTTCGAATCGCCGGTCGTCTACCCGACCTCGGGCGGCGACTTCCCGCAGCGCCTGGCCGTGCTGGCGGCGATGATCGACGACGAAGCGCTGCCGATCAAATGTGTCTCGCTGAACGCGGTCGGCGGCTACGACACCCACTCCGACGAGACCGAAACGCTCGCGACCAACCTCGGCGCGACCGTCGAATCGCTGCTCGCGTTCCAGCGCGACCTCGAAGCGCGCGGGATCGACGACCGCGTGGTGATCCAGCTGTGGTCGGAGTTCGGCCGGCGCCCCGAGGAAAACGGCTCCGGCACCGACCACGGCGCGGCCGGCGTCTCGTTCCTGATCGGGAGCCGGGTCAAAGGCCAGATGGTCGGCGAATTCCCCGGCGTCTCGAAACTCGACCCGAACGAAAACCTCGTCAACACCTCGGACTTCCGGGCGATGTACGCCGCGCTGATCGCCCAGTGGTTCCAGACCGAAGCGGGGCTCGTGATCCCCGGCGCCGGCACAGGGCTGCCGGGGCCGAGCGCCTACGGCACGGTCCCCGACCTGATCGCGTGATGCTCGCGCGGCGCCGGCGGATCGCGCTGCTCCTCTGCTCGTGCGCGGCCGTCGCTCCCTTCGCGGGCGGCGCGCTCGGCCGGGCCGCGCCCACGCGCTGGGGCCAGCAGGCCTCCCGCTGGGACTGGGATGCGATGCAGGCGCGCGCGCACGCCGACGCCCGGCGGCGGCGTCGCTGCGCCCCCCGGGCCCACGCGAGCCACCGGCCCAAGCACTGCGCGAGCAGGCCTCACCACGGTGCGACCTCGACGAAACCGACAGCCGGTCCCGCCCCCTCCGGCGGCAGCGGCGCGCCCGGCGGGGGCGAAGGGCTCGCGCCGGCGCTCCCCGGCGTGCCGGCGCCCCCGGCCGGCTCGCCTCCGCCCGGCAGCGGCGAAGAAGCCGCCCCGCCGTCGATCGTGCACGTGCAGGTGGTCGCGGTGGAGTACCACTACACGCTCTCGCGCACGACCGTGCCGGCGGGCAAGGTCGCGATCCAGTTCGTCGACGACGGCCAGGACGAACACAACCTCAACGTGCTCTCCGGCGAAGGGGAACTGGAAGCGGCGTTTCCCACGACCGTCTCGCACGGCCTGCGCGAACAGACCGTGAACCTGCGCAAAGGCAGCTTCACGCTGTTCTGCTCCCTGCCCGAACACGAGGCGAAAGGGATGCACGCGACGTTGACCGTGCAGTAGCGATACTTGCGAGGGGATGTCGCAGCAGAACGTCCAGCTCGTCGCGAGCATCGTCGACCGGTGGAACAGCGGCGAGCTCTTCGTCCCCGGCGCCTATGACCCGGAGATCGAATGGCTGCCGCAGCGGATCGGGACCGAGGGTGTCTACCGGGGGATCGAGGGGATGAGGCGCTTCGCCGAGGACACCCGTGAGCTCTTCGATCTCTTCGAGCTGCGCTACGAGCTGGAAGACCTCGGCGAGCAGGTGCTCGGTTGGGGCACCGTTCACTTCCGCGCGAGGCAGAGCGGGCTCGAGTCAGAGGTGCCGTTCGCCGGGCTGGTCAGCTTCCGCGAGGGCAAGATCCTGCGCTGGGAGGACCTGGGCTCGAAGGAGGCGGCTCTCGCAGCCGCCGCCTCGGCGTAGGCACGTTGCACGGCCGATCCGGCGGGGTAGAGGAGATGCGAGAACCCCGCTGCCCCGGGAGGGAGGTCCCGTGTCACGACTGAAGCGAACGATCGGCATCAAGGCGACGAAGGCGGCTGCCAGGCACAGCGCCCACGGCGTCGCGGAGAAGGCGCAGCGCAAGCCGCTGCGCAGCGCGACCCTGCTCGGCGCGGGGATCCTCGTCGGGATCGGCGTCGGGTTCGCGGCCGGGCGCACGGTCTGAGCGGCGGCGCCGGGCCGGCGCTCACCCCGGCTCCATAAGCAACCCGCATGTCCCCTCGCCGAACGCATATCGGGAGAGTTCGGATCAATGGGTAGTCTCGGGCGCCCCGAGCCTGTGTCCCACGCCACCAGCCAACCCGCGATCGACCTGCGCCAGCTGCAGTACCTCGTGGTCGTGATCGAGGAGGGGCAGATAACGCGGGCCGCGCAGCGGTTGAGCGTCGCCCAGCCCGCTCTCTCGCAGGCGATCTCCCGGCTCGAGAGCCAGCTCGGCGTGCGGCTGCTCGAGCGCCTGCCGCGCGGGATCGAGGCGACACCGGCCGGCGCCGCGTTCTTCGAGAAGGCGCGCGAGGCGCTCGCCGCCGTCGAGGAAGCACAGGACGCCGTGCATCCGTGGTCGCGCTCGGACACGCGGCTGCGGCTCGGCTACCTGCCCGTACTCGGGCCGATGGCCCGCCCCTGGCTGCGCCGTTTCATCTCGGCCAATCCCGGCGTCGAGCTCGAAACATGTCACCTCACGCCCCAGCAGCGGACGGTCGAGCTCCGGCGCGGGCGCATCGACGCCGAGCTGATGTTCCCGCCGCCGCGAGACCCGGAGCTCGATTGCCTCGTCGTCCTTCGCTCCTCACGCTACGTCCTGATGCACGATGCGCATCCCCTTGCGCGGGAGGATTCGCTCGAGTACGCGCAGATCGAACGCGAACGCGTGCCCGCGCGCCACCCGAGCGTGCCCGTCGACTGGGCGCGCGAGGCGTGGCTGATGAACTACCGCGGCTCCGAGCCCGAGGTGACCAAGGAGCAGCCGACGAGCGCCGACGAGGTGTGGGCGCTCGTCTCGGCCGGCAAGGCGATCTCGGTCCTGCCCGGGTTCATGGTCTCCGGCGCCGAGGGCCACGGGGTCCGTGCGGTGCCGCTCGCCGACGTCGAGCCGGTCGAGGTCGCGCTGACCAGGCGGGGCGATGACACCCGGTCGACCGTGCTCGGTCTCTTCGACGCAGCCCGCGCCGAGCTCGAGGACAGGGCCGGCTGAGAAGGCAGGCGACGGCCGGGACGCATCCGCGCCCCGGCCGTCGCGAGGGACCCGGGAGCGATCAGGGGTACTCGGCAGAGAGACCGTGCACGTGCGCTGCCCGGCTCGCGGGCGCGAAGGGCAGCAGGTCGGCGAGGCCCGTGACTTCGAAGACGCTCTGCACCCGCTCGGGCCCGGGCTCGATCAGCAGCCGGATGCCACGCTGCCGGCAGATGCGTTGCGTGAGCGTCACCGCCCACAGCCCGCAGGAATCGATGAAGGTGAGGCGTGAGAGGTCGAGGACGATCGGCCGGCTGTGCTCCATCAGCTCCGCGATCGCGTCCTCGAACGAGGCGAGGGCGGCGCCGTCGAACTCCCCGGCCACGGCAACCCGTACGGCGGGGTCCTCGTAGGAGAGGTCGACCGAGAAGCCGCCCTGGCCGGGCGGCGCCTGGGAGCACGGGAGGGTCTCGGGGGACGCGCCGCGTCCCTTGTCCCCTTGGCCGGCGGCCTCCTGCGGTCTGCGTTGGCTCGCCTGGGAGCCGCGAAGGGATCGCGGACGCCTTCCGGTGGCTCGAACGTTCAAGGACCCAACTGTCCCGCCACCGGCCGGAACTGTCCAATACAAGTTCACCAGTTGGTATAAGCAGGCGTTATCTCAGCCCGGGCCTCGACCCGGCGCGCCCGTCTACGCGTCGGGACAGGGGCTCGCGGCGGCCTCCCGCGCGAGGTCCCCCGGACGCGCGAACCGCATCTCGGCCTCCTGGGCGGGCCGCAGCGAGGCGCGCAGATCGCGCACCGCCGGCCTCGTGTCGTCGCGCAGGCACGCGAGCGAGACCTCGAGCTCCTCGACGCCCCGCAGCGGGATCGCGCGCAGGCCGTCGCCCTGCAGGCGCGGGATCATGAACTGCGGCAGGATCGCGATCGTGAGCCCGCGCGCGATCAGCGCCCAGAGCTCATCCAGCGAGGTCGGCGTCTCGCTCGTGACGCGCGGCGGCGCGCTCCGGTACTTCATCAACCACGCGTCGTTGGCCGATCGCTGATCGACGCTCGGGTGACGACCGGGCAGCGTCTCCTGCTCGATCTGGTCGAAGACGAGCGAGGCCTCGCGGGCGAGGTGGTGCGACTCGCCGACCAGGACGTAGCGCGGCGAGGCCTCGACGAGCTGCTCGGCGAGCTGCTCGTCACCGGAGGGCGGGTGGAGGATCTCGGCGTCGATGCGACCGCGCTTGAGCTCGACGAGGCGGTCGCCGGGCATCAGGTGACGGGTCTCGACGTGCACCTCGGGGTGGGCGAGCATGAAGCGCCTGAGCAGCCTGCGCGCGAGGTCGCCGGCGGCCTCGTCGAAGCCGACGACCAGGCGCGGCCCGGCACGCAGCCACGGCTCGACCGCATCCTCTGCTTCTTCGACCGCGAGCAGCGCGCGCAACGCGCGCTGGAAGAAGGCCGCCCCCGCCTCGGTCGGCGTGACGCCGCGCGAGTGGCGCTTGAACAGGCGCACGCCGAGATCCGTCTCGAGCTTGGCGATCGCCTGCGAGAGCGCCGGCTGAGCGATGTGCAGCCGGGCCGCCGCGCGCGTCATCTGACCGTCTTCCACGACGACGACGAAGTAGTGGAGTTGGCGTAGGTCGAGCATCGTGGAGCTGGGCATCGGTGAGCGGCGGAGGAGAGCCGCTGGTCTACCTCAATACCCACGCGGGGCCTCCGACCCCTCCACTCGTCCATACGTGTTAGGCGCGGGCCATAGCGTTCGCTTATGCCAAGCGGGTCTTCCTGCTTCGACGGCCGGTCCGGTCTCCGTGTCTCACGGCAGGTGACGCCCCGCCGGCGGGTCGGAGCTGGTGTCGGGCGAGATGGTCCACCTCGTCACGGTCGAGGAGATCGCAGCCCTGAACGCCCTGCTGCGCGGCGCCCGCACCGCGAAGGAGGTGTCCGCGCGGACCAGGCGCAACGCGTGGGCCGTGCTGCGCGGGATGGAACTGAGAGAACCCCAGCTCGCGTTCTCGGAACCGGGCGAGGAGGACGAGGTGTGGGAGCCGACCCTGCTCGGCAGGGCGGCGGTCGAGGACGGGACGCGAAGGCGCGACTGAGGCGCTCGCCGGGCCGGGGAGACGCGCCTCGGCGCGCCTCCCCGGCGGCGGCTTCCTATTCGAAGATCACTTCGAAGTTGCTGCTTTCGTTGACGAACACGGCGCCGTCGGCGTTGTGGGCCCAGTGGGAGATCGTGAACCGCCCGGGCTTGTCGCCCGGCTGTTTGTCCGAGATGACCTTGATCGCCACTTCCTGACCTTCGATGACCGTCCTCGTCGCGCTGGATTCGGAGGACGAGAGCGATTCTTCGAACTGGTAGAGCGCGATCCCGATCAGCCCCGGTCCGGTGATCTGGTTCGTGGCAAGAGCGGCCTTGCCTTCTTCCAGCGCGATCCCCTCGTAGCGGTTGCCCGAGAAGAGGCTCTTTTCGATTTTGACGTCCGGCGAGGCGGGCACGGTCGCGCTGCCAGAGGCGTAGTAGACGCCGATGTCGTTGTGTCTCAGCGTCGCGCTCGTGACCTTCGTGCCCGGCGCGGCTTCGTAGAGCAGAACGCCCGTAGCCTGCGTGCCTTCCGGGCCGCACACGCCGACGTCGCACTCGTTGCCGCTGATCGCCGTGCCTTTGATGCTCGCCTGGGCGCCGCCCAGGACCTCGATCCCGTTCTGGGCGATGTTCGGGGAGGGGCCCGCACCCGTGACCGTCGAAGTGGCGATCGACATCGTCGAGCCCGCGCCCGTCACCGTCGGGCCGTTCTTCTCGTAGCCGGTGAAGGTATCGTCCTTGAGCATCGCGTGACCGACCTCTTCGCGGCTCGCCAAGCCGACGCGCAGTGCGACGCCGTGCTGGCAGCCCTTGAAGGCTTCGACCGTCGTGCTCGCCCCTTCAACCACGACGTTCTTCGCCTTCAGCAGCCCGCCCCCGCCGATGAAGATCCCGTTCAGCCCGTTGGCGCACGTTTCGAGCGGAACCTCCGCCTGAACGTTCAATCCCGTGATCGAGACCGTGCCAGCGGTGCAGATCGAGATCTCATCTGCCTGGTTCAGCGGCCCTTCTGCTTCGTTGGGTTTCGTGTCGCACGCCGTTTCCGAACGCGCGGGCGTGGCGGGCATCGCAAGCGTGGCGGTGCCGGCGCCGCTCGCCGCGGCGAGCTTTGCGGGTCCGGTGATCTCGATCTGTTCGGTATAGGTGCCGGGGCAGACCGCGACCTGCTTGCCTTTGGCCGCTTCGATGGCAACCTGGACACTGTTGAAGCTCGGTTCGGCGCAGCTCTTGCCCTTCGCGACCGCGGGCGCGCTCGACACATAGATCTTGGCCTGGGCGGCGCTCGCCGCGACCGCCATCAGGCAGAGCGCGGCTGCGATCAGCGCCGGCGCTCGGAGGGCTCTCCTGTACACCTCATGCCTCCTTGTGAGTTGTGGACAAGCCACCCCGACGTGGCCGTTGGGAACGTGCAGGGCAGGACAGGCGCGCGGGCGCGCTCCATCGCGCCCACGCTCCCGTGTTCGGCCCGCGGTCCGGGAGGGACGGCGCCGCGGGCTGGCGGAAGGGCCGCGCGTTATGGGGCCGCGCACCCTCCATGTCTGCGAGCTGGCAGCGCGCCGCGGGCCCCACTGCCCGGCGACACCGATCGAGTCTCACGTACGTCCCCCTCCGTTTGACCGCGCCGAGCGGCGCGGCGCGAGCAGTTTCGCGCATCGGGGCGATCCTGTCCACCCGGCGATCAGCCGAATGACAGCGGGGGCGCCCGACCCACCCTGACAGCAACTCCCTCCACTCTCGCGCGCTGACGTGGCCGGCCGCGCTCAGTTCGCGAGACGGCCCCCACGGGCCGGCCCGGCATGCCTGCCGACGCCGGGCGCCCGGCGTGACTCCTCCGCCGTGCGCTCGACCTGGAGCCGCGGCCCTCAGCCGCTGACCCGGAGCAGCACGGTCGAGAAGGCGGGGACCCGGGCGGCGAGCGGCCCGGCGGACGCGCTCGTCGAACCGCGCCAGAGATCGCGCACCGTGTAGCGAGTCGCCGGCGGCAAGCCGACGGCCGCCGCGCTGGTGCGGACCGTGATCGCGCCGGAGCCCCTGTTGAGCAGCGCCACCGCCCGTGAGCCCCCGGCCAGCGGCTTGACCCAGACCTCGCCGTTGCCGGACGCGGACACCAGCCGTCCCTGGACTCCGGCGGGGTCCTGGTCGATCGCAAGCACTTCCCGGTCAAGGAGCGTACGGAGGCTGGAGCGGCGGATCTTGCGCAGGTCGTCGCTGACCATCAGGGGGGCCGCGAGCATCGACCACATGCTCAGCTGCGTGCGGAACTGCGCCGGGTTCATGCCCTGGTCGGGAGCCAGGTAGTCGGGGTCGTTCCAGTGGCCTGGCCCGGCGGCCTCGGGGTCCGCCGCGTCGGCGTCCATGTTGCGCAGCACGTTCGCGAACAGGACGTGGTGGGGAGCGCCGACATCCGTGTCGGTACGCCAGCTGTTCCCGACACCCGGTCCGAACGAGTAGGAGCCGAACGCGGAGCCCGCGACGGTGGACGCACCACCGCCGCCGGCGCCGGGGACGAGGAAGTTGCAGATCGAGAGCAGCATCGGCCGGTGGCCGGAGTTGGCGGCGAGAGCGGCGTGGAACTCCGTGTAGGCGGCGGCGGGCGGCAGCTGGTGTTCGGAGCCGCCGCAGAAGTCGACCTTGACCGCATCGAAGCCCCACGCGGCAAACGCGTCGGCATCCTGCTGATAGTGGCCGTAGCTGCCCTGGCCGGCGCCGCCGCACCCGTTCGGGCCAGCGTCCGTGTACAGCCCTACCAGGAACCCGGCCGCGTGCAACGTTCCGGTCAGCCAGCGCAGGCCGTGCGGCCATTGCGCGGCGCTCACTTCGATCTCGCCGCTCGCCCCTCGCGAGCCCTGCCACCAGCCGACGTCGAGCCACACGTAGCGGTAGCCCCGATTGCGCAGCCCCAGGGTGAGCAGGCGGCTGGCCTCTTCGAGCACCGTCGACTCGCTGTAGCGCCCGCCGAGCGCGAGGTAGGTGTCCCACCCCATGTAGGGCGTGGCGGCCAGCCCCGCCGCGCCCGGCGCGCCGGCTCGGCGCCGCGTGGCGTGCGCGGGCGCCGAGCGGCCCCGCGCGATCTCGGCGGCTCGCGCGGGGCGACCGCCGCGGAGCACGAACAGCTGGTCCGCCAGCCGCGCCCGGATCACGCCGATCACGGTCCCTGAGACCACCAGCGCGGCGGAGAGCGTCCTGCGAGAGGCGAGCAGCCGCCGGCCCGTCGCGCCGAGCCTGAGCACGACCGTGCGGTGTGCGCCGGCGGGCAGCCGCGCCCGTGTGGCGCCCAGCAGCACGCCGTGGCGCTGCGGGTGCCGGCCCGCAGGCGTCGCGAGCGCCGTGAGCTTCGCCGTCAGCTCACAGCCACGGCTCGCCCGGCGCGAGCAGGCCACGGGCAATGCGACGCGCCCGGCGCGATAGCTCGCGAGCCCGACCAGCGTCTCACCGGCCGCGCGGGGCACGCCACCCGCGGGCACGGTGACGAAGGCGCTCCGTGCCGTTTCGCTGCCGCCCCCGTTCGTGGCGGTCACGGCGCATTGGATGTGGTGCCCGCGGTCCCTGCCTTTGACGCGGTAAGCCGGTTCGGTGCTGCCCGCCACCGGGACGAGGTCGCGCAGCCACGCGTAGCTCAGCGCCGCGCTCGCGCCGGCTGGCGTTCCCGCCCGGCAGGTCAAGGTCTGGCCGGCTGCGGGAGTGCCCGTGATCGAGGGATGGGGACGCACCCGAGCCACGAGCGGCGAGACCGCGGTCTTGAAGGTCGCGTCAGCGCCGGCGGCCGCGCCCGACGGGCTCTCGGCGACGGCCCGGAAGTGATAGGTCCGGTTGGGTTCGAGCCCAGTGACGCTCGCAGAAACCGGGTGCGCTCCCCCGGCGGCCGCTGGGGCGCTGCCACAGGGAACGCTGCCGCCGTAGGCCGGGGACGTGCCGTACTGGAACGCGCACGAGAGGAGCGACGCGTCGCGCGGATCGACGCTGCCCGCGAGCACCGCGCTCGCCGCGGTCACCTGGGCAGGTGCGAACGTCGCAACAGCAGGGGCGGGTGGCCGGGCGGAGACGGATCGGCCCTGGCCGTCGACCGCCACGCAGAGCCCGCCCGCCGTGCAGGAGACGCCGCTGAGGCTCCCGCCCCCCGCGGCGGCGCTGCTCCAGGCCGGCGCGGCCGCGGCGGGCTCGTCGCTCGCCAGCGCCCGGCCACCGGCCCCAACGGCGACGCACAGTCCAGATCGTGCGCACGAGACCGCCGTGATCGGCTCGAGGTCGATCGGCGTCAGGCTCCAGGTCGCTCCGGGGGCACCCGGGTCGGCGCTGGCGAGGGCCTGTCCGCCTCCGTCGACGGCAACGCACTCGCTCGCCGCGCAAGAAACCGCGTCGAGTTCCGAGAAGTCGATCGTCTGGACGCGCCAGGCCCCCGCTCCGCCCGTCGGATCGGTGCTGGCCAGCGCCCGGCCGTCGGCGTCGACGGCGACGCACAGCGAGGTCGAGGCGCACGAGACGGCGCGCGGTGTGTGACCCGCGTCGATCGTGGCCGAGTTCCAGTGCCCGGACCGGGCGTCGGTGCTCCACAGGACCGCGCCGGAAGCATCGACCGCGACGCACAGCGAGGCAGCCGGACACGACACGCCTTCGATCGAAGCCCCGCCCGCGATCGGGGTCGCACTCCAGGACGCGGATCCGGCCGCGGCCTGGGCGAGCGCGTTGCCGTGAGCGTCGACCGCCACGCACGGACCGCCGGCAGCGCACGAAACCGCTCTCAGCGGTGCGCCCGCCGTATCGATCGAAGCGCTGCTCCAGTGGGGGACGGCGTTTCCGGGCTCGGAGCTCGAGAAGGCCCGGCCGGCGGCGTCGACGGCCACGCACAGCGATTCGTCGGGGCACGAGATCGCGGTCGGGCCCCCGCCGCCGTCGAATGAGACCGGGGGCGACCAACCCAGCCGGGGAGCCGCAGCCGCCCGGCCGGCGCCGGCTCCGGCACTCGCGCAGAGGAGCAGGATCAGCGCGGGCAGCAGCGCCCGGCGCGGGCGGGATGACGATGGCGGCGGCAGAGCCGTGATGATCCTGCAACCCGTGGCCGCGCTCCGGGTTGCGCGAGGCACGTCCGCCGCCCGCTTCGTCCCGAAGCGCGGTCGCGCCAGAGCGTCGCGATCGCGGCCGGTCGGGCCGCTGGGCCCGCCTGTTTGTAGCCTCAGGACCGTGGCTCCGGAACGCCAGGGCATGACCACGGCGGAGCTCTTCACGTTCCGCTTCGCTGAGGCCTACCGTCGCCCGGCGCGCCTGTTCGGGATCACGCCTGAGACCGCATCGGTCGAGGTCGGCGCGGACGCGCTGTGCGCGCGCTTCGGGCCCTGGCGGGTCCGGACGGCGCTCGCGAACGTCGCGGCCGTAGCCGTGACCGGGCCGTACGCGTTCTTCAAGACCGCCGGACCGGCCCGCCTTGCGATCACCGATCGCGGCCTGACGTTCGCGACGAACGGGGAGCGCGGAGTGCTGATCTCGTTCCGCTCGCCCGTGCGCGGACTCGATCCGCTCGGGCTGCTGCGCCACCCCGAGCTCACGGTGACGGTCGCCGACGTCGACGGCCTCGCGGAGCGGCTGCGCCCGGGCGCTTCCCGGGCGCCACGCCCGATCAGGTAGCCCCCGGCGGCATGGATGAAGCGAATCGCGTAGTCGGTCCCGGGCCCGTCCAGCGGCTCGCCGCCGGCCATCGCGGCGAGCAGCTCGGGGCGGAAATGCAGCGCACCCACGGCAGGCGGCGGCCGGGGTCCTGCAACTCCTCGTCGCCCCCGCGCGCAGCCTCGCGGACCTCGCCGGAGGGATAGAAGAGCGGGTCGGGCTCGATCTCCTCGAGGCGCGCGAGGATGGCACGCGACCCGTGCGGCCTCGACCGTCATGCAGGGGTGTGACGGAGGCAGGGCGTGCAGGGACCAGCGAGGGCGTCATGGCGCACGAACCCCGCCGGTCGGTGCCGCCGAGGAGTTGCTCATCGCCGGGATGCTGCCGGCACGCGGCGGCGCGCCGTGCGCTGGGAGGCGCCCGGCTACCCTTGATGCCCTGGGGCCATAGCTCAGCTGGGAGAGCGCCTGCTTTGCAAGCAGGAGGTCACCGGTTCGATCCCGGTTGGCTCCATACCTGAAACGCCTGCAAGCAGGTGGTTTCTGTGCTTCTCGGCGGCACTAGTTGCGCGGTGAACTTGAGCGCGCAATCAAAGTTTGGGCGGGTGGCCGAGCGGATCGCGGCGCGCTCGCGGGCCGAGCGTGGCCGACCGCTGAGCGGGCGGCACCGGGGCAGGATGATCATGTTCGGGTCACCCGTTGGTACGAACCCTCTTGTGGGCTAGGATCCCAGCCGATGGAGGCGGACCGTTGACGGAGGCGCGAGGTTCTGTCGCGAGCGCCGTGCGCAGCGACCGCGTCCAGCAGCCGATCCGTGCCGCCGAGCTGGTCGCCGCACTCTCGATCGCCACTGACCTCGGCACTGGGCAGCCGCTCGAGCACGCCGTTCGCTCGGCCGTGCTCGCAGTCCGACTCGGCGAGCTCGCAGGCGCCTCGGCGGACGAGCTCGCCGACACCTACTACGTCGCGCTGCTGCACGCCTCCGGCTGCACCTCCAACGGGCACGAGGCCGGGCAGCTGTTCGGCGACGACATCTCGCATCGTGCCGCGTTCTACCTGATCGACCCCACCAAGCCTGACGAGGTGATCGAGTTCTATCGCGCCTTCGTCGGGCTGGGACGGCCGCCGGAGGTTCGCGCGAAGATGCTCGAGCAGGCGATGGCCGAGGCCGGTCCGAGGGCGCGCGAATCGCTGGAAACGATGTGCGAGGTTGCACAGCGGTTTGCCGGCTGGCTCGGCCTGCGTCCGAGCATTCAGGAGGCGCTGGAATACGTGTTCGCGCGCTGGGACGGGCTCGGTATCCCGGCCGTGGCCGGTGAGCAGATCCCGATGTCGATCCGCCTGCTGCACGTCGCCAAGGACGCCTCGCTGTTCGTCTCGGCCGCGGGCCCCGAGCGTGCGTGCGCGGTGCTCGAGGAGCGCTCCGGCGCCGCCTATGACCCGCGCCTCGCGGAGCTCGCGGTCGCGAACCTCGCCGCCATGCTCGGAGAGCTGGACGAGTCGCGGATGTGGGAGTACGCGCTCGCGATCGAGCCCTCGCCGCCGGTCTGGCTCCATGGCGAGGCGATCGAAAAAGGCTTCGCGACGATCGCCGCGATCACCGGCCTGAAGACGCCGTGGCTGCGCGAGCACTGCACGGCCGTCGCCGAGCTCGCCGAGGCCGCCGCGTGGCGCGCGAACCTCGACGAGGACGATGTCACGCTCCTTCGACGCGCCGCGCTCGCGCACGACCTCGGCCGCGTCGGGGTGCCGAACTCGATCTGGGAGAAGCCCGCCGCGCTCGGGTTCGGCGAATGGGAGCGCGTGCGCCTGCACGCACACTTCACCGAACGCGCCTTCGCGCAGTCACCGGCGCTCGCGCCGGTGGGTCGTATCGCCGGCGCTCACCACGAGCGCCTCGACGGCTCCGGCTACCACCGCGGCGTGCGGGCGCCCGAACTCGATCTGGCGGGCCGCATCCTCGCCGCGGCCGACTGCTACGTCGCGATGCGCGAAGCCCGCCCCCACCGACCGGCGCTCGATGCCGCGGGCGCCGAGGCCGAGCTGCTGCGCGACGCGAGTGAGGGCAGGCTTGACCCGGATGCAGTTGCGGCTGTGCTCGCGGCGGCCGGCCATCGAGTCTCAAAACGCTCGCGAGAGCTGCCCGCCGGGATCACGCCGCGAGAGCTCGAGGTGCTGCTCGCGCTCGTCCGTGGCGACTCCAACCAGGCGATCGGCGACGCCCTCGGCATCTCCGTGAAGACCGCGGGGCATCACGTGCAGCACATCTATGAGAAGGCAGGGGTGCGCAGCCGCGCCGCCGCGACGCTGTGGGCCTTCGAGCAGGACTTGGTGCGCGCCGCATAGGGCGTTCGCCCGATGTGCCCCCCTGTCTTGCGCCGGATACTCGCCTCGACATCGGCACCGACACGCGGCGCCGAGCATTAACAAGGGGGCAGAGATGTTTCTGGCAACCACCACCGTCGAGGACTTCGAGCGCTTCGAGCGGATCTTCTCCACCAAGGGCGCCGACAAGCGTCGGCAGCACGGCTCCAAGGGCGCGCAGGTCTTCCGTGACCCCAACGACGACAGCCGCGTCTGGGTCATCTTCGACTGGGACGCTGAGGGCTGGCAGAGGTTCGCGTCAGACCCCGAGGTCCCGCCGATCATGCAGGAGGCCGGGCACAGGGGCCCTCCCCAGGTCGCCGAGCGCGGCGGCAACTTCGACGCCTAACCGGCGAAATCGATCGTGAACGGAGGAAACGTCATGGGAACACCGACAGCTTCGCCAATACAACCGATCAAGTTGGGAGTGATCGCCGACCTGACCGGCCCGATGTCGTTCATGGGCATCGCCGACGCCAACGTCGCGCGGATGGTCGTCGACGAAATCAATGCGGCCGGCGGGCTGCTGGGCCGGTACATCGAGCTGCACATCGAGGACAGCGAGACGACGGAAGCGGCCGCCGAGGCCGCCGCCGCCGAGCTCGTGCGGGACGTGCAGGTCGACGTGATCTTCGGCGGAATCCTCAGCTCGACGCGGCAGGCAATCAAGGCGGCCGCCGTGACCGAGGGCAGGACGCTGTACATCTACCCCGAGCAGTACGAGGGACAGGAGTGCGACCCGTTGATCTTCTGTACCGGCCCGGTGCCGGCGCAGCAGGTCGACCCGCTGATTCCCTGGTTGATCGAGAAGACGGGTGCCAAGCGCTTCGCGCTGCCTTCGGCCGACTACATCTGGCCACGCATCATGAACGCGAAGGTTCGCCAGATCGTCACCGCGGCCGGCGGGGAGATCGTCGAGGAGGACTACTACCCGCTCGACCACACCGACTACAGCGACGCGATCGAGAAGATCATGTCGGGCGGCGCGGAGGTGGTCTTCAACACGATCGTCCCGCCGGCTGTCGTGCCGTTCTTCCAACAGCTGCACGACGCCGGCTTCAGCGAGCGGGGCGGGCAGCTCGTCTGCACGTACTTCGACGAGAACTGTCTCAACCTCGTGCCGCCCGCGCAGGTCGAGGGCCTGTACAGCTGCCTCGACTACTACCGGGACTCAGAGGACCCGTTCAGTCGTGAGCTGCTCGACCGCTACAACAAGCGCTACCCCGGCGGCGCGATGTTCACCGGCGGCGGCGCGTGCTCCGGCATGTACCGCGGGATGCGGCTGTGGGAGGCCGCCGTCCGCGAGGCCGGCTCGCTCGAGCAGGGCGAGGTGATCGAGGCGCTCGATCACGCCAAGATCGCCGTCGGCCCGGGCGGACCGGCCGAGATGGTGCCCGGCCAGCATCACGTGCGGATGAACATGTTCATCGGCCAGGTCCAGGGCGGCGCCTTCACGACGATCAAGCAGCTGGGCGTCATCGACCCCGACGAGCAGATCGTGCCCGCAGGCCCCCTCGCCCGCGTCTGAGCACAAGTCGTGGGGGTCCGACAGACGATCGGGCCCCCACGGGGCGGCGCTTCTGCATGAGCGTTGGAAAGATCTGCCGGATCGATGTAATGAGAACTGGAACGAGGCTCTAGCGCTCGGGCAGGCTAGAGCCCACCTGCGACGCGCCGGACCGGCAAGGCCCATATTGCGCCACGCATGGGACTCGCGCAGCGTCGTCGCTCATGCGAGTGGCTGAACCTGCCGGGCTCGCGCCGGCGAGGCTACGCCCAGAACGCGTCCCAGGCGTAGAGGTCGTGGAAGTGCTCCCGACCGTCAATGACCCGGCCGTCCTTGAATTCAAAGACGATGCAGTTGCCAACATCCAGGTGCTTGCCATTCCGATCCGCGATGCTGCGCTGGATGCCGACGACGCGGTCCTCGTCATCTGGTAGCGCGCTGAGCAGCTCGGCCCGGAAAGTGCCGCCCGTCTCCTGCGCCAGCTGGCCGAAGTAGGCCAAGGTAGCGTCGCGGCCCTCGTAGTCGTTGGCCATTGCGCTCCGGCCCGGCAAGTGCCACACGATGCTGTCGTCGAAGACCTCGATGAGCGTGTCCATGTCACCCGAGTTGAATGCGGCGTAAGCGCGCCGCAGGATCGCTGCGTTCTCATCTGCAGTCATCGTTTGCCTCCTTCTCGCTGGTCTTGGTCCGCTCGCGACACTACTAACGCTCGCCGCCTCAGCGTTGTTCGGCTCCAACATGCGGCGGACTCGCTGCGGCCCGGGCCCGGCACCGAGGAACTGGCCTCGATGCATCACCGATTTTCCCGCAGCTTCGCATGGTTCGCGCAGCTGACCGCGACAATCACGCCGCGCGCGCCGGTGACTCGATCGTCTTCCCGCCGACATCGCCCGGCGCGTACACGCCGGGTTGATGCGCGCGCCATTGCCGCGAGTGGCGCAGCACCCACGGTCCGACCAGCGAGCGCGGAGCTCAGCCTCTGTCATGGGCCCAGTGATCGGTTTCCATTAGGTTCAGCGACGGCGCTCCGGACCACGGCCTCCGGAGTTTCCTGCGCCGGACTGGGCGCGTGAGCGGCTATTTTGCAAGCAGGAGGTCACCGGTTCGATCCCGGTTGGCTCCATCCGTAAAGGTCCTGCACTCAGCCGCGCGGCCATGCACGAGTCGCCGCGGTCGGTCGAGCGCGCGCGAGGGCTGCTGGTCACAGCGGTCGCGCGACGCTCATGATCGGATGTCGTAGGTGACGAGCGACCGGGGCGGCAGGGTCGCGGTGAACGCCCTGTTCCTCACCGTGATGGGGGTCTGTGCGGACAGCTCGTGGGTTGCGTCGGTCAGGTACGGCGTGACGTGCGCTCCACTGAGCCCGCGCAGCGAGAAGGTCGCGGCCTGGCGGCTGTGGGCGCTGTTCAGCACGATGACCGCAGTCGAACCGTCGCTGTTGCGGAACGCGCTCACCTCGAGGCCCGCGCGGCTCGTCGTCGTGCCGATGCGCACCGTGCCGGGGCGGATGAACCGGCTGTAGCTCGCCAAGGCCCACAGTCGACCGGAGGTGGTGACGGTGTTGCCCTTGACCTCAACCAGTCCCGTGTTGGGGCCGGTGATGGTCGTAGTGCTCGTGTTCGCGCCCCACAAGTAGAGAAACGCGCCCAGGTTCGCCGCGGTCAAGCCCGTGTGGATGTTCTGCGCCCAAGTGAAACCCGACAACTGTGAGCCGTCGTCCCAGGCCGCGTCAAACGGCCCGGTGTTGAACGGCGCCCACTCGGTCTGCCAGACCGGCTTGCTCCAGCCGCGCAGCGGCGAGCCGGGCGCTGCGAAGTAGCCGTGGCTGGTGAACAGCGCGGTTGCCGTGCTCGCCGCCTTGTCGGTCTCGATCGCGGCCGCGTACTGCTGCGCGAGCTTCCAGCTGCTCGTGGCGCAGCACTCCCCGCGCGCCGACAAACCCGAGCGCGCGAGCGTCGGACCGAGGATCGCCATCAAGTTGGCGGTCTGCGCCGGGCTCATGAGCATGCTGTCTTGGGGGACGCTGAGGTCCCCCTCGTTCAACGGGCCGACGTAGCTGAGCGGTACGCCAGCCGCGGCGTACTCCTTCGCGTACCGCACGAGGTAGTCGGCGTACGCCTGGCGCCAATCACCGCTCTTGCAGCTCGCGCCCGGGACCCCGCACACCGTGCCGCCGTTGATTGCCGAGCCGTTGGTCTTCATGAACCCGGGAGCGCTCCAGGCATCGGCGAACACGTTGGCGCCATAGTCGGCCTTGACCTGCTTGGCGAACCACAGCTGCCCTTGATCCTGATCGACCTCAGCGAGCGTCAGGTACGACGGCCTGCCGGTCGGGCTGCTCGGCGCCTTGGGCTCGATCGTGAACCCCTTGTCGGCGCTGATCTCGTTGCGCAAGATCGTCAATCCCGCCCCGCGCGTCGGGCTGTAGAGCAAGCTCAGCACCTGCTTCTGGACCGAGGCCGGCATGTTCATCAGCGCCTTCGCCTGTCCGAACCCCTCAGACACACCAAACCCGGCGATACGCTGGTACTGCTTGGCAGCGTCGATCGTGATTGTGGCCGGCGAGGAGGAGCCGCTTCTCGCCGCGCCCCGCGAGCCCCCGCCACAGCCGGCTGCTAGCAGCGGGACCGTCGCCGCCGCACATACTGCGACCAAACGGCCAGAGATTCGAGGCCGACGCATGTGGACTTCGAAGATAGCGAGCATGTTAAGCCGTCTTCGGCGGTCGGTGCCATCGCGGCCGTCTGCCGTTGCGGCCCACCGCGACTGGCCAGGATTTCGTGCGGGCACTCATCGCCAGAAGTGCCTGAATCCACGATAATCGCTGCTAGTCCGCGCGTATCCGCCCCGGTCTCGCTACCGGGGTGCCCCACAAACTCCCTGCTAATTGGGATCTTTCGGCGCGGAATCAACGCGCAGAGCGGCTATTTTGCAAGCAGGAGGTCACCGGTTCGATCCCGGTTGGCTCCATCGCCTCGTAGTACCTAGCGATCTCGCCGAAAGGCCCAGCAACGACGGGCCGCGTCGCTGGCGGGAGATCACCCGCATCGGGCGTCGCAAGCACCGCATCGCGATTCGGCTAGCCGGACTCCCGGAGCCCAATTTCCTGTAGGCTCCGGCGAAGGCGAGAGGGGGGGAAGTGAGGGACGCGCCCGCCACGGGGGCAAGCAGTGCGAGGAGGATCGCCGCATTAGCCACAGCGCTGGCTGCGTTGATGATGGCCTACGGCACCGGCATCGTGTCGACGGCGCGTGCGACCCCGCCACCTACCGACGTCATGTTCGTCTTCGATACGAGCGGCTCCATGGAAGGCGCCCTCGACGAAGCCAAGGCTGAAATCCAGCAAGTGATGAGCCAGCTGCAGGCGACCCTCACCGACGTGCACTTCGGCGTCGCCGAACAACGCGACTACGGCGAAGGGCCCTGGGTGCTCGACCAGTCGGTTACGGCAAGCCCGGTGCTCGCCAGCAACGCAATCGAAGGGCTCAGCGCATTCGGCGGTGGCGACGGACCCGAAGCCTACGGCCGGGCTCTCTGGGAGACCGACACGAACCCCGACGTCGGCTGGCGGCCCGGCGCGCGGCACTTGATCGTCCTTGTCGCAGACGACGTCCCCCATGACTCGAACCTGAACGAAGGGATCCCAGAAGAAGACTGGCTCGAACCTTCGCCCTTTGACACCGGCGAAGAACTCCCCGGCCTCCAGGAAATCCTCGACACGCGGCTGGGCGAAGGCGAAAGCATCAACTTCCACCAAGTCCTGCGCCAGCTGGCCACCGACCAGAAGCCGCTCGAGATGGTCGATTACCACGCCACCGGAGAAAACTACATCCACTATTGGCAGGTGTGGGCACAAATAGCCGGCGGTACCGCGCTGGAAGCAAGCCGGGGTGGCAACGAGCTAGCAGCACGAATCCGCTCCCTGATCGAAGGAGCCGCGTGCGCCACGAGCGCCGTCCCGACCGTACCGAGCCCGAACCGCAGTCTCATGCCCTCTGCCACCACGCCGCGGTTCCGTCAGGCCGGCAGCCAGATCGTCCTCAACCCGGCCGGCGGCCAGCAGTTCTGCGCCGGGCAGTATCCCGTGCTAGGGGGCGCGCAGCCACCGACAGTCGAACAGTCAGAACCCGCACAGATCACCTTCCGCGTGCCGCCGACCGCGTCGAACAACCTCGCCATCACGACACCCACAGGTGCCGTAAACGCCTACCAAGCCTTCCAGGTCGACAACTTCCGGTTCCCATGGGGCTTCAACATCATCAACCACGCCGGGAACGGGACGGGCGACTACGACGGCGCGGGCCCCATCACCAAAGAAGACCTCGAAGCCGTGTTCACCGACCTTGGACCCCCTGGCTCCGTCACATACACCGAAGCGCTCGTCGACGCGCAGAGCGTCCTCAACGGAGGCCTCTGCTATGGGTTCAGCCTGCTCAGCCGCGAGCTCTACGCAGACGCCCACGGCGGACACGAACCACTCGGCTGGTCGAAGGCTGGCCCGTTCACGCTCACCCCCGGCGCACTTCCTTACGCCCAGTCAGAAGAAGCGAGCGGCTCCCACCTGCTGAGTCACCGGCTGCTACGAGCAGCCGTCAGCCAATACTCACCGGAAGCCGAAGCGGCCTGGCAGAAGGTCACAAGCACGACAGCACTCGCCTCTCAGCTTAACTCCGCCTTCAGTCGCAGTCTCCCGGCACCGGTACTGATCAAATGGAAAGAAGGCGGCAAGGAAGAGGGGCACGCGCTCCTCGGCTATGACTACCAGGCCTCGGGCAGCGGAATCGACATCGACGTCGTCGACCCCAACGTGCCCTCCAGCGCCTCCTCGCAGACCGACGCCTACGGAAAGCTCCAAGTGCACGTCAGCTCGAACGGGAGCTGGAGCTTCCTCGGCAGCTTCAGCCACGGCACGTACGGCGACCCTGTCAGCGGAGGGCCGGGGACCCTCTTCACGGTGCCCAGCCCCAAGCCGCCGGGCGGCCTGCGCCTACCCGCCAGCGCGATCGCACCCTGGTTCCACATCTCCGCCGGAGCAGGCACCGTCACCGGCGTCGGATATGGCGCGGGCTCCCCACACGGGATCCCAGCCGACGCAACGTCTGCCGTCAAATACACAGACGCCGCCGAATCCGCGCTGCGTGTGCCATCCAGACACCATCTGGTCACAGTCGACGTCGAGCCTCAGCCGGGCACCACCACACTGTCGCTGACGGGCCACGGCTTTATCGACAACGCCGCCCTGACCCACGGCGGACACCAAGCGACGATGACCTCCAGCGGGACGATCACAACACCCAGCGCGACCCTCGGAACCACGCTCAGCGTGACCCGCGTCAGCGGCGGGGTACAGCACACCGTTACCGCGCGGTTCAGCGGCCACGTGTCGCATCCGGCGCTCACCGTCAGAGCTGACGGCGCCGCGACACTAACGAGCAGTGGCGGACACGGGACTGCCACTCTCACCCTCAGCTCCGCATCCGGCCACGCACTCACTCGCACCCACGGTCACGCGACGCTCCACGGCCGGTCGCGCATCCACCGGCGCACCCCGAAGGTCAAGCACCGCCGCAAGCGCCCCCACGGGCGCCACCACTGACTGGCGGCGTCGATCGGCGTCCCACCGCGGCGGATCAAACGAGATCGTGCACGGGATGCGGCGGAGCGCCCACCGATACGGCGCTCAGGCTCGCACGATGCTTCGGTACCAGCGAGCGGTTTTTGGATGAACCTCCAGGATCGCTACGACCTCGAGATCGAGCCGCATCGGCTCGGCCCGGTCTTAGATGGGACCGAGCCGCTGACAGCCGCCTGAGGACGCCCTCCGCTCGTGACGGATGGGTCACGCCGTGTGTGACGGACAGATCACGGCCTGCCGAATTCCAGGCGGCGTAGCGACCCACGGCGACGTTGGCCGGGAACCGAAGACCCCTGCAAAGACCGCGCGTGTCGCTGGCAGAAGGTCACCGCGTGTCACGAGTCACACGCAACCGCGATCTCTAGCGCAGCGCAGATCTGACGCATCCGTTCATCGCTGAGGCGACCGAGGCGCTCCACGAGCGTCGCGACGGACACGCTCTCGACCGAGTCGAGGTTGACGACAGAGGTTCGCGGCACGGGATCCTCGCCCGCTCGAGTCGAACCTCGCTCGGAATTCCGCGGATGGTGGTCGTACACGGGCCGACGAGAGCAGGACGAAGGTGGGGGATCGCCGCGTCCCGGGAGAGCACGACAACCGGGCGGCGGCCGATCTCGGCCAGCTCACACCACCAGAGCTCACCGCGCGCGGGCACGGCGCTCACGACGCGCCGGCGGCAGCACGGAACGAGGCCAAGTCCCCCCACTCGTCGGCGCTGTCGAGCGGAACTCGCTCGTAGGCCGCGTAGGCGGCATCGATCTCGACTGCGCGGTTCCGAGCGACGAGCGCGGTGAGTGCCTCGTCCAGAAGCGCCGAATCCGGGAGCTCCGAGCGGGCCTGGCGTGCGTCCGTGAGTAGCCGCTCGTCGACCGTGGTGCTTACCCGTACTCGAGCCATGCCATGTTTACACTACAACTACGCCACATGGACTCCGGCTGCCGGCGAAAGCCGACCGCTTTGACATCGATCGGACGACGTGGCCGCGAGGCCTCCAGCTGAGATCCAGGCGCAAGCGCCTGAGCGACTGCCCGGGGGTCGCTCAAAGCTTGTCGAGTGTCTGAGCTCCGAGCTCATCGAGCTGGTGGGCGAGTCCTGGGTCGGCGGCTCGGCCGTTGAGCTGAGAGCGCAACTCGCTACCGGACAGCCACCGCGCGCGGCGAGCGCGAGGAACGATGTCGGCGATCGGTTCTCCTTCGCCGTCAGCGTCACCCGCTCACCGGCAAGAACGGCACCTATCACCTCCGCGGCGCGCTTCCGCAGATCCCGCACACTTCCGTACATGCCGACAGGGTACGCGCTGGCTCTGTGTTCTAGTGACCCCTGCGGGCTGGCAACACGCCACACTGGCGGGCAGGGCCAAGACCTCCCGACTCTGCTGAGCGAGCAAAAGCCCACCCAGCCGACCAGAGCCTGCGACTCGTGGGCGCGTCGCGCCGGAGCGTCGCGGCGACCCGCGCGGTCTTAACGCGCTCCGACCACATCGCGACGGATGCCAGGCTTTGCCTGGCAGCGGGCTTCGGCATCCTTGACGGCCCAGGCGATGCGCTCTACGAGCTGCGACGCCGCATGGCCGGTGGACAGGTGGACGGTGCGTACGTCCTCGTCAAGGGTGATGCCGACGCCGTCGGGGATGTGCGGGTCCTCGGTCGCGACAATGATTCGTGGCATGCGTGACTCCTCAGGGATCGGTTCGCTATGCGGTGGTCGAATCGTCGCGGGCCAGGCGCTCCATGTGTATGGCCTCCCGTCCAGCATGCCGCGCTGACGCTCGGACACCTGCCACCGTGGGTCCAGGCGATACGTGGCATCCTCAGACGTAAGTGGCCGATGACATGCTTGCGAGGCGACACCGACCTGCCCGGGTTCACTGGGCATCGAGACCGGACGGGATCGACTGGGGCCGGCACTCGAGGAGATCGGACCGCTCGCAGCCGCGTGGGTGACCCCCGGCGTCGCTGACGGAATTGCCGATTCGATCCCGGTTGGCCCCCACTGCAAAGCGCGGCGCCGGTCTGACAAGCACCAGCGATGACGTTGTGCCCCGCTCGCAGCGAGCCCTCCCCCTTAAAGACGGGCCCACGCCCCGCGCGGGATTGCCCGCTCCTTCTGGTCCCAAGGCTTCTCGCTAGCCTCGCTGCATGGGTGCTCGCGCCGACGATCCGCCTGAGGCGGGCAAGCTGCCGACCGGTCGGCTTGCGCGAACGGCTCGCGTGGGCGGGCTGGTGACGGGTCAAGGCCTGCGGTGGGCAGGAATGCGTACCGCCAACCGAGTTCGCACGGCCGAGCGTGCTGCGTCGGCCGAAAGCGAGCGGACGGCCGCACTTGTCCAGCAGCTCGTCGACCAGCTTGGGCAGATGCGCGGCGCCGCGATGAAGGTCGGCCAGATGATCTCGATGGTCGAGTTCGACGGGCTCCCGGAGGATGAGCGGGATGATCTGCAGCGCCGCCTCGCCGCGCTTCGCGACGACGTCCCGCCAGTGCGGTTCGCGGATCTCGAGAAGCTGATGCGCCAGGAGTTCGGCGGCCCGCTCGGGCGCGTGTTCCGCGACTTCGACGAGCAGGCGTTCGCCGCCGCCTCGATCGGCCAGGTGCACCGCGCCACCACGCTCGACGGCGACGAGGTGGCCGTGAAGATCCAGTATCCAGGGGTGGCGGAGGCCGTCGAGACTGACCTTCGCAATGTGACACTTCTTCTGCCGCTCGTGAAACGGCTCGCCCCCGGGTTGGACGCGAAGGCGCTCGCCTCCGAGATGCGCGAGCGCATCTCGGAGGAGCTCGACTACGAGCTCGAGGCACAGAACCAGCGCCGCATCGGCCGCCTCATGCGTGGGCACCCGTTCGTCCTCGTGCCGAAAGTTCACACAGACCTCTCGACTCGGCGGGTACTCGTCTCCGAATACGTTGAGGGAGAGGGTTTCGAGGCGGTGCGCCGAGCCGACGAGGCGCCGCGCGACCGCTACGGTGAGATCGTCTTCCGGTTCCACTTCGGGCTGCTCTATCGCGACCGGATCGGCCTCGGCGACCCTCACCCCGGTAACTATCTGCTGACCGCGGATGGCCGGGTGTGCTTCTTGGACTTCGGGCTCGTGCGCTACGTCACCGCCGATCGAGTCGCGGCGGAGCGGGCGATCGCCCTCGCTGTTCGCGACGGGGACGGCGAAGCTGTCAAGGCAGCCCTGCTCGCCGGCGGCTATCTCCCCGCCGGCGGAGCCGACGGGGTCGACGCCGAGTTCGCGCTCGGGATGATGCGGATGGCGACCAAGTGGTACGCGGTTCCCGGGCACCGACGCTTCGCGCCCGACGTTGATCGTCGACGACGAGACCGAGAGCCTCCCGACAGCGAGGAGCGGGCGGCAGTGAGGATGCAGGTCAACCAGTTCACCCTGCCGCCGGAAGCAATCCTGATTCGGCGGATGCACGGCGTCGTCGCGATCGTCCTGCGGCAGCTCCGAGCCGGGGCGGACTGGGGCGGCATCGCCGCGGAGTACCTGCACGGGGCCTCACCGGCCACGCCACTCGGGCAAGCGGAGGCCGACTTCTTCCGGCGCTCCGGACCGGCAGCGCGCCCGCGCCGCTAGAGCGGCACCTCACGTCCCAGCCAGCCGCGGTAGAAGCCCTCGATGTCGGGAAGGAACTCGTGCACGACGGGGTAGCCGGGCGGAAGCGCCTCGACCTCGAGCTGCCGCGCACACGAAGGACAGAAGTACTCGCGTAGCTGCTGAAGCTGAGGGTCCGGGCCACCCATGTCCGGGTAGACCTCGAGCATCGACTCCTCGCTGTCGCGGACGTGGACGACGGCGTCCATCTTCCAGTTGCGGTTGTGGGGGGAGAAGTCGTGGCCGCAGTCGCAGCGGTGAACCAGCTGCCCGTCCGCTCGGCGCCGGACGATGTTCAGCCCCTCGCCGGCCGGGAGCACGATCGGGTCCTCGTACGGGACGCGATCCTGGAGCACCGCAATCCACTTCTCGAACCGTTCGGCGTCCTTGTAGCCGGATTGGATCTCCTTCACCTCGCGGCGCGACAGGCGTTCATCGAGCAGCGCCTCCAGCGTCTCGCGGTCCAGCCGGCCCCCTCCGGGCGAAGGTGCGGGCGCCACCGGTTCCGAGCCTGCCAGGAAGGCGTCCGCCACCTCGTCCGGATCCGCCCGGCCGGGCTGCGCGCGCGTCGCCGCGACAGTCGGCGTCAGGACGTCGAAGTCGAAGTCCTCCGGCAGATCCCAGAAGCCTCGGTACTCAGCGGCCCAGCGCGGCGAGAGGCGCATCGACTCCGCGTACATCTCCTTGATCGGGACGGCCAGATCCTGTTCGAGGATCCGCCCGCGCTCGGCGGCGACCCAGTCGCGAGTCGGACGCGCGAGATCGAGCCGGCGCCGTCGACGCGCGTCACGGTCGCTGATGCCGTAGACAGACTCGGCGAAGCGCGGCAGCAGGTGCCCTTCGCTGACGTCGCGCTCCACGTCCGCGACCGGCCGCAGCAGCGGATCGCCCAGGCCCGCTCCCCCCTTCATCACCGACAGGTAGAGATCTCCGTTCGCAAACGGTGAGAGCAGGGTCATGCCGTCGTTCTTGTGTTCGCGCGAGGTGCCCTCGATCTCCATCAGCGCGGGATGCTCGAAATCGCCGTCGGCCACCGGGTAGGCCTCGCCCCTGAGCGCGCGTTCGGTCAGGTCAGCGCCATGGATGTTGTGGATGTAGGCGGTCGCTCCGGGGTAGCCGCCGAACAGCCCTGCCGAGGAGAGCACGCGGCCGGTGCCGATGTTCTGCAGCTCCCAGAAGGGTGTCTTGTTGACCATGAACAGCGACTCGAAGCTCGAGCCGCCCCGGTGGCGGCCCGGGCCGCCCGAGGAGGCCTTCACCCGACGCGACAGATAGACGAACGGCGAGATCAGCTCCCACATCTCGACGTCACCCATGTCGCCCTCGGGATTGAACATCGCCGCGCAGTAGTCGGTCCCGTCGAGCACGTACTTGGCGCCCATCCCCTGCGCGGAGACCTCGAAGTTCATGATCGCCGAGGAGCTCCCGTACTGGTCGATGCCACCGCCCTGCTGGACGTTGCCCGAGACGGAATAGGCAGCGAGGATCTCCTCGATGAAGCCGCGTGCCTGCAGCGCGCGTGAGATCGTGCGCGGGAAGCCCGTGAAGGACGGCTGCAGGAACGCCCAGGCGATCGCGGTCGACCCCTCCGCCTCGCCCAGGTTCGAGATCGTGCCCTCTGGGAAGTTGGTCTTGATCGCGAAGTAGGCCCCGTCGTTGATCTTGTCGTTGCAGATCAGCGTCTGGGTGAACATCACCCAGATCGCGCCCTGCATGCCCGAGGGGGTGCAGTTCATCGAATGCCAGCCCCATGCCGAGCAACCGTCGTAGTCGAGCTCATAGGTGCCATCTCCGCCGATCCTGACCTCGAACGGCGAGTGCATCACGATGTCCCGGCGGGCCCGGGCGGGCAGCTGCTCCTTGTCGGAGAACTCGGCGTCGAAGATCGCCGGTGAGCGGTAGCGGCCCGGGATCGTCATCTCCCGGATGCGTGCCTTGAACGAGCGCCTGCCCTCCTCGATCACCTCCCTGCTGAACTGCTTGAAGCGATCGACGCCCTCCTCTGCGACCACCCTCTCCACGGCATCGCGGATCATGTGACAGCCGGCGAGCCGTGTGCGCTCGTCCAGCATGTAGTAGGCCGATGCCCGCGTGCGCTTGCGGCAGCGCTCCAGGTGCCACGGCGCCAGCTGGTCGAGCTCGCCGATCTTCATGCACGGCAGGTCGATGCCGTCTTCGTAGCGCATCGTCGGGCCGACCGGGACGCCGCCGGGAGTGCTGGCTCCGATGTCCAGCACGTGTGTGACGCCACCCGCCCACGCGATCAACTCGTCCTCCCAGAAGATCGGGACGAACGTCTGCACGTCGGCGTTGTGCACGTCCCCGATCGTGGGATCGTTGTTGGCGAAGACGTCGCCGGGCCGGATCCCCGGGTTCTCCTCGTAGCGGTGGCGGACCATCCACTTGATGGCGTCCGACATCGTGTGGACGTGGACGATGATGCCTGTGGAGAGCGCGAGCGAGTCGCCCTCCGGGGTGTACAGCGCGAAGCACAGCTCGCCTAGCTCACGGACGATCGGCGAGGCCGAGATGTTCAGCGCGGTGGAGCGTGCGGACACCAAGCCGCCGCGCAGGCGCGAGAACAGCTTCTCGTAGCCGATCGGGTCACTGCCCATCATCTCCAGCTCGCGCAGGCCCGCATAGTGGCCTGTCTGCGCGAACAGGCTGTCGGACTCCTCGAGCATCGACAGCAGCGTCCGGCCTTCCCAGCCCACGGCGCCGGCCTGCCCGGGTGTGCGCGTGGAGTCGACGGTGGTCATCGCTAGGCCTCCGAGCTGTCGGTGAGATGGAAGATGTGGTGGCTGTCGAGGCTCGCGCTCCGCCCGGGCGGCACGGCGAAGGTCGTGGCCGAGTGCTCGACGATCGCCGGGCCCTCGATCGACTGCCCGGCACGGATCTCCTCGAGCTGGAAGATGTCGGTCTCGACGAACTCGCCTTCGCTCGCCCGTCCCCAGTGAACAGGGCGCGTCGCCTTCAGACGGGGTGTCCCGGGCTCTTCGGGCATCTGCGGCAGCGCCGGCTTCTCGACATCGACCGTGCCGTGGACGATCACGTGGGTGACGAGGTAGCCGAACTCGGGAGAGCGCGCCGAGGAGGCGTACATCTTCGCGTATGCGTCCTCGAACGCGCCGATCAGGTCGTCGACCTGTGCGCCGGCCTCGAGCGATGTGTGCGGGGAGATGAGCTCGATGTCATTGAGCTGCCCGTAGTACTGCATCCGCACGGCATGGGTGAAGCGGATCCGCTCGCGCTCGATGGTGGACTTCGCGAACTCCGCCGCCACCCGGTCCTGCAGGGCGAGCCACGCCGAGGTGATCATCGTTCCGATCCCGGCTCGTTCGGCCTCGCCGAAGCTCGGCAGCAGTGGAAGGTCGACGGTCTGGTCGTAGCGGTAGTCGAAGTCCGCACACGCGCAGCCGAACGCCGAGAAGCCCGCCGCCCACGCGGGCACCAGAACTTCGCGGTAGCTGACCCCGTCGGTGTAACCAGCGACATGCAGCGGGCCGCCGCCGCCGTAGCAGAGCAGCGTGTAGTCGGTCGGCGAATAGCCCTTGCCCAGGATCTGGCCGACGGCCTCGTTCTTGAGCGTCTGCTCGAACAGCTCGATCACGCCGGCGGCCGCCTCCGGGACCGACAGGCCCAGCGGGCGCGCGACCTGCCGCTCGATCGCCTCTCGGGCGAGCTCGACGTCGAGGTCGACTTCGCCGCCGAGGAAGTAGTCAGGGTTGAGCCTCCCGAGGACGAGGTTCAGGTCGGTCACCGAGACTGTCTCCAGCCCGCCCTGCGGCCAGGACACGCCGATCCGCGAGCCGGCGGAGTCCGGTCCGAGCTCGGGCCTGTTCGAGTTCGGGTTGACGCGCACGAACGAGCCCGTGCCGGCGCCGATCGAGTCGATCTTGACGAGCGGCATGTTGAGCACGAAGCGGGCGATGTCGGGGGTCTGGGTGATCTCGAAGCGCCCATCGGTGATCAACGCGATGTCGAACGAGGTGCCGCCGATGTCGGTGCACAGCACGTTGCTCAGCCCCATCCTCGCGGCCAGAGCCTGCCCTCCCACGACGCCTCCGATCGGCCCGGAGACGAGCGTGCGGCCGAGCTCGGCGGTCTCGATCGAGACGGTGCCGCCGTGTGCGGACATGACCCGCAGCTCGAACTTCGCGCCGCCCTCCTTGGTGACGTCGCGCACCGCCTTCAGCGTCATCCGGGAGGGCTCGGCCGCATAGGCCTCGATCAGAGTCGAGTTCAGCCGAGGCAGATCCCGCCGCATCGGGTAGAGCGCACTGGAGAGGAACACCGGCAGCGAGCCGTCGACGCCGCGGGAAGCCTTCTCCTCCTCGAGGATCTCCGCGACCCGCTGCTCGTGGGACGCGTTTCGATAGGAGAACAGGAGCGACACGACGATGCCCTGTACCTCTTCGTCGAGCAGCTCGCGCGCCGCAGCCCGCACGTCGTCCTCGCGGAGCGGAAGGACCTCGTCGCCGAACACGTCGATGCGTCCCCGCACGCCCTTCATGCGCTCGCGCGGCACGAGCGGCTCGTTGTGGAAATGCGTCGCGAGATGGAGGCGGTCGGAGTAGGAGGAGCCGAGATAGGTCTGGATGCCGCGCTCGAGGCGCAGGTAGTCCTCGTGCCCGGCGTTGACGATGCAGCCGACCCGCAGGCCCTGGCGTGCAAGCAGCCGGTTGAGCATCGCGGTCCCCGAGTAGATGCCGGAGACGACGGCGGGAAAGCCCTCCTCGGGCGTGGAGTCCCACTGCCCGAGCGCGTCGCGCGCGGACGCCATGAAGCCGATCGACTCGTCCTCTGGCGTGGTTTGGGCCTTGCCGACGACGAAGGAGCCGTGCTCGTCGACGACGAAGGTGTCGGTCATCGTGCCGCCCGCGTCGATCGCCAGGACGCGTGGCACCCGTGCACCGCTGTCGGACATCCGATCCCCTCGCCTCGCGATCCGGTCTAGATGCTGGACGTCCGCATCTTCGCGCGCACCAGCGCCGGCGCAATCCGTCATCGCTACCCATCAAAGGTCCGTCGAAAGCCGCACCGAGCGGTCGGCCAGCGCGACGTCGGCAGGATCTCGCGGAAGCTCGACCTCCTGCGACGCTGACACGCGGTGATCTGGCAGCGCCGCATGGAGTTTCCTCAGACCGCGCACCGGCAGGGCATCCCGGCAGCGAACCTTACGCACCGAAATGAGCGATCATGGCGCGCGAGATGGCACCCGAGATC
The DNA here is from genome assembly GCA_963836035.1 of uncultured Solirubrobacteraceae bacterium. Lineage (GTDB taxonomy): Bacteria > Actinomycetota > Thermoleophilia > Solirubrobacterales > Solirubrobacteraceae > Palsa-744. The sequence continues at coordinate 486,335 of CAWIHX010000009.1, read as the reverse complement.
CGCTCGAACGGCCCGGGCGCGAGCGCCTCCGACGCGGCCTCGATGAGGCCCGCTGCCGTCGAGGGCGCCACGCCCACGATCGTCGTCGCCTGCCTGGCGACGGCGATGCTGATGCTGGACATCAGCGTCATCAACACCGCGCTGTCGAACATCGCCCACGGCCTCGACACCGGCCTGAGCGGACTGCAGTGGGTCGTCGACGCCTACACGATCCCACTCGCGGCCACGGTCCTGACCGCCGGCGCGGTCGCAGACCGCCTCGGCCGCCGAAAGCTCTTCATCATCGGCCTGGCGGTGTTCACAGTTATGTCGGCGCTGTGTGGCACGGCGAGCGGCATCGGCATGCTCGTTGCCTCGCGGGCGATCCAGGGCCTCGGCGCAGCGGTGATGTTCGCGACCGCCCTGGCGCTCATCTCGCAGGTGACGCCGACCGTGGAAGCGCGCATAAAGGCGCTCGCCGCATACGGGATCGCGATCGGGGCGTCCTTCGCCATCGGCCCGTTCATCGGCGGCTCGCTCACCGCTCTGTTCGGCTGGAGGGCGATCTTCTTGGTCAACGTCCCGATCGGCGCCGTCGTGCTGTGGGTCACCTACCGGCGCGTCGGCGAGGGACGCGACCCCGCTCCGCGGCGAATCGACTGGCTCGGTCAGACGATGCTGATCGCCGGCGTCTTCCTCCTCGTCCTCGCCCTGCTGCGCGGCAACGACGACGGCTGGGGCAGCTCCGGGATCCTGGCGTGTCTCATTGGTGCGATGGTCCTGCTGGTCAGCTTCGCCGTTCTCCAGCAGCGCTCACGCGAACCGATGATCCCGCTGAACCTTCTCCGGCGACGCGGCTTCGCGGCCCCGCAGATCGCGGTCTTCTCTATCGCCGCCTCGTTCTTTGCAGTCTTCCTCTACACGACGCTCTACCTGCAGACGGTCCTCGGCCTCTCGGCGATTGAGACAGGGCTCGTCTACCTGCCGGGTACCTCGCTTGTCTTCATCGTCTCGGGCCTCACGGCGCAGTTCGGGAAGACGATCGGACCAGCCAAGCTCGCGAGCGTGGGGCTGGCGCTGGTCGCGGCCGGGCTCGCCCTGATGCTTGTCATCCAGGTCGACTCGTCCTGGACGGCGATCGTTCCGGGCCTGCTCGTGACGAGCATCGGCACCGGCCTCTTCAACCCGACCGCGAGCGAGCTGGCCCTGCGAGCCCTGCCCCCCGAGCAGAGCGGGCTGGCTGCCGGCACGAACGACACCTTCCGGCAGACGGGCGTCGCCGTCGGTATCGCCGCACTCGGCACACTGGTGCCTGCCGGCGCGGCTCTCGGCGGCGATCCGAGCTCATACGTCGAAGGTCTGCATCACGCGCTGCTGGCCGCCGCGACTCTTGCCGGCGTGGGGGCGCTCGCGACCGCCTGGCTGCTGATCCCTCAGACCGAGCGCGTGGCCGAGGACGTCGCGCCGCAGTTCGACTGACAGCGAGAGCGGGGCAGTCCGTGCCCATTCCGTGCTCTCGCTGCGCGCGACCAGCCGTCGCGCTGGGGGAACTCCCTCCGGTCCCCATCGCTGAAACCCTCGTGTGACGGCCCTGGTTGCGTGTCGGGGCGACAGCTAGCGCAACGGTGGGAGGAGTAACAAGCTCGACCCTCTCGGAGCGACCCCCCGTGACGTTGACACATGGTCTCGGGGCCTGCCTTGGACGGCAGCAGTTCCGACGGCGTCGGCGCCGCACCCGGCCGCTGAGCCCGAGGGCCATCCCGAGGGATCCCGGCCCGCCGCGGGTGGCTGTCAGCGGTCCAGCCTTCGTGCAGAAACCGGGCAGCTCCCCCATCGGGGCCGGTCTAGCTGCGCTCCGCCATCCCGGCCTTGCCGTCCCCCTTCTCGAACGGGTCCGGCGCTGCGCCCTTCGGCGCTTGCGCTTCCAAGGCCTGCTTGGCATCGAGCAGCAGTTCGCGCCGGGCGTCCGTGACGACCGGGAAGCGGGGATCGAGCTCGATCAACGCCTGCACCAGCACCGCGGCCGAGGCGATCCGGGCAAACCACTTGCGGTCCGCCGGGATCACCCACCAGGGAGCCCACTCGGTGCTCGTGTACGACAGCACGTCGGAGAACGCCTGCTGATAGCGCTCCCAGAGCTCCCGCTCGGCGATGTCGGCATCGGAGAACTTCCAGTTGTGGTCGGTCAGGTCGATCCGGCGCAGCAGCCTCACCCGCTGCTCCTCCTTCGAGAGATTCAAGAACAGCTTCACGATCCTGAACCCGTTGTCGCTCAGATGGCGCTCCCAGTCGTTTATCTCTCGGTAGCGCTGCTTCCACACGTCAGCCTTCTTCAGCGCCTTGGGAAGCTTCTGGCGGTCGAGGTTCTCGGGGTGCACTCGCACGGCGAGAACCTCCTCGTAGTGCGAGCGATTGAAGATCCCGATCTCTCCGCGGGCGGGCAGGCGGCGCGCGTAGCGCCACAGATAGTCGTGATCGAGCTCCTCCGCCGATGGCACCTTGAAGCTGTGCACAGCCACGCCTTGGGGGTTGACTCCGCTCATCACGTGACGGATCGTGCCGTCCTTGCCCGCCGTGTCGAGCGCCTGGAGGACCACGAGCACGGCCGACGTGTGCTGAGCCGCAAGGCGAGCCTGGTACTCGCTGAGCAGCTGGACTCCCTCCTCGAGCAGCGCGACGCCATCCTTCTTCTTCTCGATTCCGCCCTTGAAGGCAGGGTCGAAGTCCCTGGGAAGCTTGACGACCCTCCCGGGACTCACCTGGAACGGCTCGATGAAGGTCGCGAGCCGCCTCTTGCGCTTGCCGCTCAGCTCTTCAACCATCGTCGCCTCCGCCTCGAAGTCGATTCCTCACCCCGGCGTCGGTGACGCGTCCTCATGCGACTGATCGTACGCTTGATCGGTGCGGTCTACCTGTCCTGCGGTTCACCGGCCAGCGCGAAGGGATTGCCCTCCGAATCCCTGCAGATCGCCCACCGATCTCCGGGATGGATGATGCTCCCGCCGAGCGCCTCGACGGCCTCCAGCGCACCCTGGATGTCGCTGACGCCGAAGTACGGCAACGAAAACGAGTCGCCAGGTCCGCGGCCACGCGAATGGACCCCCACGGCCGGGGCCTCAGAGCCTGTCTGCCAGCCCTCCCCGTCGGACGCCTCGCGAGGCTCGAGCGCCTCGCCGAGGAGGCCGCTCCAAAATCGCCGCGCACGATCCGGATCGTCAGCGGGAAACTCGACGAAGGACAGCCTGAGCTCGGACATGGCAGAGCACGTTAGCGATCGCGAGCCCCGCCGAGTGGATTGCCGCCCGGTGCGAGGGTCGCTCTCGAGTTCGGGTGGGCTACGCGCCCGTCTCGTCGCGCGCCTGGCGCTGCTCGACGAGCGTCTGCAACTGCTCGCCGATCTCGTTGGAGATGCGCTTGAGATCCCATTTGCTCAGAGTGATCAAATGCATCTGGGAGGTCGCGACCACGTCGGCCGTGCGCTTGCCCCCGGACAGCATCCCCATCTCTCCGAAGACGTCGCCAGGCCCCAACGACCCGATCACCTCCCCGCCCTTGACTACCTCGGCGGTGCCGGACTCGATGACCATGAGGTCGTAGGAGTAGTCGCCCTCGTGCACGAGCCGCTTGCCGGCGGACACGGTTGTCTCGGCAGCGAACACGGCAACGGTCCTCAGAGCTTTCTCGGACATCGTTGAAAACAACGGGATGGCCTTCAGGGAATCGGAGTCCATGATCTCCCAAGCTTTCGGGCTGGCAACAAGAGGGTCGCGGGCGAATACGGCGCGCGCGATCAGCGCACACTAACGCCCCGGGGCATGAGGCGCTATTCCTCGGGGTGCTCGGCCGGTACCCCAACAAACGCTCCCGTCACCCCCTGCGACGTCCACAGGAGGTCGCCTGCGCCAAGCTGCAGGCAGGAGGTCACCGGTTCGATCCCCGTTGGCTTCATTGCCGTGCGGTGACGTTCCAGCTCTCTGCTCGCGTCCCCCACGTGCGGGAGCCTATGGGCCTTCCAGCGATCTGGCGTGGGCCCTCCCAGCCGGCTGCCCCGCGCTCTTACCCCCGATCACCGCGATCGAGCCTCGGGTTGCGCTCCACGAGTCTCCGCTTGGGCCCTGTGGGGCGCCTCGTCTTCCCTTCAGGGCTGCGATCCATGGACACCACACACGCGACGCCTACGGCATGACGCTGGGAGCAACCGGCGCAGGATGCGCTGCCGCATCTTGACATGCGTGTCCGCATGCTAGGATGCAAACATGCCCAAGACAATTCAAATCCGGGACGTCGACGACGACGTGTACGCCGGCCTGCGCAGACGCGCTGCGGAGGAGGGCGTCAGCGTCCCCGAGCTGTTGCGTGCCGAGGCGACCCGGCTGGCTGCAAGCCCCAGCATCACAGCATGGCTCGCGTCCACACGTCGGCGCTCGTCGGGCGTTGGAGCAAGCACCGTGCTAGAGGCGCTCGACGAGCTCCGCGATGCTCGTCGTTGACGCATCGTGCGTCGCTGAGGTGGTTCTAGCCGGCCCCGATGCTGAACCAGTGCGCGAACGACTCGCTGCGGACGCGGACCAGGCTGCGCCCCATCTCGTGGATGCCGAGGTCCTCGGCGTGGTTCGCCGGGTCTACCTCCGTGGAGAACTCGACGGGACGGCGGCCCATCAGGCCATCGACGACCTCGGGTCCTGGCCTGCAGCTCGCGTCGACCACCGGCCGCTGCTCGAGCGCGCTTGGGAGCTTCGCGACTCGGTGAGTGCAGCAGATGCCCTCTACGTGGCACTCGCCGAGGCGTTGGACGTCCCGTTGCTCACACTTGACATGCGCCTCGCGCGCGCCGACGGGCCGCGCTGTCCGGTGGAGACTCCCTAGCCGCATCGAGGGACGGTGCGTCGCCTTCACATTGGACCAGAGGCCTGCGCGGTAGACGCACCGCGCTCACGCGACCGCCGCTTCCACGGGGTCTCGAAGCGCCCGCCGCCCGCCCTTCCCTGACCCCGGCCGGCAGGACAAGCGGTCGGGTCGTCAGTCGCTGCCGTTGGGGTTGTCGATCACGTACAGCCAGCTGCCGTCCGACTGTCGGCGCATGACGTCTGCGTAGCGGCCGCTCGCGTCGACGTCGTTCCCGTCCGGGCCGCGGCCCCTCAGCGTCCAACTCCCGGTGACCATCGCCAGCTCGCCGGATACGAGCGTCTTCTCGGGGTTGATCCTGAGCTCCGGGCTCATCGCCAAGAACCCACCAAGGGCCTCACGGAGACCGTCGGTCCCGGTAACCGACCCCTCGCCGAACCCTGTTGGCATCGCGAACGTCGCGCCGGGCTCGTAAAGGGAAAGTGCGGCGTCCATGTCTCCGGATGTGATCGCTTCTCCCAGCATCCGGGCCACATCCTCTGGCGTGTTCGCTTGCGCCATTTCGTCCCTCCTCGATCGCTGTGCTCCGATCGTATAGGTGTGCGGGCGGTGAGGCCCTGCGCTGCTGGGGAGCAGACGGTCGGAGTAGAGCGGGGCGCGCACCGCGAATCAGGTGCACATTTCCTGGACTCATTCGAGCGTGACAAACGCGCTACGTGCTCGCATCGCGCGGTCGCGCTGGGATCAAAGTGGTCGATCGTCGTGGCCGGCGTGCTGACCAGCCGCCGGCGCGCGCCGTCGATCAGGCCGTGCTCGAGCCCGGGGTCCGTCCCGCAGCGATGGCGTAGAGTCCCAGCGATGGCGTCAGCTCTCTCGCCGAAGGAGGGGACGGCGGACCGCCTCGAGCTGGCGCCGACGATGACGCTCGCGCGCGCGCCTATCTCCCGCATCTATACGCAGGAGATAGAGAGGCTCGACTCGTGAGCACCGCCGAGACGGACACGGGCCGCTGGGCGACCCACCGCGTGCTGAACCAGCCGCCGCCGCTCGCGGACTACGATCCGTTCACCGCCGACCTCGCGCTCGTCGCGGCGCTCGACAGGGAGGGCGGCGAGTGGGGGGCAGAGCGCGTCCGCGACCTCGCCGGCGTTCTGGGCTCGAGCGAAGCCCTGGAGCACTCCAGCCGCGCGCAGCGGAACATCCCGGTGCTGCGCAGCCACGACCGCTACGGCAACCGCGTCGACGAGATCGAGTACGACCCCTCGATGCACTGGATGCTCCGCCTCGGCGTCGAGCGCCAGGTCAACACGCTGCCCTGGCAGGAGGCGCGCGACGGCGCGCACGTCGTCAGGACCTGCATGTTCCACCTCTTCAACCAGCTCGACACGGGGCCCTGCTGCCCGTTCGCGATCAACTACGCCGCGGTCCCGACGATGCGCCAGGACCCGGCGCTGGCGGCCGAGTGGGAGGCGCGCATGACGCTTGCAGACTACGACCGCTTCGCGCAGGCGGGGATGGTCTTCACCGAGAAGCAGGGCGGGTCGGACCTGCGAGCCAACACGACCGTCGCCGAGCCGGTCGGCGACGACTGGTACGAGCTGACGGGGCACAAGTGGTTCTGCACCCATCCCGTCTTCGAGGTCTTCTTCACCCTCGCCCAGACCGAGGCGGGCATCACGTGCTTCGTCGCGCAGCGCCCGCACCCCGGTTTCCGCATCCAGCGCCTGAAGGACAAGCTCGGCGGGCGCTGCCTGGCCTCCTCGGAGGTCGAGTACGACCATCTGCCGGCGAGGATCCTCGGCGAGGAGGGCCGCGGCACGGCGATGATCGTCGAGCAGCTCGTCTACACGCGCTTCGACACGCTGATCGCGGTGACGGGCATGATGCGCCGCTGCGTCGCGGAGGCGATCTGGCACGCGCGCCACCGCAGCGCGTTCGGCGCTCCGCTGTCCGAGCAGCCGGCGATGGTCAACGTGCTCGCCGATCTGGCGATCGAGTCCGAGGCGGCGACCGTCGCGACGATGCGCCTCGCCCGTGCTTTCGACGCGGACGAGCCCGAGGAGGCGGTCTTCCGGCGGCTCGGCCTCGCTGTCCTGAAGTACTGGGTCTGCAAGCGCGGCGCCGCGCTCGCCGCCGAGGCGCTGGAGTGCCTGGGCGGCAACGGCTACGTCGAGGAGGCGCCGATGGCGCGCCTCTACCGCGACATCCAGCTCGGCACCGTCTGGGAGGGGTCGGGCAACGTCATCGCTCTGGACGTCCTGCGCGCACTCAGCCGCGAGCGGGGCAGCGCGGAGGCGTTCCTCGCCGAGTGCGAGCTCGCCGCCGGCGCCGACCCGCGCTACGACGCGCACCTCGCATCGCTGCGCGAGCGCCTCGCCGCGCCGCCGCCGGACCGCGCGGGGGCCGAATGGGAGGCGCGCCGTCTCGTCGAGGACATGGCCCTCGCCCTGCAGGCCGGGCTGCTGCTGCGGCACGCGCCGGCCACGATCTCCTCAGCCTTCTGCGCCGCGCGGCTCGGACGTCGCGGCTTGGCCTTCGGCGACCTGCCTCGGGGCGTCGACGGCGCGGCGATCGTCGAGCGGGCGCTCGCGATCTAGGTCTGGCCCGTTCATCTGACCCCTGCGCCGCTGTCAGGCAACCGGCTCCAGGAACAGGGTCATCCGTGCTTGAACCCGACTCTCGCACGAAAGATACGGACGCGCCGCGGCCGCACCGGCCGAAAGGGCCTGCAAACCAGCTGGTCCATCGCCGAGCTCCGGTAATCTGAGATCACGCTGATGGAGGGGTCGGGCGAGAAAGCGGGTCATCTCGGAGGGACGCGGGGAGTCTTCGGATGACGACGCCTCCGACGTCGCTGCAGAGGCTGGTGGACCGCTACGACGGCACCGTCTTCGAGCCCGAGCGCGGCAGGGCACGCGTCCGCCTGGAGGTTCGCGGCGGCGAGGCCTGGGACGCCGTGATCGAGGACGGCACGGCGGACCTGGTGCCGGCCAAGGGCTCGGCGGACGCGCTGCTGAGCGCCGACGCCCGCACGTGGGCGAAGGTCGCCAAGGACGTCCGCGGGGGCCTCGACGCGTACCGCGCCAGCCGGCTCGGGGTCCGCCAGAACCTGCACCTCGGCGTCGGGTTCCTGGCCGCCACGAGCGCGCTCACCGGCGCCGCGCGCCTGCGCTTTCGCATGGTCCGGACGCGCCGCGGACGCCTGTCCACGCTCGAAGCCGGAAGCGGGCCGCCGCTGGTGGCCATCCACGGGCTCGGCGGCACCAAGGGCTCGTTCCTGCCAACGGTCACGGCGCTGGCGGGCAGCCATCGCGTGATCGCCCTCGACCTCCCGGGGTTCGGCGACTCCGCGAAGCCGATCGGCGCCAGCTACGACGCGCGCTTCTTCGCGCGCGCGGTGATCGGGCTGCTGGATGCGCTCGAGCTCGACGAGGCGCACCTGATCGGTAACAGCCTCGGCGGGCGCGTCGCGCTCGAGGCCGGCCTCTCCTACCCCGATCGGATCGGCCGCCTCGTGCTGCTCGCGCCGTCGCTGGCCTGGCGGCGGGAGCGCCCCTGGGCCCCGGCGCTCAGGCTGCTGCGGCCGGAGCTGGGTCTCGCCCAGCTGGCTCCGCGACCGATCGTCGAGGCGATCGTGCACCGCATGATCCCCGGCGCCGACGAGGGCTGGACTGCGGCCGGGGTGGATGAGTTCCTGCGTGCCTATCTGACGCCGCCGGGGCGCGCCGCCTTCTATGCTGCCGCCCGCCAGATCTACCTCGAGGAGCCCCACGGAAGCAGCGGCTTCTGGACCAGGCTGGGGGAGCTGTCCCCCGAGGCGCTGTTCGTTTGGGGACGCCTCGACAGGCTCGTGCCGATCGCCTTCAAGCGCCACGTCGGCGAGGCGCTGCCGGCGGCCCGGCACGTCGTGCTCGACTGCGGCCACGTCCCGCAGGTCGAGCGCCCGGAGCAGACCCACACCGCGGTCAGCAGGTTCCTCGCCGAGGCCGGCGGCGCCAAGCGCCGCACTCGGCTCGCGGGCGTGGCGTCGGCCTGAGCGCAGCCGCGCGTCGCGGAGACGGCGGCTCGCGGTACCGTCGTGGTGTGGGGGACGCGGCACGAGGCGGCTCGGGGATCGGCTCCTTCGAGGGGGAGCTTCCGCTGGTGCTGCGCGCCCGCGACCCCGACTACATCGGCAGCTCGCTGCGCTGGACGTGGCCGCTGATCTCGGCCTGGTTCCGGCCCGAGATCCTCGGGCTCGAGCGCGTTCCTCCAGAGGGGGCCGTCCTGCTGGTGGGCAACCACTCGGGCGGGAACGTGGTCCCTGACACGCTCGTGTTCACGCTCGCCATGTACCGGCGTTTCGGCGTGGAGCGGCTCTTCTACCAGCTGGCGCACCACCTGGTGGTGAGGGTGCCTTGGCTGTCGGCGCTGCAGAAGTACGGGACGATCGAGGCGAGCTGGGAGAACGCGGGCGCCGCGCTCGAGCGAGGGGCCGCGGTCCTCGTGTACCCGGGCGGCGACTGGGAGACGCACCGCCCATCCTGGCACGGGCACCGCGTCGAGTTCGCCGGGCGCGACGGGTTCGTGCGGCTCGCCCTCGCCACGGGCGTGCCGATCGTGCCCGTGGTCTCGATCGGCGGGCAGGAGACGGCGTTGTTCCTCGCGCGGGGCGAGCGCATCGCCACAGCGCTGCGGCTCGACCGCCGCTTCCGCCTGAAGGTGCTGCCGGTCTCGGTGGCGCTGCCGTGGGGCCTCGACGTCGGCGACTTCCTCGGCCACATCGCGCTCCCGGCAAAGATCACGATCCAGGTCCTCGAGCCGATCGACGTGCGCGAGCGATTCGGGCCGGACCCGGAGGTGGGCGAGGTCTACCAAGCGATTACCGCGGAGATGCAGGCGACGCTCGACGGGCTCGCTGCGCGGCGCCGCTGGCCTGTGATCGGCTAGCCGCAGACCCGTAAGACCCGGGCTTACGGCCGCGGCACTACGCGGAGGCCTAGATACGAATGCGGCGTAGGACCATAGACTCCGGTTATGCCGGTTTGCGGGCGCCGTGACCTGGCCGTCGCGTCACGACTGCCGAACGTCATAGGAGCTACGGCTCGCCACCCCTACGGGGCGTCATTCTCGGTGGAAGCCACCTGGATCACCCTCCCATGCCGGGCCGTCCGCATTCGCGCGCGTCGCGGCTGGTCCGGTGCCTCGGCCCGGAAGCGAGGGCCTCGCGCAACGGCTTGGTGGTAGGTTCGCAGGACAGGCCCGGCGTCGGGCCGGGCCGTGAGGAGAAGGGGGTCGGCCATGGCTGACCGAATGCTCTTTGTCGGGTGGGGCGCGTCCGTGCCCGGGCGCGAGGAGCGCGGGCTCGAGGTCTTCAACGAGGCGATCGGCCTCTACGGACGGTTGCAGCAGGATGGCCGCATCGAGAAGTTCGACGTTGTGCTGCTTGATCCGAATCCGGGGCTCAGCGGCTACATCGAGCTCCATGGCTCTGCCGAGCAGCTGAACGCTGTACGCCAGACCGAGGAGTTCCGCCGCACGCTCGCGGACGCCAGCCTGATCGTGGAGGACATCCGTCTGGTCGAAGGCTTTACCAACGATGGAATCGCCCGAGAGATGGCCCTCTACCAGGAAAGCATCGCGCGGGTACCCCAAACCACCTAGGGCAGCAAACCGATCTCGCGGCGCCCGGCGCTACTGCACCGGGCGCAAGCGGGATCGCACGATTCAGCTCCCGCCGCCCGCTGGTAGATGCTTATGCCATGGGAGCGCATCGGGACGATCCGCGGGTCGCGGCACATGTCGCTTCAGTGTCAAGCCGCACCGAGTCGGATACAGCGCGCTTGTCGTCGGTGATCGGCAGCCACTGCTGGCCGGGCGGCACGGGCGACCATACGAAGACCGCGGCCCTCGAGTGGGTGCGACGTTGGGGGCCGCGTGCCACGGGCGCGCTGCCGCCGGTCTGCGAGTGCGCCCGCGGGCGCTGCCTCGTCTGCAACTGACCGGTCGCCGACCGGCTCCAGCCGCTCGCGGCAAGACGCGAAGACGGCGCGCGCGACCCGATCCGCTCAGCGAGACGGCTGAGCATTTGGCGCACAAGGCAGGTCTCGTTCGGAGCGGAGCGCCCGACTGACGCGCAGCCGAACCGCGCCTCGCGCCTCGCTTCACTCCCGCCGAACCGGTTCCTGGGCCTGGCCGGCAAGCTGGTGCTCGCGGGTGACAAGCTTGCGGGCTCCGTCACCAACCTCGACAACCTGCGTTCGTCGTCGAAGTGACGCCCTAGAGAGCTATGGTCGCCGGCCGGAGGCCACCGATGCGCGTCTCGCGCGCCCTCACATGTCGATGACCTGCAACGGCCCGGGAGCGCCCTGATCGACCCCGTTGTCACCGAGGTCGTGCCGCGGTGCGAGCCGCGCTCCAGGGCGGCTAGCATGGTCGCACCGATGCGAAAGGGGGGAACGCTCTTCGTCGTCGTGCTGTGCGCCATGAGCGCGTCCGTCGCGACGGCGCGGGGTCGCTCGCTGAACGGCGCGCGCGCGACCGTTCAGTTCAGCGGCACGATGACGACGACCTGGACGGTGCCTCCCTACGAAGCCAGCAATGACGGCTGCTTCGTCGAGACCAGGCACGGCAGCGGCAAACAGACCGTCGTGCTGCACATGCCCGGCCACGCGAACGTCTCAATCGTTGACGCGGGCCGCTCGGTCGCCTTCCAGCTCTCGGTCGCCGATCGCGCCGGGCCGCGCAAACGCGCGATCGGGTTCCCGCTCGGCCAGCTCAACCGCGACGGTGCCATCGAAGACCAGTTCTCCTTCGCCAAAAACATCGTCTCAAGCGAATGCGGCGCGCCCCCGGCCCCGAGCCAACAGGATGAGAGCGGCTGCGGCGGGCACAAGGTCACCTGGGACGTGGCGCCGCTCGTCACCGGCGGGCGTCTCTACCCGAACGTGGCCACGTTCGCGCCCAACGAAGCGATCGTCAATTGCCCGTTCTTCGGCGTCGTCGGCAAGACCGATGCCAACACGGCAACGATGCCCAACTCCGCCACCTTCCACGCGGTCTCCGTCGCCGCCGTCAGGCGCGCGCTGACCCCCCGGCACGGGAAGCTGATCATCCACGGTAGTCAGACCTGGAACAGCGCCCGCGAAGGCGCCCTCGAAGTGCTCGCCAGAACGACGGTCACCTGGAAGCTGACGCTGATCCGCGCGTCGTAGTCGAGCGCAGGCGCGATCCCCTGCTCCACCCCACGGTGACGATCGTCTGCCCGAAGCTCCGGAAATCGGGCACGAATGCGCCGTCACCTCGGCGCTTCCGACTGAGCCGCTCCCGGAGCGGTTCGAGTTCACGGCTTGGGGAGCGCTGGACTGCCACGGGTAGGCGCCCTACGCTGAGGGGAGCATGCCGTTGGAGGCTGCAGCTGCCCGTCGCGTGTATGACCGCATCGGTCGCCTCCAGGACACCCAGCGCCTATATGAGGATGCCGCCACTCGCCGTCTTGCGCAGCTGGCGGACTTTGAGCGGTGCGAGTCGGTGTTCGAGCTGGGCTGTGGGACCGGACGCTACGCAGCGCGGCTGCTCGAGACGAGGCTGTCGCCGACGGCGAGCTATGCGGGCGTCGATGTCAGCCCAAGGATGGTCGCGCTCGCTCGCGCGCGCCTGGCACGTTGGTCGCCGCGGGCGCGCGTCGTCCTGCTTGAGGCCCCCGCATTGAGGCTCCCCGTCGATGACGGCGCCGCTGACAGATTCGTGTCGACATACGTCTTCGACTTGCTCTCCTACGGTGATGCGCGCGCGCTGATCGGTGAGGCCGCCCGCATGCTCGCCCCCGGAGGGCTGCTTGCCCTGGTCAGCCTCACACACGGGATCACCCATTCGAGCAGGGTCTTCTCGGCTGGCTGGCAAGCACTCGCGGAGCGCTGGCCGAGCCTGGTGGGAGGTTGTCAGCCAATCGACCTGCGTGAGCTGGTTGCCGGCCCCCCGTGGTCGATCGCGCGATGCGAGGTGGTGGTGCGCTTCGCTGTGCCCTCACAGGTGCTCATCGCAACTCGTCAGCCTCCGGCGTGAGCGACACGCGGTCGGCGACGCCGCCGTCAGCCAGCCGAGCTCCGAAACATCTTGAACAGGCCGAACGTCCCGCCTCACCCGACTCCCGTTTGAGCCGAGCATCACGGGTCTAGACTGCGACGCGTGGGCGAGGAGAGCACGCACGTGGCCTCTGCGACGGAGGTTTGCGGGCGACTCGGGCTCGGGGCGGATCAGCACGATCTGGTAGCTGCGTTGCTCGAACTCGGGGTGTCGGCCGAGGCGATGGAGCGCGCCCAGGCTCGAGGGCACCTGCAGGATGCCATCTTCGACATGGTGCTCGACCCCGATCGCGTGTCGCGCACCGTATCCGCACGCGAGATCGAGGACAACGGCGGCTGGCCGGTGTCGGTCACACTCGCGATGGTGTCCTCATTCGGCTTCCCGAGCCCTCTACCCGACGACCCCTACTTCACCGTGGATGAGGCCGATGCGCTGATCGCAGCGGCTGCGCGCCAGCAGTGGTGGCCGGTCGAGGTTCAGATGGAGGTCGCACGCGTCTGGGGCCAAGCTCTGGCTCGCATTGCGGCGGCCGAGGTCTACCACTTCCGTTTCGAGACCGAGCCGCGAGTCCGCGGCGGCACGTTCACGCCGGCCGCGGCGCTGGCGACGACGCAACAGGCGCTCGCGGAGCTGCTACCGCTGGCCGACCCGCTGCTCGTGGGGATCCACCGGCGCTGGGTGGACCACGAGCTGACGCAGTACGCCGTGCGCGAAGCCGAGGAGCACGCCCCGGGGGCGATACCGGGGACGATCGAAGTGTGCCTGTTGTTCTGCGATCTGAAGGACTTCACCAGGTTCGCCGAACGGCACGGCGACGCAGCGGCGACTGCGGCCGCGAGCCATTTCGCACACGTGATGGCCGAGGAGCGCGGTGAGCGCGGACGCGTGGTGAAGGATCTCGGCGACGGTGCAATGCTCGTCTACCCGGACGCCGCCGACGCAGTCGCGGCCTGGCGACGGTTCCGGGCCGCGATGGACGAGCCCGGAGCGCCAGCGCTCCACGGCGGCATGCACCAGGGCCTGGTCGTCCGGCGAGAGGGCGACTACTTCGGCGGGGCCGTCAACCTGGCTGCACGGCTGCTGGCGCTCGCCGGCAGTGGCGAGCTGCTGGCGACACGCGAGGCCATCGATCGCGCAGGCACTGCCGACGCGTGGACGGCACTCGGCAGCCACCATCTCCGCGGGCTGCGAGCGAAGGTCGAGGTCTACCGCTTGGACGATGGGGCACGCAGCGCGTAACCCTCCTCCTCTGCGCGATCTTCGTGTCGACGTTCAGAGAACCTCGACACCGTCCAGAACCCCAGTAGCACCGAGGCCTACGTCTGCCCCCGCGGGCCGCCCCACCTCGCGCTTCTAGAATTCCCCCGATGCTCCGGCTACTTGCGAGATCGCGCTGGGCCAGGGCCGTGACGCGGGGAGTACCCGTAGGCCGGCTTCTGCTCGCCGCGGAGGTCGCGACGCTGGCCTATCGCCACCTCGCAAGGCTGGAAAGCGTTGAGCGCCGGCGCCTACTCGTACTCGCGGCGCGCTCGCGCGGACGTCCCCGGTCGCTGCCGGCGGGCGAGCGTCTCGAGCTCCTGCGGCTGGTGGCCCTCCTTGAGCCGCGGCTGTTTCTGGGAACGGCCGCGAGGCGCCTCAGCCCGGTGCCCTTGCCGAAGCGACTTCTCTATGGCCCGCGGCGCAGCCCGGCGCGAGCCGCTCTGTCGCGCGGCAACTAGAACCGGTACGACACCCTGTCCCCGAAGCAGGGGGTCACCGGTTCGATCCTGGTTGGCTCCACTCCGAAAGCGCCTGCAAGCAGGCCGAGCGGCGCTCGGTAGCCGGCCCGGGCCGGACTGACGCGAGCGTGCGGCTCCCCACCGTCACCTGGCCTGAACGCGAGACGACCAAAGCGCCCGCGGGTTAGTCGCCGACTCGCCACCGCTCCTTGGAGTCGTTGCAGAGATCACGCGGTGGCCCCTCGCAATCTCGAGCCCCGGGGTCGATGTCACAGCTTCGCCCGCCACGTTGTCTAGGGAGTGAACCCCCCACGGAAAGGACGCAGTCATGGCTCGATCATCGGCACCAACGATTGGCGGGAGCCGGGAGCTCCCCCGGATCGCAACCTCCCAATCGTCCTTCCTTGCGACTCGCCGCGGCAAGCTCACGCTGGCCTTGCTGTGCGGGGTCGCGTTCCTTGACTTCGTCGACGCATCGATCGTCAACATTGCGCTGCCCTCGATCCGTCGTGCCCTGCACTTCTCGGTACAGAGCCTCGTGTGGGTGCCGAGCGGCTACCTGCTCACCTACGGCGGGTTCATGCTGCTCGGCGGGCGAGCGGCGGACCTGCTCGGACGCCGCAGGGTGCTGACCGCAGGAGTGGTGGTGATCGGCGTCTCGTCGCTGATCGGCGGGTTTGCCGGAAGCTCGGGCATGCTCATCGGCGCGCGGCTCGCGCAGGGGCTCGGCGCAGCGTTCACGCTCCCGGCCGCGCTCTCGATCCTCACCACCAGCTTCAGAGAGGGCAAGGATCGCAACACCGCGATCGGAGTGTGGGGGGGCATCGCCGGTATCGCGTCGGCGGTCGGCGTACTGCTGGGCGGGCTGCTGACCGAGGGCCCCGGCTGGCGCTGGGTGATGTTCGTCAACCCGATCGCCGTGGTGCTGGTGCTCGGGGGGATCTACAAGCTGATCGCCGATGACCGCCGTCGGGCCCGCCTTGCGAACTTCGATGCGCTCGGCGCCGTCTTGGCGACGGGCGGGATGCTGCTGCTCGTGTTCGCGCTGGTGAAGGCGCCCACCGTCGGCTGGGGCAAGGCCCGCACGATCGCCGAGCTCGCCGGGGCGCTCGCGTTGCTCGCGGCGTTCGTGATCAACGAGCTACGCGTCAAGAATCCGCTCGCGCCGCTGTCGATCTTCCGCATCAACGGGCTGGGCTTCTCCAACGTCACCCAGCTGGTGGCCTTCGCAGGGACCCTCGCCATGTTCTTCTACCTCACCCTGTACATGCAGAACGTTCTTCACTTCTCGGCGATCCAGACCGGCGCCGCGTACCTGCCGCTGTGCTTCGCGATCGGGACCGCAGCCGGGATCTCCTCCCAGCTCATATCCCGGGTCGGAACGCGACGGCTGATCGTCACGGGTGCGCTGATCGCCGCCGGCGGCATGTACTGGCTCTCGCGAATCCCCGTTCACGGATCCTTCCTTTCCGATCTGCTGCCCGGGATGCTCGTTCTCTCATTCGGCATCGGGCCCGTGTTCGTGGGTGTCACCACCGCCGCGAACGCCGGCGTCCCCGCCGACAAGGCCGGGCTCGCCGCCTCGCTGCTGAACGCCTCCCAGCAGGTTGGAGGGGCACTCGGACTCGCCATCTTCACAGCGATCGCCACCAGCCGCACCGACCACCTGCTGACAGCACATGCCCCTGTTGCACACGCGCTCACCGCCGGCTTCCAACGAGCACTCCTCGTGGGAGCCGCGCTCCTCCTCGCCGCCGCCGTGCTGGGGCTCCGTGCCACCAACACACGCGGTGAACCTGACCAGCAGGTCACACAGCCGCAGCCCGACTCGATCGGCGGTGCACTGCTGGGCTCGCCCGAGCCGGCGCTCAAGGATGCCGCCTGACCGCCCCGCACGAGCGCTGACTTCCACTATCGACCCCACCAACAACGAAAGGGAACAACAATGCTGGAGAAAGTCTTCTACACGAGCGTGCTCGTCAGCGACCAGGACAAGGCACTCGACTTCTACACGAACGTCGTCGGTCTCGAGAAGCGGGTCGAGAACCCGACGCCCGACGGACTGCGGTTCCTGACCGTCGGCGTCAAGGGGGACGAGTTCCAGCTGGTTCTCTGGCCCGGGACACCGGGAAGGGCCGAGCCGGCGATGGGGCAGCCACCCCCGTCGATCACGATCGAGACCGATGATTGCCGGAAGACGGTCGAGGAGCTGAAGTCGCGCGGCGTCGAGTTCGTCTCGGAGGTGCTCGAGTTCCCATGGGGCTACGTCGCGCAATTCCAGGACCCCGACGGCAACCGGCTGCAGATACGAGAGGGTCGGTAGTCCGCGGTGGGCGGCGACCCGCGCTATGACGCGCACCTCGCGTCGCTGCGCGAGCGCCTCGCCGCGCCGCCGCCGGACCGCGCGGGGGCCGAATGGGAGACGCGGCGGCTCGTCGAGGACATGGCCCTCGCCCTGCAGGCCGGGCTGCTGCTGCAAAGCGCGCCGCCCGCGATCTCCTCAGCGTTCTGCGCCGCGCGGCTCGAAGGTCGCGGGCTGGCCTCCGGCGACCTGCCTCGCGGCATCGACGGGGCGGCGATCGTCGAGCGGGCGCTCGCCGTCTAGAGCGGCCTGTCCGTCATTTCGTCGCCTTGGAGCGCGGTCGAGCGTCGTCCGATCCAGCGGGGCAACAGACATCGGACCACCCGAGCTGGCAGCCGGTTGGAGCCCACCGCCACTGGCCGGGAGCTCGTTCAGGCACTCTTCGCGAGAAGTGCCTGGATCCACCGGCGGCGCCCCGTCTCATCGCACCGTGATCGTACGTGTCAAGGTCTGATAGCCCGGGCCCGCGAAGGTGATC
Source organism: uncultured Solirubrobacteraceae bacterium (assembly GCA_963836035.1). Taxonomy (GTDB): domain Bacteria; phylum Actinomycetota; class Thermoleophilia; order Solirubrobacterales; family Solirubrobacteraceae; genus Palsa-744. The sequence continues at coordinate 468,889 of CAWIHX010000009.1, read as the reverse complement.
ACGATGCGCCCGCGCCCGCCCGGGCGCAGGGTCAGCGACAGGCGCCCGGAGCCGTCGGTGCTCGCCGAATGCCGGCCGGCGACGCCGCTGACGCGCACGCTTGCTCCCCCGGCCGCTCCGCCGAGCCGGGCGCGCAGGCTGATCCGCAGGCGGGCTATCCGGCGCCTGTGAAGCAGGCGGGGCAGACCGCTCACCTTCAGCGCGAGCCCAGTGTCCGCGTGGATCGTGCGCGAGCCGAAGCGCATCGTGGATCCGATCGAGGCGCCACGGAGCGCGATCGTCCCGGCGGCGCCGCGGCGGGCGCGGAAGTGGAAGACCCGCGTCTGCAACCGCGACGCGCCGTGAACCGCAAGCACCAGCGTTGCCGGACCGGACCCGGTCCCGGTGACACGCAGCGAGTAGCTTCCTTCGGGCAGCGTGATCTCGCGCAGCACCCGCCCGGAGTGACTGACGATCGAGCCGGGGATCCCGACACTGGCCTTGCCCGACGGGCTTAGCCCGGTGCTCGTCCCGTGCTGAGCGGTGGCGGTCACGGTCACCGGCGAGTGGGGCGTGATGCTGGTCGCGAAGGTGCGCGAGACGCAGCTGTTGAAGCTCGACTGCTGCGCGACCCCACCGCCGGCGGGGGGATAGGGACCATACCCGTAGAGAAGCGCCTCCGCGCCGCTCGGCGTCGCGAACCCGAACGACGGGCGCCCCCGTGCCGCGATCGGGATCTTGGCTTCTTTCCCGAAGAAGCCCTGGTCGGGCGCCGAGATCTGGATCACGGTGCCATTGGCCCAAGCGTCGAGCGGGGGCAGGCGGTAGGGGATCTGGTCGGTCGGATGCCCGGCGAGGGTCGTGCCGATGCGCAGCTCGCGCACACTGGCGATGTCGATCACCACTGCTTCTTCTTCGCCGGGTGGCAGCGTCGTGTGGCCCGTCAGGTAGTCGAGGAGGTGTTCGCGCACGGGCGGCGAGTTGGCGAATAGGACGATGCCCGCCTGCGGCGCACCGGTCGCGTCCAATGAGTGGACCGGCAGGAACCCGATGCCGCCGAGTTCGCCCTGGATCTTGCCGAGCCACGCGAGCAGGTTGCGCTGCGGTTCGGCCGTCACGTTCGCGTCGTTGTGTTCGGCGGCGCTGATCAGCTGCGCGGTGAGTGCTTCGGGGAGCCGTGGAGCGCCGCCAGCCGGGGCGAGCGTGACCGACGTGCGGGCGTATTGGGACAGCGGCGCCGCGGCCTCGCCGGCTTCGATCGGCCAGTCCCCGGGGACCGTCCCGTAGAGAGCCGTCATGTGGATCTGCCCGGCGCCGTCCGTGAGGCGCTCGAAGGAAGCGCCGAGGATCGAGCCGTCGTTCAGGGGGGTGGGGTAGGCCAGGCGTCCCGAGGAGTCGCAGACGATCGCGGGCGTCGCGTAGTCGAGCGGTGGCTCGATCTTGATCGACGCGCCTTCGACCGGTTCCCCGAGCGGGTTGGTGTCGGTGACCGTGATCGAGCTCGTGAAGAGCCCCAGCGCGGGCCCGCCAGTCGGTGTCGCGGAGATCGTGACCTGGTCGATGTTCGGGCGAGCCTGGAAGTCCGCCGTGCGGTTCGCGCTCAGGGAGACGCTGGTCGAGGACGGCTGGAAAATGCGCTTGGCGAGGACCGGCGTGACCGTGTAGCTGCCCCGCTTCAGCAGCAGGCTGTAGCGGCCGCCCGCGTCTGTAGTCGCGCTCGCGTCCTCGGGTCCCTTCGCTTCGATGCGCACGCCGGCCAGGCCTGCTCCGGAGGGTTCGGTGACATGCCCGCTGAGTTCGAATTCGTCCTTGCCGATGACAGCGAAGTATTCGCGCGAAATGCCCGTGCCCTGGCTGTTGGTGATGCCCACCTGGAGGAACTGCCAGGAGCTCGAGGAGGGCGCGTTCGCCGCGACCCGCCACTCGCAGGTGGTTTCCTTCGGACCACAGGGAGTGATGTTCTTCAGCTCCGGCGCGAAGCTTCCACTCGGGGTCGCCTGCACGTCCGGCCATCTGATCGGGAAGTTGCCGGCGAGAGCGACGGTTGCGGTGAGGACTTCGCCGGCGTGCACCAGGTGCGGGGAGAGCGTCAGCGTGCCGAGCCGTGTCTGCACGACGCACGCACCGAATTCGTAGTTTTCGCCCGTGCAGGGCGGTGGTGTGGCGCCGAGCGACGCGGCCGATCGGGCCGCGGCGATAGGCGCGCCCGCACTCGGCGCGAGCGCAACCGACAGCGTGATAGCGATTCCGAAGGCCCTGCCAACACTCATTGCGCCCCGCATTGCTCCCCCGACGCTCGTGGTGACCTGTGAGCAGCCCGCCCACGGCCGGCCGGGCTTCCCGGCGGCGGCCGGGAGTGAGCCTACCAGCGACCCGGGTGGCGCATACGCGCTACGGGTGCCACCGGGAAACCGACTCGACAAGCTCAAGGGCGATCGCGCCAGTTCTCACAGCGTTCGCATCAACCAGCAGTGGCGAATCTCCTTCACGCTCGCGCCTGAACACGCTCCGCGCGGCTCAAGCGGGCACAACCCTCGTTCTGTGCCCAAATCCACGGCGGTCGGCTCCACCCGCGAAGTGCCTGCAAGCGAGCGGGCCCTGTCGCCGTCGGACGTCAGCCTGACACCGCTGCGGTGTCGCTCGAAGAGCTGGATGCCGAGATCGGATTCGAGCCGGGAGATGGCCTGGGAGAGAGCGGGCTGCGCGACGTGCAACCTCGCGGCGGCGCGGGTCACCTGGCCCTCCTCGGCGACCGCGACGAAGTACCTGAGATGGCCACGCCTGATCTGCACAGCTCGCTCCGGCCCCGGACCTTCAGCCCGGCCGGGAGCGCCCCGCGGCCCGAGAAGAGGGGCGGCGCGAACCCGTGCGCCGCCCTGCGCTCCGAGCGCACCCGTGGGTAGGCCGGGATTCCCCCATCACGACTCGATTCCAGCGTAACCGATGCCGGGTGGATCGGGCCAAGCCCGAGGCGAGCGCGAGCCGACGGACCCCGGCGTCCCGTGCGACATTGCCTGAGCGCGCCGCGCCATCTCGGTGCACCGGTGTCGCCAAGCAGAGGCGGGCCTCTGCTCGGAGCCGGCTGGGAGAGGAAGGCCGAGGCCGCTCAGCCCGCGACCGCCCAGCGGATGTGTCCCAGCCCGGGGAAGCCGAGCGCCGCGGCCGTCGCGCCGGTCAGATCCCACTCGCGGCCGGCGATGTACGGACCTCGGTCGATCACCGGGACGGTCAGGGTGCGGCCGTTGTATTCGAACGTGATCAGCGTCCCGCAGGGGGCCGTCTTGTGAGCGACGCCGAGCTGGTTTCGCCCGAGCACTCCGCCGCAGGCGAGCCCGAGCCCGTAGTCGGTGAAGACGGAGGCGACGCTTTCCCGGACCCCGGTCTTCGGCTCGAGCGACCACGGCAGCAGCCCGGCGAGGTTCGCCGCTGCGGCGCTGAGCGCCTGCTCCTTTTCGCGCCGTTCGAGCGCCGAGAGCTTCGCCAGCTGCGCGCGGACCTCGGCATCCGAGGGGGCTCCCGGAGCAGGACGGAACGCGGCGGGAACGGGGTGAGCCGGTGCTACGCCCCGCGGCGGGCGCGCCGTGCTGCCGGCTGCCTCGCCGGGCGAGCCGCTCGCCGGCGCGAGAGCAGACGCGGTCGGCCCTTTCGTCGAAGCGGCAGAGCCGCCACCCGCCACAGGCGGATCCGGCCGCTGCGTCGCAGCGCGGCTCGGAGGATCCGTTCGCTCGGGTTCGCCGATGTTGCCCTTGGAGGCGCACCCGGCGGCGAGGAGAGCCGCGATCACCGCCAGCGCGGGCGCCGTCGGACGGGCAAGGCGGCTTCCGGCCATCCGCAGATGGTGACGCGGCACCCGGGCGGAGGTCGAAGCAGGGCCGCAGCCTATCCCTGGACGAGCAGGTAGGACTGGACCGCTTGGACGCCTTCGGTCTTGACGAGCCGTCCGCTGGTTCGCATCCGTGAGAGATGCCCGTCGGGCCTGCGTACGATCGGTGTACGGCCGAGGACGCCGACGAACTCGTGGCCGGCGGGTAGGCGATTCACCATCCGCGTCTGCTGCTCGGTCAAGAGGCTCTCCTGCCGGGGGGGCGGCTCGTATCCAGGTCCTGGGACTGTCTTCGCGGTGAGCGTGCTCATGGGATCTCCGTTGCTGATCTTGCGCTGATTGAACCCCCCGCCCCAGAAACGGTCCTGCGGCCGGCTGACGTGCGACTAAACGGCCAGTGAGAGTGCCTTCACGCCCTGCGCCGTCTGCGCTCGACGACCTGGCGAGGACGGATTCGAGGAGCGGAGCCTTGACAGCGGCACGGTCCGAGGCTAGCTTCGAACCGAGTCATCCGATGGGCGACGATCGCAGGACGCGATCCGGCCCCCGGAGGGGGCTCGTGGTCACAGGACCTGGGGGCTTGACTCGGTGGCGCCTGTCGCCGGCGGGTCTGAGCGCAGAGGAGCGGAGGGAGACGTTGATCGAGCGCCGTCAAACGGCCGGTAGAGGCTGGCGGCCCCTCACTGCCACAGGTGTTTGGAGCCAAAGGATCAGGAGGGGTTTTGCCCTCACTTTCGACAAGGAGCGAGTTCGATGTCCAGATCAATGAGGGGCGTGCTGGTCGGTGCGCTGACGGCGCTCGTTGTAGCCGCCGGTGTGCCGGCGGCAGCGAGCGCCGCGAAGCTGTTCGTCAGTTCGACCACTGGTTCCCCCGGCCGCAGCTGTGCAGCTTCCGGGTTCAGCCAGATCCAGACGGCGATCAACGCCGCCAACCCCGGTGACACGGTCGTCGTGTGTGGGGGGCCATACCAAGAACAGCTGACCATCTCCAAGAACATCACCCTGCTGGGGAAGGAATCCGCGAGCGTGACGCTGCCTGCCGCGCCGGCCGGCGGCACCGAATGCGACGCCGCAACGGCCTACGCGTTGGTCCAGATATGCAACGGCGCGGACGTCGCCATCAAGTCCGTGGGGCTCAAAGCCAGCTTCAGCCCCTGTCCCGGATCGCGGCAGTTCGTGATCTTCGTCGGCGGGGGAGCGACGCTCACTGCCACCAAGTCGCAACTCGAAGGCCCGGGCTGTTCAGAAAGCGCGGTTGCGCTGGAGGTCGGTCGAGGCTTCACGGGCCAGGTGGGACACGCGTCCCTCACGAAGGACACCATCACCGGGTACGGCAAGAACGGCGTGACGGTCGACGGTGCGGGCTCGACGGCGAACGTCACCGGCGTGACGATCACCGGAGCGGGCTCGGGGCTGGTTGGCCAGAACGGCATCCAGGTCAGCAGAGGCGCGACGGCCACGATCACCAGGGCCCACGTCTCGAACAACACGTGTGCAGAAAACGCGGGTTGTGGTGACACGGCCGAAAACCAGTGGGAAGAAGATGGAGCTGGCGTGCTCGTGTACCAGGGCGCCGCGACCGTTGGCAAGTCTGAACTGAAAGACAACGACATCGGCGTCGAGTACGTCTCGGCAGGCGCGACGCTCCCGGCATCGCCGGAGCTCACCCTCACGCGGAACAAGGTGACGGGCGGCTTCGCGTCGGTGGAGATATCGCAGGGCCGCGCGCTCCTCGAAAGAAACAAGCTCAGCGAAGGCGATTACGGCTTGGTCGTCGCTTTCGACAAATTCGCCAGTGAAGAAGGAACCGGGGAATACGCTCCGGAAGCCACGTCCAAAGGCGACAAGATCCAGGGCGCCAAAGGGGCGGTCGAGGTCGAACCGTTCTTGGGCCTTGCCGGCAAGCTGGTGCTCGCCGGTGACAAGCTCTCGGGCTCCGTCACCAACCTCGACGAACCCGCGTTCGTCGTCGAACAGACGCCCTAGAGAGCTGTAGAGCCCAGGGTGTCGGCGGGGCGCGGTCGAGATCGCGCCCCGCCGCCTCCTGGAGCCGGCACCACCCATGGGCATCGAGGGGCGCCGGGCGCGGCCCTGGAGCCGCGGGCGTGCTCCGAATGGTCCGGGAGATGCCGTAAGACTCACACGAGCTCGGGCCCGGTTATGGCTGACCGCCGCGACATCGACTTCACCTACTCGCTGACCGACCGTGTCTTCCGGCTCGGGATGGGCGAGCTGGCGGACTTCAGCGGCGCCAAGTTCGACGGCCAGTTCTCGCTCAGCCTCGAGGAGGCCCAGCGGCGCAAGCACGAATACGTCGCCGAGCAACTCCACGTCGAGCCGGGGGCGCGCGTTCTGGACCTCGGCTGCGGATGGGGGGCGCTTCTCGACTTCTTGCGAAGCCGCGGCGCCGTCGGGGTCGGGGTCACCCTCTCCACCGCCCAGCTCCGTGCGTGCAGGCGGCACGAGCTCGATGTCCATCTCGCCGACGCGCGATCGATCACGCCGGAGCAGTTCGGGCTGTTCGACGCCGTCGCGAGCCTCGGCGCCTTCGAGCACTTCTGCTCCCCGGAGGACTACCGCGCGCAGCGGCAGGAGGACGTCTACCGAGACATCTTCGCCCGGATCGCAGCGCTGCTGGAGAGCGGACAGCGGCTCTACCTGCAGACCATGGTCTACGGCCGCAACATGATCTCCGGCGAGGATGCCCTCGCGGCGCTCGAGACGCTTCCGCCCGCGCACTCCGACGCCTGGTACCTCGCCCTGCTGGCGCGACAGTTCCCCGGCTCCTGGCTTCCCTTCGGCGCAGAGCAGGTGACCCGCTGCGCCGCGCCCCACTTCGGCCTCGTCGCCTGCACCAGTGGCCGCCTCGACTACATCGAGACGATCAGCCGCTGGAACGCCCGTATCGGCAGACGCAGCGTTCGCAAGATGCTGCTCGAGCTGGAGCTCGTGCCACGCTGGCTCACGAGCCGCGACTTCCGCCTTGCCTTCACCTCGGGCGTCAGCGCCAACAAGGTCTGCTTCGAACGCGAGCTGCTCGACCATCACCGGTTCGTGTTCGAGAAGACGGAGACCCCGGCGGAAGCAGCCGGGCCCGGAGCCGGTTAGAGCCGCCTCGGACCTGCTGCGAGAGGGAGCTGCCGCAGCTTGACCGGCGGTCTGCTCCTTCGGCGATCGACACCCGGATCGGCGCCGGCCCTCGGCGGGTCAGTCGAGGTTCTCGAGGATCTCGTTCGCCCGCGACCACTCGCCGGGCGCAACGACGAGGTAGATGTCGCCCCGCCCGAACCGATCCGGCGCGTGATCGGCTGTGCACGCCGCGTCGACCCCCAGCGCCCGCAGCTGATCGCGCCACGCCACGGCGGTCCCCTGATCCGCGAAGGTGCTCACTGTCTCCCAGCCATCCAGGCGAGGATCGTCGACGACCACCGGGGGATCCTTGGCCGCGCGGGCACGTCGGCGAGGGAAGCGCATCGAGACCAGCGTAGCCCGCGCTAGACCGCGGCTTGGGGGTGTCAGGAAGAGGGCGCCGTGCCTGGCGCGCGAGCGCCCGGCGGAGCCGCTCGGATCCCACTCGCGGAGTGCGACAACCGAGCCGCCAGGTTTGCGGCGCGGGCTTCTCGGGTAGAGCGCAGCCGGGATGCGGGGCCTCTTGGGGATGCGGAACGTCTTCGTTGTCGTCGCGATCGGTTGCCTGCTCGCCGCGACGGCTGCGGCTGCGGCTGCGCCGATCGCGCCCTACGACGGAACCAATCCGTTCAAGTGCAAGCTCCAGAACCTGGGGACCGGCACCGAATACCGGAAACCGAACGCCGACCCCCTGTGCGTGGAGTTCGACAAGACGAACCAGAACGTGACGGACCTCGGCATCGTCGAATTCGTGCTCAACGAGCCGGCGCGCGTCGCGCCGGCGGTGCCCAAGTGCTTCTACTACCAGGTCGACCACTGGACGGGCTCGATCGAACAGGGCGGCCAGCCGACCCTCTGGCACTGGGACGGCATGTACTTCTTCGACAAGGCGAAGGGCATGGGCGGCGTGCGCGTCGAGAACCTCACGATCGGCGGCGTTCCGGCCGATCCCAGCCTGCTGCCGGGCTTCCCGTCGGAATTCTCCCCCTACTTCGGGCCCGGCGAGGGTGGCGCGTACGTCACGCTCGGGGCCGGAGAACCGGGCTGCGCCGCGAAGGTGGACACGCCCGCGAAGGCACGCAAGGTCTACCGGCGCGGCGGCCCCGGGACGGCATAGGGGCGGCTTGCGCCGGCTGCGCCAGGAGGAGGACCCGGGCGGGTTCGGCGAGCTGCTCTCGCGCCGGCAGGTGCTTCACCGCGCGAGCGTGCTCGGCCTCGGCGCCCTCGTCATCTCGGCGCTGCCCGCAGCCGAACGCATCTTCGTTGCCGAGGCGGCCGCCGCTACCGCGCTTCCCGACGACGCGACGCTTCAGGCCTACGCCGACACGATGGTGCCGGGCCGCCAGGCGCTCACCACCGATCTCGGCAACCCGATCGAACCGCTCGCGATCGCAGGCGTGGACAACGAGCCGGGGGCCGTCGAGGCCGACGCCCTGCTCCTCTATCGCGATGCCCTGATCGGCTTCGAGGCGCTCGAAGCCCCCTTCCTGGCCGAGCTGTCCACGCGGTCGCTCGCGCACGGTGCCCCGTTCCTGAACCTCGGGTTCGAACAACGGGTCGCGGTCTGCCTGGAAGGACTCGCCCCTCAGAACCCCAGCGTCGAGGTGTGGGAAGCGGCCGCGGCCGTGCCGTTCGTCGCCTTCCTGGCGGCGGGCGCGCAGAGCGAAGCCACGATCGACACCTCCTCCGCCTACCAGGTGATGGGGTACCCGGGCACCGCGCCCAACGGCTACCGGGAGTTCTCTTACAAGCGCAAGCTCTCGACCGAGCTCACGAAGCACGGCTACCTGCCCTAGATGGCCGAACGTTTCGACGTCTGCATCGTGGGCTCCGGTTTCGGCGGATCGATCTCCGCGTTCCGGCTGGCCGAGCTCTACCGAGCGGCGGGCGAGACCCCGAGCATCGTCGTGCTCGAGCACGGGCCGCGCCATCAGCACACGGACTTCCGCCAGTCGATGGACGTCGACAACCTGTCCCACATATACGGGCTGATCCAGGGGCAGGGCGCCGAGATCGTCGTCGGCAACGGCGTCGGAGGCGGCTCCAACTTCTACCTCGCTGCATCGCTGCGCTCGCCGAGTGAGACGTTCGAGCGCCGTGACCACCGTCCCGACGACGGTCCCGACCGGCGCATGTGGCCGCAGGAGCTCAGTCGCACGGTGCTCGATCCCTTCTACGCCCGCGCGGAGCACGCCCTGCGGGTGCAGCGGCCCACCTGGAAGCAGGTCGCGAAGTCGGGGGGCCTGTGGGCCGCGACGCTCGATCGCGCCGGTCATACGTGCGATCGCGTGCCGCTCGCGATCGACCTCGACCGCTGCATCCAGTCGAAGTGGTGTCACACCGGCTGCATCTACGCCGCCAAGAACTCGGTGATCACCAACTACCTGGCATCGGCCGAGGAAATGGGCGTCGAGGTTCGCCCGAACTCCGAGGTCGAGCTGATCGCGCAGAGCCAGGCGCGACCGTACCGCTACCTCCTCACCTCCTGGGAACTCGACAACGAAGGTCCCAACCCGACGCGCCAGCCCACCGGACAGAGCTCCGAGATCGAATGCAAGGTGCTGATCCTCGCCGCCGGCGCGATGGGGACCCCACCGCTGTTGATGCGCTCGAAGCCCGCCCTGCCGAGCCTGTCGAGCCAGGTCGGCAAGCACCTCGGGATCAACGGCGATCACATCGCCGCGATCGAATACGACGAGCAGAAGGTCGAAGAAGTGCTCGGCCTACCCGGCTATGGCCAGACCTACAAGGGCAATCACATAACAACTATGTCCTACGACTTCTGGGCCGGCAGGTCGGGCAACCAGTGGGACGGAACCCGCTTCACCCTCCAGGAGATCTTCCTCTCGACGCTCCCGCACGTCCTCTACGACGACGGGCGCGAACCGGCCGGGGAACCGTCGTGGTGGGGCCTGCAGAAGAAGCAGGCGCTCTCGACCTTCAACAACCACATCGAGATCCTCGCCATGATCGAAGACACGAACGACGGCGAATTCCTCGCCGCGCCGCCGAGCGGGGGCGCCCTGCGCCCGAACGCCGGCCCGCTGTGGATAGGGCTGTTCAACTACGAACTCTCCGAACAGACAGTTCGCGCGCGCGAGGCGGCGAACTCGGCGATCGCCGAGGTGCTCGCGAAGGCGGGCCTGGGTCGCTTCATGAAGTTCACCTTCCGCAGCGCGAACGCCGCGCACCCGGTGGGAGGCTGCCGGATGGCGGACTCCAGGGACCTGGGCGTGGTGGATCACCAGAGCGAGGTGTTCGGCTACCCGGGTCTCTTCTGCATGGACTCATCGTCGATCCCCACCTCCCTCGGGGTGAACCCGTCGCTCACGATCTCCGCGGTCGTCGAGCGGTCATGCGAGCTGTTGATCGACCGCAGCACCGATTACGGGCTGCCCGCCAAGCCCGCCGGGTTCGCGCCCGGAACGCCGGGCGTTCATCTCGGCCCCCACACCGAACCGGTTCGCCGGAGGTCGGACAAGCCGATCGACGAACAGGTCCGTCGCTACGAAACCGCCTTCGGCTGACCGGCGCGGGGGCCGCACCCGCCGACGAGCACACCGGCCCCGAGGTGCGCGCCGAGCACCGGCCCGACCTGCGAGCAGAACAGCGGGTCGAACCCGAACACCTCCTGTCCGAGCTGCACGAGCCGGTCCGCGTCGACGGGCGACTGGGCGTGCTGCACGATCCACGCATCGGCGCCGCCGTCACGCAGCTCCCGCAGGTACGCGGCCATCCGCTCGATCCCCCGGCGATGAGTGCGAACGCGCCCGACGGGCGCGATCTCGGTGCCGAACGTGAGGATCGGCTTGACCTTCAGAGCGGTGCCCACCGCGGCCTGTGCGGCTCCGATTCGCCCCCCGCGCCTCAGGTACTCGAGCGTGTCCAGGCAGAACCACATCCCGAGCGACTCGCGCGCCCGCACGACCCCCTCCAGAACCTCCTCGGCGCCGGCACCTCGCTCTGCCAGCTCCGCGGCGACGAGGACGAGCACACCGAGGCCGCCCGCGCCCGTCTGCGCGTCGTGCACGGTGACGTTGCGCCCGAGCCCCTCGGCAGCGAGCACCGCTGCGGCTTCGCGCGCGCTCTGACAGGTGCCCGAGAGCGCCTCGGCGAGGTGGATGGAGACGACGTCGCGGCCCTGCTCGAGCAGCGGCCGGTAGACCGCGAGGAAGTCGCCCACCGACGGCTGGGACGTCTTCGGCAGCTGCGGCGAGTCGCGCAGGCGCGCGTAGAAGGCGTCGAGGTCGGCGTACTCGTGCTCCGGGCGCAGGTCGCCGCCCCAGCCGACGTACAGGCTGACCGGCGTGATCGACCATCGATCGATCAGCTCGCGTGGCAGGTAGGTCGTGCTGTCGGTGACGATCGCCACGCCACCGGATGGCACGCCCGGAGTGGTGTCGTCGGCGCACCCCACGAGCCGGGAAGCCTACGTGAAGCCCGGCCGATTGCCCGGGCAGCAGTCGAGGAAGCCCTCGGGCGTCTCATCCCGCCGTCACGGGGCTCCCCGTGCTACCGTCCCTCGATCAGGCTGGGTACATCGCCCAGCAACGCAGTGCCAGCGCTCGTAGCCTTTGCATCAGCAATCTCCGTTCGCAGCACTATTCGACGCCGGAGGAAACAATGGCTACAGGAACTGTCAAGTGGTTCAGCGACGACAAGGGATTCGGGTTCATCACGCCCGATGACGAGTCGAAGGACCTCTTCGTGCACCACACCGCGATCGTCGGCGAGGGCTATCGCTCCCTTGCCGAAGGCGCCAAGGTCACCTACGACGCCGAACCTGGCGACAAGGGACCGAAGGCTGCCAACGTCCAGGTCGTCTGAGCCGACGGCGGGCTAGGCCCGGCAGAGACATCGACGGGTTCGCGGCGGTGCCCAACGGCTCCGCCGCGAAAGCCGGCGTCCCGGCGGGCCTCGAGGAAGGGAAGTGACAAGTGGCCTCGAGCAGCAAGAAGCGAACGACGATGGCCAAGATGGCTCGTGAAAACAAGCTTCGCGAGCGGCGCGCCGAGAAGCAGGCGCGAAGGGATGCGCGAAGGTCCGCGGCGGCCGACCCGCCGCTCGATGGCGCGGTGGACGAGCCGGTGCGTCCCGACGATGCCTCGGCGCAGCCTGAGCCGGCGGCGGGTCCACCCGAGGCGTAACCGACGCCCGGCCGGACGCCTGCTGGGCGCCTGACCGGGCGGTCTCCCGGCCGCCGGTCCTATTCTGCGCTCATGCTCTCTGCGGCGCACGAGGGTGGCCGTGGCTGACGCAGGCGCAGCGGGCGACGCCCACGCGCGGTCGGCGGCCGGCGGTCCCGAGCCGTGGATCGACCCGGAGCTGGCCGCGCACTCCGGGCTGTTCGAGCGCAAGATCCACCGCATCGGCGAGCGGGTGTGGTGCGCCGTCGGCTACAACCTCGCGAACATCATCGCGGTCGAGGGGACCGAGGGCCTTGTGGTCGTGGACACCGGCCTCGAGATGCGACAGGGCGAAGAGGTGCTCGCCGACCTGCGCAGGCTCACGGAGAAGCCGGTGGCGGCGATCGTCTACACCCACCACCACGTCGACCACGTGCAGGGCACGCGTGCGTTCGCGTCCGCGCAGGAGATCGACTCGGGAGCCGTGCCGGTGATCGCGCACGAGTCGCTGCTCGAGCACTACGTGCAGGAGAGCGGCGCGATCGGCCCGATCATGAGCGCCCGGGCGATCTCGATGTACAACGTGGCGCTCGACGGGCCGGACATGGAGGGCATGAACCTCGGCATCGGGCCGTTCCTGCGGGCCGGCGAGAACGGGTTCGTGCCACCGACGGAGACCTTCGGCGACGAGCACCGGGTGACGCTCGCCGGCGTGCGGATGGAGATGTACTGGGTGCCGAGCGAGGCGCACTCGGAGCTGTGCATCCTGCTGCCCGACGAGCGGACGCTGCTGTCGGCCGAGGTGATCCAGGATCACTGCTTCCCGAATCTCTACACGCTGCGCGGAGCGCTGTTCCGCGACCCCCAGCGCTGGTGCCGCTCGATCGACGCGATGCGCGAGTACGGCGCCGAGGTGGAGCACATGGTCCTGCAGCACGGCACCCCCGTGTCCGGGAACGAGGAGATCCACACGGTGCTGCGCAACTACCGGGACGCGATCCAGTTCACCCACGACCAGACGATGCGGTGGGCGAACAAGGGTTACGCGAAGGACGAGATCGCCCGGCTGGTCCGCCTGCCGCCGCACCTGGAGAACTTCGCTCCATGGCTGCGTCCCTTCTACGGATCGGTCGAGCACTCCGTGCCGCAGATCTACGCGGGAGCGATCGGGTGGTTCGACGGCGACCCGACGGCGCTCGCGCCGACGCCGCGCGAGCTCTATGCGCAGCGGGTCGTGGGGATGATGGGCGGGCGCGAGGCGGTGCTCGACTCGGCAGAGGCCTCTCTGACCGACGGCGACCCCCAGTTCGCGGCGGAGCTGTGCTCGCTGCTCGTCCGGATCGACCGGGACGACCGCGAGGCACGGCTGGTGAAGGCGCGGGCCTTCAGGGAGCTCGGCTACGCCTCGAAGAACATCAGCTGGCGCGGGTTCTACCTGACAGGGGCCCGCGTGCTCGACGGGTCGCTGGACCTCGACCCGCTGTATCGGGTGATGGGGCTGGTGGCGGCCAACCCCGAGGCGCTGCGCCTGATGCCGGCACACACGCTCGTCGAGCTGATGCCGCTGCGGTTGAAGGCCGAGGAGGCCTACGAGGTGGACGAGCGCATCGTCCTGCGGTTCACCGATGTCGGCGAGGAATGGGTGGTCGACGTGCGGCGGGGCGTTGCGGTGACGGCGCGCGCCGCTCCGCGCGCCGACGGAGGGCTCGTCGCGGTCGCGAGCGGGCCGCGCGAGGCGATCGGGGTGCTCACGGCCGGGATCGTCGACGCGGAGAGCGCCGTGGCGACGCCCGGCGTAGAGGTCGAGGGCTCGCGGGAGGGGCTCGTCCGGTTCCTGCGGCGGTTCGAGCTGCTCTACCAGCAGTTCCCGGATTACTTCGTCAGGTAGCGGGCTGCCACACCTCCGAAGCCGATCAGGAGCGCGGTGCCGCCTGCGCGTCAGCCGCGGCGATCGTCGCCAGTGCCTCACGCTCGGTCGCAGCAGCGATCTCGCCGACGTCGGCGACCAGATCGGCATCGGCGCAGAAGCCGAGATAGAGGGTGTCGCACATCGAGACGACCGCGACGCGAAGGGCGTGGTGGCGCGCGATCTCGGCGATCGAGTGCATCGAGACGACGCGTGCGCCGAGGACGCTGACCGGCGCCCGCGGACCCGGCACGTTGGACACGTTGAGCGCGAACGCACGGCCGCTGCGCTCGATCCGTTCGCACAGACCGGAGAGGTGGGGCGAGGTGCTCCGGAGGTCGGCCAGCACACGGTCCATGGTCTCGGCGTCGTGGTCGGCCTTGCGAACAGCCGTGCCCTCGCGAACGAGGCGCAGACGCCTGACCGGATCCGACTCGGTCAGCGGCACGTCGACGATGAAGAACGAGTCGGCGTTCGCGGCGTCCTCGCCGGAGTGGTGGAGACTGACCGGCACCTTCACGCGGACCGTGCCGAGGCGGCCGTGGTGGCGCTCCACCCAGTCGCGCAGCGCGCCGCCGACGGCGCTCAGGAGCGCGTCGTTCAGAGTCGCGCCAGCCAGCTCGCGTGCCGCGTCGTGCAGCGGCCGCAGGGGCACGCTCGCGAAGGCGACGTCGCGGCTCACCCCGATCGCGCCGTCGAGCGGCGAATGAGCGCGGGCGAACTCCCGCGCGAAGAACCGGGCCAGGTGCGCACGCCGGCGGCGCTCGTCCGCCGCGTGGGCAGCGGACGGGGCGGCACCGGAGCCCGGATCCGGCTCTCCGTCCCAGAGCAGGGCGCGCGCGAAGCGCATCGCGGTGGTGCCGTCGGCGAGCGTGTGGTGGAGGCGCCAGACGAGCGCCGCGCCGCCGCCGGTGAGCCGGGCGACGTCGATGCGCCACAGCGGGCGCTCGCGGTCCAGACGCTCCGCGAACAGGCGCCCGACCTCGGAGCGCAGGACCGCCGAGCCGAGCTCGGACCCCCCGGCCACCTCGACGACGTGCTCGCCCGCGTCGAAGCCGGGGTCGGAGACCCACGCCGGGTGCGCGCCCGCTTCGCCGAGCCGCATCGCCAGCGGGGGCACCGCGGCGGCGCGCTGGGCAACGCGCGCACGAAGCTCGTGAAGCGGCGGCGCCGGCGACGCGAGCGCGATCACCTTCGAGGTGTGGCCGACGAGCAGCCGGCCCTCGAGCCGCAGGATCGCCTCGTCCTGCGGCGACAGTGGGATCGAACCCGTACCGCCTGTCACGCCTCCCCCCCATCCCAGCTCATCCTGGACCCATTGAAACACGCGGCGGCGCGAGCACCGCAGCTCGGGTCGGCGGCCGGGCCGAGCAAACGCGCGTGCTCGATCCCGGTCGCTGCGCAGAGGTGCTCGCCGCAAGGGTTGACTCGGTTGTACATCCGGGACTAGGCTCGCCCACGCTCTGGTCCGCGCCGGCGCATGCACGAGATGCATGGCCGCGCGGCACGGGGCTACCGGGGAAATCAACAGAGGGAGAATCCATGCTGGGGGTCAGGACGGCGCTCGTCGGGGCGCTTGTGGCTGTTGTCGTGGCGGTCGCGGTGCCGGCGACGGCGAGCGCGAGCTACTCGGTTCCGTACGGGAACTCGGCGCTGGGGGACGCGATCTGGAACGAGACGTGGGAACCCGAAGCGCTGGCCGGCGGCAACAAAGGCTGCAAACCGAGCGCGGCCCATCCGTATCCGGTCGTGCTCGTCCACGCGACGCTGGCGGACGAGGGCTCCAACTGGGTGACGCTCGCGCCGCTGCTGGCGAACAACGGCTACTGCGTGTACGGGTTCAACTACGGAGCGACGCTGGCGTCCTTCGAACTGTGGCCGTTCATCGGGCCGCGCGTCGACGGCCTGGGCCACATCGAAAGCTCGGCGAAAGAACTCTCGTCGTTCGTCGGCAAAGTGCTCTCGAAAACGGGCGCGTCGAAGGTCGACCTGGTGGGTCACTCCCAGGGCGGGATGATGCCCAACTACTACATCAAGAACCTGGGCGGCGCCTCGAAGGTCAACGAGCTGATCGGCCTCGCGCCCAGCAATCACGGGACGACGCTCGACGGCGTGACCGAATTCGTCGAAAAATTCCCGTTCGCGACCGAATTCACGACAGCCCTGATCGAATTCCTGGGCGCTCCGTCGCTGACCGAACAGACCGAAAAATCGTCGTTCATGACGAAGCTGTTCGGGTCCGGTGACCCGGTCGTGGCAGGCGTGAAATACGTCGTGATCGAGACCACCCACGACGAGGTCGTGACGCCGTACACGCACGCGTTCCTCAGCGGCTCGGGCGTGACGAACATCACGATCCAGAGCCAGTGCCCGAGCGATCCTGTTGCGCACATCGGCATGTTCGACGACTCGCCGTCGCTGCAGAACGTGCTCAACCAGCTCAGCTCGAGCCCGAACCCGTCGTTCAAAGCCACCTGCACGAACTACGGCCAGGGGATCTAGCGGCACAGCGTCCTCACCGCGGGCCCGGCTCCCCTCATGGGGCCGGGCCCGCAGGTCGCGCGCGGCAGGCAGGACTGCGCATGGTTCCGGAGCCCGGGCGGCGGCGCGGGTTTCCACGGAGGGAGCTTGCGGGGGCAGCCCCGATGACCGGGCGGGCGGGCGGGATTACGCTCGGCCGATCCGAGTTGACAAGTGCCCGAACCGAAAGGGAGCCAGATGCCAGCAACAGCGACCAAGAAACCTGCTCGACCTCGGCCGAGCGCGACGGCGCGCGCCCGCGCCGAATCAGACAACCACCGGCTCGACCTGGTCGCGCAGACGCTCGAAGCGGCGCAGCAGGATCTCGCGTCGATCGGCGGCACCGTCGGCAAGGGGGTGCGCGACCTGCGCCGCGACGCGACCAAGATGGTGCGCGACGCGCGGCGCGACGTGGACAAGATGCGCGGCGCGATCCAGCGCGATCTCGCGCGGCTGCAGAAGGACCTCGGCGCGGCCGCGAGCGGCAAGTCACCGGCCGGGAAGCGCCGGAAGTCACGGCGGGCCGCCTGACCGTCGGACCTCCCCAGGGGACGCCGGGGCTCAGCCAAGCGCCCCGGCGACACCCCTCACGCGGGGACGCTCACCGGTGAGCCAGAGCGAACGACGGGCTGCGCGCATCCGCAACCTGCACCGGCGCGCGCGGGAGCGCGGGGTGAGCACGCGGCTGTATGCGCTCGTGCGAGCGCTTCTTATCGGCCCCCTCCGGGTGTGGTTCCACCTCCGGGTCACGGGGGCCGAGCGCGTGCCGGCAAGCGGCGCCGCGATCCTCACCCCCAACCACAAGAGCTTCCTCGACACGTTCTTCGTCGGCGCCTCGCTGCACCGGCACGTGCGCTTCATGGCGAAGGCCGAGCTGATGACCGGTCCGTTCGGCCGGCTGTTCTCGCGGCTCGGTGCGTTCCCGGTGCGCCGCGGCGAAGCCGACGCGGAAGCGATCGAGACGGCCCGGACGATCCTCGAGCAGGGTGGGCTGCTCGTGATGTTCCCCGAGGGCACCCGCGTCGAGGACCCCGACGCGCTCGGCTCGCCTCACCACGGCGCCGGCAGGCTGGCGCTCGAGAGCGGGGCGCCGATCGTGCCGACGGCCATCGCCGGGACCCACAAGCTCTGGCTCGGGCCCTTGCCGAAGCCCCGTCGCGTCCGGGTCAGCTTCCTGGCGCCGATCGAGCCACACGAGCTCGAGGGCGGGCCCGACGCGATCACCGAGATCGTCGACCGCCGGGTCTGGCCGGCCGTGCAGAGCGAGTACGGCCGCCAGCTCGCCATGCCCGGGCTGATCCTGGCCGCGCTGGCGGCGGCCGGCCTGGGCGCCGGGCTCCTGGCCAGGCGCCAGGCGCGTGCCGAGCCCCGGCTGCTCGGCTTCGTCGAGCCGGGCAAGGTCCGCCGCCGTGCGACGCGCCGCCGGCGGATTCCGCAGTTCCTCAGGCGCCCGGCCCGAGAGAAGCGGGGTCGCCTCTCCTCGCTGTGGCGCCGCTGAGCGCCCCCGGCTAGGACGGCGTCCGTCCCGGCCCCCCGGCTAGGACGGCGTCCGTCCCGGCGAGACGTGGGGGCCGCGCGGCCCGCTGCACGGACTCACCCGGACGCGAATCCCGGCGATGCTCGCGATGCGGAAGATGCGTCCTGGCATCGACCTCACCCTGACGCCCCGGAATCCGCACGTCATCGGTGAATCCCCGGCGCGATCTCAGTAGAGATCACGAGAAGTAGAAGAGAGCGTGAGCGCCGTTCGACTTCTCGGGGGATCGGGGCGCCCCCGCGGCCGGTTTGGCGGTCGTTCCCTGCGGAACACCCACGCTCTCTGCTGCGCATGCTCGCCGCGTGCCGCGCAGGCGTCGTCCGGGACAACTGCGGCACCGGGTCGGTGCTTACCCGCAGCGGCGAGCCGCTCCCGTTCGGCTCTGGGCCAAGCGCGTCAACCCTCGACGCGGCGCTTGAGCTCCCCTGGCCTCCCGTTGACGAACATCGCCCGCGTCGCCGCCTCGACGGGGCCGCGGATCACCAGCCCGAGCACCCGCCCCGGGTCGGCATCCAGCTGGTAGGTCGCGCGCGTGCGGCCGTCGCCGAGGTCCTCGAGCTCCCACGCCCCCTCCACGGACTTCAGGTCGCCCTTCTCCTGCGTCCACTCCAGGCGCGTGGGGCCGGCGTAACGAAAGCGCACCCGTGCCTTGACGCGTCTGACCTTGATGTCGTTCTCGGTCTCGACGAGCGTCGGGCGACCCGACGCGTCGCGCTCGAGCGCGTTCATCGCGTCGAGCCCACCCTGCCATTCGGGCGCGATCAGCACCTCCTCCACGACCGCCCAGACCGCCTCGATCGGGGCGTCGATCTCCACGCTTGCGCGACCACCCAGGTTTGCCATCGTCACTCCTTCCCGCGAGCAGTCAGCCGGGACGTCGGCGACATCAGCCGGCTGATCGCCCAAAACTACTGACTCGGCTGGGAGCGCGCCACGGATGCCGCGAGCGCCCCGGCGACGTAGCTTCGGCTCGATGGTCGCATTGGCCCGCCTCTCGATTGCCCGGCCCCGCACCGCGCTGCTTCGTCTACCAGACAGGGGCCGCGCTGACGATCTCGAGCTCCGCGAAATGCTCGGCGTGAGGTGAGCGCCATGCCGACTGCCTCGAGCCTCCCTCCGGTCGCAGAGCGTACGACCGGGGCTGCCACGCTCGGGCGCTTGTTCCTCTCGGCGTCCGAGCGCGGCGAGGAGGTCGCGATCCGCCAGCCGCTGGACGGGACCTATCAGCCGATCACCTACCGCCGTCTCGGGGAGCTCGCACGCGAGATCGCCCGCGGCCTGATCGAGCTGGGGATCCAGCGAGGCGAGCGGATCGCGATCCTCTGCTCGACACGAGCCGAGTGGACGCTCGTCGAGGCCGGCGCCGCGTGCGCCGGCCTCGTGGTCGTGCCCGTCTACCACACCAACTCGCCGGAGGAGTGCCGGCACGTGCTCGCGGACTCCTCGGCACGGGCGATCGTCTGCGAGGACGCGAGCCAGGTGACGAAGATCGACCGCATCCGGGAGTCCTGCCCGGAGCTGCGCCACGTCCTCGTGATCGACGGCGAGGCGCCCGGCGCGATCACGATCGACGAGCTCCGCCGGCGGGGCGATGCCGCGGATGCCGAGGAGGTGCCGCGGCGGGTGCAGGCGGTCGCATCGGACGACGTCGCGACGATCGTCTACACCTCCGGCACGACAGGCCCGCCGAAGGGGTGTCTGCTCACACACGCGAACCTGCTCGCCGCCGCGGCGATGTACACGAGCCAGCTGGACCTCGAGGAGGTGCAGCCGGTCATCTACATGTTCCTGCCGCTCGCGCACGTGCTCAGCCGCGTCGCGCAGATCGTCGTCCTCGACGTCGGCGGCACGCTCGTGTACTGGCGCGGCGACGCCTCGCGGGTCCTCGACGAGATCGCCGAGACCGAGCCAACCCACTTCGTCGCGGTGCCGAG
This sequence comes from uncultured Solirubrobacteraceae bacterium, assembly GCA_963836035.1. Taxonomy (GTDB): domain Bacteria; phylum Actinomycetota; class Thermoleophilia; order Solirubrobacterales; family Solirubrobacteraceae; genus Palsa-744. The sequence continues at coordinate 448,935 of CAWIHX010000009.1, read as the reverse complement.
GATCTACGAGAAGATCCGTACCGGAGCGCTCGGTGCGGCAGCGACGCGCGGACCGCATGCCCGGCTGCTGTTCACCTGGGCCCTGGAGGTGGGCCGGCGCGCACGCAGCGTCGAACGAGCCGGGAAGCAGCTGGGGACGGTCGGGACCGCACGGCTGGCGCTTGCGAGGAGGGCCGGGCTCGCCCAGGTCGCCGCGCTGTTCGGCCCGCGCCGCAAGCTCGCGCTCGTCGGCGCGGCGCCGATCGATCCCGACGTGCTCGAGTTCTTCGATGCCTGCGGCGTCACCGTCCTCGAGGGGTACGGGATGACCGAGAGCTGCGCGGCGGCCACCCTCAACCCGCCGGGCGCGCCCCGCTTCGGGACGGTCGGCCGCATGCTGCCCGGGAGCGAGGTGAAGGTCGCCCCCGGAGGCGAAGTCCTGCTGCGCGGGCCCCACGTCTCTCCCGCCTATCACCAGCGGGCCGAGGCCACGGCCGAGACGTTCGCGCGCGGCTGGCTGCACACAGGGGACCTCGGATCGCTCTCGGCCGACGGCTACCTGACGCTGACGGGACGCAAGAAGGAGCTGATCGTCACCTCCAGCGGCAAGAACGTCTCGCCCGCGAGCGTCGAGAACGCGCTGCGCGAGATCCGCTGGGTCGCCGAGGCCGTCGTCTACGGCGATCGCCGTCCCTATCTCGTTTGCATGCTGACCCTCGAACCGGAGGCCGTGCCCGAGCTCGCGGACCGCTTCGGGATCCCCGCGGAGCTCGACTCCGTCGCGCACGACGAACGTGTACACGAGCTGCTCCAGGAGGAGGTCGACCGTACGAACAGGCGCTTCGCGCGCGCCGAGCAGGTCAAGCGCTTCGAGATCCTCGGCCGCGACCTGACGCAGGCGAGCGGCGAGCTGACCCCGACGATGAAGGTCAAGCGGGCGGTCGTCTACGAGCGTTACGCGCGCTTCTTCGACGAGCTCTACTCCGAACAGCAATGAGCACCGCCTCGAAGGTCCGCCTCTCCAGCGCCGACGCCGCCTGGCTGCGGATGGACCGACCGGACAACCTGATGGTGATCAACTCCGTGCTGCGCTTCGACGGGCGGCTCGGCCTGGAGGAGCTGCTCGGAGTGGTCGCCGCGCGCCTGGTGGGGCGATACCCCCGCTTCTCCGAACGGGTCGTCGAAGGTGGCGCTCTGGGACCGCACTGGGAGCCCGACCCGGAGTTCGACATCGCGCGCCACGTGCGCACGCGGCCGCTCCCCCCCGGCAGGGGAGAGAGGCGGCTGAGGGAGCTCGTCGGCGCCCTTGCGGCGATTCCGCTGGATCGTCGCAGGCCGTTGTGGGAGATGCACCTCGTCGAAGGACCCGGCCGCGGCTCGACCGTGATCGTGCGGATGCATCACTGCATCGCCGACGGGATCGCGCTCGCGCGGGTGATGCTCTCGCTGACCGACCCGGAGCCCGGGGCCCAGCCGGCATTCGAGACGCGCCCGGCCACCACCGCGTCGGGCCGGTCGCCGCTGGATCGGGTCGCGGGCCCGCTCGCCGGCCCGATCGAGGCGGCGGGCGCCGCCGCGCGGATCGCCGCGGGGCTCGCAATCGGCGCCGTGCGCGAGGCGGGCGAGACGATCGCGCACCCCGCGCGCCTGCTGGATCTGGCGACCGCCGCGGCGGCCGACGGCAGAGCGCTCTCGAAGCTCGCGTTCCTTCCCGCCGACGCCCGCACGATCCTCAAGGGCGAGCTGGGCGCGGAGCGCTCGGTGGCGTGGAGCCGGAGCTTCCCGCTCGAGCAGATCAAGGCGATCGCGCACACGCAGCAGGCCACCGTCAACGACGTGCTGCTGGCGGCGGTGACCGGGGCCCTGCGCGGCTACCTCCTCTCCCGCGGGCAGACGCCCGGCGAGCTCCGCGCGATCGTCCCGTTCAACCTGCGCCCGCTCGAGCAGCCCGTTCCCCGCGAGCTCGGCAACCGTTTCGGCCTCGTGTTCCTGACGCTGCCCGCCGACCGCGCCTCGCGCTCGGAGCGCCTCGCCGAGGTCATGGACCGGATGGGCGCGATCAAGGACTCCCCCGAGGGTCCGGTCTCATACGCCGTGCTGGAGGCGGCGGGCTTCGCGCCCGCCGCGGTCGAGGCCCGCATCATCGACGTCTTCTCGGCGAAGGCCTCGGCTGTGATGACGAACGTTCCGGGCCCGCGCGAGACCGTCTACCTGGCGGGCGTCCCGCTTCGCGCCGTGCTCGCCTGGGCGCCGACGGCAGGCAGCGTCGGCATGAGCGTGAGCATCTTCAGCTACAGGGGCGGGGTCACGATCGGGCTGCTCGTGCACACCCGGCTCGTCCCGGATCCGGAGCGCATCGTGGCACGCCTGCATCGCGAGGTCGCCGAGCTGGGGAAGCTCCCGCCGCCCGTGGCATGATGACGCGCGGATGTCCGAACCAGACGGACACGATCTTCTCGGCGAGTGGCGACGGCTGGTCGACTCGCTGGTCGGCTCAGCGGCCTCTGTCGCCGGTCGCTCGCAGGTCCCACGTGAGCTGCTGAGGGTCTCCCAGCGCCAGCTGGAGGTGCTGCAGGAGGTCGTCGATCGCGAGCGTCGCCTGCAGGGCGAGCTCGCAGCCATGGTGACGGCGCCGATCGGCCTCGTGTTCGATCTGCTCGAGGAAGCAGGCGAGACGCTGAGGCTGCAGGCCGAGGCGCTCGAGTCGGCGGGACGAGCGCTCGAGGAGACGGCGGGGCTGATGAAACGTCAGGCCGAGCGCTTCGAGCGCGGCGTCGCTGCTCTGCGCCAGCCGGCCGAGCTCGCAAGGACGGCCGCCGGCGCGAAGCGGCCACGCCGGAAGGCGGCTGCGGGGAAGAAGCGGCCCTCCCGCACGAAGGCCGCGGCAAGCGAGGAGCGGCCGCGCAGGGCGAAGGGTTCTACCGGCGCGAAAGCCGCCCGGCGGAAGTAGTCCCACGCCTGTTGATCGACCTGCACACGCACATCCTGCCGGGCCTCGACGACGGCGCGCTGGACCTGGCGGACAGCCTCACGATGGGGAGGGTCGCCGAGGACGACGGGATCTCGGTCGTGTGCGCGACCCCGCACGTGCGCAGCGACCACGACGTTCGCCTCGAGGAGCTGCCGCAGCGGGTCGGGGAGCTCCAGGACGCGCTCGACGAGGCCGGGATCGCGCTGCGCATCGCGGCGGGAGGCGAGGTCTCGGCGCTGATCGTCGACTCGCTCGAGGATCGGCACCTCAGCGAGATCTGCCTCGGCGGCGGCGACTGGGTCCTGCTCGAGCCGGCGCCCGGGCCGATCACCGATGCGTTCACCGCGCTGGTCGAGCGACTCGCGGCGCGCGGCGCGCGGACCGTCGTCGCCCATCCCGAGCGCCATGCGGGCCCCGGCTTCGAGCCGGTGCTGCAGCGCCTGTGCGAACGCGGCTGCCTGCTGCAGTGGACCGCCGCGTTCCTCGCGGAGGGCGACGCCGGGACGACGGCGTACATGGGCCGGCTCGCGCGAGAGGGGTTCGTCCACCTGCTCGCGAGCGATGCTCACTCCTCCCACGGAGGGCGTCCGCTGAAGCTGAGCCACGGCGCCGCGCGGCTGCGAGAGCTGTGCTCGGCCGAGCTCGCCTCCTGGAGCGTGGAGGAGGGTCCCGCGGCGGTGCTGCGAGGAGGCCCGGTCACGCCTCCCGCCGCGCCCGGCTGAGCGCCGCGCGGTCGCCCGGCCACGGGCCCAGGGAGACGTTCCCGCTCAGCTCGTCGATCACCTCGCGGGAGGCGCGGCCGACGCCGCGGCGCAGGAAGTTCGCCGCGCCTGCCGCCGCGCCCTGAACGAGCGCCCCGGGAAGATCGTCCTGCGCCGCCCAGACCGCGGCGAGCGCGCCGAGCATCGCGTCACCGCAGCCCTCGCGGAAGCCACGCTCGAACCGCGGCGGCGCCAGCTCCAGGGCGTCCCGGCCGTCGAGCACGAGGGCGGGCAGCTCGCCCCGCGTGACGATCACCCGCCGCGCTCCGGCGTCCTGCACCGCGCGAGCCGCGGCCAAGAGGTCAGCGGGCTCGGTGACCGGGCCCCGCACGAACCCGGCGAGCTCCCAATCGTTGATCTTCACGAGATCGGGCTTGCTCGCGAGCGCCGAGTCCAGCCGCGGCGAGGACAGATCCACGAGTGTCCGCGCGCCCGCAGCGCGAGCGTCCGCGACGACGTCGCGGTAGACCTCCAGCGGCAGCGATTCCGCCGGCATCGGGTTCGTCACGACGAGCCAGCCGCAGTCGGCCGCATGCGCGATCGCCAGCGAGCAGAGCTCATCGAGCTCGTGCCTGCTCGGGGGGTCGCTCAACGCCATCGCCACAGGCTCGCGACGGCCCTGCCTGCGGTCGACGACGTAGGAGCCGCTCGGGCTCGCCGTGCTCACGAGATGGGTGTCCGTGCCCACCGCCTCGGCGAGCAGCGGCCGCAGCAGCCTCCCCGGCTCGCCTCCCAGCAGCCCGCAGAAGACCGGCCGCGCGCCCATGCACGCAACCATGGCGGCGACCCAGACGCCCTGCCCGCCGGCGTGGAAGTGGATGCTCTCGCGTTCCGGACCCTCCGCCTCGAGCGTGACGCTCAGCAGCGGGTGGGGAGCGAACAGTGCGACGGCGGGAACCATCACCCGAGCTTTGCCAACCGGGGCGTCACCGCCGGCGCACCGGCCGCGGGCCCCGGGGGGACCTCAGCCGGGCGACCCGGCCGAACCGGCGACGCTCCGGGTCGCGGCTGGGCTGCCGGCGCCATGCTGCGACCCTACTCGACGCGATGCTCGCCGGACGAAGAGAGACTTCTCAACATCCCGGGGTCCCGCCTGTGGGAGCATCGACATGCCCGAGTCCCGAAGAGGAGGAGCCATGCCCGAGTACGCACCTGGAACCCCGTCCTGGGTCGAACTGGCCTCACCCGATCCCGAGGCCTCCGCAACCTTCTATCGCGACGCCCTGGGCTGGGACACCACCGAGCCGGGGGATCCCGAGACCGGCGGCTATCGCATGTTCCAGTCCGGCGGCAAGAACGTCGCCGGTCTCATGGGGCACATGCAGGAGGGGCAGCCGACCGCCTGGGCGACCTACGTCTCCGTCGCCGACGCCGACGAGACCGCGCAGAAGGTGAAGGGCGCCGGCGGCGCCGTGATCGTCGAGCCTATGGACGTCATGGACCTCGGCCGCATGGCCGTCTTCGTCGACCCGACGGGGGCGGCGTTCGGCGTCTGGCAGCCCAAGGCGTTCGCGGGCGCCGACCTCGTCAACGAGCCCGTCTCGCTGACCTGGAACGAGGTGCACACACGCGACACCGAGACGGACAAGGCCTTCTACGGCTCGGTCTTCGGCTGGGACGCGGGCAAGCCGGGATTCGACGGCGCGCCCGACACCTACACGGTGTGGGAACTCGGCGGCAAGCCGGTGGGCGGCATGATGGAGATGGTCGAGGGCATGTTCCCGCCGGGGACCCCGCCGCACTGGAGCGTGTGCTTCGCGGTCGCCGACGCCGACGCCACGGTCGCCAGAGCACGCGAGCAGGGCGCCACCGTCGTCGCCGAGCCACTCGACATGCCGATCGGCCGCTTCGCCGCGCTGATCGACCCGCAGGGCGCGGGGTTCACGATCATGCAGCCGGCGGGCGAGTCCTAGTGGCGCAGGCGGGCCGCACGAAGCCCTCGCGCGCGGCCCGCGCATCGGCGCGCACGTCGCAGCCGGTCAGGTGGTCGTTGACCAGGCCCATCGCCTGCATGAACGCATAGACCGTCGTCGGAGGCGTCGCGCCGCCCGGGACGCACGGTCTTTGCGATGGCGCTGGCCATAGGTTCCGGGGGCCGTGCCGGGCGCCTCCATCCCGGCACGACGGTCGCTGGCAGGCTACCGAAGGCTTGACTGCGGTCGGCGCTTCGAACTAGGTTGCGCGGTGAGGCCCGTCATGAGTTTCCTTCGCGCCCTGCGTCTGCCCCACTACCTCGGAATCGGTGCCGTGATCGCCGTCCTCGCGGCCGGTGCACCGAGCAAATGGTTCGGACTCGTCAGCTCGAAAGTGACCGAGGTGGAGCGGCTGCGCTCATGCATGGAAAAGCACGGCGGTGATCTCGCGTCGATCGTGACCACGCTCGGCGAACCGCAGGAGATCCTCAGCAAGACGCCCGCCCAGCGCAAACACGCGCTCCACGTCGCCGAGCAGAGACACGAGCTGCAGCGGCGGCAGGCCAACGCGGTCGAGGCCTGCGCGCGAACGATCAACGGCTGAGGCGCCGGCGCGCCGCGACCGACGCGGCGAACGCCCCCGTGCGTGGCCCCGATCAGCCGCCGGGCAAACCGAGGCCGCCCACCTCTCGAAGCCGCGGCTGCCTGCCGATATCAACCCCGTGGGCGCTTCCTACGAAGAGCTGGCGCACGACAAACGACTGATGGCGCAAACGGCGGCGGCGATGTACGGCGGCGCGACGGTGGATGCCGCGATCGAGGGGATCCTCCCCGGGGACCCGAGCTTCGCGATCGCGCCCGCTCTCGCGGCGCTCGCGCTCGTGTCCGTCGTCCTTCTCGCCGGGCCGCGTCTGCCGCGCGCCGCGCTGGCCACGCTCGGCCCCATCGGCGTGCTCCTGATCGCGGCCGCCCTGGCCGCGACTCCCGGTGCCGGAGACGGCGCGATCCTCTACGTCTGGCCGGTGCTGTGGACCACGTTCTTCTTCGGTCCGAAGGGCGGAGTGGCGATCGTGTGCTTCGTCGGGCTCGCCCACGCCGGCACGCTCCTGGCCCTGCCTGCGGCGAGCAGCTACCCGGGGCGCTGGCTGGATGTGATGGCCACCGCCTCGGTCCTCGTCGTCGTCACCACCGTGCTCGTCCGCCGCAATCGCGACCTGCTCGCGAAGCTGGCCGGCGAGGCGAGGACCGACGCCCTCACGGGGGTGCTGAACCGGCGGGGCTTCGACGAGCGCGCCGAGATCGAGCTGACGCGTGCCAGGCGGGACGGGAGCTCGATCGCGGTGGTCATCTTCGACATCGACTACTTCAAGCGCATCAACGACGAGTGGGGGCACGACACGGGCGACGCCGTCCTCGCCCGCACCTCCGCGATCCTCTCCGAGCAGGCGCGGGACATCGACGTGGTCGCACGCCTGGGCGGTGAGGAGTTCGCCGTGCTGATGCCCGCGTGCGACGCGGGGGGCGCCGCGCTCATGGCCGACCGCGCCCGCGAGATCGTCGCCAGGGCGGAGTCCGCCGGCCTCCCGGCGGTGCGGATGAGCGCCGGGCTCGCAGCCGCCGAGGCCCCCGATACGGCGCAGGCGCTCCTCCAGGCTGCGGACATCGCGCTGTACCGCGCCAAGCGCTCCGGTCGAGACCGGACCGAGCGGTTCGAGGACGGCGTCGTGCCGACCGCGGACAGGCCCATCCTCCACGCCGGTCTCGCCTCGCCGACGCGGGCCGCCTGACCGAACGCCCGATCTGCGCGCACCGGGCTGCGCGGGCCTGAGAGAGTTCCCTGCATGGAGGGAGGCCAGGCGACGGCGCCGGGCAGGGGCGACACGGAGCGCGGCGCCGCGATCGCGGCGCGGCTGAGCGAGGTCCTGGGCGGCTCGCCGGTGAGCGGCCTGCGCCGTCTGAGCGGCGGCGCCTCGCGCGAGACCTACTCTTTCGAGGCGGGGGGGCACGGCGCCCTGATCCTGCAGTGCGAACACGGTGGCAAGCCGACGGGCGAGCCCCCCGGCCAGGCCGCCCTGCTCGAAGCCGCGGCGGCGGCGGGCGTGCCCGTCGCGGCGGTCGTCGCCCACGGCGGTGGCGACCCCCTGCTCGGCGCCGCCTGGACCCTCGTCGCGGCACTCGCGGGCACCAGCGATCCGCGGCAGATCGTTCCGGCGGAGCCCGAGGGCGCCCCGGTGCTGCTCGACGACATCGCGAGGGCGCTGGCAGCCGTCCACCGCATGCCCGCCGACGCACAGCTCGCGCCGGCGAGCGGCGAACCCCTCGCCCAGCTTCGCGCCCTCCACGACCACCTGGGCGAGCCCCATCCCGTCTTCGAGCTCGCCTTCCGCACGCTCGGCGCCGACCGGCCCGCCGCGCGGACGGCGCTCGTGCACGGCGACTACCGCATGGGCAACCTGATGGTCGAGGGCGACCGCGTCACGGGGGTCCTCGACTGGGAGCTGACCCACATCGGCGATCCCGTCGAGGACCTCGGCTGGCTGTGCGTGCCGGCCTGGCGCTTCTCGCGCCCGGACCTGCCCGCCGCGGGCCTGGCCACGCGCGAGCAGCTGCTTGCCGCGTACTCCCGCCACTCCGGCGTCACCCCGACGATCGAGGAGCTGGGCCACTGGGAGCTCGCCGGCACGCTGCGCTGGGGTGTGATCTGCGTGATGCAGGCGCACAGCCATCTCTCCGGCGCGCGGCGATCGGTCGAGCACGCCGTGATCGGCCGCCGCGCCTGCGAGGTGGAGTGGGACCTGCTCGAGCTGCTCGATCCGGGCCGCCAGGAGGCTGCGCCGGGTGAGAGCGACACCCGGGAGGAGCCCGCTGCGGTACACGACCGGCCGACCGCGGTCGAGCTGATCGAGGCTGCCCGCGGCGCGCTGGGCGATCACGTGCTGCCGCTGCTCGAGGGGCGAGGAGCGTTCGAGCTGCGCGTGTCGCTGCGGGCGCTCGGGATCGCGCGCCGCGAGCTCGAAGTCGCGCCCCGGGACGCCCGCCTGCACGCTGCGGTGCTGGACTCGCTCGGCGTCGAGGACGACCGTGCGCTCGCGGCGGCGATCCGCGCGGGCGCGTTCGACCGGCGCCGCACGGAGCTGCTCGCGGCGCTCCGCGCGATCGTGCGAGCGAAGCTCGAAGCCGCCAACCCCGGCTACCTGCACACGTATGGAACAGAGAGGGAGGGAACGTGAGCGAGCAGATACCAGACGACGTCGCCGCGCTGCTGGAGGAGATCGACGCCTTCATCGCGGCCGAGGTGAAGCCGCTGGAAGCCGAGCGCGACAACGCCCGCTTCTTCGACCACCGCCGGGAGCACGCGCGCACCGACTGGGACGGCGGCGGCGTCCCGCGGCGCGAATGGGAGGACCTGCTGGCGGAGATGGTGGACCGGGCCGACCGCGCCGGCCTCTGGCGCTACGCGCTGCCCGAGGAGCTCGGCGGCCGCGGCGGCTCGAACCTCGCGATGGCGATCGTCCGCGAGCACCTCAACCGGCTGGGGATCGGCCTCCACAACGACCCCCAGAGCGAGATCTCGATGATCGGCAACTTCCCGACCGTGATCCTCGCCCACGAGTTCGGCACCCCCGAGCAGCGAGAGGTGTTCGTCAAGGGCGCGCTCGAACGCCGGGTCGCGCTCGCGTTCGGCCTCACCGAGCCCGACCACGGCTCCGACGCGACCTACCTCGAGACGAGCGCCCGCCGCGAGGGGGGCGGCTGGGTGATCAACGGCCGCAAGCGCTTCAACTCGGGCATGCACCGCGCGAGCCACGACCTTGTCTTCGCACGCACCTCCGGCTCCCCCGGCGAACCGAAGGGCATCACCGCGTTCATCGTGCCTCGCGACGCCCCCGGCCTCGACGTCGAGTTCATGTGGTGGACCTTCAACATGCCGAGCGACCACGCCGAGGTCTCGCTGCGCGACGTGCACGTCGGCGACGACGCGATCCTCGGCCAGCTCGACCTCGGGCTCGCCCTGGCCCAGCGCTTCGTGCACGAGAACCGCATCCGCCAGGCCGCCTCGAGCCTCGGCGCCGCCGTCTTCTGCATCGACGAAGCCGTCGCCTACGCGCGCGAGCGCACCGTCTGGGGCAAGCCGCTGTGGCAGAACCAGGGCATCCAGTTCCCCCTCGCCGAGCTGTGGACCGACTGCGAGCTGGTGCGCGGGCTCGTCCGCAGGACAGCCGCCGAGCTGGACGGCCACCACCACATGGAGGTCACGCACCTCGTCGCGATGGCCAACTACCGGGCCAACCGTCTTGCGTGCGAGGCGGCGGACCGCGCGATGCAGACCTGCGGCGGGATCGGCTACACGCGCCACATGCCCTTCGAGCACATCTACCGCCACCACCGCCGCTACCGGATCACCGAGGGCAGCGAGGAGATCCAGATCCGCAAGGTGGGCTACGAGCTGTTCAAGGGCGCGGGCGGCCAGACACGCATCGCGCCCGCGACGGCCTCCCAATAGGATCTCGGCCGTGCAGGCGCAGGGGGCAGCCGAGGCCGCTTGGGAAGGTGAGGACGTGGCGCTCCAGATCGGCGCCGGGGCCCCGCCGCTCACGCCCGGGCCGGCGTGCCTCACGGTCCACGGCCACGACGAGCGTTTCACCGGGCAGGAGAACCACACGCTGGTCGGCGCCTTGGTGCAAGGCGAGACAGGGCCCCGCCTGCGCGTCGAGCGGGCCCTCGCCGACTGGAGCATCACCGGAAGCCGGCTCCAGCGGGGCTTGGGGTTCCTGCGCAAGGGGCGCACGCTCAGGCCGCGCCTGAAGACAGAGGCTGCACGGCGCGGGCAGGCGGTGCCCGTGGTCAACATCCCTTGAGGCGTTTTCACACGCCGGCGCGCTCCTTACGACAGTCAGTGTGGTGAGAGTGGGAATCCCGGCGTTCTGCTCGATCACGGTGGAGGCCCCGCCGGGTGCGGGGCGTGCACCGGTTGGGCACGCCGTCCGGCTCCGCGGTTACTTTTGACACGTCAGCGGGCTACCTGAAGGGGGAACCGGCTTTGATGTTCAAGCGCTCCGCGGCAGAGGCGATCGGGACCTTCGTGCTGGTGTTCGGCGGCGTCGGGACTGCCGTGATCGCGGGACCCAAGGTCGGGAACCTCGGCATCGCGTTCGCGTTCGGCCTCTCGCTGCTCGCGATGGCATACGCGATCGGTCCCGTGTCCGGGTGCCACATCAACCCCGCGGTCACGCTCGGCCTGCTCGTGAACCGCAGGATCGAGGCCGCCGAGGCAGTGCGTTACTGGGTCGCGCAGATCGTCGGCGCGATCGCGGCCGCCGGTCTCGTGCTCGCCGTCGCATCGGGCAGGCCGGGCGGCTACAGCGCCGGCGCCGAAGGCCTTGCCGCCAACGGCTTCCGCGCGCACTCGCCGGCCGGCTACGCGATCGGCTCCGCGTTCGCCGTCGAGGTGATCCTGACCGCGCTGCTCGTGTTCACCGTCCTCGCGGCGACCGACCGGATCGCGAACGTCGCGTTCGCGGGCCTCCCGATCGGCCTGGTGCTCGTGCTGATCCACCTGGCGAGCATCCCCGTCACCAACACCTCGGTGAACCCGGCTCGCAGCATCGGGCCCGCGGTGTTCGTCGGCGGCTGGGCGGTGCGGCAGCTGTGGCTGTTCATCGTCGCTCCGCTCCTCGGCGGCCTGCTCGCGGCGCTCGTGCACCGGCTGCTGTTCCGCGACACGGAGCAGATCGCGCCTCGCGAGTCGGCGGTCGAGGCCGAGGGCTGAGGCCTACGCTTCGGAGTCTCGCGCCGCCCGGCGCGCGCTGCGCCTGGCCTCGCGGCGCGCCCGGCGCTCGGCCGTCTCTTCCGCGGCCTTCTTCTTTGCCTGGACGTAGGACTGGCCGAGCAGCTCGCGCCCGCCGCTCCATCCGAACGCCCTGACGAGCAGGAAGATCGCAAGCGCGATGCTCCACGCAGTCTCGACGAGCTGCTGCGCGACGGAGTACGCGGTCGCGTTGCTCGCGCTCGTGACGCTGCGCAGCGACAGGACGTTGAAGCTCTGCACGACCCCGGCTCCGCCCGGCGTCACCGAGGTCATGTTCGCGATCGAGTTGCCGCCGACGACGCTCATCAGGGTGTGAAAGGTGACGGGGATGCCATACGCGGAGAGGAACACCGCGATCGTGCCGAGCATCGCCAGCCAGCTGACGGCCTCGGGGGCCGCGACGAGCAGGAAGTACCGGCGGGGCTGCTGGGCGATCTGGCCGCCTTCCTTCGCCTCTTCCCACCACTCGCTGATGCGCGGGCGCAGCGTCTGCAGCACGAGGTAGATCAGGACCGCGACCGCGGCGAGCAGGATCACGAACGCCCACGGATGTTCTTCGATGAAGCCGAACTGGATGCGGAAGGAGCCACCCACGCTCAGGAACAGGTAGAGGTAGGTGGCCACCCCGATCGTCGTGAAGAACACTTTCTGGACGACGTAGCCCGCGAGCACGCCCGCGAACGTGGCGGCGAGGATGATCGTCGTGAACATCAGCATCATCACGAGCGTCCCGATGTTCGCCGGCAGCACGAAGTTGAGGGCGACCGCCGCCGCGTAGCAGGCCCACACCTGGACCCATTGCACCTGGCCCGGATAGGCGTAACGGAGGATCGAGTACCAGGCGAACGCTGCGCCCGTGGTCTGGATGGTGATGAGGACGATCCCCGCGATCAGGTAGCCGATCGAGATCGTCGTGATCGTGTTCCAGACCTCTTCCACCCAGGCGATCAGGTCCCAGCCGAAGAGCGCAGCGGCAGCTGCGATCACGACGATCACGAGCAGGCCGATCAGCAGGGATCTGTAGTTCGCCCGCCCGCGCGCGGGCGTCTGCTGTTCGACGGCCATGGGTGCAACCTAGCTCCTGCCGGGCTGGTCGCAGCTGCTCCTCGGGAGATCGCAGTAGGCTCGCCGCGATGAGCCACGTGAGCCTGGAGCGCTCCGAGCGGATCGCGATCATGAAGATCGATCGCCCGCCGGCGAACGCGATGAGCCTGGAGCTCCTCGACGACATCGTCGCCGGCCTCGGCGCGGTCGAGCTCGACCCGCCCCGCGCGCTCGTGCTGACGGGACGCGAGGGCTTCTTCTCGGCGGGCGTCGACCTGAAGGCGGTACCCGGCTACGGGCCGGATCAGCAGCGACGCATGGTGGAGGGCATCAACGAGATGGCCCTGGCGACCTACGCGCTGCCCTGCCCCGTCGTCGCCGCTGTCAGCGGCCACGCGATCGCGGGCGGGCTGGTGCTCGCGCTCTGCGCCGACCTGCGCGTGGCGGCGCGCGGCGGCAGCTACGGGCTCACGGAGGTCAAGGTCGGCGTCGCCTACCCGCAGGCGGCGATCGGCGTGGTCCGGGCCGAGCTGACAGCGAGTGCCGCGCGCTTCCTGGCGCTCGGCAACGCGCTCGTCGACGCGGACGAGTGCGTGCGGCTCGGCGTCTTCGACGAGGCGCTCGAGCCGCCGGAGGTGCTGCCGCGCGCGCTCGAGCTCGCGGGCACCCTCGCGAGCTTCCCCGCCGAGACCTACGCGCTCACGAAGCGCGAGCTTCGCGCCGCCACGACCGAGCAGTTGCGCCGCGCGGCAGCCGAGGACCCGCTGCTCGCCGCCTGGGTGGAGTAGTCGGCCGCACGCGATCGGGTTCGGGCGCCCCGCGAGGACCGTCGACGCTCGCGAGGCTGTAGCCCGAGCTTCAGCCGTGGCTGGCTTCGCGCCGCCTGCCGCTCGAGGGCCTGAGCTCGTCGAAGTGGGTGAGCGCTTCGCCGGACCCGGTGACCACGCATGTCAGCGGCGAGGAGGCGCTCACCACCGGCAGCCCCGTCTCCTTCATCAGCAGGTCGTCGAGCCCGCGCAGCAGCGTTCCGCCCCCGGCGAGCAGGATCCCTTCCCGTGCGATGTCCCCCGTCAGCTCCGGCGGCGTTTCCTCGAGGGTGTCCTTGATCGTCTGCACGATCTCGCGCAGCGGAACGTCGATCGCCGAGCGCACCTCGTCGCTTCCCAGCAGGAGCTCGGTCGGCAGCCCGGTGATCAGGTGGCGTCCGCGCACCTCGCTGACCTCGTCGGGCCCCCCTGCGACGGCCGAGCCGATCCCGATCTTGATCGACTCCGCGGTCCGCGAGCCGATCGCAAGCGAATGCTCCAGGCGCATGTGGCGCGCGATCGCTTCGTCGAGCTCGTAGCCGCCGACCCGCAGCGAGCGGGACAGCACGATGCCGCCGAGCGAGATGACCGCCACCTCGCTCGTGCCGCCGCCGATGTCGACGACCATCCGCCCGACCGGCTCGGCGATCTCCAGTCCCGCGCCGATCGCGGCGGCGATCGGCTCCTCGATCAGGTGGACGTGACGCGCTCCGGCGGCGAGCGAGGCCTCCTCGACCGCCCGTTTCTCGACCTCGGTGATCCCCGAGGGGGCGCACACGATCAGCCGCGGGTGCGCGCGATGGCGGTCCAGGACCTTGCGGATGAAGTAGCGCAGCATCTGCTCGGTCACCTCGAAGTCGGCGATCACGCCGTGACGCAAAGGGCGGCTCGCCGAGATCGTCGCCGGCGTGCGACCGATCATCCGCTCGGCGTCGGCCCCGACCGCGTGGACCTCGCCGGTGCGGGAGTCGGTCGCGACCACCGATGGCTCGGAGACGACGATCCCCTGCCCCTCGACGTAGACGAGGGTGTTGGCCGTACCGAGGTCGATCGCCATGTCGCGGACCCCGAAGGTGGGGGCGATGTGGCGGCGGGCGACATCGCGACGCGAGCCGTCGCGGCGAAAGCGCATCGGGTCAGCTTGTCAGAGCCCCGCCCGGTCCGCCCCCCGGCGCCGCCCCCGTGCTCCGCATGCCCGGTCCGTTTGATGACAACCGGCCGCGTCGTCATGCGTGCGGGGGCCGGGCCACTGCCGTCAAGTGAGCCCCGGGTTCTGCCGAGTCTTCCTCCATGCCCCTTCCCCCCGGGATCGACCTCGATCGGGCACGGGCCCCGCTGGCCGAGGCGCGAGGCAGCTACTACGAGGATCCGGCGGGCGCGCTCGCCGTCGCGGTCCGCTGCTACGAGATCGGGTCCGAAGCAGGGGACGAGGAGCTGTGCGCGCGAGCGACCGCGCTGCAGGGCATGGTCTCGTTGCACCGGGGGGACCTGCGCGGAGCGCTCGGGCGCGCGATGGCGGCCGAGCGGCACGCCGACGCCACGCCCGACCCCGCCTCGCACGCCGAGGTCGCTGCGCTGCGAGCGCAGCTCAGCTTCTTCACGGGCTCCTACACCGAGGCGCTCCACCAGGCCGAGCGCGCCGTCGAGCGCGCCGATGCGACACACGACCTCGAGCTGCGCGTCTACGTGCGGCGGGCGACGTGCCCCGTGTTCGGGAACGTTGGCGTCGCCGACCTGAGGGGCCGAGTCGAAGAGCTGCTCGAGCTCGCGATCGAGAGCGGCGATCCATGGGAGGAGGCGATCTCCCGCAACGACCTCGCGTGCAACCTGCAGGCGGACGGTGAGCTCGCCGCCGCCGAGGCCGAGCTCGACCGGGCGCTGGTGGCCGCGCACCGGGTCACGACCGCGAACGGCTTCGCGCTGGGGGTGATCCACTCCACGCGCGCCGACCTGAGGCTGCTGCTGGGAAGGGCCGAGGAGGCGCTCGCCGACGCCGAGCTCTCGCTCGAGCTGCTCTCGGCCTCAGAGGACCCCAACCCATACGTTCTCGGCGCGACGGTGCGCGCCGACGTCCAGGCGCGGATGGCGCTGGGCCGGCTCGACGACGCGCGCAGCGTCGGCGAGGGGGCGTTGAAGTGGCTCGGCGACAGGGTTCCGCAGACCCGCAGCCTGATCCTCTCGACGCTCGCCTCCACCCTGCGCGCGGCCGGGCGCATCGAGGAGGCCTACGACGCCCTGACCCGCGCGGCAGAGCTCGAACGCCAGGCGTTCCAGGAGCTCGCGGAGCTGCAGCTGCGACTCGAGCGCGCAACGCTCGAGACGAGCGCCGCGCGGCAGACGAGCGCGACGCTGGCGACCAAGAACCGCCAGCTGGCCGACGCGCACGTCGAGCTCGAGCGGCGCACCGAGGAGCTCGAAAGGCTGCAGGAGCAGCTCCGCGACCAGGCCGAGCGCGACTGGCTCACCGGCCTCCACAACCGCCGCTACTTCGCGCGCGAGCTCGAGCGGCTGTCGGGCGAGGAGAGCGGGGAGTGGTTGAGCCTCGCGATCGTCGACCTCGACCACTTCAAGTCGATCAACGACGACTTCGGGCACGAGGTGGGCGATCGCGTGCTGGTGCGCGTCGCCGCGCTGCTCTGCGACGTCCTGCGCCAGACCGACGTGATCGTGCGCAGCGGCGGCGAGGAGTTCCTGCTGCTGATGCCGGCGACCGAGATGAACGCCGCGAGCGCCGCCTGCGAGCGGATCCGCCACCGGATACGCGAGGAGGACTGGGGGCAGCTCGCCACGGGCCTCGCGCTCACCGCCAGCGCAGGAGTCGCCGCCACGGACGACCCCGCGCAGGTCCCGTCGCTCTCGCGTCTCGCCGACGAACGGCTCTACGCGGCCAAGCGTGCCGGACGCGATCGCGTCGTCAGCCGCGACAGCGCGCCGAACGTCACGCCGCTGGTTCCCCGCGCGGCCGACGCCTGAGGCCCGGCGTCACCCCACGGCGAGGTGGACGTGGGAACGCTCCCTGATCCGGTCTGAGAACGGGCGCGCCGCGCGAGAAGCGCCGGCCAGACAGAATGCGCCGGCACATGGGCGCCGGCGCGAAACGTCCCAACATCGTCCTGCTGATCACCGACCAGCAGCGCACGCCGATGCACTGGCCCGACGAGCCGGGCTGGCTGCAGGAGCTGATGCCCAACGAGGCCGAGCTCCGCGCCACCGCCCTCTCCTTCGAGCAGGCATGCACCGCGACGGCGATGTGCTCGCCCAGCCGGGCGACGTTCCTGACCGGCACCTACCCCTCGCGTCACGGGGTCACCTTGACGCTCACGAACGCCGACCTGCAGCCGAACCCCGAGTTCCTGCCCGCCGTCCTGCGCGAGGCCCGTGACCTCTACGAGAACGGTGCGGTGCCGCGCGGGCGGCTGATCAGCTCGTTCTTGAAGGGAGCGCTGCGCATCGGCCCGAAGGCCGGCGGCGAGCCCGAGCTGCCGGCCGGCCAGCCGACCCTCGGCACGCGTCTGCGCGACGCGGGCTACACCGTCGTCTACAAGGGCAAGTGGCACCTCACGGCGCCCCTCGCGGGCGGGCACGCCTGGGGCGAGGCCGACGCGCGCCGGATGGAGCGCGAGTTCGGATTCGGCGGCTGGGAGGCGCCCGACGCCGGCGAGAACACCGACCCCGCCCACTTCGGCGGCGGCAACGCCGGGCGCTCGGGGATGGGCTGGGACGAGGACTACATCCGGCAGGTCGAGAGCTTCCTCGCTGGCTCGCCCCTGCCGGAGCCGTTCTGCCTGATCGTCTCGCTCGTCAACCCGCACGACGTGCTCGGGTACCCGCACTCGTTCCAGGCGGGCGGGTTCGACCGCTCGCAGTTCGAGCACCTCGACGTGCCCCTGCCGCCGACGATCGACGAGCGGCTGAACGACAAGCCCGCGATCCACTCGCTGATGCAGCTCGGCCAGATCTCCTACATCGGCCCGCTGGAGAGCCGCCAGGCGCAGCGCGACTACGTCAACTTCTACGCCTACCTCCACGGCGTCGTCGACGAGAAGATCGGCCGCCTGCTGCGCGCGCTCGGCGACGCGGCCGACCCGCGCTCGCTGCGCTCGCGCACGGTGATCGCGCGGATCTCCGACCACGGCGAGATGGGGCTCTCCCACGGCGGGCTGCGCCAGAAGATGTTCAACGCCTACGAGGAGACGATCCGCGTCCCGCTCGTGTTCTCGAACCCCCTGCTCTTCCCACAGGCCCAGAGCACCGACGCACCCGCCTCGCTCGTCGACCTCGTGCCGACGCTGCTCTCGATCGCCGGTGCGCCGCAGAGCGGCACCCTCGACGGCGCGGACCTGTCCGGCGTGCTGGCGGACGCCTCGCGGGTGGACCGCGACGCGGCGGCCGCCGGCGAGGTCGACCTCGACGGCGTGCTCGGCGCCGAGCCCACCGCCCGGGCGCGCGAGCACGTCCTCTTCACCTACGACGACCACCAGGCGGGCACCGCCCGGCAGGAGGCGCCAGGGCAGCCAAACCGCGTCCGCTGCATCCGCGACGGGCGCTTCAAGTACGCCGCCTACCTCGACCCCGCGGGCCGGGCGGCCTCCGAACACGAGCTCTACGACCTCGACGCGGACCCGCTGGAGGTCCACAACCTCCTCGAGCGTGACAGCGCCTACCCGAGAACGACCGCCGCCGCTCGCGAGCTGCCGCGGCTGCGGGAGATGCTCACGGAGGAAGCGGCGAGGACGGGGACGGCGACGCCCGGGCTCTAGACGACGCGCTCGGCGCGGCGACGCGGTTTCTTCGCCTTCGCGCCGACCGCCCGCGCTGCGCGCCCGCCCGTGGGCGCCGACGCGGCCAGCGTCGCGCGCAGCAGGAACTCGAACTCCGCGAGCGCCGCGTCAACGCTCAGGTCGCCGGTCGCCACGAGGTCGCCGAGCCCGTCGAGCGCGTTGGCGAGCGCCCAGGCGCGGGCGCGCGAGCTGGGCTCGCGTTCGCCGCCGAGCACGGGGCGCCAGCGTTTGATGCTGCGTTCGCGCAGCGCCAGCGCGAGCGGGTTGAGCTCGTGCGCCGGCGCATCGGTCGTCGTGAGCACGCTGCGCAGCAGGTGCCGGTCCTCGCGCGAGAGCTCGAGGAAGCCGCGGGCGGCCCCCAGCGCGACCTCGATCGCATGCCCCTCGCTGTCGAACGCCCCAGGCGCGCTGATCGACTCGTAGATCGCGTTGTCGATCAGGGTGAAGCGGGCCACGAGCACCGCGCCGACGAGCCCGCGCAGGTCGGAGAAGTGGTCGTAGACGAGCTGGCGGCTGACGCCGGCGGCCTTCGCGAGACCGACGATCGTGAGGCGATCGACACCTTCGGCGCCCGCGATCCGGCTGGCCGCCTCGAGCAGCTGCGCGCGCCGCTCCTCGGAGCGCAGGTAGGACCGCTTCGCCGGGGGCACCGGGCTGATCGTAGTGGAACTCGACATGCTGTCCAAAAGATGTTTACACGCTGTCGATAAATATGCTAGCTTCTCCGCTGCCCCTGGAGGAGGGGTGGGTTCTTTGGAATAGGAGGGTGGGCATGTCCGGGATGGAGCGGCGCGGTCACTCCCGCGCGCACAGCGGCACCGGCCGTTTGCAGCGAGCGGTTCGTGCGGCGCTGCTCGCGGCGGCGGCAATCGGCGCGGTAGCGGTCGCGGCGCCGGCTGCCGCGTCGGCGGCGGTCACGGTCTCGCCGCTGCCGGGGACCCCGGACGCGACGCCCGCGACGCAGATCAGCATCCTCGGCACACCGGCCTCGAACATCGACTCGGTCACCGTCACCGGGAGCGTCAGCGGCGTCCACAGCGGGCATCTCGAGGCCTACAGCTCCGCCCCGGGAGCGAGCTTCCTGCTCGACTCCCCGTTCACGGAAGGCGAGGAAGTCGACGCGGTGGTGGCGCTGAAAGAAGGCGGCACGATCGAAGACCAGTTCACGATCGCCCACCTCGCGCCGGCCGAGAAACTGCTGGAACTCGAAGGCGAAAAACCCGAAGACCTCGAACACTTCAAGACCGAGCCGGAACTGCGCCCGCCGAAGGTCCAGGTCAACCTCGCCGACCCGAGCCTGAAGGGCGACTTCTTCCTCGATCCGCTGCCCTCGCCGACGATCCACGTGGGCTCGAAACTGCTCGAATTCGAACCGGTCGGTCCCGAGGGCCTGATGCTGCTCGACCCGTCGGGCCGCCTGCTCTGGTGGCACCAGTTCCCCCAGGGCGAGGTCGGAGCGGACCTCGACAGGGTCACCTACGAAGGCAAAACCGCCATCGCCTGGTGGCAGGGCGTCGTCACCGAAACGGCGAACGGCGAAGGCGAAGGCATCATCGCCAACACCGCCTACGAACCGCTCGCGCACGTGAAAGCCGGCAACGGCCAGCAGGCCGACATCCACGAGCTGCAGATCGAGCCGGGCGGGAGCGCCTGGGTGGACACATACGAGACGGTCTGCAAACCGGTGTGCGACGAATCGCACGTCCCGCTCGTGGACGGCACCGCACAGCAGATCGACGTCTCCACGGGCCTCGTGATGTGGGAATGGAACGCGCTGGCCCACGTCGCCGAATCCGAAACCGAAGCAGTGCCGGCGAACGGCGTCCTCGATCTCTATCACCTCAACTCGATCCAGCCCCTCCCGGAAGGCAAGGTGCTGATCTCCATGCGCGACACCTCAGGGGTTTACATGGTCGACCAGAGCAGCGGCTCGATCCTCTGGCACATCGCGGGCAAGAGCAGCTCGTTCGCGCGCCGCAACGGCACGCACTTCCACTTCCAGCACGACGCGCGGCTCGAAGGCCGCAAGATGAACCACCTGACGATCTTCGACGACGAAGCGGGGCCGCCGGTCTACGGCGCCGCCCGCGGCATGATGCTCAAGCTCGGCGGCGGCAAGGTCAGCCTGCTGCACCAGTACCTGCGCCCGGAAACGACTTTCGTGGGCTCGGAGGGCAGCACGCAGGTGATGAAGGGCCACGACGTCGTCGTCGGCTACGGCTCGGCGCAGTACTTCTCCGAGTTCTCCAGCCACGGGGAACCCGAAAAGAGGGGCAGGATGCTCTTCGACGCCCAGCTGCCGAAAGGGGACGGCACCTACCGCGTACGGCGCTACGAATGGGAAGCCACGCCGAACACGCTGCCGAAGCTCGTCGCCGAACGCGAATCGCTCACCGAAGTGGCGCTCTACGCGAGCTGGAACGGCGCGACGAAGGTGGCGAGCTGGCAGGTGCTGGCGGGCGAATCCGAAGGATCCCTGGCGCCGGTCGGGACCTACCCGTGGAGCGGCTTCGAGACGAAGATGAGCGTCCCGAGCAGCGACTCCGTGTTCGAGGTGCAGGCGCTTGACCGCAACGGTCACGTGCTCGCCACCTCGGCGCCCGCCACGCCGTGAACGACGCCTGAGAGCCCCACCGGGCTGCAGTTGACGGTTCGCGCTCAAGCGCGGGGCGAACGCATCCGAAGAATTGGGAGATGCGGATTCCGCCTCGACCGCCCCCCGCTCGCCCCCGGACCGCGGCGCCCGCGGGCCGCGAGCACGCGCTCCCGCTGCGACTCGCGGGCGGCAGGCCTCCGATCGTCTGGTCGCTCGCGCTGCTGTTCGCGTTCAAGGGTCTCATCGGCTTCGCGGTCGTCGCGTTCCCTCTGAGCGCCGAGCAGCCGACGGCGCTGCCGGCAGTCGGCGGCGCCGTCGCAGTCGTGACCGCGTGCTGCCTGTGGGCCTACGGCTCGCGCATCCCGATGCTCGGCTTCGGGCTGCTGGCCGGGATCGGGGTCCTCGCGACGAGCGCGCTCGTGGCGAGCGCCCGCACGAGCGGCGGCGTGATGGTCGCCGCCTTCGCCTATCCGTGGCTCGCGATCTACACGGCGCACTTCTTCCAGCGCCGCGCCGTGGTCACGATCGGCCTCCTCGTCAGCGTCGGCTTCGCAGCGGGCCTGGCCATCGGCGGCGAGCCCAACCCCGTCATCTACTGGATCGTCGTCACGAGCACCGTGTGGTCGGTCTGCATCGTGCTCGGCGGGCTCAGCGAGGAGCTGCGGCGTCAGGTCGGCACCGACCAGCTCACCGGTGCCCTGAACAGGACGGGCTTCGCCACCGCCGCCGGGCGCGAGCGGGCGATCGCCGACCGGGCCGGCGCGCCGCTCGCGCTCGCCGCCATCGACCTCGACGACTTCAAGCAGATCAACGATCGCGCCGGGCACGCCGCCGGCGACCGCCTGCTCGCCGAGCTCGCAGGCGAGTGGCAGACGCGCCTGCGGCCAGGTGACATCCTCGCCCGCCACGGCGGCGACGAGTTCGTGGTGCTGCTTCCGGCCACCTCCGAGCGCGAGGCCGACGCAGCGATCGCGCGGCTCGAGCGCGAGACGACGGAGGTCAGCTGGTCGGTCGGGGTCAGCGACTGGCTGCCCGGCGAGGAGCTGCACACCGCGCTGGCCCGTGCCGATGCGCGTCTCTACGAGGCGAAGCTCGCCAAGCCCGGGCGCCGCCCCGCTCACCCCGACGCGGCGCTGAGCGGCCTCGCCGCCGCCAGGGCGTGAGCCGCGGCTCAGCCGTCGAGCGCCTGGACGTCGTAGGTGTGCCCCGCGGCGCGCAGCCGTTCGGCGAGCACAGCGCCGATCGCCGTCGCCGGCGTGAGCACGCCGGCGCGCTGAGGCAGGCGCTCGCCCTCGAGGGCCAGCGCGAGCGCGCTCTCGCCGAACATCACCGATGTCGCCTTGTACCCAGGGTCGCCCTGCGCGGCGATCTTGCACGCGTAGCGGCGCCCGCCGGAGGTGCGCGTGAGCGTCTCGATCCTGAAGTGACCGCTGTCGCGCGCGCGCTCGCTCGGGCCCTCACCGGGCGAGGGCATCATGCGGCTCAGCAGCGATTCGGTCGGCCCCCACTGCATGCCGGCCAGCAGCGCGCCCATCCCGGCCGCGGTCCCGGCCGCCAGCGCGGGTGAGAGCAGGCTGTTGCCGAAGCCCATCACCTCGCGGTAGCGCATCGACCGGCCGTAGGCCCAGTCCTGCAGCGCGTTGCTGCGGCGGACCACGCGCGTGTTCAGCTCCGCCATCACGAACGGGCCGACCCAGCTCTCGGCGAGGGCGTCGCGCTCGATCCCGGCCAGATCCTTCTCCGGGCCGAGGTCGGGCTCTGCGGAACGGTCGGGGCTGAGCCCGTACGGGTCGTCGAGCAACCGGGCGAGCGCCGGGTCGCGGCGGCGGTCCTCGACCATCCCGCGCATCGACGCGAACGTCCCGCCGCTCACGCCGCCGCGGAAC
Source organism: uncultured Solirubrobacteraceae bacterium (assembly GCA_963836035.1). GTDB lineage: Bacteria > Actinomycetota > Thermoleophilia > Solirubrobacterales > Solirubrobacteraceae > Palsa-744. The sequence continues at coordinate 426,389 of CAWIHX010000009.1, read as the reverse complement.
GAGCGCATGACCAGCTCGGTCTGCCCGAGCTCGCCGGCACCGTCGGCCGCCGCCCGTTCGTGCAGCAGCAGCACGCCGATGTCCGATGGGATCGAGTCGAACCCGCAGCTGTGCACGATCCGCGCGCCGGAAGCCCGGGCCGGCTCGTCGAAGCGGTCGATGGACTCCCGCATGAACACCGCCTCGCCCGTCAGATCCGCGTAGTGCGTCCCGGCCGCGGCGCAGGCCTCCACCACCGGCAGCCCGTAGTGCCGGTAGGGGCCGACCGTGGTCGCCAGCACGCGCGTGCTCTCGGCGAGGAGTCGCAGCGCCCCGGCGTCGGCGGTGTCGGCCACGAGCACCGGCCAGTCTGCGTCGAGCGAGCCGCGCACCTCCTCGAGCCGCTCGGCCGAGCGCCCCGCGAGCGCGATCCGCACGCCGGCGGGAGCCGCTCCAAGCAGATAGCCGGCGGTCAGACGGCCGACGAAGCTGGTCGCCCCGAACAGGACGATGTCGTGCTCTCGCTCGCTCACTCTCGCTCCCCACCCGACGACGGGACACCAACCCTACGCGAGCTGGCCGCCGCGGGACGGCTGCTCCGATCACCGCCCCCCAGCGGTTCTCCACCGAGGAGTGCGGGAAAACGCGGACGACCGGGGCAAGCCCTGGGACGTACGGTCGTTGCATGGAGAGGAACTTCGCCGATACCGCGGTGCGGGATCGCGGGCGGGCCTCGGTGTTCTCGAGGGCGCTGTGCGCGATCGACGGCAAAGAGGGCGGCTACGCAGCTGTGCGGCAGGCCGCTGCGCTGACTGGCGCGGGCGGGAAGCTGACGCTGCTGCTCGTGACTTCGTTCCGCGACCAGAGCACGCGACAGGCTCCCGCGATCAACGCCACGGACGCGCACGAGATCGTCAAGCGCGCCGAGGCGATCGCGCTCGAAGCCGGGGCCTCGCCGACGATCGAGGTCGATCCCGCCTCTCCTCCGGCCGACGTCGTGCTCGACTGGACCGCCGGTCATGACCTGCTGGCGATCGGCGCGCCCGCGTCCTCGTGGATGGGCGGCATGTTCGTCGCCGGCGTGGGCGACTCCGCTCACCGTGAGCTTCCGATACCGCTGCTGACCGCGAGGGCCGCTGCGGACCCCGACGCGCTCTGCGATCACGTGCTGATCGCCAGCGACGGGCTCGGGGACTCCGCCATGCCGCTCGCCCTCGCTGCAGGGCTGGCAGAGCCGCGCGCCTCCCGCATCACGCTTCTCCACGCCGTCGGGCATCGCCACCCTGACGAGGCGCCGCTGCTCGCACAGCTGGAGTGGCTGCGCAAGCGGGGGTTCGAGCAGGCGGATCTGATGTTGCGCCACGGCCGCGCGCACGAGGTCATCGCCGATGTCGCCGAGCGCCTCGAAGCGTCGCTCGTGGTGATCGGAAGCCGCAGGCGAACCGGCGCGCGATCGCTCGGGAGCGTGAGCAGGCACGTGATCCACGCAGCCGGCTGCTCAGTCCTGACCGTCCCGCCCGAGGGTCCGGGCGAGCGGCCGTGAGCGACGGCCGGCTGACCGCGCTGGACGCGACGTTCCTCGAGCTGGAGGAGGCCGACGAGGGCGCCACGATGCACATCGGCGGGCTGATGGTCTTCGACCCCGTGCCCGGCGGCGGCACACCGAGCCTCGACGCGGTCCGATCGAGGACCGCAGAGCGGCTGGCACGCCTCCCCCGCTACTCCCAGCGACTGTCCTCCACGCGCACCGGCGGGCTCTCCTGGCCCTGCTGGATCGCGGACCGTCGTTTCGACGTCCGCAATCACATCCTCCACGCCGCGATCCCGCACCCGGGCGGCGAACAGGAGCTGTGCGAGTGGGCCGGGGAGTTCTTCTCGCACAGGCTCGACCGGACGCGCCCGCTCTGGGAGATGGTGCTGGTGGAGGGGCTCGCCGGCGGCCGCTGGGCGATCGCTTCGAAGACCCACCACTCGATGGTCGACGGGGTCGGATCGGTCGGCGTCGTCGAGCTGCTGCTGGACCTCGACCCGGAGGGCAGCGAGGAGCCGAAGCCGATCCTCGACGGCCCGGACGCACCATGGGAGGTGGCTGCTCCGCGGGATTCTCCGGGCGTCACCGGAGCCCTCGGGGCCGTCGGTCACACCGCCGGGTCGGCGATTCATGCGGCGCTGCACCCTCGCGAAGCGCTGGAGCGCTCGCGGGCGCTGGTCGAGGTTCTCGTCTCGAGCGAGCTGTCCGCCTCGCCGCGGACGACCCTGAACGTCCCGATCGGCGCGACGCGCCGGTTCGGCGTGGTGAGGACGAGCCTCGCGGCGGTGAAGTCCACCGGGCACGAGCTGGGCGGCTCGGTCAACGACGTGCTCCTCGCGGCCTGCACGGCGGGAGTGCGGGAGCTGATGCTCTCCCGCGGCGAGCGGCCGCCCGCGGCGGGGGTCCGCGCGATGATCCCGATGAACATCCGCGGCGCGGGCGAGGCCCTCACGCTCGGCAACCGCGTCAGCTCGCTGTTCGTCGACCTGCCGGTCGCGGTCGAGGCGCGGGCGGAGCGGTTCGACACCGTCGTAGGCCGGACCAAGAGGCTCAAGGCCTCCCGGGCGGCACTCGGCGCCGCGACCATGCTCGACGTCGCCGCGCTGGCGCCGCCGGTGCTGCACACGATGGTCGCGCGCTCGCTCTACGCCACCCGCCTGTTCAACATCACGATCACCAACGTGCCCGGCCCGCGTGCTCCGCTCTACTCCCTCGGCGCGCCGCTGCGCGCCGTCTACCCCCTCGTACCGCTCGCTGCCGAGCACTCGGTCGGCATCGCGATCTTCTCCTACATGGACGAGATCGTGATCGGCGTCAGCGCAGACCGCGATGCCTGCCCGGACCTCGACGTGATGCTCGGGGCGATCGACACCGAGCTCGCCCACCTCACCGCGGTCACCGCCTGAGGCCCTGTGGCCCGAGCCGTCACCACAACGCTGCAGGAGGTCGAGGTCCAGGCCCTCGACGTGGCGCGCCTGGAATCGCTGATCGGCCGGGAGCGGATGATCGAGTTCGAGCGGATCGCCGACGAGGCACAAGCGGCGCTCGCAGGCAGGACGATCCTCAACATCAACTCCACCGCCAAGGGGGGCGGCGTCGCGGAGATGCTCCAGACGCTGCTCGCCTACGTCCGCGGCGCCGGCATCGACGCGCGATGGCTGGTGATCGAGGGCTCCGAGGAGTTCTTTGCGATCACCAAGCGCATCCACAACGGCATCTACGGGTCCCCCGGCGACGGCGGCCCGCTCGGGGACGCCGAGCGGCGCTGCTACGAGGAGGTGCTCCGGCGCAACGCCGACGAGCTGCGGGCACTGGTCAGGCCGGGGGATCTCGTCCTGATCCACGACGCCCAGCCGCTCGGCCTCGCGGCGGACCTCAAGAGCGCGGGGGCGAACGTCGCCTGGCGCTCGCACATCGGCCGCGACGACGCCAACGACTTCTCGGAGCGGGCATGGGAGTTCATCCGTCCCTATCTCGAGGCGGTCGACGTGGTCGTGGTCTCGAAGGCGTCCTTCGCCCCGCCCTTCTGCGCGCCCGAGATGGTCCACGTGATCGCACCCTCGATCGATCCGTTCTCGGCCAAGAACGAGCCGATGTCCCCACGCAACGTGAGGCTCGCACTCGGCTACGTCGGACTCATCGACGGGGACGGGTCGCCGCCGGTCGTTCCGTTCACGCGCCGCGACGGCTCCCCCGGCAGGATCAACCGTCACGTCGACGTCCTCCAGAGCGGCCCGTCGCCGTCCGCCCAGGCGCCGCTGGTCGTCCAGGCCTCGCGATGGGACCGCCTGAAGGACATGGCCGGCGTGATGGAGGGCTTCGCATACAACGTCGACCCCTCGCTCGGCGCCCACCTGATCCTGGTCGGACCGGCTGTGACCGGAGTCGCCGACGACCCCGAGGCGGCCGCCGTCTACGAGGAGTGCGTGGAGCGCTGGCGCGCGCTGCCGCACGCGATCCGGGGACGCATCCACCTCGCGTGCGTCCCGATGAGCGATCCGGACGAGAACGCCGCGATCATCAACGCGCTGCAGCGTCACGCGACCGTCATCGTCCAGAAGAGCCTCGCCGAGGGCTTCGGGCTGACGGTGACCGAGGGGATGTGGAAGGCGCGGCCGGTCGTTGCCGGCGCCGTCGGGGGGATCACCGACCAGATCGAGGACGAACGCAGCGGGCTGCTCGTCGACCCCCACGACCTGACGCAGTTCGGGCGCGGGGTCGAGCGCCTGCTCGCCGACCGCGGCCTGGCCGGCCGGCTCGGGCTCGCCGGCCAACAGCGCGTGCGCGACCAGTACCTGGGCGACCGCCACCTCGAGCAGTACGGGGCCCTGTTCGAGAAGCTGGTCCAGCTCGGCTGAGGGCCCTGCGCCGGCACAGGGGCAGCCGTCAAGTACGCAGATCACGTGATCTGCCAAACCCTTCGGCATCACCCGATCCGTTGCACGGCCCGCGGCCCCCCAGGGCGTAGCGTGCGGGCAACCCCGAAAGGCGAAGAAGGAGAGGAGCAAGGACTGATGAGCGACCCAGCAACGGAGGCGATGCTCGGCCCCGTCGACATGGTGGTCATCGGCTACCCACCCGATGCACCGAAAACGGGCGAGGCGCTGCCGATCTTCATCGACCTCGTGGACCGCGGCATCATCAGCGTCCTCGACGTTCGCGGCCTGCGGCGCAACGACGACGGCACGTTCGACGCGTTCGACGTCAACGACATCGACGGCATCCCCGAGGTCGCGGTGTTCGAGGGCGCCGAGACCGGCCTCATCGGCGACGAGGACATGCGCACCGTCGTCGAGGCGATGGAGCCCGGCACCGCTGCGCTCGCGATCGTGTTCGAGAACAGCTGGGCCGCGCCGTTCGTGAACGCGGTCCACCGCAACGGCGGCCGCATGATCGCCTACGAGCGCGTCGGCGCACAGGACCTCCTGGACGCGCTCGACGAGCTGGACAACTGACCCCGACCTTGAGAGGAGATTGCAGATGCCCCTGTTGAGAGGTGTGGCGAGGACCGCCGTGATCGCCGGCACCGCCACCCACGTGTCGAACAACGTCAGCCGCCGCCAGGGCGAAAAGTGGCAGCGCAAGGAAGAAGCCCAATACGCCCAGCAGCAGCCCGAGCAGGCCGCGCCTCCGCCGGAAGCAGATCCCATCGCGAAGCTGCGCGAACTCGGCGAGCTGCACGAGCAGGGCATCCTCACCGACGAGGAGTTCGCGGCGCAGAAGGCCAAGCTGCTCTGAGTGCTTCGCCGGCGATCCCGCTCGGCCCCGGCTGGGCGGGTGTCGCCTAAGGTGGGGGCATGGCGGCGATCATCGCGTGCCCATCGTGCGGGACCAAGAACCGTGCGAACCCGGCGGCCAGCGGAACGCTCCGCTGCGCCAGCTGCAAGTCGCCGCTCCCGTGGATCGTGCCCGCCGACGAATCGAGCTTCGACGCGGAGACCAACGCGAGCGTTCCGGTCCTCGTCGACTTCTGGGCACCGTGGTGCGGTCCGTGCCGGATGGTCGAGCCTGTGCTCGCAGCGCTCGCCGCCGAGCGCGCCGGGGCCCTGAAGGTAGTCAAGGTGAACGTGGATGAGAACCCGGCGCTCGCCTCCCGCTTCCAGGCGATGAGCATCCCCCTGCTCGTCGTCATGCGCGACGGCCGGGAGGCCGACCGCATCGTCGGCGCTGTGCCGAAGGCTCAGATCGAGCGGCACCTCGCCGCGGTCTGACAGGCGCGGTGCGATACTCGCGGCGATGTCCAGGGACAACGTCGAGCTGGTGGGCGCGACGTTCGATGCGTTCGGCGAGGGCGGCTTCGAGGCGATGCTGCCGTTCTTCCCCGACGACGTCGTGTGGGTCCCCGCGCCGGGCTGGGTCGAGGACACCGAGCACCACGGCCACGACGGCGTGCGGCGCATGGCGGCGGTGTGGACGGACAACTTCGATGACCTCGCGCTCACGCCATGCGAGATGCGCGACCTCGGCGACATGGTGTTGGTGCTCGCGGAAGCGAACGCCCTGATCAAGGCGACCGGCGCGCCGATCCGCCAGCCCTACGCGATGATCTACTCGGATTTCCGCGAGGGGAAGATCGGCGAGGTGCGCTTCTACCTCACCTGGGAGGAAGCGCTCGCCGATTGCGGGCTCGCCGGCTAGGGCGCGATCGCTTTGCCGGGTTCGAGCGTCAGGTCGAACTCGACCTCGAGGGCGACGTCGGCGGAAAGGGTGCCCGCGATCCCGAGGTCCTCCTGCAGCGGGTGGCTTTCGAGCGCTTCGACCTCGACCTTCCACGGCCCGCCCGCGTCGCGCCATTTGAGGTTGGTCATCCTGACCGGCGCCTGGACGATCGCCTGGTAGCAGGCGACGTCCTGCGGGCCCGCGTCACGCACCTGCTTGAGCGAGACCTGCGGCGCCCCGTCGCTCAGGAGCTCCGCGACGATGTTCGCGAGCGAGAAGCCAGACACGGCGATCGAGTCGGGGGTCTCCTGCTCCTCGATGTACGGCACGAGCTCGTCGCCTTTCCGCCATGGCGCCGTCTCGTCGGCGGCGACCGCGGCCTGTTCCACGAGGACCGTCATCAGGCGCACCCAACCGGCCTTGTTCGCGCGCCCGAAGTTCCCGCCGAACACCGACACTTCGACCTTCGGCCCGGACCCTCCCGCCGGCTCGAAGCAGGCCATCGCCTTCGGGTAGCCGTAGTCTTCGCGCCCGCCCGCGTAGGAGAGCGGGTTGTCGACCAGGATGTACGGCACGGTCAGGGCGACGTGGTCGGGCATGAAGATGCCGCCCTCGTCGTGCCCGGCGGCGACCGGCACCCACAACGAGAGGTGCGTCTCGGACACTGTGCCCCAGTCGCCGAACCCATGTGCCCCCGAGCCGAGCTCGGCGAAGGAGCCTACGAGCAGGAGCATGCGGTCGAGCAGCGCCCTGTATTCGACCCTCCCACGGGCCGGCGCCGTCAGCACCTTGTCCACCAGGTTGCCGATCTTCTCCGCGTCGCCCTTCACCACCAGCGCAAGGAACGAGCCCCCGTGGCATTCGACGGGGGGCGGGGCGCTCACGCGCGACCCCCATTCGACATAGGTCGGCATCGCTTCGGTCTCCATCGCTGCTCCCTTCACACTCGATGTTCGCGGCGATCGGTCAACCACCGGTGGCTCTCACCCCTGAAGCGGCGCTTGTGACCGATCAGCACGCGCGCCGCCTGCATCCCCGACAGCACCGCCGCCTCCACGCAGCCCGCGTCGATGCCGTTGCGTGTCCAGTCGCCGGCGAGGACGAGGTTCTCCACACGCGTCCCATCCGCACTCAGCCTGTCCCCCATCGAGCCGGCGAGCGAGAGGACGTAGCGCTCGCTGCCGCCCGTGTTGGCGCGGCAGTACTGGGCAGCCATGCGCGCCGGGCCGGTGCCCTGCGCAGCCGCGAGCACGTCCCAGTCGAACGTGCCGCCGGCCGCGGCGGCACCGGGCCAGAGCGTCGTCAGGTCGGACTCGGCGAAGGCACGCGCACCGGCGGCGACCCGCCCGAGCGCCTGCCCGGGGCTCTCTTCGGCGGGCTCCTCGAGCACACCACACAGGTAGGCGAGCCCGAGCGGCTCCTCGCTCCCGGCCCAGCCTTCGCCGGCGACCAGGTGGGTCATGTCGCACGCCGTGCTGAGCGGCTCGTCGAAGCTGCCCGCGATCGAGCGTTCGGAGTTCGCCCATCCGAGCTGCCGCGAGGAGCGGGCCGTCCATAGCTGGACCGCCTGCGTCGCGACCGTCGAGGCGGACCGCAGCATGCGACGGAAGCTCTCATCGCGCCGCGCCAGCTCGCCGCAGATCTCGGGCAGCGCGCCGACTGGGATCGCGAGCACCACCGAGTCGAAGTCCCTGCCGAGACGAAGGTCGCGCGGCCGCCGTCCCGAGGGATTCACCTCCCGCTCGAAGTCGGCCCGGGCGCTGCTCAGCGCCTCGCCGTCGCGGAGCTCCGACCAGCGCGGCTCGCTCGGCCAGCACATCAGCCCGTCGATCTCGACCAGCGGCTCGTAGTTGTCGCCGCTCAGCTTCGCCTGTTGCACCACACGTACCCGCTCTATCCGCTGCCCGTCATCTGAGAGACCGAGATCGCTGACGGCGTTGAAGAACTCGAAGCGCACCTCGCGTTCCTTCAGCAGTTCGTAGAGCGGCGTGAACACCGCTTCGCCGAGCCCCGCGCCCATGCGGTAGAAGAGCGAGCCGCGGTAGGTGAAGGCCATGCGCAGCAGGTCGTTCAGCGCGGTGCCGGCAGCCGCGTTCGCCTCGCCGATGACGCCCCCCGGGTACGCGAACGCCACGTCGTAGACAGCGCGCAGCAGCGGCGAGCGTTCAGCAGGCGTCGCTCCGAGCGTGACCTCGTGCGCGCCGTGTTCGGCGAGCCAGTCGCACAGCTCGCGGTCGTTGATCGCGTCCCAGCCGCGCTCGAGCACGCCGTCGGCGACGACCCCGGCCAGCGCCGAGGCGAAGGTGTCGAACATCGTGAAGAACATGCGCGCGTCCGGCGACTGCTCGAAGACCGTCGAGAATCGGCGCCACATCCAGTCGCGGAACGCCGAGGAGAGGCGTGCGACGACGGCCAGCGCCGATCTTCGCGCGAGCGCGGTCGCCCACCCGGCGCCGGGCAGCCGCGGCTGCGGCGCCCGCGCCGCCAGGTGACCTGCCCGCGTCAGCTGGTGCGCGAGGTGCAGCAGCTGTTCTCCGCCCCGCTCGACCTCGACGCCCACCGACAGCAGCGCACCCCGCGCCAGGTCGAGGACGCCCGAGCCGCCCTCGCCGCCGCCGAGCGCCTCGCCTGCGAGAGCGTCCCAGGTCGAGGCGGCCCACTCGAACACCCGGAAGGCGATCTCCCAGACGTCGGGCAGTGGGTAGTCCGCTCCCGGCCGCTCCTCGTTGCGCGGCCAGACGAAGGAGATCGGGTGCCAGCCGGTCCCCTGCCGGTCCCACAGCACCAGACCGTCGCACGCTTCGAACGCGTCCTCGAACGTCGCCAGCCGGTCGCTCGCCGGACGTGCGAGCGCATCGTAGGTCGCACGCATCATCCGGAAGGCGTTGTCGTAGAACCCGAACCAGAGGTGCAGGCCGTGTTCCTCCAAGCGCTGCGAGCGCGAGGCGTTTCGACCGCTCGCGCACTTGCCGCCGAGCCGCCAGCCGCGCTGGTACACGGTCACCTCGAACCGCCGGCGCAGCGCGGGCGTCGCGGTCAGCTCGAACGCGGCCGCAAGGCCGGCCGGACCGCCGCCGAGGACGGCGATTTTCTCGCGACCACCAATCGAGCTCTCACGCGAGCCCCCCACGAGCCGGAATCGTAGTCGAGCACGCGCAACTGGGAGAATCGCGAGAATGGAGGAGGAGGTTCGAGCGATCGCCGCGCTCGCGCGCGAGCTCGCGGACGAGACGGAGGCGCAGCGTTGCCTGCCCGACGCGCTCCTCGAGCGCCTGCGGGCCTCCGGGCTGATGAACGCGGGCGCTCCCCGGGAGGTGGGTGGCCTCGAGCTCCCGCCGGGCGAGCTGCTTCGTCACGCTGCGGCGATCGCGGCCGGCGACGCCTCGGCCGGCTGGTGCGTCTCGATCGCCGCCACGAGCAGCCTGCTCGCCGGCTGGCTCGAGCCCGACGGACGCGAGGAGCTGTTCGCCGACCCGGCCGGGATCGCCGCCGGCATCTTCGCCCCGCGCGGAACCGCGCAGCCCGCGGAGGGTGGGTTGATCGTCAGCGGGCGCTGGCCGTACTGCAGCGGGATCAACCACGCGGGCGTCCTCTTCGCGGGCTGCTTCCAGGCCACCGAGGAGGGGGCGGGCCCGTTGCCGATCGTCGTCGGGATGCCGCGCGAGGAGCTCGAGGTCCTCGACACGTGGCACACGCTCGGCCTGCGCGGGACCGGCAGCAACGACTGCGTCGCGAACGAGCTGTTCGTCCCCGCGCGGCGCGTCTTCTCGCTGTTCGGCGGTCCCCACATCGACCGCCCCCTCTATCGCTTCCCGGTGTTCGGCTACTTCGCGCTGTCGGTCGCCGCCGCCGCGATGGGGAACGCCCGCGGTGCGATCGGCGACTTCGCCGAGCTCGCGAAGGTCAAGGTCGGCCAGGGCTCGGCGCGCACGCTCGCGGAGCGCTCGACCACCCACGCCGCGCTCGCCGAGGCCGAGGCGTCGCTGCGCGGCGCCGAAGCGCTGTTCGACAGCGCTGTCGAGGCTGCCTGGGCGGCGGCGCAGGGGCAGGCGCCGGTTCCCGTCGAGCTGCGCAACGGGCTGCGGATCGCCGCGACCAGCGCCGCACGGACCGGCGCTGCGGTCACCGGCACGCTGTTCGATCTCGCCGGCGGCCCCGCGATCTACGACGGTGCCCCGCTGCAACGTCGCTTCCGCGACGCTCACACCGCGACCGCGCACTTCCAGGTCGGCCCCGTCTCGCGCGAGATCCAAGGCCGGATCCTGCTCGGCCAGCAGGCCGACACCACGATGCTCTGAAGAATGGGCGGGTCGGCCGGCGCTCCGTGCCGGCCTCAGGGCGGGTCGGCCGGCGCTCCGTGCCGGCCTCCCGCGGCGGACCAGCCCGTCCATCGCTCGACGTCGACGGCCAGCACGGCGCCCGCCGCGCGCTGCTGCGGGTAGCGGGCCGCGAGCAACGCGACGGCTCGCGCCGCCTCCTGCTCGCCGGGGTCGAGCACGCGCGCGCGGCCGTCGGCGCGCACCCACCAGAGCCGTGCCCAGTCTTCGTCGTAGAAGTCGGCGAGCACCGCCGCGGCGGCGTGCTCGCGCAGGTTCTCGATGCGCTTCAGCCGGATGCTGCGCTTCGGCTTCTCGTCGACGACGCTGTAGATCGTCTCGCCCTCGAGCGCGAACACGATCGGCACGATGTGAGGACGTCCGTCGGGGCCGACGCTCGCCAGCCGGGCGACCGCCGCCCGCGCGAAGCGCTCCCGCGCCTCGGCGGGTCCCACCTCACTCCCCGTGCACTTCGGCGACCGCTGTCTCCCAGCGCTCGAGCGCGGCTTCGACGGGGGCGATCCCCGAGGAGGGGATGTAGCGCACGACCCGCCGGACACCCATGTTCTCGAGCTCCTCGAGCACCTGGGGTTTGGCCGGCGCCGCGTTGATGACCACGTCGATCGGCCGGTCCGCGCGCGAGCGCAGCTCGGTGATCCGGCCGGCGAGTTCTTCGCCGGGGATGTAGTTGGGCATCCACGCGTCCCCGAAGGCCAGCACGCGGTCGAGCACCGTCGGCCCGTTGCCGCCGACGAGCACAGGCGGATGGGGCCACTGCGCCGGCTTCGGCCAGGACCAGATCTTCTCGAAGTTGACGAACTCGCCGTGGTAGCTCGCCTCGTCCTCGGTCCAGATCGCCTTCATCGCGTCGATCCGCTCGGCCATGATCGCCATCCGCCGGCGCGGGTCGGTGCCGTGGTTCTCCATCTCCTCGCGGTTCCAGCCGGCGCCCACCCCGAACTCGAAGCGTCCGCCAGAGATGCGGTCGATGCTCGCCACCTCCTTGGCGGTCGTGATCGGGTCGCGCTGGATCACGAGGCAGATGCCGCTGCCGATGCGCAGGTGGCTCGTCGCCTCCGCGGCGCACGCGAGCGCCACGAACAGGTCGTAGGTGTGGCTGTATTTGCGCGGCAGCTCGCCACCCGCCGGGTACGGTGTCGCGCGGCTCGCGGGGATGTGCGTGTGCTCGGGGAAGAACAGCGACTCGTGCCCGCGCTCCTCGACCAGGCGCGCGAGGGCCCCCGGCTGGACGCCGTCGTGCGTCGCGAAGCATGCGACCCCGAACTCCACGGGCGCAAGCCTACCCCCGATGGAGGGTTGACATCGGGCCCCGCGGGTCGGGTACGGTCGTTCACAGACCATTCACACCCGGCTCGGTGGGAGGGCCGGGATCGATTCCAAGGGGGGATGACCATGAGGCGGATCCGTCTCGCGGGCGCGTGCGCGACATTGCTGTTGGCGCTCGGCGCTGTGTCGGCGCCATCGTCGTTCGGGGCGCTGCCCGAATTCAGCGCGCCGTTCGGGAAAACGTTCACCTCGTCGAGCGGGCAGAGCCGGCTCCGGGCCGTGGCGGGCAAACGGGTGATCTGCGCTGCGAGCACCGACGCCGGTGAAATCACGGGTCCGAAAACCGGGTCGGTGACGATCACGTGGACGGGCTGCACGCTGCAGAAAGCTCCCTGCTTCACGCCAGGATCGGCCCCCGGGGAAATCGTCTCGCCCGCTTACGCGATGACTGTCGGCTACATCAACAAAGCGAGCAAAACGGTCGGGATCGATCTGACCGAACCGTCCGGGGGGCCCTTCCTCCTGTTCACCTGCAAACTGGGCACGCGAGTGCTCGTGGTCGGCTCGGTGATCGGCGTGATCACCCCCGTCAACAAACTCGTGACCCCGTCGGAAACGTTCCTGCTGCGCTTCCAGCAGAACGGCGGCATCCAGAAAGTGCAGAACCTCGAAGGCGAACCGACGGACACGCTGGAAGTGTCGTTCCTCGCCCCGTTCCAGAAAGCGGGCCTGCGGATGGCGGACAGCATCCTGTTCGGCGAACCGGTGACGCTCTCGGCCTAGCCGCGACGACGAGCGCGGGGCGGACGCCCTCGCCCCGCGCCGCCGGCCGCCGCGTGATCTGCGGCGGCGGCATTCGCGTAGAGGGGTACGGCTAACCGCACCCGAGCCGGCGTGCTCTCCCCATGGCGGCGTGGCAAACGGGATGCGAGCCTCGCCACATGGAGCTCTCCTCTCCCATCACCAGACGCAAGGGGCTCGACACGCTCCTGCTGGAGATAGCGCCCGGCCGCCCGCGCAAGGGCCGCCTGCTCCCGCTCGCCTGGCTCGCGGCGGCCGCGCTGCTGCTCCTGCTGCTCGCCCGCAACGGCAGCGGGTTCCTCCACGCGCTGGAGCACGCGCTGCGCGGCGGCTGGCAGCTGGTCGTGCTGGGCGCGCTGCTCGAGGCCTCGTCGCTCGCGGGCTACGTCACGCTGCAGCACCGCGTGATCGGCGGAGCCGACCGCCGCATCCGGCCGAAGGACTCCTACGACATCGCGCTGGCCGGCACGGCCGCCACCCGCATGCTGCCGACCGCCGGGCTCGGCGGCGCCGGCGTCACCATCTGGGCGCTCAAAGCCCGGGGGATGCGCACTGGGGAGATCACCGAGCGCCTCCTCGCGTTCCTGCTGATCGTCTACGCCGTCTACATGGCTGGGCTGCTCGTGTTCGGCGCGGCGGTCGGCCTCGGCGCGGTGCACGTCGTGCACGGACGCGTGCTCGGGCTGCTCGCGGTCGTCCTCGCGCTCGCGATCACCGCCACGGTCGTGGCGCTGCTGGCCGCGCCGCAACGGATCGCGTCGCTCGCGGCAAGGCTCGTGCCGCGCGCCGAGGCACAGCTCCCCTCCCTGCGCAGGGGACTGGTTCGCGCGGGCCGGGAGCTCCACCGCCCCCACCCGGCGCTGCTCGGAGCGGTCGCCTGGTGGGGCTTCGACATCGGCGTGCTCGTCGCGATGCTCCACGCCTTCGGCGCGACGCTGCCGATCCCCGTCGTCGTGCTTGCTTACTTCCTCGGCACGATGTTCAACCTGCTGCCGTTGCCGGGCAGCCTGAGCGGAGGCCTCGCGGGCACGCTCGTCATCTTCGGCGCGCCGGCGGCGCCCGCGCTCGCGGCCGTGCTTGCCTATCGCACGATCGCCGTGTGGCTGCCCGCCGCCTCCGGCATCCCCTCGCTGCTCGCCTTGCGGTCCACCACGGCGCGCTGGCGTGGCGAGGGCGCCGGCTAGCTCTTTCGCCGTGCCCCTGGCGCTGCGTCCGGTCGCCCATCCCCGGTCCCTTCCCCGACTCCCGGGCAGCTGCCCGCGCGCCTCTGCGGCGATGCACGCGCAAGGGGCGGTTAGCCGTACCTGCGCTCACCTGCCCGCCGTATCGGTCAGCAGGCCCCGCCGGGCGAAGCTCCTCTCAACAGCGTCAGCGAATCAGAAGGGGGCACCGATGCCGTCCAACAGCCAGACCGCCCGCCAGGGCGCCGCACAGCAGAACGTCGCCGGGCTGCGCATGCTCGAGATGGCGATCGACGGCACGGTCGTCGTGCCGGGAGACCCCGGATACGACCAGGCCCGCCAGGCCTGGAACCTCGCAGTGGACCAGCGGCCCGCGGCGGTCGCCTTCCCGCACGGCCCGGCCGACGTCGCCACCGTCGTCGAGTTCGCACGCGAGCGCGGCCTGAAAGTGGCCCCGCAGGGCACCGGCCACAACGCGCACAACCTCGAAGGGCGCCTCTCGGGCTCGATCCTGCTGCGCACCGACCGGATGCGCGCAGTGGAGATCGACCCGCGGGCACGCCGCGCGTACATCGAGGCGGGCGCGCTGTGGATGGACGTCACCGCGGCCGCCGCCGAGCACGGGCTCGCGGCGCTGGCCGGCTCCTCTCCGGACGTCGGCGTGATCGGCTACACACTCGGCGGCGGGCTGTCCTGGCTCTCGCGACGCTATGGCCTGGCCGCCAATCACGTGACGGCGATCGAGGCGGTGACCGCCGACGGTGAGCGCGTCCGCGCCGACCACGAGACCCATCCGGACCTGTTCTGGGCGCTGCGCGGAGGAGGCGGCAGCTTCGCCGTCGTCACCGCGATCGAGATCGACCTGTTCCCGCTCACCGAGGTCTACGCAGGCGTCATGTTCTGGCCGCAGGAGCGCGCCCGCGAGGTGCTGCAGGCGTGGCGCGAGTGGACGGAGTGGGCGCTGCCGGACGAGATCGTCTCGGTCGGCCGGATCCTCAACCCGCCGCCGATCCCCGAGGTCCCCGAGCCGCTGCGCGGCAAGCGCTTCGTCGTCGTCGAGGCGATCTACCTCGGCGAGGAGGACGAGGGCGCCGAGCTGATCCGCCCGCTGCGCGCGCTGTGCCCGGCGCTGGACACCTTCGCCACGATCGGAGCGAGCGAGCTCGGCCACCTGCACATGGATCCCGACCACCCGATCGCCGGCAGAGGCGACGGCATGCTCGTCGACTCCCACGGCGCGGCGACGATCGACACCTTCGTCGATGCGGCGACGGGCGAGTCGGCGTCGGCGCTGCTCTCCGCCGAGCTGCGCCAGCTCGGCGGCGCGATCGCCCGGCCGGCCCCCGAGCACGGCGCCACAGGCTCGATCGAGGCCGACTACGCGATGTTCGCCGTCGGGGCCACGCCCGTCCCGGAGCTGGGGCCGGTCGTCGAGGCGCAGGTCGCGGGGGTGAAGGACGCGCTCGCGCCCTACGACCACGGGCACGGCTACCTCAACTTCGCCGAGAGCCGCGTCGACAGCCGCGGGCTCTACCGGCACGAGTACACCCATCGCCGCCTGCAGTCCGTCAAGGCCGCCTACGACGGCGGGGAGCTGATCCAGTCGAACCACCCGATCGCCCCGGCCGGCTGATGGACCGCGACGCACAGCGCCGCCCGAGGTGGACGCGCACAGCGCCACCCGGGCGGCCCG
Organism: uncultured Solirubrobacteraceae bacterium; assembly: GCA_963836035.1. GTDB lineage: Bacteria > Actinomycetota > Thermoleophilia > Solirubrobacterales > Solirubrobacteraceae > Palsa-744. The sequence goes on along the minus strand of CAWIHX010000009.1, from coordinate 410,942 downwards.
CGTCCGCCGCTTTTGCATCAGTCAGAATGACCTCGCAATGGCCACCACAGTCCTGATCGTCGACGACCATCCCGGCTTCCGCGCAACGGCTCGGAAGCTGCTCGAGGCGGAGGGCTTCGAGATCGTCGGCGAGGCCGGCGACGGAGGCACGGCCGTCGAGCAGACGGCGGCACTCTCGCCGGACCTGGTCCTGCTCGATGTCCACCTCCCGGACATCGACGGCTTCGAGGTCGCAGACCGCGTGATCGGCGCCGACGGCGCTCCCGCGGTGATCCTGATCTCCAGCCGCAGCGACGGGGAACTCGAGCCGCGCATCCGCGCGAGCGGTGCCCGCGGGTTCGTCTCCAAGGCCGACCTCTCAGGAACGACCCTTCGCGCGCTGCTCGATGGCTGACGCCGCGCTGCGGGTGCTCGTCGCCGACGATTCGGTGCTCCTGCGCGAGGGGCTCGTGAGGCTGCTCGAGGAGGGAGGCTGCGAGGTGGTCGGCCAGGCCGGCGACGCCGAGGATCTGCTGCGCAAGGCGCGCGCGCACAAGCCCGACCTCGCGGTGGTCGACGTGCGCATGCCTCCCGACAACACCGACGACGGCCTGCGCGCCGCGCTGACGATCCGCAAAGAGCTGCCGGAGACCGCCGTGCTCGTGCTCTCGCAGTACATCGAGGACCAGTACGCGATCGAGCTGATCGGCGAGGGCCACGAGAGCGTCGGCTACCTGCTCAAGGAGCGCGTCACCGACGTCGGCGCCCTGCTCGAGGCGGTCGAACGCGTGGCGAGCGGCGGCTCGGTGATCGATCCCCAGGTCGTGAGCCAGCTGCTGCGCCGCCACCGCCAGGAGAGCCCGGTCGAGCTCCTCTCCGACCGCGAGCGCGAAGTGCTCGCGCTGATGGCCGAAGGGCGCTCCAACCACGCGATCGCCGCCAGTCTCGTGATCTCCGAGCGCGCGGTCGAGAAGCACGTGACCAGCATCTTCTCCAAGCTCGACCTGCCGCCCGCCGAGGACGACCACCGGCGCGTACTCGCGGTCCTCACGTTCCTGCGCGCCTGATGAGCGAGCCCTCGGCCCGCCGAGCAGCGCCGGCGATCCGCCGGCCCGCGGCGGGCGCGCTGCTGCACGGCTGGAGCGCAGCGGTCGCGCTCTCGGCGGCCGTGTTCGTTCTCGTGGCGCTCGTGCTCGGGATCGGCTGGCTGGCGTCGCGGAGCTCGCACACCACGACCTACTCCTACCCCGGCGCGATCAAGCGGGTCAGCCTGCAGCTCGGCTCCGGCGATGCGACGATCGTAGGCAGCCCCTCGGGCACGGTCGAGGTGCGGCGCACGGACCGCTACGCCTTCGGGCACCGCGCCGTCGAACGCCGCACCGTCAAGGGGGGCACGCTCGCGCTCTCATCAGCGTGTCCGCGCATCCTCGTCGGCTCGTGCTCGGCCTCATATGAGGTCGCGATCCCCGAGACCGCGACGGTCGATGTCCGCACGACCACCGGCGACGTGCGCCTCGACGGCTTCCGCGGCATCGCCAGCGTGCGCACGGGCTCCGGCAACCTCGACGCCGAGGCCTACTGCGGGTTCGGCATCTCGGCGGCGAGCGGGTCGGGCGACCTGCACGTCGCTGCCGCCTGCGCGCCCCAGTACCTGCAACTGCACACGGGCAGCGGCGACGCCGTCGCGCTGGTGCCGCCCGGTCGCTACCGCATCCAGGCGGCCGGCGCCCGCCGGCGGATCGCCGGGGTCACGCGCGACCCGAGCGCGCCCTTCTCCCTCGACCTGCACAGCGGCAGCGGCGCGGTGGCGATCGGCGGCGGCCTGTGAGCACCGCGGCGGCCGCACCCGCACGCCCCGCCTCCGCGAGCGGCGTGCGCGCCGCGACCCTCGTGAAGGCGCTTGCCTACATGGCCACGGGGCTCGTGCTCGGCAGCCTCTACCTCGCCCTGCTCGTCTCGGCGTTCGTGCTCGGCGCCGTGCTGGGCGCCTTCTGGATCGGGCTGCCGCTGCTGATCGCCGCTTCGGCGCTGCTGTGGAACTGCGCCGCCGTCGAGCGCACGCTCGCCAACGGGCTGCTCGACGCCCGCATCCCCGCGCTGCCGCCCCTGGGGCCGGCACGCAGAGCCGGAGTCTGGCAGCAGGTGCTCGGGCGGCTGCGCAGCCGCCCCTTCTGGCGGGCGATGCTGCTGCTCGCGCTGCGCGCGCCGGTCGCGATCGTGGCCGTGAGCGTGATCGCGGCGGGAACCGCGCTCGTCGTCTCGCTGCTGCTCTACGGCATCCGCGGGATCGCCGGCACCGACACCGGCTTCGTAGGGCCGTTCGCGCTCGGGCCGGGGCTCGGGGTCGTGCTCTGCCTGCTCGCCGTGCCGACGGCGATCCTGACGATCGCCGCCACCGACTGGTCGGGGCGCCTGATGCGTTCGCTCGCCCACGCGCTGCTGAGCACCTCGCTCGCCGCTGGTGCGCCCGTGCGCGAGGCGCTCGCCGCGAGCCTCGGCGACCGCACGCTGGCGATCGCCTACTGGCTGCCCGACCGCGACGAGTTCGTCGACGAAGCCGGACACCCGGTGCCGCTCCCCGAGCCGGGGTCCGATCGCACCTGGACCGCGGTGGACTACGAAGGACAGAGAGTCGCGGCGATCATCCACGCCGCCCACCTGGAGGCGAGCCCCGAGCTCGTGCAGGCCGCCGCCGCTGCCGCGTCGCTGGCGCTGGACAACGAGCGGCTCAAGGCCGACCTGCGAGCGCGCGTCGAGGAGCTGCGCGCCTCGCGGGTGCGCATCGTCGAGGCGTCGAACGCGGCCCGCAGGAAAGTCGAGCGCGACCTCCACGACGGCGCTCAGCAGCAGCTCGTCGCACTCGCGCTCGAACTGCAGCTGCTGCGCACCCGTGTCGGCGAGAACCCCGAGGCACTCGAGCTGATCGACGGCATCGACGGCAAGCTCCGCGCCGCGCTCGAGGAGCTCCGCGAGCTCGCGCGCGGCATCCACCCCGGGATCCTCACCGACCGGGGCCTGGCTTTCGCGCTCGACGCACTCGTCACGCGCGCGCCGCTGCCGGTGACCCAGGAGATCGACCTGCCCGAGCGCCCGCCCGCGTCGGTCGAGACCGTCGGCTACTACGTGATCACCGAGGCACTCGCGAACGTCCTGAAGTACGCGGAAGCGAGCTCGGCGACCGTCCGCGCCCACTACTCGGGCGACGACGTGATCGTCGAGCTGGAGGACGACGGCAACGGCGGCGCCGACGAGCGCAAGGGCTCGGGGCTGCAGGGGCTGCGTGACCGCGTCGCGACGCTCGACGGCACGTTGATGGTGATCGCCGAGCCGGGAAAGGGGACGTTGATCCGCGCCCGCATGCCCTGCACCGGGCACTACGGCTAGCCGCACCGCCGATCGAGGAGCCTGCCCCATGGCTGCCGGGGCGCGGCCCGGGCAGGATCGCCGCATGTTGCTGCTCGGCGGAAACGCACACGACGCGACCGAGGTCTGGTCCGCTCGCGCGGCGGTCCCGGCGGACGCGCGCGAGGTGCTCGCCGCGCTCACGGATCCCGAGCTGATCGCGGCGTGGGCGCCGGTCGGATTCGAGCTCGAGGACGGGTGCCCCGCGCTTCTGCGCGCGGGCAGCCACGAGCGCGTGAGCGGATCGCTCGCGGGCGTCCGGGCGGGCTTCGAGATCGAGGTCCACCGCGCCGGGCCCGACCGGCTCGAGCTGGTCGCGAAGGGCCCGGTGTCGATGGACGTCGCCTACCGCTTGCGCGAGCAGGGCGGGCGCGTCGTGGTGGACGCGAGCGTCGGCCTGCGCCGCTGCGACGGGCTGACCGCCAAGATCCTGCGCGGCGCCGCCGTCGCGCTGCTCAACGCCGGTGCGCTCGAGCGCGCGCTGCAGGGCCTGGCGGAGTCGCTGGGCGCTCCCGCGCGCGAGCTCGCCGCCGGGTGAGGCCAGAACTCAGACGAGCCCGTTGGCGGCGAGGAACTGGCGCGCGACCGGCGCCGGGCTCTGCTGGTCGAGTTCGACCGCGGCGTTCATCAGCCTCAGCGCCTGGGTGCTGAGCTTCGCGCTCACCTGGTCGATCGTCTTCGCGAACTCGGGCCCCTCGCGCTTCAGTGCATCCTGGCGGACCGCGAACGTGACGTTCTGGAAGCCGAAGATCTTCTTCGGGTCGCTCAGCAGCCGGTAGCCGCCCTGACTCAGCTCGCCGTCGGTGGTGAAGACCGCGATCACATCCGCCTGCCCTTTGCGAAGCGCGTCGTACTGCGTGCCGATCTTGACCGGCACGAAGTGCAGTTCGTCCACGCCGTAGGCCTTGCTGAGCCCTTCCAGCCCGGTGTAGCGCGTCCTGAATTCCGGCGGCCCGGCGAGCGTCACCGACGAGCCCAGGCGCGCGAGGTCGCCAAGCGAGCGGAGCCGGTGCTTTTCCGCGTAGGCGGGCGTCGTGACGAGAACATCGGTGTCCTCGGCGGGCGCCATCGCGAGCAGGGCGGCCCCCTGGGTCCGCTCGTAGGCGACAGCGCGCCGGTACGCCTGCGCGGCGCCGGACGGCGGGCGCGAGTCTTTCGCGAGCACGGAGAGGATCGTCCCGGTGTACTCGGGGTAGCCGTCGATCGCCCCGGCGCCCATCTCACGTGCGACGACTTCGGAGGCGCCGATGTTCGGCTTCAGCTTGACCGCGTAGCCCTTCGCTCGCAGCGCCTGCGCGTAGAGCTCGCCGAGGATCAGCTCCTCGGTGAAGTTCTTGGTGCCGAGCGTGACCGCGGGCTTGCCCTTGCCCGGACCGGTCGCTGCCGGCGTCGTGCTCAGCGCCGAGGAGACGGGCGCTTCGGCGGGGCTCGAGGAGGACGAGCCGCAGCCGCCCGCGGCGAGGGCCAGCAGCGCCGCCACAGGCCACGCGCCGAGGAGCACCCTGGATCGGGCGCGTTTCTTGCTGCCCCCGCCTGCGTACGTCAAGGCCAGGACGCTAACAGTGAAGGCGGCTCACGGTGCCACCGCCCCCGGTCCGGGTGCGGACAACCGCACTCCGGCGCTTCGGAGCGCCGACCGCCAGAACGCCTGGCCTCCGTACCGACAGGGCGTCCTTCCCCTGGGAGTCTGCTCCCATCGCAAAGAGACACGGGCAGGGAGCACACACCATGACACGTTCGATCTTCGACTCGCCGCGCAACATCGCAGCGCGGATGGGCAACTGGAGCGCCGCACATCGCAAGACGGCCATCTTCGGCTGGCTCGCCTTCGTGGTCGCGGCGATCGCGATCGGCTCCGCCGTCGGGCAGCGCTCGATCGACAAGCAGGACACCAACGTCGGCCAGGCGCACCGTGGCGATGGGATCCTGAAATCGGCGGGCTTCACGCAGTCCGGCCGTCTGACGGAGATCGTCGCCGTGCAGTCCAAATCGCAGACGGTCGCCGACCCGGCGTTCCGCGAGGCGGTGGAATCCGTCGTGCACGCGGTCGCGCCGTTCGGCTCGGTGCACGACCTGCGCTCCCCCCTGACCCGGGCGGGCAGCGGCCAGGTCTCCCCCGACGGGCACACTGCGCTCGTCGAATGGGACATGACGGGGCCCGTCAAGCAGGCCGAAAAGCACATCGACCCGTTGACCAGCGCGGTCGCCTCGGTCGCGCGCACGCATCCCGCCTTCTACGTCGGAGAGGCCGGGGCGGTCAGCTCCGAAAAGGCGCTGAACAAGCTGTTCAACGAACAGCTCGGCCAGGCCGGCGAGCGCTCGGTGCCGCTCACGCTGCTGATCCTCGTGCTGGTGTTCGGCTCGCTGCTGGCGGCGTTCGTGCCGCTGATGCTCGGGCTGCAGGCCGTGATCGCGACGATCGGGCTCACAGCGATCATCAGCCACGCCGTCCCGATGGACGAAAGCATCGGCGCCGTGGTCACGCTCGTCGGGCTCGCCGTCGGCGTCGACTACACGCTGTTCTACCTGCGACGTGAGCGCGAGGAGCGCGCCGCCGGGCGCACCGAGGGCGCCGCGCTCGCGGCCGCCGCCGCGACCTCCGGGCGTGCCGTGCTGATCTCGGGCGCGACCGTGATGATCGCGATGGCCGGCATGCTGTTCACGGGCGACCGCACGTTCGAGTCGATGGGCATCGCCACGATGACCGTCGTCGCAGTCGCGATGATCGGCTCGCTGACGGTGCTGCCGGCCGTGCTCTCGAAGCTGGGGGACAAAGTCGAGAAGGGCCGCATCCCGCTGCTGTCGAGGCTTCGCGGACCGGCGGGCGAGAGCCGTGTCTGGGGGCGCATCCTGACCCCGGTGCTGCGGCGTCCGGCGCTGTCGGCCGCGCTGTCCGCGGGCCTCCTGCTGGCGATCGCGGTGCCGACGCTCAGCATGCACACCGCTCAGTCCGGCATCACCTCGCTGCCGCGGAGCGCGGCGACGGTCGAGACGCTCGACCGTGTCCAGGCCGCCTTCCCGGGCCAGGCCATGCCCGCGGTGGTCGCCGTCAGGACCGACACCGACGCGCCCGCGTTCAAGGCGGCCGTCGCGCAGCTGCGCGACGACGCGGCACGCAGCGGCCAGCGCTTCGGCGCGGTCGAGGTCGACACGAACGCCGCGCACACCGTCGCGCGGGTGACGATCCCGCTGCCGGGCAGCGGCGTGGACGCGACCTCCATGCGTGCGCTCGCGACGCTGCGCGGGGAGCTGCTCCCCCAGACGATCGGGTCGATCGCGGATGCGGAATACGCCGTCACCGGCCAGACCGCGGCCTCGCACGACTGGAACGAGATGATGAGGAGCTCGGTGCCGCTGGTGTTCGGGTTCGTGCTCACGTTCGCGTTCCTGCTGCTGCTGGTCTCCTTCCGCTCGCTGGTGATCGCGGTCAAGGCGGTCGTGCTGAACCTGCTGTCGGTCGCCGCCGCATACGGCGTCGTCGTCGCGGCGTTCCAGTACGGCTGGGGCGAGAACATCCTGAACTTCCAGTCCAACGGTGCGATCGCCCCGTGGCTGCCGCTGTTCATGTTCGTGATCCTGTTCGGGCTCTCGATGGACTACCACGTCTTCATCCTGAGCCGCATCCGCGAGGCACACGACCGCGGGATGTCGACCGAGCAGGCGATCGAGCACGGCATCAAGACGACCGCCGGCACGGTGACCAGCGCGGCGATCGTGATGGTCGGGGCGTTCTCGATCTTCGCGACGCTGCCGATCCTCGACATGAAGGAGATGGGCATCGGCCTCGCCACCGCCGTGCTGCTCGACGCGACGATCGTCCGGGGCATCCTGCTCCCGGCGACGATGAAGCTGCTCGGCGACTGGAACTGGTACCTGCCGTCCTGGCTGCGCTGGCTGCCGAAGCTCGAGCACACCGTCGAGCCCGCTCCGGCGGCGGCGTAGGAGCTGCACGCGGCAGGGGTAAGCCGCACGCGAGACGCCGAGGGCCCGGGCCGCCGAGCGCGGCCCGGGCGCTCGCGCGTGCCGATCGGCGACGCGCGCTGACCGCCGCCGCACGCTAGGCTCAGCCTCAAATCACGGCGAGGCAAGGGGGCGCCACATGAGCACCGCACCGACCACGGCCACGGAGAGCGTCGGCATGCCCGACCCGGGCCCGATCATGCAACTCGGGACCGCCTTCTGGGCCTCGAAGACGCTGCTGAGCGCAGTCGAGCTCGGGCTGTTCAGCGAGCTGGCCGCGGGCGGCCCCGGCGACGCCGAGGACCTGCGCGCGCGGCTGGGCCTGCACCAGCGCAGCGCGCGGGACTTCTTCGACGCGCTCGTCGCGCTCGAGATGCTGGAACGGACCGACGGCGTCTACGACAACACGCAGTCGACCGCGCTGTTCCTCGACCGCAACGCCCCCACCTACCTCGGCGGGATGCTCGAGATGCTGAACGCGCGGCTGTTCGGGTTCTGGAACTCGCTCACCGACGGGCTGCGCACCGGCGAGCCGCAGAACGAGGCCCGCGTCGGCGAGGACTTCTTCGCGAAGCTCTACTCCGACCCCGCCGGGCTGAGCGGCTTCTTGAAAGCGATGACCGGGATCAGCGCCGGCGCGGCCCACGCGCTGGCGGGCGCCTTCCCGTGGTCCGAGCACGAGACCGTCGTGGACGTCGGCTGCGCGCAGGGCTGCGTGCCCGCGGTGCTCGCCCAGGCGCACGGGCATCTGCACGGAGGCGGCTTCGACCTGCCCGTGGTCCAGCCGGTGTTCGACGAGCACATGACGGCGTGCGGAGTCGCCGACCGGATGACCTTCACCGGGGGCGACTTCTTCGCCGACGAGCTGCCGGCGGCCGACGTGCTCGTGATGGGGCACATCCTCCACGACTGGAACCTCGACGAGAAGATGGCGCTGCTCGAGAAGGCGCACCGCGCGCTCCCCGACGGTGGCGTGCTGATCGTCTACGAGGCGCTGATCGACGACGACCGCCGCGAGAACCCGTTCGGGCTGCTGATGAGCCTCAACATGCTGATCGAGACCCCCGGCGGGTTCGACTACACCGGCGCGGAGTGCCGGTCGTGGATGCAGGAGGTGGGCTTCGCGGAGAGCTCGGTCCACCACCTCGTCGGCCCCGACTCGATGGTCCTCGCCCGCAAGTAGCGCTTGAGCTCGCCCTACACAGAGCTGGGCCTGACGGCGCTCGCGGCGATGCTCTCGCCGACGACGCTGTCGTTCACCGTGTTCGCGCTGGTGCTCGGGGAGCGTCCGCTGCGCACCGGCCTGTGGTTCTTCATGGGCGCCTTCGGCGCCACGCTGCTGATCGGCGTGCTCGCGGCGTTCGTGCTCGGCAACGCCGCGGCGCCGAGCCACTCCTCCGAACAGCCGCCCACGGCCGTGGCGATCCTCGACATCGTCTTCGGCGCGCTGCTGCTGGCGTGGGTCGCGCGGGCGGCGCGCCGGCCGCCCAACCCACAGCGCGTCAGCGACACCGTCGAGAAGATGTCGGCGGTCGCCTCCTCGCCGGCCATCGCAGTAGCCGCCGCCGGGGCGACGCTGGCGAACCCCGGCGGGTTCATCCCGATCGCCCTGAAGTCGATCTCCCAAGCCAACCCGAGCACGGCCGAATTCATCGCGCTGTGGGCCGCGTTCGGCCTCGTCGCGCTGCTGCCCCTGCTCCTTTCCCTGATCGCGCTCGCCGTCGCGCCCGAGCGGGCGAAGGCCGTGCTCGGCCGCGTGCGCGTCTGGCTCGAGCGCCACGCGCGCACGCTGGCGGCGGTGATCGTCGTGCTGCTGGCCGCGGCGCTGCTGCGGAACGGGATCGTGGCGCTGAGCGCCTAGATGATTGATTCCACGACCATGCACCGCCGGATGGCACGTCTGGCCTTCGCCTGCCGGCGTCCTCGGCCTTGCCCTTGCCAACCGGCAAGGGCTGCGGCCTGCGTCCTGGGCAGGCTCGACCATCCGCACCACCGGACACGGCACATCGCCGCGGAATCAATCATCTAGCTGCCGAGCGGCAGCAGCTCGAAGACGAGCCGCAGGACCTCGGCACCCTCCAGCGCACGCTGCACCGTCTCCTCGTTCTCGAAGCGCGGCGCGCCCAGCTCGCGCGCCTCGCAGGAGACGACCACCCGGTCACCGGAGAACGGCCAGGGGTCCAGCGTGAACGTGCCCTCGTGACGTACGCCCGCCGCGGGCGACATGGGCGCCGCGCCGGCACGGCGCAGCTCGAGGTCGACGAGCTGATCGCCCGCGGGCACGTCGCGTGAGGTGAACGGGTCCCAGCCGTTGCACAGCGCGAGCGAGAGGCCGTCCCACGCCCACATCCAGCGCTGGATCCGCTGCGTGTCGCGCTCTGTGAGCCCGAGCTTCTCGCGCAGGCGCGCCTGGCGAGCGTGCTCGCCGGCGACGTGCTGCTCGAGCAGCTCGCACCCTTCCTTGGCGCTGCCCAGCCGCAGCGCGGACAGCGACGCGCCGTGCAGGGAGACGACGAGCGCGGCGTACGTGCTCACGCTCAGCAGGCGGTCGGGCGCCGTCCGCCAGATCTCCAGGTGCTGCTCGACCGTCGTCTCCAGGAAGCTGCGCGGCAGCCCGCTCTCGGCGCTGCGGCCGGGCGCCAGGTCGAACAGCGCCCAGCCGACATCGTGCTGCTCGGCGCCGAGCGCGATCTCCTCGTGCGGGTCGGGCGCCGCGAAGCGCTCGTTGCCCCACGCGCGTGCGAGCTGCCCCGACAGCCACGCGTGCGACAGCTGGCCGATGACCAGCGTCCCCTTCTCCTCGGAGCGCACGAGCACGCCGCGAGGGTAGCGATACCCCCCCGCCCGAGCCGCTCCGGGGTTCCTCCAGGGGTCTTCGGCCGCTCGGGTCGCGCTCCCGCCGGACGCGGATGGAGTCCGGCGCGGCGCCGGCCCTCTGCCGCGCTACCCCCCTTCGGCTTTGCGCAGTTCTTCGTTTTCGCGTTCGAGCGTCTTCACCTTTTCTTCGGCTTCGACGCGCTTCTGTTCGTCGGCGGGAGCCTGCGTGACCGTCTTGCTGGTGACCGTCGTCACCGTCGGCACCGTCTTGGTGCTCGTGACCGTGTGCGTGACGGCCGGACCGCTCGCGACGGTCTTGGTCGGCGCGTTGTTGTGCCCGATCAGGTAGCCGACGAGGGCGCCGAGCAGGACTCCGATGAGGCCTGCCGAGAACGCCGCCCAGGGGTTGCTCCACCAGGGATCCCGCTGTGGCGGCTCCGGCACGTAGCGTTCCCGTTCCGCGTACGGCGGCGCGGGCTGGCGCGGCTGAGCCGGGCGCAACGGTTCGGTGGGTCGGGTGGGTTCCCCTCCCTGCGGCGGTGGTGGCCCCTCGCCTGCCATCTAGAGCTTCACGCTACCCGATCGCCGCGACGGCGACGCGGAACGGGGCGGGCGGACACCTGCCCGCCCGCCCCGTGACGTGCAGTCCCTAGACAGGTTCGACGAAGCTCAGGTTCCCACCCCCGAGGGTGATTTCTTCGAGTTCGCCTTCGAGCCGGCCGGAGTTGAATTCGGCTTCGCCCGCCGCGTTCTTGTGGCCGCCGTTGTATTTGCATTCGGGGGTCAGTTTGACCGTGGTGCGCACGCCTTTGACTTCCCATTCGATGTCAAGCCGTTCGCGGAATTCCCCGAACTTTTTGGTTTCCGATTTTTCTTTTTCGTTGCTGTATTCGATGCCGGCTTCCCAGAGCCGTTCCATGCCTTTTTCTGTTTCGGCGCCGGCCGGGACCCACTGCGCCGGGATCGTGACTTCGCAGAGGCTGTTGGTCGCCTGGAACGTCACCGCGGACGGGCCCAGTCTCATCGAGCCGTTCGAGTGGAATTCCATCCCGAGGTCGAAGCTGGCGTAGACGATTTCTTCAAGCCCCCCGCCGGCCGGCCGGCTGGTTTCGCATTTTTTGAATTTGACTTCCTGGAAGAACGTTTCCGATTCGCCCATCGTCACGCTGCCCTGCGACCTCAGTTCCTTTTCGCATTCTTCGAAGTGGTACGGGCCGAGCGACATTTCGCCGGCTTCGCCGATCCCGTGCGCGCTCCCTGCGACGGTCGCCTTGAATTTGCCGAAGACCGGTGCTTCCTTGGCCAGCGCCGGCGCCGCCAGCACGCTGAGCGCCAGCACAGCGGCGACGGCCAGGACGCCGGCAACCCTCGTCGTTCTCATCCCTTCATCTCCCTTGTCTTTGACCTGCGGGGTACTCTCCGCGGTCGCACCGCCGCCTCCCGAAGGCCGCACCACCACGCCTCTCCATCGTGGCGGAAGATACCAGCCCGCTGCCTGCGGCCCGCCGGTTCGGCCGGGCGCGCGGGAACGGCCTCCGGCGCCGCGCGGGCCGCGAGGAGCAGCGTCCCGGCGAGGACGTCCCCGTCTGCCCGTTTGTGCCGACAGCGGCGTGGGCCGGAGGGGCCGAAACCTCCCCCCTTCGTCGAGCTTTCCGACGGCTGACAAGAAGGGGGCCCATCCTTCTCTCACTGTCAAATCAAGACTCGGCACGGTGACGGAGCCGGTCTCGAGAGGAGGCAACTCTCGCGTCGAGGCCTCGCACGACTGCCGGCGGTAGGAACGAGACGATGCGATTTCTGCAAGGACACAGGCGATCCCGTCCGGCACACGCCGAGCGCGGCACCCGCTACTACCCGACCCCACGTCTGCTTTCGCGCGACGGCGCCGAGGACGCGCCGACCCGCTACGAACCGCAGACGCTCTCTGCGAACGCTCCGGCCACCGACCCCTACGAGGCCTGGCGGGCGAAGCGGGACGCCGAGCGGGAGCGATCCCAGGTCGAGGCGGTGCGCTGGGTCTATCGCCAACGAGGGACGGCCGCGGATCCCGACAACCGGGACGCGGCCGCGGAGGCCGTCCGCTGGGTGAACCGCTATCGAGGCGTGGGCTCGGCGCCCACCGAGAGCGAGGCTGCGCCCGGCGCGCGCGCTGTAGAGCGCAGCGGCAGGCGCGAGCGTCCGGTGGATCTGGTCGGCGCGCAAGGGGGTTGAACGCGCCACTGGAAGCCCTCTGGTCTCGACCCATACGTTCCGGGGGGAGCGCCGGGTCGAGACTGGAAGGGCCTGACGCCTGGGGGCGTCATCCCATTCGTGTGAGCTGCCCGGAGGGGGCCGCCGTAAGATCCCGCGCATGGCCGCGACCGGCTATGCCGAACCACTCCCGCAGGCGCACGCGCCCGGCCTCTTCGGGCGCGTCATGGGCCTCGTCGCCCTCACCGTCGGCGTCGCGACGCTCGGGGTGTTCGCGTTCCGCCAGGCGGGCGGCGCGTTGTGGTTCATCGCGTGGATCGCCGCGTTCGGCTGCCTGATCGGCCTGAACGTCGCCAACGCACGCGGCAACCAGTCGCTCGCGCTGGGGCTGCTGCTCGCGTTCGGGCTGCTCATCGGGGCGAGCGTCGCCAGCACCGTCAACTACTACGCCGCGACCGACCCCACGGCGGTGCGCCAGGCGTTCGGCGCGACGGCGCTGTTCATCGGCGCGCTGGGCTCCGGCGGCTACGCGATCCGCCGCGACCTCTCGTTCCTCTACCGGTTCCTGTTCTGGGCGCTCCTCGCGCTGATCATCGCCGGCTTCGTGCTGATCTTCGTGCACATCCCCGCCGCCTACACGGCCTACTCGATCCTCGGCCTGGTGATCTTCGCCGGATACACCGTGGTCGACTTCAACCGGCTGCGCCGGGCCGGCCAGGAGGAAGCGATCCCGCTCGCGGCGAGCATCTTCCTGGACATCCTCAACGTGTTCCTCCTGTTCCTGCGACTGTTCGGTGAAAGCCGCTGACGACGCGCTGAGTCCACGGCCCGAGCGCGAACGCAAGCGCTCGCTCCGGGGTCTATCATCAAGCGCTCCGGGAAAGCACGAGCGAGGAACGATGCTCGGTACCGCCCAGCGCCTCTCGACAAGGATCGTCAGCACTCGCCGTCTTGCCGCGAGAACGGCCCTCTTGGCGCTGCTCGCAGGGGCGATCGGCGCGGCGCCGGCCTACGCCGACCCGTCACCTGAAGCCCCGACGGGCGCCGAAGAATCGCAGGTGACGTCCGAAGGCGGCACGAGCTCCGGCGAAGCGACCGCCGAAGAACAGGCCTCGTTGCCGCCGCCCGAAGCACAGGTGCAGCCTGAACAGGCCGAAAGCCCGGCACCCGTCGAACCGGTGGTCGCCGAAACGCCGCCGCCGGCGGAAACGCCCCCTGTCGCTGAAACCCCGCCGGTCGCGGAAACACCCCCGGTCGCTGAAACCCCGCCGGTCACCGAAACGCCCCCGGTCGCTGAAACCCCGCCGGTCACCGAAAGCCCGTCGGTGCCCTCCGCCGGGCCTGAACGGACCGTTGAAAGCTCCGCCACGGAAGGGCCCGCCAAGAGCAAGAGCGATGAAAAGAGCGCGCTGACCGTGGCACTCCCGGGCGCAGCGGGCGGCTCCGGGGGAGGCACGACCGGCGAAGCGCCCCCGAGCAACCTCTCGGGCGCGCCGACCGGCTCGATGGTCATCGACCTCGGCGAAGCGACGGTCACGAAGGAAACCGGGACGAGCGCGCGCGGCACCGTCGCCGGCAAGCGCAGAGGCGGCGGCGGTGGCGGCTCGGGCTGCACGCTGCAGGGGCTCGGCGGACCGACCGCGGGCAACTGCACGACGGCCAGCTGGATGCGCCCGGCGGCCCCTCTGGCCCCTGCAGTCGTGGCCCTCGCGCCTGTCGGCGCGGCTCTCGACGGCGTCGTCGCCGCGACGCGCAACAGCCAGGGCGACCCGGGCGGCTCCGCGGACGGCGGGCGACCGATGCCGCCCTCGCCCGGTCCCGCCCCGAGCGGGGCCTCGGGTGCTGCCGCCGCCGGTGGCGTCGGCGTCGGGCTCGCTGGATTTCTCGCCTTCGCGGTGCTGCTGCTGCTCGCGGCACCGCGCGCCATGCGCCGTCTGCGGCTTGCCTCCCAGCCGTGGCTGACGGCGTTCTTCGTGCTGATTCCAGAGCGACCCGGCTAGGCCCCCGGCCCAACCGACGCCCCTGCGGACCGCTGCGTGGCGGCGGGCCGCCCCTGGAAATCACTTACGAAGTACTCCGGAAGGAGCTGGAAGCCGATGAAACGTCACCACCACACGGTGTCCGAGGTAGACATAGGAGGTCCCGAGGTCAATACCCGACTGCTGGGCGATCCACCGCGACGTCGCGATCCCGACGAGGACTCGGGCGGGCAGGCTCTCGTGCTGACGAGCGTCAACACGTGGAACCACACGCTGATCCTGACCGGCGAGCTCAACCACCGCTCTGCGCACGCGCTCGAGGTGGAGATCGAGCGCCTGTGCGAAGAAGGCGTGACCGACATCACGCTCGACCTGCGCGATCTGGTCGCGATCGACTCCGTCGGCGTGGCCGTGATCGCCTTTCGCTGCAGCCTGTGCGAGAAGCGCGGCTACGGCTTCAGGCTGATCCGTGGCTCGCGGGGGGTCCAGCGCGCCTTCGAACAGGCCGGGGTGATCGAGATCCTGCCGTTCCAGGACGAAGACGGCATCGCTGCTGCCCACCTGGGCGCGATCGCCCAGCGCTCGCTCGACGCCTGCGAGCAGTGACCCCCGGCGCCGTATGATCGAGGCGCCGGGGCTCTCCCTGCCCGGTCCCCGGCCGGCCCCGCACAGGGCGGGCTCGGTCCGGCTCGACGGGAACCGCCGAATGACGCTCAAGACCGACCAGCTGCGCTACTTCGTCGCCGTCGCCGACGAGGGCCAGATCACGCGCGCGGCGAAGAAGCTCTACATCGCCCAGCCCGCGCTCTCGCAGGCGATCGCCCAGCTCGAGGGCGAGCTCGGGCTGCAGCTGCTCGAACGCCATCCCAAGGGTGTCCGGCTCACCGACGCGGGGGCTGCGTTCCTCGAGAAGGCGCGCGCCGTCGTCGAGACCGAGCGCGAGGTCAGCCTGACTGCCGAGTCGCTCGCGCGCGCGGCGCGGGGCGTGCTGGAGGTCGGCTTCATCGGCCCGCCGCCGCCGCTCGTCGCGCACGGTCTGTTCACCGCTTTCGCCGAGGCGCACCCCGACTGCGAGGTCTCCTTCCGCGAGCTCCCGTTCCCGCGAGGCGACACGCGGAGCTGGTTGGAGACCGTCGACGTGGCGCTGTGCCATCCCCCGGCGCTCGAACCCGGCATCCTCGCTCGCCCCGTGCGCGTCGAGCCGCGGGCGCTGGTCGTCGCCGAGGGGCATCGCCTGGCGGCAGCGACCGCGGCCCACGTCGAGGAGTCGCTCGGAGAGGCCTTCATCAGCTACCGAGCCGACGTGCAGCCGGCGTGGGCGGGCTTCCACAGCCTCGACGACCATCGCGGGGCGCCGCCCGCGACGACGACCGCCGACCACGTCGCCACCTCGCTGGAAATGCTCGGGTGCCTCGTGACGGCGACCGATGCCGTCACCACCCTGCCGCTCACCGACGCGCAGCTGATCGGCCAGGCGCTGCCTCAGGTGCGCGCCCTGCCGATCGTCGACGCGAACCCCGCGTCGGTCTCGCTCGTGTGGAGCGAGGAGAACTTCCACCCCCGCCTGCCCGCGCTCCTCGAGAGCGCGGCGGCGGCTGCCGGCTAGGCCGCGGCGGGCGGCTGTTCGCCGATCCAGGCGAGGATCGCGCGGGATGGCGCGATCACGGTCCCTTCCGGGAGCCTCAGGGCGGGGAGCTTCTTCTGTCCGGTCGCGGCCGCCAGCTCCTCGCGCGAGCCTTTGCGCAGGAAGGGGATCGGGCTGCCGTGCGCAGCGACCACCTTCTCGTAGTCGATGCCCGCCTCGTGCAGCTTCTCCTGGACGCGCCGGCACGGATGCATGCGCGGTCCGCCTTCATCTCCGTGGCACACGTAGAGCGTCGGCTTCTCGGCCATCGAGGCCTCCGATCTGTCGGGTGCGGGAAGACTAGCCGCGGCGTGCGCTCACGGCGCGGCCGGCACGACGATCAGCGGGCCGTCAGCCACGGGGAGCTCGGCGGTCTCGAACGACGGCCCGTCGAGCCGGTGCACCTGGCCTGAGCCGTCGAGGAACTCCTCAGCGGTCTCGAGGAAGCCGATCCGTGGCGTGCGGTAGTGCATCGGCACGACCCAGCGAGGCGCGAGGCGCTCGACGATCGCCCGGGCGCCCTGCGCTCCGATCGTGGGGCCGCCGCCGACGGGGAGGATCAGCAGGTCGAGCCCACCGAGGGCTCCCGCCTGCTCCTCGCGGAGCGCGCTCTGCCCGAAGTCGCCCATGTGCGCCACACGCAGCCCGTCGAGCTCGAACACGAAGATCGTGTTCGGCCCGCGCTGGGTGCCGGCGTGCTCGTCGTGCTCGGAGGCGATCGCGACGACCTGGCCGAGACCCGATTCGAGCGTTCCCGCGGTCGAGCGCAGAACCTCCGGTTCGCCGCCGACGACCTCGGCCGCGTTGTGGTCGCGGTGCTCGTGCGTGATCAGCAGCAGCGACGCCTCGAGGCCGTCGATCGCCGGGTACTCCCACTGGATCCCGTGCGAGGACCCCAGAGCCGACATGTCACCGAACGGGTCGATCGCGACCGTGGTTCCGCCCGCGGTGAGGCGGAACGCGGACTGCCCATACCACTCAACCTGCATGCTGCTCCTCTCGGATCGGATGTGATGGCGCTGCCTGCGCCCTGCGCTCGACGGTGTCCTCGGCATGCCGGTAGTGCCCGCCGCGCAAAGCCGACGCGGCAGCGGCGACGAGGCAGGCGAGGATCGCGAACAGGAAAGTCTCGTGAAGCCCGGTCCGGAACGGCCCGGAGATCAGATGCGGGAAGAACGCACGCCCGGTGAGCACCGCCTGGTTGTGGGCACCCACCGAGGCGAGCACGTGCGGGCCGAGCAGATGCTGGATCGGGTTGTACCCGAGGAAGGCAGCGAACAGGATCGACACGGGCGGCAGCTCGGCGGCGCGGTGGGCCGCCGCCGTGCCGACGCCGTGGGCGTGAAGCCCCGAGGCGAGCGTTGCCGGCAACGTCGCGGCCAGGCCGGCGATCATCAGCGTGAAGAAGATTCCGATCGAGATCACCTGGGCTGAGTTCTGGAAGGTCTGGTTCATCCCGCCGCCGGCGCCACGGTCGGCGGACGGCAGGCTGTTCATCACGGCGGCGCGGTTGGGCGACGCGAAGAGGCCCATCGAGACGCCGTTCAGCAGCAGGACGGCGGCGAACAGCGGATAGGGGAAGTCGGTCGGGAGCAGGGACAGCGCAAGGAAGCTCAGCGCGACGCCGATCATGCCGCCGGTCGCGAACGGCCGCGCGCCGAAGCGATCGGACAGGAACCCCGAGGCCGGTCCCGCGAGCAGCATCCCGACCGTGAGCGGGAGCATGTAGATCCCCGCCCACAGCGGCGTGTCGGTGAAGTCGTAGCCGTGCTGGGGCAGCCAGATCCCCTGCAGCCAGATGATCAGCATGAACATCAGCCCGCCACGCGCGACCGCCGAGAGGAAGGTCGAGAGCGTGCCGAAGCTGAACGCGCGGATGCGGAACAGCGGCAGCCGGAACATCGGGTTCTCGACGCGTCGCTCGATCACGAAGAAGGCCGCGAGGCACGCGACGCCCGCCGCGAGCAGGGCGATCACCCGCGGGCTCCCCCAGCCCGTCGCATGCGATCCGTAGGGGCGGATGCCGTAGGTCACCGAGACCATCAGCAGGATCAGCCCCGCCGCGAAGGTGACGTTGCCGGGCCAGTCGATCGGGGCCCGCCTGGGCTCGCTGCGCTCCTCCAGCTTCAGGTAAGCCCACACGGTCCCGAACAGCCCGACCGGGACCGAGATCAGGAACACCATCCGCCAGTCGATCGGCGCGAGCAGGCCGCCCAGCACCAGCCCGACGAACATGCCGCTCACACCCACGATGTTGTTGATGCCGAGAGCCATTCCGCGCTGGTTGGCGGGGAAGGCGTCGGTGATGATCGCCGCCGCGTTGGCGAGCAGGCACGCCGCCCCGACGCCCTGGACGATGCGGAAGACGATCAGCCACATCGCGCCGGCTCGCCCGGTCATCCAGTCGATCGTCAACAGCAGCGATGCGACCGTGTAGATCAGGAAGCCGAGGTTGTAGATGCGGACCCGCCCGTACATGTCGCCGAGCCGTCCCAGGCTCACGATCAGCACGCTCGAGACGACCAGGAAGCCGAGGATCATCCACAGCAGGTAGAAGCTGTTGGACGCCTCCAGCGGGTCGAGGTGGATGCCCCGGAAGATGTCGGGCATCGCGATCAACGTGATCGAGGCGTCGAGCGTCGCCAGAAGCACGCCGAGCGTCACGTTCGAGAGCGCGATCCACTTGTACCGGTCGTCCGCGGTGCGCGCCTGGGCGGAGCTGCGGCGGGCGCTGACGAAGGGCGTGATCACTCGGGCCAATTATACAGGCTAACTGTACAGTTTTCCTGTCATCTATATTCCACGCATGACCTCCGAGAGCGACGTCGGGCAGCTCTCGAGCGAGCTTCGCGTCGTGCTCGGCCAGCTCATCAGGAGGCTGCGCGCCGAGCACCGGTTTCCGCTGGCGCAGGGCTCGGTGCTCGGCCGGCTCTCGCGTGAAGGGACGTCGAGCATCGGCGCGCTGGCGACCGCCGAGCGCGTGCGCCCGCAGTCGATGGCCCAGACCGTCTCGGACCTGGAGGGCGCCGGGCTGATCAGCCGCCGCCCCGACCCGGCCGATGGCCGGCGCACGCTCGTCGAGCTCACGCCCGAGGGCCGGCGCACGCTCGACGCCGACCGGCGCGACCGCGAGGGCTGGCTGGCCTCGGTGATCGCCTCGCAGCTCAGCGCCGCCGAGCGCCGCCAGCTGGCGCGCGCGGTCGAGCTGCTGCGGCGGATCGCAGAGAGCTGACCGGCTGCGCCGCGTCAGGCGCGCTCGGGTTCGGGGCGCTCCTCGCCCGGCCAGCGGCCGGTCAGGCGGTTGAAGGCCACGCGCGACCCGTGGTCGACGAGGCCGCGCACCGCCCGGAAGATCGCACCCTCGAGCACGAGCGCGGCGAGCAGCTTCGGGACCGGGATCTCCCGGTGCTCCGGATCTGGCGCCTCCTCGCTGTCGAAGATCCGCCAGATGCGCTCGAACACCTTCGTCGCGACGACCCCGGCGACCATGCCGCCGACGAGCCGGAACGGGATGAACATCAGCTTCAGCATCTTGGAGTCACCCTACTCTGCCCGCAGCCGCGAGCGCTCGTCACCTGCCCGCGGCGAGCCCGCCGGAAACAGCGGCGCGTGGGTCGCGATCCGGGTAGGAACACGGCATGGACCTCGCGGGGGAGCACGCATGGGCCGAGAGACTCGAACGCCACCCCTTGCTGCTCAGCGCGACCGCCGCGCTGATCGCGCTCGGCGCGTTCATCGGTATGGCGATAGCCGCCGGGCCCGGTGCGGTCCGCACCCGCATCGAGGACTTCGAGCCGGTTTGGCTGGCCGCGGCGGCGGGCGCGCGACTGGCCTCGTACATCGGCTACGCGATCGCGCACCGGTGGGTCACCGCCGCCTGTGGGAAGAGCGCGCTCGAGGCCGACACCGGCGCACGCGTCGTCGCATTCGGCGCCGGCGCGACCTCGCTGAAGGGTGGCTTCTCGATCGACGCCCGCGCGCTGCGAGGCGCCGGCGCCGGCGTACGCGAGGCGAAGGCGCACGTCGCCGCGCTCGCGCTGCTCGAGTACGCGGTGCTCGCGCTCAGCGCATGGTGCTGCTCGCTGCTGCTACTCGGCGAAGCGGACGTCAAGGGCGCCGCCGTGCTGCCGTGGGTGCTCGGCGTCCCGGCGGGCGTGGCGCTCGTGATCGCCGCATGGCCGTGGCTACGAGCCCGCGGCTCACGCTCGCGGCTGGGGAGCGTGGTGGCGGGGGCGAAGATCCTCGGGCACGAGTGGCGTCACCCCGTTCGTGCGCTGTTCGCGGTCGCGGGGATGGTGCTGTATTGGGCGGCCGAGGCCGGCGCGCTGTGGGCATCACTGCGCGCGTTCGGTGTCTCGTGCCCGCCGAGCGTCGCGATCCTCGGCTACGCCACCGGCTACGTGCTGACTCCACGCGGGCTGCCGCTCGCCGGCGCCGGCATCTCCGAGGTGCTCGTCCCGGTGAGCCTGATGTCGCTGGGCGTGCCTCTGGTCGCCGCCGTGCCCGCCGCGCTCGCGGCCGAGCTCGTACGCCTCGTGGTATCCGTGCCTTTCGCCCTCTTCGCCAGGGAGGAGGTGCACAGGCTCGTAGGCCTCGAGCAGAGGGCGCGGAAGGCCGCAGACGCACGGCGACGTCCGGCACGCGCGGCGCGTCAGTAGTACATACGTCGATATCTCACACACCCCCGCGACCGCTCCCTACACTCCCCCTCCGCACCGTATAAACCACTGAAAAAGGCAAACCCGTCGTGAGACGGGGGCGCAAAGTCAGAGGTCTCAAGAGAGACAGCTCGGCCGCCAGGTGATCGCCACGGAGGTCTGAGTTGCCTACATCGATGCTTCAGCTCTCGGGGCGGTCCCGCACTTACAGTGGGACCTTTCCCCCTCGCCGTCGTCTGCATAGTGACGCCGGCTTCTCGTTGATCGAGCTTCTCGTCGTCTGCCTCGTGATCGGCATCCTGTGCGCGATCGCGATCCCCGCGTTCCTCAGCCAGCAGGCCAAGGCGAAGGACGCGTCTGCCAAGGAGATGGTGCGCAGCGCCATGACCGCTGCCGAGTCGATCTCGACCGACAACGAAGGCAGCTACAAACAGGTGAACGCCGAAAGCCTTCACGAAACCGAGCCGGCGGTGCGCGTCGAAGCGAGCACGACGGAGGCCTACCTGTCCGCGGCCATCTCGAGTGACAAGAGCTACTCGCTGACGGTGAAAGCCACGGATGGAGACGAGCTGACGATCAGCCGGGACGAAAGCGGGCACGTCACGCGCACCTGCTCGAGCCCGGTGCTGAAAACGGGGTGCTCGGAAGGAGAAACCGGCACCTGGTGATCGCGAGCCTCGGCGCGGGCTGGGTATCGCGCCCGCCCGAGGCCCTCAACCCTCTTGGCCGGACGGGGGAAACCGGCCGAGACCAAAGAGCGACCGGGCCGGCCGCGCCGACCGCACGGGGGAAGCGGTCTCGCGGAGGGAATGGCCGGCCCGGCGCTCTTTCTCGACACGCCGCACGGTGTAGCCTGCCGCGGGTGAGCTCGCCGGGATCGAGCAGCAGCGATGGCCGCGTCGCGCTGGTGACCGGCGCGGCGTCGGGCATCGGCCGCGCGAGCGCGCTGCGCCTGGCCGAGCTCGGCTACCGGGTGCTCGGCGCGGACCTGCAGGCGGACGACCAGGCCGCGGGCGCGATTTCGATCTACCGCGTCGACGTCGCCGACAGCGCCTCGGTGGCAAGCCTCGCGCAGGACGTGCAGGACGACTGCGGCTGTCCGGACGTTCTCGTCAACTGCGCAGGCTGGGACGAGACCCACCGGTTCCTCGACACCGTGCCGGCGTTCTGGGAGCGCGTGCTCGCGATCAACCTGCTGGGGGTGATCGCGATCACCCATGCCTTCCTCGGCGCGATGGTCGAGCGTGGACGCGGCGGGCGGATCGTGAACGTGAGCAGCGACGCGGGACGCGTCGGCTCGAGCGGGGAGGCCGTCTACGCGGGCGCGAAGGGCGGCGTGATCGCGTTCACCAAGTCGCTCGCACGGGAGACGGCGCGGCACGGCATCACGGCGAACGCCGTCTGCCCGGGCCCCACCGACACGCCGCTGTTCCGGGCGCAGGCGGAGAAGCTGCAAGAGGCCCTCCAGCGGGCGATCCCGATCGGACGGCTCGGCACGCCCGAGGACGTCGCGGAGGCGATCGCGTTCTTCGCCTCCGAGCGGACCGGGTTCGTCACCGGACAGGTTCTGAGCGTCAGCGGCGGGCTGACGATGGCCGGATGAGAACGCTGGAACCCGGCAGCTACGAGCACCTCCGCTTCGAGCAGCGCGGGCAGGGGGTGCTGCTGATCACGATCGACCGGCCGGAGCGCATGAACGCGACGAACGAGCGGCTGCACGCCGAGCTCGCCGGCGTCTGGAAGGACGTGGCGGCCGACGACGGCGTCCGCGTCGCCGTCGTCACCGGCGCCGGCCGGGCGTTCTCGGCCGGCGGCGACCTCGAGATGGTGAAGGCGATGGCCGGGGACTACGCACGCGTCGCCGCGATGGCGGGCGAGGCGGCCTCGCTGGTCACCAACATGCTCGACTGCGAGAAGCCGATCGTCTCGGCGATCAACGGCACCGCGGTCGGGGCCGGCCTGGCGGTCGCGCTGATGGCGGACATCAGCGTGATCGCCGAGGACGCGCGGCTGACCGACGGGCACCTGCGCCTCGGCGTCGTGGCCGGCGACCATGCGGCGATCGTCTGGCCGCTGCTCTGCGGCATGGCGAAGGCCAAGTACTACCTGCTGACGGCGGACTTCATCGACGGCCGCGAGGCCGAGCGGATCGGCCTCGTCTCGCGCTGCGTCCCTGGCGAGCGCGTCCTCGACGAGTCACTCGCGATCGCCGCGCGGCTGGCCGCCGGCCCGCAGCACGCGGCCAGGTGGACCAAGCGCACGATGAACCACTGGCTGCGCGCGGCGATCCCGGCCTTCGACGCGAGCGTCGCCTACGAGATGCTGAGCTTCCTGGGCGCCGACGTGCAGGAGGGCGCGCAGGCGATCACCGAGCGCCGAGCGCCCCGCTTCGACGGCTGAGCGCGACGGCTCGCGCGCCCGCCTTCGGCGCGCGGAGGCGCTACTCGAAGCTCATCCGCTCCTGGCCGGGGAGCGGCTCGGGCGGCGGCTCTGCATCCGCGCGTTCGGGGATCTCCCACTCCATCAGGTCCTCTTCGCCCTGCGGCGGGGCGCGCACGGGCTCGGCGCCGAGCGGCTCCGGCGCGTGTGCGTCTTCCGCGAGCACGGCCTGCATGTCGAGCTCGGCGGTCTCCTCGCCGAAGGTCTGTGCGGCAACCGGGTCGTGTGCGGCCTCCGCCGCCACTCCCGCCTCCTCCAGGGGGTCGCCGTGCGGCGGCTCCTCGTCGAGGACGCTCGCGGCCTGCGGCTCCCCGTCGAAGCCCGCCGGCCGCGGCTCGTCGGGGAACACCGGCTCGAGCGCCTCGCGCTCCTCGCGGGCGATCTCGGTGGGGTCTGCGCCCCGCCTGCGCTTCAGGTCCAGGTGGTCGCGGATGGCGTCGTCGAGCAATCCCATGACGCCTGGACACCATACTGCGCCTGCCCGGGACGGGTGCGGAGGGCTCGCCCACGGCCGGAGCGAGCGGCTGCGACTACACTTGGCGGCGACGCTCGGCCGCCCCTGGGGCGACCGTCGCGGGGCTATAGCTCAGTTGGGAGAGCGCCTGGATCGCACCCAGGAGGTCGCCGGTTCGAGTCCGGCTAGCTCCATTGGCGGGAGATTGTGCCGGGTGTATGAACCCGTCCGCCCGTACCTCGATCGGACTCGATTGCTGGCTGGCGTAGGTATGGTCGTCGGTGCCCTTGACCCAAGGCCGGGCACCAGGAGATGCCCCGGTCAGTGCGTTCTCGCAGTAGGCGACCGCCGGGCCACGCGTCGCTGGTACTGGCGTCCGAGTAGTGCGAGCCCGATGAGCACCGCGAGCGACAGGGCCGCTAAATCCGGGGCTAGGCTGGAGCTCGGGCTCTCCGGCGCGGCCTTGTGCGGGCCGCTCGACGATCGGCGTGAGCTTGGGCTGACGAGCCCGCCGGCGCCCGCGAGCGATGCCGCCGTCAGGGGCTGGGGCGCGAGTCCTGGCGTCAAGCGTCGCAGTCCGGCGACAACGCCGGACGGGAGGCGGTACCAGACGCCTTCTCGGAACTGTTCGGTATTGACACCGCCGCTGAGGAATCGATCGAGTCCCGCACCGGCGACCGTTCCGGTCACATACCCGTTTGAGAACTCGAGCCGCAACGAAGGCGCACCGAGTCTCGGGGGGCGCGCTCGCGCCGGCGGCCTCGCGCTCTCGTAGTAGAACGCGGCAAGGCCGCGCAGCATCGATGGGCTGCTGAGCGGGACGCAGCGGGACCCGCTACAGACCTTCACGTCGCCGGGCCTGAACTCCTTGGCCCCAGCGGCGGAGCAGAGGGTGAATGACCCGAGGAGCAGCGCACCCGCGATGACACGCCTCGTCGTCCTCAGCCGAAGGGCATCGCAACCACCACCGAGGTGGCACGCATGAGAAGCAACGCGGTTGCCGCGAGCGGTCACGACCTCAACAGTGTGCCATGGGCGGCTTCGGCCACGGCATACTCAGACCGGCGAAGGGCGTCCGTGGGACAGCCTTCGCCGCGTGCCGGACCTGCCTCGTACGGGCACTGGGGCCAAGCACGAGGACGAGCCTTCTCGAGGGTGCTGTTAGGCATCTTGCGATAAATGGCATCAAGCGGGAGTGCCGCGGTTCTGGGCCAACGCGGTTCGCAACGCCTCGACCCGTGCTCGACGGTTTGATCTTCGTCTCCTCAGCTCCATCGGAAGCTCCTGCTAATCGGCCGGTTCCGGCGTGCGACGCCATTCGCGGCCGGACCGACTGGGTCTTCGCGCCGTCGCACGAGATTCCTGGTGCTCGCGGTCAGGCTGCCGCGCGAACCTCTGACCGCCACGTATGCGGGGCACGCCGGCTGTCGCCGGCGTGTGGATCTGGACGCCCTGCGAGAGCGGCAGGCCCGCGGCGGAGGCGGCGGCCGCCGGCGCCGGGGCGGGCTGGTTCCAGTCGAGGAATCGCGGTGATCGATGCGAGCGCGTGGTCGAGCGCCGGCGGATCGGGGCCACGGCACCACGTCAGGCAGTCGCCTGCGGCGATCCCGTCGAGTTTGAGGCTCAGGATTCGAAGTGACATGACGTGCCTTCCACTGCGTCCGGGGAGGGGTGGTGCGAGCGGCTTTGGTTTGCGGGTCCTGGCGCCCCGCCGGCGACGGCGCCGCGCCACCTCGCTTGCGTGGCGCGATGCGTCGTCGGAGAGCTGCGTGAAACGCAGCTCCGGGTGGTCAGGTGGCGTTGGGCGGGGCGGGGGTGAGGCCGTGGCGGCGCATCACTTCGAAGGCGGCGGCCAGGTCCGGAGGGCCGCCGGCGCTGGCGGCGAGGACCTCGCCGATCTCGCGGAAGTAGGCGGGCCCGAACACCGCCGGAGTCGCGATGCAAAGCATCTTCGCGTCGACGCTCCCCTGGTTCTGAAACCCGTGGATTTGCCCGCGCTTGACGCACACCGCTTCGCCGGGGCCTACCTCGACGGTCTCGCCGTCGATCGTCCAACTCGTGATGCCCTCGAGCCCGTAGATCGTCTCCTCGAACCCGTCGTGGCTGTGCGGCGCCGGCATCCGCGAGTTCGCGGGGACGTAGCACTCGAACACCGACGCGGTCCCGTTCGAGTCGTCGGACTCGACCAGGAAGCGGACGCCGAGCGCACCAACCGTGATCGTTTCTCTCTCGATGGCCTGATACATGATGATCTCCTTCGCGCCAAGCGCAAGTTGAGTAAAACGATTTGACGAGTGTATACTCAGTCCATGAGTTTGTCAAGCGACTTTACTCAGCCGGATGCGCAAGCCGCCACGTCTCCGCCGCCGCTGATCGGCGCGCTCCTGCGAATCCCGTTCGAGACCGTGCGCGCCCGGATGCTCACCGGCCTGCACCAGCGCGGCTACACCGATCTGATCGCCGCGCACCTCGACGTGTTCCAGTACCCCGGCCCCGAGAACCAGCGCCCGATCGACCTCGCGGCCCAGACCCGGATGAGCAAGCAGGCGCTCAACTACCTGCTCCGCCAACTCGAGCAACTCGGATACCTCACCCGCGATATCGACGAGCGCGACCAGCGCTCCAGACGCATCCACGCCACCCCCCGGGGACTCGCCGCGGGCAAAGCGATCCGCGAAATCGTCCGAGAGGTCGAAGCCGAATGGGAACAACAACTCGGACCCCGGAACTTCTCGCAACTACGCGACCTCCTCGCGCAGCTATACGCGATCACCACGGCCGCGCCAGAGCACACGGCGTAACACCGCTCCTCGCGTGGTGTGACGCCCGACGAGCCGAGCGGGTCATCGCGCCCGTCCGCGGCGGCGGCTGCATGGACAGCGGCGTCGCCCTACGGGGCGGTGCCCACGCTCACGAGCAGCTCGCAGGGGCCCTCGAAACCCCCGGCGCCCGACTCGAACTTCGAGAGCTCCTCCTCGATCTCGTTCCATGCCTCCTCGCGCTCAGGCTCGCTCAGACCCGCCAGCATCTGGTGGAGGGCACCGAACGACTCGCGCTCGAACTGCAGGCACTCTGCGGCCGAGCGCATCCGCAGCGGCGCGCTCACGCGCCGCACCTCGGTGTCCGCGAACCCGGCCCGCTCGTAGGCGGCCTCGAGCGCTCCGGGCGCGCCGAGGCTGAACGGACCCGGCTGGCCGGGCAGCGGATCGGGGAGCGACGCGCGCCTGCGGATGATCGACGCCGGGATCGAGAAGAAGGCGTTCGCCTCGGGGCTCGAGTAGACGATCCCCGCGAGCCTCCCACCCGGCTTCAGCGCACGACGCATCGCCTCGAAGGCGGCCCGCTGGTCGGGGAAGTAGATGAAGCCGACCCGTGAGATCGCCGCGTCGAAGAACGCCTCCTCGACGACCAGCGCCTCGCCGTCCATCACCCTCGTCTGGACGTTGGAGAGACCGGCTTCGGCCGCTGCACGCTCCGCGAAGGCGAGGATGTTCGCCGAGATGTCGGTCGCGAGCACGGAGCCTTCCTGCCCGACGCGCCGCGCCGCGGCGAGCGACTGCCCGCCCGCCCCGGCTGCCACGTCCAGCACGCGGCTGCCGGCGCCGACGTGCGCGATGTCGAGCATCAGCTCGGTCGCCTCGCCGAGCCACTCCTCGAGCGTCGGTCCCCACCGGTGCCACGGCTCAGCCGCGGCCTGCCACTGCTCGCGCGTGGTGCGCTTGTACGCAGCGGGGTCGAACGTCTCGGCCATCTGAACCTCCAGTCGTGGACCTGACCCCGGGGAATCTTGGCGCATCGCGCGCGCGGCGGCACCGCAGGCTGCCGGACCGGGCCATTGGAACGACCCCGACTACCTGGCGCCCGACCAGGGCATGAGCGCGACCCAGTTCCGCGCGCAGCTCAGCATGTGGGCGATGCTGGCGGCTCCGCTGATGGTCAGCGACGACCTGCGGAGGATCCGGCGGGCGAGCCTGCTGGCGGTGCTGAACAGCGACGTGCTGGCGATCGACCAGGACGCGGCCGACGTCCAGGGACGTCTCGTCTCGGTCTCAGGCGACGGCGAGGTGTGGGGCAGGCCTCTCGCCGGCGGCGCGCGTGCCGTAGCGCTGCTCAATCGCGGCGCGAGACCCGCGCTGATCCGGACGAGCGCGTCTCAGGTCGGCCTGCAGCCCGCCGCCCGCTACACGGTGCGCAACCTCAGGAGCCCCTCCGCAAGCACGACCGCCGGGCAGATAGCCGCCCGCATGCCGGCGTTCGCGACGGTGATGTTGCGGATCGCGGGCCGACAGGGCCGCGGTTCCCGCGCGCGCCGCCTGGTCGCGCTGGCCCGTTCCGGTGGCGCGACGTCAGCAGGCTGACGGCGGGCAGCCGGCGAGCGACCCGAACGGGAACCCGCAGGGTTGGTGCAGGCGAGGGCCCGGCGCGCGGGCCGGAAACGGTACTGGGAGAGCATTGAAGCTGTTGATCGAAGGCCCTCTGAGGCCGCACGGGTGGGCGGCGATCATCGCGGCCGTGGCCGGCGCGCTGGTGCTCGCACCGGCGGCGCCGGCGCTGACCGTCTCACCGCTGAGCGGCACGCCCGACGCCTCGCCCAGCACGCAGATCAGCTTCCTCGGCACGCCCGCGTCGCAGATCTCGGGGATCTCGGTGACGGGGTCCCGCAGCGGAACGCACGGCGGGAGCCTGCGGGCATACGCCAGCGCTCCAGGCGCGAGCTTCCTGCCGGCCCGACCCTTCGCGGCAGGTGAGCGCGTTTCCGTCAGCGCCCTGATCGGCCGGGGCCGGCGCCGGGTCTCGTGGGCATTCGACGTCGCCCGGCAGCTTCCCAACCCCGCGCCCGCCCATACCACATCGCTGCCACCGAAGACTGGCACCGTCTGGAGCTTCCCGTCGGCCCCGACGCTGCAGCCGCCGAGAGTCCAGGTCACCGTCCACGCGCCCGCGCTCGCGCCGGGATACATCTTCCTGACGCCCAGCCACGGCTACGGCCAGCAGGGGCCGATGATCATGGACGACGACGGCCAGCCGGTCTGGTTTCAGCCGGCCCCGCGCGGAACCGTGGCGATGGACCTCCAGGTCCAGCGCTACGACGGCCAGCCGGTGCTGACCTGGTGGCAGGGTCTGATCACCTACGGCGTGGGCTGGGGCACGGTCGAGATCTACGGAACCGACTACCAGCCGCTCGCGCAGATATCGGGGGGCAACGGATATCGGGCCGACCTCCACGCCGTCCGGATCACGCCGCAGGGCGCGGCCTACCTCACCGCCTACTCGCTCGTGCGTGCCGACCTCTCCTCGGCCGGCGGCTCACATGAGGCGATCCTCCAGGACTCGATCCTGCAGGAGATCGACATCAAGACGGGGCTGGTGATGTTCGAGTGGCATGCCTACGGCCACGTTCCGCTGTATGACTCCTACTACCGGCCCGGCCCGGTCGACCACCCGTGGGACTACTTCCACCTGAACTCGATCTCGCCCGACCCTTGGCCGGACGGGAACTTCATCGTCTCCTCGCGCAACACCTGGACGTTGTACGAGATCGACCACCACACCGGCGCGATCCGGTGGCGGATCGGCGGCAAGCACTCGAGCTTCCGGATGGGGCCGGGAACAGGCACCGCCTGGCAGCACGACGTCCGCTGGCAGCCCGATCACACGCTGACGGTGTTCGACAACGGCGCCGTGCCGAAGCGACACTCCCAGTCGCGTGTGATCCGCGAGCGAATCGACTGGGCGCGCCGCGAAGTCAGGCTGGTGGGCCGCGACACGCACACCCCGCCGCTGCTCAGCGGCAGTCAAGGCGACGAGCAGACCCTTCCCAACGGCGACGTGTTCGTCGGCTGGGGCGAAGAGCCCTACCTGACCGAGTTCAGCCCCTCCGGGCAGATCCTCTTCGACGCGCATCTGCCCCGCCCCGGGCAGTCCTACCGCGCCTTCCGCTTCCCCTGGAGCGGAACGCCGTCGTCATCTCCGGCAGCAGCTGTCCGCTCCAGCGCGGGGGGCGGGCAGACGGTCTACGCGAGCTGGAACGGCGCCACAGCCGTCGAGTCGTGGCAGGTGCTCGCCGGCGCATCACGAGGAGCGCTCGCGCCAGTGACGACGGCGAAACGTACGGGCTTCGAGACGCCCATCCCGCTCCGGTCATCTGCTCGCTATGTGGCCGTGCGTGCGCTCGGCAGGTCCGGCACCGTCCTCGGCACCTCCGCGGTCGTCAAGCCCTAGCGCTGACGTGGTGGTGTCGCTCGCGGCCCTCGAACCTGCGCGTCTCCCGGATTGCCGGCCTAGTCTTTGGCCGTGACCTCATCGGCACCACGGCCCCGGCGCCCTGCCGCCGCGCGCCGGACGCGCTTTGACACCCACAGAGTGCCGGGAGTCGCCCTGCTCGCGGCCCTGCTGGCCGTGCTCGCGGTCACCGTCGCGGCGCTGGCCGGGTCCGCGCCCCGCCAGGGCGCGACCCACACGGCGGGTGGCGAGCCCTCCTCGCCCGGCAAGCACGCGGGCGTCGCCCCGCCGACGGCCCCCTCCGCGCGAGGGGGTCAGCAGCGGCCCAACATCGTGTTCGTCCTCGCGGACGATCTGGCCTGGAACCTGGTGCGCTACATGCCGCACGTACTGACGATGGAGCGCCGGGGGGAGACGTTCGCTCGCTACTTCGTAACCGACTCGCTGTGCTGCCCCTCACGTGCGTCCATATTGACCGGGCGGCTGCCGCACAACACGCGGATCTTCAGCAACGGGCCGCGCGGTGGAGGGTATGAGCGCTTCCACCGACGCGGGGAGGAGCGCCGAACGTTCGCCACCGCCCTCCACGGGGCCGGCTACACCACCGCGCTGATGGGGAAGTACCTGAACGGCTACAAGCCGGCGGCCAGAGAAGGAGGTCCGAGCCACTACGTGCCGCCTGGCTGGAGCCGGTGGGACGCCGTCGGAGACGGCTATCCCGAGTACGGCTACAAGATGAACAGCGATGGTCAGATCGTGAGCTACGGCTACGAACCGCGGGACTACCTCACCGAAGTGCTGTCTCGGAAGGCCGTCGACTTCATCGATGGCGCGGCCCCGCTGGCGAAGCCGTTCATGCTCGAGGTTGCCACGTTCGCGCCGCACAGACCCTTCACTCCCGCTCCACGAGACCTGTCGGACTTCCCCGGCCTGGGCGCGCCGCGCATGCCCTCGTTCGACGCCGCCAACGCCTCGGCCGGCGCGTGGCTGAAGCGCCCGCATGCCCTCAGCCGCGAACAGGTCGAAACGATCGACACAGACTTCCGCAAGCGCGCCCAGGCGGCGCAGGCCGTGGACAGGATGATCGGCGAGATCGAGGCCGAGCTCGAGCGGACAGGTATCGCGAACAGCACCTACCTGATCTTCAGCTCCGACAACGGGCTGCACATGGGAGAACACCGTCTGATGCCAGGGAAGCTGACGGCATTCGACAGCGACATCAACGTCCCGCTGATCGTCACCGGTCCGGGGGTGCCGGCAGGGCGGGTGGTCCCCGAGATGACCGAGAACATCGACTTGCGCCCGACCTTCGAGGAGCTCGGCGGCGCGCGCGTGCCTGCGAACGTCGACGGGCACAGCCTCGTGCGGCTCCTCCATGGCCAGCCGGTCAGCGGGTGGCGTCGCGAGATCGTCGTCGAGCACCGCCACGACGAGCGGCAGGCCGGCAACCCCGATCTCCCGCAGGCAGGCGCCGGCAACCCACCGAGCTACGAGGCGATCCGCACGCGCGAGAGCCTGTACGTCGAGTACGCCGACGGGGAACGCGAATACTTCGACCTCAGAACAGACCCGTTCGAGTTGCGGAACCTCGCGCCGCATCTGTCCAGCCCGCACGCCCGGGCGCTGCAGCTCGCGGTCCGGCGCAACGAGCTCTGTCGCGGCGCACGATCGTGCTGGCGAGCGCAGCACGCGCCGGTCTGAGCGCGGACGCAGATTGTGACTGAAGCCGATTGACGCGGGCCGCCGCCGGCCTCAGACCGGCGGCGCCTTGAGCGAAGGCCGCCGGGGCTGGCGCTCGACCGGCTCGAGCAGGCGGCGCGGACCGCCCAGAGCAACAGCGACGGGGTCCTTCCTGGCAGCGCCTCCGCGCCGGCCCCGGCGCGGCTCGGACAGGATGTCCTCGGGGCCGGGCGTGACGTGGCATCGCGAGCAGTAGCCGGCGTCGTCGAGCAGCGTCCCGCAGGCGGCGTGCCTGAAGACGCGGCTGTTCGGCGCGAGGTGGCGCCCGCCCCACACGAGCAGCGCGTGGAGGGCCGGCCACAGATCCCGGCCTGTGGGCGTGAGCTCGTAGACACTCCGTCCGGCGTGCCCTGGGTCCGGCCGGCGCTCGAGCACACCGTTCTCGACGAGCCGGGCGAGCCGGTCGGCGAGCACCGCCTTCGGGATGTCGAGGTGGGCCTGGAAGTCGTTGAAGCGCCGCACCCCGTAGAAGGCGTCGCGGACGATCAGGAGCGTCCAGCGCTCCCCGATCACCTCGAGCGCGCGGGCGAGCGAGCAGTCCTGGCCGACGTAGTCCTTACCGAGCATGGATCAAGTGTAGCGACTCGGGTTCGATCACCGAACTCATGTGCTACCGTGAGGCGGAGTTCGGTGATTGAACCTCGTCTCTCGCGGTACCGGGGCACGGACCGTTCGGGCAGGCGAGAGGCCACAGCTCGACCGACGAAAGGAGCCCCCATGACCACGGTTGCGTTGCGACTACCCGCACCGGCCCGGCGGACCCTCTCCCAGCCGCTCGCCTACGCCCTGTCTGCGGCGATCATCGGCTTCGCCCTGTTCGCCTCGGCAACGCCGTCGCCGCTCTACGCGACCTACAGCCGGCTGTGGGGCTTCTCGCCGGTCGTGCTGACCCTGGTCTACGCGACCTACGCGCTGGGCGTGCTCGTGGCGCTGCTGCTCGCAGGCCGCGCGTCCGACGTGGCGGGCCGTAGGCCGGTGCTGCTGATCGCGCTTGGGGCTCTGATCTCCTCCAGCGTGCTGTACATGCTCGCCGGCTCGGTCGTCTGGCTGTTCGCGGCACGAGCGGTCCAGGGCGTCGCGACCGGGCTGGCGCTCGGCACCGCGAGCGCGGGCCTCCTCGACTTCCATCCACGCCGTGACCCCGGACGTGTCGGGCTGACGAACGGAAGCGTGAGTGCGGCCGGGCTCGCGCTCGGCACCCTCGTCTCCGCGGCGATGGTCCAGCTCCTGCCGGCGCCGCGCGTCGTCCCCTACGCGCTCGTGCTCGCGTTGTTCGCGATCGCCTTCGTCGGGGCGCTGCTGATGCCCGAGCCGGTCGCCAACAGGGCGCCGCTCCGTCTCACGCCGCAGCGCCCGCAGGTTCCCGCCGAGGTGCGACAGCCGTTCGTGCTCGCCGCGCTCGCGGTCGCCTCCGCGTACTCGATCGGCGGTCTCCTCTTCGCGCTCGGCCCGGAGCTCTCCGCCGAGGTGTTCGGGACCAGCAACCATCTCGTCACGACGATCAGCCTCTTCCTGCTCGCAGGGGTGGGGTCGCTGGCGCAGCTCGCCTACGGCGATCGCGCCGCCTGGGCGGGCGTCATGGTCGGGTCCGTCGCGCTCGCGGCAGGCGTGGGACTGATCGCGCTCGCGGCCGCCGAGCACGCGCCGGTGCCGTTGTTGGTCGGTTCCGCCGTGGGCGGCGCGGGCTTCGGCGTCGCATTCCTCGGCGGGCTGCGCAACCTCTCCGCGGCGATCCCGCCCGATCACCGCGCCGGCGTGATGTCGGCGTTCTTCCTCGTCGCCTACGCGGCGCTCTCGATCCCCGCGGTGCTGGCGGGACTCGCCGTGACGAGCCTCAGCCTCTCGTCGACGTTCGCGATCTTCGGCGCCGCGGTCGCCGTGCTGGCGCTGTTCGTCGGCCTGCAGGCGTGGCGCAGCCGCCCTTCGAGCAGCAGCACCGAGACGATCGGCTAGGGAGAAGAGCGCAGGCGGCCCGGACGTCGGCGCCGGGCCGCCTGCTGCTCAGCTGGCTGGAGCTAGTGCTTGGGGCAGGGAACCCTCAGCGTCTTCGTGACGGTCTGCTGCGTGAGGCCGCCGAGACCCGCGAACGTCAGTTCCGCCTTGCCGGGGAAGCCGCCCTTGGGGCACGTCTTCGGCACGCGCCCGTAGTAGATCGTCTTGCCGTTCTTGCGGATCGCCGAGCCGACGGTGACCGAGATCGATTCCGCGGAGGCGTCCTGGGCGCCGGGCACCGTTTCCACGAGTGGCACCTGAGCCATCAGCTCCTTGCTGTAGAGGCCGCTGGCGCCCACGAAGTGCGCCTTCGACAGGATTTCCAGCAGCACCGGTTCGTGGCCGAAGGTGAAGAACTCGAGGCCACCGCCGGGCGCGTAGAACGGTTCGATCGTCGCCGTCTCGGGGACGATTTCTTTTCCGAATGCGACCACGCCGGTCACCTGGCCGACCGGCCCTGCCGCCGAGCCCTTCGGGCAGCCCTTGGGGCCCGGCCCCGACGGTTCGAGGGTCGCCGGCGAGCACGAAGGGAAGCCGCTCGGGTGCAGCACCGTCCCTTTCGGCAGGAACACGTTGACGCCGATCAGCGGCGGCGGGAAGCCGCCGTATTCGGTCCCGGAGATCGTCACATGGCTGGCCACAGCCGCGCCGGCCCCGAGTTTGTTTCCCGTGCCCGGGAAGCCTTTGATCGGCACGATCTGGGCTTTGATCGTCACCGTCGGAACAGCGGAGGCGGCAGCCGGCAGCGCGAGCACTGCGAGGCCGAGAACCGCGATACACCCCACGAACGCTCTGCGCATTCGGAATCTCCTATCGGGTCGTTGCGCTCGCCGTGTGCGAGCGATGCCTTCAGTTCCTAACACGAACGGCGGGGAGGCGGCTCGGTCGTCCCGCGAGTCCTGGCCCCGCGATCCGCCGGAAGCGAGCTGACCCGCCCCGGCCGCGGATCGCGGGCCGGGGCGGTTCGCTCACCTCAGGACCCGTTGTTGACGATCGCCTGGTAGGGCCGGCACGGCTCGTTGCGCAGGCTCGGGCACGCCGGCAGTTCCGTCGGGATTTCGAGCCCGGGCACGACCGGCAGGCTCAAGCTCGAGGGCATGCTCGGCGAGAAGGCGATCGACTCGCTCGCCGTGCCGCCTTCGGGCTCCGTGTGCGCGAACGACCAGATCGGCTGCGTGCCGTTGGGCGCCGCGATCGTCACCCTGATGCGCGAGCCCGCCCGGTACGCGTGCCCCTCGAAGTACAGCGGGATCGTCACCGGGACGTATTCGTTCGACGGCATCGGCTGCACGTCGGAGGCGAGCATCGTCGGGATCGGCTGCAGCTGCGTCGGCTTCTGCTGGAGGATGTTCTTCTTGCTCGTGGCGAGCTTGCGCTCGCTCGCCCGGACCCAGCCGTTCTGCACGAAGGTCTCGTTGCCGTCGGGGCGCACCTCGCTCACCGTCGCCTGCAGGTCGACGTCGGGCGCCGAGGACTTCACCCAGGCGGTCACCGCGCCGCCGCCGACCGCGGTCGTGTCTTCGGTCAGCGGCGCCGTCACGTAGGAGACGGCGTCGCCCGCGGGCGGCAGCTGCCAGTTGTATTCCCACTGCGCGGCATCGCCCCAGAGACCGCCCGAGCCGGTGCTGGGACCGAAGTCCGTCAGGGGCGTGGCGCTCGCGTCGGAGGTGTAGCTGTCCTGCCCTTCGCTCGCCGCCTTCTGTTCGTTCAGCGTGCCGCCCGGGCCGAAGTACCAGGTCTTGGCCTTCGTGCCGGGGATCGGGAACGAGGAGAAGGTCTGTTCGTAGCCGGGATAGGGATCGCCCGCCGTCTTGGTGCCGAGCGGCGAAGCGCCGGCGCCGTTGTCGAAGAGCACCCTGATCTGAGGGAGTTCTTCGAAGGCAGCGAGGGCCGATTCATACGTCGGCTGCAGCTGGATCGGGTCTGACGGGAGCGTGACGAGGTTCGTCTTTTCCAGCCCCATCGCTTCGTCGTAGATGACGGGAGCCGCTGCGTTTATCACCGCCGCGTTCAAGAGCGGCGCCTGATGGGCGACGTAGAGCTCCAGGAAGTCATACATGCGGTTGAGCATCGCCGGATCCAGCGAGTCGATGTGCGCGCCGTTGGTGAACGTGAACCACTTCTTGGTCGTGCCGGTGAAGTGCTGGGCCAGGTCGGCGCAGTGCCCCCCGGTCTGCTCGTCCTCCCACTGGCACGCCATGAACGTCGGCACCTTGATGTTCTTGACGAACGTGACCGGATCCAGCGGGTCGGCGACCTGCTTGTTGTAGGTCGAGTTGGCTTTGATCTTGTCCAGCAGGTTGGCGGCCTCACCGTGCAGCGCCTGGTTGGCCTTGCAGGTTTCGTCGCCTTCTTCGATCTGCTTCGTCGCCCACGCCTGCCCGTGTCCGGGGCTGGCCGGTTCGGCGTTCTGCTGGCGCTGCTCGGCCCATTCGACCGCGAAGCCGGTGTTGAGGATGCCGCCCGGGTAGAGCGTCGTCGCCGTCGCGTCGATCACCGACATCGGCGCGATCGCCGCGAGCCCGGCCGGCTGGGTCTGGGCGGTGAACAGCTGGCTGATGCCGCCGTATGAGATGCCGAGCATCCCGACCTTGCCGCCCTTCACCCACGGCTGGTGCGCGATCGTTTCGATCACGTCGTAGCCGTCGAGGTTCTGCAGCTTTTCGAAGAAGTCGAAGGCGCCGCCGGAGCACCCGGTGCCGCGCATGTTCACGTCGACGACCGCGAAGCCCATCAGGTTCGCCACGATCGCGATGCCGTTTTCCGGCCCGGCCGGGTTTGCGTAGCCGTAGCCGGAGTACTCGATCAGCGTCGGATAGGGCGCCGTGTAGCTGGGCGTCGGGACACCTGGGATCGGCGGGGTCGGGAAGTGGAACATCGACGGCACGCCGGGCTCGCCCGCCGGGCTCGTCGGCGGGTGCACGTCGATCGCGAGCTTCGTGCCGTCGCGCGTGGTCAGGTACGTGTAGCCGTTGTCGGGGATTTCCTGTTCGTAGATGCCGGGGTCCCACGGCGCCGAGGCGCCCTTGTGGACCGTGAGGAGTTCGGACTCTTCGCCGCCGCTGCGCACGCGGTACTTCTTCCCGGGCTTCACTTCGCGGAACAGGACCCCGCCCTGTTCGTCTGCGTTCTGCGTGGCGACGGTCGTGCTGCCCTTGACCAGGGACGCCTGCGCGTTCGGCGCGAGGCCGGTGACGGCGACCTGTTCGACGCTGCCCTGCACGTCGAACGCCGAGGCGCTCGCGGCAACCGCAAGGCTCGCGAGGATCGCGAGGGCCACGGCGATCGCCACTCCTCGCGCACGGCCGCCCGCACGCTTCTCGACACCGACTCGACCGTCTCGGCCTGCTCGTCTGGCACGCAGCACATGTCCCCCTATATCTGCGCCCACGCGCAGTCTCGAAGCCTTGCCCGGTTTCCGTCCCCCCTCGAGCGGCACCATGCTGGAACGCGCGCCTATCTACCCCCGCCTGCCGGGTTCTAATCAGAGACGCTGCGCGATCGAGAGACGAGTGCGCGCCGGTTGAGCGAAGCGCTTGGCGGGTACACCGCTGGACTGAGACGGGGGCGACGGCAGCCGGCCGCGCAGGGGGCGGGGGGTCCATGGACCCGGCGTCACGCACCGATGCGGCGGGGAGCCGGCCGCCCGGGTTCACCACCTGGGAGAGACCTTGAGCGACGAGAGCGAGACACGCATCACCCGCCGGACCCTGATCGGCACGGCTGCCGCCGGCGCCGCCGCGGCGGCCCTGCCCGCGGCCGCGCGAGCCGAAGCCGGCGCGGAAGCCGCGGCGCAGCCCGCGAGCTCGTCCGCGCCGAAGAAGGCCGACGTGGTGATCGTCGGGGCCGGGCTGGCGGGTCTCACCGCAGCACGGACGATCGCCCGCGCGGGGCACTCGGTGGCCGTGCTCGAGGCGCGCGAACGCGTCGGCGGGCGCACGTGGAACCGGCCGCTCACAGGCGGCTCCTACATCGACGCGGGCGCGGAGTTCGTCGGCCCCACCCAGGACCGCATCAAGGCGCTCGCCGAAGAAGTCGGGGTCGAGACGTTCCCGACCTACAACACCGGCTCGAACGTCTACTGGAAGGACGGCAAACGCGAAACCTACGCGGCCACCGGCGTCACCGGCGTGGCGCCGCCGGACCCGACCTTGCTCCCGGACCTGCTGCAGGTGGTCCAGCGGCTGAACTCGATGGCGGCGCAGATCGACGTGGAGGCGCCGTGGGAAGCCGAAGAAGCCGAGGAATGGGACAGCCAGACGCTCTACAGCTGGATCAAGGCCAACGAGATCAACCCCGAATTCCAGCGGCTCGCCGGGACGGCGATCGAGGCCATCTTCGGGCAGGAGTCGCGCGACCTGTCGCTGCTCTACACGCTGTTCTACCTCGCCGCCTCGGGCGACGAGTCGCACACCGGCACCTTCGAACGGAACTTCCAGACCGCCGAAGGCGCGCAGGAAGAACGCTTCGTCGGCGGCAGCCAGACGATCTCCTTGAGGATCGCCGAAGAACTGAGCGGGCGCGTGGCGCTGAACGCGCGCGCGGTGCAGATCTCGCAGGACGTCAAGGGCGTGAAGGTCCAGCTCGAAAGAGGCAGGGTGTCGGCCAAGCAGGCGATCATCGCGATGCCGCCCGCGCTGGCCTCGCGGATCGACTACGAACCGCTGCTCCCCGTGTTGCGCGACCAGCTCACGCAGCGTGCTCCGATGGGCACCTACGCGAAGGTGGACGTCGTCTACAGCGAGCCGTTCTGGCGCGAAGAAGGCCTCACCGGGCAGACCGTCAGCCTCAACGGGCCGGTCCGCGTCACCTTCGACAGCAGCCCGGTCGAGGGCACACCCGGCGTGCTGCTCGGCTTCATCGGCGGCACGGACGCGCGCGCCTGGTACGCGATGGAAGCCGAACAGCGCCGCCAGGCGGTGGTCGCCAACTTCGTGGACTACTTCGGCGAAAGGGCGAACGACCCGATCCAGTACGTCGAGAACGCCTGGTCGGAAGAGCGCTTCAGCCGCGGCGACCCGGTCGCCGGTCTGGGCCCGGGCACGCTGCTCGACTTCGGCCCCGCGCTGCGCGCCCCCGTCGGGCGCATCCACTGGGCCGGCACGGAGACCTCCGACTACTGGGTCGGCTACATGGACGGGGCCGTGCGCTCGGGCGAACGCGCGGCCGCCGAGGTGCTTGCCGAGCTGTAGGCCTCAGCGGCGTTCGTTGAGCCGCCGCGTGACGTCTACCACCGCCGTGCGCTGGTAGACGTCGACGGCGGTGATCGCGCCGCTGCGGCGGCGCTGGCGCGCGCAGTGCTCGATCCTGCCCCGCAGGACGGCGGCGCGCCCGATCTGAGCGTTGAGCGCCGCGTTCGGGGGGAACGGCGGGATCCAGTGGTTGATCAGCAGCAGCGGACTGCTCGCTTCGCCGCGGAAGCGCCGGCAGCTGAGCTGCCCGGGGTGCAGCGCGCCGAGCGGCGTGTCCTGGATGAAGGAGAAGGCCGGCATGTACCAAGCGGGGGTGCCGCCGTGGTTCTCGGCGAAGACCAGCAGGCGCCGGTCGCTGCCGAGGAGCTCACCGAGCGTCGGCATCGGCGCGTCGCGCTTCAGCGTCGCGACGTACTTCGTCAGGCCGGCGTCCGCGAAGGCCCCCGCGATCGCTGCCGCCGGAGGGTAGTCCTCGACGATCAGGATCACGACCTGCCGGGGATGGCGCGCGAGGAAGGTCCCGATCGCAGCGAGTTCGCGTGCGAGCGGCTCGGCGCCGAGCTCGCAGAGCGTGTGGCAGAGGTAGAGCTGTGGCTCGCCGTGCAGCTTGCCGAGCCCGATGCCGCCCGCGACGCTGTCCGCGACCCGCAGCGCCTGCGGCGGAGCCTGCTTGGCGACCTTGTTGCGGTCGGCGCCCTCGGCGGCGAAGTCAGTGCGGACGCGACCCGTCGCAGCGTCGCTCACGCCGTAGTGGACGTCGATCAGCAGCGCGCGGATGCCGTCGTCGAGCTGGCGCGGGATCGGGTAGGTCTGGTTGGCGAAGTGCCACCCGGGCTCGTCGGCGGCGGCGTAGGAGTTGTGCGTGCCCGCGAAGAACACCGCGTCGAGGCGCCGCGAGCAGAGGGTGCGCAGGCCCTCGCAGGACGACGGCTTCGAGCCGGCGCTCCCGCACCCGCTCGCGACGCCGAGGACCAGCACGCCGAGGATCGCGGCCACGCTCGCGCGAGGGCCCGCCGGCACTCTGCGTGGCGTATGTGGCACGGGCGCAGTATGGTCAAAAACGGGGTGCAGACCACGGCAACCGGGAAGCGGTACGGACGCTCTTCCTCGAGGGTTCGCTCTGCAGCGTCGCGGATCGCGGCGCTGCAGTCGGGCGAGTCGGCGGAACGCGGGCGCGAGGCGCGGGGCAGAGCTCCGCGATCCGCCCACGGCGAATGGACGCCGCGTCCGCGCCGCCGCGATCCGGTGGCGATCCTCCGCGCACAGGCCCGCACGCGCGTGCGAGAGCTCGTGCCGATCCGCTATGGACGCATGCTCGTCTCGCCGTTCACCTTCTACCGGGGCGCTGCCGCCGTGATGGCGGCGGACCTGGCGGGAACGCCCGACTCGGGGATCTTCGTGCAGGCGTGCGGCGACGCTCACATCTCGAACTTCGGCGCGTTCGGCGCGCCCGACCGGCGCGTGGTCTTCAGCCCCAACGACTTCGACGAGACCCTCCCGGCGCCGTGGGAGTGGGACGTCAAGAGGATGGCGGCGAGCGTCGAGATCGCCGCGCGCGAGATCGGGCTGCCCACCGGCCGGCGCCGGGATCTGGTGTCAGGCTGCGTTCGCGAGTACCGCGGGGCGATGGGCGCCTTCGCGCAGGTCAGCCACCTCGAGGCCTTCTACGAGCGGCTGAACGCGAGCGAGCTCGTCGAACGCTTCGGCGGAACGCTGGCGGGCAAGGAACGGATCGTGTTCGCGAAGCCCTTCGCGAGGGCCCGGCGGAAGAGCAGCCTGCGCGCCGTGAAGAAGCTGACCGAGCGCGTGGACGGCCGCTTGCGATTCCGCCACGTGCCCCCTCTGCTCGTTCCCTTCCGTGAGCTGTTCGACCCGGCCGACCGCCGCGACGAGCGCGAGTACATCCGCGAGCTGCTCGACGAGTACGCCGAGAGCCTCGCCCCCGACCGGCGCTACCTGTTCAGCACCTACGAGTTCGTGGACATGGCGCGCAAGGTCGTCGGCGTCGGCAGCGTCGGCACACGGGCGTGGGTGTTCCTGCTCGCCGGACGGGACGGTCGCGACCCGCTCGTGCTCCAGGCGAAGCAGGCGCAGGCCTCGGTGCTCGAGCCGTACATCGGCCGCAGCGAGTTCGCGAACCATGGCGAGCGCGTCGTGCACGGCCAGCGGATCTCGCAGGCCGCGGTCGACGTCTTCCTCAGCTGGCAGCGCAGCGAAGGCCTCGACGGCGAGGAGCACGACTTCTACGTACGCCAGCTCTGGGACTGGAAGGCATCCGCCGACCTCGAAGCGCTGAGCGAGCGCGGCCTGCACGCCTACACGCGCGCCTGCGGCTGGTCGCTGGCGCGCATGCACGCGCGCTCCGGCGACCGGCTTGCGATCGCCGCCTACCTCGGATCCGGACCGGCGTTCGACCGCGCGATCGTCCGGTTCGCGGCGGCGTACGCCGATCAGAACGAGCGGGACCACTCGCGGCTGGCCGAGGCGGTCGCCACCGGAGAGCTGATCGCGCGCGAAGGCGTCTGAGTGACCCCTCGGGCTTGGACCAGGATTTTTAGCCAGGCGCTACGTCTCGTTTATCTCCCGGCATGAGAGGTGACTCAGGATCCTGTCATGGAACCTGAGAACTGGCCGCTGGACCCGATCGCGGCGGCGTCGCGCGTGGTCGAGCTGATCGAAGAAATCGACGCCGCCACCGAAGAGGACAGCCGGGCGCTGCTGGAAGTGTTCCTGTCCGCGGCCTGGGGCTGCCGCCGGGCTCTCGACCAGTGAGCTGAGAACCCGGCGCGGTCCGCCGCTCACCGCTCGGACGGCTTGCGTTCGCGCTCGCGGCGGCCAGGAGCGGGACGGCCGACCGGGTCCAGCTTGCACTTTGGATACCGCGCCTCCCGCAGAGCACGCGAGCGCTGTCCCCCGGCTCACCGGCCGGAGGAGGACGTGACCGCGCCCGCCGCGAGCATCACCTCGATCGTCGCGGGGGCGTCCAGGGGGATCTCCCAACCCAGCCCCGGCACCCGCTTCACGCCCTTCTCCCGCAGCGCGCTGACCGCGTTGCTGACCGAAGGCCGTTGCGCTCCGATCAGCTCGCCGATGTGCTCGTGGGTCAGCGGCGCCGGGATGCGCAGGACGCCCTCGCCCGCCTCGCCCCAGCGCTCGGCGATGTGCCAGAGCAGGTACAGGACGCGCAGCTCGAGGCCGGGGAGCTGGCTCACGAGCAGGCGCAGGGCGAGCCAGCGGTCGCGCCTTCCGATCCGCGCAAGGATCGCGACCGTCAGCTGCGGCCATGCCGCGATGCGCGTGGCGAGGTCCTCGTCGATGATCGCGATCGTCATCGCGGCGAGCACCTGCCGGGTGGTGCTGATGCCGTCGACCACGGGGTACTCGGCGTCGTGGTCCCACGGGCGCAGCAGATCGCCGGGGCCCACGATCTCCCCGACCGTCTCCTCGCCGCAGGTCGTGCGCCGCGAGAGGAACCCGTCGGTCACGAGCAGGCCCATCCAGCTCGCACGGTCGCCGTAGTCCCCGATCGCATCCCAGGCGCCGCGCTCCAGTGTTCGCGTGCGAGCCCTCAGCGCCGCCCGGGCCCGCTCACGCTGACCGTCCGGCAGGGCCGCGGCGAGCCCGCGGTCGAGGTCGAGGAGCGAGCTTGCAAGGGTCTCGGTCACGGCACGGGAGCGGACGGCGACAGCTCGAGCGCGTCGGCGGCCGTCTGGTCGGCGGCGAGCAGCCACCCGTCCGGCAGCTGGGAGATCAGCGAGCGCTCGCGCAGGCGCCCGACCGCCGTGGTGACGGCCGGCCGGCGGCTGCCGACGAGGCGCGCGAGCAGCTCGTGGTTGAGCGGCAGGTGCAGCGCGACCCCCTCCGGTGTCACGCGCCCCCAGCGCTCGGCGAGCAGTGCGAACAGGAACAGCAGCCTCGGCTCCACGCGGCGCAGCCGGCGCGTGATCGCGAGTGCCGCCAGGAAGCGCCCGCGCCGCGTGGAGAGCCGGGCGAGGCCGAGCGTCAGCGACGGGTACCGCGCGATCCGTGCGAACAGCGGCTCGTCGACCACCGCCAGCGTCCCGGGCAGCAGCGCGCGCCAGCCTCCCTCGGGGACGCTCGCCCCCGTCCGAGGCGCCCACGGGTAGACCAGGTCGCCGGCGCCCAGCAGCTCGGCGAAGCATCGCTCGCCGATCGCCACCTCCCGGACGAGCAGGCCCGAGGCGATCAGGACGGCCGTCTGGGGACCGGCCTCGCGCCGGGTCAGATGCGGGATCCACGGTCCGGTGTCGAAGCCCTCGATCTGAACCAGCGAGTGCACCCGCGCATGTCTCCACTGATCGGGCTCGAGTGCTTCGCCGAGCTCTGGGAGGACGTCGAGCAGCGCCGCCGCGCGGACACCGCCGCCGATGTCGCGCGACGGCACGGGTGCGCGCGCACCGCGACCGCCCCCGATCCC
Source organism: uncultured Solirubrobacteraceae bacterium (assembly GCA_963836035.1). Lineage (GTDB taxonomy): Bacteria > Actinomycetota > Thermoleophilia > Solirubrobacterales > Solirubrobacteraceae > Palsa-744. The sequence goes on along the minus strand of CAWIHX010000009.1, from coordinate 367,856 downwards.
TTGGCCCGTGTACCCGTTGTGAACGTTCATCTCTCCGGTCGAATCGCCCCCATCCCGGATACCCGGAAGTGGACGCCTGAATCCCGCTCGCCCGTTGTGCGGCGCCGGCACAGCGCTCGTCGATGGCGACGTGGCAGGTCCGCCTGTAAGGCGCCGGACGCTGCGGCGGCCCCGCCGCTCGGCCGCGGGCAACGCGGTGTTGAAAGAGATGAACGACCTCGGAAGAGAGACGACGATGAACATCGACGACGAGCAGTCACGGCACGCGAGCTCGCGGCAAGGCAGAGCAGACGAGCGCGACGAGGCGCTGCTCGAGGCCGAGGTGGGTCGCGTCATGCACGCGCTCGCGCCGTACGGCGTGCTGCGCGAGGATGCCCTCGCGAGGGCGTGCGGCGCCGGGCGCTGGCGTGCGGGCCAGTTCGAGAGCGCCCTGGCGGCCGCCGTGCGCGGCGGGCGGGTGCGGAGGCTCCCCTTCGGCTTCTACGCGAGCGCGGACGCGCTCGACGGAGCGGAGCGCTGATGGCGGGACCCACTGCGCCTCCGGCCGGCGCCGACGCGGCGGCGCGCGACGCGCTCGTGGCGGAGTTCACGCCGCTGGCGATGTCCCTCGCTCGGCGCTACGTGCGCTCCTCCGAGTCGATGGAGGACCTCGGTCAGGTCGCGCTGCTCGGTCTCGTCAAGGCGGCCGACCGCTTCGACCCCGAGCGCGGAGTCACGTTCGCGACGTACGCGATCCCGACGGTGCTCGGCGAGCTGCGCCGCTACTTCCGCGACTGCGGCTGGTCGGCGCGGGTGCCTCGCCGCGATCAGGAGCGGGCGCTGGCGATCCGCGAGGCCGAGCGGCAGCTCAGCAGCGAATCCGGCCGCTCGCCGAGCGTCAACAGGATCGCGGAGTTCCTGGAGCTCGACGTCGAGGAGGTGCTGGACGGGCTGCAGGCGCTGAACGCCTACAGCGCCTCCTCGCTGGAGACCCCCGGCGAGGACGGCGGCTACGCCACCTCGGTCGGGCGCGAGGACGAGAACTACGCGCGCGTGGAGCGGCGGATGCTGCTCTCCCGAGCGCTGCCGGCGCTCTCGCACCGCGACCTCGCGATCCTGCGCATGCGCTTCGCCGACGAACTGAGCCAGTCGCAGATCGGCGCGCGGCTGGGGATCTCCCAGATGCAGGTCTCGCGCTTGCTGAAACGGATCTTCGAGGATCTCCGGTGCTCGATCGAGACGCGTTGACTCGGCAACCCGATCCCCGCTAGCGTCAGGGCGAAAGCGAGCGAAGGGGGGAGTCGATGTTCATCCGAGTCGTGAGGTTCACCGGGGTCACGCCGGAGCGGATGGATGCGCTGGACGCGCGGATCGAAGCGGCGGGCGGTCCGCCGGAGGGCGTGAACTCGAGCGGGATCTCGGTGCTGTTCGACGCAGCCCAGGGCACGGCGGTCGTGCTGCAGCGCTTCGACACCGCCGCGGATATGGAAGCGGGCGCGAGGGTCTTCGCCGCGATGGATGCCGGCGAGACCCCCGGCACACGCGCTTCGGTCGACGCGTGCGAGGTGAAGCTCGAGCTGCAGGCCTGAGCCTAGGGCGACCGCTCGCGCGCGGCGGCCAGGAGCGCCCGCACCTCAGCGTCGCCGACCTGCGAGAAGTCCTCGTAGTAGGCGCCGACCGCGCCGAGCGGGTGCGGCGTGAGGAGGCAGACGACCTCGTCCGCCGCGGCGGCCACCAGCCTGCATACCTCGACGTCCGCCACCGGCACGGCGACGAGCACCGACGCCGGGTGCGCGGCCCGGACCGATCTGAGCGCCGCGAGCATCGTCGAGCCCGTGGCGAGACCGTCGTCGACGAGGATCGCCGTGCGGCCCTCGACCCCGGGCGGGGGCTGCGCTCGGCCGTAGAGCTGCTCGCGGCGCTCCAGCTCAGCACGGGCGCGAGCGTCGATTGCGGCCAGCTCAGCGGGCGAGAGCCCCAGCTCCCGGATCAGGGCCTCGTTGAGCACGCGCACGCCGGGGGCGATCGCGCCGATCGCCAGCTCCTCGTGCCCGGGAGCACCGAGCTTGCGCACGACGAGGACGTCGAGCGGCGCGCCGAGCGCGAGGGCGACCCCGGCGGCGACGGGCACGCCTCCGCGCGGCAGCGCGAGCACGACCGGATCGTGCGGCACCCCCAGACGGCGCAGCCGCTCGCCGAGCAGCCTGCCCGCCTCGGTTCGGTCTCGGAAGCGCTGTGACGCGCCGATCGCCATCTCGCAGGGGATGTTGACCCAACTCTTACGTTCCCGGCACCGGAATGTGGCACGCTTCCGGCCTCGACCCGGCAGCGCGGTTGCGCGCTCGCGCGGGTCGAACCTGTTCCTGCATGCTCCGCTACGTCCTCATCATCCTCGGTGTCGTGGTGCTCGGCTGGGGGATCGCGGCTCTCGCGACGGGCTCACCGAGCCTCGACATCGGCTCCGGCTCGACGACCGTCGCCGCCTCACCCCCGTGCGCCCTGAGCTCACCGGAACGCTCGGCGCAGCTGCCGGGAACCCACATCTTCGCTTCGCCGGCGCCTGAAAGCGCGACCGCGAACCCGCGGACGCAGATCAGCCTCCTCGGTGCGCCGGCGGGCGCGATCGGCGCGGTGTCGGCGGTCGGCTCGGCCAGCGGCCGCCACGAAGGCCGGCTCGCACCGTACTCGCAGGGGGACGGCGCGAGCTTCGTCCCGGCCAAGCCGTTCAGCGCCGGCGAGACCGTCGAGGTGAACGCCACGATCGCCGGGCGGGCGGTCTCGTTCTCCTTCCACGTCGACACGCCCTACCCGACCGCGCACGTGCCCCAGTTCCCGGCCTCGCCGGCCACGCCGGCCGACTCTCAGAGCTTCATCACGACGCCGGGCGTCAAGGCGCCCGTGATGACGGTCACCGGCTCCGACCGCGATCCTTCCGCCGGCGACATCTTCGTCACCAACGGCCCCGGCCCGGGGCAGTACGGCCCGCTCATCTACACCCCGCAGGGGCGCCTCGTGTGGTTCGAACACCTCACGGGCGAAACGACGGCGGAGAACCTGAGCGTGCAGGAGTTCCGCGGGCAGCGCGTGCTCGCCTGGTGGAAGGGACGCGTGCTCTCGCTCGGCTTCGGACAGGGCGAAGACGTCGTCATGAACTCCTCCTATCAGCCCGTCGCGCGCGTGCCCGGCGGCAACGGCCTGAAGGCCGACCTGCACGACTTCCGCCTGGCCAAGCACGACGTCGCCTTCATCACGGCCTTCAACCCGATCCTCTGCGACCTGCGCAAGGTGGGCGGCCCCGCCGATGGAGCGATCACCGACACCGCCGTGCAGGAGATCGACATGGGCAGCGGGCAGGTGCGCTGGGAATGGCACAGCCTCGATCACGTCACCGCCGCGGAATCGGAAGTCGAAGCGCCTTCGACCTCGACGCCGTGGGACTACTTCCACCTGAACTCGATCGACCCGCAGGCGGACGGCAGGCTGCTGCTCTCGGCGCGCAGCACGTGGGCGGGCTACGAGCTCGAAGCCGGCACCGGCCGCATCCAGTGGCGGCTCGGCGGCAACCACAGCTCGTTCAAGATGGGCCCCGGCACCGAGATGGCCTGGCAGCACGACGGCCGCATGCGCTCGAGCGACGAAGTGACGTTCTTCGACGACGGCTCGAACCCGCCGATCCACAAACAGTCGCGCGGGCTCGTGATCTCGCTCGACCTCCACGCGAAGACGGCCCGGCTCGTCAGATCCTTCGACCACCCCAACCCTCCGGTCCTGTCGGCCAGCCAGGGCAACATGCAGACGCTCCCCGGCGGGAACGTGCTGATCGGCTACGGCGGCGCGCCCCAGATCAGCGAGTTCGCCCCCGACGGCTCACTGCTGTTCGACGCCCACCAGCCCTACGACACGTCCTTCTACCGCGCCTACCGCTTCCCCTGGAGCGCGCGGCCGGCCACGCCACCGGCGATCGCCGCGAGCGCCAACAACACCGGGGAAGAGACGATCGTGCACGCGAGCTGGAACGGCGCGACCGGCGTCGCCTCCTGGCGCGTGCTCGGCGGCAACTCGCCGCAGGCGCTGACGATGCGGGCGACGATCCCGTCCAGTGGCTTCGAGAGCGGGGTCACGCTCCCGCACAAGTACAAGTACGCGGCGGTGCAGGCGCTCGACAGCGCCGGCCACACCCTCGGCACCTCGGCGACCAGCCGTGTGATCGGGTTCTACGCGGGCCTGACCACGGCGGGAGGAAAACCCGGTGCTCAGTAGCTCGGCTGCGATTTGTGACCGTGTTTGGTCGTCGTCGTCGCGCCGGGCGTCGTGGTCGAGGTCGTCGCCGGGCTCGTGGTCGACGTCGAGGAGTCCGATTTGCCGCCGCAGGCCGACAGCGCGACGCTGCTCGCGAGGACAGCGGCGAGCGTTAGCATGGCGGTCAGTGGCGTTCTCTTCATGGGCCGGGCTCCGTTCCTCGCTCGGGGACTGGGGCGCTCACCCTACCAACACCCCTCCGCGCGTCCGCCCGGTTGGAGCGCGACCGTGAGCGCCGAGGCGACCGCCCCGGCACCGCCCGCCGCCCCGGCTGAGACCGCCGACGGCGCTCGGCGCGGCCTCGGCCTTCTGCTCGCCGTCTGCTGCGTGGCGCAGTTCATGGTGATCCTCGACCTGAGCATCGTCAACGTCGCGCTGCCCTCGATCCAGTCAGACCTCGAATTCTCCTCACCGGGGTTGCAGTGGGTGGTCGACGCGTACACGATCACGTTCGCGAGCTTCTTGATGCTCGGCGGGCGCGCCGCCGACCACTTCGGGCAGCGGCGCACGTTCGTGCTGGCACTGCTGCTGTTCGCGCTCGCGTCGCTGGCCGGCGGGCTCGCGCCGGACAAGGCGGTGCTCGTCATCTCCCGCGGCTTCCAGGGCTTCGCCGGTGCGCTCATGGCAGCCTCGACGCTCGCCATCATCACGGCCTCGTTCCCGCCCGGCCCGCGGCTCCACCGCGCGATCGGCACCTGGGCCGCGATGAACGGCCTCGGCGGCGCGGCCGGCGTGCTGCTCGGCGGGATCATCACCGAATTCCTCAGCTGGCGATGGATCCTGCTGATCAACCCGCCGATCGGGATCGCGGCCGCCATCGTCGCGTACCGCGTGGTGACCGAGCGCCGGCGGGCGCCCGACGCCACGTTCGATGTCGCCGGCGCCGTGACGCTCACGGTGGGGCAGATCATCCTGGTCTACGGCGTCGTCGAAGCGGGGCTCGCGGGCTGGAGCTCGACGAAGGCGCTCGTGCCGATCGCCGTCGGCGTGGTTCTGCTGATCGCCTTCGGCCTGGTCGAGACGCGCATCGCCAAGGCGCCGCTGATCCCGTTCAAGCAGCTGACGAAGGGGCTGAAGGTCGCGAACAACATCGTGCTGCTGTTCAGCGCGGCGCTGTTCCCGATGTGGTTCGTCAGCTCGCTCTACATGCAGCAGGTGCTGGGCCTTTCGCCGTTCCACACCGGCCTGACGTTCCTGCCCATGACGCTCGCGATCATCCTGATCGCCTCGCGCGCGGGCAAGCTCGTGAGCACCTTCGGCGTGCGGGCTGTGCTCGGCAGCGGGCTCGTGATGATGACCGTCGGGCTGCTGCTCTTCACGAAAATCAACTCGAGTGGCAGCGCCTGGGTGTACGTCGTGATCCCGGGCGTGCTGACCGCGAGCGGGATCGCGATGTCGATTGTGCCCTCGACGATCGCCGCCACGCAGGGCGCCGGCGAGGGCCAGACCGGACTCGCCTCCGGCCTCGTCAACACCTCGCGCCAGATCGGCGGCGGGCTCGGCCTTGCCGTGCTGATCACGCTGGCCACGCAGCACAGCTCGGACCTGATCGGGCAGGGCTTCCAGGTCAAAGACGCCCTCACGCACGGCTTCAAGCTCGCGTACCTGATCTGCGCAGGCCTCTGCGCCGCCGCCGCGCTCCTGACCTTCATCGCGGTTCCGGCCCCGGAGGGCGTGTTCGCCCGCGCCGGCCGCCGCCTGATCCCGGCCGTCGCCATCGCGGTGCTCGCGTTCGTGGGGCTGAGCGTCGCGTTCAGCGGCAACAAAGGCGCCCCGATCGGCCAGTACACGACCGCCGGCACGTACAAGTTCGTGACGGCGCCGGGCCTGCACCCGCCGATCATCAAGCGTGTCCAGCCGGCCTCGCGTGCGAGCCTCGCGCCCGGCTACGTCCTCGCGACCAACTTCTACGACCTCAACAAGGCGCCGATCGTCGGCCAGAGCGGCCCGATCGTCCTCGACCGCAACCTGCAGCCGGTGTGGTTCCAGCCGGTGCCCGAATCCATCGTCGCCTCCAACCTCGGGCTGCAGAGCTACCAGGGCAAGCCCGTGCTCGGCTGGTGGCAGGGGCGGGTGACGAACACGGGCGCGACCGAAACCGGGGAAGACGTGTTCGTCGATCAGCACTACCGGCCCGTGGCAAAGGTCAAAGCCACCGGCGGCTGGGTGCTGACGATGCACGAGCTGCAGATCGACGGCGAAGGACATCTGTGGGCCACGGCCGAGAAGAACATCCCCAAGGACCTCGCCTCATACGGCGGCGCCTACAACGGCGCGCTGGCCGACGCCGCGGTCCAGGAGTACGACCTGCAGACCGGCAAGCTGATCCGCAGCTGGGACGCGCTCGACCACATCCCCCTGCACGAGTCGCAGGCGACGCTGCCGACCAACGGCTTCCCCTGGGACGCCTACCACATCAACTCGATCCAGCTGGTTCCAGGCGGCAAGTTCCTGGTCTCGATGCGCAACACCTGGGCGGCCTACCTGGTGGACGCGGCAAGCGGGCGGATCGAATGGACCCTCGGCGGCAACCGCTCGAGCTTCAAGTTCGGCACCGGCGCCGCCTTCGAGTGGCAGCACGACGTGCGCCTGCAGTCCGACGGCACCGTCTCGCTGTTCGACGACCACTGCTGCCAGCTGACCGGCGGCGGCACCTCGGTCAAGGCGACCGCGCCCTCGCGCGGGCTCGTGCTGCACCTCGACCAGTCCGCCAGGACCGCGTCGCTGGCCTCCCAGTACGGCCAAGGCGAAGGCTTCGAAACCGAATACATGGGCTCGACCCAGCCGCTGTCGAACGGCAACACGTTCGTCGGCTGGGGCTCGGAACACTACTTCTCCGAGTACGACCGCTCGCGCAAGCTGCTCTTCGAAGGGATCTTCCCCGAGCCCGACCAGAGCTACCGCGCCCAGCTCGAGCCCTGGACGGGCACGCCCGACACCAAGCCCGCCGGCGCGGCGCGGCGCAGCAGCAGCGGGATCACGGTGTACGCGAGCTGGAACGGCGCCACACAGGTCGCCTCCTGGCGCGTCCTGGGCGTCTCGGCCTCCTCGACCCGCGAGGTCGCAAAGGCGGCCCGCTCCGGCTTCGAGACCGCGATCACGGTCCCCACGGGCTACGCGAGCTTCGAGGTACAGGCGCTCGACGCCTCGGGTCATGCGCTCGCGACCTCGAGCGCGTTCGCGCCCGCGGCCTGAGTCACTGGTCGAGCTGGAACTCGCCGTCGCGGTAGATGACGAGCTCGCCGCCGCCGCGCAGCTCGGCCGTGACGACGCGATCGGCCGTCGAGACGATGTCCGTGTGGACGCTCGAGTTGTTGAAGCCGAGGCGCTCCCACTCCGCCTGGCTCACCGCTGACGGGTCCCCCGCATAGGCGTCCTGGTAGGAGCGCCCGAGCGCGATGTGCGTGTTGCCGAAGGGCCCGCCGACGTTCTCGTCGTAGAGCGTGTGCGCCATGAAGCGGGTGATCCGCGACAGCCGCCTGTCGGTCAGCGAGAACTCGCCCACCTTGTCCGCCCCCTCGGTGGCGATCATCTCGCGCAGCACCGGCTCGTTCTGCTCGGCCGAGGACTCGACGACGCGGCCGTCCTCGAAGCGGAGGCTGATCCCCTTCACGAGGTTGCCGTAGCGGTAGAGCGGCTGGTTGAAGCGGATCCATCCTTCGGTGCCGCGCCAGTCGGGGCTGGTGAACAGCTCAAAGCTGGGGATGTTGCGTCCCCTGCCCCCGAGCCAGCGCCGCTGCTCTCCGACCGCGACCCACAGGTCGGCGTCCTCGCCCTCGACGTGCAGGCGCTCGATGTCGAGCGCGTCGAGCGCGTCGCGCGTGCGCTCGATCGTGCGTCCGACCTCGCGCCAGCGGGCGATCGGGTCCTCTTCGTCGAGGAAGCACGCGTGCACGATCTGCTCCCAGTACTGCTGGACGCCCATCTCCGCCTCGGCCGCCATCGCCTCCGTCCCGTACAGGCCGAGCGTCCAGCTGAACCGCCCCTCGTTCTCCTTCTCGCCGCGCCAGTCCATCAGCTCGCGCAGGGCCACCCCGCGCTGCATGATGCGCGCCGGGTCGATCGTCTCGAGCGCGTGCGGGTCCGCTTCGGCGATCACGGAGACCTGGTGGTCCATCTCGTCGACGAGGCCGCGCAGGTACCGCGCCGGGAAGTGCTCGAGCTGTCCGTTGGACGCGAGCTCGAAGAACGCCTTGGAGCCGCCCATCCCCTGCTCCTCGTCGGGGTAGTAGCCCCCGATCACGTTTCCGCCCGCGCGCCAGACGGCCCGGCACAGCTCGAGGTAGAGCGGCTTGGCGCTCTCCGGGGCGGTCACGCGCACCACCTCGCCGGGCTTGACTCCCTGCCCGCCGCCGAGCGCGTAGTCGACGAGCACGGAGGCGTAGCGCTCGAGCACCTCCTGGGGCGGCGTATAGGGCACGGCGGGACTCTACCCCGGAGGGGTGACCCGTTCTCACCCGGGCCGGGCCGGCGGCATGGTCCTGACCGGCGGGATGCCGCCGCGGGGACTCAACCCACGGACTGGGGCGCGGGGACCGTCCTCACGCCGGCCGCGAGGCCATGGGGAGTCTTCTCCCAGTAGAACGGGTTGCGGACGAGCTGCACGGCCGCGCGCCAAGCGGCGATCGAGTGGAGCACCCAGTACAACGGGTTGAGCAATGCGAACGGGGCCGCCCGCCAGCCTTGCCCGCGGACGGCGGCGAGCACGTTCAGCGCGATCATGATTCCGTTGCCGACGATCAGGTTGATCGTGGCGATCGTCCAGAACGCCCCCGAGTCGAGCAGCGGCAGTTGCGGCTCGCCGAACCCGTACCACATGGCCGTGCCGACCCACATCGCCGGCGCGAGCAGGAAGGTCAAGGGGGTGCCTGCGATCAGGAGCAGGAAGCCGGCGGCGTCGACCAGGCCAACCTGGCGGACGAGCCGCCGCGGCGAGCGCGCGTGCACGAGCGCGGTCTGCATGTAGCCCTTGATCCAGCGGGTGCGCTGGCGGATCCAGGGACGGATCTCCGCGCACGCCTCCTCATCGGTGTCCGAGTCGATCACGCCGACCCGGTAACCCTCGACGGCCGCGCGCAGGCCGAGGTCGGCGTCCTCGGTGACGTTGTGAGGATCCCAGCCGAGCAGGCCGCGCAGCGCGTCGACGCGGAAGTGGTTGGAGGTCCCGCCGAGAGGAATCGGCAGCCCGAGGCGGTCGAGCCCCGGGAGCATCGTCCCGAACCAGTAGCCGTACTCGAGGCTGAACATGCGCGTCAGCAGGTTCGCGGGGGCGTTCCAGTACCTCAGCCGTGCCTGCATGCAGACCGTCTTCGGGCCGGCCTGCTCGAAGGCCGCGACGGCCTTGCGCAGCTGCTGCGGGTCGGGGCGGTCCTCGGCGTCGTAGATCACGAGCAGCTCGCCGCGAGCGAGCAGCAGCCCCACGTTGCACGCCTTCGGCTTGGTCTTCGGGGCGGCGTCCGGCACGATCACGAGCCGGACCGTCGCCGGGGGGCGCGCGGCGCGTGCGGCTTCGATCGTCTCCGTGTCGTCGGACTCGAGCAGGACCAATATCTCGAGCTTCTCGGCCGGGTAGTCGATCGCTCCCAGGTTCTCCATCAGCTCGCCGATCACATTCGCCTCTCGGTACACCGGGACGAGGACCGTGTAGAGAGGCAGCAGCCGATCGTCGCGTACCGCGACCGACGGCATCGCGCGGGCGCCTGTCGCCACGCCCACAAGGCATGCCAGCAGCTTGAAGCTCACCGCGGCAAGGAAGACGAGATTCGCGCTGGCGACCACCAGCGCGAGCGTCAGCTGCCACTGCACCAAGAGCCCCGCCGCGAGCAGGCACCCGGCGACGCCCGCCATGCGCTTCTGCCCGGCCGACCACCCACCGGCTGCCGAGAGCTCGGGGCGGCGGGCGAGCAACTCGCCCGTCGAGCGTCGCACGAAGTGCTCGCGGAAGCAGAGCAGGATCGTGCGCTCGATGTCGATCGGAGTGGTCGTGCGAAAGCTCAGCTTCGTGCCGGAGGGGAAGTGCGCGCGAATGCGATCGCGCAACGTCGCGGTGGGCGGCTCGCAGGTGGCCACGATCGTGCGGTCACCTTCGACCTCCACGGGGACCCATCCCTCGGCGAGCAGCGTCTCTGGGGCGAAGCGCCGTACGAGCTCGTCGTCGACGTCGCTGCTCAGCAGGTCGATGAAGGGGAGCCCCCATTGGGCGCCGAGCGCCTTCTGCAGCTCCAGCCGGTGCACACAGCCCGCCGCCAGGAGGATCTGCCCGACGCGCTCGCCGGTCTCCTTTTGGCGCGCCAGTGCCCAGCTGAGCGCGGCGCGATCGATCACGCCCGCGGCGAGCAGAGCCTCGCCGATCGGCTGCGGCTGCTCGCTGCCCCCGGCACGATCCGTGCGGCGCCTCCGGCGACGAGCACGGTCGCTGCGGTCGGTACGCCGGACGCGAGGCTCGTCGCCGGGAAGCAGCGGATGGCGCGTCTCGGGCTGGACAGAGGTTTGCCGCATGGCAACGCGTCGTCCGACCCCGCGAGGTCTCCGCCGCTCCGGGACCGTCCCTGGACGAATGTTCTAGTCGCCACGGGCGGATCCCGCTCGCGGCCGCCGCGCATCGCCGGGCTAGGCTGGCGCGGATGGAACTTGCCGAGCGTGACATCCTCCTGCGCCCGTTCCGGCCGGCGGACGAGGGCACGCTGCTGGCGATCCTGGCCGAGCCCGAGGTGGCGCGCTGGTGGCCCGTGCCGGACTTCCAGCGCGAGACGGGGTGGATGATCCTCCTCGACGGGGAGCCGTGCGGCTGGCTCGAGTACCACGAGGAGGACTACGCCTGGTACCCGAGCGTCGCCTTCGACATCGCGCTGAAGAGCTCGCTGCACGGCCGCGGCTACGGCCGGCGCGCGCTGGCGCTCGCGATCGGGCACTTCGTCGCCAAGGGCCACCACCGCTTCACGCTGGACCCGAACGTCGCCAACGAGCGCGCGATCCGCTGCTACGCCTCGCTGGGCTTCGAGCGCGTGGGCGTGATGCGCGCCTACGAGCGCGACGCCAGGGGCGGCTTCCACGATGCGCTGCTGCTCGAGCTGATCGTCCCCGAGGCGATCGAGCGCGACGCGCTGGCACCGTGAGGGCGCCGCTGCTGGTCCTGCAGCACGCCCGCTGCGAGCCGCCCGGCGTCTATGAGGACGTGCTGCGCGAGCGCGGGATCGGCTTCGAGCGCGTCGTCGTTCCCGACGAGCCGCTGCCGGACCGGCGCGGTCACCGGGCGATCGTCGCGATGGGCGGCGCGATGGGCGCCTACGAGGAGGACGCGCATCCCTGGCTCGCCGCCGAGAAGCGGCTGGTCGCCGCGGCCGTCGCGGAGGACCTGCCCTACTGGGGCGTGTGCCTGGGCGCGCAGGTGCTCGCCTCCGCGCTCGGCGCGGAAGTCCGCCCCGGGGCCGCGCCGGAGCTCGGCGTGCTGGAGGTGGAGCTGACCGGCGCCGCCGCGGACGATCCCGTGTTCGGCGGTGCGCCGTCGCGCTTCAGCACGCTGCAGTGGCACGGCGACACCTACGAGCTGCCCGCCGGCGCCGTGCGGCTCGCGCGCTCGGAGCGCTACGAGCAGCAGGCGTTCGCGCGCGGCCGCGCGTACGGCGTCCAGTTCCACCTCGAGGTCGATGGCGCGCTCGCGGCGGAGTGGATGGGGGTGCCGGAGTACGTGGCCGAACTGCGGGAGCTGGCCGGCCCGGAGGCGCCCGCCCGGGTGCTGGCGGAGGTGCGTGCGGCGGAGGCGCACACGGTGCCGCTGGCGCGGGAGCTGTTCACGCGGTGGCTCGTGGAGGTCGTGGGGCTCTAGAGCACCTTAGAGCCGCTCCTCGACCCAAAGCCCTACTCCACCACCACGCGCACGGTCCGCAGCCGCCGGTCGCTCGCCCCGCGGATCGAGCCGCCGAGCTCGAGCGTGCCGCGGATGTAGGCCAGCGTCTCGGCCGTGAGCCGCTCGCCCGGCAGCACGTTGGGGATGCCCGGCGGGTAGGTGGCCAGGGACTCCGCCGCGATGCGTCCCACGGCCTCGTCGGCCGGCACCACCTCCTGCGCGCCGAGGAAGGCCTCGCGCGGGGTCATCGCCAGCTCGCCCCACGGCGGCGGTGCGGCAAAGGAGGCCTTCTCCCCGTGGGGGTCCGTGCCCACACGCCCGGCCGCCTCGCGCAGCGCGTGCACGAGCCGGGCCGCCTCGGGCATGCCGCGCTCGCCCATCCCGAACACCGCGACGATCACGTTCTGGCCATAGAGCTCGAGGTTGATGTCGTCGATCTCGCGCAGCAGCACGGCCAGCTCGTAGCCGCTTGCGTTCAGGCCGCGCACGTCGACGGCCAGCCGCAGCGGGTCGTACCCGTGCACCCCCGGGCGCCCGACGAGTCGCTCGTCGAGCACGTCCAGGCCGTCGATCGCGCGGATCTCCTCGCGCGCCTGCGCCAGCGCCGCCATCGAGTGCTCGAGCAGCTCGCGCCCCGCGACCGCCGCCTGGCGGCGGGCGGCGTCCAGCGAGCCGAACAGCAGCGAGTTCGGGCTCGTCGACTCGGTGAGCGTCACGGCGCGGTCGACGGTGTCCTCGGTGAGGACAGCCGACCCGCCCTCGCGCCCTAGGTGCAGCATCGCCGACTGGGTCATGCTGCCCACGATCTTGTGGGTGCTGGAGATGACGAGGTCCGCCCCGGCCGCAAGCGCGTGCTCGGGGAGGGCCTCGTGGAAGGCCAGGTGCGCGCCCCATGCCTCGTCGACGATCAGCGCGACGCCGTGCGCGTGCGCGACCTCGGCGAGCACGCGCACGTCAGCCGCGGCGCCGAAGTAGGTCGGCGAGATCACCCACGCGCCCGCCGCGGCGGGCGTCGCCGCAAGCGCGACATCGAGCGCCTCCGGGCTCAGGCAGTGAGCGATCCCGAGCTCGGGATCGAGCTCGGGCGAGACGAACGTCGGGCGCAGCCCGGACATCACCAGCGAGTCGATCGTCGAGGAGTGCGCGTTGCGCTGCACGACGACCTCGGCGCCGTGGTGGGCGAGCGCGAGCCCCGCTGCGAGGTTCCCCTGCGAGGCGCCGTTGATCAGGAACCAGGTCCGCCGCGCGCCCCAGGCCTCCGCGGCGAGCCGCTGCGCCTGTTCGAACGGCGTCGGCTCCGGCCCGAGATCGATCCCGTACGTCAGCGCGGGGATGTCGACCGCGAGCGCCTGCTCGCCGACGGTCTCGATCAGGCCGGTGTCGGCGCCGGCACCGCCCTTGTGCCCGGGCACGTGCAGCCGCGCCGGCTCGCGCGCCGCGTACGCGCTCAGGGCGTCCAGGTAGGGCGCCGCGCGCTGGCCCTCGTCGGGCGTCGCGCTCATCCGCGTGCCGCCTGCGCAGCGCTGCGCGGCGCGATCACGGCTCCGCCGCCGCGACCGCCGCCGTCGCCCCCGGCGCGGGCGCCGGACGCGCCGTGCTGCGCAGCAGCCCGGTGTCGCGCGTCAGCCGCTGGGCGAGGGTCACCGGGATCACGCTCACGATGATCACGAACAGCACCACGACGTTGACCTGCGGCAGCTGCTGGCCGAGGCGGATGTTGCCGAAGATCCAGATCGGCAGCGTGCTCTGGGCGCCGGCGGTGAACGTCGTGACGACGATCTCGTCGAAGGACAGCGCGAACGCGAGCAGGCCACCTGCCACCAGCGCGGTCGCGATCATCGGCAGCGTCACGAACCGGAAGGTCTGCAGGCCGTCGGCGCCCAGGTCCATCGAGGCCTCGGTGAGCGAGGTCTGCGAGCGGCGCAATCGTGCGAGCACGTTGTTGTAGACGGTCACGATGCAGAACGTGGCGTGGCCGATCACGATCGTGAGCAGCCCGAATTCGACGCCGTTGAAGGTGATGAACGAGTTCAGCGCCATCCCGGTGATGATTCCCGGCAGCGCGATCGGCAACACCAGCAGCAGCGAGATCGCTTCGCGCCCGAAGAAGCGGAAGCGGTGCACGGCGAAGGCGGCCATCGAGCCGAGGACCATCGCGATCAGGGTCGCGAGCAGCCCGGCGCGCACGGACAGCCACAGCGAATGGCGCATTTCGGCGTTGTGCCAGGTCGGCGAGAACCAGCGCGTCGAGAGCCCTTCCAGCGGCCAGCTTTGGACGTTGGAGGGGTTGAACGCGTAGAGCATGATGATCACGATCGGGAAGAACAGGAACAGCATCAGCAGCGCCGCCCACACCGCGAGCGCGATGCGTCCCCATTTACCCGACCCGATCACAGCGCCTCGAATGCGCCGAGCCGGCGCGCGACCAGCAGGTAGACGCCCATGATCACCAGCGGCACCGTCGCGAACGCGGCCGCGAACGGGACGTTGTTGGCGACGCCGACTTCGCTGTAGACGACGTTGCCGATCAGGGTCGAGTTGCTCCCGCCGACGAGCAGTGGCGTGATGAAGTCGCCCAGCGTCAGCGAGAAGGTGAAGATCGAGCCGGCGACGACGCCCGGCAGGATCAGCGGCAGCACGACGCTCCTGAAGGTGCGCCAGCTGCGGGCGCCGAGATCGGCCGAGGCTTCGATCAGCGATTCGGGCACGCGCTCCATCGCGGTCCAGACCGGCAGGATCATGAACGGCAGCCAGATGTAGCTGAACACGATCCACATCGCCCAGTTGGTGTAGCCGACGTTGATGTGACCCAAGCCGATCTGGCCGAGGAAGTAGTTGAGGATCCCGTCCTTGGCGAGGATCAGCCGCCACGCGAACACCCGCACCAGGTAGCTCGACCACAGCGGGATCAGGATCGCGACGAACAGCACCGAGGACAGCCGTCTCGGCGCGACGCGCACCGCGAAGAACGCGAACGGCACGGCGAGGATCGCGTCGGTGACGGTCACCGCCGCCGCGATCCCGATCGTCCGCAGCGCGATCGTCCGGTAGACCGGTTCTTTGAACAGCCGTTCGAAGTTGGCGAGGGTGAATTCGTGGACGATCTTGCCGCTCAGCGGTTCGACCTTCCACAGCGCCGAGAGGAACAGCAGGATCAGCGCAGCCAGGTAGATGAGCACGAACCACGCGCCCGGAGCCGACAGCAGCAGGACGGCCCGCAGCCACGGCCGGCGGAAGAAAGCCGCCGAGACGCGGGTGCGGGCCGTCCCGGGGAGGCGGGCTGATGCCTCCTCGATGGTGCCGCTAGCCAAGCCGCTCGCCTATCCGGTGACTTCCGTCCACTTCTGCTGCCAGGTCGAGTAGTCCTCGCAGTTGCTCTGGCCGTTGCCGCAGTTCTGCACCGGCGTCTTCCAGAACTTGATCGAGTTGAAGTACGCGGCGGGCGCGTTGGCGTGGTAGGTGGTGCAGGACCCCTTCTTGATCTTTTCCATGTAGGGGCAGGCCTTGGTGTTGGCCGGCGTCTCGCCGAACGAGATCGCCTGCTCCGCCTGGATTTCCGGCTTTGACACCCAGTTCACCCATTTGTAGGCGCAGTTGGGGTGTTTCGCGTGCGCGGAGAGCATCCACGTGTCCGCCCAGCCGGTCGCGCCCTCGATCGGGATCCGTTCGGCCACCGGCACGTGCGCCGCGATCAGCGTGTTGTACTGGTAGGGCCACGAGGCGCCGACGGTGGCGTCACCGCTCTTGAAGAGTTCGATCTCGTCAGAGGCGAGCGCCCAGTACTTCTTGATCAGCGGGTGCTGTTCCTTGAGCAGCTTCACGGCGGCGCCCAGCTGCGCTTCCGTCAGCTCGTACGGGTCGGTGATGCCGAGGCTCGGCTGGTGGTGGGACAGGTAGAGCGCCGCATCCGCGATCTGGATCGGGTTGTTCGGCACCGTGATCGAGCCTTTGTACTTCGGGCTGTAGATCGCTTCCCAGCTGGCCGGCGCCGGCGTCACCGATTTCGTGTTCCACATCAGGATGTTCGGGCCCCACTGGAGCGAGATCCCGTAGTGGACGCCGTTGACCGTGTTGTGCGCCGGCGACTTCAGCTGCGGGATGAAGTTGTTCCATTCGGGCACGAGCGCCACGTTCATCGCCGCGACGTTGCCGCCTGCGATCAGGCGCAGGCTGGCGTCGCCCGAGGCGGAGACCATGTCGTACTGGCTCCCGGCCTGGCGCATCAGCGTCACCATTTCGTCCGAGGAGCCGGCGTACTTCGCATGCACCACGCATCCGGTCTGTTTTTCGAACGGCTTCACCCATTCGGGCTGGGCGTAGCCTTCCCACGCGACGAGGTTCAGCTGCCCCTCGCCGTTGCCGATCTTCGTCGGCAGGTTGCTGCTCGCCGACGATTTACTCGACGAGCTCCCGCACGCGCTCGCGCCGACGATCATCGCCAGCAGCACAGCCCCCAGGGCCCAGTCGACCTTCGCGAACTTCATGTCTCAGTCTCCTCCTGTGGTTTGGCTCCCAGCACCGACGCGTCCTCGGGCCGCCAGAGCAGGCGCACCCTGCGACCCCGCTCGTGCAGAGCCTGCTCGGCTGACATGTCGAGGTTCTGTCTGAGCACGACGATCGTCTCGCCCCGGTCGGTCTCGACGACGTAACGCGTCACCGAGCCGAGGTAGGCGACCTCGCGCACGACGCCCGCGAGGGAGCCGGGAACGTCCTCCCCCTCGCTCAGCAGGCGAATCTTCTCCGGCCTGATCATCATCCGGCGGCCGTCCCGGTCGACCACGTTCGAGGTCCCGACGAAGCCGGCGACGAACTCGTTGACCGGGCGCTCGTAGATCTCCCCCGGCGTCCCGACCTGCTCGAGGCGCCCGTCGGAGAAGACCGCGATGCGGTCGCTCATCGTCAGCGCCTCGTCCTGGTCGTGGGTGACGTACACGAAGGTGATGTTCTCGCTCAGCTCGCGCTGGATCGACTTCAGCTCCAGCTGCATCTGCTGGCGCAGCTTCAGGTCCAGCGCACCGAGGGGCTCGTCGAGCAGCAGCACGCGCGGCTGGTTGACGATCGCCCGCGCGAGCGCGACGCGCTGGCGCTGGCCGCCGGAGAGCTGCACCGGGCGTCGCTCCTCGACGTTCGGCAGCCGCACCATCTCGAGCGCCCCGCGCGCCTGCTCGGAGCGCTCGCGCTTGCCCACGCCCTTGACCCGCAGCCCGTAGGCGACGTTCTCGAGCACGCTCATGTGGGGGAACAGCGCGTAGTCCTGGAAGACGGTGTTGACCGGGCGCTCGTAGGGCGCGCTTCCCGTGACGTCGAGGCCGTGCAGCTCGACGCGCCCGGTGTCGGCCTGCTCGAAGCCGGCGATCACGCGCAGCGTGGTGGTCTTGCCCGAGCCCGAGGGGCCGAGCATCGTGAAGAACTCGCCGGGGGCGACCTCCAGGGAGAGAGACTCGATCGCGACGACCTCGCCGTAGGTCTTGCGAATGCCGCTGAGCCGCACCGCCGGCGCGCCCGCCGCGTCACCGGCTGACGGGGAACGTCCGCTGGGGGCGTCCATCGTCGTACCGCCACCGGCCACCACGGGGCGAGTCTATTATCCGCGCCCGACATGGGCAACTGGCCGGGCTGGACAAACCGCCCCCGCCGCCTGCTCCGTCTGGTCCGTTTTGACCGGGCCACGTCCCCTCCGTTTTGGAGCGTCCGTTGTGTCAAATCGGCGCGTCGGACGTGTCGACTTTGCAAGTTCTGCGCGCGAAGGGTTGGCGCGGGGGCGGCTGCGTCCTAGCGTCGGCGCGAGAACCTGAAAAGCGGCCCGGCGGTGCGTCAACACCCCGGGCCCGGCACCGAGTCGCTCAGCCTCGATGCCAGCCGATTGTCGCGAACGCGCGCTGAGAGCTCGCGCGACCGCACCTCTCGGCAGCAGCGGGCCGCGGGGCGCCGGGGACTGGAGGGCACGATGGACGAGCCGGAACCGACGGGGCGGCGGGAGGGCGGGCGCGAGCCCACCGGGGAGCAGGTGCTCGCGGCGCTGGACCGTGCGCGGCGCCACCGGCTGCCCTCCCCCGGGCCGGTCGCGGCACGGGCGCTGTTCGAGCATCTCGCGCTCGCGCCCCGCTCGAGGGCCGCGCGCGTCGCGCGCGAGCGGCTCGCCGAGCTCGGGCGGGCGGGGCTGCTGACGGCCTCGCGCGAGCACGGCGTCCCGGTCTGGTCGCTGAGCGAGCGCGGCGCCGCCGCGCTCGCCCGCGCCGGGGAGCAGCCGCTGCCGGAGTCGCCGCGCCACCGCGCGTGGCGCCACGCCCGCGGGGCCGCCGCCCAGGAGCTGCCGCGCTTCGCGGCGCGCCTGGCCGCGGCGCTCGCGGAGGCCGAGCGCATGCTCGACGCTCCGCCGGCCGCGGCGTCCTCGACGCAGTGGCTGGAGCTCGGCGCGAGCCTCGCCGGCGAGTGCCGGCGCATCGGCTCGGCTCGGCACTGCCTGCACGAGTGGCCCGAGCCCGGCGACGAGGCGCTCGACCCGGATGCCGCGGCGCTCGCCGGCGCCGACACGCGCGAGAGCCTCGAAGCCCGGCGCGCGCGGCTCGCCGCGCTGCGCAACGTGCGCCTCTGGCGCGAGCCGGATTGAACGTCAGGCCGGCGCCGGGGCGCGCTCGCGCTCGCGCTCGCGCTCGTCGTAGAGGCGCAGGGCGAAGGCGCCCGCGGGGTGGGCGCGCCCGCGCTCGACGAGGGCGGTGGTGGCAGCGTCCAGCAGCTCGAGCGGCGGGAGAGGCACGCCGTACACGGGCGGCAGCACGATCGGCGCGGCGAGCGCGGCGAACGTCAGGTCGGCGGCGCCGAAGCGCTCGCCGAGCAGGTACGGGCGCCCGTCGGCGAGCATCTCGGCGACCCAGTCGAGCTCGGCGAAGGCGACCGCCTCGTCCTCGCGCTCGACGCCCGGCTCGATCTCCAGCGCGCGGGCGATGAAGCGCTGCGCGAGCGGCAGGCCGAGGCGCAGCGCCCGGTCCTCCCAGCGGGGCACGCCCTGGTCGTTGTAGCGGAGCAGCAGCTCGCGCTGCTCGAACATGCGTACGTAGATCAGCCGCCGCCCGTGCGGGCCGAGGCGCTCGTCGAGCCGGCGGCAGAGCGCCAGCTCGCGCTCGCGCTCGGCGCCGTCGCCGAACAGCCGCAGCGAGGGCTCGCCGTGCGCGTCGGCCCATTCGAGGATCTGCTCGGACTCGCCGATCGCGCCCTCGGGCGTGACGAGCACCGGCACCGTCTGGCCGCCGCCGGCGCGGCGCGCGTAGTACCGGTGCAGCCCCTGGACGTGGGGTTCCTCGCGGTAGGCGATCCCTGCTCGCTGCAGCGCCCAGCGGGCCTTCTCGCAGTAGTGGCTGATCGGGATCGTGATCAGGCGCAGCATCTGCAGGCGCAGTATGGCCCTTTGCTAGCGTCCCCGGTCGGTGGCGGAGTTCGAGGAGTGGGAGATCGTGCTGCACGGGCGCCGTGCCGTCTACCGGATCGCCGGCGACGGCCCGCCCGTCGTCCTGATCCACGGCATGCTCAACTCCTCGAGCCACTGGCACGAGGTCGCCGACCGCCTGGCGGGCACGCACACCGTCGTGGCCCCCGACCTGATCGGGCACGGCGACTCGGCCGCGCCACGCGGCGACTACTCGCTCGGCGCGCACGCCGCGAGCATCCGTGACCTGCTCACCGCGATCGGGATCGAGCGCGCGACCGTCGTCGGGCACTCGCTCGGCGGCGGCGTGGCGATGCAGTTCTTCTACCAGTTCCCCGAGCGCGTCGAACGGCTCGCGCTGGTTTCGAGCGGCGGGCTGGGGCGGGAGGTCTCGCCGATGCTGCGCACCGCCGCCCTGCCGGGCACCGCGCCGCTGCTGTCGGTGACGATCAACCCGCGGCTGCTGGGCGCGATCCGCACGCTTGGCACGCGCATGCGCGAGCGCGGGATGGACAGCGGCGCCTACCTGCAGGCCGTGGCCCGGGCGCTGCGCCCGCTGCAGAACGCCGGCGCGCGCGAGGCGTTCCTGCAGACGCTGCGCTCGGTCATCGACGTGCGCGGGCAGCGCGTCAGCGCGACCGACCGGCTGTACCTGCTGGAGGCGATCCCGATGCTGATCGTGTGGGGCGAGCGCGATCACACGATCCCGCTCGAGCACGGCCGCGCCGCGCACCGCGCGCTGCCCAACAGCATGTTCCGCACGCTCCCCGGTGCCGCGCACTTCCCCAACCTCGAAGACCCCGAAGGCCTCGCCGCGGCGCTGCTCGAGTTCATCGCCGCGACCGAGCCCGTGCCGCCCGAGGCGCTCGCCGACTGGGGCACGGTGCTCGAGGGGCGCGCGCCGCGCAGCCGGCGCGCCGGCCGGGCCTTCGTCTAGGCGGCGTGAGCGCGTGTCATCTCGCGCGCCGCCTCAACCTCGACCGGTGGCACCACCACCGCCGTCAACGAGCCCGCCAGCAGCTGGCGCGCCAACAGCTCGGCGTCCTTGCGATCGGTCTTGACCCGATCGCTCGGACCCCTCGGCGTCTTGCCCGGCGCGATCACCTCGGCGGCAATGCCAGCCTCGATCAAAGCGCGGTAGAGCCCGAAACCGCTCGGCCCCGCCTCATAGCACGCCCTGACCGGGCCAGGCAACGAGCGCAGCCACCCCACCGGTGCCTCCACGCCAGCACCGAAACGCACCCGCGAAAGCTCGCCCGTCGATGCGTCTATCGCCGCCGCGTGCGTCGAGCGGGCATGGACATCCAGCCCCACCCACGTCATCGTTCCCACCATGGCCGGACCTCCTCATCTCATGGGGTCAGCCGGAGCCTTATCTCCGGCCAGACAAACCCCCGCGAGGAGCGTCCGGCCATCTCACCCACCGGTCAACCCCACGCGCTAACCGCCATAGGGTCTAGCCGGCGGTCTGCGCCGTGCGCCAGGCCGGCGGGTAGGGCAGCGGTCGGAGCGTGCCTTCGAGCTGCTCGCGCAGCGGCTCGAACGGTGCGGGCAGCGAGAGCCGCTCGCCGAGGTGCTCCTGCTCCTCGTCGATCGCGAAGCCGGGCCCCATCGTCGCGATCTCGAACAGGACGCCGCTCGGCTCCAGGAAGTAGACCGATTTGAAGTAGAAGCGCTCGACCACCGGCGTCGGCCGCGCCCCCGCTTCGGCGATCCGCTCGCGCCACGGCTCGATCTCCTCCATCCGCGCCGCGAACGCGACGTGGTGCACCGAGCCCGCGCCCTGGCGGCGGCTCAGCTCCGGCGGCGCCGGGTCATACGCGTAGGTGCTGCCTCGCGCCGAGCCGCGGACCTCCCAGCTCTCGCCGCTGTGGCGCGTGAAGCCGAGCACTTCGGAGAGCAGCGGCTGGCTGCGCGGGGGGTCGTTGCTGTACGCGCGCACGCCGTCGAAGCCGAGCAGCGCGTGCTCGGCGGGGATCTCCGGGCTCGCAGCACGCAGCGGCTCGTCGCCGCTGGAGTCGACCACGAGCTCGTGTTCCAGCCCCTCCGGGTCGGCGAACAGCAGGCTGTCTCCGGTCGGGCGGGCCTCGACGCCGTGGCCGCCCAGGTGCTCGCGCCAGAACTCGAGCGCCGCCCCGGAGCCCACCCGCCAGACGATGCGGTGCACCATGCCTGCGCCCGCGACGCCGGGTGCCGCCCCCGGGTACTCGAAGAACGTGAGGTCCATGCCCGGCGAGCCGTGCTCGTCGCCGTAGAAGAGGTGGTAGACGGAGGGTTCGTCCTGGTTGACCGTGCGCTTGACCATCCTCATGCCCAGCACGCCGGTGTAGAACTGGACGTTGCCCGCCGCGTCGCCGGTGATCGCGCTGATGTGGTGGATGCCCTCGAGCTGCACGGCTGCGAAGAAGGCTAGCGAAGGGCGGATCTGGGTCGGGTGGCGCTCCGCGCCGGACGACCGGTGAGCTCGGCCGGCGCTCCGTGCCGGCCGAGGCGTGCGATCATCGGCGCGTGCGTGACGGGTCGCTCATCCCGCGCTTCGGGCGCGCGCGACGCGACCCGGCGCTGGCCGTGCTCGAAGGCTTCCACGCCGTCAAGCACGCGCTGCGCTTCGGCGCCGAGATCGATCTGCTCGTGACCCCCGACGCGGGCGCGCTGCTCGCGCTCGGCGAACGGCTCGCGCCCGACGTGCGCCCGCGGCTGGCGGCCGAGGTGCAGGAGGTGGACGGGGAGCTGTTCGCGCAGCTGGTGCCGCTGCCTCCGAAAACCGGGGTGGTCGCGATCGCACGCCGCCCGGAGGTGGACGTGGGCGCGCTGCTCGCGGGCACGGCCGGCCCGCTCGTCCTGCTCGAGAACCCTCGCGACCTCGGCAACGCGGGCGCGTGCGTGCGGGTAGCGGCGGCGGCGGACGCCGGCGCCGTGCTCGCGACCGGATCGCACGACCCCTGGCATCCCGACGCGCTGAGGGGCGCCGCCGGGCTGCATTTCGCCCTCCCGGTCGCGCGCCTGGAGGATCTCGTCCCGCTGGGGGGCGGCGACCGGCCCGTCATCGGCCTGGACCCCGACGGCGAGGAGCTCGGCGCGGAGGCGCTCGACCCGCGCGCGATCCTCGCCTTCGGCACCGAGCGCGACGGCCTCAGCCCGGAGCTCGTGGCCCGGGCCGACGCGCTGCTGCGGATCCCGATGCGCGAGGGCGTCTCGAGCCTGAACCTGGCGACCGCGGTCGCCGCCGTGCTCTTCGCGGGGCGGCTGACCGCGGCCGGGCGCGGCTAGGCCGCTTCTTCGACGCCGGAGAGCAGCTCCCAGTTCCCGTCGAGGGCACGCTCGGCGCGGGCCACCATCGCTTCCGCCTTCGCCTCGGGGTCGGCCTCGCGCGCCATCAGCTCGCCGATCAGCTGCGCAGCAGCGCGGCCGTGCTCGACGTCGCGCACCTCGTGGACGGCGAAGTACTCGCTCGCCGGGTGGGCGGGCTCCTCGTCAACGAACGCGTAGTGCTCGCGCAGGCCCTCGAGCTTCGTGCGCGAGATCTCCGGCTGCGAGGCCTCGATCGCGTACAGCACGGCCAGGCGCTCGAGCAGATCCGAGCCCGCCGTCCAGCGCTCGGCGCAGCCGGCCGTCCGATCGAGGGCGGGCGCATCCTGCCGCCCGCCGCATGCGGCGGCGAAGCCGTCCCACATCGCGATGTGCTCGCGCTCCTCCTCCGCGTGACGCGCGAGGCCCTCGCGCAGGCCCGCCGGCGCCGCCTCGGCGGCCAGGCGCGAGGCGTCGGCGAGCGCCACGACCGCGTGGCGGTACTGGCCCGCGTAGAGGCCGAGCTCCTCGCGGGTCAGCTCGCCGGCGCTCCAGCGGCGGTAGAAGGGGTGCGCCAGCACGTCGCGCTCGGCGCGAACCCTGTCGAGGCTTTCGATCACGTCCATCTGCGTCTCCCGTCCAAGTCGAGTTTTGCTCCGGCGGCGGGAGGACAACGGCCCCCCGGCGGAGAAATCTATGCATCGGCGCCGACGCAGGGCCGCGCGGGCGAGATCGCGTCCGTGGGCTCTGCCAGGCTGACCATGGGAGAGGGGGTCGCATAGGCGTGATGACCATCATCCTCATCGCCGGGGCCACGCTCATGACGTGCGGCGTGATCATGACGCTCGCGATCGGCCGCGCTGCGGCGCGTGCCGACGAAGAGCTGGACGAGCTGCTGGCGCGGCGGCTCGGCTCAGCGGCCGCGCGGGACCTGCATCAGAGCTACGCCGGGTTGGCCCCGGCCCACGCGACGATCGCCTTGGAGTCGTCGATCACCGTGCCGTCGTCCAGGACCAGCGTCGGGACCCAGCGGTTGCCCGTCAGCTCCTGGACCTCGCGGCGCCCGCGCGTGCGGTTGAACACGCCCGGCAGCGGCGCGAAGCCGTAGGACTTCACGACCTCGGGGTCGTAGCCGGCGTCGCGCAGCGCGTGGTAGGCGTTGGCGCACGGGTGCCCGCCCGGCCGCGGCGTGGGGAAGGTGCCGTAGCAGACGTAGAGCTTCACGAGCTGACGACCAGTTTCCCTTCCATGCCGGCCTGGCGGTGGCCGGGGACCGAGCAGAAGAACGTGTAGGTCCCGGGCGAGAGCTTCAGCGTCAGGCTGCGCTTGCCGCCGACGAACGTCGGCGTGGCGCCGAGGACGTGTTTGTTGCCCTGTTCGACGGTGACGTTGTGTTCGAGCGGCGAGGCGTTCATGAATTCGATCGTGACGGTGCCGGCTTTCGCTTTCAGCGTCGTCTGGCTGTAGGCGAGCTGGCCACCCGGGTCGGCTGCGAGTGAGACCTTCTGCGCCTGGGCGGCGGGTGAGGACGGCGGCGCCGGGGTGCCCGTCGTGGCGGTCGGCTGGGTGCTCGTCGGGGTCGTGGACGGCGCCGTTTCGGCTGGCTGGGCGCTCGTCTGGGTCGTGGACGGCGCCGTTTCGGCCGGCGCGGTGGTCGTGGGCGTCGCCGCGGTCGCAGCGGCCTCCTTCGTGGGCGAGCTGCTGGTGGCGACGGCAGCCACGAGCGTGATCGCGACGAGCAGGACGGTGATCCCCATCACGGCGCGCTGCTGGCCGTCGTCCGCCGGGAAGGCGACTTTGCGCATGCCGACGAGCATCGAGATGCCGAGCGCCCACACCACGAGCACGCCGCCGGCGATGTAGAAGGGTACGTGGCTCTTCTCGGCAGCCAGGACCGGCGCCATCTGGAGGGCGGTGTGCACGGCCGCGAGCCTAGCCGATGAGCCTCCGGGTATGCTCCCAGCCGCCATGACCGACGCGGTGCGGACGCCGGAAGGCGCGCTGGAGGGCCTCCCCGACTTCCCGTGGGACTCGCATTACCGCGAAGTCGAAGGGCTGCGGCTCGCCCACCTCGACGAGGGCGAGGGCCCGCCGGTGATCTTCTTCCACGGCGAGCCAACCTGGTCGTTCCTGTGGCGGAAGGTGATGCCGCCCGTGCTGGACGCGGGTTTCCGCTGCATCGCGCCCGACCTGGCCGGCTTCGGGCGCTCGGACAAGCCGACGGACATCGGCTGGTACAGCTACGACACCCACGCGGCGCTCGCCGGGGAGCTGCTCGAGGAGCTCGACCTCCATGGCGCCACCGCCGTCGTGCACGACTGGGGCGGGCCGATCGGCCTGCGGATCGCCGTCGAGCAGCGTGAGCGCATCGACCGGCTGGTGATCCTCGACACGGGCCTGTTCACCGGCCACCAGAAGATGACCGACGCCTGGATGGCGTTCCGGGACTTCGTCGAGCGCACCGAGGACCTGCCGGTCGGCTTCCTCGTCAAGGGCGCCTGCAAGAGCGACCCGGGCGACGAGGTGATCGCCGCCTACGACGCGCCCTACCCCGACGCGTCGTCGAAGGCCGGCGCGCGCGCGTTCCCGCTGATGATCCCGCTGAGCCCCGAGGCGCCCGGCGCGGCCGAGGGCCAGCGCGTCCACTCCTCGCTCAAGGACGACCGCCGCCCGACGCTGATGCTCTGGGCCGACTCCGACCCGGTGCTGCCCCTGGAGACCGGCGAGCGCTTCGCCTCTTCGATCGGCCGGCCCGCGCCGCGGACGATCCCCGACGCGAGCCACTTCCTTCAGGAGGACCAGGGGCCGCTCATCGGCGGGCTGATCGCCGACTGGCTGCTGACCGGCTGAACTCCCCGCGTCGTCGCGGGGCGCGCCACCGCCCGCGGCATCGCGCGGGCCGCGGCACCCCCCTCTATCTCTCTATTGCTCTCCCGAGCCGATCTGCGCGGTCTCCGCGCCCGGCTCGAGGCTCGGCTCCGAGTGCGACGCGCGCAGCTCGTACTCGCGCCTGCGGTTCAGATCCGCGCCCGCCAGCACGCGGTCCGCCTTCATCATCCGCACCATCCCCTCCGAGAGCGAGCGTGGCAGCAGCGTGCCGAGCTGGTTGTTGCGCTTCGCGCGCTTGGGCACCCACACGTCGACGATCCCGTGCTGCAGAGCGTCGACGATCGCGTCCGCCACTTCCGAGGGCTCGAGGTTGGCCATCCCACGCGCCTCGCCCAGGCCCGAGCCGAGTTCGGTGTTGACCACGAACGGCATCACGTAGCTGACGTCGATGTGCGCGCCCATCAGGTGCAGCTCGCCGCGGATCGCCTCGGTCAGCCCGACGACCGCGTGCTTGGTCGCCGAGTAGGTCGCCCCGCCGGGCGCGCCGAACTTCCCCGCCTGCGAGGAGATGTTCACGATGTGCCCGCGGTCGCGCGGGAGCATCCGGTCCAGCGCCAGCTTGCAGCCGAGGATCACGCCGTGGAGGTTGATGTCGATCATCCGCCTCGCGGTCAGGTCGTCCTCGTCGATGAACCGCCCGATCTGCATGATCCCGGCGTTGTTGACCAGCACGTCGAGCGGCCCGAGCCGCTCTTCGGCCGCGTCCAGGAAGGCGGCGAACGAGTCGCGCTCGGTGACGTCGAGCGGCAGCGCCACGACGCGCTCGCGCGTCGCGTGGGTGGGGTCCAGTTCTTCGGCCGTCGCCTGCGCGGCCTGCTCGTCGAGGTCGCCGATCGCGATCCGCATCCCCTGGCGCAGGAGCGCCTGGGCGGTCGAACGTCCGATCCCGCGGGCGGCTCCTGTGATCGCCACCGTCTGGCCGGCGAGGATTCGGGGCTGCTTTGCCATCGGACTCTCCTCCTGTCGAGGCCGGTACGGAGCGCCGGCCGATCCACCAATCGTCATGCCGGCACGTCGCGCCGGCCGATCCTCTCGTCTGTTCGGAACGCAAGTTATCGCGGCAGCGCCGCGGGCGGCACCCCGAACTGGCCGCGTAGCCAAGACCGGGCCGAGTAGTAGGCTGGCTGCGTGCCGTACTTCAAGCTCGACGGACAGAAGCTGGCCTACACGGAGTACGGCGGCGGCCCCGCGGAGGTGGACAGCGGCGGCGTCCGCGGCCGCACCGCCGCCAGCGCTCGGGCAGCCAAACGCCCGCTGATCATGCTGCACGGCCTGCTGCTCTCCCAGGAGATGCACCGCCCGCTGGCCGAAGACCTCGCCGCCCGCGGCAACCGGGTGATCACGCTCGACCTGCTCGGCCACGGCCACTCGGACCGCCCGCGCGACATGTGGCGCTACTCGATGGGCAGCTACGGGGAGGAGATCGTCGCCCTGATGGACCACCTCGGGATCGAGCAGGCGGTCGTGATGGGCACCTCCCTCGGCGCCAACGCCGCGCTCGAGGTCGCCTCGGCCCGCCCCGAGCGGCTGCGCGGCCTCGTGCTGGAGATGCCCGTGCTCGACAACGGCCTGCTCGGCAGCGCGCTCACGTTCACGCCGCTGCTCGTCGCGCTCACCTTCGGCGAGCCGGTCATGAAGGTCGTCTCGCGCGTGACGAGCGCGATCCCCCGCAAACTGCTGCCCCACTACACGAACGTGATGCTCGACGTGCTGCGCCAGGAGCCGGGGCCGAGCGGCGCGCTGATGCAGGGGCTCTTCTTCGGGCGCGTCGCGCCGCACCGCACCGAGCGGCGCACGTTCACCGCGCCGACGCTGATCCTGGGGCACGGGCGGGACCCCGTGCACCCGTTCTCGGACGCCGGCATGCTCGCGAAGGAGATGCCCAACGCGCGGCTGATCGAAGCCGACTCGCTGGTCGAGCTGCGCCTGCGCCCCGAGCGCCTCACGGGCGAGATCGCCTCGTTCCTCGACGAGGTGTGGAGCTCGCGGCGCGGCCGGCGCGCCAGCACGACGCGGCGCGGCGGCAAAGCGAGCGCCGGCTCGCGCTCGGCTCGCAGCTAGGACCCCGAGGCCGCCCGCCGCCCCGGCGGCCGCTAGACGATTGATGCCGCGGCGATGTGCCGTGTCCGGTGGTGCGGATGGTCGAGCCTGCCCAGGACGCAGGCCGCAGCCCTTGCCGGTCGGCGAGGGCAGGGCCGAGGACGCCGGCCGAACCGGTAGACGCGCGCTGCGCGCGCATCCCCGAACCGGCCAGCGAAGGCCAGACGTGCCATCCGGCGGTGCACGGTCGTGGAATCAGTCATCTAGCTCGCCGGGAACAGTTCGATTTCGTTCAGCGTGACCTTGCCGGGCGCTTCGGCGGTCCCCACCGACGACTGCGGCGCGCCGCTGATCCACACGGTCACGAAGCGGTAGGCCTTGGTCTTGTTCTTCAGCGCCAGGCGAGCGCGTTTCTTCTTGAGCGTCACCGACTTGCTCAGCGGCACCCACGCTTTGTCGGTGATCGAGGCCGGGACGGTCTTCACGCTGGCGCCGTAGACCTGGACCGTGATGCCGGGGGTCGAGGTGACGAGCTTGACGGACGAGAGCTTCTGGCTCGACTTGAGGTCGATCAGCACGCCCTCGGCCATCGCCGGCGCGGTCGCCGGGTTCACCTGGGCGCTCCAGCCGGTGCTCGTGTCGCCGTCGATGGTGAGGCTCGGGTCGCCGAAGCCGCTGGCGGGATAGGCGTAGGGGTTGTAGGTGGACGCCGCGTCGGTGTCGAGCAGGATCGGTTCCGGGCCGGTCTGGCCGCCGGAGCCGCCGTTCCCCGTCGTCGAGGTTTTCTGTTCCGCCGTCGTGGGGGTCGTCGGCGTGACGGGCGCCGGCGTGGGCGTGGGTGTGGCTTTCGGCGTCACCGCCGGCACTTTCGTGACCGGAGGCGCGGCTTTCGGCGTGGGCGTGCTCGGCACCGGCGTGGTCGGCACGGGCGCCGGCGCGGGCGGCGGCGCCTGGGCGACCGTCGCGACCTTCACCGGGGCATGCTTCGGTTCCTTGCTCAGCGCCGCGTATGCCGCAGCCGCAGCGCCCAGCACGAGCACGGCGGTCGCCGCGAGGGCGATCGCCCACGGGCGCCAGGGGTGGCGCTCGACGCTGCCGGGCGCGCCTGCGCCGCACTGCATGCACCAGTCCTGGCCGGCCGCCATCGGCGCGCCGCAGCTCGCGCACCGCACGGTGCGCGGCGCGGGACCGGCGCCGTCCTGCCCCGGCGTCGTGGCGCCAGGGTCCGCGGCGGCCGGGCCGTTCTGCCCGGCGTCCGGGGGCCGGAAGTCCTGCGAAGGCGGTGAGTCGACGAGCGACGTTGCCATCCGGCCCCCGATTCTAGCCCCAGCCCCCGCGCGAGCGGGCGGGTGGGCACTCCTACTTCGGCGGGGGCGGCCCGCCGGGCACGATCTCGCGGCCGGTGGGCCGCATCTGCTCGTCCAGCTCCAGCTGCCAGTAGTAGCGGGTGAACGTGACGGGAGCGCGGAACTCGCCGACGTGCGGCGCGACGGGCTCGCCGCTCGCCATCGCGACGATCAGCTCGGGGTAGCTGCGCCCGGCCCGCGCCGCATACGCGGGTGCGGGGAAGGCGCCGCCGAAACGGGTGTTGACGTCGGTGATGCCCAGCCCCGCCACGGGGTCGCGGAAGACCTGGATCGTGGCGGGCCCGCGCACGCCCAGCTCCTCGACCACGCGCCGGCCGAGCTCGACCATCTCGCGGTCCTCGATCACGGTGCCCTTGATCGACTCGCCGCCCCGGGACTCGATCATCGTGCGCGGGATCGCGTTCAGGCAGCGCCCTTCGGTGTCGCCCAGGCAGTCGATCGAGATCTCCGGCCCGGCCATCGCGCGCTGCACCATCACCGGCTCGGAGATGTAGTCGATGAAGAAGCGGGCCTCGGCGGGGCTGCGGGCGAGGTGGATCGAGCGCGCGCCCGAGCCCTTGCGCGGCTTGACCATCACCGGGTACTCGAGCGCGTCCAGGTCGTCCTCGGGCAGCACCGTGGGGGGCGAGGGCAGCGACAGGCGCTCCAGCAGCAGGTGCGCCTCGTACTTGTCGTAGGTGGCGCGCGCCACCTCCGCGGAGGGCACCAGCGCGGGCAGGCGCCCCTGCTCGCGCGCCCGCGCGAGGATCTCGATGTCGAGGTCGGTCAGGGGCAGGACCGCGCCGACGCCGTGGCGCTCGCACAACTCGGCCAGCGCGGGCACGTAGGCCTCCTCGTCCATCCGCGGCACCTCGACGCGCACGTCCGCGGCGTACTGCGCGGGCGCCAGCGGCGACGGGTCGGCCGCGATCGTCTCGGTCAGCTGCGCGAAGCAGGAGACGATGTCGTAGCGCTTGCCGACACCCGTGAGCAGGATCGCCGCGCGGCCGGAGCGCTCGCTCACAGCTCCCCCTCCCAGCCCCCGGTGGCGCCCTTGTAGAGGCCCGAGCCGCCGAGGACCATGCCCGGCGTGCGGGCGAGGATCCGCAGGTCGAGCGCCAGCGAGCGGTGTTCGATGTAGTAGAGGTCGAGCTCGATCCGCTCGGCCCAGGGCAGCGAGGCGCGGCCGTTCACCTGCGCCCAGCCGGTGATGCCGGGCTTGATCTGCAGGCGACCGCGCTGGCGCGGCGTGTACTGCTCGACCTGCACCGGCAGCGTCGGGCGCGGGCCGATCAGCGACATCTCGCCGCGCAGAACGTTGACGAGGTTCGGCAGCTCGTCGAGCGAGGTCCTGCGCAGCAGCGCGCCGACCCTGGTCACGCGCGCATCGCCCGCGTCGATCGCGAGGCCCGCGCCGACGTGCTCGGCGCCCTGCACCATCGTGCGCAGTTTCAGCACGTCGAAGGGCGCGCCGCCGCGGCCGACCCGGCGCTGGCGGTAGACGACCGGGCCGCGGCTCTCGAGCTTGATCGCCAGCGCGGCGAGCGCGAGCACCGGCGAGAGCAGGGCCAGCGCGGCCCCCGAGACCGCGATGTCGACGAGGCGGCGCAGCACGGGGCGGGATTCTCGCACCGGGCGCTCACCGCGTCCCCTCCGCGGCCTCCCAAGAGGCCTCGGTCCCGTGCCGCAGCCAGTCCCACAGCCCGGCGGCGGGCGAGGCGGCGGTCAAGACGTAATAGCGGGCCACGAGCAGCGGCCGGGCACGCACGGCGCCCGCCAGCGCGGCAGCGAGCAGCAGAGCGAGTTGCAGCGCGAGCGTGACAACATACAACGTGCGCGCGGAGCCGTGGCTCCCCGCGACGAGCGCGACGTTCGCAGCGAGCGCGATCAGGTGCAGGAACGGCAGCGCGTAGCGGAGCACGCGGTGGGAGAAGATCATCGCGGCGTAACCCGGCGTGTAGCCCCGCGGGGACAGCATCCCGCCGCGCAGCAGGATCGGCCATGTGTGGCTCATCATCCGGCGCTTGCGCGCGAACTCGCCCTCGATCGTCGGCACCATCTTCTCGCTCGCGAGCGCGCCGGGGACATAGACCGCACGCTGCCCGCGCTTGACGACGTTGAAGGGCAGCGACAGGTCGTGGCCCATGATCGGGTCCACCACGATGTAGCTCTCGCGCCGCGTGGCGTAGATCGCGCCGTTGCCGGCGGTGATGGAGGACAGCTGCGACTCGAGCTCGCGCACGGCCATCTCGTAGCGCCAGTAGACGCCCTCCTGGTTGTCCCCGGCGCCACCCGCGGCCTGGACGAAGCGGACCTGGCCGCAGGCGTAGCCGACGGCGGCGTCAGCGAACGCGGCGACGAGGGCCCGCGCGGCGCCGGGCTCCCACAGCGCGTTCGCGTCGGAGAACGCGACGAGCTGGCCGCGGGCGCGCTCGACGGCGGCGTCCTGCGCGCGGATCTTGCCGCCGCGCGGCAGCTCGAGCACGAGGTCGGCGCCCGCCGCGCGGGCGCGCTCGGCGGTCGCGTCGGCACAGCCGTCACACGCGACGATCACCTCGAGCCGCTCGCGCGGGTAGTCGAGCGCGAGCGCGTTCAGCACCTTCGCCTCGATCACGCTCTCCTCGTCGTGAGCGGCGATCACCAGCGACAGCGCCGGCTCCTGTCCGCGGGCAGGAGGCGCGAGCGGGCCGCGTGCGCGCCCGTGCAGGCGTGCGGCCAGCGCCAGGGCGAGCGGGTAGCCGGCCTGCGTCCAGACGATCAGGGCGGCGCACAGCCAGAAGACGATCTCGAGGGCGAGCAACGGTGAGGATTCTGGCGGACCCGCCGCGGGTAGACTCGCGCGCAGTGAGCTACACGCTCAAGAACCTGCGCGAGACCGAGGACAGCGCGCCGAAGTTCGGCTTCGGCGAGCTCGGCGAGGCGCACTTCCCGCGCGAGGAGCTCGGCGCGACCCAGACGGGTTTCGCATACCACGTGCTCAAGCCGGGCAAGCGTGCGGCGTTCGGGCACAAGCACGACGAGGCCGAGGAGGTCTACGTGGTGCTCGCGGGCAGCGGACGCATCCGCCTCGACGACGAGATCGTCGACGTCGGCGAGCTCGACGCGATTCGCGTCTCACCGGAGGTGACGCGCGCCTGGGAGGCAGGGCCGGACGGCCTCTCGCTGATCGTGTTCGGGGCGCGCCACGAAGGCGACGGCGAGCTCCTGCACGACTTCTGGAAGGACTAGGTGATCGATTCAGCCGGCAGGCTCTCGTAGAGCGCCAGCGTCCGGCGGCCGATCTCGCTCCAGGAGTACTCCCCCGCCGCAAGCCCGGCCGCCCTCGCAGCGAGAGCGTCCCGCGCCTGCGGATCACGGATGAGCTCGTCGAGCGCGCCGTGCAGCGCGGCCGCGTCGCCGGCCGGGAAGGTCCGCGCGGCGCCCGTCGCCGCGATCTCCGGGAAGCCGCCGACGTCGCTGAGCAGCAGCGGGCGGCCGAACGCAAGCGCGGTGAACAGCACGCCGGACTGGTCGATCTCCCGGTAGGGGAGCACGACGACCTGGGCACGGCGGAAGAACGCGGGCAGCTCGTCGTCGCCGATGAAGCGCGGCACGAAGCGCACGCCGGGCGGCGCCATCGCTTCGAGCGGCGCGACGTCCATCCTCGGCATCCCGGCCACCCACAGCTCCGCGCCCTCGATCCCCCGCCACGCTTCGAGCAGCAGGTCGATGCCCTTGTAGGGGCGCATCAGGCCGAAGCACAGCACGACCGGCAGCTCGGTCTCGAACGGAGCGGGCGCCGGCGGCGCCGCGGCGAGATGCTCGAAGACGCCGTGCGGGATCACGTGCACGCGCTCGGGCGCGATCCCGAGCTCCTCGACCAGCCGCCTGCGTCCGTGCTGGGAGTGCACGACGACGGCGTCGAAGCGCTCGTAGACGCGCCGCTGGCCGCGGCGCTGGCCGGCGCGGGGCTCCCGTGGCAGCACGTCGTGCGCGGTGATCACGAGCGGGCGGCCCCCGGGCAGCAGCGCCCAGTCGAGCTGCTGCACCGCCAGCCACTGGAAGTGGACGACGTCGGCCGCGCGCGCCGCAGCGCGGTAGCGGAGCATGTCGGGCACGTGCTCGGCGAGCTTCACGGCACGCCTCGCGGAGGCCGAGCCGACGCGTCCCGCCGCGCGGTAGAACAGCTCGCGGCGCTCGTAGCCGGCCGGTCGCGCGACCGGGCCGTAGGCGAAGCTGCTGGTCACGAGCTCGACGTCGGCGCCCGCAGCGGCGAGCGCCGTGCACAGCGCGTGGTCGTAGGGCGGCGTGAAGGCCGAGGGGTCGACGACGTGGACGCGCACGGCAGCGGAGAATACGGGCGCGATGGCCTCTGACGGCAACATCGAGCTGACTTTCTGCGTCGTCAACACCGCGCAGCGCGAGCTCTTGCTGCGCGGGCTCGACGCGATCGCGCGCGAGCGTGCGCAGCTGCCGTTCGCGACCGAGACGCTGGTGCTCGACAACTGCTCGGGCGACGGCTCGGTCGAGGCGGCGCGCTCGCACGAGGCCGTCGACGAGGTGCTGGCGCTGAGAGAGCGCCGCGGCAAGGCGGCCAACGACAGCGAGCTGCTCGAACGCGCGCGCGGTCGCTATGCGCTGCTCCTCAACGAGGACTCCGAGCTGCTCGCGGGCGCGACGCTCGCCCTCTTGCAGGCGCTCGAGTCAGAGCCGCGCGCCGCCTGCGCCGGGGCACAGCTGCTGCGGCCGGACGGCTCCCGGCAGCCATGCGCCTGGCGTTTCCCCGGCCCGGCGGCGGCGCTCGCCGGCGCGTTCCAGCTCCACCGCCTGTTCGTCGTGCAGAGCCGCGGCACGCACACGCGCGCCGTCGACTGGTGCCAGTCCTCGGCGTTGCTCGTGCGCCGCAGCGCGGCGGCGCAGGTCGGATGGCTCGACCCCGACTTCTTCGTCTACTCCGACGAGGTCGACTTCGCGCGGCGGCTGCGCGACGCGGGCTGGAGCAGCCTCTTCGTGCCCGGAGCGCGCGCGATCCACGACGAGCAGCTCGCCACCGGGGCCGCGCCGGAGCGGCGCATCGTCGAGATGGCGCGCAACCGGGACCTCTACATGCGAAAGCACCACTCCGCCGGCGCCGCGCGGGCGGTGCGCTGGCTCACCGCCGCAGCCTACGCCGAGCGCGCGGCCGGCGCCCTGGTCCTGCCCGGGCACGACGCCCGGCGCCAGTGGCACAGCGCGTGCGCGAGCCTGAGGCCGGCGCGGGGCGAGGGCCTGCGCGAGGCGGCCGCGCGCCACAACGCTCAGATGTCGCGCAGCGGGTCCTCTGCGTAGGCCTCGAGCTCGCCGTGCCGCGCCCTGAACGCGGCCACGCGGCGCCGGGCGTCGGCCGCGAGGCGGCGCGCCTCCGCGCGCTCGTGCGGGTGGAAGAAGCCGGTGAGCAGCAGGGCGGCGGGGACGAGGACGAGCCACGCGATGCGGGCGGCGAGCCCGCCGAAGCCGTGGTCGGGCAGCAGCAGCTCGCCGGAGACGGCCACCGCGGCGAGGATCGCGACGAGCTGGGTGAGGCGGCGCCATTCGAACCCCACCCGGAACAGGGTGCGAGTGAGCAGGTAGATCACGGCGAGCATCGCCAGGTAGGCGCCGCACAGGGCGATCCCGGCGCCCGCGATGCCGAGACCCGCCCCGCTCGCCGGCACGAGCGCGAGCAGGAGCGCGATGTTGACGGCCAGCCCGGCGGCGGCGGCGGGCAGGTTGCGCGAGGTCACGCGCGCGCGGCCGGAGATCGCGACGAAGACGAGGTAGAGCCCGTAGAGGGCCCAGCCGAGCGCCAGCCACGGCAGCGCCCGGTACGCGTCGAAGTAGGCGGGCGCCGAGAGCAGCCGCACGAGCCAGCGGCCGAGCAGCGCGACGGCGCACACGACGACCCCCGTGGCGAGCGCGTAGTAGGTGGTGACCAGGGAGTACAGCCGGCTCGCCTCCTCGTCGTCGGAGATCGAGTAGGCCAGCGGCGGCCACGCGTACTGGAAGCCCCGGACCGCGACGAACACGACGGTCGCGAGCTTGATCGCGACCGCGTACGTCCCGGCCGCCGTATGCGAGTAGGAGCGGAACAGGTAGAAGCGGTCGGCGACCTGCAGCCCGTAGACGCTCGCGTCGGCGGGGACCGTCGGCAGCCCGAATGCCAGCATCGCGCGCAGGTCGGAGGGACGCACGCGCAGCGAGACGCGGCGACGGAGCACCCACCAGAGGCCGAGCACCACGAGCGCGGAGGCGCCGAAGTTGCCGAGCAGCAGGCCGCGCGCCCCCTGGCCCGCGAACACGACCAGCACGATCGTGAAGGTGACCGTCAGCGCGACGTTCGCCCCCGACGCGTAGATGTAGGTGCGCGCGCGCTCGTCCACCCGCAGCTGGGCGTACGCCATCTCGAGGTTCGTGAACGCCCACAGGCCCAGCACCGCGCAGTCCATCAGCAGTGGATCGGAGAAGTTGAGGATCAGTTCCGAGAGCGGCGCGGACAGGATCAGCCCGACGATCGCCGCGAGCGTGGTCGTCCACGCGACGAACGCGGTCGCGCTCCGCGCGATCCGCTCGCGCCGCGCTTCGTCGTCGTCGTCGAAGTAGAAGCGCACGAAAGCCTCCCCGACGCCGCCGCGAACGAGAATGCTCGCAAGGATCACCGCGGTCAACAGCGCTTCGGCGGCGCCGTAGGCCCCGGGCCCGATGTGGTGCGTGTAGAGCGGCAGCGTGAGCAGCGCCAGCCCCTTCGCGACGATGTCGCCGAACTGGTACGCCGCGCCGGTCGTCACCAGGCGCCTGAGGTAGTCGAGCACGGCTAGAAGCTACTTGCGGCCGCCCCGGCGAGGCCGCGGGCGAGCGGCGCTCACGCGGCGCCCGAGGGCTCGCGTGGCGCCTCGCCGGCCGGGCGCTCGACCGTCGCGGGCGGCGCGGCAGGAGCGGCGGCCGGCGCGGGCCGCGAGCCGCCCGCGCGTGCGAGCGCGACCCCGATCGCGAGCAGCGCCCAGGTGAAGGGGTCCTCGAGGAAGTCCGCGTAGCTCCACGTGTGGAGGACGAGCGCGGCGAAGCACGCGGCGATTGCGATGCGCGGCGGGGAGCGCCCGGCGCCGGTGAAGAGGGCGATGAACGCAACGGCGAGGAGGGCGCCGTACACGAGCAGCCCGAGGAGGCCCTGCTCGGCGGCGATCGTGACCGGGATCGTGTGCGACGCCGAGACCGCGTTCTGCGTGGTCGCCTGGCTCGCGCTCGTGTGGCGCTTGTACTCGGTTTCGAACGATCCCGAGCCGAAGCCCTGGAGCGGCCGGTCCTCGAACAGTTCGAGGCCGCCTTCGATCAGGCTCGTGCGCCCGGCGGTGGCGCTGTTGGCGGAGCTGCCTCTCAGGTGCGCGCTCTTCGGCGCGAGCAGCAGCACGGCGGCCGCGATCACGGCCAGCGAGGCCGTGACGGTCACGGTCCCCCGCACCCCCCATCGATAGGCCGCCAGCACCGCGAGCCCCAGCAGCAGCCCTGCGATGCTGGACTGCGAGAAGCTCGTCACCAGCCCGGCCAGGAGCCACGCGAGCACGGCCGCCCCCGCCTGGACCTGCCGCCGCGTCCCCCACAGGACGACCGTCGTGACGGCGAGCATCACGATCATCAGGAAGCGCCCGTAGACGCTGGGGTCGAAGAAGACGGAGTTGACCCGGAAGTAGTTGTCGTACTGGTCCGCGGCGACGAGCTTCGGGTTCAGGAACAGGCTCTTGCGGTAGTACTCGACGAAGCCGACCCCCGCGAGCACGACCGCAACCGCGACCAGGACCAGGAGCGCGCGGCGCAGCAGCCGCGGGGTCCATCGCACTTCACCCAGCATCACGAACAGCAGCCCGAAGGGGACGTAGAAGAACAGCAGGTTCTCAGCCGCCTTCGCGCGGTCCGCCGAGTAGGAGATCTGCAGCGTGTAGAGCGCGACGGCGGCGAGGAGCGCCCAGCCCACATAGCGCGCGGCCGGGTTGCCACGGAGCGCGGCGGCGGACTCCTGGGCGGGCGCGGCGCGCCCGGCGAGCAGCCCGGGCAGGAGGTGGGCGAAGACCCCGGCCGCGACCACCACGTACAAGGGCACCAGCAGGTTGACGGTGCGCCCGTCGGCCGAGACCGGCACGCGGAAGGGCAGCGCGAGGATCGCGAGCAGCGGGAACGCTTCGGGATGGCGTCGCATCGCCGGCGCGAGCGCCGCCGCGAGCACGAGCCCCACCGCGACCAGCGCAGCCAGCGTGCCGGCAGACGGCAGGCTGCCCGCCAGCGGCGCAGCGGTCACGGTCGCTCCAGGGTGAAGCTGCGCGGCGAGAGCACGGGTTCGCGCTGGCGGCTGAGCCGCAGGCGCACGCGATATTCGCCGGCCCCCGCGAGATGCCCCCTGTTCCGCGGCACGAGGTACACGTGTCCGTTGGGGGTGGTCACGGTCGCGTAGGAGTGCGCCGTCCCGCGCCGTCCGTTCCAGCGCAGCGAGAGCTGTTTGTAGCGGGGGACCGGGTAGCGCGTCAGCAGCGTCGCCACGACGTCCCCGCGCGCGTCGATGATGGCGACGGTCGCGCGTTCGGCGTGGGCGAGCTTGAAGGAGATCAGCTCCTGTTTGTGGTGGCCGGCCGGCGTCGGAGCGAAGTTCGGCGTGAGCTTGAACTGCTGCACGCTGGTGGGACGGTGCTTGAGCCGCTGCGTGAGGAAGAAGGCGAGCAGGCAGGCGAGCACGAGGGCCGCGAACACCGCGACGGCCAGCTTGTCGGGACGGCCCTCGCGGGTGTCTGGAACCCCGCCCGCCCCGCCGGCCTCGGCCGCCGCGGCGCTCAAGCCTCGCCGCCCGTGGCGAAGCGCTCGACCGTGTCGGAGCGCAGGCCTAGACGCAGCGTCTCGAGCGAGAGCACGTCGGCGGGGGCGATGTTGCCGAGGTTGCATTCGGTGCCGAAGTGCTTGAGCAGCCACACCTGCTGCGCGTGGCGCGGCGCGTCGAAGATCATGCGGGCGGGATCGATCGAGTGCGCGATCTCGGTGATCAGCCCGGTGCGTGGCTCGCCGTCGGCGCGGTAGATGCCGGCGGTCCCCGACTCCCGCGCCTCCGCGATCACCTTCCACGCGCCGGCGTCGAGGTCGCTTTCGATCTGCTCGACCCAGATGTACGGCGGCATGATGTAGTCGACGTCCTTGCTGCCGACCTCGGCGAAGACGGTGAACTCCTTCGAGAGGCTTTCGATCAGCTCCCGCTTCACGGCCTTGTCGAGCTCGATCGTGCCGTCGGAGATCTCGACGTGGCGAAGCCCGAGCTCGCGCAGCCACGCGATCAGCCCCTCGACGCGCCCCTGGCGGATCGCCACCTCGGTGAGCGTGCCGCCGAGCACGACCGGGATCCCGTGAGCCGCGTAGCGCTCCAGCTTCGGGCGCAGGTTGGCGCTCACCACGGCGGTGCCCCAGCCGAGCTTGACGATGTCCACGCTCGCGCCCGCCACCTCGAGCAGCCCGTCCACCTCCGAGAGGGAGAGCCCGCGGTCGATCACGTGCGTGATCCCCTCCTCGCGGGGCTTGGACGAGCGGGCGGGGATGTCGAGGAAGCCGGCTATGGCGCGGTGGTGCCCTGGGCGGCCCTGTCGGCGCCGACGACGACCACCACCTTCGCCGATCCCGCGAGCGCGGACACGGCCTGTTCGATCGGCTGCACGTGGCTCACCGAGAGCGACCGGGCGACCCCCTGTGCGTCGGCCTGGTGGCCGGGCGCGTACTCCACGACCGTCACTTCGTTCGCCCCCGGCGGGCGCCCACTGAGCGCCGCCGCCTGCGAGTAGCCCGTCTGCTGCAGCTGCGCCGAGATGCGGTGGGCCAGGCCGGTGGCCAGCGTGCCGTTCAGCACGACCACGCTGGTTTCGGCCGGCGGCGCCGCTTTGGCCTGCCTGGTCGAGGTGGCGGCGTGTTTGGCGTGCGAGGTGCTCGTGTGTTTCTGCGAGGCGCTGGTTCCCTGCCCCGAGGTGCCCGTGTGGGTGCCGGAGGAGCCGCCGCGGGTCGCGAGCACGACCGCGAGCGCGACCACGACCGCGGCAGCCACGGCGAAGAAGATGATCCGCCGCCGCGAGCCGCCCCCTGCGCCGCCGCGCGTGCGACGCTCGTCCGGCGGTTCGCCCTCGCGTCCGCGCGCGGCGCGTACAGCGGACGGTGGAGCGGCCGCCCGCTCCGCGGTGCCGGCGGTCGCCGCGCGCTGAGGCGCCGACGGGGCGGGCGGCAGCGGCGGGCGCTTGCGCTCGGCAGCAGCGGGAGCAGCGGATGCGGCCGGGGGGACCGGCGCACGTGCAGCCGAGGCGCCCTGCGGCGGCGCGGAAGCGGGGGCACCGGGCGCCGGAGCGCTCGCGGTGGCGCCGGCGCGCACCCCCGCGGCCGCCGCCGCGGCCGCCGCGGGAGACGGCGACGGCTCCCCGGGCGTGGCCGGCTGGGTGCCGTTGGGCTGGGACCGGACCCGCTCGGCCGCGGCCGAGGAGGGAGCGCCGAGCGGCTGCTCGGGCTCGCCCGGGGCCGTGCCGGCTTTCGCGGCCGCGGGCTGCTGCCAGGGGATCGACCGCGGCTCACCCGGCTGAGCCGGCGCGGGCGCGCGACCCTGCGCGCCCGCCGCCTGACCGGCTGCCGCGGCCGCGGCAGCAGTCGCGGGCTGGCCACTCGCGGGCTGGCCACTCGCGGGCTGGCCACTCGCGGGCTGGCCACTCGCGGGGGCCGGGGCGGGCTGCCCGCTCGCGGGGGCCGGGGCGGGCGCGACAGGCTTGCCCGCCTGCTCGCCGGGCTGCGGCTGCGGCGCCGCCGGCGGGGCGCCAGAGGCGGGCGCGGGCTGGCCGGGTGCGGCCGGGGCGGGCACCGGCGGCGAAGCGACGGCAGCCTGGGCCGGGGCGGGCGCCCCGGACGCTGTCACGGCCTGGCCGGGCGGGGCGCTCGCGGCCGGGACAGCTGCGCCGGGCGGCGTGGCCGCGCGCGCGTGGATCGGCGCCGTACGCGGCACGGCCCGTACGGCCTGCGGCGCCGGCGGCTGCTGAAGCCGCGCGGCGGCCGCCTGGGAGACACGCTGCTCGGCCTCCGCGGCGCGCTCGGGCGCGCGCCCGGCCCAGTCACGCAGTCGCCTGATCTCGCGCGCCTGGGAGAAGACCAGGAGCGAGAGGATGGCGATACCGAGCACCGCGGCAAACGCGGCGATCGCCCCCACCTGGGTGAATTTGGTGGAGATCGAGAGGGCGAGCAGCGAGATGCTCATGAATTGGGGGAGTGTACGAGGGGCGCAGGCGCATCGTGTCGCGTCTCGCCCGGCGCGACGATTGCGCCGCCGGCGGGCGGGGCCTCACGCACGGGCGCCGCGTCCCCTCCGTCGCCCTGCGCGGCCTGCCTGCTCGCACCGTCGACGTCCCGCAGCTCGCTCGAGAGCTCGGACACCTTCGCAGCGAGAGCCGCCGCGTCGCCCTCGAGGACGAGCAGCCTGATCTCGGCGAACATCGACTCGACGGCCTGGACGCCGAGTGGGCTCCGCTCGGCGCGCAGGATCTTCTCCGCGTCGGTCGAGCGCGCGCTCTCGTAGCTGTTGAAGAGCTCCTCGTGGAGCTTCTCGCCCGGCCGTTTGCCGACGATCTCGATGTCGATGTCGCGTTCGGGGGACAGGCCGGAGAGCTCGATCATCGCGCGGGCGAGCTCGACGATGCGGACGGGTTCGCCCATGTCCAGGACGAAGATCTCGGCGCCGGTCATCTCGCTGATGCGGGGCCTGCCCGCTCCGTTGTGGACCCCGCGCGCTGCCGCGAGCGAGCCCGAACGGATGATCAGCTGCACCGCCTCCGGGATCGTCATGAAGTAGCGGGTCATGCGTTCGTCGGTGACCGTGAGCGGGCCGCCACGCTCGATCTGCCGGCGGAAGATCGGGACGACGCTGCCGGAGGAGCCGAGCACGTTCCCGAACCGCACGGCCGCGTAGCGCGTGCGGGGGAAGCGCGCCGTCGCCGCCTCCAGGGCGAACTCCGCGAGCGCCTTGGAGGCACCCATCACGGTCGC
Organism: uncultured Solirubrobacteraceae bacterium; assembly: GCA_963836035.1. GTDB lineage: Bacteria > Actinomycetota > Thermoleophilia > Solirubrobacterales > Solirubrobacteraceae > Palsa-744. The sequence goes on along the minus strand of CAWIHX010000009.1, from coordinate 326,719 downwards.
CGGCGCGACGGCCTTGTCCGTCGAGACGAGCACGAAGCGCTCCGTGCCCGCATCGCCCGCCACGTGGGCGACGACCTGCGTGGCGATCGCGTTGTTGCGGATCGCCTCCACCGGGTTCGCCTCCATCAGGCCCACGTGCTTGTAGGCGGCGGCGTGGAAGACGACCGACGGCCGCTGCTCGGCGAAGACCTCGCGCATCCGCTCCTCTTCCTTGCAGTCGGCGAGCACGGCGGCGAGCATCGACTCCGGCACGTGGCGCTCGTCCTGCAGCTCGCGCAGGATCGCGAACAGGTTGTCCTCGGCGTGGTCGAGCAGCACGATCCGGTGCGGCTCCACGCGTGCGATCTGACGGCAGAGCTCGGCGCCGATGGAGCCGCCGGCGCCGGTCACGAGCACCACCTGCCCCGCGAGATAGGCGCCCACGCTCTCGAGCTCCATGTGGACGGGCTCACGGCCGAGCACGTCCTCGACGCGGACCTCGCGCACCTGGCGGGCAAGCGCTCCGCGCGTCTGCAGCAGCTCGAACACCGTCGGCAGCGTGCGCACCGGGATCGCGCGCCGGCGGCACTCGCGCACGATCCGGGCGCGCGTCGAGCCGGGCGCGGAGGGGATCGCGATGATGACTTCGTCGGGCTCGGCCTCGTCGAGGATCCGCGGCAGGTCGTCCTCGGTGTCGCCGCGGACACGCACGCCGTCGATCCGGAGCCGGTGCTTGGTCGGGTCGTCGTCGACGAAGCCGACCGGCACGAGCCCGAGCTCGCGGTTGCGCAGGATCTCTCGGAGCACCATGCGCCCGCCCTCGCCGGCCCCGGCGATCAGCACCGTACGCTGCCCCTTGCCGCCCGCGCGGAACGCCGCCAGCGGGCGGCGCTCGTACAGCGTGCGCGCGATCGCCCGCACTCCGATCAGGAACACGAGCGAGAGCAGCGCGAACAGCACGATCACGCCGTTCGGCAGCACCACGGCGACGGTGGCGTTGTGGCGGGCGCCCGCGAGCGCCGGGTAGGCGTGCGTCGGGCGGAAGATCTCGATCCCGACGACCGTCAGCAGCACGATCAACAAGACGGCGCGTACGACCGCCTCGTAGTCGCGCTGCCCGGCGTAGCGCCAGCGGCGCTGGTAGACGCGGCACAGCACGAGCACGGGCAGGCTGCCGGCGAGGACCCACCAGATCGTGTCGGAGCGCAGGTCGGCGTAGTGCCGCGGCGGGCCGTCGTTGAAGCGGAGCTGGAAGGCGAGATAGTACGCGAGCGCGACCAACGCTCCGTCCACTGCGAGCTGCGGCAGCGAGTGGCGATGGAGCGGTAGGGCCGCCGAGCGGAGACGTCGGCGCATTGCAGGCAATTGTAAGCGGCTGCGGGCGTCGTGTCGTGGGTTTCGGGCACCCGGAGCGGCGCCCGCAAGCTTCATCCCAGAGGCGAGAGCAGCAGATCGACGAGCGCGCCGGGGTCGCGCCGCACCCGGTCGGCCTTCTGAACCGAGCGCCCTCCCGGGAGCTCGAGCCGGCCCGCATCGTCCAGCACCTGCATCCGGCCTTCCTCGATCAGCCGTTCGTCCACCGCTCCGAGACGCCCCTGGAAGGTGGTCAGCACCGGCGTCCCCAGGGCGACGGCCTCGCGGTTCATGGTCCCGCCCGCGGAGATCGTCAGCGCGGCATAGGAGATCAGCGACTGCGCGTCGATCGCGTGCTCGGGCACGATCAGCCCCGGCACGGAGGCGAGCTCCCGGCGCTGCGAGGCGACGCGCGGCAGCACGACCGGCTGCACGCCGTCCGCGAGCGCGGCCGCGGAGAGGCGTTCCAGCACGGCGCCGAACACGTCGCTGTGGAAGCGGTGGTAGAGCGAGACCTCCGGCGGCGTGCGCACGACGACGATCGGACGGGACGGGTCGAGCCCGAGCTCCCCCATCACCGCGGCGTCCGGCTCGAAGTCCGAGAGGTAGTACTCCTCCTTGAGGCCCTCGTAGCGCCGCAGCTTGCCGATCGCGCCGTAGGAGCGCAGCCGCTCGGGCGGGATCGCCTCGGGCACCACGACGGCCGCGGCGAGGCGGCAGTTGATCGTGTGCTGCACGGTGGCCCACTCGTAGTCGAACATCGTCGAGCTCGGGATGCGAAGCAGCGCGGCCGCGACCGTCACGTCGTTCGAGCCGTGGCCGAGCGCGATGTCGAAGCGCCCCTGGCGGCGCGCCCAGCGCACCAGTGCTGCCGAGCGCGAGACGAGTCCCGCCGCCTTGGCGGCCGCCCGCTCGCCGCGGTGCCGGCCGATCGCGGTGTGATCGACGCCGAGGCGCTCGCAGAGCTCCAGGGTCTGGGCGAAGTCGCGCGCGGTCACACGGACCTCGTGGCCGCGCTCGCGCAGGCGCGCGATCACCGGGCGCATGACCAGCACGTGGGGGCTGTTGGTCAGGTCGACCCAGACACGCATCGGCGGGAGGTTAAGCAACGGATTCTCATCTCGTGCGGCGGGGCCGCGGGCGGCTGCCGGTATCGTTGGCCGCCGCGTGCTGGTCCTCGCCTCGATCTCCGAGACGCTGTTCAACGAAGTCGCCCATCTCGTCCGGGAAGGCGGCTATCCGGCGATCTTCGGGCTGATGCTCCTCGAGAGCGCCTGCATCCCGATTCCGTCCGAGGCGACGATGCTGTTCGCGGGGTTCGCAGTCGCGGAACCGGGTGCGAGCAGCGCGGAACACCATCTGACGCTTGCGGGGGTGGTCACCGCGGGGGTGCTCGGCAATCTTGCCGGCTCGTGGCTGTCGTACTGGGTGGGGCGCGCCGGACGCCTCGAGCTGATCGAACGGCACGGGCATTGGCTGCACATCAAGCCGAGCCACATCGACAAGGCGGACCGGTGGTTCGAGCGTTACGGCGGGGCCGCCGTCTTCTTCAGCCGCATGCTCCCGATCATCCGCACCTTCATCAGCCTGCCCGCGGGCGTGGCGAAGATGCCGTTCGGCCGCTTCACGGCCTACACGCTGCTGGGCTGCATCCCATGGGTCCTCGCCCTCGCCCTCGCGGGGGAAGCGCTCGGCAGCAACTGGACTGACGCCCGCCCGTACTTCGAGTACCTCGACTACGCCATCGTTGCGCTGCTCGTCATCGGGATCGTCCTGCTGCTGTTGCGCAGGAGACGCTCGAGAGGAGAGCCGGTCCGCGACACCGCCAGCTGAACGTGAGACTGTGCGGTCGCGGCGAAGGCCCCCGGTATCGTTGGCCGGCCCGTGATCGTTCTCGCCTCCATCTCGGAAACGGCAGTCAACGAATGCGCGCACATCGTGCGCGAAGGCGGGCTGCCGGCGATCTTCCTGCTGATGGCGGCCTCCAGCGCCTGCATCCCGGTTCCCTCGGAGGTCGTGATGCTGTTCGCGGGCTTCGCGGTCGCCGAGCCGGGCCAGAGCGCATCGGCGCACCACATGACCATGCTCGGGGTGATCCTGGCGGGGCTGCTCGGGTCGATGGTCGGCTCCTGGGCCGCCTACGCGGTCGGGCGCGGCGGGCGCCTGGAGATCTTCGAACGGCACGGCGACAAGTTCCACATCGGACCGGCGCAGGTCGAGAAGGCCGACCGATGGTTCCAGCACTACGGCGAGCCGGCTGTGCTGTTCGGTCGCGTCATCCCAGTCGTACGCGCGGTTGTCTCGATCCCGGCCGGGATCGCGAAGATGCCGGTCGGCCGCTTCACGCTGTTCTCCCTGATCGGGACATTGCCCTGGGTCGTCGGCCTCGCGTACACCGGGAAAGCGCTCGGCGGCGACTGGGAAGAAGTCCGCAAGGGCTTCGAGTACGTCGACTACGTGATGCTCCTGCTCTTGGTCGCCGGGATCGGCGGGTGGATCATGCGCAGGCGGCGCCAGCCGGCCAGGAACACGGCGGGCTGAGCGGCCCGCTCGGGATCCCGCGGCACGAGCGCGCCATCGGCGGCCGCGCCGCCGGACGGCCTCCGTGCGCGAAGCGAGCAAAATAGGGCGGTGAGCGCGCTCGGGACGCAGATCGGCGGCCGCTACAGGCTCGACGAGGTGATCGGGCGCGGCGGCATGTCGACCGTCTACAAGGCGTTCGACACCGTGCTCGAACGACCGGTCGCGATCAAGCTGATGCACCGCGAGATCGCGACGGACTCCGATCAGCTGGAGCGCTTCCGCCGCGAGGCGCGCGCCGTCGCGCAGCTCAACCACCCGCACGTCGTCTCGGTGATCGACGCCGGCGAGGAGCCGCTGGAGGGCGAGGAGGGCGAGGGCACGCCTTACATCGTCCTCGAGTACGTCGACGGCGAGACGCTCAAGAGCGTGATCCGTCGCGACGGGCCGCTGGAGATCCCGCAGGCGCTCGCCTACTCGATCGAGATCGCGCGGGCGCTGGGCGCCGCGCACGAGACGCAGATCGTGCACCGCGACGTCAAGCCGCAGAACATCCTGATCGATCCCGAGGGGGGCGCCAAGATCACCGACTTCGGGATCGCCCGCTCGCTCACCGAGGAAGGGCTGACGATGGCCGGCCGGGTGCTGGGCACGACCGACTACGTCTCGCCCGAGCAGGCGCTCGGGCAACCGGTCACCCCGCAGTCGGATCTCTACTCGCTGGGCATCGTGCTCTACGAGATGCTGACCGGCGATGTGCCGTTCCACGGCGAGACGCCGGTCGCCGTGGCGATGAAGCACGTGCGCGAGGAAGTCCCGGACGTGCAGGCGCGCCGTCCCGAGATCTCCGCGGCGACGGCCTCGGTCGTCGACCGCGCGCTCGCGAAGGACCTCTCCCAGCGCTATCCCGACGCCGCGGCGATGGTGGCGGACCTCGAAAACGTCCTCGCGATCGAGGCCTCGCGCACGGGACAGACGACCGGCGAGGTGACGACGGTCCTGCGCACCCTGCACGGCCGCGCGCGGCGACGGCTGCCGTGGCGGATGCGCCACCCGGTCCGCTGGCTGGTCTCGCTCGCGCTGGTCGCGGTGATCGCCGTGATCGTGGTCCTGCTCGCGGCCGACAACTCCCAGCGCGGGACCGGTGCGCCGCCCGGCACGTCCTCGAAGGCGGGGCTCGTCCCGGTGAGCCTCTCGGGCTCGGCGGCCAACAGCTACAACCCGTTCGGGACCGGACCGGAAAACCGCGACCAGATCGGCAACGTCGTCGACAGCGACCCGTCGACGACCTGGAGCACCGAGACCTACTACGAAGGGACGCTGAAGAAGTCGGGGGGGACGGGATCCGGCATCTACCTCGACGCCGCGCCGGGGGTGGCCGCCCGGGCGATGGCGATCCAGACGCCCACGCCCGGATTCGCCGTGCAGGTCTACACCGCCGGCCACATCGACCTGTCGGTGCCGTTCGGCAGCACGACCTCGCTTGCCGCGCGTGGCTGGGAAGGTCCGGTCGGCGCCAGCTCATCGGTCCGCAGCGGCCAGCGGATCCCGCTCCACCCGGCGCCCGGAGCGCACCGCTACTACCTGATGTGGATGACGACGCTGCCGCCGGGCCGGCAGTCGGCGACGATCGCCGACATCACGCTCTTCAAGTAGCCGCTCAGTGACGCCGCGCGCCCGCGTCGGCATGGCGCGCCAGCGCGAGCCGGCAGAGCCGGTCGACGAGCTCGGCGTAGGGCACGCCGGAGGCGGCGAGGAGCTTCGGGTAGACGCTCGTCGGGGTGAAGCCGGGCATCGTGTTGAGCTCGTTGACGAGCACCTGCTCGCCGTCCACGAAGAAGTCGACGCGAGCCAGCCCCTCGCATCCTGCCGCCCGGAAGGCGCGCGTCGCGAGCTCGCGGACCTGCTCGCGCGCCGCCGCCGAGATCCGTGCCGGCACGAGCAGCTCCATGCCGCCGGGCGTGTACTTGGCCTCGTAGTCGTAGAACTCGCGTGCGAAGACGATCTCCCCGGGCTCGGAGGCGAGCAGCCCGGGGTGGGTGGGGCCGAGTCCCTGGAGCACGCCGCACTCGACCTCGGTCCCGGCGGCGGCTGCCTCGACGATCGCCAGCGCGTCATGTTCGAAGGCGACCTCGAGCGCGCCGGGGAGCTCCTCGGCGCGGGCGACCCTGACGATGCCCACCGAGGAGCCGAGATGCGCCGGCTTGACGAACACCGGCAGGCCGAGCGCCGCGGCCGCGGCGAGCACGCCCGCGCGATCCTCGCGCCACTCCTCGGCACGGATGCCCGCGTAGCGCACCTGCGGGACGCCCAGCGTGCTCATCAGGTCCTTGAACAGCACCTTGTCCATGCACACGGCCGACGCGGCGACGCCGGCGCCCACGTAGGGCGCGCCGACCGTCTCGAGCAGCCCCTGCACGGTCCCGTCCTCGCCGAACGGCCCGTGCAGCGCGGGGAACACCACGTCGGCGTCCGCCACGCCCTCTCCGGGCGTCAGCGAGAGGGCGCGGCCGTCGCGCCGCCAGCCGCCGTCGCGCCCGATCTCGATCCAGACGACGCGGTGGCCGGCCTCGATCAGCGCGTCGCGGACCGACGCCGCCGAGGCCAGCGAGACATCGTGCTCGGAGGAGCGTCCGCCCGCCAGCACCGCCACGCGCAGGGCCGCGCCCGGCGCCGTGTCCGCCCGCGGCGATGCGGGCTTCTCCGCGGAGGCCATCTCAGGGGCCGGGCGCCGGCGGGGTGGGCGTTGCCGGCGTGGTCGTGGTGGTCGTCGTGGGCGTCGTTTCGGGGCTGAGCTGAGCGATCGTGATCGTCACGGTCGCGCCTTTCGTGATCTTCGTGCCGGGCCCCGGGCTCTGGCGCAGCACGTTCCCGACCTGCCCGGCTTCGGTCGTCTGGCCGGTGGCGGTCCTGACCTTGAACCCGGCCTGTTCGAGGGTGCTCTTCGCCAGGCCCTGGCTCTCGCCGACCACGTTCGGCACGGCGACTTCCTTCGGCGCTTCGGCGACCACGAGGTTGACCTTGCTCTTCGCCTTCGCCGAGCTGCCGCCGGCGGGCGACTGCGAGAGCACGGTGCCCGGCTGCTGATCGCTGACCGCGCGCTTGGTGACGGTGCCGAGCTCGAGTTCGGCGCCCGAGAGCGCCGATTCGGCCGCCGACAGAGGCTGGCCGGTGACGTCGGGCACCGTCACGGGCGCCGGGCCGCTCGAGACGAACACTTCGACGCCGCTGCCGAGCTGCTCGAATGTGCCGGCGGGCGGGTTGGTGCCGATCACCTTGCCGGCGGGCACCGTCGGGCTCGCCTGCTTCGTCGCGCGCGGCTTGAACCCGGCTTTGCGCAGCTTCTTCATCGCCTCCGCTTCGGTCAGCCCTTCGACGCTCGTGACCGGCGCGCTCGCGGGGCCACCCGAGACGACCAGGTTCACCCGCGAGCCGTGGTCGACGCGTTTGTTGGCTTCCGGCGACTGGCTGATCACCACGCCGGTCGGCACCGTGGAGCTCGATTGCAGCTGCGGGGCCGGGTTGAGCCCCGCGCGGCGCAGGATCGCATCGGCGGTCTGTTCGCTCTGCCCGGTCACATCGGGGACCGTCACCTTGCCGGCGCCACCTCCCAGCAGCAGCACGACGGCGGCGACGATCGCGAGCGCGGCGAGCGTGCCCGCGACCCACCACACCCAGCGCCGGCTCGGAGGCTCGCCGTCGTCCGGCGGCCGCTCCTCGCCGTAGAGGAGCGGCGGCGCCAGCATCACGCCCGTCGGCGGGTCGTGCGGATGGCCCGCGATGCCGTGTCCGTCATACGGCGCGACGCCGGGCAGCGCCGCGCGCTCGGCTTCGAGGGCGGCGATCAGCTCGTCGTCGTCGGCGTAGCGCTCGAGCGGGTCCTTCGCGAGCGCACGCAGCACGACGCCGTCCAGCGACGGCGGCAGCGCGGGGTTCAGCTCGCTCGGCGGCCGGGGCGTGGCGGAGACCTGCTTGAACGCGATCGCGACGGCGGTCTCGCCCTCGAACGGCACGACGCCGGTGAGCAGCTCGTACAGGATCACGCCGACCGAGTAGATGTCCGAGGCGGCGCTCACCGCGTAGCCCTGGGCCTGCTCGGGGGACAGGTACTGAGCGGTCCCCATGATCGAGCCGGTGAGCGTCATGTCGGAGGCACCGGCGCGCGCGATGCCGAAGTCCGTGACGCGGGCGCGCCCGTCCTCGTCGAGGATCACGTTGTGCGGCTTCAGGTCGCGGTGGATCACGCCGCGGCGATGCGCGAAGCGGGCGGCGCGCAGGATCTGGATCACCGTGTCGATCGCGAGCGCGGGGTCGAGCGGGCCGGTTTCGCGCACGATCGCCTTCAGCGAGCGGCCGGCCACGTACTCCATCGCGATGTAGTACGTCCCGTTCCACTCGCCGCGGTCGAAGATGCCGACGATGTTGGGATGGGAGAGGGCCGCGGCGCTCGAAGCCTCGCGCTTGAAGCGCTCCACGAACTCCTGGTCTTCGGCGAAGTGGTGGTGCAGCACCTTCACCGCCACCTCGCGCCCCAGCAGCTGGTCGTGGGCGAGATAGACGTCGGCCATGCCGCCCGAGCCGAGGCGCGAGAGCACCCGGTAGCGACCGTCGATCAGTGTCTCGGGCTCAATCACGGAGGAGCTGTTCCATTACCTGGCGGGCGACCGGGGCGGCGAACGCCGCTCCCTGGCCGGGCACGCCCTTGAGCGTCACAGCGATCGCCACCTTCGGGTTGGCGGCCGGGGCGAACGCGATGAACCAGACGTTGTTGATCGCCGTGCCGATCTGCGTCTCGGCGGTTCCCGTCTTGCCGGCGACCTGGACCCCCTGGATCTGGGCGCTCGTGCCGGTGCCGACGTTCACGACCGCTTCCATCATCGAGCGCACCTGCGCGGCCGTCGAGCTCTTCATCACGACCGACTGCACCGAGGGCTTGACGCGCGTGACCGTCTGCCCTTCGGAGTTGACCACGCGGCTCGCGAGGTGCGGCGTCATCAGCCTGCCGCCGTTCGCCACCGCCGCGGCGACCTCGGCCATCTGCAGCGGGACGACCACGAGTTTGTCCTGGCCGATCGACATGCGGCCGAGGTCCACTTTCGGGCTCAGCGGCGAGACCAGGCGGTTGCCTTCGTAGGAGCCGCTCACGGACATTTCGGTCGCCGGGTAGTCGAGCTTCGGCCTGCGGTCGAAGCCGAAGCGGTTCATGTAGCGCGCCATCGTCGCCCTGCCGACCTTCTCGCCGACCTGCGCCCAGACCGTGTTCACCGATTTCGCGAGACCTTCGGTGAGCGTGATCTGCCCGAGGCTCTCGTTGTTGTCGTTCTCGAGCGGCACGCCCGAGACGACGACATCGTTGCGCCCCGAGACCGTCGATTCGGGCGTGAACTTGCCGCTGTCGATCGCGGCGGTCGCGGTCACCACCTTGAAGGTCGAGCCGGGCGCGTAGCCGAACTGCACAGCGCGGTTGATCAACGGCGAGGAGCTGTCGCGGGCGAGCCGCGCGTAGCCCGCGCTCGATTTCAGCACGTTCGGGTTGTAGCTCGGCGAGGAGGCCATCACGGTCACTGCGCCGCTGCGGGGTTCGAGCGCCACGACCGCTCCCTGATGTTCGCCGAGCGCTTCGACCGCGACGCGCTGGGCCTTCGCGTCGAGCGACGTGACTACCTTCTGGCCGCGCGGTCTGCGGCCCTGCAGCTGGTCGAGGATCGACTGCACGCCCGTGTCCGTCTGGCCGTTCAGCTCGCTGGAGCGGAACCGCTCGATGCCGGTGCTGCCGAGGTTCGTGAAGTAGTAGCCGACCGTGTTCGCGAACAGGCTGCCGGTCGGGTAGGTGCGTTCGTAGACCCCTTCGGCGCGCCGCAGGCTGTGCGCGAGCACGGTGCCGTCGGCGGCGACGATCGGGCCGCGGTCGATGTGCTGCTGCTCGAGCACGGCCCGCTTGTTGAGGGTGTTGTTCCGCAGCGAGGCGGCTTCGAAGATCGTCCAGCGCGACGTGAACGCCAGGAGCAGCGCGAACAGCAGGACGACGAGCCCGAACAGGCGGATGATCGGTCGGTTCACTTCTGAGCACTCATTCGAGCTGGTCGAGTTCGAGGCTGCGGATCAACGAGGCGGCCTTGCCTTCGGAGCGCAGCGAATGGTCGAGCAGCGTGCTCCGCTGCCGGGCGCTCATCGTCGCGGCGCTGACGCCCGAGACGTAGCGGCTGCTGTAGAGGTTGATGTTGCCCGGGAGCGTGAACGGCACCCCCTGGTAGAGCGTCACCAGGCCACGCTTGTTGGTGCCGATGAAGTACACGGACTGCATCGCCAGGAACGCGCCGGCAGCGACGAGAGCCAGCACGACGAGCACGGCCGTGACGACCCCGGCGCGGCGCAGCGGGAGGCGCCGGCGCCTGCGAGCCTCCTGCACGCCGGGCGTGCGCGGGCGCCGTTGCGCGACCGGGGGCGGCGCCTCCGCCGCTGCGGGCACGGTCGCCGCCGCGGCCCGGCCCGTGGCTGCGCCGGCGGCCGTGTGCGGGGCGACCGCGGGTATCCCCGTCAGCGTCGGTTCCTCGAGGGCCTCGTCGGCGAGGGCGGGGCCGCTGACCTCCTCGAGGCGCAGCAGCACCACCGTGATGTTGTCGCGGCCCCCCGCCCGGTTGGCCTCGGCGATCAGCGCCTCCCCGGCGTCGCGCAGGACCGGCGTCGCACCCAGGATCTCGGCGATCCGCTCCTCGGAGACCATCGTCGTCAGGCCGTCGCTGCAGAGGAGGTAGACGTCGCCGGCGCGGCCCTTGAACGAGCGCGTGTCCACCTCGACGCTGCCCTCGATGCCGAGCGCGCGGGTGATCACCGACCGCTGCGGATGCTCGACGGCTTCCTCCGGGGTGAGCCGCCCCTGGCGCATCAGCTCGTCGACGAGCGAGTGGTCGTCGGTGAGCCGCAGCAGGCGCCCGTCGCGCAGGCAGTAGGCGCGGCTGTCGCCGACGTGGGCGATCGCGACGTCGCGCTCGCCGACGTAGACCGCCGTCAGCGTCGTGCCCATGCCCGCCTGCTCCGCGTTGGCGTGGGAGAGCTCGTGGATGCGGCTGTTGGCGGCCTGCGCGAGACCGGCGAGCGCGGCCTCCGGCTCGCCCCCGTCGGGCAGCCCGTCGCGGAACGCCTCGACGGCGAGCTTCGACGCGACCTCGCCGGCCTGCGCGCCGCCCATCCCGTCGGCGACGACGAACAGCGGCGAGCGCACCATCAGCGAGTCCTCGTTTGCGCGGCGCTGGCGGCCGGTGTCACTGCCCGAGTACTGCTCTGCGACCCGCAGCATCTAGGTGGTCGATCCCACGGTCAATCGACCTCGAATGCGAATTCGCTGTCGCCGATGCGCACCCGGTCGCCCGGGTGCAGCGGGCGCGGGGTCTGCAGCAGCTCCTCGTTGAGGTAGGTGCCGTTGGTCGAGGACAGGTCTTCGACGACGACGCTGTTGCCCTGTTCGTAGATGCGCGCGTGGCGCGAGGACGCGAAGGGGTCGTCGAGGCGGATCTCCGCGGAGTCGCCGCGGCCGAGGATCAGGTCGCCGTCGAGGTCGTAGATCATGCCCGTTTCGTGGCCGGGCGCCCGTTCGACGACCAGCCGCGGGGCCCGTGCCGCGTAGCCGACGCTGCCGAGCTTGGAGGCCGGGTACATGCCCGTCGCATCGGGCGGGGCGTCCACCGCCATCGCCTCGCCGCGGGCTGCCCTCGAGCTGCCGCCGAGGTCCCGCCGCGCGCTGCGGGCGACCCAGAGCAGGAACAGGTAGAGGACGGCGAGGAAGCCGAACTTGAGCGCGACCGATACGGGGTCGAGGCTGTTCACGAGAGCTCGAAGACGGCGTCGGTCGACCCGAACTCGATGCGATCGCCGGCATGCAGCGGCTCCCGGCCGCGCACCTGCAGGCCGTTGACGACCACGCCGTTCGTCGAGCCGAGGTCCTCGATCTCCCACCCTTCCGAGGTCGGCCGGATCTCGGCGTGGCGGCGAGAGATGCCGCTGTCCTCCAGAACGACGTCGCAGTCCCGGCTGCGTCCGATCACGCCGCCGCCGGGCGGCAGCAGCAGGCGCCGGGCGCCGATCGCCAGCAGCGCTCGCTCGGGGCGCGCCCGCTTGGCCTCCTCGACGGGTCCGCGGACGCGGGCGGAGGTGCTGTAGATCATCGTCTTGCCGTGCTCGTCCTCGCCGTGGCCGCCGGGTGGAGCCGCGGCGCCCGCTTCACTGTGACCGTCGGTGCGGACCAACTTCGCCTGGATGCCGAACTCGCCGAGCGACAGCCGCTCGTCGGTGGCGAACGAGACGTGCACGCCGCCCGCGAGGATCAGGTCCTCGCGGCGCGCGTGCTCGAGCAGATAGGCGCAGAGCTCTTCGATCACCTCGCCTTCGACGCCCTCGTAGCGTTCGCGGTCCTCCGGCGAGAGCCAGACGACGTACTCGTTGGGCGCATAGACCCGCGAGACGGAGACGGTCCGGTGGGCGTCCATCTCGCGTGCGAGCTTGCGCGCGAGTTCGATCGGGCGCACCTCCGAGCGAAATGCGCGGCCGAACGAGCCCTCGACGAGTCTCGCGATGGTGTTCTCGACGCTTTTCAGCAGGTTCATCGGATGCTGGTCGAGCCCGCGACGATGGCGGGCCCGTGGGCCATGCTACGCGGTTGTCCAGGGGCTCTACACCGGACCGCGCAGGGCGCGGGCGCCGACCGCGGCCATCCCGCCCAGGACCGCGGCGAGGACCGCGCCCCGCGGCAGCGGATGGCCGCCCGCCGCCAGGCCCGCATCCAGCGCAGGCGCCGCGGCCACGACCGCGGCGGACCAGACCGTGGCGGCGAACACGTCAACGGCGGCGCTCGCGCCGCGCACGAGGAGGGGCAGCACCATCGCTGCAAGCCCCCAGAGCAGCGCCCCGAGCGCCGTGCCGGAGCTGAACAGCGGCGCCACGACGTGAGCTGCCGAGCCGGTGATCGAGCCTTCCCACACGGCGCGCGGCGGCGTGCCTGCGGGCGGCCCCAGCCACAGCCGGCGGGCCAGCAGCGGCTCGGCGAGCAGCAGCCACCAGTAGCCGAGCGCGCCGAGCGCGAAGCGCTGGCGCCAGCGCCGGGCCTGGCCCGCGAGCGCCGGGAACGCGCCGGCGAGCCCCGCCAGGCCGAGCACCGGCGCGAGCAGGCAGCCCACCCAGAGCGCGGGCACGCGGCCGGAGAGCCGTTCGGCGGGGATCGCCACGAGCGGGACGAGCGCTGCCGCGAGCACCACGGCCATGCCGGCGCGGCCCGTCGCGCAGAGCCAGGCGAGCGCGGCGAGGGCGAGCGCGGCCCACAGGGTCCTGGGCAGGCCGGGCGCCTCGGCGGGCACGGGTGCCTCGGCGGGCCGGTCGTGCCCCTGCTCGGCGGGCAGGACGGCCGGCGGGCGGCGCGGAGCGCGCACCGGCGGTGCGGTGCGGCCTCGCTGCGCAGGCTGGGGCAGCGTGTCCCCGGGCTCCTGCTCGAGCGCCTCCAACAGCTCCGCGCGGAGATCCTGGAGGCCCCCCCGCGCGCGGGGATCCGGCGCGAGCGCGCGGTCGAGCGCGGCCGTGAGCCCTCTCGGGAGGTCGCGGCGGCGGCGCGCGAGCGGCTCCAGGCGCGTGCCGATCCGCCGCGCGGTGGCGGCCGGCGTGGGCCCCCGCACGGGGTTGACGCCCGACAGCGCCTCGTAGAGGACGAGCGCGAGCGAGTAAAGGTCGGCGGGCTCGCCTGCCTCGCGCCCCTCGCTCTGCTCGGGCGCCATGTAGGCGAGCGTGCCGAGCACGTCGCCGGTCCGTGTGAGCGCGTCCTCTTCGGCGATGCTCGCACCGCCGAAGTCCGCCAGCTTCGCGGCGGGCCCGGGACGGCGGCTGTCGCCGCGATCCGGGACGAGGACGTTCTGGGGCTTGATGTCACGGTGGATCACGCCGCGCTCGTGCGCGTGCTCCAGCGCGTCGATCAGGTCGAGGCCGATCCTGAGCGCGTGCTCGTCCTCGAGCTCCCCGGCGCGGATCAGCTCCCCGAGCGTGGAGCCGGGCACGAGCTCCGAGATCAGGTAGAAGGCCTCGCCGAGCGGGAAGGCCTCGTAGAGGGCGACGATCGCGGGATGCGACAGGCGCGCGGTCGCGTGCGCCTCGCGAGCGGCACGCTCCGCGTCTTTGGCGCTGCCCCCCGTCCCCAGCCAGATGCGCTTGACCGCGACGTCGCGTTGCAGGAGCTCGTCGTGAGCCCGCCAGACGACGCCGAACCCGCCGGCGCCGAGCCGGGTCTCCAGGCGGTAGCGCCCGAGCAGGAGCTGCTCGTCGGGCGGCGCGCCGGAGCCCCTGCGCGCATCGCGGGCGACGATCGGCTCGCGCCGCGGGGGTGCGGCATCGTCGCCGGCTGCGGGCGTGGGCGTCTGGACGAGTGTGCGCTGCGACTCCACCGGCTCCCGCGTTCGCCGCCGCCGAACGCGCTCCTTCGCCGGGCGCGCAGGAAAGCCCGCACTGAGGGAGAAGTTGCAGAATCGTCAGGGAGGAGGTTTGCAGTCTAGGCCTGCAGTCATACTGGGGCCTTCCCAGGACCTGCAAAGGAGCGGAGGCTTTTGTCGTTCTTCGACGATGGCGAGGACACAGCACCTCGGCCATCAACACGATCACCGCGGTCGCGCCCCGCTGGGGGGGGTGGCGCGGCATCCTCTCCGCGCCGTCCTCGGCCGCGCCGCACGAGCGGCGGGCCCTCCGGTTACGACCAGCACACGCTGATGGTCCGCCGCCGCGTCGCGGCGGGCGCAGCGGTGGTCCTGCTGATCATCATCGTCCTGATCATCAACGGCTGCCTGAAATCGCAGAAGCAGCAGTCGCTGAAGGACTACAACCACGCGGTCAGCGAGATCGCGCGCGAATCGGATGCGCAGGTCTCCAAGCCGTTCTTCACGGCGCTCTCCGGCGCGGCGGGCAAGTCGGCGATCGACGTGCAGGTGCAGGTCAACCAGCTGCGCGTGGAAGCCCAGAAGCTCGCCTCGCGCGCCAAAGGCCTGAGCGTGCCCGGCGAAATGAAAGGGGCGCAGCAGAACCTGCTGCTGACGATGAACCTCCGCGTCGAAGGGATCACGAAGATCGCGGCGCTCCTGCCCGCGGCCCTTGGTGGGCAGGGCAAGCAGGTGGACCCGAAGATCGCCGGCGACATGGAGATCTTCCTGGCCTCCGATGTCATCTACTCCCAGCGCGTGGCGCCGCTGATCCAGGAAGCCCTGACCTCGAACGGGATCCACGCGAGCACGCAGCCCTCGCGCTTCCTGCCGAACCTCGGCTGGCTGGAACCGACCACGGTCGAAGAACGGCTGAGCGGCAAGTCGGCCGGCGCGGCCGGCGCGGTCACGCCCGGCACCCACGGCAGCTCGCTGGTGGGGACCGCGGTCGGCACGACCACGCTCCAGCCGGAACCGACGCTCAACCACGTGGCCGGCGGCGGCAGCCCGACGTTCACGGTGACGGTCGAAAACACCGGCGAAAGCCAGGAGACGAACGTCAAGGTCGCCGTCGCGGTGACGGCCGCCGGCAAACAGCTGACGGGCTCGCACGTGATCAACTCGACCCAGCCCGGGAGCAAGGTGAATGTCGAAATCCCGATCAGCGGCGTGCCGCTCGGCGTGGCCTCGAAGATCCAGGTGAACGTCGAAGCGGTGCCCGGTGAGACGAACACCGAAAACAACAAGAGCACCTACCTGGCGCTGTTCGGCGAATAGCGCCCTCGCCAGCAGATAAGTTGTGGCGATGGCCGCTTCGGTCACCGACACGCAGGGGATCATCGCGATCGCTGCGGGAGCCGTCGCGGTCGTGGCGCTGCTCGGATGCGTGCTGCTGGCGATCCGCCTGCGGCGGGTGCGCCAGGCCCAGCGGCTGCTGATCGGCGCCACCGGCGAGCAGGACGTGATCGCCCACGCGGCGAGCATGCAGGAGGCCTTCGAAAGCCTCCGCGACTACGTCGAGGAGACGGCGGCGAGGCTCGACGGGCGGCTCGCTGCGGCGGAGGCGGAGCTGCGCGGCACGATCTCGCACCGGGCGCTGGTGCGCTACGACGCCTACAACGAGCTCTCGGGCCACCAGTCGATGTCGATCGCGCTGCTCGACGACGAACGCTCCGGGATCGTGCTCTCCTGCATCCACCACCGCGACCAGGCGCGCGTCTACGGCAAGCGGGTGCTGGGCGGCCGCGGCGAACTGGAGCTCTCGCCCGAGGAGGCCGAGGCTGTGCGGCTGGCCCTGACCGGTGCCGGCGGCGCCGGGAGCGCCGATGCCCGAGCGGAGTGACGGCGCCCGGAGCGTCGCCTACCTCGGACCGGCGGGCACGTTCAGCGAGGAGGCGCTGCTCACCAGCGCGCGCGCCGGGAGCGTCGAGCCCGTGGCGGTCGCGAGCATCCGCGAGGCGGTCGACGTCCTGGAGGACGGCGGCGTCGAGCTCGCGCTCGTCCCGATCGAGAACTCGCTCGAGGGCTCGATCAACGTCACGCTGGACCTGCTCGCCGAGCAGGCCGGCGCGGTGCGCATCGTCGGCGAGACGCTGCTGCGCGTCCGCCACTGCCTGATCGCGGCCCGCGAGCTGCCGCTCGAGGCGATCGAGTCGGTCCTCTCACACCCCCAGGTCCCGGGGCAGTGCACGCGCTTCCTGCGCACTGAGCTGGCGCGGGCGGAGATCCGCCCGGCCTCCTCCACCGCCGAGGCGGTGCGCGGGGTGGTCGCGGCCGGCGACGAGACGACGGCCGCGCTCGGCACCGAGCTCGCCGCGGAGATCTACGGCGGGGTCGTCCTGCGCGCGGGCGTCGAGGACCGCGAGGACAACGAAACGCGCTTCGTGTGGCTGGCGCGCAACGACGGGAACGCCGGCGAGCCGCCGCTGCGCGAGGGCGGTGGCGAGCGCCGCAGCTCGATCGTCTTCTGGGGCGCCGGCGCACGGCATGCCGGCTGGCTCGTGCGCTGCCTCGACGAGTTCGCCGCGCGCGAGATCAACCTCCACAAGATCGAGTCGCGCCCGCGACGGGAGCAGCTCGGCGACTACATGTTCTTCGTCGAGCTCGCCGGCGACGAGCGCGACGAGCGCGTGGCGGCGGCGCTCGACGGGCTGCGCGGGCTCTGCGAACGCGTGCTCGTGCTCGGCTCCTACCGCGCGGCGCTGGCCGCGAGCGGGCGGGCGGGCGAGGAGGGAGGGGGCGCGAAGGCCGGCGTCCCGGCCCGTTCCCCCTCCGGCGGCTGAGCTCCTGCGGCAGCGCCTCCGGTGCTCTCGCGGGCCCGCTGCCGCTACACTGCGGCCGGACCATGGAGAGCACTACCCCACCAGAGCCGGTGGGGTCCGTGTCGCCCTCAGAGCACCAGCGGCACGGGCCTGATTCCTCGTCGCGCGCGGCGATGGGTGGCAGGGTGCTCGTCCTCAACGCGACGTTCGAGCCGATCAACGTCTGCACGGTCCGGCGGGCGGTCGTGCTGCTGCTGAAGGAGAAGGCGGAGCTGATCGAGCGCGGCGCGTGGGAGCTGCATTCAGAGAGCTCGACGCTCGCTCGGCCGGTCGTGATCCGCCTGGTCACCTACGTGAGGGTGCCTCGCGATGCGCATCGCCGCAAGATCACGCGCCGAGCGGTGTTCGCCCGGGACAGCTGGACCTGCCAGTACTGCGGCTCGCGCTCCAACCTCACGGTCGACCACGTGATCCCGCGCTCGAAGGGCGGCTCCTCGAGCTGGGAGAACATCGTCGCCTCGTGCGCTCCGTGCAACCGGCGCAAGGGCGACCGGCTGCCCCGTCAGGCCGGCATGCACCCGCGCCACCCGCCGCGGACGCCGCGCGCGGAGATCTTCATCCACGTGGCGAGCCCGACGATCCCGCAGGCCTGGCTGCAGTACCTGCCCCAGGCGGCGTAGGGCGCCGGTAGCGCTGCGCGAGGAGGGGCCGAAAAACGACGAAGGGCGCCTCGACGGAAGCGCCCTTCGCCCACTGCTCTGACTGGAAAGACCGATGACGGCCACTCGAGGCCGGAGGGACCAGTTCCGGCAGCCGTCTCGGGGTGTCCCGGGTTGGATTCCGCTAGGCGGACCAGCCTTCCCGACCTACCGGCCGGTCACCTCCAGGGTCCCGCAAATACGTTCAGACGACGTTCGGACCACCTCCTTTCTCTGGTCTGGCCAGAGTAGCGAACGCGGGCGACGGGGGCCGGCAGTCGCGTGCGAGGCGCCGCCGGCGCGGGCGCGCGGGCCGGCACAGGCCCATTACTCAGTGGACGATGACGCCGAACTCCTCGGCGTAGGTGCCGCCCGGGTTCCCTTCCCCGAGCGACTGCGGCACGGCCGGGTCGATCCCGATGCCGGTTTCGGTGTAGCGCGATTCGAGGATGTTCGCGAGATGGCCGGGCGAGGCGACCCAGGCTTCGACGATCGCCTGCGGCGTCGAGAGCGTGTAGGTGCCCCACGCGAGGTTCTCCCCGATCACGTAGCCCACCGTCGAGTTCGGGATGTAGCCGGTCGCCTTGATGCGGTCGACGGGGGTCTCGCCGCTGGGGGAGACGTGAGCGAAGTAGTCGTCGGCGATCAGTTCGGCGCTGTGGCCTTCGGCCGCGGCTTCGAGCTGCGCGTTGACGGTCAGAGGCTGCAGTCCGTGTTCGGCCCGCACCCGGTTGATGAGGCACAGCACGGAGGCGCGGATGCGGGCCTGGTCTTCGGTGGAGGGCGTGATGTCGGTGTCCTGGCAGGGCGTGGCGAGCACGGCTGCGATCGTCGCCGCCGACGACGTGGCGGGGGTGCTCGCCTTGCGGTTGTCGCTGTGGAGGGAGCGTTCGCGTTCGCGCGCGGCGATCCGGTTCGCCCGCGCCTGTTCGCGCGCCGCGATCCGGTTCGCCCGCGCCTGTTCGTGCGCCGCCTGGCGGTTTGCCCGCGCCTGCTCATGGGCTGCGCGGCGCTTTGCGCGCGCTTCCTGGCGGACAGCGGAGCGGTGATGCGAGCCGTGGGCCTGGCGCCCGCCGTGTGGGTGGCTCGCGTGGTGTCGGGCGACGGCCGGTCCGGCGGCCGGCCCGAGGGCGAGAAGGAGGGTTGAGAGGGCCGCTAGGAGCAGCTTGGGGAAGTCGCGCACCCTCCCGTGTTCGGACGCATATTGCGGCTATCTGAGCACGGTGGCGAAATCTGGACGCTTTGAGATCGCCCCTGGGCGGTCGGGTTTCTGACGCCCTCCCGCGAGCCTCGCGCCCGCGCCGGGCGCGGCCGCCGGGTCGCTCAGGCGGGGCCGTCGAGCGCGCCGGCCGGCTCGGCCGGAGCCTCTTCCTCGCCCGTGTCCACGACCGGGGCGATCGCGCTCACGAGGTCCTCGTCCTTGAGGTTCATCACGCGCACGCCCGTCGCGGAGCGGCCCTGCTGGGAGATGCCGGCGACGCCGGTCCGCTGCACCATGCCGCCGACGCTGATGAACACGAGGTCCTGGTGCTCGCGCACCACCAGCGCGCCCGCCAGCGCGCCCTTTTTCTCGGTCAGCCCGATCGTCTTGACGCCCTTGGCGCCGCGGTTGGTCTTGCGGTACTGGTCGATCCGCGTGCGCTTGCCGTAGCCGTTCTCGGTCACGACCAGCAGGTCCATGTCGTCGCGCGCGACGTCCATCGCGATCACCTCGCCGTCCTTGCCGACGTCCATGCCGCGCACGCCGGTCGTGTCGCGACCCATCGCGCGGGCGTCGGACTCGGCGAAGCGAACCGTCAGGCCGGCCTTGGACACCATGATGATCTCCTCCCCGGGATCGACGGCGCGCACCGCGAGCAGCTCGTCGTCGTCGCGGATGTTGATCGCGATGATCCCGTCGGCTTTGATCGGCGTGTTGTAGGCCGCGAGCTCCGTCTTCTTGACGGTCCCGTTGCGGGTCGCGAAGACGAGGTACTCGGTCTCGGCGAATTCGCGCGTGGAGACGACCGCCTGGATCCGCTCGCCCTCGCGCAGCGGCAGGATGTTCACGAGCGCGCGGCCCTTCGCGGTGCGCTGGGCCTCCGGCAGCTCGTACACCTTCGAGCGGTAGACCTTCCCGCGGTTGGAGAAGAACAGCAGGTAGTCGTGGGAGGAGGTCACGAACAGGTGCTCGATGAAGTCGCCGTCCTTCATGTCCATCCCCGTCACGCCGCGCCCGCCGCGCTGCTGCTGGCGGTAGGTCGCAAGCGGCAGCGACTTGATGTAGCCGCTCTGCGTGATCGTGATCACCATCTGCTGGTCGGCGATCAGGTCCTCGATGTCGATCTCGTCCTCGGAGTGGCTGATCTCCGTGCGGCGCTCGTCTCCGAAGCGCTCGGCGATCTCGGAGAGCTCCTCCTTGATGACCGCCAGCACGCGGCTCTCGTCGCCGAGGATCGCGCGCAGCTCGGCGATCCGCTCGGTCACGTCGGCGTGCTCCTGTTTGATCCCGTCGGCCTCGAGGGCGGTGAGCTGCGAGAGCCGCAGGTCGAGGATCGCGGACGCCTGGATCACGCTCAGCTCGAAGCGCTCGACGAGCTGCTCGCGGGCCGCGTCGCGGTCGCGCGAGGCGCGGATCAGTTCGATGATCGCGTCGAGGTGCTCCAGGGCGGTGAGCAGCCCTTCGAGGATGTGCGCGCGGGCCTCCTTTTCGGAGAGCTCGTGCTTGGTGCGACGGACGATCACCTCGCGCTGGTGCGCGACGTAGTTGTGGATCACCGCACGCAGGTCGAGCGTGCGGGGCACGTTGTCGACGAGCGCGACCATGTTCACGCCGAACGTGGTCTGCATCGGCGTGTGCTTGTAGAGCTTGTTGAGCACGACCTTCGGGATCGCGTCGCGCTTGAGCTCGATCACCAGGCGCATGCCGCGCTTGTCCGAGTGGTCCTCGATGTTGGCGATCTCGGTGATGCGCCCGTCTTTGACGAGGTCGGCGATCTTCTGGATCAGCCCGCCGTCGCCGCCCTTCTTGACCATGAACGGCAGCTCGGTGACGACGATCGCCTCTTTGCCCTGCTTGAGCGGCTCGATGTGCGCGCGCGCCTGTACGCGGACGCGCCCGCGGCCGGTCTCGTAGGCGTCGCGGATGCCGGCACGCCCGAGGATCACGCCGCCCGTGGGGAAATCGGGGCCTTTGATGTGCTTCATCAACCCGTCGACCTCGATGTCCGGGTCGTCGACGTAGGCGATCGTCGCGTCGATCACCTCGCGCAGGTTGTGCGGCGGGATGTTCGTCGCCATGCCGACGGCGATCCCCGAGGAGCCGTTGACGAGCAGGTTCGGGAACCGCGACGGGAGCACGAGCGGTTCCTGCTTTTTGCCGTCGTAGTTCGGCGCGAAGTCGACGGTGTCCATGTCGAGGTCGCGCAGCATCTCGGTGGCGAGGCGTGCGAGGCGGGCCTCGGTGTAGCGCATGGCCGCAGCCGGGTCGTCGTCGATGGAGCCGAAGTTCCCCTGCCCGTCCACCAGCGGGTTGCGCATCGAGAACTCCTGCGCCATCCGCACGAGCGTGTCGTAGATCGCGGAGTCGCCGTGCGGGTGGTACTTGCCCATCACCTCGCCGACGATCAGCGCGCACTTCGAGTAGGAGCGGGTCGGCCCGAGGCCGAGCTCGTTCATCGCGTAGAGCACGCGGCGGTGCACGGGCTTCAGCCCGTCGCGGACGTCGGGCAGCGCGCGGCCGACGATGACCGACATCGCGTAGTCGAGGTACGCGGTGCGCATCTCCTCCTCGAGCGCGCGCGGTTCGATGTGCCCGCCACCGATCACGTCAGCTGTAGCCATGCGTCACCTCCTCCTCAGACGTCCAGGTTTGCGACGGCTCGCGCGTTCTCTTCGATGAACTCGCGGCGCGGCTCGACCTGGTCGCCCATGAGCTTGGAGAAGATCCTGTCCGCGGCGGCGGCGTCCTCGAGCGTCACCTGCGCGAGCACGCGCGTCGAGGGGGACATCGTGGTTTCGCCGAGCTGATCGGCGTTCATCTCGCCGAGCCCCTTGAAGCGCTGGACGTTGGCGCCTTTGCGCGCGACCGTCATGACCGCGGCGTGAAGGTCCTCGAAGGAGAGCGCGGTCTCGTTGGCGTCGCCGAGCCGGACCTCGAACGCGGGCGTGCCGGCGAGCTCGATCAGCTGGACGTGCACCTTCACGAGCTGGCGGTACTCGTTCGATTCGAACAGCGCGCGCTTGATGCGGTGCGTGCGGGCGAAGCCCGTGGTCGCCTCGACGGCCTTGACGCGGATCTCGATCGGGTCCTCGTCGACGAGCGCGGTCTCGTGCGTCTCGCCCTCGGCGCCCTTGCGCGTCAGCACCTTGATCGCCTCCTCGACGCTCGTGACCTCCTCGCCGAGCAGCGAGGACTCCTCGAGGAACTGGACGACGTCGTGGCCGTACTGGCCGCGCAGGGTCAGTGCCCAGCCTTCGTACTGCTTGAGCAGGCGGGTGAAGCGCTGCCAGCGCGCGTCGGTGAGCTTGAACTGCGTGCCGTAGCGGTCGAAGACCGTGATCTTCTCCCACTTGTCGGTGAGCAGGATCTCTTCCAGTTCGGAGTCCTTCTCGATGTAGCGCTCGCGCGACCCCTGCTTGAGCTTGTAGAGGGGCGGCTTGGCGATGTAGACGTAGCCCTCCTCGATCAGCTCTTTCATCTCGCGGAAGAGCAGCGTCAGGGCGAGGGTGCGGATGTGGGCGCCGTCGACATCGGCGTCCGTCATCAGGATCACCTTGTGGTAGCGGGCGTTCTCGATGTTGAACTCGTCGCGGACGCCGGTCCCGATCGCCGTGATCAGCGCCTGGATCTCGACGTTCTGCAGCACCTTGTCGATGCGCGACTTCTCGACGTTGAGGATCTTGCCGCGGAGCGGCAGCACCGCCTGGGTGTTGCGGTCCCGCCCCTGCTTGGCCGAGCCGCCGGCAGAGTCGCCCTCGACCACGAACAGCTCGGCGAGCGCCGGGTCCTTGACGGAGCAGTCGGCGAGCTTGCCGGGGAGCGTCGAGTTCTCGAGGGCGGACTTCCGCCGCGTGAGGTCGCGCGCCTTGCGGGCAGCCTCGCGGGCGCGCTGCGCCTGGACCGCCTTGTTGATGACGGCCCGCGCCTCGGCCGGGTTCTCCTCGAGGAACTCGGAGAGGCCGTTGTTGACGATCGTCTCGACGAAGCCGGCCATGCCGGGGTTGCCGAGCTTGGTCTTGGTCTGGCCCTCGAACTGCGGGTCTGCGAGCTTGACCGAGACCACCGCCGTCAGCCCCTCGCGCACATCCTCGCCCGAGAGGTTGTCCTCTTTCTCCTTCAGCAGGCCGTGGTCGCGCGCGTACTTGTTGAGCGTGCGGGTGAGCGCCGAGCGGAAGCCGCTGAGATGGGAGCCGCCCTCGCGCGTGTTGATGTTGTTGGCGAAGGAGTGGACCGACTCCTGGTAGGAGGAGTTCCACTGCATCGCGACCTCGGCGGCGCCCTCGTCGGACTCGCCGGCGAAGAAGATCACCTTGCGGTGGACGGTGTCCTTGTTCTCGTTCAGGTAGCCGACGAAGTCCTCGATCCCGCCCTCGTACTGGAAGGTGGCCGAGTGGCCTTCGCCGCGCTCGTCGACGATCGAGATCTTCAGGCCACGCGTCAGGAAAGCGGTCTCGCGCAGCCGCTCCTCCAGGGTGGTGAAGTCGAAGTCGAGCGACTCGAAGACATCCGCGTCCGGCAGGAAGGTGATCGTCGTGCCGGTGGAGTCGCCCTTGCCGAGCTTCGCACCCTTCTTCAGCGCCCCGAGCGGCGCGCCGCGCGAGTACTCCTGCGTCCACACGTAGCCGTCGCGGCGGATCTCGACCGCCAGCTGCTCGGAGAGCGCGTTCACGACCGAGACGCCGACGCCGTGAAGCCCGCCGGAGACCTTGTAGCCGCCGCCTTCGCCGAACTTGCCGCCGGAGTGCAGGACGGTCAGCACGACTTCGAGGGCCGACTTGCCCTCCTTCTCCATCGTCGCGACCGGAATCCCGCGCCCGTCGTCGGACTCGGTGACCGAGTTGTCAGGGTGGATCGTGACCGAGAGCTCGCGGCAGAAGCCCGCGAGCGCCTCGTCGACGGAGTTGTCGACCACCTCGTAGACGAGGTGGTGCAGGCCCATGACGCCGGTCGAGCCGATGTACATGCCGGGGCGCTTGCGGACCGCCTCGAGGCCCTCGAGGACGGTGATGTCCTGCGCGTCGTAGTCTGCGGAGCCGCCGTTCGATCCGTTCGCGGCCGCTTTGGTGCTGCGTTTGCTGGAGCCCGCGTCGGGGCTGTCGCTACCAGTAGCCAATGGCCCTCCGATGGCGTGGAAACGCCCCGGACTCCGGGGCGCAAGGACCACGGCCTGGGGCGGTTTGAATACGCCCTGAAGGATAGCAGGAGAGGGGGTCGGATCAGGCTCGGGAAACGGCCTAAATGCCTGCAAAATCCCCGGAAATACGGGATGTCTACGGTCGCGCCGGGCGCGGCGGCGCCGGGCGCCCGCTCAGCCCGTACGGCAGCGCAGCTCGCGCACCGTCTCGGCGCCCAGCAGGCCGTTCAGCCGTGGGACCAGCTCGGCGGCGAGCAGCTCGAGCTCGGCCGCCCACACGGCGGCCTCGCAGGCGACCGTGACGACGCCCTCTCGCTCGGCCACCGGGCGCGCCGCGGCGGCGATCGCAGGCCCCGCCGCCTCGCCCCAGACCTCCTGGATCCGGGCCAGGGGCGTGGCGGGCGCGAGCGCCGTGGTGAGCTCGCTGAGCGCGCCGGCGAGCGGTCGCGGCGCGCGCCTGCCGGCGCCCTTCAGGCTGCTCATGCCGCCGCCGCCTCCTGCAAGACGCTGCCGGGCGCGATCGCGATCCGGGCGACGGCCGGCGAGCTCGCGCCGGGCACGTCCTCCACGTCGGTCGTGGCGATCACGCTCTGACCCCCGCCCGAGAGCTCCTGGGCCAGCAGCTCGCGCCGTGCCGCGTCGAGCTCGCTCATCACGTCGTCGAGCAGCATCAGGGGCATCGCGCCGCGTTCAGCCGCCAGGACCGAGCGCTCGGCCAGCAGGAGCGCGAGCAGCGCGAGTCGCTGCTCGCCCTGCGAGCCGTACACGCGGAGCTCACGGCCCTCTCGGAGCACGGCGAGCTCGTCGCGGTGGGGACCGTGACCGGAGAACCCCCGCTCGAGGTCGGAGTCCAGGCGCGACTCGAGCTCGGCGACGAACTCGGCCTCCCCGGCAGCCGCGGACCTCGGCCTGTACTCGAGGGTTAGGCCCCCTGTGACACCGAGCTTCTCCGCTCGCACGGCGAACGGCTCGGCGGCGAGGGCGACTGCCTCCGCGCGGTCGCCGCGCAGAGCGATCGCCGCCGAGGCGAGCTCCCGGTCCCACGTCGCGAGCGCGCCCCGCGCGCTGCGGCCCGCGCCGATCCGCGCGAGCAGCGCGTTGCGCTGCGCCAGCACCCGCGAGTAGCGGCGCCGGGTCTCGCCACGCAGCGGCCACAGGGCTGCGACGAACTGGTCCAGGTGCGCGCGGCGCAGCGCGGGCGGCCCTTTCAGCAGCTCGAGCCGGTCCGGCAGGAACACGCTGATCAGCGGACGCACCGGCAGGTCGAGCAGCCGCTCCACGGTCGCGCCGTCTGCGCTCATCCGCTTGACCGCCGGCCGGCCCGGCGCGGGTGTGGAGTAACCCACGCTCAGCGTGTGCTCGCGCCCCTCGTCCTCGAGCGCGACCGTGACCCTGGTCGCGCTCTCGCCGAAGCGCACCAGCTCGCGGTCGCTGCGCGTGCGCGGCGAGCGGCCCGTGCAGCCGAAGTAGATCGCCTCGAGCAGGTTCGACTTCCCAGCCCCGTTGGGCCCGTGGACGACCGTCAGCCCCGAGCCGAGCCGAGCCTGCGCGCGGGCGTAGGTCCGGAAGTCGCGCATCTCGACGCCGGTGACGCGCATCGCATGCCGCTCACACGTTCAGCCGGATCGGCATGATCAGGTAGACGAAGTCACCGGTGTCCGGTGATTCGATCAGCCCGGGGCGCAGCGGGCTGATCAGCTTGAGCAGGAGCTCCTCGGTGTCGACGCTCTCGAGCCCGTCGCGCAGGAACTCGGGGTTGAAGCCGATCTCGAAGAGCTCGCCGTGGTAGGGCACCGGGATCTCCTCGCGCGCCTCGCCGACGTCCGGGGTCTGCGCCGACACCGCGAGCGTCCCCTCGCTGAAGCCGAGGCGCAGGGGCGCGTTCTTCTGCGCGAGCAGGCTGATGCGGCGTACGACCTCGGTGAGCTCGGCGCTCGAGAGGCGCAGCTCGTGCTCGACGGACTCGGGAAGGAGCTGGCGGTAGTTGGGGAACTGGCCGTCGATCAGCCGCGAGGAGAGCACGATCCCGCCCAGCTCGAAGATGGCCTGGTTCTGCCCGACGCTGACGGCGACCGTCTCGGCGCCCGTCTGCTGCTCGATCCGCGCGAGCTCCTGCAGGGCGCGCGCGGGGACGTTCGCCTCCAGGCTGCCCTGGAGCGGCGTCTCGAGCGCCGTCTCCTTGACGGACAGCCGGTAGGAGTCCGTCGCGACCATCCGCAGCTCCTGGCCGGAGGCGGAGATCAGGATCCCGGTCAGCACCGGGCGCGTCTCGTCGCGCGAGGCCGACCGGGCGACGCGCGTGATCGTCTCGACGAACGCGTTCGCGGGCAGGCTGACGCGAGCGTCCTCCGTCGGCTCGGGCAGCGACGGGAAGTCCTCGGCGCGAAGCGTGCGCAGATGGAAGGTGGTGGGACCGCACAGGAGCTCGACGTCCTGCTCGGCGGTGCGCAGCTCCATCGTCACGGTCTCGCTCGGCAGCGATCGCGCGACGTCGAGCAGCAGCCGCGCCGGGAGCACCGCCGCGCCGGGTCGCGCCACCTCGGCCGCGAGCGGCATGCGCAGGCCGATCTCCATGTCGGTGGCCCGCAGCTCCGGAGCGCCCTCGGCGGGCGCCGAGATCATGACGCCGGACAGCGCCTGCACGGCGCTGCGCGTGGAGGCGACACGCGAGGCGGTCTGCAGTTGGGTCAACAGCTCGGTCGAGGACAGGGAGATCTTCATGCTGCGGTCTTTCTTAGGAAGTGATGAGTAGGGGGTGTGGACATGTGGATCGCGAGCGCTGGCGGGGCGTTTCGGGGCAGGGGCGGTGGAGCGCGCTGTGGAGGGCAGTGTGGAAGTCTCTCAAGCGGCTCGGTCGGGCGCTGCCAGGGATCATCTGGCGCTTCGCCCGCCCAGCTCCGTGAACAGCTTCTCCACAGCTTCGCGGGAGCTGGCGTCGGAGGAGATGCGCTCGCTGGCCCGCCGGCAGGCGTGCAGCACCGTCGAGTGGTCACGGCCTCCGAACTCGCGCCCGATCGCTGGCAGGGAGGCGCCGGTGAGCTCGCGGGCGAGGTACATCGCGAGCTGGCGCGGCCAGGCGATGCGTGAGGAGCGGGCGCTGGAGACGAGCTCCTCGGGAGAGAGGTCGAAGTGCCGGCAGGTCGCGGCCTGGATGTCGCCGATCGTCTGGCGCCCGGCGCCGGGAGCAGGCGTGCGCGGGTAGAGGGTGCCGAGGACCTCGCCGGCGAGCTCGGCGGTGAGTGGCCGGCCCGTCAGGGAGCTGAAGGCGACGACGCGGATCAGCGCGCCCTCGAGCGTGCGCACGTTGCTCTGGACGTGCTCGGCGATCGTGTGGAGCGCCGCCTCGTCGGCCAGTTCGATGCCATCGTGCTGGGCGCGCTTGCGCAGGATCGTCAGGCGGGTGCTGAGGTCGGGCGGCCGGATGTCGGCTACGAGCCCGCACTCGAAACGCTCGCGAAGACGGTCCTCGAGCGCCTGCAGGTCGCGCGGCGGGCGGTCGGAGCTGAGGACGACCTGGCGCCCGCCGTCGTGGAGCGCGTTGAACGTGTGGAAGAACTCCTCCTCGGTGCGGGTCTTGCGCTCGAGGAACTGGATGTCGTCGACGAGCAGCACATCGACGTCGCGGAAGCGCGCCTTGAAGGACTCGGTGCTGCGTTCGCCGAGCGCGCCGAGGAACTCGTTGGTGAAGGCCTCGCCGGTCGTGACGCGCACCGTGATCGTGGGGTCGTGCGCGATCAGGAGGTTTGCGATCGCGCTGAGCAGGTGGGTCTTGCCGACGCCCGGGGGCCCGCAGATGAAGAGCGGGTTGTAGGCCTGCGCCGGCATCTCGGCGACCGCGAGCGCCGCGGCATGGGCGAGCCGGTTGGAGTCGCCGATCACGAACTGGTCGAAGGTCAGCTTGGGATTGCCGAGCGGCCCCTCACGCGGCGGGGGCTGCCGCTGCGACGGGAGCGCGCCCGCGGCGCTCTCCGCGGAGGCTCTCCGGCCGGGGGCGGGGGACGGGAGCGTGGCGCCCTCCGGCCGCAGCTCCACGGTGGCGTGCGCGCCGAGGACGAGCTGGACGGCGTCCTCGATGACGCGGCCGAAGCGTCGCTCGATCCAGCGCGAGGTCTGCGGGGGTGCGACGACGACGAGGTGCTCGCCTACCAGCTCGACCGGGTGGAGGTCGCTCAGCCAGATTCGGTGCGTCGGCTCGTCGACGACGGTCGTCAACTGCGCCTGAACGCGCGACCATATGTGCTCGAGCTCGAGGCTCACGGCAGCGTGTATCCGCCCCTCCCGGGGGTGTTGCACGGGCTATTGAAAAGGGAACCCGACCCACCCCGATCCATGCGGCGCCGGCCCGGTGGCGCGACTATATCCAACCGCTGTCGAGCGACTTCCGCGCCTGCTCGCAATTGGCGAGAAAATTCAGCCGCGCGTGTCGCGCGCCTATACTGACCCGCCAGGAGCCGCGCCGAGCGCGGCTCCTACGAGAGCCCGGCGCTGAGCCGTGCCCGCTTGGAGACAAAGAGATGAAGCGCACCTACCAGCCCAAGAAGCGCAAGCGCGCTCGCGTGCACGGCTTCCGTGCCCGCATGAGCTCGCGCGCGGGGCGCATGACCCTCAAGCGCCGCCGCCACAAGGGACGCAAGCGACTGTCGGCGTGACGGCGCCCGGCGGATGAGCGCGACGCGGACAGGTCGGAGCGGCCGCCTCTCGCGCAGCGCCGAGTTCGAGCGCGTGTATCGCCACGGACGCTCGACCGCGAACCGCCAGCTCGTCCTCTACACGTTCCCCAACGCCGCGGCCGACCGGCCGCGCGTCGGCCTGTCGGTCTCGCGCAAGGTCGGCGGCGCGGTGCAGCGGAACAAGGTCAAGCGGCTGCTGCGCGAGGCCTTCGCGCGCCGCGAGGCGGATCTGCGCTCGGGCCACGACGTCGTGGTGGTCGCGCGCCCGGATGCGCTCGAGCTCGCCGAGCGCGAGGGGCTCGCCGGGCTCGACGCGGCGCTCTCGGAGCTGCTCGTGCGGGCGGGACTGAACGAGAGCGAGGAGCCGGCGGCTGCCGCGGCTGCCGCGCCGGACGGCGACGACCCGTGAGCGCGCAGGCACCGGCACGGCGTCCGGCGCACGGCCCGCTCGAGCTGCTCCGGCGCGCCGCTCGCGCGATCGTGCTCGCGCCGATCATCGTCTACCAGCGGCTGATCTCGCCTGCGATTCCCCGCCGCTGCAAGTACGAGCCCACGTGCTCCAGATATGCCGTCGACGCGGTGCGGGAGTTCGGCATACTTAGGGGCCTGGTGCTCGCGGGGTGGCGCCTGCTGAGGTGCAACCCCTGGAGTTACGGCGGATACGATCCGGTCGAGGCCCAGCGAGTGTTCAGGACCCGCCCGGACGGGGCCGGCTGAGCAGGGGCTCGGCGCAACCCCGCAGTCCCGCAGATCGTCTCTCCTGAGTGAACAGACCCGAGAGCTGAGGCATGCCACCCATCGCAAATGTGATCGAGAACGCGTTCTCGCCGCTGATCACGCTGTTCGAACACATCATGGTGTTCATCCACGACCACATCGTCCCGGGTGGCAGCTGGGGCCTGTCGATCGTGGGCCTCACGATCCTGATCCGGGCGATTCTGGTGCCGCTGACCTTCCGTCAGCTGAAGTCGATGCAGGAGATGCAGCGATTGGCTCCGCAGATCAACGCGCTGAAAGAGAAGTACAAGGAGGACAAACAGCGCCAGCAGCAGGAGCTGATGAAATTCTACCAAGAGAACAAAATCAACCCTTTGGCATCCTGCCTGCCGCTCCTGCTGCAGCTGCCCGTGTTCATCTCGCTCTTCTACATGCTGCGCACGGACCTGAAGAAGCACATCTGCGGCGACCAGCTCGTCGAATGGTTCAACCGGCACCCGAAAGAAGCCGCCACCTACCACGCCGGCCTGCACGCGAGCTCGGTCGCGCACCTGCCGACGAAGTTCATCGAATCGACCCCGTGCCAGAAGGTCGCCCCGGGATCCGCGAAGTTCCTGTTCATCCCCGACATCACGAACAAGGCGACGGGCGTCGCGCTGGTGGTGCTGATCGCCTGCTACGTCGGCTCGCAGCTCGGCTCGACGCTGATCGCGACCGCGACCGCCGACCCCAACCAGCGCCGCCTGATGCTGCTCCTGCCCGTCGTGTTCGTGGTGATCCTCTACAGGTACCCGGCCGGGCTGCTGGTGTACTGGATCACGACGAACCTCTGGACGATCGGCCAGCAGTACCTGATCAAACGACGCATGGGCCCGCCTGTGAAACCGGAGGACAAACCCGCGGAGGACTCCGCGGCCAAGCCGAGCCGGGCTCCGCGCCCGGCGCTCAGCAGGGCCGTCGCCAGCGAGGGTGCGGGCAACGGCGCCGGGCCGTCGGCAGGCGCGCCGCCGAGCCCGGCCGCGGCGCCGCCGCGGCCGCCGCGCAAGAAGAAGAAACGGTCGGGTAGGCGACGGTGAGCACCGAAGAGCAGGATCTCGATCTCTCCCCTGCCGAGGCCCTCGAGGAGCTCCTCGAGGAGATCGTCGACGACCTCCAGCTCGATGCGAGCATCGAGGTGGAGGAGCGCGAGGGCGTCCTCACGGGGCGTGTCGAAGGAGACCACGTCGGCCTCTTCATCGGTCGTCACGGCCAGACGATCGACGCGGTGCAGCACCTGGCGCAGCGGATCGTGTTCCCGGACGGCCCCTCGGCGGTCCGGGTCGTGATCGACGCCAACGGCTACCGCGAGCGCCGGGCGGAGGCGTTGCGGGGAGAGGCTGACGACGCCGCGGACCAGGCGGTGAACACCGGTCGGTCGGTCGAGCTGGACCCGCTGCCGGCGTCGGAGCGGCGGATCGTGCATGAACACCTCCGCGACCGCGACGACGTCGAAACGCACAGCGAGGGCGACGAACCGGACCGGTACCTCGTGATCTCGCCGCTCTCGCACGGCAGCGAATAGCGTTTCACGTGAAACGCTCCGCGGGTAGGGACGGAGACCGTTTCACGTGAAACCCCCCAACGCGGGCCTCACGCTCAACTTCAGGGTATGGCCACCGACGAAAACGGAGATCTCGCGGCGCTCGCCGAGCAGTACGGGCTGCAGCCCGAGGGCCTTTCGAGGCTGCGGGTGCTGCTCGACCGCCTCGCCGGCGACGAGCGTGCGCCCACGGCCGTGTCCGGTCGCGAGGCGGCGCTCGACCGTCATCTCGCCGACTCGCTGTCGGGCCTCGGGATCGCGGCCGTGCGGGCGGCCGGTAAGGCGGCCGACCTCGGGTCCGGTGCCGGGCTCCCCGGGCTCGTGCTGGCGGCCACGCTCCCGCGATCGGAGATCAGCCTGGTCGAGTCTCAGCAACGCAAGTGCTCTTACATCGGGAGCCTCGTCGCGGCGATGGGACTCGAGAACGCGCACGTCGTGTGCGAGCGCGCCGAGTCGTGGCAGCGAGGGCTGGACGCGAACGACCTCGTCGTGGCGCGTGCACTCGCCGCGCAAGCGGTGGTGCTCGAGTACGCCGCCCCGCTGCTGGTGCTCGGCGGCCACCTGGTGGAGTGGCGCGGGCAGCGGGACTTCGACGAGGAGGCTCGCGCAGCGCGGGCGGCCGCCGAGCTGGGACTCCGGCCGGTCGAGGTGCGGGAGGTCGTCCCGTTCGCCGGCGCGCGCTCGCGCCACCTGCACGTGTTCGAGAAGGTCGCGCCCACCCCGCCGCGCTTCCCGCGCCGCGAGGGCGTTGCCGCCCGCCGCCCGCTCGGCGGCCGATCGCCCGCAGCTTGCGGCGACGGTGGCGCCGGCTGATCGCGCGCACTTTGCGGCGACGGTCGCGCCGGCTGTCCCCGTCCGCCGCTAGCGTCTTCGCGTGATGAGCAAGGTCTACGCGATCGCGAACCAGAAGGGCGGCGTCGGCAAGACGACGACGGCCGTCAACGTCGCGGCATGCATTGCCGAGGCAGGCTACGAGACCCTGATCGTCGACGTGGACCCGCAGGCGAACGCGACCGTCGGGCTCGGCATCGACCGCACCCGCAGACCCGGCGTATACGAGGTCCTCTCTGGCGAGGCCGAGGCCGCACAGGCGCTGGTCGCGACGCCGGTCGCGGGGCTGCGCGCGATGCCCGCCGGCCCCGGACTCGCCGGCGCCAACGTCGAGCTGCCGCGAATCGAGGGCTTCGAGCAGCGACTCCGCGTGGCGCTCGAGCCGGTGCGCGAGCGCTTCGAGTACGTCCTCCTCGACTGCCCGCCGTCGCTGGGCCCGCTGACCGTGTGTGCGCTGGTGGCGGCCGACAAGGTGATCGTGCCCGTGCAGACGGAGTACTTCGCGCTCGAGGGTCTCGCCGGCCTGCTGGAGACGCTGACGCTCGTCCAGCGCGAGCTGAACCCGCGGCTGACGATCGCGGGCATGCTGCTGACGATGCACGACGGCCGCACGCGCCTCGGTCAGGACGTCGAGCGCGAGGTCCGCGCGCATTTCCCCGACCTGGTCTTCGACACGGTGATCCCCAGGAACGTGAGGGTCGGCGAGGCGCCCAGCCACGGGCTCCCCGTCACCCACCACGACCCCCACAGCGCCGGGGCCGAGGCGTACTTCGAACTCGCGAAGGAGGTGGCTGCGCGTGGCTAGGCCCGCACCCGGCATCGGCCGGGGACTGAGCGCGATCCTGTCCGTCAGCGAGCATGAGGGAGACGGCGAGGAGCTGCGCCATCTCCCGGTGGAGCTGATCAGCCCCAATCCGCGCCAGCCGCGGACGGACTTCGACGCTGACGCGCTCAAGGCGCTCGCCGACTCGCTCGGCGAGCAGGGCGTGCTGCAGCCGGTGCTGGTCCGCCCGCGCGCGGGCGGCACCTACGAGCTCGTCGCCGGCGAGCGCCGCTGGCGCGCCGCGCGCCTCGTGGGGCTGGAGCGGATCCCCGCGATCATCCGCGAGCGCGAGGACGCCGCGGCGCTCGAAGCGGCCCTGATCGAGAACATGGCCCGCGAGGACCTCAACCCGATCGAGGAGGCGCGCGCGTGCGCCGCGCTGGTGGAGGAGCTCGGGCTGACGCGCAAGGAGATCGGCCGCCGCGTGGGTCGCAGCCGCGTCGCGGTAAGCAACCTGGTGCGGCTGCTGGAGCTGCCCGACGAGGTGATCGAGCTGCTTCAGAGCGGCAAGCTGAGCGAAGGACACGGGCGGGCGCTGCTGATCGCCGAGGACCACGGCGCTCGCCGCACCCTCGCGCGGGAGGCGGTCGAGCGCGGCTGGTCGGTGCGCCTGACCGAAGAGCGGGCGCGCGCGAGCAACGAGCCGGTCGCCCGGCGCCCCGAGCGCCGTGGGGGCACGCACCCAGACCAGGAGCACGCCGCGGGCGAGATCGCGCAGGCGCTGACGGCAGCCCTCGGCGCCGACGTGCGCGTGCGCGTGACGGCGGGCGGCTACCGGGCCGAGTTGGCGTTCGCGTCGCCCGAGGAGGCGATCGAGCTGGCTCGCCGCGTGCGCCCGCGCGCCGTCAGTTGAGCGCGGGGCCGCGTGCGGGCGGCGCTAGGATGACGATTCCCGCGCGGGCGATTAGCTCAGTCGGTTAGAGCGCTTCTCTGATAAGGAAGAGGTCCCTGGTTCGAGTCCAGGATCGCCCATCGCCGCTGTCCTCGAGCTTTGTCCGGCGCGTCTCACCGCCGCCGCACGCGCCGGCGAATCCGCTCGATCGTGCCGAGCTTCGCGCGCCGCGACCGCGCCGGCGCAACCGGCCCGGTGCGTCCGGGCGGAAAGCTGTCCAGGTACCAGTCGCCTGAGCGCGAGCACACGACTTCGATCGACGCGCGACGGCGCTCGGTGTCGCTCGCGGCGAGCCGGGCCGCGGCCTGCTCGAAGGCGGGCTCCCGCCTGACGCTCTCGAGGAACGCGCGCAGGCGCTCAGAGCCGAGGTGCAGGGTGGCGATGCGCATGCGATCGTGCAGACGCCCGATGTCGTCGTGCGCGTCGCCCGAATCGGGCGCCGGCTCGCATGCCTCGACCTGCGGGGCCGCCATGCAGCGAAAGCCCATCCGCCACAGCCGCACGCTCAGCTCGTCGACGGCCGCCGCGGCGGAGCTGAACTCGCCGTCGATGCCCCCCGCCGCCGCGAACAAGCGCCGCGCATACAGCGACAGCGCCGTCGGCAGCAGCGGCACGCGGACCGGCCGGTCGTCCGCCCAGCCGGCAAGCGGACGCGCCGTGAGCCGCTCGTCGGCAAAGAAGCGGCCGAAGCAGAGTGCGTCGGGGTTGGATTGGAAGCGCATCGCCGGCCCCACGCCGCCGACGCGCCGGCCGGCGAGGGTCTGCTCTAGCGGCAGGTACCACGGCTGGCTGCTCGTGACTCGCCCGCTGGTGAGCAGCACGAGGCGCCCGTTCGCCGCCTGCGCTCCGAGCGCCAGCGCCGTCGCCTCGCCGAGCGCGCCGCCGCTGTCGAACTCGCGTACGGTG
This sequence comes from uncultured Solirubrobacteraceae bacterium, assembly GCA_963836035.1. Taxonomy (GTDB): domain Bacteria; phylum Actinomycetota; class Thermoleophilia; order Solirubrobacterales; family Solirubrobacteraceae; genus Palsa-744. The sequence continues at coordinate 292,212 of CAWIHX010000009.1, read as the reverse complement.
ACATCCTTCGCGGCAGCCGAGCCGCCCTCGACGCCGTTCCTGTCCGCGGCGTCCTCGCCGGCGTGGGTTGCACCCCCGTCCCGGCCGCCGTTCCCGCCGGCGGGGTGCCCGCCGGCGCTGGTGGGGACGAGCACCTCGCTGCCCGCCGGCAGCGCGTCGCCGAGGGCCGCGAGCGTCGCCCCCACGACGCCCGCGTCTCCGCGAGCGAGCACAACCGAGACGGGCGGCGCGGAGTCTTCGTGGCTGTCTCTCGACCCCCCGGGCGTGACCAGGCGGGCAGGCAGTGCCGCGATTTCCGACGGTTTCGGCTCCGATTCGATCAGTTCTGTGAAGATCGCCGTCGTCTGCGGCGTCTCGTCGGGGAGCGGCGGCGGCGCGTAGGAACGCTGCGCGGTGGACACGCTTGCTGCACGCGCGAGCTCGACCTGCTCGGCGGAGATCTGCGGGCCGGGCTGCAGGTCCGTCCACGATCTGCTGCTGTGGCGCAGCTCGCCCATCGCGAACGCGTCGACCGCCTGGCGGTCGACGCCGTGCGTGGGGACGCCCACCTCGCCGAGAAAGCCGGCGAGCTGCTCGCACCATGCGAGCGGGTCGGAGAGCACGCCGTCGTATGTGCACGCGATCGCCGGGCTGCCGGCCGCACCGAGCATTGCCTGGCGCGTGTAGCGCTCCCACATCGCCATGCTGAGCAGCGGCGTGAAGCCGTTGCGCGCCGCGAGCGAGTCGCTTACCTCGAATGGGTGGCGCGCGACCAGCACGTACACGACGCGCCCGCTGAGTACGGCCGCCCAGAACGGCATCAGCGCGCACGTGCGTGGGTCCTTCCACACCCATGGTCGTTGCGGATGCGCGTGCTGCACCGCCGCCAGCGCCTCGCCCTCGTGGCGCTCGAGCAGCCCCGACGTTTCCTCGGCGTCCATCGGCGGCGGGCAGAACCAGGAGCAGCCGAGCTCGTCCAGCAGCCGGTCGTTGTAGGCGTTGAGCGACACCGACTCCCAGTGCCCGCGAGGGTTGCGTGCGCCCGCGGGGAGCAGGTCCTCCTGGCGGCACACTTCGACCCCCAGCAGGCTGACCAGCCGCGTGATGAGGGAGGTGCCGCTGCGGTGCATCCCAAGGACCACGACTCCTTCGCGCATCAGTCCTCCCGGAAGAAGACGGTCGCCGACGGGTACCTGTGGACGCGGGACGCACGGCTCACAGGCCACGTGAGGTGCCGGATGCCGACTCCGGCGTCGGGCAGCAGCGTGCCGAGGCGGTTCGCCTTCAACGCGGCACGACGCGCCGTCGCAGCGCGCGCAGACGGTGCCATCGCGGAAGGAAGTCCGCGACCCGCTTCCCCGCGCGATCGTATACGCGGCCCCCGGCAAAGACCCTGGGGTTCTCGACTCCCCCGGCCGCCATCGCCTCCGCGACTCTCTCGTAGCCGCCGTCGAGCGGAGGCCACCCGTGCAGCACCCTGATCGGTCCCTTGACGTAGCCCGCCGTGTCGAATTTCCGGTTGAACTCGGGGGTGAGCGTCGCAATCCGCAGCTCGGACGTCCGGTAGGCGACACGGCGGAACGAAGGTTGATCCTGGTTCCACGGGCGTTGCGGAGCCAGAGCGTCGTACTCACGAAGCCAGTCGTCGAGGAAGGATCGGACAGGGGGGTTGTTGCGGTAGGCGATGACGCCGCAGTTGAATTCGGGGAACGATCCGGGAACATCATCGAGGGCGAACGCAACGCGGCCCTGGGCGTGGGTGAGCGCCGCATCGAAACCATCCAGGAGCTCGAACACTTCACCCAGGTCGGCCAGCACGAAAGTGTCCGCGTCGAGGTACAGGGTGTGCTCGAACGGCGTTTGTTTCATACCGATGATCTTCGCTCGGCACGGGAGGGGTCCGGGCGCGATCTTCGCCGGGTCGGTCTCCGCGATCGGGATGTGGTGATCGAAGGGCCCGTCGATCGTTCCGTCGGTGACGAGAGCTACCGGCATGTCTGGCATCGCGCGCTTCAGCGAGGTGGCGGAGCGAATCACGGCCTCTCGATACAAGGTGCGGTCGCCGACGACAACGTAGAGAACCCCGCGACTCGACACGGCGGCGGAGTATAGCCCTCGTCACTCGGCGCTCGCGGCGGCGGCGCGCGCCGCTCCCGCGGACCTTTTCGGCCGAACATCTGAGGCCGGCTGGCAAGCGAGCAAGCCGCCGCTCGGCCGCTCCCAGCCGGCGGAACTGTCGTGCGCGGGCGGGTGTCAGACGGTACTCTCTACGCGTGAGCGACGAACAGCAATTCGGCCCGAACTCGGACGTGCAGCCGCTGAACGGTCTCGATCCGCGGGCGCAGCGTACGAACGGTCTGGACCCGGTCGCGCCCGATCCCGATCAGACGATCTTGGTCGCCGGGGGGGCCGGCTACATCGGAAGCATCCTCGTCCCCAAGCTGCTCGAGCGTGGCTACCGCGTCCGCGTTCTGGATCGCCTGCTGTTCGGCGACGAGGGTCTTGCCGCAGTCCGCGAGGAGCTCGAGCTCGTGGTCGCTGACGTTCGCGACGTTCCCGGCGATGCGCTCGACGGTGTCGACGGCGTCATCAACCTGTCCGGGCTGAGCAACGATCCGACCGCCGAGTTCAACCCGGAGGCGAACTGGGAGATGAACGCCGTCGCCACCGAGACGCTCGGCCGGGCATGTGTGCAGCGGGGGATCGAGCGTTACGTGTTCGCCTCGTCCTGCTCGTTGTACGACGGCATGCCGCCGGGAATGCACTCAGAGGACGCGCCCATCGAGCCGCGCGCGGCATACGCGACGTCGAAGCGCTACGGCGAGGAGAAGCTCATCGAGCTGGCCGCCGAAGGGCTCTGCCCGGTGATCCTGCGCAACGGCACCGTCTACGGCTGGAGCCCGCGCATGAGGTTCGACCTCGTGGTGAACACGTTCGTCAAGGACGCCCTGCTGTCCGGTGCCCTCAAGCTGCACGGCGGCGGATGGATGTGGCGGCCGCTCGTCGACATCTGCGACTGCGCCGACGCGATGATCGCTGCCTACGAGGCGCCCGCTGACAAGGTGAAGGCAGAGATCTTCAACGTCGTTCACTCGAACTACCAGATCCGTGAGCTCGCGATGATCGTCGCCGGCTCGGTGCAGCTGGCCGGCCGGTCGGTGACCCTCGAAGAGGTGATCGCGCCACCGCTGATGCGCAACTACGAGTGCGCCAACGCGAAGCTGTCGACGACGTTGAACTTCATTCCGAGGCGCTCGGTGCTCGAGGCGGTGAGCGAGATGCTCCCGAGGATCGAAGGCAACGATCTCACGGCCCTCACCGATCCCCGCTGTTACAACATCAGGTGGCTCGAAATGCTCTACGAGGTCAAGCCGCTCCTGGACGCCTTCTCAGAGGTTCTGTGAAAGCGGTAATCACGGGCGGCGGGGGTCAGCTGGCCACTGACCTGGTGGAACTGCTGGGCGATTCAGCCCGGGCGTTCTCGCACGGCGAGCTCGACATCGCTGACACGGCCGCCCTGGACGAGGTCTTTGCCGAGACGCAGCCGGACATCGTCTTCAACTGCGCCGCCTTTCACAACGTCGACGTGTGTGAGACGTCACCGGACCCGGCGTGGGCGGTGAACGTGAGGGCGGTGCGCGAGCTCGCGCGCCGCAGCCCTCGCCTGGTTCACATATCCACCAACTACGTCTTCGACGGCCGCCGACAGGCGCCCTATGCGGAGCACGACCTTCCGGCGCCTCGATCGATCTACGCGCTCACGAAGCTCGCCGGAGAGTACGCCGCCCTCGCCTACTGCGAGGCGCCGCTGGTAGTCCGCACCGCCGGCCTGTACGGGCTGCACGGGTCTGCCAGCAAGGGAGGCAACTTCGTGCAGCGGATGCTCACCCGCGCCCGCGAGCAGGACGCGCTGACGGTTGTAGCCGATCAGCGGCTGCAGCCGACGTTCACCGCCGACCTCGCACAGTCGCTGCTCGACGCGGTCCAGGCAGGCGCCGAGGGCGTCTTGCACCTGACTGCCGGTGGAGCGTGCTCGTGGTACGAGTTCACAGTCGCGATCCTCGAGGAGGCAGGGCTCGACACTCCCGTTCGACCTTCCGAGACGGCGATTCCCGCCGGCGGCGTAGACCGCCCGCTGAACGGTGTGCTGGCGCGTCCGCGGACAGACGCGCTGGGTCTCTCCCCGCTGCGCCCGTGGCGCGAGGCGCTCGCCGACTACATGGCCCGAAGCCGTCTCGCCGCGACCGCGTAGGCTGGCGACCGGCAAACCGGATCGGCCCCGTCCTTCTTGTAGCTGCTGGACCAGACCAGACAACGGAGAGAACGCATGAAAAGACTCGAGACACGCCTCGACGGCCCGATCCTGATCGCCCTCGACGTCCACGGCGACGAGCGAGGGTTCTTCGTCGAGACCTACCGCCGCAGCGTATTCGGCGAGCTCGCGATTCCCGAGGAGATGGTCCAGGACAACCACTCGCGCTCCTCGCGCGGGATCGTGCGCGGCATGCACTTCCAGATCGGGCGCGGGGCCGCCAAGCTCGTGCGTGCCGGACGCGGCGCGATCTACGACGTCGTCGTGGACGTCCGTGTGGGGTCTCCGACGTTCGGGCAGTGGGAGGGGTTCGAGCTGACCGAGGAGAACATGCACGTGCTTTACTGCCCCGTCGGGTTCGCCCATGGGTTCTGTGTCTTGAGCGACATTGCCGACGTGTTCTACAAGCAGAGCAACTACTACGCGGACGAGACCGAGCGAGGAATCGCCTACAACGACCCGGACGTGGCGATCGCATGGCCGCTCGCCGCCGACGAGTTGATCCCCTCGAAGCGCGACGCCACGGCACCGCTGCTGCGCGACATCGCCGGCGAGCTTCCGTTCCGCTACGACGCCCGGTAGCTGCGGATGCTGTACGTCGTCACCGTCCACCACGCCTCCCCGCGATGGATCGAGATCCAGACGGGGCACATCCGCAGACATGTCGGCGTCCCTCACCAGATCTGGACGTCGCTGGAACGAATCGACCCCTCCTACGGGACCCACTTCGACAACGTGCTCGAGCTGAAGGCGATGCATGCACCCAAGCTCAACGCGCTCGCTACGGAGATCTGCGAGGTGGCCGAGGACGGGGACCTGATGATGTTCCTGGACGGGGACTCGTTCCCCATCGCCGACCCGATGCCGCTGATCGAGGAAGGCCTGAGGCAGGCGCCGCTCGTGGCGGTGCGCAGGGCGGAGAACGGCAACGAGCCCCAGCCCCACCCCTGCTTCACCGTCACGAGCGTCGGCACCTGGAAGGCTCTGAGGGGTGACTGGACGGCCGGCTACACGTGGCCGGGCGTGCACGGCGGCGCCAACTCCGATGTCGGGGGGAACCTGCTGCGCAAACTGGAGCTTGCCCGCATGCCGTGGTTTCAGGTGCTCCGCTCCAACCGCCGTGACCTCGACCCGCTGTACTTCGCGATCTACGGCGACGTCGTGTACCACCACGGCGCCGGACTCACGGGCGGCCTGAGCCCAGCCCACCGCGCGCTTGCCCCCAAGCCCGCCCCGCTGCCGGACAATCCCTTGGGCGCCGCGGCGACGCGGCTGATGAACAACCTGCGCTGGAAGCGCTGGGAACGCACCACGAAGCGGCGCGTCGCGCGCAAATCGCAGCAGTTCTACGAACGCATCCGCGCCGGCGATGAGCGCTGGCTCGCCGAGCTGATGTAGGCCGCGCGCGCACCCTTCGGCCGCGCAGCCCCCCGGTCCGCGCGCCTCGTGCAGCGCCGGCCCGGCGGGGTGGTTGTCTTGACGGTACACCCGATTTCTGCGAGAGTCGCGGCGAGGGGGATCACGGACCCACCTGTCGCCTGCTCTGCCGGTGGCGCGGGCCTGCCCCGGAGCAAGAAAGGGGCCCGAGGCTCCGCCGATCTACGGCAAGGAAAGGGAGGGGATGGACATGAAGAGCATCAAGTATGTGATGCTTGGTCTCGTCGCAGCGCTTGCGTTGCTCGCGCTCGCGTCCACGGCGTCCGCGGCCGGCACGCCGACCTGGTTCGAATGTGCCAAGACGGCCAAGAACCTGGAAAAAAAGTACACGGGTAAATACACCGACAAGCTCTGCTCGGTCGAAGCGTCGGAAGCCGAACTCGCCGAAGGCAAGCACAACAAGTACGAACTCGCCGAAGGCCTCGGCAAAGCCAAGGTGACCAAGGGCAAGGGCGGCCCGGCCGTCCTACACGTGAAAACGTGGCTCGGCGACGACACCGTCGAATGCGGCAAGAGCAAGAGCGAAGGCAAGCCGGAACTGCCGAACCGCGAGAAGGAAGTCACGATCTCGTTCTCCAAGTGCGTAGCGCTCAGCGTGCACACGTGCACGTCGACGGGCGCCAAGAAAGGCGAAATCAAAATCAGTGGCTTGAAGGGCGAACTCGGCTACCTGGAAGAAGAACCGACCAAGGTGGGCCTGAAGCTCGAAAGTGAAGCGCACCCCGGGCCCGAAGGCGAAATCGTCCACTTCGAATGCGAAACGCTGAACGCGACGATCATCGGTGGTGTCATCGGGGAAGTGACGAAAGACATCAACGTGGTGAGCAAGGAATCGGACCTCACCTTCGTCGCGACCGAATCGATCGGCGAACACGAATTCGAAGGGCACAAATACAAGCCGCTCGTGAACCCGCTCGGGTGGTTCAGCGAAAAAGCTGAATACGAAGCGGAAGTCGAAGAAGATCTGAAAGGCGAAAAGGAAAAAATCGTCCGCCCGATCATCAAGACTCTCGTCTGCGGTGAATTCATCGAACAGCTTCTGAAAGTCGAATGCACGCCGGAAGCGTACGCCGGCCTGGATCAGACTGTTGCCCAGAAGGGCGAAGCGTTGATGATCAAGGCCTGACGAGCGCAGGCGAAGCAAATGAAGTGCGTGTGGGGCCTCACGGGGCCCCACACGCATATTCTGGGTAGGTGTCTGCGCTCCCCGAGATCCGCCTCGAGCTGATCAGCCGGCCGGAGAGCCTCGCGGCCGTCGCAGCTGCCGTCGACGGCGTCGTCTCCTGCCTCGGCCTCGACGCCCTGGACGCCGACGGCATCCAGACCGCCCTGGCGGAGGCGTGCAAGAACGTCGTGCTCCACGCATACGAGGGCACCGAGGGACCGATGGAGGTGGAGCTTCGCGCGGCGCCGGGCGTGGTGGAGGCAGCGGTGGCCGACGAAGGGATCGGCATCCGGCCCCATCTCGGCGAGCGCCACTACCCGCACAACGGGCTCGGCCTGCCGATCATCCACCAGCACGCGCGCCGGATCACCTACACGAACCTCGCGGGCGGGGGAACGGAGGTGCGGATGGAGTTCCCGGTCGAGGCGGCTGCGAATCCCGCTCCGGGCGAGCTGGCCGCCGCCGTCCTGCGCCGCCTGGCGGGCACCTCGGGCGCCTCCGCTGAGGTGCTCGTCGCGCTCGAGGACAGCACCCACGCGGACCGGATCCTTCAGGCCGCCCGAGAAACGCTCGGGCCGGAGTCCGGCCGCCTGGCCGCAGAGCTCCGCGGCGCCGCCGGCGGCGGCACGGAGCTCCTCGTGCTGTCGCTGCGACCGAGCGGCTAGGGGCCGCTGGGCGTGCGCCAGGTGCGCGTGCCCTCTTCGGGGAACGAGTTGGGCGGCACCGGCAGCGGTTCGTTTTTTTCGCAGGCGCCGTTGATCTGTTCGGTCTTGGTCAGCTTGACCTTGCCGACTTTGCCTTTGCTCTTGTTCGGTTCGGCGAAGTTGAACGCGCTGGTCAGATCGCCTGCGTTTTCGCGCCGCCAGGGGCTCAGGTTCGGCACTTCGACGCCGAAGCGGGTCTCGAGGAACCGCAGCATCGAGGTGTGGTCGAACTGATCGCTGCACAGAAAGCCACCGCGGCTGAACGGGGAGAGCACCAGCATCGGCACCCTGAACCCGAACCCGATCGGGCCTTGGAAGCCACCGGAGTCGTGAGTGATGTCGGGCACCGTGAGGAACTCTTTCGGGGTGCCGGGTTCGGGCACGGGCGGCGCGACGTGGTCGAAGAAGCCACCGTTCTCGTCCCAGGTGACGAACAGCGCCGTCTTTTCCCACAGACCGTGCTTGTGCAGTCGCATCAGCAGGCTGTCGACGATGAACTCGCCGACCTTCGCGGAGGAGTAACCCGGGTGCTCGCTCTGCAGTGCCGAGGTGTTGACCCAGGACACCTGCGGGAGTTCACCGCGCTTGACGTCTTCGACGAAGTCGTTGGGGTACTTCGGTTCGAGCCCTTTTTCTTTCAGCGCTTTGTTGGTCTGGAAGTTTTTGAAGAATTCGAGCATGTTGTCCTCGTAACCGAGTTCGAGCCCGGTGTAGGACTTCCAGCTGACGCCGGCTGAGGTGAGAGCCTCGGGCATCGTCTCCCAGGTGAAACGGCCCTTGAGTTCTTCGAAGCCGGAGTACGTCTCGACCAGCGGGCCACCGTTTTCGCCGTCGGGGTCGATCGTCCCTGTCATCGAGTACAGGCGGTTCGGGTAGGTCGGGCCGATGACGGAGCAGAAGTAGTTGTCACAGATCGTGTAGTTTTCGGCCAGCGCGTAGTAGAAGGGGATGTCGGCCTGGGTGTAGTAGCCCATGGTCGCGGGTCCTGCTTCCGCGCCGTCGGAGGCGAGGTGTGTTGTGACGAAGCCGTCCATCGCGCCGTTGTTCCAGCATTCGTGCTGGGGCACCCACGAGTGGGTGATGTCCGGGAAGCACCGCTCACCGGGCGCCGGGCCGCTCGTCGGGTGGAACGGCATCAGCACGCCGCCGTAGCCTTCGGCCGGGTAGCCGGCCTGTTCGAAGCGGCTTTTCGGCACCGATTTGTCGCCGAAGCCGCGCACCCCGGGCAGCATCCCGAAGTAGTGATCGAACGAGCGGTTCTCCTGAATCAGGATCACGACATGCTCGATGTCGGTCAGTTTGCCCGGCGGCAGTTTTGCCGCCAGCGCGGTCTGCACGAGCGGGTTGGCGCCGAGCGCCAGCGCGCCGGCCCCCGCGCCTGCCTGCAGCAGCTCTCTACGGGTGATCCCAGTCACGTCTCATCCCCTCCATCCCCTTGACCCTCCGTGAGTGAGCGATCATACCAGCGCCGGGCAGCCCGATTTACGGGCTCTGCGATCAGCGCGAGGCAGGCTCGACGGCACCGTCCACACCGCTGTAGAGCGATGCGCGACCGAGCTGCGCGACCGAGGTGCTGCCGGTCAGCGCGAGCGCGACATCGATGTCGGCGCGGAACGTCCGCAGCATCCGGCGCACGCCCGCTTCTCCCTGCGCCGCGACCGCCCAAGCCCAAGGACGTCCGATCAGCACGGCCCCCGCTCCGAGCGCGACCATCTTCATCACGTCGAGCCCCGTCCTGATGCCGCCGTCGACCAGCACCTCGGTCTCGCCCGCGACCGCGTCGACGATCTCGGGCAGGGCACGGACCGTCGAGGGGACCGAGTCGAGCTGGCGCCCGCCGTGGTTGGAGACCACGATCCCGTCGACGCCCGCCTCGACGGCGCGGCGCGCGTCCTGCGGGTCGAGCACGCCCTTCACGACCAGGCGCCCGTCCCAGTGCTCGCGCACCCAGGCGATGTCCTCCCAGGTCACCGACGGGTCGAACTGCCCATCGACCCACTCCTTGAACGCATCCGGCGTGCTGGCCCCCGGCACGGCGTTCTCGAGGTTGCCGAACGTCAACGGCTTGCCGCCGATGGCCACGTCGCGAACCCACTGCGGGTGGGACACGAGATCGAGCCCGCGGCGCAGCCGTGACCACCGCGTGGACGTAGCCATTCCGTTGCGCGTGTCGCGATGGCGCGCCCCGACCACCGCCAGGTCGATCGTGAGCACCAGCACCGGCGAGCCGACCGCGCGCGCCCTCGCCATCAGCTCCTCGGCGTAGCCACGGTCGCGCATCACGTAGAGCTGGAACCACGGCGGCGCCGGACTCGCCGCGGCCACCTCCTCGATCCCGCAGATCGACACGGTCGACTCCACGAACGGGATCCCGGCCGCGGCGGCGGCGCGGGCGGCCTGCGTCTCGGCGCGGGTGGCGAACATCCCGCACAGCCCCACCGGCGCGAGGATCACAGGCATCGAGAGGCTCTGGCCGAGCACCTCGGTTGCCTGCTCGCGCGCGGACACGTCCTTGAGCACGATCTGGCGCAGCAGCACGCGCTGTAGGTCCGCCACGTTCGCACGCATCGCCACCTCTTCGTAGGCGCCACCGTCGATGTAGTCGAAGAGCTGGCGGGGCAGGCGCCGGCGGGCGAGCTCCCGGTAGTCCCGGGGCGTCGCCGGGGCGATTCCGAGCGGACGATCGGGCGAGAACCGCACGGATCGCAGCCTACACCGCGCCGCGATCACTGCGGCGAGCGCGGAGGCGCGGTCGAGGCCTCCGCGCTACACCTCGGTCAGTGCGCGGAGACCGCGCGGTGGCGGCGTTCGGCGCGCAGCCCGCCGTAGCCGATGCGCGCGATCAGTCTCGCGAGCACCGCGCCCGCGACGAGGTAGACCAGGAGCGCGATCCCCCAGTCGATCGTCAGTTCGCGCTTGGCGTGGCCGGCTGTCGTGATCAAGCCGGTGAACGGGCTCGCGAAGAAGTTCGCCCCTTCGTGGATCCCTTTGACGATCGTGTTGCCGGCGTTCGCGTCGACGTCGTAGAGGACGATCGCGAGCCCGATGAGCAGCGCGATCAGCACGGCCGCGGTCATCACGAGGCGCGCGAGCACCACCACGCCGGAGCCCACCGCACCGGCGGTCGCTGCGCCGGCGTCGCGTGTGCGCCCGGCCAGGCCCCTGCGTCGCCGCACGACGGGTGCGCCTTCGCCTTCTCGGCCGAGCCGGGTGTGTTCCCGGCTCGCAGCTCCGCCTTCGCCCCGTGCTGGCGCCGGTTCGCCCGCCGCCGGGGCTTCGCGGGCACCAGCCGGTGCCGCGGTGCCTACCCGCGAGCCTTCGGCTGCCGGGGGTTCAGTCTGCGCTCTGCGTCGGAGCAGTCTCATCGCAACACCGTCCTTCCATCGGGCGTTCCGGTCCCTCCCGCTGCGGGAAGGGCTGGACTGACTTGCCTACCCGAGGCGGCCCCGGGCCAAGCGTGGTCAGGGTGCCGACAGCCGGTCTTTGCGGGGCGCGGGGATGCGCGCGGTCAGTTCGCGAACAGCGCAGGACGGGCGGCGCCGCAGCGCGTGCGACACCGCCCGATCGAGGCTCAGGCCGGCTGCTTGACGATCCTGATGTACGGCTTGGGCGATTCCCAGCCGTCGGGGTACAGGTCTTTCGCTTCGTCGTCGGAGACGGAGCCCGAGATGATCACGTCGTCGCCGTTGTTCCACTGCGCCGGCGTCGAGACCTTGTGCTTCGCGCCCAGCTGGAGGGAGTCGATCACGCGCAGCACCTCGTCGAAGTTGCGCCCCGTCGTCATCGGGTAGACGAGGATCAGCTTGACCTTCTTGTCGGGGCCGATCACGAACACGTTGCGGACCGTCTGGTTGTCGGCGGGCGTGCGCCCCCCGGGGTCGCCCTCGGTGTCCGCCGGCAGCATCCCGTACAGCTTGGAGACGTTGTAGTCGCTGTCGGCGACGATCGGGTAGTTGGGCGCCGTGCCCTGCGTCTCCTCGATGTCCTTCGCCCAGTCGCCGTGCTTGTCGATCGGGTCGACCGAGAGGCCGAGGATCTTCACCCCGCGGCGGTCGAACTCCGGCTTGATCGCGGCCATGTAGCCCAGCTCGGTGGTGCAGACCGGGGTGAAGTCCTTCGGGTGCGAGAACAGCACCGCCCAGGAATCGCCGATCCAGTCGTGGAATTTGATCGGCCCTTCCGTCGTCTGGGCTTCGAAGTCGGGGGCCGTGTCGTTGATGTATAGGGCCATCTAGAGCTCCTGTCGTTCCTGTCGTAACGCCCTCTGCGGGCGGCGTCGGCGGACGCCAAATTCCCCAGTAGCCTATCCACTTTCAGGAGTTTCGCCTGCGGGCGGGGCGTCTACCCTCCCGCTGGTGATCGTCGTCACCGGACGCGTCCAGATCCCCGATGAGCGCCGCTCGCGCTTCCTCGTCCTCGCGCTGGAGATGTGCGCCGCCTCGCGCGGGGACGCCGGGTGCATCGGCTACCGCGTCTACGAGGATGCCGAGCAGCCCGGCCGCTTCGTCTTCGTCGAGGAGTGGCAGGACGACGACGCCCTCCAGGCCCACTTCCGCCAGCCGCACACAGGCCGGTTCATGGCGGAGCTGCCGGGCCTGCTCGGCGAGCCGCCGGACGCGCTCTTCCACACCGTCGCCGTCAGCCGCAGGCTCGACCCCGCCCGCGGCCTCGTCGACGTCGAGGGCTAGGCCCGCACCCTCTCGCCCGAAGGGTCGAACAGCGGCTCGCGGGCGACCTCCCCCGGCACCCAGCGGCCGAAGATGTCGAGCTCGACACGCGTGCCCGGGCCGAGCTCGGCCGGCACGTAGGCGTAGGCGATCGAGCGCTCGACGCTGTAGCCGTAGCCGCCGCTCGTCACCCGCCCGGTGACCCTTCCCTCGACACGCACCGGCTCGTTGCCGAGCGCCACCGAGCGGGGATCCTCGAGGACGAGGCAACGCAACCGCCGCGCGGGCTGCGGCGGCGGCTCCGAGCCGTCCGCGACGCCCAGCGCGTCGGCGCCGAGGAAGCCGCCCTCGCGCTTCACGCAGAAGCGCAGCCCGGCCTCGAGCGGGGTCTCGTCGGGCGTGATGTCCGCAGCCCACACGCGGTAGCCCTTCTCCAGGCGCATCGAGTCGATCGCGCGGTAGCCGCCCGCGGCGAGGCCGTGGCCGCGCCCGGCCTCCCACAGCTCGCGCCACAGCCTCGCGCCGTACTCGCTCGGGCAGTAGAGCTCCCAGCCGAGCTCCCCGACGAAGGTCACGCGCAGCGCGCGGACGGGGACGTCCGCCACCGTCAGCTCGCGCATCGTCATGTAGGGGAAGGCGAGAGGGGTGGGTGTGAGCGGGGCGAGGATCTCACGTGAGGAGGGCCCCCAGAGCGCGAAGCACGACCAGTTGGAAGTCACGTCGGTGCAGCGCACACTGCCGTCCTGCGGTGCGTGCCGGCGGATCCAGCTCAGGTCGTGATTGCCGAACGCGGTGCCGGTGACGATCGAGAACAGCTCCTCCGCGACCCGCGTCACGGTGAAGTCGCACTCGATGCCGCCGCGGCTGTTGAGCATCTGCGTGTAGACGATCGCTCCCACCTCCCCGGCGACGCGGTTGTCGCAGAGGCGTTCCAGGAACCCTCCCGCGCCGGGCCCGGCGACCTCGAGCTTGGCGAACGACGACTCGTCGAACAGGCCGGCGCGCTCGCGCGTGGCGAGGTGCTCGGCGCCGATCGCGGGCGACCAGTGCATCCCGGCCCAGCCCCGCGGACGGAGCGACTCGTCGCCCCCCGCCGCGTTGCGCTCGTACCAGTTCACGCGCTCCCAGCCGGACTTCTCGCCGAACGCCGCCTCGTGCTCGACGTGCCAGGGGTAGGCGCTCGAGGTCCGCAGCGGGCGCCCCGCCTGCCGCTCGTGTCCCGGGTAGCGGATGTCGTAGTAGGTCTCATAGACCTCCCGCGCCCGCTTCAGGGTGTAGGACGGGGAGGAGTACTGCGCGCCGAAGCGGCGGATGTCCATCTCCCAGAGGTCGCTCGCCGGCTCGCCGGCGAGGATCCATTCGGCCATCGCCTTGCCGATCCCGCCCGCCCCCGCGAGCCCGTGGGCGCAGAAGCCCGCCGCGACGAAGAAGCCGCGCAGCTCGCTCTCGCCGAGGCAGAACTCGTTGTCGGGGGTGAAGGCCTCGGGGCCGTTGATGAGGCGCGTGACCGTGATCTCGTCCATCGCCGGCACGCGGCGGGAGGAGTTCGCGGCGACCTCCTCGAAGCGCGGCCAGTCCTCTTCCAGCAGCCGCCCGTTGAAGTCCGGCGGGATCGCGTCGAGCTGGTGCTCGTCCAGCGCCCACGGCGCCGAGGCGCGCTCGTAGCCGCCCATCACCAGGCCGCCGCCCTCCTCGCGGAAGTAGATCAGCAGGTCGGGGTCGCGGAGCGTCGGCAGGTGCTCGCCCGCGACGCGCTCGCGGAACGGCTGCGTGACCAGGTACTCGTGAGCGAACGGGACGATCGGCACGCGCACCCCCGCCATGCGGCCGATCTCCGCTGCGAACATGCCGCCGGCGTTGACGACCACCTCAGCCTCGATCGGGCCCCACTCGGTCTGGACGCCGCGCACGCGCCGTTCGCCACGCTGCCCCTGCACCACGTCGATCGCGTTCACCCGCGTGTGGGTGAAGATGCGCGCACCGACCGCTCGGGCGCCGTCGGCGAGAGCGGTCGTCAGCAGCGAGGGATCCAGATAGCCGTCGGTCGCGAGGTAGGAGCCGCACCGCACCCCGGCCGTGTCCATCAGCGGAAACAGCTCCTGCGCCTGCTCCGGCGAGATCAGCTCCAGCGGCAGGCCGAAGGTGCGGGCCCACGCGACCTGCCGCAGGACCTCCGCCTCGCGCTCGGGCGTGCACGCGAGGCGGATCCCGCCGCACTCCACCCAGCCGCAGTCGAGCTCCCGGTAGAGCTCGACCGAGTCCATCATCATCCGCGTCAGCGGCAGGCTGGAGCGCAGCTGGCCGACCAGGCCGGCCGAGTGGAAGGTCGAGCCGCTCGTCAGCTCGTTGCGGTCGAGCAGCACGACGTCGCGCTCGCCCCCCTGCGCGAGGTGGTAGGCGATCGAGGCGCCGCCGACGCCGCCGCCGATGATCACGATCCGCGCCCGCTCGGGGACCTCGCGCGGCCTGACCACCTAGCTCTCCCCGCCCGCTCGTGCCAGCCACCGCTCGAGCTCGCCCGTCTCCGCCGCGCGGCGCATGCGTGCGAAGTGGCGCTCGGCGTAGCCTGCGAAGTCGAAGTCGAGATCGGAGAGCCGTCCCTGCACGACCCCCCACGCCGCCTCGCGGATGTCCGACATCAGCCGCATCAGCCTCAGCCGCGCGCGCTGCGCGGCCGAGGGCGCCGCGCCGTGGTAGGCGCCCAGCAGGCGATCGTCGTCGTCCTCGGAGAACTCGTTGTTGACGGACAGGTTGCCGAGGTCGAACCAGGGGTCGCCCATGCCGGCGTACTCCCAGTCGACGATCATCACCCGACCCTGCCCGGTGTCACTGATCAGGTTCCCGGGCAGCAGATCGTTGTGACACGGCCGCCGCTCGACCGCGGGCAGCCCGGTTGCGATCCTGCCCGCCAGCTCGCGCGCCTCGCCCAGCGCCGCCGGCACGTCGGCGTTCCGCCCCGTCAGCGTGGTCTCGTAGGACGCGAGGAGGTCGGGCACCCAGAAGCTCGCGGGCAGCGAGATCCGCGAGTCGTGGAAGCGGCGCAGGCAGAGCGCGATCTCCTCGGCCCGCTCCACCACCTGCGGCGCCGTCAGCGCCTCGCATGGCACGAAGCGCGTCACCATCCCGCCCGCGAAGCTCCCCGCCACCTGGGGCGCGATCCCCAGCCCGGCCGCTGCGGAGCCGGCGAGCGCCTCCGCCTCGCGGCTGATCCCGAGCAGCTCCGTGTCCTTGCCGTGCAGCCGCAGCACGTAGTCCGCGCCGCCGAGGGTGACGCGGTAGTTGCGATTCGTGATCCCGCCCTCGAGCGGCTCCGGCGGGCCGGCGGCGGGGCCCAGCGAGGGTTCGAGATCGTGCACGATGTCAGTCAGCTCCCCCAGCGTCCCGCTCCCCCGTTGCTCGATAAGGCACACAACCTATACCTTCAACTCACATGACCGGCATCGATGCCGTCCCGGGTGGACAGGCAGCCGAGCTGATCGCCGGCGCCGATCTCGAGGCCGCGCGCGCCGCTGTGTCGGTGCTCGCGCTGCGCACTCCCGTCATCCCGTGCGCGGAGCTCTCGGAGCTCGCCGGCTCTCCGGTGCTGCTGAAGGCGGAGTGCCTGCAGGTCACGGGCTCGTTCAAGATCCGCGGCGCGCTCAGTCGCATCGCCGCCCTCGGCCCCGCGGCCGCGCGCGGGCTGATCACCGCCAGCGCAGGCAACCACGCCCGCGCCGTCGCCCAGGCCGCCCGTGCGAAGGGGCTCGCCTGCGAGGTGTTCATGCCCCGTGACGCGCCCGTCTCGAAGCTGCTCGCGGTCGAGGCTCTCGGCGCGCGCGTTCGCATCGGCGGCGAAACGGTCGACGAGGCGCTCGAGCAGGCGCAGGAGGCGAGCGCCGCCACCGGGGCGGCTTTCGTCCATCCCTTCGACGACCCCGACGTGATCGCGGGCCAGGCCACGCTCGGGCTGGAGCTGGTCGAGGACGTTCCGGACCTCGCGCGCATCGTGGTGCCGGTGGGCGGCGGCGGCCTGGCCGGTGGCATCGGCATCGCGCTGCGCCGCAGCGGGGGCGCCGCGGAGCTCGTCGGCGTCCAGGCCGAGTTGTGCGCGCCCTTCTCCGAAGCGCTCGGCGACCCGGGGGCGGGCGCGGAGGAGACCGGCGCCGGCGTGCCCGTCCTCAGCGAGACGACGATCGCCGACGGCGTGGCCGTGAAGCGTCCGGGCCGGCTCACGCTGCCGCTGCTGCGGGAGTTGCTCTCGGGGCTCGTCACCGTCACCGAGGACCAGATCGCCGATGCGATGGTGCTGCTCGCCGAACGCTCGAAGCTTGTCGCCGAGGGCGCGGGCGCGATCGCCGCGGCAGCGGTCATGGGCGGTCGCCTGGCGCCGGTGGACGGCACGACGGTCGCGATCGTCTCCGGGGGCAACGTCGACAGCGGCCTGCTCGCATCGCTGCTGCTCCGCCACGAAGCCGAGGAGGGCCGCCGCGTGCGTGTGCACACGCGCGTGCCCGACCGCCCCGGCGGCCTGGCCGAGCTGCTCGGGCTGATCGCCGGCACGCGCGCCAACGTGCTGAGCATCGAGCACCGGCGCGAAACCGTGCCGCTGCACCCGCGCGAGACCGCCGTCGAGCTGACGCTCGAGACGCGCGGCCCCGGCCACACCGACGAGGTCCTGGCGGCGCTCGCCTCTCGGGGCTACGAGGCGCGCCTCGGCTGAGTCCCGGACGCGCATATGCTCCGAAGGCGATGCAGATCGCGCCCTTCGAGATCGAGCGCTTCTACGAGCGCTGGGAGTTCCGGGCCGAGCTGATGCTCTCGAGCAGCGACTGCGAGTCGCGCCCGGTCTCGGCGCTGCTGGAGCTCGAGCCCGGCGCCTCCGAGCGGCTCGCGGAGATGCGGCTCGGCTACACCGAAGTGCCCGGCTCCCCCGAGCTGCGCGAGGCGATCGCCTCCACCTACGAGCGCACCCGGGCCGAGGACGTGCTGACGCTCGCGGCCGCCGAGGAGGGGATCTTCATCGCCTACCACGCGCTGCTCGAGCCGGGCCAGCACGCGATCGTCGAGGCGCCCTCCTACGGCTCGGCGGTCAACCTCGCGCGCAGCACGGGCGCGGAGGTGACGCTCTGGCAGCGTCGCTACGAGCACGGGTGGGCCTACGACCTCGACGAGCTCGAGCGTCTGCTGCGTCCCGACACCCGCTTCGTCTACGTCAACAGCCCGCACAACCCGACCGGATCCCAGATGTCAGGCGCAGAGCAGGGGCGGCTGATCGAGATGCTCGCCGAGCGGGGGACGATCCTCCTGAGCGACGAGGTCTATCGCGGCCTGGAGCACGACGAGCAGGCACGCCTGCCCGCCGCGTGCGACCTCTACGACCGTGCGCTGTCGCTGAACACCGTCTCGAAGTCCTACGGGTTGCCGGGGCTGCGGATCGGCTGGCTCGCCTGCCGCGAGGAGTCGCTGCTCGAGCGCGTGCGCGAGCTGAAGCTGTACACGACGATCTGCTCGAGCGCACCGAGCGAACTGCTGGTCGCGCTGGCGGTGCGCCACTCCGAGCGGCTGATCTCGCAGGCGCGCGGGCTCGTGCTCGAGAACCTGCAGGCGCTCGAAGCCTTCCTCGCCCGCCACGAGTGGCTGCTCGAGTGGGTCCCTCCGGCCGCCGGGCCGATCGGCTTCCCGCGCGTGCGCGATGATCGCGACGTGCGCGAGTGGTGCGAACGTGTCGCCGGCGAGGTCGGTGTGCTTCTGCTCCCGGGGTACGTCTACGGCGAGCCGCGCCACGTGCGGATGGGTTACGGACGCGTCGGCCTGACCGAGGCGCTCGCCCGGTTGGAAGAGAACCTCGCGGCCGGGGGCTGAGACGATGTTCCGGAACATCCTCGTCGCCGTCGACGGCTCACCCGACTCCGGCCGCGCCCTCGAGCAAGCGATCGACCTCGCGGAGTGCGCCGCCGCCCGGCTGACGATCTTCAGCGCCGTGCCGATGCCGCCCCCGTTCGCTTACGCATCGCCCGGTGCGGCCGCGCTCGCGGACCTCCAGGAGAAGGCGCGCCAGGAGACCGAGGCGATCGTGCACGACGCGCGGGAGCGTGTGCCGCAGTCGGTCTCGGTCACGACCGTCCTCAAGGACGAAGCGGTGAAGCCGGCGCTGATCGAGCAGATCGATGCGGGCCGGCACGACCTCGTGGTGATGGGCTCGCGCGGCCGCGGCGCGGTGCGCTCGGTGCTCCTGGGCAGCGTCAGCCACCACGTGCTCCACCACACGCGCGCGCCGGTGCTGATCGTCCACGCCGACGAGTCCGGCGGCGGCTGAGCCTCAGAGCACCTTCGAGAGGAACGCGCGGGTGCGCTCGTGGCGCGGGCTGGAGAGCACCTCGGCGGGCGGCCCCTCCTCGACGACGACACCGCCGTCCATGAAGGCGACCTTGTCGGCGACCTCCCGCGCGAAGCCCATCTCGTGGGTGACGACGACCATCGTCATGCCGAGGTCGGTGGCGAGCGCGCGCATCACGTCGAGGACCTCCCCGACGAGCTCGGGGTCGAGCGCCGAGGTGGGCTCGTCGAACAGCATCAGCTTCGGCTCCATCGCCAGCGCCCGGGCGATCGCGACGCGCTGCTGCTGGCCGCCGGAGAGCTGCGCGGGGTAGGCGGCGTGCTTGTCGGCGAGCCCCACGCGGTCCAGCAGTTCGCGTGCTCGCTCCCGCGCCTGCGCGCGGGACTCGTGCTTGACGAAGACGGGAGCGCAGGTGACGTTCTCCAGCGCCGTCATGTGACCGAAGAGGTTGAAGTGCTGGAAGACCATCCCGATCTCGGCGCGCTTGCGGGCGACCTCGGATTCGCGCAGCTCGTGCAGCTTGTCGCCGACCAGCCGGTATCCGACGAGCTCGCCGTCCACCGACAGCCGCCCGGCGTTGATCTTCTCGAGATGGTTGATGCAGCGCAGGAACGTCGACTTGCCCGACCCGGACGGGCCGAGCAGGCACAGCACCTCACCGGGCGCCACCGTCAGGTCGACCCCGCGGAGCACCTCGTTGCGACCGAAGCGCTTGTGCACCGCCTCCGCCTGGACCATCCACTCGCTCACAGGCCGCCGGCGCCTCCTCCCTGCTCGTGGCGGATGAGGAGAAGGCGGCGCATGCGCTGCACGGTCGTCAGCGCTTCCTCGCGCGAGGACCCGCGCCCGTAGTGGCGCTCGAGGTAGTACTGGCCGACGTAGAGGACGCTCGTGCACACGAGGTACCAGATGCTGGCGGTGATCAGCAGCGGGATCGTCTTGAAGTTCACCGCGTAGATCGCCTGCGCCGCGTAGAGCAGGTCGCCGACGGCGATCACGCTCACCAGCGAGGTCGTCTTCAGCATCGAGATCGTCTCGTTGCCCGTCGGCGGGATGATCACGCGCATCGCCTGGGGCAGGACGATCCGCCGCATCGTCTGGAGGCGGGTCATGCCGAGCGAGTGGGCGGCGTCGGACTGGCCCTCGTCGACGGAGATGATGCCCGCGCGCACGATCTCCGCCATGTACGCGCCCTCGTTCAGGCCGAGCGCGAGGATCGCCGCCGTGAAGGGATGGATCAGGGTGTTCGCGTTCGCATGGATGAACGCGGGCCCGAACGGGATCCCGAGGTCGATTTTCGGATACAGCGCCGAGATGAAGTACCAGAAGATGATCTGGACGAGCACCGGCGTGCCGCGGAAGAACCAGATGTAGACCCAGCTACCGCCCGAGACGAGCGGGTTGGGCGACAGCCGCATCACGGCCAGCAGCACGCCGAGGACGATCCCGATCGCCATCGAGATCACGGTCAGCTCGATCGTGATCCGGAGCCCTTCGAGGATCCTTTCGTCGAATAGGTATTCGCCGACGACGTCCCATTCGAAGCGCGGGTTGGTCGCTATCGAATGGATGATCGCGACGGCGATGACGAGCACCACCGCCGCCGCGACCCAGCGGCCGGGCCGCCGAACCGGGACGGCCCGGATCTCCTCGGGCCGCCCCTCCAGATCGGTGTCCCTGACGGAGGACACCGCTCACCGCCTAGCTGGTCGCGCCGTTGATCTGCGGGTTGCTGATCGTGCCTTCCTGGATCCCCCACTTTTCGAGGATCGCCTTGTACTTGCCGTTGGCCATCAGTTCCTTCAGCGCCGCGAGCATCGGCTTGGCGAGCCCGCTGTTCTTCGGCACCGCGAGCCCGTAGGGGGCGAACGCGTAGGTCTTGCCGACGAGCGTGAACTGGCCTTTGTTCTGCTTGATCTGGTAGGCGACGACCGGCGAGTCGGCGAGGCCGACGGCGGCGCGGCCGCTGGCGATCGCCAGGTTCACCTGGTTCTGACCCGGGAAGCTCAGCACCGTCACGGCCTTCTTGCCTTCTTTGGTGCAGGTCTTGCTCTGGGCTTCGGATTCTTCCTGCTCGACCGTGCCCTTCTCGACGCCCACCGTCTTGCCGCACAGGTCCTTCAGGCTTTCGACACCGGGGTTCGTGCCCGCCTTGGTGTAGAACGAGATGCCGGCGTTGTAGTAGGTGACGAAGTCGACCTTCTTCTCACGTTCCTTGGTGTCGGTGAAGGACGAGGCACCCATGTCGTAGCGGCCGGCCTGGATGCCGGGGATGATCGCTTCGAACTGGGCGTCGTTGAACTTCGCTTTCAGGCCCATCGTTTCGGCCAGCGCGGTCACGAGGTCCGGGTCCATGCCGATGATCGTGTGCCCGTCCGAGGCGAGGAACTCGTTCGGCGCGTACTGGGCTTCGGTGCCCACCACGAGCGTGCCCTTGGATTTGATCGCCGCCGGAACCTGTTCGGCGATCGCCGCCACCGGACCGCTCGCGGTCGTCGAAGTGGTGGCCGTGGTCGAGCCCGTCGTCGTGCTCGAGTTGCTGCTCCCGCACCCCGCGATCGCGAGAACCACCAGCACCGGTGCGCCGGCGCGGGCGAGAAACCTAATCATCGAAACTGAACCTCCCTGGGGTTTGACCCGGGCCGGGCGGCCACGGCCGCGCAAGTATAGGTCCGGGCCGGAGTCCATCGCCCCACCCGTGGCCCCGTCCAGCCGCGCTAAGGGATGCGGCGGCGAGTGCCGATGAGGCCTCGTGACCAACTCCGCCCGCTCGCTGGCGCAGCTCGCCGGCTCCGTCTCTCATCGCTTCAAGGTCGCCTCGCTGGCTCTGCTCGCGTGCGTCCTCGTCCTCGGATACGCGGCGCCCGCCGAAGCGGCGGTCAGCACCTTCGGAGAAACGACCGTCGGGCTGCAGCCTCGTGACAGCGGCACGCAGGGGGAAGGGTCGGCCGCCTCGTTCGAAAACGAAACCGGAGACGCGGTCCTGCACGGGACCAGCATCTACACCATCTACTGGGACCCGGAAGACGTCTTCCACGAGCACCACGAATGGCTCACCGGGATCGACCACTTCATGCAGCAGCTCGGTGCTTCCAGCGGGCAGCTCGGCACCATCTTCGCGGCCCTCGCGCAGTACCGCGACCGCACGAACGTCGGCGCCAGCGACTCGCGGGTGTGGAAGGGCTCCTACCACGACTTCGCCAAATACCCGACGAGCGGCAACTGCGCCGATCCGAACCCGATGTTCCTCTTCGAAGGCGAACTGACGTGCCTGACCGACGCGCAGTTGCGCGAACAGCTGCAGACGTACGTCGCCGAGCACGGACTGCCCAAGGGCATGAACTCGGTCTACTACCTCATGCTCCCGCCGGGGGTGACCGTCTGCGTCGCCGAAGAACACTGCTCCGACTATGTCGTCTCCGAAGCGGAAGCGGAAAAAGGCGAACGCAAAAGCACGAGCTGGAAAAACAGCTTCTGCAGCTACCACGGCGCGATCAACCCCGGGAAATCCGTCAACGGCGACGCCAACACGATCCTCTACGGCGCGATCCCGTGGACGGCGGGGACCCTCGGGCTCGCCGGATTCTCCCGGGAAGGCTTCACGTTCGAACCGCTCTTCTACAACCAGGGCTTCGACTGCCAGGACGGGGGCTGGAACGTCGAAGGCGGGAAACTGAAACGAGAGGTCCCGAAAGCCGCGGGCAAAACCGAAGAAGAAATCCTGAAAGGCGAAAAAGGCACGCCCGAAGAAAAGGCGGCGCTCGAAAAGAAGATCCGGCTCGAAAACGCGCACCAGCAGGAGCCCAACCAGGAAGGCAAAGGCGAAATCGGCGACTACAGCGCCGGCCTTGCCGACCTGACGATCAACCAGATCGCGATGGAGCAGGCGGACATCGTCACCGACCCGCTGTTCGCGAGCTGGAAGGACGGCACGGGCCACGAGGTCACGGAAATCTGCCACGACATCTTCGGCAACACGGACAAGAACGGCATCGAGGGATCCGGCCAGGCCGACCCCGAAACGGAAGCGGGCTTCCTCTCGAACGAGACGATCGGCGACGGGCGCTACTACGTCAACAACGTCTACAGCGCAGGCGAAAGCCACTGTGCCGGCGCCGTCGGCCTGGTGCCCCGCTTCACCGCGCCCGACCCCGTGAACAGCGGCGAAACCGTCAGCTTCAACGGCATGGGCTCGACTGTCAGCCTGCTCCAGACCCCGTCCTTCCCGGCGAGCGGTCCGCCGACCGAGACGTACGCGACCTTCGCCTGGAACTTCGGGGACGGGACCGAAGCCAAAGGCTTCGCGCCCGGATCGGCACCCTGCGAAGCGCCGTGGCTCAGCCCGTGCGCCGGCAGCGTGTTCCACACCTACGCCTACGGCGGGACCTACGAAGTCACGCTCACCGTCACCGACGTCGCCGGGCACGTCGGCGTCGAAACCCACCCCGTCACGGTCGTCGGACCGCCGCCCCCGGGCTCGCCGGGCGCCGCGGGCGGCTCGGGTTCGGGTTCGGGTTCCGCCGGTCCGGGTTCCGCCGGTCCGGGTTCCGGCTCCGGCAAAGGCGCGGGCGCGACCCCGCCCGGCAAACCCGTCGCCTCGGCGGCCCTGGCCTCCCGCTCGCTCAAGAACGCCCTGAAGAAAGGCGTGGCGATCGGCTACTCGGTCAACGAGCAGGTCACCGGCCACTTCGAGGTCCTGATGTCCCGCAAGCTGGCGCACAAGCTGAAGATCGGCGGCACCCCGGCGCTCGGCCTGCCCGCCGGCACGCCGCCCCAGCTGGTGATCGCCAAAGCGATCCTCGTCACGACCAAGGGCGGGCGCAGCGTCGTGCACGTGAAGCTGCCGAAGAAGGTCGTCGCGCGCCTGCGCCACGCGCACCGCGCGCCGCTGATGCTCAGGCTGATCGTCCGCAACGCGGCCTCGACGCACCCCGAAACGACGACGGTCATCAGCTCGGCGACGCTCGCAGGCTGAGGCCGGCACGGAGCGCCGGCCCGATCCTGCGATCGCGCCTCAGGCCGGCGGGTCCTTTTCGCCCCGGCGCCGCCGCGCCCTTGCGCTGAACACGAAGTGCCACAGCGCGGCGATCAGCAGCCAGCCGAACACGATCGAGACCACCGAGATCGCGCCCAGCATCGCGTTGTTGCCGCTCGCCGCTTCGCCGTCCAGTCCCGGCGGGGGCGCGAGCAGGGCGAGCAGGGTGTGCGCCACCGTTAGAGCCCCGGCCAGTGCCGCGCGACGAAGCCGCTGTTGTTGACGCTGGAGACCTGCCAGCGGGAGGCGTAGACGCCGCTGCGGCCCGCGGTGTTGAACATGATGCCGTCGACGTACATGTAGGTGTGCCCGGCGTTGGCGAAGACCGTGATGTAGCGGCCCGGGCCGGGCGCTCCCCAGCTCTCGAGTTCACCCGAGGTGTCCGGCTGCCCGATCAGCCCCCCGGCGGCCAGCGCGTAGCTGACCGAGCCCGAGCAGTCGTACGCGTTGTCGATGAACGAGACGTGGCCGCCGCCGAAGACGTACGGGAAGTCCGCGATCTCGTTGGCGCCCGCAACCACCTTCTGGACCGCTTCGGGGACGTTCGTCGGGATCGGGATCGTGCCGTCGCCGCCGATCGACTCGCCGCCCGGCACCGGCACCAGGCGCGCGTGCCGCGCTTTCCTGGCTGACTGTTCGACAGCCTGCATCTGCTGCAGCTCGGCTTTCACTTCGGCGTCCGAGGGCGCGCCGGCCGCGACGATCGCTTCCCCGGCCTTCGCCGGCGCCGCCGCCGACGCGTGGTGCGCCGACGCGGGAGCCGGGAAGCTCTTGGCTTCTTCCGGGTCGGCGACCAACTTCGCGGCCGCCGGGCGCGCCGTCGTGCCGGTCCCCACCGTCGGGCCTGCCTGGATCCCGCCGCCGGGCGCCGCACGGCTGCTCGATTCGCCGCCCTTGCCCTCGCCGCACGAGGCGAGCGCGAGGCATGCTGCGGCGACGGCGAACGGCACCCACGCTTTGCCGAAAGCCCTCATTCAGGCCAAGGCTAGCGTTCGCAACCCGGGGGTAGGGCCGCTACCCTGTTGCGATGCACGAGGAAGTCACCGCGGTCGAGCCCGGCCCACATATTCGCCTGCTCCACGGCATGCGCCGGCCGGCCAACTGGCTGCAGCTGGTGCGCTTCGGCCTGGTAGGGGGCCTCGGCTTCATCGTGAACCTCGCCGTCTACACCCTGTTCGTGCACGGGCTCAGCGTCGACTACCGGATCGCCTCGATCGCCGCGTGGATCGTCGCGGTCGCCAACAACTTCGTGTGGAACCGGCACTGGACGTTCGACGCCCGCGAGGGGGTCGCCCACCACCAGGCGATGCGCTTCCTGCTCGTGAGCCTCGTCACCGAGGCGATCAGCCTGGCCCTGCTGACGGCGCTGGTCGAGGCCGGCGGGCTCTCGAAGGTGCCGGCGCAGGCGCTCGCCGTCGCGGCCGCAACGCCGCTCAGCTTCCTCGGCAACAAGCTCTGGAGCTTCAAGGCCGCCGCCTGAACACGGGCCACGATCCGGGCCGTGCGGTGGTCCGGCGGCCGCCAGGGGGGCCGAGGATCCGGACCTATACTCTGACTCTCGCCCCTTCCGGAGGACCTTTGTGCAGGAGATGGTGATCTACGGCGTCAGCTTCGACATGGTTGGCAAGCAGCCGATCGTGCTCCTGAAGACCGTCGACGGAAACAAGTTCCTGCCGATCTGGATCGGCCATCCGGAGGCCGCGTCGATCCTCATGAAGCTCCAGGGAGCCGGCACGCCGCGGCCGATGACCCACGACCTGCTGTGCGACATCCTCGGCGAGCTCGATGTGAAATGCACGCAGGTGTCCGTCACCGAGCTGCGCGAGAACACCTTCTTCGCCTCGATCACCCTAAACGTCGCAGGGCGCGAGCTCGAGATCGACTCCCGTCCCAGCGACGCGATCGCGCTCGCCGTGCGCTCGGGCGCGCCGATCTACGCCGCCGAGGAGGTCATCTCCGAGTCGGCGATCGAGTTCGAGCACGACGTAGAGGAGTCCGAGGACGTGGTCGAGAAGTTCAAGGAGTTCCTGGATCAGGTGTCGCCTGAGGACTTCGCGGCAGGCGACTCGTGACCGGCGCCTGACGGCGTCGGGCGCGTGAACGCGCTCTCGAGCATCAGCGCAACGAGCTCCTCGAAGCTGATGCCCGCGGCGTCGGCGGCCTGGGGCAGGAGGCTCGTCTCGGTCATACCGGGTACGACGTTCGCCTCCAGCACCCACAGCTCGGCCGTCTGGTGGTCGACCATCAGGTCCACGCGCGCGAAGCCGTGGCAGCCGAGCAGCTCGAAGACATCGACCGCGAGCTCGCGGGCGCGGCGGGTGATCTCGTCGGGCAGCTCGGCCGGGCACACGAATGTGGTCATGCCGATGCCGTAGCGCGACTCGTAGTCGTAGAAGCCCTCTTCGCGCGGCACGGCCTCGACGATCGGCAGGGCGTGCGGGCGGCTGTCGCTCGGCGCCCGTCCCTCGTCGCCCGCCGCGGCCGCGCCCGTCGCGCCGAGCACGGACACGGCGAGGTCCCGGCCGCGGACGTGGCGCTCGATCAGGATCTTGCTGTCATAGGAGAAGGCTCCGACCATCGCACCGGGCAGCTCCGAGCTGGAGCTCGCGAACTTGACGCCGAGCGCCGAGCCGCCACGGGAGGGCTTCACGACGAGCGGGAAGCCGAGGCGCCCCTCGATGCTCGGCAGCGCCGCACCCGCGCCCAGGTCGCGGATCGCGGCCTGGCGGAGCGCGTGGAAGTCGGGGGTCGGTATCCCCGCCGCTCGCATCAGGTGCTTCGCCAGCGCCTTGTCGGTTCCGCGCACGCACGCCGCGGGGCCCGATCCCGTGTAGGGCAGTCCCAGCGCTTCCAGCAGCGACTGGACGGTGCCGTCCTCGCCCTGCGGCCCGTGCAGCGCGATGAAGACCACCTCGGGCTGCAGCTCGAGCAGCCGCTCGACGAGGTCCGTCCCCGCGTCGATGCCCGACACGTCGTGCCCGAGGACCTCGAGCGCGTCCTCCACCTGTGCGCCCGAGCGCAGCGAGACGGCGCGCTCGAGCGAGCTGCCGCCCTTCAACACGGCGACCCGCCGCCGGGCGCCCGTCATCGATCCTGCCGGCGGCGTCCCCGCTCGCTGTCCGGACGCCGCGGCAGCCTCACCACGTCGGCGAGCCGGGGGTCCGCCGGGTCAGCGGCGGCCTTGGCCGGCGCGGCGGGCGGAGCCTGGCCGGTGAGCGAGCCCAGCAGCCCGAGCTGCTGGGAGATCGCCTTGCCGATGCGGCGGATGCCCTCGCGGATTTCGGGCTCGGGGATACCGGCGAAGTTCAGGCGCATCGAGGACGCGCCGCGGCCGTCCATGTAGGCCGCGCGGCCGGGCACGAAGGCGACCCCCTCGCTGCTGCGTGCGAGCGCGAGCAGGTCGGTCGTGTCGATGCGCTCGTCGAGGGTCGCCCAGATGAACAGGCCGCCCTCGGGCCGCGTCCACGCCGCACCGGGGCCGAAGTGCTCCGCCAGCGCCTCGAGCATCACGTCGCGGCGCGCGCGGTAGAGGTCGCAGAGGCGCTCGACGTGTCGCACCCACGCGCCCTCCTCGGCGAAGTACGCGGCGACGAACATCTGCGTGACCGACGAGGAGCACAGGTCCGCGCCCTGTTTGCAGAGGTTGAGCTTCTCCAGCACCGGGCGCGGCGCGACGGCCCAGCCGAGCCGCAGCCCCGGGGAGAGGATCTTCGAGAAGGTGCCCAGGTAGATGACGAGGTCGGAGGCGCCCTCGCGCCCGGCCGCGGCCGCGTCGAGCGAGTAGAGCGTCGGCAGCGGCTCGCCCTCGTAGCGCAGCAGCCCATACGGGTTGTCCTCGAGCACGAGCAGCTCGCGCTCGCGCGCGACCTCGACGAGCCGCCGGCGGCGCGCCAGCGACATCGTCACGCCACCCGGGTTCTGGAAGTTGGGGATCGTGTAGATGAACTTGGGGCGGCGGCCCTGTGCGGCAAGCTCGTCGAGCTTCTCCTCGAGGGCGTCGATCGGCATGCCGTCGGCGTCCATCTCGATCTGCTCGACGTCGGCCTGGTACGCGCTGAAGCTGGGCACGGCGCCGGGGTAGGTCGGCGCCTCGGCGACGATCACGTCGCCCGGGTCGATCAGGGTCTTGCACACGAGGTCGATCACCTGCTGGCCGCCGGTCGTCACGATCACCTCCTCGCGGTCGATCGCGGTCCCCTCCGCGGCCATCACCTCGACGATGCAGTCGGCCGCCGCGGCCATCCCCTCGGTCGGCCCATACTGGAGGGCGCGCGCCGAGTGCTTGGAGATGTCGGCCATGAGCCGCTCGAAGAGCTCCGGCGGGAAGGTCGAGGTGTCAGGCAGCCCGCCGGCGAGCGAGATCACGTCGGGGCGCTCGGTGAGCGCCATCATCTCGCGCATCGCCGAGCTCTTCATGCCCCGCGTGCGCGACGCGAACAGGGCCTCGTACCGCGCCAGCTCGTGGGCGGTGGGACGCGTGCCGCGCCCGGGAGGAGTGCTCGATCGCTCCATCTTCCACCTGCTCAGTTCGCCGCCTGCACGCCGCCACCTCGGATGGCAACGGCCTGCCCGCGGCTGTCGACTATCGTCCTGCCGATCCGGCCAGAGCCGGCACCGGGACGGTAGCGCAAGGAACACGCGATGAACGGCCTCTTCTTCTACATCGGGCTCGGAATAGGGCTGGCTGCGGCCTGCGGCCTGCGGCCGTTCCTGCCGGTGCTGCTGGCCGGCGCGCTCGGCTCGGCGAACGCGCTCGGCGTCGATTTCCCCGCCGGGAGCTACCACTTCCTGGAGTCCGCCTGGTGGCTGCTCGTGGTCGCGGTCACCTTCGCACTCGCGTGGGCCGCGCAGATCCTGCTGAAGCTGTCCCCGTTCTATGACCCGGTGAGCCGCGAGCCCAAGCGGGATCCGCTCGCCGCCGCGCTCACAGGTCTCGCCTTCGGCGCGGGGGCCGTCCTGTTCGCCGGCACGCTCGCCGCGCACGGGGACGCGCCGTGGGCCGGGGCGCTCGGCGGCCTGGCCGTGGTCGGACTCGCGCAGCGCGTGTCCGGGCCGGTGATGTGGGGCGCGCGCCGGCGTCTCAGCGACGTGTCCGCGCGCGAAGCACTGACGCTCTACCTCGACGCCGCCGCGCTGCTCGTCGCGGCGCTCGTCTGCGCGCTTCACCCGCTGGGCTACGTGGCGCTCGCCGCGCTGGTCTGGTTCCTGCTGGCCCGGCGCTCGCGCGGCGGCGAGAAGTACGCCGGGCTGCGCATCCTCGGGCGCTAGATGGCCGGCCGCCCGCCGAAGCTAGTGCTGTGCGTGATCGACGCGATGGCGCCCGAGATGCTCGAGCGCACGATCGCGGCGGGCGCCGCGCCGGTGCTGGAGCGGCTCGTCAAGGACGGCCTCTACGTGAGTGACTGCGTGGCCGCGTTCCCGTCGGTGACCCCGGTGTGCGCCGCGTCGATCGTCACCGGCCGGGGCCAGGACGAGCACATGATCCCCGCGATGAACTGGTACCACCGCGAGGAGGAGCGCTACGTCGAGTACGGCTCGAGCTTCCGGGCGGCGCAGCGCTTCGGCATCGCCAGGCAGCTGACCGACACCGTCTACAACATGAACCGGGCCCACCTCGCGGCGGACACCCTCACGGTCTTCGAGTCGCTCGACGACGCAGGCATTCGCACCGCCGGTACGACCTACCTGATGTACCGCGGCCGCTACCGCCACGAGCCCAAGCGCGACACCGCGCTCGCCCGGGTCGCCGCGACGCTGATGCGCCACCCGGTGATGGGCCCGCGCGAGCTCTTCTACGCCGACATCTTCGCCTCGCAGCGCACGAACTGCCGCTCGGCCCTCGGCATGCCCGGCGTGCGCGACCGCCACTCCGCGTGCGTGTCGGAGTACATGATCGAGCACGACCTCTTCGACTTCCTCCTCCTGTCGCTGCCGGACAACGACTGGCACTCCCACAAGCGTGGTCCCGAGGGGCAGCTGCAGTCGCTTGCCCAGGCGGACCTCCAGCTCGCGCGCGTCGCCAACGCCGCCGGCGGGCTCGACGCGTTCCTCGAGGAGCACGCGGTGATCGTGATGGCCGACCACTCCCAGGCCCCCGTCGAGACGGCGATCGACCTGCAGGAGGAGCTGGCCGAGCTGGGGGTGTTGGGTCCCACCCGCCCCACCCGTCCTGCCACGTCGGCACGCCCCGCCCGTGGCGGGCGCGCGGCTGCGCGCGCCGAGGCGGTCGAGCCACGTGTGGCGGTGTGCCCGTCGCAGCGCGCCGCGATGGTCTACGCGCTGCACGGCGACGAGCGCGACGCGATGCGGGCCTCGGCCGCCGCGCTCGCGATGACCGTGGCGGGCGTGGACCTGGTGATGTGGCTCGAGCGCGATGCCCACGATGCTCCGCGCGAGGCGGTCGTCGCGAGCCCCGAGCGCGGCGAGCTGCGCTTCTCCCCGGGAGCGCAGGTCCGCGACCTGCGCGGGCGCGGCTGGCAGCTTGCCGGCGAGCTCGGCGTCCTCGCCGCGAGCGTCGAGGACGGGGTGTTCCTCAGCGCCGAGTACCCCGACGCGCTGGCGCGCGTGTGGTCGGCGCTGATGTGTCCGACCTCGGGCGAGGTGCTGCTGTCGGCCGTGCCGGGGTGGGAGTTCGCCGACTGGGGGCGCCAGGCGCACGTCGGCGGCGGCAGCCACGGCTCGTTGCATGCGAGCGACTCGCTGGGGGCGCTGATCGTCGCCGGGCCCGCCCTGCCCGACCCGGCACCCGCGCAGTGGGCGATCCGCGACGTCGCGGCGCTTGCGCTGTCCCACTTCGGGCTCGCGCCCGCAGCGGCTTGAGCCGGCCGGGAGCGGAGGTGCGGCGTCCAACGGGAGCGATCGGCTGGGCGGTCACGTACCCTCGGCGCATGCGAAGCGCGATGTCTGTGCTCGCCTGCCTCGTCTGCCTGCTCGTGCCCGCCGCCGCGGCGCGCGCGCAGGCGGCTCCTCCCCTCACGCCTCCGCTCGGTGGCAGCGCCGGCACGGCGGCCACCGACGGCGCCTACGCCGCGAGCTCGGCGGCGTCGGTCAGCTCCGCATCCACACCCGGCTCGAGCGGCACCTCCGCCTCGACGCCCAACCCGGAAGCGCCGATCCCCGTGGCGCCCTCCGACACGCCGCCGGCCGGGCGCAGGCTCTCCCCCAATCAGGTGCTCGCGATCGCCGAGAAGCTGCCGAAGGTCCGGGCGGCGCGCGCCGAATACCGCGGCTCCTACGGCGGCGCCTACCTGAAGCCCGGCTTCCGCTGGCAGGTGAGCTACTTCTCCAAAGGCGGCAAGAAGGAGATCGCGCAGGTCATCATCGACGACCTCTCCGGTCGCGTGGTCGAACAGTGGACCGGCTTCCAGGTCGCCTGGACGATGGCCCGCGGCTACAAGGGCGCGTTCGGCCGCCACGTCAACGCGCTGTACGTCTGGCTGCCGCTGTGCGTCCTGTTCCTCGTGCCGTTCGTGAACTTCCGCAAGCCCTTCCGCCTGCTGCATCTCGACCTGCTCGTCCTGCTCTCCTTCTCGATCTCGCTCGCGCTCTTCAACCACGCGCACATCTACGGCTCGGTCCCCGCCGTCTACCCGCCGCTGGTCTACCTGTTCGTGCGCATGCTGGCGCTGATGGCGCGCCCGCGCGCGCGCCCGCCGGACGACTCCTCGCAAGGCGGGGGCGGCCTGCACCTGCTCGTCCCGGCACCGTGGCTCGCGATCGCGATCGTGTTCCTGATCGGCTTCCGGATCGCCCTGAACGTGACCGACTCCAACGTCGTCGACGTGGGCTACGCGGGCGTGATCGGGGCGGAGCGGATCGTCGACGGCAAGCCGATGTACGGCGGCTGGCCGAGCGACAACGAACACGGCGACACCTACGGGCCCGCCAACTACGTCGCGTACGTGCCGTTCCAGCAGGTCTTCGGCTGGAGCGGCAAGTGGGACGACCTGCCTGCGGCCCACGCGGCGGCGATCTTCTTCGACCTGCTGTCGGTCGGCCTGCTGTTCCTGATCGGCCGCCGCATGCGCGGACCCACCCTCGGCATCGCGCTCGCCTACGCGTGGGTCTCCTATCCCTTCACGCTGTTCGCCCTGGAGAGCAACAGCAACGACACGCTCGTCGGCGCGATGGTGCTCCTCGCCCTGCTCGCCGCGAGCTACCGCTCGACGCTGGCGGCCGGTGCGCGGGGCGCGGCCGCCGTGCTCGCGGGGCTGACGAAGTTCGCGCCGCTCGCGCTCGCGCCACTGCTCGCCACCGACGCGCTGCGCGGCGCGCCGCGCCGCCGGCGCCCGCTCGTGCTCGCCGCCTTCATGGCCGGCTTCCTCGGGGCCGGCGCGCTCGTCGTGTGGCCGGCGCTCGCTCACGACTCGGTGCGGGAGGTCTGGAACCGGACGATCTCCTACCAGTCGGACCGCGGCTCGCCGTTCTCGATCTGGGGCCTGTACGGATGGGACGCCCCGCGGCACGTCGCGGAGGGGGCGGCGTTCGCGCTGGCGATCGTGCTCGCGCTCGTGCCGCGGCGGGATGACCTCGTCGGCCTCGCGGCGGGCTGCGCGGCGATCCTGATCGGCGTGCAGCTGGCGGTCGAACACTGGTTCTACCTCTACATCCCCTGGTTCTTCCCGATCGTGATGGTCGCGCTGCTCGGGCGCTACGCGGGCCCCGCGCTCAGCGGGGGGACGGACGAGGCATCAGCAGTTGCTCGATCGAGTCCGCCCGAAGCCGTGTTGAGCAGCTGATCAGCACGCCCATCAGCCACGGGTCCTCGTTCGAGGTCTCGAAGCGCACGGGCATCTGCGTGAGCAGCGACTCGATCGCCTGCTCGCGTTTGACGCCGATCACGCCGCCGCGCGGGCCCGTCATGCCGACGTCGGTTATGTAGGCCGTGCCGCCCGGGAGCACGCGCCCGTCGGCCGTCGGGACGTGCGTGTGCGTGCCGACGACAGCTGTCACGCGGCCGTCGAGGTGCCAGCCCATAGCGACCTTCTCCGACGTCGCCTCGGCATGGACGTCGACGAGGACGTGGTCGACCTCGCCCAGTTCGCCGAGCGCAGCCTCGATCTCGGTGAAGGCGGAGCGGCCGGCGCGCAGGTACAGGTTGCCGCTGATGTTGACGACGCCGAGCCGCACGCCGTCGTGCTCGACCACGGTCGCGCCGCGGCCGGGCTGGCTGCGCAGGAAGTTCGCCGGGCGCACGATGCGGTCGTGGCTGTCCAGGTACGGGTAGATCTCACGGCGGTGATAGGTGTGGTTGCCGAGCGTGATCGCGTCGACTCCGGCGGCGAACAGCTGGTCGGCGTTCTTCGGCGTGATGCCGAGCCCGCCGGCCGCGTTCTCGCCGTTGACGACCACGAACGTCGGGTCGTGGCGCTCGCGCAGCACTGGCAGGCAGTCGAGCAGCGTTTCGCGCCCGATGCCGCCGACGATGTCGCCGACGAAGAGGATCCGCACCGTCCCCGGCTCCGCGTCGCCGCCCGGCTGGGCCTGGTTCGATTCCACCGCCTGAGGCTCAGCCATACTCTGGCAATGGTGGCTCGGAGGTGAGGTGGGTTCCCCGACGGCGCCGCGAGGAGACGCCCGCTGAGCCGGCCGCGCCGCCCGCGCCCGAGGAGGAGCCGATCGCCGGAAGCGTGGACGAGGAGCCGCGGGAGCCGGCCCGCACGGTCGTGCCGCGGTGGGTCCAGCTGGTGGTGCTGCCGGTGGCGATCGTCGCCGTCTGGGCCCTCGCGAAAGCCGCCGGCAAAGTCCTGCTCCTGTTCGTCATCGCCGGGCTCATCGCGCTGGTCCTGAACCCGGCCGTCGCCTTGCTGCACCGGGATCGGATCCCGCGCGGCCTGGCCGTCCTGGCGGTGTATCTCGCATTCTTCCTCACGCTCGCCGGCGTCGGGGTCCTGCTCGCGAACCCTATCTCGCATCAGGTGCAGAGGTTCTCCAACAACCTGCCGAAACTCGAACGGGAAGCCAACAAACAGTTCGCGACGTTCGAAAGGAACCTCAACAGAAGCGGTATCCACATCCACGTCGTCAAACCAGGCAAAACCTTCGTGCAGAGCCTGTCCGACAAAGTCGGCAAGAGCGCCGGCAAATTCACATCGTTCGGCACGGAGCTCCTGAAAGAAGTCGCCAACGCGATCTTCAACCTGGTGCTGATCTTCGTGCTCTCGGTCTACATGCTGCTCTACGGGCCGACGATCGGTTCGCTCGTACGAAGAGTGATGCCTTCGGGCGACGGCTCCAAGGCCGACGACTACCCGAGCCTCGTACAGAGAGCCGTCTCGCGCTACGTCGGCGGCCAGCTCCTGTTCAGCGTGATCATGGGCCTGTCGGCCGGCCTGTCGCTGTACATCTTCGGGCTGCTCGGGATCTTCCCCGACGGGAAGAAGTACGCGGTCGCCTTCGGCGTCTTCTACGGCATCGCCGAGCTGATCCCCTACATCGGCCCGATCATCGGCGCGATCCCGCCGGTGCTCGTCGCCCTCTTCACCGACCCGATCAGCGCCGTGTGGCTGGTGCTCCTGTTCATCGGGCTGCAGCAGGTCGAGGGGCACGTCGTCGCCCCCCAGGTCTTCGGCCACACGCTGCGCATCAACCCGCTGCTCGTGATCCTCGCGCTGCTCTTCGGCCTCGAGGTGCACGGGGTCATCGGCGCGCTCGTGGCGCTGCCGATCCTCTCGGTGCTGCGCGAGACCACCCTCTACCTTGGCAGGCACGTCACCTTCGAGTCCTGGGACGCCTCGAAGCGCGAGCTGCTGTGACCCCGGCGCTGCGGGTCGAGGGGCTGAGCAGGAGCTTCGGCGCGGTGGTCGCCCTCGAGGACGTGAGCTTCGAGCTCGCCCGCGGCGAGCTGGTGGCCGTGCTCGGGCCGAACGGCGCCGGCAAGACGACGCTGCTCTCGGCGATCGCGGGCGTGCAGCCGCCGTCGGCCGGCACCGTCAGCGTCGCGCCGAGCGAGGTCGGCTGGGCGCCCCAGCAGCCCGCGCTCTACTCGAAGCTGACGGTGGCCGAGAACCTCGAGCTGTTCGCGCGCCTGGCGCGCGTCGCCGCCCCGCGCGAGGCGGTCGCGGCGATGCTCGAGCAGACCGGGCTCGCCGAGCGCGCGGGCGAGCAGCTCGGGCGCCTCTCCGGAGGCAACCGCCAGCGCGTCAACGTCGCCCTCGGCCTGCTCGGGGATCCCCCTGTGCTCGCGCTCGACGAGCCCTCGGCGTCGCTGGACCCGGCACAGCGCGAGCGCCTCTGGCGGTTCGTCGTCGGGCTCGCCGCCGCCGGCCGGGCGGTGATCTTCTCGACGCACAACCCGGCGGAGGCCCAGCGGCACGCCGACCGCCTGCTGGTGCTCGACGAGGGCCGGCTGGTGTTCGACGGGACCAGCGAGGAGCTGCTCGCGCGCGCCGGGGGCGCCGAGCGCGACCTCGAGGCCGGCCTCGTCGCCTTCCTCGAGCGCCACGGGGCGGCGGCGCCCGAGTGATCGCGCTGCTGCGCAAGGACCTGCTGATCCTCGCCCGCTCGCGGCTGCTCGTCGCGCTGCTCGTGATCTACCCGGTGGCGATCGCGCTGCTGATCGGCTTCGCGATCTCGCGCGCGCCCTCGCGCCCGCGCGTGGCGATCGTCGACGAAACGGCGCCCGGCGAGACGATCCAGGTCGGCGGGCGCAGCGTGGAAGTCGGCCAGTACGCGCGCCAGCTCTTCAGCAACGTCGAACCGGTGCCGGTCCACTCGCGCGCCGAGGCGGAGCGTCAGGTCTCCTCGGGCAAGGCGCTGGCCGCCGTCGTGATCCCGCCCGACATCGCCGCGCGGGTCGGGTCGGGGACCTCGCAGGGGGAAGTCGAAGTGATCTACAACGGCGACGCCCTCGAGCAGTCGCTCGTGCGCGCGCAGCTGCGCTCGGCGCTGGCCGAAGCGAACCTGGGCTTCTCCAAGCAGATCCAGCAGGCGGCCGCCGAGGCCCTCGACGTGCTGCTGCGCGGCGGCAGCCTGGGCTCGCTGGGCGCGCCGTCGAACCTGATCGGGCTCCGGCAGATCCCGGGCGAACTGCACAAGGTGATCGCTCACACCCCGCCCGGCCCGGACCGCGAAGCGCTGCAGCGAGTCGCGACCTTCGCGGACTTCGCGGCCGCGAACCTCGGCGTCTCGAAGCGCGTGCTCGCGAGCGTCGGGCAGCCGATCGCCGTGCGCACGAAGCTGGTCCACGGCCGCCGCACGCCGCTCGACAGCTTCGCGGTGGTCGTCGCCGTCTCGGTCTCGTTGATGTTCCTCGGCGTGCTGCTGGCCGCGGGCGGCGTCGCGCTCGAGCGCGAGGAGCACGCCCTCGCGCGGCTGATCCGCGGGCTCGTCTCCCGCGAGACGCTGCTCACGGAGAAGATCGGGTTGAGCGCCGCGTGCTCGTTCGCGCTCGCGCTGGCGATGCTCGCGGGCGTGGGCGCGTTCGTCTCGCTGGACTGGGGGCGCGCCGGGCTCTGGGTGCTCGCGCTCGCCTGCGGCGCCCTCGCGTTCGCCGCGCTCGGCACCGCGATCGGCGCCCTCGCCCGCGACGTGCGCGCGGGCTCGGTGCTGGCGTTCCTGCTGTCGCTGCCCCTGGTGTTCCTGGCGCTCGTGCCGGCCGGGGCGGTCGGCCACGGCTTCTACGACGCGATCGGCGTGATCTCGTTCGTGTTCCCCTTCAAGGCGGCGCTCCAGGCGCTCGACGCGGCCGTCAACTCCGCCTCCCCGCCGCTCGGCGGGGAGGTCGTGCACCTGCTCGGCCTGACGTTGCTGTTCGCGGTGCTGGCGCGCGTCGGCCTCCGGCGCGCGCTCTGAGGACGGACTACCCTGGGAAGCGATGGCCTTCCCACGGACTCGCATGCGCAGGCTCCGCGCGAGCGCGTCGCTGCGCGGCCTCGTGCGCGAGACGGACCTGCGCGCCGGCGCGCTGATCCTGCCGCTGTTCGTGGTCGAGTCCGAGCCGGCACGGGGCGAGATCGCTGCGATGCCGGGAGTCGAGCGCCTCACGGTCGGCGAGGCGGTCGCCGAGGCGCGGAGCGCGGCGGAGCTCGGGATCGCCGCGGTGATGCTCTTCGGGGTCCCCGTCGAGAAGGACGAGCAGGGCTCGGGCGCGTGGGACGACGCGGGCCCCGTGCAGCTCGCCGCCGGCGCGATCAAGCGCGAGCTTCCCGAGCTGCTCGTCGTGACCGACGTCTGCCTGTGCGAGTACACCTCGCACGGCCACTGCGGCGTCGTGCGCGAGGACGGCGGCGTCGACAACGACGCCACGCTCGAGCTGCTCGCACGGACGGCCGTCAGCCACGCGCGCGCGGGCGCGGACATCGTCGCGCCCTCGGACATGATGGACGGGCGCGTCAGCGCGATCCGCGCCGAGCTCGACGCCGAGGGCTTCGCGGAGGTGCCGATCCTCGCGTACTCCGCGAAGTTCGCCTCCGCCTTCTACGGGCCCTTCCGCGAGGCGGCCGGCTCGGCGCCGGCGTTCGGCGACAGGCGCTCCTACCAGATGGACCCGGCCAACGGCCGGGAGGCGGTCCGCGAGGCGCTGCTGGACGTGCAGGAGGGCGCCGACATGGTGATGGTCAAGCCGGCGCTCGCCTACGGCGATCTGATCAGAGCCGTGAAGGAGGCGACGGGGATGCCGGTGTCTGCCTACAACGTCAGCGGCGAGTATGCGATGGTCAAGGCCGCTGCGGCGGCCGGGTACATCGACGAGCGGGCGACGGTCCTGGAGATCCTCACCTCGCTGCGCCGGGCCGGCGCGGACACGATCATCACCTACCACGCAAAGGACGCAGCTCGATGGCTAGCCGAGGAGATCTGATCAGCGACGACGCCGACGCCCGGCGCGCGGCGGCCGCGACCCCGAAGATCCGGTCCCGCAAGGACGGCGCGGCCGTCCCGCTCGACGACGTCGACCGGCGGCTGCTGAACCTGATGCAGGGGTCGTTCCCGATCGCGCCGCGTCCCTACGCGCACGTCTCCGGCCTCGCCGAGATCTCCGAGGAGGAGACGATGGCGCGGGTGCGGCGCCTGCTGGAGAAGCGGATCATCCGCCAGGTCACGCCGATCTTCGACACGCGCGCGCTCGGCTACTCCTCGATGCTCGTCGCCGCGAAGGTCGACCCCGAGCACCCGCACCGCGCCGCCCAGGTCATCAACGCCCACCCGGGCGTCTCGCACAACTACCTGCGCAACCACGACTTCAACCTCTGGTTCACGATCGCGACCGAGCCCGACTCCGAGCTGGGCCTCGGGGGGACGCTGGAGGTGCTCGCGCGCGAGGCCGGCGCCGAATCCGTGCGACAGCTCCCGACGCTGAAGCTGTTCAAGATCAGGATGGACCTGGAGATGGAGGCCGGCACCGAGGCGCTGGCGAGCGCCGCCGAGGCGAGCGCGCCGGTCGAGCTCGAGCCGCAGCCCTACGACGAGCGCGACATCGCGGTGATCCGGGCGCTGCAGGGCGACATGCCGGTCGTCGCCGAGCCGTATGCGCCGGCCGCCGCGGAGCTGGGGATCTCCGAGCAGGAGCTGCTCGACCATCTCGCCGCGATGCAGGAGCGCGGGCTCCTGCGCAGGGTCGCGGCGATCCTCTATCACCGCCGGGCCGGCTTCTCCGCGAACGGGATGGGGGTCTGGCAGGTCCCCGAGGAGCGGATCGCCGAGGTCGGCTGCCAGATGGCCGCGGTGCGCGGCATCTCCCACTGCTACCAGCGACCCACCTATCCGGACTGGCCGTACTCGGTGTTCACGATGGCCCACGGCCGCTCGAAGGAGGAGTGCGACGCGATCCTCGACGCGATCGCCGAGCAGACCGGCATCTCCGAGCGCGCGACGCTCTACTCCTCGACCGAGTTCAAGAAGATCCGGCTGCTCTACTTCACCGACGAGTTCAAGGACTGGGAGCGCCGGCACGCTTGAGCGTGGCTGAGACGATGGCCTCGCTCACCGACACCCGGTCGGCCGAGCTCTACCGCCGCGCGCTGGCGCGGCTGCCGGGCGGCGTCAACTCGCCGGTGCGCGCGATGCGCGCGATCGGGCGCGAGCCGCTGTTCGTGGAGCGAGGCGAGGGCGCCGAGCTGATCGACGTCGACGGCAACCGCTTCGTGGACTACGTCTGCTCGTGGGGGCCGCTGATCCTGGGCCACGCACACCCCGCGGTGGTCGAGGCCGTGACCGCCGCCGCGGCGCGCGGCACCAGCTTCGGCGCTCCGACTGCGGGCGAGGTCGAGCTGGCAGAGGAGGTCTGCCGCCGTATCGCCTCGGTGGAGATGCTGCGCATGACCTCCTCCGGGACCGAGGCCGCGATGACGGCGATCCGTCTGGCACGCGCCGCGACCGGGCGCGATCGGATCGTGAAGTTCGCCGGCGCCTACCACGGCCACGTCGACGGCCTGCTCGCCGAGGCCGGCTCGGGCCTGGCGACTCAGGCGCTGCCGGCGAGCCCGGGCGTGACGGCCGCAGCCGCGGCGGACACGGTCGTCGTGACCTGGAACGACGAGCAGGCGCTGCGCGCAGCCGTCGCCGAGCACGCTCCGGCCGCGATCGTCGCGGAGCCGATCCCGGCCAACATGGGTCTCGTGCCGGCCGGCCTGGGCTTCCTGGAACTGCTCCGCGAGCAGGCCACCGCGTCGGGCGCGCTGCTGATCCTCGACGAGGTGATCAGCGGTTTCAGGGTCGCCCGCGGCGGCGCGCAGGAGCTGACCGGGGTGAGCGCCGACATCACGATCATGGGCAAGGTCATCGGCGGCGGGCTGCCCGCCGCCGCGCTGGGCGGGCCGGCCGAGCTGATGCGCATGCTCGCCCCGGCGGGCGAGGTCTACCAGGCGGGGACGCTCTCCGGGAACCCGCTCGCCGTGGCGGCGGGGCTCGCGACGCTCACCCAGCTCGACGAGACGGCCTACGTGCTGCTCGGCGGCTACACCGAGCGCCTGGCCGCGGGGCTGCGCGAGGCGGCCGCGCGCACGGGCGTGCCCGTGCAGGTGCAGAGCGCGCCGGGGCTGTTGACGGTGTTCTTCAGCGAGACGCCGGTAGGCTCCTTCGAAGAGGCTCGCGCCTGCGACCTCGAGGCCCATGCCGCGTGGTGCCGGGAGCTCCTCGGGCGCGGGATCTACCCGCCGCCCTCGCAGTTCGAGGCCTGGTTCCCCTCGCTCGCGCACGGCGAGGAGCAGCTCGAGCGCACGCTCCTGGCCGCCGAGGCGGCGTTCGCGGCGCTCGGGGAGCGGAGCGGCGCGTGAGGCATAGAGTGGGGCCCGCCCACCCGGGGCCCGCCCACCCGGTGGTGCGCCTGACCGGCGGGGGGATCGCGCGGCTGCGCGAGCTGCTGCGCGATGGAGGCGGGTTGATGAGCGAGCTCCTGAGCGCCGACGGGCACGAGCTCGGGAGGAACGGAGGGGCGAGCCCCGCGGAGCTGGCCGCGGCAGGACCTCGCGCCGCCGGGCGCCGCGAGGAGTACGAGCTGCTCGTCGAGGCGATCTACGAGGGCTACCTGCTGCACTACGGCTCGCCGCGGCTGATCGATGCCCCCGAAGCCGACGTCGGCCTGCTCGCGGGCGACAGGCTCTACGCGATCGGGCTGGCGAGGCTGGTCGATCTCGGCGACACGCTGGCGGTGGCCGAGCTCGCCGACACGATCACGCTCAGCGCGCTCGCGCACGGCGCCGGCCAGCCGGAGCTGGCGGACGCGACGTGGGAGGCGGGCGCGACGGCGGTCGGCTGGGGGCCGAGCTCCGAGCACCGGCGCGCCAAGGAGATGGTGCTCGTCGGCGACCCGCTGGCGCTTGATGCGATGCGCACATGCGTGCGCAGCGTCCCGGCGCCGCGCTGAAACGCGCCTCGATATTGTTCAGCCAGCAGTGGCTGACCGGCGCCTCAAGCACAAGTCCAAATACACCCTCGATCGCGGCATTCCCGGCGCATTCGAGGGGGAGACGATCACACGGCGCCGCTTCATGACCGGCGGCGCCAACGCGGCGGGCGCGATCGCGGCCGGTGCCTTCGTGCTGCCCGCGCTCGGCTTCGCGATCGGGCCGATCTTCAAAAGCACCCCCGTTCGCTGGGAAGCCGTGGGTCCCGAGTCGATGTTCTCCAAGGTCAACTACGTCCCGGTGGTCCTGACTTTGAACCCGACGATCGGCGAGGCCGGCAAGACGACCGTTTACGTGCGCAAGTTCAACGCGGCGATCGACACGGACCCCTACGACAAGGACACCGGCTTCATCGCGATCACGTCCCGCTGCGCGCACCTCGGCTGCCCCGTGCGCTGGGTCGACGCGGCCGAGCGCTTCATCTGCCCGTGCCACGGCGGCGTCTACGACCTGCTCGGCAGGCCGGTGGGCGGTCCCCCGGTGCGCCCCCTGGACCGCTTCTACACGCGCCTGAACGGCGAACAGGTCGAACTCGGGCCGCGCTTCTCGGTGAACAGCCAGCTGCGCCGCTTCTCACCGCGCGACCCCGGCGAGCCGCTCGACGGCATCGGCCAGTACCTGTACCCGTCCCGTCCCGGCGCGCAGAAACTGTAGGAGCGCAGAGCGATGCCGAAACTGCCAGCACCTCCGCTCCCCGCCGCGCTGAAGGCGCCGCCGCCGCGCCCCGGCGACGAGAACGGCAAGGCGACCCCTCTGGACCACGCCGCCGAGGCGGGCATCACGGTCGTCGAC
Organism: uncultured Solirubrobacteraceae bacterium; assembly: GCA_963836035.1. Lineage (GTDB taxonomy): Bacteria > Actinomycetota > Thermoleophilia > Solirubrobacterales > Solirubrobacteraceae > Palsa-744. Next base: position 250,964 of record CAWIHX010000009.1, on the reverse strand, counting down.
TGGGTCGACGAGCGCACCTCGCTGAGCGGCGCGGGACGCTGGCTGATGTTCCGCAAGGTCCCGAAGGGGACCAACTGGTTCTACACGCTCGGCTCGGCGACGCTGTTCGCGTTCCTGTCGCAGGCGGTCACCGGCGTGTTCCTGGCGATGTACTACCGCCCGGACCCATCCGGCGGGGCCTACGAATCGATCCGCTACGTCACCAACGACGTCTTCCTCGGCCAGTTCGTACGCGGCATGCACAAGTGGGGCTCGAGCGTGATGGTGATCCTCGTGTTCCTCCACATGGGGCGCGTGTTCTTCTTCGGCGCCTACAAGTACCCGCGGGAGCTCAACTGGGTGATCGGGGTCGTGCTGCTGATCCTCACGATGGTGATGTCGTTCACGGGCTATCTGCTGCCCTTCGACCAGCGCGCCTACTGGGCGACGATCGTCGGCGTGAACATCAACGGCACGGGCCCGCTGATCGGCCCCTACCTCAGCGACTTCCTGCGCGGCGGCTCCGAATTCGGCGCCACCACGCTGTCGCGCTTCTACGCGATCCACATGCTGCTCGTGCCCGGGGCGATCATCGCGCTGATCGGCGCGCACCTCTACCTGGTGACGAAGCTCGGCACCACGGCGCCGCCGTGGCAGAAGGCCGAGGCGCCCGAAGAGCTGCGGGCGGAGGAGGTCTAGCTCCGTGAACCGCCGCGAGAAGGAGGAGTACCTCCGCGAATACTCGATCCAGAAGGCGCAGGGCAAGCCGTTCTTCCCTTACGCGGTGGCGAAGGACGCGCTGATGGCGTGCGTCGTGATGGCGGTGATCATCACGATGTCGCTCGTGCTGGGCGCCGAGCTCGGCTCGAAGGCGAACCCGACCACGACCACCTACGTGCCGCGGCCGGAGTGGTACTTCTTCTTCCTCTTCGAGCTCCTGCGCGTGATCAAGCCGCCCGCGCTGGTGCAGCTCGCGACGATCGGCATCCCGACGATCTGCATGATCCTGCTGTTCCTGCTGCCGTTCTACGACCGCGGCCCCGAGCGCCGGCCCGAGCGCCGCCCGATCGCCACGATCACGGGCATCTTCGTGATCGGCGCGATGGGCTTCCTCACCTACCAGGGCGCGAACGCCGGCTCGCCGACCGCGATCGAATTGAAGACGCCCCAGCGCATCATCCAGGCCGGGGGCACGACGCTCTCCGAATACGAAGCCGGCAAGGCCGCCGTGGCGCAGTCCGGCTGCCTGGCCTGCCACAAGATCGGCGAGAACGGGAACGCGGGCCCGGGCCCGAACCTGACGAAGATCGCCGACCGGCTGCCGCGCCAGGCGATCGCCCGCACGCTCGTGAACCCGACGGCGCCGATGCCGTCGTTCAAGAACCTGCCGCCCGAAAAGTTCCAGCACATCGTCGCCTTCCTCTCGCAGCTCAAGTAGGCCGCCCGTGGCAGCCCGTCTCAGCGACGGCAGCGGGACCCTCGAGGCGGGGCAGGTGCGCGCGATGTTCGATCGCATCGCGGGCGTCTACGACCTCATGAACTCGGCGATGACCGCCGGGCTGCACCACCGCTGGCGTGCTCGTGCCGCGGACCTCGCCGGGCTGCACCCGGGCGACCGCGCGCTCGACGTCGCCTGCGGCACCGGCGACCTCGCGCTCGAGCTGGCCTCCCGCGTGGCGCCCGGCGGCGAGGTGCTGGGCGCGGACTTCTCCGAGCGCATGCTCGACCACGCCCGCGAGAAGGCCGCTGGGCGCGCCGGCGTGGCGTCGCTGCGCTTCGAGTGGGCCGACGCGATGGCGCTCCCCTACGAGGAGGACTCCTTCGACGCCGCCACGGTCGGCTTCGGGGCGCGCAACTTCGCGGACCTCCCCCGCGGCCTCGCCGAGATGGCGCGGGTGGTGCGCCCGGGGGGCAGGGTCGTCGTGCTCGAGATCACGACCCCGACGCGGCCGCCGCTCTCGCACTTCTACGGCCTCTGGTTCGACCGCCTCGTTCCGGCCCTCGGCGAGGGCGCGGGCGCCGTCGAGCGGCTCGCCGCCCGCCTCAGGGGCGGGGAGGCGCCCGAGGGCATCGCGGACGCCTACACCTACCTGCCGAACTCGGTGAAGCGCTTTCCGGGCCCGCGCGAGCTCGCCGGCGAGCTCGCGGCCGCCGGCCTCGAGGACGTCCGCTACCTCCTGACGGCCGGGGGGATCGTCGCGATCCACTCAGGCACGGTGCCCGCATATCCCGTCGCGGGGCGCAGGTGAGCGTGCCCACCCATCCGGCCGCGGGCGCGCGGGTCGCTGCTGGCGACGGCGTGCAGGAGATCCTCGAGCGCGGCGGCGCGCCGCTGCGCGAGGAGATGGAGCGGACCGAGCGCCACCTCGAGCGGGTCACCGCCGAGGCGGGGGCGCCGCTGGCCGCCCACGCGAACGCCACCGTGGCGGCGGGCGGCAAGCGGCTGCGCCCCTTGCTGGTCCTGCTCGCGGCGCGCTCGGCGGGCGGCCCCGTGCCGAGCGAGGACGGCGAGGAGCGGCTCGTGCGCGCCGCGGTGGCCGTCGAGCTCGTGCACTCGGCGACGCTCGTCCACGACGACGTGGTCGACGGCGCGCAGCTGCGCCGCGGGCGCCCCACCGTCGCCGCGGCCGCGGGCCGGCGGGCGGCCGTGGCGACCGGCGACCTGCTCTTCTCGCGCGCGTTCGCGGAGCTCGCCCGCAACGATGACCCGGCGCAGCTCGAGGCGCTCTCGCAGGCCAGCTCCGCGCTGGCCGAAGGCGAGCTGCTGCAGCGCGAGGACGCCTACGCGGCGCACGTCCCGGTCGAGCGCTACCTGCGCCGCTGCGAGCTGAAGACGGCCGCGCTGTTCGAGGCCGCCTGCCGCCTCGGGGCGCTGACCGCGGTCCGCGGCTCGGCGGGGCTCGCGAACGCGCTCGGCGCGTTCGCGCGCCAGGTCGGGCTCGCCTTCCAGCTGCTCGACGACGTGCTCGACGTCTCCGGGCCGGTCGAGCGGACCGGCAAGGCGAGGGGGGCCGACCTGCTCGACGGGACCGTGACGCTGCCCTTCATCTTCGCGCGCGAACGGGACCAGGGTCTCGCCGACGTGCGCCTCGACCGCCTCGGCGGGCCGCGCCAGGCGGAGGAGCTGTGCGAGCGGATCGCGGCCACGGGCGCGCTCGACGAGGCGCGCGAGCGCGCGCTCGCGGTCGTCGCCGAGGCCAAGGCGTCGCTGCCCGCGATCCTGCCGGGCGGGCGCTCGGAGCTGCTGGAGCTGGTCGCCGACGCGGTCGTCGAGCGCTACAGCTGAAGACTAGAAGTCGCTCGGGAGGATCAGGTCGGCCTCGAGAGCGCGCGCGAAGAACTCGATTTCCTCGGACATGTTCGCGTGCGTCATGCGCCGCAGGTCACCGAGCAGCGCGCTCGAGCCGCGGTCGAGCTCGTCGTCGAGCCGTTCCACCGCCGCCTGGTCGAAGACGCCCTCGCGGCGCGACTCGCACTCGGGGCAGCGGAGCACGATGCGCCAGTGCCGCGGTCCTTCCTCCGACCAGTCGAGCGGGTAGACGAGCTCGCCCGCGCAGTGGAAGCAGATGTGCAGCTGGTTCGGGGCGCCCGCCGGCTGCTGAGTCTGTGCCTGCTCGCCGGCGACGACCTCGACCTGATCTGAGGCGGGGAGCGCCGAGCGCTCCTGGATGTCGGGGTCTTTCTCGGAGTCCATAGCGTTTCCCTGACACCATCGACTCCAAGGGCGGCCGCCTTTAGCCTGCGTTCGATCCCGGGCGCGGTGGTAGGTTCACCACTCCCATGCCAAGGTCGCTCCGCCCGGTCGGCCATGAGGATCGGCTGAGCCTCGTGGATCACCTCGATGAGCTGCGCACGCGGCTGATCATCGGCGCCGCCGCGCTCGCGGTGGCGTTCGGACTCTGCTTCTGGCAGAACCACGAACTGCTGCGGATCATGAACAAGCCGCTGCTCACGCAGACGCGCAAACAGGTCGCCAAAGGCGAGGGCACGGTCGGGCAGGCCGCGCTCGCCCAGCAGGCGGTGAAGGCGGTCGCGCGGGACACGAGCCGCGCGCTCGAAGTGCTCGCCGCGCCCGCGAGCGGCCTTCCCGTGCACACCCGCGCGCAGCTGCGGCCGCTGAGCGAACAGCTCCGCCGCGACATCGCGCGGCTGCCACGCACCGCCGAAGGCGACAAGCCGGTCACGTTGTCCGTCGGCGAACCGTTCACGACCACGCTCACCGTCGCGTTCTACTTCGCGCTGGTGCTGGCCCTGCCGGTGATCCTCTACGAGCTCTTCGCGTTCGTGCTGCCGGCGATGAACCCCAACGAGCGCCGCGCGGTCACGCCGCTTGTGATCTCCGTCCCGGCGCTGTTCGTGGCCGGGGTGGTGTTCGGCTACGAGATCGTGCTGCCGGCGGCCGTCCGCTTCTTCGTGAACTTCAACTCCGGCGAGTTCAACAACCTCGTCCAGGCGAACCAGTTCTACAAATTCGCCGCAACGATCCTGCTCGCGATGGGGGTCGTCTTCCAGGTGCCGGTCCTGATCATCGGCGCGACGCGGCTCGAAATCGTCACGGTCGCCCAGCTTCGCCACAGCCGCCGCTACGCGCTGGTCGCGTGCGCCGCGGTCGCCGCCTTCCTGCCCGGCGACTTCATCACCCTGCTGCTGGAGACGGCACCGCTGTATCTGCTCTACGAGGCGAGTATCCTGGTGGCTGCGGGACTCGACCGCACCAGGCGCCGTCGAGAACGCGCAGCCGGCCACGGGGACGAGAGAGAACGCGGGCGAGCCCGCGCCCGCGCCGGAAGACTCTGGGGAGCCGACCGTGCAGCAGATCATCGACCACACCGACGACACTCTGAGCTGATGCTGTTCGACCTTCGAGGGCGCGGTCGACGCAACACCGTGCGCGTCATCTACATCGGCCTGGCCGTGCTGATCGGCGTCGGCCTCGTCGGCTTCGGCGTGGGCGGCGGCTTCGGCGGCGGCGGCATCCTGAACTCCGCCTCGAACAACGAAGGCTCCGGCGGCGCGAGCTTCCACGGCAAGATCGTGAAGTACGAAAAGCTCGCAAAACGCGAACCGACCAACACCTCGGCGTGGGAAAACCTCGCGAAGAACCTGCTCCACGAAGCCGGCAACGAAGGCTATTCCACCTCGACCGGGGCGCCGACCACGAAGGGGAAGGAACTCTACCGGCGCGCCTCGCAGGCGTGGCTGAGCTACCTGGCGCTGAACCCCCACCCGCCGAACGCCGAACTCGCGCAGCTCGTCTACCGGATCTACGGGGAAGAAGGGCTGAACGAAGCCGCCAAGGCCGTGCAGGCGCTGAACATCGTCGTCGCCAAGCGTGAAAGCGCCTCCTACTACGCGCAGCTCGCACAGTTCGCCTACAAAGCCAAGAACACCGGGCTCGGCGACCTCGCCGCCGAAAAGGCCGTCAAGCTTGCTCCGGCCGCGGAACGGACGCGCTTGAAGAACGAGCTCGCCGAAGCGAAGAAGTACCCGAGCGGCGGTCAGATCTTCACGACCACCACGAACGGCAAGGTCTACAAGGTCCGCAAGGCGCCCAACGGCTCCTACACGAGCGTGGGCCAGCCGACGCCCGCTCCGGCGACGGGCACCACGAGCACCGGCACGAAGACCGGCAAATAGGACGCGGGCCGTGGTCGCGCCCGGCGAGGTCGCTGACGCGAGCCCCGGGGCGCCGGAGCCGCACTACACCGCGCGCCTGCTGATCGCCTGCCCGGACCGCCCCGGCATCGTCGCGGCGGTCTCCGGGTTCCTGTTCGGACGCAGCGCGAACATCGTCTCCTCCCACCAGTACTCCTCCGATCCGAGCGGCGGGCGCTTCTTCATGCGCACCGAGTTCTTCCTGCCCGAAGGGGAGGAGCGCGGCCCGCTCGCCGAGGCCTTCCGCGAGCAGGTCGCGGAGCGTTTCGAGATGGAGTGGAGCCTGCGGTGGTGGGGCGAGCGGCAGCGCACCGCGATCCTCGTCTCGCGCCAGGACCACTGCCTGCTGGACCTGCTCTGGCGCATGCGCCGCGGCGAGCTGGAGACAGAGGTCGTCGCGATCGTCTCCAACCACCCCGACCTCGAGGCCGAGGCGGCCGCGGCAGGGATCCCCTTCCACCACGTGCCCGTGCCCGCGGACGGCAAGGCGCCCGCGGAGGAGCGGATGCTCGAGCTGCTCGCCGGCCGGGCCGAGCTCCTCGTGCTCGCGCGCTACATGCAGATCCTCAGCGGCTCGTTCCTCGAACGCATCGGCATGCCCGCGATCAACATCCACCACTCCTTCCTCCCCGCCTTCGCCGGCGCCGACCCCTACCGGCGCGCGCACGACCGTGGCGTGAAGCTGATCGGCGCGACCGCCCACTACGTCACCGAGGAGCTGGACGACGGGCCGATCATCGACCAGGACGTGGTGCGGGTCGATCACCGCTCGACGGCCGCCGAGCTCGCGCAGCTCGGCCGCGACGTCGAGCGGCTCGTGCTCTCGCGCGCCGTCGCCCGCCACCTCGAAGACCGCGTCCTCGTCGACGGGCGCCGGACCGTGGTGTTCTAGGCCGGCAGGCTAGACTGCGTGATCCGGCCGGGCGCGCTGATGCGGGCAGCCGGCTCCCCTTCGCGGGCCGTTAGCTCAATTGGCAGAGCAGGGGCCTCTTAAGCCCAAGGTTGCTGGTTCGATTCCAGCACGGCCCATACCTCACGACGCCGCGCTCTCGTCCGGGCGCGCGCGGAACACCGCCAGCACGGCGATCGCGAACACGCCGTCGCTGAACGCCTCGGTGCGACTGGTGTCCCAACGGCTGGACATCTGGCTCCGCGACAGTACACGGCGGCTACGCTGGGACCGTGCCCACGCACCGTCCGCAGCCACCCGACGCGCTCGTTCTCGGCGGCGGGGGCGTCCTCGGCGAGGCGTGGATGACAGCCGTGCTGGCCGGCATCGCCGAGGGCGGCGGCTTCGACGCGCGCGGGGCCGGCTGCTTCCTCGGCACCTCGGCGGGGTCGATCGTCGCCGCGTCGCTCGTCGGCGGGATCGCGCCGGGCGACCGGCTCGAGCGCGTGGGCGACAGGCCACCGGCCGGCGAGGAGTGGCCCGCGCTGGAGGAGGCCGAACGTACGCCGGCGTCATCCCCGCTGAGCGCGGCGCTCGAACTGGGCGGCTCGGCCGCCGCGCCGCTCGCCTCGCTGGCGCTGAACACGACCGCGGCGGGTGGCGCGCTGGTCCGCCGCGCGATGCTTCGCAGGGTGCCCGAGGGCACCCGCTCGCTGGCGGCGCTCGGCCGGCTGATCGCGGTCGCCGCGCCGGGCTTCGACGGCCGGCTGCTCGTCGCCACGGTCGAGCTCGAGAGCGGGCGGCGGGTGATCTTCGGCGCGCCGGACGCACCCGGAGCGACCGTCTCCCAGGCGGTGATGGCCTCGTGCGCGATCCCCGGGTTCTTCGCGCCGATCGAGATCGGCGGGCGGCGCTATGTCGACGGCGGGGCGTGGAGCCCGACGAACATGGATGCCCTTCCGGTGCAGGGCGGTGAGCGCGTGCTGTGCCTGAGCCCGACGGGCTCGCTGCGCCCGAGCACGCGCGCGCTCGCGGGCGCGTTCGGCCCGGTCTCGCGGACGGTGAGCGCGTCCGAGGCGCTCGCGCTGCGCCATCGTGGCGCGACCGTGCACACGGTCAATCCCGACGAGGCGAGCGCGGCGGCGATGGGGACGAACCTGATGAGCCGGCGGCGCCGCCCGGAGGTGATCGACGCCGGTCGCGCGCAGGGAGTGCGCCTGGCGCTCGCCGACGCCCGCGCGGCCTAGATGATCGATTCATCCAGCCGCGGGCACACGTGCCGGCCGCGAACGCCTAGGCTCGTGCGATGCCAGCCGACGACGGACTGCCCGTTCACGCCTTCGCCTCGGTCGTCGAGTGGCGGGCGTGGCTCGGCGAGAACCACGCCGGCGCCGCCGGCGTCTGGGTCTCGATCGCGAAGGCCGGGACCGGTATCGAGAGCGTCCGCTACCCCGCGGTGCTCGAGCACGCGATCTGCTTCGGCTGGATCGACGGGCGCCGCGAGCGGCTGGACGAGGAGCGCTTCCTGCAGCGCTTCACGCCGCGCCGCGCGCGCAGCCCGTGGTCACGGATCAACCGCGAGAAGGCGGAGCTCCTGATCGAGCAGGGGCTGATGGCGCCCGCGGGCCTGGAGCAGGTGGCGGCCGCCAAGGAGGACGGACGCTGGGAGCGTGCCTACGCCTCGCAGCGCATCGCGACGGTGCCCGACGACCTGCAGCGCGAGCTGGACGCGCGGCCCGCGGCCGCCGCCGCGTTCGCGGCGCTGAGCTCGCAGAACCGCTACTCGATCCTCTACCGGCTCGACCAGGCGCGCAGGCCGGAGACCCGTGCACGCCGCCTGGCCGAGTACGTGCGGATGCTCGAGGCGGGCGAGACCCACCACCCGCAGTAGCTCAGGCTGCGAGCTGCTGCTCGGCGCGCTCGGCCGCGCGCGCCGGACCGCGCGAGAAGCGCACGCCGGCGTCCTCGATCGGGCCGTGGCGCAGCAGTCGCACGTCGCGGGGGTAGTTCTGGTTGAGCCGCCACGGCGTCACCGTGCCCTGGCGGGGGAAGCTGTCCACCGAGCGCTGCACGTAGCCGGAGGCGAGGTCGAGGAAGGCCTGCGTGGGCTGCGAGGGGTCGGGCGCGATGGGTGTGACGGCGTCGTAGCCGCGGCTTCGCATGTGGCCCAACAGGCGGCAGACGTATTCGCTGACGAGGTCGGCCTTCAAGGTCCAGGACGCGTTCGTGTAACCCACCGCGAAGGCGAAGTTCGGAACGCCGCTGAGCATCATGCCCTTGTAGCCGACGGTTCCGGCGAGGTCGACCTCGCGGCCGTCGACCACGAGCTCGATGCCGCCGAACGCGAGCAGGTTGAGCCCCGTCGCCGTGATCACGATGTCGGCGTCGAGGCGGCGCCCGTCGGTGAGCAGCAGGCCGCTCTCGGTGAAGCTGTCGATCGCGCCGGTGACGACCGAGGCCTCGCCCGCGGAGATCGACGCGAACAGGTCGCCGTCGGGGATCAGGCACATGCGCTGGTCCCACGGGTCGTAGGAGGGGTTGAAATGCGTGTCGACGTCGTAGCCGGCGGGGAGCTGGCGCTGGGTGGCGCGGCGGAGCATCCGCCTCATCAGCGCCGGCCGCTTGCGGCTGAGGGTGAACAGCCCCAACGCCATCAGCGCGTTCTTCCAGCGGACGAGCCCGTAGGCCACGCGTGGGGAAAGCCACCGCCGCGCCAGCTCGGCCAGTGGGTCGCGTCCGGGCAGCGAGAGCACGTAGCTGGGGGAGCGCTGGAGCATCGTCACGTGCTCCGCCGTGCCCGCCATCGCCGGAACGAGCGTCACCGCCGTCGCGCCGCTGCCGATCACGACGACGCGCTTGCCGGCGTAGTCGAGGTCCTCGGGCCAGTGCTGCGGGTGGACGACCGTGCCGCCGAAGCGCTCGACGCCCTCGAACCGGGGCGTGTAGGGCTCGTCGTAGCGGTAGTAGCCGGTGCAGCCGTACAGGAACGAGCAGGTGACCGTGCTGCGAGCGCCGCCGGGGCCCTCGAGCTCGACGCTCCACTGCGAGCGCTCCGTGGACCACTCGGCGCGAAGCACCCTCGTCTGCAGGCGGATCTTCTCGGAGAGCGCGTTCTCGGCGGCGGCCTCGGAGATGTAGCTGCGGATCGAGGGGCCGTCGGCGAGCGCCTTCGGCTGTTCCCACGGCTTGAAGGAGTAGCCGAGCGTGAACATGTCGGAGTCCGAGCGGATGCCCGGATAGCGGAAGAGGTCCCACGTGCCGCCGATCGCATTCCGGGCCTCGACGATCAGGAAGCTCTGCTCCGGCCGCTTGCGCTGCAGGTGGCACGCCGCGCCGATACCCGACAGCCCGCCGCCGACGATCAGGACGTCGACGTGCTCCTCGACGGGACGCAGGTGCGTGTCGGCCTCGGTGAGCGCCACGCCGCGCAGGTTATCAACACACTGTCGAAACTGTCAACACAGAGTTGATCGGCGGCCCGCGCGGAGCTATAGTCGCGCTTTCCATGGCCGCGCAACCCACACCGACCACAGCCCCCGGCCGCGGGCGGCGGGCGGCGCGCATCAGCTCGCAAGAGCGCGAGGCGGCGATCCTGGGCACCGCGGAGCGCCTGCTCGAGGAGCGCTCCGTGCAGGAGATCTCGGTGGACGAGCTGGCACGCGGTGCCGGCATCTCGCGCCCGAGCTTCTACTTCTACTTCCCCTCCAAGGAGGCCGTCTTCCTCACCCTGATCGACCGGCTCGTCGAGCAGGCCGACGTGGGCCGGGAGGTGATCGAGCGGATCCACGAGGACCCGGCGGCGCGCTGGCGCGAAGGCCTGCAGGTCTTCTTCGACATCTTCGGCGCGCACCGCGCCGTCGTGCGCGCGGGCGCCGAGTTGAGGGCGGTCAACGCGGAGGCGCGCGAGCTGTGGTCGGGGGTGATGGACAACTGGGTCGCCTACGCGGCGACGGCGATCGAAGCCGAGCGCGCGCGCGGCGCCGCGCCCCCGGGGGCCGACGCGCGCCAGCTCGCGATCGCGCTCGTGTCGATGAACGAACGGGTCCAGTACGCGACCTTCGCCGGCGAGCCGCCGTCGCTCCCGGACGACGCGGTCATGGACGTCCTGCTCGAGGTCTGGCTGAAGACGATCTACGGCTCGCCCGCGCCGCCCGGCTCCTAGCTCAGGCCGGCGCCGAGGGCGCGGCTCAGGCCGGCGCCGAGGGCGCGGCTCAGGCCGGCGCCGAGGGCGCGGCTCAGGCCGGCGCCGAGGGCGCGGCTCAGGCCGACGCGGACGGCGCGGCGACGCCGCCGATCAGCGTCTGCTGACCGGCCTCGGTCCAGATCACCTGCTCGCGGCCCGGTCCGACCCCGATCAGGGCCACCGGCGCGCCGACCTGCTCGGCGACGAAGTCGAGGTACTCGCGCGCGCCCTGGGGGAGGTCCGACATGGTGCGGCACTCGCCGAGGTCCTCCTTCCAGCCCGGCAGCTCCGTGAGCTCCGCCTGCGAGTGGTGCAGCACGGTCTGGTGGTAGGGGAAGTCCTCGAACTCGGCGCCGTCTGCTCCGCGGTAGCCGGTGCAGACCTTCACGCGGTCGAGCCCGGAGAGCACGTCGAGCTTGGTGAGCACCAGCGCGTCCATCGTGTTCAGGCGCACGGCGTAGCGCAGCGCGACGAGGTCGAGCCAGCCGGTGCGGCGGGGGCGTCCGGTGGTCGTCCCGAACTCGCCGCCGCGGGCGCGGATCGTCTCGCCCATCTCTTCGTGGAGCTCGCTCGGGAACGGCCCGGCGCCCACGCGCGTCGTGTAGGCCTTCGAGATCCCCCACACCTCGTCGATCGCTTTCGGCCCGATCCCGGTGCCGACGCACGCGGCCCCGGAGAGCGGGTTCGAGGAGGTGACGAACGGATAGGTGCCGTGGTCGATGTCGAGCATCGCGCCCTGCGCGCCCTCGAGGATCACGGTCTGCCCCTCGTCGAGCATCTCCCACATCAGCTTGCTCGTGTCGGCGATGTGCTGCTCGAGCCGGTGGCCGTAGACGAGGTAGTCCTCGGTCATCTGGCGCAGGTCGAGCGCCGGGTCCTTCTCGAACGGCCGCAGCGAGAGCCGCTTGGGCTCCATCGCGGCGACGATCTTCTTCTTGAGGATCTTCTCGTCGAGCAGGTCCTGCACGCGGATCCCGAGCCGCGCGGCCTTGTCGGCGTAGCAGGGCCCGATGCCGCGCCGGGTTGTGCCGATCTGCAGGCTGCCGAGCTTCGCCTCGCCGGCCGAGTCCAGCAGCAGGTGGTAGGGCATGATCAGGTGCGCGTTGGCCGAGATCCGCAGGCCGCTGACGTCGACCCGCTTGGCGCGCAGGCCGTCGAGCTCCTCGATCAGCACGCGGGGGTCGATCACGACGCCGTTGCCGATCACGCAGCGCTTGCCCGGGTAGAGGATCCCGGACGGGATCAGGTGCAGCTTCCACTCCGTCGCGCCGCGCACGATCGTGTGCCCGGCGTTGTTGCCGCCCTGGAAGCGCACGACGGCGTCGCCGTGCTCGGCGAGCAGGTCGGTGATCTTGCCCTTGCCCTCGTCGCCCCACTGGGCGCCGACTATCACTATCCCCGGCATAGGTGGTGGAGTTTAGGGAGAGCGGGCGCGCTCCCGGGCGCGGCGCGCGGATCAGCCGAGCAGCCTGGGCGTGGCGTCCCCGGCCGGCTCGCCGCCTCGGTCGCCCGGGCTCTCGAACCGCACCTGCCGGCGATCCTCCCCGAACAGCGGGATCGGCTCGCCGCAGATCTCCTCGAGGCGCGAGACCGTGCGCGCGCCGAGCCGCTCGCTGAGCTCTTCCGGCATCAGGTTGCTGGTCGTCACGATCGCCCGCTCGGCCTCGTAGCGCGAGTTCACGATCGAGTAGAGCTGCTCGAGCACCCAGTCGGTCTGGTTCTCCGCGCCGAGGTCGTCGATGTGCAGCAGGTCGACCGCGGCGAGCCGGTCGAGCAGGTCGACCAGCCCGCCGGGGGACTCCAGCGACTCGCGCAGCAGGTTCAACAGGCGCGGCAGCGAGTAGATCGCGACCGAGTGGCCGGCGTCGAGGGCCTCTTTGGAGACGAGCATCGCGAGCGTCGTCTTGCCCGTGCCGACGTCGCCGACGATCCACAGTCCGCGGCCTGCTTCCAGGTTGGCCTCGATCCCGCGGACGTAGCGGCGGACCAGCTGGATCTGGTCGGGGGCGCTCCGCGCGAGGTCGCTCACCGGCGGGCGCTCGAAGGAGACGCCGCGGAAGCGGCGCGGGATGCGACCCTCGAGGCTGCGCGTGCGCGCGGCGGCGATACGCCCGGCGCGGCAGCCGCAGTCGGCGGCGGTGTTCGTGTCCTCGTCGACGATGAAGCCGCTGCCGTCGCAGATACCGAGCGGGCAGCGCGGCTCGCCCCCGCCCCCGCGCGCCGAGGGACGGTGCCGTACCCCATCAAGGGGCACACCCCGTTCGGGGCGCTCAGGCAGGTCGTCGACCGCGGGCACGTCCCGTGGGAAGGGATCGGTCGGCGGGCCGCTCACTGCGCGTAGCGCTCGCCGGCGTAGTTCATGAACTTCGGGTACTCCTTCTGGAAGGTCAGCGTGACTTTGCCGACGGCGCCGTTGCGATGCTTGGCGATGATCAGGTCGGCCTCGCCGGGGCGCTCCGAGTCCTCGTCGTAGTACTCGTCGCGGTAGATGAACATCACCAGGTCGGAGTCCTGCTCGAGGTTCCCGGACTCGCGCAGGTCAGAGAGCTGCGGCACCTTGGGCGAGCGGGTCTCGACCGCGCGGCTGAGCTGCGAGAGCGCGATCACCGGCACGCCCAGCTCGCGCGCGAGGATCTTCAGCCCGCGGCTCAGCTCGCCGACCGCGGTCACGCGGCTGTCCCAGCGGCTGTCCGTGCGCATCAGCTGCAGGTAGTCGACGATGATCAGGCCGAGCCCGTTCTCGCATTGCCCGTGCAGGCGGCGCGCCTTGGCGCGGATCTCCAGCAGCCCGACATCCGAGGAGTCGTCGACCCAGAGGGGCGCGGCCGCCAGGCGCTGCGAGGCGCTCAGGATCTTCGGCCAGCGCTGCTCGGCGACGCGTCCCTTGCGCAGCTCCTCGCCCTTGATCCGCGCCTGCGAGGCGACGAATCGCTGGGCGAGCTCGGCCTCGGCCATCTCGAGCGAGAACAGCGCCACGGGCTTGTCGTGCTCGACGGCCGCGTTCTCGGCGATGTTGCAGACGAGCGCGCTCTTGCCCATCGCCGGGCGCGCGGCGATGATGATCAGGTTGCCGGGCTGGAAGCCGCCGGTGATCTCGTCGAGGTCCTTGAAGCCCGACGGGGTGCCGGTGAGCGAGGTGCCCTCCAGCGAGAGCCGGTGCAGCTTGTCGAGCTCCTCGTGCAGCACCTCCTCGATCGCCCGGAAGTCCTGCTGGCGGTCGTCGCGCGCGACCTCCAGCATCGCCTTCTCGGCCTGCTCGACGAGCTCGCGCGGCGGCGCCTCGTGGCCGAGCACGCTCTCCTGGATCTCATATGTGCTGCGCAGCAAGCGCCGCAGCAGCGCGTTCTCGCGCACGATCTGCGCGTAGCGCCGTGCGTGGCCGGCCGCCGGCACGACGCCGGTGAGCTCGTCGACGGCCGCCTGGCCGCCGATCTCCTCGAGCTTGCTCATGCGGCGCAGGCGGTCGCTGACCGTGAGCACGTCCACGGGCTCGCTCTCGTTGTAGAGCGCGAGCATCGCCTCGTAGATCACCGCGTGGCGCTCGCGGTAGAAGTCCTCAGCGCGGAGGCCCTCCTCGATCACGAGCGCGTAGAGCGAGCGGTCCGAGAGCAGGATCGCGCCGAGCACCGACTGCTCGGCGTCGAGGTTGTGCGGTGGCGTGATCACTCCCGCGGGCGCCCGCGAAGTGCCGTTCGTTGTCGGTGCCGCGCTCATCCGATGGGCGAGTTTAGGGTTGCGGCGGCGCCGGCCCCGAGGCCGTTCCCGCAAATCGCGAGCGGAAAAAAGTGGCGGAACATCGAGCGAACTGATGTTCGCATCGCCGTCGGCGGAGCCGGCTGCGGGCGCCGGGCCCGGTCGCCTATTTCTTGGCGACGACCATGGTCTTGATCGTGGCCTGCACGCCCTCGACGACGTCCACGACGACCATGTAGGTGCCGACGTTCTTGATCGGCTCCGGGAGATGCACGTTGCGTTTGTCGATGCGCAGCCCGCGCGCTTCGCGGATCGCGCTAGCGATGTCCTGCGCGGTCACCGAGCCGAACAGGCGCCCGTCGGCGCCGGCCTGCTGGGGGATCGTCAGCACCGTGCGGTTCAGCAGGTTGACGTTCTCCTGCGCTTTCTCGACCGCCTCGCGGGCGGCCCGCTCTTCTGCGGCCTGGCGCTGGCGGACAGTTTCGATCGCGCCCTTGGTGGCGGGCTGGGCGAGCTTGCGGGGGATCAGGTAGTTGCGCAGGTAGCCCTTCGAGACGTCGATCACGGCGCCGCGCTCGCCGAGCTCGTCGACGTCTCTGAGCAGGATCGCTTCGGGCATCGCTCGGTCTCTCCCGCCGGGCTCTAGTCGCGGTCGCGGTCGCGGCCGCGACCGCGGGGGCCGTCGTCGCGCCCGCCCTCGTTGACGTACGGGAGCAGCGCGAGCTCGCGCGCGCGCTTGACCGCGCGCGCGATCTGCACCTGGTGGCGCCGGCAGGAGCCGGTGATCCGCCGGGAGCGGATCTTGCCCTTCTCGGAGATGAACTTGCGCAGCGAGGCGACGTCCTTGTAGTCGACCTGCTCGACCTTGTCGCGACAGTGCTGGCAGGGCTTGCGGCGCCCGCTGCCCGGGCCGCCCCTCTTGTCGCGCCGGCGCACCGGCTTGCCGCGGCCTCGTGCCTTAGCCATCGAACTGCTCCGTGCTGTCAGACAAAGATGCTCCTAGGTGCTCAGAAAGGGATGTCCTCGTCGGAGGCGGCGCCTCCGGCCGGTGCGGTCTGGAAATCCCCTTCGTCGACTGGGATGTCGCTGCCCCTGGAGCCCCCGTTGCCCGTGAATCCGCCTCCGCCGGAGGCTTCATCGCGCGAGCCCAGGAACTGCACCGAGTCGGCAATGATATCGATCGTCTGCCGTTTCGCGCCGTCCTGGGTCTCCCACTCCCGCCAGTCGAGCCGGCCGTCGATCGCGACCGGGCGGCCCTTGGAGAGGAAGCGCGCGGCGTTCTCGCCCTGCGCGCCCCACACCTTGACGTTGAAGTAGTTGGGCTTGTCGACCCATTCGCCGCTGCTCTGGTCCTTGCGGCGCGAGTTGACCGCGACGCGCAGCTCGCAGACGGACGTTCCGCTCGGAAGCGAGCGCAGCTCGGGGTCTGTAGTGAGGTTTCCGGTCAGGATGACCCTGTTGATGTTGGTGCCGGCCACGGCTCCGTTCCTTTCGTTGCTCTCAGCCCTGCGAGTCTAGACATGCCGCCGGGCAGCGCCGCTCAGCGGAAGCCGCTTCCCGTCGCTTGTTCCCGCTCATTGCGGGGAACGGCGCGAGCGGGGCGAGGTGTGGAAGACCTCGTCCCAGTAGGGCGCGCTGATCCCGAAGCCCTTCGTGTCGTCCTGGAAGTGGTGGCGCATGTGGCGCTCGCGCAGGATCCGGCCGAGCCTGCCCCGCGGGCGGAAGTGGTGCAGGTAGTAGTGCATCATGTCGTAGACGAGGTAGCCGGCGAAGAACCCGGCGGAGATCCCCGGCGCGTAGTCGTGGCCGGCGATCAGCCAGATCAGCCCGAAGACCGCGGCCGCGAGCGGGATGCTCACGGCGGGCGGCATCACGAGCCGCATCGGGTCGTTGGGGTGGTCGTGGTGGACGCCGTGGATGATCCAGTGGAAGCGCGCGCCGACCCCGTCCTCGGGCTCGAAGTGGAACACGAGCCTGTGCAGCCAGTACTCGAACAGCGTCCACAGCGCGTAGCCGATCGCGAACAGGCCGATCGCGAGCGGGACGCTCGTCAGCGACAGCCCCCACGCGAACAGCAGCGCGATCGCGGGGAGGAAGATGAGGATCGGGATGGCGGGGTGCACGCGCGAGAGAGCGTCGAGCACGCGCGACTCGAACATCGGCGGTGAGGCGCGCAGGACGTCGGTGCGGCGCACCGTCCCGTCGTCCATGTCCTCCTGCCTCCAGTCCATTCTGGCCGCAGATGTTATTACTCCCGGGCCGCCGGCCGGGGGCTGCGAGTGTGCTTGCGCGGACGGGCGCCCGCGCCGTCCGGGCCCGGCGGGCAGGGCTCCCGCCTGCGGAGCTAGGCGCTCTCGCCGGCCGGCTCGGACTCGGCGGCCGGGGCCTCGGCGTCGGCCGGCTGCTCTGCCGGCTCGATGGGCGCCGCCTGCTCGGCGACGGGCTCGGCCGGAGCCTCGGCGACGGGCGCGGGCGCCGCGGCAGCGGCCTCCGGAGCGCCTGCCTCGGGCACCTCGCTGCGACGCTGAGGAGTCATCTCCGGCGGGTTCGGCGTCCCCGGCGCGAGCTTGATGATGCGGTGGCGCAGCACGCCGTCGGCGATCCGCAGCGCCCTGTCCAGGCCTTCGAGCAGCGCGGTCTCCGAGACGTGGAACTGGATCAGGCGGTAGTCGGCGCTGGCCTTGCGGTCGATCGGGTAGGCGAGCTGGCGCTCCCCCCACTCGGCCTGGCTGACGAGCTCGCCCTGGGAGGAGATCGCGCTGACGGCGTCGGCGACGATCTTGGCGCGCGCCGACTCCTCCGCCTGGGGGTCCAGGAGGAGCATCAGGTCATATGTGGGCGCGGGCAGCGTCATGCGCAGCGGACAAGGGTAGCGGGTTCGGAGCCCTCCCTACGCCGAAGCGCGCGAGCGTGCCTTCGCGCGGATGTCCGCGAGCTGGTCGTCGATCCAGTCGCCCGGATCGCGCGAGGTCACGATCTCAACCAGGCCGGCCCGTCGCCGGCGGCGCTCGCCGATGCTCATCGCCAGCGCGGCGTGGATCGAGTCGGCGAGCTCCTGGATGTCGAACGGGTTCACCGACAGCGCGTAGTCGCCGAGCTCCTCGTGCGCGCCGGTGTTCTCGGAGAGGATCGAGACCCCCTCGCGCTCGTTGACGATCGGGCCCTCCTTGGCGACGAGGTTCATGCCGTCGAACATGGCGTTCACGAGCAGCACGTCGTAGTGCTTGTAGGCGGCCATCGCCTCGTCGAGGTCGTCGCGCAGCTTGAGCTGGATGGGCATCCAGTCGGGCGTGCCGTGCCGGTGGTTGACCACCGCGACGAGCGCCTCGATCCGCTCGAGGTACTCCGCGTACTGGGGCACGTCGGTCCGGGACGGCATCATCTGGGCGATGAACGTGACGCGCTCGGTGAACTCCGGGTGCTGCTCGAGGAAGAGGTCGAACGCCGAGAAGCCGCGCAGCACGTTCTTCGAGAGGTCGGCGCGGTCCACCCGCAGGATCAGGAAGTCGCGGCGCCTGCGCAGCAGCTCGCGCTCGAACTCTGCGACGCGCTCCCCGGCGGCGATCTGCTTCGTCGACTGGTGGTCGATCGGCAGCGGGTAGGCGCGCACCCAGACCTCGCGATTGCCGAACCGCACGATGCCCTGGCCGAAGTCGACGTCTAGATCCATCAGGTCGCGGCAGCACTGCAGGAAGTTGTGGCGGTAGGAGCGGGTATGGAAGCCGATGATGTCGTTCGCCAGCAGCCCGGAGAAGATCTCCTCGCGGATCCTCGTCGGCAGCACCCTCCAGGCGTCCGGCTGGGTCCAGGGGATGTGGATGAAGTGGTGAAGGAACGCGTCCGGGCGCGCGCGGCGGACCAGGTCGGGAAGGGTGTAGAGGTGGTAGTCGTGCACCATCACGACCGGGTCCTCGTCCCCCTCGATCTCCTCGACGACCGCCCGCGCGAGATCCTCGTTGACCGCGTTGTAACCGAACTCGAAGGCCTCGATCTCCTCGCGGCGGATGTCCGGCGCGTTGGAGAGGTCCCACAGGTAGTGCTGGATGAACCACAGCATCGGGTTCGCGAACACGTTGTAGAAGCGGTCGTAGGCTTCCGGGTCGCTGACCACAAGGCGCACCTGGTACTCGCCCCCGCCCGGTGAGCGCACCGCGAACGCGCGGCCGCCCTGCTGCTGGGAGACCTCCGCGTCGTACTCGTTCATCGCCGAGGCGATCCAGATCACCTCGCGGTGGGAGGCCAGGCCCGTGAGCGCCGTCACGAGGCCGCCGGAGCCGCGCTGGACCTCTCCGCCTTCCTGGTATGTGACAGGGCCGCGGTTGCTGACCAGCACGAGCGGAGTCCGCTGTGCCGGCATCGTCGTCAGCACTCCTGGAGCGAGTTGAAGATGCGCAGGTAGTCGCGCAGGTAGCGCGGCGTCAGGAAGTGGCCGCGCACGTACTCCTTGCCGGTGCGGCCGAGCCTGCGCCCGAGCTCGGGGTCGCGCAGGATCTCGAGGCTGCGCCGGGAGCACTCCTCCACGCTCGCGACGAGGAACCCCGAGACGCCGTCCTCGATCTGCAGCGGGATGCCGCCGACGTCGCCGCCGATGAAGGGCCGCCCCTTCCAGATCGCCTCGGAGACCGTCAGCCCGAAGCCCTCGCGCGTGGACTTCTGGATCACGACGTCGGAATGCGACTGGAAGGCGTTGACCTCGATCGCGCCGACGTTGTTGAAGTTGTTGAGGATGTGCACGTCGGGGTCGCCGTCGGCGTGCGCGATCGTCGCATTGAAGAAGTCCCAGCCCTCGGGGTCGTCGCTCGCCATCGAGCCGACCAGCGCGAGCTGCACCTCGGGCATCTCCTCCTTGACCTGGCGGTAGGCGTCGATCACGCCGAGCGGGTCCTTCCACGGGTCGAAGCGCGAGACCTGGCACATCAGCGGCCGGTCGACGTCGATCCCGAACTGCCCGCAGACGAAGGACGCGTCCTCCGGCGAGAGCGCCATGTTCTTCGGCGTCAGCGGGTCGATCGCCGGTGGCACCACGTTGACGTGACCCTTCATCCCGTCCGGGACGTACTCGGCTGTGTGGAAGAGCGACTCGGGGTAGTCCTCGATGTAGGGCAGCAGCTGGGTGATCGTGTCGGGGTTCGGGGTCGAGAGGTCGATGTGGCAGCGCCACACCCATCCCTTCGCCTTCTCCGGCACGAGTTTGTAGAGGCCCGCGGGCTGCGGGTCGTGGACGAGGCAGACGTCCCAGCCGTCGCTCAGCTCGCGCGCGTTCATCTCGTTGAAGCGCCGCCACGTCGCCCACTGCTCGGAGTCGAGGTCCTGGGGCGCGCCCTGAAGGGCGTTGTGCATCAGCTTGGTGGCGTTGAAGAACTCTTCGCGACCGTAGATCACGTGCCACTCGCAGTCCAGCCCGACGTCGCGCATCAGCGGCACGAGCGTGTAGAGGATCTCGGAGACGCCGCCGCCGAACGCGGTGGCCGAGACGTGCACGACGCGCTTGCCCTGCAGCGGCTCGGCGAGCTCGCGGACCTCCGCGATCAGCTCCCGCCCGCAGATGTGCGTGTAGTCCGCGAGCGTCTTGTTGGCTACGGCGACGGGCTGAAGCACGCGGCGGCACTATATGTGAAGCGTGGGGCGGCTTCAGGCCGCATCCCGGCGAGCGCTCACCCGGCCACCGCTCTATCGTTGGAGCGCATGCTGAACGGGCGCCTGTACCGTGCCGCATTCCTGCCGTTCGTGCTCGCTCTGGCCGTCGCCGCCTTCGCGCTGGGCGGCCGCCCGCTGCCGCGAACGACGACGCTGGCGCCGGATGCCTTCGAAGGCCAGCGCGCGTTCGCGGAAACGCAGAGCCTCGCCGCGCGCTACCCGGAACGGCGCCCGGGCGGCCCGGGCGACAACGGCCTCGCCCGTTACGTAGCCGGCGTCCTGCGCGGTCTCGGCGGCACCGCGGGCGGCGGCTTCACCGTCCACGTGCTCCACACCTCCGGCCAGACGATCGAGGGCGACCGGCGCCTGGAGACGGTCGTCGCGGTGCGCCCGGGCTCGACCCCGGCCGCGCCGATCCTGATCCTCGCCCACCGGGACGCCGCCGGGGTCGGCGCCGGCGGCGAGCTGTCCGCGACCGCCTCGCTGCTCGAGCTGGCGCGGGTCTTCTCGGCCCGCGAGACCAAGCGGACGATCGTGCTCGCCTCGACGAGCGGGGGCAGCGGTGGCGACGCCGGAGCCCAGGCCCTGCTCGGAGGCCTCGAAGCGGCCGGGGTGCACGGGCCCTTCGACGGCGCGATCGTGCTCGGCGACCTCGCCTCCGCGGCGATGCGCAAGCCGATCGTCGTCCCCTACTCGGACGGCCTCGGTTCCGCGCCGCTCGCGCTCGCGCGCACGGTCTCAGACGCGATCAAGCGCGAGACCGGCTGGGAACCGGGCGCGCCGAGCACGTTCGGCCAGCTCGCACACCTCGCCTTCCCGCTCGCCGCCGGCGAGCAGGGCGTGCTCGACGCCCAGGGACTGCCGGCGGTGCTGGTGCAGGCCAGCGGCGAACGGGGACCGAGCGCCGGCGAGCGAGTCGAACCCGCGCGGCTCGAAGGCCTCGGTCGTGGCGTGCTGAGCGCGGTGGACGCGCTCGACACCGCTCCCGACGTCCCCACCGCCCTGCAACACGGGATCGTGCTCGGGCCGAAGACGATGCCCGCCTGGGCTCTGCGACTCCTGATCGGCACCCTGCTGCTGCCGCCTCTCGTCGCGGCCGCCGACGGGCTCGCGCGCCTGCGCCGGCGCCGCCGGCGCGTCGGTGCGTGGACGCTTTGGACACTCGCCTGCGGCCTGCCGTTCCTCTGCTGCGCGGTGTTCTGCTGGCTGCTCGGCCGGCTGGGCATCATCGCCGCCGCGCCCGCCGCGCCGGTGCCCGACGGCGCGCTCTCCCTGGATGCCGCCGCGTTGACGGGTCTCCTCGCCGTGGCGCTGACCTTCGCGCTCTCGTGGCTGCTGCTCGGCGCGCTGCTGCGCCGGCTCGGCGCCTCCGAGCCCGTGTTCAGGCCGGACGGCGAGTCCGCGGGGCTGCCGCCGGTCCTGCTGCTCTCGGGGCTCGCCCTCCTGGTATGGATCGGCAACCCCTACACCGCGCTGCTGCTCCTCGTCGCCGTCCACGCGTGGCTGCTGATCGCCGCGCCCGAGCTGCGCCCGCGGCGCTCGATCGCGCTCGGGATCGTCGCGCTCGGCCTCGTGCCGCTCGTGCTCCTGATCGCGTTCTACTCCCACCAGCTCGGGTACGGGCTGGGACGCACGGCTTGGGAGGCCGTCCTGCTCGTGGCCGGCGGGCACGTCAGGCTGGGCTCCGCGCTGCTGTGGAGCATCGCGTTCGGGTGCGCCGCCGCGGTCGCGATCGTGGCCGCTCGCTCACGGCCGGAACCGGGCGCGATGGGCGGCGTGCGGGACGACGAGCGCGTCGAGATCACGATCCGCGGACCGCTCAGCTACGCAGGCCCCGGCTCGCTCGGGGGTACGGAGTCGGCTCTGCGACGATGAGGGCGCGGTGAGCGAGTTCCCGATCACCTCAGGGCCTCCGGCGCCGCCCGTCGCTGGCCGCCGCTCGCGCGCCTCGCGGGCGTGGCGCGCGCTGGCCGTGCTGATGATCGCCGCCGGCGCGCTCGCACTCGCCGACGGCGTCGTCACGCTGCTCTGGCAGGAGCCGATCTCGGCCCTGATCGCGAAACTCCGCCAGGATCACCTGAAGGGCGAACTCGCCCGCGCCGAGGCGAGGCCGCCGAACGCCGCCGAGGCGCGCGAGCTGGCGGGGATCGCCGACGAGCGCCGGCGCGTCGCGTTCCTGGCGGCCGCCCTGCGGCGCGAAACGGGCAACGGCAAGCCGATCGGCAAGATCTCGATCCCCAGCATCGGGGCGGACTTCGTGATGGTCAACGGAACAGACACCTCCGACCTCGAGAGCGGCCCGGGCCTGTACCGCGAAACGACGTTCCCGGGCGTCGCCGGCACGACCTTGATCGCGGGCCACCGCACCACCTACCTCGCGCCCTTCCGCCACATCGACTCGCTGCGCAGCGGGCAGTCGATCCGTTTGACGATGCCCTACGGCCGCTTCACCTACACGGTCGTCGGCCACCGCGTCGTCGCGCCGACGGACGTCGCCGCCGCGACCGCGAACGTCGGCTACAGCCGCGTCGTGCTCTCAGCGTGCACGCCGCTCTTCAGCGCCGCCAAACGGCTGCTCGTGTTCGGCCGCCTGACTCGTGCCGAACCGCTCGGCGCCGCCCGGCTCCTGACCGACGGCCACATCGCGCAGCCGCTCTCCTACCCGCTGCACCCGGCGCCGCGCCGGCAGCTACCACCGGTGCTCGTATCCCTCGGCCCGTACTACGTCGCCCCGGCGGTCTAGCAGCCGTGCACCCGGCAGGCCCTCGCGCGCCTCGCCGATCCAGGTGAGGCCGACGCCGCCGGCGTCCGCCACCGCCGCCTCGATGGCGTCGCGACGGTCGGTCGGCGCGCAGAAGCAGAGCTCGTAGTCTTCGCCGCCGGCCGCGCCCAGCGCCGCCGGGGAGAGGTCGAGCGGTTGGGCGACGGCTGCGACCCCCTGGGCCAGCGGGAGCAGCTCGGCCTCCAGCACGAGGCAGACGCCGCTGGCGCGGCCGAGCGCCGCCGCGTCGGCGGCGAGGCCGTCGGAGAGGTCGATCGCCGCGCTGGCCCCCGCCTCGCCGAGCGCGCGCCCCTCCGCGAGCCGCGGCACCGGCCGCCGCGCGCGTTCGAGCGCCGGCTCGGCCTCGAGCGCCCCCGGCGCGCGGCCGTCGAGCGCCGCCAGCAGCGCGGCCGCGGCACCCAGCTCGCCAGTCACGCCGACGAGATCGCCCGGGCTCGCCCCCGCGCGCGTCAGCGGCTGCTCACCCGCGCCCAGCCAGCCGGTCACGGCCACGGACACGAACAGGACCGGTGAAGCGACCACGTCGCCGCCCGCGATCGCCGTGTGCGTCCCGCACGCGAGCGCGTCGGCGCCGAGCGCGAGATCGAGCGCCTCGCGCTCGGCGAAGCCCGGCGGCAGCCCCATCGAGATGAGCGCCTCGCCCGGCGAGGCGCCGACCGCGGCCAGGTCGGAGAGCGCGCCGGCGAGCGCGCGATGGCCGACCTCCTGCGGCGTCGCCCAGCCGTTCCCGAGGCGGAAGTGCACCCCCTCGACCATCGTGTCGATCGAGCTGGCACACAGCTCGCCTCCCGCGCGCGCCACCGCCGCGTCGTCCCCGATCCCGACCATCAGGCGCTCCGATCCCGCGGGGCTCCGCAGGGCGGCGGCGATCGAATCGATCAGGGAGCGCTCAGCGATGCCGGTAGACGATCCGCGCCCGGTCCAGGTCGTAGGGCGAGAGCTCGCAGCGCACGCGGTCGCCCGGCAGGATCCTGATGCGGAAGCGCCGCATCTTGCCGGCGACGTGTCCGAGCACGACATGGTCGTTGTCCAGCTTCACGCGGAACATCGCGTTCGGCAGGGCCTCGATCACCTCGCCCTCGAATTCGACCTTGTCCTCCTTCGCCACTCTCCATCCCAATCCGGCAGGCGCGCCCGGCGCCCGGCCTGCAGCTTGCTCTTCCAGCCATCAAACTACCAGCGCACCGCGGGCGCCGGTGCTCGGAGGCCGGCACGGAGCGCCGGCCGATCCAGCCTATTTGGGTCCCGCACCGCCGGTCTTTTCGGTCGAGGGCGGTACGGGGGCCGGCGATTTCGGAGGAGCGGGCGCGGCATGGGGGGCCGGCGCGCCGTGTGACTTCGGGCCCTTCGGCTTGGCGGGCTTCCTCGCTTCGGCTGCTTCGTTCTGCGCGGCGATCGCCTGGCCGGTCGTGGCGTAGTGCCCGTAGAACGGGGTGAAGGAGATCCCGGTGTTCGATTCGTTGAGCGCCGCGCACGGATGCCCTTCGGTCACGGTGCCCATGTACGCGTGCCAGATTTCCGCCGGCAGGTAGCCGCCCTGCTGGGGCTCGCCGTGGACGTCGGTCATCGACACGCGTCGGGTGGGGTAGCCCATCCAGACGACCGTCGAGTATTCGGAGTTGTAGCCGTCCAGCCACGCATCGACGAGTTCGCTGGTCGTGCCGGTCTTGGCGGCGGTCGGGCAGCCGATCGCGGATCGCCCCGCCGTGCCGCTCTGGACGTTCTCGTGAAGGATCTTCGTCTCTTCGCCGGTGACGCCTTCGCTCAGCACCTTGACGCGGTGGGGCTTGCCCCAGCTGGTGTCCACGCGCCCGTTCGGGAACACGACCTTCGTGATCGCGATCGGGCTGTTGCGCCAGCCGCCGTCGGCGAGGGTCGCGTAGACGTTCGCCATCTCGAGCGGGGTGACGCCGAGTTTCAGGCCGCCGAGCGCCTCCGCGGCGAAGCTGTGCAGCGGGCTCACCACGCCCATCTTGTGAGCCATTTCGGTGATCGTGTTCTCGCCGAGATCCGCGGCCAGCTGGGCGTACACGGTGTTGTCGGATTTGAGGGTCGCCGAGACGAGGTTGATCGCCCCGTTCTGCTCGCCGCCGAAGGTTTTGACTTCGTAGGTCGGGTACTGCGGCAGCCACCCGGCCGCGAGCGTGTGCGAGTCGTAGATCGTGCTGTTCGGGTCGACGCCCCGCGAGAGCGCGTCGGCCAGCACGATCGCCTTGAACGTCGAGCCGGGCTGGCGGTGACCGTCCGCCGCGAGGTTGTACTGCGACTTCTCGTAGCTCTCCGACTCGGCCATCGCCTCGATGTCGCCGTTCGCGGGGTTGATCGTGACGACCGCCGCCGCCGGGTCTTCGGGCTCGTTCAGGACTTCGCCGATCGCCTTGCGCGCGAGACGCTGCATGTTGAGGTTGATCGTCGTGTAGACCTTCAGCCCGCCCTGGGCCACCGTCTCGCGCCCGTAGCGCTTGTTCAGGAGCTGGTGGACGTATTCGAAGAAGAAGTCCTCGCGCCGCTGCGAGTAGAAGGTCCCGTGTTCGACTTCGAGCGGGGTGCGCTTGGCGGCGCCGGCCTGGGCACCCGAGATGTAGTGCAGCTGCGCCATCTTGGTGAGCACCTCGTTGCGCCGGCGCCGGGCTTCGCGCGGGTTGCCGAACGGGTTGTACTGGGAGGGCGCCTGCGGCAGCCCGGCGAGCAGCGCGGCCTGCTGCAGGTTCAGCTGCGCGGCCGGTTTGTTGAAGAAGATCCGAGCCGCGGCCTGCACGCCGATCGCGGTCTGTCCCCCGACCGTGCCGTAGGGCACGCTGTTCAGGTATCCGGTCAGGATGAAGTGCTTGGAGTGTTCCTTCTCGTAGTCGAGCGCCATCTTCGCCTCGATGATCTTCTGCCTGAGCGTGTGCCTGTCGTCGCCGAGGTAGAGGTTGCGCATCAGCTGCATCGTGATCGTGGAGGCGCCCTGCAGCGTTTCGCCGCTGAGCGCGTCCTTGACCGCGGCGCGGAAGATGCCCGTGACGTCGACGCCGTGATGTTTGTAGAAGCGCTGGTCCTCGATCGCGACCGTCGCGTCCTTGAGGTTCGTGGCGATGCTGTCCCAGCCGACAGGCGTGCGCAGCTCGTCTGACTGGATGAAGCCGAGCCGGGTGCCGTCGGCCGCGTACACCTGCGAGGAGCCGCCGGTGACGAGCGGGTGCAGCCGGCTCGGGGGCGTCGCCGAGGCAGCCACGTTGAGCACGTAGGCGATCGCGACGATCGTCGCCACGATGGACGCCGTGATCGCCGTGCCGCCGGCGATCAGGGCGAAGCGTGCGCCGCCGCCGCCGTGGTGCCGGCGCCGGCGCTGTCGTGCTCTTCGGGACATCTGCTCAGGTTCGAGATTACCGTGCCGTTCTCCCCCTCCTGCCCACTTCGCGGCCGCCGATCTCTAGGCTCGTCACACGAGATGAACCCCGACACGGCCGAGATCGCGATCCCCGGCATCGGCGCGGCCGAGGCGCCCGACGTCCCTGCCGGGGGTGCCGCCGCCTCGGCGCTTGCACGCCTGCGCGCCGATCCCCGGCGCATGGCCGCGGTGCGCGACAGCTGGCGCGCGCTCTGGGCCTCCCGCCTGCTGGTGTGGGCGACCGGCGTCGGGACGGTGCTCGCCTTCGGCTTCGGGCCGGCGCGCAAAGCGTTCAACCCGCCGGGCACGACGCGCGGCTTCGGCTGGCTCGGCGACCTGCTCGCGGCGCCGGCGGCGCGCTGGGACTCGGCGTGGTATGAGGTCATCGCCCGCTACGGCTACCGGCCCGACCTCGGCCATTTCACCGCCTCACGGACCGCTTTCTTCCCGCTGTACCCACTCGGCATGCGCGCGCTCGCGTGGCTCGGCAGCCCGCCGGTGCTCGCCGGCGTGCTGCTCTCGCTCGTCGCGCTCGCCTTCGCGCTGTACGGCATCCACCGCCTGGCCGCCCTCGAGATCGGCTCGCTGGAGGCGGCGCGTCTCGCGGTGCTCGCGACGGCGTTCGCGCCGATGGCCTTCTTCCTCTCGGCGGTCTACTCGGAGTCGCTGTACCTGGCGCTGTCGGTCGGTCTCTTCTGGAGCGCCCGCGAGGGCCGATGGGCGCTCGTAGGAGTGCTCGGCGGCCTCGCGGCCGCGACCCGGAGCACCGGTCTCGTCCTGCTCGCCCCGGCGCTGGCGATCTACCTGTACGGCCCGCGCCGCGACCGGCCGCCCGAACGAGCGCCGGCGAGGCGTCTCGCGCCTCGGTACAGGCTGCGCGCGAACGTCCTCTGGCTCGCCCTGATCCCCGCCGCCGTCGCCCTGTTCGGGCTGTGGCTGGCGCTCGCCGGCGGGGACGGGCTCGCGCCGTTCCGCTCGCAGCAGATCTGGGGCCGGCACTTCGCCGGTCCCTACGTCGCGGTGTGGGACGGCCTGCGCGCGGCCTTCGAGGGCGCTCGGCAGCTGCTCTCCTTCCAGCGCGCGCACGTCTACTTCCCGGCCGCGCCGGGCAGCCCGACGGTGGCCGCCGGTCACAACCTCGAGTTGCTCGGCTTCCTGCTCGCGGCGATTCCGCTGATCGTGCTCGTGCTGCGGCGGCTGCCCGGCGCCTACGGCCTCTACGTGATCGCCGCGCTCGCGCTGCCGCTCTCCTACCCGGTCAGCGGCCAGCCGCTGATGTCGCTGCCGCGCTTTGAGCTCGTGCTCTTCCCGCTGCAGATCGGCCTCGGCGCGTGGCTGGCCGAGCATCCGCGCGCGGTCAAGCCGGTGATCGGCGTCTCCGCCGCGCTGATGGTCGTGTTCTGCGCGCAGTTCGCCACCTGGCACTGGGTGGCCTGAGATGGCCGGTCATGGGAGCGTCCCGCCCGGACGCATGCCGCAGCCGGTTCGCATGCCGCCGCCCCCGCCGAGCGCCCCGGCGCAGCGCCCCGCTGCGCCCGAGCCGATCGAGGGCGAGCGCTCCGCCGCGCCGCTTCCCGGCTGGCCGTGGTGGTCTGCGTTCCTGGCGCTGCTCGGCGCCTTCGTCCTGACCGCGATCGCGGCGCTCGTCGTGGACCTGCCGGCGGTCGCGCTCGGCGTCGAAATCACGAGCTCCCACACGCCGGCGGGCCTGACGATCGCCGACACCTTCGTGCAGGACCTCGCCTTCGTCGCCGCACCCCTGCTCGTCGCGCGCATGGGCGGTCGCGCGGTGCGCCCGTGGCAGTTCGGGCTGCGCCGCCCGGGGGTCGGCTGGGGCGCGGCGGCGCTGATGGTGCTGGGGCTCGTCGTCGCCTTCCTGCTCCTGAACGCGGTCTGGTCGACGCTCGTGAACCCCGGCAAGGAGAAACTGCTCGAACAGCTCGGCACCAAAGAAAGCACGCTGCTGCTGGTGCTCAGCGCCGGGCTCACCTGCGTCGTCGCGCCGATGTGCGAGGAGTTCCTGTTCCGCGGCTACGTCTTCACCGCGCTGCGCTCGTGGGGGCTGCTGCCGGCGGCGATCGTCGACGGGCTGCTGTTCGGCGGCGTGCACGCGAGCTCGGCGCCGGCGCTGGACCTGCTGCCGCTCGCGGCGCTCGGCTTCGGGCTGTGCCTGCTCTACCGCTACAGCGGTTCGCTCTACCCCGGCATGGGAGCGCACGCGCTGAACAACTCCCTGGCCTTCGCGAGCCTCGCCCACTGGAGCTGGCTCGGCGGGCTGGCCCTGATCGTGGCCTCGCTCGGCGGTGTGACGGGCGTGATCGCGGCCTGCAAGCGGGCCGGCCTCATCGTCCCGGGCGTCCAGCAGCCGGCAGGACTCGCCCGCCCGGCCGCGTAGGATCGTCCCCATGAGAACGACCTGCGGCCGCGCGGCTGCCTGCTGCGCCGCCCTCGCCCTCCTCGCCGTGCTGCCCGCGAGCGCCGCTGCCGCCAAAGGCTCGCCCCCGCCGACGAGCACCCCCAAGCCGGCTGCGCCCGCTCCGGTGCCCGGCCAGGCGGCGGGCAAGATCCAGCTCGTGCTCCAGAAGGTGGGCGGCACGCCGACCTTCACGATGGCCGGCCGGCGCTTCGTCGTGCGCGGGATCGTGATCCCCTACGTGGCCGGGCAGAGCGTGAAGGTGAGCACCTACCGCGACGGGCGCAAGGTCGCCGTGCAGACGGTCTCGGTGCTGCCGGTCGGCAACGGCGCCGGCCAGTTCCACCTCGGGATCACCAGCCACTACTCGGGGCTGATGCAGGTGCGCGCGGCGCACTACGCCACCCCGCAGCAGGCTGCGTTCAGCGGCCGCTCGCGCAGCCTGCGGGTCGTCAACCCGAACGTCGGCCCGGGCTCGGCCGGGGCGTCCGTGCGCCTGCTGCAGTCGGAGCTGTGGAACCTCCACTACGTCGTGCCGCTGAACGGCGTCTTCGACGAAGCGACCGGCCGCGCGCTGATCGCCTACCGCAAGATGGAGAACCTGAACCGGATCGCCTACTCGGGCCGTGAAGTGTTCGTGCGCCTGATCCACGGCGTCGGCGCGTTCCCCGTGCGCGACCGCCACGACGGCCGCCACGTGGAGGCCAATCTGACCAAACAGGTGCTGGCCGAGATCGAACCGGGCGGTCGCGTGCACGCGATCTACACGATGAGCTCGGGCAAGCCGTCGACGCCGACGGTGATCGGCCGCTTCACGGTGTACTCGAAGACGCCCGGCACCAACACCGAGGGCATGGTCGACTCCAACTACTTCATCCGCGGCTACGCGATCCACGGCTACGCCGAAGTGCCGACGTACGCCGCTAGCCACGGCTGCCTGCGGGTGCCGATCCCCAACGCGGCGGCGATCTACTCCTGGGTCCAGTACGGCACGCCGGTCGACGTCTACAACGAAGGCGGCGGCGGCAGCACGCACGTGCGCGGCAACGCCGGCCCCTAGATGATCTAGCGGCTCCGGCGCTAGGCGCGAACTCTGAGCACGCGGGCGAGGTAGCCGAGCGCGAAGCCGTAGACGAGCAGCGCGAACAAGAGACGCAGCCCGTGCTCTGCCCACGCGCTGGAGCTCAGCCCGGAGACCGGCGAGGTGACCGCCTCCGCGACTTCGTCGACGCTGCGGTGGAAGCCGCGCTCCTGGGCGTGACCGCCATGGCTCTGGGCGACCGCCGACCCGCCCGCGAGTTCGGCCTGCTGGTGGCCGGAGGCCGTGCTGGTCTGGTTGACGGCGAAGAGCAGGAACGACAGCGCCACGAGCAGGCACAGCGCGATCGAGGCGACACGGAGCGTCTTCGAGAGCAACGACATGACGCTTACTGATCGGCGCGGGCGCGACGCTAGATTAGGGACGCCCGTGAACGTGCTGGACGCAGATACCAACGACGTGGCGGCGGCGCGCGAGCGGCTGCTCGCCGAGCTGCGCGAGCACGCGCTCGTGATCGGGAGGGTGACGCTGACCAGCGGCGCCGAGGCCGAGTACTACGTTGACGCCAAGCGCGCGATCCTGAGGCCCGAGGGTTTCGCCGCGCTCGGCGTGCTGCTCGCCGACCAGCTCGCCGACTGGGATGCGACTGCGGTCGGGGGCATGACGATGGGCGCCGACCCGGTGGCGTGCGCCGCGCTCGCGGGCGGGGCACGCGTGAAGGCGTTCTTCGTCCGCAAGGACGCGAAGGCGCACGGGTTGCAGCGCCGCGTCGAGGGGCCGCTGCTCGAGGCCGGCGACCGCTGCGTCGTGGTCGAGGACGTCGTCACCACGGGCGGCTCGACGCTTGCCGCGATCGCGGCGCTGCAGGACGAGGGCCGGCAGATCTGCGGCGTCGTCTCGGTGCTCGACCGCCTCGCCGGCGGTGGCGCGGCGATCGAAGCCGCGGCGGCGGCCCCCTATCGCCCGCTGACGACGATCGACGAGCTCTACCCGGACCGGCCCGACCGTGACGGGGGCGGCACGTGAGCGGAGCGGCCGACGCCGTCGAGGTGCGCGAGGCCACGCCCGCGGACGTCGGGGAGCTGATGAGGATGATCCGCGAGCTCGCCGAGTACGAGAAGCTCGCCGACCAGGTCCGCGCCACCGACGAGCTGCTGCACCGGGCGCTGTTCGGCGACCCCCCCTCGGCCGGCGCCCTGATCGCCGAGCGCGACGGCGAGCCGATCGGGTACGCGATCTACTTCCGTACCTTCTCCACGTTCCTCGCGATCCAGGGCGTCTGGCTGGAGGACCTCTACGTGCGCCCCGAGAACCGCAAGGGCGGGGCCGGCAAAGCGCTGCTCGCCGGCGTCGCCGCGAAGCTGCGCGAGAGCGGCGGCGAGCGCCTGGAATGGGCGGCGCTCGACTGGAACGAGCTCGCGCTCGGCTTCTACCGCGGGCTCGGCGCCCGCGCGCAGAAGCAATGGATCACCCACCGGCTCGTCGGTGAGGACCTCGAACGCCTGGCCGCCGAGGCATCGCTCGCCCCCGCGCCGCGCCGGTAGCCTTCGGCCGACGCGCCCTCGTAGTCCAATGGATAAGACGACCGCCTCCTAAGCGGTAGATCCAGGTTCGACTCCTGGCGGGGGCACTCGCTCGGGCCCCAACGGCCTCTCGCACACCCAAGCCCGTACGTCAACTCACGAGTTCGTCGAGAAGGGGCGGAGAAGCGCGCTGCGCGACCGGCAAGGCCGATGTCGAGGCGACGGTCGCCGCGCTCACGGCCGGCGAGCGGACAATCGGCCGCGCGCGACGCACGTCCGGGCATCAGTGCGATCACCCGCCGCTCAGGCGCGGACCCCCGACGTCGGCCTTGACGGCCGCCACCGGTATCGGATAGGTGTGGTCCGCGGGCTTTCGGCGAAGAACAAGGAGGACACGATGAGGACCGGGGGTGGAGTACGCGAGGTCGTGGAACGAATCTCGGATCTTCGGGCGAGAGTGGGCAGGGTCCTGCTGCCCGTCTGCATTGCCGGGGGGCTGATCGCGCTCGTGCCGGCCGTCGCCTCGGCGTCCGCCTCGACCCGCGCGCAGGGCACGCTGACCGTGGCGCCGATCACCGGGTCGACGGGCAGCTATGTCGTGACGGTCACCAACACGGGCAAAGTGGAAATGACCGGCTTCGAATTCGTAACGGGGTCGCCCGAATCGTCGTCACCGCCGAAGCAGCTCGTTCCAAGCTCGGCCTGCTCGTACAGCGGCTTCATCGTCTGCAACGTCTCGCTGCAGCCGAGCGCGAGCTTCCAGGTCTGCTACCAGGGCGCCGAACTGTCGCTGTTCGAAGTGGACCTGATCGCCAGGCTCAAGCCTGAAGGCGAAGTGTACGGCTCCGGCGCAGGTGCCGGCTTCAGAACGGCTCCCGTGGCCGCGTGCCCGGTGCCGGGGTTCAAGAGCTCCCCGAGCGGGAGCGGGAGCGGCACATGCAAAGTGCCCACGCTCGCCGGCAAGACGCAGGCGAGCGCCGAAAAGGCGATCCGAAAAGCCGGATGCAAGGTGGGGGCGATCAAGAAGAAGCGCTCCAGCCACGTCAGAAAGGGTGCGGTCGTCTCCCAGAGCGTGAGCGCCGGGAAGAGGGTCGCGTCCGGCACCAAGGTCGCGCTCGTGGTGAGCAGGGGCAAGTAGTGACCTCTCGCCGCTGATCGACGGTCTTGCGGCGGCAATCGAACGCAACGCCAAAACGGGGCGTCATTGCCGAGCCGATGTCGGCAGGCTTCCGCGTGTGCCCCCTCGACTGGGCGGCGGCCCTGAAGTCCGGCCTCATCGGGCGGCAAGCCGCGTTGCTGCCCGAACGCCGCCGAATCGCAAGGAACGCTGCGATGATCGCCCCGTGCCCGATCCGTTCGCTGCGCTCCGCGATCGCCCGCGCGCCGAGCTCGCCGCGCCGCCGACGCCACTGGAACGGGCGCCGCGACTGAGCCGGGAGCTGGGCGTCGAGGTGTGGCTGAAGCGAGACGACGTCGGGTCGCTGGGCCTGGTCGGCAACAAGGTTCGCAAGCTGGAGTTCACGCTCGGAGAGGCCCTCGCACAGGGCGCCGACACGGTGATCACGCTCGGCGCGCCGCAGTCGAACCACGCCCGTGCGACCGCTTCGGCCGCGGCCAGGCTCGGGTTGCACGCCGTGCTCGTGATGGGCGGCGAGCGCCCCGCCGGACCGCCGACGGGGAACCTCCTGCTCGATGCCCTGTTCGGGGCGGAGGTCATCTACGCCGGCACGCCGGACTGGACGCAGCTCGCGGCGACCGTCGAGGCCGTGGCGCAGGAGCGCGCGGGCGCCTACACCCTGCCCGCGGGCGGCTCCTCACCGGTGGGCGCCCTGGGGTTCGTCGCGGCGTACGCCGAGCTGCTCGGCCAGCTCGAGTCCGCAGGCGTCCGGCCGCAGCGCGTCTACCACGCCTCGACCTCCGGTGGGACGCACGCGGGGCTCATGCTCGGGCATGCGCTCGCCGGCGCCGGGCCTCGGCCGGTCGGGTTCGATGTCGGCCAGATCGTGCCCGACGCTCGCGGGCTGGTGACGTGGCTCGCGAACGAGGCCGGCGCGCTGCTGGGCGCCGATGTCGCGCTGACCGTGGACGACGCCCACCTCGAGCTGTCCCAGCTCGGCGACGGGTACGGAGCGTTCACGGAAGCCGGCATCGAAGCGATCGGCCTGCTTGCGCGGACCGAGGGCGTCGTGCTCGATCCTGTCTACAGCGCCAAGGGGATGGCGGGCCTGATCGCCGACGCCCGCGCCGGCCGCGTCGACGGTCCAGTCGTGTTCTGGCACACGGGCGGCGGACCGTCGCTGTTCGCGGCCGGATGGGGCGAGCAGCTGCTCTCGACGCTCTGACGCCCGGCTCGACGAAACCGGGTGGCAGCCTGTGCCGGCTCCCGGCGGCGGCTACGGCGCGATCGTGAACGCGAGCCGCGCCGGCACCGAGCCGTTGCCGGCGGGGTCCGTCGCGACGGCGCTGAGCCGGTAGGCGCCGGGTTTCAGCGCGCGGCCGGCCACGCGGCCGCTGAACGCGAAGCGGTTGGGGCCCGAGACGGCCTTGTAGCTCAGGCTTCCCGTCTTCACGAAGCGGAGGCAGTGAGGCTTGCCGCGGTTGGACCTCGTCACGCCGACGCAGCTGCCGTGCGCCCTGCGTCCGGGGCGCGCGGCCGCGACTTCTGCCTCCACCGACGACGCCTCCGAGAGGGTGAACGTGAGCGAGCTCCCCTTAGGGATCCGTCCGCGTCCGCGGCCGCGGTCGCGGAAGCGAGAGGGATGGAGCGAGGGCGCGCCGGTGAACGAGGGCGCGGTCGTGTCGCGGGCAGCCGGCCCGCCCGCACCGCCGGCGCCCGGGACGGGCGTGGTGGTCGAGGCGTCGATCGACAGCCGGCCGATCTTCGCCGCAGTACTCTCGGTGAACCAGATCCCGCCGTCGGGTCCGACCGCGATCCCGATCGGCTGCGCGTTCGGCGTGGGAATCGGGAACTCGCCGGTGACGACCCCCGCGGTGGTCATCCGCCCGATCTTGTCCGACTTGTACTCGACGAACCAGAACGCGCCGTCGGGGCCGAGCACGATGTCGTTCGGACCGGCGCCGGGGCTGACCGGGAACCGCGTACGTTCCCCAGTCGGCGTGATGCGATCGATCGCGCTTGCTTCGTACATCGTCACCCACAGATCGCCTTCGGGCCCGAACGCGATGCGTGCCGGCCCCGAGCTCGTGGGCAGGTCGACGCGGGTGCGGCTCCCGTCGAGCTCTCGAACCGTGTTGTTCTCGAAGAAGGCGCCCCAGGCATCGCCGGATCGGTCGAATGCGATTGAGGTGATCCGGCCGTACGCGGAGGTGGCTTCGCAGTCCTGCGGGTCGACGTTGTCTTCGGTGAAGACCGGCGGGTGACACCATGCGGCGTTTTTGGTCGAGAACCAGTATTCCCCGCTCGGAGAGACCGCGGCGGCGTAGTTCAAGACGGGTGTGCTGGACTCGTAGATTTCTCCGCTCTGCCTGCGCTCGCCGATGTCTTTGTCGCCCGCCCAGAAGACCGATCCGTCGGGACCGAAAGCGAGCTCGACCGCGCCGACCAACCCGAACTCGTTGAACAGTTCTCCCTGAGGGCTGATCCGTCCGACGCCGCCTTCGGTCCCCCCGTCCGCGTACCAGAGGTTGCCGTCGGGACCGGCTTTGATGTATCGAGGGGCGTGAGCGGGGTACGCGCCGACCGAGTACTCCTTGAACGTCGCGGCACCCGCGGGCGACGCAGCGGCCAGAGCCGCGCATGCCAGGATCCCCCCGATCGCAAACCGTCCCCCCACCATCGGCGGACTCTACCGCGTACGGATCAGAGCGTCACGCGAGGTGCTGAACGCGGTCCGTCCCGGTGCCGGCGTCGACGACCGGCCCGCCCGCCACGGCACCCAGGTGCGGATTTGAGCGATGCACCACTCAAGTTCCGCCGCGGACCGATCGATAGGGCCGCAGAAGCGCGCTCTACGCAGCGCGCACGGAGCTTTCACCGACCATGCCCGACACTCCAGACGCCGCGCCCGACCCCGCCGCAGGCGGCCCTTCGCCGGAGCGGGCGGTCCCGATCCACGACCTCCCCGGGGCCGATGGCAACGGGGCCGCTCCGGGCGCTCAGTCCCACGAAGCACCCACGCCGGAGGCGGACGCTCCCGAGGCCTCCCGCTGGTCGCTGGCCAACATCTCCTGGACGCGTCTGGCGATCGCGCTGCTCGTGCTCGTCGCCGGCGCCGTCGCGAGCGTGCTCGGCGCCCGCGCCGTCGCGCGCTCGAACGCGCAGGACGCCCGTAGCTCCTTCCAGCACGCCTCCGCCGGCACGGCGGGCGCCGTGAAGCTGGCGCTCGCGCACCAGGACGGCGTGCTCACGGCCTCCGGCACCTACCTCTCGAAGAACCCCGAGGGCAGCTCCGCCGAATTCAAGCGCTGGTCCGGCTGGGCGCGGCTGATGCGCAACCACCCCGAGCTCGAATCGCTGAGCCTGATCGCGCTCGTCCGGGCGCCCGAACTCGCGGCCTTCCACGCCCACGTGGCCGGGATCCCCTACAAGCCGCCGGCGGCGACCACGACGCACACGACCTCCGGCTCTACGACGACCGCGACGAGCACGCCCCCGGCGCCCAAGGTGACCCCGAACGGGCGCACCTTCGAATGCCTGCCGATCGGCACCGTCGGGCGCAGCGCCGCCTCGCAGCCCGCCGGCAGCTTCGACGTGTGCTCGTCGAACCACGCGCTGCTCGCCACCCGCGACAGCGGCCACAGCCTCTACAAGGACGTCTCGGCGGCGGGCGGCGGCCACGCGCTCGAAATCCTCACGCCGATCTACCGCAGCAACGTCGTGCCGCGCAGCGACACCGGCCGCCGGGCGGCCTTCGCCGGCTGGGTTCGCGAGGTGCTGGCGCCGGCCGTGCTGCTGTCGCAGTCGATGGCAGGCCTGCCCGAAGGCGCCGCGCGGCTGCGCCACCACAGCGGCGGCGCCAACGCCGTCTACACCTACGGCACGCCGCCGCACGAACCGCTCGTCTCGACGGTCGACTACCACGGCGGCTGGTCGCTCAGGACCTTCGCCCCGACACCGTCGGAGGCCGTCGGCGACCACGGCGACGCGATCGCCCTGCTCATCACCGGTCTGCTCGCGAGCGTCCTCGCCGGCGCGCTGGTCCTCGGCCTGCGCCGTCCGGGCGCCCAGGCGGCCCCCGTGGTCGTCGCTCCCGCGGCGCCGCCCGCCCCGCGCGAAGACCTGTACGACGCGCTCACGGGCCTGCCCAACCGCGGCCTCACGATGGACCGCGCAGAGCGGATGCTCGCCCGCGCCGGGCGCAACTCCTCGATCATGGTCGGCGCGCTGTTCGTCGACATCGACTGGTTCAAGGACGTCAACGAGAAGCTCGGCCAGGAGGCCGGCGACCAGCTGCTGAAGATCGTCGCCGAACGCCTGGGCAACACCGTTCGCACGCACGACACCGTCGGGCGCTACGGCGGCGACGAGTTCGTGATCATCGTCGAATCGCCGGTCCGCGGCATGCGCCTGGACTCGCTCGCGCGGCGCATCATCGAGGCGCTGCACAAGCCGGTCGAGATCGAGGGCTTCGGCCCGAGCTTCTTCCTGACCGCGAGCATCGGCGTCGCCTTCGGCCGCTACGCCACGCCGGATGACCTGCTGCGCGACGCGCACATGGCGCTGTTCGCCGCGAAGGCGGCCGGCAAGGACCGCTACACGCTCTTCAACGCCAACATGCGCTCGATCATCGAGGGCCGTGGCGTGCTCGAGGTCGAGCTCAACACCGCGCTCCAGGACGAGCAGTTCTCACTCCTCTTCCAGCCCGTCTACGAGCTCTCCTCGCACCGCGTGGTCGCGCTCGAGGCGCTGCTGCGCTGGGACCACCCGACCAAGGGCGAGGTGGCGCCCGCCGAGTTCATCCCGCTCGCCGAGGAGAGCGGCCTGATCGTGCCGATCGGCCGCTGGGCGCTCGAACAGGCCTGCGTCCAGGCCGCCGCCTGGAACGTCGCCGGCCACCGCGTCGCGGTCGCCGTCAAGGTCTCGGCCAACCAGCTCAACCGCGAGGGCTTCGCGACCGACGTCCTGCGCGCACTGCAGCAGTCCGGGCTCGAGCCCTCGCTGCTCGCGCTCGAGATCGCCGAGAGCACCGTCATGGAGGACAAGGAGGCGGCCGGTCAGCGCCTGAGGGCGCTCAAGGACCTGGGCGTGAGGATCGCCGTCGACGACTTCGGCAGCGGCTACGCCTACCGCGCCGACCTCCAGCAGATGCCGATCGACTTCCTGAAGGTGGACCGCGGCTCGCTCGACGCCGGCGAAGACGAGGACTACCGCAGCTGGCTGCTCGAGGCGATCCTCGTGTTCGGCCGCGACCTGTCGCTGACCGTGATCGCGAAGGGCGTCGAAAGCCAGGAGCAGGTGGATGCGCTGCAGTCGATGGGCTGCACGATGGCCCAGGGCTTCTTCCTCGGCGAGCCGGTGGCGGGCGAGAACGTCGGCGGCCTGTTCGCGACGCCGGCCGCAGCCGCGGTGGCCGCGGGCGCGCCGGTGCCCGAGGTGCTCGGGCAGATCGGCGAGCCGCCCCCCGCGCCCAACTCGCAGTAGCCGCGCCTAGCGCAGCCGTGCCAGCCAGATCTGGTGCAGGACGTCGTAGCTCTCGCGCTCGAATCCGTGCGCGTCGAGCACCTCGCCGACCCGCGCGAGCATTCGCTCGCGATCGGAGCCGGGGAGCGTCGCGACCCAACTGAAGCTCGCCACCAGGGCGATCAGCGCGTCGCGATCCAGCTCGCGCCGCGACGTCACCTTCGTCTCGCGCACGGGGCCGAAGCCCGGGTCCTCCTCCAGCGCGGCGGCAGGGCCGCGCGCGGTGAAGGCCGGGTGCTCGGGACGCATCTCGTTGATGATCTCGCCGAGCTCGCGGCTCCACGGCTCGTCGATCGCGGGCACCGTGCGCAGGATCGCGACGCCGCCGCCGGGCTGCAGCACGCGCTTGATCTCCGGCATCGCGAGGCGCTCGTCGAACCAGTGGAAGGCGTCGGCCGCGAACACGGCGCGTACGCTCTCGTCCCCCAGCGGGATCTCCTCGGCGCGCCCGGCGCGCACGCGCTCCGGCCCGATCGCGGCGGCGAGCAGCTCCCGCGTCGCCTCCAGCGGCTCGACGGCGGTCAGGTCGAGGCCGGCCTCGATGAGCGCCTCGGAGAGCTGTCCGGTGCCGGCGCCGAGCTCGAGCACCGGCGCGCCCGGCTCCAGCCCGAGCTGCTCGACGAGCGCATCCGCGACGAGCGCGTCGTAGCGCGGGCGGGCGCGGTCGTAGCCCGCCGCGTCGGCGAACCCGCCGACCAGCGGATGAAGGTCGGTCGAGGATCGCTCTGCGGCCATCGGCCCCTCGATCTTCGCAGAGCGGTGATCCGCGAGGGACTGCGCGCCGTAGTAAGCGGCCGAAAGGCTCGAAACCGAACCGACCCGAAGGGGGACCGATGAGCTCACAGCAGACCGCGCACGCCGGTGGCGGCGAGAACAGCGAGGGCACGACCCGCCTGGGCTTCCTGAAGGGGACGGCGGCAGCCGGCGCCGGGGCCGCGGGCCTCAGCGCGCTCGGGCCTGCGGCCGCGCTCGCGCGCCCTCGCAGGCACGGTCCGACGAAGGGCGACATCGCGATCCTCGGAGCGGCGCAGATCGCCGAGGCGCTGGCCGTCACCACCTACTCCAACATCATCTCCTCGGCGCCGTTCTTCAAGAACCTCGAGTCCGACGACCAGGGCTACCTGAGAGCGGCCCTGCAGGAGGAGATGTCGCACTACCTGCTCGAGGAAGGCCTGACGCGCAAGAAGGCCGGCTTCACGACCTTCTACTACCCGAAGAACATGTTCTCCGACGCGCAGACGACGCTGAACACGCTGGTCACGCTCGAGGACGCGTTCATCGCCGCCTACCTCGTCGGGGTCCGCGAGCTCAGCACCGCCGACCTGCGCGTGACGGCGGCGCGCATCATGGGGATCGAGTCCGACCACCGCACGCTCGCGCGGGTGGTGGCGCCGGGCGTCGCGGCCTCCGACGGCGGCCCGATCGAGTCGGTCACCGGGATCCAGAAGCAGGCCGAGTCGGTCGACCCGCCCAACAACAACGGCTACGAGCGCACGCTCGGCCTCAAGAACATCGACCAGGCCGTCGAAGCGCTGCTGCCGTTCGCCGAACCGAAAGCCGCCGAAAAGGCGGGGTTCGACGCGAGCAAGCCGTACAAGTTCCAGCCGTTCTCCCCGACGCTGCCGGGCACGCTGGGCGCCTTCCACTCGGTGAAGGGCTGAGCGGCCGCCGCGCCGTCCGGCTGTAGGGTGTCTGCCTTCAGCCGGACGGTCGCGAGGGCCGTCCCCGATTGAGGAGGAGCCCACCCACCCGATGAGCGCTCGAGGTCTTCAGTCGTCCTTGCTGGCGCTTGCCGCCACCGCCGTGCTGGCCGGGTGCGGCTCCTCCAGCCCCAGTAGCACCGCGACCAAGGCGACGACCGGCTCGACGCCCGCGGCTTCCTCGGGCGCCCTGAAGAAGGCCGCGGCGGAATGCCACCGGCTGCTCCAGGCCGACAAGAGCCTGCCCGCCACGGCGAAGGCGAAGCTCGAAGGCGCGTGCGACAAGGTCGGCGAAGGCGACACGGCCGCGGTCAAGGCGGCCGCGCGCGAAGTGTGCGAAGAATTCGTCGCCAAGTCGGGGCTGCCGGAAAGCTCGCCCGCACGCAAGCAGGCACTCGCGGCCTGCAAGAAGTAGCGAGGGTGTGCTGTTCGGTCTGGCGCATGCGCCAGACCGCGGAGGGCCGCATGCGGCCCTCCGTAGGGGCCGCACATGTGCGGCCCCTTGGGGTCGGCACATGTGCCGACCCCCGAGCCGGCGCATGCGCCGGCTCCGGGCCGCTCCGCGGCCCCTCAGCCCGGCGTCAACGCCGCTCTATTCTTCGATCCCTTCCAGGTACGGGACCAGCGCGGAGTAGAACGCGTTGCCTTCGATGTTGCCGCCCGGCATCGCCGCCGCCGGGTCGTTGTGCGCGTATTCGGCTTCCTTGTCGATCAGCGTCAGGTTTTCGCTCGGGATCCCGGACTGTTCGGCCAGGACTTCGGCGGCCTGCAGCACGTTGAAACCGCCCCCGAGCAGTTTGTCCAGTTCGGAGCTGATCGCGAGGATCTTCAGCGACGTCGGCAGTTCGTGCCCGTGGATCGCGTGCTCGCCGAGCACTTCCTGCGCCGGGTTGGCGTTGCCGTCGGCGACGGCCCCGGTGTCGATCGTGAGCCGTTCCGGGAAGTACCACTCGTCGCCGTCGGCGCGCGGCAGGGCCGTCCCCGCGAGCATTTCCGCGTAACGGTGCAGCGGCGAGAGCGCGCCTTCGCCGTTCCACGTGAACAGGCCTTCTTCGTCGGCGGTTTCACTGATGCCGGCGCCCGCGTGGACCTGTGCCGCGGCGAGGTTGATCGGCGAGGTGCCGACGTTCACGCCGTAGCCGAACTCGGCTTCGTTGGTGACCGGGAGCAGTTCGCCTTTTTCGTTTTTCGGCTTCAGGTTCGACGGCAGCAGCGGGAAGCTCTCGGCCAGCGATGCTTCGTTCGGACCCTGGATGGCGGCCATCGCGCCGAGCGTCGAGAACAGCCCGAGGAACGGCGCGCCGATGCCGCCGAAGGCCAGCCACGGCGTGCCGGCGTTCAGTTTCGTCAGCCTTTCTTCGGCCTGTTCTTTGGTGATCGGCGTCGGGCCGCTGCCACCGTCGTCGTAGACGAGGCCGGAGAGGCCGTCGGCGCCCGGCGAGCCCGCGAAGTCCCAGGTCGCGTACGCCGTCACGACCGAGCCGCCGAGCGAATGGCCCGAGAGCACGACCTTGCCGCCGAGCGCTTTCGCGGAGGAGATCACCGTGTGCAGGTCTTCGACCGCGACGTTCATGCCCCATTCGCGGGCGAACGTCACCGCCGAGGTCGGGATCTGCGTCATGTGCGGCGCCGTCGGCGGGTTTTCGGTGAGGTAGCCGAGGTAGTAGTGGAAGAGCTGCTGGGGGGTGGCGAGGCCGCGCTTGGCCTTCCTGATCTCGGACTGGTCCTCGAGCAGGTTCTCGCGGCGTTCGACCGACCACACCTGCCAGCCGGGGAGGCGTTCGGTGAGCGACTTCGCGAACGGCACGATGTACGCCGCGCCCGCCGAGGTGCCCGGGACGAACACGACCACGTTCTTGGCCTTCTTCGAGCCGATCTTGATCACCCCGACCTGGTTCAGGTTCAGATTGCGCAGGTGCGCCCCGGGCACGCTGAACGAGCTCGGAGTCCCGGGCGCCGCCGGCGCCGGCAGCCACACGTGCCTGACGTGGATCTTCGCCGCCCCGGCCCCCCCTGCGAAGACCGCGCCGGCCACTGCCGCAATCACCAGAGCCAGGACCAGCCGTCCCGGCCGCAAGTCGAACGCTCGCATCCCTGTTCCCCTCCCTCTGACTCTTCCCCGGGCTCGGCCCGGACCACCTGAGCAGACCGTAACCAACTCGGCGCAGCCCTGCAACACCAAGCGGTCGTGTTGCGTCGCTAAGCGCTGTCGCCCTCCGGCTCCTCGCCGTCCTCCTCCTCGTCGTAGAGCGACTCGCTCGCGAGCTCGCGCCCGCCGGCGTCGAACAGCTTGATGTCGAGCAGGTCGTGGCGGTAGTCGTCGGGCGCGATCAGCGTGAAGCGCTCGTCGAGCAGCTCGCACTGGTCGACGGCGAGCCCCGCCAGCTCGGCGGTCACGATCGCCCCACCGGAGACGAGCGGGCGCCCCCAGACCAGCGTCATCGCGGCCACCGCGCCGCCCTCGCCGCGCCAGCTGCCGATCACCTCGTCGCAGAGGTCGAGCGTCCAGTCCGGGTTGCGCTCCGCGGTCTCCGCGGTGTGGTCGACGCTCGCGCGGAACTCCCCCGGCTCCGACTCCTCGCCGCCCGGCACGTAGCGGACGTAGCCGAACAGCTCGTAGCCCCCGCTCGTCGGCGCGGTGGCCGGGACGTAGGTGCGCCCGTGCCACGTGCGGTCCGGGTACCACGAGATGCCTTCGGGGCTGCCGAGGTCCTCGGGCGCGTCGTCGAGGGCGAGCGCCGCGGCGAGGAACTCCTCGCGCAGCCGCTCCTCCCAGCGCCCGTACGGGGTGGCCGTTTCCTGCGGCGGCTCCGCGGCGAAGCGGGGGACGAAGCGCGGCTCGGGAGGCATCGCTGGCGGCCTACGCCTCGCGCAGCAGCCTCGCGGCGTCCTCGGGCGCCACGATGTTGAGGTTCAGCTCGGTCGAGAGCTCCAGCCCGGCGAGGTGCGTCAGGCGCGGCATCACGTCGATCCGCCAGCAGAACTGATCGGCGCCGCGCGGAGCCGTCCTGATCCACATGTTCAGAGGCGGGTTCGCGCCGAGGCGCCGCTGCAGGCGCCGCAGCCCGTCGTGCAGCAGCGCGGCTCCCGTCGGGCCGTCTTCCTCGAAGCGGGGCCGCGGCACGCGCGGCGCGAGCATCAGCTGAAAGGGCAGCCGCGACGCGAACGGCGCGAGCAGGACCGCGTCCTCGTCGATCGCGACGACACGTTCGCCGCGGCGGACCTCCTCCGCGACGAGGTCGCCGAGCAGGCTCTGGCCCATCGTGCGCGTCGTGTAGGCAGCCGAGCGCTCGCGCTCGCGCGCGACCGCCGCCGGCACGAAGTCCAGCGCGTAGAGCTGCGCGTGCGTGTGCGGCAGCGAGGCGCCCGCCTCGCGGCGCTCGTTGACGATCAGCTGCACGCAGGAGCTCTCCTCGTGCACGCGCATCCGCTCCCGCCACACCTCCAGGGCGGCCTGCACCTGCTCCACCGGCAGGTCGGCGAGCGAGAGCACCGATTGCGGCCCGTTGACCACGACCTCGTGCGCGCCGGTGGCGGGGAGCGTCGCGAAGAGCTCGGGCGCCCCGCGGCCGCCGCCGTCACCCGGCTCGCCCGCCGCCGCCACGCCGGGCGCGCGCGGCTCGAGCGCCGGGTAGAGGTTCGGGACGACGCGCACCGTCCAGCCGGGCGTGTCGGGTGGCCCGCCGCCCGGGCGCACCGCATACAGCTCGGGCGGGGTGCGGTCCTCGTGCCCTTCGGCGAAAGGGTCCTGACCCGGGTCGATCGGCTCGGCGGGCGCGCAGCCCGGCTCGCCGCCCGGTCGCCGCGAGCGCTCGCCGGCGACGATCGTGCGGTGGCCGCTCAGGGGGTCGATGCGCAGCTCCGGCATGTGCTCACCCGCCGATCGCGTACCGGCGCACGTCTCGTTCGAGCTTGGCCGCGTCCGGATAGGGGCCCTGGTGGATGTACACGCCGCCGCTGCGGTTGAGGAACACGGTCACGGGGGTGAACGTCGAGTCGGTGACCGCGGCTCCGGCCTGCCCGCTGTGGTCGAAGTAGCTCGGATAGGGCACGGGGAACGAGCGCAGGAACGTTTCGGCCGCGCCCTTGCTGTCGCCGGAGTCGATGCCGATGAAGGCGACCTCGCGCCCGCGCGCGACCGAGACGCTCTGGAACGCACCGAACTCGGCGCGGCACGGCTGGCACCACGACGCCCACTTGTTGACGACCACCGGCGTGCCGCGCAGCGACGCGAGCCGCGCGCGCAGCGCGCCCAGCCCGCCCGGCAGCAGCTGCGTGGCCTGCGCGTGGAGCGCGGCGAGCCGAGGCGGCGAGCCGCGCAGCCGCGCCTGCATCGCGGCGGGGGTGAGGCGGGACGCCTGTTCGGCGCTCGATCCCCCGCCCAGCTCCAGCAGCCCGACGACCACGAGCGCGACGACTCCGGCCGACGCGGCGATCAGTGCGAGGCGCGGGAGCGTCACGGCGCAAAGCCTCGCAGATGCCGCCGCGAGCGCCAGCAGGGCGGGTCGTAGCCTGTCCGTGCAGCCTGTCCGTCTGCCAACCTTGGATCGCTCCTCGGCGTGCTATATCCTGGTCTTACCGAGCCGGGGAGCATGAGGGTCTCCGGCGATGCGTCCGACGGGCGCAGATCCCTTTCGAGCCGCGTCGAAGTCAGCTTCCGGGCGGCTCTGTCTCGAAGTCCAGAGCCTCTATGGCCGAGTCCACCTCAGTGGCCCTCGCAGCCACGACCATTCCGAGTTCCGCGGAGATCGCGCGAGCCGAAAAGCTCGTGCGCGAGCGCTTCCTGCACGACGGCGAGGACCCCGCCGTCGCGCTGGCGGCGGGCACGCCGCGCCGTCGCGCCCTCGACGGCGCGCTCGCCGAGCTCGCCGAGGACCCGAAGGCCAAGCAGCCATCCACCGCGTGGCGGCGCGAGTTCTCGCTGCTGCTCGGGCTCGAGCGCCTGATGTCGGACGAGGAGCCGAAGCTGGCCGACGGCACCGTGCTCTCCGCGCACCAGGTGGACGCCCTGTCCGGCACGCTCACCGCCCTGCTGGCCGAGTCGCAGCGCAGCGCGCCCAACGGACACCTCGCCGCCTCGGCATCGCCCGAGCTGCTCGCCTCGGCCGACATCCTCGGCCCCGACGAGCCGCCGCCCGCGGCCGAGGAATCGGCCCCCCCCACCCCCGAGGACGAGGAGGAGGAGCCGGACGAGGACGAGGACGAGGACGAGGAGGAGGACGAGGACGAGGAGGACGACGAGCTCGGCCCCGTGACCCGCGCCGCCCCGGAGGAGGACGAGGAGGACGAGGAGGACGACGAGCTGGCGGCGGACGACGAGCTGGCGGCGGACGACGACGCCGAGGCCGAGGCCGAGGAGGCTGCGGCCGAGGCCGACGAGGAGCCGCGCGACTGGGTCGACGAGG
Source organism: uncultured Solirubrobacteraceae bacterium (assembly GCA_963836035.1). GTDB lineage: Bacteria > Actinomycetota > Thermoleophilia > Solirubrobacterales > Solirubrobacteraceae > Palsa-744. Next base: position 206,053 of record CAWIHX010000009.1, on the reverse strand, counting down.
ACGACGAAGAGGAGACCCTCGGCGAGCAGCCCGAGGATCCCAACGCGGCCAAGCGCTTCTGGTTCGAGCACGCGACCGGCGCCGGCAAGACGGTCGCGGCGCTCGGCTTCGTGGAGGCCTCGCACACCGGCGGCGTGCTGATCCTCACCCACCGGCGCAACCTCGTCGACCAGTTCCTCGGCGAGCTTCGCGACCGCGGCTACGCCAAGCGCATCAGCAAACCGCTGCTGCAGGGGGAGGACCCCGGCAACGGGCGGTCGGGGGTGGCGGGCGGGCCCGTCACCGTCGAGACCTACCAGTGGTTCGTGCGCAACGCGGGCAAGATCTCGAGCGCGTACACGATCGTGATCTGCGACGAGGCGCACACCGCCCTCGGCGAGAAGACGAGCGCGGCGATCCGGGAGTGGACCGGCCCGATCTTCATCGGCATGACGGCCACGGGCGCGCTGATCGCCCGCCACGTCACCGACCTGTTCCCCACGCAGACCTCGCGCTTCGACCTCGCGCTGGCGGCCCGCCGCGGCGTGATCGCGCCGCTTCGCTGCGTGCGCATCTCGCCCGGTGTGGGGGTGCGGACGATCGCCAAGGTGCCGCTGCGCCGGGGAGAGATAGACACCGAGTTCGATCAGGACGAGCTCGCGAAACTGCTCGACCAGCAGCCCTTCAACATCGCGGTCGCGAATCTGTACAAGACCCGCTTCAACGGGGTCCCCGGGGTGGTGTACGCCGCCGGCGTCCAGCACGCCTACAACCTCGCCGAGGCGTTCCGCGCCGAGGGGCTGAAGGCACAGGCCGTCTCGGGCGAAACGCCCAAGCGCGAACTCGTCGACATCCTCGCTCGCTACGAGCGCGGCGACATCGACGTGCTGATCAACGCGCAGCTGCTCGCCGAGGGCTGGAACAGCCCCCGCGCGACGGTCTGCGTGCACCTCGCGCCGACGGCGTCCAAGCGCATCTACCAGCAGCGCGTGGGTCGCGTGACCCGCCGCCACCCCGGCAAGGAGGCGGGCCTGGTCGTCGACTTCGTCCACCCCGCGACCAAGCACGACGACCCCGTCGTCACCCTGCACTCGCTGCTCGACCGCGACGTCTACCGCGGCGGCGCGATCGTCGTCGGCCCGGTGCGCCGCGGGCGCGGCCGTCGTATGCGCGTCGAGCGGCGCGTGCTGCCCGTCTGCGCCGAGGAGGAGCGGCGTTTCGCTGTCTTCGAGCGCGAGCTGTGGCGGATCGCAGTCGAGCACCTCGACTACGGCGAGCAGCACCTGTGGGCGGCGCTCGCCGGCGCGCGGGTGGCGCCGAACGGCTGGCGCCGGGCGCGCGCGATGCTCCACTTCGATCGCTCGGGCGAGCTCAAGGGCCGCTTCCTGATCACCGCCGTCAAGCGCAACAAGAACCCCCAGCTGCGCCTGCGCGCGCTCGCCGACATCGCCGCGCTGCGCGACCCGGACGCCTTCGACGAGGCGATCGACATCATCGGCACCTGGCCGCGGGAGGAGCGCAAGGAGGCGACGAAGATCATGCTCCGCGCGCTCGTCGAGCGGCGGATCGGCCGTCGCGACCAGGCCAACGCGTGGATCTGGCGTCTGGCCGAGTACACGCGTGACGTCCACGAGGAGTACGCCGTCCAGCGCTGGCCGGAGACGAAGAGGCTCCTCGGGCTGCTGGTCAACTCCGCCGGCGGCGCGCACGCCCGCAACGCGCGCCGGCTGATCCACGCCGCGCGCAAGCAGGACCGCCGGCTCGCGGCGGCGCTGCTCGCAGCGGCGCTGGCGCACACGCCCGAGGCCGAGGAGGCGCTGCGGGGCGCCCGCACGCGAATGGCGCGCAAGCCGCCGGCGCTCGCGCGCGAACTTCTGCGCAACTTCCCCAAGCGCCGGGCCCGCAACGCGCGCCGCCGTCGCAAGGGCGCGAAAGCCGCGAACCCCGCGCAGGCCGCCGAGGCGTCGGTCAACGGCGCAGCTCCCGACGCGAACGGCGCTCCCCCCGCCGAGGTGCTCGCCGAGAACGGCGAGGCGGCCCGGGGCGATTCCGGCGAGGAGGAGCGCCAGGTCGCCTAGATGATTGATTCCACGGCGATGTGCCGTGTCCGGTGGTGCGGATGGTCGAGCCTGCCCAGGACGCAGGCCGCAGCCCTTGCCGGTTGGCAAGGGCAAGGCCGAGGACGCCGGCAGGCGAAGGCCAGACGTGCCATCCGGCGGTGCATGGTCGTGGAATCAATCATCTAGCTCTTGCTGGGCGCGCCGCCGATCGCGTCGGAGACGCGGCGCGAGATCCGCGACTCGCGTTCGAAGCGCTGCCGCGAGCGGCGCATCCGTTCACCGTCGGCGGGGTAGTTGCGCCGGGCCCACGGCGAGCCCGGGCGCGCGAGGCGCACGGCGCCGAGGACGCCCACCGGCAGCAGGAACAGGCCGACCGCCCCGAGCACGATGCGGCCCTTGAAGATCGCGACGATCGCTGCGAGCAGCGACAGCGCGATCGTGGCGCTGACCGTCACGGCGGAGCCGGGGTCATCGAGTTCGAACGGGCGCACGCCGATCACCACGAGCACGCCGACGGTTGCGACGACCGCGATCGCCTCGAGCGAGCTGCGGCCCTCCGCGCTCCAGTAGACGTCCTGCATCCGCGTCCACAGCGCGAACTCGTCGAGCGTGAAGCCGGCGCCCACGCCGAACACCGCCGCGACGATCCCGTCCCAGGGCTCGCCGATGTGCACCCCGAGGCCGACGAAGCCGGCGCCGAGCATCAGGAAGATGCCCCACACGAAGTGGTGGAGGTGCACCCCGCCGGAGGTCTCGACGCCGCCGGGCCACCAGGTGAAGGCTCTCGTCATGCGCGCGCTCGTGCGGATCGCGAGGAACGAGAGCAGCATCGCCGCCAGGATCACGAACGCGTGCTGGCGGCCGTGATCGGCCACGACCAGGTCATAGATGTGGCCGATCGGGAAGACGCTCGCCATCGGTTCACTCATCGGCCGCCCTTCGCCGCGGGTTGACCGCCCCGGATTCTCCCGCGCGCGCCGCCTGTCGCGCTTCGCCGCGCCGCGACCTCAGCCCGAGGGTCGCAGATGCACCTCGCCCGAGCCGAGCGCGGTCCGGCCCCCGTCGTCCAGTGCCACCACGAGCCGGCCGTCGCCGTCGATCCCCCGGGCCACGCCGGTGCCCTCGGGCCGTGCGTCCGGCTCGCCCGGAGGCCCCCACGCGATCCGCCGCCCGGCGAGCGCGTCGCGTGCGGTCCAGGCTGCGAGCGTGTCCTCCGCGGGCTCGGCGAGACGCCGTTCGAGCGCCTCCAGCAGCGCCGCGAGCAGAGGCTCGATCGCGCGGGCGGGGAGGCCGAGCGTCGCCGCCGTCCCGGTCAGCTCGGCGGGGAGCGCGTCCAGCTCGACGGCGACGTTGACGCCGATCCCCAGCACGGCCCAGCCCTGCTGCGAGCGCGCCTCGATCAGGATCCCCGCGAGCTTCGCGAGCCTGTCGTCGTGCTCCATGACGACGTCGTTCGGCCACTTGATGCGCGCCGGCGGGCGCTCGCCGGGCGCGGCGTCCACCGCGTCGCAGACGGCGACGGCCGCGGCGAGTGGAAGCAGCCGCGTCGCACCGCGCAGCACGAGCGAGAGCAGCAGCGAGCTGCCCGCGGGCGCCGACCACCGCCGTCCCTGACGCCCGCGTCCCGCCGTCTGCTCGGACGCCGTCACCAGCGAGCCGTGCGGTGCTCCGCCGGCGGCCAGCTCCCGCGCGCGCTCGTTCGTCGAGTCGGTCAGCCGCAGATGGAGCCGCGGCGAGCCGAGCTTCCCGGCGCCCGGCGCGCTCTCAGGCGTGGGGCTCACCGGGGGCGACAAGCACCTCGTCGAGCCGCCCGGCGCCGAGCATCTGGGCCGCCGAGCCGCGGTTGACGGCGAGCGCCAGCATCCCGAGCCCGTCTTTGTAGAGCAGCAGCCCGCCGGGGTGGACGTCCGCGAACGTGCGCGCGAACGTCGCATGATGCCTGCGTCCCGCGGTCTGCACCCACACGTCGTCGCCCAGTTTCAGCCCGAGCTCGGCGACCTGCTCGCTCTGCCCGTCGAGGATCAGGTTGCCGAACGTGTCCGAATGCAGGACGTGCAGCTCGAGCCCGCTGTCGGTCATCACGGCGATGGGGATGTTCAGCCGCCGCAGGCTGTCGGGGGCGAACGGCTCGCCGAGCTCGGTGAGCGGGGCGCCGGCCGCGAGCGCGCCCGCGACCGGGGCGAAGATGTCGCGGCCGTGGAACGTCGGCGAGACCGGCTCCAGCCGCTCGGGCGAGCCCTCCACGTCGAACGCCTCGGCGACGCCGCCCAGCCGTTCGCACGCCGGCATCAGCAGGCCGTTGTCGGGCCCGACGAAGAGACGTCCCTCCTCCACCGTGCGCACCGCGACGGCGCGCCGCCCGCGCGCGCCGGTCGTGCCGACGCCGGGGTCGACGACCGCGAGGATGATCGCGTCCGGCAGGAAGGGGAGCGTCGCCCGGAGCACGATCGCGCCCGTGTGGACGTCGTGGCGCGGGATCGCGTGCGTGAGGTCGATCACGCGCCCGTCGGGGCAGCGCCGCGCGATCACCGCGTGGCAGACACCGACGAACTCGTTGCCGAGGCCGTAGTCGGAGAGGAACGTGATCATCGGCTCCGTCATCGTTCTGACTGCTTATCAGCCGCATCGGCCAGCAGCACCTCGAGCACGCCGTCGACGTCGTGGCGGGCCGCCTCGACGTGCGGCTCGAGCCCCGCCTCGCGCAGCGCTGCGCTCGTCACCGGCCCGATCGAGACGAGCCGTGCACGCGGGGAGAGCCGCGCCGTCGCGCCCGCGGCCTCGAGGAAGAAGCGCACCGTCGAGGCCGAGGTGAACGTGATGTAGTCGGCGCCGAGCGCTTCCTCCAGCACCGCCGCCGGCGGCGCCTCGGCAACCGTCTCGTACAGCTCGAGCACGTCGACCTCGATGCCGCGCTCGCGCAGCGCCTCGGGCAGCACGTCGCGTCCCTGGGCCGCCCGCGCGATCAGCGCGCGCGTGGCCGGGCGCTCGTCGAGCTCCTGCGCGAGCGCCTCGACGAGCCCCTCGGCGACCGACCGCTCGGGGACCACGTCGGCACGGAGGCCGTACGCCGTCAGCGCCTCGGCCGTGCTCCCGCCGATCGCGGCGATCCGTGCGCCCGCGAGCGAGCGCGCGTCCAGCGGGGGCTCGGCGGCGCCGAGGCGCGCGAAGAGCCCCGCGACGCCGTTCGCGCTCGTCACGCAGACGAGGTCGTAGGGCGAGGGATCCAGCGGCGGCCCCGGCAGCGGACGTACGCTGATCGCCGGCGCCTGCACCACCCGGGCCCCGAGCTCGGCGAGCGAGCGGGCAAGCCCGCTGGCCTGGGCGCGCGCCCGCGTCACCGCGACCGTCGTGCCCGCCAGCGGCCTCGCCGGCAGCCAGGCGAGCTCTCCGGCGAGCGCGGCGACCGCGCCGACCACGGTCACCGACGGCGCCCGCACGTCCTCGGCGCCCGCGCGCTCGGCGATCGTCGCCAGCGTGCCGGTGACCGTGCGCTGGTGCGGGAGCGTGCCGGCTTCGATCACCGCGGCCGGCTCGCCGGCCGCGCGCCCGGCACCGATCAGCCCGGAGGCGATCGACGGCAGAGCCGAGACGCCCATGTAGAAGACGAGCGTCCCGGGGAACGCGGCGAGCGCCTGCCAGTCGATCGCGCTCTCCTCGCCCTCCCCTCCCGGCCCGTGACGGGTGTGCCCGGTGACGAGCGCGACCGCCGTCGAGAGCCCCCGATGTGTGACGGGGATGCCGGCGTAGGCGGGCGCTGCCAGCCCCGCGGTGATCCCCGGCACGACCTCGAAGGGCACCCCGGCGCGGCGCAGCGTCAGCCCCTCCTCCCCGCCGCGGCCGAACACGAACGGGTCGCCGCCCTTGAGCCGCACGACGCGCTTGCCGGCTCGCGCGAGCTCCAGCATCAGCTCTTCGGTCTCCTCCTGCGGCACCTGGGGGCCGCCGCCCTGCTTGCCCACGAACACCAGCTCCGCCTCCGGCCTGGCGCCGTCGAGCGCCCCGGCGCCGACGAGCCGGTCGTAGAGGATCACGTCCGCTTCGGCGATCGCCTCGAGCGCTCGCGCGCTCAGCAGCCCCGGGTCGCCGGGGCCCGCGCCGGCGAGCACGACGCGACCGCCGGGTCGGCGGGACTCCTTATCCGGCATCCGCGGCCATCTCGCGCGCGCTCCGGAGCAGCTCCTCGGCGCCGACGGCGCGCAGCCGCGCGGCCACCCTCGCGCCGAGCTCCTCGGGCCTGGCGCCGTCGCCGCCCTGCTCGTCGCCGGCCCAGGCAGAGCCGTCGGGCAGCCCCACCCAGCCGCGGAGGCGCAGCTCGCCGTCCGCGCCCTCGCTGGCGTGGGCGCCGAGCGGCGTGTGGCAGTCGGCGCCGAGCTCGCGCGCCAGCGCCCGCTCGGCGAGGAGCGCGGAAAGGGTGGCGCGGTCGGTGAGCCCCGCCGCCGCCTTCCTCACGGCCTCGTCGCCGGCGCGACCCTCGAGTGCGAGCGCGCCCTGGCCCGGTGCCGGCACGAAGCGCTCGGGGTCGAGCAACGCCCCGGCCTCGGCCTCGCGCCCGAGCCGTTGCAGTCCGGCGCGCGCGAGCACGATCGCGTCGAGCTGCTCACGGTCGAGCTTGGCCAGCCGCGTGTCGACGTTGCCCCGCAGCGGCACCACCTCGACGTCCCCGCGCGCGCTGCGCAGCTGGGCGATGCGGCGCAGGCTGCTCGTCCCCACCCGCGCCCCCGGCGCGAGCGCGGCGAGATCGCCGGAGCCGCAGAGCGCGTCCTCGGCCCCGGCGCGCGCCGGCACGCCGAGCAGGGCGAGGCCCGGCGCGAGCTCGGTCGGCAGATCCTTGGCGGAGTGCACGGCGAGGTCGACGCGACCGTCGAGCAGCGCCCGCTCGAGCTCGTCCACCCACCGCGACTTGTCCTGCGGCCCGGCACCGGCGTCGCCGCCGGTGACGAGCGGGACTATCTCCACTTCGCCGAGCATCCCGGCGACGAGCTCGGCCTGCGCGAGCGCGAGCGCGCTGCGCCGGGTTCCGAGCCGCATCAGCTGGACTTGCGCCTGGCGGGGTCCGAGCGGCGGCGCTCGAGGTCGTGGACCTCCGCCAGCCCGCCGGCGCCGAGGGTGCCGTCGCCGGACTGGGGGCGCCCCTCGGACTGCTCGCTCGGCTCGTCGTCGCGCAGCGCGAACAGCTCGCGAACGAGCTCGAGGCTCGCGTGCGAGCCGGTGCCTCCGGCCTCGTCCTCCAGGCCGCGCAGGCGGATCGTCGGCTCGTGCAGCAGCCGCGCCATCACCGAGCGCGCGATCGCCTCGATCCGCACGAGGTCGCGCGGGGTCGCGCCCTCCCAACGGCTGGAGTTCTCGGCGAGCACCTGCTCGACGATCTCGTTGCCGTGCTCGCGCAGCGCGCTGATCGTGGGCAGCGCGTCGAGCTGGCCTAGCCAGCGGGCGAAGCGGCGGATCTCCTCCTCGACGATCTCGTTCGCCCGCGGCGCCTCCTCGGCGCGCGAGGACAGGTTGCGGTCGACGACCGCCTGGAGGTCGTCGATGTCATACAGGGTGACGCCGTCGAGCTCCGCGCAGGTGTGGTCGACGTCGCGCGGCACGGCGATGTCGATCAGCAGCAGCGGGCGGGCCCCGCGCTGGGACATCACCAGCTCGAGCTCGTCACGGCCGACGATCGGGTGGGGCGAGGCGGTGGAGGAGAGCACGATGTCGGCGGCGAGCAGCTGGTCGGGCAGGTCGTCGAGCCCGACCACGGTCCCGCCGAAGCGCTCGGCGAGGCTGAGCGCGCGGTCGGCGTGCCGGTTGGCCACGAAGATCGTGCCCGCGCCCTGCTCGGCCAGCGCGCGCGCCGTCAGCTCGCTGGTGTCGCCGGCGCCGAGGATCACGACGTGGCGCGCGCGCAGCTCGCCGAGGACGCTCTGCGCGAGGTCCACCGCGACCGACGGCACGCTCACGCGGCTCGCGCCGATCGCGGTCTCCGTGCGCACGCGCTTGCCCGCGCGCAGCGCGGCCGCGAAGAGGCGGTTGGTGAGCGGCCCGCTCGCGCCGGCGCGGATCGCGGTCTCGTGTGCCCGGCGCACCTGTCCCTGGATCTCGGCCTCGCCGACGATCATCGACTCGAGGCCGGCGGTGACGCGGTAGAGCTGGCGCGCGGCGTCGCAGTTGCGCGGCGAGTAGATCGACTGCGAGAGCTCGGTGGGGCGGATGCCGGCCCGCCGCGCGAGCAGCCCGAGCACGTCCCCCTCGGCCTGGACGGGATCGCCGACGACGAGGTAGACCTCGGTGCGGTTGCAGGTCGAGATCACGACCGCCTCGCGCACGCTCTCGGTGGCGACCGCGACGGCTGCGAACTCCCCGGCCTCGCTGTCGCTGAACGCGAGCCGTTCGCGCAGCGAGACGGGCGCCGTCTTGTGCGAGATGCCGAGTGCGAGCAGCTCGCTCACTCGCCCGTGCCCCTGTCCGGCTCCTCGCCGTCGAGATGCGCGAGCAGCTCGCCGAGCTCGCGCTCGATGCGGCTCATGCGGATCGCCATGATCGCCACGTAGACGAGCACCATCGCCAGCAGCACGATGTACGCGCCGGCGACGTACTTGCCGGCCTCGTGGAGCGGCAGGGCGGGCGTGTCGGCGATCAGCGCGATCATCCGGCCGTCCTCGCGGCCGCGCCGCGGTTGACCGGCGCGGCGGAGGGCGCGGCACTGCGCGACGGCGCGCGGCCACCGGTGCCCGTCGCCTCGCCGGCGAGCCGGCGGCGCAGCGCGCGGACCTGGGCGCGTGCGTGCTTGACGGTCAGCTCGTATTTGAAGAGGGTCGCGAACAGCAGCGCGATCGCGACGAGCGAGACGAGGAAGGTGAGCGCCATCGGCCCCGGCAGGTTGGAGGTGCTGCCGAGCACGCGCGGGTGCAGGAACGCGGTCGACATCCGCACCGCGATGAAGTTCAGCGGCACGAAGGCGCCCGCCGTGACGGCGAACACGGAGGCGTAGCGGGCCTGGCGCTCGGGATCCTCGATCGCGAAGCGCAGCGGCTGGTAGGTGGCGTAGAGCAGGAACACGATCAGGAACGAGACCAGCGTGGGCTCGTTCCACACCCACCAGTGACCCCACGAGCCCTTGGCCCAGATCGAGCCGGTGATCAGCGTCGCGAGGCCGAAGATCAGGCTCATGTGGATGGCCACGTAGGAGCGGTAGTCCCAGCGCGAGTCGCGCGTGCGCAGGTGCGCGATCGCGAAGATGCCGCCGAGCACGAAGCCGCACAGGGACACGATCGCCAGCGGCACATGGACGTAGAAGATCTTCTGCAGAAAGCCCTGTTCGGCTTCCAGCGGCGCGTAGAAGAAGACGAGCGTGAGCGACGCGGTCATCGCCACTACCGTCGCAATGCTCAGCGCGCGCAGGCCTTTGCCGTACAAATGCTAGTCCTCGAGAAGGAAGTCGAACAGGGCGTAGGCGATCAGCCCGAACAACAGATCATAGACGCCGAGCGTCGCCAGCCAGCGGGCCTCGGGGTTGCCGCGGTGGGCGCTGACCATCAGCGGCTCGGTCGCACGGGCGGCCCCGATCACGATCGGCACGAACAGCGGCAGCGCCAGCAGCGGCCCGATCAGGTCGCGCGACCGCGTGCGCACCGCCAGCGCGCCGACGAGCGTGCCGATCACCGCGATGCCGATGTCGGCGAGCGCGAGCGTGGCGATGAGGCCGGGCAGGGCCGGCCCGATCGGCGGCCCGAGCAGCAGGATCGAGAAGGCCGGCACCGCGATCAGCTCGAGCACGACCAGATAGGCCAGCAGCGTCAGCGCCTTGGCGAACAGCATCGCGCTGCGGTCGACGGGCGCGAGCAGGAAGCCGTCGAAGCCGCCCTGCTCGGCGTCTGCGACGAACAGGCGGTTGACGCCGAGGATCGCGGCGAACAGCAGCGTCACCCACAGGACCCCGGCGGCGAGATCGCCGTCGACGCTGCCGCGGTTCAGCGCGAAGTGGAAGACCACGAAGGTGCTGAGCGCGAACAGCGACATCCCCGGCACCGACTCCAGCGTGCGCAGCTCGACGAGCAGCTCCTTGTGCAGCAGCGCGCGCACCGTCGCCCACAGTCGCGGCGTGCTCCTCGGCGCCGCGGCGGCGGGCGCCGCGGCGGAGGCGGGCTCGGTGGCGGTCGAGGTGCTCATCGGTACAGCGCCGCGATCTCCTCGCTGGACACGGCGCCGGCGGCCGCGAGCAGCGCGGGCCGCCCGGCGCGCAGGCCGAGCACGAGGTCGGCTTCCGCGAGGCCGCCGCCCGGGTCGTGGCTGCAGACCACGCGGGTGCGGGGGCGGGCGGGATCGCGTCCGCCGATCAGCGGGGCGAGCAGCTCGATCGCCGCCGGGTCGAGGTTGGCGTACGGCTCGTCGAGCAGCAGCAGCTCCGGCTCGTGCAGCACGGCGCGGGCGACGGCGGCGCGCTGGACCATGCCCCGCGAGAGCATCCGCAGCGGCTCGTCGGCGCGCGGCGCGAGCCCGGTGCGGTCGAGGAGCTCGGAGACCCGCTCCTCCGAGCAGCCGTGCAGCCGCGCGTGGAAGCGCAGGTTCTCCCGTGCCGTCAGCTCGCGGTAGAGCAGCGGCTCGTGCGCGACGAAGCCGACGCGCCCGCGCACCGCCCAGTCCTCCTGCGGGATCTCGCTGCCGAGCACGCGCACCTCGCCGCCGTGCGGGCGCAGCAGCGTCGCGAGCACCCGCAGCAGCGTCGTCTTGCCGGCGCCGTTGGGGCCGAACACGACCAGCGTCCGGCCCTCGCCCAGCTCGAGGTCCACCCCGCTCAGGGCCTCACGTTCGCCGTAACGGCGGACGAGCCCGCGCAGCTCGACGGCCGGCGCGATCACGGTCGCGCCTACGAGAGCGCCGGCTCGCTCGCGCGCTGTGCGGCGGCGATCAGCTCGCGGACGGCGCGCTCGTCGCCGGCTCGCAGCAGGGCGATCGGGTCCGGGTCGCCGCCGACGATCCCCTCGAAGAACTCCTTGCGGTCCTGGTAGGTCGGCAGCGTCGCCTTGGCCCAGCCGCGCACGTCGTTGAGCAGCACCGCGAGCCGCGCGTACGGCTCGCCGTACTGCGCGGCGATCTCGCGCTTGATGCGCTTGGCGAGCGCGGGCGATGCCCCGGCGGTGGAGATCGCGATCGCGAGCGGCCCGGTGCGCACGATCGCGGGCAGGATGAAGTTGCACAGCGGCGGCACGTCGACGACGTTGACGAGCATCGCGCGGCGCTCCGCGTCGTCGTAGACGGCGATGTTGACGTCCGTGTCGTCGGTCGCGGCGATCACCATGAACACGCCCTCGAGGTCGGCGGGACCCGCGTAGTCGCGCTGCTCCCAGCGGATCGAGCCCTCGCGCGCGTAGTCCTGGAGCGCGGGCAGGGCGTCGGGCGCGATCAGGGTGACCTCGCCGTCGCAGGCGAGCAGGCCCTCGACCTTCTCGAGCCCCACCTCGCCGCCGCCGACGACCACGCAGCGCCGGCCTGTCAGCTTCAGGCAGGCGATGTAGAACGGGGTCTCGAGCATCCCCTGCACGCAGCTCTGGTCGCAGATCCCCTTGCGGAGCTGGCAGACGCACTCCTTGCCGGCGTAGGCCTGGGCGGGCATGTCCAGAAGGTTAGTAGGGCGCCGTCTGCGTCCGGGCTCAGCCGCTAGCGCGGCACCCCGCGGCCGAACGCGCGGGCGAGCAGCCTCGCGAGCGGCACGACCCCGGCGCGCCACGCGCGCTCGCGGTCGGCCTCACGCCCGGATCGCAGCCGCGCCACCGCGCCCGCGGCGCGAGCGGTCGTGGCGTCATACGGCGACCACCACAGGCCCCGGGTGCGAGGCGGGTCCCAGGTGATCAGCTTTTCCTGGGCGCATGCACGGAGCCCGGCCTCGCCGAGCGTCCGGCCGAGCCCGCCGCCCGCCGCCGCGCCCCAGGGACCCCGCGAGACGGTCGGCCCCGGCAGGTGGTCGTTGAGCCACACCATCCCCGCGTGCAGCTCGCGCGCGATGCGGGTGCCCCGGTAGCGGTCGGCCGTCCAGACCGACGCGCCGAGGCTGAAGTCGCTCGCGTTGGCACGCGCGATCGCCTCGTCCTCGGAGTCGACCGCATGGACGCAGAGCACAGGGCCGTCGATCGGCTCGCGTTCGAGCCTCGCGTCCGGCGCGACGCCGCTCAGCACGGCCGGCGCGTAGAACGCCCCGGCGGTGGCGAGCGGGCCTTCCACCGGCCCGCCGCAGTGAAGTCGCGCGCCGGCCGCGACGGCCTCCTCGACGAGCTCGTGGACGCGCGCCAGCCGCGCCGCCGACGCGAGCGGCCCGACCTGCGTGCGGTCATCGGAGGGGTCGCCGACCCGCAGCCGCTCGGCGGCGCGCACGAGGCCCGCGAGGAACGGCTCGTAGCGCTCGCGCACCACGTAGATGCGCTCGACCGAGCCGCGGGCCTGGCCGGCGCCGGCGCAGCAGCCGGCCCACAGCGCGCCCGCCACCGCGCGCGGCAGGTGCGCGTCGGCGAGCACGAGCATCGCGTCCTTGCCGCCCAGCTCGACGGTGACCTCCTTCTCCCGGGAGACGCAGGCGCGGGCGACCGCCCGGCCGACGGCGGGCGAGCCCGTGAAGAGGATCTTCTCGGCACTCGACTCGGCGAGCGCGATGCCGGTCTCCTGGCCGCCGTGGACGACCCTCACGAGTCCCTCGGGCAGCCCGGCGCGCCCGAGCACGCGCCCGATCCGCTCGCCGGCGAGGGCGGCACGCGCCGCGGGCTTGAACGCGACGCCGTTGCCGGCGAGCAGCGCGCCCGCGATCTGCCCGAGCGGCTGCGCGAACGGGGCGCTGCCGGCGCCGATCACCGCGACGACCCCGTAGGGCTCGTATGCGATCCGCGCCCGCTTGGCGAGTGAGAGCGTGCGGTTCACGCGTACCCCCCGCGTCCCGAGGGCCGCCGCTCCGTCCTCGGCGATCCACTCCAGCGCGTCGATCGCGGCGAGCAGCTCGAGCGCCGCCACCTCGGCGCGCGGGCGCCCCTCCTCAGCCACCAGCACGTCGGCGAGCTCGTCGAAGTCGTCGATCACCGCCTGGGCCATGCGGCGCATGTAGCGGGCGCGGTCGGCGACGCGGAGCAGAGCCCACAGCGGCTGCACCTTGGCGATCGCCGCGACGACGTCCTCGATGCGCTCGGGCGGTGTCGCCGCGACGCTGCCGAGCTCGGCGCCGGTGGCCGGGTTGCGTGCGGTGAGCCGCGCCTGGGTCTGCTCGCCGGTGCTCGCCATCGCCGCCGATTATCCCTGCCGCCCGCGCGCACGGCGGATCTGCTCGAGGCGGGCGGCGAGCTCGGCCTCGGCCTCACCGGGTCCGTAGAAGCGCTCGCCGGCGACGCCCTCCGGCGCCAGCTCCTGCGGACCGACGTGGCCCGGCAGCCGGTGCGGGTTCTCGTAGCCGCCGCGGTCCTGGCCCGGCCTCGGCCCGCTGCGCAGCCAGCCGGGCACGGGCTGAGCGCCACGCTCGCGGACGTGAGCCTGGGCCGCCGCGAGCGCCCGTCCCGCCGCGTCGGACTTCGGCGCGAGGGAGAGGTAGATGGCCGCCTGGGCCAGGGCGTAGCGCGCCTCCGGCATGCCGACGTGGTCGACCGCCGCGGCCGCCGCCGTCGCCACCGAGAGCGCGGCCGGGTCGGCGTTGCCGATGTCCTCGGAGGCGAGGATCACCATGCGCCGGACGATGAAGCGCGGGTCCTCGCCGCCCTCGAGCATCACCGCGAGGTAGTACAGCGAGGCGTCCGGGTCCGAGCCGCGGGTCGCCTTGATCCAGGCCGAGATGTAGTCGTAGTGGCGGTCGCCGCCTTTGTCGTAGAGGACGGCGCGCCGCTGCAGCGCGTCCTCGGCCCGGTCGAGCGTGACCTCCTGCTCGCCGAGCTCGGCGGCGGTCGCGCCGGCCAGCTCCAGGGCGTTCAGCGCCGTGCGCGCGTCGCCTTCGCTGCGCACCGCCAGGAAGCGCAGCGCGCCCGCCGCGACCGGCGCCCCGTCCCGCTCGGCGACGGCGCGTGCGAGCACCGTCTCCAGCTCCTCGACGCTCAACTGCTTCAGCGCGTAGACGCGCAGCCGCGAGAGCAGCGCCCCGTTGATCTCGAACGCGGGGTTCTCGGTGGTCGCGCCGATCAGCGTCACGAGCCCCTCCTCGACGGCGGGCAGCAGCGCGTCCTGCTGGGCCTTGTTGAAGCGGTGGATCTCGTCGAGGAACAGGACGGTCGATTCGCCGCCGTTCTCGCGCCGGTGCCGCGCGCGCTCGATCACGGCCCGGACCTCGGGACGCCCCGCCGCCACGGCGCTGAGCTCCTCGAACGCGGCGCCGGAGCTCTCGGCGACGATGCGCGCCAGCGTCGTCTTGCCCGAGCCGGGCGGCCCGTAGAGCACCATCGAGTGCGGTCTGCCCTGCTCGATCGCGGTCCGCAGCGCCGAGCCGGGTGCCAGCAGATGCGTCTGGCCGACGAAGTGATCGAGCCCGCGGGGGCGGATCCGGGCGGCAAGCGGCCGTTCCTCCCCGGCCGCCGCGCCGCTGCGGGCGGGTGGATTGACCTCTTCGCCGAACAGGGTATCCACCCCTATGAGTATGTCTTCCACGCGTCCGAATCGCCGAGCAATCCGTGGAAGGTGGGGCCGTGGCCCCGTCGAAGGAGTAGATTCGGTGCCGAAGTCGAGGAGCAGTGAGGATCGCCAACATCTCTATGAGGAGTCCTGCAAGGGATGAGCTTCACCACCGGTGAGGCGCGGCCGGCGGCCGAGACGCTCGAGTTCCTCGACGCGGGCGGCGGGGACGTCGCTGCCCGATCGCCTCTTCAGCTCTTCTGGCGCCGCTTCCGCCGGGACCGGGTGGCGGTCATCGCCGGCGGCGTCGTGATCGTGCTGATCGTGATCGCGATCCTGGCGCCGCTTGTCGTCTCGATCCTGGGACTGCCCGGCCCGAACGTCGAGAACCTGAACCTCACCGACTCGTTCGGCTCGCCGCTCGGTCCGAGCGCCGCCCACCCGTTCGGCGTGGATCAGCTCGGAGAGGACGTCGCCTCTCGCGTGATCTACGGCACCCGGGTGTCGCTCCAGGTCGGCATCATCGGCACCGCGATCTCGACCTTCATCGGCGTCACGGTCGGGC
The DNA here is from genome assembly GCA_963836035.1 of uncultured Solirubrobacteraceae bacterium. Classification (GTDB taxonomy): domain Bacteria; phylum Actinomycetota; class Thermoleophilia; order Solirubrobacterales; family Solirubrobacteraceae; genus Palsa-744. The sequence goes on along the minus strand of CAWIHX010000009.1, from coordinate 190,900 downwards.
TGGTCGCCGGCTTCTACCGGGGCTGGGTGGACACCCTGCTCTCGCGCACGGTCGACGTCGTGCTCTCGATCCCGATCCTGCTGCTGGGCATCGGCATCGGCGCGGCGTGCTCCGTGAAGGGCTGCATCCACGGCGCGATCGAGCCCGGCATCGGGGTGATCATCTTCCTGATCGCGTTCGCCACCTGGCCCTACATGGCGAGGATCGTGCGCGGGCTCGTCCTGTCGCTGCGCGAGCGCGAGTTCGTGGAGGCCTCGCGGGGCCTCGGCGCGTCGAACTGGCGCATCATGCTGCGCGAGATCCTGCCCAACCTCACTGCGCCGATCATCGTCTACGCGACGCTGCAGATCCCGACCAACATCCTGATCGAGGCGGCGCTCTCGTTCCTCGGCGTCGGGATCCGCCCGCCGACCGCGAGCTGGGGGCAGATGATCGCCTCGGCGACGCCGATCTTCAACACCGCGTGGTGGTACATGGTCTTCCCCGGCCTCGCGCTGCTGATCACGGTGCTGGCTTTCAATCTTCTGGGAGATGGGCTCAGAGACGCCCTGAACCCGAGGGAGGCCCGATGAGGGCCCCCGACACACAAACAACAGGAGGCGACTCGATGAGGTCGATCAGAACGGCTGTTGCTTTGGCAGCCGTAGCCCTGCTGGCAGTGCTGCTGTCGGCGTGTGGCTCGAGCAACTCGAGCAGCAGCGGTGGCTCGGGCGGCTCGGAAGTTGTGGGAACCGAAGGGTTCCAGAGCCCCGCGACTCAGTCGCTCGAAGGTAAACAGGGCGGCACGCTCGAAGTCCTCCAGGAAGGTGACTTCGAACACCTCGACCCGGGGATCGCCTACTACTCGGTCGACTACATGGTGATCTTCGCCACGCAGCGGCCGCTGTACTCGAACAAGCCCAACACGGCTTCGTCGGCGAGCCCGGACATGGCTTCCGGCCCGCCGGAAATCTCCTCCGACAACAAGCAGATCACGGTGCACCTGCGCGAAGGCGTGAAGTTCAGCCCGCCGGTGAAGAGGGAAGTGACTGCCGAAGATGTCGCCTACGCGTTCCAGCGCGCGACCAACCCCAACGTGGCCAACCCGTACGTCGGCGCCTACTTCAAATCGATCGAAGGCGAGCCGCAGGCCGAAAAAGAAGGCGGAGCGAAGCCCATCAAGGGGATCACGACGCCTGACAAGCACACGATCGTCTTCAAACTGACCGAACCGAAGGCGCAGTTCGTGGCGGCGGCGCTCGTGATGCCGATCTCAGCGGCGGTGCCGAAGGAATACGCCGAAAAATACGACAAGAACAAGCCGTCCAACTACGCGTCGTATGAGGTCGCGACAGGCCCGTACATGATCAAGAACGACAGCTCGGGCAAGGTGCTCGGCGTCGGCTACTTCCCGGGCAAGTCGCTCACGCTGGTTCGCAACCCGAACTGGAATGCGAGCACCGACATCCGCCCCGCGTACCTGAACGAAACCCGGATCAAGATCGGGGGCGACAACGCGGTCATCGGCCGCCAGGTGCTGGAAGGCGGCGACGTCGTCCAGAGCGAACCGCCGACCCAGGCGAACATCAAGCTCGCGGCAGAAAAGTACAAGAGCCAGCTGATGATCTCGCCCGGCGCCGGCAGCCACTACATCGGCGTCAACAACAAGTCGGGGCCGTTCAAGAACGAAAACCTCCGCAAGGCCATGTGGGCCGCGCTCGATCGCACCGCCATGGACAAGGCCCGCGGCGGCCAGCTCGTCACGAACGTGATGACGCACTGGCTGTATCCGTCGAACGACCCCGTGTGGAACGAAGTCATCGGCTTCAACGCCGCGGGCGGGATCAAGGGTCCGAAGTTCGACTTCAACGAACACCCCGAAGGCGACATGACGGTTGCCACCGAATACATGAAGAAGGCGGGTTACCCGTCCGGCAAGTACACCGGCAGCGAAACCGTCACCATCGTCGGGGCCAAGGGGCCGCCGGCTGAACAGGACGCTGAAATCGTCAACTCGACGCTCAAGAGCCTCGGCTTCAACACGAAGTTCACGCTCGTCGAAACGTCGACGATGTACGCGAAGTACTGCAACGTGCCGAAAGAAGAAATCGACGTCTGCCCGAGCGTCGGGTGGATCGCCGACTTCGCCGACCCGCAGACGGTCCTCAACATCACGTTCAACGGGAAACTGATCGTGCCGACGGGGAACGTCAACTGGAGCCAGGCGAACGACCCCGAACTGAACAAAGCGATGACCGAAGCCGAAAGCACCAACGGCAAGGGTGCGCGCGCGAAGGCGTGGGGCGAAATCGACACGAAACTGGTCGAAAAAGCGATCGCGGTTCCGTTCGACTGGGACAAGCAGGGCAACCTCCAGGGCAAAAACGTCCACGGCGTCGGCCAGCTGTGGAACGTCGGCTCCTGGGACTACAGCTGGACGTCGCTGAAGTAGGCGCCGTGCAGCCGAGCTGAGCGAGAACCGGGCTCCGCCTCCCTTCGCGGGAGGCGGAGCCCCGGCCGCTCCGTTAGCCGTGTTGCACCGACTCCTCCACCCGATGAGCCCCACCACCAACCTCGCGAAGACGACCCGATGACCGGCTACGTGATCAGGCGCGTTCTGTGGGGCATCGCGCTGCTGGTGATCGTCTGCGCGCTCACCTTCCTCCTCTTCCGCGTCCTGCCGACCGGCAATCCTGCGGTGCTGCGCGCGGGACGCGACCCGCAGCCCCACCTGATCAAAGAAATCGAACGGGTGCTGGGACTCGACAAGTCCCTGCCGACTCAGTTCTGGGACTACCTCAAGGGCGTCTTCCTTCACTTCAACTTCGGCTACTCCTACTACTCGCAGCAGTCCGTCATCACGCTGATCAAGGAACGGATCCCGGCGACGGCGTCGCTGGCGATCGGCGCGGGTGTGATCTGGGTCGTGGCCGGCCTCTCCGTGGGCATCATCTCCGCGCTCAAACCGCGCAGCCTCTGGGACCGCACCGCGATGGGATCGGCGCTGGTCCTGATCTCCGCGCCGGAATTCTGGCTGGCGTTGATCGCGCTGCTCCTCTTCTCCGAAGACATCGGCAAATTCAAGATCCTCCCCGGCGCCGGCAGCTATGTGCCGCTCAGCCAGGACCCGTGGAAATGGTTCACCTCGCTGATCATGCCCTGGTTCGTGCTGGCCGCCGGCAGCGCGGCCGTGTTCGCCAGGCTGATGCGCGGCAGCCTGATCGAGACGATGAAAGAGGACTACATACGCACGGCCCGGGCGAAGGGCCTCACCGAACATCGCGTCGTGCGCCAGGGGGTCCGCGCGGCGATCAACCCGATCGTCACCCTGCTGGCGCTCGAAATCGGCGTGCTGCTGGGCGGCGCCGTGCTCGTCGAAACCGTTTTCAACATCCCTGGAGTCGGCCGATTGGCCTACACCGCGATCGTCCACTCCGACTTCGAAGTGATCCAGGGCACGGTGCTGCTGGCGTCTATGTTCATCATCATCGCCAACATCGTCGCGGACATCGCCTACGCGTACCTCGATCCGAGGGTCAGATACGCGTGAGCACGGTCGAGCCGGCCACCGTCCCCGAGCCCGGAGCGAGCGGCGAGCCACTGCTCCGCGTCGAGGATCTGCGGGTCGAGTTCGCGAGCGAAGACGGGGTGGTGCACGCCGTCGACGGCATCACCTACCAGGTGTTCGGAGGCAAGACCCTCGGGATCGTGGGGGAGTCCGGCTCGGGCAAGACCGTCTCCTCGCTGACGACCCTCGGTCTGACGCGCCTGCAGGGCGCGGACGTCTCGGGACGGATCCTGTTCGAGGGTCGCGACCTCGTCGCTCTCTCCGACGCCGAGCTGCGCACGATCCGCGGCAACGACATCGCGATGATCTTCCAGGACCCGCTGTCGGCCCTGCATCCGCTCTACACCGTCGGCAGGCAACTGATCGAGACCATGCAGGCCCACCACGACACGCCCAGGAAGCAGGCCAAGGAGCGCGCGATCGAGCTGCTCGGGCTGGTCGGCATCCCGGACCCGAAGCGGCGCGTGGACGCCTACCCGCACGAGTACTCGGGCGGCATGCGCCAGCGCGCGATGATCGCCATGGCGCTCGCCAACGAGCCGAAGCTGCTGATCGCCGACGAGCCCACGACTGCGCTCGACGTCACGGTCCAGGCGCAGATCCTGGCGCTGATGGAAAGGCTCCAGAGCGAGCTCGGGATGGCGATCATCATCATCACCCACGACCTCGGTGTCGTCGCGGAGGTCGCCGACGACATCGCCGTGATGTATGCGGGCAGGATCGTCGAGACGGCGTCCGCCGACGCGCTCTTCTCCAACCCCGAGCACCCCTACACCTGGGGGCTCCTGAAGTCGATCCCGCGCCTGGAGGCCGATCGCTCGGAGATGCTGGTGCCGATCCCCGGCACGCCCCCGTCACTGATCCACCCCCCCTCGGGCTGCCACTTCCATCCGCGCTGCGCCTACGCGCAGCCGGACCACTCGCGCATCGACCCGGCGCTCGAGCCGGTGCCCGGCGACAGCGGCCACTACGTCGCGTGCCTGCTCGAACCGGAGGCGCGCCGCAAGATCTGGTCCGAGTTGCAGGAGGGAGCCCGCCCGCACGAGGCGATCGCCGAGGCCGGGCTCGAGGGCACGGTCACCGGGTTCGAGGAGACGGCCGGCTGATGGGCGATCCGGACGTCCAGCTCGCGCCCGACGCCGGCAAGTCCGCCGGCGCCACCGGGGGCGGCGACGACGGCGCGCTGGTTCAGGTGCGCGACCTCGTCAAGCACTTCCCGATCACAAGCGGCGTGTTCCTGCAGAAACAGGTCGGAGCCGTGCAGGCGGTGGACGGAGTCAGCTTCGACGTGCGGCGCGGCGAGACGCTCGGGATCGTGGGCGAGACGGGCTCGGGGAAGAGCACGACCGCACGGCTCGTGACGCGGCTGCTGGAGCCGACCTCGGGCGAGATCCGCTTCGACGGCCAGGACATCACGAAGATCAAGGGCAAGCGCCTGAAGGCGGTCCGGCGCGAGGTGCAGATGATCTTCCAGGACCCCTACTCGTCGCTGAACCCGCGCAAGACGATCGGCTCGATCATCGCGGAGCCGTTCGTGATCCACGGCCTGCTGCCGGGCAAGCACGAACGGCGCAAGGCGGTCCAGGAGCTGCTCGAGACCGTCGGGCTGAACCCCGAGCACTACAACCGCTACCCGCACGAGTTCTCGGGCGGTCAGCGCCAGCGGATCGGGGTGGCGCGGGCGCTGGCGCTGAAACCGAAGCTGCTGATCGCAGACGAGCCCGTCTCCGCGCTCGACGTCTCGATCCAGGCCCAGGTTCTCAACCTGCTGCGCGAACTGCAGCGCGAGTTCGGGCTGACGCTGATCTTCATCGCCCACGACCTGTCGGTCGTGCGCCACATGTGCGACCGGGTCGCGGTGATGTACCTCGGCCGCTTCGTCGAGGTGGGCGACGCGGACGACCTCTACAGCTACCCCCGCCACCCGTACACCGGTGCGCTGCTCTCGGCGGTGCCCGTCGCCGACCCCTCGCGCCACGGCGGCAAACGGCCGCTGCTCACCGGCGACGTGCCGAGCCCGGCCGACCCGCCCAAGGCGTGCCGCTTCCACACCCGCTGCCCGAAGGCGCAGGAGCTGTGCTCGATCGAGGATCCGCCCTTGGAGGAGAAGGACGGACCCACCCCGGGGACCCGCGCGGCCTGCCACTTCCCGCTCACGCCCGAGGAGGTGGCCGAGATCGGACTGCCCGGCGGCCCCCCGCCGCGGGCGGCCGCAGGTTGAGCGGATGGGCGGGCCGGATCTCCCGGCGGGCGCCCAGGCGACTGCGCTCCTGCAGAGCCTGATCCGCTTCGACACGGTCAACCCGCCGGGCGACGAGCGCGCGGCACAGGAGCACCTCGCCGCCTTCCTCTCGGAGGCGGGCCTCCAATGCGAGCTGCTCGGGGCCGAGCCGGAGCGGCCCAACCTGCTCGCGCGGCTGCGGGCCCCCGCGGGCTCGGAGCCGGGGCCGACGCTGTGCTTCCTCGGTCACGTGGACACCGTGCTCGCCGATGCGGGCGAGTGGACGCACGACCCATGGTCGGGCGACCTCGCCGACGGCTTCGTCTGGGGCCGTGGCGCTCTCGACATGAAGTCGCAGGTCGCGGCGGAGATCGCCGCCGCGGCCTCGCTGGCGCGCTCGGGGTGGCGCCCGGCGCGCGGCGAGCTCCTGATCGCGGCGGTCGTCGACGAGGAGACGGGAGGCGCGCTGGGCGCGCAGTGGCTGACCGAGAACCATCCCGAGAAGGCGCGCTGCGACCTGTTGATAAACGAGGGCGGCGGCCCGGTGTTCGAGTACGGCGGCGAGCGCCGCTACGGCGTCTGCTGCGCGGAGAAGGGGGTGTTCCGCTTCACGATCGTCACCGACGGCGTCGCCGGGCACGCCTCGATGCCGGCGATGGGCGAGAACGCGCTGCTGAAGATGGGCCCGCTGCTCGAGCGCTTCGCGGCCTCCGGCGGGCGGGCGAGATACCGGCCGACCGAGGCGCCGCTGGCGTTCCTCGCGGGCATCGGCGAGGACCCGGCCGACCCCGCCGCCTCGCTCGCGCGCCTGCGTGCCGCCGACGAGCGTCTCGCCGTGTTCTTCGAGCCGATGTTCGGCGTCACGTTCACGCCGACGCGGATCCGTGCCTCTGAGAAGGTCAACGTGATCCCGAGCCGCGCCGAGCTGAAGGTCGACTGCCGGGTCCCGCCCGGGCTCGGCGAGCGCGAGGTCCGCGAGGACCTGGCCGCGGTGCTCGGGGCGGAAGACGGCTGGCGGCTGGAGTTCACCGAGCAGGTCGTCGGCAACAGCTCGCCGGTGGCGAGCGAGCTGATGGACGAGATCGACGCCTGGGTCGCCGAGCACGACCCCGGCGCGGCGACGGTGCCGGTCGTGCTGCCCGGCTTCACCGACTCGCGCCACTTCCGCGCGGCCTTCCCGGAGTGCGTCGCGTACGGGTTCTTCCCCCACCGCCACCAGTCGTTGCTCGAGAGCGCGCCGCTGGTCCACGGCGCCGACGAGCGCATCGACGTGCGCGACCTCGCGTTCGCCACCGAGCTGTTCTGCGATCTCGCCCGTCGCATCCTCGGCTGAGCGCCGTCCCGGGCTGCCCTGTCGGAGTGCGGACAACCAAAGCTCCGCAACCCTCTGCAACCCTGCGCGGCGCCTTCGCAACCCTGCGCGATGCCCCGCAGGCAGGCTCTCGACAGCGGCCCCTCCAACCCGCATAATCGAACCTGATGCCAAGGATGGTGCGTGACACGCTGGAGGGGGCCTGGTGAACAAGGAAGTCACGAGCGCGGCTGGAGGGACGACGGGCGGTCAGACGTCCACGACGAGCACCACGCGGTCACCGAGCGCCGCCGGCGCTGCCACGAGCACCGGCCATGGGGCTCGTCGCCTCGCCGCCGAACGGACCGCCGCCGAGCGGGCGGCGCTGGCGAAAGCCAAAGCCCACTCCCCCGTCACAGCCACGGTCGAACCGCAGGTGCACACCTCGCTGACCACGGAGATCCAGAACTTCGCGACGAACTGGGAGCCCGTCGTGGCGATCCTGTTCTTCGCCGCGCTGATCGCGGTGATGTGGCGGACGCTGAAGGCGATGCCGCGCGTCAAGCCGCAGCGCATCAAGCCCGCGTCCAAGCAGCAGGTCTCCTTCGCGGACATCGCCGGGGTCGACGAGGCGAAGGCGGAGCTCCAGGAGATCGTCGACTTCCTGCGCGACCCCAAGGAGTTCACGAAGCTCGGCGCGAAGGTGCCCAAGGGGATCCTCCTGCACGGCCCGCCGGGCACGGGGAAGACGCTGCTCGCCAAGGCGGTCGCCGCCGAGTCGGGGGCCGAGTTCTTCGCGCAGTCGGCGGCCTCGTTCGTCGAGATGTTCGCCGGGCTCGGCGCGGCGCGCATCCGGCGTCTGTTCGCAGTCGCGCGCCAGCACGAACCGGCGATCATCTTCATCGACGAGCTCGACGCCGTCGGCGGCCGTCGCGGCGCCGACATCTCCGGTGAGAAGGACCAGACGCTGAACCAGCTGCTGGTCGAGATGGACGGCTTCGACTCGAACGGCCGCGTGGTCGTGATCGCGGCCTCGAACCTGCTCGAGAAGCTCGACCCCGCGCTGCTCCGTCCGGGGCGCTTCGACCGCCAGGTCTTCGTCGTGCCGCCCGACGTCAAAGGCCGTCTGGGCGTGCTGCAGGTGCACACGCGCTCCAAGCCGATGGGCAATGACGTCGACCTCGAACTGATCGCCCAGCAGACGAGCGGGCTGGCGGGCGCCGACCTCGCGAACATCTGCAACGAGGCCGCGATCTTCGCGGCGCGCCGGCGCGGCAACGAGATCAGCGCCCGCGACTTCGACAGCGCGATCGAGCGCGTGATCGCCGGCGTGCAGTCGAAGCGCGTGCTGAACCGGCACGAGAAGCGAGTCGTCGCCTATCACGAGGCCGGCCACGCGCTGTGCGGCGAGCTGCTGCCCTCGGTCGACCGCGTGCACCGCATCTCGATCGTGCCGCGCGGGCGCGCGCTCGGCTACACGCTGAACCTGCCGGCCGAGGACCGCTACCTGAAGACGCGCGAGGAGCTGCTCGACTACATGACCGTGCTGCTCGGCGGCCGCGTCGCGGAGCAGATCGTGTTCGGCGCGATCACGACCGGCGCCTCGGACGACCTCAAGCGCGTCGCCGACATCTCGCACTCGATGGTCCACGACTACGCGATGGGCACCGCGGGCGTCGGGCGCTCGCCCGACGGCGACGTGCGCCTGTCCGAGACGACGCTGCGGATCCGCGACGAGGAGCGCCAGGACCTGATCGAGGAAGCGCGCCGCGCCGCGCAGAAGCTCGTGCTCGCCCACCGCGCGCAGCTCGACGCGCTCGCCTCCGAGCTGCTCGAGAACGAGGTGCTCGAGCGCGAGGCGATCGAGAAGGTCATGCGCGGCGTGCCGCGGATGGAGCGCCAGCCGGGCGTCGGGCTTCGCGTGGTCGCGGCGGCCGAGGCGCCCCAGCCGGGCGCGCAGCTGTCCGCGCCGGGCGTCATCCCGGCGCCCGAGCCTCCGGCCGAGGGCGGCACCGAGCGGCTATAGACTGCCGCTGGTGCTCAGCCGCATCGACCACATCGGCGTCGCCGTGGAGGAGCTCGAGCCGGCGCTCGAGCTCTATCGCGATGCGCTCTCGATGGAGCTCGTGCACCGCGAGGTCGTCGCCGAGCAGGGCGTCGAGGCGGTGCTGCTGGACGTCGGCGAGAATCACGTGGAGCTGCTTGCGCCGCTCGGCGAGGACACGCCGGTCGGGAAGTTCCTGGCGCGGCAGGGCCCCGGGCTCCACCACGTCGCCTACCAGGTGTCCGACATCGAGGCGACCCTGCGCGCGCTGAGCGCGGCGGGCATGCGGCTGATCGACGAGCAGCCGCGGACCGGCATCCGTTCCTCGCGCGTGGCCTTCGTGCACCCGCGCTCGACGGGTGGCGTGCTGACCGAGATCGTGCAACCAGCGGAGGTTCATTGATGGCAACCAGCTCTCGCCTGAGCATCGGCTTCCAGGGCGGCCAGGTGCTGGCCGTGCGGCTCTCCGAACAGCAGGAGAAGGACCTCGGGAAAGCGCTCGGCACGCAGGGCTGGCACGAGATCGAGAGCGAGGACGGCCCGGTCCGGATCGATCTCGGCCAGGTCGTCTACGTGACCTCGGAGCCCGCGGAGCCGAGGGTCGGCTTCGGCTAGCCCGGCTGCGGCCTCGCTCCCGCACGTGTTCCGCCAGGAGGAGAGCCCCGAGGAGCGACTGCTCCTGCTCGCGCGCACCCGCGGCCACACGCCGGCCGCCGAGCGCGCCGTGGCCGCGTTCTCCCGGCTCGGTGAGCACAGCGCCGTGTGGCTTGCGATCGGCCTCGCCGGTGGCCTGGCCGAGCGCGACCGCCGCCTCGCATGGCGCCGCGCGCGCCGCACCGTGCTGGGCGTCTACGCGGTCAACACCGCGATCAAGTTCGCGGTCCGGCGCCCGCGACCGCAGATCCCCGGGCTGCCGCCCCTGCAGGGGACGACGACCGGGCTCAGCTTCCCCTCCGCGCACGCGGCGACGTCCTTCGCGGGCGCGCTGGCCTACCGCCGTCTCGGCCTGCCGGCCGCGCCGCTCTACGGCCTGGCGGGCGCGATCGCGGTGTCGCGCGTCTATCTCGGCGTGCACTACCCCTCCGACGTGCTGGCCGGCGCGCTGCTGGGCACCGCGCTCGCCGCCGCGGCGACGCCGCGGGACCCATGAGCACGCGCATCGGCATCGTCGGGATGCCGAACGCCGGCAAGTCGTCCCTGTTCAACGCGCTGACGAAAGCGGGGGCGGAGGCCGCCAACTACCCGTTCACGACGATCGAGCCGAACGTCGCTGTCGTGCCGGTGCGCGACCGGCGCCTGGAGGAGGTGGCGGCCGTTGTCGGCGCGTCGGAGATCGTGTGGGACACGATCGACTTCCACGACATCGCGGGACTCGTCGCGGGCGCGCACAAAGGCGAGGGGCTCGGCAACAAGTTCCTGGCGAACATCCGCGAGACCGACGCGATCGTCCACGTCGTGCGCGCCCACCGCGACGAGAACGTGATCCACCCCGAGGGCGACGTCGACGAGCTGCGCGACATCGAGACGATCGAGGCCGAGCTGGTGCTCGCCGACCTGGACCAGGCGGAGCGCCGCGTCGAGCGCGTCGCCAAACAGGCCCGCGGGGGCGAGAAGGGCGCGGCCGCCGAGGAGGCCTGGCTGCGGCAGGTGATCTCGGAGCTCCAGTCCGGGCGGCCGGTGCGGGGCGTCCCCGTGCCCGAGGAGGCGCCGCACGCCGCTCGCGACCTCGGCTCGCTGACGGCGAAGCCGGTGCTGTTCGTCGCGAACGTGGACGAGGGCTCAGAGGAGGTGCCGGACGCGGTCGCCGCCCACGCTGCGGCCCAGGGGGCGCGTGCCGTCGCGGTCTCCTCGCGGATCGAGTCCGAGCTGTCAGAGCTCGACGACGACGAGGCGGCCGCGATGCGCGCGGAGCTCGGCGCCGGCGGTGCGGGCGCCGGGACGCCGCTGGAGCGCGTCGTGCGGGAGGCCTTCACGCTGCTCGACCTGCTCGCCTTCTTCACGGCCGGCGAGGCCAAGCCGGCGCAGTCCTGGCACCTGCGCCGCGGGCTGTCGGTGTGGCACGCAGCGGGGGAGATACACACCGACATCCAGAAGGGCTTCGTCCGCGCCGAGGTGATCTCCGCGGGCGAGCTCGTGGACGCCGGCGGCTACGTGGCCGCGCGCGAGCGCGGCACGTTGCGCACGGAGGGGCGCGACTACGCGATGGCCGACGGCGACGTGATCACCGTCAAGTTCACACCTTAGGCCAGCACGGAGCGCCGGCCGACCCCTTCAAACGGCGAGCTTCGCGAGGCGCTCGGAGAGCCGCGCCATGCCGTTGGCGGCAGCCGCCTCGGCGCCGCGCGCGAAGTCGGTCGGCGCGCTCGCCGGCCGTGCGAGCTCGACGGGCTGGAGCGTCGCGACCTCCTTGAAGCGCAGCAGCAGCTCGGCGTGCTCGCACAGCGTCCGTGCGGTGCGCGCGCTCATCTCGCCGGGATCGCGCCTCACCTTGCTCTCGGCGCCGCGCGCCGCGTCGAGCAGCCGCTCGAGCGCGCCGTAGCGGCGCAGCAGCTCGGCGGCCGTCTTCGCGCCGATCCCGGGCGCGCCCGGCAGCCCGTCGGAGGGGTCCCCGCGCAGCGCGATGAAGTCCGGCACGAGCGCCGGCTCGATGCCGTAGCGCTCGCGCACCTCCGCCGGCCCGATCAGCGTGACGGCGCCGCCCTTGCCGGTCGCGACCACGCGGGTGCGCTCGTCGACCGCCCCGTAGAGGTCGCGGTCGCCGGTCAGCAGCAACGCGTCGCCGCCGGCCGCCGACTCCTGGGCCGCGTAGGAGAACATCAGGTCGTCGGCCTCGAGCGTTCCGCTGCCGCTGACCGTCCACCCGAGCGACTCGAGCAGGGCGGGCGCGCGGCGCCACTGCTCGGCGAGCTCGGCGGGCATCGGCTCGCGGTGAGCGTGGTAGGGCGGATACAGCTCCACGCGGTAGTCGGCCTGCTCGGCTCCGGTGCAGGCGACGACGGCGCGTGGCGGCTCCCCGATGCCGGCCTCGAGCAGCGCGGCGCGGGCAGCGCGGGTGGGCGGCGCGATCAGCGCGAGCATCGCGTTCACGGTTCCGAGCAGCGCGTTGACCGGCCGCCCGTCGCCGTCGACGATCGATTTCGGCAGCGCGAAGAACGAGCGGTAGAGCAGCCAGGGCGTGTCGGCGAGCAGCAGCGGGGCGGCCACGCTCGCAGCCTAGTGTCGTGCCGGCTTTTCAGCCCGCTGCCGGTGTGCCCCCGCCGCTGCCGGCCGAGGCGGCGCCACCGCCCGGGGTCGGGGCGACGCCGCCGGCGTTGCCGGGTGGCGGCGGCGGGGACGGCGCGCCGCCGGACAGGGGTCCGAACAGCCTCGGGCGCCCGCTGTGGTCGGGCTCGGGCTTCAGCACCGCGCCGGCGCGCACGTAGAAGTACTCCCAGGTGCTGTCGAGGCCGAGGCGGGAAGCGAGCGTCGGGCCGCTCACGATCGAGGCGGCGGCGGTGCCGAGCACGCGCGCGGTGAGGATCCGCGGCGAGGCGCCGCGCTTGACCACTTCGACGCCGTGGAAGCGGCCGCGATAGAGGCCGCGCAGCTGCTTGGCCGCCGTCGCGAACGGGACTTCGGCGCGCCAGCGCGCAGCGGTGCCTTCGTAGGCGTCGGAGACCGCTGTGAGCCACGGCTCGGGTGCCGCGCCGGGAAAGCCGTCCTGCACCGATTCGGTCATCCCGCCCGAGCTCGCGAAGAAGTAGGTGATCGCCGGTCGCCCCGCATAGGTGACGACCTGCCGCGCGGTCGCCGCGACGGCGGCGTTGGTGGCGGCCGTTTCGGCAGCCGCGCCGCGGTAGACCTGCGAGCGCGTGTCCGCATAGACGTCGAAGCGCGAACCGCCCGCGTGGTCGGTCAACGCGTAGGTGCGGCTGGCGACGGCCTGCGCCTCGAGCGCCGCGGCCGGCCAGCTCGGAGGCATCTCGGCGGCGACGACGCCGCGCACGTAGCGCTCGAGCGGGACGCGCTTGACCTTCGAGCCCATCAGCACCTTCACGATCGCCTTCGGCGAGGCCCGCCCCAGCGAGGTGCCCGTGTAGTAGTGAGCGAGGATCTGCTGGTAGGAGAGGCCGTGGCGGGCGTAGCCGTAGGCCCCCTCCTGGCTCATGCCGACGCCGTGGCCGTTGCCGGCGCCTTCGATCACGAGCGTCTGCCCCGAGGTCGCAGCCGTGGCCGGCGCGCTGAGGGCGGCCGCCGCGAGGAGCGTCGTGGCGACCGCCGCGAGCACGCGGGAGTGCCGGCGCGACGCTCCCGGGCGGGCCGCCGGGCGGTGGTAGGTTGGCCTCATGCGGGGCATCTGCTCACTGGAAGAACACGACAGTGGGCGCGCAGGCGCGGTCCGGATCGGAGGTCCCATGAAACTGCACTCGTCGTTGCCGGTGACGCCGTTGAGGGATGCACGATGGCTGTCGAGGTGAGGGGCGAGGAGCGCCGGCGGGAGATCCTCGCTTCGGTTCCAAAGCAGCTTCTCATCGACGGGCAGTGGCGTGACGCGCAGGGCGGGGGCACGCTGGGCGTCGAGGACCCCGCCACGGGCGAGCAGCTGGTCGAGGTCGCCGACGCGACGCCGCAGGACGCGCTCTCGGCGCTTGCGGCCGCCGCCGAGAAACAGGCCGAGTGGGCGCAGAGCGGGCCGCGCGACCGCGGCGAGGTGCTGCGCGCCGCCTACGAGAAGATCGTCGCCCGCGCCGACGAGCTGGCGCTGCTGATGACGCTCGAGATGGGCAAGTCGGTCACCGAGTCGAAGGCCGAGATCTCCTACGCGGCCGAGTTCTTCCGCTGGTTCTCCGAGGAGGCCGTGCGCATACACGGCCGCTACATGGTCAACACCACGGGCAAGGGCCGGATCATGACGATGCGCCAGCCGGTCGGGCCGTGCGTGTTCGTCACGCCCTGGAACTTCCCGACGGCGATGGGCACGCGCAAGATCGCGCCTGCGGTCGCGGCGGGCTGCACGATGGTGGTGAAGCCCGCGCAGCAGACGCCGCTGTCGATGCTGGCGCTCGCGCAGATCCTCGAGGAGTCCGGGCTCCCGGGCGGCGTGCTGAACGTGATCACGGCGAAGCGCTCCGGCGCGGTGATCGAACCGCTGCTCAAGGACCAGCGCACGCGCAAGCTCTCGTTCACCGGCTCGACCGAGGTCGGCCGCCGGCTGATCGAACAGTCCGCCGACCAGATCCTGCGGACCTCGATGGAGCTCGGCGGCAACGCGCCGTTCCTCGTCTTCGAGGACGCCGATCTCGACGCCGCGGTCGAGGGCGCGATGCTCGCGAAGATGCGCAACGTCGGCGAGGCGTGCACCGCGGCCAACCGCTTTCACGTGCACGAGTCGCTCGCGGACGAGTTCTCACGGCGCCTGGCCGAGCGCATGGGCGCGCTCAAGGTCGGCCACGGAGCCGACCCCGGCGTCGACGTCGGGCCGCTGATCGACGGCGCCCAGCGCGAGAAGGTGCAGGAGCTCGTCGAGGACGCGGTGGGCCGCGGCGCGAAGGTGCTGCTCGGCGGCCAGCCGGGCGACGGCCCCGGCTACTTCTACGACCCGACCGTGCTCGCCGCGGTCCCCGACGACGCGCGGCTGATGACCGAGGAGATCTTCGGGCCCGTCGCCCCCGTCGCGACCTTCACGACCGACGAGCAGGCGCTCGACGCCGCCAACCGCACCGAGTACGGGCTCGTCGCCTACGTCTACACGCGCGACCTGCAGCGGGCGATCACGGTGTGCGAGCGCCTCGAGACGGGCATGGTCGGGCTCAACCAGGGCGTCGTCTCGAACCCGGCCGCCCCGTTCGGCGGCGTCAAGCAGTCGGGGTTCGGCCGCGAGGGCGGCTTCGAGGGGATCGACGAGTACCTGGAGACGAAGTACGTGGCGATGGCGCTCTGAGCGGGAGTAAGGGAGCGCCTCGAAGTCGGACGCTACTCGAGCCGCCGGCTTCGTCGCGTCGAGTCGAGTCCCACCTCCTCGCTCACAGCGCCGCGGCGATCGATTTCGCGATCGCGATCACGGGTCCCCTGTCGGATTCCTGTTCTTCTTGGTCCTGGGCGGTGTCGTCGCCTGGAGGTGTTTCAGCGCCCGCGGGGCCGGGCTGAGCATCCTCCAGCAGCACGAAGACCTCGTAGCTGCCGACGAGCGCCTTCACGCTGTCGTTGGTGCAATCGTCCGTCGGAGGGTTGGAGCAAGTCGCGGATTCGCCGAAGAAGGCACCCGGCTTCCCGACACCGATCGGGTGGCCGTATGCGAGAACCTGATGGCGGAGCCGTGCATGTGCCTTCGCCAGCGAAGCCCCGGATCCGTAAATCTTGAAAACGGTCACGACCAGGTAGTGGATGGGGCTGCCGCCTTCGTGGACGCCCCAGTGCGCCCCCCACTCGCTCGCGCCGTAGGTCCCCCCGAGGGGCGTCGGTTTCGCCGCCTTGATGATCGGTTTGCCCTTGGTGCAGGCGGGACCTGGGATGTGCGCGGCGGCCAGCTCGCCCGCGGAGACCAGCGAGCAGACGTTCCCTTTGAAGTGGGCCTTCGCCGAAGCGGCGCCGGGCGAGATCGCGACGGCGAGCGCCGCCGCGAGAACCCAAACCTGGATCCTTCTGCGCATTGGAAGACCCACCTTCGTTGCTCGCCGCGAGGCTAGTCGAATTGCTCCCGGGGTGCAAATGCGCCCACTTTGAGAAACGGAGCGCGATCAACCGTCCGACTTCGCGGGCGCTCCCCGCGCTTTGCCGGCGGGTTCTCTGAGCGCCGCTCTCCAGGCCGTACTCCAAACTGTCCTACGCTGGTCTCCCACCTTGGCCACGCCTGCCCGCTCAAACGGTCGCATCTCTGACGGTTCCGCCGTGTTGATGTGGGCAAGACAGTTGTACCAAGCGTCTAAACACGAACTAAGTGAGCTGACGATGGAAAGGGACACTCCCCCCCAGGACCCGGCCCTGTTCGCATCCGCAGTGGTGCGTGCCGTCGACGAGATCGACACCAGCACCGAGGAGCAGCGCGACGAGCTGCTCTGCGCTCTGCTGTGCGCCGCGTGGGGAAGCATCCACGCGCAGAACCAGTAGCCGACCTTCCTCCGACCTGGCGGCGGCGTGTTCTCTCGCCGCCGCTCAGCCGGCCAGTGACATCAGGTCGTCCAGCAGGCGCCCGTACGCGCCGAGCAGGCGCATCGGGTTCCCGCCCGGAGGCGACCACGTCGGTGGCTAGAGTCTCTCGCCGATGAGACGTGACATACGCATCGTCGTCCTCGCGCTGCTCGTGCTCGCCCTTGCGCTCGCAGGCTGCGGGGGCTCCTCCTCGGGCAACGGGATCGAATCCAAGTCGCCCGAGCAGATCCTCGAAGCGACCAAAGAGGCCGCGTCGAAGGCGTCCTCGGTGCACATCCAGGGCTCGATCGTCACCTCCGGCAAGCCGATCGCGCTCGACATGGAACTGCTGGCCGGCAAGGGCGGCAAGGGCATGATCTCCCAGGAAGGCTTCACGATCCAGCTCGTCCAGGTCAACGGCGCCGTGTACATCAACGGCAGCGCCGCGTTCTACAAACACGTCTCCGGGTCCGCTGCCGCGACGCTGCTCCAGGGCAAATGGCTGAAGGCGCCCGCCAACAGCGGCGAACTGGCCTCGCTCGCCGAGCTCACCGACCTCAGCAAGCTGATCGACACGGCGCTCGCCGACCACGGCACGCTCACCAAGGGCGGCACCACCACGGTTCAGGGCCAGAAGGCCGTGGAACTGAAGGACACGAGCAAAGGCGGCACGCTCTACGTCGCCGCCGCCGGGCAGCCGTTCCCCCTCCAGATCGAGAAGACGGGCGCCGAAAAAGGTCGTGTGGTCTTCAGCCGCTGGAATCAGCCCGTCACTCTGCAGGCGCCGGCGAATGCAATCGACATCGGTGCGCTACAGAAAGGCGGCTGATCAGCCGATTCATCTGTATGTCTACGAGCGCTGAGACCCGATCAAGGCTGCTCGCGCGCGCGTCGAGGGGAGCGTTGACACGCGGCGCCAACCTGGGGTCGGTCAAGGATGCGGGGTATCTCGGTGAACGGTGTTATGCAGGCGGAGCTCCTTCAGCGGCTTCAAGGCCGGCCCGCCGCCGACCCGGCACCGGAACCGCGCCGTCGCGGCAGGGCGATGCCTGACCGCCGCTCGCAGAGCCCGGCGTCCTCCGGCGGGGCCGGCGGCTCGCACAGGAAACCCTCCTTCGGCGGCTCCGGCCGTCGCGCGCTGCCGGCGATGCTCGCCGGTGCGGCGGTCGCCCTCGCCGCGATCGTCGCTCTTGCGCTGAGCGGCGCCGACGCCGCCGCGGCCGGCTGCGCCGTGGCCCTCTTCCTCGCGGCGCTCGCGATCGGCTGGGGCTTCGGCGAGCGCGGCATGGCCTCGCTCGAAGACGAAGTCGAGACGAGCACCAGCGAGCTCAAACGCGCCCTCTCCGAGCTCGAGATCGCCCAGGCGGAGACGGTGCAGCGCCTGTCGATGGCGGTCGAGTTCCGCGACGAGGACACCGGCGCCCACATCGAGCGCATCGGCCGCTTCTCGGTGCTGCTGGCCGAACACATCGGCATGGACGCGAAGTTCTGCGAGCGCCTGCGCCACGCCGCCCCCCTTCACGATGTCGGCAAGGTCGCGATCCCCGATGCGATCCTGCTCAAGCCCGGCCCGCTCACGCCCGAGGAGCGCGCGATCGTCGAGACGCACGCCGAGGAGGGGCACCGCCTCGTCCGCGGCTCCTCTTCCTCGATCCTCGACATGGCGGCCACGATCGCGCTCAGCCACCAGGAGAAGTGGGACGGCAGCGGCTACCCGCGCGGCCTGAAGGGCGAGGCGATCCCGATCGAGGGCCGCATCGTGGCGGTCGCCGACGTCTTCGACGCGCTGACCAGCGACCGCGTGTACCGCAAGGCCTTCTCGGTCGAGGAGGCGATCCAGATGATGCGCGAACAGCGCGGGCGCCACTTCGACCCGGTGCTGCTCGACGCGTTCATGGAAGTGCTCGGACGCACCGGGCCCGACGCGCGCGAGGAGCTGCGCCGCGACCCCGCCGCGCTCGTCGAGTCGACGCTCGAGACCTTCGCCGGCGCGCTCGAACGCGGCGACGCCGAGATGGCCGAGAGCGCGATCGCGACGGCGATCGAGGACGGCATCGCCCCGATCACGCTGCACGCCGAGGTGATCGGCCCCGCGCTTCGCAGGCTCGACGTCCTCTCCGACGCGGGTGAGCTCTCCGCCGACACCGAGCACCGGGCCGCGACGATCGTGCGCCGCGTGCTCGCGACGCTCTACCGCTACATGACGGGCGGCACCGAGCCGACCCGCGAGCTGGTGCTGATCGCCGCCGTCAAGGGCGACGAGCACACGCTCGGCCTGCAGATGGTCCACGACCAGCTCGCCGCGGCCGGCTACCGCACGGTCTTCGACACCGACCTCGACGGCGAGCGCCTGATGGAGCTGGTCGAGAGCCGCAGCCCCGACCTCGTCGTGCTCGGCGCGATCGTCGCCGGCGACGAGGGCATCGACGGTGCCCTGACCGACCTTCGCTCTGCCCGCCCGGCGCTGCCGGTGATCCTCTCCGGCCCGGCCGTCGGCGGCAGCCTGCCGCGCGAGCGCGGCGGCACCCGCGTGCTCGAGCGCATCGACCAGTCGGTCGACGCGGTCGAAGAGCTCCTGACCGGCGCCGCCGCCGCAGCCTAGGCACGCCCGATAGGGGTCGCCCGCGCGGCGCGCACGCTAGAGTCGCGCCGGTGAGCAAGCGCGCGATCGTGACCGGCGGTGCAGGCTTCGTCGGCTCGCACGTCGCCGATGCGCTGCTGGCCGACGGCTGCGAGGTCCGGGTGATCGATGACCTCTCCTCCGGGTCCGCCGAGCGGGTGCCTGCGGGCGCCGAGCTGGTCGAGCTCGACATCGTCGAGGAGCAGGCGCTGCGTGCGACGGTCGACGAGTTCGCGCCGCACGCCGTCTACCACCTCGCCGCGCAGGCGAGCGTCGTCGCCTCCGTTGAGGACCCCGGGCGCGACTGCGACGTCAACGTGCGCGGCACCCTGAACGTGCTGGAGGCTGCGGGCGCGCACGGCGCCCCGGTCGTGTTCACCTCGACGGGCGGCGCGCTCTACGGCGACGAGGCGCCGCGGCCGACGCCGGAGGACCGGATCCCGGCGCCGCTCTCGCCCTACGGCTGCTCGAAGTGGGCGGCCGAGGCCTACGTCCGCACCTGGGCGCTCTCGTCCGGCATCCCGCACACGGTGGCGCGGCTCGGGAACGTCTACGGGCCGCGTCAGAGCCCGCACGGCGAGGCGGGCGTGGTCGCGATCTTCACGGGGCACATCAACGAGGGCCACACCCCGAAGCTCTACGGCCACGGCCGGCCGACGCGCGACTACATCTACGTCGCCGACGTCGTCAGCGCCCTGCTGGCCGCCACCGGCACCGCCGGCGTCTTCAACGTCGCCACGGGCGTCGAAACCGACGTGCTCACGATCTGGCGCCGCCTCGCCGAGACCGCCGGCTCGGACATCGAGCCCGAGCTGGCGGACCTGCGCCCCGGCGAGCTGCAGCACAGCTGCCTGGACATCGGCCGCGCCCGGGCAGAGCTGGGCTGGGCGCCGCAGGTGCCGATCGACGAGGGCCTCGCGATCACCTACCGCGCGCTGAGCGAGGAATTCGCGCCCAGCTGAGCTCGCGGCGGGCGCTCCTGCAAGCGCCTTCCCATCCCTGCATCGGCGCCGTCGATGCGCCGAGGCAAGAGCATGACCCCGATTCGCGGGGCCGTCCTCACGGCCCTGACGAGCACAGCGCTGCTGCTCAACGCCACCGGAGCGGCCGCGCTTGCCGACCAACCCGGCGGCGTGAGCGCACCCGAATCCGCTCAGGCGGGGGGAAGCCAGTTCGGCGTGCAGACGAGCATCGCGCGGCCCCTCCTCTCCTATCTCAACATCCCCACCAGCGCGACCGCCGGCCGCCCGCCGCGGATCGTGCTCGAACTCCTCGAGCCACACGTCCCCAGCGTCTTCCTGCGGGTGCTCGTGATCGACCTGCACAGCCGTCACACCGTGCTGACCGCAGAAATGGGCTGGGTGCGCACCTCACACCGCTTCGCGGTCGTCTGGCCGCGCGGCGCCCGCATCGGCGCCGGCAGCTACCACGTCACGGTCTCCGCACACGACCGCCGCAACGGCAACATCCTGCGCAACGCGCGCATCTCCGGGCAGGCGACGCTCACGGTCAAGGCGCCCGCGCTACCCGTCACCGCCGCGCCCGAACCGGGCGTGCCCACGCCCGTCCAGACGGTCGCCGACGGCGCCGTCTTCCCCGTCCGCGGCTCGCACAGCTTCGGGGGGCCCGAAAACCGCTTCGGCGCTCCGCGCGCCGGTCACATCCACCAAGGGCAGGACATCCTCACCGCGGAAGGCAACCCGGATCTCGTGCCGCTCGCGGGCACGATCCTCACGACGGCCAACCAGCCCGGCGGGGCCGGCTACTACGCGGTCGAGCACACGCTGATCGGCTTCGACTTCATGTTCGCCCACTGCGAGGCCGGCTCGTTCACGGTCGCCACGGGCCAGGCGGTCGCCGCCGGCCAGCAGATCTGCCGCGCCGGGCAGACGGGCGACGCCACGGCACCGCATCTGCACTTCGAGATCTGGGTCGGCAGCTGGCAGTCCTCGAGCGGCCATCCGATCGATCCGCTGCCCTACCTGGAAGCCTGGGAACAGGCCGGAAGCTAGGCAGCTCGCGCCGCCGTCACCGCTTCGCCGGCCGGGCGCGACTCGGTAGCATCGTCCGCGCGGCGAGATAGCTCAGTTGGTAGAGCACACGACTGAAAATCGTGGTGTCCCCGGTTCGAATCCGGGTCTCGCCATTTCGGCGAAGCCGCTCGCGGCGACTCCGTCTCACACCTCGGCGGCACCGAAGCAGCCGCCCACGGAGCCGAACAGGTCCTCCTCACGGGTCAGCGTGGCTGATATCGTGTCCTCCGTGAGCAGGGGGGCGCTTCTCGCGGCTGCGGCCTCGGCGGCGGCAATGCTCTCGCCCACGGCGGCGAGCGCGACGACGGTGAGGCTCGGGCCCGACGTCCCGACGTCCTTGGACCCGGTCGCGCGCCATGACTGCATGGGGCCGTGCGAAGGCGGAGCCACGTATGCGCAGGTCGTCTCGCCTGACGCCCTCCAGGAAGCGCCCGCTTCCGGGACGATCACGGCCTGGCGCGTTTTCGGCCTCGGCAGCTTGAAGCTCCGCGTGCTCCGGCCCGCCGGCGAAGAAGAATCCGACCTGGTCGGGGAGGGCACCTCGGCGCTCGCGACGAACCACGAAGGCGGGGCGAACGCCACGAGCCTTCCGATCCGCGCGGGCGATGAGATCGGGGTCGACGTCCCGAACGGGGCCGGCGGGGGCGTCGCGTACAAGAAAGTCATGACCGAATCGGCCGTGTCTCTCTTTTGGAGTCCGGCGCTCGCGGAACAGGGCCCCTTCGAAACCCCCAAATCGGAAGAACGCGAAATCGAGTTCTACCTGAACGCCGACATCGTGCTGGCGCCGGTCGTCTCCTCGCTAGCACCCGCCTCGGGAGCGCCCACCGGAGGCAACGCCGTCAAGATCACCGGCCGGGATTTCGACGGCGCGACCGGCGTCACGTTCGGCTCCACGCAGGCGTCCAGCTTCAGCGTCGACTCCACGGGCCAGATCACCGCGATCGCACCGGCGTCGGCACCCGCGACGGTCGACCTTCGCGTGACGGGGCCGGGCGGCGCGAGCGAAACCGGCCCGGCGGACCGCTACACCTTCCTGTCGCCGCCGGGGAGCACCACCACGACGACCACTGCGGGAGCCGGCCTGGCAAAACTGGCCGTGAGCGGCTTCGGTGAGTCGGCGAGCAAGTGGCGCCGGGGGCGGGCCCTGCCGCACATCGCCGGCGTGGCCGTCGGCACCACGTTCCGCTTCGTTCTCAACGAGGCGGCCACAGCGACCTTCACGTTCAGTCGCTCGGTCGCCGGAAGGCGGGTCCACGGCAGATGCGTGGCTGCGACGGCGGGCAACAGCAGGAAGCCCAGGTGCAGGCGCACGGTGGGCGCGGGCTCATTCAGCGTCGCGGGCCACGCCGGTCTCGACAAGGTCCCCTTCCAGGGGCGCCTGTCGAGCACCAGGACGCTCAACCCCGGGACATACACCGTGACTCTCAACGTTCGCGACGCGCACGGGCTGAGAGCGGCGTCGCAGCCGCTCACCTTCACGATCACGCGCTGACCGGGGACGGCGTTCGAGCGGGGGAGCCGGGGCGCTACTCGCCGCGGTGCACGATCAGCACCGAGCGCCGCGAGTGCGCCGCGACCGCCTCGGCGACGCTGCCGATCAGCACGCCGCCAGGCGCTGCTAGAGGCCCTCTACGTCGAGGAAATGGAGGAGATCTGCCGCTCCGCCTCGGAGCTCGCGACCGCCGACCCGTGGGAAGCGCTGCGGACCTGGTTCGAGCGCATGATCGGCTACCTGGCGACGAAGCGGGCGCTCGCGGAGGAGCTCTCCAACTACCTCGATCCGGACGCGCCCCTGTTCAAGCAGTGCCGCGGCGCGCTCTACGCCGCCGGCGAACCGCTGCTCGCCCGCGCGCAGGAGGCGGGCGTCGTGCGCGCCGACGTCGAGTTCCCGGACGTGCTTCAGATGGTCGTCGGCATCACCAAGATCGGAGCCGCCGAGCCCGGCCAGGTCCAGCGCGTGCTCGGCGTCGCCCTCGACGGGCTGCGCTACCGCCCCGAGGCGTAGAGAGCCTCCTGTGCCGCCGCGTCGCACGGGCGGCGCGATCGTTGTCCAGCCGGTCGCCGCACGCCGGCGCGCGATCCTCCTAACCTGACTGCCAGCGGCCACGCCCGGCCGCCCTCGAGCCACCAGGAGGACGAGATGTCAGCCGAGACGACAGTGCAGCTCGACCGCGAGCGCGTACGGAGCATGATCGAGCGCGAGGCGGTGCGACTCGACGAGCG
Organism: uncultured Solirubrobacteraceae bacterium; assembly: GCA_963836035.1. Taxonomy (GTDB): domain Bacteria; phylum Actinomycetota; class Thermoleophilia; order Solirubrobacterales; family Solirubrobacteraceae; genus Palsa-744. The sequence goes on along the minus strand of CAWIHX010000009.1, from coordinate 167,811 downwards.
CACGCCCGGCAGCCTGGCGATGTACGAGCGCGCGCGCCTCGCGCTCTCGGGCGGCGTCGCCTCCAGCTACCAGGCACGCGACCCCTGGCCGATCTACCTGACGACCGGCAAAGGCCCGGTCGTCTACGACATCGACGGCAACCGCATGTGGGACTTCCACAACGGCTTCGGCTCGATGGTCCAGGGGCACGCCCATCCGGCGATCGTGCGCGCGGTGCGCGAGCGCGTCGCCGAGGGCACGCACTTCGCCGCCACGACCGAGGACGGCGTGATCGTCGCCGAGGAGCTGCAGCGCCGCTGGGGCATCGACCGCTGGCGCTTCTTGAACTCGGGCTCGGAGGCGACGATGGACGCGATCCGGATCGCCCGTGGGTACACCGGACGCGACACGATCGTGAAGATCTTCGGCTCCTACCACGGTCACCACGACGGCGTGATGGTCTCGATCGGCGTGGAGTACGACCGCATCGGCGACCGCGAGAACTACGCGTCTCTGCCGTACGGCGCGGGGATCCCGAAGGAGGTCTCGGACCTCACGATCCCGGTCCCGTTCAACGACGCGGGCGCGATGGAGCGCCGCATCGAAAAGCTCGACTCCGAAGGACGCAAGCCGGCCTGCGTGATCATGGAGGCGGCGATGATGAACCTCGGCGTGGTGCTGCCGGAGGACGGCTACCTGCAGGCGGTGCGCGAGCTGACGGAGCGCCACGGGATCGTGCTGATCTTCGACGAGGTCAAGACCGGGCTCGCGATCGCGGCGGGCGGCGCGACCGAGCGCTTCGGGGTGAAGCCCGACATGGTCACGCTCGCCAAGACGCTCGGCGGCGGGCTGCCGTCGGCCGCCGTCGGCGGCAGCGAGGAGGTCATGCGCGTCGTCGACGACGGGACCGTCTACCAGGTCGGCACCTACAACGGCAACCCGCTCGGGATGGCGGCGGCGCGGGCGAGCCTCGAGGAGGTTCTGACCCCCGAGGCCTACGCGCACATGGACGCGCTGAACGACCGCATCGTCTCGGGCTGCCAGGGCGTGATCGACCGCTACGGCCTGTCCGGCTACGCCGTCGGCATCGGCGCCAAGGGCTGCGTGACGTTCTCGCCGACGAAGATCGTCGACTACGAGACGTTCAAGGCCAACCAGGACGTCGAGGTCACCGAACTGGCCTGGCTCTACAACATGAACCGCGGCATCTTCATGACCCCCGGGCGCGAGGAGGAGTGGACGCTGTCGGTGACACACACCGACGAGGCGGTCGACGCCTACGTGCAGGTGTTCGACGAGATGGCCGCCGAGCTGACCGCCTGAGGTCCTGATTCGGGGTGTGCCGCGCACAGCGGCCCGCCCCGCGCTGTGGCGCCACCGGCGACGACGGCAGCGCACCAACCTTTTGCCCGCCCCGGCGTCTAATGGGCATGGCCTCGATCGTGGTCACAGGTGATGTGCTCAGACGCCCCCGCGGCAGCAACGTGGCTGCCCATCTGCACTACCTGATCGGGCTTCGCAAGCTCGGCCACGACGTCGCCTACGTGGAGGAGAGCGGGCTGTCCGCCGATGGCGAGGGCAGGGTTCCGCGCGAGGGGCTGATGCTCCTCGAAGACCTGCTCCGCCGCTGCCGGGTCGACATTCCCGTCGTCTGGGTCGACTCCGACGCAGGGCTCGTGGGAGGCATGGTCTGGCCGCAGCTACGACGCCGGCTGCGCACCGCGGACCTGCTCCTCGACATCGGTGGACACTGCTGGCTCGCCGAGCGGGAGCTGCCGCGCCGCCGCGCCCTGCTCGACATCGACGGGCGCATCGAGCGCGACCCGCTCGAGGCGGCGGTGCGCCAGACCGACCACGACCTCTACTTCACGAACCGCCGCGATCCCGACGAGCAGCTCGCGGCCGAGTGGCTGCCGACGATCCCGCCGGTGGTGCCGCGCCTCTGGTACGGGCCGCCGGCGCGCGCCGAGCTGCCACTCAAGGTGCTCGTCGGACGCGGCAGCGAGCAAGGCGGCCTCGGCCCCTCCGAGGGAGACGGCGCTCGCGTGGGGCAGTTGCTGGCATTGCCCGCGCGCCTCACGCCGCGCCCCTGGACGCCGCTCCCAGACGACGGCTCAGAGCTGGCGCAGCAGCTCGCCGCCGCCGGGTGGAGCGTGCGGGCCGAGGCCGCCGTGGACTTGTCTCTGTCCGCCTACCGCGGGCAGCTGATCGGCTCGCAGGCCTGCCTGAACCTGAGCGTCGATCGCCATGTGTGGTTCACCTCGCACGACGCGTCGTTCCTCGCCGCGGGCCGGCCGCTGATCGTCGGCGACGGCGACTTCGACTGCTGGCTGCCGACCGGCGCCGGCGTGATGACCTTCGAGGACCTCGACGGCGCCGTCGACGCCGTCGAGCACGTGGCGCGCGAGCTGCCGCGGCACGCGGCGGCCGCCCGCGACGTCGCCGAGCGCGTGTTCCACTTCAGCGTGGTGCTGCCGAACCTGCTCTCGCAGGCGCTCCCGCGCCACCTGCACGCGGTGGCTTGAGCCTCAGCGTCCGAGCGCGCCGCGCACCGCGGCCGCGGTAGGCGCGAGATCCTCGGGCAGACGGTCGAGCAGTGTCAGCCAGGCCGGCTTCACGGCGGCGGCTGCTCGGACGAGCTCCGCGCCGCGCTCGAGGTCCTGCGCGGCCACGCCGAGCCCGGCCCAGAAGGTGAGCTCGTCGGCCTCGGGCGCCACCTCGGCGGCGGCCGCGTAGAGCTCGGTCGCGCGCTCGTGGCGTCCCTCCGCGACGAGCTCGTCGGCCTCGCCCGCCATCTCGTAGGCGCGCGCCAGGCGCACCAGCCGCTGCAGCTCGGCCAGCGGCTCGCCGTGGTCCTCGACGCGGACGTCGAAGCGCGCCCGCCACGGCTCGGCGCTCGCCGGCACGACGAGCAGCGCCGCCGACTGGCGCCCGCGCACGTCGCCGCCCTCGCCCTCGGCCGCCCGCAGCGCCGCGAGCATGCGCGCCGCGAGGTCCCCCTCGGCCGCGCGGTAGGCCGCCGCCATCGCCGCCGGCACCGTCTCCCGGGCCATCATGTTTGCCTGGCAGGTGAAGCCCTCGCCGACCACCTCGCCGGCGTGTTCGATGCATCCCCCGCCGGTGTGGGCGGCGGCGCCGCCCTGCGCGTCGACGACGCCGAGCTGCCGGTACCCCGCCCGGTCGTCGCCCTTCAGCACGGCCGCGATCGCCGCGCCGGCGTCGAGGCCGTCCGCCATGTGCGCGAGCGCGTTCGGCCCGTGCGCGACCTCGGCGACCGACTGCGTCGCGACCGCGCCCACGCCGGGGCGGGCCCACGACACGACGCTCCCGACCGAGAACCAGTGCGACTGCACCGCCACGCCGAGCTCGCCGCTCCCGGGGTCGCGCGCGACGATCGAGTAGGTGCCCCGGCGCATCGCGCAATCATCGCACCGCGCCCTGGGTATCGTGAGGCGCCGATGGGCACGATCCGGCCAGAGGCAGGCCCGCCGGAGGCCGAGCGCCGCGAGGCCGCCGGCGACCCGCCCAAGGTCAGCGAGGAGCTCGAGCGCTGGCTGAGCGGCGACGGCCCCAAGACGGTCGGAGGCCTGATCGAACTGTTCGAGGAGAAGAGCTTCGCGCTGCTGTTCGTGCTGCTGCTCGGCGTGCCGGCTCTGCCGCTTCCGACCGGTGGCGTCACCCACGTCTTCGAGATCCTCGCGGTACTGCTGGCCCTCCAGCTGGTCGTCGGACGCGTCGAGATCTGGGTGCCGCGGCGCTGGCGCGAGCTCGAGCTGGCCGGGCCCAAACAGCAGAAGTTCCTCGAAGGCCTGATGAAGCTGATCCGGAAACTCGAGCGCTTCTCGAAACCGCGTTTCCGCTTCCTCTTCAACCACTGGCTCTCGAACTCGGTCTTCGGCCTGATCGTGGTCGTAGGCTCGGTCGGTGCTTTCCTGGCGCCGCCGTTCACCGGACTCGACACGCTCCCTGCGCTGGGCGTGGTGCTCGTCTCGCTCGGCGTGCTGCTCGAAGACATCATCGTCGTCGCGGTCGGGGTGGTGCTCGGCGTGTCCGGGGTGATCCTCGAGATCGTGCTCGGCAAGGCCGCGGTGGGCGGCGTCAAAAAACTCCTCTAGGCTGCAGTCATGGCCTCCGGCTGGCCGACGCTGCCCTACGAGCAGTGGCGCGACACGTGCGACACGCTGCACGCCCACACGCAGGTGCTCGGCAAGCTGGCGGTCGCGCTGGCGCCGCCCGAGCCCCAGCTCCAGCACGCCGCGCTGCGCCTGAGCGCGCGCGGCTGGGAGACGCTGCCGCTGCCCGCGCCCGACGGTTCGGGCTCGTTCGCGGCCGCCCTCGACCTGCACGTCCACGAGGCAGTGCTCGAGCACAGCGACGGCCGCACCGCGCGCGTCGGTCTTCCCGGCCGCTCGGTCGGCGCGGTCGCGCGCGAGCTGCTCGCCGCCGCCCGCGGTCTGGCCGGCGCGTTCGAGATCAACACGACCCCGCAGGAGGTGGCGTGGACCGAGCCGCTCGACGCCGACGAGCTCCACAGCACCTACGTGCCCGAGCAGGTCGAGCGCTACTTCGCGGCCGCCACCCGCGCCGCGCTCGTGCTGGCTGCGTTCCGCGCCCCGTATCGCGGCCGCTCGACGCCGGTGAACGCCTGGTGGGGCTCGTTCGACCTCGCGGTGAGCCTCTTCTCCGGGCTCCCCGCCGACCCGCCCTCGCAGGACTTCATCATGCGCAACGCGATGGACTCGCAGGAGGTCGCCGTTGGCTGGTGGCCCGGCGACTCGCGCTACGAGCGCGCCGCGTTCTACGCCTACGCCCACCCGCCCGGCGAGCACTTCGGGGGCGAGCATCTGGAGCCCTCCTCGGCGCGCTGGGAGGGCGAGCTCGGCGAGTACGTGCTCGACTGGGACGACGTCTGCGCGAGCCCCGACCCGCACGCCGCGGCGCTCGCGTTCGCGCACTCCGCCTTCGACCACGCGTGCGCAGTGTGCGAATGGGACCCGAAGCTGGCGGCGACCGCCGAGGGCGATCCGCCGCCGGTCAGCTAACGCGTCGCCGGAGCCGGGGTTCGCTCGTAGGTGGCCGCCAGGGCGGCTGTGCCGAGCGCGGCAATCGCCGAGAGGTAGAAGACAGCGGAGTAGCCGATCAGCGCGGCGGTTGCGCCGGCGATCGGGCCGCCCAGCCCGACGCCGATGTCGAAGAACGCGGTGAACGCGCCGAGCGCGGAGCCGCGCCCCTCGTCGCCGGTGTCGCCGACGACCATCAGCGCGAGCGAGGGGAACAGCATCGAGAAGCCGACGCCGACGATCAGCGCGCCGAGGAGCGCGAGCGCCAGCGAGTGGGCGGCGGCGATCACGGTCAGCCCTGTCGCCTCCAGGAGCGCGGCAGCGGTCGCGGTGGGCCGCGGCCCGGCGCGGTCGGGCACGTGGCTGAGCGCGACACGGCTCGCGAACACCGCGATCGCGAACGCCGTGAACACAGCAGCGCCGCCGTCGATGCCGCGCGATTTCAGGGCGAGCACGATGAAGCCGGCGAGCGCTGCGTAGCCGACGTTCGCGAGCGCGAGCGCCGCGCCCGGGCGGCGCGCGGCGCGCGGGAACAACGGCGCCTTCTCAGCGGGCGCGAGCATCTCGCGCTCGATCGGCTCGGGCAGCCGGATCGCGATCAGAGCGCCCAGCGCGGGCAGCGCCGCCGTCAGCGCGAAGACCGCGTCGTAGCCGGCCGAGGAGCGCAGCAGCTCCCCCGCGACCGGCCCGAGCGAGAGCCCGCCCCAGACCGCCAGCCCGAACAGCCCGAGCGCGAGCCCGCGACGGTCCTCGGGCGCGAGGTCCACCGCCCACGTCGCCCCCGCGGTGTAGACCGACCCCTCGCCGGCGCCGACGACGAGCCGCGCCGCAACGACGGTCGGCACGCTGTCCGAGAGCAGGTAGAGCACGCCGCCGAGCGCCATCGCGAGCGAGCCGGCGACGAGCACGATCCGCCGGCCGCGACGGTCGGACTCGCGCCCCGCCAGCGGCCTGCACACCACCGAGGTGACCGCGAACGCGCCGACCACGATGCCGACCGCCACGTCCCCGGCGCCCAGCGGCCCCCGCACATAGGTCGGCAGCACCGGGAGCGTCGCCCCGATCGCGACGAACGCGAGCAGCGCGCTGAAGAACAGGCCCGCCGACGCCCCGACGCCGGGCCGCAGTGAGACCGGCCCCAGCCGGCGGACGCGGGGCGGCTCTGTGACTGGGGGAGGCGGCACGCCCATCGGGCGGTTGAGGGTAAGGGAACGGAGGCGCGACTGGCTGGGCGGCCAGTCCGCGGTCAGCGATCCCGCCAAGGTTGCCCGCCAGCCAGTGCGTCGCCCCGATGACGCTGTTCGAGCCGATCGCGATCGTGATTCAGCTACCGACCGACCCGGCCACGCCGGACCCATCGACTCTGCGTATGGCGCAGCGCAAAGACCTATGGAAATCAGGGGCTAATGCTGTTGACCTGCGTGCCGTCTACTGGTTTGATCGACGGAACATTCGGAATATTCCGACGATCAGGATTTTTGAGGCCAGCGGCGGGTTCAATGCCGAGACGCGGCTCTCATCGCCAAGGACGAACTGGAGGGGAAGCAATGACTGGAACGATTCCTGCGAGGGCTGCGAGGTTGGCTGCCGCGCTGCTTGCATCAACCGCCGTGATGGCCCTTGCGGCCGGCACGGCAGGCGCAACGACGACCAAGACGCCATTCGAAGCGAGCTACACCTTCACGGAACTGACTGGAGGGGCCTTCGGCGCAGTCCACTGCACGGGGAAGCGGGAGGTCAACCCAAAATTTGCAGCAAAAGGCTGGCTGACCGAAACCCGGGACATCGAGAAATGCGCGAGCACAGAAACATCGGGCAAACTCGTCGGCTTGACAGGCGGTGAAAAAGCCGCGTTGTTCCCCGGCTCCAACGGCTGGTATTCCGACTACGACGCGAAATTCACGGAAACGATGGAATACACGGTGTCTGGCAAAGCCAAGAACTTCAAGCTGGTGGCCTACTACTAAGCCAGGCTGAGCGTCGGCACACGGTAATTCGCCACGAGGAGGCTGTGGGGTGCGAGGGGCATCTCACGGCCTCACATCGTTGACATCCGTCACGTTCCCCCGGCTGCCGGCGACTCACGCCTTCATCTTCGACCACTCGGCCTTGTGCGCCCTCTTGGCGGCTTGGTAGTCGAGGAGCGCTCGGTGCGAGTCGACGTCGCCGAGCGTCGGGTGCTTCGGGACGAGGCTCTTGGCCGTCGCGAGCTTGTAGCGCTTGGCGAGCACGGAGCCCAGCGCCTTCACCTTCATCTCGCCGAAGCCCGGTAGGCCTTCGAGGTTCGCGCGCAGCTGCTTGCCGTCCTCCGCGTCCGTCCAGACGCGCGCGGCGTCGCCGCCGTAGTCGTCGCGGATGTGCACCGAGAGCGAGTGGACGCGTTCGGCCATTTTCCCGGGGAAGCGGTGGATCGCCGGTTTCTCGCGGAAGACCGGGTCGAGGTCGGCGGCGGCCAGCTTCTTCGGGTCGAGCGTGCCGAGGCGCTCCCTGATCGCCAGCGGCCCTGAGAACGCCTTCTGCACCGTGACCTGCTGGTCGAGTGCGAATCCGATCAGCAGCGCCATCGGGTCCGTCGCGATCAGCTCGTTCGCCTCGTCGGAGTCGGTGAAGTAGAGACGGTCGGGCATCGTTCTCGATCCTATCCCGACGCGCCGCCCCGGCCGTGACCCCACCCCTCGGCCGCGAGGCCGGCGGGCTCGGCGGCGAGAGAGCGTTCGCCGACGCTGCGGCTGTACGCCGCGAGGAACTCCTCGGCGGAGATCCCCTCGAGCCCCGCGCGGGTCGCGTAGCGCTCCATGAAGCTCGCGATCATGTCGCACACCTCGACCACGATCGCCTCCTGCTCCTCGTGGCTGCGCTCGATGCGGAAGATGTGCTCGAACGTCCGGTCCCACAGCCGCACGATCAGGCCGGCGCCGAAGTGCGGCCCCTCCTCGATGAAGCCCGCGCCACGTGTCGCGGCGTGCAGCGAGGCGGCCATGCGCGCGTCGAGCTGGCGGACGCGGTCCTGCACCGCGGCGTTCAGCCGCGTGCCGAACCACGCGGAGATCCCCTCCGGGTGGCTCTGGTGGTGGCGCAGGTGGGCCATCGCCACCGCCTGGGTCATCGAGCGGAACGTGACCCACTCGAGTTCCAGGACGGCTGCTTCGACAGCGTCTTCGATCTGCCCGAGAGCCTGGTCGAGGTAGGCGGCGATGATCGCGTCCATGTCCTCGAAGTAGCGGTAGATGGTCGCGACGGGGATCCCGGTGTGCGCGGCGAGCGAGCGCGTCGAGAGGTTCTCCACGCCTTCGGCGGCGATCAGCACGTGCGCCCCGTGCAGGATCGCCTCAACCCGCTCACGGCTGCGTTTCTGGACCGGCTCGCGCCTTGCCATCTGAAGTCCATCCCCTGTCGTTCTCGCGGCCGGCGTCCCGGCCGTCGTCGCGCCCGGCGTCCCGGTCGCTTCAGCGCTTGCCCTCGTCGCCTACGGGGTCGCCCCGGCGGCGTCATCACCACTCGCGCTGGCAGCAGCGTAGAGCACCGCCTGCGTTCGTGCCACGGCGGCGACCGCCTCGTCCGGGACCAGCAGCTCCGGATGGTGCAGCGGGCGCTGGATGAACCCGGGCGCTCCGTCGAGGCCCACGAAGGCCATCGCGAGCGGCGCGTGACGGCCGAAGAACGCGAAGTCGTCCGAGCCGCACGAGCGCCACTGCGCCGCCTCGCCGAGCCCAGCGCGGGGGAGCAGCGCGCGCGCCCGCGCCGCGATCGCGGGGTCGTTCTCCAGCGGCGGCTCTCCGGCCGTCAGCCTCACCCCGCCCCGGCAGCCGTGAGCCGCAGCGACGCCGGCGACGACCTCCTCGACGAGCGCGCGCAGCGCCTCGCGGTCCTCGCGGCGGTGCGCGCGCAGAGCCCCGCGGGCTCGCGCGCGGCCCGGGATCACGTTCTCGGCGCTGCCCGCCTCGAGCACCCCGATCGTCACGGTCGCCGGGTGCACAGGATCGATGCGGCGGCCCGCCGCCGCCTGCAGCGCGAGCACCGACTCGCACAGCGCCAGCACGGGATCGCGGCCGCGGTGGGGGTAGGCGCCGTGCGTGGGCTCCCCGTCGATCACGATCTCGATCGCGTCGCAGGAGGCGTTGACCGGGCCTGCGTCGATCGCGACGGTGCCCCACGGCAGCTCTGGGTGGATGTGCGCGCCGAGCACCGCCCGCGGCGCCAGCGCGCCGAGCGCCTCATCGGCGATCAGCTGCGCGCCCGAGGGGTAGGCCTCCTCGGAGGGCTGGAAGATCCCCACGAGCGGGACCCGCAGCCGCTCGCCCAGGTCCGCCGCCGCGCCGAGCAGCGCGACCAGCGCCGCGAGGTGGACGTCGTGCCCGCAGGCGTGCATCGTCTCGCCGCCCGCGGAGAACGGCGCGCCCGTGCGCTCCACCACGGGGAGGCCGTCGAGCTCCGCCCGCAGCGCCACCGGCCTGTCCGCGCCGCCGACGCGCGCGAGCAGCCCGGTGCCGGCGACCTGCTCGGTCGCGACCGGCAGCTCCGCGGCGACGGCCGCCGCCGTGCGGTGCTCGGCGTGTGCGAGCTCGGGGTCGGCGTGCAGGCGGTGGCGCAGCTCGACCGCTTGTTCGAGCCGCGGCTCCAGCGCCTGCAGCAGCTCCTCGAGCACGGGCGCTAGTAGACCTCCGCGTAGCGCCGGCAGCGCTCCTCGACCGGCAGCTGCACGACGAGCGCGATCTCCGCGCGCTTGAGCGCGGCGTAGGCCTCATACAGCGGCTCGCCGAGCGCTTCGCGCAGCACGGCATCCTGCTCCAGCGCGTCGAGCGCCTCCTCGAGCGTCGCGGGCAGCGCGCCCGCGCCGAAGCGCTCCGCCTCCTGCTCGTCGAGCGTGGCGGGGTCACGGTCGAGGATCGGCGGCGCCGGCATCCCCTTCGCGACCCCGTCGAGGCCGGCGGCGAGGATCGCCCCCAGCGCCAGGTGCGGGTTTGCGGCGGCGTCGGCGCCGCGGTACTCGAGCCGCATCTGGGAAGCAGGGGTGGCCCCGCCGAGCGTTGCCAGCGGCGGGATCCGCAGCAGCGTTTCGCGGTTGCGCTCGCCGAGGCACACCGCGCCCGCGCTCCAGCGGTGGGGGCGCAGGCGCTCGGCGGAGACCGGGCTGGGCGCGGTCAGCGCGCAGAGCGCCGCGGCATGGGCGAGCACGCCGGCCGCGAAGCTGCCGCCGAGCTCGCTGAGCTGCCCCGGGCGCGCCGGGTCGTGCAGCAGCGGCCGTCCGCTCGCGTCGTTCAGGCTGAGGTGCACGTGCACGCCGTTCCCCGCCTCGGCCGGGTCCAGCAGCGGCACGAAGCTCGCCCGCCGGCCTTCGCGGCGGGCGACCTCGCGAACGACCTCGCGCAGCACCACCGCGCGATCGGCCGCCCGCGCGGCCGGCGCCGTGGCCACCGGCACCTCGAACTGGCGGCTCGCGTACTCGCCGAAGAAGCGCTCGGGCTCGGCGTCGGCCTCGACCAGCGCGCCCATCAGCTCGGTCGCGAACGGTTCGACCTCGCGCTGCGCGGCGAGCGAGAACGGCAGCTCCGAGCGCTCCTCGCCGAGCAGCTGGAACTCGTGCTCGAAGCTGGCGTGCGCGGTCGCTCCGGCGCCATCCGTCAACTCCGCGAGCATGCGCTCGAGGAAGCTCCGCGGGCAGCAGGCCCACGGCCGGCCGTCGAGCTCGACGATGTCGCAGAGCATCAGCTCCAGCGGGCTGTCCTGTGGCTCGGCTCCGACCCGGGTCCGGCTCTGCGGGTCGGGCATCAGCCGCAGGTCGCCGACGGAGGAGAACGGGCTCGGCTCGGCGAGCGGCCCGAGCGGCGTCAGCGCGTGGTTCGCGGGCACCCAGCCGACGCCGACGGCGAGTGGCTCCTCGAGATCCGAGGCGAGCACGGCCCGGCCGCGCACGATCGCGCCGAGATCGCAGACCACCAGCGAGACCAGCTCGGCCGGGCTCACGCGGCCTGCCCGGCGATCGTCCCGTTGTCCCACAGCCCCTCCTCCAGCGCGAGCGACGCGGCGCGCCCGCGCACGCGCGGCGCGTCCTGCGCGGCGACCACGACGATCATCCCCCCCGCGGGCTTGTCGGGGCGGGCGATCGCGGTGGCCAGGCGCTCCTCCGGCTGCCAGTGGACGCCACCGTCGCCGAGCGACGGGTAGGTGTCCGCGACCGCGTAGAGGTGTCCGCCCGGGCCGCTGGTGCGGGCGGCGACGCAGGCGAAGTGACCCACGTCCCAATCGGGCGGCGGGCCGTCCAGGACCCCGTCGCAGAGATAGTCGAGCACCTGGGAGAGCGCCGGGCGCCCGCCCCAGAGGTGATGGGTCGCGAGGTTGGCGACGAGCGTGACCGGGTGCTCCAGGCCGGCGGCGAGGTCGAACAGGCCGTGGAGCGCGGCGGGCGTCCACGGGCCCGCGTAGGGGATCGGCTCGAGCTCGCCGGCGGCCAGCTCGGCGATCGCGCTCACCACCCCCGGGGCGGTCGTCCCGGAGACCTCGGGATCGTCGATCGTCGGGATCGCCAGGCGGTAGTCGCGCCGCCCGGATTCACCCGCGGGGAGATGACTGGGTCCCGCCGGCGCGCGCCCCACCGAGACGATGCTGCCGGCCGCCAGGGCGACCGCGTCCTGGTCGAGCAGCTCGCCGTCCGGCGTTCGCTCCAGGCCGGCGGCGTTCAGCGCGAGCGCGCCGCAGAACGCGCCGCAGAGGTCGTCACGCTGTGGCAGCTCGCGCGCGTGGCGCGCGAGCAGCGCGCGGGCGCCGGGGAGCAGGACGCTCTCCAGCGAGACGGCCCGCCCGCCCGGCGCCACGCTCAGCTCTCCGTGACGCGCGGCGCGTAGCGATGGTGGAGCATCAGGGCGTTGCCGTCCGGATCGGCGAAGAACGCCATGTGGCAGACGCCGGTGTCGAGCGTGTCGGCGGCGAACTCGATGCCGCGGCCTTCAAGGTCCGCGCGCGCGGCGGCGACGTCGTCGACGTGCAGAGCGAGCGGGTTGGGGTTGCGGTTGTGCTCGAGCCCCATCTTCTCGGCGTCGTACACGCTGATCGTGAGGTTCCCGGTCTCGAACTCGGAGTAGTTGCGCTCGGGGATGTAGACCGAGCGCCGCAGTCCGAGCACCTCGCCGTAGAACCGCGCGGCCGCGTCGAGGTCCCTGGTCGGCATACCGACGAAGTCGACCCCTCCGACGAGCTCCCCGGTCGCGTTCATCGCCTCCTCCTCTTCATCTTAAGAATTAATTGGAATGGTTCAGTCGAGCGCCCCTGGTTCATAGCACGTAGGCTTGGGCCTGCAGCGGCGGATGGGGCGATCAGAAAGGACGCGCACATGAGCTGGGACTTCTCGACCGATCCGGACTTCCAGCAGGATCTCGACTGGATGCGGGAGCTCGTCCGCACGGAGATCTGGCCGCTCGAGGCGATCTGGCACGAGCTGGGGATGGATGGTCTGCTGCGCGCGCTCGCGCCGGTGCAGGAGCGCGTCAAGGAGCGGGGGCTGTGGGCCGCGCACCTGCCGCCGGAGCTCGGCGGCCAGGGCATGGGGCAGGTACGCCTCGGGCTGATGCACGAGATCCTCGGCACCTCGCCGATCGCGCCGCTGGCGTTCGGCAACGCCGCGCCCGACTCGGGCAACTCCGAGCTCATCGCGCTCGCCGGCACCGACGAGCAGAAGGACCGTTGGCTGCACCCGCTGCTCGCCGGCGACATGCGCAGCGCCTTCAGCATGACCGAGCCGCACACCCCCGGCTCGGACCCGACGCAGCTCGCCACGACCGCTGTGCGCGACGGCGACGAGTGGGTGATCGAGGGTCGCAAGTGGTTCTCCTCGAACGCCTCGATCGCGGACTTCCTGATCGTGATGGCGGTCACGAACCCGGAGGCGCGTGCCTCCCAGCGCGCGTCGATGTTCATCGTCCCGGCCGACACGCCCGGCGTCGAGATCCTGCGCGACGTGCCGACGATGGAGCACCCGCAAGGGTCTTTCGGCGAGTACGGCGGCCACGCCGAAATCGCCTACGAGGGCGTGCGCGTGCCGGCCGAGGCGCTGCTCGGCGGCGAGGGCGAGGGCTTCATCCTCGCCCAGCACCGGCTCGTGCCGGGACGCATCCACCACTGCATGCGCTGGCTCGGGGTCGCCCGGCGGGCCTTCGACATGATGTGCGAGCGGGCCACCTACCGCCACGCGCACGGCTCGGTGCTGGCCGACAAGCAGACGGTCCAGAACTGGGTCGCCGACAGCGCCGCCGAGATGCAGGCCGCTCGGCTGATGACGCTGCACGCCGCGTGGACGATGGACACGCAGGGAGCCTCGGCGGCGCGCACCGAGGTCGCGCTGATCAAGTTCTTCGGCGCCAAGGTGCTCCACGACGTCGTCGACCGCGCGCTGCAGCTGCACGGCTCGCTCGGCTACTCGACCGACCTCCCGCTCGAGGGGATGTACCGCTTCGCGCGCGCGGCGCGCATCTACGACGGCCCGGACGAGGTGCACCGGCAGTCGGTCGCGAGGAAGATCCTCGCGGGCTACTCCCCGCCCGCCGACGGCGTTCCCACCGAGCACCTGCCGACACGCAGAGCGCAGGCCCGCGAGCGGTTCGCCGAGCTGCTGGAGACGGTCACCGCCAACGACTAGCCGTGCTCCGTCGCCCGCGCATCTAGTCTGAGGACGATGGCGGTGGGCGCAAAGCGGGCCACGGCCGCGTTCGACGCGGCCTCGTTTCACAGCTTCCGGTTCCTCGCGCGCCGGCTCGCGCCGGACGGCTCCGTCGCGCTGAGCTACGCGCTCGACGACGAGCTCACGTTCACCGAGCGTGTCGCGATCCCCGTTCCCGCGCCGCTCGGCGAGGAGGCGATCGCCCGCGCCGAGGGCCTGCTCTCGCTGCTGCACTGGGTCGCGGGCGTCAGCTACTTCAAGGCCGCCCTGCCGCCGGCGGTGGAGTTCGCCTCCGGCGCGCCCGGGCCCGCGGCCGCGCGCCTGCTGGAGGCGCTCTACTCCGAGGGCCTCGGCGAGCTCGCGTACGAGAACGGGCTGGCGGCGCTGCCGCGCCCGCGCTTCGCCGCGCAGGGCTCCGCTCCGAGCGAGGTGGCCCCGGCAGCCGAGCCGCGCCGCGCGCTCGTCGCCGTCGGCGGCGGCAAGGACTCAGCCGTCGCGATCGAGGTGCTGCGCCGCTCGCCCGCGGAGACCGTGCTGTTCTCGGTCGGCGACGCCGCTCCGATCGCCCGCACCGCACAGGCGGCGGGCCTGCCGCGCCTGATCGCCCGTCGGGAGCTGGATCCACTGCTGTTCGAGTGCAACGCGGCCGGTGCGATCAACGGCCACGTCCCCGTGACCGCGATCGTCACGTGCATCGCGCTGCTGACTGCCGCGCTGGGCGGCTTCGACACCGTGGCGATGGCGAACGAGCGCTCGGCCTCCGCGGGCAACGTCCTCTGGGACGGCGTCGAGATCAACCACCAGTTCAGCAAGGGCCGCGAGGCCGAACGGCTGCTCTCCGGCGCGGTCGCCGAGAGCGATGCGCCGGTGCGGGCGCTGTCGGTGCTCCGGCCCGCCTCGGAGCTCGCGATCGCCCGCGCGTTCGCCGGCATGGAGCGCTACCACGACGGCTTCACGAGCTGCAACGCGATCTTCCGGATCGACCCCGCCCTGCGTGCCGCGTCGTGGTGCTGCGAGTGCCCGAAGTGCCGGTTCGTGTTCCTGGCGCTCGCGCCGTTCAGCGATCCGGCGCACCTGGCCGAGGTCTTCGGCGCGGACCTGCTCGCCGACGAGTCGCAGTTCGATGGCTTCGCGCTGCTCGCGGCGAGCGGCGGCCACAAGCCATTCGAGTGCGTGGGCGAGGAGCAGGAGAGCCTCGCCGCGATGCGGATGCTTGCGGCCGACGAGCGCTGGCGCGAGCACGCCGTCGTTCGCCGCCTCGCCGCCGAGGTGCTCCCGGATCACCCGCTTGGAGAGGGCGACCCGGAGACGGTTCTCGCCCTGAGCGGCGATCACGACCTGCCGCCGGGACTGCTGGGCGACCTGCGTGCGGTTCTCGGAGCTTGACGGCGCGCGCGTCGGCGTGTGGGGCGCCGGCCGCGAGATCTCCTCGTTCGCCGAGCAGCTGAAGCGCCGGCAGCCGTCGGCCGAGATCCTCGTCGCGGCCTTCGACGAGCCTCCGGGCAGCGACGTCGCGGCGGCGCTCCACTCCCCCGGGGTGAGCATCGTCGGCGCGGCCGAGGCGGCGCGGGCGCTCGCGCAGTGCGAGGTCGTCGTGCGCTCGCCGGGCGTCTCGATCCACCGCCCCGAGTTCGCCGAGCTGAGGCGCGCCGGCGTGCCGGTGACCACACCGACGTCGTTGTGGCTCGCCGAGCGCGCCGGCCGCGGCGTGATCGGCGTGACCGGAACCAAGGGCAAGAGCACGACGGCGGCGCTGGCCGCGCATCTCGCCCGCGCCGCGGGCCGCGGCAGCGAGCTCGCGGGCAACATCGGGCGCCCCGCGCTGGATCTGCTCGACGCCGACGCCGGCTCCCTCGCGGTCGTGGAGCTGTCTAGCTATCACCTGGCCGACCTCGCCGTCGGGCCCGAGGTCGCCGTGGTGACGAACCTGTTCGCCGAGCACGCCGACTGGCACGGCTCCGAGCGCGCCTACCGCGAGGACAAGCTGCGCATCCTTGCGCTGGAGGGCGTGCGCGAGGTGGTCCTGCCGGCGCGCCAGCAGGAGCTGGCGAGCGCCGCGACGACGGCGGCGCGGCGGCTGTTCGGCGGCCCCGGCGGCTGGGACGCGGGTCCCGAGGGCGTGCTCCTGCGGGGGAGCCTGCGGCTCGGAGCCTCGCAGCTGCCGCTGCCCGGCCCGCACAACGCGCTGAACCTCTGCGCCGCGCTGACAGCGCTGGACGCGGCGGGCGTGGAGGTCGAGGACCTGCCCTCGGCCCTGAGCGACTTCCAGGGCCTCGCGCATCGGCTGGAGACGGTGCTCGACCGCGACGGCCTCACGTGGGTCGACGACAGCATCTCGACGACGCCGGAGTCGGCGCTCGCCGCGCTCGCGAGCTTCCCGGGGCGCGAGCTCGTGCTGCTGGGCGGCGGGCAGGACCGCGGGCAGGACTACGCGGCGCTCGGCCGTGAGCTCGCGGCGCGCGAAGCACGAGTGGTCGGGATGCCGAGCACCGGCTCGCGGCTGGTGCAGGCAGCGCGGGCGGCGGGGGTCTCCGGCGATCGCGCGCTGCTCGCCGACGATCTCGCCGACGCGGTCGGCATCGCGCGCAGCCTCGCCCCGCCGGGAGCGGTCGTCCTGCTCTCGCCCGCGGCCCCGAGCTACGACCGCTTCCGCGACTTCATCGAGCGCGGGGAGCGCTTCGCCGAGCTCGCGGGCAGCGGCGCCTGAGTCTCTCTCGCGCGCTGTAGCGGGCTCTGGGAGCGCGCCCCGGACGCGCGACGAGCGGCGCCGGCGCCCCCCGACGGGGGGGCGCGCGACGCCGCTCGCGTGTCGCTCTATCGAGCCCTTCGCGCTACGGGCAGAGCGGGTTGCTCGGTACGCCTTCGCAGGGTTCGGGCATCGTTTCCTGCGCCGTCGGTGCGGGCTGCGCGGTGTCTTTGCGCAGCACAGCCGATTCTTCGGACAGGACCTCGATGTAGCCCAGCGCCCCGATGCCGTCGTTCGGCGGGGGCGTCTGCGCGTTCCCGCAGCCCCAGGTGCCTTCGATGGCGGCGGGCCACGTCGTGCCGGTGAGCGTGTTACCGCTCACGCAGTTGTTGTCCGAGGTGGACTTGCCGTGCGGGAACAGGCCGCCCTGGAGCATGATGTCCGAGTTGAACACGTTCCCGTTGGTGCCGTTGTTTTCGAACGTGTTGTTCGCGATCTTGTTGCCCGAGAGCTGGAAGTAGATCGTGTTGCTCTGCGGCGGGAACGGGTTCGGGTACTCGAACCCGAGCACGCCGTTGTTGACGTTGTTCGTGATGGTGTTGTTTTCGACCAGGTCGGCCATCACGCCCGGAAGCTCGACGCCGACTCCCCACGGCGCAACTTCGGTCGACGGGTTCGCCGGCGTTTCGAGGTTGTTGTTTTCCGTGACGAGGTTTTCCTTGTAGACCGTGCACCGCGCGATGCCCGTGGACGGGATCACCGTGTACGGTTTGCTGGGTTTGTGGCGGCCGCACTCGCCGTTCGACGGCGGCGGGCCGTCGCCCGGGTTTTCGCCGTTGGGCACGATGCCGGCGCCGTTGTCGCGGAAGATCGATTTTTCGATTACCAGCTGGCCGCCGGAGTTCGACCCGGAGTAGCCGACCGCGTTTTTTTCGATCGTCGCGTCGGAGACCTTCGCCTGGCATTCCCAGCACGCGCCGATGTAGATGCCGGAGTCGTTGAAGCCCGAGGCGTAGATGTGTTCCCAGGACCCGTCTTTCTCGTTGTTGGTGAAGATCCCGTAGCCGCCCATCACGCTCGTGTCGTAAGCGGTCAGGTAGCTGCCCCACCAGCCGTGCGCGCCCATTTTGCCGGAGTTGTTGCCGCCGGTCCACCAGAAGTCGTTGCCGTTCTCGCCGTCGGCTTCGGCGCGGTGGAAGTCGTGCGCGGTCATGTTTTCGATCCAGACGTTGTTCGTCTTTTCGACGAGGATGCCGTTGCTGCCGTTGGCGTTGGAGATCCCCGAGCCGTCGAGCACGACCGAGTTCCGGTCCATGCCGCGGATGTGGATGCCCGCGTGCGCGGCGGTGACCACGACTTCTTCTTCGTAGGTCCCCGGTTCGACCAGGACCCAGTCGCCCTCGTTCTTTTTGGTGGCGTTGACGGCTGCCTGGATCGTCGAGAAGTAGCTCGTGTTCGGCGGGATCGTCATCGGCGGTTCGCCGTGGGTGACGATCTCGACGTGCGGCGCCTTCTTCGCCAGCGCTCCGCCCGCGAACGCACACAGCGCCGCGAAGATCAGCAGCGCGAAGAGCGCGGCGCGCGCGCCTCGGCGTGCAGGTGCAGATACAGCAGGTGGCATGTGACCCCTCCCTCCGGTGTGTACCGCGGCAGGCCACACACTCGTGAGGTGAGTGGCTCGTGCAGGGTCCTCCAAGGCCCTGAGCCCGCTCCGCCTCGCCGACGAGGCGCGCTTCCGCAGTCGCCGGCTTTCCGATCCGGCGCAGACGGGAGTGTACCGGCGTCGCGATCGTCGCGGCAAGCCCCTGGCACCACTCATACGGTGGTGCGAGGCGCCGCTCAGGAGCTCTCGGCGGGCCGCTCGGGCGCCGGCTGCTCCGCGCCGCCGGCACCCTCGGCGCCCGGCTGGGCGCGTCCGGGTGCGCCGCCGCCCGGCGGCGGAGCCGTCGGCAGCGACGCGGGGTCTGCCGCGGCCGCCGCCCGGTTCTCCTCCTTGACGGCGAGCCAGATCTCCTCGCGGTAGATCGAGACGCCCTGCGGCGCGCTGATGCCGAGGCGAACGGTGTGGCCGCTGACGGCCATCACCTCGATCAGGATGTCCTCAGCGATGACGACGCGTTCTCCGGGGCGTCGCGTGAGGATCAGCACCCGCCCGATTATGAAGCAAGCGGCGGTGGGGTCGTCGTCGTGCCCCGCCGTCGCGAGCAGCGGAGGCGCTCAGGCGGCGTCGGCGGGGGCGCCCTCGACCTCGGGGGCGGCCAGCTCGAACAGCGGCGCCTGGAGCTGCGCGCCTTCGGCTGCGTTCAGCACCTGGAAGCCGCGGCCCGCGTGGATCACGAGCGGCGCGCGCAGGTTGGCGGTCGTCTCGAGCGGGTTCGGCGCCGCGCGCACCGTCACGTAGATGTCGGCCTGCGAGACGTCCTCGAGCCCGATCGCCGCGAGCTCCTCCTCGCCCAGCTCGAGCTCGAAGTCGGCGAAGAACAGCTGCGGAGGGACGACCGGCAGCGCGAGCGCGGGGTCCTCCACGCAGTGCAGCCAACGGAAGCCGGTCCCGGGGTTGCGATCGAGCAGCGCCCACCGGCGGCCCCCCAGCCCGATCAGGCCGTGGGGGAACTCGATCACCTCGCGCTCCGGGACCTCCACGGCTCCGAAGCGGACGCTCTGGAATGTGACTGACATGATCTCTCCCGGATCCTCAGCGCAGGAAGTTGAGCAGCGATTCCTGGACGATGTTGGCGCCCGCGTGCAGGGCGGCCGTGTACGCGGCCTGCTGGTTGGAGTACTCGATCGTGGCCTTCGCGAAGTCGGTGTCGTAGGTGTTCGACAGCGCTTTTTCGATCGAGCCTTCGAGCGATTCGATGCGCGCGGCGGCGACCTGGAGCTGCTCGGTGGCGCTGCCGGACAGCGCCTGGAGCTGGGTGAGGCCTTCCATGCCTTCGTCGAGGGCCTTCAGGTCCGAGCCCACGAGCTGTTCGCGCGATTCGGCCGTACCTTCGTTCAGGTGCTGCTGGATCGTGCGCAGCACGTCGAGCAGCTTGCCGTCGCCCGAGGCCTGGCCGTTGCCGAGCACCGATTGAAGGTCGATGCTGACGACAACGTTGCTTCCGGGGCCGATGGCGCGCGCGATCGTTTCGGTGTTGCCCTGGTATTCGTCGCTTTCGCCGAGCCCGTACGGCGCCGTCGAAGTCGCCGTGCCGGAGAACAGGTACTGCCCGCCGTACTTGATGTTGGCGTCCTGCTTGACGGTTTCGGTGAGCTGAGCGACCACCACGGCGAGGTTCTTGAGGTCGCCGGCGTTGTTCGTGTCGTTGCCGGCCTGCAGCATCACTTCGCGCACGCGCTGGAGCACCGTGTTCATGTTCGCCATCGCCCCGCCGGCGGTGTCGGTCCAGGAGATCCCGTCGCTGACGCTGGACGCGTAGGAGCTGAGGCCGCCGAGCTGGCTCTGGAGATCGAGCGTCCGGCTGGCGCCGTAGGGGTTGTCGGAGGGCTCGAGGATCGAGTGCCCGGAGGAGAGTTCGGCGGCGCTGCGCTGGAGCTTCGTCAGCGAGGCGTTCAGGTCGTTCAGCGTCGCGCCGGTCAGCATCGCGCCCGTGATGCGGTTGCTCATCGCTACAGCCCTGCCCTTCCGGTGTGCTCGATCAGCGTTTCGAGCATTTCGTCCATGGCGGTGAGCGTGCGCGCCGACGCCTGGTAGCCGCGCTGGTAGCTGATCAGGTTCGTCATTTCTTCATCCAGCGAGACGCCGGAGACGCTCTGGCGCTGGTTGCCGATCGCGGTCAGCGTCGTCTGCAGGTTCGCCTGTTCGTTCTGGGCCCCGCTGACGCGGCTGCCGACCAGGCCGATGAGCCCGGAGTAGCTCTGTTCCGCCGTGCCGCCGCGCAGGCCCGCGACCGCCAGCGCCACGTCGTTGCCACCGGGGGCTTCGGTCGAGGAGGTCTGGACTTCCGCGGCGTTCACGGCGACCGCGAGCGTCGCTGCGGTGGTGCCCGTGAAGAACGGCGTGGAGGTGTGCAGTTCGTTGACCGTCGAGGCGACGCTGGCCGCGACGGCGTCCAGTTCGGTCTGAAAGGCCGTCAGCGGCCCCGCCGGGCCCGTCAGGGCGAGCAGCGCGCCGAGCTGGCCGCCTGCCGCGCTCGTCAGCGCCTGCGGCCAGTTGACGGTGGTGCCTTCGACCAGCGGTGCGGCGGCGTCGCCGAAGGAGATCGTGTCCGTTCCGTCGGCCTGCTTGGTCACCGTCACCTGCGCGAGCGAGGAGAGCTTGTCGATCAGCAGGTCGCGCCGGTCGAGCATGTCGTTCGGGGGCTGGCGGGCCTGTTCGGCCTGCTTGATCTGGGCGTTGAGCTGCGCGATCTGGTTCGCGTAGTCGGCGACTTCGCCGGCGGGCCCCGTGCGCGCTTCGTACTGCTGGGTGGCCTGCGCGGAGATCGTCGAGAGCTGTGCGCTGAGCTGGTTGAACGCGGTCGCCAGCCGTTCGCCGGCCGCCACCACACCCTCCTTGGCGGCTGCGCTCGTGGGGGAGTTGGCGAGGCTCGCCCACGCGCTCCAGAAGTTCGAGAGCTGGCTCGCGATGCCGGTGGAGGACGGCTCGTTGAACGCGCTCTGCGCCTGTTCGAGCTCTTCGGCCTGTGCGCCGGCCGCGCCCAGGGCGCTGTTCTGCGCCCGCCACTGGGCGTCGAGGTAGGCGTTGCGGATCCGGGTGTAGGTCTCGACCGTGACACCGGTGCCGAGCTGTGCGCCCTGGCCGGTGATCGCCGACAGCGCGGGCACGGGGATCGCCTGGGTGGTCTCGAGCACCGCGACCTGGCGCGAGTACCCTTCGGTGTTCGCGTTCGCGATGTTGTGGCCGGTGACGTCCATCGCCTGCTGCTCGGCGAGCAGCCCACTCAGCGCCGTCTGGAGCCCTTGCAGCGTCGGGATCGACATGGCTAGGCGCTCAGGTCCAGCACGTGCAGGCCGCCGTGGGGGCGCCCGCGCGTGATCGGTGTCGAGGTCCCGCGCGTGTCGTAGCCGTTCACGCCGTCGAGCGCGAGCATCGCCATCAGGTGATCGAGGAACCCGAGCTCGATCTGCATGATGGCCCGGTTCGTCGAGTGCTCGCGCTGCAGCTCGTGCAGGAGCCCTTGGAGCTCGGCGCTCAGCGTGCTCGCGCGCTCGGCGCCGGCGGGGCTCATGAGGGTCAGCAGCTCCTGCAGCGTCACGGTCTCGGCAGGCGCACCGAGGCGTTCGCCGCAGCGGCCCAGCAGCCGCGTGCGCTCCTCCTCCAGGAGCTGGCGGCGACCCATCTCGCCGCGCAGGATGCCGGCGAGGCGGACGACCGCCTCGACGTCGCGAGCGCGGATCGCCGCGCCCTGCTCGAGGACGACCCCGAGGAGCCCTCGAGCCGAGGCGATCTGGGCGTCGAGGTGGGCGAGGATCTCCTCGCCGAGGGCCTCTCCTCCGCGCTCGGCGGGCACCGAGACGATTCCGCTCATGCCCGCGCACCACCGGTGACGTCGGCTTCCACGCCGCCCGAGGGAGCCGCCGCGCTGCCCTTCGAGGAGGCGCCCGCGGTCCCCTGCATCCCCTTCGCGAGCTCCGCCGCCAAGCCGAGCCCGCCGCCGCCCACGACCCCGTCCGCGAGGGCGCCCGGAAGCATGCTCGACAGCACGCTCGTGGCGCCGCCGGAGCCGCCTTCCTGGCCTTCGCCTTCGTCTGCCGGTTCGGTCGTTTCGGTCAGCGATGTCGCGAGCTGCTGCACGAGCAGGCGTTCGAACTCGAGCCCGAGCGCGTACTCGCGCTGCACCTGCGCGGAGCCGTTCCGGACCCACGCGGGCTCCGAGACCTGGGCGGCCGCGAGGGACGCTGCGACCGGTTCCGGGCCGGGCGCGCTCATGCCCTGAGCTGGTTCGCGATCGCCATCATCTGGCTCTCGGTCTGGATCGCCGTGCTGTTCATCTGGAAGGCGCGCTCAGCGGTCGTCATCGTCGCCATGTCGCGCCCGAGGTCGACGTTCGAGTCCTCGAGGGCACCCTGATGGATGCGCCCGCCGGCGGCCGCCCGGACCGCGCCGCTGGCGGCGTTCGGCGCGAGCAGGCCGCCCCCTTCGGGGCTCAGGTGGTCGGGCGCGGCGACGGTGAGGAGCGAGATCCGCCCCAGCCGTCGGCCCTGCGCCGTGACGGTCCCGTCGGCGCCGATCCGCAGCTCCGAGGCGTTCACGCCCGCGGGGACTTTGATCGGCGGGTCGAGCAGGTTCCCGGCGGCGTCGGAGATCTCGCCGTCGGAGTTCAGCTGCAGCGCGCCGTTGCGCGTCAGCACGGTGCTGCCCCCGGAGCGGCGCAACGCCAGGAAGCCGTCGCCTTCGATCGCCAGGTCCAGGGGGTTGCCGGTTTCCTTCAGCGCACCCTGGGAGAAGCTGCGCCCGAGGATCCGCGCGCCGGCACCCGCGCCGGCGGTCGTTTCGGTGCCGGCAACGTCGACCCGGTTGTAGAGGAGGTCTTCGAAGCCGACGCGCTCGGACTTGTAGCCGTCCGTGTTGACGTTCGCGATGTCGTTGCTGACGGCGTCGAGCTGCAGCTGCTGCGCCGCCATGCCTGCTGCTGCCGAGTAGAGACCTTCGAGCATGGGGTGAGTCCCAACCTCTGTCGTTGTCGAGGGAGCTCCGAGCGCCGGGCACGGGAACGCAGCCCGGCATCCGTGCCTTGCCTTCTGGTGATCGGCAGCCGCAACGGCGACTTGAGGGGCGGGCGGCGCGCTTCAGCGGCGTGGCGCGCCCGGGCGCGCTAGCCGCCGCTTCCGAGCGAGCCGACCTGCGTCGAGGCCTGCTGCAACGTCTGGCCGATCGCCTGGATCGCCTGCTGGCCGGACTGGAAGCTGCGCAGCGAGGAGATCATCTCGACCATCACGGTGGCGGCGTCGACGCCCGAGCTCTCGAGCGCGCCCTGGCGCACGGTCCCTTCCGCTTTGCCGGCGGCCGTGCCCGTGTAGAGGTTCTGACCCTGCTTTTCGACTCCCGTCAGTTCGAAGATCCCCAACGCCCCGGGGCCGAGCGTGCCCGAGGCGGGCACTTTTACTTCCGCGCCGCCGGCGCTCAGGACCGGGTTGCCGTTGGCGTCGGTCAGGATCCCCGACGCGGAGGCGGTGAACTGACCGTTGCGCGTGTAGCGGACCCCCTGCGCCGTGCGTACTGCGAAGAAGCCGTGGCCCTCGATCGCGAAGTCGAGCGGTTCACCGGTTTCGGTGATCGCAGCCGGAGTGAGGTCGGTGAACGTCCTGCCCAGCGCGACGCCCTCGGCGGTCGAGCCGACCGGGGCGCCGCCGCGGGTGTTGGCCAGCAGCACTTCGCCGAAGCTGTGCTGGGGGGAGGAGTCCGCCTTGTAGCCGGGGGTGGTGGCGTTGGACAGGTCGTTGGCGAGCTGGTCCTGGCGGGTCTGCTCGGCGACCATGCCCGAGGCGGCGATGAAGAGGCCGACGTCCATCTAGTCGCCGTCTTCGGCCGCCCGCCGGCTTTCTTTAGCTCCTGGGCACCGCCGGGCGCCCCCGCAACGCGGCGTGCAGGGCGCGCGACGTCCTAGCCGACGGCGCTGAACAGCGAGCACTCGCTTTCGAGGTGCTCGTAGAGGCGGCGGCGCAGCTGCGAGTGGATCTGCGAGACGCGGCTCTCGGAGACGCCCAGGCGCTCGCCGATCTCGCGCAGAGTGTGATCCTCCACGTAGAGAAGCACGGCTATTTCGCGCTCCTGGCGGCTGAGCTGTGCGAACGCCTCGCGGAAGCGCGACTTCGCTTCGCTGCGCTCGGCGCTCGTCACGGGGTCGCAGTCGCGGTCCTCGCTCTCGAGCGTGTCGATGCGCTCGACGGTCGCGCTCTCGTCCGAGCGCACGATCCGGTTCAGCGAGGAGATCTCCGCCAGCGCGACCTGGTCCATTCTGCGCGTGAGCTCGAGCGGCGTCATCCCCACCGCCGCGGCGAGCTCGTCGCGGTCGGGCTGGCGCTCGTGGGCCGCGAGGAAGCTCCGCCGGGCGTCGTTGATCGCGCGCTCGTCGCGGCGCAGCGAGCGCGGCGCCCAGTCGTGGCGGCGAAGCTCGTCCAGCACCGCGCCCTGGATCCGTGTCCACGCGTACTGCTCGAGCGTCGCGCCGCGCGCGGGGTCGTAACGGTCGATCGAGCGGATCAGCGCCTCCAGGCCGCAGGAGAGGAAGTCCTCGACCTCGCACTCCGGCGGCACCTCGCGCACCTTGCGGTAGACGATGTAACGGACCATCGGCAGGAACATGAAGATCAGCCGGTCGCGCAGCTGCCTCTCGCCCGTGCTCTGGTAGCGCTGCCAGATCGCGAGGACCTCGTCAGAGCTCGCTCGCGCGCCCCGCCCAGCCCCCTGGTTGGTCGTCTGCATTCTCCTGCCGCTCCGCTCTCTCGCCCCGAGGGGGGAGCCCACCCTGCTCACCCGCCGAAGCCCCGGTTGTCAACTCGAACGGCACTTGATTTCGCCTCCGCGCCGCAAACCCCTCCCCGGCCCGGGCGACGCTTCCCTCGCGCGCGTCCCGCGCGCGAGCAGCGCTGGTGTAAAGCGGGTGCCAGCGGGTAAAGAAAGCGCCGAGACGCCGGCGCGCATCAGACGCCCCGCGCAGGCCCCGAGGAGGGGGCGCGCCCGCACGCAATGCGGTGAGCAGCCGGACGATTGGCTTAAGTTTTCGTGGATGGCGTCGATCACAGGCTCAGACAGCAAACGCGAGGCGGCCCAGGGAACGGACCGCACGAGCCGTTTTCAGGGAGAAAACGCATGATGAGCTCGCCGTCTGCACCACCCACAGATCCGAGCGCCACTGAGGGCGCACCCGACGACCGCGGCGAGCCGCGGGCGATCGATCTCACGCACGGCGCCCCGCCGGCAGAGCTGCTCGACCAGATGGCCCGGGCGGACGAGATCAACAGGCGGCTGCGCCGCAGCGGCCGCGAGATCGCCTTCGCGCTCAGCTCCGACGGCGGCGCGGTTCAGATCGAGCTGCGCGACGACGCCGGGCACGTTCTGCGCACCCTGTCACTCAGCGAGGCCGTCGACCTCGCCGAAGGCGGACCTCTCCCCGAATAGCGCGATGTCGACCGGGTCCATCAACGGCAGCGGCAGCTCGCCGATCTCCGTCACCGGCCTCGCGTCCGGGCTGGACACCTCCTCGATCATCAAAGCGCTGCTGGAAGCCGAACGGCAGCCGATCACCCGCCTCACCAACCAGGAGGAAAAGCTCACTGGCCAGCAGACCCAGCTGCAGGCGCTCAAGTCGAGCCTGATGTCGCTGAGCTTCGCCGCCGAAGAATTCGCGCTTCCCTCGCTGTTCGAAGGCATCCAGAGCGTCAGCTCCAGCGAACCGGCGCGAGTGAGCGCCACGATCACCGGCGGCGCCGGTGTCGGCGGCTACCAGCTCGAAGTCACCCAGCTCGCGAACTCCGCCCAGCGCACGTTCGCGTTCGCCGCCCCGGCGGCGGAAGACACGGTGACGATCGACGGTCGGGAATACACGCTCAAGGCGGGTGCGACGGCCAGGGAACTCGCGAGCAAGATCAACGCCGACGGCAAAGGCACGGTCTACGCCGCCGTCCAGGGCAAAGAAGAAACGATCGTCCTCTCCAGCCGCACGACGGGCGCCACCGAAGGGGGATTCATCAGCGTCGCCGACCCCGGCGGCGCGCTGACCGAAAAGGCGGGCACGGCGAAGGAAGGCAAGAACGCGGAGTTCAAGATCGACGGCGTCGAAGGCAGCTCTGCGTCGAACACCGTCACCGAAGCGATCGCGGGCGTCAGCCTCACCTTCTCGGCGCTGACCACCGCCGGAGCGGTCACGATCGCGGTGCAGCCGCCGGCGCCGGACCTGAAGACGATCGAAGCCAAGCTCGAAACGTTCGTGAACGCGTACAACAAGACCGTCGAAGAAGTCGAGAAGCAGCTCACGACCAAGCCGGTCGAACACCCTGCGGGCGCGAGCGAACTCAGCGTCGGCTCGCTCTTCGGCGACAGTGAACTGACAGGCATCCTCACGCAGATGCGCCAAGCGATGTACGAAACGATCAAAGGGCTGCCGGAAGGGATGACGAGCCCGCTCGACCTCGGCATCAGCACGGGCGCTCCCAGCGGCGGCAGCTCGTCGCAGTCGTCGCTGTCGGGGTTGCTGAAGCTGGACACGGCGACGCTCGCGAAAGCGATCTCCGAACACCCCAGCGAAGCCGGCACGATGATGCAGCAGTGGTCGTCGAGCTTCGGCAAGCTGGTTCGCAACGCGTCCGGGGCCGGCGGCTCGCTGGAAACGCGCATCGGCGGCGAGGAAGCCCAGATCCGCGAAATGAGGCTCCGCGTCTCGACGATGAGCCAGATGCTGCTCGTCCGCCAGAAAGCGCTCGAACAGACCTACGCGCAACTCGAAACGATCATCTCGCGTAACAGCGCGCAGAGCTCCTGGCTCACGAGCCAGACGAAACAGCTCGAAGCGAAAGGTTAGCGCCGGAGCTAAACCTTCGCGCAGGCGCGCCGATCAAGAGAGCGTCGATGAGCAACGTGGCGGCATCACCGCAGGCCTACCGTCGTGAGGCGGTCATGGCGGCCTCGCGGGGACAACTGGTGGTGATGCTCTACGACGGCGCTCGGCGCTTCCTGCGCCAGGCCGCCGCCGCCATGCGCGCACGCGAAATCGAGCGCTCGCACACCACGCTGCGGCGCGCCGAGCTGATCGTCGCCCACCTCGACGGCACGCTCGACTACGAACAGGGCGAGCTCCCGCAGCACCTGCACTCGCTCTACGCCTTCTGCCTGCGGCACCTCAACGAGGGACGCATGGCCCTCGACCCCGCCAAGCTCGAGGAGGTCTGCGACCTGCTCGGCGAGCTGCGTGAGGCCTGGGCGCAGATCGTGGCGGAGGGCTCGTGAGCGCGCCCGCGGGCGAGGCCCCCGGACAGCTTGCGCCCTACGACGCGATCGCCGCGCACGCCGAGCTCGAACTCGAGCTGGCCGGCAACGGCCGGCTGACCGAGCTGGCCGCGCTCGCCGGTCGCTGGGACGAGCTGATCGCCGGATTGCCCGAGCGCCCGCCCGCCGAGGCGGTGCCGGTGCTCGCGCGCGCGCGCCTGATCCACGATCGCACGCGGATCGAGCTGCTGCGGCTTCGCGACGGCCTGCTCGGGGACCTCGCCGGCGCCGCCCGGGCGAAACGCACGGCGGACGGCTACGCCGGCGCCCCGGACGCCCCTGCGCTCGACCGTCGCGCCTAGATGATCGACTCCACGACCATGCACCGCCGGATGGCCACGGCACATCGCCGTGGAATCGATCATCTGACATGGAGTGAAAGGTCAAGGCCCTGCCCGGGTTGGCGCTGAGCGTCTCGGGCGTGGGGTGGCGGGCGTCCCGGGGCAGCGACGGTGGGTCAGACTGACATTCGCGGGTTGGTGCCGCATGACTGGTGTCCGTCGGGAGCTGCCTCGGTCTAGCGTCGCGGGTCGCCGGCGAGCCGGCGCCGCATAGGTGTTGCGAGGGTTCTCCTTCTGGGAGGGGCCGCCCGCCACCCCACGCTCGAGAGGACTGATCGTTCAGGCCGTCCTTAGTGGCTGCTCGGTAGCGATCGCCCAGACGAACCCCGCGAGCTCGCGGGCACAGGCGACGACGATCTTCTGGTGAGGCTTGCCGCGGCCCGCCATTCTGCTCCAGCGTCGATGCAGCCGTTGCTGGCAGCGCCACGCGCGCTCGAGCACCTGCGGGTCTTGGCCGCGTTGGCGGCGCGAGAGCTCATAGCCGACCGTCGGACGGCGACGGCTGTTCCAAGCTGACTCGACGAGCAGCCGTCGGGCATGCGCTGAGCCGGCCTTGGTGATCGAGCCCTGCCGGCGCGACTCTCCAGAAGATCGCTCGCTGGGAACCAGGCCAACGAAGCTCATGAACTGCTCGGCGCTCTTGAATCGGGTGAAGTCGCCGGCCTCGGCGACCAGCCCAATCGCGGTCAGGGTGTCGATCCCGCGCATGCAGCGTAGGCGGCCGATCAGCTCGCGGTGCGGTCCCTCGCTGGCGAGGCGGTCAAGCTCTGCCTCCAGCATCTCGATGCGCCGGTCGACCTGGTCGACCGCGAACAGGTAGTCATCGAAGGCCTGCTGCTGGCCGGGCAGCGAGAAGGCCTGGCGCCCAAGCCATGCTCGACGCGTGGTGCCCCAACACGTCGTAGGCATCGCCCGCTGATGGCGCAGGCAGAACTTCCCGAGGCGGTGACGGGCACGCATCCTGTCCAAACGCGCATCCTCGCGGGCCCGAACGAGATCGCGTAGCGCCTCATGCTCGGGCGTCGGAATAAAGATCTCCGTCAGCAGCCCGGCAGCGTGCAGACCCGCCAACCTCCGAGCGTCACGCTTGTCGGTCTTCACGCGATCCCCGGGCCGGGAGGGCACCAGCCCCGGCGCGACGATCACACTGTCGATCCCTGCCCCGACCAACGCGCGATGCAATCCGAACCCGGTCGGACCGGCCTCCTGACAGACCCGGACACCCGGCCACGCCCGCACCTCACCCAACAGCTGCTCGTGATCAAAGCCGAGCGTCGTCTCGCGCAGCAGCTCACCATCACGCACCGCCGCAAGCCTGACCGACGACTTGTGCACATCCAACCCCACCACCACTGCCCTGCGATCCTCTGACACGGTCGGCGACCTCCGTATGTGGCTCGGCCAGGCTACGCCCGGCAACCCACGCAGATGCGCAGGCCGCCGACCACCCTCACCGAGCGCCCGGACTACCCGGCCACTCCATCCTGTCTAGCGGAGCGAATCGCAATCGCGCCGTCACCGCCCTCGCGGCCCTAAAGATCTGGCGCGCGCGGCCGATCACTTCGGACGCGATGTCCCTCGTCGACCCGACTCAGCAACTGTTGGAGGCGGCGATGCGTGGCTCCTGGCTGCGCCAGACCGCACTCACGAACAACATCGCCAACGCGGACACGCCCGGCTACCGCCCGCAGGAAGTCGATTTCGAGTCGACGCTGCAGACCGCGATCGAAGGCGGCGTCTCGCCGAGCGAAGTCGAATTCTCCGCCCACGAAGTGGCGGGCGAAGCCGGCCCCAACGGAGCCGGCGTCAGCATCGACCAGGAATCGGCGCGGCTGGCCGAAAACGGCCTGGACTACGAGGCGCTGACGCAGATCGCCGCGACCCGCAACTCGATCGTCAAATCGGCCATCGGGATCCTGTGATGGGGCTCTTCGACGCGATCGGGATCGCCGGCACCGGGCTGACCGCGGAGCGCATCCGCATGGACGTCACCGCCGAGAACCTGGCCAACGCGGACACGACGAAAGGCGCGAACGGGCAGCCCTACCGGCGCCAGTCGGTCGTCCTCGCCCAGTCCGGCACGCCGGGCTTCAGCGGCGCGCTGTCGGGTGCCC
Organism: uncultured Solirubrobacteraceae bacterium; assembly: GCA_963836035.1. GTDB lineage: Bacteria > Actinomycetota > Thermoleophilia > Solirubrobacterales > Solirubrobacteraceae > Palsa-744. The sequence continues at coordinate 138,050 of CAWIHX010000009.1, read as the reverse complement.
TGCAGGAACAGGCGGGCGCCGTGGCCCCCGGCGGCGTCACGGTCGCGGGGATCGTCTCCGACGCCACGCCGAACCGCCGCGTCTACGACCCGTCCAACCCGGAAGCCGACGCGCAGGGCTACGTGAGCATGCCGAACGTGGACACCGTGACGGAAATGACCGACCTGATCTCCGAGCAGCAGTCCTACCAGGCGGACGTGACCGCGATGCAGACCTCGAAGTCGATGTTCACCTCCACACTGAACCTGCTCAAGTGATCGTGCCCCCGATCGGAGGCCTCGCCGGAGCGCTCGGCAACGCCGGCGCGAACGTCGCCACCGGCCAGGCAGGCGAAGCACCGGTCGCGCCGGCCGCCGCCGAAGGCGGGCTCGCGCAGACGGCCGGGACCGAAGGCGCCGCCGCCGCCGGCGGAGGCACGCCAAGCTTCGGCGGCGCCCTGACGGAAGCGATCTCCTCGCTGGAGACGAGCCAGGCGAACGCCGCGTCGGCCTCGCAGGCGCTCGCCGGCGGGACGGTCAGCGACCCCGAGGCGGCGGTCGCGACAGTCGAGGACGCGGCGCTCGAGATGCAGCTCGCCGCGCAGATCCGCGCGAAGGCGACGGAAGCCGCCCAGACGATCTTCAACACCCAGGTCTGATCGGTGCCGAACGTCGGACAGCTCGCGTCCCGGCTCACCACACGCGGCTGGCTCGTCGTCGGCGGCGCGACGGTCGCGGGGATCCTCTTCGTCTACCTCTTTGTGCACACGGTCTCGGCGCCGAGCTACACGCTGCTGGTGAGCGGTGTGGACCCGGCACAGACGGGCAAGATGACGAGCGCGCTGAGCACGCACGGCGTCAGCTACCAGCTGCAGAACAACGGCACCGCGATCGCCGTGCAGGACAACCAGACGGCTGAGGCGCGGGTCGCGCTGGCCGGCGCCGGACTGCTCGGGAACTCCCAGCCCGGCTGGGAACTGTTCAACAAACAGAGCCTCGGCGAAAGCAACTTCCAGCAGCAGGTGACCTACCAGCGCGCGCTGCAGGGCCAGCTCGAAGCGACGATCAACAGCGTGCAAGGGGTCTCCGGGGCGCAGGTCGAGCTCGTGCTGCCGAGCTCCCAGAACCAGGTCTTCGGCGAAGGGCAGAGCGCCGCCTCGGCCGCGGTGCTGCTGTCCGGCACCTCGATGCTGGACCCGAGCTCGGTCCGCGGGATCGCCCAGCTCGTCGCCTCGAGCGTGCCGGGGCTCCAGCTGAGCAAAGTCACGATCACCGGCGCCTCGGGACAGCTGCTCTGGCCTTCCTCCTCGGGCGGGTCCGGCGGCGGCAGCGGCGGCAGCACGCTGCAGGAAGCCGAGCAGCGCTACGACCAGACGACCGCGGCGAACCTCCAGGCGATGCTCGCCCAGACGCTCGGCCCGGGCAAGGCCCAGGTGCTCGTCTACGCGAACATGAACGTCGACCAGGCCACCAAAGAATCGCTCGAATACGCCAAGGCGGGCACGCCGCTGCAACAGACCAAATCGCTCGAGACGCTGTCCGGCAACGGCTCGAGCGCGGCCGCGACGGGCACCGCGAACCTGCCGGCCGCCGCCCAGAACGGCGGCAAGTCGAACTACAAGAAAGAAACGAGCACCCAGCAGAACGGCGTCTCGAAGACCGTCACGCACACGACGGTCGCTCCCGGCACGGTCGAAAGCCAGCACGTCTCCGTGCTGCTCGACCACTCCGTCTCGGCGTCGTCGGTTCCGGCGATCAAAGAAGCGGTGACGAACGCCGCCGGGATCAACGCGAAGCGCGGCGACACGATCTCGATCGGCCAGATCGCGTTCGCCAAGGGCGGCGCGACGGGCGCCCCCGAATCGGGCGGGATGATGGGCTACGCGAAGTACCTGCTGCTGGCGATCGCCGCGGCGGTGTTCCTCTTCTTCACCACGCGCTCGCTGCGCAAGCGCGAGCAGGAGACGATCCCCGAGCCGCGGTGGCTGCGCGAGCTCGAGGCGCCGGTGCGGCTGTCCGACCTCGAGCGCGAGATGGCAACGCGGCCGAGTGAGCTGACGGCCTCCGTCGGCAACGGCAACGGCAACGGCGCGCGCGGCGGGGACGAGATCCGGCGACAGGTCGAGCAGCTCGCCGACAGCGACCCTGACCGGGTGGCCCAGCAGGTGCGCAGCTGGATCCAGGAGGGCTGATGGCCGCAGAGCCGCGTCCCCAGGTCGTGCCCGCCGAACCGCGCCCGGGTCTCTCCGAGGGCCTGACCGAAGAGCTGCCCGCCGTCGGAGAGGTCTCAGGCGCCCGCAAGGCGGCGGTCCTGATGGCCGGGCTCGGCTCCGAGCGCGCCGCGAACGTCCTTCAGCGCCTGCGCGAGGAGGAGATCGAGAGCCTCTCGACCGAGATGGCACGGCTGCGCCCCGTCGGCGCCGAGACGACCGACTCGGTGTTCAGCGAGATGGCCGCCGCGGGTACGTCCGCGGCCGGCGCCGAAGGCGGGATCGAGTTCGCGCGCGAGGTGATCGAGCGCGCGCTCGGACCGGAGCGCGCGGCCGAGCTGCTCGGCAAGATCGCCGGGCCGCCCGAGACCCGCCCGTTCGAGTTCCTGCGCCGGGTCCCGGTCGAGCGGATCGCGACTCTCCTGCGCAGCGAGTCCCACCAGATGACTGCGCTGGTGCTCGCCAACCTCCCGACCACGCTCTCGGCCGCCGTGCTGGGCAAGCTGCCCGAGGCGATCCAGCCCGACGTCGCGTTGCGGATCGCGCGCATGGGCGAGACCACCGCGGCGGTGATCGAGCAGCTCGAGCACGCGCTGCGCCAGCGCCTGAACGCGTCCACCGACCGCGAGTACGCGGTCGCCGGCGGCACGAAGACGCTGGCCGGGATCCTCAACCACGCCGATCGCGCGCTCGAGCGCAACGTGCTCGACAACCTCGCCAGCTCCGACAGCGAGCTGGCGGAGAAGGTGCGGGGCATGCTGTTCGTCTTCGAGGACCTCGTCAAGCTCGAAGAGCGGGCCGTGCAGCAGGTGCTCCGCGAGGTCGACCAGAAGGACCTCGTGCTGGCGCTGCGGGGCGCGCCCGAGGAGGTCAAGGAGGTCGTCCTGGCCAACATGTCCGAGCGCGGCGCGGAGATGCTCAAGGAGGAGATGGAGATCCAGCCGCCGCAGCGCAAGACCGACATCGACGCGGCCCAGAGCAGGATCGTGGCCGTCGTGCGTCGCCTCGAGGAAGCGGGCACGATCGTGATCGCCTCCGAGGAGGACGGCGAGGAGGGCGAGGCGGTTGTCTGACGCGGCCGTGAGCTTCCCGCTCGAGCCACTCGAGCCCTCAGAGCCGCCGCCGAGCGACGCCGCCGAGCGGCTGCTCGCACAGGCCAGCCGCGACGCGCAGGAGATCCGCGAGCAGGCCCGCGCCGAGGGGTTCGAGCAGGGACGGGCCGCGGGCCTGGAGGCGGGCCGCGCCGAGATCGAGGCTTCTGCGGGCGCGCTGGCGGAGGCGGCCCGGGGGGTCGCAGAGGTGCGCGAGCAGACGGTCGCGGCGGTCGAACGCGACGCCGTCGAGCTGGGCCTTCAGATCGCAGGGAAGATCCTCCCGGCGGCGCTGCTGGCGCAGCCGGACGTCGTCGCCTACGCCGTGCAGGGCGCGCTGCGGCGCGTCAGCGGCCAGCGCACGCTGTCGGTGCTCGTGAGCCCGGACGACCTCGAGACGGTGCGCGCGGCGCTGGGCGAGCAGCAGCAGCCCGGCGCAACCGAGATCTTCGAGCTCGTCGGCGACCCGCAGGTCCGCCGCGGCGGCGCGATCGTGCGCACCACCGACGGTGAGGTGGACGCGCAGGTCTCGACGCAGCTGGAACGCGCCGCCGAGGTCGCCTTCGCCGAGCTGGCGAACGGCGAGACGAAGTGAGTCCGGCCGAGCCGGGCACGCTGATCCGCCGCGCCGAACGCGCGATCGACGAAGCCGAGCTGGCGCGCCGCCACGGCTACGTCAGCAACCTGATCGGCCTCATCATCGAGGTCACGGGGCTCCAGGCCGAGATCGGCGAGGTATGCCTCGTGGAAGGCGGCCGCGACGTGGACGCGCGGCCGGCCGTGCCCGCCGAGGTCGTCGGTTTCCGCGAGGGCCGGACCCTGCTGATGCCGCTCGGCGAGCTGCACGGCATCGGTCCGGGCACGCGCGTGCTCGCGAGCGGCGCCCCATTCCGGATCGCCGTGGGCGACGATCTGCTCGGGCGCATCGTCGACGGCCTGGGACGTCCCGATGACGGCCTCCCGGCGCCGGCGGGCACCCCGCGCTCGACGATCGCGACCCCGCCCGCGGCCCTGTCGCGCCCGCGGATCCGCGAGCGCGTCGGCCTCGGGGTGCGCGCGCTCGACGCGCTGGTGCCCTGCGGGCGCGGCCAGCGCCTGGGGATCTTCGCCGGCTCCGGCGTTGGCAAGTCCGCGCTGCTGGGCATGATCGCGCGCTCGACGAGCGCATCGATCAACGTGATCGCGCTCGTCGGCGAGCGCGGGCGCGAGGTGCGCGAGTTCATCGAGCGCGATCTGGGTGACGCGCTGTCGCGCTCGGTCGTCGTCGTGGCGACCTCCGACCAGCCCGCCCTCGTGCGCATCAAGGCGGCCTTCACGGCCACGACGATCGCCGAGCACTTCCGCGATCAGGGCCACGACGTGATGCTGATGATGGACTCGGTCACGCGGTTCGCGATGGCGCAGCGCGAGGTGGGCCTGGCGATCGGCGAGCCGCCTGCCACGCGCGGGTACACGCCGAGCGTCTTCGCCCTGCTTCCCCGCCTGCTGGAGCGCGCGGGGACGAGCGCCGACGGGTCGATCACCGCGCTCTACACCGTGCTCGTGGACGGCGACGACATGAACGAGCCGATCGCCGACGCGGCGCGCTCGATCCTCGACGGCCACGTCGTGCTCACGCGCTCGCTCGCGCACGCGGGCCACTACCCCGCGATCGACGTGCTGCAGAGCGTCTCGCGGCTCACAGGCGAGATCGTCGACCCCGGCGTCGTCGAGGCCGGCCAGCGGCTGCGCGCCGCGCTCGCAGCCCTGCGCGAGAAGGAGGACCTGGTCGCGATCGGCGCCTACCGGCACGGCACCGATCGCATGCTCGACGCCGCGCTCGCGCATCGCGCGGCGATCGAGTCGTTCCTGCGCCAGCCGGTGGACGAGCGCAGCGATCCGGCCGAAGCCGACGAGCGGCTGCTGTCGCTGTCGGACTCCCTCGCCCACGCGCTCCAGCGCGAGGAGGACATCCCCGACGCGGAGGAGGTGCCCGACGGCGCCGCGGCGCGCGCGCCGGAGCTCTCCGCGCCCACCGTCCCCGCGCTCCCCCCGCTCGGGCTCAACATCTGAGTTGGGATATCCGTGCGAGGGCTAAAGAACGCTCCCCCGGCGCCGATTAACAGGCCGTGACCGGACCCTCGTTCCGCTTCCGTCTGGAGCGCGTGCGCGCTGTGCGCGAACGCAAGGAGAAACTTGCCCAGCAGGAGCTGGCCAGTTCGATGTCGCGTCTCAGCGACACGCGCGCCGAGCTGCGCAGCGCGGAGGAGAACGTGGAACGGGCGCGCGCCCAGCAACGTGACGCGAGCGTCGCGTCCGAGCCCCTCGGCGGCGCCGAGCTGCAAGCTCGCCAAGCCTTCCTCGAGCGCGTCGAGGCTGACCGCTCCCACCGCGTGCAGGACGTGCGCCGCAGCGAGGCCGAGGTCGCGGAGCGCGGCGAGAAGCTCGTCGTCGCCGCCACCGAGCACGAGATGCTCAACCGCCTGCGGGAGCGCCGCCGCAACGAGCACGAGCTCGAGGCGGCGCGCCACGAGAGCAAGCTGATGGACGAGATGGCCGCCGCGCGGACGGGCAGGAGCGTCGCGTGAGCGCCCAGGCGGTCGGAGCCCCCGGCGAAGTCAGCGTGCCCGGCGAGCGCGAAGCCGCCGCCCGCGTCCACGCGCTGCAGACGCTGATCGCGCGCACCGAAGGCGTTTCCGAAGGCGCCGCGGCGACCGCCGCCGCCTCCGAACCCGCGGCCGGCACGTCGTTCGCCACCGCGCTGCAGGCCGCGAGCGCCTCCACGGCGGGCGGCGGCAGCCAGTACGGGACCCTGATCGAACAGGCGGCGGCGCGCAACGGCGTCGACCCGGCCGTCCTGCACGGGCTGATCCAGCAGGAGTCCGGCTTCGACCCATCCGCGCAGAGCAGCGCGGGCGCGATGGGCCTGACTCAGCTGATGCCCGGCACCGCCTCCTCGCTCGGCGTCGCGAACCCGCTCGACCCCGCGGAATCGATCGAAGGCGGCGCGCGCTACCTGGCACAGCAGCTCTCGCGCTTCGGCGGCAACACCGCGGACGCGCTCGCCGCCTACAACGCCGGCCCCGGCGCCGTGGAGCAGTACGGCGGTGTCCCGCCGTACGCCGAAACCCAGTCCTACGTCCAGAAAGTGCTCGGCTACGCCGAAAGCTACCGCCGCGAACACCCCGCCACGGTGGGAGGGATCGCATGAGCGTCGCACCCGCCCTGCCGGGTTGGGTGGGGGCAGACACCTCTCTGCCGCCGCCGGCGAGCGGCGCCCCGCCCGGAGCGCCACCGGGCGCGGGGGTGGGCGGGCACCCATTCCCGGACGCGCTCGAAAGCGAGATGGCCCGGACCGCACAAGCGGAAGGCCAGAGCAGAAGCCCCGACAGCGAGAGCCGGGGGGAGACCCGCCACGGCCGCCGTGAGGGAGAACGCGCCACGGATGTTGCCGCCTCCGCGGGCGCGAACGCCGCGCCGGCGCAGGCACCCTCCGCAGGCGAAGCGCAGGCGCCATCTCCGGCCGAGGCCGCCGCGCCCGGCCGGGCGAAGCCCGAGGAGCCCGCTCCGAGCGGCGTGAACGCGCCGGCGCCGCGCTCCGACGCGCTCCCGGCCGCCGCGCCGGACGCGCCAGGCACGAGCGCCCAGCCCGATCCGGCCGCCGCCGCTCCGGCGCCCGCGGAGGCCCCCGAAGCGACCCCGGACGCCCAGGCCCCGGTCCCGTCCGTGCCGACGTCCGCGAGCACGTCGGTCCCGGCCACGGCCGAGGACCAGGGCGAGGAGCCGCGTTCAACCCCCTTGCGCGCATCGGCCGAGCGGCCGGGCCCGCGCGAGGTCTCTCAGCGCCCCCCCGCCGAGGAGACAGGCGTGGGTGTGCTCGGGAAGGCGCAGCGCGAGCCCGCGCGCGGCGCCGCGGAAGCGGTGCCCGCACAGGAATCGACGGAGACGACGGGCGCCGGCGAGAGCTTCGTCGGCGGCGCCGCCTCGCCGCGGGCGGAAACCGGCGGGGCGACGCCTTCGCCGGCGGCCCCGCCGGCGGATCGCAGCCCGGCTGTCGCGCAGCAGGCGCCGCAGGCGGCCGCTCGCTCCGAGGACCTCTCGGGGGAGCAGGCCGGAGGCGGGCAGCGCCGCACCGACGAACGTCTCGTGGGTGGCTCCAGGCGCTCCTCCGCGCCGGCCGGCCATCGCAGTACGACTGCCGCGAGCGCCTCGTCCTCGCGCGGCACCGAGCTGGAGACGGGCGCGCCGCGCCCGACGGGGGGCGGCATGGTTGCCACGGGCCCTCAGGACGGCGCGGCCGTCCCCGCTCCCGCTCCCGCGGGGCAGCCGGTCCCCGCGGGAGCCGCGGGCGCCCCGCAGCTGACCGCGCGTGCCGGAGTCGGCGAGATGATCGAGGCGATCCACGCCACGATCGAGCTCGCGTCGCGGCGCGGGGCGAGCCAGGCGCGGATCGCGCTCCAGCCTGAAGAGCTCGGCGAGATCCGGATCCATCTCAGCCAGAGCGCGGAAGGGATCGTCGCGCGCCTGACGGCCGCGACGCCCGCGGCGGCGCAGGCGCTGGCGGCCGGGCGGGGCGAGCTGCACCAGTCGCTGAGCTCGCTCGGCGCGACGCTGCTGCAGCTCGACATCGGCATGTTCGAAGGCCGCGAAGGGCGCCGCCAGCTCCTCGCCGGCGAAGGCTCCTCGAGCCACGCTGCCGGCGCGCCGACCGAAGAGGACGAGAGCATTGCCGCAGCCGACGGCGCGACCCCGCCCGCCGCACCCAGCAGCGCCGCGATGGGCGCGCTGGTGGACGTGCTCGCCTGACATCAGCCGAAAGGACCAAGACGCCATGACCACCACACCCACCGCCGCCGCCGCAGCCGCCGAAGCTGCGGCCGGCGCACAGAGCGCCGCCGGCGTCTCGAACCCGAACGGGACGCTCGGCCAGAACGACTTCCTGAAGCTGATGATCGCCCAGCTCCAGGCTCAGAACCCGCTCGACCCGGCGAACACCAACGAATTCATGGGCGAGCTCGCCCAGTTCACGCAGGTCGAGCAGCTCACGAACCTGGCGAACGCGAACGAGCTCTCGAGCGCGGTCTCGCTGATCGGCAGAACCGTCGTGTACTCGACGCCGAACGGCGCCCGCGGCAGCGGTGAAGTCACGAGCGCGCAGAGCACCGCGTCGGGCACGACCGTGACCGTCGAAGGCGTGGACGGGATCCCGATGACGGCGATCCTCGAAGTCAAATGAGCCCAGTCGAGAACAACCCTGCGCTGATCCCGCCCGGCAACGTCGGCGGTACGCCCGGAGTCGGCGGCACGGACCGCCCGGGCGCCGCGCGACCCGCCCAGGCGCCGGCGACGTCCTTCGCCAACGAGCTCCGCGACGCATCGGGGACGAGCGCGCTGCGCTTCTCCAAGCATGCGCTCGAACGGCTACAGCGCCGCGGGATCGAGCTCGACCCGGCGACGATGCAAAGGCTTGACGAGGGGGTGGCGCGCGCGGCAGGCAAGGGCTCGCGCGACTCGCTCGTCCTGGTGGACGGCACCGCGTTCGTGGTGTCCGTCCGCAATCACACCGTCATCACGGCGGTGGGAACCGAACACATGAAGGACAACGTGTTCACCAACATCGACAGCGCGGTGATCGCATGACGGTCGCGGCGTCACTCAACCGGGGCTGGACCTCATCGAGGAAGCCCAGAAAGGCAGGGCAGCCGAGATGATGGCTGGGATGTACGCCGCAATCAGCGGCCTGGATGCGAACCAGGCGATGCTCAACGACAGCGCCGCCAACCTCGCGAACGTGAACACCGTGGGCTACAAGGCCTCCAGCGTCACGTTCGCCGACTCGCTCACGCAGGTGATCCGCGGTGCCTCGGCACCGACGAGCACGACGGGCGGGTCGAACCCGGTCCAGATCGGGCTCGGCGTGCAGATCGACGCGACCCGCAACGAAATGACCGAGGGCGCGTTCCAGACGACCGGGAACCCGCTCGACGTCGCGATCGAGGGCACCGGCTTCCTGCGTGTCGGCCAGGGCGAACCGCCGGCCAAACCGCCGTACACGGGCGGGATCCCGGCGAAGATCATGTACACCCGCGCCGGCGACCTCACGACGAACACGCTCGGCTTCCTGACCACGCAGGCTGGCAACTACGTGATCGGGCGCAACGCGGTGGCGACAGAAGGCGAAGCCGAAGCGACCTACGCGCCCGGGACCGAAGACAGCTACATCGTGGTGCCTCCCGGCTCTACCAACGTGTCGATCGGCATGGACGGGTCCGTCGGCTACACCGACAACAACCCCGAAGACAAAACCTTCGGGCAGCACGTCGTGGCCGGCTACATCTCGCTCGCCACGTTCGCGAACGAAGGGGGCCTCGAACGACTCGGCGGGTCGCTGTGGGGGACCACAGCGAACTCGGGCACGCCGATCGTCGGCACGCCCAACACGATCGGCTTCGGCGCGACCGTGGGCGGCGAGCTCGAGATGTCCAACGTCGATCTCGCAACCGAGATGACGAAGATGATCACGGCCGAGCGCGGCTACCAGGCCAACTCGCGCACGATCACCACCGCGGACACGATGCTGGAAACGCTTGTCTCGATGCATTAGTGAGGTAGGAGGGTCGGCCGGCGCTCCATGCCAGCCGACCCTGACCTCCTGAACGAGAGGAGGTAGCGCGACACGCGACTCCGAGGAGCTCGGGGCGGGGCGGCGGCATGGACGGTCCGCCGTCCCGACCCGGGGCTAGACTGGTTTCACAAGGGGAGAACGAGCATGATCACGCTGCGCCGGCTCGGCCACAGCGACGAGCCGTTCCAACTGAATCCCGACATGATCGTGACCGTCGAATCGACGCCGGACACGGTCATCGCCCTGGCCACGGGCGCCAAGGTAGTGGTGTGCGAGACGCCCGAGGAGGTCGCCGAGGCCGTGCGAAGCTACCGTGCCGAGGTCCTGGGCGACGCGATGCGCCGCCGCCGGCCCGAGCGGCGCGCCGGCGCGCCGGTCACGCACCGCGAGCAGCCGCACCTCGCGGCTGTCGATGACCCCTCCGGGCCGGCTGCGGGCTGACCGCCGCGCTGCAATTTTCCTGTCAGCGGGGCCACGCTTCGCGCAGACGCCCCGCCAAGACTGAAGAAATGCGGTCAGCCGCCGATGTGGGTTGCAATGAAGGCTGCAACGGCGATCGGAATAGGAGTGGCCTTCGGGTCACTGCTGCTGAGCTCGATGATGGACGGGACGAGCCCGGCCGCGTTCATCAACATCCCCGCGATGATGATCATCCTCGGCGGCACGGCCGGGGTGACGCTCGCCAGCGTCGGCATGACCTCGATGAAGCGGGTGCCGAGCCTCTACAAGCTCGTGATCTCGGCCGAACCGCCCGACATGCGCGGCCAGCACGACCGCCTCGTCGTGCTCGCCGACAAGGCCCGCCGCGAGGGCCTGCTGGCGCTCGACGCGCAGCTCGGCGACATCGAGGACCCTTTTACCCGCAACGCCCTGCAGCTGGTCGTGGACGGCACCGACCCCGAGATGGTGCATGCGATCCTCGAGGCCGAGGTCGACGGCATGAGCGCCCGCCACGAGGCCGGCGCGGCCCCGTTCGAGAAGGCGGGCGGCTTCGCCCCGACGATGGGCATCATCGGCACGGTGCTCGGGCTCGTGCACGTGCTCCAGAACCTCTCCGCGCCCTCCACGCTCGGACCCTCGATCTCCGCCGCGTTCATTGCCACGCTGATGGGCGTGGGCGCCGCCAACGTGATCTTCCTGCCGATCGCCAGCCGTCTGAAGGCGATCTCCGGCGAAGAGATGGAACTGCGCATGATGACGATCGAGGGCATCCTCTCGATCCAGGCCGGCGACAACCCGCGGCTGGTCTCCGAAAAGCTGATGTCCTACGTCCCGCCGGCCGAGCGCGAGGCGGACCGGGACCACGGCACGGGCGGGCTCGCCGCCGAAGCCCAGGCGGCCTAGCGTGTCCCGCAGGCATGGAGGCGGCCGCCGGCGCGGAGGCGCAGCGCAGCACGAGGAGAGCAACGAGCGCTGGCTGCTGACGTACGCCGACATGATCACGCTGCTGATGGCGCTGTTCATGGTTCTGTTCTCGATCTCCTCCGTGAACATCTCCAAGTGGGTGACGCTCCAGCGCGCGCTGCACGCGGCCTTCTCGGGCAACATCCTGCCCGGGGGCAAAGCGATCGCGAACCCGGGGGCGAGCGCGAACGCGAGCCACTCGCCGTCGAGCATCGACGTACAGGCGATCGTGCCCGTCACGGCCAACACGGCGAGCACGCTGCAGAGCAGCAGCACCCACGGCGCGGCGAGCAGCGCCGCGACCGCCAGCGCCGCCGCCGAACACCAAGCCGCCCTCTTCGCTCAGATCAAGCACGAGATCGACGCCTACGCGCGGGCTCACGGCTTCGCGCAGAAAGTGCAGACCTCGATCGAACCGCGCGGGCTCGTGATCCGCGTGCTGACCGACGACCTGCTGTTCGCGTCGGGCCAGGCGACGCTCAGTCCGCGCTCGACCTCGCTGCTCGCCGAGATCTCCCAGCTCCTGAACCTCGCGGGCGAACACCCGGTGAACGTCGAGGGGAACACCGACGACGTGCCGATCCACTCCTCGACCTATCCGAGCAACTGGGAGCTCTCGACAGCGCGCGCGAGCACGGTGGTGCGCTTCCTCTCCGAACACGGCGTCAGCGCGGGCCGGCTGACTGCGACCGGCTACGCCGAACAGCATCCGATCGCGAGCGACGCGACCGCCACCGGACGCGCGCGCAACCGAAGGGTCGAGATCGTGCTGCAAAGAGTCGATACAGCCCAGGAACCGTAGGCGCAAGGACGCTCGAGAGATGCTCAAGAACAAGAAGCTGATGCTGGCCCTGGCGCTGCCGATCGTCCTGTTCGGCGGCTACACGATGACCAAGCACAAGCCCGTGCCCAAGCAGAAGGTCAAGGGCACGATCTATCTGATGCCCAAGGAATTCCTGCTGAACCTGCGCGACGGCCGCTACGCGAAGGTTGCGATCGCGCTCGACCTCGCGCCCGGCCAGAGCGACGGCGCGAGCGCCGAGGGTGCATCGGCGGGCTCCGGCGAAAGCACGGTCGGGACGCTGCCCGAGGAACCGATGGTGCGCGAAATCGTGACCGATGTGATCACCGGGCAGGACGGGTCCTCGCTGGAAAGCGGCGGCGGGCGGCGCAGCATCCAGAAGGAAATCGCCTCCGAGATCCGAAAGCAGACGGATGTAAAGGTCGAATCGGTGTTGATACCGGACATGACCGTGCAGTAGGAGGGGGCCGTGGCCGACACGATCGAGTACGAGAACTTCGAGGCATCAGAGCAGGACGGCGGCCAGCCGGCGCCGGCCGTGGGCGCCCCCGCGCAGACGCACGGGGACATCAGCCGCCTGAGCGAGATCCCGATGGAGCTGAGCGTCGAGATCGGGCGCATGCGCACGACCGTCGGCGGGGCGCTCGAGCTTCGCGTCGGCTCCGTGGTCGCGCTCGGCCGCCAGGCCGGCGAGCCGGTGGACCTGCTCGTCAACGGATCGCCGATCGCGCGCGGCGAGGTCGTCGTGGTGGATGAGCGCTACGGCCTTCGCATCACCGAGATCCTCGATCCCCGCCACGAGCAGTCGCTTGCCGCGGCAGCCGGTGCGGAGGATGCCGAGGGGGAGCCGCAGCCCCGCCCCGGCGGCGCCGAGGCCTGAGAACGCCGATGGCGGCGAGCCAGAGCGGCGAGACGCTCGCCGAGGCACCGGAGGCCCAGGATGCCGAGCCGACGCTGCGCACGGTCGACTTCTCGCAGCCGACGCGGTTCACGACCGAGCTCAGACGCCGCATCGCCGCGGCACTGGAGCCGCTGAGCGAGTCGCTCTCAGCCGCGCTCTCGGCGCAGCTGAAGGCCGAGGTGTCGATCACGCCCGGCGAGATCGCGGAGAACACCTGGGCCGCGGCGCAGGCCGGTCTCGTGGCCGACGCCGTCGCGGTCGGCGTGCAAGCCGACACGCCCACCCACGGCATGCTGTTCAGCGTCGAGCTGCCGCTGGTGCTGCAGGCGCTCGAATGCCTCCTGGGCGGCGGGGCTGCGCGGGCCCCGGCGGAGCGCCACCTCTCGGAGATCGACTGGGTGCTGGCCCGCGGCGTCCTGGACACGGTCGTCGGCGAGCTCTCGGAGGCATGGTCGGAGCTGGGCGGCGGGGCGCTGACCCGCGGCGAGGTCGATCTGGAGGGCGATGCCGAGATCGACGTGGCGCCCGGCGAACCGACGCTGTCTGTGACGCTGGCGAGCGAGATCGACGGCTGCTCGTCTGCGATGTGCCTGCTGCTCCCGTGGAGCGCGGTGCAGCCAATCGCGGTTCCGCGTGGACCGCAGGCCGGGGCGGGAGCGCCCGCCGCAGCTGCGCTGCGCGAAGGGCTCTCGGCCGCGGAGGTCCTGCTGCGCGCCGAGATCGGCTCCGTGCAGATGCCGATCGAGCAGATGCTCGCGATCGGGCCCGGCTCCGTGATCGCGCTGGGCGAGCGCTCCGAGCTCGGCGTGCGGCTGTTCGCCGAGGAGGTCTCGGTCGGCCGCGGGCGCCCGGGCCGCAGCGGCACGCGCAAGGCGCTGAAGATGCAGTCGATCGACGAGGCGCCGGCACGGGCGGCGACCTACGCCACCCTCGGGCGCGCCGAGCTCGACCGCGCGCGGGCTCATCTCGGTGCGAGCGCCGACGGCTCCTCGCCTGCGATCCTGCGCAGCATCTTCGTCCGCGTGTGGGCCGAGCTGGGCCGCACGCACATGGCGCTCGGTGGCGCGCTCGAGCTGGCGCCCGGCACCGTCGTCGAGCTCGATCAGGCCGCCGAGCGGCCTGTCGAGCTGTTCGCCAACGGGCTGTGCTTCGCGAGCGGCAGCCTGGTCGTCGGCGCGGACGGCGGCTGGGGTGTGACCGTCGAGCAGCTTATGTAGCTCAAGACTCGCGGACCCGGGCCGATAACCCGGGCGACTCTTCCTCGGAGTCGCCCTCGATGACGAAGTCGAACCCGCTCTACCGTGCGGCCGCGTGCGCGGCCGTGGCTGCCGGCGCCTGCCTGGTCGCTCTCGCGTGCCCGGGCGCCGCTGCCGCGTCGGGGAGCGGGCACGCCGAAGGGCGCGGCGAAAACACGCCGCTGAACCTCGGCACGTCGGCCGGCAGCACCCATTCGAGTGGTTCCGGGGCGAGCCTCGTGCGCACGATCGTGGGCCTCGCGATCGTGATCGCGGTGATCTGGGGGCTGTCGTGGATCCTGCGCCAGGTCAAGGCGCGGCGGGATCCGAGCGCGCCGAGCACCGGTCTCGCGAGCATCGCGGCGCTGCCGCTCAGCTCGGGCCGCGCGGTGCACCTCGTCCGGGCCGGAAGCGACTACCTGCTGCTCGGGAGCGCCGAGCACGGCGTCATCCCGATCCACCGCTACTCCGAGGAGGAGGCTCGCGAGGCCGGGCTCCTCGACGTGATCGACGTCCAGCCGCGCCCGCGGCGCGCGCTGCTGCGCCCGCCCTCGGGCGGGTCAGGCGGATCCGGCGGGGGCGAAGGCTCGGGCCACGACCCGATGAGCATGCCGACGCCCGGGCCGGGTTCGAGCCTGCTCGACAAGCTGCGTGACCTGACGGTGCGCAAATGAACGTCAACTCGGGGAACGCCGTCCAGATCCTGCTGCTGATCGGCGGGCTCACGCTCGTGCCCGCGATCCTGTTCACGATCACCGGCTTCAGCCGCATCCTGATCGTGCTCGGGTTCATCCGCACCGCGATCGGGACGACCAACGCGCCGCCGAACCAGGTGCTGGTCGGGATCGCCCTGTTCCTGACGATCTTCGTGATGTCGCCGACCATCAGCGCGATCAAGAAGGTCGCGGTCGAACCGCTGGAGGGCCATCACATCAGCACGAAGGAGGCGCTGGAACGCGCAGAGGTCCCGATGCGCCAGTTCATGTTCCGCCAGACGCGCACCGAGGACATCGAGCTGTTCGTCAACCTCGCCCACGACAAGCAGCCGAAGACGCGCGCGGAAGTCCCGACCGAGGTCCTGATCCCGGCGTTCATCGTCTCGGAGCTGAAGACCGCCTTCCAGATCGGCTTCCTGGTGTTCCTGCCGTTCCTGATCATCGATCTGATCGTCTCCTCGACGCTGATGAGCATGGGGATGATCATGCTGCCGCCGACCTTCATCTCGCTGCCGTTCAAGGTGCTCCTGTTCGTGCTCGTCGACGGCTGGGACCTCGTCATCAAGTCGCTGGTGCAGAGCTTCCACTGATGGGCGCACGGACTCGACACGAACGCCGCGGAGGGCGGCGATGAACCAGGACACGGTCGTCAACCTGGCAACCCAGGCGATGGGCCTCGCGCTGAAGGTCGGCGGCCCGCTGCTGCTCACAGCGCTCCTCGTCGGAGTGGTCGTCAGCGTCTTCCAGGCCGTTACCCAGATCCAGGAGCAGAGCCTCAGCCTGGTGCCCAAGATCGCGGCCGTGGCGATCGTGATCGTCGTGCTCGGCCCCTGGATGCTCGGCCAGCTCATCTCCTACACCACCGAGCTCTACACCGCGATACCGACGATGGTGGGCCCATGAGCCACCTGCTGAGCCAGCTCGAGGGCAACCAGCTCGGCGGCTTCATCCTCGTCCTCGCGCGCGTGACGCCGCTGTTCCTGCTCGCGCCGATCTTCTCCTCGACCGCGATCCCGCCGGTGGTCAAGGGAATGATCGCGGTCGGCATCTCGGTCGGGTTGACGCCGATCGCGATGCACGGCCAGCAGATCCCGAGCGACCCCCTGCAGGTCGCGGGGCTGGTGCTCGAGGGCCTGCTGGTCGGCACCAGCTTCGCCTTCGCGCTGGCGGTCCTGATGGCGGCCGTCGAATCGGCGGGCTCGTTGATCGACGTCGTCTCGGGCTTCTCCTACGGCGAGCTGATCAACCCGATCTCCGGCCAGGCCGGCGCCGTGATGTCGCGCTTCTACACCCTGTTCGGGACGATGATCTTCCTTGTCATCGGGGGCGACGCCTGGACTCTGCGCGGCCTCGGACGCACCTTCCAGCTGGTGCCCCTCACCGAGGCGCCGAGGCTCTCCTCGATCGTGGGGGAGGCCGAGCAGGCGTTCTCGACGATCTTCACCTCGGCGCTCGAGATCGGGGCCCCGGTCCTGGCGGCGCTGCTGATCACCGACGTCGCGTTCGGCGTCGTCTCCAGGGTCGTGCCGCAGATGAACATCTTCGCCGTCGGCTTCCCGACCAAGGTCGCGGTCGCGATGCTGGTCGTCGCCGCGTCGCTGCCGTTCGTCTCGGGCTGGATCTCCGGGCAGCTTTCCGAAAGCGTGGGAGCGGCGCTGGGGGCGCTGCACGTGACCTAGCCGATGGCACGCGAGGAGCGCACAGAGAAGGCGACACCACGCCACCGCAAACGCGCACGCGAGCGGGGGCAGGTCGCGCGCAGCCCCGACCTCAGCGGCTCGCTGGTGCTGATGGCCGGGCTGCTCGTGATCAGCCTGACGGCGCCTCAGATCGCGCAGGCGGGCGCCGCCAGCTTCCGCTCGATTCTCTCTCAGATCGCGAAGCCCGCTCGCGCGACCAGCGCCGCGGGGCTCTCCGAACTCATGCACATCACGCTGAAGACGATCGAGGTCACCGTGCTTCCGGTGGCCGGCGCGTGCGTCGCGGCGGCCGTGATCGGCGGCGTGGCGCAGGTCGGCGGACGGCCGACGCCGCAGGCGCTGAAACCGGACTTCAAGCGCATCAACCCGGTCAACGGGCTGCGCAACCTGCTGGGACCGAACCTGCTGTTCGAAGGGCTGAAGGCGGTCGTCAAGGTGGCCGTCGTCGGCGCCGTGGCCGCGCTCGCGATCCTGCCGGGGATGAAGAGCCTCGCCTCGATCGTCGGGGTGACGCCCGGCGCGCTCGCGAGCATCGCCGGCCACACCGCCCTCGGGGTGGCGCAGCGCGCCGCGGTCGCCTATGTGGTGATCGGGATCCTCGACTACGGCTGGAAGCGCTGGCGCAACGAGCGCCAGCTGCGGATGACCAAGCAGGAGCTGCGCGACGAGCTGCGCCAGTACGGCATCTCGGCCGAGGTCAAAGCCGCTCAGCGCCGCCGCCAGATGCAGCTCGCGAGGGCGCGCATGATGGCCGCCGTCCCCGACGCCGACGTCGTCGTCACGAACCCGACGCACTTCGCTGTCGCGCTGAGCTACGACGGCAGCCGCACGGCGCCCGAGGTGGTCGCCAAGGGCCAGGACCTCGTCGCGGCCCAGATCAGGCGGATCGCGGAGGAGAACGAGGTCCCGGTCGTCAGCGACCCGCCGCTCGCGCGCGCGCTGCACGGCTCGACCGAGGTCGGCCAGCTGATCCCTGAGGAGCTCTACGCGGCCGTCGCGAGGGTGCTCGCGTTCGTCTACCGCACGGCCGGGCGCCACGGCGCGAGGAGGGCCTCGTGAACGAAGCCTTCCTCAAGCGGATGCTCACGCACACGGACATGCTCGCCGCGCTGTCGGTGGTGCTGGTCGTGACGATGCTCGTGGTGCCGCTGCCGCCGGCGCTGCTCGACCTGCTGATCACGATCAACATCTCCGCCGCGCTGACGATCGTCGTGGCGACGATGTACCAGAGCCGGTCGCTGGACTTCGCATCGTTCCCCAGCCTGCTGCTGCTGACGACGATGTTCAGGCTCGCGATCAACGTCTCTGTGACGCGGCTGATTCTTACGACGGGGGACGCGGGCTCGGTCGTGAAGTCCTTCGGCGAGTTCGTCGTCGGCGGCAACGTCATCGTCGGGCTCGTGATCTTCCTGATCCTGATCGTGATCCAGTTCGTCGTCGTGACGAACGGCGCCGGGCGCGTGGCCGAGGTCGGCGCGCGCTTCACGCTCGACGCGATGCCCGGCAAGCAGATGGCGATCGACGCGGACCTGAACGCCGGCCTCATCACCGACGAGCAGGCACGCGCGCGGCGCGCAGAGATCTCCAGCGAGGCCGATTTCTACGGCGCGATGGACGGCGCCTCGAAGTTCGTCAAAGGCGACGCGCTCGCGGCGGTGATCATCGTGTTCATCAACCTGATCGGCGGCATCATCGTCGGCGTCGCCCAGCACGGCATGAGCTTCGAAGAGGCCGCCCACCAGTTCTCGCTGCTCACGGTCGGCGACGGCTTGGCGGCGCAGATCCCGGCGCTGCTGATCTCGGTCGCGACCGGCATCATCGTGACCCGCGCCGCGTCCGACAAGGACCTCGGCTCGGACATCGCGAGCCAGATCCTCAAACAGCGCAAGGCGCCGATGGTCGCCGCCGCGGCGATCGGGGGCTTCGCGCTGATCCCGGGCCTGCCGAAGCTGCCGTTCCTGTTCATCGCCGCGATCTTCGGCGCGATCGCCTGGGCGGTGCGCAACGGGATGCCGGGGGCCGAGCAGGAGAAGGAGGACCTGAAGGCGCCCGCGCTCACCCCACCGAGCGAGCCGATCTCCGAGGTCGGCGTCGACGCGCTCGAGCTGGCGATCGGATTCGGCCTGGTGCCGCTGGTCGACGGCGGATCGGGCGGATCGGGCGGATCGGGGCCGGGCTCGCTGCTCCGCCGCGTGAGCATGGTGCGCCGCCAGATCGCGAGCGAACTCGGGATCGTGATCCCGCGCGTGCGCATCCACGACGAGCTCGGCATGGAATCCCACGAGTACGTGATCAAGATCCGCGGCTCGGAGGTCACGCGCGGGCGCATCATGCCGGGCCATCTGCTCGCGATGAACCCGGGCGACGCGCTCGGCTCGCTCAGCGGGATCCCGACGCGCGAGCCCGCGTTCGGGCTCGAGGCGGTGTGGGTGCACGAGTCGGGCCGCGCCGAGGCCGAGTCGCTCGGCTACACGGTCGTCGACCCCGAGTCCGTGATCGTGACCCACCTGACCGAGACGATCCGCGGGCACGCGGCAGAGCTGCTCAGCCGCCAGGACGTGCGCGCGCTGCTCGATCGCCTCAAGGAGACCAATGCGGCGGTCGTCGACGAGGTCGTGCCGGAGATGCTCTCGCTCGGCGAGATCCAGCGCGTGCTGCAATCGCTGCTTGCAGAGGGCGTGCCGATCCGCGACCTTGGCACGATCGTGGAGGCGATCGGCGACAAGGCTCGAACAACACGAGACACGAGCCTTCTTTCGGAGTACGCTCGCCAGGCGCTGGGCCGGGCGATCACGGCTCCCCACCTGGACGAGCAGTTGCGCCTGCAAGCGATAACCCTTGATCCGGCGATCGAGCAGGAGGTCTCGACCTCGATCACCCAGACGACCGACGGGGAGTACCTCGCGATGGAGCCGACGCGCGCCCAGGCGATCGTGAGCGCGCTGCGCGCCCAGGTCGAGCACGCGACAGCGCGCGGCGCGCGGCCCGTGCTGCTGTGCTCGGCGCGGATCCGCCGCCACCTGCGGCGGCTGGTCGCTCAGGCGCAGCCCCATCTCGCGGTCTGCTCCTACAACGAGATCGCACCAGGGGTCGACGTCGAAACGGTCGGGGTGATCCACGCGTGAGCACGCCCGGCGAATTGCTCGGGGCGCTCTCCCGCGAGGCCAAAGCGCGGCTCGGCAACGGCCGCGGCGGCTCCTCCACGCACGTCTACCGCGGCCGCACGGTCGAGGAGCTGATCCCGCGCATCGAGCGGGAGCTCGGCGCCGACGCGATCGTCGTCCGCCGCCGCGAAGGGCTCACCGGCGGGGTGCTCGGCTTCTTCCAGCACCCCTGGGTCGAGATCGAAGCCGTGCCGGGGAGCGGCGGCGTGGACGTCTACGACGAGGCGGAGGACGCCCAGCCGCCGGCCCCCGCCGGGCCTCCGCCCGCCGCTGACGCCGCGGCCGCGCCGCCCATGCCCGGGGTGACGCTCAGCTCGGTGCTGCCGCGCAGCGCGCCGCTGCCCTCGCCGTACGGCTCGGCGCCGGCCCCCACCGCCGCGCAGCCCGCCCCGCCGTCGCCCGTCGCGGGCGAGGAGCTGTTCGAGCAGCCCGGCGGCAGCGCGTACGTGACCGCGCACCTCGCCGCGCTCGCCCGCGCCACTCCCGCGGAGCTGCGCGCGCAGACGGCCACGGCGCCCGCGCCCGTCGCCCGGCGCGGATCGCCGGTTACGTTCGCGATCCCGGCTCCGCCGAGTCCCTCCGCGGTCCGGACCCCGCCGCCCTCGTTGCCGGCGCCCGTCCCGCCCCCTGCACCGCCCGCGCCGCGAGCGCGCACGCCGCTGGAGCTGAGCGAGCTGATCCCCGAGCAGCGCGGTCGCCCGCCCGCCCCGATCGCGCCCGCGCCCGCCGACTGGCCCGCGCGCGCGGCGCTGGAGCGGCGCACCGTGCAGCCGGGCTCCCACACACGCGCGCGTGCGGGCGTGGAGAAGGGGCTCGCCCGTTACGGCATCGGCGAGGCGCTCGCCGGCGAGCTGATCGACACGGCGATGGCTCACGTGCTTCCGCTCGCCCCCCGCGCGGGCCTGGCCGCCGCGGTCCGCACGACGCTCGCCCAGCGCATCCCGGTCTCGGCGCCGCTGGGCGCCGACGGCGCGTCGATCGTGCTGGTCGGCGCGGGCGGCGCCGGCAAGACGACCTGCTGCGCCGCACTGCTCTCGGCGTACCGGTCGGCGAGCACGCTGCCCGCCTCCTTCGCGACGCTGATCCACGAGCAGGACAGCACCGGGCGCCCCGAGTGGCGCCTCCTGATGAGCCCCCAGCTGCTGAAGCCGGCCCCCGTGGAGACCGCGCGCGCGGCGCGGGCGCTGCGGCGCGCCCGCTCCGGCGGCCTCGCCGTGCTCGACACGCCGCGCGTGTCGCCGGCCGACAGGCGAGCGATCCGTGGCCTCGGGCGGCTGCTCGGGCAGCTCGACCCCGACCGTGTGCTGCTCGCGCTGCCGGCCACGCTCGGCCGCGCCGCGGCGGCGCAGCTCCTCGGGGCGCTCGGCCCTCTGAAGGCCGACGCGCTCGTCGTGACGCACGCCGACGAGACCGACCAGATCGGGGTCGCGATCGAGGCGGCGTGCCGCTTCGGGCTCGCGCCCGAGTACATGCTCTCCCACGCCCGCGGCGGCGGCTGGCAGCTGCGCCGGCTCGACCCCGCCGGCCTCGCCGCGATGGTGCTGCCGTGAAGATCCTGCGCTCGAAGCAGCCCGCCGCCGAGCCCGTCGCGCTGCCGGAGGTCTCCGAGTCGGTCCACCTCGGGGTCCGCGGCGCCGGCTGGATCCCTGCGAAGGTGCTCGAGCGCGGCCCCGATGCGCTGGTGGTGGCGGTGATGGTGCGTATGCGCGCGCTGACGCCGGAACAGCTCGAGAAGCTGATCGTCGAATTCTCGAGCGCACGCGGCCGGGTGCGCCTGCGCGGGACGGTGGCGAGCCAGGACCCGGCGAGTCCCGAGGTGATCACGCTCACAGCCCCGCGGTCGGTCGAGGTGCTCCAGGAACGCGAGTACGTCCGCATCCGCTCGGCGCGACCCGTGCTGGTCTACGCTGCGCGCGAGGGCATTCGGGTGCAGAGCTTCACCGTCGACGTGAGCGGCGGCGGCCTGCTGCTCGCGGGACCCGACACGCTCGCGGTCGGCGACGAGCTGACCTTCCAGCTAGCTCTCACGCCCGGTGTCACGCCCGTCTCCGGGAAGGGGCGCGTGGTGCGCATCGACCCGAAGGGCCGCCGGGCGGTCGAGTTCGAGTCGATCAGCGATCTCGACCGCAGGCGCCTCGTGCGCTTCATCTTCGAGTGTCAGCGCAGCGAACGTCGCCGCGGACTCGAAGGAGACGACCGTGGCTGACGCCGAGGCGACGCTCGAGGCCCCCGAGGAGGAGCCCGCCACGGCGGTCGAGCCGGCCGAGCCCGAGAGCGCGCCTGCGGAGGCTGCCGCGGCGCCGGAGAAGGCCAAGGAGCCGCGCAAGCCGCGCAAGGGCAAGCCCAAGGACGACGAGGCGCCCGCGGGTGACGGCCCGAGCGTCGCCGGTCACCCGCGGGCCGCCCGCGCGGTCGCGCGCGCGAAGAGCTGGGCGGCGCTGGGCGGCTTCCTGCTCGGGGGCTACCTGTCGATGCCGACGCACACCCTCGTCAGCGCCGGCGTGCGTGCGATCCTCGCCGGCCTCGTCTGCTACGTCGCGGTCTGGGCGGGGGCGGTGTTCTTCTGGCGGCGGATGGTGATGCTGGAGATCAGGGCCCGCGAGCAGGAGCTCGCGAGCGCAGTGGAAGAGCTGCGCTCGCGCAACCAGGCGGCGGCGGCGGCGGGGGCCCAGGCGGCCGCCCGCGCCCAGGCGGCGGCCCAGCTCGCGGGCGACTCGCCGGGAGCACGCCGGTAGCGGGAGCGCCGAGTGGACCCTCTGCACCCGATCACCTACGGCCCGTCGATGCCCTCCCGGCGCGTGCCGCCGGTCGAGCGGCTTCCCCGCGTCTCGCGGGAGGGGGACCGGCCCCGGCGCGAGCCGTCCGAGCGGCGTGAGGGCGAGGAGCAGCCGCCTCCGCGCGGCGAGGACCAGGACGGCGAGGGGCACGTCGACGTGCGCGTGTAGCCCGCGCCGCGCAGGCGCACGAAAGCGCCCGCCGGCAGGAACCGCGCCATGCGGGCCGAAATGAGGCCAGTCGGGGGCGTTCGTGCCTCAAGTTTCCCCCTGCGCGGCCGATACGTTCGCGTGGACCGACATGGAGTCGGTCCTTGGGACCAATCAACCACGTCATCAAGGAGATGAACGCATGGCCCTGACGATCAACACGAACATCGAGGCGATGAACGCCTCGAGGAACCTGAACACCACCGAGAACAGCCTCGCGATGGCGATGCAGCACCTGTCCTCGGGTCTTCGCATCAACTCCGCCGGTGACGACGTCGCCGGCTACGCCATCAGCCAGCGCCTGCAGGCGCAGGTGAACGGCCTCAACCAGGCGACGCTGAACAGCCAGGACGCGATCTCGCTCGCGCAGACCGCTCAGGGCTCGCTCAACGACGTCGAGCAGATGCTTCAGCGCATCCGCGAGCTCGCCGTGCAGTACGCGAACGGCACGACCTCGGAAGCCGACAAGGAATCGATCGAAAAAGAGAGCGAACAGCTCAAAGAAGAGATCACGCGCGTTGGTGAATCGACGAAGTTCAACGGCGTCGAACTCCTCGCCGGCGGTGCCGCGATCAAGTTCCAGGTCGGCGCTGATGAAGAAGAAACGATCGAAGTCAAAGCGACCGAACTCGAAAAAGACGTCGAAGGCGTCGCGCTGACGGAAATCAAGACCATTGACGAAGCGATCGGCAAAGTCGCTACCGCCGCTGGTGAATTCGGTGCGGTGCAGAACCGCATCCAGTACACGATCAGCAACCTGGAAGTGTACTCGCAGAACCTCTCCTCGGCGGTCAGTGGCATCGTCGACGTGAACATGGCCACCGAAATGACCAACTTCACGAAGGACCAGGTCCTGCAGCAGGCCGGCGTCTCGATCCTGGCTCAGGCGAACCAGATCCCTGACGCGGTCCTGAAGCTCCTCCAGTAGCAGAAATCTTCCTCAGCGGTGGCGCTCTCGGGCGCCGCCGCTGCAGTGAAGCCCCCGAGTCGATCCCGGCCCCGCGGCCGGTTGCGTCTCGGGGGACTACAACGCTTCGGGCGGCCATTGGCCGGCGGAAGCCACATACCGCCGATTCATCGAGGGAACGGTGGTCAGAGCGGGCGGCGAGGGCCGCCCGCTCTTGTTCTCAGGTGACTCAACGACGGGCGGCAACTGCCGATTACCTGAGGGATGTCCATCGAAACGACGCTCGCGCGCGTCGACGCCATCCGCCAGGCAATCGCCGACCCGTCGGCGCTGATCGGATCGGGCGCGACGGGTGGAACCGAAGCCCCGGCGGCGCCGTCCGGTTCGGGGTTCGCCGCCGCGCTCGCGCAGGCGGGGGCCGCGCAAACGGGTCAACCGGCGCTCACCGAAGCCGGCTCGGCGACGGGCGCGCTCTCACCCGTCTCGAGCTACACGCCCGGTTCCCCCGGCCTCCAGACCGTCGCCGGCGGCGGGGGCGAACGCGTCCTCGCCGCGGCCGAGAGCCAGGTCGGTCAGAGCGAGCAGCCCCCGGGCTCGAACGAATCGCCGGCGATCGCCGAATACCGCAGCGCGACCGCGGGCGCCGAGCCCGGTGCGCCGTGGTGCGCCTACTTCGTCTCGTGGGCGGCGCGCCAGGCGGGGGAGCCGATCGGCCCGTCGGGCCAGGGGCTCGGCTCCGTTTCGGAGATCTGGTCGTGGGCGCAGAGCACGGGTCGCGCCGTCGCGAACGGCCCGGGCGCCGTGCCGCGGCCGGGCGACCTGATCGTCTTCGGCGGCGAGCACGTCGGGATCGTGCGCGAAGTGCTTCCAGACGGTCGCATCGCGACGATCGAGGGCAACTACGACAACCGCGTGTCTGCCAACGTGCGCTCCGCGAGCGAAGCCACGGGCTACGTCAGCATGAGCTGAGAGAGGGAGGAACCCGGCCGGCGCTCCGTGCCCGCTGGGATCCGAATCAGCCGCCGCGTGAGCTCAGCGTTCGCCCGTGCCCCGGCGCCACAGGACGACGTACCAGACCACCACGGCGACGAGCACCAGGGCGGGAAGGGCGAGCGTCAGCACTGCGCCCGTCTGGAACCCTGATGCGAGGACCGTCACGATGCCCGTCATTCGCATGACCTCCTAATGGCCGCTCACGAGCCGAGGTTCCGTTGTCGTCGGCGTCGCGAGCCAGCGGTGGACGTGGATCAGGACCAGGATAAGGAAGGTGATGGAGCCCGGCACCCACATCACGCCCGCCGCCACCTGCTGGTCGGCGAGCGCGCTGATGCCGCCCGGCCGTGACGCGAGCTGTGTGTAGTGGGGGTACAGCGGGTCCGGGGCGACGGCGAGCGCGACGGCGAGCACCCAGCTCACGGTCATCCCCGCGACCGCGAAGAGGGCGCGGCCGGCGTCGGTGAGCGGGGCGTGAAGCGGGGGAGAGGGGATCAGGTGCTTGAAGAAGAGCACCGCCACGGCGAAGAACAGCACGTGCTCGACGATGTGGATCGCTTCCGATTCGAGCGTCGTCTCGAACAGCGCCGGCACGTGCCAGCCGAGCAGGACGACGGTGAAGAGCGTGAGCGCGCCGGCCGGGCTGCCGGCTGCGCGGGCGGCGCTGCGCAGCGGAGCGGCCGCGTCTCCCTGCACCAGTCCGCGCGCGAGCGGCCGGCGCAGACCGAGGGGGAGGGCCCGCCACAGCCGCACCCAGGGCCGCGCGAACACGAACAGCGGCGCGGCGACGAGCATCAGCAGGACGTGCTGGATCATGTGGACCCAGAAGAGCTTGTCGCTGTAGGTGTCGATCGGCGAGGTCAGCGCGACCACGAGCACGGCGACGGCCGTGTAGAAGGCGACGTCGCGCACGTGCTGGGCGCGGACTGCGCGCGCGGGCGTGACCGTTCGGTTCGAGCCGAGCGCGTACAGGAGGGCGAGCAGCACCGTCGTGATGACGGCCGGGTCCAGCGACCAGTCGGCGAGCCACGGCCGGCTTGCCAGCGCGCCCGTCACGGCTAGAGGAGGTAGAGCACTACGTACATCAGCAGGCCGATCGCCGCCAGGAAGCTCCAGTAGAAGACCGACGCATCGAGCCCCGGCGCGATCAGCCGGTCGGGGTCTTTGATGTCGCCCCTGGAGGAGGCCGGTTCCCGGCGCGCGCGCAGCTCGCTCGCGAGGTTGGTCTCGAGCCAGTACATCGTGCCGAGCGCCGCGAGCAGATAGAAGGCCGTCCAGGCGCAGAAGACGCTCGCGAAGGCGCCGTCCGTCGGCCCGAACTTCTGGACCGTGTACTCGACGCACTGCAGCGCGATCGCGACGAGCCCCAACCCGAGCCCGGCCCACGCCGCCGCCGTCCACGTACGCTCGCCGCGCTTGAACTGCCTCCCCGCCAGGACCGTCGCGACCGCGCTGAGCAGGATGCAGACCGCGAACGCCGCGCCGAGCGCCTGGTCGGGCTTGACGTGGGCCGGTTTCCACATCCCGTGCACGTTCAGGGAGCGGAGGTAGAAGTACGCGAACACGAAAGCCAGGAAGAAGAACACGCTCGCACCGGCGAGCAGCCGCGCGCCGACCGACAGCGCCCGCGCGCCGACGTCCGCCGGCTCGGGCGGGATATCGACGCCGTGGGACACCGCGGGGATCTGCAGGCCGAGAGGCTTTTCTTCGTGCGGCTGCGCCATCTCAGCCTCCCGCTCCCGCACCGGCGGCACTCGGCCCCCCTACGGGCAGCGGCGGCGTGCCGTAGTCATAGGGGTCGTGGTCGAAGACCGGTATCTGCTCGAAGTTGTTGACGGGCACGGGCGTCGGGATCTGCCACTCGATGGACTTCGAGCGCCACGGGTTCTTCACCGCCTTCTCTCTCACGAAGATCAGCGAGTAGACGACGTTGAACAGGAAGATCAGCATCGAGAAGCCGAGCACGAAGGCCGAGACCGACACCCACACGTTCAGCGTGTGGAACTTCGGTTCATAGAAGTTCACCCGGCGCGGCATCCCCTCCATGCCGAGGGCGAAGAGCGGCAGGAAGGTGGAGTTGAACGAGATGAACATCAGCCAGAAGTGCACCTTGCCGAGTTTCTCGTTGAGGTTGAGCCCCAACATCTTCGGGACCCAGTAGTAGATCGCCGCGAAGAAGGTGAAGATCAACCCGCCCATGATCGTGTAGTGGAAGTGGGCCATCACGAAGAAGCTGCCGTGCGTGGTCGTGTCAGTGGGCGCATCCGAGAGGAACACACCCGACAGGCCGCCGAGCAGGAAGTTGAACGCCCACGCCATGCAGAACAGCATCGGCACGGTGAACGAGATCTTGGCTCGCCACAACGTCCCCATGAAGGCCAGGAAGATGAAGCCGGTGGGAATCGAGATGATCTCCGTCGAGAGGATGTAGAACGGGCGCAGGTCGGCGTTGATCCCGCTCACGAACAGGTGGTGCTGCCAGACGAAGAAGCTGAGCAGGCTTACGCCGAGCATCCCGGCGATCGCCAGCCTGTAGCCCCACAGCGGCTTGCGGGTGAAGACCGGCAGCAGCTCGAGCACCACGCCGAAGCCCGGCAGGGCGAGGATGTAGACCTCCGGGTGCCCGAAGAACCAGAACAGGTTCTGGAACAGGTAGGAGCTGCCGCCGCCGGCGGGAATGAAGAAGCTGGTCCCGATCGTGCGGTCGAGCGCGGCCATGGACAGCGCCGCGATCAGCATCGGCGCCGCGAGGACCATCAGGACCGCGGTCGCGAACGTCGCCCAGACGAAGATCGGCAGGCGCGACCACGTCAGCCCGGGGGCGCGCATCGTGATGATCGTGACCATCATGTTCAGGCCGAGCAGCGTCATCGAGAGGCCGACGAGGGCGAAGAAGATGATGTAGGAGTCCATTCCCATCACGGCCTGGTCGTTGAGCGGCTCGTAGCCGGTCCAGCCGGTCGGGAAGCCGCCGAAGAAGATGGTCGACACGAGGATGAAGCCGGCGGCCATCAGCAGCCAGAATGTGAGCGCCTCGATCCGGGGGAACGCCATCCGGCGGGCGCCGATCATGATCGGGACGAAGTAGTTCGCGAACGGCCCCAGGATCCCCGAGGTCATCATCCCCATCATCATCGTCCCGTGCATGCCGACGAGCGAGAGGTACTGGTTGGCTCCGGCGAACGTCGGCTGCGCGTGCAGCAGCTCGGTGCGGATCAGCATCGCGTTCAGCCCGCCGACGAAGAAGAACAGCCCGATCCCGCACAGGTACTGGATGCCGACGACCTTGTGGTCGGTGCACAGGCCGAAGTAACGCCCGATCCCCTCTTCCTCCTTCTCGCGCAGCGAGGGCGGGCGGCCGAGCAGGCGGGAGACCGGGTAGTTGGCGAACCCGAGCCCGACGAGGAAGCCGATCACACCGAACAGGTAGGCGAGCAGCAGGGCGACGTCGTTCTCGTCGATCGCCTCGGTGTATTCGAAGCTTTTCGTGTCGGTGATCAGGTGGCCGATCCACCAGCCGAGGTAGTAGCCGGCGACGCCGAGCACCACCGCCGAGAGGAGGTTGAACCCGACCAGGCGCCGCCACAGAGGACGGGCCGGCCGCTCGGGCACGGTGCTGGCGGTTGCGGTGCTCATTCGCCTCTCCTCAGAGGTTCGGGTGTGTAGGTACGCGAGTACTTCGGCAGCTGCTTGGTCACCGGCGCGAAGAAGCGCCGCTGTTCGGCGATCCACCGTTCGAACGCCGGGCCGCTGACGACGTGGCCGTGGTCGAACATCGCGCCGTGCCAGATGCCGCAGAGCTCCGCGCAGTGGACTTCGAAGGTCTCGAGCTTCGTCGGCTTGACGAAGACGATGTTGTCGACGTGCGGGTTCGCGTCCGCCTTCACCCCGAGCTGGTACGCCCAGAAGGAGTGGATCACGTCGAGCGAGGTGACGTGCAGTTCGATCATTTTGTTCACCGGCAGCACGAGGTGGGTCGTCTCGACCCCGCCGTAGGTCGGGTATCGATAGGTGAACGCCCACTGCTGCGCGATCACCTGGACGGGCAGCTTCGGCCCGGAAGGCTTCGTGAGCGGTGTGGGGCCGCTGCCCGAGCCGGCTCCGTAGCCCTGCTCGAGGCGGAACGTCGCGTAGATGGCCAGGGTGATGATGAGGACGCAGCTCGTGACGATCCAGACGGTCTGAAGCCTTGCGTGGCCCCGCAGCGGCGGGCCTTCGAGCGTGGCGCCGGACGGCTGGCGGAAGGCGAAGATCGCGTAGATCAGGTAGAGCACCACGAGCAGCAGCACGGGCGTCGCCAGCGAGAGCGTGACCGTGAAGTCCGTCACCTGCCCGGCGGCCGCGTCGCTTGCTTTCCCGGGCGGCAACTCGGGTCCGAGGAAGATCGCGACCAGCGGCGTCGCGATCACCGAAGCCGCGATCCAGATCGTCAGGAAGCGACGGAGGTGATCGGGGCCCGCCCCCCGGGGACCGCCGCTTCGCCCGGGGCCGCGGCGGGCGGGGTCGGCGGGACGCCTTCGCTAGACGACATCGATGTACCCGTCCATGTAGCCCAGGGTCTGCATCGGGCCGCCGAAGCCGAAGTAGGTGCCGGCCGCGCAGGGCACGAAGCACTGCCAGCGGTAGCGGCCCTTCTTGCCGGTGCGGAATGTGATTTCGACCGTGCGGTGGGCCATCGTCGCCGGGTCGCACGGCCCGTATTCGCACTGGTTCTTGGCTTCTTCGGGCACTCCCGGAAGCGGCGCGAACACGCCCAGCCCCGGAATCACGAACGTGTGCGAGGCTTCTTCGGCTTCGATGTGGTTGAGCGGCTTGCCGTCCACCACCTCGACGCTCCCGCTCGTGCCCTGGACCCTCGCCAGGAACGGGTTGCGCAGGCCCGAGTCGCCGTCGAACTGGTAGATCGTCACGTGCACCAGCGAGTGCGCGGGGACCTGATAGATCGTGCTCCTGACCCACTTCCCGCCGCGGCGGACGAGGTAGCCGACCCAGTCCGGGTGCGACGGGCTCTCCTGCGGGCCGACCGCGGCGTCGGTCTGGAGCGTGAGGTTGCGGCTCGGCCCGAGCGTGGACGAAGCCGCCGGCGTGGCGGCGATCGTCTTCGGCACGTCCGTCGCCCACAGGCCTACGTACAGGGCGATCAGGACACCCACCGCGACCACGGCGGCGATCACCACGACGAGCTTCGTGGCGGTGCGACTCAACCCGCTCTCTCCCAGGACAACGACGACCCTCCCACAGCCCGACGCCCTTACGGGGCGATCCTAATTCGTCGAACGGAAGAAAAGCAATCCCGGGTGAAAGGATTCTTACCGAACGGAGTCTTTTCTTCGGTGTCTGCGGGCTCGGGCGCCTCGACGGCTCGCTCCGGGGATCGCGGATACGATCAGCGCTTGGCCTCCCCGAGCACACACCGGCCCTCCAACGTCCCCGAGAAGCCCACGCTCGACGGCCTCGAGCGGAAGTGGAGCGAGACATGGGAGCGCGAGGGGACGTACGCGTTCGACCGCTCGGCACCACGCGAGCGCGTCTACTCGATCGACACGCCGCCGCCGACCGTCAGCGGCTCGCTGCACGTCGGGCACGTCTTCTCCTACACCCACACCGACGCGGTCGCGCGCTACCGGCGGATGCGCGGGCGCGAGGTCTTCTACCCGATGGGCTGGGACGACAACGGCCTTCCCACCGAGCGTCGCGTCCAGAACCACTACGGCGTGCGCTGCGACCCCTCGGTGCCGTACGACCCCGCCTTCGCGCCGCCCGAGTCACCGTCCGAGAAGGACCCGGCCTCGATCTCGCGGCCGAACTTCGTCGAGCTGTGCCTGCAGCTGACCGAGACCGACGAGCGCGCGTTCGAAGAGCTGTGGCGGACGCTCGGCCTCTCCGTCGACTGGTCCATGACCTACACGACGATCGGGCCGGTGGCGCAGCGCATCTCGCAGCGCTCGTTCCTCGGGCTCCTGGAGCGCGGTCAGGCCTACCAGCTCGAGGCGCCGACGCTGTGGGACGTCGACTTCCAGACCGCGGTCGCGCAGGCCGAGCTCGAGGACCGGGAGCGCCCCGGCGCGATGCACCGGGTCCGTTTCGGCGCCCCCGACGGCACCGCCGCGCTGATCGACACCACCCGCCCCGAGCTGATCGCGGCCTGCGTGGCCCTGCTCGCCCATCCCGACGACGACCGGCACGCCGCGCTCCTCGGCGCCAGCGCCACCGTGCCGCTGTTCGGCACCAGCGTTCCCGTGATGAGCCACCCGCTCGTCGAGCGTGAGAAGGGCACGGGCCTCGTCATGGTCTGCACCTTCGGCGACCTCACCGACGTGACGTGGTGGCGCGAGCTGGGACTTCCGGTGCGTGCGATCCTCGGCGCCGACGGGCGCCTGCTCGGCGTGCCGTGGGGCAGCCCCGGGTGGGAGTCCGAGGACGTGGAGCGTGCGCGCGCCGCGTACTCCGAGCTCGAGGGCAGCACCGTCAACCAGGCCCGGCGCCGGATCGTCGAGCTGCTCGAGGAGTCGGGCGATCTGATCGGCGAGCCGCAGCCGGTGACGCGCGCGGTGAAGTTCTACGAGAAGGGCGACCGGCCGATCGAGATCATCACCAGCCGGCAGTGGTTCATCCGCACGATCGAGCATCAGCAGCAGCTGATCGAGGCCGGTCGCGAGCTGCGCTGGCACCCGCCCTTCATGCGGGCGCGCTTCGAGGACTGGGTCAACGGGCTCAACGGAGACTGGGCGGTCAGCCGCCAGCGGTTCTTCGGCGTGCCCTTCCCGGTCTGGTACCCGATCGACGAGCGGGGCAACGTCGTGCACGAGCGCCCGATCGCGGCGGATGTGGAGCAGCTGCCGGTCGACCCCTCGACCGAGGTCCCGCCCGGCTACAGCGCCGAGCAGCGCGGCCGGCCCGGCGGCTTCGCCGGCGACCCCGACGTGATGGACACCTGGGCGACCTCCTCGCTGACACCGCAGATCGCCGGGCGCGCCGGCGAGGACCCGGAGCTGTATGAGCTGGTGTTCCCGATGGACCTGCGCCCGCAGGCGCACGACATCATCCGCACCTGGCTGTTCACGACAGTGCTGCGCTCGGAGCTCGACGAGGGCCGCCTGCCGTGGAGCGACGCGGCGATCTCCGGCTGGGTGCTCGACCCCGACCGCAAGAAGATGTCCAAGTCGAAGGGCAACGTCGTCACGCCCATGCACCTGCTCGAGGAGCACGGCGCCGACGCGGTCCGCTACTGGGCGGCGAGCGGGCGTCCCGGCACCGACACCGCCTTCGAGTCCCAGCAGATGAAGGTCGGCCGGAAGCTGGCGGTGAAGCTGCTCAACGCCTCGAAGTTCGCCCTCAGCGACCTGGCCGCGCCCGCAGCTGCGCTGGGCGCGCCGCTCGACCGGGCGATGATCGCCCGCCTCTCGCGCCTCACGGCCGAGGCCGGCGAGAGCTTCGACTGCTACGACTACGCACGCGCGCTGCAGCACACCGAGGAGCTGTTCTGGTGGTACTGCGACTACTACCTCGAGCTCGTCAAGGGGCGCCGCTACTCCGAGGACGCGGAGCTCGCCGCCGGGGTGAGCCGCGCGCTGCGGGTCTCGCTGTCGTGCTTCCAGCGGCTGTTCGCCCCGTTTCTGCCGTTCGTGTGCGAGGAGGTGTGGTCCTGGTGGCAGGAGGGCTCGATCCACCGCGCGTCCTGGCCGGACGCCGCCGAGCTGGCCGAGGAGGCGGGGGGCGAGCAGCTCGAGCGCGAGGAGCTCGCGCTGGGCTTCGCCGCCGACGTCCTGCGCGACGTGCGCAAGGCCAAGTCCGACGCGAAGCGGCCGATGCGGGCGCCGGTCGCCCGCGTGGTGGTGCACGACACGGCCGAGCGTCTGCAGGCCCTCGAGCTGGGCGCCGGGGACCTCCGCCAGGCGGGCGCGATCGAGCTGCTCGAGATGCTCGAGGCGCCCGAGCCGGCCGTCGAGGTCGAGCTCGCCGAGGACGGATAGGGTCAGCGCGTGGAGCGGACGCTGATCGAGCAGCTGCCCGAGCGGATCGGGCAGCAGGTGAGGGTGCGCGGCTGGGTCAACGCGCTGCGCGACCAGAAGCGCGTGCAGTTCGTGATCCTGCGCGACGAAACCGGCATGGCCCAGCTGGTGCTGGGGAAGGACGAGCCGCCGAGCGAGCTCAACGACACGATCTCGGCGCTCACGGCCGAGTCGGCGGTCACGGTGACCGGGACCGTCGTCGGCGACGAGCGCGTCAAACTCGGCGGCCTCGAGGTGCGCGTCGAGGCGCTCGAGGTCGACTCGCCGGCGGAGCCGGAGCTGCCGGTCACCGAGGAGTCGGCGCTGGACAAGCGCATCGACTGGCGCTACCTGGACCTGCGCAGGCCGGACCGGAAACTGATCTTCGAAGTGCAGACGCGCATCGAGCAGGCGATGCGCGAGTACTGGCGGCAGGAGGGCTTCGTGGAGCTGCACTCGCCGAAGCTGATGGGCTCGGCGAGCGAGTCCGGCGCCGAGCTCTTCCACGTCGACTACTTCGAGGGGGACGCGTTCCTCGCCCAGTCGCCGCAGTTCTACAAGCAGATGGCGATGGCCGCAGGGTTCGGGAAGGTGTTCGAGATCGGGCCGGTGTTCCGCGCCAACCCGTCGTTCACCTCGCGCCACGACACGGAGTTCACGAGCGTCGACATGGAGCTCTCGTGGATCGACTCCCACGAGGACGTGATGGCCGTGGAGGAGCGCTGGCTCGCGCACGTGATGGCCGCGGTCGCCGAGACGCACGGCGAGCGCATCCGCGAGACCTACGGCGCCGAGCTGGTCGTGCCGTCGCTGCCGTTCCCGCGCGTGACCCTCGAGGAGGCCAAGGAGCTGCTGCGCGCCGCCGGCCACGAGCCGCCCGGCGCGGGCCACGACCTCGACCCGCCGGCCGAGCGCCGGCTCTCGGAGCTGATCGCCGAGCGCGACGGGCACGAGTTCGTGTTCGTGACGGACTACCCGACGACCGTGCGGCCCTTCTACCACATGCGCCACGAGGACGACCCGACGCTGACGAAGAGCTTCGACCTGCTCTGGCGCGGCATCGAGCTGACGACCGGCGCCCAGCGCGAGCACCGCCACGAGC
This sequence comes from uncultured Solirubrobacteraceae bacterium, assembly GCA_963836035.1. Taxonomy (GTDB): domain Bacteria; phylum Actinomycetota; class Thermoleophilia; order Solirubrobacterales; family Solirubrobacteraceae; genus Palsa-744. Next base: position 104,268 of record CAWIHX010000009.1, on the reverse strand, counting down.
GGCTGCTCGAGCAGGCCGAGGACAAGGGTGTCGAGACCGACTCGATCTCCTACTACCTCGACTTCTTCCGCTACGGCGCGCCACCGCACGGCGGCTTCGGCTTCGGGCTCACGCGCCTGCTGATGCAGATGCTGAACCAGGACAACGTCCGCGAGGTGACGTTCCTGTACCGGGGTCCCCACCGGCTCACGCCGTAGGCACCAATGGCGCGTGTGCTGGTCTCGATCCAGGCGCCCGACGACTGCCTCGGGGCGCTGGCGGGGCACGAGCTCGCCGAGGGGCCGCCCGGATCCGATCCGGGGGCGCAGGGGCTGCTCTGCACGCCGGTGATGGCGGTCGACGCGGCCGCGATCGGCGCGATGCCCGGCCTCCTGGCGATCGGCGTCGCCGGCGCCGGCACGGACGCGATCGACATGGCGGCTGCGGCCGCGCGCGGGATCGTCCTCCTCACCGCGGGCGAGGCGCTCGTCGAGACGACCGCCGACCTCGCCTTCGCGCTGATCCTCGCCGCGACGCGCACGACCGGCGAGGCCGAAGGAGCGCTCCGCTCCGGGAGCTGGCGGGGCTGGGGCTTCTGGGAGACCTTCGGCCGCGACGTCTCGGGTGCCACCCTCGGGCTCGTCGGCTACGGCGCGATCGGCCGCGCCGTCGCGCGCCGCGCCTCCGGGTTCTCGATCAGCGTGCTCCACCACACACGCACGCCCACCGGCGAGCCGGGGTGGCGCGAGGACCTGGACGAGCTCCTGGCCGAGAGCGACATCGTCAGCCTGCACGTTCCCCTGAGCGACTCCACCCGCGGCCTGATCGACGCGCGCCGCATCGGGCTGATCGGTCCCTCGGGGGTGCTCGTCAACACGGCGCGGGGCGCGGTGGTGGACGAACTCGCGCTGGCCGGGGCGCTCGGCGGTGGGCGCCTGCTCGCAGCGGGGCTCGACGTCTACGCCCACGAGCCGCGCGTCGCGCCCGAGCTGCTGGCGGCGCCGCGGGCGGTCCTGCTCCCGCACGTCGGCTCGGCGACCACGCGCACGCGGCGCGCGATGCTGAGCCTCGCGGCCGAGCGGCTCGCCGCCTTCCTCGCTCCGGTTCGGTCCGCGGACGACGGGTAGTGCGGTCCACGGCAGCACCGCTCCTGGCGCCGCGCCGGTGCGAGTGAGAAACACGTCGCGCCACTAGTGGGAAACACATGGTGCGCGGCAGGGGAGCTGGTGCAACTCTGAGCGCTCACGCGACCGCGTGAACTGGGGGATAGCCAGCTCCCGGGAAGCGGAGCAACTGGAGTGCGATGTTCCCAGGAGCCTTGACCCTGAGGGTAACGAGGGACAACGGATCGGAGCAGACAATGAAAGGAACTGGACTCGTTGGCGCCGCTTTGCTGGCGCTCGCGATGATGCTCGTCGTGATTCCGACGAGCGCGGCGCTCGCCGGCAAGCAGCTCGTGCTGAGCGCCGAAGGCACGCCCGTCGCCAACGGGAGCGCGGCCGACACCGGGATCCAGTTGGGTGAATGCCACATCTTCTCCAACGGCACGATCACGGAAAATCACGTCTCGGTGGTGAAACTCGTCGAGACGACCACCGAAGAAGCCGAATGCGCAGAAGAAGGTGAAACCATCTCAGGCAAAATCAACGAAACCCAGCTCAAGACGAGCGGGAAGATCGGCCTGTCGGGAGCGATCACGATCAGCCAAGAAGCCGGTCCCTGCGTGTACAGCTTCACGAAGTTCAAGGGTGGCTTCACACCGCCCGGCGGTGTCTTCGCGAAAGGCGAAACGTCGGGCAAGCTCGTGAAGGAACTGAGCAACCCCACGAAGGGCGTTTGCGAAAAGAAGCTCGCCCGGACGTTCTTCGTGGACGCGACCAACGAAGTGTTCGGCGAACCGTTCGAAGCGGTTGCCGAAAAGGCGTGACCTCGCTCTGAGGTGGACGCGGTCAGCTCGGGGTCAGGCTCAGCCTGGCCCCGGGCTCTGCTTCGCTACCAGCAGGGTTCGAAGCGCTTGCCGTTGAGCGCGAGGTTGAACCGCGCGCCCACGATCCCGGCGGCTTCGTCGGCGGCGCAGAAGCGCTTCGTGCGCAGCTTGTACTCGGCGTCGATCACGGGCTTGCCCGCGTTCAGGTAGGGCGCGAAGTCGCCACATTCGGCGTACTGGTTGCACTGCTCGGTGAGCACGCCGTCGAAGCTCGGCTCCATCGCCGGCGCCTGTTCGCCGTCGTTCTTCTGCAGGACCGCCATGCCGAGGCCGTGGACGGCTTCGGCGACCCACAGGTTGTAAGCGAGCTGCCGGGAGGCCGTGATCGGGAAGCCGCTCTTGTTGGAGAAGGCTTCGATGTTGTCCGGCTCGACGGCGTCGAAGCCCTTTTCCGCGCACATGTGAAAGCGTGCGGCCATGACCGGCTCGACCACCCCGGTCTGGCGGATGTCGAGCCACCGCTCGCCGGGCCAGCCGTTCGGCCGCCCGAGCACGGACTTCGGGAACGAGGAGTAGTCGGGGCGGAAGTTCTCGGCCGTGCCCACGTCCACGTAGCAGACGACGTGCCTGCCGGCCGCGTGCAGCGCGGCCACTTCGGCGGCTGTCGTTTCGAAGCCGTCGACGTCGTAGACGGCCGCCGGGACGCTCGTTTTCAGCTTGCCCTGCAGCTGCCAGTAGAAGGTCGGCTGCGCCGGCGGCTGCCACCAGGCGCTCGCGCCGGCGGGCGCCAGGAGCAGCAGCGCGGCCGTCGCGACGAGCAGCAGGAAGCGATGCGGACGAGGTCGTGCGATGGGTCGATCGTACTCGCGTCGCGCGTGCGCGAGGGCTGCCGAGCGCCGTCCGCACGTGTCTCTAACTTCAATTTCATGTTCCTTCACGAGCTGACCGACGGCGCCGAGGTCGAGCAGGTGCTGCTGGTCAAGGAGGCAGAGCTGCGTCGCCGCCGCGACGGCGGCGACTACCTGCGCCTGACGCTCGGCGATCGCACCGGGTCGGTCGTGTCCATGGTCTGGGAGGAGCTCGCCGAGGTCGGCGAGCTCGCGCAGGCCGGCAACGCGGTCGCCGTCAGCGGGCGCTACACCGTGCACCCGCGCTTCGGGCCGCAGATCAACCTCCGCCGCCTCGCCCCCGCCGAGGCCGGCAGCTACGACCGGCGCGACCTCGAGGACGGCCCGGCGCGGCCGGTGGCGCAGATGGAGGCCGAGATCGCGGACCTGGTGGCCACCGTCCAGGAGCCGCACCTCTCCGAGCTGCTGCGGCGGGTACTCGGTCCCGGCTCCGAGCACTGGGCCCGCTACCGCGAGGCCCCTGCCGCCAAGCACTACCACCAGGCCTACCGCCACGGGCTGCTGGAGCACAGCCTCGGCGTCGCGCAGGCGGTCAGCGCGATCAGCGCGACGTTCGGCGGGATCGACCGCGACGTCGCCGTCACCGGCGCGCTGCTGCACGACATCGGCAAGGTCGAGGCCTACACGTATGGCGAGCCCGCCACCCCCGCGATCGAGCTCAGCGACGCCGGGCGGCTCCACGGCGAGATCGCGCTCGGCTACTACCTGATCCGCCGCCTCATCGAGGAGATCGAGGGCTTCCCGGAGGAGCTCGCGCGGGCGGTCGGCCACATCATCCTCTCCCATCACGGCGCGCTCGAGCACGGGAGCCCGGTGGTGCCGTGCACGCGCGAGGCGACGCTCGTGCACATGGTCGACAACCTCGGCGGACGCCTCGGCAGCTTCGACCGGCTCGAGAAGGAGCTGGCGCCGGGGAGCCGCTGGTCGCGGTTCGACCGCGCGATCGGCTCCGGAGCGTTCTTCGCCGGCGCCGGCGCGGCGCCGCGCTCGGAGCCGCCGAGCCGCGAAGCCGCCTGAAACGCCGCAAATAGCGGAGCCGCCCGGGCTTCGCGGCGCGCTCCTCTCGCCCCCGGCTTCTATCTTTCACAGCCGATGGCAAAGGACACCGAGAAGCTGATCCGCCAGCTGTCGCTGATCTCCTACCTGATGGCCGAGCGGCGCCCGGTCACGGCGCTGGAGATCCGGCGCGACGTCGAGGGCTACAGCGGCATGAACGAGGACGCCTTCGCGCGGCGCTTCTACGCCGATCGCTCCGAGCTCGAGTCGCTGCGGATCCAGCTCACGGTCGAGCGACCCGCCGACGGCGCCGCCGAGCAGGAGAACTACTCGCTGCGCCCGGAGAACTTCCACCTGCCGCCGATCGCCTTCACGGACAAAGAGCTGGCCGCGCTGCAGACCGCGCTGAGCCTGCTCGACGGCGAATTCGCCTACGCGGAGCCGCTGCGGCTGGCCCTCCAGCAGATCACCTGGGGCCGCCCCAGCCCGTTGCGGGCTCCCGAGCAGCGGTCGGTCGCGCTCGGGATCACCGCCTCGGCCGGCGGCCACGAGCTCTCGGCCCGGCTCGCGAAGGTCGAGACGGCGATCTTCCGCAACAAGACGATCGTGTTCGACTACTACACGATGGGCCGCGACGAGGTCTCGACGCGCAAGGTCGACCCGTACCACCTGCTGTTCCAGGGCGGGCAGTTCTACCTGCTCGGCCAGTCCCACGAGCGCGAGGCGATCCGCGTCTTCCGGCTGTCGCGGATCCGCGGCAAGGTCTCCTACGCGACGAAGGCCGAGCACGACTTCCACCGGCCCGCCGACTTCGACCCGCGCTCCTACGCCAACCGCGCCGACTGGCAGCTCGGCGAGGAGTGCGGCGAGGCGCGGATCCTGATCTCCGAGCGCATCGCCTGGCAGATCGAACGGCACTTCGGGCGCTACGGCCAGGTGCTGGACCCCGCGGAGATCGAGGGCGAGCTCCCCGAGGGCTTCGAGGACGGCGACAAGGTGTTCGTCACGGCCTACGCCGACCCGCGCAGCGTCCTCTCCTGGGTCCTCGGCCTCGGCGTCAACGCCCGCCTGATCGGACCGGCCGAGCTCGCCGGCGAACTGCGCGAGCGCCTGGAGAGGCTGCGCGAGCTCCACGAGGAGGAGCCGCCGCCGGCTCGCCGCAAGCGTGCCGCGAGCGGGGGCGAGGAGGGCGAGAAGCGCGCCCGCCGCGGCGAGAGCGAGGAGGGACGCCCCGAAGCGGCGATCCGTCCCGAGCGCTTCGCGCGGCTCGTCACGCTCGCGAGCATCCTGATCGACGCCGGCCGGCGCGGTGAGCGCGTTCCGATCGCCGACATCCGTGAGCGCCTGCAGCTGAGCGAGGAGGAGCTGCGCGAGGACCTCAGCGTGCTGAACGTCGTCAACTTCGGCGGCGGCTCGTACGTCCTCTACGCGGAGATCAACGAGGAGAGCGGCGAGATCGAGGTGGACCCCGAGCCCTACAGCGACAACTTCGACCGTCCCGCGCGCCTGCTGCCGGTCGAGGCGAAGGCGCTGGTGGCGGCGATCGACCTGATCGGCGAGCACATCCCCGAGGGCTCGCTGACCTCGGCGCGCAAGAAGATCGTCGCGGCGCTCGGGGAGGACCCGATGGAGCAGGGGCTGCAGGTCGCGCCTCCGGCGGGCGACGACTCCGACGTCGCGAGGACGATCTCGAAGGCGATCACCGGGCGGCGGCTGATCGAGCTCGAGTACTTCAAGGAGAACGAGGACGAGATCTCCGTGCGGAGGGTCGAGCCCTACGCGCTGACGAACGGCCGCGAGGGCTGGTACGTCGCCTGCTTCGACCCCGAGCGCGACGGCGTGAGGCATTTCCGCCTGGACCGCATCAAGAGCGCGGAGGTCAGCGGTGAGCGCTTCCGGCCGCGCCCGGAGGTGGACCCGGCGGCCGAGGTGGACGGGTGGCTGCGCACCGGCGAGGTCGAGGCCTCCCGGACCGCGCGCGTATGGGTCTCGCCCGAGCGCGCGCGCTGGGCCCGCGAGGCGCGCCGCGTCGTCGAGGAGCGCACCGACGGGACGGTGATCGTCGAGCTCAGCTTCGCGGGCGTCGACTGGCTCGTGCGCGAGATCCTCAGAGAAGCGGGCGACGCCGCCGTGATCGAGCCCCAGGACGCACGCGAGGCCGTTCGCGCCGCTGTCACGCGCCTTCTCGAGGAGGGCGTGGCGCTCGCCGGCGTCTAGCGCCGCGCCGGTTTCTGCGGCACCAGCGCGCGCAGCAGCGCGCCTGCCAGGGCGCGGTCGCCGCTGAGCTTCAGCGACGAGGTTTCCGCCGGCGGCCCGATCGCGCGCAGCCAGGCCTCGGCGTCGCCAGCGATCGTCGCGGCCGGCTCCACCTCGGACGCGCCGCAGACCGCGCGGCAGACACCGCCCCCGAGGTCCAGCAGCCAGCGCCTGTCGCGCTCCGGCTGGCGCAGGGCGAGCTCGACCTTGGCATCTGGCAGCGGCGGGCGTACCCCGTCGAGCAGAAGCGGCACCTGTCGCAGCAGCGCCTCCACGTCGACGCGCTCCTCGGCGCCCGGCGCGCTCCAGGCGCGTCGCAGCGCCCAACGGGAGAGCGCGGCGGCGACAGGCAGCAGCTCGCGGCCGGCGTCGGTCAGCTCGATCTCCACGCGCGGCGGCATCTCGCGGTAGCGCGACCTCGTGATCAGCCCGGCGTTCGCCATCCGCTGCAGGTAGCGGTCGAGCAGCCCCGCGCTGACGTCGGCGAGCCGCGCGCGCAGCGCCGCGAGACGCAAGCGTCCCGGCGCCAGCTCGGCGGCGATCGCGAGCGTCCAGCTGTCTCCCGCGACCGTCAGCCCTCGCGCGAGCGGGGTCCATTGCCGGCCTGCGCTCCGCGCCGTTGGGCGTGCCACGGCCGCGCGCTTCTCGCGCCCTGAGCGTGCCTCGTGCGCAGGGAGGGGCATGGCTGTCAGGGTAGTTCCATATGTCGGACTTTCCGCCCTCACGCGGCGTTTGTCTCCGACCCCGCAGAGACGCGCGGGCACGCGGCCCGGGATAATCCGCCGATGTCCTCGACCGCCGCGGAGAGGCGATGAGCCGCCGCGATCAGATCCGGATGACCGACGCCGAGGCGGCCGAGTTCCTGGCCCAGGAGCGAACCGTGACGTGCGCGACGATGGGGCCGCGCGGCTGGCCGCACCTGATGCCGCTCTGGTACGTGCTGCGCGAGCCGCCCGGCGGCGAGCCCGCGCCGCGGCTGTGGGCCTGGACGTACGCCTCCTCACAGAAGGTGCGCAACCTCGAGCGCGAGGCGCGTGCCACGCTGCAGGTCGAGGCGGGGGAGTCCTACGAGCAGCTGCGCGGCGTGATGATCGAGTGCGACGTCGCGATCCATCGCGAGCTCGACGTGGTGCGGGCGCTCGGGCATGAGATCTTCGCCCGGTACGCGGTGCCGCGGGGCCAGCCGCCCGCGAGCGAGCTGCCGCCGCAGGTGGGGGAGATGGTCGACCGGCAGGCCGCAAAGCGTGTCGCGCTGGAGTTCCTCGAGCTGCGGCGGGCGAGCTGGGACCACCGCAAGCTCGGCGGCGTCTACTGAGTCAGGCTCAGGCGATCGCCGTGATCTTCCAGCGCGAGCCTTCCTTGGCGAGCGTCACCGTGCGAACTCGTTTCCTGCCTTCGTAGACGCTCTTCACCTGGGCGGTCGCCGTGTTGCCCGCGACCTTGACCGATTCGACCTGCAGTTCGGTGTTGTCGATCTCCGAGACGCGGTTCTTCACCGCCGTTTCGCACGCTTTCTGGCCGCCGAGCTTGCTCACGGCGGGCGCGGCGAGGTCGCGTTCGCAGATCTTCTTGTGTTCGCCCGCGGCCACGTCGGACTGCAGGTCGGCGATCGTCTGGGCGACTTCGTGTTCGACGCCTTTGAAGCCGGCGGTCGAGGTCGTCGTGCCGCATGCCGTCGCGCCGAGCGCGCAAAGCAGCACCGAGGCTAGAGCTAGCGGGCGGCGCATGGGCCGCGAAGGCTAATGGTTGCGCTCGTCGTCGCGACGGTAGCCGAGGCGCGCCGAGATGCGGTCGGCCGTCGTGACGAGGTGCGGGCCGAGGGCGTCCACCAGCTCCTCGAGCGCGATCATCGAGCTGGGCGCCGACAGGTTGACCGCGGCGACGACGTCGCGGGCCTCGTTGCGCACGGGAGCGGCGACCGCGTAGAGACCCGCGGCCAGCTCTTCCTCGTCGACCGCGAAGCCCGCCTCACGGACCTTCTCCAGCTCCTCCTTGAGCTTCTTCTTGGAGGTGATCGTCTTCGGCCCCTGCTTGCTGAGCTTGATCTCGGCGAGCGTGTCGCGCAGCTGGGGCTCGGGGAGGTGGGCGAGAAGCATCTTGCCCATCGCCGTGCAGTACGCAGGGACGCGCGAGCCGGCCTGCAGGCCGAGGTCGACCTGGTTCTGCCCGCGGCGGAAGCTGCGCGCGCGGTCGACGTAGAGGACCTCGGTCCCGTCGAGCACGCCGAGGCTCGCCGTGTAGGAGGTGCGCTGGCGCAGCTCCTCGAGGTGCGGGCGGGCGTGCTCACGCAGCCCCGTCGAGTTCAGCGCGGACATCCCGAGATCGGTGACCCGCAGCCCGAGCCGGTACTTTCGCGAGGCGCCCTGCTCGAGGTACCCGAGCGCCACGAGCGTGATCACGTAGCGGTGGGTCGTCGAACGGCTCATGCCGAGCTCGTCGGCGATGTCGGCGATGCCGAGCACCGGCCGCGAGGGCGTGAAGCAGCCCAGGATCGCGAGGCCGCGCTCGAGCGATTGCGAGTAGCGGGGCTCCCGCAGGCTTGGTATCGACCAAGCCGGTTCCTGCTCGGCGCTCCTCTTCGCTGGGCTTTTCGTTCTCGGCATAGGCGTGGCCTTCTCCCTTTCGACGGCGTTGGACTTCACGTCTCAAGCGGATGTGGAGGGTCTCGGATGATAGATGGAAATATCGGCTGATCGGGTTAAGGGCGGCGAAGAACTCGTTTCCCGGCCGGCCGCGGGGACGCTGCTCCGGGCGCGCGCCGGCCCTCGGTAGGGTTCTGGCGCGATGGAGCGGCTGAAGGGTCTGATCCTCTCAGGCGGCAAGGGCACGCGCCTGCGCCCGATCACCTACACGAGCGCCAAGCAGCTCGTGCCGGTCGCCAACAAGCCGGTCCTGTTCTACGGCATCGAGGCGATGGCGGAGGCCGGGATCGAGGAGATCGGCATCATCATCGCGCCCGAGACCGGACCGGAGATCGAAGCCGCCGCCGGCGACGGCTCGCGCTTCGGCGTGCGCATCACCTACGTCGTGCAGGACGAGCCGCTCGGCCTCGCGCACGCCGTGCTGACCGCCGAGCCCTTCCTCGGCTCGAGCCCTTTCGTCATGTACCTGGGCGACAACCTGCTGCAGGGCGGGATCACCGACCTCGTGGCCGCCTTCCGCGAGCACGAGCCGGACGCGCTGATCCTGCTGACGCCCGTGCCGGACCCCGAGAACTACGGTGTCGCCGAGCTCGAGCCGGCTCCCTCGGGGCAGGTCGGGCGCGTGCGCAGGCTCGTCGAGAAGCCCGCCGAGCCGGAGACCGACCTGGCCCTCGTGGGCGTCTACATGTTCAAGCCCGGCGTGCACGACGCGGCCCGCGCGATCAGCCCTTCGCCGCGCGGCGAGCTGGAGATCACCGACGCGATCCAGCACCTGGTCGACAGCGGCCTGCGCGTCGAGCCGCACATCGTGCGCGGCTGGTGGAAGGACACCGGCAGGCTCGAGGACATGCTCGAGGCCAACCGCCTGATCCTCGACAATCTCAGTGCGAACGTGGCGGGCGAGCTGATCGACTCCAACGTCGACGGGCGGGTCGTAGTGGAGGCGGGCGCGCGGCTCGAGCGCACGCGCGTGCGCGGCCCGGCGGTGATCGGGGCGGGCTCGGTGCTCCGCGACTGCTACATCGGCCCCTACACCGCGATCGGCGAGGGCTGCACGATCACGCACGCCGAGGTCGAGCACTCGATCCTGCTCTCCGGGTGCAGCGTCTGCGAGCTGGACGGCCGCATGGAGTCCTCGCTGCTCGGGCGCAACGTGACCGTGCGCCGCGGCGAGAAGCAGCCGCGCGCCTACCGCTTCATGGTCGGCGACAACTCCGACATCTCGATCCTTTGAGGCTGCTCCTCGCAGGCGCGCAGGGGATGCTCGGCCACGACGTGGTGCGGGCGGGCGCACGGGCCGGCCACGAGCTCGTGCCGGTCGACCTGCCCGAGCTGGACATCACCGACGCCGCGGCCGTCGAGGCGCTGCTCGGCGAGCTGGCCGCGCAGCCCGGCGGTCTCGACGGGATCCTCAACTGCGCGGCGTGGACGGACGTCGACGGCGCAGAGTCGAACCAAGAGGCCGCGCGCGCGGTCAACGCCGGGGGCGCCGGCGTGCTCGCGCGCTCCGCGGCGGCCGCGCGCCTGCCGCTCGTCCACGTCTCCACCGACTACGTGTTCGACGGCACACCGCCGCTCGACGTGTCGGGCAGCCCGCGCGCCTACGTCGAGCGCGACGCGACCGGCCCGCGCACGGTCTACGGGATCACGAAGCTCGAAGGCGAGCAGCAGGTGCTCGCCGCCTCGCCGCGGCACGCCGTCGCGCGCACCGCCTGGCTGTACGGCATCGACGGCGCGAACTTCCCCGCCACGATGCTGCGACTCGCCGGCGAGCGCGACACGGTTCAGGTGGTGACCGACCAGGTCGGCTCGCCGACGTGGTCGGGGCACCTCGCCCCGGCGCTGCTGGGGCTGCTCGAGCGCGGCGTCGCCGGGGTCGTGCACCTCACCGGAGGCGGGCACGTGTCCTGGAACGGCTTCGCGCAGGAGATCTTCCGCCAGGCCGGCGTCGACTGCGTGGTCGAGCCGACGACGAGCGAGCAGTTCGTCCGCCCGGCGCCCCGCCCCGCCTGGTCTGCGCTCGAGACCGAACGCGACGACGTGCTGCCGCTGCCCCCATGGCAGGACGGGCTCGCGGGCTATCTCGCGGCGCGCGCTGGGATGATGCGCGCATGAGCGAAGTCGTCAGGGGCGCCCGGTGAAGCTGCTCGTCTGCGGCGGCGCCGGCTTCATCGGCTCGACCTTCGCGCGCGAGCGCCTGCTCGAGCGCGGCGACGAGGTGACGGTCTACGACAAGCTCACCTACGCGGGGCGCGAGGAGAACCTGAGCGAGATCTCCGGCCGGCGCGGCTTCCGGTTCGTGAAGGGCGCGATCGAGGACGCCGAGACGATCGCCGCGACGCTGGAGGAGCAGCGCCCGGACGCGATCGTCAACTTCGCCGCCGAGACGCACGTGGACCGCTCGATCGCCGAGCCCGACGCGTTCGTCAAGACCCACGCGCTCGGCACCCACGTGCTGCTCGAGGCCGCGCGCGAGCGTGGGCTGCGCTACCTGCAGGTGTCCACCGACGAGGTCTACGGCTCGATCGAACAGGGCACGTTCACAGAGGAGAGTCCCCTCTCCCCCTCCTCTCCCTACTCGGCTACAAAGGCGGGCGCCGACCTGCTCGTGCTCAGCTACTTCCACACCTACGGGCTGCCGGTGACGGTCTGCCGCGGCTCGAACAACTACGGCCCCCACCAGTACCCGGAGAAGCTGATCCCGCTGATGATCCTCAACGCCCTGCACGGCGACCCGCTGCCCGTCTACGGAGATGGGCTGCAAGTCCGCAACTGGATCCATGCCTCGGACTTCGCGCGCGCGATCGGGCACGTGCTCGAGCACGGCGCGCTCGGTGAGGTCTACAACGCCGGCGGCCCCGACGAGGAGGCCAACATCCACGTCGTCGAGCGGATCGTCGAGCTGACCGGCGCCTCACCCGCGCAGATCGAGCACGTCACCGACCGTCCCGGCCACGACAGGCGCTACTCGCTCTCCTCCGAGAAGGTGCGCGCGCTCGGCTGGGAGCCCGAGGTTCGCTTCGAGCAGGGTCTCGCCGACACCGTCGCCTGGTACCGCGACCACGAGGAGTGGTGGGCCCCGATCCGCTCGGGCTCCTACCGCTCCTACTACGAGCGCCAGTACGGCCGCGCGCTCGGCTGAGCGGCGAGCCGCCCGCCTCAGGGCGCCGGGTGCGCGGCGCCAGATGATCGATTCCACGACCATGCACCGCCGGATGGCACGTCTGGCCTTCGCTGGCCGGTTCGGGGATGCGCGCGCAGCGCGCGTCTACCGGTTCGGCCTGCGTCCTCGGCCTTGCCCTTGCCAACCGGCAAGGGCTGCGGCCTGCGTCCTGGGCAGTCTCGACCATCCGCACCACCGGACACGGCACATCGCCGTGGAATCAATCATCTAGTCTCGACTGGTGATCGCATCCGTGTTCAGCGCGCGCACCGCCGAGTGGTTCGAGAGCGCGTTCGGCGCGCCGACGAGCGCGCAGGAGCAGGCATGGCCGGCGATCGCCTCGGGGCAGCACGTGCTGGTGTCGGCGCCGACCGGCTCGGGCAAGACGCTCGCGGCGTTCCTGGCCGCGCTGGACCGGCTCGGCGACGAGGCGGAGTGCGGCCAGGGCACGCGCGTCCTCTACGTGAGCCCGCTCAAGGCGCTGGCCTACGACATCGAGCGCAACCTGCGCGCGCCGCTGCGCGGGATCGGCGCCGAGCACGTGACGGTCGGGATCCGCACCGGCGACACGCCGCAGAAGGAGCGCGCGGCGATGGCGCGGCGGCCCCCGGACATCCTCGTCACCACGCCCGAGTCCCTGTACCTGATCCTCACCTCGCAGGCGCGCGAGATGCTCGGCGCCGTGCACACGGTGATCGTGGACGAGATCCACGCGGTCGCGCACTCCAAGCGCGGTGCGCACCTCGCGCTCAGCCTCGAGCGCCTGGAGTCGCTCGTGCGCGCGAGCGCCGAGGGCGAGCTGCCCGCCGGCAGGCCGGCGTTCCAGCGCATCGGCCTGTCCGCGACACAGAACCCGCTCGAGGAGATCGGCCGCTACCTCGCCGGCCCGGGTCGCCCGGTGACGATCGTGGACGCCGGCGCACGCAAGCCGCTGGACCTGCGCATCGAGGTGCCGGTCGAGTCGATGACCGAGCCCGGAGGGGCGGGCGGGGATCCATTCACCGACCCCCTGAACCCCAAGGGTCAAGAGCCCGACACCCACGCCGGCGAGGCGACCCGTGCCTCGATCTGGCCCGCGATCTACCCGGAGCTGCTGCGGCTCGTGCGCGAGCACACCTCGACGATCGTGTTCGTCAACAACCGGCGCTCGGCGGAGCGTGTCGCGCTGCGCCTGAACGAGCTGGCTGCGAAGGAGAAAGAAGAGGAGGGAGGGGAGGATGCCGCCCCGCCCGAAGCGCTCGAGATCGCTCGTGCCCATCATGGCTCGCTGGCCCGCGAGGAGCGCACCAAGGTCGAGGAGCTGCTGAAGGCGGGCGCGCTGCCGTGCCTGGTCGCGACCTCCTCGCTCGAGCTGGGGATCGACATGGGCGCGGTGGATCTCGTCCTGCAGATCGAGTCGCCGAAGTCCGTGGCGCGCGGGCTGCAGCGGATCGGGCGCGCCGGCCACGGCGTCGGCGAGGTCAGCCGGGGGCGGATCTTCCCCAAGTTCCGCGGCGACCTGCTCGAGTGCGCGGTGGTCGCGCGGCGCATGCGCGAGGGCGCGATCGAGCCGACGGTCGTGCCACGCAACGCGCTCGACGTGCTCGCCCAGCAGCTCGTCGCGATCGCGGTCTCGGCGGAGCCGGAGGGGATCGGGGTGGACGAGCTGCACGCGCTCGTGCGCCGCACGCACTCCTACGCCGAGCTGTCCCGCGAGCTGCTCGAGAACGTGCTCGACATGCTCGACGGCCGCTATCCCTCGCGCGAGTTCGGCGAGCTGCGCGCCCGCGTCGTCTGGGACCGCCTGGCCGGCGTCGTGCGGGCGCGCAAGGGCGCCCGCCAGCTCGCGATCGCCAACGCGGGCACGATCCCCGACCGCGGGCTGTACGCGGTCACGCTGCCCGACGGGCGCCGCGTCGGCGAGCTGGACGAGGAGATGGTCTACGAGGCGCGCCCCGGCCAGGTCTTCCTGCTGGGCGCCTCGACGTGGCGGATCGAGGAGATCACCCGCGACCGCGTCGTCGTCACGCCCGCCCCGGGGGCTCCGGGCGCCGTGCCCTTCTGGAAGGGCGACTCGGTGGGGCGCCCGAAGGAGCTCGGGGCGGCGATCGGCGCGTTCTCGCGCTGGGCCGTCGAGCAGGACGAGGAGACGCTCGAGCGCGACTACGACCTCGACCGCCGCGCCGCGCAGAACCTCCTCGCCTACCTGCGCGAGCAACAGGCGGCCACGCGCGTGCTGCCGAGCGAGGAGACGCTCGTGCTGGAGCGGTTCCGCGACGAGATCGGCGACTGGCGGCTGTGCCTGCTCTCGCCCTTCGGCGGACGCGTGCACGCGGCGTGGGGGCTCGCGCTCGCGGCGCGCATGCACGAGCGGTTCGGCATCGACGTGGACCCGATCTGGACCGACGACGGCATCATCATGCACCTGCCCGACCTCGACGCGGAGGAGGCCGAGTCGCTGGGTGGGGGGGACTCGTTTTCCGAGCTGCTGCTGATCGAGCCGGAGGAGGTCGAGCAGGCGGTCGTCTCGGAGCTGGGCGGCTCGGCCCTGTTCGGGGCGCGCTTCCGCGAGAACGCCGCGCGCGCACTGCTGATACCGCGCGCCTACCCGGGCAAACGCACGCCGCTGTGGCAGCAGCGCCTGAAGGCCCAGAACCTGCTCGAGGTCGCCCGCCGCTACGAGGACTTCCCGATCGTGCTCGAGACCTACCGCGAGTGCCTGCGCGACGTGCTCGACCTGCCCGGCCTCGAGCAGATCCTGCGCGCGCTGCACTCGCGCGAGATCTCGCTCGTGGAGGTCGAGACGCAGAACGCCTCGCCGTTCGCCTCCTCGCTGCTCTTCGACTACGTCGCGACGTACATGTACGAGGGCGACACGCCCGCAGCAGAGCGCCGCGCAGCCGCGCTCTCGCTGGACCGGGACCTGCTGCGGGAGCTGCTCGGCCAGGAGGAGCTGCGCGAGCTGATCGACCCGGCCGCGCTGGAACGCGTCGAGGAAGACCTCCAGTGCCGCTCCGAGCTGAGGCGCGCAACCGACCGCGACGGCCTGCACGACATCCTGCGCCGCGTCGGCGACCTGAACCGGCACGAGGTGAGCGAGCGCGTCTTCCCCGGCGTCGACGCGGAGGCCCTGATCGAGGCGCTGCTGCGCGAACGCCGCGCGGTCGAGCTGCGCGTCGGCGGCGAGCGGCGCCTGATCGCCGCCGACCAGGCGGGCCTCTACCGCGACGCGCTCGGCGCGGCGCCGCCCGGCGGCCTGCCGGAGGCGTTCCTGGCCGACGTCGCGGACGCGCTGCGCGAGCTGGTGGCGCGTTACGCCGCCACGCACGGCCCCTTCTCCACGCGGGACGTCAGAGCCCGCTACGGGGTCGACGCGAGCGCGGTGCTGCGCGAGCTCGAGCGCGGCGGCACGCTGGTGCGGGGCGAGATCAGACCGGGAGGCACGACGCGGGACTGGTGCGACGTGGAGGTGCTGCGCCGCCTTCGCCGCGCGTCGCTGGCAGCGCTGCGCAAGGAGATCGAGCCGGCCGACCAGCGCCGCCTCGCCGCCTTCCTGCCCTCCTGGCAGGGCGTCGACCGCCACACGCGGACCGGGGCCGGGATCGACCGGCTGCGCGAGGTGCTGGTCCCGCTGCAGGGCCTCGCCCTGCCGGTCGGCACGTGGGAGCGCGACGTGCTGCCGCGGCGCACCGGCGCCTACTCGCAGACCTGGCTCGACGCGCTGTGCGCCAGCGGCGAGCTGGTGTGGGTCGGCGCGGGCGCGCTGGGACGCAGCGGGCGCGTGGCGCTCTACTTCCGCGACGACGTGGAGGCGATCGGACCGCCGCCGCAGCGCGCCGGCGCGGCGGCGCCGGACGGCGTCGAGCACGAGCTGATCCGGGCGCGCCTGGCGCGCGCGCCGGCCTTCTTCACCGACCTGCTCGCCGAGCTCGAGGCCGCGCCGGAGGCGCTCCGCGAGGCGCTCTGGGATCTCGTCTGGGCCGGCGAGGTGACCAACGACGCGTGGGCGCCGCTGCGCGCGCCGCGCCTCTCCCTCGCGCGGGGCGAGGGCGCGGGCCGGGCGACGGCGCGCCGGGCGGGCCGCTCGCGCTTCGCGGCGCGGCGCAGCACCGGCGCGCAGTCGCAGGTGCAGGGGCGCTGGTCGCTGACCGCGGCCGTGTTCGGCCAGCAGTCCGGCGCGGCGGGTGCGGCCGAACGCCGGCGCACGATCGCCGAGCTGCTGCTCGAGCGCTACGGCATCGTCACGCGCGAGCAGGTGCTCGCGGAGGGTCACAAGGGCGGCTTCGCGACGCTCTACGACACCTTCGCGCAGCTCGAGACACTGGGTGTCTGCCGGCGCGGCTACTTCATCGAGGGCATGGGCGGCGCGCAGTTCGCGCTGCCCGGCGCGGTCGAGCGGTTGCGCTCGGTGCCTCTGCGCGAGGGCGAGAAGGGAGGGCGGGACACGGTCCTCGTGCTCGCCGCCGCCGATCCCGCGCAGCCTTACGGGGCCGCGCTGCCGTGGCCCAAACGCGCCGGGCAGGAGCGCCGTCCGGCCCGCGTCGCGGGCGCCTACGTCGTGATGGTCGACCAGCAGCCGGCGCTGTACGTCGAGCGCGGCGGGCGCGGGCTGATCACGCTGCTCGACTCCGTGGGACAGGCGGCGGGCCGGCCCGACCCGGTCGAGCTCGCCCTCGCCGCGCTCGCCGACGCCGTGCGGACCGGGCGCGTGGGCAAGCTGTCGCTCGAGCGGATCGACGGCGAGCCGGCGATCTCCTCTCCGCATCTCGCCGCGCTCGCCGAGCTCGGCTTCCAGGCCGGGCCGCGGCGTCTCACGCTCAGCGCCTGAGCGTCCCCTCGGATTTCACTCTGCGGAACATCGCTGCCTGCAGGGCAGGAGCCCTGACGCCGTTGCGCTTTGTCTGTCGGACGGTCGGCTGCGACGGAGACACGAGTGGAAGTATTCGAACGAGTGTGTACGTTGAGACCCCGCCGAGGGGGTCACGAGAGAGTTGGCAGGCGTGCACGAATCCATCAGGTTGGAACTATGAGAACGAGCGGAACCAAGCCGCCCGCTCCCATGTACCGGCGACTGCCGCACGGGCCCAGCGGGATGGCGCGCGAGGAGGTCGAACGCAACCAGCGCAGCCGCCTGTACGGCGCGATGATCGAGGCGGTGGCGCGCAACGGGTACGAGCGCACGACCGTCGCGCATGTGATCGCACTCGCCGGCGTGTCGCGGCGGGCCTTCTACGAACTGTTCGAGAACAAGGAAGAGTGCTTCCTCGGCACCTACGACGTGATGGTCGCCCAGGCACGCCGCCGGCTCCTGCACGCGTGGCTCTCCGAGCACGGATGGGACAACCGCATGCACGCCTCGTGCCAGAGCCTGCTCTGCGGCATCGCGCGCGCGCCGAAGGGGCCGCGACTGGTGCTGGTCGACTCGCTGGGCATCGGGCCGCGCGCCCGCGAACGCATGCAGCTGGCGGGGCTCGTGTTCGAGCGGATCGTCGCGACGGCCTTCTCGCTCGCCCCGGAGCAGGTCTGCTTCCCGCAGCTCACCTCGCGCGTCGTCGTGACGGGCGTTCGCAACATCGTCTTCAACCGGCTGCTCGAGCGCCGCCACCGCGAGCTCGCGGACCTCTCCGACGAAGTGCTCGACTGGATCGAGTCCTACCGGATGCCGCCGGGGATGCGCCTGCGGACCCTCACCCTCGCGCGCCCGGCACACCTCCCCCCGGTCCCGGCGGCCTTCCTCACCCGCGACGACAAGCGCGCCCGCGTGCTCGGCTCGGTCGTCCATCTGACCCTCGACGAAGGCTACGCCGCGCTGACCGACCCGCAGATCGCGCAGTTCGCCGGCGTCTCGACCGAGGCCTTCCACCGCCAGTTCCGCAACAAGGAGGAGTGCTTTCTCGCGGTCCTCGACGAATTCGTCGCCGAAACGCTCGCGTGCGTGCGCCCCGCGATGGATGCCGCCGGCAGCTGGGAGGAGGCCGCGTGCCTGGCGATGGAGGCGTTCGTGACGCACCTCGTCGCCCACCAGGCGCTGCTGCGGATCGCCTTCGTCGACCTCTTCGAAGTCGGGCCGGCGATGATCGCGCGGATGACGAGCTCCGTCGCGGCCTTCACCGAGATGCTGACCGAGCAGGCGCCGGAGCCGCTTCGCGGTCCGCGGATCGCCCTGGAGGCGGTCACCGGCGGCGTCTGGGGCGTGATCTCGCCGCTCGTATCGAACAGCCGCCTCTCCCGCCTACCCTCACTGGTGGACCATCTCGCCTTCACGGTGCTCGCGCCGTACGTGGGCGCGCGCGCCGCGGTCGAGGCGCTGAGTGCCTGCCGGCGGCGCCGCGACGCCGCGGCCTGAAGCCCGCACGCGCCGCGGTTCGGCCCGGCCCGGTCCGCCCGCTCTGCGAAGGTGGAGCGGTGAGCAGCGAGACGCCGCCGCCTCGCCCTCGCCGCGTCGGGCACAAGGGTGCGGCCCACATCGAGCCGGGCAACACGCTCGCGAGCTTCGACGCGGCGCGCCACCACGGCGTCGACATGATCGAGCTGGACGTGCTGGCCGAGCGCGAGGACGGTCAGGGCCGGCTGCTCGTCGCGCACGACCACGAGGACATGCGCTCGCGCAGCCCGATCACATTCGAGCAGGCGCTCGCGCATCTCGCCGCTCCCGACTTCGACGGGATCGAACTGGACGTCGACGTGAAGCTGCCCGGGTACGAGCTGCGCGTGATCGAAGCGCTGCGCGAGCACGGGCTGATCGAGCGCACGCTGATCAGCGGCATGTTCACGAACGGCCTCTCGCAGATCCGCGCCGCGGAGCCGGCGCTGCGGCTGGGCTGGTCGGTGCCGCGCGTGCGCCGCGACTACACGACGGACATGCTGACCGCGATCCCGGCGCTCGCGATCCTCACCGGCTACCGGGCGATGCTGCCGAGGAAAGTGAAGGCGGCGCTGCTCGGCGGCCGCTTCGACGCGATCATGGCCCACTGGCGCGTGGTCACCCCTGCGCTGGTGCGGGCGGTGCGCGACGGCGGCGGCGAGCTGTACGTCTGGACCGTGGACGACGCCCACAGGATCGAGAAGCTGACCGCGATGGGGGTGGACGGGATCATCACCAACGACCCGCGGCTGTTCGCTCCCGCCTAGCGGACTTTGCAGGTGGCGGCGCTGTAGCCCGGCGGATCCGCGCCGGCGACGCTCTTGTGCCCGGCGCCCGTCCCGCGGCTGGTGGACTGGATCACGGCCTTGCCGCGCCGCCACTGGTATTCGACCACGCCGCGCAGTTCGGCCGCGGGCTTGCCGGGGCGCGCGACGAGCTGGAAGCTGCGCCCGCCCTGGCGCACCGTGCTGCCCGGGCCGACGTAGACGTAGTTCGGCGAGCGCGCGCCGGCGAGGTCCACCCACTGCCTCTTCGCCGCGTCCATGTACTGCAGGCGGAAGCGCATGTACATCTTGTCCTTGCTGTGGCGGTCACCCGGCATCGAGCCGCGGATGCCGACGAAGTCGGGCTGGTCGGCCGGGCTGCAGACATCGATCGTCGCCCACAGTTCGCGCGAGTGAAGCAGCGCCTTCATCAGCGCCGCTTCGCTGCTGGGATGCGGGGCCGGAGCCTTCGCGGCACCGGCGGCACCCGGAAGGGCACAGGCGAGCGGGATGGCGGCGAGCACCGCCAGACCGGCCGCAAGGGCCCGTAGCTGGTTGCCGAGGGACATCGTTTGACCATACCTTCGAACCCAGTCGCGGCTCTCGGGTTGCGGCGCTGTGCTATTCCTGCGGCGTGAATACGCGCTCAGGCGACGTGGTCGAGCTCCTCGGGCGCGTGCCCGTGTTCTCGGCCCTCGAGCGCGACGATCTCGAACGCATCGCACAGGTGTCGGTCCCGCGCACCTTCGAGTCCGGCCAGGCGGTCTTCCGCGAGGGCGATGCCAGCGACACGTGCTACGTGGTCCGCGAGGGCCACGCCCGCGCGATCCGCAGCCACGGCGACGGGCGCACGATCACGCTCGCGACCTTCGGCCCGGGCGACATCTTCGGCGAGCTCGCGATGTTCGAGGACGAGCGCCGCTCGGCGACCGTGGAGGCGGTCGGCCAGATGAGCGTGATCGGGGTGCTGGGCCCGGACATGCGACGGCTGATGACCGAGCACTCGGACATCGCGATGAAGCTCGCGATCGCGCTCGGCCGTCGCCTGCGCGAGACCAACGAGCGTCTCTCCCGGCAGTCCTTCCAGACCGTCCAGAGCCGGGTCGCGGTGGTGCTCGGCGAGCTCGTCGAGCAGGCGGTCGCCGAAGGGCGCCCGGGGAACGACGTGCTCGTGACCGCGACGCAGGCCGACCTCGCGCAGCTCGCCGGCTCCTCGCGCGAGTCGGCGAGCCGCTTCCTCGCGGTGCTCGAGCGCGCCGGGGTGATCACCCAGGGACGGGGCCGCCTCACCGTGCACGACCCCGAGGCGCTGAAGCAGTATGTCTTCTGAGGAGATCCCGCCCGCCCGGCCGACGCGCTCCCAGGCGCGGGAGTTCTCGGCCGGGGGCGTCGTGGTGAGAGGGGAGGAGGTGGTCGTGATCGTTCCGACGCGGCGCGCCGCCGACGGTTCGCGGGTGCTCGCGCTGCCCAAGGGGCACGTCGACGCCGGCGAGACGGCGGTGCAGGCGGCGCAGCGCGAGGTGCGCGAGGAGACCGGCGTCCTCGCCGAGCCCGTCCGCGAGCTCGGCGCGACCCGCTACTGGTACCGGCGGGGCGGCCGCACGATCGGCAAGGAAGTCGAGTTCTTCCTGTTCGAGCACAGGGGCGGCGACATCGCCGACCACGACGACGAGGTCGAAGACGTGCGCTGGATCCCGCTCGAGAGCGCCGAGCGCGAGCTGAGCCACGCGGCCGAGAGGGAGATGGTCACGCTCGCCCGCGCCTACCTGCGCGAAGAACGGTAGCCTGCGCCCGGATGCAGGTCCTGAACTTCTACTCGACGATCTTCGCCGACGAGCTCAAGCGGGGACGCAAGACCGCGACGATCCGGCTCGGCGACAAGTCCGGCAAGTACCGCAAGAACCAGCTCGTGCTGGTGACGATCGGCTACCAGTACTCGCCGCGCCAGCGCATCTTCGAGGCGGTGATCGACCAGGTCGAGGTGATGAAGCTCGCCGACCTCTCGCCGCGGGACATCAAGCACGACAACCCCGAGTTCCGCCGCCACGAGGAGCTGATCAGCTTCCTCGAACAGATCTACGGCCGCTCGGTCTCCCCCGAAGACGTCGTGACCGTCGTGCGCTTCTCGCAGATCCTGGATACGCCCTCGGCGATGACCGAGGCGATCAAGGGCTTCGGCGGGGCACAGAACTAGCCGCGAGCGGCCCCGCGGCGCGTCTTTTGCCGGCGAAGCCCGGTATTTCCCCAAATTTCCTATATATTCAGTCTGAACTTGGCACTCTCCCCCCGAGAGTGCCAGAGCAGGCGGCGCCACAGCGCCGGTGGAAGCAGACTTCTAGACGGAGGTTCCAGAACATGAAGCTCAAGCCCCTGGGCGATCGTCTGATCGTACGGGCGATCGAGGAGGAGGAGACCACGGCCAGCGGGCTCGTGCTCCCCGACACCGCCAAGGAGAAGCCGCAGAAGGGCAAGGTCCTCGCCGCCGGCGACGGCAAGCTCGACGAGGGCGGCAAGCGCATCCCGCTGGACGTCAAGGAGGGCGACGAGGTCCTCTACAGCAAGTACGGCGGCACCGAGATCAAGATCGACGGCGAGGAACTGCTCGTGCTCCGCGAGTCCGACGTCCTCGCCAAGGTCGCGTAAGGAGAACACTCAGAAATGGCACACAAGGAGCTCAAGTACGACGCGGAAGCACGCAAGGCGCTGGAGGCCGGCGTCGACGCGGTCGCCAACGCCGTCAAGGTCACGCTCGGCCCGAAGGGCCGCTACGTGGTCCTCGACAAGAAGTTCGGCGCGCCGACGATCACCAACGACGGCGTCACGATCGCTCGTGAGATCGAAGTCGAGGACGTCTTCGAGAACCAGGGCGCGCAGCTCGTGCGCGAGGTCGCCACGGCGACCAACGACGTCGCCGGCGACGGCACCACGACGGCGACCGTGCTCGCCCAGGCGATCGTCCGTCAGGGCCTCAAGAACGTCGCCGCGGGCGCGAACCCGCTGGCGCTGAAGCGCGGCATCGAGAAGGCCGTCGACGAGGTCGTCGGCAACATCTCGAGCCAGTCCAAGGAGGTCTCCGGCAAGGACCAGATCGCCCGCGTGGCGACGATCTCCGCCGGCGACGAGGAGATCGGCGATGTGATCGCCGACGCGATCGAGAAGGTCGGCAAGGACGGCGTCGTGAACGTCGAGGAGGGCCAGACGTTCGGCATGGACCTCGAGTTCACCGAGGGCATGCAGTTCGACAAGGGCTACATCTCGCCGTACATGGTCACCGACCAGGACCGCATGGAGGGTGTCCTCGAGGACCCCTACATCCTGATCGCCAACCAGAAGATCGGCAGCGTCCGTGACGTGCTGCCGATCCTCGAGCAGGTGATCCAGTCGGGCAAGCCGATCCTGATCATCGCCGAGGACGTCGAGGGCGAGTCCCTCGCGACGCTGGTCGTCAACAAGCTGCGCGGGACGTTCACCGGCGTGGCCGTGAAGGCGCCCGGCTTCGGCGACCGTCGCAAGCGCATGCTCGAGGACATCGCGATCCTCACGGGCGGCGAGGTCATCACCGAGGAGATGGGCCTGAAGCTGGAGAACACCCAGCTCTCCCAGCTCGGCCGTGCGCGGCGCGTCGTGGTCACCAAAGACACGACCACGATCGTCGACGGCAACGGTGACTCCGCGGCGATCAAAGGCCGCATCAGCCAGATCAAAAGCGAGGTCGAGAACACCGACTCCGACTTCGACCGCGAAAAGCTGCAGGAAAGGCTCGCGAAGCTCTCCGGCGGCGTGGCGGTCGTGAAGGTCGGCGCGGCCACCGAGACCGAGATGAAGGAGAAGAAGCACCGCGTCGAGGACGCCCTGCAGGCGACCCGTGCGGCGCTCGAGGAGGGCATCGTGCCGGGCGGTGGCGTTGCGCTGCTGCAGGCCTCCTCCGCCGTCTCGGAGAACGGCTCGGGCGACGACGACGAGAAGACCGGGGCGCGCATCGTGCTCCGCGCGCTCGAGGAGCCGCTCCGCCAGCTCGCCGAGAACGCGGGCCTCGAGGGCTCGGTCGTCGTCAACGACGTCCGCAAGGCCAAGAAAGGCCACGGCCTTAACGCGGCCAACGGCGAGATCGTCGACCTCGTCGCCGAAGGGATCATCGACCCGGCGATGGTGACGCGCTCTGCCCTGCAGAACGCCGCCTCGATCGCCAAGAACATCCTCACCACCGAGGCGATCGTCGCCGAGGTGCCGGAGAAGGAAGCCGCCGGTGCGGGCGCAGGCATGCCCGACATGAGCGGCATGATGTAGGTCTGCTCCCAGAGCTAAGCCGGTGAGAGCCGGCTGCCGATGTTGTCGCGAGGGCCCGGCCGGATGCCGGGCCCTCGCTTGTTCGGGGTCCTGACGGGGGAGTCGTGGTGTCCTGCCGGTGCGAGAACGGCTTGCGCGTCTCCAACCACCGCGTCCCATTCTCCGCATCCGGATCAATCTCGGCTGCGGGGGGTTTGCTCGTGGCCGCGACCGGCTGGACGCGCTGCCGCCGCCCGCGCACGCAGCTGCCGTTGACCGGACGACGAGCGCGGGGGCAGGATCGCGGCTGCCTCACGCGCGCTGTGCCGGACAGGAGGCGCGCGAAGGGCGAGAGAGCGAGTGTCGGCGGTCTCCGGCGCAGGGTCTGACAGGGGGACAGCCGGCGCAACCACGACGGCCCCGGCGGGTCCGGGGCCAGGAGGTCGATTCATGTCTCGCTTGAAGCTCGCTGTCGTGACCGCCGTGGTCACAGCCGTTGCGCTGAGCGCAACCGCCGCGATGGCGTCGGCGCACGAATTCAAGGTCGAAGGAAGCGCCGTAACAGAAAGAACGAACCTGGAAACCCACGAATTCACCAGCCTCAACAAGTACGTGCTCACCGGCACGCCGTTCCTCGTATCAGTGAAGCTCGAATGCTCCAGCGTTCACGAGGAAGGGTCGATCAACGCGGGCGGGCTGGGCACGGCAACCCTGCAGTTCAAATCGTGCACGGCCGTCAAACCTGCCAACTGCAGTGTGTCTGAACCGATCACGACTGCGGTCAACACCTCGCTCGTCACCGGGTCGCTGGGTGTCGAAAACCAATTCGTACCGCCGGAAGGGTCCCCCTTCACGACGATCACCCTCACCGGGGCCGAATGCAAACTGAAAGAACCGTTCCCGGTCTCGGGGAGCCAGAAGTGCGAACTGCCGGGTGGCGAAACCGAAGCCGTCGAACACGAAATCAACTGCACGACGGGTGGCAGCGCCCTGAAAGCCGGCGGCGCTGCTGCGAAATTCGCCGGCGAGATCAGTGGCCTCAAGCTCGAATCCGGAGCGAAATGGAGTGCTCACTGAGCTCCAGGTCGGTTCGGCGCCGAGCGGCCTTGCGATGATGGGCGAGGCCTGAAGCGCCGTGGTTATGCAGCTGTCCGGGGATCGCATCCTGCGGTCCCCGGACAGCACACCGTCCCGAGCCAGCCCGGGGCAGACTCCCGGGAGCCCGTTGACCGGCCCCTGACGCCGGGAGGTACACCATCGGCAGAGGCCCCGGCAGCGCCCGCCACACGCGGGTGGGACGGCAGGTCGTGCCGCCGACCGAACGCTACGGTGATTGAGTCAGAAACACCGCTTGTGGCTCGACGGCAAGTCGTCCATCCTGCGGGCTAGATCGAGTAGTTGGGACGCTGTGGCCCACCCAGCGGAGCTGTGGCCGCGGAACTCGAGAGGCTCCCGATCGGCTATGCCACGGCTGCGGGACGCCGGCGCCGTGACCTGTCGTCGAGGAAGAGGGAGAGCACAATGAGGAACGCGGCGCGCAGGCACCTGAACGCCTCGACGGTGATCGCCGTCGTCGGGCTGGTGCTGGTGGCCTCGGGCGGCGCGTGGGCCGCTTCGCGGTACGTCATCACATCGACCCGCCAGATCAAGCCGACCGTCCTCAAGCAGCTGAGAAGCGCGACGGGGCCGAAGGGCGCCACCGGCCTCACCGGCCTCACCGGCCCTGCGGGCGCCCAGGGCGCACCCGGAACGCCCGGCGCTCCTGGCAGGGAAGGCAAAGAAGGCCAAAAAGGCGAAGAAGGGAAACCGGGCGCCACCGGCTTCACCGAGACGCTGCCATCAGGCAAGACGGAGACCGGCACATGGGCGGTCAGCCTCGCGACGCCGGCCGCCGAACAGCTTGCGATAGCCCCCATCTCGTTCGCCATTCCCGCCGCTGCTCCGGGGGAAGCTGTCTTCCTCAACGAAACCGCAACCGCCTCCAAAGCAGGCACCGGCGGTTGCACCGGCAGCGTCGCCGCCCCGACGGCACCTGTCGGCAAGCTCTGCATCTACACGGAAGCAGAAGAACTCGAAAAACTCGCTGGGGCCCCGAAAACCGTCTTCAACGAAGAAGAAAAACGGTTCGGACGGCCCGGCACCCTCCTCCTGTTCCTCGTGGAAAAAGCCGGGACGGCTTTGGCGCACGGCAGCTGGGCCGTCACCGGATAGCAGCGAACAATGGCCAGGAGGGCGATGAGGGGCGAAGCACGACAGAAGCAGGCTCGTCGCAGGCGGCTGCCCGGCGGGGTCGTTTCGGTGCGCCGGCTTCAGCGGGCGCTTGCGCTTGCCGTGTTCCTCGGCCTCGCGGCAGCGCCGGCGGCGAGCGCCAACCTCGAATGGCTCGGCCCGAGCGCCGGTGAATTTCCCAACTCGGAAGCGGAAGTCGTCCTCGAATCGGAACCCAAAGGGCTCGCGGTCAACCGCGCGACCGGCGATCTCTACGAGGCCGACGGCTCGCACAACCGGGTGCTCCGATTCAACAAAGAAGGCAAGTTCCTCGAAGGATGGGGCTGGGGCGTCGGCAACGGCGAAGCGAAGTTCCAGCGCTGCGGCCCCGAAGGCGAAAAGGGCGCGCTGGGAGAACCGCTCTATCCGACATGCCCCGGACGCGAAAAAAGAAACCAAGGCATACCCGGAACCGCTCCAGATCAGTTCGAGGGTCCCGAGGCAGTCGCGGTGGACCCTTCAAACGGCAACGTGTTCGTGGCCGACCCCGTTCTGGAAGGACCCGGCCTGGTTCGGGAGTTCACCGCGACCGGAACGTTCATCAGGGCCTTCGGGCCCTTGGGGACGGGGGGCGGAGCGCAGGTCGAAGACTACGCAAACTACGGCTTCGCCGTGGACAGCGCCGACCGCGTCTACGTAGTCGACAACGGTCGCGTCCACGGAAAGCGCGTCCTGGAGTTCGACCCGGAATCGTCCGGCGAATACGTGTACAAGCGCGACCTCTTCACCGGCGCGTTCGGCATCGCGTCCTATCTCTCGGTCGACGACCAAGGGCGCTTCTACGTAAGCGACGCTGCGAAGGTCCGCCGCTTCGACAGCCCGACCGCCACGACGCCCTCGTGGCAGCTCTCGGTCCCCGAAACGGAAACCGAGACCGTCGACCCGGCCACTGGCGAAGTGCTCTACTACTCGCTGAAACAGAGGGTCTACCACCGTGTGAAGCCTGCCGGCTCGAGCGGAGGGGAAGACACCACGTTCGCCGCGGCCGCAGGCCAGGTGCTCTCGGACGACGGCGCGTTCAACCCGGACGCGAGCCTGCCCGGTCATCCGCCGGGGATCTTCTACGCGGGCGAAGAGATCGGTTTCAAACCACCGTGGCGGGGGCTGATCTTCGCCGAATCGGCGAAATTCCCGCCGGCGGTCGACGGAGAGTCAGCTGGGAACGTCGGCGCCACCTTCGCGACGCTGACCGGGCAGATCGATCCGAAGGGCTTCGCCACCCGCTACCGGTTCGAGTACGGCACCGAAGGACCGTGCTCGGCGAGCAGCTGCGCCGAAGCTCCCGTCGGCGGCGGCGACGCCGGGGAAGGGACCGAAGATCGCGGCGTGAGCGTCCCCCTGAGCCACCTCAGCCCGGAAACGACCTACTTCTTCCGCGTCGTCGCGGAAAACCAGTTCGGGGTCACGGAAGGCGCGAGCGGCGCGTTTCGCACGTACCCGCAGCTCGAAGCAGCGCTTCCCGACGGCCGCGCCTATGAGCTCGTCTCGCCCGCCGACAAGCACGGCGGCGAGGTGATCCCCTCCCGACCCGAATTCACGAGCTGCGGTCAATGCGAACCAGGGCTCACCACCGTGAAGATGCCGGAGCAGAGCGCACCGGACGGCGAATCGGTCGTCTACGAGGGCTTCCCGTTCTTCCCGGAGGCCGAAGGCGAACGGGGCGCGCTGAAGGAAAACGAGTACCGCGCTGCGCGGAGCGCCACAGGCTGGCAGACGAAGGACCTCAGCCTCGAAGGCGAGTCAGGGGGGACCGGCTACCGGGCGTTCAGCCCCGATCTCGCCAGGTCGGTCCTGCAGGAGCAGACCGTGCCGCTGGCCGAAGACGCCCTGACCGGCTATGAAGAGCTCTACGTGCGCGACGCAGGCGGCACGCTGACGCCGCTCGTGCAGCAGCTGGTCGAACCGCTCCCGGCTCACAGCCTCGAAGTTCGATACGCCGCCGGCTCGAGCGACCTCGCTCACCTCGTCTTCGAAGCGAACCAGCCCTTGACCGCCCAGACGGCGTTCGCACCGAAAGCGCCGGCCGTAGCCGGCCGGGAACGCGATCTCTACGAGTGGACCGCGGGCGCGCTGCGGCTCGTGAACGTGCTGCCCGGCAACGCATCTGCCGCTCCGGGCTCGGTGCTCGGCGCGGGGATACTGCTCGCCGTCACCGGCACGGGCGAACCGGGGCCGGACCGCAGCAACGCCGTGTCGACCGACGGCTCGAAGGTGTTCTGGACCGACCTCGGCAGCGGCAAGCTCTACGTGCGGGAAGACGGCACGAGCACCCGCGAAATCCCCCACACCGGCCGCTGCCGCGAAAGCGTCGCGCGCAGCGAACGGGTGTGCTTCCTCACCGCCAGCGCCGATGGCTCGCGCGTGCTGCTCAGCAACGGCACGCTCTACGACACGACTGCCGAACCCGCCGCTCCGTCCTTCGACCTGACCAAAGGCCACCATGGCTTCGAAGGCATCGCCGGCGCAAGCGACGACCTCTCCCGCATCTACTTCGTCGACACCGAAGTCATCAACCCTGTGCAGGGGCCGCTCGACACGGCCGCGCAGGCCGGGCAGCCGAACCTCTACGAATACGAAGCGGGTGCGAGCGCGGTCCGTTTCATCGCGACGCTGCAGCCGCACGACAACCACCACGGGGTCGACCGCCTGCTCGGCACCTGGGTGGCGGCGCCCGAGGATCGCATGGCCCAGGTGACGCCCGACGGGCGCTTCCTGGCCTTCGACTCCGTCGCGCCTCTCACCGGATACGACAACAACTCGGGCGGCACGATCTGCACGCCGGAAGGCGAAGTCAACACCTGCGCCGAGGTGTTCGAGTACGACGCGCGGGCCAGGATCGTCACCTGCGTGTCCTGCAACCCGACGGGGCTCCCGCCGGTGGGACCGTCGACCCTGTCGCTGCTGGCGCCGGTCGTCTCGCGCTACCCGCAGCCGCACAACCTGGTCCGCGGCGGACGCGTCTTCTTCGACAGCTTCGACGCCCTGACGGCGGGCGACCGCTCGCCCGGCGTCGAGAACGTCTACGAGTACGAGCCCGCAGGACAGGGGAGCTGCACCCGGGAAGGCGGTTGCGTGTTCCTGCTCTCCTCGGGACGGGGCACGCTCGACGCGAGCTTCCTGGACGCGGACGAATCGGGCGAGAACGCGTTCTTCACGACCCGCCAGCAGCTGCTGCCCGAAGAGGACCACGACGAACTGGTCGACCTCTACGACGCGCGCGAAGGCGGCGGCTTCCCGAAGCCGCCCGCGCCGCCGGCTCCCTGCTCCGGCGAAGCGTGCAGGCCTGCGCCGGCGCCTGCGCCGGTCGCCCCGCCGCCGGCGAGCTCGACGTTCTTCGGCCCCGGCAACCTCGTGACGCCGCCGCCCGAGAGCTCGGTTCAGCACGCCACCGTGACGCATCCGAAGAAATGCCCGAAGGGCAAGCTGCGCCGTCACGGGAAATGCGTGAAGGCCTCGAAGAAGCGCAAGCACAGGGCGAAGAAGCGCTCGCACCCGACCCACCGGCCTGTCAAACGATGAGACGGGGGATACTCGTGCTCTCGGTGGGGCTCGCGTCGCTCGCAGGGGCAGCGCCGGCAGCGCTCGCGGCACGGGGCATCGTGCCCGGCAGCTTCCAAGCCGAAGCCGTCAACAAAGACGGCACACCCGACCTGCAGGCCGGCTCGCATCCCTACGAATTCAAGGTGGCCTTCGAAGTCAACCGAGCTGCCAACGACGCCCCGGAAGGCAGTGTCCGCACCATCCTCGCGACGGTCCCCCCGGGGTTCGTCGGCAACCCGACCACCACGCCGCGTTGCTCACGCCCGGACTTCGACGGCGAACTCGCCAACTGTCCCCCGGACACGCAGATCGGCACAGTCAGGGCCCAGGTCTTCGAATCCGAAGGGTCGCTGCTCGAACCGGCGGGCGCTCTCTACAACCTCGTCCCACCGGCCGGTGTGGCGGCGTCGTTCGGCTTCCAGGCGGCCGGGTTCAACGTGATCGAGAACGCGTCGCTCGTCCCCGGCGGCGGTGGCGGCTACCGGGTCGCGGTCACGGCCTCCGTCCCGAAAGACGACGTTCTCAGCGCTCACGAGACGCTCTGGGGCGTGCCCGCCGAGGAGAGCCACGATGCCGAACGGGAATGCATCGCCAACGACGAACACGTCAGGCCGTGCTCGATCGAAGAGAAGCCGGCGCCCTTCCTCACGACGCCCACTAACTGCGAACCGCAGCTGCCGGCGCAGCTCGAAGTCGCGTTCGTCGAGGCGCCGACCGAATACCTCTCCGGATCCGATCCGCAACCGCAGATGACCGGCTGCGAAGCGCTCGACTTCGCACCGAGCCTCACCGTGCAGCCGGAAACGAGTGCTGCGGCGACTCCGACAGGCCTGCACGTCGACCTGCACATGCCCCGGGAAGAAACGCCCGAAGGGCTCGCCGAGGCCGACCTGAAGGACGCCCTCGTGACGCTGCCGCCGGGCATGGTCGTGAACCCCTCCTCCGCCAACGGCCTGGCGAGCTGCAGCTCGGCGCAGATCGGCCTCGGCAGCAGCGCGCGTGCGCAGTGCCCCGCCGCCTCGCAGATCGGCACGGTCGAAGTCGACACGCCCCTGCTCGACCACCCGCTGCCTGGTGCCGTCTACCTCGCCGCGCAGGGCGACAACCCCTTCGGGAGCCTGCTCGCGATCTACATCGTGGTCGACGATCCGAAGACGGGCATCGTCGTCAAGCTCGCAGGTCACGTGGAACCGGACCCCGTGACGGGGCAGCTGACGACGCGCTTCAGCGAGAACCCGCAGTTCCCGTTCGAGGACTTCGAGCTGGACTTCACCGGCGGGCCGAGGGCGCCCCTGATCACGCCCGCCACCTGCGGCGTCGAGCAGACGACCAGCGTGCTCACCCCGTGGACCGCCCCCGAAGGCGCTCCGGCGGCCCCGTCGGACTCCTTCGCCGTCAACAGCGGCCCTCATGGCGGCCAGTGCGCCTTCACCGAAGCGCAGGAGCCGCATGCGCCCGGCTTCGAGGCGGGGACCACCTATCCGATCGCCGGTCAGTACAGCCCGTTCCTCCTCACCCTCACGCGCGAAGACGGCGCGCAACCGCTGCGGAGCCTCGAAGTCACGCTGCCCCCGGGCCTCACCGGCAGCCTCGCCGGCATCGCGCGGTGCACCGACGCTCAGATCGCGGCGGCCGAAGCCCCGGGGCGCACCGGCGTCTCCGAGCAGGTGAGCCCCTCCTGTCCGAGCTCCTCGGAGATCGGGACGGTGGACGTCGCCTCGGGCGCCGGCAGCATGCCCGTGCACGTGACGGGGCACGCCTACCTCGCGGGGCCGTACGAGGGCGCGCCGTTCTCGATCGCGATCGTCACGCCCGCCGTCGCCGGGCCGTTCGACCTCGGCGTCGTCGTCGTGCGCTCGGCGCTCTACATCAACCCGCAGACCGCCCAGGTCACCGTGCGCTCGGACCCGATCCCCGCGATCCTCGACGGGATCCCGCTGGACGTGCGCTCGATCGTCGTCGACATCAGCCGCAACCACTTCACGCTGAACCCGACCAGCTGCGAACGGATGTCCCTGTTTGCCCTCGCGGCCTCCTCGCTGGGCGCGCTCGCGCCGCTGTCGGACCCGTTCCAGGTCGGCGGCTGCGCGGGGCTGCCGTTCAAACCCACGTTCTCGGCGGCCACGCAGGCGCACACGAGCAAAACGGAAGGCGCAAGCCTGGTCGTGAAGGTCACGCAGAAGGAAGGCGAAGCGAACATCCACAAAGTCCTCCTGCAGCTGCCCAGCGCGCTGCCCTCGAGGCTGACCACGATCCAGAAAGCGTGCACCGAAGCGCAGTTCGCCTCACAGCCCGAAGCGGCAGGCTGCCCGGAAGCCTCGAACATCGGCAGCGCCAGGGCGATCACCCCACTGCTCACCGCGCCCCTGGACGGGCCCGCCTACCTCGTCTCCCACGGGGGCGCGGCCTTCCCCGACGTCGTGTTCCTGCTCCACGGCGAAGGCGTCCACATCGAACTCGTCGGTCACACCGACATCAAAAAAGGCATCACCTACTCGCGCTTCGAAACGGTGCCCGATGCGCCGATCAGCTTCTTCGAAGCCGTGCTCCCGGAGGGGCCGCACTCCGCGCTCGGGGCCTTTCGTGACCTCTGCGCGACAGCGCTCACCGCGCCGACGGCGATCGTGGCCCAGAACGGGGCGCAGATGAAGCAGAGCACGAAGGTCGCGGTCACCGGCTGCCCGAAGCCGACGCTCGAGGTGACACGGGCGAAGGTGACGCGTCACGGCGTGCTCGTGTCGCTCTCCACCTCGCGGCCCGGGACGCTGACCGTGAGCGGCAGCGCGTTCAAGACACTGCGCAAGAGCCTCAGCGCCGGGCGCCACACCCTCTCCGCCCACCTCTCCCGCGCGGGCCGGCGCGCCCGCACCCACCGGCGGCGCGCGCGCATGAAGGTGCGCGTGGACAACGCCGGCGGCTCCGTCGTCAGAACCATGACGCTGAGGCTCGCGGTGCCGCGATCGTGATGCCCTCCGGCCTGAAAACGCGTGACAGTGGCTGTTTCTGACGTCGGAAACATGGCTTGATCCACCCCCGGGCGAGGGTTACGTTCGCCGCCGACGTTCTACATCGCAGCTGAACGGAAGGCAGGGGGACACATCAAATGACGGGACCGAAGTCGAAGCGGCGTTCAGGCGTCGCCAAGCACACGATCGTTGCGCTGTGCGCACTCGCGGCGTCACTGGCGTGCCTTGCGAGCGCCGCACCGGCACTCGCCGTCGAACACCACCCGAAAGGCGCTTACGAAAAGTTCAAAGACTGCCCGCTCAGCAACCCGAACACGGAATTCTGCCTGTTCGCGAAGACCGAAAGCGGTGAAGTCGTGATCGGGCCGAAAGCGGTGCCGATCGTGAACTCGATCGTCCTGCAGGGCGGCCTGCACGAAATCTCCGAAGAAGACCTCGAATTCATCGGTGCCGAAGACGGCAACACGCTGTCGAAGTCGCCGCAGCCCGTTCCGGGCGGCCTGCTGGGCATCGTGGCGCCGAGCTTCCTGCCGAAAGTCCTGCAGGAATCGTTCAACGAATTCATCAACAAAGGCATCACCGGCGTCACGGCGACGACGGAACTCGCGGGCCCGGCGAAATCGGTCGGCGTCAAACTCAACAACCTGATCGAAGAAACGGGCACGGCGCTGGAGCTGCCCGTGAAGATCAAACTGGACAACGCGTTCCTCGGCAGCAAATGCTACGTCGGCTCGAACGCGCATCCGATCGTGATCGACCTGACGACGGGCACGACGAGCCCGGCGCCGCCCAACAAACCGATCACGGGCAAAGTCGGCGAAGTGAACTTCGAAGAAGAATTCACGATCGTCAAGATCTCGGACAACTCGCTCGTGAACAACTCGTTCGCGGCGCCGGCGGCTGAAGGTTGCGGTGGGCTCCTCTCCTTCCTCATCGACCCCGCCGTCGACTCGCAGCTGAAGATCCCCTCCGCCTCGGGCAACAACACAGCGATCCTCAACGGGACGCTGAACCAGGGCGTGGCAGAAGCGATCAGGGCCAGCGAATGACGCTCCGTAGCCAGCCGGCGTTCCGCTAGCCGCCCCCGAAGCAAGGAGGCCCCGTCGGATCGCCGGCGGGGCCTCCTCTGCGCTCGGCCCCCCCGCGCCTCGAGAGGGCCGGCGCATCACCGAGCGACCCGACAAGAAGGTCGTCGCGCTATTCGACCGCGCTCACCTCGCGCGGGCCCTCGCCCACGTACTTCGCCGTCGGGCGGATCAGCTTCGCCTCGCGCTTCTGCTCGAGGATGTGCGCGGACCAGCCCGCGACCCTCGCGCAGGTGAACATCGGCGTGAAGAGCTCGGGCGGGACTTCGGCGAGATCGAGGATCACCGCGGACCAGAACTCGACGTTGGTGGCGAGCACACGGTCGGGCCGGCGCGCCTGCAGCTCTGCGAGCGCGGCCTTCTCGAGCGCCTCCGCCGCTTCGAAGCGGGGCGAGCCGAGTTCCCGGCAGGTGCGGCGCAGCACGCGCGCGCGGGGATCTTCGGCGCGGTAGATGCGGTGGCCGAAGCCCATCAGCCGCTCGCCGCGGTCGAGCGCGTCGTTGACCCATCTCTCCGCGTCGCCGGTCTGTTCGACTTCCTCGAGCATCTTCAGCACGCGCGAGGGCGCGCCGCCGTGCAGCGGGCCCGACAGCGCGCCGACGGCAGCCGAGAGCGCGGCGGCGACGTCGGCACCCGTGGAGGCGACGACGCGCGCCGTGAAGGTGGAGGCGTTCATGCCGTGCTCGGCAGCGGAGATCCAGTACGCGTCGATCGCCTTGACGTGGTCGGGGTCGGCCTCGCCGCGCCAGCGGATCAGGAAGCGCTCCGGGATCGTGCGGCCCTGGTCGACCTCAGGCTGCGGCACCGGCGGGGCGCCGGCGCCGCGCGCGGACTGGGCGACGAAGGAGAGGGCCATCACCGACGAGCGCGCGAGGCTGTCGCGGGCCTCCTCGTCGGAGATGTCGATCAGCTGCCCGAAGCCCCACTCGGGGGCGAGCATCGCGAGCGCCGACTGCACGTCGACACGGGGGTCGCCGGAGCGGACCGTGAGCGCGTGCGGTTCGGCTGGAGGAAGGCCTGGTTTGAAGCGCCCGTCCACCAACAGGCCCCAGACCTGCTCGTAGGGCACGGCGCCGACAAGGTTCTCGATGTCCACGCCGCGGTAGCGCAGCGCGCCGCCCTCTTTGTCCGGCTCGGCGATCTCGGTGGCGAAGGCGACCACGCCTTCGAGGCCCGACTGGACCTCAGGTGCTGACTGAACCGCGCTCATGGCACTCGCTTTCTGAGCTTGATGCTTGACGGGGAAGGTGCCTTCTGGGCACGGTCACATGGTCGCAGGAATGCCCGCCCCGGGCCGGCATGGAGCGCCGGCCCGGTCCCGCATCAGTAGGCTGAAGCCCACGGCCCGGGCCGCCTGGCGGGGCAACGACGGCGAGACGAGGAGAGAGGATGTCCGACGGCGATCTGATGTTCCGCGGGGCGCTCGAGCTGGCCGCGATGGTCCGTTCGGGAGAGGTGTCGGCGCGAGAGCTGACCGAGCTCTCGCTGGAGCGGATCGAGGAGCTGAACCCGTCGCTGAACGCGTTCGTGGAGGTCGACGGCGAGCGCGCGCTGGCCACCGCGGAGCAGATCGGAACGGGCGACGAGCGCCCGTTCGCCGGCGTTCCCGTGGCGATCAAGAACAACAGGCCCGTCACGGGCTTGCGCCTCACCTACGGATGCCGGCTGATGGAGGACCACATCGCCGACTACGACCACAACGTCACCCGCCGCCTGCGCGACGCCGGCTTCGTGATCGTCGGCACGACCACGCTTCCCGAGTACGGCATCCTGCCGGTCTCCGAGGCCCGGATCTTCGGCCCGACGCGCAACCCCTGGGACCTCGCACGGACGCCCGGCGGCTCCTCGGGGGGCGCTGCCGCGGCGGTCGCCGCGGGCCTCGTGCCCGTCGCGCACGGCAACGACGGGGGCGGCTCGATCAGGATCCCCGCGGCGTGCTGCGGGCTGGTCGGGCTGAAGCCGAGCCGCGGGCGCATCTCCCTCTCCCCCGAGCTGGGCGACTCCTCGCTGGGGATCGACGGCATGCTCACGCGCACCGTCGCCGACACGGCGGCGATCCTCGACGTGCTGGCCGGCTACGAGCCCGGCGATGCGACCTGGGCGCCGCCTCCGTCGCGCCCGTTTGCGGAGGCCGCGGCCGGCGACCCGGGGCGGATGCGGATCGCGTTCAGCACGCAGGCGCCGAGCCCGGATGCCGAGCTCGATCCGATCTGCGCGCGCGGCGCGCAGGAGGCGGCCGAGCTGCTGCGCTCGCTAGGTCACGAGGTGGTCGAGGTCGACCCGCCCTGGCGCCAGGACGGCCTCTCCGAGCTGTTCGGCCTCGTCTTCTCCTCGCTGATCGCCCTGTCGATCGGCTACTCCGCCCACGTCGCCGGCAAGGCCGCGCCCGAGGCCGAGGACATGGAGCCGATGAGCTGGGCGATCTTCTCGATGATCTCCAAGCTCGGGACGCTCGAGCAGCAGGCGGCGGTGGTGCGGCTGCAGGCCTACTCGCGCCGCCTCGTGACGTGGCTCGCCGACTACGACGCGCTGCTCACCCCCGCTCTCGGCGAGCGCCCGTTGCCGCTCGGCACGCTCGACACCTCCGCCGAGAACCCGATGTCGACCTTCACCCGCTCGGGCCTGTTCACCCCGTTCACGCCGGTCTTCAACGCCACCGGCCAGCCCGGCATCTCGCTGCCGCTCTACGAGGGCGAGGACGGACTCCCGCTCGGAGTGCAGATCGTGGGCGCGCCGGCGGGCGAGGAGCGGCTGCTGGCGCTGGCGACCCAGCTCGAAGCGGCGCACCCGTGGGCCGAGCGGCGCGCGCCGGT
Organism: uncultured Solirubrobacteraceae bacterium; assembly: GCA_963836035.1. Lineage (GTDB taxonomy): Bacteria > Actinomycetota > Thermoleophilia > Solirubrobacterales > Solirubrobacteraceae > Palsa-744. The sequence goes on along the minus strand of CAWIHX010000009.1, from coordinate 68,352 downwards.
CGGGGAGTGGGTCTCCTGAGCGTGCGCGTCGGCGCTTCGCGCCGAGCGGCTGCGCCCGCTCAACCGGCGGCCGTGTTGGCCTCGGCCTATGCGGCGGCGTCGAGCACAGCCTGCATGCGCTGCGGCGTCACGCCCAGCGCCTGCACGTCGGCGCTCCCGCGAGCGGTGAGCATCGACACCTCCATCAGCTCGGCCTCGTCCCAGGTGGCGAACGCGCGCTCGCCGGCGGTCGCCTCGAGCAGCCGCAGCGTGCGCGAGACGATCGGCGTCGGCACGTGGAGGATCGGCCGGTTGCGCCGAAGCGAGCGCAGCACCGTTGCGACGATCTCGCCGTGGCTGAGGGTCTCGGGGCCGGCGAGCTCGTAGCGGCGGTGGCGCCGGCCGTTCTCGCCGTGCCCGCCGGTGGCGCCCTCGCGCAGGCTCGCGACGACGCAGTCGGCCACGTCCTCCGACCAGATCGGCTGGAAGCGCGCCTCGCCGCGGCCGGACACCGGCATCACCGGCAGCAGCGCGAGCCGTTCCAGCAGCGTCAGCCAAGGGTCGCCCGGCGCGTAGACGATCGAGGGCGCGAACACGATCGAGTGCAGATCGGCCTCGACGACGGCCTGTTCGGCTAGCGCCTTGGCGCGCAGAGCGCGCGTGCGGTTGTGCGTCGAGGCGCCGAGCGCCGAGAAGAACACGAAGCGCTCGACGCCCTGGCGCTCGGCCGCCTCGACCATCCGCCAGGTCGCGATCCCGTCGAGCTCCTCGATCGAGCCGCGCGGCTGGTCGCGGATCGCCGCGGCCAGGTGGATGACGGTGTCGACCCCCCGCAGCGCGTTGCGGAACGAGGGCGGGTCGGTCAGGTCGCCGAGCGCGATCTGCACCCGCACCCGCTGGGTGCCGAGGCGCCGCGGATCGCGCACCAGGCATCTCACCTGGGTCCCTTCGGCCAGCAGCCGGCGCAGCAGCGTCGACCCGACGAGGCCGGTCGCACCGGTCATCAGCAGCATGATTCGTACAATATGCCCCCTCTCTTCGAGAGCCGTGAGAAAACGAGCAGAAAGAACCGAATGGCCTACGTGATCGCCGAGCCGTGCATCGGCACCAAGGACAACTCCTGTGTCGAGGTCTGCCCCGTCGACTGCATCCACCCGACGCCAGACGAGCCCGGATACGACGCGGCCGAGATGCTCTACATCGACCCCGAGGAGTGCATCGACTGCGACGCCTGCGTGGAGGCTTGTCCGGTGGACGCGTGCTTCGCGGAGGACCAGCTCCCCGACGAGTGGCAGAAGTACGTGCAGATCAACGCCGACTACTTCGCCGCCGGCGGGGGCGCCGCGGCAACGGGGTAGCTCCGCTAGAGCGGACTCCCCCTCAGGCGGCGCCGCGATCCGCCAGGGCGGCGACTCCGCCCGCCGTCTCCCGTGCGCCGGAGGCCTTCACGAGCGCAGAGCCCTGCGCCGAGCGCAGGTAGAGCACCGAGCGGGCCACCCGCCGGCCGTGGACGAGACCCGCGTCGCGCAGCACGGTCAGGTGCTGTGAGACGCCGCCCGCAGTGAGCCCGAGCTCGCCCGCGAGTTCGGTCGTTGTCCGCGGGGAGTCGAGCGCGTTCAGCAGCGTCGCGCGAGTGCGCCCCACGAGCCGCTCGAGCGCCTCCGGCGGGCTCGGCGCTTCCTCCGGGCTCCAGAGCATCCCGACACCCCGTGCCGGGTATACGAGGGTGGGCTGCCATGGCTCCAGCGTCAGCGCCGTCACCTTCGGCCATACGAAAATGCTCGGCACCAGGAGAAGGCCGCGGTCGTCGACGTCGAGCAAGCCATCGCAGCTCCCCGGGATGCGCAGGACGCCCTCGTGCCAGCTGACGCCGTCAGCCAGATCGCAGAACAGCCGTGCGGTGCCGCCGTCGGCGATCTGGCGCGAGCGGTGGAGCACGTCGTGCTCGAGCAGCGAGCGCATGCGCGGCCAGTTCTCGGCGTGGCAGCGCGCCCAGTACTCGCGCATCAGCTCGGCGAGCTCTTCGATCGCCTTGCGCGGTGCGGCCACGAACGGCTCCAGCACGGCCGGCAGCTCCACGCCCTCGTAGGCGTAGCGGACCTCCGCTGCGATCTGCTCGGGCGGCGTGGCGAGCATCGTCTGCAGCTCGTCCTCGATCTCGACGAGCGGCGTGCTGGGCGGCGGGTTCACGAAGTCCGGGTTGTACTCGGGGGCGCTCTGCAGCGCGAACAGCGGCGCCAGGTCGAGGTCCGCCACGCGCGGCAGCGCCTGCTCGACCCACGGCAGGTGCAGCGCCGTGTAGCTGGGGTCGGCGAGCGCCTTGATGCTGCGCGTCATCTCGAACATCGGCGAGATCGCGAACCTGACTTTCGTCAGCGCTTCGGTGTCAAAGCGGGCTTCGATCATCTGCGTCTGGATGCTGCGGCGCCGGTCCGCGTCGCGCGAACCATTTAGCCCAGTCTAAATGCGTTGGGTCCCCCATCCGGGTGGGCGAAGGTGCTCGTTATGAACATGAGCCACCACCTCTCATCGCAGTTGGCAGCCGAGCGGCAACGCGATCTCGTGGCTGGGGGTGCTGCAAAGCACGCACAGGACGAGCGCGGCGAGCGTCCGCAGCGGCTCCTCGCGCGTGCAGCGCTCGTAGTGGGCGGTGTGCGCGGCCGCGCCCCCGTGCGCAAGCCGCGCGGCGCGCAGCGCGCCGGCTGCTAGAAGCCGGGGGCCACGCCACGCGGCGTGCGCCCCGTGGCGCCGCGTGCAGGCATCGCTCCAGCCGCGGCGTAGGAAGCGTGCAGCACGTCGAAGATCGGCAGGTCGGGGATCGCCTCCGCGAGGAGGCCCCGCAGCCGGCCGGAGTCGAAGCTGTGCGACTGCGGGGCGACCGGGTTGACGCTGAGCGCCAGCAGGTCGATCGGCTTCAGCACTCGCAGCTGGATCCCGGCGCGCGCGTAGTGAGCGACGCCGCGGTCGGTGAGGAACAGCCGCGTCGGGTCGGAAACCGCCACCGTCAGCTCGAGGCCTGAGCGCCGCACGGCGGGCACGAGGCCGTCGAGGAACCGCTGCGGCAGCGCGCCGGCGACGAACAGCCGGCGGGCCGTCCCGGCTGCGTCGAGTGCCTCGGCGATCGCGGGTGGCTCGGCGGTGAGCACGAACCGTTCGGGGAGCGCGTGCGCCTCTTCCCGCTCGTCGAGGATCGCGCTCACGCCGTCGGGCTCCGAGCCGGCGAGCGTCCGCATCCGTGCGGCGCCGTCGGCGTCGCTCACCTGGGCGATGCGTACCAGCGCGACCGCCTCGGCTGTGCGCGTGACGACCTCGCCGAGGTCCTCGCTGAGGATCGCCCCGGTGGACATCACCAGGCCGTCCGAGACGTCCGGCGAGGACGCCGCACGCCGATCGATGGCGCCGTCGATCACGACGTGCCGGGCGCCGTGCGCGAGCATCGTGTCGGCGACGGCGCGCGTGCCGGCGGCGGCCGAAGGACCGGCGATCTCGACCGTGCCGGCGCCGTTCAGCCGCGCGAGCAGCACCTCGCCCATCGGCGTGCGCACGCCCGTGCGCTCGATCAGCTCGTATGGCACGCCGCTGGCGCTCAGCAGGCCGTCGGTGGTCGCGACGAGGTCGCCCGCGTTGAGATGGACGAGCGGCTTGTCGATGCGGAAGTCGATCACGTCGTGGCGCTCGCCGTCGCGGCCGACCGAGGTGACGCCCACGGGCTCCCGCGCCGCCGCGAGCTCGCCCAGCAGCGCGTTCATCGTGACCGTCTTGCCGGTGTTCTTGGCGAGACCGACGAGCGCGAGGCGCGGCGTCGCGGCGGTCAGCTCCGCGAGTGTCGCCAACTGCTCACCCGCCCGCCGGCACGCGGTCGCCCGAGAGGCGGGCGGCCAGCTCGCGGGCGATGAACGTCGCGAGGTGGTGCGGGTAGGTGCCCTTTGAGAAACCGGCGTCGTAGCCGAGCTCCTTCGCCAGCTCGTTGGAGACGCGCGGGCCCCCGCAGGCGAGGATCAGCTGGGTGCGCCGGCCCTCGGCCTCGACCATCTCGACGAGCTCCGTGAGGTTCTGGACGTGGAGGTTCTGCTGCGTGACGGTCTGCGAGACCAGGATCGCGTCGGCGCCGACCTCGATCGCCTTGCTGAGCAGCACGGAGTTCGGCACCTGGCTGCCGAGGTTGTAGGTCTCGAACGCGTGGTAGCCCTCGAGCCCGTGGTGGCCGTGGTAGCCCTTGAGGTTGAGCATCGCGTCGATGCCGACGCTGTGGGTGTCCGAGCCGGTGCTCGCGCCGACCACGACGATGCGCCGGCCGAGGTTCTGCTCCACGAAGCGCTCGATCTCGTCCTCGGTCATGTACTCGATGTCGAAGCCCTCGCCCTGCAGCGAGGCGAAGTCGACGCTGGTCACGCAGCGGCCGTACATCACGAAGTAGGTGTAGCCCTCGGTCAGCTCCTCGTAGTGGACGACCTCGGGGTCCTCGAAGCCGATCTTCCCGGCGAGCTCCAGGGCGGCCTTGCGCGCGGCCAGCGAGTACGGGACGGGCAGCGTGAAGCTCATCTGCACGAGCCCGTCGCCGAGATGGTCGGCGTAGGGCCGGACCGCGTTCAGGTCCACCTCCCTAGACAACGCCGGCTCCCTCGCGTGGCGAGGAGCTCATCAGCTCGACGACCGGGTTGAAGTACTCCTCGGAGGTGGTGACGATGCCGTCGATCCCGCGGCCCTCCTCGACACGCCGGCTGACGTCGCCGAACGTCGCCTGCTCGATCGCTGCGAACAGCCCCATCTCGGCGATCCGCTCCAGCAGCTCCAGCGCGCCGGCCAGCACCTCCTGCGCGCGGGTCTGGATGATGCCGCCCGGCTTGAACTCGATCTCCTCGCCGAGGTCGCGCGCGGCGTTGAAGACGTAGTCGACGTTCTGCAGCCCGAGCACGCGGTCGTGGACGTGCGGCGTGAAGATGCCCTCGGTCGGCACGCCGATCGTCTGGATCCCCTGCGAGGTCGCGATCGTGACGAGGTTGAACAGCGAGTCGGCGGCGTGAGTGCGGAACAGGTTGCCGTCCATGTGCCTCGTCGGGGGCATGTACTTGACCGGGCACTCGGGGAACAGCTCGCGGGTCAGCTGCGCCTGCGCCCACTCATACAGCAAGCCGTTGGTGACCGGGACGTCGATCTCGAACGCGTCACCGAGGCCGATCTGCGCGTCGGGCACGCCGGAGTCGCGGGCGAGCTGGTGGTTGATGAACTGCGAGGCGGTAACCGAGGGAGCCGCCTCGACCGCGTCGGCTGTGCGCAGGTAGTTGTCCTCGCCCGTGTTGATCGTGACGCCGAACCAGCCGTTGATCATGCGCGAGACGCGCTGGTCGATCAGGCCGCGCACGATGTTGATGTCGCGGTAGAGGATCCCGTAGAGGGCGTCGTTGACCATGTTGTCGAAGCCCTCCCACGCGCCCATCGCCGCGATCTCCGACATGCACAGGCCCGAGCAGAAGCTGGAGAGGCGGATGTAGCGGCCGTGCTCCTCGGACCACTCGTCCATCGCCTCGCGCATGATCCGGAAGTTGGCCTGGGTGGCGAAGGTGCCACCGTACCCCTCGGTCGTCGGGCCGTAGGGGACGTAGTCGAGGAGGCTCTGCGCGGTGGAGCGGATCACCGCGACGATGTCGCCGCCCGCCTGCGCGACGGCCTTGGCGTGCACGACGTCCTCGTAGACGTCGCCGGTCGCGGTCAGCACGTAGCGCAGCGTGCCTTCGCGGTCGCCCAGCCGCTCTCGCATCGCGGCGCGCTGGGAGAAGGCCGTCGTGATCTGGTTCAGGTTCGCGCGGCACTGCTCGGTGACGCGCTCCCGGATCGCCTCCTCCTCGGCGCGCCCGGTCCCGATCAGGTCCAGCTCGCCGGCGCTGACGGCGTCGGCCACCTGCTGGGGCGTGCGCGAGCCGGTGACCATCGCGTTGCCGAGCCAGTAGGCGACCCCGCGCTCCAGGCCCCCGCGCTCGTGGACGTGGTCGACGAGGACGTTCGGCAGCGGCACCTCCAGCTCGTCGGCCCCGTCGACGCCGAGCAGGCGGGTCACGCTGCGCTCGACCGAGACGGTCGTCCTGCCGGCGATCTTCGCAGCGACGTCGTCGGCGATGCGACGGGCGGCCTGGCGGCAGGCCTCCACCACGCCCGGGTCGAGGCCGAGCTTCGAGCGGCGCGCCCCCGAGCTCATTGCAGGTCCCTCACGATCGGGAAGGGGATCACCTCGCGCAGCGAGTCGCGTTCGGTGAGGATCATCACCAGGCGGTCCACGCCCATGCCGCCGCCGGCGGTCGGCGAGTAGCCGTACTCGATCGCGCGCGCGTATTCCTCGTCGTTCGGGTGGGGCACGTCGGCGTCGTCGATCATCCGCCGCTTGCGCTGGTCGACGAAGCGCTGCCACTGGTCGACGGGGTCGTTCAGCTCCGTGTCGCCGCTGACGAGCTCGATACCGCCGATGACCGCGTCGAAGTGTTCGGCCAGCTCCGGGTGCTCGGGGTGCGGCCGCGTGATCGGGAACGGCTCGAGCGGGAAGTCGAAGACGTGCGTCGGCTGGTTGATCGTCGACTCGATCTTCTCGGAGTAGATGTCGGCGACGACCTCGGCCCAGGTCGCCTGCGGGTCCATCGGCTCGTCGAGCACCTCCGCGAGCTGCTCGCGCGTGGACTCCATGAAGTCCAGTCCGAAGCGTTCGAGGATCAGCTCACGCATCGTGATCCGCTTCCAGGGCTTGGCGAGATCGATGTCCTCGCCGTTCCTCTTGATCTTGGTCCGCCCGAGCGCCTTCTGCGCCACGTCGCGGAACATTTCTTCGGTCACCGTCGCCACGTCGTTGTAATCGGAGTACGCGCACATGAACTCGATGATCGTGAACTCGGGCGAGTGCTTGTGCGAGATGCCCTCGTTGCGGAACACCTTGCCCATGTCGTAGACGTTCTCCATGCCGCCGACGATCAGCCGGTTCAGGAACAGCTCGACGGAGATGCGCAGGTAGAGGTCGCGGTCGAGCGCGTTGTGGTGGGTCGTGAAGGGCCGGGAGCCCGCGCCGCCGGCCAGCGACTGCAGCGCCGGTGTTTCGACCTCGACGAAGTCGCGCTCGGCCAGCCATTCGCGGATCGCGAGGATGATCTTGTTGCGCGTGATGAAGAGGTCCCGCGTCTCCTGGTTGGCGATCAGGTCGAGCTCGCGGTAGCGGTAGCGGGTGCCCGTGTCGCCCAATCCATGGTGCTTGTCCGGCGGTGGCCGCAGCGACTTGGTGAGCAGTGTGACCTCCTGCGCCTCGAGCGCCAGCTCTTCCCGCATCGTCACGTACACGCACCCGTCGACGCTGACGATGTCGCCGATGTCGAGGTTCAGGATGCGCTCATATGTCTCCTGCCCGAGGGTGTCGGCGTGGAGCACGATCTGGATCGAGCCCGACAGGTCGCGCAGGTCGAGAAAGGCGCGCTTGCCGTGCCCGCGGCGGGAGATCAGCCGTCCCGCGACGACGTAGCGCATCTCCGGGTGCGCTCCCTGCTCGAGCTCGGAGGGCACGTGCGCGGCGCGGATGTCGGCGACCTTGGTGCGCGTGTCCCACAGCGTCACGGGGGGATAGGGATCGATCCCTTCCGCCCGCAGGCGTTCCATCTTGGCGCGCCGTTCGTCGAATTCGGCCACGGCCGCGGCGTCGGCTGCGGCATCGACCGGCTGCTCCGGCTCCTCGTGCTCGGTTTGGGGCTCAGATGTGGACATTCTCGGAAGGACGATCCTTTAGTGGGCGGGTTGTTGTCAAGCACGCCCGCACGCTGTTCACGCGGACGCGATCGCGCGGGCCAAGCGGCCCGGCGGGGCTGGGAATGGGCATGTCGCGTGCGGTACGGGCCCGGCGCTCAGGCCATCGGCAGCGACATGCCCACGGGTTTGCGGCCCTCGGCCGGGGCGGCGGGCGCGCCGACCTCGACGAGCGGCAGCGTGGGCAGCTGCACGGGCGCGATCGCGATCAGGCCGCGGGCGGCGTGGCGGATCGCCTGTGCCGCGGGGTCGTCCGGGTTCTCGATCGCCAGCGGCGTGCCGGCGTCCGCCTGGGCCCGGAGGGGCATCGTCAGCGGCACCCGGCCGAGCAGCGGGACGTCGAGCTCGTCCGCGAGCTCATCGCCGCCGCCCTCGCCGAAGATCGGGAAGCGCTCGCCGGAGGGCGTGGTGAAGCCGGACATGTTCTCGATGACGCCGCAGATCTCGAGCGAGACCTTCTCGGCCATCTGCGCCGCGCGCCGCGCGACCTTCTGCGCGGTCGCCTGCGGCGTCGTGACGATCAGGAAACGCGCCTGCGGAAGCAGCTGGGCGAGCGTCATCGAGACGTCGCCGGTGCCCGGGGGCAGGTCGACCAGCAGGTAGTCGAGCGCACCCCATTCGACGTCCTGGAGGAACTGCGTGAGCGCCTTGTGCAGCATCGGCCCGCGCCAGACGACCGCCGCGTCTTCCTCGACGAAGAAGCCGATCGACATCACCTTCACGCCGTGCGCCTCCAGCGGGATGATCTTGCGCTGCGGCGAGACCGCGGGGCGGGTGGCGCCGAGACCGTACATGCGGGGGATCGAGTAACCCCACACGTCGGCGTCGAGCACGCCCACGCGCTTGCCCTCGGCGGACAGCGCCGCCGCGAGGTTCGCGGTCAGCGTCGACTTGCCGACGCCGCCCTTGCCGGACCCGATGCAGATCACGTTCGCGACCTGCGCGAGCGAGCCCGCCGGCAGCGGCCCGCCGCGCCCGAGCTTCTGCTGGAGCGCCGCCTTCTGCTCGTCGCTGAGCACGTCGAAGAACACGTTGACGTGGGAGACGCCCTCGAGCCCGCCGGCCGCGTCGGCGACCGCCGTCTGGAAGTGACCCTTGATCGGGCAGCCGGGGGTCGTCAGCGACACGGTCACGTCGACGACGCCGTTGGGGCTGATCTCGATCGAGCGCACCATGTCCAGCTCGACGATCGAGCGGTGCAGCTCGGGGTCGATCACCGCCTCGAGCGCCTTGAGGATGTCGTCCTTGCCGGCCATCTCCTGCATTCTGGCAAAAAGGCCGCCCCGTCCCGTGCGGGCCGCTCAGCGGGCCGGGCGCCCGCGCGCGAGCAGCCGCGGGCTGAGCGACTGCCAGCCCCGGGCGGCGAAGGCGGCACGCAGCCCGCCGGCGTCGCGCGTGCCGATCATGTTCGGCGGCCCCCAGCCGACGTGGGGCACGCTCGCGTCCAGCACCGCGAGCTTCGGCCCGGCGAAGCCCTCGTGCACCGTGTAGAGATCGAAGCCGTGCTCGACGAGCAGCGCGCTGACGGGGCTGGGGGGCACCTCGTGGTGCTCGAGGACCACGTGCAGCAGCTCGCCGAGCAGCTGCTCGGCGCCGAGCAGCACCTCGTGCTCGTGACGCTCGGTGTCGAGCTTGAGCAGCCGCACCTCGCCCGGCGGGCGCTCGATTTCGTCGAGGCGCACCGCCCGCACCGGGATCCGATCGGCCGGAGCGGCCTTGAACTCGCGCAGCGACGCGCGCTCGTGGTTGGCGTCGCGGTCGCCGGGCACGTTCAGGACGCGGTCGCCGGCGCTGCTCGAGAGCGCCAGCTGCCGGAGCTCGATGCTCGCGAGCGGCGTGCCCGAGGACTCCCAGCCGCGCACGTTCGCCTGCAGGCGCGCGAACACCTCGGGCTGGGGCTCGAAGGCGATCACGGTTCCCGACGGCGCCGCCCGGCACGCCATCAGGCTCGTCACGTACCCGATGTTGGCGCCACCGTCGAGCACGGTGTCGCCGTCGCGCACGAGGCGGAAGATCGTCTCGGTCATCGCGAGGTCGTACACGCCGGTGCGCTCGAGCGAGCTGCCCATCGGGCCGGTCGTCCCGTAGCTGAGCTGGAGACCCCACGGCAGCTTCGTGCGCCCGGCGCGAGGGCGCACCCTCGAACCGATGAGGCTGAGGGGGCGGAAGACGTAGTGGGGGCGGTCCAGCCGCGCCGGGCGGCGCACCGCCCGCTCGGGGAGCTGCTGGCTCGCGTCCGCGGTCGTGGAGGTGCCCTCTGACATCGCCGACGAGCGTAGCCGACGACCGCCGAAAAAAATGACCCCCGGGCGGTGGGGGCCGCCCGGGGGTCGAGGGAGGAGAGGGTGCTACTACTGCCGGCGGGATATGAGGCCGGCAGACTCTCCCGCGGCGGTCCCTCTCCGGACCGGGCGGGGGAAGCTGGTGCCTAGACCAGGCTCAGGATCCGCTCCTGGACCTGGTTGGCGAGCTCCGGCACGCGATCGGTGATGTCGCTGCCGTTCTTGGCGATCGCGTCGCGACGCTTCTCGATGTCGCGGACGGCCTCGTTGACCGAGCGCTCCACGTTCCTGCGGCGCTGGCGCAGTTCGCGCTCGACACGGACGCGGGTTTTGCGGACCTCGCGCTCGAGCCGTTTGCGCGCCGTCGCGCCGCGGCGCTCGAATTTGCGCAGCTGGGCCTGGGCCTTGCTGGGCGAGGAGTAGGTCGAGAACGTGTCGCTGACGGAGGTCACGACGCGTTCGCGGGCGATCAGCGCGGCACCGACCGGGATCAGCACGGCACGCTCGGCGTAGTCGCCGACGACGCCCGCGCTCTCACGAGCGGCTCTCTGGCTGTCGCGGATCGCGGTCTGCGTCTCGTTGGTGGCACGGGTGCGGCTGGCCTTCGCGCGCGTGGCTTTGGCTTTCGTCGCGCTCGTGCGACGCGTCGCTTTGGCCGGTTTGCGGGCCGGCGCTTTGCGGGCCGGTTTTTTGGTTGAAGCGTTCGGGGCGGTGGGCATCTTTGGTGCGATCTCCTATGTCACTCCTCGCCGGGCGCGAGGTACGGGTGTGAAGGTTGTTTGTTCGCCTCTACCCGTTTGGCCGGAAAGGCGAACACCTGTTTGTAACCCGTCCGGGAAAGATCGTTACAGCGAGATCCTATCATCCCGTGAAGAGCCTGTAACCACGGGAGATCTCAGAACGCAGCTTGTAACAGGTGGAACGTGCGTTCGGTCCGCGCAGTGACGGCTCAGGCCGCGGCGGGCGCCATCCGCGCCGTCCAGAGCGCGGGCTGTTCGAGCTCTTCGGTGCTCGGCAGCGCCTCGGGTCCGGACCACACGCGCGCCAGCGCCTGCGGGCCTCCGGCCGCGACGACGGCGTCGCAGAAGCGACGCCCGGTCTCGTACTGGCGCAGCTTCAGCTCGAGGCCCAGCAGCCGCTCGAGCACGCGCCACGGCAGGCCCCGCTGGGCACGGCGCCGGGTCATCGCAGCACGCAGGCGCGGCAGCGACGGCAGCACCTCGGCGCCGACTTCGTCCATCACGTGCTCGGCGTGGCCCTCGATCACCGACATCGTCGCCTGCATCCGCTCGACCAGGCGCCAGCGCTCCTCGCCGAGCGTGAGCCGAAGCAGCTCGCCACGGCGCGCGCGGTCGAGCATGTCGCCCAGCTCCCCCGGGTCGGGGAGGCGCGCCGCGAGGCCGCCCGCCCAGCCGCGGGCTCCCGCGGCCGTCGCGCCGGCGCCGGCGTCGGTGCGTTCGCCGCCCTCGTGCCTCTCGCCGCCGAGCGCCACCTGCAGCCCGTCGAGCAGCTCGCGCAGCATCGCGCCGATGTGCCCGCGCAGCCACGGCGCCCCGCCGAACTGGACCGCGTGGGTGATCTCGTGGATCGTCACCCACAGGAGCAGCTCCTCGCCGTCGACATCCAGGTTGCTCGCGGCCTGGCCGAGGTTCGGCGCGAGCAGCAGCAGCCGCGGCGGCACGCCCGGGTCGAGCAGCGACAGGTCGTACTGGCCGAGCACGCGCTGGGAGAGCATTCCCGTCAGCGCGCCGATCTGCACGCCGAGCAGCATCCCCGACGCGGAGCGCAGCGGGCCGGCCATGCGGCCGCCTTGATCGGAGAGCCGCTCGCTCAGGGGGGCGAGCATCGGGCGCATCGTCTGCAGGTTCGCCGCGATCCAGGAGGGTCGGTCCACGAGCTCGAGGGCCGGCAGCTCGCCGTCGAGCGGCAGGCCGCTGTACGCGGAGACGCGCATGGCGAAGTCGCGGGCCCGCGGCTCAACGGTGTCCGCCCGGATGCCCGCGTCCGAGCCGTGCCCGCCCGCTCCGGCGACGAGCTCGCCGATCCGCTGTGCGGTGCCCCAGTCGATCGGGTCCATCCACAGAGCGTAGCCGCGCCCCGGCGAGGCCTGGGCGCGCCGGCGTTCCGCGCGTATCCTTGGAACGTGCCTGCCTCGAGGACCGCCGCCGCCCCTTCCCGCGGCCCGAACGGCGACGGCTCGCGCGGGGCGCTCATGAAGCGCCCCGAGGTGCGCGACGTCCTCGCCTGGCTTCGGCTGCTGGTCGACCCCCAGGACGCCGCCGCGGTCGTGCGCGCGCTGGCGCGGCCGCCGATCGGTCTGCGCCAGGTCGATCTCGCCCGCGTGATCCAGGTCGCGCGGCGCCGCAAGCTCGATCTCGTCGTCGGGCTGGCGGCAGCCACCGAGTCGCCGCAGGTGCCGCCCGAGGCACGGGAGCGGATCCAGCGCTTCGTCGAGCTGCACCGCGAGGCGAGCGCCGATCTCGACCGGCTCGCACCCGACCTGTTCCTGGCCCGGCTGATCGAGCGGCTCGGCGCGGCCGGGCGGTCGGCCTCCCTGCTCGCGCCCGACGAGATCGCCGAGCGGCGCGAGAGCATGCGCAGGCTGCTGGCGCTCGCGGGCGAGCTCTCCGGCCAGGGGGGGCCGGCCGGCGCCCGCGATCTCGCCCGCCACCTGGCGGCCGCCCTCCCGGACGCCGATCCCCCGGAGGAGCGTGTCGCCGCGGAGCGGGCGGGCGAGGACCTTCCCGCCGAGGCGGGTGCGCCGCCGCAGGACGCCGGAGGCGTCTCGCTGCCCGGAGCGGGCGAGGAGCCGCCGGCCGGGGGGGAGGCGGATGCGCAGGCGGCGAGGCTCCAGGGCGTCGCTGCGCGCCTGCGCGAGGAGCTCCTGGAGGGGGTGGAGCGCATCGGCGGGCGGCTCTCGGAGCTCCGGCTCGACACAGACCTCGACATCTCCCACGGCGTGGTGCGCTACCTGGAGCTGCTGAAGGTCGCGGCCCTGATGCAGCGCCCGCCGGGCCAGGACCTCGCCGAGGCGCTCTCCGACCTCAACGCGCGCCTGCTGGGCGCCGCGACGCCGCTGCAGCGCGAGATCCTCGAGACCTCGACGCTCGACGAGAGCCTGCTCGCGGTCGAGCGCGGGGCCGACGGCGCGCCGCCGATCGGCTCCCGCGAGGAGCTCTCGCTGCGCGCGTTTCTCCCGCGCCGGGGGGAAGGGCTGGCGATGTCCGCGTCGGATATCGAGACCTACCGCTCGTGCCCGCTTCGCTACAAGTACGCGCGCGTCCTGCGGATCCCGACGGAGCAGACGATCCACCAGCGCTTCGGGATCGTCGTCCACCAGGTGCTCGAGCGCCATCACTCGGCTGGGAACCGCACGCTGGGAGAGATGCTCGGTCTCCTCGACGCCGGCTGGCGGCGCGCCGGGCTGGGCCGCGACGGCACCGACGGCGAGCTGCTCGAGAAGGCTCGCGCTGCGCTCACGCGCTACCACGAGCGCCTCGCCGAGCACAGCTCTGAGCCCGTCTGGTTCGAGCGCCCGTTCTCCTTCCGGCTCGGCCCCCACCACCTCCGCGGGCGAGTCGACAGGGTCGACCGCGTGCGGGCCGCGCCGGGGAGCGAAGGGACCTACGAGCTGATCGACTACAAGACCTCGCGCCCGAAGAGCGCCGAGCAGCTGCGCGAGGACGTGCAGCTCTCCCTCTACGCGCTCGCGGCGCGGGAGGACTGGCACCTGGACTCCTCCCGCCAGGCCTACTACTACGTGCTCGACGACGAGATCGTTCCCGTGCCGTGCGAGGGGCGCGACGCGGACGCGGTGGAGGAGATCGTGATGGCGGCGGGCGAGGGGATCCTCGCCCAGCACTTCGAGCCGACACCCTCCCCGGCGGCGTGCGCGATCTGCGACTACCGCATCGTGTGCCCTGTGGCTGCGGCCTGATCGTCGTCCACGAGGGTAGGGGGCTAGACTCGAGCCTGGCCTGTGGGTCGCGGCGCCTTCCAAGGGAGGGATCACATGAGGCGGACTCTTGTCGTTACTGCGTGTGTCACGGCGGCAGTCGCGTGGGTCTGGGTGCCCGCGGCGTCGGCCTCGAAGAAACCAGCGGCGAAAAAGCACTTCGTCCCGCACCTGTGCACCTGGGCGGCTGGCGGGGCATCCTCGCTTGAACTCTCGGGCACCTGCCACGAAAAACACGCTCGCTCGAAGACCGCCCACACGCCCTATGGGACCGCGTCCGCGGAGCTGTTCACCGCCGAGTGGGGTGATCGCATGCCCGGCCTCGTCCCCCAGCACACTCTCAGCATTTCTGCCCTCCGAGAGACGGGCTCGGGCAAGATCATCGCCTATCTCGAGAAGCACGCACGACTCGAAGTGCTCGAAGAAGGGAGCCTGGTGGCGTTGGGCAAGGGCGTCACAGCGACGTGGTCCGGCGACACCGCCTCGTGCGAAAACCCCCCGACGGGCGACTGCACCATCAGCAGCTTCAACGCCGTCAAGGGCGGCTGGGCGCTGACCGTGGTCGCGGAGGGCGCCCCGCCCGGCACCCCCGGGGCGGCCGAAGAAGGAGCGAACGAAGACGATCCGCAGGACCTCGCACAGGAGGAACTGCTGAAGCCCGCGACCGTCGCGGTCGGACTGGCGATCACGAACAAGCTGTAGCGGCTGCGGTGATCTCTCCCTAGCGCTCGGGCCCGCGCTGGCGCAGGAACCGCTGGAATTCCCGGGCGATCGCGTCGCCCGAGGGCACGTCGGCGGCGGACTCCTGCTCGTCGCTCTCGGCGGCCTGCTCGAGTCGCTCCACGAAGGCCTGGATGTCCGGGTCGCTCTGCACGGCGAGCCCGACCTGGCGCTCGTAGTCGCCCGCCGCCGACTCCAGCTCGGAGACGTCCACCGACACGCCGACGAGGACTTCCATGCGCCGCAGCAGCGCGAGCGCGGCCTTCGGGTTCGTCGCCGCCGCGACGTAGTGGGGGACGGCGGCCCACAGGCTCGCCGCGGGCAGCCCGGCGTCCGCGCAGGCGGCGTGCAGCACGCCGACGATGCCGGTCGGCCCCTCGTAGACCGACGAGGAGATGCCCAGCCGGTCGAGCAGCGCCGGGTCGGACGCGTGACCGGTCATCGCCACCGGGCGCGTGTGCGGGACGTCGCCGAGCAGCGCGCCGAGCGACACGACGACCTGCACCCCGAGCGCCTCGGCCAGGTCGACCAGGTGGGCGCTGAACGAGCGCCAGCGCATCGACGGCTCGACGCCCTGGACGAGCACGAGGTCGCGGGGCGCGCGAGGCGCGCTCGCCTCGAAGATCTCGACGCTCGGCCACGTGATCTCCCGGCGTTCGCGACCGTCGAGCTTGATCGTCGGGCGGTTGGCCTGGAAGTCGTAGAAGTCCTCCGAGTCGATCCTCGCGAAGCGCTTGGCGTCAAGCGATGCCGCCAGGAAGGAGACGGCGCTGGAGGCGGCGTCTCCGGCGTCGTTCCAGCCCTGGAAGGCACACACCATCGCGGGGGCC
Source organism: uncultured Solirubrobacteraceae bacterium (assembly GCA_963836035.1). Classification (GTDB taxonomy): domain Bacteria; phylum Actinomycetota; class Thermoleophilia; order Solirubrobacterales; family Solirubrobacteraceae; genus Palsa-744. The sequence continues at coordinate 52,816 of CAWIHX010000009.1, read as the reverse complement.
CGGAGGCCGTCCGGCCGCCTGTCCCAGATCAGCGGTTGCATCCGGATCACCGTACATCATGCGCCGATCGCCGCCGCCACCTCAGATCCGGGCGCGCCCGCGCAGACGGTCGCGACGCTGCGCGCCGCCGAGCAGGTGGATGGCGTCTTCGCCTGCACGCGCAAGGAACGCCTGATCAGCCGTGGCGGCAGCCCGTATCTGAACGTCGAGCTGCGCGACAGCACGGGCTCGATCGCAGCGCGCGCATTTCGCGACGCCGACCTGCTCGCCGGCCGTTTCGAGCGCGGCGAGCTGGTCCGTGTGGCGGGCCGCGTCGCGCGCTTTCGCGACCAGCTGCAGATCGAGATCGAGCAGATCGCCCGCGCCGAGGGCGGGGAGGCCGACCCGGCGCGGTTCCTGCCGAGCAGCTACCGCGACCTCGATGAGCTGGAGGGCTTCCTGGAGCATCTCGCCCGGGAGGTGTACGACCCGGGGCTGCGCGCGCTGCTCGACGCGCTGCTTGCCGACCGCACCCTGCGGGCGGAGCTTCGGCGCGCGCCGTGCACGCTCCCCGCCGGGCCGCAGGGCGGGCGCCCGGGCGGCGCGCACCACGCCTTTCTCGGCGGCCTGCTCGAGCACACGGTCGCTGTTGCGACGATGGCCGTCGAGCTCTGCACGATGCATCCGCGGCTCGATCGCGACCTGCTGATCGCCGCGGCGCTCGTCCACGACATCGGCAAGACCCGCGAGTTCTCCTACGGCGCGGACATCGGCCGGACCCGTGAGGGCGAGCTGCTCGGCCACCTGGAGCTGGGGCTCCGCGTGATCGCCGCGCACTCGCCGCCCCGTCTCACCGCCGAGCAGCGCCTCGAGCTCGAGCACTGCGTGCTGTGCCATCACGGTGCCGAGCACGCCCCCGGCGCACGGTTCGCCTCGGCAGAGGCGCTCGCGCTCTTCCGCCTGAACGCGCTCGATGCGAGCGTCAAGGGAGCGGTCGAGCACGGCCTCGCCAGGTCACCCCGCTGACGGTACAGCTGTCAAGCGGCGCTGCTGAGGTGCCGATATGTGGAGGGATGGGCGATATCGCCTCCTCAACCATTCCCTCGCAGCAGGAGCGCGAGGAGAAGGACGCTCCCGAGCGTCCCGAGCAGCCGACGCCCGAGAACGCGCAGCAGGACGAGCGCGCCGGCAGGGTGCCCGCGGGCGGCGAGCGCCGCAACGAGTCGCGCGCGCCTCGCCGCGGCGGCGACACCGGCCTCTACCCGCCGAAGAACCCCGGGCGCTCGACACGGATGATCGGCGAGGTCGTGGTCGACCTCGGTTTCGCCGACAATGAGAGCGTCGAGGAGGCCGTCACCGCCGCACGCGCACAGGGCCGCCCGACCGGGCTCGTGCTCGTCGAGCGGGGCGTCCTCCGTCACGACCAGCTCGCAAGGGTGGTCGCCGAGCGGTTCGGGCTCGACTTCGTCGACCTCTCGGTCTACGACCTCGACATGGGCGCGGTCAACCTGATCAGCGTCGAGGCTGCCAAGCGCTACCAGGCGGTCCCGGTCGGCTACACCGAGGACGGCGCGCTCGTCCTCGCGATGGCCAACCCGACCAACGTCCTGACGATCGACGACGTCGGCATGATGACCGGCCGTCGGATCCGTCCCGCCGCCGCCTCCGTCGAGGATCTCAACCTGCTCCTCCAGCGCCTCTCGCGCATGGACGAATCGATCGAGGACCTGGCCGAGGGCGAGGAGGCCGAGGAGGGCGATGAGTCTGCCAGCTTGCTCGTCGACGAGGCCGACAGCGACGCCCCGATCATCAAGCTGGTCCACTCGATCGTCGCGCAGGCGATCCAACAGGGCGCCTCGGACATCCACGTCAACCCCGAGGAAGGCGACACCCGCGTCCTGTTCCGCGTCGACGGCGTGCTGATGCCGGCCGCCACGGTCAAGCGCAAGATGGCCGCCGGAGTCGTCTCGCGCATCAAGATCCTCGCCGATCTCGACATCTCCGAGCGCCGCGTGCCGCAGGACGGCCGCTTCGCGCTCACCGTCGACGGCCGCCGCGTCGACATCCGCGTCGTCACGCTCCCGCTCGTCTACGGCGAGGGCGCCGTGATGAGGATCCTCGACAAGAGCGTCGTCGTCGACGGCCTCGAGTCGCTGGGCATGCAGCCTGCCGAGCTCGAGCGCTTCCGCGCCGCGGTGAAACGCCCGAACGGCGCGGTCCTCGTGACCGGTCCCACGGGCTCGGGGAAGTCGACGACGCTGTACGCCGCGCTGCACGTCGTCAACGACGGCGAGCGCAGCATCCTGACGATCGAGGACCCCGTCGAGCAGCGCATCGCCGGCGTCAAGCAGATGCAGATCGCGCCCAAGGCCGGCGTCACCTTCGATGTCGGGCTGCGCTCGATGCTGCGCGCGGACCCCGACGTGATCATGGTGGGCGAGATCCGCGACCGCGAGACCGCCCACATCGCCGTCGAGGCGGCGCTCACGGGGCACCTCGTGCTCTCGACGCTTCACACCCGCGACGCGCCCAGCGCGCTCGGGCGGCTGATCGACATGGGGATCGAGCCGTTCCTGGTCTCCTCGGCGGTGGACTGCATCGTCGCCCAGCGCCTCGTGCGGGCGCTCTGCCAGCACTGCAAGCAGCCGCAGAACGTGCCCGAGTCGGTGCTCGAGGAGTACGGGCTCGCCGGCGCCGAACCGTACGAGCCGGTCGGCTGCTCGCGCTGCTCGGGCAGCGGCTACCGCGGGCGCGTCGGCCTGTATGAGGTGATGACCGTCAGCGAGCGGATCCGGACGCTGATCCTCGAGCACGCCTCCGTCGACGACATGGTCGCGGTCGCGCTCGAGGAAGGCATGCAGCGGCTGCGCGACGACGGCATCCAGAAGGTCCGCGAAGGCTCGACCTCGATCGCCGAGGTCGAACGCATGACGACCAGCCTGCTCTGATCAGTACAGGAGCGAGATGCGCAGCGGCCCCGACGGGAACGCCGTGGCCGTGAACGAATGCGCCTGGTAGGTGCGCCCGCCGTATGAGACCGTGCCGTCGTCGGGGACCCGCGCGGGCCCGGGGCTGAGGGTGCCCATCACCTGGTGCGAGCCGGTCCGCATCAGCACCTGGGCGCCGGTGAACAGGCGCGCCAGCTTGAGGTAGCCGGCGTCGTCCTGGATCGCGGTCACGAACGTCCCCACGACGCGCCCCCCGCTGCGCAGCGTGCCCGAGACCGGCGCGAGCGCGTAGGGACCGCCTTCGTCGACCAGCAGCTTCCCGGCCACCAGCACCCTGACGCGGACGACGTGGATGTGAGCCGCGAAGAAGCCGAGGATCGCCTGGCGCGTGGCCGCCGCGTCGCGGCGCGCGACGGCGGACTTGAAGGCCGCGGTGTTCTCCATCCGGTGCACGGTCGCTGCGACGATCGGGCTCTTCTCCTCGGCTTCGTAGATCCGTTCCCCGACGCGTCCGAGCACCGCCGAGCGGGTCAGCGCGGTGTTCGCCGGGCACGTCAGCTCGCTCGCCGGCACGAGCACCGCGATCCCGAGCCGGCCCGAGGGGAAGGCGGTGGCGGGCAGCCTGCTCGCCTGATAGGAGCGCGAGCCGATCGTGATCCGTCCCGCCGACGGCACGGGGACCGACGCCGGCAACCGCACGGTTCCGTCGAGGACGCGCGAGCCGGAGAGCAGCAGCACCTCGGCGCCCGTCACCTGATGGGTGACCTGGGTGTAGGTGTGATCCGATTGCACCGAGAGCAGGTAGCGCGCTCCGCCGGTGCCCGGCAGCGTGCCGGCCACGGGCGCAACGGCCGCGCCCGAGCCCGCGGACGCGAGCACGTGCCCGCCCCGCAGCACCTCGATGCGCACGATCTGACCGAGCAGCAGCGAGCGCAGCGCCGCCCGCGCCGCCGCCGCGTCCCCGGCGCGAGCGGCGGAGATCAGCGCGGCCGAGCTCGTCACGCGGTGCACCGCCTGCCCGACGTTGCGGCCGGTCGCAGCCTGGTGGTAGATGCGCCCGGCGACTTCCGCGTAGGCCGCGGCGACGCCTTCCGCGCACGTCGCGGGGGTGCTCGCGGCCGCCGTCTTCGCGCGCGAGCCTCCCGCCGGCCCGGAGGTGGCGCCGCACGCGGCGCAGCAGAGCAGCGCGTAGGCGAGCACGGCGCCGGTCGCGAGCGCGCGTGCCGCGCGGCGGGGCTTCGCGGGGGTGGGCCGGAGGGACGAGCCGGAGCTCATCTGCGAAGGGTAGGTCCCGGCCGGCCCTCGGTGCGCCGCAAAGGCGGCCGAGCTGCAGCGGGCCGACGGCGAGCTCGACGCGGGGCGCCCCGTAGCTTCGTCCAGCGCCGCGAGCGGATGTCGGGGCCGCGGCTAGAGTTGGGCCGGTGAGACGACGCCTGCCGCTGCGCGCCGCGTTGCCGCTCGGAGCGCTGCTGATCGCCGCGGCCCTCGTCGCCTCGCTCGCCGCCGGCGCCCAGGCGCGCCGGGCTCACCACCGTCAGACCCTGCGGGCAGCGGCAGCCGGCGGTTGCCCGGTGTTCCCGGCCGACAACCCGATCAACCAGGAAGTCGCCACGCTTCCTGAGAGCCCCGACTCACAGGCCTACGTCGAAAGCATCGGCCTGGAAGCGCACCTGCATCCCGACTTCGGCACCAACCCGGGCTACGGGATCCCGTACGAGGTGGTCGGCGCGGGGCAGCCGAAGGTGCCGATCAAGTTCACCGCCTACAAGAGCGAATCGGACCCGGGGCCCTATCCGATCCCGCCCGACGCGGCGATCGAGGGCGGCGGCAAGCGCGGCAAGGGCGACAAGCACGTGCTCGTCGTGCAGGAAGGCTCCTGCATGCTCTACGAGCTCTACAAAGCCTCGCGCCGCGGCGAAGGGTGGAAGGCGCTGTCGGGAGCGGTCTTCAACCTGCGCTCGGACGCGCTGCGCCCCGAAGGCTGGACCTCCGCCGACGCGGCCGGCCTGCCGATCTTCCCGCTGCTCGCGCGCTACCAGGAGGTCAGCGAAGGCGCGATCGAACACGCGCTGCGGGTGACCGTGCCGCGCACGCAGCGGGGCTACATCCACCCGGCCACGCACTTCGCCTCGACCAGCAGCGATCCGGCGCTGCCGCCGATGGGGCTGCGGCTGCGCTTGAAGGCGAGCTACCCCGTCGCCGGCTACAGCGGCCAGGCGCTCGTGATCCTGCAGGCGCTCAAGCGCTACGGGCTGATCGTCGCCGACAACGGCTCGCCGTGGTACATCACGGGCGCGCCGTCACCCGGCTGGGACGAAGCCAGCCTGAACACGCTCGAGCAGGTGCCGGGCTCGGCCTTCGAAGCGGTCGAAACCGGCCCGATCATCCACTGAGCCGGCAGCCGTCGCGCACACCCGCACGGCGCGAGGACGCGCCGCCGTGCGCTCGCCTCGCCTACGCCTGGTGGGTCGGCTCGGCGGGAGCCTGCGCGGGCTGCTGCGCGGGGGCCGCCTGCTGAGCCTGCTGCGGCTGCGCCGGCTGCTGGGCGGGAGGCCCCTCGTTGAGAGTGGCCTGCCCTTTGGACTCGCCGCTGATGGAGTCCTTGAACTCCCTCATGCCGGAGCCAAGCGAGCGGCCGATCTCAGGAAGGCGCTTGGCGCCGAAGATCAGCAGCAGGATCACAACCAGGAAGGCGATGTGAAGTGGGTTGTCGAGTCCCATCACCGATCAGTCTAGGTCATCCGCTGCCGGAGCGAGAACCGTGAGAGGACGATCGCGCAGCGGCGTCCGCGGGCTCGCGCCGGGGCTCGGCCAGCGTGCGCCGCACGAGCTGCGCCGCGACCAGCACCATCAACGCCGCGAACGCGTCGCGTAGCACCGCCCCCGAGAGCAGGTTCGCGAGCGCCACGCCCGCCGCGGCCCCGGCGATCGAGAGCAGGCCGATGACCAGGGCGTCGCGGCGGCAGACGTTCCCGTAGGAGTCGTTGCGCCACGTCCCGACGATCGCGACGGGGACGATCGCCAGCAGCGAGGTCGCCTCCGCGTGGTGCTGGCCGAGGCCGACGAAGAAGACGAGCCCGGGCACGAACAGCACGCCGCCGCCGACCCCGAGCAGGCCGGCTACCACGCCGCCGGCGAGGCCGATCGCGATCGCGCCGATCACCTGAGCACCAGCTCGACGGCGCTGCCGACGAGCACGGCGGCGAACATCAGCGCGATCGCCCGCCCGGGGACGCGCTGCGCGAGCCACGAGCCGAGCAGCACGCCGGCGATCGCGGGCACGCCGACGAGCGCGGCGTCGCCCACGTCCACGTTCCCGTACAGTCCGCCCACCGCGGCCGCGAACGCTGCGATGATCGCGATCGCGGCGAGCGAGGTGGCGGTCGCGATGCGCTCCTCATAGCCCAGCCAGAGCATCAGCAGCGGGACGATCACGGTCCCGCCGCCGACGCCGAACAGGCCGCTGAACAGGCCCGCCAGGGTGCCGATCACACCCAGCACGAGCAGACGCGCGTTGAGCGGCGAGCCCGGACTCTGACCAGCGGACGGCCCGGCCACCATGCGCGGCATACTAGACGCGTGTCGCCAGCCGCAACGCTCGTCGAGGCGCTCGGGCCGATCCGCTCCGAGCCCGATCGCGCGGCGATCCTGCTGGACATCGACGGGACGCTCGCGCCGATCGTCCGGCACGCCGGCGATGCGCACGTGCCCGAGGCCACACGCGCGGTGCTGATCGAGGTCTCGCGGCGCTACCGGGTGGTCGGGTGCGTCAGCGGGCGCCGTGCCGCGACCGCGCGCCAGATCGTTGCGATCGGGACGATCGCCTACGTCGGCAACCACGGCGGCGAGCTGCTGCGCCCCGGCGCGACACGGCCGGAGGTCGACCCCGAGCTCGCGGCCTGGACGGGCCGCGTGCGGGACTTCGAGGCACGGGCCCAGAACGCCGAGCGCCAGCGGTTGCGGGTGCGGACCGAGGACAAGGGCGCGATCGCGGCCTTCCACTGGCGCGGCGCGCCCGACGAGGAGGCCGCCGAGCGGGCGGTGCGCGAGATCGCCGCCGAGGCGGAAAGCGAAGGGTTCGTCGTGCACTGGGGCCGCAAGGTGCTGGAGGTGCGCCCCCCGGTGGCGTTCGACAAGGGCCTCGGCATCGCGGCGCTGGTGCGTGGCGAGGACGTCGCCGCGGCGATGTACGTCGGCGACGACACCACCGACCTCGACGCGTTCCGCGGGCTGCGCAGCCTCGCGGAGGAGGGAGAGCTCGACACCGCGCTGTGCGTCGCTGTCTCCTCGGATGAAGCGCCGCCCGAGCTGGCGCGGGAGGCGGACCTCACGGTGGATGGGCCGGGAGGCGTCCGGGGGCTGCTCGAGGCGCTGCTGTAGCGCCGTGCGCTTCGTCGACTTCCTGAGGACGACTGTGCTGCTGAGCGCCGGAGCGGCGACGGCGCTCGCGATCGTCACCGTGCTCGCCGGGGCGTCCTCCTCCGACCAGACGCTCGTGCTCGTCTCAGCCGGCTGGTGGCTCCTCGCGACGGCCGCCGGCCTGCGGCTCGGCCGGCGCAACGCGACCAGCCCGCCGATCGCGAGGCTGCTCGCCACCGCGAAGGCGAGCACCTCCCTGCCCGAGCAGCACCCCAGCGCGATCCTGCTGAACCGTCTGTGGCCGCTGCTCGTCTTCACGCTGCTCGCGGGGGGGCTCGCGTTCCTGGCGCCGCAGATCCCGGGGATCGCGGCGGGCTTCGCGATCATCTGGGCGCTCGCGTGGCGCCGCCAGGACGCCGCCGTGGCTGCGATCGAGGAGCGCGACGGCGCGAGCTTCTACGTGCGCCGGACCTCGCCCTTGCGGCCGATGTCGCTGCTGCGCACGCCGGGCTTCAAGTCGATCCGCGCGGAGAGCGTGAACGGGGCCGTGACCTAGCATGGCCGCCTCGGGCGGGGCCGGCGTGCTGATCGTCTCGCTCGCCTCGACGACCGGCCTGCGCGAGGCCGACGAGGAGCTCGCGGCGGGGCTCGAGCGCGCCGGCGCGAGCGTCGAGCTCGCGGTCGCGAGGCGACCGCGCGAGGTCCGCACGCTCGCCCTCACCGACCTGCTCTGGGCGCGTGCCGCGCGCGAGGCGGCGAGCGCCGCGCTCGCGCGGGATCCGGCGCGAGCGGTCCTGTACTCGACCACCACGGCCGCCCTGCTGTGGCCGCGCCCGGGCGCGATCCGCTTCGACGCGCCCGCTGCCGGCAACCGGCCCGGGCGCCATGGCGTGTGGCAGCGCCCCGTCGAGCGCCGGCGCCTCGCCCGCGCGCCGCTGCTCCTGCCGCTCAGCGCCGGCGCCCTGGAGGAGGCGGGCCCGGGCGCCGGCGCCGCGCGTACGCTGATCGTTCCGCTCCCGGTCGAGCCCTCCGGCGAGCCGGCTGCGGTGCGCGACGTCGCGGCTGTCACGTACGCGGCGAACCCGCGCAAGAAGGGGCTCGACCGCGTGCTCGAGGCCTGGCGGGAGAACAGATCCCTCGCCGGCGAGGAAGCCGAGCTGCTCGTGGCCGGCGCGACTCCCGCGCAGCTGCGAGCGGCCGGGGTCTCGCTCGACGGCGAGCCCGGCGTGCGCGGTGTGGGCGCGCTGGCGCACGCGGAGTACCGCGCGCTGCTGCGCCGGGCCCGCCTGTTCGTGGCCGCGCCGCGCCGGGAGGACTACGGGCAGGCGCAGCTGGAGGCGCTCGCCGACGGCTGCCTGCTGGTCACGGCGCCGGCTCCCGGGCCCTACGCCGCGCTGCCGATCGCGCGGCGCCTGGACCCGCGCCTCGTCGACGCCGACCTCGGCGCCGCGCTGGCCGCTGCCCTGGCCCATCGGGACCCGGCGGGCTACGCCGCCCGGGCGCTCGGCGAGCTCGCGCCGATGCGCGCCGAGGCGGTCCAGCGGCTGCTCGGCGAGGAGCTCCTGCCGCGGCTGCTAGCCGCGCCCCAGCTCTGACCACGGGCGCGTGTTCGCTACCTGCTCGGCGGTCAGCCAGGCGCGCCGCGCGGTGGCGATGCCCCAGCGCATGTTCGCGAGCGTGTCGGTGCGGTGCGCGTCGGAGTCGATCAGGATCCTCACCCCGGCCTGTGCCGCCGCCCGCGCGTGGACGTCCGAGAGGTCGCGCCGGTCGGGGTTGCCGTTGATCTCGAGCATCGTCCCGGTGCGGGCTGCGGCGGCGAACACCGCCTCGAGGTCGATCGCGTAGGGGGCGCGGCCCTCGATCTTGCGCCCGGTCGGGTGGCCGATCGCGCGCACGAGCGGGTGCTCGATCGCGGCGATCATCCGCTCGGTCATCGCCTGCTCGCCGATCCCGAAGGAGGTGTGCACGCTCGCGATCACCCAGTCCAGGCGCGCCAGCAGCTCGTCCTCGTAGTCGAGTGACCCGTCGGGCAGGATGTTGACCTCGCTGCCTGCCAGCAGCTCGATGGGCGGGTGGGCCTTGTTCAGTCGCTTGTTCGCCTCGGCGATCAGCTCGATCTGGCGTTCGAGCTGCTCGGGCGAGACAGCGTCGCCGAAGCCGTGGCTGGCCGAGTGGTCGGTGATCGCGAGGTACTCGTAGCCGCGCTCGCGCGCCGCCGCCCCCATCTCCTCGATCGTGTAGCGCCCGTCGGAGGCGATCGTGTGGCTGTGCAGGTCGCCGCGGATGTCGCCGAGCTCGATCAGCTTCGGCAGGGTTGAGGGCCCGCCCGCCCTCGCCGCCGCCTCGAGCTCGCCGCGGTCCTCGCGCAGCTCGGGCTCGATGTAGGCGAGCCCGAGGCGCTCGTAGACTTCCTGCTCGGTCGCGTAGGGGACCGTCTCCGAGCCGCCGCGGTCGTCGAGGATCCCGTACTCGGAGACGTGCAGGCCCCGCCTCACCGCGGCCTCGCGCAGCGCCGCGTTGTGGGCGCCCGAGCCGGTGAAGTGCTGCAGGAGGCTGCCGAGCTGCTCCGGCGCGCCGATCCGCAGGTCGACGCCGACGCCGGCGTGGGTGCGCGCGCGGGCGCCCGCGCCGCTCGAGGAGCTGACGCTCTCGATCTCCTCGAGCGCTTCCAGCCGCACGAGTAGCGCCTCGGGGTCGGAGGTGACTGCGATGATGTCGATGTCCTTGACGGAGTCCGCGCAGCGGCGGATCGACCCGGCGAGCTGAACGTGCAGATCGGGCGCGTGCGGCTCGCGGGCGAGGCCGGCGACGATCGCGTCGCCGATCGCCCGCGCTTTCGGCAGCAGCACCCGGCCCGAGCGGGCGGGCGGCTGCGCGGCGGCTTGCTCGAGCGCGCCGAGGACGCTCTGCTCGAACTTCGGGCCGAGGCCCTTGACGGTGCGGAGCCGCTCGCCTTCCGCGGCCTCCCGCAGCGAGTCGAGCGAGTCGATGCCGAGCTCGGAGTACAGGAGCCGCGCGCGCTTGGGTCCCAGCCCCGGGAGCCGCGTCAGCGCCACGAGGCCGGCGGGGAACTTGGCGCGGAGCTTCTCGGCGGCGGGGATCGAGCCGGTCTCGGTGAGCGCCACGATCTTCTCCTGCAGCGTGTTGCCGATGCCCGGCAGCTCGGTCGCGCGGCCCTGGAGCGCGAGCGAGGCGACCGACGCGGAGGCGTCGCGCACCGCCTTGGCGGCGGTGCGGTAGGCGGCGACGCGATGGACGATCGCCCCGTCGAGCTCGTAGAGGTCGCCGAGCTCGGAGAGCGCGTCGGCGACCTCGGCGTTGGTCGGAGCGGATCGCGCGGGCTTCGCGGCGGCTGGGCGGGCTTTGGCGGCCTTGGCGCTCGGCACCAGATCAGCCTACGGCGAGGAGGCGCCCGGTGCGGTTCGAAAGCCCGGCCAGCTCCGGCGCTGCGGTCTCCGCGACGCTCTAGGGTACGCAGCCATGCCCGGCGAGCCCTGGCTGATCCTGCCGACCTACAACGAGGCCGACAACATCGAGAAGATCATGGGCGCGGCAGCCGAGGTGCTCGCGGCGGCGGCTCCCGAGGGCTTCCGGATCCTCGTCGTCGACGACGGCTCCCCCGACGGCACGGGGCGGATCGCCGACGCGATGACCGAGCGCCACGAGTGGGCGCGCGTCCTCCACCGCACCGAGAAGGCCGGCATCGGCCCGGCCTACCTCGCCGGCTTCGAGCGGGCGCTCAGCGAGGGCGCGGGCTTCGTCATGGAGATGGACTCGGACTTCTCGCACGACCCCGCCGACCTGGCCAGGCTGCTGGAGGCGGCGCGCACCGACGCCGACCTCGCGCTCGGCTCGCGCTACGTGCCCGGCGGCGGCGTCAGCGACTGGGGGCTGCTGCGGCGGGCGATCAGCGAGGGCGGGTCCACCTACGCGCGGATGGTGCTGGGTCTGAAGATCCGCGACCTGACGGGCGGCTTCAAGTGCTTCCGGGCGGAGGTGCTCGAAGCGATCGATTTCGAGACCGTGCGCTCGCGCGGCTACGCGTTCCAGGTCGAGCTGACCTACCGCACGGTCCAGAACGGCTTCCGCGTCGTGGAGGTGCCGATCATCTTCCGCGACCGCGAGCACGGCCAGAGCAAGATGCACTGGCGAATCGCCGCCGAGGCGATGTGGCTCGTGCCGATGCTGCGCTTCGGCTGACCGCTTCAGTTCGGCCGGCCGCCGGCCGATGCAGGTATGAGAGATGGATTCATCGGCGTACGCCTTCGCCCACGGCGTCAAGCACACACGCGCGACGCTCGAGGACTGGCAGCGGCGCCCCGGGGCGGTGGTCGGGGGCTGGGCGGCCGGGTCCGCGCTCGCGGCGGCGGGGCTGCTGGCGGCCGTATGGCTGATCGCGGCACTGGACAGCGGCTACTCGCGCGTGATCCAGCTGCAGCCGCCGTTCGCGGTCGGCGACGGCGGCGACGTCCTGCACGTGCTGCGCAACAACTTCCTCGTGCTCGCGCTGCACGCGATGGCGTGCGTGGCGGGCTTCATCGCCGGGGCGTCGCTGCCGCTGCAGGCCGAGCACCACAGCGGCGTCTCGCGCTGGCTGCACGAGCACGGCGGGCGGATCGCGATCGGCTTCGTGATCTGCGCGACCACGTTCTCGCTGAGCGCGCAGGCCTACCTGATCGGTCACACGCTGGCAGGCATCTCCAACTTCCTGCGCGTCTCGCCCGGCCTGCTGCTGCTCGGCGTGCTGCCGCACGCGATCCCCGAGCTGGTGGCGCTGTTCCTGCCGCTCGCGGCGTGGATCATCGCCAGCCGCCGCGGCGAGTGGGACCAGCTGCTCGCGGCCACGCTCGTAACAGTGCTGATCGCGGTCCCGGTCCTGGTCGCTGCCGCGTTCGTCGAGGTCTACGTCTCGCCGCACCTGTTCACCGCGCTGACCCACATCGAACCGCCGATCGTCAGGCAGACGGAAGGGTGGACCGTGATCCTGCACTGAGTCGCGCCGGCGGTGGATAATCCGCGGCGATGGCCTACGACGAGGATCTCGCCAACCGCATCCGCGAGGCGCTCGCCGCGGAGGACGGCGTGGTCGAGAAGAAGATGTTCGGCGGGCTCGCGTTCCTGATCGGCGGCAATCTGGCCGTCAGCGCGAGCGGGCAGGGTGGCCTGCTGCTGCGCTGCGATCCCGCCGGGACCGAGGATCTGGCCGCCCGCAAGCACGCGGCGCGGTTCGAGATGCGTGGCCGCGCGATGGACGGCTGGCTGCGCGTGGCGGCGGAGGGCGTGAAGACGAAGCGCGAGCTGGATCGCTGGGTCCGGGTCGGCGCGGGCTACGCGCGCTCGCTGCCGGCGAAGGGCTAGGCGTGCGTCGTGATCAGGTGAGATCCGGACTGAGCTGCCCCGTCGCTATCTCGAACGGGTCAGCGGTCTCTTTCGGAGCATGGCTCGCTGGATGCGCCGTCTCTCGTCCAGGAGGATCTCGACCGCCCGGGCAACCCCTCCTTCATTTTGTATAGTGGGTATCGACCACCGCGCGACGAGAGGACGAGAGATGGCAGGCAACCTTCCCCAGGTCACCGACAACAACTTCGACGCCGAGGTGCTCGAGGCCGACAAGCCCGTGCTCGTCGACTTCTGGGCTCCGTGGTGCGGTCCGTGCCGCGTCGTCGCTCCGGTGCTGGAGGAGATCCAGTCCGAGCGCGAGGACCTGAAGATCGTCAAGCTCGACATCGACGAGAACCCGCAGACGGCGGCCCGCTTCCAGGTGCTCTCGATCCCGACGATGATCCTCTTCAAGGGCGGCCAGCCCGTCAAGACGGTGATCGGGGCGTACCCGAAGAAGAAGCTCGAGCAGGAGCTCGAGCCGGCGCTCGCACCCGCCTAGACGTCCCCCTCATATTGCTGTTCGGACCGGCACATGTGCCGGTCCGCGGGCTCGCACATGTGCGAGCCCGGGGGTTGGCGCATGCGCCAACCCCTTGATGAGGATGAGAAGGGGTCACGCCCGCGCGATCCCGATCGTCAGCGCGAAGCCTTCGATCGTCGCCGTCTCGCTGTGGTCCGCCGCGCCGGCGCCGTCCTCCGCGCCGATGCGCGCCGCGACCGCGAGCGTCTCTTCTGAGAGGTAATCGCGCTGCGCGCGGGCGGCCTCGAGCAGCACCGGGTCGCCGTCCAGGTCGAGCTCGATCCGGTCCTCGACGGCGAGGCCCGCGTTCTTGCGCGCGTTCTGCACCGCGTGCACGACCTCGCGGCCGCGCCCCTCCTGGCGCAGGACCTCGTCGATCTCCAGGTCCAGGGCGACCGCGTGCGAGCCCTCGCGCTCGACGGCGTAGCCCTCGGGCGGGCGCAGCGTGAGGACCAGGTCCTCGGCCGTCAGCGAGTGGTCACGCCCGGCGACCGAGATGCCGATCTGCCCGCCGTCGCGCAGCGCTTCGGCCACGCGGGCGGGGTCGAGCGCCGCGATCGCGTCCGCCGCGAGCGGCATCTCCTTGCCGAACAGCGGCCCGAGCGTGCGGTAGTTGGCCTTGATCTCGTAGCTGCCCAGCTCGTCGGCAGCCGCGACGAAGCGGATCCGCGCGACGTTCAGCTCCTCGCGGACCACCTCGGCGAGCCGTTCGATCGCCTCGCGCTCGCGCCCGGCGGCGACCACGACCGCCTCGCCGAGCGGCTGGCGCACCTTGATCTTCGCCTTGCCGCGCGCGCCGAGGCCGAGCCGCACGGTCTCGCGGGCGAGCGCCATCGCGGCTTCGAGCTCCTTCTCGCGGGGGCCGATCTGCTCGGGCTCGGGGAAGCCGCACAGGTGCACGCTCGCCAGCTCGCCGTCGAGGTTGTCGTAGATCTCGTCGGCGATGAACGGGCACAGCGGCGCCAGCATCTTCGCGACCGCGAGCAGGCAGGTGCGCAGCGTCTGGAAGGCCGCCGGCTCGCCTTCCCAGAAGCGCCGGCGCGAGCGCCGCACGTACCAGTTCGAGAGCTCGTCAACGAGCTCGGCGATCGCGCGCCCGGCGCTCGTCGCGTCGTAGGCGTCGAGCCGCTCGGCCACGAGCGCGGCGGTCGTCGCGGTGCGCGAGAGCGCCCAGCGGTCGAGGTCGGTCGCGGGCTCACCCTCCGCCGCGGCGCCGGCCAGCGGCTCCGCTGCCGCGTGCGCGTAGAGCGCGTAGAAGTAGTAGGTCGACCACAGCTGCTTGAGGAACAGCCGCACCCCCTCGCCGATCGTCTCCACCGAGAAGCGGTAGCCGTCCCAGGGCTGCTTGGAGGTGAAGAAGTACCAGCGGAACGCGTCCGCGCCGAAGCGCTCCAGCACGTCCCAGGGCTCGACGGTGTTGCCTCGCGACTTGGACATCTTCTGTCCCTGCTCGTCGAGGATCAGCCCGAGGCAGACGACGTTGCGGTACGGCGCGGGCCGCCCGAGCAGGGTCGCGATCGCCAGCAGCGAGTAGAACCAGCCGCGCGTCTGGTCCTGGGCCTCGCAGATGAAGTCGGCCGGGAAGGAGGCCTCGAAGCGCTCCTCGTTGTCGAACGGGAAATGGTGCTGGGCGAACGGCATCGAGCCGGAGTCGAACCACACGTCGATCACCTCCGGCACCCGCCGCATCGGCTCCTCGCAGCCCGCCTCGGTGCATCCGAAGGTGACCTCGTCGACGAACGGCCGGTGGTGGTCGGAGAGCTCCGCGCCCGAGCGCTCGGCGAGCTCGCCGAAGGAGCCGACGACGTGGACGTGGCCGTTCCCGCAGCGCCACACCGGCAGCGGCGTGCCCCAGTAGCGCTCGCGCGAGAGCGCCCAGTCGACGTTGTTGCGCAGCCAGTCGCCGAACCGGCCCTCCTTGACGTGCGGCGGATGCCAGGCGACCGTCTCGTTGGCCGCCAGGAGCTCCTCGCGCAACTGCGAGGTGGAGATGTACCAGGACGGTTTGGCGTAGTAGATCAGCGCGTCATCCGAGCGCCAGCAGTGCGGGTAGGAGTGCTCGTACTCCTCCACGCGCAGCAGCACGCCGTGCGTGCCGAGGTCTTCTGTCAGCTCCTGGGTGAGCGCCTCGTCCTTGACGTAGCGACCGGCGAAGGAGGTGCCGGCCCAGCCCTTCACGCGCTCGTCGAAGGTGCCGTCGGGGCGGACGGGGTTGAGCAGCGTCTCGGGCCGCCCCGGATCGAACAGCTCGTGTTCGGCCGCGACCCGGTAGTCGTCCTCGCCGAACGCGGGCGCGAGGTGGACGATCCCCGTGCCGTCCTCGGTCGTCACGAAGTCGTCCACCAGGATCGGGTACTGCTCGCGCGGCGGGACGTCGAAGATCGGGCCCTCGTAGCTGCCGAAGCGCCCCTTCAGTTCCGCTCCGGTGAGGCGTTCCTCGACTTTCGCGCCCTCGCCCAGCACGGCGGCCACGCGCTCCTCGGCGAGCACCAGCAGCTCCCCGCCGGCGCGCACCGTCGCGTACGTCGCCGAGGGCGCGACCGCGACCGCCACGTTGCCCGGCAGCGTCCACGGCGTCGTCGTCCACACCAGCAGCCGCTCCTCGCCTCCGCTCACCTTCAGCTTCAGGTACACGCTCGGGTCGACCACGTCGCGGTAGCCGAGCGCGACCTCGTGCGAGGAGAGCGTGGTCTCGCAGCGGGGGCAGTAGGGGACCACCTTGCGTCCCTCGTAGAGCAGGTCGCGGCTGTGGATCTCCTTCAACGCCCACCACACCGACTCGATGTAGCTCTCGTCCAGCGTGCGGTAGGCGTGCTCGAGGTCCAGCCAGAAGCCGATCCGTTCGGTCAGCCGATCCCAGTCGGCGAGGAACGTGAACACCGATTCGCGGCAGCGCGCGTTGAAGCGCTCGATCCCGTACTCCTCGATCTCCGCCTTCGATTTGATCCCGAGCTGCTGTTCGACGGCGATCTCGACCGGCAGCCCGTGGCAGTCCCAGCCGCCCTTGCGCTCGACGCGGTAGCCGCGCATCGTCTGGAAGCGGGGGTAGATGTCCTTGAACACCCGCGAGAGGACGTGATGAGAGCCCGGGGGTCCGTTGGCGGTGGGTGGGCCCTCGTAGAAGCCCCAGTGCGGCGCGTCCGCGCGCGCGGCCAGCGAGGTCGCGAACACGTCGCGCTCGCGCCAGCGCTCGAGCACCTCGAGCTCCATCGCCGGCAGCTCGCGGCGCGGGTCCACCTCGCGGTCGGGGATGAGGGGGCTCTCGGCGCTCACGGCGGCGCAATTCTAGGTGCCCGCGTGAGGGCGGCGAGGAGCCGACCGCCCGGTGCCTGCCGTGGGACACTCATCGGGTGATCGTCGCAAGCGTGGGTGGTTGACCGGCACATGGCAGTCGCCAACGACCTCGACGACGCTCGCCTGCGACGGCTCGCCGAAGTGCGCGACAGCGAGCGCACCGTGCTGAGCCTCTACCTGGACCTCGACCCGGAGCGCTTCGCGACCCCCCGCGCGCGCCGGTCGGAGATCGATTCGGTGCTCGACGCGGCCCATCGCGAGGTCGAGGGCGAGGAGCGCCCGCACGCCGAGCTGATGGCGCTGCGCGCCGCGGTGCAGAGCGCGCGCGAGATCCTCAGGCCGGAGGACGCGCAGTGGGCGCGCGGCGCGCACGCGGCGGCGCTGTTCCTCTCGCCGCCGCTCGAGCTGGAGGAGCTGGTGCGCCTGGACCGGTCGCTGCCGAGCCGCTACGCGATCGCCGACACCGCCTTGATCGCGCCGCTCGCCGAGGCGACGCGTTCGCCGAGCATCGTGGTCGCGCTGGTCGACGAGCGGATCGCGCGCTTCATGCGCAGCACGCGCAGCGGGCTGCACGAAGCCCTCACGGTGAAGGACGAGGTCCGCGGGCGCACTGAGGTGGGGGGCTGGTCGCAGGCGCGCTTCCAGCGAAGCCAGGACCACGAAGTCGCCGAGCACCTCAAGCACGTCGCCGAGGTGCTCAAAGAAACGCTGCGCTTCGAGCCGTATGACCAGCTGCTGATCGGCTGCCCCGAGTTCCTCTGGGGCGAGGCCGTCGGGGCGCTGCACCCCGACGTGCGAAGGCTGCTGCGCGAGGAGCGCCTCACCCTGGACGTCCCCGACGTCGCCGTCGACGACGTGGAGCGGGCGCTCGCGCCGGTGCTCGAGCGCGAGCGCGCCGAGCACGAGGAGCAGCGGCTCGGCGAGCTGCGCGAGCACCTGGCGCGCGAGGGCGATCGCCGTGCCGCCGCCGGGCTCGAGGATGTGCTGGCCGTCCTCCAGGAACGCCGCGTCGCGGCGCTGCTCTACGACGAGCAGCTGAGCTCGCGGGGCGTGCTCTGCCCGAGCTGCGGCTACATGGGCCTCGAGGGCGAGACGTGCCCGGTGGACGGCAGCGCGCTCGAGCGCCGCGAGCAGATCGTCGACGACGCGGTGCGCGCGGCCGTCGAGGAGGACGCCGAGGTGCTGGCGCTGCACGACCGCCCGGAGCTCGGGCCGCTCGGCGGGATCGCCGCGACGCTGCGCTTCTGAGCGGTCGGGCCCGCGGCACGAGGGCTCGGCGCGCCGGCACCGGCCTACGATGGGGCCGATGCGGCTGCGCCTCTACCACCATCGCGACGGGGCCCGCGTCGCCTATCGCGAGGCCGGCACCGGCCCGCCGCTCGCGCTGCTGCACTCGGGCCTGCTCTCCCACAAGGAGTGGGAACCGGCAGTCGAGGGGCTCGCCGGCCGCTTCCGCGTCGTGCTCCCCGACCTGCCTCTGCACGGCGACTCCGAGCAGCGCCCCCGCCACCCCTACACGCTCGACTGGTTCGCGGAGGTGATGGCCGGCTTCTCCGCCGAGGTGCTCGGCCCCCGGCCGTTGCTCGCCGGGCACGGCGCGGGTGCCGAGATCCTGCTGCGCGCCGTCGAGCTGGGCTGGATCGCGCCGTCGCGACTGGTGCTGATGCCCAACCGGCTGCACGTGCCGCCCGCGCGCGGCGGCATGCGGGCGGCGGTCCAGATCGGCGCACGGGCCGCGACCGTTCCGGGCCTCGACGTGATGCTCTCCTACGCCGCCTCGGCCGCGTTCCGGCCCCAGCGCGGCGTGCGCCTGAGCGCACGGGGGAACCCGGCGTCGGCGGATCTGTTTCGCCAGGCCTTCGCCGACGTGCCGGGCAACTCGAGCCTTGCGCGCTCATGGGCGCGCGCCGCCCGCAACTGGCCGCGCGGGGCGCAGCGCCAGCTTCTGGACCTCTACCCCCGCCTGGACATGCCGGTGCTGCTGCTGTGGGCCGACAGCGATCGCATGCACCCGCTCTCCGCGGCCGAAGAGGCGCTCGAGCTGCTGCCGAACGCGCAGCTGCGCGTGCTGGCGAGCACGGGTTTCCTGATGGCCTACGACGATCCGGTCGGGCTGGCGCGCGAGCTGTACGCGTTCTGCGGATAGGGTTCTGGGCGGTCGGGCACCGAATCAGGAGCGAAGATGCCGAACGAAAAGCAGCTGTGGGGCGGCGAGACGAGCAAGGCCGTCGAGAACTTCCCGATCTCCGGGGAGACCGTCCCCGTCGAGGTGATCCGCTGGCTGGGCCGCCTGAAGGGCGCGGCCGCCGCGGTCAACGGCCAACTCGGCCTGCTGCCGAAGGGCAAAGCGCGCGCGATCGAGCGCGCGGGCGGCGAGATCGCCGCCGGCGAGCACGACGCCCAGTTCCCGATCGACGTCTTCCAGACCGGCTCCGGCACCTCGACGAACATGAACGCCAACGAGGTGATCGCGAAGCTCGCGGGCGTGCACGCCAACGACCATGTCAACTACGGCCAGTCCTCCAACGACGTCTTCCCCTCGGCCGTTCATCTCGCCGCTCTCGACGTGGCGCAGAACCAGCTGCTGCCGGCGCTGAAACAGCTCGAACGCTCCTTCGCGCGCAAGGCGAAAGGCTTCCGGAACATCGTCAAGTCCGGCCGCACGCACCTGATGGACGCGGTCCCCGTGACCCTCGGGCAGGAGTTCGCGGGCTACGCGGCGCAGATCATGCTCGGCATCGAGCGCGTCCAGGCGGCGCTCGTCCACGTCGGGCAGATCCCGCTCGGTGGCACTGCCACCGGCACCGGCCTGAACACCGATCCGAAGTTCGCCGAGAAGGTGCGCGCGCGACTGCGCAAGGAGTCCGGGCTGAAGCAGATCTCGGCGCCGCTCGACCCGTTCGAGGCGCAGGCCAACCGCGACGCGCTCGTCGAGCTCTCGGGCGCGCTGAAGGTGATCGCGGTCTCGCTGACGAAGATCGCCGGCGACCTCGCGCTGATGGGCTCGGGCCCGCGCGCGGGCATCGGCGAGCTGTTCCTGCCGGAGCTCCAGAAGGGCTCCTCGATCATGCCGGGCAAGGTCAACCCGGTGATCCCGGAGGTCGTGCTGCAGGTCTCCGCGCAGGTGATCGGCAACGACACCGCGATCACGGTCGGCGGCATGCAGGGCCAGTTCGAGCTCAACGTGCGCATCCCGCTGATCGCGCGCAACCTGCTGCAGTCGCTGAAGCTGCTCAGCTCGACGTCCGTCGTCTTCGCCGAGAAGTGCGTCGACGGCATCGAGGCCAACCGCGCGGGCACCGCCGCCTCGGCCGGCGCGACGCTCGCGGTCGCGACCGCGCTGAACGGCGCGATCGGCTACGACCGCGCGACGGAGATCGTCAAAGAGGCGACCGCCTCGGGCCGCCCGCTGCGCGAGGTCGCGCTGTCGAAGGGCGTCGACGCGAAGCTGTACGACGAAACGATCGACCTGCGGAAGATCGCCGCGGGGAACAAGGCGTAGCCCGGCATTCGAATAGTCGGGCGTCTCATGATGGCGCCGTGGTGCTCGGCGGCCTGCCATATGACGTCGGCTTCATAGTCGCGATCGCCGTCTACTGGCTCCCCACGATCGTGGCCCTCTCGCGGCGGTCGGCGAAAACGACAGTGGTCGTGCTCGTCAACCTGCTGCTCACCTGGACGCTGATCGGATGGATCGTCGCCCTGGTGATCGCGTTCACCTCGCCGGGGCGGCCACGCCCCTGAGCTGTCCTCAGTTCGCCGGCAGCGCCTTGT
Source organism: uncultured Solirubrobacteraceae bacterium (assembly GCA_963836035.1). Taxonomy (GTDB): domain Bacteria; phylum Actinomycetota; class Thermoleophilia; order Solirubrobacterales; family Solirubrobacteraceae; genus Palsa-744. Next base: position 32,560 of record CAWIHX010000009.1, on the reverse strand, counting down.
AGAGCTGCGCGACTGTGACCGCTGCGGGCTTGGCCTTCCCGGAGTACGTGTAGAGCCCCTTCTGGTTGAGCCCTTCGATCAGCCGCAGGTGCTTGATCACGCGGTGGATCGAGCCGCCGCTGAAGGTGGGCGTGAGCGGGTAGTCGCGCAGCACCCACACGAACATCGCCGTCAGCGCCGGGTCGGCTGCGTAGACCTGGATGTGGTTCTTCAGCAGCGCGGCCTGGAAGCCGTAGCTGCCGGGCGCGCCTGGCCTGTTGAGAGTGTTCGATTCGGCGCCGAACTCGCTGATCACGAGCACCTTCGACGGGAAGGTCCTGCGCATGCTCGCCAGGCGCGCTCGCATCCGCGCGGCGAGCTGCGCCGGGCTGTCGTGCGGGTGTTCGTACCAGCCGGTGTAGTCGGTCTCGGCGACCGCGTCGACTTCCGAGTAGAGCGCGCCCGCCTTCGTCGGCGGGTGCCGGCCCCAGATGTCGACGGCGACCATGCGACCCGGGTCGTGCGCGTGCAGCCAGCGCGTCGATTCGCGCACGTAGCCCACCTCGGCTGCGTTGCGGCCGTTGCCGGCGACCTCGTCGACGAGGTTCCACGCGAAGATCGAGGGGTGAAGCGCGGCGTCGGTCGCGGTCGTGCGCACCTGCTGCTCGGCTTCGGAGAGCAGCCTCGATGAGTTGGAGTACCACATGCCCGCGCCTTCGACCGGGCCGACGCCCTGCCACACGAGCATCCCCGCGGCGTCGAGCCGTTCGAGCAGCGCGGGGTCGAGCGGGTGCTGGGCGCGGACGGCGTTCGCCCCGATCGCCTTCAGGTCGGCGACGATGCCGTCCTGGTCGGCGGGGCTGAGCGCGTCGCCGTGCCCGGGCACGTCCTCCTGGACCGTGGCGCCGTGCAGCTTCAGCCGCTGGCCGTTGATGAACAGTTCCTGCCCGTGCCAGGTGACCTGGCGCAGGCCCACACGCGCGGCGTAGGAGCTCTCGCCCGGCACCGCGAGCTGGAGTTCGTACAGGTTCGGGGAGGCGGGCGACCACAGCGCGGGCTGGGCGACGGATGCCGTCGCGGTGGCGGTCGCGGTGGCCCCGGCGCCCAGCGTCACGGCGGGGAAGCTCAGCGGGATCGTCTGGCCCGGGCGTACGAGCGAGCCTTCCGGTTTGACGGTCCGCGCCGGCCCGTGGTTGCGCACCTGGACGGCGACCTTCACGGTCGCGGCGGCGCCTGTGAGCGTCGTCGCGATCGTGGGCGCCTTCAGGTCGCTCGTGCCGAGGGGGCGCACGTCGACCTCACCGTCGAGCCCGCCCCAGTTGAACCACGTGCGGTGGAAGCCTTCTTCGGCCTGACGCTGCGGGTGGCGCCAGTCGACGCGCACGACGAGCGTGTGGGCGCCGGGCGCCAGCGTCGCCTGGAAGGCGAACGGGAGGTAGGAGCCGCGGTGGGTGCCGACGGGCTTGCCGTCGAGGAAGGCCTCGGCCTTGTAGTTGGCGGACGTGAACGCGAGCTCGTAGCGCCCCGCGGCAGGCGCCTGGAAGCTCGTGCGGTACCAGGCGACCGATCCCAGGTAGTTGCGGGCGCCCGCGCGGCCGCGGTACGGGGTCGCGTTGACCACGTTGGGCACTTCGACCGTGGCGCCGGAGAAGCTGCCGCGCGCCCAACCGCGATGCAGCCCCGCGTCGGAGGGGTCGCGCCGCAGCACCCAGCGCGTCAGCGGCGTGCGACCGCCCGGACCTTCGAAGATCAGCGACTGGCGGGGCGGCGCTTCGGCCGAGGCGACCGACGCGGCCGCGAGCGCGACTGACGCGATCAGCGTGGCGAGCACCGGCTTTGCGATGTGGGCGAACACGGTCTGACGGAAGCCGGCCACGGGCCTGGGGTTCTCCCGGCGCGTCCGCTTCTCCTGCACTAACTCTCGCAAGAGGCGATCAGAGCGGCGCCGCCGCGGTCTCCGGCGTCGCTTCGGCGCCGGCGGCCTCGAGCAGCCCCTCGAGCACGAGCAGCGCGCCGGCCTTCGAGAGCGGCTCGTTGAGGTTGCCGCACTTCGGCGACTGCACGCAGGACGGGCAGCCGCTCTTGCAGCCGCAGCCGGCGATCAGGCGCCGCGCGTCCTCGCACAGCTCCTCGAAGCGCGCGAAGGCCGTCCGCGCGATGCCGATCCCGCCGGGGTGGCCGTCGTAGATGAAGATCGTCGGCACGCCAGTCTGCGGGTGCAGGTTGGTCGAGAGCCCGCCGATGTCCCAGCGGTCGCACATCGCGATCAGCGGCAGCACCGCGATCTGCGCGTGCTCGGTGGCGTGCAGCGAGCCGAGCAGCTGCTCCATCGACACCCGCTCCGCGAGCTCTGCGGCGCCGAGCTCGAACCAGAGCGCCTGCGTCTGGAAGCTCGTCGGCGGCAGGTCGAGGGCCGCGAGGTCGAGCTGGGAGTGGTCGGCCAGGCGCCGGCGCTGATAGGCGAGCACCGTCTCGGTGACGCCGATCTCGCCGAAGGACAGCTGCACGCCGAGCGTCTCGCGCCGGTCGAGCAGGCGCACGATCTCGGTGTCCGTGACGCGCTTGGGCTGCGTGTACCAGTCGCCGGTGAAGGGGGAGACGAGCGCGCGCCGCCGCTCGAGGTCGAGCTCGCGCACCTCGTAGGAGCGCCCGAGGTGCATGTAGACCGCGCCCTCGTGGATCGTCGAGTGGGCACGTGCCGCCTCGGTCGTGCCGAGCAGCTCGCCCGAGGAGACCTCGACGATCGCGAAGCTCTCGGGCGAGGCCGAGCGCAGCGAGACCGCCGCGGCCGGGTAGGTGCCGGGCCGCCGCGGGACATAGCTCGTGCCGGCCACGCCCTCGCGGCGGCGCAGCTCGCCCGCGCTCTCGAGCAGCTCCGCCGTCGCCTCCCAGCGGGGCCCGAGGAACTCCCTGTCCTGGCGCGACAGCGGCGCCTCGTGCGCCGCGCAGAGCAGGTGCTGGCGGTAGATCAGCGGCGACTCGTGGTCGAGGATCGCCGCCTCGACGGGCCTGTCGAGGAACTCGTCGGGGTGGCGGCAGAAGAACTGGTCCAGCGCGTCCTCGCCCGCCAGGTACACCGCCAGGCCGCGCCCCCGGCGGCCGGCGCGGCCCCACATCTGGCGCAGCGAGGCGACGGTGCCGGGGAACGTGACGACGAGCGCGCCGTCGAGCTCGCCGATGTCGATGCCGAGCTCGAGCGCGTCGGTGGTCACCACGGCGCGCAGCTCGCCGTTCATCAGCCGCCGCTCGAGCTCGCGGCGCTGCTGGGGCGTGTAGCCGGCGCGGTAGGGCGCCACGAGGTCCGCCAGCTCGGGGTCCTCGGCGGCGAGGTCGTCGCGGACGAGCCGGCTGAGCACCTCGACGCCCTTGCGCGACTTCATGAAGCAGATCATCCGCGCGCCCTCGCGCACGAGCCCCGCCAGCAGCTCGGCCGCCTCGCCGAGGGCCGAGCGCCGCTGCCCGAGCGCCTCGTCGGTGAGCGGCGGGTTCCAGATCGCGATCTTGCGCTCCGGCGCGGGCGAGCCGTCGCGCTCGACCAGCGCGAAGTCCTCGAGGCCCGTCAGGCGCTCCGCCAGCTCCACCGGGTTGGCGATCGTCGCCGAGGCCATCATCACGCGCGGCTCGGAGCCGTACATCGCCGCGATCCGCAGCAGCCGGCGCAGCACGTTGGCCACGTGCGAGCCGAACACGCCGCGGTAGACGTGCGCCTCGTCGACGACGACGGCCTGCAGGCGCGCGAGGCAGTCGGCCCAGGCGGCGTGGTTGGGCAGGATCCCGACGTGGAGCATGTCCGGGTTGGTCAGGACGATGTTGGCCCGGCGGCGGATCCCAGCCCGCGTCTCGCGCGGCGTGTCGCCGTCGTAGATCGCCGGGCGCACCTGCTTCGCGAGGCCGAAGGCTGCGAGCGCCCGTGCCTGGTCCTGCGCGAGCGCCTTCGTCGGATAGAGGTAGATCGCCCGGGCCGAGGGCTGGTGCAGGAGCGCCTGGAGCGTCGGCACGTTGAAGCACAGCGACTTGCCCGAGGCGGTGCCGGTCGTGACGATCGTCGGGCGCTCCATCGCCGCCTCGATCGCTTCGGCCTGGTGGCTGTAGAGCGAGGTGATGCCGGCCCGGCCGAGCGCGGTCGCGAGCGCGGGGTGGAGCCCGGCCGGCGGGTCCACGAGCGTCGCCCCGCCGGGTCCCTCGCGCGCCTCCCGGACCAGCCGTCCGTCCGCGCGCCCCGCGTCCAGCAGGGCGCTCCAGGGCTGTTCTCTCGGGTCGGCCGGCAAGGACTTGAGATAGTAGAGACGATGGGAACCGCCCCCGGCGAGGAAGTCCGCAGCTTCCATCATTCCGACTACCCGCCCGAGCGGATCGTCGCCGAGCGACGCCGCAGCGTCACGGTCTGCCTGCCGGCCCGCGAGTGCGCGGCGACCGTCAAGGAGGTCGTCTCGGCGCTCATCCCGCTGCGCGCGCAGGGCGTGCTCGACGAGATCCTCGTGGTCGACGCCGCCTCGCGCGACGGCACCGCCGCCCGTGCCGCCGAAGCGGGCGCGCGCGTGGTCCAGGAGGCCGAGCTGATGCCCTCCCACGGCCCGGTGCTCGGCAAGGGCGATGCGATGTGGCGGGCGCTCGGAGCGTGCGAGGGCGAGCTCGTCTGCTTCCTGGACGCCGACACGGAAGGGTTCTCGGCGCACTTCGCGTGCGGGCTGATCGGCGCGCTCGTGTGCGAGCCGGACGTGCAGCTCGTCAAGGGCTTCTACCGCCGCCCGCTGGGCGGCGCTCCGGGCGGCGGAGGACGCGTCAACCACCTCCTCGCGCGGCCGGCGCTCGCGGTCTTCTACCCGGAGCTCGCGGGCGTGCGCCAGCCGCTGGCCGGGGAGGTCGCGGCGAGCCGCGAGCTGCTCGAACGGCTGCCCTTCGCGACGGGCTATGGCGTCGAGATCGCGATGCTGATCGACGCCTGGCGCGCGGTCGGGCTCGCCGGTCTCGCGCAGGTGGACCTCGACGAGCACCGCAACCCGCACAAGTCGCTGGCGGAGCTCGAGCCGATGGCCCGCACCGTGCTCGCCACGCTCGCCGTCCGCGTCGCGGCCGACGGGCGCCTCCAAGGAGCGGTGGAGGGACCGGTGGAGCGCCCGGCGCTCGCCTCGCTGGCGGAGCGCGTATGACTCCGAGCGCGGGCGTGCGCTGCCTCTATCTCGACCTCGACGGCACGCTTCTCGGACGCGGCGCCTCGCTGCTGCACGACGGCGAGGGCAACGTCACGATCGAGGGCGTGCGCGCGATCCAGGCCTGCCTGCGCGCCGACGTCGAGATCGTGCTGATGTCGGGCAGGCGGCAGGCGCAGGTCAAGGAGGACGCGCGCCTGTTCGGCCAGAGCGCCTACATCTACGAGGCGGGGGCGTGCCTGGTGCTCGGCGAGGAGGAGCACTGGCTGACGGGCGGCATGGTGCCCGGGGAGCTGACGGTCGCCGAGCAGATCGAGCAGACAGGCGCCCCCGCGCTGCTGCTGGAGCACTACCGCGGGCGCCTGGAGTACCACGAGCCCTGGCACCTGAACCGGGAGGTCTCCCACCTGTTCCGCGGTCTCATCGACGCCCTCGACGCGGATGAGCTGCTCGCCGCGAGCGGCCACGACACGTTGCGGCTCGTCGACAACGGCGTCGTCAACCGCCGTTCGCCCGAGCTTGCCTCGCTGCCGCACGTGCGCGGGTACCACCTCGTGCCCAAGGGCGCCTCCAAGGCCGCCGCCGTCGCGCTGCACATGCGCATCCGCGGCTACGCGCCGGCGGAGACGTTCGCGGTCGGGGACTCGCGCGAGGACCTCGCCTGCGCCGCGCACGTGGGCAGCTTCTGGCTCGTCGCCAACGCCGTCGCCCGCGACCCCTCGATCCGGGAGGCGATCGCACCCCATAAAGGGGCACAGGCCGGCATGGGCAACGTGCGCGTGGCCGAGGCGGGCAACGGTCCCGGCGTGTACGAGGCGGTCATCACCACCTTGATGGGCGAGGAGAGGCGCTGAGCCTGCACCGCGACCGCTCGCGCGCCGAGTCCTTCGGGGCCGAGGCACAGCTCTACGACCGCGCCCGCCCCTCCTATCCCTCCGAGCTCGTCGAACGGCTGCTCGAAGGTGGCCCCTCGCGTGTGCTCGACATCGGGTGCGGCACCGGGATCGCGGCGCGCCTGCTGCGCGAGCAGGGCTGCGAGGTGCTGGGCGTGGAGCCCGACGCGCGGATGGCGGCCTTCGCGCGCGGCACGGGGCTCGCCGTCGAGCAGTCCCGCTTCGAGCAGTGGGAGCCGCGCGGGCGTCGCTTCGAGCTCGCGGTCAGCGCGCAGGCCTGGCACTGGGTCGACCCCGACGCGGGCGCCCAGCGTGCCGCCGAGGCGCTCGCGCCGCGTGGGCAGATCGCGATCTTCTGGAACCTCGGCTCACCCGCGCCGGAGCTCGCCGCCGAGCTCGACGACGTCTACGCCCGCCTGGCGCCGGGATGCGACGGCTACGCGGTGCTCCTGGGCGCCCGCGACGAGCGCGTGAGCGCGGCTGCCGCGGGGCTCGAACGATCCGGCTGCTTCCAGGAGCTTCGCGTCTCGAGCTTCCCCTGGTCGCGCGATTACTCCGCCGCGCAGTGGCTCGAGAACCTGCGCACCCACAGCGACCACGCCACCATGGATCCTGCAGCGCGCGAGCGCCTGCTCGGCGCCCTCGGCGAGGTGATCGACGCGCGCGGCGGCGCGATCCAGCTCGGCTACGAGACGCGCCTGCTGAGCGCCCGCCTGCGCTAGCCGCGCGCGAGGCGCCGCCACAGGCGCCGCCAGAACCCCGGCCGCGGGCGGCGCCGCCACAGCGCGGGCGGCGGGACCGTGGTGCGCACGAGCGCGACCCAGTCCTGCAGGGGCAGCTCGCCCGCGACGAGGCGGCCGAGCGCGCCGGTCACCGGCGCCTGGACATGCGCGCGCTCGAGCGTCCGGGCGAGCAGCGGGACCGTCTCCAGCGCCTCCACGGCCTGACCGATGCGCTGCGGGATCTCGGCCGCGGGCACGCCGCCCGCGAGCAGCTCGCCGGCACGGCGGTTGCGGCTTTCACGGGCCAGCGCCGTCGCGACGAGGTCGCCGGCGCCGGCCAGGCCGATCATCGACTCCGGCCTCGCGCCGAGTGCCTCGGCGTAGCGCCACACCTCGGCGAAGATGTGCCCCGCGGCGGCACCGGCTGCGTTCAGGCCCTGCGCTTCGGTGGCGCCGGCCGCGAGCGCGGCCGCGTTCTTGGCGGCCCCCGCCAGCTCGACGCCGACGGGATCGTTGGACTGCTCGCACACCACGCCGGCGCGGTTGAAGGTCTGCGAGAGCGAGCGCGCGAGCTCCTCGTCGAGCGAGGCCGCGACCAGCGCCGCGCCGTCGCGAACCATCTCGCGCGCGTGCGCGGGCCCGCCGAGACAGGCCACGCGGTGCGCGCCGAAGCGCTCGCTGAGCAGCACCGTCGGCGGCGTGCCCGAGGGTGGCACGAGCCCCTTCGCGACGGAGACGAGCGCGGTCCGCGCGCCGAGGCCTACCGCGACCAGCGAGTCGACCGCCTCGCCGAGCGCGCGCGAGGGCACTGCCAGGAACACGTAGTCCGCGCGTGCCGCCCCCGCCGACGCCGGCTCGACGCGCAGGCCCGAGGGGAGCTGGACGCCCGGCAGGTAGGCCACGTTCTCCCGGGCGCTCTCGAGCGCCTGCGCCTGCTCGGCGGTGCGGGTCTGGAGCGTCGTGCGAAGGCCCCCGCGCTCGAGCAGCACCGCCAGCGCGGTCCCGAACGAGCCGGCCCCGACGACCGTCGCCCGGCGGGGGCCGGGACGCGCCCTGAGCGTTCCGGGTGGCCGAGCGGCCTGGCTGGCAGTAGGCTCGGGCTCGTCCATCCATGCCCGAGCCTACTGATCGAAACGCCGCCTCCGGCGGTTGGCGGAACTGGGCCGGCGACCAGACCTGCTCGCCCGCGCGGCGCCCCGCCCCGGCGGGCGTCGAGGAGCTCGCCGAGGCGGTCGGCGAGGCCGCCGGACGTGGCATGCGCGTGCGCGTGGCCGGCGCCGGGCACTCGTTCAGCGACATCGCGCTGACCGACGGCGCGATGATCGGGATGCAGAACATGACGCGCATGCTCGACGCCGACCGCGAGTCGGGGCTCGTCAGGGTGCAGGCGGGCATCACGATCGGCGAGCTCAGCGCGCAACTCGATCGCCACGGTCTCGCGATGGAGAACCTCGGCGACATCGACGTGCAGAGCATCGCCGGCGCGATCTCCACAGCCACCCACGGGACCGGCGCGCGGCTGCGCAACATCTCCGCGCAGGTGGCCGAGCTGACACTCGTGCTCGCCGACGGCTCGACGCTCACGTGCTCCGAGCAGCACGAGCCCGAGGTGTTCCGGGCGGCCCGCGTCGGGCTCGGCGCTCTCGGCGCGATCGCCGAGGTGACGCTCCGCTGCGTGCCCGCGTTCACGTTGCGAGGCGTCGACGAGCCGGCGCCGCTGGCCGACGTGCTCGACGGCTTCGAGGAGCACGCGCTCGCCAACGACCACTTCGAGTTCTTCGTCTTCCCGCACGCCGATGTGGCGCTCACCCGCACCAACAACCGCACCGCCGCGCCGCCGCGACCGCGCGGGCGCGCGAATGCGTACGCCAACGACATCCTGCTCACGAACCACGCCTTCGGCGCGCTCTGCCGGGTGGGCCGGCGCTTCCCGGGGCGGATCCCGCGGCTCAACCGGCTGGTCACGCGGCTCGCCGGGCGCTCGGTCCGCGTCGAACGCTCGGCGTCGGTCTTCGCCAGCCCGCGCCTCGTGCGCTTCACGGAGATGGAGTACGCGCTGCCGCGTGAGCGCACCGCAGAAGCGGCCGCGGCGATCCTCGAGCTGATCCCGCGCGAGGGCTTCCGCGTGCCGTTCCCGATCGAGGTCCGCACCGTCGCGCAGGACGACGCGATGCTCAGCACCGCGGCCGGCCGCGACAGCGGCTTCGTGGCCGTGCACATGTTCCAGGGGATGGAGTGGGAGCCGTACTTCCATGCGGTCGAGGCGCTGATGGACGGCTTCGAAGGGCGCCCGCACTGGGGCAAGCGCCACTTCCAGACGGCCGCCACGCTGCGGTCGCGCTACCCGGACTGGGACGCCTTCCAGCGGGTCCGGGCGCGCCTCGACCCGAGCGGCGTGTTCGCGAACGAGTGGACCGAGCGCGTGCTGGGCGCGGTCCCCGCCCTGGCGCCGCGATACCCCATGACGGGGCACACGTGAGCTCGCCCACCGCTGCGCCGCCGGTGCCGCGCGACGCCTACGAACGGCTGGAGCGGGCGACGGCCGAGCTGACGCCGCCATTCGCGCTCGTCGACCTCGACGCCCTCGACGCGAACGCCGCCGACATGGAACGGCGCGCTCGAGGCAAGCCGATCCGCCTCGCGAGCAAGTCGGTCCGCTGCCGCGCCCTGCAGGAGCGCGTGCTCGCCCGCGCGGGCTTCCGGGGCACGATGGCCTACACGCTGCCCGAGGCGCTGTGGCTCGCCTCCATGGGGGTCGAGGACCTCCTCGTCGCCTACCCCACGGCCGACGCGGGGGCGCTGCGCGAGCTCGGTGGCGGCGGAGCCGATGTTGCGGTCATGGTCGACTCCGTCGAGGGCCTCGATCTCATCGAACGCACGCTCGAGGGCGTGGCGGGCGGCACCGTGGCCGTCTGCCTGGACATCGACGCGGGCTGGCGCGCCGCGGGCGGACGTGTGCGGATCGGCGCCCGGCGCTCGCCCGTGCGCACGCCCGCGGAGGCGGCCGCCTTCGCGCGCGAGGTGCTGGCGCGCGAGCGGCTCGCGCTCGTCGGGATCATGGCCTACGAGGCCCAGATCGCCGGCGTCGGCGACGAGCCGCCGGGCAACCCGCTCCGGGGCAGGGCGATCCGCGCGATGCAGGCGCGCTCGGCGCGGGAGCTCGCGCCGCGCCGCGCCGCGATCGTGGCCGCCGTCGGCGAGGCGCTCGCCGCCGCGCAGGCGCCGCCGCTTCGCTTCGTCAACGGCGGTGGCACCGGCAGCATCGACGGGACCGCGGCCGAGCCCGCCGTCTCGGAGGTCGCGGGCGGCTCCGGCCTGTACGGGCCGACGCTGTTCGATGCGTACCGCTCCTTCAGTCCGCGGCCGGCGGCGATGTTCGCGCTGCCGGTCGTGCGCCGTCCCGGCCGCGGCGTGGTCACCGCGCTGGGGGGCGGCTACCTCGCCTCCGGGCCGGGCGACGCGGCCAGGCTGCCCCGCCCGTACCTGCCCGCGGGCCTGCGGCTCGACCGCCAGGAGGGCGCGGGCGAGGTGCAGACGCCGCTGCTCGGCGAGGCGGCCGACCGGCTTGCGATCGGCGACCGCGTCTACTTCCGCCACGCGAAGGCCGGCGAGCTGTGCGAGCGCTTCAGCCGCGTGCACCTGCTCGAGGGCGAGCGGGTGGTCGAGGAGGCGCCGACCTACCGCGGGGAGGGACAATGCTTCCTGTGAGGGACGACGACGCGATCGAGGCGGTGCTGCGCGAGGTCGTGGAGACGCTCGCGCCGCTCGAACGCAGGCCGTGCTCGCCCGGCGAGCGCGAGGCGGCCGAGTGGCTGGCAGCGCGCCTCGCCGCGGTCGAGGGGGTGTCGGTGTCGATCGAGGAGGAGCCCTCCTGGGGCACGTTCCCGCCCACTTCGACCGGGCTTGCGCTGCTCGGCACGCTCGGCGCCGCCGCGGCGATGCGGGGCCGGCGCGTGCTCGGCGTCGCTCTCGGCCTCGCGTCGGTCGCCGGGCTCCTGGACGAGGCGCAGAACGGGCCGCGGGTGCTGCGCCGGCTGGTCCGCCGCCGCCGCCGCACCGCCAACGTCCTCGCGCGCGCGGGCGACCAGGAGGCGATCGACACGCTCGTCGTGATCGTCCACCACGACGCGCCGCAGACCGGGCTCGTCTTCGACCAGACGCTGCTCAAGACGGCGTGGGAACGCAACCCGGAGCGGATGTCGCGCGCCAAACGCTCGCTGCCGCAGTGGTGGGTGGGGCTCGCCGCGCCCGCGGGCGCGATCCTCAGCGCCCTCACCAGGCGACGCGCTCCCGCCGCCGCGGGCCTCGGCGTCGGCGTGCTGGGGACGGGGCTGATCGCGGACATGTGGCGAAGCCCGACCGTGCCGGGCGCCAACGACAACCTCTCGGGTGTGGCCGCGCTCGTCGCGCTCGCGGAGCTGCTCGCCGCCGAGCGGCTCACGGGCCTGCGGGTGCTGCTCGTCTCGTGCGGCGCCGAGGAGACGCTCCAGGACGGCATCCGCGCCTTCGTCGCGCGCCACCGCGACGCGCTGCCGCCCGAGCGCACGACGTTCGTGAACCTGGACACGGTCGGCTCGCCCCACCTGATCCTGGTCGAGGGCGAGGGCCCGTTCTGGATGGAGCGCTACACCGGGCCGTGGCTGAGCGACCTCGTGGCCGAGGCCGCCGAGCGCCTGGGGATCGATCTCGAGCGCGGCTTCACCGCCCGCTCCTCAACCGACTCGGTGATCCCGAGCCGCGCCGGCTACCCGACGACCACGCTCGTCTCGATCACGGACTGGCGCGCGCCCGCGAACTACCACCTGCTCAGCGACGTGCCCGAGAACCTCGACTACGGCACGGTCGCCGAGGCGACGCGCGTGGTCGAGCGTGTCGCGCGCGAGCTCGCGGCGAGAGCCCGGCCGGGCGCATCCGCCCCCCGCGCGGGCGGGCGGGCGGGCTCCTCTCTACGCTCGTAGGGGGATGCCCGAGGGCGACACGATCCACCGCGCGGCCGACCGCATCCGGGCGGCGTTCGAGGGGCGCGCGCCGGAGCGGATCGCGACGCCCCAGCCCCGTCACGGCCACGACCGCTGGGCCGAGAAGCTTGCCGGGCGCACGCTCGGTGCCGTCGACGCTCACGGCAAGCACCTGTTCCTGCGCTTCGAGGGCGGCCTCACGCTGCACTCCCACCTGCGCATGACCGGCTCCTGGACGGTGCGCCACGAGGGCGCGGGGCAGGGCCGGCCGATGCGCCGGGCCTGGCTCGTGCTCGCCGGCGGTGGCTGGGAAGCCGTCGAGTACGACGGCCCCGTGCTCGAGCTCATGAGCGACGCCCGCTCGCGGACCGACCCGCGGCTCGCCGGCCTCGGTCCCGACGTGATCGGCGAGGGCTTCGACGAGCGCATCTTCCTGCAGCGGCTGCGCGAAGACGACCCGACGCGCCCGATCGGCGACGCCCTGCTGAACCAGCGCACGATCGCCGGCATCGGCAACATGTGGAAGGCGGAGTGCTGCTGGGCGGCACGACTCGACCCGTGGCGCGAGACGGCCACGGTGGACGACGCCCGGGTGCTCGAAGCGGTCGCCTTCGCCCGCGAGGAAATGACGCGCTCCGCGCTGGACGGCAACCATGTGCGGCCGCATGCCGTGTACCGCCAGCAGGGACGCCCCTGCCCCCGCTGCGGCACGCGGATCCGCCAGCGCGGGCAGTGGGAGAACAACCGGGTCACGTTCTGGTGCCCGGAGTGTCAGACCTGAGACGTGTCCGCGCCCGGCTCGCGGCGCGCGAGCGCCACGAGCCCCCAGATCATCCCGAGCGCTCCGAGGACAACCAGCAGCGCTCCGGCACCCACCCTCGCCATGGCGGCGACGGTACAGGGCTCCCCCGCGGCACACCCTCGCCCGTACAGCTCGTGAAGTCCCTCAGATCACCTCGGCCAAGCGCTCCCCCGCCCTGCGCAGCGTCGAGGCGCCGCGAGCCCGGAGCACGAGCTGGAGATCGAGGATGCGCAGGTCGAACGTGTTCAGCTCCACCGAGGCGGCCACGGCGTAGCACGGCACGCCCGACTGGCGGGCGAGCGTCGCGACCTCGAAGGCGGCGCTGCCCGCGAGCGTGCCCTCGGCGAGTGCCGGCACCGCGACGACGACCGCGCGCGAGGCGAGCATGCGCGCATGGAAGCCGGCGCGCTCGAGCAGCGAGGCCGCATCGCGGTCGTCGGCGTGCGCCGCCAGCTCCACGGCATCCGGCTCGGGAGCGCCCGCCGCCGTCAGCCCGGCGGCCAGCGCGCTCGCCACCCCGGCCGCGTCCAGGCGCGGCGAGAACGGCTCGCAGGCGAGCAGCGCGTGGCGGCGGATCCCGGTGCGCGTGGTCACGATCGGGCATCCTTCCAGCAAATGGCGCCCGCCTCCGAGCACGAGATCATCGACGTCAGCGGCCGCGAAGTGCGCGTCAGCAACCCGGCCAAGCTCTACTTCCCGGCCGTCAAGCTCACGAAGCTCGACCTCGTCAACTACTACATCGAGTGCGAGGAGGAGGTCGTGCGCGGGCTGCGGGAGCGCCCGACCGTGATGAAGCGCTGGGTCGACGGGGTGGAGGGAAAGCCCTTCTTCCAGAAGCGCGTGCCCGACAGCGCGCCGGAGTGGCTCGAGACGGCGACCGTGACGTTCCCGAGCGGTCGCCACGCCCGCGAGCTCGTGCCCAACGACGCCGCCCATCTCGTGTGGGGCGTCAACCTCGGCGTGATCGACTGGAACCCGTGGCCCGTGCGGCGCGCCGACCTCGACAAGCCGGATGAGCTGCGCGTGGATCTCGACCCCTGTCCCGGCGTCCCCTTCTCGGAGGTCCGGGAGGTCGCGCTCGGCGCGCACGAGGTGCTCGCCGAGCACGGCCTGCTCGGCTTCCCGAAGACCTCCGGGTCGCGCGGCATCCACATCTACGTGCGCGTGGCGCCCGAGCACGGGTTCGAAGAAGTCCGCCGCGCGGCGCTGGCGCTCGCGCGGGAGGTGGAGCGGCGGATGCCCGGGCGCGCCACCAGCAAGTGGTGGAAGGAGGAACGCGAAGGCGTGTTCATCGACTACAACCAGAACGCGCGCGACCGCACCGTCGCCTCTGCCTACTCCGTTCGCGCGGTCCCCGACGCCCGCGTCTCGTGCGGGCTGGCCTGGGAGGAGGTCGTGGACGTCGAGCCGGCCGACCTCACGATGAAGACCGTGCCGGCGAGGCTGCGCGAGCGCGGCGACCCGCTGGCGACGATCGACGAGCGCCCCGGCAGCCTCGACGGACTGCTCGACCTCGCCGCGCGCGACGAGCGGGAGGGCCTCGGCGACGCGCCGTGGCCGCCGCACTTCCGCAAGCAGAAAGGCGAGCCCAAGCGCGTGCAGCCGAGCCGCGCGAAAGGTGCAAGCGGCGCGAACGCGAAGTCGAAAGCGCGCGGGGGCGGGTCGTGAGCCTGCCGCTCGAGCCCCCGCTGGCGCCGCAGCTCGCGCTCTCGCGCAAGCAGCTGCCCGAGGGGGAGGAGTACTGCTACGAGATCAAGCTCGACGGGTTCCGCTGCCTGGCCTTCGTTGACGGCGAGGAGGCCTACCTCCAGTCGCGCAACGGACGCCCGCTCGGGCGCTACTTCCCGGAGCTGGCGTTCCCTCCCGGCCATTACGTGCTGGACGGCGAGATCGTGGTGCGCGACGCGGACGGCCACGAGGACTTCGACGCGCTCGGCCAGCGCATCCATCCCGCCGAGTCGCGCATCGAACGCCTCGCGGGCGAGACGCCTGCCGTGTACGTTGCCTTCGACCTGCTGGCGCGCGACGAGGAGCCGCTGCTCGAGCTCCCGTTCGCGCAGCGGCGCTCGGCGCTCGAGAAGCTGGTCTCCGGAAAGGGCTTCGCCAAGGCGCCGGTCGAGCTGATGCCGACGGTGGCGAGCTCCGCCGAGGCCGATGTGTGGCTGCAGAGGGCCGAGGGCGCGATCGCGAAGGAACGCGACGCGCCGTACCGCCCGGGCGAGCGCAAGGGGATGGTGAAGGTCAAGCGCGTGAGGACGATCGACGCCGTCGTCGTGGGCTGGCGCCCCGGCAAGCTCGAGGGAACCGTGGGGGCGCTGATCCTCGGGCTCTACGACGGCGAGGAGCTGCGCGTGGTCGGGCACTGCGCGGGGCTCACCGCGAAGGAGAAGAAGCGGCTCGTCGGCTTCCTGAAGCCGTACGAGACGGGCGAGCGCGGCTCGGGCGATCCCAGCCGCTGGAGCTCGGGCCGCGACCTCGAGTGGATCGGCCTGCGCCCCGAGCTCGTCGTGGAGATCGACTTCGACCACGTCTCGGCCGGACGGATCCGCCACGGCGCGAAGCTGAGGCGCTGGCGCGAGGACAAGCCCGCACGCGACTGCGGCTACGAGCAGCTGCGCACCTGAAGCGGCCCGCGCCCGGCCGGTAGCATCGGGGCATGACCGCCGACACGGCCACCGTCGCCGAGGAGGAGTACCTGCAGATCCTCTTCTGGCTGCAGGAGGCGGGGCTGCCGATGACGGGTGCGAACGTCGCGCGCGCGATGCAGCTCTCGGCGCCGACGGTGCACGAGATGATCGGCCGCCTCGAGCGCGACGGCTACATCACGCGCGCCGCGGACCGCGCGATCTCCTTCACCGACAGCGGCGAGCGCCACGCCGAGGACATCGTGCGCCGCCATCGCCTGATCGAGCGCTTCCTCACCGATGTGCTCGGCGTGCCGTGGGACGAGGTTCACGAGGAGGCCGAGCGCCTCGAGCATGCGATGTCGCCGGTGCTCGAGGAACGCATGCTCGCCGCGATCGGCGACGCGAAGACCTGCCCCCACGGGCATCCGATCGCGGCCGGGCAGCGTCTGGCGGGCGTGCCGCTCGCCGACGTCGAGGTCGGTGCGGAGGTCCAGGTGCTGCGCTTCGAGAACGAGGCCGAGGACCTCCTCCACTACCTGAAGGCCTCCGGACTCGAGCCCGGCCTGAAGGGGATCGTCGCCGAGCGCGACGAGGTCAAGGTGGTCCTGCGCACGGCCGCGGGCGCGATCTGCGCGGTGACGCCGAGCGTCGCCGAGACCGTCTCCGTGATCGCAGACCCCTCGCCGCCGCCGCGGACGGCGCTGCCGGAGCAGCTCGTGCTCGGCGAGCAGCGCTACGGCCGCTGAGCTCAGCCTTCAACGAGACGGCGACGAACAGAAGCCCGGTCAGCGCGGCGGCGGCACCGGTGCTCGCCACGAACAGGTCGTGCCAGCGCTCCGGCGAGAACGCGTCCACCTGGCCATGCTCTGAGGCCGGTCGGCGGCCGCCGGCGGGCCGCTCGTGGCCAGACCCGGGCGCCTCTAGAGTGAGCGGTACGCGTCGGCGAGCCGCGCCACGCCCGCCTCGATCTGCTCCGGGGTGACCCCCGAGTAGGCGAGGCGCAGGGTGTTCTCGCCGCCCTCGAGCAGGAAGTCGGTGCCCTTCACGAACGTGACCCCGCGTTCGCCTGCCGCCTCGAACAGGCGTCCGACGTCGGTCCCCTCCGGCAGCGTGACCCACAGGAAGTAGCCGCCCTGCGGGGGGACGAACTCGGCCTCCGGCAGCTCGCTGCGCAGCGCGTCCGCCAGCGTCGCGGCGCGCTCGGCGAGGGCGCGCTTGACCGTCTCGATGGAGCTGTCGATCGCGCCGGAAGCGCAGAACTCGTACACGAGCGACTCGGAGACCATGTTCGGGGAGATGTAGGTGTTCGTCGCCCTTTTGATCAGTTCCGCGATCAGCGCGGGCGGACCGACGAGGTAGCCGACCCGGACGCCGGGGGCGACGGTCTTCGTGAACGAGGAGGCGTACACGACCTGCTCCGGGTTCATCGAGAGCATCGTCGGCAGGGGCTCGCCCTCGAAGCGAAGCTCGGCGTAGGGGTCGTCCTCGAGCACGACGAAGCCGTGGCGCGCTGCCAGGTCGGCAAGCTCCTGGCGCTTCTGGAACGAGAGCGTGTAACCGGCGGGGTTCTGGAAGTTCGGGATCACGTGGGCGAGCTTCGGGCGCACGCCGCCGTCGAGCAGCCGCGCGAGCGCCGCCGTGTCGATGCCGTCGGCCTCGAGAGCCACGGCGTGCACCTGGGCGCCGCGTTCGCGCAGCCCGAGCAGCGTGCGGTCGTAGGTCGGGCTCTCGACCACGACCTCGTCGCCGGCGTGGACGAGGTGGTCGAACAGGAAGGCGTCGGCCTGCAGCGAGCCGTTGGTGACCATCACGCGATCCACCTCGACGCCGTGCTTGTCGGCGATCCACGCCCGCAGGCGCGGGTAACCGATCGCGGTCCCGTAGGCGGTCGTCCCTTCGGGGTCGCTCTCGAAGGCGCGCACAGCGGCTTCCTTGAGCCCGTCGACGTCGATGATGTCGAGCGAGGGAACCCCGCGGGCGAACGAGATGGTGGGTCCGGCGGTCGTTGGCATAGCGGCGAAGCTTAGGCGCCCGAGCAGCTCGTCGTACTCGTGGGTCAGCTCGCGCCCCGCCCGCTCGAGCCGTTCGCGGAAGCGCAGCAGCTCGGCCGGTCCCGGGCCGGGGCGCCCCGGCGCGGCGGCGGCCCGCGGGCGCGGGCGCTCGGAGCCGGCCGGGGGCGTGGCCGCGGGGCCGGGCGGCGGCGTGCGGGCCCGCGGGGGCGCGCCCGTGCGGCGGACGCCCAGGCGCGCCGGGGAGGGGGCGGGTGGCGGCGTCGCGGCCGCTCTGGCGGTGGGAGCCGGCGGCTGCTCGGGGCGCGGCGGCGCTGAATCCCGAGGCGCGGGCTGGGGCCGGCGCTCCTCGGGCGATTCGAGCGACTCGTCGACGATACGACCGAACTCCGGCCGCTCAGCTGCGAGCGCGGGCGTGGCGGCGGTGGGCGGGGCCGTCGCGGCGGTGGGCGCGGGCGTGGCGGCGGTGGGCGCGGGCGTGGCGGCGGTGGGCGCGGGCGTGGCGGCGGTGGGCGCGGGCGCCCCGGCCGATGGGCCGGAGATCGCCTTCAGCGCGCCCTCGAGCTCTCCCAGCTTGCGCTCGAGCTGCTGGAGCGCCTGTGCCAGCTCCCGGTCGTCCATGCGGTCAAGCGTATCGGCCGCTATCTGGGTGAAGGCGCCGGCGTGCGCTCCGTACCGGCCTCCGCCGGCTTGGGCCGGGGGGTCAGTGGGCGGCGCGCGACGGTCAGGCGGCCGAGACTGGGGCGCCGCCCAGGACCTCGACGGCGATCGCGGCCGTTTCGGTCGGGGTGCGGCCGACCCGCACGCCCTTGCCTTCGAGCGCCTGCGCCTTTGCGGCGGCCGTGCCGGAGGAGCCGGAGACCATCGCGCCCGCGTGGCCCATCTGCTTGCCGGGGGGTGCCGTGAAGCCGGCGATGTAGGCGACCACGGGCTTCGACATGTGCTCGGCGATGTAGTCCGCGGCCTCCTCCTCGGCGGACCCGCCGATCTCACCCGAGAGCACGACCAGCTCGGTGTCGGCGTCGCCCTCGAACAGCTCCAGGATGTCGACGAAGGAGGAGCCCGGCACCGGGTCGCCGCCGATGCCGACGATCGAGCTGCAGCCGAAGCCCGCCTGGGCGATCTCGTTGCCGATCTGGTAGGTCAGCGTGCCCGAGCGCGAGACGACGCCGACGTTGCCCTGCTTGAAGAACGAGGCCGGGATGATGCCGACGTTGGCCTTGCCGGGGGAGAGGATCCCGGGGCAGTTCGGGCCGACGAGGCGGGTGCCGGGATGCTCGCGCTCGAGCGTGTTGTAGACGCGCAGCTCGTCGTGCGCGGGGATGCCCTCGGTGATCGCGATCACCAGCTCGACGCCGGCGGTGGCCGCCTCGAGGATCGCGTCCGCGGCGAAGCGGGGCGGGACGAAGATCATCGCGGTGTTCGGCTCGACCTCCGCGCGGGCCTGCTCCCAGCTGTCGAAGACGGGGATGCCCTCGACGTCCTGGCCGCCCTTGCCCGGCGTGACGCCGCCGACCACGTTGGTGCCGTAGCGGCGGTTGTTGAGCGTGTGGAAGCTGCCCTCGCGGCCGGTGATCCCGGCCACGCACAGGCGCGTGCCCTCGTCGACGAGAACCGACATCAGGCGGCCGCCTCGACGGCGCGCCCGGAGGCCAGCGCGACGACCTTCTCGGCGGCCTCGTCCATCGTCGCGGCCGGGTAGACGTTGGGCAGCGCCGCCTCGCGCAGCAGCTTGCGGCCCTGCTCGTCGTTGGTGCCGTCGAGACGCACGACGAACGGGATCGCTTTGCCGTGCTCGTCGAGCTGGCCGAAGGCGGCGATCAGCCCTTCGGCCACTTCGTCGCAGCGCGTGATGCCGCCGAAGATGTTGAAGAGCACCGCCTTGACCGCCTCGTTGGCGAGGATCAGCTCCACCGCGCCGCGGATCTTCTCCGCGTTCGAGCCGCCGCCGGCGTCCAGGAAGTTGGCGGGCTTGCCGCCCGCCCGGGCGACGACGTCGAGCGTGGACATGACGAGGCCGGCGCCGTTGCCGAGGATGCCGATGTCGCCGTCGAGCTTCACGTACTGGACGCCCTCCTCTTTGGCGCGGCGCTCCAGCGGGTCTTCGTTCTCGCTGTCGGAGAGCGACTGGTTCTCGGGGTGGCGGTAGAGCGCGTTGCCGTCGAGCGAGACCTTCGCGTCCAGCGCGCGCACCTCGCGCTCCGGGGTGACGATCAGCGGGTTGATCTCCGTCAGCGTCGCGTCCTCCTGCAGCCACACCTCGTACAGCGCGACGAGCGCGTCTGCCACGCCCTCCACCACGTCCTCGTCGGCGCCGCCGATCGTCGCGATCTGCACCGCCTCCCCGCGGGAGAGCCCTGCGAGCGGGTCGACGTGCTGGCGGATCAGCTTCTCGGGGGTCTTCTCGGCGACCTCTTCGATGTCGACGCCGCCCTCCACGCTGAACATCACGAGCGGCTTCTTCGCGGAGCGGTCGAGCAGCACCGACGCGTAGTACTCGGAGGCGATGTCCGAGGCGTGCTCGATCCAGACGGTGTGGACCGTGTGGCCCTTGATGTCCATGCCGAGGATGTTCTGAGCGTGCTCGCGCAGCTCGGCCTCGTCGGCGGCCAGCTTGACGCCGCCCGCCTTGCCGCGCCCGCCGATCAGCACCTGCGCCTTGACGACGACCGGGTAGCCGATCTCCGCGGCGGCGGCGACCGCCGCGTCCACCGAATCAACCGCCTTACCGGAGGAGACCCGCAGCCCGTGACGGGCGAACAGCTCCTTGCCTTGGTACTCCAGCAGGTCCATTTGCGGCGCGGGACTCTAACGCAAGATCGCTGGCGGCGCGATCGCCCGGACCGCCTCCCGGATGGCCGGCGCGGCATAATGCCCGCGCGATGCCCCCGATCCCCAAGAACGTCACATTCGTCACCTTCGACGTCTACGGCACCCTCATCGACTGGGAGACCGGCATCCTCGAAGCGTTCTCCAAGGAGGCCGACAGGGACGGCATCGAGATCGACCGCGCGACGCTGATCCCGATGTTCCACGAGATCGAGCGGGAGATCGAGAGCGGCTCCTACGAGCTCTACGCGGAGGTTCTGCGCCGCACAGCGCTGGAGATCGCCAAACGGCTCGACTGGCCGCTGGAGCCCTCGCGCTCGGGCTTCCTGCCGGATTCCGTGCAGCGCTGGGCTCCGTTCAAGGAGACCAACACCCAGCTCCAGAAGCTCTCCAAGAAATACAAACTCGGTCTGCTCTCGAACATCGACGACAAGCTGCTCGGCCAGACGCGGCGGCACATACCGACCGACTTCGACCTCGTCGTGACTGCGCAGCAGGTGCGCTCGTACAAGCCCGAGCCGCCGCACTTCACCGAGTGCGCCCGAAGGATCGGCGGCAAGCGCGGGTGGGTCCACGTGGCTGCCAGCTACTACCACGACGTCTTGCCGTGCCTCAAACAGCGGGTGCCCGTGATCTGGGTGAACCGCAACAAAGAGACGCTCGAGCCCTCGGCCAAAAAGCCCACCGCCGAGGTCCCGAACCTCAAAGAGGCGGCGAAGCTCCTCGGCGTCAGCTGACCCGGTGCGGGCGCGCGCCCTGCACCCCGACGTGGTCGTCGTGACCAGCGCGCTGCTGCAGGTCAACTGCGTGATCGTGCGCGGCGCGCCGGCAGCGGCGCCGGAACGCGGGCCGCTGAACGTGATCGAGGCGGGCAGCGCGGGCGCGGAGACGTTCGTGATCGACTCGCCGGTGCTGCCCGAAGAGCTCGAGATGCTGCCCTCGCTGGTCGGCCAGGCCGGCTTCCCCGCGCCCAGCGGCCTGCTCGCGACGCACGCCGACTGGGACCACGTGCTCGGCCCGCTCGCCTTCCCCGAGGCGCCGCTCGGGCTGGCCGAGACGAGCGCGCGGCGGCTGCAGGCGGAGCCCGGCGTGGCGCAGCGCGAACTGCGTGCCTTCGACGAAGAGCTCTACCTGGAGCGCGAGCGGCCCCTGGCGCTCGGTGCGCCCCAGGCGCTGCCCGTGCCGGGCCACGTGGAGGTCGGGTCCAGCCGGCTCGAGCTCCATCCGACCGGCGGGCACACCCCTGACGGCATGGCGATCCTGATCGGGTGGGCCCGCGTGCTGGTGGCGGGGGACTACCTGTCGAAGATCGAGATCCCGATGCTGAACGAGGGCGGCGACGTCGCCGAGTACCTGTCCACGCTCGAGCGCCTGCGCCCGCTCCTCGGAGCGGTCGAGCAGGTCGTGCCGGGGCACGGGCCGGTCCTCGACCCCGAGGCGGCCGAACGGGTGCTCGAGGAGGACACCGCCTATCTGCGCGCCCTGTCCGCGCACGGGGCCGGCGCCGAGCTGCCGGAGGGGCGGCGATCGCGCGAGATGCGCGCGGTCCACGCCCGCAATGCGAAGCTCGTCTAGGCCTCTTCGCTGACGATCGTCGCGATCGGGGCGCCCGCCTGGATCGGCGCGCCCTCCTCGATCGGGAGCGCCACGATCTTGCCCGCCTTGTGGGCGGTGATCTCGTTCTCCATCTTCATCGCCTCGATGATGCACAGGAGCTGGCCCTCGTTGACGACGTCCCCCTCTTTGACCAGCACCTTCCACATGTTCCCCTGCAGCGGCGCCTCCAGCGTGTCCGGTCCGCCGCCGGCGGCGGACTTGCGCTCGGTCCGCTTCGGGGCCTTGCCGGCGGCCGGTGCGGCGCCGTTGGAGGCGGCGACGCCGCCGCCCGCGAACGGCGGGCCGACCACGCGCACGTCGAAGCGCTTTCCGGAGACCTCGACCTCGTATGTCTGCTCGACCTTCTCCGCCTCCTCGGCGCCGGCCGGCTGCGCATCCTTCGGGAAGGCGAGCGTCTTCAGCCACGCCTTGTCCTCGAGCAGGTCCTTGCAGGTGCTGCCCCGTCTCCAGTCCTCGGTCGCGAGCAGCGCCTTGTGGAAGGGGATCAGCGTCTTCAGGCCCTCGATCTCGTATTCGTCGAGCGCGCGGAGCATGCGCTGCGTGGCCTGCTCGCGGTCGGCGTCCCAGACGATCAGCTTTGCCACCATCGGGTCGTACATGGGCGAGACTTCCCCGTTTTCGGCGACGCCCGAGTCCACGCGCACGCCGGGCCCGGCCGGCTCGCGGTAGCGGCCGATCTTCCCGGGCGCCGGGGCGAAGTTCTTGGAGGCGTCCTCGGCGTTGATGCGGCACTCGATCGCGTGCCCGCGCAGCTCGACGTCCGCCTGCGCGTAGGAGAGTTCCTCGCCGGCGGCGGCGCGGATGCCCTCCTTGACGATGTCGATGCCCGTCGTCATCTCGGTCACGCAGTGCTCGACCTGCACGCGCGTGTTCATCTCCAGGAAGAAGTACTCGGGCTCGCCCGCTTCCTTCTCGTGGGTCGCGAACAGGCCCTCGATCGTCCCGGCGCCGACGTAGTCGACGGCCTTCGCCGCGTCCACGCCGATTTTGCCGATGTGCTCCCGGATCTGCGGGTCGACGACCCATTCCGGCGCCGGCGACTCCTCGATCACCTTCTGGTGGCGACGCTGGATCGAGCAGTCGCGCTCGCCGAGGTGGATCACGTTGCCCTGGCGGTCGGCGAGCACCTGGACCTCGACGTGGCGGGGGTCGTGCAGGTAGCGCTCGAGGTAGACGGTCGGGTCGGAGAAGAACTTCTCGCCTTCCCGGCTGGAGCCCTCGAACGCGCCCTCCAGCTCGTCCTCGGTGAGCGCGACACGGAAGCCCTTGCCGCCGCCGCCGCCGGCCGCCTTGACGGCGACCGGGAAGCCGATCTCGTCCTTGGCGATACGCAGCGCGTCGGCGACCGTCGCGACCGGCTCGGTCGTTCCCGGGACGATGGGAACGCCCGCCGCCTTCATCAGCTCGCGGGCACGGGTCTTCGAGCCCATCGCCTCGATCGCGCTCGCCGGCGGGCCGATGAACACGATCCCGGCGTCCTCGCATGCCTGCGCGAAGGGGGCGTTCTCGGCGAGGAAGCCGTAGCCCGGGTGGATCGCCTGCGCGCCCGCGCGCGCCGCTGCGTCGAGGATCTTCTCGATGCTCAGGTAGTTCTCGGCGGCCGGGCCGTCGCCAAGGTTGAACGCCTCGCCGGCACGCCCCACGTGGGGGGCGTCGCGGTCGAGCTCGGAGTAGACGGCAACGCTGGCGATGCCCATCTCGTCTAGCGCGCGGGCGATCCGGATCGCGATCTCGCCGCGGTTGGCGATCAGTACCTTCTCGAACATCGGGGGCGGAAGCTTAATCGGCGGGACGATGGGAGGGTCGGCCGGCCCTAGGCGAGGGCCGGCTGAGCGATCATCCCGGCGGCGACGGTGGCGTTGCTGGCCTCATCGATGAGGATGAACGAGCCGGTACGGCGGTTGCGGCTGTAGGGGTCGTAGGCCACCGGGGCGCTCGTGCGCAGGCGCACGCGGGCGATGTCGTTCAGCCCGAGCTCGGTCGGCGCACCGATCCGTTCGAGGGTGTGCGTGTCGAGCATGTCCTCGATCCCGTCGACGATCGCCGTCACGCTGCGCGAGGTGTGCTTGAGCAGGTAGCGCGCGCCGGGCCGCATCAGCTCGGCGTGCATCCAGCAGAGGTCCGCCTCCAGCTCCTGCGCGACCTCGGGCGCCTCCTCCGGGTGGCAGATCAGCTCGCCGCGCGAGATGTCCAGATCGTCCTCGAGGCGCAGCGTCAGCGACATCGGGGCCGTCGCTTCCTCGATCTCGCCCTCGAAGGTGTCGATGCCGGCGATGCGCGTGCGGGGGGGTGGGGAATGACTGCCGACGATCGCGACCTCGTCGCCGCGGCGCAGCGCGCCGCTCGCGAGCTGTCCGGCGTAGCCGCGGTAGTCGGAGCCGTTGCCGTTGGCCGGGCGGACCACCCACTGGACGGGGAACCGCGCCGGCCTGGCGCCGGGGTGGTCGTAGGCGACCTCGACCTGCTCCAGGTGCTCCAGCAGGACCGGCCCGTCGTACCACGCCATCGCCTCGGAGCGGTGCACGACGTTGTCGCCGTCGAGCGCCGACATCGGGATGTAGGTCACCGCGGCCGCCTCCGGCAGCTTCGCGGCGTAGGTCTCGAACTCGTGGACGAGCTCCTCGTAGCGCTCCTGCGAGTGCTCGACGAGGTCCATCTTGTTGATCGCGACGACCATCTCGGGGATGCCGAGCAGCGCGCTGATGAAGGCATGTCGCTTGGACTGCTCGAGCACGCCGCGGCGGGCGTCGATCAGCACGACCGACACGTCGGCGGTGGAGGCGCCGGTGACCATGTTGCGCGTGTACTGCTGGTGCCCGGGGCAGTCCGCGATGATGAAGCGGCGCCTGGCGGTCGCGAAGTAGCGATAGGCGACGTCGATCGTGATGCCCTGCTCGCGCTCGGCACGCAGGCCGTCGGTGAGCAGCGCGAGGTCCAGCGTGCCGAGGCCGCCGCGGCGCTCCGAGGCCTGCGCGACCTGGGCGAGCTGGTCCTCGAAGACCTGCTTGGAGTCGTAGAGCAGCCGCCCGATCAGGGTGCTCTTGCCGTCGTCGACCGAGCCGGCCGTCGTGAAGCGCAGCAGGTCGAGCGTCATGGGGCCTCTAGAAGTACCCGGCCTTCTTGCGGTCCTCCATCGCGGCCTCTGAGACCCGGTCGTCCGCCCGGGTCTCACCCCGCTCGGTGACCGTGGTGGCGGCGATCTCGAGCACGACCTCCTCCAGCGTGGAGGCGGTCGAGCGCACGCCGCCGGTGCAGCTCATGTCGCCGACGGTGCGGTAGCGGACGGTCTCCTCGAAGACCTCCTCGCCCTCGATCAGCTCCGTGAACGGGCTCATCGCGTACAGCATCCCGTCGCGCTTGAAGACCTCGCGCCGGTGTGCGAAGTAGATCGAGGGGATCTCGAGCCTCTCGGCGTCGATGTACTCCCACACGTCGAGCTCGGTCCAGTTCGAGAGCGGGAACACGCGCACGTGCTCGCCCTTGTGGATGCGCCCGTTGTAGAGGTTCCAGAGCTCCGGGCGCTGGTCCTTGGGGTCCCACTGGCCGAAGCTGTCGCGGAAGGACATGATGCGCTCCTTGGCCCGCGCGCGCTCCTCGTCGCGGCGCGCGCCACCGAAGGCCGCGTCGAAGCCGTGCTCGGAGATCGCGTCGAGCAGCGTCACCGTCTGCAAGCGGTTGCGTGAGGCGCGCGGCCCGGTCTCCTCGACGACGCGCCCCTTGTCGATCGAATCCTGCACGCTCGCGACGATCAGCCGCTCGCCGAGCTCGGCCACGCGCCTGTCGCGGAACTCGATCACCTCTCCGAAGTTGTGGCCGGTGTCCACGTGCATCAACGGGAACGGGAACGGCGCGGGGCGGAACGCCTTCTCGGCGAGCCGCAGCAGCACGATCGAGTCCTTGCCGCCGCTGAACAGCAGCACGGGCCGCTCGAATTCGGCGGCGACCTCGCGCATCACGTGGATCGCCTCGGACTCGAGTGCGCGCAGATGGCTGAGCTGGGGGCGGGTGGCGACGCTCATCAGGGTTCCATGACCTCCGCGTGCAGACCGCACTCCGTCTTGTCGGTGCCCGCCCAGCGGCCCTCGCGGCCGGCGCCGGGCTGCGTGCACGGCGCGCACCCGATCGACTCGTAGCCCTGGTCGTGCAGCGGGTTGTACGGCAGGTCGCGCTCGTGGATCCGCCGCCACAGGTCCTTGTCGGTCCAGTGGGCGAGCGGGTTGTACTTCCACAGGCCGCGCTTGTCGTCGCGTTCGATCGGGAGCGTCTCCGCGCGCGTGGGCCCCTGCTCGCGGCGGATGCCCGTGATCCAGCCCTCGGCGCCCTCGAGCGCGCTCTCCAGCGCGGCGACCTTGGCGACCGAGCAGCAATGCTCCGGCCCGCTCCACGGCTTGTCCGGGCTCGACGCGTCGAAGACCTCGATCTTCGCGCCGTAGCGCTGCTCGAAGGCGCGCCAGGTCTGCATCGTCTCCTCGAAGAGCACGCCCGTGTCGATCGTGACGATGCGAACGGCCGAGCCGGTGCCCTGGTCCAGACGCATCAGCTCGTCGATCAGGACCGACTCCTCCTTCTGGAAGGAGCACAGCAGCACCGCGCCGGCGCCGTGGCGGGCGGCCTCGCGCAGCGTGTGCGTGAGGCTCAGCGCTGGGTCGAGCGTGGTTGACGAAGTGCTCTCTACTGGTGGCATTTGCTCCGGCCTCGTCTCGTCGTTTCCTGGCCCCGTCATCACTGTCCGGCTGCTATACCGCGCACTCGCCCTCGCCGCGGATCACTTCGAAGGGCACGTCGCGGTTCCAGTCGATGAACGTGTTCATCGTCTCCAGGGAGAAGTCGACGGGCATCGACAGCTCCTTCACCTGCTCCTCCAGCGTGCCGGTCCCGACACGCTCGGCGTACGCACCCCACGTCTCTCCCTCCTTACGGTCCGTCTCATAGTGACGGATCCAGCGCTCGACAGCGTCCGGTACCCGCTTGGAGGGAAGCCGCAGCTTCAGACGCGTGCCGAACGCGACCTCGCCGCCTTCGAACACCCCGCCGACGAGCGGGATGTAGGCCGGGATCGTGTGATCGCCCACTTTGATCGACGCGCCGGTGAAGCCGATGCTCGCCACGTGGTGCTGGCCGCAGCCGTTCGGGCACCCGCTGATCTTGACGTTGATCTCTCGCGTCAGCTCGTCCTCGATCTGCATCCGCTCGATCCGCTCCTGGACGGCGAGGTTCAGGCCCATCGAGCTGGTGATGCCGAGCTTGCACGAGTCCGTGCCGGGGCATGAGACGACGTCGTTGATCTCCCGCGATCCGGGGTCGCCGAGTCCCAGGTCGGACAGCTCCCTCCAGACGTCGTACACGCACTCCTCGCGCACCCAGCGCAGCACGAGGTTCTGCTGCACCGTGGTGCGGGCATAGCCGCCGGCGTAGGAGCGCATGATCGCCGCGAGACCCCGGAACTGCTCCGGAGCGAGGTCGCCGCGGGTCACCTTGACCTCGACCGTCACAAAGCCCTCCTGCTTCTGCGCACGGACGTTCGCGGAGCGGAATCGCGCGAACTGACTGGAGTCGCCGTTCGGGCTGCCGTAGCTCTGCGGGGCGGCGGGCGCCGCCTCGCGCTCGTCGTCGAGGAACAGCCGCTGCTCGATCGAGAAGTCGCGTTCGGCGACCCAGTCACCCTCGAGCTCCTCGTCGGCCTGCTTGCGCAGCTCCTCGATCCCGTACTTGTCCACGAACACCTTGATGCGAGCGCGGGCGCGGTTGACCCGGAGCCACTCCTGGCGGTCGAAGATCCGCATCACGGCCTCGGTCATCTTCAGGTATTCGCCGTTGTCCAGCTCCAAGAAGTCGTAGAGCACCTGTGCCCGGCGCGGCATGATCGAGGTGCCGCCGCCGACGAGCATCTCGACGCCGCGGACCTCGCGGCCGTCGATCTCGCGGACGCGCGCGCGGAACGCGACATCGTGGATCTCGGAGATCGCGCGGTCGGCGGGGCTGCCGTCGAATGAGGTCTTGACCTTCCGGGGCATGCCCTGCGTCGTGGGGTGGCGCACGAAGTAGCGCACGTAGGCGCCCGCGTAGGGGGTGAGGTCGAAGAGCTCGTCCGCGGCGACGCCGGCCCACGGGTCGCCGGTCACGTTGCGCATCGTGTTGCCGCAGCCCTCGCGGCTGGAGAGCCCGGACTCGCCGAGCTCGCGGATCAGCTGCTCGGCTTCGAGCAGCGGCACGTGGTGCATCTGGATGTTCTGGCGCGTCGTGATGTGGCCCTTGCGGAGCGGCACGTACTTCTCGACGACGTTCGCGAAGGCCTCGAGCTGCTCGGGCGTGACGCCGCCGAACGGGAGCTTCACGCGGATCATCTGGACGTCGGGCTGGCGCTGGCCGTAGACGCCCTGCTTGAGGCGGAACTTGATGAACTCGTCTTCCTCGGTCTGACCGTCGAGGAATTTCGTCGCCTCGGTCTTGAAGTCGTCGTACTCCCGCTGGAGGATCGGGATGATGTGACCCGGGACGTTCTGAAGGACCTCGGGGTCCTCGAGCGTTCCACGTGCGGCGGGGACGGACACTGGCTCCATCGGTGTGCAGACCTCCTGGTCCGGGGCGCGGGCCCGGGCTGGTCGGGTTCCGGGACGGTGGACGGTGGACGAGACTTAGGGGCTAAAGCCTAGCGGCTTTCAGGTATTTATCCAGGGATCGGGGAGATCCGTTTCGGACTCCCGCGAAACGCCCTCGAGAAGAGCCGCCCGGCGCCAGCCGTCGAGCTCCTCAGGAGGCGGCGCAACGGCCGGCGCGGTGGCGCGCATGAAGCGCTCCAGCGCGGCGACGACGGCGGCTGCCTCCTCGGGGGAGGCGGACGGCGCGATCAACTCGAAGTGGGGGCGGCGGTTGGGCACGCGCGCATTGTGACGGAGCGGGGCCGCGGGCAGGCCGGTGGCTCAGGTGGAGCCCTTGAACGACCATTGCCAGCTGAGGTCGTCTTCGGGTTCTTCCGCGACGGCGCTTCCGTTGAACGTGGTGCCGTCGGGTGAGGTCTTCACGAGCGCGCCCGGGCCGAAGTGGATGTCGCCGGTGAGGATCGCCTCGCCCGGCAGGCTGGTGGTGCCGGGGAAGCCTTCGCCTTTCGGGGGGCAGTTGGAGAACATGACGTTGATCTGCCCCTTCTTGCGCTTCTTCTTGGCCGGCTTCTTCGCGGCTTCGGCCCGGGCCGAGCCGAGCGGCGCGGCGGCGGCTGTGGGCGGCAGGGTGCAGCAGATCGCCAGTGTCGCGGCGCTCGCCATCCACATCAGGCCTCTCATCCGGCACGCCCCCCGGTCTCGAGCTCGACCAGCGTCCGGATTCTGACCGATCAGCAGGCGGCAGGGTGCGTCGCTCGGCGGCTGTTCGAGGCCGGCCTGGCGTCGCGTCGCCCCCGAGGTCCCCTACAGCGGGATGTTCCCGTGCTTGCGCTTCGGCCCGGCTTCGCGCTTGGTCTGCAGCGTGTGCAGCGCCGTGATCAGCTTCGGACGCGTCTCGTGCGGGACGATCACGTCGTCGATGTAGCCACGCTCGGCCGCGGTGTAGGGGTTGGCGAAGCGGGCCTTGTAGTCCTCCATCAGCTTGGCGCGGCGCTCCTCCGGCGTCGGGCTGCCGGCGATGTCGCGGCGGTAGATGATGTTGACCGCGCCCTCGGGGCCCATGACCGCGACCTCGGAGGTCGGCCAGGCGAAGTTGAAGTCGGCGAGCATGTGCTTGGAGGCCATGACGTCGTAGGCGCCGCCGTAGGCCTTGCGCGTGATCACGGTGAGCTTCGGGACGGTCGCCTCGGTGAACGCGTACAGCAGCTTCGCGCCGTGGCGGATGATCCCGCCCCACTCCTGGCTCGTGCCGGGCAGGAAGCCGGGGACGTCGACGAACGTGAGCAGGGGGATGTTGAAGGCGTCGCAGGTGCGCACGAACCGAGCCGCCTTCGCGGAGGCGTCGATGTCGAGCACGCCGGCGAGCTGGTTGGGCTGGTTGCCGACGACGCCGATGGTGAAGCCGTCGAGTCGGGAGAAGCCGCAGATGATGTTCCTGGCGTGGTGCTCGTGGACCTCGAAGAACTCGCCGTCGTCGACGATGTGGCGCACGACGTCGCGCATGTCGTAGGGCTTGTTGGGGTTGTCGGGGACGACGTGGTCGAGGTCGGGGTCCATCCGCTGCGGGTCATCGGTGGCGGCCACGCGCGGGACGGTCGTCATGTTGTTCTGCGGCAGGAAGCTGACCAGATAGCGGCAGTCCTCCAGGCAGGCGTCCTCGTCCTCGGAGGCGAAGTGGGCGACGCCGGACTTGGTGTTGTGCGACATCGCGCCGCCGAGCTCCTCGAAGCCGACCTCCTCGCCCGTCACCGTCTTGATCACGTCGGGGCCCGTGATGAACATGTGCGAGGTCTCCTTGACCATGAAGATGAAGTCGGTGATGGCCGGGGAGTAGACGGCGCCACCGGCGCACGGGCCCATGATCAGTGAGATCTGCGGGATCACGCCCGAGCAGCGCACGTTGCGCACGAACACGTCGCCGTAGGCGCCCAGCGAGACGACGCCCTCCTGAATGCGGGCGCCGCCGGAGTCGTTGATGCCGATCACGGGGCAGCCGATCTTGGCCGCCAGGTCCATGATCTTGACCATCTTCTCGCCCATGACCTCGCCGAGCGAGCCGCCGAAGACGGTGAAGTCCTGGCTGAAGACGCAGACGGTCCGGCCGTCGATCGTGCCGTGCCCGGTGACCACGGCGTCGCCCCAGGGCCGGTTCTTCTGCATGTCGAAGTCGTAGGTGCGGTGGCGCACGAACGTGTCGAGCTCCTGGAAGGAGCCGGGGTCGAGCAGCTTCTCGATCCGCTCGCGCGCCGTGTACTTGCCGCGCGCGTGCTGCTTCTCCTCAGCCTCGGGCGCGGAGTGCAGGGCCGCCTCGCGCAGGTCGTGAAGCTGCTCGAGCTTCTCCTCGTAGGTCTCCGGAGCCTTCTGGCGCGGCGCTTTGCGGTGGCCGCTGCGCGAGGTCGCGAGCAGGGCGGCATCGGCCTGGCGGTCGTGTGAGCTGCTGGACATCGGGCGCGAGATGTTATCCGCAGTCGGGCGCCGGACCGGCCCGCCCGCTGCCGGCGTCTCTACACTGCTGCCCGTGCCAGAGCCGGAGCGCCGACGACCGCTGCGCTGGCGCATACGCAGCCATCTGCGTTGGCGCCTCTCGGTCTGGCTGCCCCAAGTCCTCGGACCACTGTTGCCGGCGCGGCTTCGCGGGGCGCTGATCAAGGGGGACCCCGGTACGGCGGAGGGGCAATGGCTGCGGGCGGTGATGGTCCCCGACACGCGCGCCGCCTTCGAGCAGCTGGATCCGCAGTCGCTGCACGTGGCCGAGGTGAGCGGCGATCTGTGGACGAGCTGGCCGTGGGCCAGCCACACGGAGCTGGACTTCCCCGACTTCGACCTGTGCCGGCCGCCGGCGGAGCTCCCCGGCCCTTTCGACCTCGTGATCTGCGAGCAGGTGCTCGAGCACGTTCCCGATCCGCTGACGGCGGTGCGGACGCTTCGGCGCCTGTGCCGGGAGGACGGTCACGTCTACGTCTCGACGCCGTTCCTGGTGCGCCTGCACGACTGGCCGGGGGACTACTGGCGCTTCACGCCCGACGGGCTCGCGCTGCTCCTGCGCTCACAGGGACTCGAGCCGGTGTGGGTGCGCAGCTGGGGCAACCGCGAGGTCGCGATCGCCAACTTCGACCACTGGGTTCCGAGGCTGGCGGGTCAGAGCCTGGAGAACGAGCCGCAGCTTCCGGTCTCGGTCTGGGCGCTGGCGCGGCCGGCCGCCGCCCCGGCCTAACCTGGGCAGCCTCCGAGATGTGCCGACAGTCGCGGCTCATCTGGCCTCCATCTTTCGGGCACCGTAGACGATCTCTGCGGGGATGCGCCCAAGTGTGAGTCTGCCGTGGTGGACGCGGTCGGTGTTGTAGAAGCTGAGGTAGGTGTCGAGCTCTCGTCGTAGGCCGCTGTAGCGGGGGTAGAGGTAGCGGGCGAACGCTGGTCTCCAGCACTCGTCGAGGATCGTCTTGTGGAGCGCCTCGACGTTTCCGTTGGTCTGTGGTCTGCCGGCGTGGATGCGGCTGTGTCGGGCTCCCAGCTTCTCGAGGGTGAGCATGAAATCCACGCCGCGGAACTCGTTGCCGTTATCGCTGAGCATCCGCTGCAGCTTCCAGCCGGCGGCCTTCAGCTCTTTGGCGACACGCTCGGCGAGCTTTGAGGTCTGCCTCGCGGTCGGGTTGCCTTGCTTGCAGATCACGAGCTCCGCCCAGGCGTAAGAGGAGGCGATGTCGATCGCGGTGAGCTGCCAGATTGCGCCCTCGGTGCCCTTCAACCGTCCGACGTAGAAGCAGTCGATCCCGACCAGCTCACCCGGTGCTGAGACCTCAATGTGCTGCTCTGGCCCTGGATCTCTCGGTGGCTCGTAGGGCGCGGCGTAGCCCGCGATCAACCCGAGGCGCTTGGCGCGGGTGTTCAGCCCGTGGCGGCAGAGCACCTTCCAGACACCATTGGGTGAGACCACGATCCCGCCCCACTTCTCGCGAGCCAGCTCGGAGGCGACGCGCCTGGGCCCAAGGCCGGGGTGCGCGAGCGAGAACGAGACGATCCGCTCCTCGATCATCTTCGGCAGCGCGTTGGGCATCTGCGGCCGACGGCGCTCCCTGGGACGAAGCATCTCAAGGCCATGCCGGTCGACCTGGCGCTTCCACGCGTAGTAGGTCGAACGATGCACCCCGAACGTCCGGCACGCCGCCGAGACGCTCGTCCTCGCTGCCTCCGCAAACAGCTGTTGGCGATAGCCGAACAGCACGTCATCCTTGGTCATCAGGCTCAACCTCTCTCTTCACTTGGCGGTGAAGGAGGCAGCCTGAGCCGAGGCACGGACGGGTTCCCCGGCCGGGGAACCCGTCCAAACCTCAAAGACCTATCGAACCCCCAGCTGTCGGGAGCACTCGGAGACCGG
>CAWIHX010000008.1:0-256877 GCA_963836035.1 uncultured Solirubrobacteraceae bacterium | reverse complement strand
GCGGTCAGCATGGCGAGGCCGGTCGCTCGACTCGTGCTCATCTCGTCAGCCGCCACTCACCGTCGTCGTCGGGGCTGTCGGCGCAGGCGTGGCGTTCCAGTCGGTGAACGTAAATTGTGCAGTTTCGCGTCCGTGCTTTTCGAGCCTCACCGGATAGGGCTGACCGGTCGCGCTGACGTACAGACGGCCGGTGTAGAGTTTGCCCGTCGTCTTGAGTTCGAGCGCGGACTGGCCATCGACCTGCCGCGTCGTGCCCTTGTTGACATCTCCGCTCACCGAGAGTATTCGCGCTGTCTCGCTCGGGAGATCGAGTAGCGCTCCGAACGCGCTCCCGTGCGACGGCAGCTTGACCCCTCTGCCGGTCGGAGCGTGTTTGATGCCGAGGCGCTGATAGAGCGCGGGCGAACCTTTGACGTAAAGGTGTTCCCCGCCCTGATCAGCGAGTACTTGCTGCCGGCTAAGGTAATCGTGCCTCGGCCGCCACTTCGTGTGAGCTGCAAGTCGACACGGAGCCTCGGCCCACCGGTCGAGTTGCCGCCGGGGTCGTGCGACAGCCGACTTTCACCTTTGATCGTGACCGACCCGGCGTCCCCCGCGGCCTTGATCGACGCGGCGAGCCTTCCTGCGCCGTGCCGTCGGCCACCGTCGAACTGCCGCCGCTGCCACCACCGCTGGAGCCGCCGCAGCCCGCGAGCACCAGCAGGATCAAGAGCGCGGCGAGCGCCACGGGCCGAAGGCGCTGCGGAGTAGCGGCGGGAAGCCTCGGCCAATCGGTCAATGCGCGCCTCTGCGTGCCGCCACGCCGTAGGAGCGGTGTGCGTTGGTTTCGCAGCGTTTGCGGGCGTGCTTGCCCTTATGGGTCTTGCGGCAGGCGGTGAGGGCTTTGGCCGTGTAGGCGTGGTGTGCTTTGCGTTCGCAGGTCTGAGCGCTTGTGTCTTGTTGTGTTTGTTGCGGCTGCGGCAGGATGTGGAGGGCTTTGGTGTACCGCTGGTGTCGAGAGAGCTTGGTTGTCTTGTTGTTCTTGACGCCGCCGCAGCCGGTGGTCGTGACCGGGGTTTCGGTGTCGATTGACCTTGTTGGCCTGGCTGATGAGCGTGGTCGGCATCGTGAGTTTGGTGCCGCAGGCGCTGTAGGCGTCTTCTTTGTTGGCTTCGTTGTAGATCGCAAGCACCGATTTCGGGCCGGCCGGGAGCACGGTTTCGAAGCTCGTGAATGGGGCGTCGGGGGCGGTTTCGAACTTGCTGTAGGTGACCCCGCCTTTGATGTCGGTCTGCCCATCAACCACCAGCGTGATGCCTTCGCCCTGGAGCACGAACTCGACATCGGGGAACGCCGCGTTGCCGTGCGAGACCAGGTAGGCCGGTCCTGAGAGCGGGTTCTTGAGCACCGGGGTGTGGATCGTGGCGGTGCCGATCACCGATTCCGGGTTGCAGGTCGCGGGGTTCGCTTCGAAGGTGGCCGCCAGGCACGCCTTTTTGAGCGTTTCGAGCCTTGAGGGGAGCACCTTGGGCAGCTGCAGAAGCACCTTGTGGATGTTCGCTTGCCCGAGCCCGGCGGATTCGAGCTTGACCGTGAAGGTGGTCCCGTTGACGCGGCTGCCCTTCCCGGTCACCGAGGCGGTCAGCTTCGGCGCGAACGGAAGGCCTTCGCAGCCGCCGACCTGGTAGCGGCTGGAGACCGGACCGTTGCGCCTTCATCGCCTGAGACCGTGCCCGCGATCGCCGAGGGGTCGCAGCTGGTGCCGTTGAACTGGAAGTTCGGCCGGTCGACATCGACCAAGACCCGTTTGAGCTGCAGCGGGATCCCTCGGATCTGCGTCGGCAACGGGTCCGAGACGATCGTCACCGACGCGTCATGCGGATCGATGAGCAGCTTGGTACGCACCGTCACATACCCGAGTCGAACGGTCCCGCCTTCGCCGGCGTCACGATCTCCAAGCCCGAACGGCGCTCCCCCATAGGGGCCGGTGATGAACACCCGCCCGCCTTCCTGCACGATCGGTTCCGATCCCAGCCCCGCGATCGCGGTCGCTTTCCCAACTTCGCTCCCAGCCGGGCACGCGTCTGCCGCCGCCTGCGCCTCCGAGCACAGCTGCACGCTCGAGAGCATCGCCGCGATACCCTCCGGCAGGTGCATCGACAGCCCAGCCAGCGCCTGATCCCCATCCTTGTGGGCCAGTTCGAGGTGGAACCCCGTGAACGCCCCGGCCTGCGGAGTCGTGCTAAACGCCTGGAACCCCGGCGAGAAACCCAACGCCCCGGACGGACACGCAGACCCACCTATCCCTTCGCTGACCCCGAAGTCTTCCGCCGGGCTCTGCACGCTCACCGGCCCCGTCCCCGACCACGGCGTGAACTCCCCATCCGCCTGATAGCCCCCGCACTTCGCAGGCGTCGACACCGACGCCCGCGGCCCACCGAACAAATCCACGTTCAAATCTTCAAACGGCACCTGCGGCGCATCCCGGAACGTCGTCGCCACCCGCAGCGTGTGTTCGTTCAACACCCCTTCGCCAGCGAGCTTCACGAGCACACCGGACACCGGATCCTTCGCCTCCAGGTACACCGCCACCAGCGAGTCGAACGGGTTCGGCCGCCTTCCCCGTTCGGCGCCGGGTCAGCCAAATACGACGCTCCCGCCAATTCGTTCGGCAGCAACGGCGTCTTGATACGCACCGTCCCCAGCTTCGACGCATCCGGACACGCCGCCTCCCCCGGCCTGAACTGCTGCATGTGCGACGCGGATCGAAGCCTTCAAACCCGACCTGTGCCTCCGAGCACCCCGCCAATCCGTTGGCCGCCGAAGGCGAAAGCTCCACACCTGCCGGCAACGTCACCGTTGTGTCACGGACATCCGCCTCCGCCAGCCCTTCAGGCTTCAAGCGTCGACCGCTGTGGGATCTTGACGTCCAATCGACCTCCCGTCGGTGTCGCCGCTTGTGTTCTTCGGGTATCACAGCAACTGAGGGCGTGAACGGGAATTGACGCAACCCTGAAAACCAAGGCTTCGCCGGAGAGGTTCTCCAGATGGTATTCGGCGCCCGTGAATGCCCCGGGTTCGGCCCAGGAATCAGCGCTTATGCTCGAGAGGAGCGGTTCGCTCCGAGGGGTCACGGGACATGATGTAGGGAGCGTGAGGAACGGTTTCTGCGGAGAGCCCTCGCGTGGTAGGACAGGACTTTCACCTGCCTCGCGAACAATCCTCCGGCGACGCATTCCCAGCCGCGGCGTTGTTGTGGCGTGGATCGCCGGGCACCCCCCAGAACGTAACCTGGCTCTCAAGAGGCCGGCCGTCTCGGTCGCGTTGTTGACCCGTGCGTCGACGCCGTAGTCTCGGCCCGTGCGGACCGCCGTGTCGATGACGATCGGGACCTTGCCGATTACCTCGAAGCCGAACCGCGCCGGCTCCCCTGAGCCGGGACGAAGTTGAAGACGGGAACGGTGTTCGTGACAAATTTCGCGATAGCGGTTCGTGTACGCCGACCGTTGCGACGCCGACGACCGTATCTGGCGGGCAAAGGTTCGTTTCGAGCACGAGCGCCGCGAAGTCCGCGAGGGTGCACTGCCCGGCGGCGCTAGGGTTACCGACCAATCCGGACGGAAGGTGGAAACTGAGATCCTTCGGCAGCTTCACCGGAAATCGCGATTCTCGAGCGTCGCTGAGGCTCGTCTGATTCATCACCAGCGTGGTGGTGAGTTGAAACGGGTGGGCACCGGCTTGGGTTGCCGGAGTGCCGTTATCGTTGAATGGGTTGATTTCAAAGCTCTCGGTGCCGAACCCGGCGACTTCGCTGCTGACGGGCACTTCGAGCGTCCTCGACAGCTTCGCCGCGCCTCCCCCTTCGACGCTCGCCGTGTCGTGCAGCGACGTCGTGGTCCCGGTCGGCAGCTCGGTCGATACCGCGATGTTCACTGCGATCCGCTGGTAGGGGTAGAGAGTGCCGTTGAAGGTACATTTGAGCGTCGTGAGTGAACATTCCGCAGCCGTTTTGTTGGCGCCGGGCGATGTCATCGCTGTCGCGGTTATGCCCGGCGGGAGCTGGTTGGAGATGACAACCGGCACTTTGCTGCCGTCGATCGGCGCGTCGCCAAGATTGCTCACGACGACAAAGAGGTTCCCTTCGCCCATCGGTGGAAGGTTCGTCGGCGACGTTTCAGAGCTTATCCCCCACCAGGGCTCGGTCGCCTGAGCCGGAGATGCGCCTGCGGCCACGACGAGGACGACCAGCGTCGTCAGCGAGAGCCGGCGGACACGCTTTGCCGGGAGCGCGACCGGGGTCATCGGGCACCCTTGTCGCCGGCATGGCCTGTGACCGGCTTGTGTTTGGCCTGCCCGTGCCTAGCGTGCTTCGGCCCATACACTCTACGTGCTGCTCGTTCGCAGTTCGCTCGTCTCTTCTTGGAGTGTGGGTGCTTGTGCCGGCAGCGGGCGAGGGCTTTGACAAGCTTCTGCCTTCGAGTCAGGGGCTTCCCAGTGGGCCTCGACCTTCGAAGCCTTGACCTGCGTCTGGGGCGCGGGCAACGCCTCGTTTGCGGGTCCGGAGAGCGTCGCGCTGCCACCTGGACCTCCGGGGATCTCTTGACCGGGCGAGGCCGGCCGGCAGGTCTGCGCTTCTTCGCAGCCGCCCGGCGGCGGCTCCGCGTCGTCTGGCAAGGCGATCCGGCGGTGCAGGTGCGGGCGTCGTAGATGTCGTAGGCGGTGTCGGTGTCCTGCGGGAGCAGTTGCGCCACCGTGAGGAAGAACACGTCGCTTCCGTCCGGACTGGCTTCGATAAACGCCGATTCGCGCGGCGAATCCCCGGCCGAGATTAAGGAGATGCAGCCCCCCGACAGGCTCTCACAGCTACCTACTCCGGAGGGCTCGTACTCGTAGACGTTGTTCTTACCATTGCTCGCAGCGCCGACGAGCGTGTCGGGACTGTTGAAGTACAGGCGGCCGTTGTCTGAGAGGTAGCGCGACTGCGTTAGCGCGCTGGTCAGGGTCTGGGCCGTCCAGCCGGGAATGTTGCCGGCAAGCCAGTGTTCCTTGCCCACTTCGGACCAGATCTTGCGTCGGTCGACGACAAGCCCGAGGCCTTCACCGGATTCCAAGGTGTCGAGCACACCTGCAGGGCGTGCACCCGAAGGATTGCACGACACGCACCGAGGTTGGCGGTGGCGGCGTCGTAGAGGAAGACCTCCTCATCCCGTGCGCCCTGCGCAGCCGGATTTAGATCAACGTTGTCGTATCCGGTGATCGGCGCGGCAGACATGAACGCCAGGTACCGCCCGCTCGCCGAGGCCTGGGCGGTGAGAAAGGCGCTATCGCCTTTCGTCGTGCCGCCTTCCCACTCGGGACTGTCGGCACCCGCGAGCGTCGCGATGAAGGTCGTCGTCCACTCGGCGCCGTCGAAATGAAGGTGGTAGAGGTTGTTCTGCGCCGCCGTGGCTCTTTCGCCGTTACCATTTGCGTTGCCAGCCAACACACCCTGCGCCACGAGATACACGTTGGAGCCGTCGTTCCCAGACCCGAAGACGAAGTTCTGCACCGCCGCGTGCTCGCCTTCGTTACGATCGACGGTGAGGTCTGTGAGGTCGCACGTCAGCTTCCCAGCTGCTTCGACTATGCGACATTCGTAGAGATCGGGCTTGCCGATGCCTTGGCCGGGTTCGGCGGTTGAATCAGGCGTCAGGCGTTGCTTATCGGTGAAGAAGACCCGGGAGCCGTCGCTCGTGGCCGTCTGAAACTCCGCCGAGCCCTTTTCTGGTTCTGAGACCCCTTGGGCCGCGTCCAGGCGAATCGTTTCTTCGTGCGTCAGATCGCGCATATAGAGGTGCCCCTTGCCCGTGTTTTCTTCTTTTTTCGTCCACAGGATTCGGGACCCGTCGGCAGATACCGCATGCGCGAACACGCGGCCGAAAAATCCGAGTTCGGCGGGGATGGCCGGCGTTGCGTTGTCGGGAAGCATGCTGACAAAGCGAAGTTGGCTTTCCGACCACTCGTAGAGGCCGGCGCTCGATCCGGAACCGGCCAGCGCTACCTGTGAGCCCAGGATGACGTGAGCCAGATCGGGAGTCGCGGCGACAAGGCTCGTCTGTCCACCGAACTGCGTGCCCCACGAGGTATTCGCTTCGGTCAAGAGCGGTAGGAAGCCCCCGCCTTCGTTGTCGCGCAGGTATGGCGTGGCCTGTTCCACACCCGGGGCCAGCGGCGGTTCGGCCCGTCCAGTCGGGCCCCACGGTTCAACGAGGGCGTGGGAAAGGTCTGACGAGAAGAACTGGTACTCGGGTGCGTGCCCGGAGAGAGTCCCTTCGCTTTGCTGGAGGGGGTGGCGATGTCCTGGCTGCTCCAGTTGATCGGGCCGCGAGTCGCCAGGATCTGTTGCATTTCCGGGCTGCGGTTGCCTTCGACGTCTTCGCCGAGCGCGCCATCGACGACATAGGTGAGCTTGTCGCCGTCTTCGGAGGCGAGGATGATGCCGCCTTCGCGGGTGAGCGCTTCGACGGGCGCGCCTTCCTTGTCGGGCGGGCTGACCATCTCCCAGGCGCGTTCGTCGGGCGAGAGCGAAGGCCTGCAGCGGGCTTTGGCGTGGTGAGGGTGTGTTCGGTGCCGTCGGCTTCGTACCGAGGGCGTTGTTGGCGACCACTCGGTAGTGGTAGGTGGTGTCGGGTTGGAGACTTCGGTGAGCTCGATGGTCTTCGGCGACGTTTTCTTCGCCGGCGCCGATGTCTTCGCCGGGGGCGGTCGGGCGTCGCTGGTGCAGGCTGCGGGTTCGGGCTTGCGCAGGGTTGGTGCCGTACTGGAAGTAGTAGGTCGTGTCGTTGCCGAGCGGGTTGACCTGTGCGTTCAACGTCGCTTCGGTCGGCTCGACATGGTGGCGCAGCTCGTGATCAAGCGCCGGCGGAACCGTCGTGAACGTCTGGTCGCGGCCCGTCGTTGTGCCTGCCGCTGTTGGTGGCGACGATTCGGTAGTGGTAGGTCGTCGCCGAGCTTGAGGCCGGTGAGCGGCGCGGAGACCGGGACCGGCGTAGCGCCTTTGCCGATGCTCGCGCCACCCAGCGGGAGTTTCGTCGCCGTATTCGGTGGTTTCGCCGTATTCGAAGTGGTAGGTCGTTTCGAGCTCGCCGGGGTTGATCTTCGGCGTTCAGTGTTGCGGTTTCGTGGCCGATCGCGGTGGCGGGCTTGTTCGTGATCCGCGGCGGCCCCGAGGTCGTGAACTGCTGGTCGGCGCCGTACCGTGGTGCCGAAGCTGTTGGTCGCCGACCAGCCGGTAGTGGTAGAGCGTGTTCGGCGTCAGCCCGGAGCAGGGCTCGTTTCCGCCGTGAGCGCGCCCTTGCCCGCGCCGGCGTCGGTGCCGGGCGGTTCGGGGCTGCGTGTGCCCGTAGCTGCGTCGTGCTGCCCCATTGGAAGTAGTAGTGGGCGTCGAGGCCGTTCGGGAAGCGAGCCGGTGAGCGTGACGCTTTCCGGCTGCAGGCTCTTGATCGGGCCCGGTCGAGAGCTTTTCGACCGCCGGCGAGCGTCGTCAGTTCCCGCGTGACGCCGTAGCTCGCGCCGTTTTCGTTTTCGGCGACGAGCCGGAAGAAGTAGGTCGCTCCCGCGCGTCAGTTCGCTGAGCGTCGCGCGATGGCCGGTTCTTGCCGCTCCGGCGAACGCGACCGGCGCGGTGCTCGAGCCGAGCGTCGGCGAGTCGTGCCCGTACTGGAAGAAGTAGCTGCCGCGGTTTGCCTTCGCCGTTGACGCTCCCGTTCAACTGGACGCGTCGTGCGCGTCAGTTTGGTCGCCTTTTCGGTCTCCGCCGTCGGGCACGACCACCCCTGGCCCGTACACATCGACCCGCGCAAGTTCCGCATCGGCGACGTAGACGCGCCCCGTGCGTCGACGGCGACGCCCGCAGGTTCGACCAAGCGGCGCCGTCGGCCGTGCTCGGGATCCAGCCGACCCATTCGCCGGCCGGGTCGAACTCGTCGACGATCCCCCGTTCGGCCTCGGCTACCAGCAGATCATCGGCTCGACGGGTCGACCGCCACCGCCGAGACGTTGCCTTCTTCTTCTTCCTTGCCTGCGAACGAGCCCTGCGGCGAGGTCGAGCCGTTCATCTTCCCTTCGAGCACACCGGCCGCTGAGTACTCGTAGACGGCGCCCTTTTCGCCGTCGGCCACATACACCCGTCCTCGAGGCGGTCGACCGCGATCCCGTTCGGTTCTTCCATTGCTACCCTTCGAGAGCACCCGGACCAGCGACGCCTTCGTCGCCTTCTTCCGGCTCCAGCCGGCTTCGGCTTGAACACGTCCACGACGCCCACGTCGAGGTGCTTCGTCTTCCGCGTCCACCACGTACACAGTCGCCGGCGGACGGCCCACCTGAGTTGTCCACCGCGACGCCCGTCACTTCGCCGAATCCTTTGCCGCGGCAGCCCTTTGCCTGTCCCATTCCCCGATCAGTTCGTAGCCGCCCGAGCCGTCCGGCTTGAACACCAGCACAGCGTCTTCGAACGGTGTCGGCGACGTACACCAGGCCAGACGCTTCGTCCACCGCCACCCCGACTCCGTCCAGCTCGCCGTCTCCGAGCTGCGTCAGAAAGGCTCCCGACGAGTCATACACATCGACCACGCCCGCTTCGACGTCGGAAACGAACACTCGTCCATCCGAGCGATCCACCGCGAGCGCGGCCGGTTCTTCGAGACGGCCTCCCGACGGTTCCGGCAGGCGCGACTGAAACGAATGGCCCACCGCCGCCGGAGGCGGCGCGATACAAACGGATGAGGCCGCGAACATCAGACACGCCGTCGCGGCGACCAACCAGCCGATGCGGCCGCCGGGCCAGACGCGAACCGTCCTGCCGCGACGGCCACATGTGACTGGTGCTGAAGACCTAGGCGCCATGACTTCTACTTCGCTCTCCCTCGCTCGCCCCTGCTACTCGCGTGTGGTGTGGGGCCGACCGAGCCGGCCCCACACCAACACCATCACTGCATACTCAGATCAACAGCAAACTAGCCTTTGATCTCGCCTGGTTCCGCCGGGATGTTCACGTTCGTGATTTCCTCGCCGGCCTTCGTCCCATTTACCGCTGTCCGTTTCCTGCGCTCCGGTGTCGTACAGGTAGTTTCTAGCTGTTCGAGAGGCCTTTGGCGTTTTCGAATTGGATCGGCACGTTCTGGTCGTGTTCCGTTGACGTGTACACCTGCGTGTATTCGCTCGTCATTTCGTTGACCGGCGTGATCGGCGAGATGATCTCGTCCTTGCCACCCTTCTTTTCGGGTTCGCAGTAGGCGCCTTCCTTCTTGTTACCGACGCCAACGACGGTCGACGAGTCCCAGGCCAGGGCATTCGAACTCAGCGAAGTGACCCTTGCTTTCGGCAGGTTCGAGCACCGACGCCGACTTCGGCTCGGGCGGCGTCTTTGTTGATGTATCCCAGTTCGACCCCTTGAGTTGTTTCGTCTTGATTTCGCCTTCGGCGGCACCTGCGCTGATTGCACGGGATCGCGCCCGAATAGCGTGCACAGCCTTGAACGTCACATGCACGTTGGTGATCCGTTCTTGCCCGTCGGCTTCGCCGGTGTTCGTCTCGCTTCGCATTCGACGTAGATGACAATCTTCTATATCGAGGATTTCGCCGCCGCCTTCAGTTCGCACTGGCTGCGCGGGACTCGCTGACGGTGTGTCCTTGCGCATTCGCACGAACGCCGCGGTCAGGACGCCGCCGCTGCCCACGGTGTCGCGCCGCTGAACGGGATGTTTGGCAGGCTCTTGCCCTTCACCCATTTGTATTCGCCGCCTTTTTCCTTGCTGGTGCAGTTGGCGTCGCGTATTTCCCGGCGCCGGGCGCGACTTTTTCGCATTTGCCCCATTCGGGCTTGCCGGCCGAGGCGCTGCTCGCGCTGAAGGCCGCGACCGCAAAGACCGCGGCCAGGCACAGCCCCAAAGTCCTCAGATGAAACAGATGTCTCACTTGTGAGTAAGTCACCGTGAAACTCCACGTACCAATGGGGTCTCCGGGCCCTCGCGCCAGGATTTGCGCCAGTCTTGCCGGAGCCGGGCCGGGCGCCGTGCAGCGGCAAGGCGACAACCGGAGCCGTCGGCCGCCAGGCCACGAGGTTCCGCACGTGATTGACAGGAAGAACAGCGTGTGTACAGCAGGCCGACACGGACAAACGCCGTGTCGTCAGAACTCTGCCGGCCGGACCAGGCCGGCAGGCGAGAATCCGCGAAAAACAGTCGAGTACCGGCGAAAAGGGGGTTGCATCGCGGCGAAACACGATGGTATGGTGAGCCGTACTCCGAGGAGGAGCTGGAGGGGGCCAGGTGTCGTGCAGAGGAAGCGGCGCGACTCGGACTGGGTTTGGGTCGCGCGGCGTTGACCGGAGAGGTCTCGCGTGGCGGTAGGTGTTCGTCAGCGCCATGGCCGCCGCTGCCGAGGCGGGCGGCGGTGCGAGTGCTCCTGGGAGGCGTTCGTGTACTCCCGCCTGGACGGCCGGAAGATCCGCAAGACGTTCGCCAGCCAATCGGCCGCGCGCGAGTGGCGGGCCGAGACTGCGCTCGCGGTCAGGAAGATGCTCGTCCGCGCTCCGACCACTGTGACAGTCGGAGGCGCGGCCGAGGACTGGCTCGCGCGGGCGCGCGAGGGTCTCGTCAGGACGAGGTCCGGTGAGCCCTACAAGCCGGCGACGATCCGGGCGTATGAGGCGGCGCTGCGCCTCCGTGTGATCCCTTCGCTCGGCAAGAAGCGCCTGTCCGAGGTCAGTCGCAACGACATCCAGGACCTGATCGACGACCTGGTCTCGCAGGGCCTGCGCCCGCCCACCGTCGGTATCACGGTGTCCTCGCTGCGGGTTCTCTTCAGGCGCGCGCTCTCACGCGGGGAGATCGCGCTCAACCCGATCGTGGGGGCGCAGGTCCCGACATCCCGCGATCAGCGCAAGCGGATCGCGACGCCTGAAGAATGCGCGAGGCTGCTCGCCGCGCTTCCGCAGCGCGACCGTGCGCTCTGGGCGACAGCGATGTACGCGGGACTGCGCCGCGGCGAGATCATGGCGCTGAGGATCGCCGACATCGACCTCGAGCGCTCGGTGATCACCGTCTCGCGCGGTTGGGACACGTTCCACGGGGAGATCGCGACCAAGTCCCGGCGCATCCGTGTCGTCCCCGTGTCGGCCGTGCTCCAGCGCGAGCTCGAGGACCACCTCGCCCGCATCCAGTGGCAGGAGGGGCTCGCGTTCGGGATCGGCCCTTCTCGTCCCTTCAATCCCACCCCGCTGGCCAAACGCGCTGAACGGTCGTGGAATGCGGTCGGGCTGAGCCGGATCACCCTCCACGAGTGTCGTCACACCTTCGCATCGCTGATGATCGCCGCCGGAGTGAACGCGAAGGCGCTCTCGGCCTACATGGGGCACGCCAACATCTCGATCACGATGGATCGCTATGGCCATCTGATGCCCGGGAACGAGCGCGAGGCGGCCGGGATGCTCGACACCTACCTCGTGAGCCGCGCGCCAGTCGCGCGCCAGAACGGCAACGGGCATGTCCCGGGAGGGCCGGCGGCGAAAGCCCCTGCGAGCCCCGCCGAGGGCTTGGCGCGGCTGCTCGCCCAGCGCAGGTTGGCCCTCGGCATAACCCAGGACGAGCTCGCCACTCGCACCGGCACC
Source organism: uncultured Solirubrobacteraceae bacterium (assembly GCA_963836035.1). Classification (GTDB taxonomy): domain Bacteria; phylum Actinomycetota; class Thermoleophilia; order Solirubrobacterales; family Solirubrobacteraceae; genus Palsa-744. The sequence goes on along the minus strand of CAWIHX010000008.1, from coordinate 245,251 downwards.
ACCCGATCGCTGATCTACAGAATCGAGAGTGGCGAGGAGGTGCCGACGCTGGGTCAGCTCGAGCTGATCGCGAAGGGGCTCGAGAACCGTGCCGTGGGTGCTGACCGCGAGCAGCGGGTCCGGGGCGGGACGACTCGCCCCGGTATGAGCGTTGGGCCGGCCGCACACCTTCGCGGTCGTGGTGACCATCGCCTGACACACAGTTGTTAACTGTCAAACTGTTCTGCGGAATAGAAGATTTCCGGAATTCTTCGACTCGCTCCGGTATCTTCTCGGTCGATTCGTTGATCGGATTCCGCTACGGGGGCGTTGGCGGACGATCGGACTGAGACAGGTGACGCGAGGCGATGCCGGCGCGCGAAACGACACGAGCCAACCACGGTACGGCGGGGCCGAGCGCGCCCGGCACGGCCGTGCGCCGGCCCGGCAGCGTCAGCGGCTTCACCAACTCCCGCGCGAGGATTCTCGCTGCGATCCGTGCGCTCGCCTGTGAGGACGGTTATCAGGCCGTGTCAGCGACGGCCGTGATCGGTCGTGCCCGAGTGTCGAGCAAGACCTTCTACGAGAACTTCGCCGACACGGACGAGTGCTTCATCGCCGCCTACGACGAGGCGATGGCAGAGATCGAGGCCGTGATGCGCCCGGCTTACATGCGAGCGGGGGCCTGGACGCAGCGGGTCAGGGCCGCACTCGAAGCGCTCCTGGTGCTGCTGGAGTCCGACCGAGAGCTTGCGGCACTTGTGTTTCTCGAGGCGCCAAAGGCCAGAGAGCTGCTGCGAGGCAGGCGCGCGAGGGCACTCGAGATCTTCCAGCTCGTGCTCGACAGCGGCCGCTCGGGCGAGCACGCCACCGAGACCCCCGGGCTCATCGACGAGTTGATAGTCGAGGGTGCGATCTCGGTGATCCGCGAGCGTGTGGCCTCGCGCGAGGAGGGGCGCCTGGTGCGCTTGCTCGACGAGCTGATGGGTGTGATCACCTACTCCTACATCGGGACCGCGGCCGTGCGTGCCGACCGCGCTTCGCTGATCGCCCTCCCCGCCCTGACCCCGGGCGCCGTCCTCGCGAAATCGCCGGAGCGGCGCTCGGAGGGCAGGCGGCCGGAGATCAGGGTGACGTATCGCACCCTGAGGGTCTTGACGGCGATGGCCGAGAAACCGGGCGCGTCGAACCGCGTGGTGGCCGAGGCGGCCGGGATCGGCGACCCCGGCCAGGCATCGAAGCTTCTGCGACGGCTTTCCGACCAGGAGCTGATTCGCAACGCCGGCATGCCCCGAAACGGAGCTCCGAAGCGCTGGTATCTGACGGAGCTCGGCCTCGCGCTGCAGCGCCGCGGCCTGCGGGATCTCGACCGCGTTCCCTCGCGCAGCACCTGAACCTCCCAGCGAGTCTCCACCGGCCTCCAGGTGCTTGCGCGGGCTTGACCGGTCCGCAAGCCGTCGAGAGCGCGCCGCCCGCTCCTGGGCCCGGAGCGAGCGCTCCACCTCCCGTCCGCGGACCGGCGTATCTCGAGGAAACTCGGAGTAGCCTCCGATCTCACGAGCCCCCCGAACGGGAGTGTGACTGCGGAGGCTGCCCCCGACACCGGCTTGTTTCGCTCATGCAGGCGCTGCGCGCGCGGACCTGCTGTGGCGGCGCTGTGCGCGCTCGCGCTGCTCGTGACGGGCTGCGGGGGAGGCACGAGCACCGCGCGCGACGCCGCGGGCGCGCACGCCGCTGCTGCCGTGCGCCTGTCGATCGCCCCGGGCGCCGGACTCGACAGGGCGCCGGACCGCGGCATCACGGTGCGCGCGAGCGGCGGCAGGATCACCGCGGTCACCGTGCACACGCATGGCGAACCGGTCACCGGCTCCCTGCGCTCCAACGGGGCCGTCTGGCATAGCACCTGGTCGCTGGACGTCTCCCGGGGCTACACCGTCACGGCCACGGCCGTCGGCCCTTCGGGCACACCCGTCACCAGGACGAGCTCGTTTCGCACCGTGACCCCGCGGAGGACGGTCTCGACGGAGATCATCGAGGGCGATCATCAGTCCTACGGCGTGGGGATGCCGATCATCCTCTACTTCAGCCGGCCGATCGCCGACAAGCGCGCCGTCGAGCGGGCGCTTCAGATCAGGAGCTCGAGGCGCGTCGTCGGGTCCTGGCACTGGGACAGCGAATGTCGCACCGCTCCGGAGTGCCTGTACTTTCGCCCGCGTCACTACTGGCCCGCGCACACCTCGGTCGCCTTCACCGGGCACCTGAACGGCGTCGAGGTGGCGCCCGGTGTCTACGGCAGCCACACGTTGCGACAGAGCTTCAGCATCGGCGACCGCGTGACGGTGTCGGTCAACACCGAAGGCCACTACATGGACGTGGAGCGAGGCGGCAGGCACTTCGCGCGCTGGCCGATCAGCACCGGACGCCCCGGGGACGAAACGCCGGACGGCTCCTACCTGACGATCGAGAAGGCGAACCCCGTCGACATGATCGGTCCGGGGTACAACATCGAGGTCCCGTGGTCGGTCCGGTTCACGTGGAGCGGCGACTACCTCCACGACGCGTTCTGGTCGGTGGGCGATCAGGGCTTCACCAACGTGAGCCACGGCTGCGTGAACATGTCGCCGACCGACGCCGAGATCTTCTACAAGATCGCCGTGCCGGGCGACCCGGTGAAGGTCAGCGGCAGCCCGAAGGCCGGCACCTGGGACAACGGCTGGACGATGTGGTTCCTGTCCTGGCGGCAGTGGCTGAGGGGCAGCGCGCTGCATCGCGAGGTGCTGGCGGGGCCTCACGGAAGCACGTTCGTCAGGGCGGGGTCCTCGAAAGCTCATCCGCCGCGCAGGGGCGAAGCCCGGCCGCTGGGCCGGCGTGCTCCCCGGTCGTCCCCGGCCTGACCCGTGGGGGCTGTCACAGACGAGCCTCACCCGGTGTCTCATTGTCGAACCCAAAGCAGAAGGGAGCAGACATGGCCGGCAACACACGCATCCCCAGGGTCGAACCGACCGGCGTCTACGGCGCCATCATCAAGCGCATGTCCCGCAAGATGCTCGGCGACGTCCCCGAGCCCGTCGAAGTGGCGTGGCACAACAAGAAGGTGCTGAACTTCTCGTTCGGCCTCGGCCGCAAGGCCCAGAAGTGGGACCAGTGCGACGAGAACCTGAAGTCGTTCGCCCACATCGCGGTCGCCAGCCTGGTCGGCTGCAGCTTCTGCCTCGATCTCGGGTACTTCCAGGCGCACAACGAAGGCTTGGACGAGGCCAAGGCGCGCGAGGTCCCGCGCTGGCGCGAATCGCAGGCCTTCACGCCGCTGGAGCGCGACGTGATGGAGTACGCCGAGGCGATGTCGATGACCCCGCCGACGGTGACCGACGAGCTCTCGGCGCGGCTGCTGGATGAGTTGGGTGCCCCGGCGCTGGTCGAGCTCACGGCCTACATCGGGCTCGCGAACCTGTACACGCGCACCAACACGGCGTTCGGCATCGAGTCGCAGGGGTTCTCGGCGGCGTGCGAGCTGAAGCCCGTGTCGCTGGCGGCTGCGGCGTGAGCGTCGAGGCCTTCGACACCCACCGCAGCCTGCTCTTCACCGTCGCCTACGAGATGCTCGGCTCGGCGGCCGACGCCGAGGACGTGGTGCAGGAGACGTGGCTGCGGTGGTCGGGGGCCGACCGCAGCGAGGTGCGCGACCCGCGCGCCTACCTCGTCCGCATCGTCACGCGCCAGGCTCTCAACCGCCTGCGGACGCTCGCGCGCCGGCGCGAGGACTACGTGGGGGAGTGGCTGCCGGAGCCGCTGCTCACGAGCCCCGACGTGGCCGAGGACGTCGAGCTCGCAGAGAGCGTCTCGATCGCGATGCTCACCGTGCTCGAGACGCTCGCGCCCAACGAACGCGCCGTGTTCGTCCTGCGCGAGGTGTTCGACTTCCCCTACGAGGAGATCGCGGAGGCCCTCGAGAAGACGCCGGCCGCGGTCCGCCAGATCGCGCACCGGGCGCGCGAGCACGTGGCCGCGCGGCGGCCGCGGATCGAGGTCGACCGGGGCGAGCAGCAGGAGGTGGTGGACCGGTTCATGGCGGCCGTTCGGACCGGCGATGTCCAGTCGCTGCTCGACGTGCTCGCCCCCGACGTCGTGCTCATCGCCGACGGCGGCGGCGAGGCGCCCGCGGTTCGCCAGCCCGTGGTGGGGAGCGAGCGGGTCGCCGGCCTGCTCGGCCGCTTCCACGATTTCGCGCCCGACGCGGTCCTCGCCACGTTCCTGCTGAACGGTGCGCCGGGCGGTCGCATCGAGCGCGACGGTGAGCTGGAGACGGCGATCAGCGTCGCCATCGCGGGCGGGCGGATCACCCGCATCTACGCGATCCGCAACCCCCGAAAGCTCGGACGGATGGGGGAGGAGGCGGTGCTCAGCCGGTGAAGAGCCCAGGATGGACCGAATCGAGCTGCGGCCGATCGGCAGCGTGCGCTCGCCGCTGACGGACCTCGGCAGCGCACCCAAGCAGGGAGACGAGGGCGCGCCCCTCGCGACGATCGGGCTCGACCCGGAGTATCTCGAGGCGCTGCAGGGGATCGAGGCCGGGGAGGAGCTGATCGTGCTCACGTGGCTCGACCGTGCGGCTCGCGACGTCCTGAGCGTCCATCCGCGCGGCGATCGCGCGCGCGAGCGCCGGGGCGTCTTCGCCACCAGATCGCCGGACCGCCCCAACCCGATCGGCCTGCACCGCGTGCGGGTGGAGTCGATCGAGGGTGGCGCGATCCGGGTCCGCGACCTCGAGGCGATCGATGGGACGCCGGTGCTCGACCTGAAGCCGGTGTTGAGCGCCGAGGTCGACGAGCGCTGAACGGCCCATGCGCTCGGCCCGGGCCGCGTTTCTGCCGGCGCTCGTGCCGCCTGCTGCCGCTGCCGACTGGAGGCTGCTCCGCCGCTACCTTGGTCCGATCTCTGACGTAAGCGCGGAGACAGACGGCCGTCGACCACCACGACTTCTCGGGTGCTGCCCTGTCGAACACCCTCGAACCCAACGACAGGAGACCGCTCCCCTATGCGACGTAAATGGATCCCGGCAACGACGGTGCTCGCGGTGCTGGCCGCAGGCCTGGCGATCGCCGCAGGCGCGCTGGCGACCTCGCCCCCGGCCGTGTCGGGCGAGTCCTCCAGCGCCGTCGGCGACAGCAGCGCCACCGTCACGGCAACGGTCAACCCGGGCGGACAGGAAACGACCTACGCCTTCGAATACGGCACGGACACCCACTACGCGAGCCAGACAGCCGTTCAGAGCGCCGGCGCGGGCACGCAGCCGGTGAGCGAGAGCACGCAGCTGGCCGGCCTGCGACCCGGCACCGTCTACCACTACCGGATGCTCGCCACCAACGCGGGTGGCACGACCGCGGGGCCGGATGCCACGTTCAAGACGACCGGCATCGCCCCGCCGGAACCGGTGCCTGCTGCCCCGTCGACCGGCCCGGCCACTGCGGTCGGCGTCGAAAGCGCGACGCTCAACGGGGTCGTCAACCCCGCCGGCCTCACGCCCGGCGAAGCGCTCACCTACTACTTCCAGCTCGGCACGGCTCAGCCCTACTCGCTGCAGACGCCGGCGCAGACGATCACGGCCGGGAGCGCGCCGGTGCCGGTGAAGGCCCTCGTCACCGGTCTCGCGAGCACCACGACGAGCACTCGGATCTTCCACTACCGGCTCGTGACGGTGACAGCCAGCGGCAAGGCCGTCGTCGGCAGCGACTCGAGCTTCTTCACGCTCCCGCGCGCACGCCTGCAGCCCGCGGGCGTGGTCGCGTCCGCATCGCCGCGCTTTCACCGGGCGATGCCGGACCGCGTCACGGTCTCCGGCCGCATGGTCCCGCCGAAGGGCTTCACCAACTTCGTCGCCTGCCGCGGCTACTTCGACATCACCTTCAGGGTGGGTCAGGTCGCCGTGCAGTCACTGAGGGCGGGGATCCACAAGGACTGCTCGTTCAGCCTCCCGGTCGTGTTCCACAACCGCAAGCGGCTGCATGGCGGGCACGTCACGGTGCACGTGCTGTTCGCGGGCAACCGCTTCCTGCACCGGCTCGAAGCGCCGGTCCAGACGATCCAGGTCGGGTGAGCAGCGCTGTCACCGAGCCGCCCGCAGGACAGGCGGGCGGCTCGGTCGGCGGCGCGTCGCTGGAAGCTGTGCGTGGCGCCCGCCTCGACGTGGCTACGATGCGGCCATGTCCAGCCAGACGGTGCCCGGCGGCGTGGTCCATGAGCTGCCAGCGGACCTCCGGAGCGCGCTGATCGCCAACGGCACGGCGCTCGAGGCCTGGAAGGACATCACCCCGCTCGCCCGCAACGAGTTCATCTGCTGGGTCGAGGACGCCAAGAAGGAGGCGACGCGCGAGCGAAGGATCCGGCGTACCCGGGAAGAGCTCGAGGAAGGCCAGCGCCGTCCCTGCTGCTGGCCGGGCTGCAGGCACCGCGAGCGCAACGGCAGGTGAACGCGGCGCCCCCGTCGCGCGGAAATCGGACGTCGTCGTCGATGTCGCAAAACCGCTAGACGCAGCGCGGGGCACGTGTCACGCTCGGTCGGTGACGATCGAGTTCGAGCACTGCTACCGCGCGGCGCGCGCCAAGGACCCCCGGTTCGACGGCTGGTTCTTCACGGCCGTGACCTCGACCGGCATCTACTGCCGCCCGAGCTGCCCCGCGATGACGCCGAAACGGGAGAACGTCCGCTTCTACCCGACCGCTGCCGCCTGCCAGCAGGCGGGGTTCCGCGCCTGCAAGCGCTGCCGGCCGGACGCCTCGCCGGGGTCGCCCGAGTGGAACGTGCGCGGCGACGTCGTCGCCCGCGCGATGCGGCTGATCGCCGACGGCGTCGTCGATCGCGAAGGCGTGCCCGCGCTCGCGTCGCGACTGGGCTACAGCGCCCGCCAGCTGCAGAGGCTGCTCGGAGAGGAGCTCGGCGCCGGGCCGCTCGCGATCGCCCGTGCCCAGCGTGCGCAGACCGCCCGCACGCTGATCGAAGCCAGCTCGCTGACGATGGCCGAGATCGCTCTCGCCTCCGGCTTCACGAGCATCCGCCAGTTCAACGACACCGTCAGATCGGTGTTCGCCCTCACTCCGACCGAGCTGCGCCGGCGGGCCGGGGGTGCGGCGGGCCCCTCGGCCGGCACGCTGCGCCTCAGGCTCGCCTTCCGCGGGCCGCTGAGCCCGGAGAACCTGCTCGGGCACCTCGCGGCGACCGCGGTGCCGGGCGTCGAGGAGACCCGGGACGGCACCTACCGCCGCACGCTGCGGCTGCCGTACGGGACCGGCATCGCCGAGCTCACCCCCGAGGCGTCGCACATCGGTTGCCGGCTCACGCTGGAGGACGTGCGCGACCTCGGCAGCGCGATCGCGCGGTGCCGCTGGCTGCTGGATCTCGACGCCGACCCCGAGGCGATCGACGGCGAGCTCGGCTCGGACCCGCACCTCGCGCGTTCGGTGGAGCGGTGGCCCGGCCGGCGCGTGCCGCGCACCGTCGACGGCGCCGAGCTCGCGATCCGCGTCGTGCTCGGACAGCAGATCTCGACAGCCGCGGCGCGGACGCTCGCCGCCAGGATCGCGGCCGGCTGCGGCGAGCCCGTCTCGGACCCGGAGGGCGGGCTGTCCCGTCTGTTCCCGGCTCCCGGCGCGCTGGTCGGCCTCGAGATCGGGATGCCGGGCGCACGCCGGCGTGCGGTGCGAGAGCTTGCCGCCGCGCTCGCCGGGGGCCGGCTCGAGCTGACCCCGGGGGCCGATCGCGCCGAAGCGATGGGCGTCCTGGAGCAGCTGCCGGGAATCGGTCCGTGGAGCGCGCAGGTGATCGCGATGCGGGCCCTCGGCGAGCCCGACGCGTTCCCGGCCAGCGACCTCGGTGTGCGCGCCGGCGCCGGCGCGCTGGGCCTGCCGACCGGCGCGAGGGAGCTGACCGAGCACTCCCGGCGTTGGAGCCCGTGGCGCGCCTACGCCGTCCAGCACCTATGGGGCGCGACCTCGCATGCGATCAACCGCTGGCCTCCGGACGCTCGACCCGCAGAGGCGAGCCGCGGCCGCGGCGAGCGGATGCAGCGCGGCAGGCGCGCGCAGAAGGTCTCGGGGCGATGCACCCTCAGCTGAGCGAGCACGGCGCCGCGTGCGTCAGGGCGCCGTTCTCGCCGCAGACGGGCGGCGAGCGCACGTAGGCTCGAGGTGGGCGCGGGCGGTTACGACCGCCCCAGTCTCGATCGTTCGACCTGGAATGGCCGAGAACCCCCAGAGCGCCGACGGTGGGACCGGCGGCGAGCCGGCGCTGGGACTCGCCGAGGTGACCGCCTCGACGATCGCCAACATCGGGCCGGGGGTCGACTTCTACTTCGCCTTCGGGGTGATCGCGGTGACCGCCGGCACCGCGGCGCCGCTGACGATCGTCGCGGCCGGTGTCGCGGTGTTCTTCCTGGCGTACGTCACGGCCGAGTTCACGAGGATGGAGCCCTCCGCCGGGAGCTTCATCACCTATGTCGAGACCTCACTCGGGCCGAGGGCCGGGGTCCTCGTCGCGCTGCTCGTCACGGTCGGCTTCACCGTCGCCATCGCCGGCGTGTTCGCGATGTCCGGCGGCATGATCTCGCTGACGCTCGACCACTACACGGCGTGGCACCCCTCGTGGGTGCCGATCGCGCTCGTGATGACGGCGTCGGCGATCTGGCTGGCCACGCGGGGGGCGGGCCTGTCGACGAGCGCGATCGGCGTCGCGACCGTCATCCAGGTGCTGGTCATGCTCGCCGTCAGCGCGGTGGTGCTGGTCGATCAGCGCAACAGCCTCTCCGGCACGCCCTTCTCGCCGTCGCACCTCAACAACGGCCTCGCGGGTCTCTCCGCCGGCTTCCCACTGGCGCTGTACATGCTGATCGGCTGGGAAAACGCCCCGGCGCTCGCCGGGGAAACCCGCGACCCCCGCCGCACGATCCCCCGAGCTCTCTTCGGCGCGCTCGCCCTCGCCACGGCGCTGTTCGTCCTGTTCGCATACGCCACGATCGTCGGCTTCCACTACGACACCTCCTCGATCGGGCGCGCGTCGGTGCCGTTCCTCGAACTGGCCGACCGCTACCTCGGCGACGCCGCGATCCTCGCGTGGCTGGCGGGCATCGTCTCGGTGCTCTGCACGCTCGTCGCCGCGGTCAACTCGCAGGGCAGGATGATCTCCGACGGGGGCCGCACCGGGCTGCTGCCGGCGCGACTGGGCTCATCGAGGCCCCCCGGTGAGACGCCGGTCAACGCGCTGCTGGCGATGACCGTCGTCGGCCTCGGCATCGTCCTCGTCTGGTGGCTGTGCCACGTCACGGGCCTGCTCGGCGGGTCGGACGATCCGGTCAAGCTCTACGCGGAGTGCTCGACGATGGGAACGATCCTGATCCTCTTCGTCTACGTGCTCACGGCGTTCTCGCTTCCGGTCTTCGTGTGGCGCCGCCACCGCAGCTCGTTCTCGCCGGTTCGCTGCGTGGCGGTGCCGGCACTCGGCGCGCTGGCGTTGGTGATCCCGTTCGCCGAGCTGTTCCAGCCGGGCCAGCCCGTCCCCTACAGCGTCTTCCCCTACCTGGCGCTGGCTGTCCTGGCGGGCTCGTGGGTGATCGCGGCCTACGTGGTCCGCCGGAACCCTCGCGCGGGCGAGAGCGAGGAGCAAAAGACGGCTGCCGGCGGCTGACGCGCCGGCCCGGCCCCGGCGATCAGGTGTCGGACGGGGTGTACGGAGGCGCGACGCCCCAGCCCCAGCGAGGCACGGGCGCGTGCTGCGCCACCTCGGCGTTCGGCTGGGAGTTGTGCATCGCCAGGCGCGTGCCCCACTCCCCGTATCCCATCAGCGCAGCGCGGAACTCGGGGTCGGACGGCAGGCCGGAGTCGTCCGCGGCGCGGCTCAGGAGCGTCACGAACTCGAGCCTCTGCTCGGGCGTGATGGCGAGGTCGCGGTGGCGCGCGAGCATGTGCTCGTACCCGCCCCGGTGCTCGGTGTAGGCGGGCGGCCCGCCCATCACCTCCGACCACCAGTCGGTGACGCGCTCGCGGTGCTCGACGCTGACGCGGTCGCCGAACAGAGCCAGGATGTCGGGCGCCTCGGCTTCGACGAGGTCGTAGAAGCGGTTCAGCCAGCGCGCGAAGGCTGGACGTCCCCCGGCCCACTCGAAGATCGTCGGGGTCTGCTCGGTCATGGGGTGCAGCTTAGGCGGGCCTCGCGGCGATACCCGTCGTAGAAGGACCCGGCACCTTGCCCTGGCGGTACAGCGACATCGCCCGTTCCTCGATGCTCCTCATCAGGAGCATGCGGCCGGGAGTCAGCTCTCGGCGGTGAGCTTGCGAAGCAGCTCGACCAGCTTCTTGCGCTCGCCGGGGGAGAGGGGCGCCAGCACCTGCTCCTGGATCCCGTCGAGGACGGAGTCGAGCCTTCCCAGGGCGCGCGAGCCCTCCTTGGTCAGCGAGACGATGTTGCGGCGGCGGTTCGCCGGGTCAGGCTTGCGCCCGACGAGGCCTTTCTGCTCGAGCTCGGCGATTGCCGTGGCGACGTCGCTGCGATCCAGCACGGCCCGGCTCGCCAGCTCCGCCTGACTCGCCTGGCCGGCGTCGGCCACCGCCGCGAGGAGCCGGTAGTGCGAGCCGCGCACGCCCAGATCGCTCGCCGCGAACCCCCGGCTGAGGCTCACGCGCGAGCGGCCGTAGGCGCGGCCGATCAGCCACGTCGGGCGATCACGGATGCGGGACGGACCGACAGCGTCGGGGGGATGGCCGGGCACACACGGACCGTAGCACTTGTTGGTGGCACCAACAATGCTATGTTGGCTCGACCAATATAGGTATCACCCACATAGGAGGCCTCAGATGGCACAGGAACACACGATTCGCCTATCGAGCAGGACCGGCAGGACGCTGCTCGCCGTGTTGTGCGCCGTCGCGTTCCTCGACTTCGTGGATGCGTCGATCACGAACGTCGCGCTGCCTCACATCCGTGCGGCGCTGGGCTTCTCGATCCAGACGCTGCAGTGGGTGCCCTCGGCCTACCTGGTCACATACGGGGGGCTGATGCTGCTCGGCGGACGCCTCGCCGACCTGTTCGGCCGGCGGCGCATCCTGCTCGGCGGCGCCGCGCTCGTGGCCGCCGGATCGCTCGCCGGAGGCCTCGCGGGGAGCGCCGGCCTGTTCGTCGCTGCCCGGCTCGTGCAGGGGGCGGGGGCGGCGCTGATGTTGCCTGCCGCGCTCTCTACGCTGACCACGACCTTCTCCGTGCCCGGAGACCGCCACAAGGCGCTCGGCGTCTGGGGGGCCGTCGCCGGGCTCTCATCGGCGGTTGGGATCCTGCTCGGCGGCGCTCTCGTCGAAGGACCCGGATGGCGGTGGGTGATGTTCGTCAACCCGATCGCCTGTGCGGCGATCGCGCCGGCCGTGCTCCGAACTGTGCCCGGCGGCCGGCCCCCGGCCGGCAGGCGGAGCTTCGACGCACTCGGCAGCGCACTGCTCACGGCGGGGATGCTGCTGCTCGTGTTCGCGCTCGTCCGGGCCCCGATCCAGGGATGGGGGGCCGCGATGACCTGGCTCGAGCTCGCCGGGGCCGCCGCGCTGCTGGCGTGCTTCGCGCTGGTCGAGCGAGCGGCCGCCGATCCGATCCTGCCCGCGCGCGTGCTTCGGATCCCCGGCCTCGTGGCCGCGAACGCGACAGGGCTCGTCGGCTTCGCCGGGATGCTCACGATGTTCTTCTTCCTCACCCTCTACATGCAGACGGTCCTTGGCTACTCGCCGATCGCCGCGGGCGCCGCCTACCTGCCGCTGACGCTCGGCGTAGGGGTCTCATCGGGGGTCGGCGCCAAGCTGATCGCCAAGGTCGGCAGCCGCCCGGTGATCTGCGGTGGCGCCGTGATCGCGGCCGCGGGGCTTCTGCTGCTGGCCCAGGTGCCCACGCACGGCAGCTACCTCGCCGACATCCTGCCCGGGTTGATGCTGGTCGCGTTCGGCCTCGGCCCGGTGTTCGTCGGCGTGACGGCGGCAGCGAACGCCGGGGCGAGCCCGGAGGTGGCCGGGATCGTGGCCGCGATCCTCAACTCGGCGCAGCAGGTCGGCGGAGCGCTCGGACTCGCGATCTTCTCAGCGCTGGCGGCAAGCAGGACGACTCACCTTCTGGCGACCGGGGCGGACCCGCGCGCCGCCGCCACCGGCGGCTACCAGCGTGCTCTGCTCGCCGGTGCCGTGTTCGCGGCTGCCGCCGCGCTCATCTCGCTGCGCACGACCAACACCCGGGAGGACCCGTTGCAGCCCGCAGACGCGCGCTCGCAGCCGAGCGAGGCCCACGCCGAGCTGGTCGCCCACTCATGACCCCGAGTCACAGGAGGAACACGATGGAGAACCCCGTCCCCGAGATCCTGCTCATCGGCCGGAGCCGGCGCGTGCTCGACGAGACCGTCGCGCTGCTGAAGAACCGCCGCTACGCCGCGCACGGCACGAACGAGTTCGACGACATCACCGGCAGGTTCGACACCGGTTCGCTCGACGTGACGGTGTTCGGCGGCCAGGTGCCGCCCGACACGAGGGTCGAGATCCGGCGCCAGATCGAAGCACTCAACGACGGCGTCGCCTTCGTCCAGGGTCTCGCCGGGATCCCGCGCCTGATCGCCGAACAGGTGCAGCAGGCGCTCGACGGCGAGCGGCCGATCCCGGGGCAGGCGCCGTCGTATGACCCGAACGGCCGCGCGATCCTGCTCAGCCTCTTCGCACCGCTCGACGTGACCGTGACGGCTCACTGGATCACGTCGCTCACCGCTCCCGATCCGGAGAGCGACGCGCGCGTGCTCTTCGAGGGCTCCGCCGCGGCCGGCGATCACGTGTTCACGATCCCTGACGACGTCGCGCTCGATGCGGCGTTCGCCACGGTCCGGGCGGGTGATGCGAGGTGGTCGTTTCGCCTTGTGTGAGCCAGCTCGGCGCCCGCATCACCCGCCCGCGGCCACGAGTCGGCCCGCGTCCTCGGCGCAGCTCTCGGCCGCCCCGTCGGGCTCGCGGGCGCGAGCGGGGAGCAGGGGAGAGACGACCAGCACGATCGCCAGCGCGCCGACGGTCCACCACATCACCCGCGCGAGCGCCGGCGCGAACCCGTGGTGCGAGAGCACGGAGAAGAAGACCGTGCCCAGAACCGCGACGCCGATCGCGCCGCCCAGCTGCTGGATCGCGGACCGCGAAGCACGAGGGCGCGGCGCGCGCCTGAAGGCACACACCTCGGCGGGGTGTGTCCGTCTGCGGCGTCGTCGTCCGTCTCATTGGCGAAGGCGGACGTCAACGCGCCACGACCAGGCGGAAAGGACCCAACGATGGCTGACAACACCGAGATCGCGCGGCGCTTCGAGCTCGCGTTCCGCGCAGGCGAGCAGGAGACGGTCGACGAGCTCGCCGACCCGGGTCTCGTCGACCACAACGCACCCTCCGGCCAGGATTCGTCGCTCGCCGGCTTCAAGGAGAAGATCGCCCAGATGCTCGCGGTCTTCCCGGACCTCGAGGAGGATCTCGCGGACATCGTCGGCAGCGGCGACACCGTCGCGACGCGCTGGATCCTGACCGGTTCCCAGCAGCAGGACTTCATGGGGATCCCGGCGCGCGGTCAGAAGCTCGAGATCGAAGGCATGAACTTCTACCGCCTGGAGAGCGGTCGCGTCACCGATGTCTGGACGCAGTTCGACGGCGCCGGCATGATGCAGCAGCTCAGCGCCGGCTGACGCCTCGCGAGGTCGTTCACGAGTGCGGGTAACCGCACCCGCAGACGCCTGGCGCCCGTATTCGCTCGATCGCCGCCGGGAGCGATGCTCAGACGCAACGATCAAGCGAATCCGACGCAGGCGGTTGCGCCTGGAACGGCGGCGCGGAAGGGAGCAGCGATGAAGCTTCTGGTGGTGCGGTACGGGCGGCAGCTCGGCAGCGACGACCCCGAGCAGGCGCGCGCGTTCCTCGCGGCGGCCGAGAAGATCGCGGGCGTGCCGGGGCTGCTCTGGAAGCTGTGGGCCTACGACGACTCCGCGCAGGCCGCGGAGAGCGTCTACCTGTTCGACAGCGAGGAGCACGCTCGCGCCTGGGGCGAGGGACCGATGAAGCCCGCGCTCGGCAGCCACCCAGGGATCAGCGACATCGAGGTCCGCTACTACGACGTCGACGAGCGGCTGAGCGCCGTGACCCGCGCGCCGCTGGCGCCCGCGGCAGGCGACGACGCCGCCGGCGTGACGATCGCCGCCGGCCTCGCGCGGGCCGGCTGAGGATCCCGGCCATGACCCGCCCCGTCATCATCGCCGTCGAGCAGGATCCCGAGCTCCTCGCGAACGTCGAGCACCACCTGACTCGACGCTATGCGCGCGACTACCGGATCGAGTGCCTGCTCGATCCCGGTGAGGCTCGGCAGCGACTCACGGACCTGCAAGCGCGGAGCGCGGAGGTGGCGTTGGTGCTCGTCGGGCAGGATCTGCCCGACGATCTGCTCGACCTCGTGCGCCGGCTGCACGCGCACGCGAAGCGTGCGCTGCTGGTGGCGCCGAACGCGTGGACGGACCCGCCGAGCGCGGCTGCGATCCGAACAGCCATGGCTCTCGGGCGCGTCGACAACTACGTGACGCGACCCGCGCCCGCCCAGGACGAGGTGTTCCACGAGGCGATCTCGGACTTCCTGCTGGATTGGGCACGCGAGCGGCGCCTGGTGCCGCAGACCGTCCACATCGTCGGCGAGTCGTGGTCGGGCAGGGCCTACGAGCTGAGGGACACGTTCGAACGCTGCGCGGTCCCGCACCGGTTCTGCCTCGCCGACTCGGAGGAAGGACGGCAGCTGGTCGCGAAGGCGGGGACGGACGCGAAGCTGCCGCTGATGGTCCTTCCCGACGGTCGCGTCCTCGACGACCCGTCGAACGCCGAGATCGCGGAGGCCGCCGGCGCGCCGCCCGGACTCGAGCACGAGGCGTTCGACCTCGTGATCGTCGGCGCGGGACCGTCCGGTCTCTCGGCCGCCGTCTACGGCGCCTCCGATGGTCTCAGCACGCTGGTCGTGGACGCCGGTGGCATCGGCGGGCAGGCCGGATCGAGCTCGCTGATCCGCAACTACCTCGGCTTCAGCAGGGGAGTCAGCGGGACCCGCCTGGCCGAGGAGGCCTACCAGCAGGCCGCGTCGTTCGGGGCGAGCTTCCTGTTCATGCACCGCGTGACCGAGCTCGTTCGCTCGGGCGACTCATACCGCGTGTCCCTGTCGGATGGGCGGACCGTCGAGGCGGGTGCCGTGATCCTGGCGACCGGAGCGAGCTACCGGCGACTCGGCATCCCCTCGCTCGAGGCGCTCGAAGGCGCCGGCGTCTTCTACGGAGGGGCGAGCTCGGAGGCTCCGGGCCTGGCGGAGAAGGACGTCTACGTCGTCGGCGGCGGGAACTCGGCCGGGCAGTCTGCGCTCCACCTGGCGCGCTACGCGCGGAAGGTGACCGTGACCGTGCGTGCGGGATCGCTCGGGGACGGCATGTCGCAGTACCTCGTTCGCGCGGTCGAGGCGGCGCCGAACATCGAGGTGCGGACCGGCACCGCTGTCGTCGGCGGCGGCGGAGAAGGTCACCTGCAGGAGCTGGTTCTGGCGGCGGGCCCCGCCGAAGAGCAAACCACCGTGGACGCCGACGCCCTCTTCGTGCTCATCGGCGCACGTCCTCAGACCGCGTGGCTGCCGGCGGAGATCGCGCGCGACGAGCACGGGTTCCTCTTCACGGGTGACGCCCTGAGCGAGCACGACTGGCCGCTGGAGCGCCGGCCGCTCTCGTTCGAGACGAGCATGCCCGGCATACTCGCGGCCGGAGACGTCCGTCACGGCTCGGTCAAGCGCGTGGCCGCGGCGGTGGGGGAGGGCTCGGTGACCGTGCAGCTCGTCCAACAGCTGCTCGCGGGCGGTCAGCTGCACGCGCCGCACGCCGCGGAGCAGGCCGGCGCGGTCGCCGCCACGCGGCGCGAGCACAGGCATACCGGCAAACGGCGTCCTTCGCGGGCGACCCGGCCTGCTCGCCCGACCCCCCTTCCTGCCAGCCGCTGACGCCGATCGAGCGGGGCTCCTCAGTAGTGGTAGGCGCCACCGCCTTCTGACGGTTCGCTCTGCGTGGTGCTCGTCGCCGGGGCCGGGCTCGAGCCGACGGTGACCGCGCTCCAGGTGCCGACGTCCTTGAACCCCTGGCCCTTGGTGTCTCCGGCCTGCTGGTCCTGGGTGAAGGTGTAGAGCGGGGCGCCCTCGTACGTGACCTGGGTGGTGCCGTCCGGCCGCTTCACCGTGCTCAGCGAGGAGACGCCGCCGGGGGTCGCGCCGGCGCTGACCGTGAGCGGGTGCCAGATGGCGGTGCAGGCGGCAGGCGTGCAGATGAACCTGCCGTTCCGCTCGGCGCTCAGCGAGTAGAGCGTCATGCCCTTGCTGTCGACGAGGATCGTGCCGAGCGAGCTCGTGCCCGTCTTCAGGGTTGTGGTCGACGAGCTCGTGGTCTGAGCGGCGGGGTGGGCGTTTGAGGACGTGGTCGTGCTGTTGGAGCTGCTGCCGCACGCGGCGAGGAGGACCGCCGCGGCGATCGTCGGCACGGCCGCCTTGAGGACAAACCGCATTCTTCACTTCCTGTCTGAGGAGGGGGCGGAGCCAGATGTGTCCGCCTGCTCCAAGAAGACTCCGGGCCGGGCTGTTCCCTTCCGGCGGTTCCTCCTCGCGACGGCAGACGACCGCGCCGCCCCCGGCTCCGGAGGTCGGCCGGGGGCGGGCGGTCACTCATGCCGCATCGGGCACGGGGGCGGGCGCCTGCGCCGGTGCGCCCCGCGTGCTGGTGCGCGAGGCCAAACGGCGGGAGCGCTGGATCGACGGGCTGTCCTGATGCTCCCGTAGGCCGCCGCTAAGGCGTCCAGTTGTCGAGCGCGGGGGTCACCTGCAGCTCGTGGGTCATCGCCCGCGGGCTCTGGCTCGCGAGGTAGGCGACCGCCGCGGCGAGGCTCGGCTGGTCGGCGGTGTGGGCATCGCCGTCGCCGGAGCGGTCGATGCCGGCGTCGACGATCAGGAGTGCGACGTGGATCTGCTCCTCGCGGAGCTCCAGGGCTGCCGCCTGCGTGAGCGCGCGCACCCCGAACGCGCCCGCCGCCCACAGGCCGCGTCCGGGCATCGCCCGCCGGGACGAGCCGCCGGTCACCTGGATCAAGGTCGCCGGACCACCTTGCGCCTTCAGGAACCGCGCCGAGGCGCTCAGGGCGCCGTACGCGCCGCGGACCGGCCGGGTCGCCCAGCGCTCGAAGCCATCCGGATCGCTTTCCGCGAGGCTCCCGCCCCCGAACGGGCCGCCGCTGGCGGCGGCGTAGGGAGACGCTGCGTTGACGACCAGGTCGACCCTTCCGAAGCGAGTGCCGGTCTCCTCCAGGGCGGCGAGAACGGATGCCTGGTCGGTGACATCGACCTCGATCGGGTGCGCTCCTGCGCCGCGAACCCGCTCGAGGGTCTCGGCAGAGACGGCGCCGCCCGCCACGTCCCAGCCGTCGGCGAGCAGCCTCTCGATGATCGCGAAGCCCAGGTTGCGCGCGCCGATCACCAGTGCAGCGGACATCGGGCCCGGCTCCTTCCCGTCGCGGTCAAAGTGGTCATGCGCCTCGATCCTAGCTTCGCGCCGCAGAACTGCTCGGAGATCGCGCCGGGTGACCCGCTGGCGCCGGTGAAGCGGCAGAAGCGGTGAGGCGTATGGCTTCAGAGCCGCCTGAACACCCGCAGGACCCTGCCGCCGGACGTCCGCCAGATCATCGTCGGCTTCCAGATCGGGCCGCCGCCCGCGCTTCTCGGCACCGTCACCACCACCTCGTTGCCGACCGGCGCTGTCGTGACCGTGAAGGGCGGGGAGACCTTGGGGCTGTAGCCGCTCGCCCGGCCCGCGGGATAGCGGAGCGTCACCGACGCGACACGATCCGGCACGATCATCGTGATCGTCGCGCTCGTGGCCGAGCCGGGCGGGCCGGTCGAGACCGCCTGGCCGGCCTCGATCTGCTTCGCGCCGCCGTCTCCCGAACCGACGCCGCCGAGCAGGCCGTGACCCAGGTCGACATGCGTCGTCGCCTCATCGATCGCCTCGTGGCCCGGGCTGCAGCCCTGGAGGGAGGGGAACAGGTAGTAGGAGCTGCCGTCGAGGACGCGCGTTCGCCGCACGTAGCGCACGAACACGTCGCCCACACCGCTCACTCCGGGGGGCAGGCTGTCGGCGGGGGTGGGCGCTCGTCGCAGGACGCCCAGGATCGAGAGCAGCGAGCGGTCCGGCCTCCCGCGCAGGGCCCGGCCGTGGACGGCAGAGCAGGCAGGGCTGTCATGCCTGCTGCCCGCCGCCGAGGCCGACGCGCCGAGCCCGCGCGCACCCAGCGGCCGCGAGCCGTCGCCGCCTCCCGCGATCAGCCACGCCGCCACGCCCACCGCGACGGCGGCGATCGCGGCCGCAGCGGCGGCGAGGCGATGGCGGCGCTGTCGTCTGCGTGCCTCTTCGATCACGCCGGAGTCGGGCTGCGGCGTGGCCTGCAGCCGCTGGAGTGTGCTGGTCATGTACGGGCTTTTCAATACTGATGCTTGCGCTAGCATGAATAGCACAATGCTCGAGCTCAAGGTCGACCCGGCGGCCGCGGCGCCCCTCCACGACCAGGTCGCCTCCCAGATCCGTCGCGCGATCGCCGACGGCGAGGCCAGACCAGGGGAGAGGCTGCCTCCGGCCCGTCACCTCGCCGCGGTCATGAACGTCAACGTGAACACCGTGCTGCGGGCGCTGAGGACCCTGCGGGACGAGGGTCTGCTCGAGATGCGCCCGGGCCGCGGGACGCGAGTGAGCGGGACCCCTGAGCGGGGGGCGCTGCTGGCGAGCGCGCGCGAGCTCGTCCGCCTCGGCAGACAGAGCGGGTATGACCGCGCCGAGCTGGTCGCGATGATCGAACAGCTCCACTGAGAGCGGCGCCGCACCACTGAGACTGAGGCTCGCGGCTCCTCAGAGCGTCAGCGATCCGGTCGAGGCAGTCAGCTCTCGCGAAGGAGGTCCAAGCCGCCGGGTGGAGGCCCGCCCGGGCCGACGGCGCGGGCACGGGAGAGGGGAACCGCGACATCGTTGCGTGCCGCGATGCTGAGCAGCTTCTTGAGCGCCGGGGCGATCCCGCGCTCGGGGATCCGAACCTCGATCTCGACCGTGCCGAGCTCGCGATCGACTATCCGCACCGGATCGAGGTGCTGGAGCAGGTCCATCATCTCCTCGTTGGTGGCCAGCATCAACGCGGTGAACGTGGTGATGCCCTCCTCGCGTGCGCGGGCGCTGATCACATCGAGCAGCAGGGTGCCGAGCCCGCGGGCCTGCCAGTCGTCGATGACCGTCACCGCCACCTCGGCGGCGTCTCGACGGTGGGGGTCCCGCACGTAGCGAGTCACCCCGACGCCCTCGCCGGTCCGCTCGTCCAGCGCGATCATGGCCTCGTGATCGTGGTGGTCGACCTCGGTGAGGTGGCGCACCATCTCGTCGGTCAGCTGCGGCATCGCGGCCAGGAACCGCCGGTAGCGCGACTCCGGGCTCAGGCGCGCGAAGCCGCGCAGGAGCAGGTCCCGGTCTGAGCTGCGCCCCTGACGGATCCGTACGCGCGAGCCGTCGCGCAGGGCGACAGGCGCGCCGAGGAGCACGATCTCGCTGGTCGAGGGCGTCGCCGGGGACATGTCGGGCCCAGTTCCCACTGCGCCATGGTCCGCTCATCCTCACGGCGTGGCATCCGCGAGAAACTCCGAGCGCGGTGCGTAGTCCCGTGCAGATGCCCGCCCCCCGGCGGGCGGAGGCGCTCATCCTCGGCGCCGGCCCCGGTCGGCCAGGTACCCGTGCTGATGCAGCTCCTCGATCGCGTCCCTCTGATGTGCAGCGAGCGTCCGGAGCCCGTCGGCCATCCCGCGCGCGTCGGCCTCCGCTTCGCGCTCTCGCCGCCCGACCGCGAGCAGCTGGCGGTTGGCGATGTCCCGCATGCGGGCGGCTCTCAGCCCGGGGTCGTCCCCCACCGCGACGACCGGCCGCTCGGCGCAGCCGAGCGCCACCGGTGCGCGTATCACGACGCCGTGGGCCTCGAGTGCCGGCAGCGCGTGATGGTCGACCGCCGGGTCCCACGCCGCGATGTGCCGCGCGAGGAGCCGGCCGACGGCGCGCCCGGGCGGCCACCACAGGCAGCGGGTCGAGAACTGCGGCGTTCCGAGCGGGTTGTCAGCGAGCCAGGCCTCGCGCTGATCGGTGAGCACCATTCCGATCAGCTCCGGCGGAGCGGGAACCTCGGCGGATCCCACGCCGGCGGCGGCGGCCATCGCGCCGATCGCGGCGTCCGCCTGCCGGGCCGACAGGGCGCTGTGCTCGAGGCCGGCGGCGATGGCCGTGCCGGCGGCCCAGACGCGCTCGCTTGCGCAGACCCGGAGCGTGTCGTCGACTTCGATGAACCCGGCCGCGTCCGTGGCGACACCTGCCACGGCAGGTCCATGCACCGTCGGCAACGAGATCAGCCGGTCGAAACCCGCCTGCCACTGCGCGGCCTCTCGCAGCCGTGCCGGGTCACTCGGCGCGCCCACGAGAGCGCCCCACTCTCCGGTGCTCTCCTCAGAGCTGATCGCCAGGCTGACCCGTCCGGGAGCCCGCGCGGAGTAGCCGCTCGCGTCCGTCGCCTCCACGCCCGTCATGACCTCGACCTCGGCGAGGGTGAGCTCGCGCGTCACCGTCTCGGCGGCCTGCATTCCGAGGGCGCCGAGCGGCCGGTGCTCGGAGGTGAGAAGCGTGACGCGGATGTCCTTGACATGGGCGGCGGCGGACCACGCGAGCACGAGCGCGAGCTCATACGCCGGCACGGGCCAGCGCGAGCCCCTCGGCACCACCACGGCGACACTGGTGATCTCGTTCTCGGCGAGGCCCGCGCGGATCTCCTCGACGAAGGTCGGGTCACCTCCCCGCGTCCACACGTCGCCCTGATCGAGGGGGCGCTCCCGCCGCCCGCCGACCGCGAGCAGAAGGAAGTCGAAATCGAGCGTCGCCCCGTCGCGGGTGACGACCATGCCCGCGCCCTCGTCCACGAAGTCGGCGCGGTCACGTGTCCACGTCGCGCCGGCCGCCGTCGCCACCTCTTGAACCCGAAGCCCGCGCTCGGGCGCGGTGCGGAACAGCGAGCTGCGGATCGCCGGGCGGTAGCGGAACTCTCCCTCGGGGGCGACCAGGCGCAGCTTCGCACGCTCGCCGAAGCGCTCGCGCGCCGCGAGCAGACCCTCGAGCCCGGCCGTGCCGGCGCCGGCTACGACGACCACTGGGCTATCCACCGCGCACCTCCGTCGAGACGCTCACCGGACGCCGGGACGCCCGCCTGGCGAGTATCCCTCAGCGAGCGCCGGCGTGCGTCCGGCGGTAGCCGACCGTCCCGCATGGCTACCGTCGCTGGCGGTCCGCCTATCGCCGGGCAGGCTGGGCCGCGCGCATCAGCTCCCCCACCGGTCGCGCGCCGTCGAGCTCGGTGAGCGCCCCCAGCAGCACGCCCGCGCGCCCGGCCCCCAGCACCGGCTCTGCGAGCACCCGGAACTTCTCGGCCAGCCGCGCGCCCTGCGCGTCGAGGTCGGCCTCGGGCGCGTTCACGTCGTGCGCGGCGCTGAGCCGGCTCCCGTCGCTCAGGCGCACCTCGACGCGGGTCGGCGCGCCGGGTTCGCCGTCGTCGGTCAGGGCCACGCGCGAACGCAGCGCCACCGCCTCCGGGTCGGCCGCGTCGGCGTCGTCGATGCTCGCTGTCGAGCGGCCGAGGATCGTCATCGCGGCGAGGTGGGGGAGGCTGAACTTGACCTCCAGGCCGGTCGCGGGCTCGGGGATCACGCACGTCCCCAGCTCGACCTCGCTGACGTGGATCTCGACTTCCTCGACCTCGGCGGCGGCGAACGGCCGGGCGCGCTCCAGCTCGAGCAGGCCCTCGATCGTCGAGTGCGTGAAGAAGCACGAGGCGTGGTGCTTGAAGAGGTTCTCGCGCAGGTGCCAGCGGTCCGTGAGCGCCGCCTCGGCGTCGCCGTCGCCGCCGAAGGCGGCGGCGAAGCCCTGCTCGGCCTCGATCGCGTCGGGAGCCGCGGTGAAGCCGCGGGCGGCGAGCAGCGCAGCGAGCAGGCCGCTCTGGCAGGCCTTGCCGGCGTGAAGCGACTTGGTCATCGTGCCGAAGTTGCACTTCAGCCCCGCGGCTTGGCTGGCGGCGATGCCGAGCGCCTGCGCGGTCGTCTGCGCGTCCAGCTCGAGCAGGCGCGCGCAGGCGGCCGCGCTCGCGAACGTGCCGCCCGTCCCGGTCGCGTGGAAGCCGCGCCGGTAGGGCTCCGGGCCCAAGGCGACCGCGAGCCGGCACGCGGTCTCGTAGCCGGCGACGTAGGCCCTCACGACCTCCGCGACGGGCAGGTTGCGCTCCTCGGCGAGTGCGAGCACGGCGGCGAGCACCGCGACCGACGCGTGCCCGAGGAACGCGAGGTTGACGTCGTCGAAATCGAGCACGTGGGAGGAGGTCCCGTTGAACAGCGCGGCGTCCAGCGCGTTCAGCCGCGCGTCGTGTCCGACGGCGGCGGCCGTCCGCGGGCCGCCGCCCGCGGGGAGGATCGCCAGGAGGGTCGCGGGGGCGTCCTCGCGACAGCCTCCCAGCGTGACCGCGAACCAGTCGAGCAGCGACTGACGCGCCAGCTCGCGGATGTCGTCCGGGAGCTCGTCCAGCGCGGAGGCGCGTTGCGCCAGGCCGTGGGTCAGCTCGGCTGTCGCCGAGACGTTCATGCCTACGCGGCGGCGCCCACGGCGGCCGAGAGGACCTCGACCGCGGGGTGCTCGGACCAGCCGGGGTCGCCGCTCTCCACGAAGCGCACCCACGCGCCGTGGATGCGGTCGGCGAGCTCCTGCGGGCCTCCGGCCGCGCCCAGGACGCGGTCGTCGGTGCCGGCGAAGCGCGGATCCTCCACCGCGTCGAACACGAACGGGACGTCGATCGCGTGCGCGGCCCCGAGCCTCCCGCCGAGCGCGCCCGAGCGCCACGCGAACCGGTAGCCGTAGGTCCGGCGGTCGCCGAACGAGGCGTGGCGCTCGCGCAGCGCCCTGGTCGGCGCGTGGAAGGCGATCTCCGTGATCGCCTGCGCGGCGAGCTTGCCGGGCGGCGCGTCCGGTTCCGCCTCGCGAAGCCGGGCGAGCAGCGCCTCCGGCTCTGGCGAGAGCCTTGTGGCGAAGGCGTCCAGCGCCTCCCCGGGGAAGTCGTCGAAGCCGGGCGCGCCCGCGAGATAGAGCAGGCCCTCCTCGCTCGTGTCGCCGATCAGCAGGTCGACGCGGGCACCGCGGCCGATCCCTGCGAGCGGGTCCTCGGCGACCACGTCGCCGTCGCGCACCGGCGCGATCCACACCATGCCGCCGGTGGGATCGCGCTCCTCGGCCGTGTCCAGTTCGATCTCGCCGGGTGCGATCGCTTCCTGTACGTCGATCACCCTCGCGATCGCAAGCTTGCTCATCGCCGCCGCCGTCGGTTCGGTGCCGGCCCGTTCGGCGACGGTGGCGGCCACCCGGGCGGCCTGCTCGGGCGAGTAGGTCAGCTCGACCCCCCCGCTCATGCTGATCGCCCGCTCGAACAGACCCTGCGATCGCTCGCTGCCCAGCAGCCAGCCGAGCGACATCGCGCCCGCCGACTGCCCGGCGAGACACACCCGGCCGGGGTCGCCGCCGAACGCCGCGATCTCCTCCTGGACCCACTCGAGCGCGGCAAGCTGGTCGCGCAGGGCGACGTTGGCATCGCCTCCCTGGAAGTGCACGAAGCCCTCCACGCCGAGCCTGTAGCCGACCGTCACCAGCACGACGCCGTCGCGCATCCAGGCGGAGCCGTCATAGAGGTCGGGCGAGCCTGCGATGAACGCGCCGCCGTGCAGCCACACGAGAACGGGTAGACCGCTCGCGCCCGGGTCGGGCGTCCACACGTTCAGAGTCAGCTCGGGGTCGCGGTCCTCCCGCACACCGAGGAGAGGCTCGCTGAACAGCCCCGGAAGCTGACGCTCCGGCCGGGGCAGGGGGCGGCCGTGCCGGCTCGCGTCGCGGACACCCTCCCAGCGGATGGCCGGGGCGGGAGCGCGATAGCGGAGCTCGCCCACGGGCGGCGCGGCGTAGGGGATGGCTCCGAAGAGCATCCCGTTCTCCTTCTCGGCGCCGCGCAGCGCGCCGTGCGAGGTCCGCACCACCGCTCGGTCCACGAGCCGGACGTTACCCGAAGCCGGCCGCCGGCCCGCGCGTTCAACCGGCCCCGGCGGCAGCCTGGGAGCCCTCGGCGTCGGCAGATGCCGCCGGCTCGTCCTGAAGGGGCCGGGCGCCGCGCCCGATCACGAGGACAGGGCAGTGCGCCCGGTTGACGACGGCGCTCGAGACGCTGCCGAGCAGCACGCGCCTGAACGGTCCGTACCCGCGCGACCCGAGCACCAGCAGGTCCAGGTGCGCGCTGCGATCGGTCAGGACGTCCACGGTGTCGCCGCTCGCCAGCTGCGTGCGGACGGGAACGTCGCCGCGCACCCCGCTCGCAGCGTCCTCGAGCCGCTCCTCGACCTCGTGGCGGACGTTCTCGAAGTAGTTCGGCTCGAGGTAGCCGGCGAAGGCGTGAGGGAGCGCCCGTGCCACCAGGTGCGCCGCCCACACGATGTCCAGGGAACCACCCGTACGCGCCGCCAGTCCGTGTGCAGCCTCGAGGGCGATCCGAGCCTCGGGCGTGTCGTCGAAGCCGACCCCGATTCGCCCGAGACGAAGGGGAGTCGCGCCAGCCGAGCCGGCCGGAGCGACGAGGACCGCGCATGGCGCGGCGTCCAGCACGCCCTGCGTGACGGTTCCGAGCAGCACCCGGCCGAGCGCACCATGCTGCGAGGAGCCGACGACGATCAGTCGTGCGTCCTCGCTCTCGGCGGCCGCATGAAGCGTGCCTGCAGCCGACGGCGAGGCGATCGACCGGACCTCATAGCGGCCGTGGCCTGCGAGCTCGGCGTTCGCAGCTGCCTCGATCTGCCGAATTTCCTCCTGCGCGCGCAAGGGGGCCGTACCCCGCGCCCACAGCCAATCCTCGGGCGTGTACGCGTTGACGACGAGCAGATCGCAGGCCAGCACGGATGCCAGCTCACGAGCCAGCGCGAGCGCGTCGCGCGAGCGGTCAGATCCGTCGAAGCCGACGACGATTGGCTGAGGCATTTGACGCTCCTTGCATTGGCGGGATCCACTCACCCCGAAGGTACGCCCGGCGCCCCCGAGCGACCACCGTGCCGGACACTGGACGCGGTCCGGGAAAACCCGCAGCCGCGCGGGCGAGCGTCACCGCGCCGGCCTGGTGACGAAATGCGCGTTCGACGGCGACAGGGAGAACCCCTCAGCCGGCCCCGGGCTCACGTCGACCACCAGTCGCGGGCTGCCCCAGCGCCGGTGAAGGTCGGCGTCGATGTAGAACGGCGCGCCGCCGACCGAGCCGAGCAGCCGGTCGCCCGTGCCCGGCGGCAGCTCGTCCCGCTCCAGGCAGATCGGCAGGCTGCCGTCACAGCATCCCGCCGACTGGTGGAACGCGAGTGGACCGTGCGCGGCACGCAGGATGTCGATCGCCCGCAGCGCCGCGCCGGTCGCGGTGACCTCCGCCGTCGTCATCCGGCCTCAGAAGAACCCCAGCGGCTGCTGGTCGTAGCTGACGAGCATGCACTTGGTCTGCGAGTAGTGCTCGAGCATCATCTTGTGGTTCTCGCGCCCCACGCCGGAACCCTTGTAGCCGCCGAACGCGGCATGCGCCGGGTAGAGGTGGTAGCAGTTGGTCCACACCCGGCCGGCCTTGATCCCGCGGCCCATCCGGAACGCGCGTGCGCCGTCTCGCGTCCACACGCCGGCGCCGAGCCCGTAGAGCGTGTCGTTCGCGATCCGAAGCGCCTCTTCCTCGTCCTTGAAGGTGGTGACGGCGAGAACCGGACCGAAGATCTCCTCCTGGAAGATCCGCATCTCGTTGCGGCCCTTGAACACGGTCGGCTCGAAGTAGTAGCCGTCCGAGAGCTCGCCGCCGAGGATGTTGCGCTCGCCTCCGATCAGCAGCTCCGCACCCTCGTCGTTGCCGATCTGCACGTAGCTCTCGATCTTCTCGAGCTGCGCCGCGGAGTTCTGGGCCCCGAGTTGCGTCGTCCGGTCCAGCGGGTTGCCCTGCTTGATCGCGCGGATGCGCTCCAGGCAGCGAGCCATGAACTCGTCGTAGATCGACTCCTGGATCAGCGCGCGCGAGGGGCACGTGCAGACCTCGCCCTTGTTGAAGGCGTACAGCACGAGCCCCTCGATCGCCTTGTCGAGGAAGTCGTCGTCGCGCGCCATCACGTCGGCGAAGAAGACGTTCGGGGACTTGCCGCCGAGCTCGGTGGTGGACGGGATGATGTTCTGCGCTGCGTACTGCATGATCAGCCGGCCGGTGACGGTCTCACCGGTGAAGGCGATCTTGGCGATGCGCTTGCTGGAGGCAAGCGCCTTGCCGGTCTCGGCACCGGGACCGTTGACGACGTTCAGCACGCCCGGCGGCACCACGTCCTCGATCAGCTCGGCGAGCTCGAGGATCGACCAGGGGGTCGGCGAGGCGGGCTTGACGACCGTGCAGTTGCCGGCCGCGAGCGCCGGCGCGATCTTCCATGCGGCCATCAGCAGCGGGAAGTTGAACGGGATGATCTGCCCCACCACGCCGAGCGGCTCGGCGAAGTGGTAGGCGACCGTGTTCCTGTCGATCTCGGAGATGCGCCCCTCCTCGCCGCGGATCACGTCGGCGAAGTAGCGGAAGTGATCCGCTGCCAGCGGGATGTCGGCCGCGAGCGTCTCCCGGACGGGCTTGCCGTTCTCCCAGCTCTCGGCGACGGCCAGCATCTCGAGGTTCTCCTCGATCGCGTCGGCGACCGCGTTCAGGACCCGCGAGCGTTCGGTGGTCGAGGTCTCGCCCCACGCGTCCTTGGCGGCGTGCGCGGCGTCGAGCGCGAGCTCGATGTCCTGGGCGCCGGAGTGGGCGACCTCGCAGATCGGCCGGCCCGTGGCGGGGGAGAGGTTCTCGCGGTACTCGCCGTCGACGGGGGCCACCCAGTGGCCGCCGATGAAGTTGTCGTAGCGGTCCTTCACCTCGACGGGGCTTCCCGACTGTCCCGGCGCCTCGAAGGTCGTTGTCTGCTCGGTGGTGGCCATCGTTCTCTCTCCTGTGGTCGGTGTTGGTGCCTGCCCGCCGCCTCCCCGGCGTAGCCGGGCCGTGCACTCCCCTGGCGCGACCCGGCTGTGCCGGTGGGTCAGGCGAGCGCAACCGCCGGGGAATGACACGACGGTATGACCGGCGCCCGGCCACGGCATCGGCAGTTGACCCGCGAGCCGCGCGCGTTAACTACTTAGGAGCTGAGGGCCGCTGAGCCGGCCGCACCGAGAGGCTCGATCTCCACGTGCCGGCGCAGCTGCTCGATCTCCTGGCGGGTGCCCGTGCCGAGGCCGTGCCTGGTCGCGTTCAGGCAGCCGGCGGCGGTCGCGGTCCGCAGCGCGAGCTCGAGGTCCCATTCGACGGCGAGGCTGGCGCCGAGCGCCGCGAACATCGAGTCTCCCGCGCCGTGTGGTTCCAGCGCCTCGACGCGCGGCGCCTTCAGCTGCAGGAACCGGCGATGCTCGCCCTCGAGCACGAGGGAGGGCTGCTCCGCACGGGAGAGCAGCACCGTCCGCGCCCCGGCATCGTGCAGGGCCAGCAGCGCATCCGTCAGGTCAGACGTTCTGGGGCTGCGTGCGAGTCCTCCGTCGAGCAGCTCCGCCTCGCTGATCTTCAGCAGGTCGACGCCTCCCTGCAACGCGTGGTCTAGTTGCTCGCCCGTCAGGTCTGCGATCACCCTCACCCCGTTGCTGCGCAGGTCTCCCGCGAGCCGCCGGTAGATGTCGTGTTCGAGGATGGCGGGCGGGTCGGTGCCCGTGAGCAGGGCCAGACCGCTGTCCAGCGCGGCGCTGAAAGTGACGCCGTAGAGCTCGTCGCTCTCGTGGCGCGAGAGGCCGGAGCAGTGCGTCCTTGCGAGCTCGCTGCGGGCGCCCTCCCTGCGCATGTGCACGTACACGCCGTTCGCCGCGGTGCACTCGACCGCCAGCAGCTCGACGTGCTCTCGCTCGACGAGGCCGCTCAGCACGGCACCTGACTCGCCGCCGAGAGCGCAGCAGAGCTCCACCCTCGCTCCGAGCAGCGCCGCCATCCGTGCCACCCAGAAGCCCTGGCCTCCCGCGTGCAGGTGGATCTCCTCGCGGGCGCTGCCGCCCTCGATCGTGATCGTCAGCAGCGGGGAGGGGGCGAAGACGACGAGCGGGTGGCTCACCGCACCGCCTCGAGCAACGCGAGCATCCGCGCGGCGCCGTCCACCGTCTCGCCCGCGGCCAGCAGCAGCTCGTTGACGGCGCGACCGGCGAGAGGCGGCGGGACGGTGCTCATCGCTCGCGGCCGGGCAGCGACCGCGGGCGAGCCAGGTCCAGCCCGGCGGCCAGTATCAGCGTCGCGGCCCACGCGTTCACCGGGTCGAGGGCCAGCGCTTCGTGCCCGGCCAGGAACCAGACGAGCAGCCAGACGAGCGTCATCCGGCCCGCTCCACGCTCAGGTCTGCGATCCGGCGGGCGGTATCACCGTCACCGGCACGGGCGAGCGGGTCAGCAGCTCGCCGGTCACGGTGCCGATCGCCCGGCGGGCGCGCGAGTGCGCTTCGTGCCCGACCACGATCCCGTCCGCCTCGTGCCGGGCCGCTGCGCCCGTGAGCGCGCTCACGGGGTCCGCGTCGCAGATCTCGGTGTCGACGATCGTGTCGAGCAGGTGATCGTCGCCCTCGAGCAGCAGCTCGTCGAACAGCGCCCCGCCGACAGCGTGCCGCTCGCGATCGGAGGAGAGCGGGGAGGGGGGGGCGTGGAGCGCCCGGCAGGCGTGCACCAGCACGAGCTTCCCGCGGGGTGCGAGCTGGGCCGCCGCCCACTCCGCCGCGCGGCGGGATCCCTCGCCGCCGTCGTAGCCGACGATCAGGCACCTCCGCTTCGCCGTCGTCCGTGCCCGCTTCCGCGTCCCGGCGCCGGCCCGCGGTGTCGCGCCGCTCATGCCGTCACCCCGTCGCGGTCCAGCTGCTCGAGGCGGGGCGCGAGGTACCTCGCGGCGACCTTGTACGTGACGCCGTCGATCGGCTCCCGGCTGAAATGCGAGGCGAACCCGTGGCCGCCGGTGATCTTCGCGGCGATGTACCGCGGCTGCTCGTCCGTCAGCAGCACGCCGTGCATCACGGGATCGAAGGCCCGCGGCTCGATCTCGGCGCCTGCGAGCTTCGCGATCGACTCGGCGGCGACGTCGGCCTGCTGAGAGCCGATCCCGCCCTGCTTGATCGGGAAGTCGACGATGTCGCCGGCGGCGAAGACGGGCCCCGCGCCTGGGACGCGGCAGAACCCGTCGACGGGGAGGAACCCGTTTTCGCTCACCGGCAACCCCCGGACCGACGGCCCGTAGAGCTCCGGCAGGGCGATGACGCGTGCGGCTTGCAGGCGCCGGTCACCGGGGTTCACGACGATCTTGCCCGGGGCGGGGATCTGGGCGTAGCCCGAGGCGATCGTGCGGATCCCCCTGCGCTCCAGCAGCGCGGCGACGCCGTCGCTGACCTCCTGGCCGAAGATCGAGAGTGGGCTGTCCTCGGGAGTGACGATCGTCGTGCTGAGCGGAACCCCCATGTCGTACGCGCGCCCTGCGGTCATCAGCGCGAGCTCGTAGAGCGGCAACGGCCAGGCCATGCGGCCCGGCGCGACGAACGCGACGCTCTCGAGGTAGCCCGCTTCGATGTCCTGGATCAGGCCGTGGAGGGTCTCGTCCATGCGGCGGTCGTCGATCGTGATCGCGTGCTCGTAGCGGGGGTAGACCTTGGCGCCGAGCGCGAGGACGAGCGCGTCGTACTCCAGAGCGCCGCTCGCCTCGGTGTGGACGATCTGCTGGTCGGGGTCGACGCGGTCGAGCTTGTCCGCGACGTGAACGGCAGCGGTCCCGGCGAGCACGGAGGCGAGGGGATAGCGGGCCGCCCGGCTGTAGGCAAATGGCTCGCGAACGGTCATCGGGCGGTAGACGAACTCGTCGTTCGGGGCCAGCAGCGTGATCGCGACGCGCTCACCCGCCAGCTCCTGGAGCGCCAGAACCGTCTCGAGGGCGGCGATCCCGCCGCCTGCGATCACAACGCGAAACTTGGAAGCCATGTCCAGAAGCTAGATCGGCGCCGTGCCGCAGGCAGCCGCAGAAATCCGAGCGGCGTTGCGGAGAACTACGTAGCCGGCTCGCGACGGGCGCCGAGCGCGGCGTCGAGCGCCTCGATGGCGGACCCCACCTGCCGCTCGACCGGCGATTCGCAGTCGACGATCGCGATCCCGTCGCCTGCAACCTCGCCGATCGGCTCATATCCGCGGAACTTGCGGGTGACGATCTCAGGCGTCGCGTCGGAGACGCGGCTGGGCTCGCGCTCACGCGCGCCCGCGCGCGCGAGCGCCGTCTCGAGCTGCACCCGGCACTCCAGGAACAGGCGGGGCGCGCCGGTCGCATCGAGCGGCCCGAGCAGCTCCGTGCGCTCGAAGCGCTTCGCGCAGCTGGCGTCCACGAGCACCCCGCCGCCGGCGCCGAGGGCCGCAGCCGCCCGCATCCCGAGCTCGCGGTAGGTCCGGCGGCTGAACTCGCTCGTGTAGTGCTCAGGCGCGGCCCGCTGCGTCGGGGCCAGGCCGGCCAGCCGCTTGCGCGTCTCGTCCGAGGACACAACCGGCCACCCCGACTGCCTCGAGAGCTCGGCGGCGAGCGTCGACTTGCCGCTGGCCGGGGCCCCGCACACGATCACGGCCATCGGCTCGCGGGCCTGCCAGCAGAAGCGGCGGGCGAGGTCGAGCAGCGTCTCCGGCGACGGATCGTCGCTGCCGAGGTGCGCGCCCCGGGCGAGAATCGCGACCTTCGCGCGTACCAGCGCCCAGTGGGCGCAGTAGAAGGAGACGAGCTGCCGGCTGCCCGGGTCTCCACCGGCTCGGCGGTACTCTGAGAGCAAGGAGTGTGTTGCGTCCTCACAACCTCGGGCGTGCAGATCCATGATCAGGAACGCGAGGTCCCAGCCGACGTCGATTTCGCGCAGAGCCGCGTCGAACTCGATGCGATCGACGACCCTCACCTCCTCGCCGATCAGCACGTGCTCGCAGCGCAGGTCGCCGTGACCGTCGCGCACCCGCCCCGCGCGCGCTCTGCGCTCGATCTCCGCCTCGTGCCCCGAGACGAACGCGCGGCCGAAGCGGCGCATCGAACGGGCGGGGAGCTCGGCGCCGGCGAGCTGCTCGAGCTCGAGAACGTTCTCCTCCCAGCGCGCGAGCGTCTCGCGTGCTCCCCCCGCGCTGCTCGGGCGCGCGGTCTCGTGGAACGTCGCGATCCGCCGCGCCACCTGCCGGATCGCGTCCTCTCCGAGCGCGCCCCGCTCGATCGCGCCCTTCAGCGTCAGCGACTCGTCGAAGCGGCGCATGCGGATCGCGTACTCGATCGCTCCGGGCGTGCCCTCAGGGGCGAACCGCACCCCGTCCCCTTCAGGCACGACCGCCACCACCTCCTCGTAGATCCCGTCTGCGAGCGCGCGGTTGACCCGGAGCTCCTCCCGGCAGGCGGCGTGCCGGCGCGCGAGCGTCTCGTAGTCGAGGAACGCCAGCCGCACGGGCTTCTTGACCTTGTACGCCCACTCGCCCGCCAGGAACACCCACGAGGCGTGTGTCTCCCTGACGAGCACCGGTCCGGGGACCCCGTAGGTCGCGGGCGCGCACAGGGCCTGGAGCGGGCCGGGAGGCGTGGCTCGAGTGTCGCGTCCCACGCTCCGAACGCTACGTGCTCGGGCCGTCCGTGTCCTTTCGCGGGGAGCGGCCCGGAGCTGGTTCAATATCTGATAACGCCCTGGGCGGGACGAAGCAGCTCAGTACGTGGCCGGGGGACCCGGCTCGAGGGGAGCCGAGTCTGATGGAGCGGGCATCGCAGGGCATACTCGACGTCGCCCGCGGCGTGCTCGAGGAGCTGGATCTCGACACGGTGCTCGAGCGGGTGCTGGCCGCCGCCCGGGAGCTGACCGGCGCCCGTTACGCGGCGGTCGGAGTGCTGAACGAGGCCCGGACCGAGCTCGCGCGGTTCCTGAACATTGGCATCGACGAGCAGACCCGAGCCGGGATCGGGAGCCTGCCGAAAGGGCGCGGCGTGCTCGGCGTGCTGATCGAGGATCCGGCACCAGTGAGGCTCGCCGACGTCGGCGATCATCCTCGCTCCTACGGCTTCCCGCACGGGCACCCGCCGATGCGCACCTTCCTCGGCGTGCCGATCCTCGTCGACGGCGAGCCCTGGGGGAACCTCTACCTCACCGAGAAGGCCGGCGGCGCGGAGTTCACCGCCGAGGACGAAGAGGCGGTGCTCGTGCTCGCGGCCTTCGCGGGGGTGGCGATCGACCACGCCGGCCGCTATGCCGGGGCGCGCGAGCGGCACGACGAGCTGTCGCGGACCGTCGCTGCGCTGGAGGCCACCACCCAGATCGCGCGGGCCCTGGGCGGTGAGACCGACCCCGAGGTCGTGCTGGAGCTGGTGGCGAAGAGAGGCCGCGCGCTGGTCTCGGCGAGAGCGCTGCTGATCGAGCTCAAGCGCGGAGAGCAGCTCGAAGCCGCGGCCGGCGCCGGCGAGATCCCCGACGAGCTGATCGGCAGGTGCGTGCCGCTGACGGGCACGGTCGCCGCGCAGTCGATGCGAACCGGGCGTCCCCAGCGCCTCGAGGACGAGCTCAACCGCGCCCGCTTCGAGGAACACGGGCTCGGGCAGCTCGGCGTCGGTGCCCGCGCCGGCGTCGTCGTGCCCCTGATCTTCCGCGGCGAGAGCCAGGGCGTCCTGCTCGCGATCGACCGGCTCGAAGGCGGCCCTGGCTTCACCGCCGAGGACGAGCGGCTGCTCCAATCGTTCGCGACGAGCGCCGCGACGGCCGTCGCCACGGCGCAGTCCGTGACGGCAGAGCGCCACCGCCAGCGTCTCGCCGCGGCCGAGGACGAACGCCAGCGCTGGGCGAGAGAGCTGCACGACGACACGCTGCAGAGCCTCAGCGCGCTGCGCATCGGGCTGTCGGCGGGGCGGCGCGCGGCGGAGCCGGACGCTCTCAACGCCGCGGTCGGCCAGGCCGTCGACCAGCTGGAGGAGGCGATCGCCAACCTGCGCGCGCTGATCACCGACCTGCGCCCGGCCGCGCTCGACGAACTCGGCATCAAGGCCGCGATCGAGGCGCTCGCGGAACGCAGCTCCCGCTACGGCATCGAGGTCGACGTGAGCGTCGAGATCGCATACGAGCAGGGCCTCCGCTCCGACCGCATGACCGCCGAGCTCGAGACCGCCCTCTACCGGATCGTGCAGGAGGCGCTCACGAACGCCGTGCGCCACGGACACGCCAAGCGGGCCGTCGTCGAGATCCGCGAGGACGAGATGACCGTCGAGCTCCTCGTCCGCGACGACGGCCGGGGGTTCGATCCCGACGCCGCCGCGGAGGGGTTCGGACTGCTCGGGATGCGCGAGCGCGTGGCGCTGCTCGCGGGCGAGCTGCGCGTCGAATCAGACGCCGAGGGCGGCACCGCGATCGCCGCGACGATCCCCGTCCAGCGCCGGTCCGGCGCCGTGGAGAGGCTCGCCACGGAGAGCGGCTGACCCGGTGGGCTCCTCGGCCGCCTGCCTGCGGTGCAGGCGCGCGAGCTCGTCCAGGAGCCGTGCGTTCTCGGCCCGCAGCCGCGCCGCCTGACGCCGTGCCGCCGCCAGCTCCTGCGCGAACACCGGCAGGATCGCGCTCAGGTTCCTGAGGCGCTCGTGCAGCCGGTCGCGCTCGCCGGGGACTCCGAGCGCCGGCGCGTTCATGCGCGCCGCCGCTTCGCGGGGGGACGGCCGTGGTGCACGATGATGCCGCCCTCGGGCGCGGGATAGAGCAGCGACTCGTGCCCGTCGTCCCAGCGGACGCGGAAGTGCAGGTGGGGCCCCGCTCCGAGCACCTCGAGGATCTCGCCGCGCCGCGGGTCGCCTCCCGGGATCGCGTCGACCTCCAGCCAGTCACCCGCTTCGGCGTCCGCGACCGTCGTTCGCGGCCGGACCCGCGTGCCGGTTTTCCTCTGATCGGCCATCGCGGCGAGCCTAGGCTGCCCCGCCCGGCCGGGCATCGTGGAGAAACCGCAGTGCGCCGGGGCTCGTCACTGATCTGCGGCCTCCTCGCCGGCGATGCGAGTTGCGAAGCACTCTGCGTGGAAGCAGGAGTCGGGATCGAGGAGATCGGCCGCGGCCGCCGCTCTGGACGTGCGGACGGGAATGCCGTCGCGCAGCACGACCAACGGCTCGTAGACGCCGATCGAATCGCTGCAGTGACGGCAGCGAAGCCCCTCTCGGCTGCTCATGTGGCGAGCAGCCCGCACCGGAGCGCGTAGTCGACGAGCTGCGCGCGTGTGCGCATCTCGAGCTTGCTGTGGATGTGCGCGCGGTGGGTCTCGATCGTGCGCGGCGAGAGCGAGAGCCGCTCGGCGATCTCGGTGCTGGTGTGGCCGAGTGCGATCAACCTCAGCACCTCCGTCTCCCTGCTCGTCAGCCGGCCGCCGGTGAGCGCCGCGCGCGAGCGCGACAGCCGCTCGGCAACCGGCTCGCTGACGTACTCCCCGCCGGCCGCCGCCGCTCGGACGGCATCCGGGAGGTCGTCAGCGGCCAGCTCCTTGAGGACGTAGCCGCTCGCTCCCGCAGCGAGCGCGCGCTGCGCGAAACCGGGCGTGTCCTCCATGCTCACGACGACGACGTGCGTCGCCGGGGAGCGCCGGCGCAGGTCGCTGATGGTCTGGATGCTCGAGCCGTCGGGCATCTGCAGGTCGAGCACCAGCACGTCCGGTCGGTGCCCGGCCACGTGCTGACGGGCGAGCGCGAGGTTCCCGGCATCCGCTGCCACGGCGATCCCCGGCGTGCCTTCCATCAGGGCGCGCAGGCTTCCGCGCATGAGCTGGTGATCCTCCGCGATCACGACGCTGATCAGCTCGCTCTCGCTGGAAACCGCTCCGTCGGGGACGGCGGTCAGATGGCGAGTCGGCATCATGGGCCAGACGCTAGATCCCGCCGTGCGGCTCGCCAAGGTGGGAAAGGACGCGTCGCCCCTCGGGAAAGAACTGAGACGCGCTAGCGCCGCGCATGTGCGAGCTCCGGTGCCGGGGCCGCCTCGTCGCGGAGTGTCTGGCGCGGCAGCACCAGCACGGGGCAGCTCGCATGACGCATGACCTCAGCGGAGACGCTGCCGAGCAGGGCGTGACGCACGGGCCCGTAACCGCGTGAGCCGACCACGAGCAGGTCGATCGCACGAGCGGCGTCGAGGAGGGCGCGCGCGGGGTCTCCGCGATGCACCTCCACCGTCGCGCCGGCTCCGAGGTCGGTGCCGATCCGCGTGGCGGCGGCCATGGCCTCTTCGAACATCTCCTCTTCGGCTCCGGGCAGCGCCGGGGACATCGCCGCGTATGAGGCGAGGGCGCCCGTCAGCCCCGAGCCGGACACGATCGCCGGTGGCTCTCCTGTCAGCTTCGCGAGCTCGCTCGCAACGAGCACGGCGGCACGCCCCTCGGGGGTGTCGCAGAACCCGGCGGCCACGTGCCGGATCGCGGCAGGTCTGTCCTCGGCGTACCGGTCGGGGGCCACGGCGACGGCGCAGGGGGCGCCGTGGACCATCCGCTCCATCAGCTCGACGTGGCGGCGCCCGAGCCGCTCCGGGGCCGCGCCGAAGACGATCAGATCCGCGCCTTCGTACTCGGCGAGCTCGTGCAGGGCGCGGATCGGCCACGAGGAGTTGCACCAGCGGTACCGTGCGGCCTCGAGGGCGGGGTCGGGGCCGAGCATCGCGCGCAGGTCTTCCCGCGCTCGCTGCTCGGCGACGTCCGCCGGCACCGAAGCGAACAAGGGGTGGTACGGAAACGCGACCACCATCGCCGCGTTCGTGAGGCCGGCGAGCTGCGAGGCCAGAACGACGCCGTCACGGCCGGCCCGGTCGCCTGCGTATCCGACGACGATGCGCTTGAACACGAACGCGACGGTACGGTCTCGCGTCCGCGAGGCCATCAGCACTTCGCCCGGCGGCCGCGTGGAGAACTACTTACTCCTCCGTTGTTCCCGGGCCAACCCGCCCGTCCGGTCCGTGCAAACACCGGATGCCCGAGGAGGGGCCGCGCTCGATCCTCGGTGCGATGGACACGCACGTGCACGCGACGCGCGCGGAGCCGGCCGCGGTGCGAGAGGTCGATGCGGAGGAGGCTGCGGCGAGGCTGCTGCGCGACCTCGGTGGCGATCGCCGCGGGCTCAGCAGCCAGGAGGCCGAGCGGCGCCTGCTGCAGTACGGGCCGAACGTCCTGGAGCGGCGCGGCGGGCCGAGCTGGCCGGCGGAGCTCGTGCGGCAGCTGACCCATCCGCTCGCGCTCCTGCTCTGGGTCGCGGCGGGGCTCTCGTTCGCGGTCGGCAGCGAGACGGTCGCGGTGGCGGTGCTGCTCGTGATCGCGCTGAACGCCGCGTTCGCGTTCATCCAGGAGCTCCAGGCCGAGAAGGCCGTCGAGGCGCTCGCCGCGTACATGCCCCGGCACGTGACGGTGCTGCGTGACGGCGGCAACCGGATCGTGGATGCGACCGACCTCGTCCCCGGGGACATCGTGCTGATGGCGGAAGGCGACCAACTCGCGGCCGACGCGCGGCTGCTCTCCGGCGCGTTGGAGGTCGATGTCTCGACGCTGACCGGCGAGTCGGTCCCGGTCGTGCGTGCCGCCAGCCTGCAGGACACCGGCGTGCCGCGGCTCGAGGCGCGCGATCTCGTCTTCAGCGGCACGAGCGTCACGGGCGGCGAGGCCACCGGCGTCGTCTACGCGACGGGCATGGGCACCGAGCTGGGCCGGATCGCGGCTCTCTCGGAACGCGTCAAGGAGGAGCCGAGCCCGCTGGAGAGGCAGGTGCGCCGCGTCGCGTGGCTGATCGCGGCGGTCGCAGTCGGCCTGGCGGTCGCGTTCGTGCCGGTGGCGATCTTCGCAGCCGGGCTGTCGTTCAACAGCGCCGTCGTGTTCGCCGTCGGCCTGCTCGTCGCGAACGTACCGGAGGGGCTGCTGCCCGTCGTCACTCTCTCCCTCGCGGTCGCCGTCCGTCTGCTGGCTCGCCGGGGCGCGCTCGTCAAGCGGCTCAGCGCCGTCGAGACGCTCGGCAGCACCGACGTGATCTGCACCGACAAGACCGGGACGCTGACCCAGAACAGGATGCGCCCGCGGGCCGTGTGGACACTCGCCGGTGAGCATCAGCTCGGCCGCGCCGAGCCGGCCGCGGGGCTGGACGCCCCGGCGCTCGCGGTGGCAGAGACAGCCGCGCTGTGCAACGACGCGCGCCTGGACGGCGACGGCGGCCCGGCCGGCGACCCCACGGAGCTCGCCGTGCTGGGCGCCGCCGCCGCCCTCGGCGCAGACACGCTCGCGTCCCGGCGAGAGACCGCCCGTCGCCAACGTTTCAACTTCGATCCGGAGCTCAAGCTGATGAGCACCGTCGACGCGAGCGGCGAGGGTTCCCGTCTGCACACGAAGGGGGCCCCGGAGTCCGTGCTGCCGCGGTGCGCGTCCGTACTCGCGGCGGACGGCGAACAGGCGCCGCTGGACGAGCCCACCCGGAAGGAGATCTCCAGGCGGGTCGAACGCTACGCGCAGGAGGGCCTGCGCGTACTCGCGCTCGCGCGGCGGGAGCTCGGCGCCGGCAAGGCGCAGGCACGCGGGGAGGTCGAGCAGGAGCTCTGCTTCCTCGGGCTGATCACGATGATGGACCCGCCCCGTGCGGAGGTCGTCGACGCGGTGGCCCGCTGTCACGCCGCCGGGATCCGCATCATCGTGATCACCGGAGACCACCCGCTCACCGCTGCGGCGATCGCGCGCCAGGTCGGCATCGGCCGGCACGACGCGAAGGTCGTCGTCGCCGACCGCATCGACCACCGGCACACGGCGGAGATCGAAAGGGCACTCGCGGGCACCAGCGAGGTGATCTTCGCCCGCGCGTCTCCGGAGGCGAAGCTCCACATCGCGGACGTGCTGCGCGCGCAGGGCCACGTGATCGCGATGACGGGCGACGGCGTCAACGACGCGCCCGCGCTGCGCGCGGCCGACATCGGCGTCGCGATGGGGCGCTCGGGCACCGACGTCGCCCGTGAGGCCGCGACGATGGTCCTGACGGACGACAACTTCGCCACGATCGTGACCGCGGTCGAAGCGGGCCGGCAGGTCTACGACAACGTCCGCAAGTTCATCCTCTACATCTTCACCCACGCCACTCCCGAGGTGATCCCGTTCCTGCTGTTCGCGCTCGCCGGGGGCTCGATCCCGATCCCGCTGCCGGTGCTCCTGGTGCTCGCGATCGACGTCGGCACCGAGACGATGCCGTCGCTGGCGCTCAGCCGCGATCCAGCCGAACCCGGGATCATGCGGCGGCCGCCGCGTCCCCACGACGAGGCTGTGATCCGCCGCCCGATGCTGATCCGAGCGTGGCTCTTCCTCGGCGTGATCGTCACGGCGCTCTCGCTCGGCTGCTTCTTCGCGGTGATGGTCCATGCCGGGTGGCAGCCCGGCGATCCCACCGGGGCGGGAAGCCGCTTCCACCACACCTATCTCCAAGCGACGACGATGACGTTCCTCGGCATCGTCGCCGGCCAGGTCGGGACGGCGTTCGCCGTGCGGAGCACCCACGCCCCGCTGCGCCGCGTCGGCGTGTTCAGCAACCGCTACCTGCTGCTCGGGATCGCCGCCGAGCTGCTCATCGCCGCGATCATCGTCTACGTCCCCGCGGTCCAGTCGCTGCTGAACACGGCTCCGCCGCCGCCGCGGTTCCTGCTGCTGCTCCTGCCGTGCCCGTTGATCGTGTGGGGCGCCGATGAACTGCGCCGCATGCTCCAGGCGCGCCAGCAGCGAGCCCGCGCCGCAAGCCCGCTCGGCGCCCAGCCCGTCTAGATGACTCCGAGCACCTCGCGCGTCTCCCGCGCGATCACGACGTCCTCGCGGGCGGCGATGGTCACCGTCCGGGCGGACGCGCTGTCCTCGCCGATGTCGGCGTCGTCCTCGGCGCCGGCGTTGCGCTCGGCGTCGAGCGCGAAGCCGAGAAACGCGAGCCGCGCCACGGCCAGCTCCCTGACGCGAGGGGCGTGCTCGCCGACGCCGCCGGTGAAGGCGAGCACGTCGACCCCGCCGAGCGACGCCGCCATCGATGCGATGCCGCCGCAGAGACGGTGGACGTAGACGTCGAGTGCCAGCGCAGCCCGCTCATCGCCGGCGCCGGCACGTGCGAGGACCTCCGACATCTCGGAGGTCCCGCAAAGGCCGAGGAGCCCCGAGTCGTGCTCGAGCATGCGGGCGAGCAACGCCGGATCGAGCTCTTCCTGCTCGATCAGCCACAGCAGCATCCCCGGATCGACGCTGCCGGAACGGGTTGCCATCACGAGCCCCTCGAGCGGCGTGAAGCCCATCGTCGTGTCCACGGAGCGGCCGTCCGCGATCGCGCACAGCGACGCGCCCGCACCTAGGTGGCAGCTCACGATGCGCAGGCCCGCGGGGTCGAGCGCGAGCAACTGCGGCACGCGCTGAGCGACCCACGAGTGGGAGAGCCCGTGGAAGCCGAACCGCCGCAGTCCCCAGCTCTCGCGCAGCTGCTGCGGCAGCGCGTAGGTCGCCGCAGCGGCCGGCAGCGTCGAGTGGAAGGCCGTGTCGAAGCACGCGACCGCGGGCAGCGAGGGGAGCGCCGCGGCGAGCGCGTCGAGGGCGGCGAGCGACTTGGCCTGGTGCAGCGGCGCCAGCTCGGCGAGCTCGCCCAGCGCCGTCCGCACGTCCTCGTCGATCCGGACGGGACGCTGGTAGCGGGTTCCCCCGTGCACGATCCGGTGTCCGACGGAGTCGGCGCCGGAGAGCTCGGAGCTGAGCGCGGCGCGAAGCTCCTCCGGATCCACGCGCGACCGGGGTGCTGCCAGCTCCGTCGCGTGCAGGACCTGGTCGCGGTCGTCGAGCAGCGACAGCTTCAGGCTGCTCGAGCCGGCGTTGACGACGAGGACCGGCACGCCGCCCTACGCGCTCGACGCCGGCGAGGAGGGCCAGCGCCAGCCGGTGAGCTCGGGGGGATCCTGGCCGTGCTCGCGGGTGTATGCCCGGTGGCGCAGCCGCTCGTCCTGCATCTGCTGGCGGATGTGTGCGGCGGGCTCGGCGAGCCCGGGGACCCTGTCGATCACGTCCATGACGAGGTGGAAGCGATCGAGGTCGTTGAGCATCACCATGTCGAACGGCGTCGTGGTCGTGCCCTCCTCCTTGTATCCGCGCACGTGGATGTTCGCGTGGTTGGTGCGGCGGTAGGTGAGGCGGTGGATCAGCCACGGGTAGCCGTGATAGGCGAAGATCACCGGCCGGCCCGTGGTGAACAGCGCGTCGAACTCGACGCTCGAGAACCCGTGCGGGTGCTCGGTGTCGGGTTGCAGTCGCATCAGGTCCACGACGTTCACGACTCTCACCCTGAGGTCTGGAAGCCGTTCGCGCAGGATCGCGGTGGCGGCGATCACCTCGAGCGTCGGGATGTCCCCGGCGCAGGCGAGCACCACGTCCGGCTCTCCGTCCTCGTCGTTCGAGAAGGCGTCGAGGATCCCGATGCCGCGCGCGCAGTGCGCCACCGCCTGCTCCATCGTCAGGTAGTTCAGCGAGGGCTGCTTGCCGGCGAGGATCACGTTGACGTAGTCGCGGCTGCGCAGGCAGTGGTCGGCGACCGAGAGCAGGCAGTTGGCGTCCGGCGGGAGATAGACCCTGACGACCTCGGCCTTCTTGTTGACGACGTGGTCGATGAACCCGGGATCCTGGTGGGAGAACCCGTTGTGGTCCTGTCGCCACACGTGTGAGGAGAGCAGGTAGTTCAGCGACGCGATCGGCGCCCGCCACGGGATCTCGCGCGTGACCTTCAGCCACTTCGCGTGCTGGTTGAACATCGAGTCGACGATGTGGATGAACGCCTCGTAGCTGTTGAACAGGCCGTGCCGGCCGGTCAGCAGGTATCCCTCCAGCCAGCCCTCGCAGAGGTGCTCGGAGAGCACCTCCATCACGCGCCCGCCGGGCGCGAGGTGATCGTCCGACGGCTCGGTCTCGGCGTCCCACGCGCGGTCGGTCACCTCGAAGACGGCCGCCAGCCTGTTCGACGCGGTCTCATCCGGCCCGACCAGACGGAAGTTCTCCGGGTTCCGCGCGATCACGTCGCGCAGGAACGCCCCGAGCACGCGCGTCGGCTCGGTGACGGTGGCCGTGGGGGAGGGCACCTCGACGGCGTAGTCGCGGAAGT
This sequence comes from uncultured Solirubrobacteraceae bacterium, assembly GCA_963836035.1. Classification (GTDB taxonomy): domain Bacteria; phylum Actinomycetota; class Thermoleophilia; order Solirubrobacterales; family Solirubrobacteraceae; genus Palsa-744. The sequence continues at coordinate 203,899 of CAWIHX010000008.1, read as the reverse complement.
CCGGCATCACGAGCTCGCGCAGCAGCAGCCCGCCGTTGGCGTGCGGGTTGGCGCCCATGCGGCTGTGGCCCTCCGGCGCGAGCGCCGCGAGCTCCTCGCGCAGCGCCCCGTGCTCGTCGAACAGCTCGCGCGGACGGTAGGAGGCGAGCCACTGCTCGAGCTGGGCCAGGTGCGCCGGGTTCTCCCGCACCTCGGCGAGCGGAACCTGGTGCGAGCGGAAGGACCCCTCCGCGGGCAGGCCGTCGACCTCCTTGGGACCCGTCCAGCCCTTGGGCGAGCGGAGCACGATCATCGGCCAGGCCGGGCGCGCGTCCGTCTCGCCCGCCCGCGCCCGCCGCTGGATCTCGGCGATCTCGTCCGTGACCTCGTCGAGCGTGTGCGCCATCAGCTGGTGCATGCGCGCAGGGTCGGATCCCTCGACGAACCGGGGCGCGTACCCGTAGCCCTCGAGCAGCGCCCGCAGCTCGCGCGGCGGCACGCGCGCGAGCACGGCCGGGCTGGCGATCTTGTAGCCGTTGAGGTGCAGCACCGGTAGCACGGCGCCGTCGCGCGCGGGGTCGAGGAACTTGTTCGAGTGCCAGCTCGTCGCGAGCGGGCCGGTCTCGGCCTCGCCGTCGCCGACCACGCAGCAGACGAGGAGGTCCGGGTTGTCGAACGCCGCGCCATACGCGTGCGCGAGCGAGTAGCCGAGCTCGCCCCCCTCGTGTATCGATCCCGGCGTCTCCGGGGCCACGTGGCTGGGGATCCCGCCGGGGAAGGAGAACTGCCGGAACAGCGCGCGCAGGCCGGCCTCGTCGCGCCCGATGTGCGGGTAGACCTCGCTGTAGGTCCCCTCGAGGTAGCAGTTCGCGACCAGGCCCGGTCCGCCGTGCCCGGGTCCCGTCACGTAGAGGACGCTCAGGCCACGCGCGCGGATCACGCGGTTCAGATGGGCGTAGACGAAGTTCAGCCCCGGCGTCGTACCCCAGTGGCCGAGCAGCCGCGGCTTGACGTGCGCGGGGGAGAGGGGCTCGCGCAGCAGAGGGTTGTCGAGCAGGTAGATCTGCCCGACCGACAGGTAGTTCGCGGCGCGCCAGTATGCGTCGATCAGCTCGAGCTCACGCTCGGCGAGCGGACCGCCCTGGCTTCCGGGATCGGGCATCGCCTGCGGATTCTCATCCGGCGCTCGCGACAGCACATACGTATTTTCCCGAACGCCGGCGCGCGCTCCGTAGTTCCCCGGAGCATCGCCGCGGACGGTCACCGAGGAAACCGGATCCGGGCGCGGCTAGCGTCGCGCCATGCTCCTGATCTGCTTCGGTGTCCTCGCGTGGCTGGCGGTCCTCGTCCTGGTGATCGGCGTCTGCAGCCTGGTCGCAGAGGGCGATGCCATGGACCGGAGGGCCGCAGCCGAGAGAGCTCGCCGCCCGCGTGAGGAGGCGCGCGCGCCGAGCCGGCCGATCTCGAAGCAGCCGGTCCTGCGATGAGCACGCTCGCGCCCGCCCGCAGCTCCGTGGCGGAAGCCACGTCGAAAGCAGAGCCTGCGGTCCGCGTCAGGGGCCTGGAGAAGCGCTACGGCTCCGATTACGCCGTGCGCGGCATCGACATCGAGGTGCGCCGCGGTGAGATCTTCGCGTTCCTCGGGCCGAACGGGGCGGGCAAGACGACAACCGTGGAGATCCTCGAGGGCTACCGCAAGCGGGACGCCGGCGATGTCAGCGTGCTCGGCTGCGACCCGCGCGAGGCGACGCGCGAGTGGCGCTCGCAGATCGGGGTCGTGCTCCAGACCTGCGCCGTGCAGCCCGAGCTGACCGTGGGCGAGCTCCTCTACCTCTACGGCGGCTACTACCCCGCGCCACTCGGCGTGGAGGAGACGCTCGGGCTCGTCGGGCTGACCGAGCAACGGGATCGGCGCGCGGGCGCGTTGTCCGGCGGGCAGCAGCGACGCCTGGACGTCGGGCTGGCGCTGGTCGGCAACCCTGAGCTGCTGTTCCTGGACGAGCCGACGACCGGCTTCGACCCCTCGGCGCGCCATCACACCTGGGAGGTGATCGAGGGCCTGCGCGAGCTCGGCAAGACGGTGTTCCTGACGACCCACTACATGGACGAGGCGCAGGCGCTCGCGGACAGGGTCGCCGTGATCGCGAACGGCCGCATCGTCGCGGAAGGCACGCCGGAGAGCCTGGGCGGGCGCGATCACGCCCCGACCACGATCAGCTTCGAGACGCCCGACGGCGTCGAGCAGGCGCTCGTCGAAGAGATCGCCGGGGCCGCGGCGCACGGCGACGGAGCGCGGGTCGAGCTGCACACGGGCGAGCCGACCCGGACGCTGGCGTCGCTCGCGGGCTGGGCCGCCGCGCGCGACCTCGAGCTGGGAGAGCTGGAAGTCAGGCGCCCGACGCTGGAAGAGATCTACCTCGAGCTGACGGAGCAGACGTGAGCGGCCTGGCCCTCACCGCCCGCCAGCTCCGCTACGACCAGAAGAGCTTCTGGCGGAACCCGCAGTACGTGTTCTTCACGGTGATCCAGCCGCTGATCTTCCTGTTCATCTTCGTCAGCGTGTTCGGCAACAAAACGACGCTCGTCGCCGGGCACGAGATCAAGCGCTCGACCTACTACGTGCCCGCGATCGCGACGCTCGCGATCATGTCGGCGACGTTCTTCAACCTGACGATCTCGCTCTCGCGCCTGCGCGAACAGGGGATCCTGAAGCGGATCCGCAGCACGCCGCTCCCGCCCGGTGTCTTCCTGGCGGGCCGCATCGGCACCTCGATCGCGGTCTCGGCGCTGCTGGTCGTGCTGCTGCTCGCGACCGGCGCCATCTTCTACGGCGTGTCGCTGCCGACGCACACGGTGCTCGCCGGCGCGGTGACGGTGCTGATCGGGGCGGCCTCGTTGTCCTGCGTCGCCTTCGCCGTGACGTCCTTCGTGCCGAGCGAGGACGCAGCCGCGCCGATCGCGAACGTGATCATGCTCCCCCTGATGTTCATCTCCGGGATCTTCATCCCGAGCTCGGAAATCCCGGCGGGGATGCAGGACGTGGCGAACCTCTTCCCGGTCAAGCACCTGTTCGAGTCGCTGCTGCGCGTGATGGATCCTGCAACCGCGGGCGCCGGGTTCGCCTGGGGGCATCTCGCCGTGATCGCGTGCTGGGGGCTGCTCGGCGCCGCCGTGGCCGTGTACCGCTTTCGCTGGTCGCCGGCCGGTCAGTAGGCGTAGGTAGTTCTCACGCGAACGCCGCGGCATCGAGCGGATCACGACGGCGTCCGGGGGCCGTAGCTTCGGGCATACAGGCCCCGACGATTGGAGCGAGCAGATGTCAGTGCGTGTGGGAATCAACGGCTTCGGCCGCATCGGCCGTGGCGTGCTGCGCGCCGCATTCGAGCGGGAGTCCGACCTCGAGATCGTCGCCGTCAACGACCTGGCGGACGCTCCGACGCTGGCCGCGCTGCTCGCGCGCGACTCGGTCTACGGTCGCTTCCCCGCCGTCGTGAAGGCCACCGGCGGGACGATCGCCGTGGGGGAGCACGAGGTCCAGGTGCTCGCCGCGCGCGAACCCGGCGAGCTGCCTTGGCGCGAGCTCGGGGTCGACGTCGTGATCGAGTCGACCGGCCGCTTCCGCACGCGCGCCGCGGCCGCCGCCCATCTCGGCGCCGGAGCGCAGAAGGTGATCCTGAGCGCCCCGGTCAAGGGCGAGGAGCCCGCGGACGCCAACGTCGTCCTCGGAGTGAACTTCGAGCAGGTCTACGACCCCGAGCGCCACCACGTCATCACCAACGCCTCCTGCACGACGAACTGCCTGGCGCCGGTGGCGAAGGTGCTCCACGAGACGGTCGGCATCCGTCATGGGCTGATGACCACGATCCACGCCTACACCGCCGACCAGAGCCTGCTGGACGGGCCCCACAAGGACCTGCGCCGGGCGCGCGCCGCCGCCGTCAACCTCGTGCCCACCTCGACGGGGGCGGCGAAGGCGCTCGGCCTCGTGATCCCCGAGCTCGACGGACGGCTGAACGGGCTTGCGGTGCGTGCACCGGTGCCCACCGGCTCGATCGTCGACCTCACGATCGAGGCCGAGCGCCCGACGAGCGCGGAGGAGATCAACGAGGCCTTCCGCGAGTCGGCCGGCGGTGCGCTGGCCGGCATCCTCGAGTACAGCGAGGAACCGCTCGTCTCCTCGGACATCGTCGGCTCGCCCTACTCGGCGGTGTTCGATGCCTCGCTGACGAGCGTGCTCGACGGGACCCAGGTCAAGGTGCTCGCCTGGTACGACAACGAGTGGGGCTACTCGAACCGCCTCGTCGAGCTGGCCGAGCGCGTGCTCGCGCCCGTGCCGGTGCGATGAGCGCGGGCCCTCCGGGCGCGCCGTCGCAGGCGGCGTGCCTGGTCGTGCTCGACGGGTGGGGGCTCGCCCGCCCCGGGCCGGGCAACGCGATCTCGCTCGCCCGCACTCCGGTGATGGACGGGCTGTGGCGTCGCTGCCCGCACTCCGCGCTCTCAGCCAGCGGCCGCGACGTCGGGCTGCCCGACCGGCAGATGGGCAACTCCGAGGTGGGGCACCTCACGCTCGGCGCCGGCGCCGCGATCCCCCAGACGCTGACCCGGATCGACGACGCCGTCGCGAGCGGGTCGCTGGCGGCGAATCCCGTCCTGCTCGAAGCGCTGCGGGGCGCGCCGCGCGTGCACCTGATCGGCCTGATCTCCGACGGCGGCGTGCATTCGCAGCTCACCCATGTCACGGCTGTTGTCGAGCTCGCCGCCGGCCTCGGCGTCCCGGACCTCGTGCTGCACTGCATCACCGACGGCCGCGACACCGACCCGCACGGCGCGGCACGCTACGTAGCCGAGCTCGAGCGGTGCTGCAGGCGCGACGGCGCCGGGCGCGTCGGGAGCGTCGCCGGGCGCTTCTACGCGATGGACCGGGACCGGCGCTGGGACCGGACGCAGGCGGCCTACGACGCGATCGTGCACGGCCAGGCCGCGCATGCCGCCGCGACGGCGGCCGAGGCGATCGCCGAGGCATACGGCCGCGGTGAGACCGACGAGTTCATCGCGCCGACCACGGTTGCCTGCGAGGGCCGGATCCGGCCCGGCGACAGCGTGCTCTGCCTGAACTTCAGACCCGACAGGATGCGCCAGCTCGTGCGGGCGCTGGCCGAGCCCGGGCTGGAGGGCGGCGAGCCGCTGCCGGGATGGCTGGGCCGCGGCGGCGCGCCGCCGGTCGAGCGTGTTGCGACCATGACCCCCTACCAGCAGGGATGGCCCTATCCCGCGGCGTTCGCACCGCTGCGGCCGGGCGCGACGCTGGCCGCCACCGTCGCGGCCGCCGGCGCCAAGCAGCTCCACGTCGCCGAGACCGAGAAGTACGCGCACGTCACCTACTTCTTCAACGGCGGCGCCGAGGAGCCCGTGCCCGGGGAACGCCGGGTGCTGGTGCCGTCACGGCGAGACGTCCCGACCTACGACCTCGCTCCGGAGATGAGCGCCGAGGCGGTCGCCGGCGAGTTCCTCGAGGCGTTCCGTGAGGACCGGCCGGCCTTCTCGGTCGTCAACTTCGCCAACGCGGACATGGTCGGCCACAGCGGCTCGATCCCGGCCACGGTGGCCGCCGTCGAGACGATCGATCGCTGCCTGCTCGAGGTGCTCGACGGCGTGCTCGCGCTCGGCGCCGCCTGCCTGATCACCGCCGACCACGGCAACGCCGAGCAGATGCTCACCGCACGGGGAGGGCCGCAGACGGCGCACACCTCCAATCCGGTTCCGCTGATCGCCGACGGCATCGCCGGCGGGCTGCGGCCCGAGGGGACGCTCGCGGACGTCGCCCCGACGGTCCTCGAGGTGCTCGGGCTGGAGGTGCCGAGAGGGATGACCGGGCGCTCGCTGCTGACCGCGCCCGCCGGCGGCGGCCGGGGAGCGCGAGCGCGCAGCCGCACTGCTGGCGTCCACTGACGGCGGGCCGCGTGCCAGGCGGGCGCGAGCCGTCGCCTTCGGGTCCCCGCCTCAGCTCTCCTCGGGGATCATCTCGATCGCGCCGCAGGGGCACTCCTTCGCGCAGATCCCGCAGCCCTTGCAGTAGTCGAGGTCGAACGCGTAGGGCTCGCCGGGAGGCCCCGGCTTCATCACGGCGTTGTCGGGGCACACGCCGTAGCAGTTGTCGCAGGAGAAGCAGTTGCCGCACGACAGGCAGCGACGCGCCTCGTACAGCGCGGTCTCGTCGTCGAGGCCCCTGACGACCTCCTCGAAGTTGCTCTGGCGGCGCACCGCCTCCAGCTCCGGACGGACGGTGCGGGGCGCGTCGCTGAAGTACCAGGTGTTGAGGTCCTCGAACTGCACGGGCTCCCCTCGCGGAGGTTCGTCCGTCTCGATGCGGCGCAGCCAGCCGTCGACGTGCCGCGCGGCGCGACGGCCGTGACCGATCGCGACGGCCGCCATGCGTTCGCCGGGCGTCATGTCGCCGCCGGCGAACACGCCCGGCTCGGCGGTCATGCTCCGCCCGTCGACGGCGACCGTCCCGTCCTCGAGGCGGATCTCCTCGAGGCCGCCGAGGAACGAGAGATCGGGGCTCTGTCCGAGTGCGAGGATCACCGTGTCGGCGTCCAGCTCCTCGAGCTCGCCGGTCGGCTGGGGGTTGCCGTCCTCGTCGAGGCGCATCCGCTCGACGCGCAGTCCCCCGTCTTCGACGGCCGCGATCGTCGAGAGCCAGCGGAACGCGATTCCCTCCTGCTCGGCCTGAGCGAGCTCCTCGGAGTGCGCGGGCATGCGCTCCCTGGTGCGGCGGTAGACGATCAACGGCTCGCTGCCGGTGAGGCGGCGCGCGCTCCGGGCGGCGTCGAGCGCCGTGTCGCCGCCGCCGTAGACGACGACGCGGCGGCCCAGCTGCGGCTCATCGCCGGCGGCGAGCTGATGCAGCATCGTGACCGCGTCGATCACGTGGGCGGCCGTGCCGCCCGGGATGTCGGTTTTGTGCGCGAGCTGCGCGCCGACCGCGAGCACGACCGCGTCGAAGCCGCCCTCGCGCTTCGCCGCCTCCAGGTCGGTCACGGGCTCGGAGGGGCGCAGCTCGACGCCGAGCGCAAGGATGCGGTCGATCTCCGCAGCGAGCACGTCGCGGGGCAGGCGATAGGCGGGGATGCCGTAGCGGAGCATCCCGCCGGGCTCCTCGGCGCCGTCGCGGATGGTGACGTGGTGTCCGCGCAGCGCGAGGTGGTAGGCCGCCGAGAGCCCGCACGGCCCCGCGCCGACGACCAGGACGCGCCGCCCGGACGGCGGTCCGGGGGCCGGCAGCTGCCAGCCGAGGCGGATCGCCTCGTCGCCGAGGAACCGCTCGACGCTGTTGATGCCGACCGCCTCGTCGAGGTGGCAGCGGTTGCAGGCGGTCTCGCACGGGTGGAAGCAGACGCGGCCCATGACGGCGGGGAACGGGTTCTCCCGCACCAGCACCTGCCACGCCCGCTCGTAGCCGTCCGCGCCGTCCTCGGCCTCGGACAACCATCGCTGTATGTCCTCGCCCGCGGGGCAGGCGTTGTTGCAGGGAGGCAGGCGCCGGACGTACTGCGGTCGTTCTGTCCGCCACGCGCCGGTCTGGTTGGCGAGGCTCGAGCCGACGTCGAGGGTGATCGCGAACGGCCGCTCGGCCGGCTGTCGGCCGGGGTCGCTCACAGCGGCCCCCGCTCGGCCTCGGCGAGCACCTCGAGCAGGCCGCGGCGCTCCTCCTCGCGTTCGGCGTCCAGCAGCGCGAACCGCTCGATGTTGCGGTCGGCGATGCGCTGTAGCTGCGCGACGATCTCCGGCTGCCCGCCGCCGGCGAACAGGTGCGCATAGCGGCGCTGGCCGCGCAAGTAGTCCTCGACGGGGCGCTGGCGGCGGATCGGAGAGACCGAGACGACCTCGCCGCCTTCGGCCTCGAACACGGGGAACAGGCCGGTCTCCTTCGCCAGGCGCGCGATCTCGATCGTCTCCGCGGGCTCCGATCCCCAGCCCAGCGGGCACGGCACGAGCACGTGGATGTAGCGCGGCCCGTGCAGCTCCATCGCGCGCTCCACCTTGCGCTCCAGGTCCCGGAGCTCTCCGACGGTGGCGGTCGCGACGTACGGGATCTCGTGCGCCATCGCGATCAGCGGCATGTTCTTGCCCTGCCCGAACGCGTTGCCGGCGTGGCCGCCGACCGGCTCGGTCGTGGCGGTGCGCGCCGCCGGCGGCGTGGCCGCCGAGCGCTGCACGCCGGTGTTCATGTAGGCCTCGTTGTCGTAGCAGAGGTACAGCACGTCGTCCCCGCGCTCGAACATCCCCGACAGGCACGCGAGGCCGATGTCGACGGTGCCGCCGTCGCCGCCCTGCCCGACGACGCGGATGTCGGTGCGGCCCTGTGCGCGCAGCGCGGCGGCCATCCCGGTCGCGACCGCCGGAGCGTTGGCGAACAGCGAGTGGATCCACGGAAGCCGCCAGGAGGACTCGGGGAACGGCGTCGAGAAGACCTCCAGGCACCCGGTCGCGTTGGCGGCGATGACGCGGCCGCCGGCGGCGTTCAGGGCCGCATCGAGCGCATAGCGGGCGCCGAGCGCCTCGCCGCATCCCTGGCAGGCGCGGTGTCCCTTGGTGATCGCGTTTGCGCGCTCGGGGTCGGCCTGCTTGCTCGCCGCCTCTGCTCCGAGCAGCCGGTTCCCGGCCGCGAAGGTGCCGGTCTGGTAGAAGGGCAGCTCGCTCATACCGGCCCCGCGGCGACGATCCCGAGTTCGCGCAGGATGTTCTCGGCATGGGGTCCCGGGCGCTGCTGCTCCCTGTGCCGCGTGAGCTCCCGCTCGACGATGTCCCGGTCGAGGTCGAGGAAGTGCACCGGGTGGAGCCCGCCCTCCTCGTCGCGGTCGAGCATCGCGTGCAACGAGCGCCGGGTGATGGCGCGACCGCCGAGGCCGGCGATCACTGTCGCGATGTCGCGGTGCCGGCCGGCGAGCGCTGCGCGCAGATCAGCGCTGACGATGCCGCCGACGCCGACGGAGAAGGCCCGCTCCAGCACGATCACGCGTCCCGCGCCCGACAGCGCGGCGCGCAGCTCCTCGAGCGGGAAGGGGCGGAAGGACTTGATCGCGAGCGCGCCGACGCGCCCGCCCTGCTCGCGCCGCTCGTCGACGAGCTCCTGCAGGGTGCCGAACACCGACCCGAGGGCGACGATGACGGTCTCGGCGTCGTCGCAGCGGTAGGGCTCGAGCAGCCCGCCGGAGGGGCGGCCGAAGCGCTCGGCGAACTCCGCGGCCAGGACCGGGATCTCGTCCAGCGCTTCGCTCTGCTTGGCGTGTGCGAGATAGCGCACCTCGGTGTACGCCTCCGGCCCGACCAGCGCCCCCATCGTCACCGGATCATCCGGGTCGAGAACCTGACGCGCACGGAACGGGGGCAGGTACTCGTCCACCGGGGCCTGCTCGGGTAGCTCCACCGGCTCGAACGCATGCGTGAGGACGAACCCGTCCATGCACACCATCACGGGCGTCGAGCAGCGCTCTGCGAGCCGGAAGGCCTGCACGTGCATGTCCGCCGCCTCCTGGTTGCTGGTTGCATAGAGCTGCACCCAGCCGCAGTCGCGCAGAGCCATCGCATCGCTGTGGTCGTTCCAGATGTTGATCGGCGCTCCGATCGCGCGGTTGGCGACCGTCATCACGATCGGCAGGCCGAGACCCGAAGCGTTGAACAGCGCCTCGGCCATGTACAGAAGCCCCTGGCTCGCCGTCGCGGTGTACGCGCGCGAGCCGGTCGCGCTGGCGCCGATCGCGACCGACATCGCCGCGAACTCCGACTCGACGTTGACGAACTCGCACGGCGCGAGCTCGCCGGAGGCCACGAGGCGTGACAGCGCCTCGACGATGTGCGTCTGCGGCGTGATCGGATACGCGCAGATCACCTGAGGGCGACAGCGCGCGACCGTGCGCGCGACCGCCAGTGAGCCCTCGAGCTGGCGGGTCACGATGCCACCTGCGCGGGCGCCGTCGCGGGTGCGAGTCGCGCCGCCGCGTAGACGTGGGTGTCGCGGGCCGCGAGCTGGTTGGCCCGCCCCGTCTTGCCCGGGAAGCGCTCGCCGATCGCCTGCTCCAGCGAGTCGGGGCTGACGAGCCCGACCATCGCGAGGAGGCCGCCCAGCAGCGCCACGTTCGGGATCGGCCGCCCGAGCCGTGCCTTTGCGATCTCGGAGGCCGGGACCGTCATCACCCGGCCGGGGCCCAGGCGCGCGCACAGCTCGTCAAGACCGAGCTCCTGCGGGCTGCGCCGCGAGTTGATGAGAACGCAGCCGTCTGCACGCAGGCCGCCGAACACGTCGACGTGATGCAGCAGGGTCGCGTCCTGTACGACGACGGCGTCGGGCTCGGCGATCGGCTCGCGCCGGCGGATCGGGCGATCGTCGAGCCGGCAGAACGCCGTGACCGGGGCGCCCATGCGCTCCGAGCCGAAGCTCGGGAACGCCTGCGCCTGGAGCCCGTCGCCGTGCGCGGCGAGCGAGAGCAGCTCCGCGCCGGTGACGACACCCTGTCCTCCCCGTCCGTGGATCCGCACCTCGAACATGTCGTCAGGTGGCGAGCGCGGCGCGCAGCAGCACGCGGCGCTCGGCGGCCGCGATGAGCGCCCGCGCGCGGTCGATCACGTCGATGTTCACGGAGATCGCGTCGATGCCGGACTCGACCAGCAGGTCGGCGTACTCCGGGTGCACCGAGGGCGCCTGACCGCAGATCGAGGTGCGAAGCCCGAGCCGGCGCGCCTCGGGGATCAGCCGTCGCAGGTAGGCGGTGACCGCCGGGTCGCGCTCGTCGAATGTCTCCGCGAGCACCTCGTTGTCGCGATCGGCGCCGAGGAGCAGCTGCGTGAGGTCGTTGGAGCCGATCGAGATGCCGCGGATGCCGAGCGCCGCGTAGGACTCCAGGTTGAACAGGACCGACGGAACCTCGGCCATCACCCACAGCTCGAAGCCCGCCCGGTCCAGCAGCCCCGACTCCCCGATCAGCTCGCGGCACCGCCGCAGCTCGCGGGTGGTGCGCACGAACGGCAGCATCAGATGCAGGTTGTGGCCGCCGTTGTCCCACACGCGCGCGAGTGCCTGCAGCTCGAGCCGGAAGACGTCGGGCTCGCGCGTGTAGCGCAGCGCGCCCCGGTAGCCGATCATCGGGTTCGACTCGTCGGGCTCGAAGCGCTCGCCGCCTCGCAGCCCGACGAACTCGTTGGTGCGGAAGTCGATCGCCCTGTAGGTGACCGGCCGCGGCGCAAAGCCGTCCGCGAACGTGCTCAGCGCGCCGGCCATGCGCTCGACGAACTCCTCGCCGCGCCCCTCCTCGAGCACCAGCCGCGGGTGATCTCCATCGAGGGCCTCGAGCACCATCAGCTCGGCGCGCAGCAGCCCCACGCCGTCCACCGGCAGGTCCTTCACCCGGTCGACCTGGGAGGGCTCGGAGAGGTTGACGAGGAGCTCCGTGGCCGTGATCGTGCCCGCTCCCCCCGGCGCCGCGTGAGGAGCGGCGGGAGCGGTCTCGGCGAGGGGAGAGGCACCCTCGAGCACCACTCCGCGCGTCGCGTCGACCGTGATCTCCTCGCCGTCGCGGAGCACTCGCGTGGCTTCGCCGGTGCCCACGACGCAGGGGATGCCCAACTCGCGCGAGACGATCGCGGCGTGGCAGGTCATGCCGCCCGAGTCGGTGACGATGCCCGCCGCACGGCGCATGAGTGCGATCCAGTCCGGCGATGTCATGTGCGTGACGAGAATGTCGCCGTCGCTCAGGCTCCCGGCATCGGCGAGCGTGCGCAGGATCCGCGCCGGCCCGGCCGCACGGCCGGGCGCGCCGCCCAGGCCGCGCAGGAGCACGGCGCCGTCGTCGTGCGCCGCGCCCGGGTGTGCCGCGGTCGCGCCGAGCGTCGTGATCGGCCGGCTCTGCAGCATCCACAGCGCGCCGTCGGGGTCGAAGGCCCACTCGGTGTCCTGCGGTTCGCGGTAGTGCTGCTCGATCCGCCGGCCGAGCTCGGCGACGGCGGTGATCTCCGCATCGGAGAGCACCGGCTTTTTGCGCTCCTGCTCGGTGAGCGCACGGTCGAGCGTGCCCCCGCCCTCTGCATATTCGACCGCGAGCTCCTTGTCGTGGACTTCGCGGCGGCGGGTCGCGAGGGTCGCCTTCTCGACGAGGTAGCGGTCGGGCGAGACGGCGCCGGACACGACGGCCTCGCCGAGGCCGAACGCGCCCTCGATCACGATCTCCTCGAGGCTGCCGCTCGCCGGGTTGGCCGTGAACATGACCCCGGCGCGCGTCGAGCGGATCTGCTGCTGGACCACCACCGCGATGTCCATCGCGGTCTGGGGCAGCTCGTTACGAGCGCGGTAGTAGATCGTCCGCGAGCCGAAGAGCGAGCGCCAGCAGCGTCGCACCGCGTCGACCACGGCGTCTGCTCCGCGCATGTTGAGGAAGGTTTCGTTCATGCCGGCGAACGAGGCCTCGGCGGTGTCCTCGCCCGTGGCGGAGGAGCGCACCGCGACCGGGCAGTCGGCATCCTCGCCGCACAGCCGCCGGTAGGCATCGGCGATCCCGGCTGCGATCGGCTCGGGGATGGGAGTGGCGTCGAACAGGGCGCGGGCTTCCGCGCTCGCCTGCTCGAGGCGCGCCGTGTCCTCCACGTCGATCCCCTCGAGCAGTACTCGCAGGCGCTCGCGCAGCCCGGTCTGCTCGCAGTAGGCGGCGTATGTCGGAGCGCCGATCACGAAGCCGCCCGGAACCGGCAGGCCCGCGCCCGTCAGCTCGCCGAGGTTCGCGCCCTTGCCGCCGGCATACGCGACGTCGGCTCGTCCAAGGTCCGCGAAGCTCCGGATGTAGCCGGTGTCGGCGGTGTCGGTGTCGGTGTCGGCGGTGTCGGTGTCGGTGTCGGCTGGCGCGGCGGTGCGGCTGACCATCGTCTCGGCTCCGTTCGTTCGAGGCTCGTTGCTCGATTCAACGCCTCATGCGCGCCCGCGGCGAGCGCAGTAGCTGCGGAAGCGCCTCAGTAGTTCCCACGCATGCCCGGGCTCCGCGCGAGCGTCACGCTGCTCCCGTGAAGATCGTCTCTCACGAGCACGCCGAGCGGGCGCTCGCGGGTGGCCACCGGCGCCCACGCATCGTCGCCGCCGGGAACCACGGCACACCGTTCGAGCTGCTGAAGCTGACCGACCGGGCGCTCGAGAGCTACCGCCTGTTCATGCTCGCCGCGCAGGCGCCACTGCCGTGCGGGCCGGAGGTGATCTACGAGACCGCGTTCGTCGGCCCCGGCATGCGCGATGCAGGCCGCCGCCTCGACTACCTGCCGATGCGTCTCGGACTCGTCCCGCGCCTGTTCGGGACGATGCGACCGCCCGACGTGGTGCTGCTCCACACGACTCCGCCGAGCGCCGGCAAGGTGTCGCTCGGGATCGAGGTCAACATCCTGCCGGCCGCGGTCGAGAGCGTCCGCAAGCGCGGCGGCCTCGTGATCGCGCAGCTGAACCCCGCGATGCCCTACACCTTCGGCGACGCCGAGCTGGACGTCGAGGAGATCGACCTCGCGATCGAAGCCGGCGAGCCCCTGAACTCCCCGTCCCAGGCTGCGGGCCACGAGCACGCCGAGCGCATCGCCGAGCAGGTCGCCGAGCTGATCCCCGACCGCGCGACGCTGCAGCTCGGCATCGGCCAGGTTCCCGACGCGACGTTGCGCGCGCTCGAGGTGCGACGGGGCCTGCGGGTGTGGTCGGAGATGATCAGCGACGGGGTGCTGGGCCTCGAGCGCGCCGGGGCGCTCGCCCGCGACCAGCCGGTGCTCTGCTCGTTCATGTTCGGCAGCCAGGAGCTGTACGAGTGGGTCGATCGCAACCCCCGCATCCGGATGGCACGCACCGAGACCACGAACAACCCTTCCAACATCGCCTCGCGACCACGCATGGTCTCGATCAACACCGCGCTGCAGCTCGACCTCCACGACCAGGCGAGCGCGAGTCACGTCGGCGGGCGCATCTACTCGGGGCTGGGTGGTCAGCCGGATTTCGTCGAGGGTGCGTTGCGCTCCGAGGGCGGCCACGCGATCATCGCGATGCGCTCCTGGCACGAGCGCAGCGAGAGCTCGACGATCGTCCCGCGGCTCACGACGCCCGTCACCTCCTTCCAGCACTCGGCCGTCGTCACCGAGCAGGGTTGCGCGCACCTGTTCGGTCGCAGCCAGCGCGCCCAGGCTCGGCTCCTGATCGAGAACGCCGCACACCCGGACGCACGCGAGTGGCTGAGCGAGCGGAACGCCGCCGAAGGTGCGCTGCCCGGCAGCGCGTTGACCGCCTGACGCGACGGCCGGCTACGTGGTTTTCCGCAGCCGCCGGGAGTAACAGGGACGGATGACGCCGCGCTCGGCGGCATCTACGTTGATCCCACGCTTGATCTGCGCAACGAGAGGGGAGACCGACGATGTACGAGAGCGTTCTCGTAGGGATCGACTTCAGGCAGGGTGGTCGCGACGCGATCGCGCTCGCACGGGAGCTGATGGACCCGCACGGGTCGATGACGCTGGTGCACGCCTACCCGGGGCGCTTCATGCCCTCTCACGCCGTCACCCCCGGAATGGTCGATGAGGAACGCGACAGCGCGGAGCGCCGGCTCGAGGCCGAGCGCAGCGAGACGGACGTCGAGGCCGAGCTCGTGCTCGTGCAGGGCCCCACGCCGGGCCAGGTGCTCCACGAACAGGCAGAGCAGCTTGGCTCGGATCTGATCGTCCTGGGCAGCTGCCAGCGAGGCGCGCTCGGGCGCGCGATGCTCGGCGACGACACGCGCGGCGCGCTGAACGGAGCGCCGTGCGCGATCGCGGTCGCGCCGGCCGGCTACGCCGAGCAGGCGAAGCCGCTCGCGAAGATCGGCGTCGGCTACAACGGGTCGCCGGAGAGCAAGCTCGCGCTCCAGGCCGCCAGGGACCTGGCCGCCTCGACCGGGGCGGAGATCATCGCGTTCCACATGGTGACGCTGCCGGCGTACGCCTACGGCGCGATCGGCGCGGCCGTGCTCGCGAACCTCGACGTCGCCGTCGAAGAGGCCGAAAAGGAGCTGCGGGAGCTGGAGGGCGTCGAGGGACGGGCGCAGTACGGCCTCAGCTCCGACCTCGCGGACCTCGCCGCGGAGGTCGATCTTCTGGTCGTGGGCTCGCGGGGGTACGGGCCGTGGGGACGCCTGGTCCACGGCAGCACCTCGAGCCGCCTGGCGCGCCACACCCGGGGACCGCTGCTCGTGATCCCCCGCGGCGTCGCCTCCGAGGGCCACCGCGAGGAGCGCGACGCGGCCGCCGCCGCCGTCACCTCTTGAGATGTTCGACAACGTCCTGATCGGGATCGACGGAGAGCAGGGTGGACGCGACGCGATCGCGCTGGCCCGGCTTCTGACCGCACCGCGGGCGACGCTCGCGCTGGCGCACGTGACCGACGCCTGGCACGGCGCGCTGCACTCCGTCGTCCCCGGCCGGACCGCGCAGGACCAAGGGGTCGCCGAGCGGCTTCTCGAGCGGGAACGTTCAGCCGCCGGACTCGACGCCCAGCTCGTCGTCGCGAGCTCGACGAGTCCCGCTCGCGGGCTCCACGAGCTCGCCGAAGAGCGCGGCGCGGGCCTGCTCGTGCTCGGCAGCTGCCGGCGCGGGGTGCTCGGCCGCGCGACGCTCGGCAACGACACCCGTGCCGGACTGGACGCTGCGCCTTGCGCAGTCGCGGTCGCACCACATGGGTATGCGGCCGTGGCGCACCCTTTTACGCGCGTCGGCGTCGGATACGACGGCTCCCCGGAGAGCGAGAGCGCCCTCGCAGCGGGGCGATCGCTCGCCCGGCGCTCCGGCGCTGCGATCCGGGCCCTGCACGTCGTCAGCGCCCCGAACCACATGTACACGGGCAACCTCCCGCCGGCCGGTGAGGGTGTCGATGCGCTGGTGCGCTCCGCACAGGCGGACATGCGCGCACTGACCGGAGTGCAAGCGGAAGCCATCTACGGGATCCCGAACGAGGATCTGACCAGCTTCAGCCGAGCCGTCGACCTCCTCGTGATCGGCTCGCGCTCGTACGGCCCGGCGCGGTTCCTGATCGGCGGGCGCACCACCGTTCATCTGCTCGCCCATTCCCGCGCTCCCCTGCTCGTCCTGCCACGCCGGGCGGCGGCGGCGGTGGACAGAGGAGCGGCGGCGAGCGGCCTGGCGGCGGTCTGAGCGTTCGCCGGCACCGATCCCATCGCTGTCGCGACCGGCGGAGTACGTAGAAACCCGCAGGGACCAGCGTGTTCTCCCGAAACCGCGATGTCCGACTCGGCGTTAGGTTTCAACAGCATGAGCGACACAACTCCCACAGATGCCCCCGGCGACGCCGCGACCCAGGAGATCCGGATCGTGCTCGCCGACGACCACCAGGTCGTGCGCAGCGGCCTGCGTCTGCTCCTCGACGCCGAGGACGGGATGGAGGTTGTGGCCGAGGCCAGCGACGTCGACGGGGCACGCCGGTACGTGCGCGGACACCACCCCTCGGTGCTCGTGCTGGACCTGAACATGCCGGGCGGGTCGAGCCTGGAGGCGATTCCGGAGATCCGCCGCGAGTCACCCGACACCCAGATCGTCGTGCTCACGATGCAGCAGGAGCCGGCGTTCGCCCGCGAGGCGCTCGGCGCCGGAGCACTCGGCTACGTGCTCAAGGAGGCCGCCGACGAGGAGCTCGTGGAAGCTGTCCGGAACGCCGCGGCCGGTGAGCACTACCTCAACCCCCGCCTCGGCGCACGCATCGCATCCTCGCCGCCGCCCGGACCTCCGGACGACCTCTCCCAGCGCGAGGCGGAGGTGCTCCGCCTGATCGCGCTCGGGCACACCAACTCCGAAATCGCGGAGCAGCTCTTCCTGTCGGTGCGGACCGTGGAGACGCATCGTTCCCACATCCAGCAGAAGCTCGGCCTCTCCACCCGTGCCGAGCTCGTCGGGTACGCGCTCGAGCACAAGCTCATCGACCCGCACGGCACGTAGACGCACCACCGGACACGGCACATCGCCGTGGAATCAGTCATCTGGCCGGCGACGGTCGCCTCAGCCCGGCGCCGGCGTCTGCTCTGCCGCCAGGGCACCGCCGGTGAACATCGACTCGTAACGCTCGCGCGCCAGACGCCACGACGCGGCCGGGAACTCGACCTCGTCCACCCCGTCGGACCACTTCACGTGCGCGTCGAAGCCGTCGCGCAGCACATCGAGCATCGCACGGTTTTCAGGAAGCACCTCCGCCACGAGGGTCGAGATGCCGCGCCGCTCCGCCAGCTCGGCAAGCCGCTCCACCAAGACGGTGCCGAGCCCCTCGCCGTGCACCGCGTCGGCGACCTCGAGCGCGACCTCCGCGCGGGCGTCTCCGGCATCGATGCAGATCGCATGGCCGACCATCGCCCCGCACTCGTCTTCTGCCACGAGGCCGAGGCGGTCGGGTCCGCTCGCGGCGATCATGCTCGTCATCGTCGGGAGGTCGACACCTCCCGTGAAGAAGCGCAGCCTGCGCGCCTCGAGACACAGGCCCGCGAGGAAGTCCCCGATCCGCCGCTCGTCCGCCGGGCGGGCCTCGCGCACCGTCACGCGCCGGCCGTCGCGCAGCCGCATCGAAGCGGAGACGGCCCGATCGGGACGCGGTGCGAGTGCCCGCATCGTCTCGCGCACGCATTCCGCCAGCACGGGCGGCTCGTAGCCACCCTCGAGAACCGCGCCGACGGGGATCCCGCGCGCGCTCGCGAAGGCCGCGATGCGCGCCGCCATCTCGGCGAAGGTGGCCGTCTGAAGCCGGCCATGGGTGTGTGGATCGGCGAAGTGGGCGCCGTAGCCCGCGGAGATCAGCACCAGCTGCGGCGCGAACTCCTCCGCTGCCGGGATCACCAGCTCTTCGAGCCGCGACAGCCAGATGGTTCCGTCCGCATCGCGCGGCACCGGCAGGTTGATCGAGTAGCCCTCGCCGGGGCCGCTTCCGGTGTCGTGCGGCTGACCGGTGCCGGGGAAGCTCCCAGATCCGTGGATGCTCGCGAACAGCACGTCCGCGCGCTCGCGGAACAGCTCGTTCGTGCCGTTGCCGTGGTGGGCGTCCCAGTCGAGGATGAACACGCGCTCGCAGCCGAGCTCCCGGATCGCGAGCTCGGCTGCGATCGCGACGTTGTTGAAGAGGCAGAAGCCCATCGCGCGGTCTCGCGCGGCGTGATGACCGGGCGGGCGGACCGCCGCGAACGCCGAGCCGGCCTCGCCCCGGGCGAGCGCGCGGGTCATCGCGGCCGCGGCACCGGCGGCGTGCGTCGCGATCCGGAAGGAGTCCCTCGCCACCCAAGCGTCGCCTTCCAGTGAGCCTCCGCCCGCATCCGCCAGCTCACGGACACGCGCGACGTACGATGCGCCGTGGACGAGCTCGAGCTCGCTCTCGAGCGCCGGGCCGCCTTCGCGCGGCTCCCAGCCGACCCAGTCGAGTGCTTCGAGGTGCCCCTCCACCGCCCGCAGGCGTTCGGCCCCTTCGATGCCCCAGGGACAGCAGCTGTCGGGTGTCTCGGTGAGACAGAGCGCGTCGTGGAAGTACAGACCGGCGGGGCCGGCTCCGTTGCCGACGCTCATCGCGCGCCCTTCACAGAGCACCGCACAGCGCCGGAGTCGCGGCTTCGCCACTTCATACCGCCAGTCTGCGCGGGACGGCCCGTGGCGCCATCGGCGTTCAGCCGCCGTGCGGATCCGCGGTAACTACCGACCCGAGCGGCCGCTCTCTGGAGCGCCTAGAGTGGGGATCGTGAGCGAGATCGGCCAGCTCCTCGCCTCCGGCGGCCCTCAGATCTCGCTCGCGCGCACGCGACCCGCGAGCCGCGAGCCGTTCCGGATCGGGCTCGTTCAGGAGCGCTGGCACCCCGACCCCGCGGAGCACCGGGCGGCGCTGGCCGCCGGGATCCGTCGCGCGGCCGAGGAGGGAGCCCGGCTCGTATGCCTGCAGGAGCTGACGCTCAGCCGCTACTTCGCGGTCGACCCAGACGGCCCGGAGGCCGCAGGCGCCGAACCGGAGGACCTGCCCGGAGGTCCCACCTACGAGTTCGCCGCGGAGCTCGCAGCGGAGACAGGGGTCCACGTGCATGCCTCGCTGTACGAGCGGGCCGAGGACGACGGGCTCGGCTACAACACGGCGATCGTCGTGGCTCCCGGTGGCGAGCTGACCGCGCGCACCCGCAAGCTCCACATCCCGGTCACCGCGGGCTATCACGAGGACCGCTACTTCCGGCCCGGGCCGGCGGAGGGCAACCCCTACCCCCTCGTCGAGATCGAGCAGGCCCGGCTCGGGCTGCCGACCTGCTGGGACCAGTGGTTCCCCGAGGTCGCGCGCGCCTACAGCCTCGAGGGCGCCGACGTCGTCGTCTACCCGACCGCGATCGGCTCGGAGCCCGACCACCCAGAGTTCGACACCCAGCCCCTGTGGGAGCAGGTGATCCTCGGCAACGCGATCGCCAACGGCGTGTTCATGGTGGCTGTGAACCGCATCGGCGAGGAGCCGCCGCTGCGCTTCTACGGCTCCTCGTTCATCTGCGACCCCTACGGGCGAAAGCTCGTGCAGGCGCCCCGCGACGAACCGGCGGTGCTGGTCGCGGAGCTCGATCTCGACCAGCGCCGCGACTGGCTCGAGCTGTTCCCTTTTCTCGAGACCCGCCGGCCGGATACCTACCGCCGGCTCGCCGAGGACCCCGCCGGCAGCGCGCAACGGAGCGCGGGCGCCGGCGAGGGCTCCGAGCGCTGATCAGGTGGCGGTGATGTAGCCGGCCATGTAACCGGCGTGCTGCATCGCCCAGCCGTTCGCTTCGTCGTCGCAAGGGATCACGCAGAACCACGAGAACCGGCCCTTTTCTTTGACCACGATCTCGTAGGTGTGGACTCCCGGTTTGACGATGATGTTCACGCCGATCTCCGGTGAGGTGACGCTGTGTTCGCCTTCGTCGGTGTTGTCGATCTTCAGGTCGAGCTTCTGGCCGACCTTCGCAGCGAATTCGGTCTGCGAGAAGGTGTCGTGCTTGATCCCGTCCGGGCCGAGCTTGCCTCCCGGGATCACCTTGAGGCTGATCGTCTTCGTCGGCAGGGCGCTCGGCGTCCCCGTCGGCGTGGATGCGGTCGCGGGCGCTGCGGCGCCGCTGGTGATCGTGACCGTGTTTCGATCGGCGCTCTTCGTCAGGGCGAGGATCGAGAGCAGCAGCGCCACGACGACGCCGATGCCGCCCAGCCATGCGAGGACGATCTTCCCGTCCCGGTTGACGGCGGCGTCGAACTCCTCTTGGTCGTGGGATTCTTGGTCTGGTGTCGGCTCGGTGACGTTCATCTTCTCGCCCCCTCGGGGTCTCGTCGTGGCTGTAGTACCGAGTCAACAGCCCGTCAGGGCGCCCGGCCTCAGCAGCAGGCCGCCGAGTCGATCCGTGATTTCCCGCAGCGCTTGATCCGGGCGGCAGATTCCGTAGTTGTGACCGCCCGCCGCTGCGGCGGTGTACGGATTTCCGTGAGGCCCCGGAGGGCGAGCATTCGTGGGGAGTCCCGGAGGAACTGCCATGAGCCACGATGCGATCAAGCGCTCCGCGTACCACGCCGGCGAGGCCGAGCGGCTGCCGGCGCGGCGGCTCGGGCTCATCGACAAGATCGTCGCGGCGGGAGTTCACGCGACGCTCGCCGTCAACCACTCGAACCGCCTGCGGGCGTAGCGTGACGGGCGCGATCGCCTCGCCGGCCACGGCTCCGGTCGCCCCCTGGCGCCGCGCGCTGGCGCGGCGTTCACAGATCCTCGCCGGGCTCGCCTGCGGCGCTCTGCTCGCCGGCGCCCTCGCCCATGCTCTCGGCAACGCCCCCCTAGGGGACGGGATCTGGCGGGCGGCGGTCGCGCTTCTCGCCGCGGAGCTCGCCTTCGAGGTTGCCCGCACGATCTTCGTCGAGCGGCACATGGGCGTCGACACGATCGCGCTGATCGCGATGGTCGGCTCGCTCGCGCTCGGGGAAGAGCTCGCCGGGTTGATCGTCGGGATCATGTTCACCGGTGGCTCGACGCTCGAGCAACTCGCTTCAGCGCGGGCGCGCCGCGAGCTCACCTTCCTGATCGAGCGGGCACCGAAGGTGGCTCAACGCAAGCGCGACGGCGCGCTCGAAGAGGTGACCGTCGAGGAGGTGGAGGTAGGGGACGTGTTGGTGGTGAGGTCCGGGGAGGTGATCCCGGTCGACGGCGCCGTCCTCAGCGACGAAGCCGTCATCGACACGAGCACGCTGACCGGCGAGCCGCTGCCGGTGACGGTGAGAGCCGGAATGCCCGTGCTCAGCGGCACCGCGAACGCGGGAGCGCCGTTCGAGGTCCGGGCCGAGCGGCCCGCCGCCGAAAGCGCCTATGCGGCGCTCGTCACTCTCGTCGAGCAGGCCCAGGCGCAGCGCGCTCCGTTCGTTCGAATGGCCGATCGCTACGCCGGCTTCTTCCTCCCGGCGACGCTGCTGCTCGCCGGGGCCGCGTGGGCGGCGAGCGGGGACTCCGTCCGCGCGCTCGCCGTTGTCGTCGTCGCGACTCCGTGTCCGCTCATCCTCGCCGCACCGATTGCGCTCGTCTCCGGGCTGTCGCGCGCTGCGCGCTCGGGTGTGATCGTGAAGGGCACGAGCGCGGTCGAGGCGCTCGGCGAGGCGCGAACCGTCCTGTTCGACAAGACCGGGACGCTCACGGCAGGAACTCCGGACCTCCGCGAGATCGTGCCACGCGACTCGCTGTCTCCCGCCGAGCTGCTTCGTCTCGCCGCATCGGTCGACCGTCTCTCCGCGCACGTGCTCGGGGAGACGCTCACGGACGCCGCCACCGCCGCGGGACTCCGGCTGGAGATGCCCGAGCACGTGCGGGAGGAGCCCGGTCAGGGAATCGCAGGCGATGTGGGAGCGCATCACGTGACGGTCGGCAGCCGCTCGTTCCTTCGCGGTGACGGGATACCCGAGCAGGAGATCGTGGAGGCCGCGCTGCTCTCAGGCCGCGGATCCGGGGAGGCGCGGGTACTCGTGGGCGTGGACCGGCACATCGGCGGCGTGATCGTCCTGGCCGATGAGCTGCGTCCCGACGCCGCCGAAGCCGTGCAGCGGCTCCGCGCCGAGGGCGTCCGGCACGTCGCGATGGTCTCCGGGGACCGGCGCTCGGTCGCCGAGCGTGCCGGGCGGGAAGCCGGTGTCGATCGCGTGTACGCCGAACAGACACCGAGCGACAAGCTCGAGGTCGTGCGGACGATCCGCGCCGATCCCGACCTGCGACCGGTCGTGATGGTCGGCGATGGGGTCAACGATGCCCCTGCGCTCGCGGCCGCGGACGTCGGCGTCGCGATGGGCACCGCCGGCGCCACCGTCTCATCCGAGACGGCCGACGCGGTCATCACCGTCGATCGCGTCGATCGGGTCGCGGACGCGGTCCACGTAGGGCGTCGCGCTCTCTTCATCGCACGGCAGAGCGTTCTCGCCGGGATGGGCTTGAGCGTCGCCGCGATGGTGTTCGCAGCGCTCGGCTACCTGCCTCCCGTCGCCGGCGCCCTGCTCCAAGAGGCCATCGACCTCGCGGTGATCCTCAACGCACTGCGTGCCCTTCGCGGTTGACCGCCGACGGGTCGGCACCAGGCGTGCGATCACCTCGACGCGGGCGAACCGGGGGCGGCCGGCGACAGACAGCGCGTTCGCCGACGCGGCTCCGACCCGGGCGCCGGTCCGCGGCGATTAGACTCCACCTGGTTGCCGGCAAGGAACATCGTGATTCTCAGGATCATCGACAGGGGCATGGATCGCAGCACCTACGACGCGCTGCGCGCGAGGCTCGACATCGACCATCAGCACCCGCTCGGGCTGCACCTGCACGGGGCCGCGGAAGTCGGCGGGAAAATGCAGGTCGCCCAGATCTGGGAGTCCGACTGGTACGCCCGCAAGTTCGACGAGGAGATCCTGGCGCCGGCCCTGGCGGAGCTCGGTGTTCCCGGGGAGGCCAAGGTTTCGGTCTTCGAGTTGGAGCACCTGGTCACGCCGTAGCGACCGGGGGCGGTTGCCGGCGGCGACGGCGTCGGCCCGGAGCGCTCAGCCGACCGCCTCGACGCGAACAGGCTTCTCATACAGGCAGCGGGCGGCATACGCCGCCCAGGCCGATCCGAGCGCGAGTCCCGCCACGACGTCCGAGGGATAGTGGACGCCGAGGTACACGCGCGACCAGGCCACCGTCGCCGCGGCGACCGTCGCCGCCGCGGCGCCGGCGACGATCACGCGCCGCCGTGATCCTGCGGCGCGGAGAGCCAGCACCAGCGAGAGCCAGAAGGCGCTCGCCTGCGTGGCGTGGCTCGACGGGAAGCTCGAACCGCCCACCGTCTGCAGATGCTCCACCGGCGGGCGCGGCCTCGCGACGAGGCCCTTCGCGAGGTCGGCGATCACCACCGCGCCCAGGAGTCCCGCCGCCAGCCCCACGGCCTCGATCACCAACCCGGCGCGGACGAGGAGGACGCAGCAGACCAGGGCGAGCGGTGCGAGCAGCCACAGGCTGCCCAGCCAGGTCACGACCCGCGCGAGGTCGACCACGCCCTGCGAGCGTTCCCCCGCGAGGTGCCGCATGAGGTCGGACTCCGCGCTGCCGATCGATGCCACCCAGAGTTCGCCGACGGCCCAGGCCGCCAGCACGAGCACGACCAGCCCGACGAGCAGACGTGCCATGACCGACCTCACGTCCCGTCCGCTCACACAGCAAAGCTACTGCGCCCGGCAACGCCGAGGCGCGGTGATCACGGAAGCCTCCAGCAGGTAGCGGAAGAGACCGACGACGGGGAAGTTCCGAAGGATCGCACGGCGACGCTGCAGGAGGTCGTAGCTGACGATCCCGCCGAACGCTGCGGCACCGAGCGCACGGAGGCGATGCTTGGTCAGCACGCGCACATCGTGGAGCATCTTCATTGCTCGCGCTTCGGCGGCACCGTGAGCACGCTGGGGATTCCGCCTCAGCGGAGCACGCAGCCGAGCGCCCGCACCCGGACGGCCGGCGCATCGCGTCTCGGGCTGCCCCTATCGGCCGAGGCGCTCGATCATCCGGGCGAGCTCGTCGCTGCGGTAGCCGTGATGGCGGCCCAGGGCAAGCAGCTCGCGCGCCTTGCTGAGCAGCAGGCCGCGCTCCGGCGTCCCCGCGACGCGCACGCCGAGGCCCCGCCGGAACTCGAGGAGCCCTTCGTCACGCAGCTCCCGCAGGGCACGAAGCACCGTGTTCGTGTTGACGCCGAGCACCGCTGCGAGATCCCGCGCCGGCGGCAGCCGCTCCCCAGGGTGGGCGTCGCCTTCGGCGATCGATCGCCGGAGCTGGCCGGCGACCTGATCGTGCAGCGGCGTCTGGTCTGAGCGGTCGACCTTGACCGGAATCATGGTGCCAGTTATGCTAGCACCAATGACATGGTCCGCGGACGGTCTCCCGGGCGTCGCGGCGCCTCCCGGCGCCACGCTCGGCGTCATCTACGACGCACGCCGTCGCCGGAGGCGTCGTCTTGCCCGGGCCGCCGTTGCGGCAATCCTCGTGGCGACGCTCGCCGGTGGCCTGGCCTGGGCGCTGGGGGGCGACGGCTCACATGCCAGCAGCAACGCCGTCACCGCTCCGGCGCTCGCTGCGGCGCAACGCGAAGCGCGTCGAGCGGGCTTCGACATCCGCCTTGTTCCCACTCTCAGCGTCGGTTACGCGGGCTGGTGCGAGATCCCGGAGGAACGGGGGCGCGCCGACGGCAGCGCGTGCGGCCCGCTGCCCGCTGCCGGGGGACCGGTCCTCCAATCCTTCGGCTGGGGTGAACCAGGCCGAAGCGTCTCCATCACTGTCACCGAGCCAGATGTCGCCTCCGTGCAGTACGGCGGGCGACGAGTCCCAACCCTGCCGCTACCCGGCCTGCCCTACGGGCTGCGCGCCGCGCGACTGCTCGACGCGCGCCCCGGCGGGCGGTTTGTCGCCTACGACGCGCACGGCCAGCCGATCTCGGAGCCGGTATTCGCACGGCCGTCGAAGCTGGCGACGGTGCGCACCTGGCGAGCCCCGGAACAGCAGCCCGCCGGGGCCTGCGGGCTCGGGACGCCCGTGGGGCTGCGCGGCCTCGAAACACTCGGCGGCAGCGTCGCGCTCACCGTGAAGCCATTCGCGCGCGCGATCGTCGGACACGCCTTCACGACCTGCGCGTCAGCCGAATACCGGCTCGGCGGAGAGCCGCTGGGCGCATTCGTGCTCGTGGATGCCGAACGCCCCGCCAGCTTCTCGGCCCTGCTTCCGGGCTTCCACGCGCTCGAGCACGGGGAACGGCTGTTCGCTGACGGAGGTCTGACCGCCCGCCGCTACCGCGGAGGCTGGATCGTCGCAAGGCAGGGCAAGAACGTCGAGCAGCGCGTCGCGCTGCTCGAACACCTCACCGCCACGACGCCCTCGGCCTGACCCCCCGCCCGGTCGTCGGGAGCGTCGAGCTGAACCAGCTGCTGCCGCGACCCGTCCGCAGGAGCTCGCGCGCCGCCTATCCGGAGCGCGATCTCCATCTCAGGTCAGCTCGACCAGCGGAAAGGCCCGGTGCCGCCGGGGCGGCACGAGGAAGTTCTGCCGCCTGGTCGCCGTGATGAACCGCTCCAGCCCGATGTTCTGCTCAGGCACGTTGTTCTTCTGGGCGAGGTCCACCGACGCCTGGCTGCGACGCATCGTCTGGAAGAAATCTGCGGTGGGGACGAAGATGCTGAAGTGCAGCTTCGGCTGTTCGGAGCCGTCCGGGACGTCGAGCGAGTCGAAGCCGGGGCCGTCTGCCCGGATGTGAATCGGTCTGGTGTCGGCCGCCCTGCTGGAGCGTTGCACGGCGGTCGTGTGGCCGATGTGGTGTTCGCCGTCGAAGCTGGCGTGCGAGCTGGCTTCGTTCGCCGCGCTTTCGCTGCCTCCGAAGCGATTGGGCACGAAGGCGGGGCCGCCGCCGTCGGTGTACTGGTCTGCATTGCCCGTGCCTGGCAGCGGGTTCGAGCCGAACATCGCCGCGAGACGCCGCTCGTACGTTTCTTTCGGACGTTCGTAGAACTGCTCGAGGTCCTGGATCACGTGCGAGAGGTGCTGGATCGAGCCGTGGGCGAAGTAGTCGCGCGTGGCGGCATTCGTCAGCATCGCGGACTTGTCGCCGAGGAACGTGACCGTCTTCGGCTTGGCGCTGCTGCCGACCTGCTGAGAGACGAAGCCCATCCACATCGGCGACGCAGGGTTGATCATCCCGGCGTACGGCAGTCCCTGTTCGTCGGCGATCTTGCGGGGAAGGCCCTGTTGGACGAACATCAGCCGGCGCGAGCTCACCGTCAGCAGTTCGCCCAGGCCGGAATCCCCGACCGCTTCGCCGGCGAGCGTCGAGCTGCCACCGGACAGCCAGTTGAGGACGTCGTCGATGATCTCGGTCGAGTCGCTGCGGAGCGTCAAGAGCACGTCGTTCGACTCGATCTGGACGGGCACCGCAAAGCGCTGCTTGGTCACTTCGGGGTTCGCCGGCGACACATCGGTCGGGCCCGGGACCGCCTCCTCGAGGACGTACCGCTCCAGATCGGACGTGAGTCGCGGCATGTTGTCCGCGACGAGCGTCCCCGTCATCCCTCCGGGCAGGCGTTCGAAATACGGGATCCCGTACGCGATCGTCGTGAAGACGCCGCTCGGGCTGAACGGGTAGGCCGCCTCGACCCTCGCCAGGGCGCGCGCCAGCGCTTCCTGGTCGGCGGCGGTGGGTGAGCGGGTCAGCGTGAAGGTGGCAAAGGTCGTGTAGACCGGCCCCAACCTCGCCTTGACGCCTTCGCTGCGGATGGCCGGCGCGAGGTACTTTTCGATCTGGAACTGCACTTCGGGCAGCTTGCCCTTTGCCGCGGCCGCCCTGTCCGGCATCATGGCGACGAGATCCAGCGCACCCAACGTCGAGGCAGCAACACCGAGCCCGGCGGCCCGCTGGAGCAGGGTCCGCCGCGTGATCCCCGAGGCGTCGTCGAGGCCTCCTCGCTCGCCGCGTGAGGCGGTGGGATCACGCTCGTCTCGCGCGCGCCTACCCATGTGCAGCTCTCGGCAGTCCGTGCACCCGTACCCCTCCGTTCTCCCTCGTCGATGCTCGCGCCCTCCGCGCGAGCGGGAAGTGTGGCATGGCGGCGTCGGCCTTTCAAATGGGAACCGGCGAGGCCGCAGCGAGGCGGGTCGCGGCACACGGGCGGCCCGGGACCGGGAGGCCGCAGCTTCGTGGAGCGGAACGGCCTGCCGCGGCCCCAGCTACCACGAGGCCTTTCACGACGTCACGTCGGGTTCCAACGGTTACCCGGCCGGTCCCGGGTGGGATCCCGTGACCGGATGGGGGAGTCCCGACGCTCAGGTGCTCGTCCCCATGCTGGCCGCGGCGCCCGCCGCGGCAGCTAGATGATCAATCATCTAGGCGCGGCATGACAGCGGAGCATCGGAATGGCTCACGCGCGGTGCTCGGGGTTCTCGTATCCCGGTCGGCACCCCGCGTCCCAGCTCGTGCGCTGGTTGCCGTGCGCGGGGATGCCGCCCGCATCCTTGATCATCCGCGCCACGTGCAGCAGGTTCCAGGTCATGAAGGCTGTATTGCGGTTCGTGAAGTCGTTCTCCGGACCGCCTGAGCCCGGGTCCAGGTAGGAGGGCCCGGGGCCGGCCTCTCCGAGCCAGCCGGCGTCGGCCTGTGGCGGGATCGTGTAGCCGAGGTGCTGCAGCGAGTAGAGGATGTTCATCGCGCAGTGCTTGGCGCCGTCCTCGTTGCCGGTGATGAGACAGCCGCCGACGCGCCCGTAGTACGCGTACTGCCCGTCGTCGTTGAGCAGGTGGCTGTTGCCGTAGAGCCGCTCGATCACGCGCGTGCAGACCGACGATTTCTCGCCCAGCCAGATCGGGGAGCACAGCACAAGGATGTCCGCCGCGAGCACCTTCTCGAAGATCGAAGGCCACTCGTCGCGCTCCCAGCCGTGCTCGGTCATGTCCGGGTAGACGCCCGTCGCGATCTCGTGGTCGACCGCCCGGATCACCTCGACTCCGACGCCGCTGGTCTCCAGGATCCCGATCGAGCGTTCGGCCAGTCCTCGGGTGTTCGAGACCTCCGGCGAGCGCTTCAGCGTGCAGTTGATGAACAACGCTCGCAGGTCGCTGAAATCCCAGCTCGAGGTCTCGCAGAGCTCAGCCTGCCGGTCGTCGCTTTCCGCCATGTCCCCAGCCCCTTGTTCGGTCTCGGAAGTTCTGCCATCAAGTGGGTTCGGATTCTGTCCGACCTCGCGTGATTCCGTTACGGGGCGGCGCGCCCGCTCGCCATCGAGCTGCAGCGATGACAGCCCGACCCCCGGCGTCGCCCGCAACCGGGTCCAGGCCGGCTTGACGTGGCCGGCGTCCGGACGAGCCACCGCTGAGCGCACATGCCCCGGGCCGCTACCACGGCCGGCGTGCAATTTCCACCGTCGCCGTCAGCCTGCTGACGCCGGCCCAGAAACGGCCGAAGAACGCGGGCGCCGGCGCCTAGCGTGTCCATGACATGGCCGGATCTCCCGAAGCCCGCACACCGTCCGCCGAGGAGCATCCTCGCGATGCCGCGCGAGGAGACGAAACGGAGCTGGAACCCGCCAGAGCGTCGTCTCGAGGAGCGGCCGCGAGGCCGGCACGGCTGACCGACGCGACAGCCTGGCTGCGCAGCTCGGCTGCAAACGGGTCGACCGGTCTGACGATCCTGGCGCTCGCCGTCGGCGCGGGGGCGGGTGCCGGCGCCGTCGCCTTCCGCTACATGATCCTCGGGCTGACCGAACTGTTCACCGGGCACCGCGACTACTCAGCAGCGGGTCACGCCCTCAACCCGCTCGTGCCCGGACTCGGCATCTACTTCGTCGTGCTCGCGCCCGTGCTCGGTGGCCTCCTCTATGGCCCGCTCGTCAGCCGCTTCGCCCCGGAGGCTCGCGGACACGGAGTTCCGGAGGTGATGTACTCGGTCAACCGCCTCGGCGGGCGGATGCGCCCGCAGGTGCCGGTCGTCAAGTCGCTCGCCTCGGCGCTGTGCATCGGCTCTGGCGGCTCCGTCGGGCGCGAGGGGCCGATCGTGCAGATCGGCTCAGCGCTCGGCTCGGTCCTCGGCCAGTCGTTGCGGCTGAACGAGTCGCAACTGCGGCTGCTCGTCGCCTGCGGGGCAGCCGGCGGGATCTCCGCGACCTTCAACGCGCCGATCGCCGGTGTCTTCTTCGCGCTCGAGCTGATCCTCCGGAACTTCGAGACCCGCTCGTTCGGGCTCGTCGTCCTCAGCTCCGTCGCGGCCGACGCGATCGGCCGCGCCGCGTTCGGGAACCACGCCTTCCTCTCGCTGCCCGCCTTCAACTTCAGCTCACCGGTCGAGCTCGTGCTGTACGCGGGCCTGGGTGTCCTCGCGTGCGCGGTCGGGCTGGCGTTCGTCCGTCTCCTCTACGGCGCAGAGGACCTCGCCGACCGCCTTTGGGGGTCGCGTCCGGACTGGCTGCGACCGGCGCTCGGGGGTGTCCTGCTCGGGGTGCTGCTGCTCGCGGTTCCGCAGATGTACGGCGTCGGCTACCCGGTGCTCGAACGCGCCGTCGGAGGGCACTATGTGCTGCTGGCGCTGCTCGGGCTGATGGCGGCGAAGATCCTCGCGACCAGCCTGACGATGTCGATCGGCGGCTCGGGCGGCGTGTTCGCGCCCTCCCTGTTCGTCGGCGCGACCGCCGGCGCCGCCTACGGGCTCGCCGCGCACGCGGCGCTGCCGCATCTTGCCGCCGCCGCGGGCGCGTATGGCCTCGTCGGCATGGGCGCCGTGTTCGCCGCCACCTCACGTGCGCCGATCACTGCCGTGCTCGTGATCTTCGAGCTCACCGGCGACTACCGCATCATCCTGCCGCTGATGGTCGCGGTCGTCGTCGCGACCGCCCTGAGCAACGCGGTCACGCGCGACACCATCTACACGCTGAAGCTGCGCCGTCGCGGGATCGACATCGACGCGCCGCGAGGGGCCGCCGCGTTCGGGGCCGCGCGGGTCTCCGAGGCGATGGGGCCTCCCGCGCGCACCCTGCGCGGCGAGACCCGGCTTGCGGATGCGCTCGCCGCGTTCGCCGAGCAGGACACCGACGCGCTGCCGGTCGTCTCTGACGACGGCGGCTTGCTCGGTGTCCTCACCGCGGCCTCGGTCGAGAGAGCGCTGGGCGGGGAGGATGCGAGCGCCGGCGAGCTGGCCGAAGTCTCGCCCATGCTGCGCGCCTCGCAATCGCTCGAGGACGCGGTCATCGCCTTCGCGGCCAGCGACCGCGACGGGCTGCCGGTGCTGTGCGCCGGCGCGGGCAACACCCTGGTGGGCTGGCTCACGCATCGAAGGCTCCTGGCGGCCTACCGCGCCCACCTCGACGATCCCCGCGAGCAGGTCATCGACGGCCGGACCGGCGTGCGCGCCGCGGCCTGACCGGCTCAGGCCGCGTGGGGCGGTGCCCCCGGTCGCCCACGTCAGAGCGATCGCCACGGCGACTCGCCGGCCCACCGGGTGCTGCCGGGCGCTCCGGGGTGCTAGGACTTCACTGTCAACCGTTACGAGGAGGCGCTGGACACCAATTGCAGGAGCGAATCGTGAGAGTCCTCGAGTCCGACCCGGAGCTCGGGGAGAGCCTTGATCCGGCGCGCTTCGAGCGGGCTCAGTCGGAGGCGGTCGCCAAGGTTCGCCACCTCCCCGCGGGAACGTGGGAGGAGCCCGAGTGGCCGCCCGAGGTTCGCAACGGCTATGGGCTGCTGCTCCTGGACGGGCTGCTGGTCAGGCGAGTGCACCTCGGCGGCCGGGACGGGGGGGAGCTGCTCTCCGCTGGAGACCTGCTGCGCCCGTGGCAGCGCGAGGATGGGATCGCATCGGTGATGCGCAGCTCTGGCTGGCGTGTGCTCGACCGCGCCGAGATCGCCGTGCTCGACGTCCGCTTCGCAACCCGTGTCAGCCCGTACCCGGAGATCGCCGCGGCGCTGATCGCCCGCACGCTGCGGCGCGCGCGTTACTTGGCGGTGATCATGACGATCGTCCACCAGCCCCGCGTCGATGTCCGGCTGCTGATGCTCCTGTGGCACCTCGCCGACCGATGCGGGCGCGTAGGCCCGGACGGCGTGCTCGTGCCGGTGCGCCTGACCCACGAGATCCTGGCTGAGCTGCTCGCGGCCCGACGCCCCACGATCAGCGGCGCCCTCCGGTCGCTCGAGCGCCGGGGGCTCCTCGAGCAGACAGCCGCGGGGTGGCTGCTGTACGGCTCTCCGCCGGGTGAGCTGGCCGCGGCCGCCGACGCGGGCTGAGGCGGGCACGGGACCCGACGGCCGGCAAGGAGCCCGGGGAGGGGTTCAACAGAGTGCATCGTGGCGCCACGCGTCCGGCCGTGCCCGGGGGGTGGGCACGGCCAGACTGAAACGCAGCTCCCGGGGAGGACCCCTGGAAGAGCGCACGAGTTTTCCATCTGCCGCCGGGCGGGGAAATGGGGGCTGTCATCTCCCTGACACCGGGACCTGGAGCACCGCCTGGCCGTAGAATCAGCTCGATGAGCGAGGCGGACAGCTACATCGTGGAGCGCGACGAGCTCGACGGGCTGTTCAGGGCGCTGCAGCGCAGCGGCTACACGGTGCTCGGTCCGACGGTGCGCGACCAGGCGATCGTCTACGACGAGATCGAGAGCTGCGCGGATCTGCCGGTCGGCTGGACCGACTCACAGGACGGCGGCAGCTACCGCCTGCACCGGCGCGGCGACGACGCGCTGTTCGGGTACAACGTCGGGCCTCATTCGTGGAAGCGCTTCCAGCTGCCGCCGGAGGTCCGCCTGTTCCGGGCTCGCCGCGGGGAGGGCGGGGGGCTCGTCGAGTTCGACGAGCCGCCGCGCGAGCCGCCGCGCTACGCGTTCTTCGGCGTGCGCTCGTGCGAGCTTCACGCGATGGGCATCCTCGACCGGGTGCTCCTCGGCGGCGCGCATCCCGACCCGGCCGACCAGGTGCGACGCGAGGACGTGCTCGTGGTGGCAGTCCAGTGCACGCAAGCAGGCGGGACGTGCTTCTGCGCTTCGATGGGCACCGGCCCGACCGCTGACTCCGGCTACGACCTCGCGCTCACCGAGGTGCTCGAGGACAGCCGGCACTACTTCGTGCTCGCCGTCGGCAGCGACCGCGGCGCGGAGCTGATCGGGCAGCTCGAGGCAGCCCCAGCGGACGCCGGCGAGCGGGACGCGGCCGCAGCCGGCCGGGAGCGTGCCGCCACGCAGATGGGCCGCGAGCTGCAGACCGACGACATCCGCGAGCTGCTGTACCGCAACTACGAGCACCCGCGCTGGGACGAGGTCGCCGACCGCTGCCTCGCCTGCGGGAACTGCACGATGGTCTGCCCGACCTGCTTCTGCACGAGCGTCGAGGACGTCACCGACCTCGCCGGCGAGCACGTCGAGCGCCATCAGCGCTGGGACTCGTGCTTCACGATCGACTACTCGCACATCCACGGCGGCGCGGTGCGCTCGTCGACTCGCTCGCGCTACCGCCAGTGGATGACCCACAAGCTCGCCACGTGGATCGACCAGTTCGGCAGCTCCGGCTGCGTCGGCTGCGGGCGGTGCATCACCTGGTGCCCGGTCGGGATCGACATCACCGAGGAGGCGCGAGCTATCAGGGAGAGCGACGGCGATGGCCGTCAGGACGCTTGAGCAGCTGATCTCCGCCGCTCCCGTGTTCGAGGGGCTGACTCCCGCTCAGCTCGAGCTGATCGCCGGATGCGGAGCGAACCAGCATTTCGAGGGGGGTGAGCGCCTGTTCACCGAGGGCGGGCCGGCCGAGCGCTTCTACCTGATCCGGGAGGGCGCGGTCGCGCTCGAGGTCGACGCGCCCGGGCGAGGACCGCTCGTGATCGAGACCCTCCACGAGGGCGACGTCGTCGGCTGGTCCTGGCTGTTCGAGCCGTACCGCTGGGTGTTCGACGCGCGCGCGACCCAGCCGACCGCGACGGTCTCCTTCGACGGCGCGTGCCTGCGCGGCAAGTGCCAGGACGATCATGAGCTCGGCTACCAGCTGATGCGCCGGTTCGCGGCGCTGCTGATCGATCGGCTGCAGGCGACCCGGCTGCAGATCCTGGACGTCTACGGGCATGCCGGCGTCGCTTGAGAGCCCGTCGGGGCCGATGGTCCCGATCCCGTTCGCGGTGGCCGCGAAGCGGCAGGAGACCGCCGACACTTGGACGCTCGAGCTGTCACCCGCCGGCGAGGGCGAGCTGGCGTTCGCGCCCGGTCAGTTCACGATGATCTCCGCCTTCGGGACCGGCGAGGTGCCGATCTCGATCAGCGGCGACTCCGACCGGCCCGGGCCGCTCGTGCACACCGTCCGCGACGTCGGCCTCGCCACGGCCGCGATCTGTCGCGCGGGATCGGGCGAGGTGCTCGGGGTGCGGGGGCCGTTCGGCCGTCCCTGGCCGATCGCGGCGCTGGAGGGCTCGGACGTGATCGTCGTCGCCGGCGGGATCGGGCTGGCTCCGCTGCGCCCGGCGATCCTCGCGCTGCTCGCGCGCCGCGAGCGCTACGGGCGCCTGCTGCTGCTCTACGGCGGGCGCTCGCCCGAGCAGCTGCTCTACACCGGGGAGCTCGACGAATGGCGCGCGCGCGGGCTCGACGTCTCGGTGAGCGTCGACTCGGCGGGACCCGAGTGGCTCGGGCCCGTGGGCGTCGTGCCGCGGTTGGTTGCCCGCGCGAGCTTCGACGCGGAGCGAGCGAAGGCGCTCGTCTGCGGGCCCGAGGTGATGATGCGCTTCACGGTCGCCGCGCTCGCGCAGGCCGGGGTGCCCGCCGGGAGCGTCTACGCGTCGATGGAGCGCAACATGCAATGCGGGATCGCCCACTGCGGCCACTGCCAGCTCGGGCCGACGCTCGTGTGCCGCGACGGGCCCGTCTACCGCTGGAGCGAGCTCGAGGGCTGGCTCCGGATCAGGGAGCTCTGAGCGATGCCGCGCCGGCCGACTCTCGCCGTCTGGAAGTTCTCCTCCTGCGACGGCTGCCAGCTGAGCCTGCTCGATTGCGAGGACGAGC
Source organism: uncultured Solirubrobacteraceae bacterium (assembly GCA_963836035.1). Lineage (GTDB taxonomy): Bacteria > Actinomycetota > Thermoleophilia > Solirubrobacterales > Solirubrobacteraceae > Palsa-744. The sequence continues at coordinate 169,876 of CAWIHX010000008.1, read as the reverse complement.
TGCTCGCCCTCGCCGACCGCCTCGAGGTCGCCTACTTCCTGGAGGCGAGCAGCGCAACAGTCGAAGGTCCCTACGACGTGTCCCTCGTCGAGGGCTCGATCACGACGCCCCACGATGCAGAACGCATCCAGGAGGTCCGGCGCAACTCGCGGGCACTGATCACGATCGGCGCGTGCGCCACCGCCGGCGGCATCCAGGCGCTGCGCAACTTCGCCGACGTCGCGGACTTCGTGCGCGTCGTGTACGCCTCGCCCGACTTCATCTCGACGCTCGCCACCTCGACTCCGATCAGCGCCCACGTGCCGGTCGACTTCGAGCTGAACGGCTGCCCGATCAACAAGCACCAGCTGCTCGAGGTGATCGCCGCGCACCTCGCGGGCCGGCGCCCGCGCGTGCGCGCGCACAGCGTGTGCGTCGAGTGCAAGCGGCGCGGCACGGTCTGCGTGATGGTCGCCCACGGCACGCCCTGCCTCGGCCCCGTCACTCATGCGGGCTGCGGCGCGATCTGCCCGGCGTACGACCGCGGCTGCTACGGCTGCTACGGGCCGATGGAGAGCCCGAACACCGGGTCGCTGAGCGCGCGCATGACCGAGCTGGGCAGCGACGAGGTGGACATCGTGCGGGTGTACCGCACCTTCAACGCCGCTTCCGAGCCGTTCGCGCGCGCGGCCGGCGAGCCGCCGGGAGCCCGGCCGTGAGCTCGCCGCGCGGCGATGGGCGGCGCCTCCGATGAGCGCCGCGGGAGCGCCGGGCGGGGACGGCACGCGCGTCCTGCGCACCGACTACCTCGCTCGCGTCGAGGGTGAGGGCGCGATGTACGTCAGGCTCGACGGCCGCGAGGTGAAGGACATCAAACTGCGCATCTACGAGCCGCCGCGTTTCTTCGAGGCGCTGCTGCGCGGGCGCGACTTCACCGAGGCCCCCGACATCACGGCGCGCATCTGCGGGATCTGCCCCGTCGCCTACCAGATGAGCTCGGTGCGGGCGATGGAGGACGCCTGCGGGGTGCGCATCGACGAGGGCCCGCTGCGCGACCTGCGCCGCCTCATCTACTGCGGGGAGTGGATCGAGAGCCACAGCCTCCACGTCTACATGCTCCACGCGCCCGACTTCCTCGGCTACACGGGCGCCGTCGAGATGGCACGCGACCACCGCGAGATCGTCGAACAGGGCCTGCAGATGAAGAAGGCGGGCAACGCGCTGATGGCGCTCGTGGGCGGCCGCGAGGTGCATCCGATCAACGTGCGCGTCGGCGGCTTCTATCGCGCGCCCAGCCGTCGCGAGCTGAGCGCTCTGGCCGAGCCGCTGAAGGAGGCGCTCGAGACAGCGCTCGCCACCGTGGGCTGGGCCGCGGCGCTGCCGTTCCCCGACGTGCGCCTTGCCCCCGAGCGCGTGGCGCTGCGTGACCCCGGGGGGGACTACCCGATCGACCGCGGCACGATCCGCTCCGACCGCGGTCTCGACATCGCCGCGCAGGACTTCGGCGAGCACATCGTCGAGGAGCACGTCGAGCACTCGAACGCGCTCCACGCCCGCATCCGGGAGCGCGGCACCTACCTCACGGGCCCCATGGCGCGCTACGCGCTCGCCTCCACGTGCCTGTCCGAGCGGGCCGCGCGCGCCGCGCGGGAGGCCGGCTTGGGCGAGGCCTGCGAGAACCCGTTCCAGAGCATCGTGGTGCGCGCCGTCGAGCTCGTCGACGCATGCGAGGAGGCGCTCTCGATCATCGAGCGCTACGAGGAACCCGATGCTCCGGCCGTAGCAGTCGTGCCGCGTGCCGGCGTCGGCCACGGCGCCACCGAGGCGCCACGCGGACTGCTCTACCACCGCTACGAGCTCGACGAGCAGGGCACGATCGTCGACGCGACGATCGTGCCGCCCACGTCCCAGAACCAGCTGGCGATCGAGGAGGACCTCCGGGCGGTCGTCGAAGACGGCGTCGACCTTCCCGACGAGCAGCTGTCGCTGCGATGCGAGCAGGCGATCCGCAACCACGATCCCTGCATCTCCTGCGCGACGCACTTCCTGAAGCTGACGGTCGACCGCGGCTAGGGCCACGTGCCCGGTGTGCTCGTGATCGGCGTGGGCAACGACCTGCGCCACGACGATGCGGCCGGGCTGGAGGTGGTCCGCCGGGCGCGGGCGATGAGCCCGCGGGCGCCCACGATCGTCTTTCGTGAGTACGACGGGGAGACGCTCGGGCTGCTGGGCGCATGGGAGGGGGCCGACGCGCTCGTCCTCGCCGATGCGATCCACGGCCGCGGAGCGGTCGGCGCGATCCACCGCTTCGACGTCTCGTCGGAGCCGCTTCCGGAGCGGCTCGAGGGCTCGAGCTCGACGCACGCGATCGGCGTCGCTGAAGCGATCGAGCTCGGCCGCGAGCTCGGACGGCTTCCTGGCCGGGTCGTGGTCTACGGCATCACCGGCGGCTGCTTCGACGCGGGCGCCGGGCTCTCCCGTGAGGTGCGCGACGCCCTCGATGAGCTCGCCCGCCGCGTGCTGGAGGACGCGCGGGGGCTGGCGGGAGGCGCAGCCTGAGTCACCTGCGCCTCGGCGCGAGCGCCCGCCGGTCGCGCCGGCCGGAGACGGCGCGGCGGCTCACGAGGCGCTGAGGCGCGCGGCCGCCACGGCGGCCTGCCCGTATGAGATCGCGCCGTCGTTCGGAGGCAGCGCGCGCGGGAGCAGGACGGAGAGTCCCCTCGCCCGCAGCTGCTGCAGACAGCGTTCGACCAGCAGGCGGTTCTGGAAGACGCCGCCGGCCAGCACCACAGCGCGGACGCCCTCGCGCTCGGCCAGCATCGCCAGGGCGCGCGCCGTCGCCCCGGCGAGCGCGTTGTGGAAGCGGGCGCTGACGAGCGCGGGTGAGGCTCCGCGAGCGAGGTCCTCCTCGATCGCGCGCACCGTCTCGCGCGCGTCGAGGCAGAGCATCTCCCCCGCGTCCAGCGCCAACGGGTAGCTCCTGCGCTCGGCGGCGTCTGCAGCCGCCTCCAGCTCCATCGCGGCAAGTCCCTCCTCGGCTGACTCCAGGCGAATGCCGCAGAGCGCGGCAACGGCGTCGAAGAGGCGGCCGACGCTGCTCGTCGGCGGTGAGGCGACGCCGGTGCGCACCAGCTCGCACACCTGCCGCCAGCGCTCCGGGGCGATGCGGCCGGCGGCCGCACCCGGCAGCCGCGGCACGCCGTCGCCGGCCGCCGCCAGCCAGGAGCACGCCATGCGCCACGGCTCGCGGGCCGCGGCGTCGCCGCCGGGGAGCGCCACCGGACGCAGGTGGCCGACGCGGCGTGCGCGGCCGAGCTCGCCCGCCAGCAGCTCCCCGCCCCAGATCGTCCCGTCGTCGCCGAGGCCAGCCCCGTCGTAGACCGCGCCCACCGCCGGGCCGCTCAGACCGTGCTCGGCGAGCACCGCCGCGAAGTGGGCGTGATGGTGCTGCACCTCGACCAGCTCGACGCCCTCGCGCCCGCGGGCGTAGCCGCTCGAGAGGTAGTCCGGGTGCGCGTCGTGCACGACGACCGCGGGCTCGAGGCCGAAGAGCGCTTCGAAGTGGGCCACGCCCTCGCGGAAGGAGCTCAGGGTCGCGAAGGTGCGCAGATCGCCGACGTGCGGGCCGACCCACGCGCGCGAGCCGCGTGCGAGACAGAACGTGCTCTTCAGCTCCGCCCCGCACGCCAGCAGGGGCGGAGCCGGCAGCGGGAGCCCGATGCTGCGCGGGACCTCGCCCCGCGCGCGCCTGATCACGAGCGCCGGCGCCCGGAGCGGAGCCGGTCGCGATGCGGAGCCTGCCGGCGACACGTCTGCGGCCTCGCTCGTCCCGAGCACCCGCACGACGGAGTCGTCGGCGCGGGATGCGATCGGCCGGTCGTGAACCAGGAGCACGTCGGCGACGGCGCCGAGCCGGCGCAGCGCCTGTGCGTCGTCGATCTCGATCGGCTCGCCGCCGAGGTTGCCGCTGGTCATCACCAGCGTGATGCCGGTGTCGGCGGCCAGCAGGTGGTGCAGGGGGGTGGGGGGGAGCATCACGCCGAGCTCGCCCAGGCCCGGGGCGACCGCCTCGGCGACGTGCGCGCCGGGCCGCCGCGGAGCGATCACGATCGGGCGCTCGGGTGCCGTCGCCAGCGCGGCCGCGGAAGTCGTGAGCTCCACGAGCTGCTCCAGCGCCACGATGTCAGGAGCCATCAACGCGAACGGCTTCTCCTCCCTCCCCTTGCCGGCCCGCAGCGCGGCGACGAGCCGCTGATCGTCGGCCCGGCAGGCGAGCTGGTAGCCGCCGACGCCCTTGACGGCCAGGATCATCCCCTCGGCGAGCGCTGTCGCTGCGGCTGCGACGGCATCCGCGGTGCCCGTCGCTGGCTGCCCCGCCGGGTCCAGCAGGCGAAGCTGCGGGCCGCAGGCCGGGCAGGCGTTGGGCTCCGCATGGAAACGCCGGCTGGCGGGATCGTCGTACTCGCGCCGGCAGTCCGCGCACATCTCGAACGCGGCCATCGTCGTCAGCGGGCGGTCATAGGGGGTGCCGCGGACGATCGTGAAGCGCGGGCCGCAGTCGGTGCAGTTGATGAACGGGTAGCGGTAGCGGCGGTCGCCCGGGTCGGAGAGCTCGGCCAGGCAGGCCTCGCAGGGCGCGGCGTCGGGCGGGACGAGCGCCTCGGCATCGGTATCTGCCGGCAGCGCCGGGCGCAGCGCGCTGCCCTCGATCCGAAAGCCCGGTTGACCGGTCGCGTCCAGGGGCTCGGTGCTCACCCGTTCCACGACTGCCAGCGGCGGCGGCTGCTCGGCCAGCTCGCGCAGGAAGCTCTCCAGCGAGGTCGCCTCGCCCTCGGCCTCGACCAGCACCCCGCCGGTGTCGTTGCGCACCCAGCCCGAGAGGCCGTGGCGTGAGGCGAGCCGGTGCACGAACGGGCGGAAGCCGACGCCCTGGACGACGCCCTCGACGCTGACGCGCACACGCGCGCGCGGTCCGCTCACAGCGTCGCGCGCTCGCGCGCGGCAACCCCCGCGAGCCACTCCGCGAAGGCGTCCGCCCCCTCGCCGGTCAGCGCGCTGAGCAGCATGTGAGGCACGCCCGGGTTCACGCGCTCCAGGTTCTCGAGGAAGTCCTCCATGGAGAAAGCGAGGTGGGGGAGGAGGTCGATCTTGTTGACGACGACCAGCTCGCAGGTGCGGAACATGAGCGGGTACTTCAGCGGCTTGTCCTCGCCCTCCGTCACCGAGGCGATCATCGCGCGGGCGTCCTCGCCGACCCGGAACTCAGCGGGGCACACGAGGTTTCCCACGTTCTCGATCACGAGCAGGTCGATCTCGTGCAGCGGCACGTCCTGGAGCGCGGAGCGGACCATGTTCGCGTCGAGATGGCACTCGCCCCCGAACCCCGGGTCGGTGTTCAGCTGCGTGACGGGGACGTGCAGCGCCGAGATGCGCTCCGCGTCGATCGATCCCTGGACGTCTCCCTCCAGCACGCCGACGCGGGGCGCGCGACCCTCCTGTCCCACGAACCGATCCGAGAGCACGCGCTCGAGCAGCGTCGTCTTGCCGGCCCCGGGGGCGCTCATCAGGTTCACGACGCGAACCCCGGCGCTGTCGAAATCGGCCCGGTTGGCCCGGGCGATCGTCTCGTTGGCGTCGAGCACCCCCTCGGCGACCCTCACCTTCGTGCGGTGCACGGCTCCTCCTCGACCTCGATCGACTCGATCAGCAGCTCCTCGCCGCTCCTCACCTCTGTCTCCGAGCCGCCGCAGGCCGGGCAGCGGAACGACAGCTCCTCGAGCTCCCACTCCGCGCCGCATGCGCAGCGCAGGCGCGCCGGCTGAAGGCGCTGCTCGAATGCCGCGCCCTCGCAAACGGTGCCGCGCGCCAGGATCTCGAAGCCGAACGCGAGCGAGCTCGGCACCACCTGGCGCAGCGCGCCGACGCTGACCTCGACGCCCGTGACGCGCCGCCCTTCGGCACGGTCGAGCGCGGTCTCGAGAATCGCCCGGGCGAGCGCCAGCTCGTGCATCAGCAGATCCTCGGGAGCGGGTCGCCGGCGAGCAGGTCGAGCACACGCTGCCCGCCGAAACCGGTGTCCACGAGCACCATCCCGGCGGGCTCGGCGAGCACCTCGCCGATCTCACTCGCCTGCTCACAACCGGCGACCGCACGCAGGGCGGCCAGCGCCGCGTCCGCCGAGCCACGGGCGACGAACGCCACGAGCCGGCCCTCGTTGGCCACGTAGAGGGGATCGATCCCCAGCAGCTCCGCGGCAGCCGCGACCGCCGGTTCGACCGGCACCTCCGGCTCGCGCACGAGCACGCCGACGTCCGACGTGCGCGCGAGCTCGTTCAGAGCCGAGGCGACTCCGCCGCGTGTGGCGTCGCGCATGCAGTGGAGGTCCGCCCCGGCCGCGTCCAGCAACGCGTCCGCAGCCGGCCACAGCGACGCGGTGTCGGAGACGATCGGCGCTTGGAGCTCGAACTCCCCCCGGGCGAGCATGATCGCCATCCCATGCGCCCCCACCGGCCCGGAGACCAGCACCCGGTCGCCGGGCACGAGCCCGTCCGTGGAGAGCTCCGCGCGCGGGTCGACGGCGCCGATCCCGGTCGTGGTGAGGTACATGCCGTCAGCGCGGCCGTGCTCGACGACCTTGGTGTCGCCCGCGATCACCTCCACACCCGCGCGGGCCGCGGCCCCGGCCACGGCCTCGGCCTCGGCGCGCAGCGCTTCGGTGTCAAGCCCCTCCTCGAGCACGAGCGACAGCGTCAGCGCAAGTGCCCGCGCTCCCGAGACCGCGAGGTCGTTGACCGTCCCGTTGACGGCCAGCTCGCCGATCGAGCCGCCGGGAAAGCGCAGCGGCCTGACCACGAAGCTGTCGGTCGTCACGGCGAGCTCGGCCTGGCCCACCTCGAGCGTGCCGGCATCGGCCAGGCGCTCCAGACGCTCGTTGCCGAGCGCCGGCAGCAGCAGCCCCTCGATAAGTGCCTGGGAGGAGCGTCCTCCGGCGCCATGGGCCATGGTGATGCGCTCGTCGCGCAGGCGAGCGCGCTTGGACCGCGCGGTGTGGACGATCTCGGCGACGCGCTCGCGGCGGGAGTCGGCGCTCATCGGCTCACACGGACTCGCCGACGCGGGCGTGGCGCCCGTAGCTGTAGTAGGCGGCGCAGGCGCCCTCGGGCGAGACCATGCATGCGCCGATCGCCCTCTCCGGCGTGCATGCGGTGCCGAAGACGCGACACTCCCACGGCTTGATCTCGCCCCTCAGGACCTCGCCGCACTGGCACTCGCGCGGGTCCTGGAGCCGCTCCCCCGGCACGACGAAGCGCCGCTCCGCGTCCAGCTCGGCGTAGTCGTCGGAGATGCGCAGGGCGCTGTACGGGATCGTGCCGAGCCCGCGCCACTCGAAGTCCTCGCGCTGCGCGAACACCTCGGCCATCGCCTCCCGGGCCCGCGCGTTGCCCTCCCAGCCGACGACACGCCGGTACTGGTTGCCGACCTCGCAGCGGCCCGCACCGAGCTGGGCGAGCAGCATCTGGATCGACTGCAGGACGTCGAGCGGCTCGAACCCGGCGACCACGACCGGCCGGCCGTAGTCGCGGGGGATGAACTCGAAGGCACGCGCACCGATCACCGTCGCCACGTGCCCCGGCCCGATGAAGCCGTCGATCTGCAGATCCGGCGCGTCCAGCAGGGCACGGAGCGGGGGCTCGATCAGGACGTGGTTGCACAGGCAGGAGAAGTTGCGCACCTCCTCGCGGCGGGCGCGCATCAGCGTCAGGGCCGTCGAGGGGGCGGTCGTCTCGAAGCCCAGGGCGAAGAAGACGGTCTCGCGATCGGGGTTCTCGCGCGCGATCCGCAGCGCATCCAGCGGCGAGTAGACCATGCGCACGTCGGCGCCGAGCGAACGGGCCTCGAGCAGCGTGCCGCGGGAGCCCGGCACCCGCATCAGGTCGCCGAAGCAGGCGAGGATCACGCCGGGCTGCTGCGCGATCGCGATCCCGTCGTCGACGCGCCCCATCGGCAGCACGCAGACGGGGCAGCCGGGCCCGTGGACCAGCTCCACCGCATCGGGCAGCAGCGCCTCGATCCCGTACCGGTAGATCGTGTGCGTGTGCCCGCCGCAGACCTCCATCAGCTTGTAGGTCCTGCCGGCCTCGACCAGCGCCGGAAGCTCCGCAGCGAGCGCGCGCCCCAGATCGCCGTCGCGGAACTCGTGGGCGAACTTCATGCTGCCGCCCCCGGCTCCCCCCCGAGTCCGCGGGGGACTCACGGTGGATCGCCGTGCCGGCGTGGACGAGCAGCGTGTCGTCGGGCGCGACGTCACCGACGAGCTCGGTGACGACCGTCTCGGTGTTCCCGTCGCCGTCCACGCAGCAGGCCGTCGCTGCTGGCGCGTCGACGTCGAGGACGCGCATCCACGAAGCCGCGTCGCCGCACGTGACGCAAGCGCCGGCGTGCACCGCGCGGTGCGGCGGCTCGCAGCTCGCGCTCGTGCCGGTCACTCGATCGCGCTCCCGCGCAGCTCGTCGATCGCCTGGTCGAACTCGCCGCCCGCTTCACGAAGCAGCTGCAGCGTCGCGTGCGCCTCGCGCTCGTCGATGCGCGAGAGCGCGAACCCCACGTGGATCAGCACCCACTCACCCGGCGCGGCGCCGGTGCCGTCGCCGAGCAGCGAGATGTTGACGTTGCGCCGAACTCCGGCGACCTCCACCTGCGCAAGCTGGTTGTCATCGTCGAGCACCTCGACGACTTGGCCCGGGATCGCCAGGCACACGCGGGACTCCTTCCGTAGGAGCCACCGTGTTTAGCACCTCGTCCCCTGGCGCGGGCTGACCTGCGCGAGAATGTCGGCCGCCGTGAGGATGAGAGCCCGATCGAGATTGCCGAGCGCCGTGCCCGACGAGGGGGGCCCTCGCCGGCTCCGTGGGATGGCGGCGGCGATCGGCGCCCTGCACCTGCTGGGGTGGGGGACGCTGATCGCGGTCGTGATGCCGCAGCACCTGCGGGTGGGCACGAGCGCGTTCGGCTTCGGCATCGGTGCGACCGCCTACTTCCTCGGTCTGCGACACGCTTTCGATGCCGACCACGTTGCGGCGATCGACAACGCGACGAGACGGCTGATGAGCCGCGGCGAGCGCGTCGTCTCCGTCGGCTTCTGGTTCTCCCTCGGCCACTCCACCGTCGTCTTCGGCCTCTCGCTCCTGATCGCCTTCGGTGCCCGGTCCTTGCCACAGGCGCTGCTGGACGGCAGCTCGGGCATCCGCAGCACGCTCACCCTCGCCGGCACCGCCGTGTCGGTCTGCTTCCTGTTCGCGGTCGCGCTGATGAACGCGGGCAGCTGGCGAAGGACGTTCAGGGCGCGTCACGGCGATGGCGACCGCGTCCAGCGGGGTGGGCAGCCGCTCGCCGGCGGTCTCCTCAACCGGATCGTCGAGCGGGCCGGCGCTTCGATCGAAGAGCCCTGGCAGATGTACCTCGTCGGCACGCTGTTCGGTCTCGGCTTCGACACCGCGACGGAGATCGCGCTGCTCGTGGCGGCTGGGACGGGATCGGCGTCGGGACTGCCCTGGTACGCGATCCTGTGCCTGCCGGTGCTGTTCGCGGCCGGGATGTCCCTGATGGACACCGTCGACGGGACGATGATGAGCCGCGCCTACGGCTGGTCCATGTCGGATCCTGCGCGCCGTGTCCGCTACAGCCTCGCGCTCACGGGGCTCTCGATCGCGGTCGCAGTCGGGATCGGGGCAGTCGAGCTGGCGGGGCTCCTCCACGAGCGGCTGCACCTCGGCGATGGCGTCTGGGAGCACGTCTCCAGCGTCGATCTGAACACCGTCGGCTTCGCGATCGCCGGCCTGTTAGCCGTCACATGGGGGGTGTCGCTGCTCGTGTGCAAGATCCGTCCAGCAGCGTCGGGATCGCTCCGATAGCGCGCTTTCGCGGAGGCATCGGACGCATCTGGACCGACGAGTGTCGCCGGGATGTCGCCACGGGTCGGCCGCGCGCAGGCGGCATTCGCGTGATGCACCGCGGCGAAAATCGTGGTTCGCCTTCCGGCGTGTGTCGCCGGTCGACTCAGAAGTCCAAGAGCATCAGCCCGACGGTCACCCCAGGTCCGATCGTGACCGCGAGCCCGCGCTCACCGGCATGCGGGCGGCGCTCGGTGACGGTCGAATCGAGGACGTAGAAGATCGATGGCGTGCCCATGTTGCCGTGCTCGGCGAGCACGTCCCAACTGACCGCGACGTCCTCGTCGCACAGGCCGAGCGCGTCGCGGGCTTCTTCCACGACCCTTCGGCCGCCGGGGTGGAGCATCCAGTGGGCGATCTCCTCTTCGGCGACGCGGTTGGCCGCCAGGAACTCGTTCACGAGGCCGGGGAGCGCTTCTGCAGCGATCCGCGGTAGCTCCCGTGCCAGGTCCAGGTGGCTGTTCCGCTCCTCGCAGGTGAGCTCGACGGCTGGGAGCGTCCCCGGGATCTGGTGCACGCTTGTCGCGCGGATGACGGGTCCGGTCGCGTGAGGCCGGGCGCTCACCAGCGCGGCGGCGCAGCCATCCCCGAAGATCGCTGAGCCGACGGACTTCACCCGCGGATCCCCATCGCGTGAGGGGACGAGGATCGAGCTCATGCTCTCGCCCGCGACGATCAGCACCTCGCCGGGGGGATCGGCTCGGGCGATTTGCGCGCCGAGGCGCAGCAGCGGAACAGCGCTCGCGCATCCGACAGCCGTCAAGTGGTACTTGTCCGTGGCGGGCTTCATCCCGTAGTGCTCGATCAGGCGGTGGGCGAGGCTCGGGCAGCCGAGCGAGTAAAGGCTCGAGGTGATCACGCATCCGATCCGCGCGGCGTCGATCTCGAGTTCGTCGACGACGGATATGGCGTCCGCCAGCAGCCGCTGCTCCACGCGAGCGGTCCGTCCCTGGAGGTTGCTCGACAGGAACGCCTCGTCGAGCGTCAGCTCTCGTTCCCGAACGCCGCAGCGGGCGAAGATCCCGCGCGCAAACTCGTCGCCGGCGAGTCCGAGCCGCTCGAGCGCCTCCTCTTGGCCCGTCGGCTCGTCGACCGTGCCGAGGACCGAGAGTCCCGTGAGTCTCGGCGCAGACGCCGCCGCGACGGCGAGGTGCTCCTCGCGCCGGCGGGGATCGATGGTGGAGATGGGGTGCCCGGTCTCGAAGGACATCTCGATACTGCTCTCTAACTACCAGCCACAACCGCGTGCGCCTGCGGCGGTTACCGCCCTACGGCGGATCCTTCGTCATTTCTTACGTGCGGATCGCGAAGATGCGGTGCTCGTGCAACCGACCGGGGAGAGAGCATGTACGTAATCGGCGCCGGCCTGCCACGCACCGGCACGCTCAGCCAGAAGCTGGCACTAGAGCTACTGGGCTTCGGGCCGTGCTACCACTGGGTCAACCTGATCTCCGACCTGAACGCCGTCGAGCTCTGGCACCGGGCGCTCGACGGGGAGGACTTGTTCGACGAGATCTTCGAGGGTCATCACGCCACCGTCGACTGGCCGGGCGGCTTTTTCTACCGCGAGCTCGCCGAACGACACCCCGAGGCCAAGGTCCTGCTGAGCGTCCGCGACTCGGAGGCCTGGGAGCGCAGCTATCGCGAAACGATCTGGAACTTCACGCGGGGGGACTCCCTGGTCAGCCATCTCTCCGACGCTCGCCGCGAAGTGGACCCCCGCTGGCGGCGCTACTTGGAGCTCGTCGACCGGATGCTGTGGAGCGGGCGCTCACCGTTCGGAGGAGGCGATGACCCGGCGGCGATGAGGCGTCAGATGGAGGCACACAACGACGCCGTCCGCGAAGCGATCGCACCCGAGCGTCTGCTCGTGTGGCGCGTCACCGACGGCTGGGCACCGCTCTGCCGATTCCTCGAAGTGCCCGTGCCCGAGGAACCGTTGCCACATGCCAACGACGCCGAGACCTTCCGCGGGCGTGTCGTCAACGCCGCACTCGATGCGCTCCTCTCGTGGCGCGAGCAGCAAGTGCAACCAGCCTGAACCCGGCGTCGGGCCGCTCGATCCAGCATCCCGCGGCCGCCGAACGGCGGGGCAGCCGACAAGCGGCGTTCCAGGCCGACGAAAACCGCACTCGGCGGGGGTTTGCGATGCGCTGGAGTGGACTCGAAGCACCACGGGCCGTGTTCGCGCAGCGCACCGCCGGCGGGTATCGGCGTCGCTACTTCGAACCGTCGACCCTCGTGAGCGCCTTGCCTGCGCTGTCGACGACCTTGCGCAGGAAGTCGTACTGGGTGTGAACCAGGCGGTCGGCCATCTCGAGTGCGGCGTCGATGACGTCCTGACGCCTCGAAGGGTGCTCGCTACCGAGCGCGGGCAGGTTCTTGTCGACGGTGTCGACGAACTTGTGCACCGCCTCGATCGCCGACCGCTGCCCGGACTCGAGCGACTTGAGCACTTCGTCGGAGAGCTCGGCCGTGCGATCGGCCGCGCTCGCCGCGGCTTTCCTGCTCGCCGCCGGCGGTCGCTTGCGCCTCGTTGGCGCTTTGCGTGTCGGGGCGGGACGCGAGGTCTTGGTCTCGGGCATTGCGATTACCTCCTCGGCGGGATGCGTCTCCCGGTTCCACTCATCACGGCAGCTGAGACCCGGAAGGTCCTGAGGACTTCCCGGCCACGCCACCTCGTCCACCGACCTTAGACCTGCCCCTTGCCGGTGGCATCCGTAGAGAACTCGGACGGCTCGCGGGGAAGCAGCAGCCTCTCACCTCTGCGCACCCCAGCTGCTCATCGTCGCTCGCAACCTATTCGGCGGCCGTGACCGGATGGGGTGGTCCCCCATGCGTGGTCCAGCGTGAGGCACGGTGGTGGATCCGGCGCTCGCGGTCGGCAAGCGGGCTGGCGATCAAAGGACCCCGGGTCCGGACGCGGTAGAAGCGCCGCTTGCCGACTTCGACGAGCACGAGGTAGATGGGGATCATCGCAGCGAGGACCGCCAGGAGGGCGGCTGGCAGCGCGGTGAAACCGAGCGTGTGAGCGAGCGGAGAGTAGGGGAGCAGAACACCGATCGTCACGCAACTGAAGGTGGCGATCGTGAGCGGCATGCTGGGCCGGCTGCGGAAGAAGGGGATGCGCCGGGTTCGGATCGCGAAGATGACGAGGCTCTGGGTCGCAAGCGACTCGACAAACCAGCCGGACCGGAACAGCGCTGCGGAGGCGTTGAAGACCCAGATCATGATGCCGAACGTGGCGAAGTCGAAGATGGAGCTGATCGGACCGAAGAGGGTCATGAAGCGGCGGATGAAACCCGTGTCCCAGTGGGCCGGCCGCTGGAGCTGCTCCTCGTCGACGTTGTCGGTCGGGATCGCCATCTCGCTGCCGTCGTAGAGCAGGTTGTTCAGCAGGATCTGCGTCGGGAGCATCGGCAGGAAGCTCAGGAGCAGCGACGCCCCGCCGGCGCTGAACATGTTCCCGAAGTTCGAGGATGTGCCCATCAGGACGTACTTGATCGTGTTCGCGAAGATACGCCGGCCCTCGACGACGCCGTTCGCGAGGATTCCGAGGTCCTTGTCGAGCAGGACGATGTCGGCGGCGTCCTTGGCCACGTCCGTGGCGGTCTGCACCGAGATCCCGACGTCTGCGTCGTGGAGGGCGACGGCGTCGTTCACGCCGTCGCCGAGGAACCCGACGGTTGAGCCGAGCGCTCGCTGGGCCTTGATCAGCCTCGACTTCTGTTCGGGCGTCACGCGAGCGAAGATCGTCGTCTGCGCCAGTACCTCGCCGAGCTGTGCGTCGTCGAGTTCGTCGAGCTGGGTGCCCGTCAGCGTTCCGGCGACCGCCAGACCGATGTCGGAGCAGACCTTCTGCGCGACGCGGCCGTTGTCACCCGTGATGACCTTCACGTCAACGTCGAGCCGCTCGAGCCGCTCGAGCGCCTCGCGCGCGTCGGCCTTGGGGCGATCGACGAATGTGAGGAATCCCGCCAGCGTCAGCTCGCGCTCGTCCTCGTCACCGAGGCTCTTCCGCGCATCGGCCGCGCGCGTGGCGACCGCGATCACCCGGCTGCCCGCGGCGAACTCGCTGTCGAGGACGGCCTGCGAGTACGCGGGGACTCCGGCACAGTGGGCGAGCACCGTCTCCGGCGCTCCCTTGACGATCACCTGCGGACGGTCGCCGTCCTCGACCAGGACCGATGCGAGGCGGCGCTGGTAGTCGAAGGGGCGCTCTGCGATTCGTCGAGCCCCCCGGGTATCGATCTGCCGCGCGCCCGGGGCCTCCCAGAGCGCCTGGTCGAGCGGGTTTCCGCCGACCACCCGCCCCTCGGAGAACGTCGCGTCGTTGCACAGCAGCCCCGCACGCAACACCGAATCCGAGGGCCTGCCGCTCGCATCCAATGCGCCCGCGAAGCTGATGGCACCCTCGGTCAGGGTGCCTGTCTTGTCGGTGAACAGGACCACGATGTTGCCGAGGTCCTCGATGCTCACCAGGCGCTTGACCACGACGGCGCGCTCAGCCAGGCGCTTGGCTCCGGTCGAGAGGCTGATCGTGACGATCGCGGGCAGCAGCTGAGGGGTGAGGCCGACGGCGATCGCCAGGGCGAACAGGACCGAGTCCAACAGCGAACGGCCGATGGCGACGTTGAGGACCAGGATCGAGCCGGCGAGCACGGCCGTCACCCGTACGAGCAACAGCGAGAAGTCGCGCAGCCCCAGCTGGAACGCCGTCTCCGGCTGTCGTTCCCCGAGCTGGAGTGCGATCACGCCGAACTCCGTGCGCCCACCGGTGCGTACGACCACGCCAAGCCCGCTCCCGTCTCGCACGACGGTGCCCATGAAGGCGCACGAGGAGAGGTCCAGGGAGGACTCCGGCGACTGCGCGGGGTCGCTGCGCTTCTCCGCCGGGAGGGACTCGCCGGTGAGCACCGCCTCATCGCACTCCAGGCCCTCCACCTGCAGCAGCCTCAGGTCCGCGGGCACGACGTCGCCGACGGCGAGCCTCACCACATCACCCGGCACGAGCTCGGTGATGTCGACCGCCACCGGCTCGCCGTCGCGCATCACCAGCGCGGTGTGACGCAGTTGGGAATGGAGTGCCTCGACCGCCAGCTCGGAGCGGTACTCGTTGAAGAACCCCAGCCCGACGCTGAGGCAGATGATCAAGAGGATGATCAGGGCGCTCGTGCGCTCGCCCACCGCGAACGAGGTCAGCGCCGCGGCAACCAGCAGTATCAACAGTGGATTGCGCAGCTGACGCGCCAGCACCGCGAGCGGGCGCGCGCCGTGGCTGCGCAACGTATTGGCCCCGATCTCGGCCAGCCGCACCGCGGCCTCTCCGCGAGAGAGGCCGGCGGCGGTGCTCCCCAGGCGCCCGAGGACGTCATCCGCCGGCAGCTCTGCAGCCGTGGCCAACGCGAGCGAGTCCCAGCCTTCCTGCCTCGACGTCGGACGCGCCTGATCGACCGAGGCCATGGGGCCATCGTCGCAGCTGCCAGGGCGTCAGCCGGAGTCTTGCGGTTGCTCGCCCGCGCCGGCGCGCGCTGCTCCTCGGCTCAGCGAAGCCTCGTCGGCGAGCGGAGACGCGTCACCGCGACTTGCGTTGCTTGTCTCGCCGTTCGCGCCGTTCTTGTGCTTCGCGCTTGAGCTCGGCTTGCTTGCCGGCGATCTCGGCGGTGCGTTCGGCCTGACGCTGCTGGGCGGCACTCCGCGCTCTCGCCGCCGCGGCGTGGCGCTCCTCGTGGTTAGGGCGCTGCTCCATGCGGCCTCCTAGTTGCTCGTGGACACTCTACGCTCTCCGTCAGGGCAGGCAGTGACCACGGGCAGTCGCTGAGGAACGGGGATTCCCCCGATCATGGCCAGGCCGCTTGCCGCCAGCGCCTCGCGGTAGCGCGGCGGCATGAAGTGCGCGCGGACGTCGATCGCGCCCTGCCGGCTGCTCACCGTGCCTCGTGCTCGGCTGCGGAAGCCGGCTGCTGGGGGCGATCGACGGAGAGGCCGAGCGAGTCGCGCAGATCCTCGATGAGGGGCGCGAGCCCCGCGGCGTCCCGGGCGCTCCCATAGACGTACAGGTCGGGCCTCACAAGCACCGCCTCGACGCCGTGCTCCTCGAGCCAGGCCGTCGTGCGGCCGTCGAGGTCCTGGGCCTGCGAGCCGAGCGGCACGGGGCGAACAGCGAGCGTCTCCAGGACGCTCCGCAGTGGGGTCTCGAGCGCCTCGAGCCCTCCGCCGTCGCGGCAGATCAGCGTGAAGCCGCCGCCGGTGAGATCGTCGAGGAGCCCCTCGCGGCCGCCGATCCGCATCCGGCTCTGAACCGAGAGCGCCCCGGCCAGCGGGTCGCCCTCGCGCAGCGCGCCGCCCGTGAGTGGCGGCAGGCCGACATCGGGCGGCGGCCCTGCGCCGCGGAGGGCGCGGTCGCGCTCGGCAGCCTTCGCGTGATCGAGCTCGCAGAGCACCTTGCCGAGCTCGACGGCGAACGCGATCACCCATTCGTTCTGCGGCCGGCGCTCGCCGGCCACCGTGTCGAGCAGCTGCTCGCCGGCGATGCCGCGCAGGACGAGATCGAGCTTCCACGCGAGATTTGCGGCGTCGCGCAGGCCCGCGCAAAGGCCCTGCCCGAGAAACGGCGGCGTCAGGTGCGCCGCATCGCCCGCGATCATCACGTTGCCGACGCGCATCGTCTCGGCGACCATCGAGCGGAACTCGTAGACGGCGTGACGCAGCAGCTCGCCGTCCTGCGGTGTGAACCAGGGGGCCAGCAGGCTCCACGCGCGCCGCTCGTCGAAGTCCTCCGCGCGCTCGCCGGGCAGCAGCATGAACTCCCAGCGGTGGTGGTTGACGCCGCTCTGGACGTGCGTCGTCGGTCTGGCCGGATCGCACCACTGGCACGCTCTCGGCAGATCGATCGTGTCGGGCTCCGCAGGCACGACGTCCACGACCAGCCACTGCTCCCGGAAGCCGAGGTCCTTGCGCGTGATCCCGAGCGTCTCGCGCACGATCGAGTTCGCGCCGTCGGCGCCGATCACATAGCGCGCGCGAATGGTGCGCGTGGGCTCGGCGCCCTCGCAGGCATCCCCGTGGACACGGCGCAGCCGCACCGTCGCGCCGTCCGCGTCCTGGAGGAGTCCCTCGGCCATCCAGCCGCGCTCCACCGTCACGCCCTCGCCGTCGCGGGCGCGCGCGTCAAGCGCCGCCTCGAGCGAGGGCTGGAAGAACAGCCAGTCCGGCTCCCAGCCGGACAGCGCGGGGTTCTGCGGGCGCAGCACCATCAGCTCCTCGCCGTCGGCTCCGAGCCAGTGGTACTCGCTCAGGGGCAGCATCTGCGCCGCCAGCTGCTCGGCGATCCCGAGGCGCTGGAGCAGCCGCATCACCTCGTGGTCGAGGTGCACCGCGCGCGGGAGCCTGTAGATCTCCCCGTAGCGCTCGAAGCACGCGACGCGGTGTCCGGCGGCACCGAGCCAGCCGGCGAGCGCCTGGCCGACGGGGCCGTACCCGACGATCGCGACGTCGAGCTCGTCCGCTTCCCCGTCCGAAGGCATGCGGCTAGCGCTCGAGGTGGCTCACGGCGCTCACGCGCTCGATCGCGATCGCGATGATGATTCTGCCGACCCCGGCGAGCGCCTCGTCGCTCTGCTCGTCGGGCGGCTCGTCCGCCTGCATGAACCGCTGTGCGACCGCGGCCGTCGCGGGCCCGATCCCTCGCGTCTGCACCTCCGCGGAACCGGAGAACGTCGCGGATGGGAACGGGTGCTGCGGCGCCATCACGCACAGCGAAGCCCACCCCGAGCGTTCGACGTCCCGCACCTTGGCGCGGCCCGCGACGCTCGAGATCAGCAGGCGCCCGCCGTCGCGAACGTAGTAGACGACGGACTGGCGGGGGTGCCCGCCGGCGGCCTCGGTCGCCAGCACGCCGACGACCTGGGCGTCGAGGAACTCGCGCAGCGCGGGAGTCAGCTCGCTCATTCGCCCACCACCTCGTTCGAGAGGGTGCCGAGGCCGTCCAGCTCGATCTCGACCGTATCCCCGATGCGAAGGAACCTGCCTTTCGACGCGCCGACGCCGGCCGGGGTACCCGTGGCGATGATGTCGCCGGGGAGCAGCGTCATCGTCCGGGACAGCCACGCCACCGCCTCGGCGACGCCGAAGACCTGCTCGCGAGTGTTGCCGTCCTGGAGCAGCTCGCCGTCGATTCGCGTGCGCACGCCGATCCCCTGGATGTCGGGGATCTCGTCGAGCGTGACGAGCGCGGGCCCGCAGGGAGCGAAGGTGTCGATCGCCTTGCCGCTGGTCCACAGCGGGTTCTGCAGCTGCAGGTCGCGCGCGCTCACGTCGTTGAACGGCATTGCGCCGGCAACGTGGGCGAGCGCGTCCTCCGCGCTCACGCGGTGCGCGGGCCGGCCGATCACGACCGCGAGCTCCGCCTCGTAATCGACGTAGTCCGGGTGCGCGGCCGGCAGCACGATCTGACCGCCGCTGCCGATCAGCGAGTTGTCGAACTTCGCGAACCAGAGCGGTGCCTCGGGAGGCTCCTGTCCCGACTCGGCGGCGTGGTCGCGGTAGTTGAGCCCGAGGCAGATGATCTTCTGCGGGTCGGGCACGGGCGCCGCGAGCCGCGCTTCGGCCAGCGGAAGCCACTCCTTGCCCCGTGCCGCACGCCGCGCGAGATCGGCGAGGCCTTCCGCGTTGAGGGCCGCGAGCAGGCCGCGGACGCTCTCGGCCGGAGCGTCCAGCGCGGCGGTGGGGACGATCTCCTCGCCGAGGAGCACGCCCGGCCGGATCGCACCGTCGGCGTGGTAGCTGACCAGCCGCACCTCAGCCCTCCGTCGGGATCTCGACCGGCGGCTGCGCGGGCGCGAGCTCGTCGGCCATCGCCCCGCGGTGGATCTCCGCGAACGTCTCGCCGTCCGCGGCGGCGGCTGCGACCTTCTCCGGGTCGACGAAGTGCCCGATCGGGTTGGCGTGGAAGTCCTCGCTGTCGACCATCCACTGCTTCGAGGCGGCCCAGTCGCCGAAGTTGTCGCACTGGAGCTCGACGTGGTTGCCGTCGGGGTCGGCGTAGTAGTAGGAGAAGGTCATGCCGTGGTCGATGCAGATCGCCGGGGCGATGCCCTTCTCGCGCAGCCGCAGGTAGTTCGTGTTCAGCTCCTCGAAGCTCTGGAACTCGAACGCGCTGTGGTGCATACCGGTGCGCGTGTCCTTGTCCGGATCGTCGGCGAAGCCGGGGAAGGCGAGCAACGCGACGCGGTGGTTTGCGCCGTCGTTGGAAAGCCATGCGCCCGTGTCGTCGCTGAAGACGACCTCGGTGCCCACGACCTCGCCGTACCACTCGATCATCTCCTGCAGTCGCGTGGTCTTGAGGTTGACGTGGTGGAAGACGGGCTTGCTGCGTGTGGCCATCGTGGCTCCTTTTCGCTGCTGTTGCTCTAGGCGGTTGTCAGGTGGACGTCGACGGGGCGGGCGAGGATCTGGCGCAGCGCGGCTGTCAGCTCCTCCGCCGGGTTGGCGGCGGCGCCCATGCTGCGCCAGGCGACGTAACGGTCGGGGCGCACGAGGATCGCGCCGTCGGGGCCGAACTCCCGCCGGCGCAGCCACGTCAGGCGGGGGTCGAACAGATCGCCGTCGAGGTGGCCGATGCGCACGGCGTCGAGCGGCAGCCCGCTGCCCGCGGCGAGCTCGCGCGCCGCTGCGCACCAGCTCTCGCCATCCTCGCCGGCGATCAGCAGGAAGCGGCCGGGGGAGAGGAGGTCCTTGATCGGCCGGCGATGGCCGTCCTCGTCGTCGATCCACGCGTGCGGTAACGGCGAGCCTGGCTTGGTGGAGGGCTCGTAGACCCGTATCGGTTCGATCGCCGGTGCTCGCGGCTCGAGATCGTCGACCAGCGCAGCGGACTCGTAGCGGTATCCGAGCTCGACGTTCAGCTCGCTGAACTCCATCGACTGGGCGCGCATGTGGCGCAGGATCGTCGAGCGGTGCTCTGCATCCTCCGGCAGGCCGCTCCACATCCTGCGCAGCGCGGCGAGGTTCTGCTCCTCCGCGTGCTCCGGGGAGACGCCGCTGGCGGCGGTGATCGTCACGTGGTTGATCGCGTTCTCGAGCGAGCGCTGTGCGTTGACCTCGTCTGAGGAGCGGCGCTCCGGCTCGTAGCTGTCGAGCAGCTCCGGGGACGCGTGTCCCTCGAGCACGGCCGCGAGCTTCCAGCAGAGGTTGTTCACGTCGTGGATCGCGCTCGTCAACCCGAGACCGCCGGTCGGCGGATGCCTGTGGGCGGCGTCGCCGACCAGGTGCACGCGCCCGGCGCTGAAAGCGGAGGCCATCACCGCGTCAACCGACCAGCGCGTGATCTTGTGGAGCTGCATCGGGTGATCGCCGACCCCCATCGCCCGGCGCACGTCCGCCTCGACCTGCTCGTCGGATTGCGCGCGAGGATCGTCGACGGGGTAGTTGAGGTGGATCACCCACTCCTCGGAGTCGGGGCCCCAGTGCTCCGGACCCATCGGCACCATCACGACGCCGACGCCGCTCTGGGGCGAGAGGATCCAGCGGATCAAGACGTCGGGGTCGGGCGCCCACTCCGAGAAGTCGGCGCTCACGTGGAGCGTCGCAGCCTGCACGACGACGCCGAGACCGACGTACTCGACGCCGACCTCACCGGCCACGCGACGTCCGCCGTCGGCGCCGATCAGGTACTGCGAGCGAATCGCGTAGTCGCGGCCGTCGTCGTGATCGCGGATGTGGGCGGTCACCCCCTCGGCGTCCTGCTCCAGGCTCAGGAGCTCGTGGTGGAAGCGGATCCGGCCGGGAGAGAGCTGTTCCGCGCGGGCGCGCAGGATCGGCTCGAGACGGATCTGCGGGAGGTTCTGCTGCACCCACGGGCTGGCAGCGCGCCAGCTCTCATCCACACCGCCCGCACCCCAGCACTCCAGCCGCGCGAGCCGGCGTCCGTAATCGTCGGTTGGCCCGGCGAACCCGGCGTAGAAGGCGGTGGCCGCCATGTTCTGCGCAGGTGTACCCCGCCGTGCGATCTCCGGCGCTGCGCCGACATCCTCGAGGATCTCCATCGCGCGCTGGTTGAGCACGTGCGCCTTCGGCAGGTCCGAGGTATCGGGCCGGGCGCTGACCAGCAGATGCTCGACACCGAGCCTGGCGAGCAGCATCGACGCGGTGAGCCCGGCGCCGCCGCCACCGACGATCAGAACGGGGGTCTGCTCACTGCTCATGGAATCTCCTCCCGGCGGGACACCTCAGCTGGCGGGGACCGTAACACAAAATGAATTGATCTTCAATAGTGATGATATATTCAGACAATGCCGCTTCGACCCGTCCCCGAGAATCCAGGCATGGCGGACGAGCAGGGCGGGGGAAAACCGGCGGGCGGACGGGTCGCGCGCCGCAAGGCGCGGACCCGTGCGGGCCTTCTCGCTGCAGCGCGGGAACTGTTCGCAGCCAACGGCTTGCAGGAGACGACGATCGCCGAGATCGCCGAGCGAGCCGACATCGCGATCGGTTCCTTCTACAACTACTTCCGCACCAAGGAGGACCTGCTCGACGCGCTGCTCGAAGAGGAGCTCGCAGGCCAGTTGCGCCTGCTGCAGGCGCGACAGGCCAAGGTGAGCGATCCCGCCGAGAAGATCAGTGTCGCGCACCGGCACCTGGTCCGCTCCGCACGGGCCGACCCGACCTGGGCGAGGCTGATCGTGCGCCTCGAGGTCCCGTACCGCATCGCATGGGGGGTTCTGGGCCGCGCCGCCGAACAGGACCTGCTCGAAGGCGTCGAGGCCGGCCAGTTCGAAGTCGCCGACACGGCACTCGCGCTCAAAGCTTCCGGCGGAGCGCTGTTTGCCGTGATCCAAGCCCAGCTGACCGGCGAGCTGGGGGAGAGCGCCGACTCCGACTCGCAGCACGCCGAGGGCGTCCTGCGCAGCTTCGGGCTCGACCGCTCCGAGGCCGCCGAGATCGCGAGGCGGCCACTGCCCCCGCTGCCGGCCGGCGACTTGCAGCGCGATGCCGCCTGAGGCGGCGCCGGGCCGCTACGTTGCACGCGCGCGCTCCAGACTCGGCCGGGTGGCGCGGGTCGCCAAGCACGATGACCCCGAGCCGCCCGCCGCTGAGCGAGGGCCGGGCCGCGCGGCTACAGATCAGAGCAGCTCATCCGATTTGGCGATGTCTTCGGGATCGCGTCGGTTGCCAAGTTCGTTGAGGCTCTCTGCTTGACGCATCGCCTCGACGGCGAGTGCGTCGTCGTTTGACCCGCGGCCCGCGAGCAAGACGTAGAAGCAGGCGCCTGCGCGTTCAGCCTCCGCAAAGATGCGACCCTCCGAGAACAGTTCCTGCACTTTGATGGCGTGGCCCGCGGCCTCCTCCGAGAGCGGGCCGGTCGGGACGACCTGAAGTATCCGCTTACGCCTTCCGTCCAGATCGTTCGGAGCCGGGAGATCGTCCAGCATCTTCTGCTCGCCGCCCTCCTTGCCGACCAACTCCTGGAGCCAATCCACGGAGAGCTCGGCCAGCTCGTACGCCACGAGGCCCGTGTGTCTCTCGTTGCCCCAGCGACGGGCTTCGATCAAATCCGCCCGGGCTGGATGTTCGTCGGGCAGCAGCGAGCCGAACCCCTGAAGGAAGTAGTCCGCCATCCCCAGCTCAGGTGGTGCCATGAGGCGAGGCTAGCGCCTTGCGCGGGCGCAGACACAGCGCCGATCGGTAGCCGACGCTCGCCAGCCGCCATAGGCCGCTAGCGCGGGTCGCTCTCATACGCGACCGAGCGGTGTCGAATGGCGGCGACTCGAACGGTCTGCTCGTCGTCTGTCAGCTGATAGACGACCCTGTAGGAGCCCACGCGGAGGGAGTGCAAGCCCCGTAGCCTGCCTCGAAGGGGGTAGGCGGCCCCCGGCTCCCGCTGCAGCAGGGCAAGGGCTTCCTCGACGGCGTCGAGCTGCGGCCAGTCGAGCGCCAAGAGCTCTGAGCGCTCGCGGCGCGCGAGGACGACTCGCGCCACCCTCTATCCTGCGGCGCGCTTTGCCTGCAGCTCGTCGCGCAGATCGTCGAGCTCGACCGTCTCACCTCTAGCGATTTCCCCAAGGCCGGCCTGGATGGCGTCGAGGGTGGCGGCATCGGAGAGGATCTCGGCCGTCTCCTCCAGCGCTTGGTACTCGTCGATCGGCACCAGGGCTGCCGCCGGCCGCCCGTTGCGCGTGAGGACCACGTGGTCGCGCCGGTCGGCGACGTCGCTGAGCACCGCGGAGAGGTTGCTTCGGAACTCACGTACCGGGATTGTCTTAGGCATGTAGAGAGTGTACTAAATTGCGTACACAGAGCCGCCTGCCGCGAGCTGCGATGCGGTCCCAGTTGGACGATCCGGCTGCGCGCGGGCGCCAACTGGCGGCTTCGCGCGCTCTGGGTCATCCAGAGGTTGCAGGAGGGGGCGCGGGTCGCGCCACGGCGGTCACCGTGGCTCTGGCCATCGTGCCACCGCTTCGGCGGATGCGCTGCCGCCGTCATCAGACCAGCGCCCGGCATCTTGGGCGTCACGCGCCCATGCGTCCTCGCGGCGAGGCAGGAGCTCCGCCGGGTCGGGCTGATTGTCTGACTCTCGCTCGAGGAGCGCGCCCAGGTCGAAGGAGCGGAAACCGACCACGTCGGACGCGGACGCGGCCGCTGTCAGAGGGGCTCCGCAGATCGGGCAACGATGCCCGAGCACGGCGATCGCCCGAGAGTCTGTGCGCAGCCGGATGCGACAGTCGCCACAGCTGAGATAGCCGGAAGGCATCACGCAGCCACGGTCTTGCGCTCTTCCGGGTCGCGTGGCCCGAAGTGAGCCAGCCGTGCGCTGTCGTGCACATAGTGCGCGGCGCGCTCAGCATCGTCCCAAGAGGCGAACCCCCCCGAACGAACGAGAGCCTTCCCACCGCTGTCGACGATCTCCCAGAGGTACTCGCCGCCATTGTCCTGCGAGATGACGAACTCGAGCGATGCTCGATCTGAAGCCGGCGCTGCGCTGCGCGCCCGCGGCCCGGCTACGTGGACCTTCTTTGTTGCGGTGGCCATCGCCAGCCGCCTCTCTACTCCTCTGCACGAAGATGTCGACCCGATAGGGAGAAGAGCGAGAGCTACCTGGACGCCCCAACGACTATACCGCGCTCCGACTTGCGGACTCGCACCTCCGGAGCAGGTTCGGGATGGACGTCGTGCGGCGCCGAGGGGGCTAGCCGGGGTCCTGCTGATCCTGCTGCGCACTGCGAGCGCGGCGCTCCTCAGCCTCGGCGAAGCGACGGCGTTGTTCGGCCTGTTCATAGGCGCGTCGGAGTTCGCGCAGGCGCTCTTCGCTCGTGGGCTGCTGCCCGAACGTCCTCGCCTTGTAAAGCTGATAGCGCTCTCGGGCGAGGCGAGCCTCGGCGCGCAGGTCTTCGAGGTGATCGGTTGGCATGCCCTTGACGATTGTCGCGCAGCGCTCGGCCCGGAGTCGCCGCTGGGGATCAGCGGCGGGCGAGACGTCGTCCGCTTTCGGTGGACGGCGGCCGGGCACCGCCCTTACACCGACCACGAGGTCGTGCGCCTTCAGGAGGTGGCGCGGCTCGCCAGGCAGTCGCATTTCACCAGGTGCCGGCATGTACGTCGCCGGAGCCGCGCCAGCCGGTCAGCTGAGCAACTCGGAGTCGTGAGCGCGGAAGATGGCGTCATGGTCGTCCGCAGCCGGCTCGTGCAACGCCGCCACGAGGGCATGGATTCTCGGCGTCATCACGAGCAGGTAGCGCGAGGGGAGGCCGTGCCTTGCATTTCCGTAGGCGTGTGGTGTCCCCTTCGGTGCGAGCACCGCGCTGCCCGGATGAGCCTCGCGCACCTGGTCCCCGATGCGGAAGCGCAGCACACCCTCGAGCACGTACCACGCCTCGTCGTCGGAGTGATGCACGTGCGGCGGTGCGATCCACTCCCGCCGGGACTCGCCCGAATCCGTCCACTCGACGACCACGAAGTCGTTCTCGGGTCCTCCGAGCGTCGCCGTCGACCACGTGACCGCGAAGCTGTTCGACATCGGCGAGGATCCTAAGGGTGCACGGAGTGTTGCCGCCGGCCGTCTCGCTCGGCGCCCAGCGAGCGAGTTCCGACGCTCGCTCATGTCTGACCATCTTGGCATCTTGATGCTAGGATGTTGAGGCGATGTCCAAGGTGCGAACAACGCTGACGATCGACGAATCCGTGATGCGAGCGGTGAAGATGCGCGCTGCGCGAACAGGGCGCGGCGAGAGCAGCGTGATCGAGGAGTCGCTCCGGCGCGATCTCGGACTGGATCTGCTCGACCGTCTCTGGGAACAGGATCAACTGCCGGAGGAGGAGGCGACGGCCCTCGCCGTCGAGGCGCAGCACGAGACGAGGCGCCGGCGACGCTGACCGGTGCGGGCGGTCCTCGATCCAAACGTCATCATTTCTGGGGTCCTCTCGGCAGGCAGCGCGCCGGCGGAGACCCTGAGAGCATTGGACCGGGGCGAGTTCGAGCTGATCGCCTCGGAGGCGCTGCTCGACGAGTTGGCGCGGGCGTTGGCCTATCCGAAGCTGCGGTCGCGGATCGGAGCGGACGACGCCGCTGCCGTCGTGCGCTGGCTGGGGCAGACGGCGACTCTCGTTCCCGACACCGAAGTCGACCCGCCGGTGTGCTCATCCGACCCGGGCGATGACCACCTCATTGCCCTGGCTTCGGTCCATCGCGCCGCATTGGTGTCGGGCGACAAACACCTGCTGGGCTTGGTGGGGAAGATCCCGGTGTTCTCCCCACGCGAGTTCCTCGCCCTTCTCGCAGGAACCTGATCCGGAGACTCGCCCGCCAACGGTCGCGCTGGTCAGCACTCGAACAGCTGGGGCTGCGTCCACCGCGGCCGGAGACGACGACGGCGACGTTCTCGCCTACGTCTTGGAACCGGCTCGGCAAGCCAGCGCAAGAGCGGCCTCGAATTCCTGCTCGCCGTAGTGGCGGTGACGGCTCATCGCGTCATCGAAGTGGCGTGTCGCCGGGGCCGTACGGGGACGGTGCGCGCTAGTCGGCGAGTTGCTTCTCGGCGTCCTCGAGCTCGCGTTTCAGCAGGGTGTGATCGGCCCCGACCTCGGTCTCGACGGACTTTACGGCGCGCGTCAGGGTCTCGTCCAGCTCCTTCGCCGCCTCTGACTCCCCGATCACGATCAGCGCGGCGTGGTGTGCTTCGAGCAGGTCCCCGAGCCGCTTGGCGTCGGCTCTCGACATGCCGTCGAGGAGGTGCCCGCCGATCCCGCCGAGCAGGCCCCCGATTGCCGCTGCACCGCCGACCGTAGCCACGCCGACCAGCGAGGGCGGGAAGAGCACGCCCACAAGCGCGCCGACCAGGATTCCGCCCCACATGCCGCGCTGGGTGGTCTGCTCGTGCTTCTCGACATGCACCTTGCCGTCGGCGTCCTTGGCTATCACCGCCACGTCGTACGAGCCGACATGCCTGGTCTCATGGAGGTCGAGCAGCGCGTTGTAGTCGGCGAGGGCGTCCTCGCGGTTCGCGTACGTGGCTGCATAGACGAACAGCGGTCTCTTGGTCATGGCGAAGAATCTCTCCTGTCCCGCGGTCGCGGTGGATAGAACGGACCGCCTCGTCGGGGTACGAGGATACCCTCGTCGGTCGCCGCGGCCAGCGAACTCCGGCTAGGTCGGCGTCGCGGGAACCCTGTCGCTCCCGCGTCCTCAGGGCAGTTCCCGCATGTGGCGCCGCGAGTGTTGCGGACGATGTTGCGACCACAGGTTGAGCCGTGCTGCCCTCCGTCCGATTAAAGCCCGTGATGCCGAGGACGCGGGCTGTGATCTTTGACGACCGTACCCCTCATCTCCTTGGGGCGCTGGTGAGCCGACACCGAGGCGGGCTTCCCGTCGGATCGGCCATTGCCGCTTTGGGACGGGTACACCCGCTAGCCTGCCGCAGCTGATGAGCAGCGGGCAGGAGACATCTCCGGCTGGCCGGCGCCGCGGCAGCTCTTTCTGGCGAGCACCGCGCGCGAGCGCTCTGCTCGCGCTGGGGCTCGCGCTTGCGATCGGCGGCCTCGTGCTAATCGGCGGCGGGCGGACGAACGCACAGCCTCCCGTGCGCAGGCACACGATTGCCGCTCCCCGAGCGCACAGGCCTGCACGCGCTACGACCCTCAGCGCGGTCGGCACCGGCTCGTCGCGGGGTGCTCCAGCCGGGGCGGGCGCAACCGAGGTGCGAGATCCCGAAGAAGCGAACAGCTTTCCGCTCCCCCCGTCCGTCCGTCACCGGTCCGCAAGCACGCCGTCGGTGGCCGGCGAACAGATTGTTGCGGCCGGTGCCCCGTCCGACGCGCAGGTTCGCAAGGAGCTGGGCGAAGAGGAACACGCGAAGGCCCGAGAACGCGAGGCGCTGCACCACCTGCTCACCCCGGCGACAGGCGGCTTCTCGGTCGGCGGCAACGGCACCATCCCGATCCCCTCCGGGGTCCCCGAAGCAGTCCAGCGCGTGGTCGCAGGGGGCAACGCGATCGCGGACTTCCCGTACATATGGGGCGGGGGGCACGCGTCGTTCGTAGCCGACGGCTACGACTGCTCCGGCTCGGTCAGCTACGCGCTCGCGGCAGGTGGCCTGTTGAGCGCGCCGCTCGTCTCCGGCGATCTTGCGAACTGGGGCGACCCGGGCCCCGGACGCTGGATCACCATCTACGCAAATGGTGGTCATACGTTCATGAGCGTCGACGGCGTCTGGTTCGACACGGCCGGGCGAAGTGGACCCTACGCCTCACGTTGGCTGGTGGCGACGCCACCTCTGGTCGGATACGCCGTTCGCCACCCGCCCGGCTACTAGTTCCTGCCGCCGTCTCGCGCTGGCGCGGACGTCTCGACTGCAGAAGCGTCTTCCCCGAGTCCGCCTGCAGCGGGGTGTCTAGTGGGTGGCTCGGACCGCCCGGCCACGCGCCCGTCCGGCGGGGGGCCCGAGCTCCGAGAACGAGTGCTCGATGCCCTCCTTCAAAGTTCCCAGGTCAGGTGTCGCCACGCTGTCGGCGTTCAGGCCGAACACCATCTGGCCGGCGTAGGTGACGACGGCGATGCCGATCGTGTGCCCCGCGAACAGCGGCACGAGCGGCAGGACTTCTAGGAGCGGGGCGCCGAACGCGTACAGCCGCTGCTGGTCGCCGGGGACGTTCGTGATCGTCAGGTTGAACATCCTGGTGCCGCCGAACATCGACCTCGCGAGCAGTGCGCCGGCGAGCGGCGGTCCCATGTCGGCCAGATCGACGATCGTCTTGCCGCCGGCGCGCTGCGAGCCCGCCTTGAGCCGGTTCGTGCGCTGGGCGATGCTCTCGTAGCGCGCGATCGGGTCAGCCTCGCCCACGGGCAGCTCGACGAACAAGGACGTGAGCTCGTTGCCCAGAGCGTGCTCCTTGTCCTCTCGCCTGATGTTGACGGGCACCTGTGCGCGCAGGTCGCCACGGGGCGGCGTGTCACCTCGAGCGAGCAGCAGTTGCCGCAGCCCGCCCGTGCACACAGCGAGGACGACATCGTTGACCGTACCTCCTAGGCGCGTCTTGATCGCCTTGACCTCGGTGAGGTCCAGGCTCACGGTCGCGAAGCGGCGCGTGCCGCTCATCGGCCCGTTCAAGCTGGACTTCGGTGCTCCGATCAGCTCCTCGCGGACGATCAGCTCGGCAGCCGCGATTGCGCGCTCGAACGACTCGCGTGGGTGAAGCGCCGCACCGGCGCCGGCCCGCGCGCCGCGCATCACCAGCCCCGGCGACAGCCAGAGCCGACCACCGGCTTGCCGCCCGCTCTCGGTGGCCGTGCTCGGCAGCGGCTGCGGTGGGCGTGGCCGCGCGTCCGCCGACGCCTCCAGCAGAGCGTGCCCGATGTCGAGCGAGCCGACGCCGTCGACGAGACAGTGGTGCGTCTTGGTCGCGAGCACCCAGCGTCCGTCCTGGAGCCCGTCGACCAGCACCATCTCCCACAGCGGTCTGTGCCGATCCAGCCGGTGCGACCAGAAGTCCCCGAGCCACTCGTGCAACTCCGCCTCGCCGCCCGGCGCGGGCAGGGTCGCGTGCCGCACGTGGGCATCGGTGTCGAACGCCTCGGCGGGCTCCCAGGTGAGCCACGTCAGCGGACCGGCATCCGGAGCAGAGAGCTGCTGGGCGAAGCGCGGCAGTATCCCGATCCGGCTACGCACGTAGTCCCGGAACTCGGCGATCTGCGGCGTCCCTCCCGCGGGCAGCTGATCGAAGACGAGTGCCGCCCCGATGTGCATGTGGGCTGACTCGTCGAACTGCTCGAGCTCGAGGAACATCGTGTCGAGCATGCTCAGCTGCTCACCCATCGGGTCCCGCTCCCTTCAGACGTGATCCTGATGGGGAAGCTAACGCCCTCGCCGCCGACCGGCATCAGAGTCTGCCCGCGAAGCGCGTCGGTACTTCGCCACAGTTGCCCTGCCGTGGCCCGCCCCTGAGTGCGGGTCAGGGACGGGGACGGGAGCGGTGTCGCTCGCCCCCAGCCCCCCACCTGGAAGGTTTCAAGCGCCCAAGCGGATCGGACACTAGGAGATCTTGCGGCGGTAGATGCCTATCGCGAAGGTGTACGCGACGACGGCGATGCCCACCATCCAGGCGATTGCGATCCAGATCCCGGAGCCGACCGGTTGCTGGGCGAACAGGTCGCGGATCGCATTGGCGATGGACGTCACCGGCTGGTGCTCGGCGAAGGCGCGCACCGCGCCGGGCATGGTCTGGGTGGGCACGAAGGCCGAGCTGATGAACGGCAGGAAGATGAGCGGGTAGGAGAAGGCACCGACGCCGTCTGCGGACTTCGCGGACAGGCCGGGGATGACGGCGATCCACGTCAACGCCAGAGTGAACAGGATCAGGATGCCGGCGATCGCGAGCCAGGCCGGCGCTCCGGCCCCCGAGCGGAAGCCCATGAGCACGGCCACGCCCACGACGATCGCGAGCGAGATCAGATTGGCGACCAGCGAGGTCAGCACGTGCGACCACAGCACGGCTGACCGGGCGATCGGCATGGACTGGAATCGCTCGAAGATGCCGCCCTTCATATCGAGGAAGAGCCGATACGCGGTGTAGGAGATGCCCGAGGCGATCGTGATGAGCAGAATGCCGGGCAGCAGGTAGGTCACATAGCTGCCGGACCCGTGCTTGACCGCGCCGCCGAACACGTAGACGAACAGCAGCAGGAGGGCGATCGGCATGATCGCGGTCGTGATGACGGTGTCCAGGCTGCGCGTGACGTGCTTGAGCGAGCGTCCCAGCAGCACGGCGGTGTCGCCGAAGAAGTGCGTGTGCATCGTTGTTCTCTACTTTCTGGTTTCGGTGCTGGTGCGGCCCTCGCCGACGACGGCGAGGAAGACGTCCTCGAGGGTTGGCTGCTTCTCGACGTACTCGACCTTCGCCGGCGGGAGCAGCTGCTTGAGCTCGGTCAGGGTCCCGTTCACGATGATCCGGCCGTGGTGGAGAATCGCGATCCGGTCGGCGAGCTGCTCTGCCTCGTCCAGATACTGCGTGGTCAAGAGCACCGTCGTGCCGTGCTTGGCGAGATCCTTGATCGTGTCCCACACCTCGATGCGCGACTGCGGGTCCAGGCCGGTCGTGGGCTCGTCGAGGAAGATGATCGGCGTATTCCCGATCAGGCTCATCGCGATGTCCAAGCGGCGGCGCATGCCACCGGAATACGTCGATGCCTTCCGCGCGGCTGCATCGGCCAGCGAGAAGCGCTCGAGCAGTTCATCCGCGATCGCGCCCGGGTCCTCTTGGTGGCGCAGCTTGGCGACCAGGACAAGGTTCTCGCGGCCGCTGAGGATCTCGTCGACGGCCGCGAACTGACCGGTGAGGCTGATCGACGCCCGCACCTCGGCAGCCTGAGTGGCGACGTCGAACCCGTCGACGCTGGCAGTTCCGGCGTCGACCTCGAGCAGCGTGGAGAGGATTTTCACGACCGTGGTCTTGCCTGCCCCGTTCGAGCCCAGCAGGGCGAAGATGCTGCCCCGTTTCACATCGAAGTCCACGCCGCGCAGCACGCGCAGATCCTTGTATGACTTCTCGAGACCCTGCACGCGGATCGCAGGGTCCAAGGTCGCCTGGGTCGTCATGAGCTGGTCCCCCCGTCTTCTGCTTCGGCGCGCTTGATGGCGCTGGTCAGCCGCTCCTTCGCCCGATCGGGGGCATACCCGCCCTTCGTGTAGTTCTGAGCAAACGTGTCAGCGAACTCCACGGGGTCCTCGCCGACGATCTCGCGGATCGGGGTTCCATCCGCCGCGGCCCGTTCGAACAGATCCGCAAGATCCTCGAACTCGCGCGCCGTGGCGTCGCCGTCCACCGGCACGAAGTGCATCAGGTACCGCTCGATCGCATCGACTGCGGCGCCGTAGTTCTCGGGGAGCTCTCGCACGCGCGCCTTGTAGGCTCGCCACCGCCGCTTCGGGCCGACCACCTTTGCGATGAAGCCGTCCTTTTCCGTGTCGGACATGGTCATCTGCCTCCTTCATGGAGTTGTTCGAGACGTTCTGTGAGGAAGCCCCAGGTCCCCCAGAACTCTTTGAGATAGTCCTGCCCCCGAGCGTTGAGGGAGTACACCTTCCGCGGCGGCCCCTTCTCGGAGGGGACCTTCTCCACGTCGACGAGGCCGCGCTGCTCGATCCTCACGAGCAGCGCATAGATGGTGCCCTCGGCGATGTCGGAGAAGCCCTGATCCCGCAGCCACGCGGTGATCTCGTAGCCGTACGCGGGACGGCCGGACAGGATCGCGAGGACGATGCCCTCCAGCACGCCCTTGAGCATCTCCGTCATCTGCTTAGCCACAAGAGGACCTTCCTCTGCTACTCGGTGTCATTGACTACCAGTACATAGTAGCACTGAATAGCGCAGGCGCACGACCGCACTCGGGGCTCTTGTTGTCAGAAGCGGTGTCTCCATGCGCTCGAGTGGACTCGAACCACCACGGGCCATACAGCCCACAAGGTCCTCAACCTCGTTCAGGCGGGCAAGATGCTTTCAGGAGCGTCCCGATCGTCCAAACAGCGCGCTTTCGCTGACTCATCGGACGCATGTGGAGGAGCGAGTGTTGCCACGATGTTGCCACGGCAGAGGGGCTCCTCCGAGCCGTGGCGGCCACGGCTGAATCAACGCACGATCGTGAAGTGCAGCGCCGCTGGGCGAGAGGCTCCCCCGGCTCCGAGCGCGACCACGCGTTTGCGCGGTTCCCTGCGGAGCGCTTTTGGTTAGCCTCCGGTGTCGCTGTCAATCGGGGAGGGCGTCATGGATCGGATCAGGAGGCATCTCAGCTACGCCAATGTGGCCGCCACGCTTGCGCTCATGTTCGCGATAAGCGGCGGCGCGATAGCGGCGAGCGGGGGGTTCACGTCGGGTGGCGCATTGCATGCATGTGTCAACGGAGAAGGCACCTTGAAGCTGCTCAAGGCAGGCAGGCATTGCACGCACGGCCAGAAGACCGTTGTCTGGAATCAGGCAGGACCGGCCGGACCCAGAGGCGCGACGGGGGCGACAGGGGCGAGCGGCACCGCCGGCGCTCCGGGCGCCCCGGGCGCCCCGGCGGTGAGCCTGTGGGCGCGGGTGTCTGCTACGGGCTCGCTGCAGGCGGGCAGTGGCGTAGTGAGCGTCACCGGCACCGACCCCTACGAAGTGCAGTTCGACAGAAACGTCCGGAGCTGCGGGGCCGCCGGATCGGTCAACAACGGAACGTTTGGCGTCGTATTTGCGAGCCTCACGACATCTGCCAACGTCGCTACAGCGTTCGTGGCGGTCACAGATGAAGCAGGACTTGCACCGAACGAATTCACGGTCATGTTGACCTGCTGAGTCACGCGAAAGACGGCGAGATCGATGCGGAGCTCGGCATCGTGATCAGGACTTGCGCTCGATTCCAAGATCAAAGGTTTCGCGGGATCGCGATGCAAAGCCTCGAGTCGAACGAACCTTTGCCTCCCACCTCTTCGTAGAGGCGCAAGCGGACGAGTCGCCCAGGACCCCGAGGAACGGCGCTCGCTGGCCTCCCGAATGGCTGCGGTCATGTACGGCATGGAGCAAGGCGAGCTGCTGCCACGCCGTTGCCACGATCCGCCTGTTGGAACCCGCGCACCACCCGGCGCAGGCGGAAAACCACCGATTTCCAGGGGAACCAATGCGCTCGAGTGGACTCGAACCACCACGGGCCGTGAAGCCCACAAGGCCCTGTGTTGCTGGGATAGGCTGAGGCGGTGACCGCGAAGGAGACAGTCCAAGCGCTCTACGCGGCGTACGCCACGGGAGAGCCAGATCGCATCGCGGCGCTGCTGCATCCTGACGTCACCTGGGTGGCACCTGCCGGCAATGCCACGCAGGTCGCACTGGGGATGGGAGAGGCCGATGACGCAGGGCCGCCGCGCGGCCTCAACAACCTTGACCGAGATGCGATCGTGGCGTTCATGGCGTATGACTACCCGCGGTTCTTCGCAGATGTGGCCTTCGAGCCACGGTCGATGGTCGG
Source organism: uncultured Solirubrobacteraceae bacterium (assembly GCA_963836035.1). Taxonomy (GTDB): domain Bacteria; phylum Actinomycetota; class Thermoleophilia; order Solirubrobacterales; family Solirubrobacteraceae; genus Palsa-744. Next base: position 136,471 of record CAWIHX010000008.1, on the reverse strand, counting down.
CGAGGGGGACGTCGTGCTCGCTGAGCACAGGATGTCGGCGACGCTTCCCAACGGTCGCCCATACGTGATGGACTACTGCTTCGCCTACGAGGTCGCCGACGGTCGGGTCACGGCGATTCGCGAGTACATGGATACGCGCGGCGGCTGGTTGCAGGTCTTCGGCGGCGACCTGCCCGAGGTCCTGCTGGTAGGCACGCCGCCTGCCTCGTGATCGACGACGGAGCGCCGCGGGTGGCCCGCGCCGCGCACTTGGCGAGCGTCCGAGCGACAGCCGAGCTCCTCCTCGTAAAGCGTGCGCAAGGCGCACAGCTCGCGAGAAGCTGACCGCTGCCGCCCGTCGAAGGGCTGCCGGGCGGCGCGCTCGTCGTACGCCGGCGGATCGGATTCACCCAGACCCGCGCCACCCCTGCGCCCAGGGCCGTGCGCCCCGGGTCCGACTCTCCTGCTCGCAGGCCTCGCGCTGCGCGTCCGTCCCTCGCCCTCCGGACCCGCGTGCCGCAGTCGTGGCGCTGGCTACGCGTCGACCCGCAGGAGCATGCGCAGGATCGGCTCGACGCGCTGCGCTTCGGGTTGTTCGCCCGTGATCAGATCGAGGTAGGTGTAGGACTCGATCAGCCGCACGATGACGTACGCGAGCTCGTGCAGGTCGACGGGCAGGCTCAGACGTGCGGCGTCGGCCTCGGCCTCGAGGCGGTTCTGGATCTCACCGATGAGCCGCTGTTGGAAATCGGTGCGTCGCCCGGTAAGTAAGCGCATCGCGTGCTCGCCGTCTTCGGTCAGCCAGCGTCTCATTCCCGGGTTCGTGATGATCGTGTCGAGGAAGCCGGTCACGACGGCGACGATGCGCTCGGGGCCGCAGGCGTCGACTTTCGCTTCGACGTACTCGAAGGTGCGCAGGGCGAGCGACCAGACGACCTCGACGATGAAGTCGTCGCGGGACCCGAACCAGCGATACAGCGTGACCCGGTTGACCCCGAGTTCGTCAGCGAGCAGGCCCATGTCGATCCGCTCCGGCGCCAAGAAGCGTCGCCGACCAAGACGCAGAGCATCGGTTGCTCGGGGTCGTGCGACGACGCTCACGGGCCAAGGATCGCACGCGCGGCGTGGGCGCGACCGGGGCGGCCGGCGGCTCAGCGGCCCAGACGACGCCTCAGCAGGCAGACGACCCCTTGCAACCCCCGCCCGCACACCCGATCTCGAGCCCGCCCGACCGATGCAACAGATCTCATTTCAGGCTGCAAATGCAACATTGCGTGTAGTATGCTACATTGCTCCGGGGCAAGCGCCAGCGAGACAGAGGGAGGAGAGCTGTGGGCGACCGGGCTTGGCAGAGAATGAAGCGGACGACGGTCGCGGCGGCGGCCGCGACGATGTTGTTGGCGGCGAGCGCTGTGGCTGCCTCGGGTGCAGCTGCGTTGCCCACGACGACCGAAATACCGTCGGGCAGCGGCTCGCATGGCTACCCGTATGACGCCGTCCCGCAGGCGCCGACGGTTCCCGGAGCGCCGTTCATCAACCTGACCGAAAAGGGCTACGTCGAACGCGAGTTCAAGATGTCAGGCGCCGCCACCATCTACAGGCAGAGCGGCATCTGGTCGTCGAACGGCAGATGGAGCGTCTCACCTTCGCAGACGAACGTGCCCTATACGACGCGCCTGCTCGTGCGCTATCCGACCAGCCCCGCGAAGTTCAACGGCACGGTCATCTTCGAGTGGATGAACGACACCACCGGCGGCGACCAGGACCCGGTGTGGTCGGAGCTCGGCGAACAGATCGTCAACCACGGCTACGCCTACGTCGGCGTGACCGCCCAGAGGCCGGGGATGAAAGACCTCGCCGCGTGGGACCCGGCTCGTTACGGTGCGCTCGGCGACAGCAACGACGGCCAGTCCTATGAAATCTTCACGCAGGCCGCCGAAGCGGTGAAGGCGAACAGCGCGGCCCTGCTGGGCGGCCTCACGCCGAAGGTGCTGATCGGCGCCGGTGACTCGCAGTCGGCGTTCCGCGTCGACACCTACGTCAACGCGATCCAGCCGACCAAGCACGCGTTCAGCGGCTTCCTGGCCGTCGGTCGTGCCGCGACCGCCGCTCCCATCGGCGAAGGGCTGTTGATGAGCTCGCCGTTCCCCGCCCAGATCCGCACCGACAACACTGCGCCGTTCATCCAACTGAACACACAGGGCGACATCGAAGAGCTCGACGCCGCCGCCGCGCGCCAACCAGACAACAACCACCTGCGAACCTGGGAGCTCGCTGGCGCCTCGCACATCGACGCCCACGAGGCGGCATACGAGACAGAGACGATCGCACGCGAGGAGCCGAACGTGGGAATCCCCTCGTGCGTGTTCGGGACCCCGATCGAGGGCACAGGGACGGCACTCGACGGTCACAATCAGACCGACAACATGCCGCTCTTCGAGGTCGAGGACGCGGCGCTCGCTGACCTGCAGAACTGGCTCACCAAAGGCGTGCAGCCGCCACACAGCGCGCAGATCTCGACGTTCCCCGTGTGGTTCGGTCTCTACTACCTGGTGAACAAGAACCAGTACGGCGTCGGCCGGGGCGGCATCCAAATGCCCGACGCCCAAGTGCCGGCGGAGAGCTACTCCGCGCTCAACTTCGCGAACGTCAGCGAATCGAGTCTCAGCCCGACGGCGATCATGCAAGAGCTCGAAGGCACCTTCACACTGCTCGAGACGGGCGGGATCGAAAACGAATCGCTGCGAGACTCCGGCCTGTGCCTGCTCTCCGGCTACTTCCTCGATTTCACCCAGTCCCAGCTGAAATCGCGATACCCGACCACGGCGACCTACGCCTCGAAATTCGACGCCGCAGTCAACGCCGAGGTGATGGCCGGATTCATGACCAGCGAAGACGCCTCGAACGCGATCGCCAACGCGGACGCCGGTATCGGGCCCTACCAGCAGCCGAGCCTCACGATCCCCTGAGCGACAGGCCCTGACTCAAGCCGCTCTCGAGCCCGGGCCTCGGGGCTGTGGGGTCGCAGGGCAGGGCATCGCCGCGGCAGCTTCGAGCGCGTCTCGTCAGGCCGCCACCAGATGTGCGTCCGCTGGGGATCGTCGCCTCCGAGATTCTCTTCTCAGCCATGACGGGCGGTGCCGGCAGGGGTCAAGCGGCGCCGGCAGTGGGCTCCGTATGGCCTCCCGGTCCGGGGGTTCTCAGCGGGCGGGTCCAACGGCAATCACGAACTGTGATGGCGATGACGCAGCACGAATGACGCTCCCGCGTCGCCGCCCGGCCGTCGGGTTATCGACCGGTTCCTGCCGGGCGTTGGGCGCTGACACCTCGCGCGACGCGGAAGTCCGCGGCGACCTCGCGTGTCGCCGCCTCGGCTCCGAGCGGGAATACGTGAAGCGCATCTACGCGCGAGATATGGGCGAGGCTGGCCGCCAGTTCGCGCGCCAGTTCGATGCCGCCGCCGCTACTGATCTGCGCCAGGGCTTGCTGAGGAATCGCGACCCCTGGTAGGGCGCAGGCGCGCTCTGCCATGCGCGCGCTGCGGAGCAACGCGACGCTCGCGTAGAACCGCACGCCCGCGAGGGTGTCCTCGGCGGCCGAGAGGAACGCTTCGAAGTGCCCGAGGTCGAAGATCATCTGCGACTGCACGAAGGTTGCCCCAGCGGCGATCTTCCGCCCCAGGAGCCGCAACTCCCGGTCGACGTCCTCGGCGAAGGGGTTGACGACCGCGCCGACCGCCAGCGGATTCGGGGCGCTCCACGGCGACGCGCTCGCAATCAGCTGTGTGGCGGTCATGTCGCCCACACGGTCGATGCCGGGCACCGGATCGCCCTGCATGCAGAGGACCGCCTCAGCGCCGAGCGCCGCCGCGCCCACAACCTGGGACTGCAGGGCGAGACGGTTGCGGTCGCGGCAGGAGACGTGGACGATTGTCCCCACGCCCTGCTCCCGCGCGAGCGCCACCGCAGCAAGCGGCGACATCCGCGGCTGCCCGGCGTGATTGTCGGTCAACCCGACGACATCGACGGTGTCGGCCAGAACAGCGATCCGGTCGCTGACGCGCGCCCCATCTGCCTGGGCCGGCAGCGAGATCTCCGCGGACGTCAGGGCAGTGAGCGACACGATCGCGGAAGTCTAGCCCGTCGGTCCCGCGGCCCGACCCATGCGTCATTCGAGGATCGGGGTCACCCGAGTCGGGTTTGAGTAAGGCGACGGCCGTGCCGAGTGCGGGTCAGGCGCGGACCTGCGGCGCGGTGGCGTCCACCGCCAGCCAGCCGTGCACGCGCTCGTACACCTCGGGATGGTTGAGCAGCGCGAGGTGGTGGGTGCCGCCCACGTGGTGACCGTGCTCGTCCCGGAAGGGGACCCGCCGGGTCCTGCTCCGGCCGCTTGCGCTGGGCTGCAGGACGAGGATGTCGCCGAGCAGGCGCCCGAGCGGGTGCTTCGGGTCGTGGGTGACGGTCGCCGAGACGAAGCAGTGGGTCGCCCACGGCAGCAGCGGAACCTCCTTGCACGCGACCGTGCGCAGCGCCTCGGGATCGCGGCCTCGCCAGTCCTCGTCGACCAGTGATCCGTGGCGCAGGTCTCGGATGCCAGCGCTGCGCTTTTTCAGGAAGCTGCCCAGCATCCGTGTCTCGGGCAGCCTGTCGAGCGCCAGCGCAGCCCGGTGCGCTCCCTGCTCGAGTGGAGCACCCATGTGGGGTGTGCCCAGCGAGACGACGTGCCGGACGTGCCTGACCCACGACTGGTCGTGCTCGGCGGCGTGATGGGCGGCGCTGCGTGCGACCAAGCCGCCCATCGAGTGGCCGACGAGCGCCATCTCCTGCACCCCGACCGGCCACGCCTCGACGAGCGCCTCGAGCAGAGCCGCGACCGCGCGGCCGTTCTCGGATACGTGGAGGCCGCTGTTGTAGCGGAGGTAGACGGGGGTGTAGCCGAGGTCCCGGGCCAGCCGCATCCCGTAGGCGTCGTCGGTGCCCCAGCTCCAGCAGAACTCGTCTCCGGTCAGCCCATGCAGAAAGACCGCCAGACGAGGAGTCCCGTGCGGGAACGCCTCACGCAGCGTTGGCTCGTCGAGTCCGATCCGCTCTCCGTGTATCCGGATGGAGGTGGCCTGGGCAAGGGCGCTGCCTTCCCGCTCCAGCCGATCCCCGATCAGGCCGTTGAGCACGGCCAGCCCGAAGCTGCCCGCCTGGCTCGTGGACAGCGAGACCTGCTCGCCGACTCGATGCCGCTCGAACGCGGAGTCGATCGCCCTGCCGAGCCCCGAGGCTCCCGCCCCGACCGCGTCGTAGGCGCCGCTCGAGAGCGCGTCGTGGATCAGCTTCACCGGCAGGGCCGCCGGGCCCACGCCACGGAAGGCTCGCTGGGCGATGCCGAGGTGCATGTCGCGGATGGCGCCGGGAAAGCGGCGCAACTCGTCGAACGCCAGGGCGTTCAGAGCCCGCAACTCGTTGGGTGCCGGGGCCGCGGCGCCCGCTGCTGTGCGAGCTGGCTGCATGCCGGCCGATGTGGTGTCCGCTCTGGGCATTCCCGTCTCCACTCCGTTCGTCTCCGCAGGCACGGCGAGGCCAAGTCCGGGGATCTCGAGCCCCTGACAGCCCTTACTAGCACTTTGTCATGTTCGACACAAGACGGTCCGCAAGATCGACCGGTGATGATCGTTCAAACAGCGCGCTTTCGCGGACGCATCGGACGCATATGGAGCAGCGAATGTTGCCACGGTGTTGCCACGCCGAAGTCGTCCCGACCTATTCGAGCACCTTCACGTCGCACTGGATGCCGCTGGCGCGAGCGAGGCGCCTGTCGGAGGTGAGCAGGGGTATCTCGAGGGCCTCTGCGAGCGCGACGTAGGCGGCGTCGTAGGGGGTGAGGTTGTGCCGCAGCGCCCAGCAACGTCCTAGGAGAGGCAGGTGTGGAGCACGGCGGAGCGGGATGTCTGCGAGGTCCGCGAACGCGAGTGCGGCCCGGCGCTGGTCGCTCAAGGTCCGTCGCCAGACAGAGGTGACCTCGAGGTAGATGATCTCGGGCGCCGCGAGGTCCTGGCCGCGCATCTGCGCGCGAGCTTCGGCGCCGTCCGGTCCGTCGTCCCCGAGCGCGGTCGCCAGCACGCTCGCGTCGATGACGATCACGGCAGAGGTGCGGCTCTCACGCGACGTCGCGATCGTGTCGGATCAGCTGTGTGGCCTCTCCGAGGGGGGTGGACCCGCCGGCTCGGCCTTCCGCCCTGCCGAGGAGCTCGTCCAGCGTCGGGCGGCGCGCCTCGGCGACGAGCCGGCCGAGCAGGTACTCCTGGAGCGACTGGCCCGCCGCTGCCGCTCTCTGACGCAGCACCGAATGGACGTCGGGCGGCACGTCCTTGATCTGCACGCTTGGCATCCGGCAAAGTCTAGCGCCAATCTGGCGCCAGCGCAATCGATCCGCATGCGCTTCGCGATGAGCGATGACATGCACGGCTTCGCGCCGCTGCCCTGCGACGCCGCCGAGCTACCCGAGCACCTTGACGTCGTACTGGATGCCGCTGGCGCGAGCGAGGCGCTTGTCGGCGTGAGCAGCGGTACCTCGAGCATCTCTGCGGGCCCGACACAGGCAGCCGCGTAGGGGTTTGAGGTTGTGCGGCGCCGCCCAGCAGCGTTTGAGGAGGGGCAGGCGTGGAGCGCGGCCGAGCGGGACGTCTGCAAGGTCCGCGAGCGCGCGAGCGGCACGGCGCTGGTCGCTCAGGGTCCTTCTCCAGACGGATGTGAGCGGCGGTCCGGCCTCCCACTCGGCGGCGTGTCGCAACGCAACCGCATGGGAGCCAGCTAGGCGATGCGCGCCGGATCGGGAACGGGATCGGGACCGCCGAGGTCGGTGAACTCCGGTGGCGAGTAGACGCGCCCCGGCACGCCCCCGAGCGCGAGAATCCTGACCCCGTTCGGCCCGGGCAGGATCTTGCGATGCGTCGTCGGGCCCACCCGGACGGCTGTTTCAGGCCCTACGTGCGTGCGTTCGCCCTCGATCTCGAGGTCGGCTTCGCCGTCGAGCACGACGTAGACCTCCTCCATGCCGGTGTCGGCGTGATCATGGTTGGGGTAGAAATCGCCGCCGTTCGGCGGCATCTGCAGGATCTGCATCCCGAACGAGCTCGCTCCGAGCGCCGACCGGGCACGCAGGAAGAAGCCTCCCAGGATCGGCTCCATCTCATCGAAGGTCTTGACGGTGTAGTCGGCCATGTTGTCCCCCTGATGTCGGTTGCTCGCGCAGACGGAGGCTAACGGCCCCGGGCCGCTGTCGACGCTTGCGCCGCCGAGAGCCGCGAGCGCTTCATCGGTCCATCACGCGGCGGCGACGAGCTCGATGACGGTGTCCCCGCCCGCGGGCGTCGCCCTCGACCGGCTATTGCAACCGTGCAGGCGCCCCTTCGCATCGACAACGAACAGCTCGATCGCTTCCACGTCCGCCCTCCGCGCGGAGGAATCGACGGTCCGGCCGACGATCTGTGCGCCTCCCTGGAGCAGGCGTCGCAGCTCTGCGAGCGTCAGGCCCTCGCAGCCGAGGACGCCGCCGGCGCCCATCGCCGGGGGCAGCAGGTCAGAGTTGTCGAGGTCGGGAGCGAGGCGGTACACGTGCCCGTGCCCGAGCTCGGCTCGCAACTCGGCGGCGGCGATCGAGTTGAGGTCCTCGCTGAGCGAGAGCAGCAGCGCGTCGGTCACCTCCTCCAGCTCGGCCTCGCGGCTGAACGTGTCGACAAGGAACCGGCCGCTGTCGGCGTCGAGACCGGCCTCGACGGCGGCAGGGCGCGTCGACGGGCCGGCCCAGAGACGGACCCCGATGCCGGCGCTGCGCAGCGCGCGGCCGATCGCAACCGCGAGCTCGTGGCCGCCGACGATCAACACGAGCGTTCCCTGAGCGCCGGCGACACCGAGGCGTCGTGCGAGCGGCGGGGCCGTCATCCCGTAGACGACCACCGTCGCGAAGATCGCGACGAAGACGACGGGAAGGATCTTGTCCGCCCCTTCGATGCCCTCGCTGGCAAGCTGCAGCCCGAACGCCGAGGCGGTCGCGCCTGCCACGATCCCTCGCGGGGCCATCCACGCCGCGAACGCGCGCTCTCGAACGCTCAGCGTCGAGCCCCAGGTCGCCAATGCGACGACGGCCGGGCGGATGACAAGGATCATGAGCGCGACCAGGACGAGCGTGCCAGCGAGGACACGGTCGACCTGCGCCGGCGAGACGGACGCCGCGATCATGACGAACATGACGCCGATGAGCAGCTGCACGAGGGTCTCGTGGAAGGACAGTGCCGGCGCGATATCGATCTGGCGCTGGTTGGCGAGGAAGACACCCATCAGAAGCGTTGCCACGAAGCCCGAGTCCTCCCTGGCGAGATCGGCGCCGACGAGCACGGCGACCACAAGCGCGAGCGTCACTCCGACGACCTGCCCGGGAGCGAGGCGTTGCAGCCTGCTGAGCAGAAGCCACATGGTGGCCGCACCAAGCGCGCCGACCGCCGCGCCGACGAGCACGTTGCCGAGGAACGCCCCCGGGTGCCAGCCGCTCGCGCCGCCAGTGCGAGCGGCCTGGAAGACGATCACACCGAGCAGCGCCCCCAGCGGGTCGATCACCACTCCCTCCCAGCGCAGGACGGTGCGGATCTGGCGCTCGGGCCGGATGAAAGCCAGCAGCGGAAGGACGACCGTCGGTCCCGACACGACGAGGATCGCGCCGATCAGCAGCGGAACGTCAGTGCCCATGCCCTTGAACAGCAGCGCGACCGCGCCCGCGATGGCCAGCCAGGTCAGCACGGCGCCGATGCTGGCCAGGCGCACGACGACGCGCCTGACGCGAGGCGTGATCTCGGTGAATGACAGGCGCAGGCCGGCCTCGAACAGGATCACCCCGACCGCCACCGAAACGAACGGCTGGTACAGCGAGCCGAGGAGATAGGCCGGCTGGACATCCTCGGTGAGGATCCCGCCGAGGAAACCGGCAGGAAGGAGCAGGACGATCGCGGGCACGCGCAGCAGCTGGGCCGCGAGCTGGGATCCGACGGCGAGCACCATCACCAGGCCGATGCCCAACAGGAGATCGTCGCTCGAGAGGGTCGCGGCGGTCACGGTCCGCAGAGGATCTCAGGATCGGGCGAGCGCCAGGAGGTGCGATGGCCGGTGCTCGTGGTCTTCGCGACATTCATGGTCGTGGCCGCCACCAGCCCGAGCCGTGTCACCATCCTGACATCGGCTATGCACTCGTGCACGAAGCTGCCGATGAAATCGGATGCGCCGCTCCTCGTGGACGCTTCGGCGAGATCACGGATTCACCATGGTCGAGTTGCTGGTCGTGATCCTGATTCTGGGGCTGCTCGCCGCGATCGCGATCCCGTCGCTGGCGGGTCCTCGTAGGTCGGCCGGCGACGCTTCCGCCAAGAGTCTCGCCGTCGCGGCGAGACTTGCTGCGCGGATGGTCGCGCTCGACAACGGGGGCAGCTTCGCCGGCGTGAGCAAGGCCACGCTGCGCAAGTCCGAGCCGACGATCGTCACGAAGAAGGGCAGCGGCGACGCGTATCTGAGCGCGGCCAGCGGGACCGCGAGCACCTACACCGTGACCGTGACCTCGACGACGGGCAGCAAGTTCACCGTCGCCCGCGCCTCAAACGGCACGGTCGCTCTCACCTGTAAGGTCCGGAAGGCGAAGGACGGTCCCGGCGGCTGCAAGCTGACCAAGGGAGTCAACGGAACCTGGTGACAGCGACCGACTAGGTTCTCCGGGGGAGCGGGCGCCGCCGCGGCGCGCCGCGGGATCCCGACGGGCTGGGCCGGGGTCCTGCGCCGAGCACGCCGCCTCGCACGTCCTGCCAGCGCGCCGTGTCAACAGGGAGCCTCGTTGGGGTTCGTCGTCTTCTCGAGGCCCCGTTGGAGCGGGGGATGCCGCGTAGGAAAGCCTTGTCCCGTCTGGAGCCTGGCGCAGAACCCTTCGTCCGTGAGCTTGCGGGCTCGGCGTACGGCGCGTCGGCGAAAGCGCGTCATGAGCGTCTTGTCGGCAAATGTTGTCACTCCGTCGGTGACAGTAACGATGTAGAGGCGACGCGGAGGTAGCGGTCTGCGTCCTCGCGGCGCGGGAGGTTGGCGGGGATCGGCGGTGTCGGGCATGATCATTCCTTCGCGATCTGGCCGTTTAGGATTGTGGAGCGCCTCGACGTTTCCGTTGGTCTGTGGTCTGCCGGCGTGGATGCGGCTGTGTCGGGCTCCCAGCTTCTCGAGGGTGAGCATGAAATCCACGCCGCGGAACTCGTTGCCGTTATCGCTGAGCATCCGCTGCAGCTTCCAGCCGGCGGCCTTCAGCTCTTTGGCGACACGCTCGGCGAGCTTTGAGGTCTGCCTCGCGGTCGGGTTGCCTTGCTTGCAGATCACGAGCTCCGCCCAGGCGTAAGAGGAGGCGATGTCGATCGCGGTGAGCTGCCAGATTGCGCCCTCGGTGCCCTTCAACCGTCCGACGTAGAAGCAGTCGATCCCGACCAGCTCACCCGGTGCTGAGACCTCAATGTGCTGCTCTGGCCCTGGATCTCTCGGTGGCTCGTAGGGCGCGGCGTAGCCCGCGATCAACCCGAGGCGCTTGGCGCGGGTGTTCAGCCCGTGGCGGCAGAGCACCTTCCAGACACCATTGGGTGAGACCACGATCCCGCCCCCTGGCGGGCGACTGGTCGGAAGGTCACCTCTACAGCGGCGACCAGCGGCTCGATCGTGTCGAGGGCGGTAACGTCGCCGTAGGCGTCTCGCACGCGGCGCTCGGACTTGATGAAGCGCAGTGCGATCGTCGAGAGCTCGGCTCGTGCCTGGTGGTCAAACAGCGGGCTGACCGCGCCTGTGTTGTGGCGGACACGAAGGTAGCGGTTGGCGATGAGGTCCTGGAGCTCGGCGAGCTCGGCGAGTTCGTCAAGAAGCTCGAGATCGTGGAAGCTGGCGCGCAGCGCATCGATCAGCGCTGTCGGAGCCCTCGCCGCGGGTGGCTCGTCGTAAAGATCGCGGTTGGCCGAGTTGTGCCGCCGTTCGACGGCCTGATACAGGGTCTCGACCGAGAGGCCCCAGACCTGCGCGGCGAGCACGGTGGCACCGAAGACATAGACATCACTTGGGCCCGCGGCAGCGGTGGTGCCGGGCGCCGCGGTCTGGGGAGCTTGAAGTCTTGCGACCCGACGCGCGCCGCTGGGGTTCCGGACAGTCTCCATCCTGGCTCCTTCGCTGGTTGGCGTTCGTGGTGCGAGCCTCGCAGGCGGCGTTCAGCGGGGGAATCGGGGTTTGCCGCCATCTCCGCGACCCCTCGGCACCACCCGTGCACTGCGCCTCGGCGACGGCTCCCGACCGCGCGTCTCCCGGCGTCATGCCAAGCATCGAACGTGGGCGCGGTCCGGGGAGCAAACCCAGTTGTTGCGGCCGGCGCCAGAAGTCGTCGTTTCCCGATTGGGAAGCCAGCCGGTGGAAAGATGGGGTGCGGACCCTATTCTGGAACGGCTCGCCTGATGGGAGCCTCGAGGCTCTATCTCGGCGAACGAGGAGGGCGAAATGCCCGTTGGAACTGCGGATTCAGACGGAACGTCCCGCCTGCCGCGCGGGCCCGCGGCAGGCGATCAGACCGTGCGCGTGCTCGTAGTCGATGACCACCCAGCGGTGCGGGCGGGCCTCGAGCAACTTCTCGACGATCAGCCGGGCTTCATCGTTGTGGCGTCGACCAGCACGGCCGAGACGGCAGTCTCGGCCGCCGAGTATGAGCGGGTCGACGTGGCCGTCGTCGATTACCATCTCGGCGGGCACAACGGCCTGTGGGTGTCGCGCAAGCTCAAGCAGATGGAACACGCCCCCCGCGTGCTGATCTTTTCTGCATTCGCGAACGACCATCTCGCCGCGAGCTGTGCAGTGGTCGGTGTTGACGGCCTCCTGAACAAGGGCAGCCTCGGCTCAGAGCTTTGCGACGCCGTCCGCGCCGTGGCGGGCGGGCGACGGTTGCTTCCGCGGGTGCCGCAGCCGACGGCGGACCTCCTGCGCCGTCGCCTCGACGAGTCCGAGCAGGTGACGTTCGGGATGCTGCTCGCCGGGATCGGGCGCTCCGAAATCTGCGAGACGCTCAAGATCACCTCCGCCGAGCTGGCGGCGCACGTGACCTCCATAATCGACAAGCTCGAGAGCCTGCCGGGTGAGATCGCCAGCCCGGAGCCCGGCCGTGGGGGGCTTGACTTCGAGCGCCTGATCCCTCAGAGAAGCCGGAAAGGGCCTTAGGGCGCAGGCGGCCCGCGATGGAGGGTTCTGGGTGATGTCCGCCAGCCAGCCGGCGAGCAAGTCCGTGCGCGGCTTAGCGGCCAAGCGGACTTATGTCCCTCTGTTCCAGAGGATCGTGCTCGCCAACCTCGTGCTGCTCGGCGCCGCGTGTCTGGCGATCTTCATCGTCCTTTCGCCAAAACGGGTCTCCGAGGTGGCAACCGACGGGGTGCTGGTCGCGTCGCTGGCGATCGTGACCCTGATCAACGTGCTGCTTGTCCGCAGGGCTGTTGCGCCTCTGCAGCATCTGACGGAGATCGCCAGGCGTGTCGATCTAGAGAACCCTGGCGTCCGGATCCCGGGCGCGAGCAAGGGTTCTGAGGCGGGCGAGCTCGCAACGACGTTGAACGAAATGCTCGACAGGCTCGAGCGCGACCGCGAGGCCGCGGCGCGGCGTGTGCTCGCCGCGCACGAGGCAGAGCGCCTCAGGGTCGCTCAGGAGCTCCACGACGAGGTGGGTCAGACGCTCACGGCTGTGCTGCTGCAACTGAGCAGGGTGCAGGGGAGGCTGCCCCCGGAGTTGAGCGAGCAGCTCGGTGAAGCCCAAGAGGCCGCTCGCGCGAGCCTCGAGGATGTGCGGCGGATCGCGACCGAGCTACGCCCGGAGACGCTCGACGACCTGGGCCTGGCGAGTGCGCTGGCGGCGCTCAGCGACAGCTTCGGTAATCGGGCGGGCCTTCGCGTTTCGCGCGACATCCAGCTCGAGTCGCCTCACTTGAGCAGAGAAGCCGAACTTGTCGTGTACCGCGTCGCCCAAGAGGCACTTACCAATGTCGCCCGCCATTCCGGCTCGCCGACGGCGGAGATGACGCTCGCCGGCGGAGCGGAGGAGCTGATGTTGACTGTTCGCGACTTCGGGCAAGCGTGCCGAGAGCACCCGATCAGGGCCGGCAACGGCGTGCGTGGCATGCGGGAACGAGCCCTGCTCATCGGAGCGACACTCAGCATCGGCCCGCCGCGCGCCGGCCCAGGCACCGAGTTGCGGCTGAGGGTGCCGCTGAACGGATCGTCGTGACGGCGCTGAAGTCGAAGATCTTGCTCGCGGACGACCACGGACTAGTGCGACGCGGCTTGCGGCTGATACTCGATGCCCAACCAGACCTCGAGGTGGCGGGCGAAGCCAGCGATGGTGCCGAGGCGGTCGCGCTGGCGTTGAGCACGGATCTGGACCTGGCCGTGCTGGACATCTCAATGCCGCGAATGACGGGGCTGCAAGCGGCCAGAGAGATCCACGCACGTCGCCCGGCATTGCCGATCCTCGTCCTCTCGATGCACGAGAGCGAGCAGTACCTGTTCGAGGCGCTGAAGGCGGGTGCCTCGGGCTACGTCATCAAGAAGGTCGCCGATCGGGACCTCGTCGAGGCATGCCGCGCCAGCATCCGCGGCGAGCCGTTCCTCTACCCCGGCGCCATCACGACCCTCGTGAGCGACTACCTTCGCCGCGCACGCGACGGCGAGGCGCCACGCGATCTGCTGACACCACGCGAGACCGAAGTAATCAAGCTCGTCGCCGAGAGCTATACCAACCGCCAAATCGCAGACACGCTCGTGATCAGCGAGAAGACCGTCGACAGCCACCGCGCCAACATCCTCGAGAAGCTCGGCCTCCACGATCGAGTCGGGCTCACCCGATACGCGATCCGCAACGGGCTCGTCGAGCCCTAGGCTCGTGTTGGGAGCCTGAGCGCACGCCCGACGAGCCCGGGCGCGGAGCAGCGAGCACCGCGAGCTGCCTTGTCGCCGACGCTATCGTCAGCAGCGAAGGAGGATCCAGTGAGCGTTGGCACAGCCCGACCGTCCGGCGTAGGCCCGATGCGCGCAACGCGCCTGCCCGCCCACACCCAGCGGGTTCTCGTCGTCTACAGCGAGGGCCGCCCAGGTGAAGCCGCTCTGCGTGAGGGCGCGGAGCTCGCCGCCGCAGGGGCCGAGCTGAGCGTCGTCATTCTCGTCCCCCAGGCAAAGCCGTTGAAATGCTGTAAAGGCGGCGGCGCCGGCCCATACAACTGTGCCATCCGCGATCAGGCCGAGGACGAGCTCGCACAGGCCAGGACGCAGCTCGGCACGCTGGCGGCGCGCTCGAGCTTCACCAAACTAGCCGGCACTCCGTGGCCGCCGCTCGCCGAGTGGACCGCCGAGCACTCGTTCGACGTCGTGATCGTTCCAAGGCAGAGGTTCACCCGCTCCGGTGGGCAGCTGGCCCGCGAACTGAGGGCAGCGACCCGGGCGGAGATTCGCCCGGCCGGCAGGCGCTGAGCACATTCAGCGAACGCGCTCGCACAGCGCCACAAGGCGCGGTGGCGCACGCAGCCGCGAGCGCCTGTCGGAGGATGTGCGAGCCGAGCATGGCGATCGTCGAGGGGCCGGGGAATGGGGTGAGCACCCCATCTGGGCCCCGCGCCGGTGGTCGAAGCGACGGCGGGCTCGCCGGTCGCATCCGGGCTGACGACCGGGTGGGGCCGCGCCCTCATATCGTGGCCATGCCGCCGGGGTTGGCCGGGGCAGCCGCATCGAAAACGAGCGTCGTCTGTTGTGGATATGAGGCCATGGGAACGCTCACGCGACTGTCCGGAGCCGTCGGCTTACGAGCCCGAGTCGTTAGTCGCGGGCAGCGACGCCCGCGGCGACGACAGGATCGTTGCCCGGTTTGCGGTTGCCGGGTCGGTCGCGAGGACGCGATCGGGGAGGTCGATGGCCGGCGCGCCCACGCCGAGTGTGCACTCGTGGCATGGCTCGACGCCTCGGCTGCTGTGCAAGTCCTCATGGACCGTCGGCGGCCTGCGACCAGGCGTCGGTCGCGGCCGATCGGCGACGCCACGCACAAGCCCAAGTCGGGCGCCGAGGTTCGCGAGATAGGTGCGAGACCCGATACGGGGCCGATCCGGCCGCGATACGGTGGAATCAGATCGAGAGAATGTGAACGGAGATGGGATCGGAAATGACTATGGCTAGAGCCTTCGCGAGCACGATGATGGTCGCGCTCACGGCAACGTTCGTGCTTCCGAGTCTCGCGGGCGCGACGCCGACAGTCAGCTTCAAAGCGCGCGCAGTCCCGATCAAGGGATTCAAGCACACCGGCAACATTCGCGGTGCCGGCGCGGCCGTCAAGGCCGAATACCGGATCTCCGGAACGGAATACGGTGGCTTCCCGCCTCCCCTCATCGGTGTGAACGTGTATCTCCCTGCCGGGACAGTCCTGCACCGAAAGGGATTTCGCACCTGTCCGCCTTCTACGCTCGAGCCCTCGGGCCGCGGCCCGAAGCATTGCCCGGCGCGTTCGAGAGCCGGGCGCGGCAGGGTGGACGGCTACGTTGCGTTCGGCGCCTCCGTGGTTGCCGAGACGGCGAGCATCGAAGCGTTCTATGCGCCGGGCGGAGGGCTCACGTTTTTCACCTTCGGCCACGAACCTGTGTTGCTCGAAATCATCTCGACGGGACGCTACGTCCGAACGCGCGGCGCTTACAGCCAAGAGTTGAAAACGGCGATTCCGATCGTGGAAACGGTGCCCGGGGCGCAAGCCGCCTCCGTCCGGTCCATCAGCCTCACCGTCGGCTCGGCCTACCGTCACAACGGAAAACCGATCTTCTACGGACGTGTCCCCAAGCGCTGCCCGAAACGCTTCCTGCCGGTCAAGACCGAACTGACCTTCGCCGGTCTCGGCGGCCTTTCGCAGACCACGGTCACGAAGGTCTATCGGGCGCCGTGTCCGAGACGCCACTAGCGCCGGAGGCGGTCGGCGACGGCACCTAGTCGCGCGTGTCGGAGTCGCCGGGGCGGCGAGCAGGTGTGTCTCAGCGCACGGGGTCTGTGAGGAACCGCACCTGCTTGCCCGTCTTCCCGACGGTCAGTCAAGATGCAGTTCGCCAGCCAGCTGGCCGGAGAGACGGTGAAGCGTCCACAGCACGAGCTCGTTGCGTGCGTCTGGATCCCGATCGCGGTCATGGAGATGGATTCCCTCTATCACCGCCATCATCGCGTCGGCGGCGAGCTCCGCATCGCCTGCCTGTAGTCCGCGGTCACGAAACAGGCCTTGCAAGAGGCCACCGGCAGTTGCGTGAAAGGCTTCGTAAGCCCACAAGGCCAACCTCGTACAACCGCGCACGATGCTTACACGCGCGTCCACATAGTCCAAGTAGCGCGCCTTCGCAGACGCATCGGACGCATCTGGATCGGCGAGTGTTGCCACGGTGTTGGCCACGCGGAGGAGCGCCGAGAGCGTGCAGCCGGGATCGGCCGGCATGGCGGGGACCGATGCCCACGGCTCGTGAACCCCTCCAGGCCGAACCTCAAGGACGCCTGCAAGACGCTCCCTTGCTGGCGAGGGGCTGTACAGTCGCTCGTGCATGGCCCCACACCCACCCTCGGCGGTGAGCGAGGTGACGGCGGGACCCGAAACGGGCGCGCCGCTCCTCGCGCAGCCGGTAGGGGTCGGAGCTGCTGTCCGCCGCTCGGGCCCGCGTCTCATACGAGACGCCTTCGGGCCGCTCGCGATCTTCTTCCTGGGCTGGAAGACCATCGGGCTGCTCGCCGGGATCCTCGGTGCGGCCACCTTTGCGCTGGTCGTGTTCGCTCACGAGCGACGCTCCGGACGGCCCGCCGCCGTCGTGCGCCTGGCACTCGCGCTCGTCGCGATCAGGGCGACCGTCGGGCTTACCTCCGGTAGCGCCACCGCCTACCTGTCGACCGAGATCGGGATCGACCTGCTGCTCTGTGGCGTCGTCCTCGGCTCGCTGCGGACCAGTCGGCCCTTCGCGAGCTGGTTCGTGGGTGACATCTACCCGTTTCCGCCCGAGCTCCGCCTCTCGGCCACATACCGGCACGCGATGCGCCGGGTCACGCTGGTGTGGGGCTGCTACTTCCTGGCCAGGGGCCTTGTCCGGCTGCTTGCGCTGTTCACGCTCGATACGAACAGCTATGCGCTCGTCATCGCGTTGACCGACGCGCCCTTCTTGATCGCGTTGCTCGCGTGGTCGGTGCGCGACACCCTCAACCAGTTCCGGCGCAGCGAGGAGTGGGGTGGGATGATCGCGGCAGCCGAGGGCGCGGCCTGAACGCCGGGGCGTTCAGAACACCAGGTTTGTCGAACGGCACCCCGATGTGTCGCTGCCCAGCGCCGGCACGACTGACGTCGGGGGTCAATGACCGGCGACGCTGCTCGGCCCGTGCGAACCGAGGATGAAGGCCACGCGTCCTCGCGCCCACCGGAACGGGGGCGTCAACGGGACCCGCCACTCAGCCGCGCACCTCGCCGAAGCGTGCGGGCGAGCGAGGGTTCAGCGCCCGCGAGCACCTCGGCGTGCACTATCCCTCCGACGTGCTCGCGGAATCGCTCTCGGATCCGCTTGGGCGCCGTATGCCGCCGGTTGTCTCTACCCGAGGCGGACGCCTCGCCGATGCATCAGGCCACGATGTTGACGCGACCGCCGCGCGATGCCGACGCCGCTTGCGCCGCGGCGTCACCGTCGTTCAGGGCGGCGGTCCCGGTCCTGCCGTCGCCATCGCCGTTTGCGCGCTGCACGATCGCCGCCGACACCTGGGCCGCGGTGACCAGCCGGCTCGCTGACGCCCCGGCCGTGGCTGTGGCCGACGCGGCGTTGTTGTCGGACGGAGCTTTCGGAACGGCGTGGGATACGGGGTTGATCTGCATAGGTCACATCCTTGACGTTTGCTGGTAGCGCCTATATCGACCGCGCGCTTTCTGCTGCTTGAGCGAGAGAGCGTGAGAATCGGCTTAGACCTCAGCTGCGCGTGCCTGGCATTTGACCGCGCCTGCCGCCTTGGGGCCTGTTGGAACCGGCGGGCCGCCACGCTTCGGCGCGAAGCTGATGATCTCCAGGCCCAACTCATGCGCCCGAGTGGACTCGAACCACCACGGGCCGTGAAGCCCACAAGGCCCTCGACCTCGTGCACGCCCGTACGATGCTTCCAGGAGCTTCCGAATCGTCCAAATAGCGTGCTCCCGCGGACGCATCGGGCGCATATGGAGCAGCGAGTGTCGCCACGGCGTTGCCACGGCGTCCGACGTCAGGTGTGGCCGCTTCACTTGCATCACCCGACGTTCGCGGGGCCCGGCCCCCGGCGAAGGACCCGGTCGCGGGCCTTGGCTGCCGTACGTCAGGCCCTGTCTCCGCGCCCATCCGGCGAAACTGGGAGCAGCCCTGAGGCGTGAACGCTCACACCCGACCCAAGCGCCACTCGGTTCGGTCGGTGAACTTGAGGAGTCGTGCGAGTGCGCCGAGTTGCAGGGCGATCGCGTCGAGTGCGACGACCAGCTCGGGATTCGGTGCGGCGGCGTGCCGGGAAAAGAGCTCGAGCATCGCCGTCGTGGCGAGGCCGTCGCTGATCGGCACCAGCATCGCTGAGCGGATGCCCTCCTCCGCCGCGGCCCTGAGCAACGGGTCCTCGGCCGACTGCAGATCCAAAAGGCAGGTGGTCGCCATCCGGTTGCGGGCGCGGCCGAACTCTGCGCTCGAAGGGTCCTCTACGTGCTTCCAGGCCCGCCCCTCGAACGAGCCAAGGGCCGCTGGATCTCGGGTCCAGACGACTGCGCACCTCATCGACGGACCCGGTCTCTCAACGCACCACGCGATCGCCGCGTCCCAGCCTCCGTCCGAGCCCAGTGTGTCGGTGGCGTGCTTGAGCGCAGGTGGCCACTCGGTTATGCCTACGAACCCGGCGGATAGAGCGTGCTGCGCGCCTGCGCCCCATCTAGGGCCATCACCCTCGGATGTCGACTCGTCGGCCTCGGGCTCCTCCGCGGGCAGCGAACGCTCCGCGAGCTCCGCCTGAAGGGCCGTCAGTTCAGCTTCCAGCTCGCCGACACGGGCCTCTTCGCGAACGAGCGACTGCGTGAGCTCGTCGGATCGTGTCTGCTCGGCCGCGACGGCGCCGTCGAGCTCCTCAGCCCGCCGTCCGGCCTGTTCGGACTCGGTCCGGAGGCTCTCGAGCTGCTCGTGCAGCTCTACCAGCTCCTCCTTCAGTCGCGCGCCTCTGGCGAGCGCCTCGTCTCGCTCGGCGAGTGCCGCCGCGACGCGCTCGTCACGGTCCAAAGGCGGCTCTGAGCTTCCGTCGGTCAGTGTGAGCCCCCACTCCTCGAGCAGCTCTTGCCGGATCGCGGCTGCGTCGAGCCGCCGCCAGCGATCGAGCCGCATCAGCCGATCGCACTCTGAACGGGCGAGCGCCGCCTCTGCCAGCGGTGCCGCCACGCTGCAGGTGGCTGTCGGCTGGCCGTCGCCGTCGCGGAGGGCAAACCGCAATGCAGCGAACGCGGGGCGCTCTTCGAAAGCGCCGATCAGGTACTCGAGCTCCAGCGGTTCGGACGCAGCGATGTCCGCGTCCGCCAACCTCATCCCTTCGATCGACGCTGCGGCGGTGAGCTCGGCGTCGGTGTGGCCGCAGACCGTCTCGGCATCGGTGCCGAGCTGCGCGAGATAGCGGCTGTTCACGCGCAGGTAGCGGCCATCCAGGTCCTTCAGCCATACGATCGCAAGGCTGTCGTCCAGGGGCTCCTCGAAAAGCGGGCTGACCGGCCCGATGTCAGCCTCATCGCGGTCGGCGGCGATCATGAGCAACGCCAGCCGCCGTCCATGCGCGTCGACCACGCCGGCAAGGCTCGCCTCGAGGCCGTCCAGCGGCGCCGTGAGCCGGTCGGCCTGCCCCGTTGTGATCAGCTTGACCTCGGTCGGACAGTACGCCAGCTCAGCATCGAGCACGTCGAAGCGGTCGGCGAAACCGCTCGTGGCACACACGACCGAACCGTCCTCACCCAACACGGCGACCAGTGCGGGAACCCCCTCGCAGACTTCGAGCGCGCGCTTCACTGAGATCCGGCCCGTCACCCCCACGCTGGACACGATAGGCGCCCGGGACGGGCAACCTCGCCCGTCGGCCCCGGGGTTGGACGGATGGTTGGGAAACTGCTCCGCCACGTGCTGCGTCGGCGCTGCGCGCCTGTGACGGCGCGTCTCGTGGGGCCGTCCTCGATCCGCGCGGGGAAGGCGGCTCTACTAGCCATGGATAGGCCGCTATGCGCTCGAGTGGACTCGACCCACCTTGGGGTTGTTGTAGAACGTCCCCAGGGAGTTCAGCCCGGCTTCTGGGTGGGCTGCTCGTTTGCGGGTTGCTTCGCGTCCTGTACGGTTCGACCTCGGTGGGGCTGTTCGGCAACAAGGGGGAGAAGGCCGCGCGGCGGGCCGCGGCCGAGGCCGAGGTCGCACGTCTCGGTGCGCTGGCGCCGGTGCAACTGGCTGCCGAGGTGATGTCCGCGTTCGCCGCCGGCTCCTCAGCGGGCCTGAACGAACTCCAGGTGGGGATGGCCCTCGTCGCCCCGGTGGGCGGCTCGAGCAGCGACGTTGCGGCACTGCGGGCCCCGGTCCGTGCCGCGGTCCATGCGCTCGAGGTCGGTGGTCTGCTCGAACGGATCCAAGCCCGCGGCGGTGGCTGGATGAAGATGACGCCGGCTGGCGAGGCGGCCGGGACCGCGGGCACAGTGGCCGAGGCCCTCGCCTCCGGCTGAGGGCAAGCCCTCCCGGGAGGCCCGACAGGGTTACGGCCACGCATTCCGTCCGTGTCCGGGTTGGCGCTCGGAGGGAGTCCCCGACCACCTCACGCCCGCTCGACGGCGATCGGTCCGGCGGCTCTCTGGGGATGCGTACACGGGTTTGAGTCCGACGACTCCCCTTCCCGATCAATGCGCTCGAGTGGACTCGAACCACCACGGGGAAAACTCCCCACAAGGCCCTCAACCTCGTACACGGACGCAAGATGCTTATAGGAGCGTCCGAATCGTCCATATAGCGCGCTTTCGCGGATGCATCGGACGCATATGGATCAGCGAGTGTTGCCACGATGTTGCCACGCGAGGCAGAGCCATCGCAACGCGCGGCTACCGTCCGAACGCGATGGCGAAGACCTATCGCGAGGTCCGCAGAGCCTTGATGGATGCCGGGTGGCGGCTCACGCGCCAGCGTGGCTCCCACGAGATCTGGATGCATCCGCGGCACCAAAGGCGGGTGGTGGTCGCAGGCAAGGAGTCCGATACGGTCCCGCCAGGCACGCTAGGTAGCATTCGGAGAGCGACCGGTTTGGAGCATCTGCGGTGAGCGAATACGTCGTGATCTACGAGCAAGCTGAGGACGGAGCGTGGGGTGGGTATCTGCCTGACGTCCCCGGCGTGGTTGCGCTCGGATCCGATCGCGCCGAGGTCGCGGAGCGGTTGAAGGAGGCGCTCGCTGCTTACACGGACGATCTCCGGGAGCGGGGCGAGAAACTCCCCCCACCGCACCACGCGGTCGGCACGATCGCCGCCTGACCAGACCCCGACGCCGCGGGTCCTGCCAGGTTTCACGCTTGGGTCGTCCCTGCGGCAGAGCCCCAGGCGCTCGCCGTAGGCTGCGCACCTCTGAGGCAACTCGTGTTGGTTGATGGGATGCTCAGACGAAGTGCGGAGCGATGGGTGACGGCTGCCGCGTGAGTGACGCCTCGGCCGGGACTAACAGCGCAAGCACGTCCGCAACGCCGACGCAGACGATGTTCCGGAGGCGAGCGGGCGAGGGACTATTGGACATGGGTGGTCGGCGAGCCATCTCGGTTCCCACCGTGGCCCCAGCCGGCGGGTGCGCTGTCTGAGCGAGCGCACCGGTCTTCCACGGGCGAATCGCTGGAACGTTGTCGCTGGCGGGCATGCCGAGGAACGCGACGAGGTCTCGTTGCGCAGGATCGAGTGGACTGCCGAGCCGTAGCGGCGCTGCTAACCGGTTTCATGCCGACTGTGACCACGAGAGGTGGTGTTCACGGCGTGACGCTCGATGCGAGCAGGAACGCCCGCTCGACTTGGTTGTCGGTGAGCTCGCGGGCGCGCCACAAGGCTCGAGTTGCCTCCTCGTGGCGCTCGAGGCGTCGCAGCAAGTCGCCACGGGTCGCGTGATACAGGTGGTAGTCGTCGAGCTCCAGATCGTCGATGATCTCGAGTGCGGCCGCGGGTCCCGCGACCTCCGCGACCGCTATCGCTCGGTTCAGAGCGACGATTGGAGTCGGGAGATAGAGCAGAAGCTGGTCGTAGAGGGTGATGATCTGGGGCCAGTCGGTCTCGCAGGTACTCGCGGCATCGCTGTGGACGGCGTTGATGGCGGCTTGTATCTGGTAGACCCCGGGGCGATTCTCGCGCAGGCACCGCCGCACGAGCGCCTGACCTTCGTCGATCATGGTGCGGTCCCAGCGTGTCCGGTCCTGCTCCGCCAGGGTGACGAGCGTCGAGGCCTCCGTCATGCGCGCAGCCCGGCGGGAGTCCACGAGCAGCATGAGTGCCAGGAGCCCGATAGCCTCAGGCTCGTCGGGCATCAGCTCGACGAGTACACGGCCGAGGCGGATAGCCTCGGCGGCGAGCTCGCTCCGTCCGAGCGTCGCCCCCGCACTCGCCACGTAACCCTCGTTGAAGATGAGGTAGACGACTTCCAGTACCGCGTTTACGCGGTCGGGCAGATCCGCGTCGCTCGGTATGCGATAGGGGATTCCTGCGTCGCGGATCTTGCCCTTGGCGCGGCTGAGTCGCTGTGCCATGGTGGCCTCGGAGGTGAGAAAGCTGCGGGCTATCGCTGCCGTCGAAAGGCCCCCGAGGAGCCGGAGTGTCAGCGCTACCTGGGAGCTGGGCGAGAGCGCAGGATGGCAGCAGGTGAAGATGAGCCTCAGCCGATCGTCGGTCACTGGAGTCTCCTGCTCCTCTCCCCGGACATGAAGGAGAACCGCTTCCGCGTGCTTGTCGCCGCGTGCGGCCTCCCGTCGGAAGCGGTCGATCGCGCGGTTGCGGGCCACGGTGATGATCCAGCCGACGGGGCTCGGCGGATCACCATCTCTGGCCCAGCGCTCGACTGCGGCCGCGAACGCGTCTTGGACTGCCTCCTCGGCGAGGTCGAGGTCGCCCAGGAGGCGTGCCAGGACCGCCACGGCCCGGCCGAACTCCTCGCGGAAGACATGCTCGATCAGCTTCGCCGTCTCGGTCGACACGCTCGCCGTCGCTTCAGGCGGCGCCGTGAAAAGGACGTACCTCGACTGGGAGCGTGGTCGCCGCCGACAGCTTGCGGCCCCACGTGAGCGCGGCGTCCAGATCGGGGGCCGCGATGATCGTGAGGCCGCCGATGTGCTCCTTGGCCTCGATGAAGGGTCCATCGGTCATCGTCATCTCCGAGTTGCGGCGTCGCAGCACGGTTGCCGTCTCGGGCGGGTGAAGTCCGCCTGAGAACACCCATGCTCCGGCGGCGCGGATTTCGGCGTCGACCGCTCGCACGTCCGCCATGATGGTCTCTAGGTCGCCGGAGCGGAGCTCCCCGGGGGGTTGGTAGATGCTCAGCAGGTAGTGCTTCATGGCGTTTGGCCTTTCTTGGGTCTGATCCGGGGTCGGGCTAGCCGCTCGCGGCGTCGTAGGTTGCGATGACGACGCCGGTTGTCGTGGTCAGCGTGCTCTTGAGTGCGAGCTCGCCGGACACGCCGGAGGGGAACATGCGCCGTCCCGAACCGAGGAAGAGCGGATGGATGAGCAGCACGAAATGATCCACGAGCCCGGATTCCATGAGCGATCCCAGGAGCTCGCCGCTTCCAAGTACGACGAGGTCCTGGTCCGCCGTGCGCTTGAGCGCCGCGACCGTGTCCCGCGCCTCTCCGTTCAGGAGCGTGGTGTTCGCCCATCGCACCTCGGCGAGCGTCCGGGTGGCGACGTACTTCCGGACGCTGTTGAGGAGCCCTGTGAACGGGTTGTCGGTCTGCTCAGGCCAGAACCCGGCGAAATCCTCGTAGGTGCGCCGGCCGAACAGGAGCGCCGTCCCCATCGCCATGCGCTCGCCCATCGCCTTCCCCATGACCGGGTCGTTGTACGGCAGGGCCCATCCCCCCCGCCCGAACCCGTCACGCTCGTCCTCATCGGGACGCCCCGGGGCCTGCATGACCCCGTCGACGGACAGATTGTTCACGACTGTTATCGATGCCATCCGCGTTCTCCTCCCGGACGAACAGATCTTGAACGTTGCCCGGTCATGTTGAGTTGTTACGGGCTCGACAGCGTCCGCGCTGTGCCCGTCTATCTCCTATACGAACGGCGGACACCCGATTTCGACATCGCCTGCCCTTGGCAAGCGCTCGGCGACGCAGCGCAGTCATCACGCTGGCGACCCCGCGCGACCGGACGGCCCTCGGGTGATCGCACGAGGGCCACTTGGTTGCGGCAGTGACCCGGTGATGTAGGGGCCCTCGCGGAGCGATCTCCCCGCGGAGGGCGGGCCGTCGAGTCGCGACGGCCGGTTTCCAGCCCCGACTCATGCGCTCGAGTGGACTCGAACCACCACGGGGAAAACTCCCCACAAGGCCCTCAACCTCGTACAGGCCTGCCAGATGCTTCCGGCAGCGTCCGGATCGTCCAAATAGCGCGGTTTCGCGGACGCATCGGACGCATCTGTAGGAGCGGGTGTTGCCACAGTATTGCCGGCGCATGCGACACCGAGTCGCAGTTGAGCGCGGGCCATCGCTTGTCGGTGGGCAGCCGCGCGTCGGAAGCATGTCGGGCGGCTCCGTTGACTGCGGTGACGGCGTCTTGGAGAATCGACCTGTGAGGTCCCATTGTCCGGGAAGTTGATTGCTCCAGATGCCGACGGGAACCGGGGTCCCATCCCTTTCCGCATACGCGTCGGCGTGATTGGTCACCGCGACGTCGTTTGCTCGGATCAGCTCATAGCCGATCTCGACGATCGTCTGAGAACTGTGCGCGCGCTGTTCCCGGCGACCTGCGCGACCAAGGTCGGTTACACGATCCTCTCGGCCCTCGCAGAGGGAGCAGACCGTCTCGTGCCCGAGCGGGCGCTCAGCGTTCTGACCGACGTCGACCTGCACGCTGTGCTCCCACTCAAGGAGCGCGACTATCAGAGCGACTTTCAGACCGAGGGCTCCAGGCGGGAGTTCTCGCGACTGCTCGGGCTGGCTGCACGCCGCACGCAGAGTCAGCCCGCAAGTAACCGCGACGCCGCCTACGAGCAGGCCGCTCATCTCGTCGTCGCGCAGAGCGACGTCCTGATCGCACTCTGGAACGGCGTGGAGACCACGCATCGTGGCGGCACCGGCGCGACGCTGAAGTTCGCGTCCAAACAGGGCACGCCGGTCCTGATTGTCCCAGCGGAACGCGCGAGCGAGACCGGCCGTCGGTGGCCGGTAGATGGCGTCGTTGTGAAGCCCAGCCCGGCTCGTCCCTCGGGCGCTGACGCGCTTCGCCGGATCGACGATCTCAACGGTCTGTCTGGCCAGGACCGAAGGGTTGCGCAGCGTGTCAGTGATGAAAGCGCCCGTCTTGGGAAGCTGACCGCGGGTCTGACGATCGACAAGGAGTGCAGCGTCGCTGCCGCGTGGTCGGTGCCGTGCTTCGCACGGGCTGACACGCTGGCGGTGCACTATCAGCGACTGTATTTCGGCGTGGCGATGGTCATGTACATGCTCGCTGTCCTCGCACTCAGCGTCGTCGCCGCCCAAGCGCTGTTTGGCTGGAAACCCATCCTGGCTCTTCCAGAGGTCGCGATCATGGTCGTGCTGCTCGTGATCTACCTCGTCGGGCGGGCGAAGGACCTCAACGGACGCTGGCTCGGCTATCGCTCGCTTGCCGAGGCATTCCGATCGGGCCTGTTCACGGCGCTCGTGGGCGGGCGCGACCGGACAGTCGTTGGACCCTCGAGCGAGGTGAGTCTCGACAGGCTTCCCTGGTACCAGCGAGCGTTCACCGAAGCCTGGCGTGACGCCCCAGCGGCGACAGACACACGCCGCAGCGCCAGCGAGCTACGCGAGCTGCTGATCCAGGGCCTGATCGATCATCAGATCGACTACCACGAACGAGCTGTCGGCCGCTTCAGGCGAGGCCGGACTTTGCTGACTGTGCCGGTGTTCTGTCTGTTCTTCATGACGTTGGTCGTCGCCGGCTTGCATGCCTTCGACGTGGTGCACGGCTGGTTCTGGCCGCGCATGTTCGTCCTCCTCGCGATCGTGCTACCGGCGCTGGGTGCGGCGTTGACGGGGATCCGTGATCAACGCCAGTTCCGCGTGCACGAGGATCGTTCGGTCAAGACGGTCGCGCGCTTGACCCAACTTCGTGATCAGCTCGCCGAGGACGTCGAGCCGAGCGACGTGCAGAGGCTCACGCTCGACACGCAGGTGCTGCTCGAAGACGAGAACGTGGATTGGTCCGGAGTGATCGAGTTTCAGGAGCAGGAGATCCCGTTTTGAGGAGGCTGCCTCTCCGACCCCTTGAAATTCGGGGGGTGATCGGCGAAGCTGCTGGTCTGCTATGGGGAATGGGGGGAGCGAGACGCACCCGTTGGTCCAGCCGGACGGTGACGGCCGTCAGGCTCAGTTGAAGATCTTCATCAACTACCGCCACGAAGACACGCAAGGGACGGCGTGGGCTCTGTACCTGCTACTCGAACAGGCGCTCGGCGGCGAGAACGTGTTCTTCGACAACGGCACGCTGCGACCCGGCATGCGATGGCTCGACGAAATCAAGTCGCACCTCTCGGAAGCGGGTGTCATGATCGCGCTCGTCGGATCGCGCTGGATCCCGAGCCTGATCGGCCACATGAAGGCAGGCGATACGGACTACGTGGCCAGGGAGATCGACCTCGCCCTGCGCGCGGGACCGCACGTCACCGTGATTCCGGTGTTAGTCGACGACGCGCAGCTGCCGGCGCCGCGCGAGCTGCCACAGTTCCTCAAGCCGCTGCGCGCCTGCCAGGAGGAGCGTCTGCGCCACACGCATCTACGCGAGGACATCCGGAGCTTGATCGTTCGCCTCCGGGAGCTCGGCACCGAGGCGGAAGTCGCGGACGAAGGCGGCCTGAGGACGGTCCGGTCGACAATCGCGACCGGCTGAGCCGAGCGGGCGCAGTGCAGCCACCGGCAAACCCGCCGACCGAGCCTGAGACCAGGGCAGCCGGCGAGGCCCACTATCGCGACGTCCTGGAGGAGTCGGACCACTTGGTCTTGTTCCTGGGGACCGGCGCAAACGCGGACGACCACGAGGGGCCGTGGCGAGAGGCATCAGGCCCGCGATACCCGCCTGACGACCGCGAGCTCGCGCACGTACTGGCCGAACAGGTCAACTGGGAGGGGGGCTCGCCAGACTTGGCCGAGATTGCGCAGCGTGTGCGCACGCTCAAGGGCGACAGAGATGTGTTCGTGCCGATCAGGCCCGCACTCGCTGTCGACTCCGTGCCGGGACCTGTGCACACCTTCCTGGCGGAGTTGCCGTGTCGCTTGGAGGAAGTCACCGGCGAAAAGCGCTATCCGTTGATTGTCACGCCCAAGTACGACCTTGCTCTCGAGCGCGCATTTCGAGCTCGGGGGGAGGAGTTCGACGTCGCGGTCTTCATGGGTCCCGAGACCGACCATCCGGGGCGCTTCGCTCATGTGCCGTACGACGACGTCTACGTCACCTCCAGAGATGCCGAACCCTGGGACGGCAAGTCGCCCATCCCTATTCCCGTTGGCAACAAGTACACCGACTTTCCGATCGTCACCGGTGCGAACGGTGGCGAACTGAAGCGAACCGTGATCGTTCACCTCAACGGCGCCGTCGACGACCCCGATGCCGGCTTCCCGTGGGTGAGGAACTATGTGATCACCGAGGATCATTACATCGACTACATGAGCGAACGCACGCCCGAAGAGATCGTCCCCGGCCAGATCCTTGCCCAGCTGCAGGACTCGAACTACCTGTTTCTGGGTTACACCATCTCTGACTGGCGCCACCGCGTCTTCCTCAAGCGGATCTGGAAGGGCGAGGATCTCGGCAGCGTGCGTCACTGGGCTATCGCGCGCGAGCCCGACGAGCTCGAACAACGCCTGTGGTCGCGCCTCCGCGTTGACCTGTTCCGCAACTCGCTAGCCGACTACGTCAAGGGGTTTGCGGAGTTCCTCGGCGCTGTCGCGCCACGAGCGTGAGCAGCTCCGACGCGGGCAGCGCGGCCGGTCCCCGCGCGAGACGTGAGAGCCCTTACTTCGGGCTCGACTACTACGACGAGCAGTACGGCGAGTGGCTGTTCGGGCGCGAGGCCGACCGCGACCGGATCATCACGAACATGCGCGCCGCTCGCCTGACCCTGCTGCACGCGGAGAGCGGGGTGGGCAAGAGCTCGCTGCTGCGCGCCGGCGTTGCCTGGCATCTCGGCCAGCTCGCGCGGCAAGGTGTCGCACAGCGGGGGCGGCCGCGATATGTGCCCGTTGTGTTCAGCTCGTGGAAGGATGACCCCGCGTCGGGGTTGATCGACGAGATCGCCGTGGCGATCAGACGACCGTTCGGTGAAGGCGACGGAGCGCCGGCCGAGGGGGCCCGCAGCCCGGACCTTCCCCGCGAGCACCTGGACACAGCGATTCTCGCCGCAAGCAGAGCGGTTGGCGGCAGCCTGCTGATCATCCTCGATCAGTTCGAGGAGTACTTCCGATACAGCGCGGACGAGCGACCCGTCGAGCGCTTCGCGGACGAGCTCGCCCGCTGCATAAACCGCCCGGAACTCCCGGCCAGCTTCTTGATCTCGGTCCGGGAGGACGCCTACGCCGGGCTCGGCGACCTGTTCCAGGGCCGGATCGCCAACGTGTACGGCAACTACCTCGATATCGAACATCTCGATCGCGACGCCGCTGCTGACGCGATCTGCAAGCCGCTGCTCGAGGTGTACGACCGGCAGCCCGGCGTTGAGCCGGTCCGGATCGAGGAGGGCCTCGTCCAGGCAGTCCTGTCGGCGGCACGGCTAGACGACCCCGACGACCGTTCCAGGCCTTCCGCGAGGGTGGACGGCGATGGCCAGATCTCGACGCCGTTGCTGCAGCTGGTGATGCAGTCGATCTGGGAACAGGAGCGGGCCGAAAGCTCCACGGTGCTTCGACGCACGACGCTGGAAGAGAAGCTCCACGGCGCGGAAAGCATTCTCGACGGGCACCTCACCAAGGCCCTCGCGACGTTGGGCGGGCCGGAGGAGCGTCAGACGGCGATTGATGTGCTCGACCAGCTTGCCACCGATTCGGGCCCGAAGATCGCGCGAACTGTTCCAGCACTGGCCGACCGCACTCGTCACAGCGAGCAACAGCTGACCGCCGTCCTCGAGCAGCTCGACAAGGAGTACATCGTCAGATCGGTCGAGGCTCCCCCAGGTAAGGACCGTGTTCGCTTTCGGCGCTACGAGATCTTCCACGACGTGCTCGCCCCGGCGATCAATCGAGTCGTCCAGAGCCAGATCGCCGACCGGCTACGCCATGAACGCAACGCGGCGGTCCGGCGGGCGGCCATCATCGGTGGGCTGGCGGTGCTGACGTTGGTCGCGTTGGCGCTCGCCGTCGTCTGGGCATTCCAGGCAAGCGACGCGCGTAACAGCGCACGCAGCGAGGCACGCCGCAACCTCGCCGACGCGCTCGCGGTCGAGGCCGACAGTCTTCTCTCGACCCGCCCGACAGTCGCCACCCTGCTCGCACTGAAGTCCTACGCGTCGGATCCATCGGCTGATTTGCCCAAGGCGGCCCTCGACGATGCTCTCCAGCTGCCGATCAGCGGGATCCTCTACGACGGCCGTCGCGTCAACACCGTCGCCGCGAGCCCAAATGGAC
Source organism: uncultured Solirubrobacteraceae bacterium (assembly GCA_963836035.1). Lineage (GTDB taxonomy): Bacteria > Actinomycetota > Thermoleophilia > Solirubrobacterales > Solirubrobacteraceae > Palsa-744. The sequence goes on along the minus strand of CAWIHX010000008.1, from coordinate 106,592 downwards.
AGCTGATCGCCAGCGGCGACACGAGCGGTCTCATCAAGCTCTGGAGCACCCGGACGCAGCGCGTCGTAGCGACCCTCCACGATGGGCACGGCGTCGCGAGCCTGGCGTTCAGCCCGCGCGGGGGCCTGTTGATGAGCGGTGACGAAGCAGGCGCTGTGACGTTCTGGCGCGCCTCGGAAACCCTCCGTCCCGTCGCAAGCCGGACCACACGACGGCTGCCCGGCGCGCGGGATGTCTTCAGCGTCGCCTTCAGTCCAAACGGGAGGGTCGCGGCCTCAGGAGACGACGCCGGCAACATCACGCTCTGGAACCCAGCGTCGGGTGCCCCGGTGGGCCCGCCATTGGCCAACGGGCCCAACGTCTTCGGCGTCGCGTTCGCCTCCGCCGGCAGGATGCTCGCCAGCGGTGACGGCGCGGGGAACGTGCGGCTGTGGAGCCTCACGACGCGGCAGGCGGTGTCACTCCCCCACGATCACAGCTATGTCTTCAGTGTCGCGGTCGCACCACACACCGATGAGCTGGCGGCGGCCGACGACGCCGGGCACGTCGTGCTCTGGAACATGGCGACGCACAGGCTCACGGGAGACCTCACGCCGTCGCCCGGCAGCGCCGTCCGCGATGTTGCGTTCAGCGGCGACGGCCGGGAGCTTGCCAGCGGTGACTACGCCGGCAAGGTCACGTTGTGGGACGTCTCGACCCAGCAGCCCGCCGGCCCGCCCATCGCGAGCGGTGGAACCGTCTTCAGTGTGGCGTTCCGCCCGCACGACGTAGGGCTGGTCAGCGCCGACCAGGCCGGGGACATCGTGCTCCAGAGTGCCGTCCCCCCGGGCCGCGCGTCACCACCGCTGAAGGACGGACCGATCGTCTCTTCCATCGCGGTCAGCCGCTCCGGGAGCGCCCTGGCAAGCGGCGACCAGGCCGGCAACGTGGTTCTCTGGAATGCGGACGCTCACCGGGGTCGCAGGATCGCCTCCGACCGCGGCCACAAGGTCCTCAGCTTGAGGTTCAGCCCGAGCGGAGAAATGCTCGCGAGCGGGAACGACGACGGCACCCTGACGCTCTTGAACGTCGTCAACGGTCAGGTTCGACGCCTCGAACACGATCACGCACCGGTGAACAGCGTTGCGTTCAGCAGCGATGGACAGCTGCTCGCCACCGGCGACGACGACGGGTCGCTGGAGATATGGGATGTGCGGTCCGGGAGGCTCTTGACGCGCAGGCATACGGAGCTTGACGGTCCGGTCCGCAGCGTCGCATTCAGTCCACACGGCGATCTCGTCGCCGCTGGGACGACCGGCAACGAAGACAACCTGCTCCTGTGGCGAGCGAGTGTGCGACGACGCGGGTCCGAAGTCCGCGGCTTCAGCCTCAGTCGGATGCCCGGCCTGCCCGAGCGCAGTCCAGTATCGGCAGTGGCGTTCAATCCCGCGGGCGACGTGCTCGCCAACGGCGACGACGAAGGGGACGTGCTGCTGTGGAACCTGAAGAACGAACCGCCCGTCGCCGCCCCGGTCGTCGGAAACGAAGGCGCCGTTCGCAGCCTCGACTTCAGTTCAGACGGCCGGATCCTCTTCAGCGGTGGGATCAGCGGCAACGTCTTGGTCACCGCGACCTCGTCGCGTGCCCGCGTCGGAAGGCTGATCGGCGATGGCGCCGCGATCTACGGGATCGCCTACCGCGCAAACCGCCACCAACTCGCGATCGCAGGCCAGGCCGGCACGATCGATCTGCTGACCACGCGCGATGTCGAGCTATTCGGGCTCCGAGGCGGGCCGAGCCGGTACGCACAGTTGAGATCGCAGCTGTGCGGACGCGTCCGGAGCAACCTCTCCCGGCTCGAATGGGGCGAGTACCTTCCGCCCGGCGTCCGTTACGAACAGCTCTGCCCGGGCGTCTAGTTCCGCTCCGATCCACCTCATCCGGCAGCTCATTCCAATACGTGCTGGCGCTCGAGTGCTGATGCGACCAGCGTCAAGACGCGTTGGATCGCCGCGGGCGCCCGAGTTGCACCGAGGTCGTCGCTGCCCGGCTGAAGGATCGGATGAAAGCTGATCGCGATCGCGACCGGAGGTCGAGCCGCGTCGATCACGACGATCTGGCTTGCAACGAAGTCAGCTTCGTGCGAGCCTCCCCAGCCCGACTTGAAAGCTGGAGCCCACGGCCCGAAGGCACGTCCGGCCCCCCACTGCAGGTCCGCGATGTGATTGCCGGTTGGGCCCTCCAGGGTGACGAGGCTCTCCTGCTTCGGCAGTTGCATCATCCGCAACACCCTCGCTCCGGCTCGGCCGTACACGCCCGCGCCGAGCGCGTGGGCGAAGCTGACGGCATCTCCCACCGTCCATCGATATGTCCCGAACTGCCATGTGGCCAGTGCGGGATCGACGACTCGTGCACGGTCGCGGAGGTAAGGCAAGCACTCGGGTTGTGCGGCGAGGCTTTCACGTCCAGACGCGGCAGTGAAGTGGGCACCGGCCTGGACGAGTACCCGCCCGAACGCCTCCTTCGCCTGCTGCGCCCCGTGAGCAAGCCGCTCCAGTTCAAGGATCACGACTCGCTCGCCGCAGTTGTCCGAGCGACGGATGGCATCGCTTGCAGCTGTGGTCAGCGACCGGCTGTCCCCGCTCGCCGCGGTCCTGTACGCGGCCACTGCCGCGATCGGCTTGGCGATGCTCCAAAACCGACTCCTCTGAGATCGTCCTGTGGACGCCAGCAACGGAGCCGGCGACCCCTGCAGCCATATCGCGAGCGAGGTGGTGCCTCCCAAGGCGTCGCCAGCTGCGGCCGCTTCGTTCAGCGCACTTGAAAGGGCACGTTGGAGCCGCGCCACCGAGGCTTGGTCCTGCGCTGACCGTTCACCTGCCGTAGTGACCGTCGTCGAGCGGTCATGACGCTTCGGCTCGCCACATCCGGACGCGCAAGCCGCCAGCAACGCCACGACCACCCCGGCGACCAGCGCGCCCCACGTCGCGGGCGCGCCGCGCGCCCGAAGGCCGCGAATCCGCAACGAGTCGGGGAAGCCTGCCATGCGTCACCGCAGACTATGCCCCAACGGGAGATGCTCCCGGGTGCCATCAGGTACCGTCGCCACATCGACCGTGCTCGCCGCCGCGCTGCGTCGTCCCCCGCTTTGCGGTCTCGTCCCTCAGGGATCGAGCAGCCGTTCCGTACCGCTCGCGGTCTTCACAGGCATGTCAAGGACTCTCAGGCGAACTCGATGATGCCACGAGCCGCCGCGATGGGCCTCGAGTCGGCGCTCGCTCCCATCCAGCAGCAGCTGATGTCCAGCCATCCCTATGCGCTCGAGTGGACTCGAACCACCACGGGCCATACAGCCCACAAGGCCCTCAACCTCGTACACGCCTGCAAGATGCTTCCGGAGCGTCCGGATCGTCCAAATAGCGCGGTTTCGCGGACAAATCGGACGCATATGGAGGAGCGAGTGTTGCCACGATGTTGTCACGGCCAATGCGATAATCGACAGATTCGACGCCACGACCTCGATTGGCCGGTGAGCCTCGCGGGGTGAGGCTCACCGGCCTCGAGGCGCCGGCATAGTCGGCTCAATCCGCTCGCAAGCGACATGGCGCGTCTCGGCCTGCATTGCGCGCCGAGGCGTCTGCGTTGACCTCGACCTCGGTCACGACGGATTCAGGGCAGGTCGGGTCATTCGTAGACGCGCGGCGTCCCGCCTTCAAGGAGGTTCTGCCCGAGCACATGTCCTTCCGCGAGGTATGTGATCTTCGCGGGCCGCGCTCCGAGCACCTGGCTATAGCCATTGTCGGCGCTGAGTGCTACGTCGACGGTGGTCCCGTCCGCGAGCGTGAACCGAACCCCGGTGACGCCATCCGGCACGACGCCCTGCACGAGCGTGGTGGTTCTGGATCGTGGTCACGATCCCGATTCCTTGAAAGTTCACCACGCTCGGCGGAACGCACTGAGACACGACGCCGGCGATAGCGCTACTTGCGACGAAGCACAGCGACTTGGGCCCGGGTATCAGCCCGGCGGTTCCCTCTGATCCGTCGAACACAACGCGCGCCTCGTCAACGTTCAAGCCGTCTTCGATGACGAGCTGCGCGATCTGCGGTGCGACGCTCGCTCCGAAGGCCTGATCAGAGGCCGACAACGCGCGCTTCAAAGAGCCAAAGCTTGCGCCCGGGCTCGGATTGCTTGACGCGTTAGCCACCGGACCAACTCCTCTCGGCGATTCTGTCCGCCCGCCGCTGGCCGAGCCTGCGGCCGCAAGCGCTCCGAACAACGCGAGACTCGTGGCCACGACCGCGATAGCCGCGATCACTGCGACTGTCCGCTTTCTCCACGTCATTCTATGGCCCATACGAATACGTCCAGATCCATTGTTCTACGCCCTCGGGGTTGATCTGCGTGAACCCGCTCCAGATCGGCCAGTAGCCCGAGAACGCTCGCCCGAAGTTCCAAGTGAACTGGCCGGAACTGCTCCCTGGTTTCTCAAGTGGATATGCCGACGAGCTGATCGAATCACCGAGGAAGACGTTGTGTGAGCCGTTCCACACCGATACACCGAGGCGGGCGGAATATCCCCCTCCGGTCCCGTGTTCGTTCAAGCCCCAAAGCTGGGTCTGACCCAGGGTCCAGTTGTGTGCGCTGTTGCGCAGGCACCAGAGGTCTTCGCTCGACAGCGCTTTGCAGTCGGTCGAGATGGAGTAGGCGCCAGCGCTGGGAGCGGACCACAGGGCAATGAACGAGACACAGAGAACAACCAAGCCCCTGCTCGAGACCCCAACGCTGCAGCTCGATCGCCGAGGGACCGTCGCACCCTCATGGGATCAACCTAGCCCCGACCCATCGCACTTGACAGGAGTGTTTCTGACCGGTTTTGCGCGGCCCGGCGTGATGCGAGCCGGCCGGCCTCGAGGTAGGGCGGCTTGCGGCGTGCTAGCCACTGATCGGCGTGGGCGCCGCGGGTCGGGGAGCAGGTTGCAGGCCGCGTGCGTGGCGTTGCGGTCATCTGAGGCATGGAGCAGGACCGGGCGGTGCCACCCCGTTGCCACGATCCACCGGGCGCCCCCCCCCGGGGGCGAGGCCACAGTTCCCCAGGCACTCCTCATGCAGACGCGGGTACAACGTCGGAACCCTGATCCTCTCCTTGAGGCCCTGATGGATCCGATCGCCCGACAGGCGCGAAGCGCGATCGCGGCTCGCGACGGCCAGGCAGTTTATGCAGGTGTATCCGCCGCCTCGCGCGCGCGCAGGAGGATCGACCTGCCTGCTGGAAGGAGGCCCCACTTGATCGCGACATCCCCGACAAACCCGGCGCCGAACGCGGCCACGCAGTTTACGAGCGTCCCCCAGTCGTCGGTGTATAGCGTGCCCGCATACACCAGGGAGCTCACCAAGAGCACGCCAGCCGTGACCGCGATGTCGCCTGCCCGCATGAGTATGAGCTGACGCGATCGCCACAAGGAGCCGCGTAGGCGGCTCCACGAGGGAGAAAGGCGCTCGCGCCGTTGCCGTACGCGCTGCGAGAACTCGAGGAGCGGCCCGCCTCGGGGCGCAGAGCGTGCGACCGCCTCGGACCCGGCCGTCTCATCCGCACCGATCGTGAGCGCGTCGGGTGCTGCGGCGAGCGCAAGCCCGAGCTGCGGATCTCTCTCGGCGACCGTCTCGATGGCTTCAGACGCAGTGCTCAACCTGTCCGCTCGCGCCTCCTCATCGCTGAACGGCACGACGACGGGCGCGACAGCCGCGGAACGGGGGTCGTTACGAGATTGGCCCTGGAGCCGGCTCAGCTCGAGGCTCAATGTGGAGAGTCTCCGCTCGAGTAGTTCCTTTTCTGCCAGGTCGGCAACCGAGAAGCTCTTGGCGTCGCGGTCGAGCCTGGGGAGCCGGATGAGCTTCGCTCTGGCGGCTACCGGTCCCCCCGCGTGTTCGAGCCGCCGGCGGAGCTGCCAGGCCTCGGCGAAGTTGCGATACCACCCGGCTTGGCGCGTCAGCCGATCCATCACCGATGGGTCGTCGAGCGCTTGCGCGTCGCCGCTGACGACATGGCTGATCAACTGCCGGGTGTCGCGCGAGACGCTCGATGCGTCCCACCCGGCGCCAAAGTCGTGGTCGTGGTCCAGCGACCACAGCGCGCGGACGCGTTCGACACTCTGACGCCAGTGCAGAACGTGGGAGACGAGTTTCAGCGTTGCGCCTTCGCATTTGTCGAGATCGCTGTCGTCCCTAGCCCAGCGCAGGCTCTCCAGGACGTTGGACGGGTTGGTCGGATCGATCTGCGAGTAGTACGTCCATTCGGACGGCCTTGTGACGCTGATCTCCTTCCGGAGGTCTTTCGCCAGCGGGGTGTCGCGAAGCGACTCCGGGAGCTCCCGGATCTGGGTCCCCAGCTTCAGGCTCACCTCCGCCAGCGCCCGCCGCATGAGGCGCTTCCGGCGCGCGCGCGGCCTGTGTTCGAACACCCACCCAGACGTCAAGACTCCGAGGAACACCAACAGCACGGCCCAGAGGATCCACTTCTGGGAGTGGACTTCGATCTTCAGGGTTGGTGCCCCGGCCAGAGTGGGTGAGAGACGAATTGAGCCGGCGTAGGCGCCAGAGCTCGGGGTGCTTGCCAGTTCGATCCGGCCGGTTGCTGCATCTGGCTCTCGCGGCACGGGCTCGAGATCCGAGAGCGTTACGTCGACCCCGTGCTCCTGGCGCAAGAGCACCCCGCCGAAGGCTGCACGAGCAGGAAGACGGCTCAGGAATGGCCCGACACCGGCGCCGTACAGATGCACGGTGCCTATCGGGTGGCTTGTGCAGCCGATGCTCCAGCACCATTGGACGGCGTGAATGACGAGTGTTGGGGGATCGAAACGGATGTCGCCGAGCGGCATCAGCTTGCTCGTAACAGCGACTGACGCCCGCCCGATGCGGCGGCCGGCTCGCAGTGTGTAGGCGCCGAGTTCGACGATCCCGCTCGGCTCGCTGGGCAATGCGTCTGGTGAGTAGCGAAACCGCAGCGTGATCTGCGACACGCTGCGCCCGCGGATCTCGGGGTAGCCACGGCTCCGCAGCGAGACCGCGAGCGACGAGAGGTCCTTCCCCAGTGACGCTGCGTTCGCCGAGCTTCTCGCCACCGACTCCAAGTCGTTCAGGACGGGCTCCAACTGGACCTGGCTCGAGGCAGGGCAAAGGCGCTTGTTGGGACAGGCGGCCGCCAACAGGGCAGCGGCTCCCGTCGCCGATTCCGCTGTGCTCAGCGAACCCCGCACCGAGTTGAAGATCGCGTTGGCAAGCCGATGGATCGCGCTGGGCGGGCGACCTGCCACGGGGATGACAAGTGACGTGTCGAGAGCGAACGCGATGCTGCCCGCGGCGTCCCGTGGTGCGCCTCGCGACCCGTGCAGCACAAGCGGCGCTTGCCGCCCGAGCCTTCGCGCGAGCCTCGCAATCCGCCGCTCGTCAAGTACGGCGGGAACGAGGCTCACCGGCTCGGACGTGGCCGACACGATCTCAAGCGCGTCCTGTTCGGAGGACGAGTAGAGAACCCGGAGTTGCACCGGATACGGCGCGAGGTTACGGACGGCGAGGGAAAGCCGGCCCTCCCTCGAGTCCGACGCTCCGCGAGAGGACCCGTCCTCCGCCTCTGGCGTGGCCAGAAGCACTGTTCGTGGTGTCGTGCCCCCTAGGACTTCCAGCGTGCCGGCGGCCGAAGCCGGCGCTGGAGCGATGGCGAGAAGCGCCCACAGGACAGGCGCGACGATCCAAGCCAGCGCTGCGAGCAACGCCGATACCGACGGAGTCCTACGCGAGCCGACCATGCCCCCCTGCATGCCGCCCGACTATACGCCCACCGCGTTCTGCATATCGGAAGATCGCGACGCGCTCGACCAGGGGTCCCGAACGTGGTCGACGGCGCTGAGGACTCGTCCGGGCTCGACAATCGCCGGCACGTAGCCCCCGGGGGCGACGGGTTCTGCATGCGCTCGAGTGGACTCGAACACCACGGGCCATACAGCCCACAAGGCCCTCAACCTCGTACACGGACGCAAGATGCTTATAAGAGCGTCCGAATCGTCCATATAGCGCGCTTTCGCGGACGCATCGGACGCATATGGAGCGGCGGGTGTTGCCACGATGTTGCCACGGATTCGCGGCGGGCCGCTGCCGGATCGCTAGCGTGGGTCGCTCTGATCTAACCGGAAACCCGGGATCTGGCTGGGGGCCGGGCGTTCGTAGGCCCGAGAGCCGAGGGCAGAGGTTGTGCCATCGAGTTAGGCCAGTCGCATCGATGACTCTGCCAATGTTCGCGGTACGGCGGACTCCTGAGGATGAGGACGGGAGACTAGATTGTTGCGGCGGCTGATGCTTGGCGTAGTGCGGGCGGCGCAACGAGTTGCCCGAAAGCGAACGTGCGATCGCGGATCGGGCGCGGCCTCCGCGAGCCGGCGGCGGCGCCGTGGGGGAGTGACAGGGCACTGCTGCTGGACGGCCCGATGATTCGTCCCGCGATCGCGCGGTCTCGTCGGCCTTCGCGTTGATTCCGTCATGAGCCGCGTCCCGATCAGGTTGCGACTGACGTTGCTGTTCGCAGCCACGATGGTTGTCGTATTCGCGATCGTCGGCGGTTTCGTCTACGTACGCTTCCGCGCAGAGCTGGATCGCCAGATCGACCTCAACCTCCGCACTGACGCGGCGTCGCTGACGCCGCTCATCGGCCGGTCGAGCTCCGGACTCGCCGAGGCGGTTCGCAGTCCCCTGGTCCGGGGACATGAGAGCTTCGTGCAGATCCTCGATGCCTCAGCCCGCGTCGTCGCGTCCACACCCAATCTCGCTGCGGCATCGCTGCTGGGCACCCGGGAGCTGGCGGCGGCGAAGCGCGGAACCGTTTTTGTGAGCCTGAGCCCTCGCCGCTCGCTGAGCGAGGGGTCACGGCTCCTCGCCACTCCGGTGCAGGTGTCCGGCAACGGGCGTGGCGTGCTGGTCGTCGGGGCGACGCTCGATGAGCGCGACACCGCACTGTCGAACCTCGCGACGCTGCTGGCGATCGTGGGGCCCTTGGCGCTCCTTCTCGCTTCGGCCGCCGCCTACCTGCTCGCCTCGGCCGCCCTGGGACCGGTCGAGTCGCTGCGGAGGCAAGCCGCAGACGTCACAGCATCCGAGCCGGGGCGGCGCCTGCCCGTTCCGCCGGCGCGCGACGAGATCCGGAGTCTCGCGCGGACGCTCAACAGCATGCTCGACCGCCTCGAGCGCTCACTGGCTCGCGAGAAAGCATTTGTCGGGAACGCAAGTCACGAGCTTCGCACTCCGCTCGCCACGCTCAAGGCGGAGCTCGAGCTGGCGCTCCGGCGCCGGCGGACCGAGGAAGAGCTCGTGGCGGTGGTGCGCTCGGCCGAGGAGGAGGTCGATCACCTGGTGGCACTGAGCGACGACCTGCTCCTGCTGGCCCGTGCCGACGAAGGGGCGTTGCCGATCGCGCGAGAAGAGCTCGACGTCGCTGAGCTGTTCGCAACGGTCAGCGCCCGCTACGGACAGGCCGTCCGCTTCGCCATCGAGGTTCCGGCGGGCCTGCACGTGCAGGGTGATGCCGAACGGTTGTCACAGGTCCTCGACAACCTCATCGACAACGCAATCCGCTACGGGGAAGGGGTGATCACGCTGCGTGCCGGCCCGACCGCCGACGGGGTCGAGCTCCACGTCGAAGACGAAGGGGCGGGCTTCCCCGCCGGGTTCATCGGCAACGCTTTCGAGCGCTTCACACGCGCAGATCCGATGCAACGCGGCACCGGCGCGGGTCTCGGCCTGTCGATTGTTCGGACGATCGCCCGGGCTCATGGCGGGGAGGCCCACGCGACGAGCCGGCCAGGCGGGGGGGCCGACGTGTGGATATGGATCAGCGATCGGTAATGGTGTCGGTCTCGACCGCGTGTGCCGGCTCGAGCCTGTAGCCGACGCCGCGAACGGTCCGGATGTTCGAGCGCCCGAACGGACGATCCACCTTGTCCCGCAGGTACCCGATGTAGACGTCGACGACGTTCGAGTGAGCCTCGTACTCGCTGTCCCAGGCATGCTCGATGAGCTGGTGGCGCGTCAGGGTCTCCCCAGCGTGGCGCATCAGTGTCGATAACAGCAGGAACTCTTTGGCGGACAGCTCGATCTCCTGCCCGCCGCGCCATACTCGACGGGCGGCCGGGTCGAGCCGCAGGTCATCGGCCTCCAGGACGGGCGGACGACCGACGTCGCCCCGGCGGCCGAGTGCGTGCAGGCGCGCCACGAGCTCGCCGAACGCGAAAGGCTTCACCAGGTAGTCGTCGGCGCCCACATTGAGCCCCTTGATGCGGTCCTCCACCTCGCCACGTGCCGTGAGCATCAGGATCGGCGCGCGCACGCCGTCCTCGCGCAGACGCTGACACGTCAGAAGGCCGTCGATGCCCGGAAGCATCACGTCGAGCACGATCACGTCGTACTCCGAGGAGGTTGCCATCCAGAGGGCGTCCTCGCCCTTGATCGCGACGTCCGCGAGCAGTCCTTCCTCGCGGAGGCCCCGTCGGATCAGGCTGGCCAGCTTGACCTCGTCCTCTACGACGAGTACACGCACACCGGGCCCTTTATCAGGTTCCCGGTGCTCATGCGTAGCGAGGGCCCGGAGCAAGACGGCGACCCAGGCCCTCGCGCTCGTGTGCCGTCAGCTCAGTAGCCCACCGAGTCGCTCGAGCCGCTGCTCGGGTCGCTCGGCTGGGTCTTGTCGATTGACCGCGAGTCGTGACGCGAGCGGTCTTTGCTGGAAGACTGGACGCTCTTCACGACCTTGGTCTTGCTCGAGTGCGAAGCGGCGAGAGCCGCAGAGGGCACCGCGACCGCGCCGACGCCGAGTGTCGCGGCGGTCGCAAGAGCTGCGATACGGGGATTGGGGAACTTGATCATGGTGGTCTCCTTTGATCGAGAGTTTCGGGGATCAGGCAAGACCGACGCTACGGAGCTGCAATGAGAGGACGATGAGACCGGCATCCGCAGATGAGAAGATGGTGAGATCGCTCGCTTTCTCCCGCGAGGGTGAGCGCGTCCAAGCCGCGCGCGATTTGAGCATGGACTCGACTGCGCCGCGCGAGGGTCACTGCTCGACCCGCTGGGATTCGGCGGCGGGCTCTGAGGGCGGAGCCGGGCGACCTACGCGGCCTCACCGGGCGGTACGCCGACGCTGCGCACGACTGCAAGTCCCCTCGCCGACGGGCGTGGACGCGCCGGCTGGCCTTCAGTCCTTCCGAGGATCCGTCGAGCGTGGGGGCGGCATGCTCGCCGACGAGTCGCCGGTGTCACCCGGGCGCGGTGATCTCTACTGCGAGCCGAGCTTCTCCGCCGCCTTGGACGGAGGCTCGCTCTCCTCGAGCTTTCGCCGCAGGGTGGTGCTCTGGATGGCGGCGGCCTGCGCGCTCGTGTGGTAATCGGCGTAGCCGTCCTGGTGCGCGGCCTGCAGGTGGGCCGGCACCGGCTCACGCAGTTCTTCTCGGACCGCGGCTTCGAGCTGGGCGCGCAACGCGGGCTCAGCGTTGCTGCGGCGGGCGCGGTTGTCGATCTCCAGCCCGCCGCCGGCCGTCGAGTACTCGTAGAGCTCGCTTTCCTGCCCGGCGGAGATGGGCAGGTTCGTCGTGGGCTGCCAGTTGGAGTACATCGCGTACTTCGCGTCCGGGGTCCTGATCGCGGTGACGTGCAGCGGCGCGTTCGCAGCGTAGAGCTCGATCGCGAACTCGGTGACGATCTCGTCGGTGCAGTGCGCCACGTACGGCCGACCCGGGGCGCGCGGGTCCGTGAGCATCCCGGCGATGTCGTGCCGCCGCGCGATCTGCGAGTGATCGGATTCTCGCCGCCAAGCGTCGGAGCCCGTCGCGATCGTCAGGAGCAGCGGTGTGACATCGACGCTCGAGGTGAGCGCAGTGCGCGGCGTGGAGGGTGCGGCGGCGAGCACGCCGCGCAGGTCCTTGACGACCAGCGGTACCCGGATCCCCTCCTCGTAGACGGCCGCGCCCTTGCCCCGCATGCCATGCGCGGCACCGTACTCGCCGTGGTCGGAGGTGAAGACGACAACGGTGTTGGCGGCGACCCGCGGTCTGGTGTGCAGAATGTCGAGCACCTGGCCGATCTGTACGTCGACGCGGCGCACGAGCTTCAGGTAGAGGTCGATGAACGGGAGCCAAGCCCGCTCGAGGTTCGGCCCCGAGTAGGGCACCGTGCCGAAGGAACTCTGGGCGGTTTCCTGCAGCGACTGCTGGAGCAGCGGCTTGCCGCGCGCACGCATCTGTGCAGGTGTCTCGAAGTTCGCCGGTAGAGAGCGCACGACCCGCGGGGCCCGCCGCTCGGAGGCAGCGTGGTTGCTCCACCGGTACCACCAGGCGATGTCGTGCGGGTTGACAAGCGACACCGTCGTGCACCACGGGCGGTCCTTCGGTGCGTTCACGTACCAACTGCGGAACTGTCGCACCACCGCTGGGTCGACCGCCCAGCCCTCGCCGGGGCCGCCGTCGGGAGAGGGGTAGGTGCCGCCGGAGAAGCCGTAGGGCTCGAGGGCGCCCCGGTCCGCCTGTGTCCATTTGTTGTCGCCGTGGGTAAGGTGCCACTTCCCGTACCAGTGCGTTTCGTAGCCGCGGTCGCGAAGGATCGAGCCCCAGGTAGGGAACTTGGGGTCGAGCGTGCTGCCGCCCGTCACCAGACAACCCGTCTGCTGGCTGTGGAGCCCCGTGAGAAGCACGGCTCGCGACGGGCTGCAGTCGTTGGCGGCTGTGTAGTGGCTCGCGAAGTAGATGCCGCCGTTGCGCAGGCGTGCCAGGTTCGGCATCAGGACGCCGCCAGGCGCGCCTTCTTGGAGCCCCGGCGGAGTCCTGAGCTGGTCGACGAGCACGATCAGGATGTTCGGCGCTCTGCGCCCGCCTGCCGCGTCCGCACTCCGCTTGGAGGAGTGCTCCTGGCTCGTGAGCCACTCGCCGACGGCCGCGCCCCCCGCGGCCAGAGCGCCGCCGGCGATCAACCCCCGCTTGATCACCGTTCGGCGGGTGGAGCGCTCGGATGAGCTCACCCAGCGCCACCGCCAACGAGCACGCGTTCATAGCCGACCGGGCGTCCGAGGACCGGGAGAGGGCGCATGCCAAGCCTTCCTGCTCCAGGAGCGGCCTCCACCTGCGCGAGCCGGCTGCAGTAGTCGGGGAACTCGCCGAGGTGCGCGAGCGCAATCTTGGCCGTGGAGATCGCGCCGTCGGCGGTCACGGTCGTCGTGCTGTCGTGGAGGCCATGCTCGAAGCCGGCATCCACACCCATCCGGAACTGCTCGACGTCGAAGGGTGCCCGCTGCCAATCGATCCCGACCGACCCTCCCGCTGCCACGCCGCCTCGGTCGTGACGCTCCTGCGGCTGCTCATCATGGCCTCCGGCGGTCGCGGCATAACAGCGGGCGCGTATGCTCGCAGAACACGCGACTTGGTGCGCGTTCGAGTGCACTGGAGCCACCACGGGCCATACAGCCCACAAGGGCCCTCAACCTCGCACACGCATGCAAGATGCTTCCAGGAGCGTTGCCACGGCCTGCATCCTGGTCCCGCCCCGCTGATCAGGCAGCCGAGGCGAGCAGAACCGTGTGGGCATGGCGCCTTCGATCGACTTCACGATCGTCTTCGACGAGCCGGACGAGGATGGCTCGATCGTGGCGCGCGTGCTCGAGGTTCCAGGCGCCTTGAGCCAGGGCCGTACGCGCGAGCAAGCACGAGAGAACGTGCTGGACGCGCTGCAGACGGTGCTCACGCCGGACCCTGAGCTCGCGGGACAGGCCTCGGGCGAGGATCTCGAGCATCTGCGGTTCATCGCCGCAGCGTGAAGCGCTGAGACCTCGAGAGGCACTGCACGAGCACGGCTGCCGCGAGGTCGGCGGCTCAAAGCCCGCAAAGTGGCACGGGCCGAACGGCGAGGTCTCGGCGCTGCAACGCCACAAGGGGATCGGGCCCGGACTGACGCGTGCAATCTGTCGGCAGCTCGGCGTGCCACGCCCGCCAATCCTCGCTGAACGAGCGGATCGGATCCACGTCGACTCACGTAGCGCGCCGGCGGACGACGGCGTGCCCATGCATCCGCCGTCGCGCATGAAGTCGTTGGCCGTCAGGGAGCTGCCGCGGTCATCCTCAACATGCGAATGAACACCGGCCGGTATCCGAACCGGCCGTTGCCACGCCGTTGCCACGATCCGCCTGTCGGAACTCGCGCGCCTCCTTGCGGGGGCGCGAACCAACCGATTTCCAGGGAAAACGTATGCGCTCGAGTGGACTCGAACCACCACGGGCCGTGAAGCCCACAAGGCCCTCAACCTCGTACACGCGCGCAAGATGCTTACAGGAGCGTCCGAATCGTCCAATTAGCGCGCTTCCGCGGACGCATCGGACGCATATGGAGGAGCGGATGTTGCCACGGTGTTGCCACCCGGCATCGACCCAACACCGTCTACGCGTACGGTCAGGGTCGACGCTCGCGAGCGGCGAAGCTCAGCGGTAAGCGTTTGCGAACGGCCAGCGGCGGCTCGCGGCGTGGCGTCGCTCGATCTGGTCCTCGCCACGCGTGGCGGGGACGGGCTATCCCCGCAGCGCTTCGCTGGGGCTGAGCCGCGCGGCCCTCGCCGCCGGGTAGAGGCCGGCCAGCGTCCCGATCAGCACGCCCGCCGCCGGGGCGGCGATCAACGCGTAGGCGGGAACGACGAACGGCAGGCTCTTGATCTCGTCGTAGAGCAGGGTCGCGCCGGCGCCGAGGGCGAGCCCAGCGGCGCCACCGATGAGCGCAAGCAGAGCAGACTCGGCGAGGAACTGCGCGGCGACGTGGCGCTGCGTCGCCCCCAAGGCTCTGCGCAGCCCGATCTCGCCGCGCCGCTCCAGCACCGAGATCACCATGATGTTCGCGATCCCGATCGCCCCGACGAGCAGCGCGACGGCGCCGAGGCCGAGCAGGAGCGTCGTGAACTGCCCCTTGGCGGCGGCGCGCGCTTCCAACGCGTCGGTGGGACGGTCGACCCGCACCCCGTCGGCGTTCTGCGGGTCGGCGGTCGGGGCAAGCAGCGTCGATACGTGGTTGACGTGGTTGACGCTGGCGCGAACGTAGACCTCCGAGGGATTCGGCTGCAGGCCGAACGTCCTCTCGGCGACGGGCAGCGAGATGAAGACGTCGGAGTCCAGCGAGGGGTCGAGCACGACCGGCTCGAGGACCCCGATCACGGTGAACCAGGTGCCGCCCGTGTAGATGAGCAGATGGCCGCCGGCGCGTCTGATCTGCAGCGTTTCTGCAGCCGCGGCTCCGAGCACCACCTCGGGGAAGCTCTGCGCGACTGCGCCGAGGAAGCGCCCGGAGGACATCCCCACCTGAAGCACGGCGGCCAGGTCGCGGCCGGCCGCATCGACCGCGATCCCGCCGCCCTCGGCTGCCGGGATGAACGGCGTGCGGTACACACCGACGTCCGGGACCTGATAGACGGCCGCTGCGCCCTCGACATGGGACATGTGGGCGATCATCGACGTCGAGGTGCTCGGCAGAACCTCGCTCTGCCCACCGAACGTCTGCCCCGGGGTGACGCTCAGAAGGTTCGTGCCGAGCCGGTCGATCTCGGCGAGCAGGTTCGCTTGCGAGGAGGCGGACACGCCGACGACGGCGACCATCGCGCCGATGCCGATCGCGACTCCGAGCGCCGAGAGCGCCGCTCGGAGTCGGTGGCCTTGCAGGCCCTGGACCGCGAGCCCTCCAAGCTCCCGAAGCGGCAGCCTGGCGCGCTCGGCGGCCGGCTCGGCGAGGCCGCTCACGGGCACTCGTCGGCGGCGACGCGGCCGTCGCGCATGTGCAGGCGGCGCGGGAACGAGGCGGCAACCTGCTCATCGTGCGTGATCAACACGAGCGTCGCGCCCTCGGCTGCAAGCCGGTGCAGCAGCTCGATCACCTGGGCTCCCGAGGCCGAATCGAGGTTTCCCGTCGGCTCGTCGGCGAGCAACAGGAGCGGATGCTTGACGATCGCGCGGGCGATCGCGACCCGCTGACGCTCGCCGCCGGAAAGTTGCGTGGGACGGTGGGAGGCGCGATCTCCGAGCCCGACGCGAAGGAGCGCCTCTTCGGCCGCGCCGCGCCGATTCCGGGCAGAGACGCCGGTGTACAACAACCCGGTAGCGACGTTCTCGAGAGCGCTCAGCGAGTCCTGCAGGTGGAAGCCCTGGAAGACGAAGCCGAGCCGGTACGCGCGCAGCGCCGCCAGCTGCGCGTCGGAGGCGCTGCCCAGGTCGCGCCCGGCAACCTCTACGCGGCCGGCACTGGGGCGCTCGAGGGTGCCCATGATCGTGAGCAGCGTCGTCTTGCCGGAGCCCGACGGCCCGACGATCGCGACGCGCTCGCCTGAGGCGACGTCCACGTTGACGCCGTCGAGCGCGACCACCCCGCCCGGATAGCGCTTGCTCACCGCGTCGAGTCGAAGCGCGCTCATCCCTGCGAGTCGCTGAGGAGCAGCCCAGGGTGGATTCCGGCGCCCGACACCTGTACCTCTCCGGCGGCGAACAGCCCCGTCCTCACCGGGAGCACCCGGTGCGGCGGCGCCGCTTCCTGGACCGCGTAATGGGCTCCGCCCGTCGCCACGAGTGCGGTCACCGGCACGGACAGGACGTCGCGGGCGACGGCCTGAACGAAGTTGACGCTCACCGGTGCCTGGTCGAGGCCCGCTCCGGTGTGCCGGCCGCGGAGGATGACGGTCACGGGGATCGTCGAGGAGGCCGCGGTGCCGCTTTCGGCGGACGGGTTGCCGCTCGAGGTCTGGGCTATGGCGCTGACGGCGGTGACGGTCCCCGCCACTTCTTCCCCGTCGGGGAGCGCGACGGTGACGGCCTCCCCGGGCGCCGCCTCCTTCCGCTTGTTCGCTTCCAGCGCGACCTTGACGACGATCCGCGTCGAGGTCGTCGCGAGGATGGGTGTCGGCGTCACACCGCCGGAGCCTGTTGCCGCGCCACCCGGTTCTTGCGAGCCACTGGTGGAGCTAGGCGAGCCGTTGCCGGCGGGTTCGCCGGATCCGGCTGGGTTGCGAGAACTCTGCGATCTGAGCGCGTTGACTTCGCGTTTCAGCCGGGCCACCTGCGCTTCCAGCGCCCGCAGCCCGTCCCGGCCGGGTGTCGGCTGTCGCGTCCCGAGGGCGGTGCCGGGCGCCGTCGTCGGCGTCGTCGAGGCTCGGGTGCTCGCCGGCTCTTCCAGGCTCGCGTACTCCCGTCCGCCCTGCCCGTGGTCGCTCGCGCTCCCGGTCGAGGGACTGGCTGACCCACCGTCGCCACCGAGCGTCGCGTCCACCGTCGAGACGAGCTGGGTGCCCGGAAGGAACACAACCTGGCCGAACGCCAATGTCCCCGTCTCGGCCTCCCCGAGCCGATGCTGAAGCTGCTCGACGCCCGCGGTCGTGGCCGACTGCCATTCCTCGTCGATCGTGATCGCCTCCGGGTCGAAGCCGAGCGCGGCAAGGTCGCGGTTCAGCTGAAGCACGTCCGCCCCGCGGCCGATCCCCGGCGCGAGGGAGCGGTACGCGGGAGTCGTGCCGCCCATCAAGATCACGGGCCGGCCGTCGACTCTGAAGAGGACGCCGCCCGGCCGGATCGTCTGACCCACGCGGGGCAGCCACGTGATCGTGCCGCTCAGCCTGTTGTAGACGGTCTGCGGTGCCGCGTAGCTGAGCGTCCCGGCCGCGGTGTCGGTTGCGACGAGGTTGTGACGTTCGACGGTCGCGGTACCCGCTGCGGGCGTGCCGGGGGCCGGCGGCGGCTTGGACGGTGCGTCGCGGGCGAAGATCAGCACGCTCGCGGTGCCCCCCGCGGCGAGGAGGGCCAGGGCCGCCGCGAGTCTGCGGTGACTCATGTGGAGCAGTCGGCGAAGCGCCGCGTCACCCGCCCTCACCGCTCGACTGGGCGCCTCCGCCGCCACCGCCCGATTCCGAGCCGGAGGGATGGTGGATCGCGTGTTCGACCTGCGCAGCGGTGAGCGCGCCGTGGGTTACGCCGACACAGGCCTTCGCCGCGACCAGGAACGAGGGCGCCTGGAGATCGACGCCCGCGGCGCGGACCATCTCCGGGGTCAGCTCACCCTGGGCGTTCGGGTCAGGGAACCCCGCGACGCCGTGCGAGCGCAGGCACTGCGCGAACGCCAGCATGTAACGCGCGCGGGCGTGTTCGTGTTCGGTCGCTTCTTTTGGATTGGCGTTTTCCGGTCCCGGCATGATGCCTTTGCAGGCTTCGCGGGCCACCTTGAACTGCGGGGTGTTGATTACGCTCTTGCTCATCGGGCGGACCCCGATTGCTTGGTGTCCCGGGCTGTTCGCGACGACGTGGGGGTCGGGGAAGCTCGGGACGCCGTGGCGGCGCATGCACGCGGAGTAGCGGTAGGCGTCGGCGACGAAGTTCTGCGATGAACCGCTGTTGCCGTTGCCGGTCGCGTTGTTGTTGTTGTTCGAGCCGCCGCAGCCCGCGACTCCGGCGGCCAGCAGCGCTGCCCCTGCGGCGAGGAGGTAGGGCCTGGTCTTGGTGATGAAGTGCGCGCTCGTGGTCATGGGCGCAGTTGTACGCGGCGACCCGTGCCAGGACGGTGCCTGCTGCTGTGACCTGGTTGGCACCGGGGGTGCGCGATCCTTCGTGGCGAGATGCGAGTGCTAGTGGTCGAGGATCACCGCCGCCTGGCGACCGCGCTGGCCGAGGGCCTGCGGCGTGAGGGGATCGCGGTCGACCTCGCGTTCGACGGCGGTGACGCGCTTGGGCGCGCCGCCGTGAACGCGTACGACGTCGTCGTGCTGGACCGCGATCTGCCAGGGGTCCACGGCGACAAGGTGTGTCGGTCGCTGCTCGAGGGCGGCGGCCACGCGCGCGTGCTCATGCTGACGGCGGCGAGCACGATACGCGACCGCGTGGAGGGGCTCGACCTCGGCGCCGACGACTACCTGAGCAAGCCGTTCGAGTTCCCCGAGCTCGTGGCCCGGGTGCGGGCGCTCGCGCGGCGTGCCTCGCCCCCGCTTCCGCCGGTCTACGTCCGCGAGGACCTGAGCCTCGACCCATCGCGCCACGTTGCCTACCGGGGCGAACGGAGGCTCGAGCTGAGCCCGAAGGAGTTCGCGGTGCTCGAATGCCTGCTCGCTGCCGACGGGCGGGTGTTGTCCGCCGAGGAGATGCTGGCCCGCGTGTGGGACGAGGCGACGAACCCCTTCACGACCACGGTCAAGACGACGGTCGGGCGCCTGCGCAGCAAGCTCGGCGACCCGCCGCTGATCGAGACCGTGCGTGAGGGCGGGTACCGGATCTGATGGCCGTGCGCCTGCCGGTACCCGGGGCTTCGCGCGGAAGTGCGCGGCTACGGCTGACGCTGCTCTACAGCGGAATGTTCCTGCTGCTTGGGACGATCGTCGTCGTGATCATCTTCCTCTTCACCTCAGTCGGGACCGTCGTACACGGCAGCAGTGTCCAGTCGGCAAAGCCGGGCGCCGTCGGCACGGTCGGGCCTGTCGGCAAGCTGGACCTTGGCGGCCAGCAGCACTCGATCGATCAGGGGCGCCTCTTGACGGCGTCGTGGCTCGTTCTGATCTTCACCGCGATCGGCTCGACGGTGCTTGGATGGTTCATCGCGGGGCGCGTTCTGCGCCCGCTCAGGCAGATGACCGAGACCGCGCAGACGATCTCGGCTCGCAACCTTGGAGACCGCCTTGCATTAAGTGGGCCCGACGACGAGTTCAAGCGACTCGGAGATACGTTCGACGAGCTGCTGGGGCGGCTTCAGTCGGCGTTCGAATCGCAGCGGCGGTTCGTGGCCAATGCCGCACACGAGTTGCGGACGCCGCTCACCGTCGACCGGACTCTGCTGCAGGTTGCGCTCGCGAATCCGGACGCGGGGGTTGAGCAGTGGCGGGCCACATGCGAGGAGCTGCTCGTTTCGGGGCGCGAGCAGGAGCGCCTGCTGGAGGCGTTGCTCACGCTCGCGTCAAGCGAGCGGGGACTCGAGCGGAGTGAGCCAGTTGACCTCGCGGTCATCGTGGCGCGGGTGGCCGCCATGGATGAAGCGGGACATCTGAAAGCCACGCTGTCCTCTGCACCTGTCAGCGGAGACCCCGCTCTCATCGAGCGCCTGACCGCGAACCTGATCGACAACGCGATCCGGCACAACGACGAGCGCCGGGTGCTCGAGGTTTCGACGGGCGTCGTCGGCGAGTGGTCCTACCTGACCGTCGAGAACACCGGCTCGGTTGTTCCGGCTTGGGCGCTGCAGCGGCTTTTTGAGCCGTTCAGTCGGGTGGAGGAGGTTCGCCGGGCCGAGACCACCGAGCACCATGGGCTCGGGCTGTCGATCGTGCGGTCGATTGCCACCGCGCACCACGCGGAGGTGGAGGCGAGACCGCGGGAGGGCGGAGGGCTGGCTGTGACCGTCAGGTTCCCGCGGTCGGAGGAGTAAGAAGCTGAACGGCACGAACGGTGGCACCCCGCCGTACGTCCCACACCAACGCCGAGCGTGGGTTGCTCGGCTACCCGGCTACGGCAGCGCGTCCGCGCACTCGGGTCGCTCCGACCGAAGTTGAGTCACTCGTGAGCCGCTGGCGGCAGCGACGAGACCGCCTTACTACCCAGCGAGCGTGTCAGGTGGCCGATTCGTCCGCTTCAGGGTCATCCAATGCATGGACCCGAGCCGTCTGTTGCCACGCCGTTGCCACGCTCCGCCTGCCTGAACCCGCGCGCCGCCTCGCGCCGGCCCGAAACCCGTGATTTCCAGGCAAAACCTATGCGCTCGAGTGGACTCGAACCACCACGGGGCGTTAACCCCACAAGGCCCTCAACCTTGCGCGTCTACCAATTCCGCCACGAGCGCAGAGGGCGCGAGTATAGCCCCGCAGATGGGCCGCCCGGCGGCTCGCGACGGCGCGGGACCGCCATCGGCACGTGATCCCGACGTCGCGGCTTGCATCCATCCACCCCCGGCGCTACATTGCGAACACATGTTCGTCACAGGCGAGCGTCCACTCTAATGGGGAGCCGATCATCCATGGACCTGACGAAGCGCCAGCAGGAGATCTTCGACTTCATCCGCAAGTACTCCGCGAAGTACGGCTATCCCCCGACCGTCAGGGACATCGGTAAAGCCGTCGGGCTCGCGTCCTCCTCGACGGTCCACGCCCACCTCGCGAACCTGGAGAAGCTCGGGCTGCTGCGCCGCGACCCGTCCAAGCCACGCGCGATCGAGATGCTCGAACGCGGCGTCGGCAACGCGGTCGAGAGCGTCAAGGGGATGGTGGGGAGCGAAGGCCTCCCGGTGCTCGGCGCGGTCGCCGCCGGCCAGCCGATGCTCGCCGAGGAGAACATCGAGGACTACGTGTCGATCCCGGACATGGCGGGCGGCGGGGACGGCAACTACCTGCTCCAGATCCGCGGCGAATCGATGAAGAACGCCGGCATCCTCGAGGGTGATCACGTCGTCGTCCACTCTCAGGACACGGCGCGCGACGGGGATATCGTCGTCGCCCTGCTGGGGGAGGAGGCGACGGTCAAGCGCTTCTTCCGCGAACCGGACCACATCCGGCTGCAGCCCGAGAACGAGACGATGGAGCCGATCCGCAGCAAGGAGGTCAAGGTGCTGGGGAAGGTGGTCGGCCTCCTCCGCAGAGTCTGACCTGACGTGCGTATACCTGCGCGGGGCGGCGTCCTCGCTCGCTCATGTGCGGAGCACATTTCGCTCGCTGGGTCCTAGCCCCGCTTGGCCTACGCGCGTAAGGACCCGTTCAGTTCCGACAGCTGACGTGGCGGCCATCGATCGACGGCCGAGTCGCACCCTCGACACGGTCGCCCCGCCGCGCTACCGTGGACCCTGCGGGCCAGGCAGCTGCGGAGGCATCCAGCCTTCGAGGAAAGTCCGGACATCGCAGGGCAGGGTGGTCGTTTGTCGACCCGGGGAAACCCGCGGGAAAGTGCCACAGAAACAAACCGCCTACGTCCGCCGTCCCACGTGAACGGCGGGCCGGCAAGGGTGAAATGGTGCGGTAAGAGCGCACCAGCGTCGCGGTGACGCGGCGGCTGGGCAAACCCCACTCGATGCAAGGCCGAACAGGACCGTTCGCAGGTTGCCCGCCGAGGTCCAGGTAGGCCGCTCAGATGGATGGCTGCTCAACGACAGAATCCGGCTTATCGACCCGCTAAGGAAAAGCCCCGCTCCGGCGGGGCTTTTCTATGGGCCGAGTCGCAGGGTTCTCGTCACGTTTGGGCGCCGGTGCCGGCGTGTGCGGGGCGATCTCTAATGGAATCGCTCGGCGCTCGCGCCCGGCCTCGCTCCGGCCGGCAGCGCTTCGCACCGCGCGCGGGACGCTAGCAACGGGCCCGGCTGAGGGCAATACGCGCGCGAAGCTCGGCCAGTTTCTATATCGGCTAAGGGCCGCCTCGGGGCCGACTCCCGCCGCGCGGGGCCCTGCTCGACGTCGACCGCCCGGCGGCGGGGCGCGGCCAACCTGTGCTGCGGTCGCGGCGTTCGCCGTCGGCGTCGCGAGCAGTTGCGTGGGCTAGACGCCGGCGTCGACGTGCAGTTGCGTGAGGAGCGTCGCGCGTAGCGCGGCGGTGCCGCCGCGCAGGACGAGCCAGGCGTTCCTGACGCGTCGTGCCGAGAGCCCAGCGGCGCGTATTTCGAGGACGCCGCCTCGATCGCGTAGCCCGGGCACCCCCGGTGGGCGGCTGCCGGGCCTTCGTGCATCTACCAGGATCGAGGCGGTTACGACCCTGCCGGCGATCGCATACCAGTTGCTGGCGCAGCTCAAGAGGCTTCCGCGGGGGCTGGACGGGTTGGCAGCAGGAACGGTTGCCAGCGATTGACCCCACTTGGAGACGAGACCGTCGACTCGCGGCACTGTGAGGCGACAGGGAGCCGCTCGAGAGCTGCCGTGGGTCGTGGGGAGCGGCGGTGCGACCGGCGCGCAAGTCTCGGCGCTCGCTGAAGTCTGGCCGTAGCGGCACCAGCCGATGTGGCCGGCGATCAGGTCGGGAGCCCGTATCGCGCTAGTCGCGCGCTGGGCGCCTGGCCCGGAGAAGAGCGAGGTCGGCCCCCCGCCTGCCACGAGGGAGACGAGCATGGCAGTTCCTGCCGCGAAAAGGGCGCAGGTCGCGATCCTCGGTCCCCATCTTCGCGGCGACCCGCCTTCGGCTCGCCGCGGCTGTGGAATGCCAACGTCCATTCGCTCGCCTGCAGTATGGCGCAGCAGCCATGCGCGGACGGAGAATGCGTATCATAGGCAAGTTCCAATGATTGGATCACAGGATCCTCACCCGAGCGGCAGGATCCACGTGCGAAACAGGAGGCGACACCCGCAAGGCCAACGGCCATATGAGCCGTCGCCAGTACGGTTGCTTTCGCCGAACCGCCTGAAGCCGAACCTGTCGCCGAACCGGCTCCGCCGGGCCAGGCGGATGCTCATCGCGGCTACGTCTGCGAGCGGGTCGAAGGCAATCCAGAACTAGAAAGGGCCGCGACCGAAACGCCGCCACCGTCCACCGGCCCGAACGGCGAACGACTCCCACCGCAGAGGGGTCCGTCGGCTTGCCCGGCAGGCGAGCTGGGTGTGACGACTGGCTGGGACAGTCCTCGTAAAACGAGGAACGGCTCGGTGCCGGCTGAACCGTCCACCACGCGTCTTGTCATGCCGCTAAGCGAAAAAACGCCCGCAGAAGAAGGCTACTACTACGTTGGCGACATCTGGGAACAAGCCAAAATCGGCACCATGATTTACGCGTCCCAGTTGTCGTCACCTGTCGTGCCCGAAGGCGCAGCCCCGGGTGCCCACACAGTCAGCCAGCTAGCCCTGGTCGGTGGAGGAAAAGGTCAGTACACAATCGAGAACGGCTGGATCAAAGAACTGCAAGATCAGACTGAAGGCTACAAAGGATCGCGGCCGTTCTTCTTCATAAACCCTGACAACTACGGCCCACTGTCATGCTACGACTGCGGTTTGGTCCTGGCTGAAGGCGTAACGGAAAACCCGTACGAAAAACACTATCGCCCAACGGACGGCAGTGCGGAAAGCGAATGCGGGGTTGGCACGGAAATCGTCAAACCGTGCAGCGAGACTGTGGGCTTCGAGGTCAAGCAGTACAAAGGGGCCTGGTGGCTGAAGTTCGGCAGCAAATGGATCGGACGCGTCTCGGACGAAATGTATGGCAACCATTTCAAGACGGGCAACGAACAACAGGTCTACGGCGAGGTCTACGACACGCCGAACGCACCCACTACCCCTATGGGGAACGGAAACAAAGGTAGTTGTACGTGCGCGACGATGGCCAAAGCGCCGGGGCTCGGGTTCAAAGCAACGGCGAAAGAACCAGAACCGCTACTCACTACGGCCTTTTTTCACAACCCGATACGCAACATCTCATGGCCGCAGCGCTACACGGCAGGAAACTTCAGCGAACTGCGAGACTCGTATCACTTTGGCGGCTAGGTAACGACGGAGGGTCGCTAGGCGAACGGAGACTGCCAAGCGCGGCTCGTGTCGATTGGCGCGGGTCGCGCCGCGGCCTTAGTATCCAGGCATGTTGATTCGACTGCGCGACCGGGCTCAAGCGCGGCTCTCCTACGCAAATGTTGCCGCGACTGTGGCGCTGTTCGTGAGCCTCGGAGGCGCCTCCTATGCGGCGGTCTCGCTTCCAGCAAACAGCGTTGGGCCAAGGCAGCTCCAGACCGGAGCAGTCACTCCGCGGGCGCTTGGGTTTCCGCTGGGCTTGGCGAGCGTGACAGACGAACGGTTGGACGACATTCCCGGAGGCACCTGCAACGGGTGGCCACTGATCCCAGGCGAACCGGCTCCGCCTTGCGTGTTTCGGCATGGAGGCGGTCGAACACCGGGACGCGAACTCACGATCCATCTGCGCTCCCGCGGGAAGGTGCTGCTGTCTGCCGTCCTCGGAATCGACAACCGGGGGGCGTCGGGCACCCATGCGACGGTCAGTGCCGAACTGGTTATTGATCGACGAGCCGGAACAGAACACCCGGCCAGTCTCGACGGTGGTCGCTCCCTGCAGCTACCGATCCAAGAAGTCGTCACGGTCCGACCCGGCACCCACACCATCGGAGTGGCCTATACGGCCAAGTATTCGGCCCGCGGGCCTGACGTCTTCGTCGGTCCCACGTCGCTCGTCGCGCTGCTTCTGCCGACGGCAAAGTAGGTATCCGACGCAGCCGCCCCAGGCAGATCTCGCAACGCTGTTCTCTGGAAGTCCCCGAAGAACGCGAACTGCGCGTGGCCGTAAGCCTCGAGCGAGGCCGTAGCCATCTACTCGTGCGATGAATTGGGACGCAAATTCATCGTTAGGTACTCACCGTGAGCCGACCGGCGCTCACCGGGCAGTCACTTCCGAAAGGCTGATGTACGCGGGCGGCGACGGCCATCGGGCCGTCGCCCCCGTCAGGGGGTGGACGTGGGCCCGGCCCACGCCAGCCGCTTGACCGCGCCGCGTCTCCTTCCCGGCGTGCAGCCGCTTCCAGACAGCGGCGCGTCCGGGGACGGCGAGCAGCCGCCCGAGCTCGCGGCGATCGAGCACGTCGGGCAGCGCTTCGCGCTTCTTCGGCGTGCGCAGCACGTGCGCGGGGTCGCGCTCCAGGTGCTCGCTCTCCACGCAGAAGCGGAAGAAGCAGCGCAGAGCGGCGACGGTGCGCGCCTGACTGGACGGCGCCGGCCGACGCTCTGCCTCCGCCGCGAGGAACCGCCGGAGATCGGCCGTCCGCACGTCCTCCAGCGAGCCGAGTTCCGCCGAGCGCAGGAACTGAAGGCAAGCGGTCACGTCGCGCTCATAGGCGCGGCACGTCAGCTCCGCCAAACGCCGCTCCACACGGCAGTGGATCAGGAAGTCCTCCAGGGCCTCGAACATGCGCTCTCCGTTTCCGGGCAGGCCCCGCCGTCCCGGCTCGCGTCCCTCATGTCAAGTCTCCGGCTTATCGACCCGCTAAGGAAAAGCCCCGCTCCGGCGGGGCTTTTCTATGGGTCGAGTGGCAGGGTCCCGCGTAAGCAGGCTGACAACGGCCTTCGCCAGCCGCACCTCGGGCTCCTAGGGTTGCCGCGATGCCCGTCCACGGCTACCGAACGGCGCGGTTCATGCTTGCCGCGCTGGCCGCCGCCACCGTGGCGCTCGCTGCAGGCTGCGGCAGCGCCGTTCCGGGAGCGACGTCGACCTCGGCGTTGGCCGCGTCCGCAGCGCGACTGGACGCACCAGGCCGCCTGCAGCCGCCGCGCCCGGCGCCGCAGATCGCGCTGCGGAACTGGAACGGGAAGCGGGTGCGGCTCTCGGACTTCAGGGGCACAGCCGTTCTGCTGACGTTCATCTACGACCACTGCCCCGACACGTGCCCGCTGATCGTCGACAAGCTCCGCCAGGCGCAGGTCAAGCTCGGCGCCGCCGCACATCGCCTGCAGATCGTTGCGGTCTCCGTCGACCCTCGTGGAGACACGAGGAGCACCGTCCGAGCCTTCCTCGCCAAGCACCGGATGACGGGGCGGATGGATTACCTCATCGGCTCCCGTGCCGAACTCGCCCCGGTCTGGAGCGCTTACGACATCGGCGTACAGGGCACGCCCGAAAGCCGCGAGGTCTCCCACAGCGCGCTCGTGTACGGGATCACCGGAGGGGGAGAGTGGCTCGCGCTCTACGACGAATCATTCGAGCCGTCACAGATCGCTCACGACGCGCCGATCCTCGCGGGCGCCTGACTGCCCGCGACACCCCCTCAGAGGCGCTTGAGGCCGGCGATCAGGTCGCGTGCCGACGCGGACAGCGCGCCGCCGTCGGCCGACGCCAGCGCCGCCGCCGAGATGCCGCGCCCGCGAGGTCGCGCTCGACCAGCGCGACCGCTTCTGCGGACTGCGCCTGGGTCAGCGAGGAGCGCAGCCCGCCGGATGCCAGCACGCCCGCGACCCGCGCGCCCGCGCGCCGCTCGGCTGCGCTCTGCCGTGACAGGCGGGGCTCCAGCACGCGCAGGTGCCTGTCCTGCAGCGAGATCGCCGAGCGGTTGGGCTCCAGACGCTCTCCGGCCGTAAGAGTGCTGACAGTCGCTGCCGGCAAGGCGGGCGAGGGCGCCTACTATACGGACATTCAGCAAACTGAACATCTGTTCGGTCGAGACCAGCTTCGCGGGAGTGGACGCGGTGGATGAGGACAGGAAGGCGGCGGCGGTGATCAGGGACAGCGCGATGGAGCTGTTCGCGCAGCACGGCTCGGCGGTCACGGTGCGCCAGATCGCCGAGGCAGCGAACGTCTCGCCTGCCCTGGTCCTCCATCACTACGGCTCCAAGCACGGTCTCAGGGAAGCGCTCGACGCACGCGCTGCCGCGTTCGTCGAGGAGATGCTCGCCGAGATGGGGCGCGTCGGGGATCCCGGCGGGGGAGCATCGCTGGCGCAGCTGCTCGTCGAGGAGTTCGAGCGCCAGCCCGCGCTCGTCGATTACATCCGCCGGCTGCTGCTCGAGGGCGGCCCCGCGGGCGACGGCCTGTTCCGGCGGCTCCTCGCCAGCACCGAGAAGGGCATGCGCGACCTGGTGAGCGCCGGGATCGTACGGGAAACCGGCGACGAGCGGGTGCGAAGCGCTTTCCTGCTGGTCAACGACCTCGCGATGATGCTGCTGCATCGCCAGCTGCAAGGCGCGATCGGCTTGGACCCGCTCTCCCGAACCGGCATTGAGAGGTGGACGGCGAGCGCGCTCGAGGTCTACGGGGGCGGCCTGTTCGCGATCGGCGTGCCCGATGCCCACAGCGAGCCCCCGGCGGGCCGGCGCACATGACCTCGGCCATCGAGACCCAGCGCCTCGCGAAGGTCTACGGACAGACCAGGGCCGTGGCCGGCCTCGACCTGAGCGTGGAGCGCGGCGAGGTGTTCGGCTTCCTGGGCCCCAACGGGGCCGGCAAGACCACGACGATCAGGATGCTGCTCGGGCTCCAGCGCGCGACCAGCGGGCGCGCCGAGGTTCTTGGCGCGGACGTTTGGCGCGAGAGCGTCGAGCTGCACCGTCGCGTCGGCTACCTCCCGGGGGATCTCGAGCTCTACCCCCGCCTGACCGCCGAGCAGGTCATCGACTGGTTCGCCCGCGCGCGCGGAGGCGGGAAGCCGCCGATGCGCGATGAGCTGATCGAGCGATTCGATGTCGTGCTCGGCCGGCCCGTCAGGGAGCTCTCGAAGGGCAACCGCCAGAAGATCGGGCTCGTGCTCGCCTTCATGCACGTCCCGCAGCTGCTGATCCTCGACGAGCCGACCTCGGGGCTCGACCCGCTCGTGCAGAACGAGTTCGAGCGGCTCACCCGCGAGACGGTCGCAGACGGCCGCACCGTGTTCCTCTCATCGCACGAGCTCGACGAGGTGCAGCGGCTGGCCGATCGCGTGGGGATCATCCGCGCCGGCCGGCTGATCGCCGTTGACAGCGTGCGGAGCCTGCGTGCAAGCGCGCCGCAGAAGCTCGAGGTCACCTTCCCCGTGGCCGTCGCGGGCACGCTCTTCGACGAGCTCGAAGGCGTGACGCTCACAGGCAGCGACGGAGCAGGCCTCTCGCTGGAGGTCACGGGGCCCATCGGCCCGGTGCTGGCGAGGATCGCCGAACACGACCCGCTCGATGTGATCTGCCGCCACGCCAGCCTCGACGAGCTGTTCCTCGAGCTCTACCGCGAACCGAGCGAGCCGGAGAGCGCCCGTGCGCAGTGAGATCACCCTTCTCGACGTCTCCCTGCGGCGACGCAGCATCCTCGGCTACACGATCGGCCTCGCGCTGTACACGTTCGTCGTCGTCGCCCTCTACCCCGCGTTCAAGCACTCGGGCTCCCTGGACAACCTCGTCAAGAACGACTCCACCGCCGCCGCCCTGTTCGGCGTCTCCGGCCCGCTCTCCTCATCGGGAGGTTGGCTGAACGGCAACATCTACGCCAACTTCTTCCCGCTCATCGCGCTGCTCATGGCGATCGGCTACGGCGCCGCGGCGATCGCCGGACAGGACGAGGACGGGACCCTCTGCCTGATCGCGACCCTCCCGACCCCCCGGACGCGGATCGTCGCGCAGAAGATCGCAGCGATGGCCCTCCAGATTGCGGCGCTCGCGGTCGCCGTGGCGGCATGCGTGCTGATCGGCAAGTCCTTCCAGCTCAGCGTGGGCGTCAAGGAGACGCTCGCGATCTCGCTCGCGGTGCTGCTGATGGGCCTCGACTTCGGGCTGCTCGCGATGGCGATCGGCGCGCTCACCGGCCGGCGCGGGACCGCGATCGGCATCACGGCCGCGATCGCCGCCACCTCATACCTGATCAGCTCGCTCGCGCCCGTCGTCTCCTGGATCCACCCCGCCCGCTACGCCTCGCTGTTCTACTGGGCCGCCGGGGACAACCAGATCGTCAACGGCGTGAGCCTCGCCGACTACTCCGTGCTGCTGGCGGTCGCGCTGGCCGCAGCATGGGGGACGGTCGCGGCCTTCCACCGGCTCGATCTCCACTAGCGCCGACGCCGCGCGCCGATCGCGCGCGTCTCAGCCCCGGCGGGGCGAGCCCGCGCCGGCCGTCGTCCGCTGGGCCGTCCCGGCCGCGCGCTGCCTACGCACGACCAACTCCCCGATGATCGCGGTCGCGAGCAGACCGCCGAGCACGGCGAGCTGGCCGGGTATGTGGATCGCGGCATAGACAACCAGGGCGGCGAGGCAGCCCACGCACGCGAGTGCGCCGGCGATCTCGGCGGCCGCTTGTGCGCGGCTGTTGGCGAGCAGGCGGTGGGCGGCCAGGTTCACCGCGGCGAAGATGATCAGGAAGCCCGCCGAACCCATGAGGCTGATCCCTTCGATGTCGACGGTGTTGACGATCACGAGCGTGCCGATCGTGGTCGCGAGCAGCCCGCCGATCGGCCGATCCCAGATACGGTCTCCGAGCCGCTCGGGCAGCTCGCCGTGCCGTGCCATGAGGTAGGTGAACTTCGCCGCGCCGTAGAGCGTCGCGTTGATCGCGCTGGCCGTCGAGACGATCGCGGCTACAGCGATCAGGTCGAACCCCGCGGAGCCGAGAAAAGGCTGCGCAGCGGCCGCGAGAGCGTAGTCACGGTCGGCTGCGATCTTGGCCGGCGCGAGGTTCCCGACCGCGACGAAGGCGACGAGGACATAGAGGCAGATCACGCTGCCGATCGCCAGCGCATAGGCACGCGGAAGGGAGCGGTCCGGATCGATCGCATCCTCCGAGGCGTTCGCGATCAGCTCGAATCCCTCATAGGCGAGGAAGATCAGGGCACCGGCGTAGACGATCGAGCCGAGCGAGGGGAACGCGGCGGGCGAGACCCGCGCAGTGTGGACGAAGGCCAACCCGCCGGCGCAGAACAGCGCCAGGATCGCGAGCTTGAAGTACACCAGCAGCGACTCGGTGCGCCCGACCAGCCGGGCGCCGGCCAGGTTCAGCGCCCCGAAGGCCACGACCACGGCGCTCGCGAAGATGCGCCGCCATGCGCCGTTCGGGTCCACGCCGACCAGCGCCGCGAGGTAGGACCCGAAGGCCACCGCGTACAGCCCGAGCATCACGAAGTAGCTCAGCCACAGCAGGAGGTTCAGCGGCCCGGCCAGACCGACGCCGAACGCGCGGTCGAGAAACGCCGCGGTGCCCCCGGGGCTCCTCACGGCCACCGACAGGCGCGCGTAGGAGACCCCCGTGAGCGCCGCCACGACGCCGCCCACGACGAAGGAGAGGTAGGCACCAGCGCCCGCCACCTGCACCGTCAGCCCCAGGACCGAGAAGATGCCGCCTCCGACCATCCCGCCGATGCCGATCGCGACCAGCGATCCGACGCCGAGACTCCTCGCGGAACGCTCCGGCGTGCTCATGGCCGTATTTCACACGCTTGCTCGTCCCAACGGTCCGGGCAGCATCGCGCTCCCGTGGAGCGCGCTCGCGTTCGGCACCGAGGCGGCGGGCTGAGCCGCTCCAGTGGTCGAGTCTCCGCTTATCGACCCGCTGAGGAGAAGCCCCGCGCCGGCGGGGCCTTTCTACGTTCCGGCCCGCTGGACCTCGCTCACGGGTAGACCTGCTCGCCGGTCTCGTCGTCGACGACGGCGATCGCGACCGATGGGCACGACTGCGCGATCTCGACCAGCCGCTCCACGGGGGCGGCGCCGATCACCGTCGCCACGTCATCGAGCCTGAAGACGTCCGGCGCGAGCTCGGCGCAGTCACCGTGCGCGAGGCACGCGGACTCGTCGATCGTCGGTATGAAGGTCATGCTGCTTGCTCCTCTCGTCGGTCGGCATTTGCCTCCTCGGGTGAGGCGGCGGTGGTGATCCACCGGCGCGCTCGCGCCATCAGCTCGGGCCGGTCGACGAGCAGCGCCGCCGCCGGTCTGCCGCGACATGTGATCCACGCCGCGAAGGGACCCTCACCCATCTCGCCGTCGACCTCGATCTCGTCGCCCGCGGCCGCGTGTCCGACGAGCTGGATGCGGCTTCCGTGCTGGTCGCTCCAGAACATCGCGGGCGTGTCGGCGGGCGGGCGCGTCCCCGTGATCGCGTGGGCGACGGCCGCGCCCTGGCGGGCGGCCGCCTCCCAGTGGGGGGTCGGCACGCGCTCGCCGAGCAGCGGGTCGGGGAAGCACGCGGCGTCCCCCGCCGCGTAGACGCCCGGCAGGGTCGTGCGGCCGAGGGCGTCGGTCGCCAGCGGGCGGCCGGGCTCGGCCAGGCCCGCGAGCCACGAGGTCGCCGGTGCCGAGCCTGCGGCGATGAGGGCCGTGGCGGCGCGGAGCTCGGAGCCGTCGCTGAGATGCACGCGCACGCCTTCCGAGGAGCGCGCGCAGCGCTCGATGCTCGTGCCGAGGCGCACGTCGACGCCGTGGCGCCTGTGGCGGGCAGCGAGCCAGTGGCCGAGCATCGGCGGCAGGGCGCGCGCGAGTGGCGTGGGTGCGGCCTCGAGCATCGTCACCTCCAGGCCCAGGCTCCTCGCCGATGAGGCGACCTCCATGCCCACGAGCCCCGCGCCGACGACGAGCAGACGTCCTCGGCGCGCGAGCAGCGCCTCGCGCAGTGCGAGCGAGTCCTCACGGGTGCTCAGCTCGTGGACGGCGCCGCCCGGCTCGAGGCCGGGCAGCCGGCGGGGCCGGCTGCCCGTGGCGACGAGCAGGCGCCCGTAGTGCAGCCGGCCCGCCGGCGTTCGGTACCGCGACCGATCGCCCGCGTGCTCGAGCACGATCTCCCTCGAGCGCGGATCGAGGCTCCGCGCTCTCGTCCCGAGCAAGAGCTCTATCCGGTTCTCCTCGTACCAGCGCGACGGCCGGAAGCCGAGCGACTCGGGCGGGCACCCGCCTGCGAGCAGGGCCTTCGAGAGCGGCGGGCGGTCATACGGTGCGCCCTGCTCCTCGCAGGCGACGATCACGCGCCCGTCGAAGCCCTCGCGGCGAAGCCGCTCGCAGCAGCGCTGCGCGGCCAGCCCGCCGCCCGCGATCACGAGCTCCGCGTCCGGGCGGCTCACGAGGGCTCCTTTGCCAGCGCCGGGCGCGCGCTCCGCCGCAGCGCCGGCTCCTTGCCCGGCGAGGCGACGATCGCCTTCGCCCGGGCCGGGCGCGCGCGCCCGCCGAGCACGCGCAGCACGAACAGGTAGACGATCGGCACCGCCGGCGCCAGCACGAGCGCACGCAGCCAGAGCGTCCGGGTGTCGCTGCCCGCGCCGAGCGTGTGGACGGCGCCCAGCACCCACACGAGGATCGTCGCGCGGTGAAGGCGTCGCCACAGGCGCACGCCGATCCGGCGGCGGGCGTAGAAGCTCAGCCCGAGCAGCGCTGCGAGATAGCCGGCGATGATGCCGAGCCCGGTCGCCAACGGCTTGTAGGCGAGGGTGAACGGGACGGTCAGCCCGCCGATGCCGGGGTGAAGCCACGGGTCGCCGAGCAGCGCCAGGCCGTGGACGGCTATCGCGCCGAGGCCGACCAGCGCGAGGTGCTCGTGCAGGCTCATGAGGGTCTTGCCGACGCCGGGGCGGCGCAGCAGCTTGGCGGACATCGTCAGCCCCAGCAGCACAGTGGCGGTGACCAGGCCGAGCGCGACGATCCCCGAAGCCCGGCTCACGAGCCACCAGAAGTACAACGTCGGGTCCTTCGCCGCGCTCATCGCCGGCTCCCCGCCGCGCCTGCCAGGAGGCCGCGGCGCTCTCCGATCGGTCCGAACTCCATCACCTCGCCGTCGTCGCGGACGATGAGCCCGCCGTGCTCCTGGAGGACCGCGCCGGCACCGGGCTCGCCGAGCAGGAGAGCCGTCTTGGCAAGCGTCTCTGCCTCCAGGGCGCTGGGCGCGAGAGCCGTCGCGCCGACCAGTCCCGTCCATGCCGGCGCGCCCGTCGCGGGATCGAGCAGGTGGTGGGCGTAGCCGCCGTCCTCGCCCTGCCACACGCGTACGTTCAGCCCCGAGGTCGCGACGCCGCCGCCGGCGACCTCGACCGTGCGGACGATCTCGCCGGTGAGCGGATGCTCGACCTCCACGTGGTAGGGGTCGAGCTGCGCACCGACGCCGCCGGCCGCGAGGTCTCCGCCGCAGTCGACGACGAAGCGGGTGTAGCCGGCGAGGCGGTGCGCGACGGCATCGGCGCACAGGCCCTTGCCCGTGCCGCCGGTGTCGATCCGAAGGCCGGGTGGGCGCGTGACCGTCCCCGACCGCTCGTCGACGCCGATCTGCCGCCATGGCATCAGCGGGTTGGAACGCGCCGGCCGGCGCGGCGGCGCATGCAGCAGTGCGTCCTGCAGCGGCGCGGGGTGGGCGCGGTCGCGCGAGCTCGCGTAGCCGGCCCGCTCGATCGCCCCGACGAGTGTCGGGTCGACGAGCCCGCCGCTGCGCCAGGCGGCCCAGACGGCGGCGCGGACCGCCGCCCGCAGCAGCGCCGAGCAGGGAACGCGCTCGCGCGGGTCGTCGTTGAGCGCGCACAACTCGCTGTCCGCGCGGAACCGCGACAGCCTTGCCGCGAAGTCCTCGACGTATACGCGCTCGCGCTCGGCGGCGGCTGCCGGCGGGGGCTGGGAGGGGTCCAGCCGCCCGCCGATCACCAGCCGTACGTCGCTGCCCATCGAGTGGAAGGTGAGGTCGTGCTCGATGCTCATGATGTGTGCGTCGCGATCGCGGCGGGTTCCGCGCTCGAGGGCCCGAGGGACTGGCTTTCCGATGTGCTGCTCGACGGACCGTGCGCGCTGCCGATGACCTTCTCGTCGATCGTCGTCCTGTAGATCTTCCGCACCAACGTCGTGCGCGGCGGCTTGCGGGCCGCGGGCGCGCCGAGCTGGGCTCCGAGCAGCGCCAGTACGGCGAGGAAGCACGCGAGCGTGAGCAGCCCGAGCGTCACACGGTCGGGTCCGCGGGTGCGGCTGCGCTCACTCATCGGTTCCCCCGCCGCTCGCGCGTGTGATGAGGCTCGCCGCTTCGGCGTGTGAGGCAGTAGAGCCCTGCGGCGCCGTTTCGCGGATCACGCGCCCGCTCGCGGTCGTGCGGAGGATCGTCCGGCCGTGCTTGGAGACGACCTGCGCCGAGGCCGCTCCGCGCAGCCCGGGGTCGGTGCCCGTGACGACGCGCGCGGTGAGCAGCGCGAAGGTGACGAGGAAGATCGCCAGCGTGGCCGAGACGGCCGTGGCCGGGCTGCGGGCAAGGCGCGAAGCCGTCGAGACGGGAGTCGAGCGGCGCTCAGTCATTTCGACCGCCGCCGTCCTCGTGGCCGCCGCCGCTGCTGCGCGTGCGGACTGCGCCGCCGGAGGAGCCCGAGCTCCGTGTGGAGCCCGAGCTCCGCGTGCGGACCGGGCCCGAGCCCTGCCCCTTGGAGGGGGAGGAGGAGCGCGAGCCGCTTGTCGCCGTGCGCACCGGCGCGGCGGCTGCCGGGGCGGGAGCGGCGCCGGCGGAGCCGCTCGCGCGGCTGCGCGGCGCGGCCGCGACGGAGCTCGCAGAGCTCGCGCTCGATCCGCTCGAGCCGGTGTGGACGGCGGCGCCGCCGCCGGCGGCGGCGGCGCCTGCCGCGCGCCGCGCGCTGCTGCGCGGACGTGGCGGGCGTTCGTGGTGGACGACGTGGATCGTCCGCCGGATCACCTGCGTGCGAACCTCGGCCACCGGCGTATTCGAGCCGCTCGCCGACGGGGCGTGGGAGCCGGGCCGCAGCGCGAGCGCCGCGAGCGCTCCGGCCACGAGTGCCGCGGCGAGGGAGGCGATGCGGGAGTTGCTGGGTCGGCGGGGCATCTGTAGAGACACTGCCGAGAGCACCCCCAGGAGCCGCCCAGCCCCCGGCAAAGGTTTGGCAAAGATTCGCTGCCGGTCAGTCGTCGCGGCCCTGACGGGCCGAGCCGCCGCTGCGATGTGCCTGATCGTCGCCCGAGGTTTCCCGCCCCGACCCGGCCGCGGGCGCGGGCGACGTCACCGCCGGGGCTTCACCTTCGGTGACGCTCGGCTGGGCGGGGACGACGGGCGCGGCCGTGCGCGTCTGCGTCGTTTCGGGCGCCCGCGGCGACGTGCTCGTCGTGCGGCTCGGCGTCGTCGTGCGGCGCGTCGCAGCCGGGGGCGGCGGCGCGAGCCGGCGACCGGCTGTCAGCGGTTCTGAGCCGATGCCGATGTGCTGGCTCGTCAGCTGGCTCGTCGCGAAGCTCATGCCCGCCGCCAGCACGAGGCCGAGCACCGCCGCCATGGCCCAGAGCGCCGTCTTGCCTGTCATCACCCTCACGCTAGCCACCGTCGGGTTAGGGGAGTGCAAGCTCCGCGCGGGCTCAT
Organism: uncultured Solirubrobacteraceae bacterium; assembly: GCA_963836035.1. GTDB lineage: Bacteria > Actinomycetota > Thermoleophilia > Solirubrobacterales > Solirubrobacteraceae > Palsa-744. The sequence goes on along the minus strand of CAWIHX010000008.1, from coordinate 70,885 downwards.
CGCGGCACCCCGGGGAGCGTGACCGTGGCGAGGGCGCCGCCGTCCTCGTTGTTGGCGAGCGTCACCTCGCCGCCCCACCCGTGGGCGAGCTCGCGGGCGATCGAGAGCCCGAGCCCGCTGCCGGGCACGCCCGCCCGGCCCGCGCTGCCTCGGTGGAAGCGCCCGAAGACGCTCTCCAGATCTTCGTCGGTCAGCCCGGGGCCCGCGTCGCATATCTCGACGGCGCCGGCGCGGACGCCGACCGTCACGCGCGAGACCGGCGGGCTGTAGGCGATCGCGTTCTCCAGCAGCGCGTCGAGGATCCTCTCCGCGTCGGCGCGGGCGCACCACACCGCGACCGCGCCCGCTCCGGGAGGAGCCGGCGCGCGCGAAGAGGGAGGGCCCTCCAAGGCGATCTGGCGCTCGGCCGCGGCCGGCCGCCAGCGCGCCAGTGCCTCCGAGACCAGCGGCTCGAGCTCGAGCCGCTCGCCCGGCATCTCGCGCTCGCCGGCCCTGCTCAGCACGAGCAGCTCCTCGATGATGCCCGCAAGCCTGTCGACCTCAGCGACGCCGGCCTCGATCTCGGGGCGCGCTGCAGGGCTCACGCCGGCGGCGGTGGCCTCTTCCAAGCGCAGGCGCAGCGCCGTCAGCGGTGTTCGCAGCTGATGGGAGGCGTCGGCTACGAACGCCCGCTGCGAGTCCAGCAGGCGCCGGATGCGATCGGTCATGACGTTGAAGGAGACGCTCAGCGATCGCTGCTCGCGGAACCCCTCGACCGGTGCGCGAGCCTCGAGGTCGCCGTGGGCGACGCGGCTGGCGACCCTCTCGAGTCGCCCGAGGGGGCGGGCGATCTGGCGGGCGATCACGCTTCCGACGAGCAGTCCCAGCGCAAGCACCACGATCCCGATCAGCCCGAGCCCGAGCTCGACGCGGTTGATCGCGGAGTGCACGGAGGAGACGCTTTGCGTGATCCGGACCGCACCGACCGTCACGCGGTTGCGGATCACGGGCGACGCGGTCGCGAGGAGCTCCTCTCCGAGCGTGCGGCTCGCGCGTTGCAGCTGGACCGAGCTTCCCCGCAGCGCCCGGCTGATCTCGGGACGCTGCGCATAGCTCGTCCCGAGCTCGCCGTTGCCGGCGCTGTCGGCGATCACGGTTCCGGCCGCGTTGACGATCAGGACGCGCCCGCGCACCGCCGCCGCCGCGGTGCGCGCGACTACAGCGAGCTCGCTGCGATGGCTCGGGCCCAGCAGGTCCGCGGCGGTGGCCGCGACGAGGTCGGCCTGTCCCTGGGCCTGCGAGCGGACCTCGTCGTTGACACGCGTCTTAAGGCTCAGCGCGAGCGGGATGCCGAGCGCGATGATCGCCAGCAACAGCACGTAGGCGAGTGCCGCCTGTACGGCGCTGCGCAGGCGCATCGGGCTAGCCGGCTTCGCCGGGGGCGGCCATGCGGAAGCCGACCCCGCGGACCGTCTCGATGTAGCGCGGTGCGGCCGGGTCCTCGCCGAGCTTCCGCCGCAGGCCGGCGATGTGGACGTCGAGCGTCTTCGTGGACCCGAACCAGTTCTCGTCCCACACGTCGGACATCAGCGTCTCGCGGGTGACGACGCGCCCCGGCTCGGAGGCGAGGCGGGCCAGCAGGTCGAACTCCTTGCGCGTCAGCGCCAGTTCGGCGTCTCCGAGCCAAGCCCGCCGGGCGCCGCAGTCGAGGAGCAGCTCGCCGACCTCGATCCGCGACGGGGCGGGCTCGGGTGCGCCGGCGCCCCCGGTGCGGCGAAGGATCGCGCGGATGCGCGAGACGACCTCGCCCGGCGCGAACGGCTTGACGACGTAGTCGTCGGCGCCCAGCTCGAGGCCGACGACGCGGTCCGTGACGGTGCCGCGCGCGGTCAGCATGATGATCGGCACCGTCGAGTCGCGCCGCAGCTCGCGGCACACGTCCAAGCCGTCGCGGTCGGGCAGCGTGAGGTCGAGCAGCACGACGTCGGGCGCCTGCTCGCGCGCGAGCCTCAGGGCCTCGCCGGCCGTGCCGGCCAGGACGGGTTGGAAGCCGCTGCGCGCAAGCGCCTGCGCGAACGGCTCGGCGATGGAGGTCTCGTCCTCGACGAGGAGCACCCGCGGCTGCCTTGCCTCGCGCGTCTCGGTGGGCATACTGAGAGATTGAGACCCCGCCCGCGCGCCGACATCCGGCGCGAACCCACGAACGCCTAGGTGTTTTCCCGCAGCATGCCGGGCGGCGTCTGAGGCCTCAGGCCTGCCCGGCCCGGCGTGGCAGGCGTCCGTCGACGCCGGCCACCGAGAACAGGCGCTCGACCTGCAAGCTCGTTGTGCCGATCAGCAGCTCGCAGCCGCTGACCTCGCACAGTTCGCGGCCGACGAGCAGCGAGCGCAGGCCGGTCGAGTCCATGAAGTGCAGATCGCTCATCTCGACCACGATGCGCCGGGCTCCGTCGGCACAGAGTTCGGCGATCGTCGTGTCGAGCCGGTCCGAGGAGGAGAGGTCGAGTTCCCCCGCGAGCTGTACCGCCCACGTATCCCCGTCGGAGACGGTGGCGATCTGCAGGAGCTCGCCGCCGCCGCCCGTCACGGGATCTCCCGGGTCGGTACGCGGTGGACGCAATCGCGATTGGGGCGGCAGGTGGGCAACGACATCTCTCCTCGACACACTGGGTGGGCTCTGTGTGCCGGGCGGCCCTGGACTGCGCCCCTCGCAGCGTGCTTCCCGGTTGCGCGCCTCCGATGGCGTGCGCAGACAATGGTAGCCGAGCCGCGGCCTGTCTCTAGAGGTCGGCCGGGTGCTCCTCGTCGGGCTCGCCGTACTCGACGCCTTCCTCGGCCGGATCCTCCGGCGTCTCGTGTGCGCCGTCGGCGATGATCCGGAACGGCGAGTGCTGGTCGCCGTGGGAGGTGTGCTCGATCAGTTCCTCCTCGGCGAGCTCGAAGCCCTCGGACTGGCCGCCGCCGCCCTCGTCCACCGCGCGGCGCTCTTCGCGGCGCCGTCGTTCGAGGTCGTACTCGTCCATCCCGGCCATCCTCAGGGCTGCAGCTGGCGTCGCGCGGAGTCCATCAGCTTCTCCGAGGCCTTGAGCTCGTCGAGCGCGGCCACCATCGCATCGCGGTCGCACTCGACCTTGGCGGGCCACGGCTTCGGCGGATGCTCGTCCAGCGTCTTCATGCCGTTGCCGGTGATCATCACCACCACGGTCTCGTCCGGGCCGAAGCGCCCAGCGGCCGCGAGCTTCTCGAGCACCGCGATCGTGGTGCCGCCGGCCGGCTCGGTCAGCAGGCCCTCTGTGGCCGCGAGCAGGTCGATGCCGGCGAAGATCTCGGGGTCGGAGGCGAACGCCGCCGTGCCGCCGCGTTTGTGGACCGCGTCGATCACCAGGTAGCCGTCGCCCGGGGCGCCGATCGCCAGCGAGTGCGCGGCGGTCTCGGGCATCACCGGGACCACCTCGGCCTCCTCGGAGAGGATCGCGCTCGCGATCGGGTTGCAGCCGCTCGGCTGGGCGATGTGGATCGCCGTGCCGTCCGTCTCGGCGAGGCCGAGTCGCTCGAGCTCGATCAGCCCCTTGTGCACGCGGGAGGAGAGCGTCCCGCCCGCTGCCGGGATCAGGATGTGCTCGGGCGAGCGCCAGTCGAGCTGCTCGACGGTCTCGAACGCGGCGGTCTTTGCGCCCTCGGCGTAGAAGGGGCGCAGCGTGATGTTCGTGAACTCCATCTGAGTCTCTTCGGCGACTTCGCGGCAACGGCGGTTGGCTTCGTCGTAGTTGCCCTCGACCTGGCAGACCTTCGCGCCGAGCGCCATGCAGCCCGCCGCCTTCGTCGCCTCCAGGCGGTTCGGGTAGAAGACATAGGCGTCGACCCCCGCCTTGGCGGCGAGCGAGGCGGTGGCCGTGCCGACGTTGCCCGTCGAGACGCAGCCGATCTCGCTCTTGCCCTTCTCGAGCAGGCGCGCGATCGACATCGCGACGACGCGGTCCTTGTAGGAGAAGCTCGGACGCTGCGAGGAGTCGTCCTTCAGGTACAGGTTGGCGATCCCGAGCTCGGCGCCCAGCCGGTCGGCGCGGATCAGCGGCGTGTAGCCGGAGAACTGGCCCACGCGTGCCTGCGCGCGCGCGTCCACGATCGGCAGCAGCTCCTCGAAGTGCCAGATGTTCTGCGGGCGCTCCTCAGGCGGGACCTCCGCGAAGTGCCGGGCCGCCAGCTCGTAGTCGTAGACGATGTCGAGACCCTTGCCGCAGTCCGGGCAGGAGAAGACCGGCGCGTCGAGCGGCCATTGCTTCTCGCAGCGGTGGCAGGCAAGCTCGAGCGCACACGAGCGCGTCCGCTGCCGGAGCTGTGCGGTCTGGGTGCTCATGCGGGCACTCCTAACGATACGCCGGGCCAGGGCGTTTGTGTGGACACGTCCTCGCAGCCGAGCGCGAGCCACAGCTCCTCGGCCATGTGCGGGGTGAACGGAGCGAGCATCTGCACGAGCACCCCCAGCGCTCCCGTGAGCGCGTCGAGGTTGGCCGCGCTGAGCCCCGGCTCGCGCGCGAGCACGCGTTTCTCGAAGTCCTTGACGCGGTCGAACAGGCGCATCACGTTGCGGATCGCGCTGTGCAGCTCGATCGCCTCCATGTCCGCGGTCGTGCGCTCGACCGCCGCCTCGCACCACTGGCCGAGTTTCAGCCGCAGGTGCTCGCTCGTGTCCTTCTCGACCGTCTCGGGGGCCTGCCCGAGCTTGGAAACGGTGTACTCCCAGACCTGACCGAGGAAGCGGTGGCAGCGCAGGACGGCGGAGTCGCTCCAGTTCAGCGGCTTCTGCGCGCGTGCCGCGTAGAGCACCGCCAGGCGCACGGTGTCGGCGCCGTAGCGCTCGACGAGCTCGTCCGGGTCGACGACGTTGCCCAGGTGCTTGGACATCTTGCGCCCGTCCCGGATCACCATCTCGTGGAAGAGGCAGCCCGCGAAGGGCTCGCCGTCGGCCAGGAACGACAGCTGACCGATGTCGCGCAGCGCCTTCGTGACGGTCCGCTGGTCGAAGACGAAGTTGCCGCTGTCAGAGCCGGCCACGAGGCGCCCGGCGGGCAGCCAGTGGCGCAGGTCGGCCAGCGCGAAGATGTCCTCGAGCGGCTCCTCGCGGAGCTCGGGCGGGACGCAGGCGGGCACCCACAGCCACAGCGCGTCGAAGTGGCAGTCCAGCGTGTCGGTCTCGCGGCGGGCCGGCCCTCCGCAAGAGGGACACGTTGTCTGCACGAACTCCTCGAGCTCGGCCAGCGGGTTACCCGTGCCGGTCGGACGGATGTCCAGCGGCAGCACGACAGGCAGCTGCTCCAGCGGCACCGGCACGACGCCGTCGTGCTCGCAGTAGACGATCGGGATCGGGGAGCCCCACGAGCGCTGCCTGGAGATCACCCAGTCGGAGGCCTTGTAACGGACGGCGGGCTTGGCCGCGGTCGCGCGGCCGTTGGCGCGGGCCTCCTCCTCCTCCTCCTCCTCCTCCTCCTCCTCGGGCAGGCCCAGGCGGCGGGCGAGCACGGCGTCGGTCTTGTCGGACGCCGGGACACCGAGCGCGATCGTCGTGCCGAAGCGCGCGTCGACGACCGGGGAGATCACGACCGGCAGCGGCTCCTCGCCGAGTCCGGTGACGCTCGCGCCGGTGTCGATCAGCGGGATCGCCTCCGCGTCGCGCGCGCTCCGCTCCCAGCCGCCCGAGCGCATGTGCTCGAGCTTCGCGGCGATGTCGGCATCGGCGGCGTACCCCTCCGCCAGCGGATGGCGCGGCGAGACCATCACGAAACGGGCCTGCCCGACCTCCTCGGCGTGGGGGCTGAAGGCTGTGAGCGTCGCGCCGTCCGGCGCGCTCAGCTCCACCTCGACTCCGTCCACGCGGCCGAGCACGTCGAGCTGGGAGTCGAGCGCGAGCTTGTCCCATTTCCCGCTCGCCTCGCGCTCTCCCAGCCGGCTGTCGTTCTCCTCGACGTAGGCGCTGACCCTGAAGTACCACTGGGGCAGCTCGACGAGGCGCACCGGGTTGTGGCAGCGCCAGCAGGTGCCGCCGGCCTCGACCTGGATCGAGGCGAGCGTGGTCTGGCAGGTGTCGCACCAGTCGACCGTGCCCGTGCCGCGGTAGACGAGCCCCCTCTCGAGCAGCACGAGGAACAGCCACTGCGACCAGCGGTACATGACCGCGTCGGAGGAGAGGAACGAGCGCTCCCAGTCCAGCGAGAAGCCGAGCCTCAGCAGCTGCTCTTTCATGTGCTCGGCGCAGCGCGCGACCCAGTCGCTCGGCGCCTCGCCTCCGGCGATCGCACCGAGCTCCGCCGGCAGCCCGAACGCGTCGAAGCCGAAGGCGAACAGGACGTCCTCGCCGCGGGCGCGGCGGTAGCGCGCGTACGCGTCCCCGACCGAGTAGGAGCGCACGTGGCCGATGTGCACGTTGCCGGAGGTGAACGGGGCCGAGGGCTTGATGTAGATGTGACCGCGCCCACCGCGCTCGTCGTCGAGCGCGGGCGTCCGGAACGCGTCGCGCTCGCTCCAGGAGGCCTGTCGGCGGGCCTCCACGGCATGCGGGTCGTAGCGCCTGTCGGTGGGGCCGCTCACGGTCCGTTCGAGGATACCCAAGGCCCTCTCCGGCCAGAGCGGCCGTTGCTATGCTCAGCTTGACTTGGCTGAGCTCGCCCGACAGGCGTTCCAGGCGCTCTGCCGCCGCCCGTCAGGCCCCGCCGAGAGCGGGGTCTTTTCGTCCGTGCCGACTGCGAGGATTCACCGATGGAGATAGAGATCGGACGTGGAAAGAAGGGTCGCCGGGCCTACGGTTTCGACGACATCGCGATCGTTCCGTCGAGGCGGACGCGCGACCCCGACGACATCGACATCTCCTGGAAGCTCGGCCCGTACCAGTTCGAGCTGCCGATGATGGCCTCGGCGATGGACGGCGTCGTCTCTCCGGAGACCGCCGGGATCGTCGGGCGCCTCGGCGGGCTCGCTGTGCTGAACCTCGAGGGCATCTTCACCCGCTACGAGGACGCCGAGGAGCAGCTCGAGCGGATCTCCGGGCTGCCCAAGGAGCTGGCCACGCGCGAGATGCAGGAGATCTACCGCGAGCCGGTCAAGCCCGAGCTGATCGCCCGGCGCGTGCAGGAAATCAAGGACCAGAAAGTCGTCGTGGCGGCCTCGCTGACCCCGCAGCGCGTGCTCAAGTACCACGAGATCGCGCTCGAGGCCGGGCTCGACGTGCTGATCATCCAGGGCACGGTCGTCTCCGGCGAACACGTCTCGACCGTCTCCGAGCCGCTCAACCTGAAGGAGTTCATCCCGAGCCTCGACGTGCCGGTGGTCGTCGGCGGCTGCGCCTCCTACCCGACCGGCCTCCACCTGATGCGCACCGGCGCGGCCGGCGTGCTCGTCGGCGTCGGCCCCGGCGCGGCCTGCACCACTCGCGGCGTGCTCGGCATCGGCGTGCCGCAGGCGACCGCGATCGCCGACGTGGCACACGCCCGCTCCACGCACATGCTGGAGACCGGCGAGTACTGCCAGGTGATCGCCGACGGCGGCATGCGCAACGGCGGCGACGTCTCGAAGGCGATCGCGCTCGGCGCCGACGCCGTGATGATCGGCTCGCCGCTGGCCCGCGCCTACGAGGCGCCGGGCCGCGGCTTCCACTGGGGCATGGCGACGTTCCACCCCGACCTGCCCCGCGGCGCGCGCGTGGCGACCAAGCAGAACGGCACGCTCGAGGAGATCCTCGTCGGCCCCGCGCGCGAGAACGACGGCACGTTCAACCTGTTCGGCGGCCTTCGCACCTCGATGGCGACCTGCGGGCACAAGGACCTCGCCGAGTTCAACCGCGCCGAGGTGGTCGTCGCGCCCTCGTTGCAGACCGAGGGCAAGTCGCTGCAGCGCGATCAGGAAGTCGGCATGGGTGCCACCAACGGGAAGGTCGCAGCGCTCGTAAATGATTGACGGGCGGCTGGAGCGTTCCTGAGGATGGCCGCGGACGCGACCGCCGTCGAACGCGAGCCGGCGGCTGGTGAGGAGGGGCGCCGGAGGATCACGCCTGCTCCCACCGCGGACCAGGAGATCGTCGTCCTGGACTACGGCGGGCAGTACTCGCAGCTGATCGCGCGCCGCGTGCGCGACTGCGGCGTCTTCAGCGAGCTGCTGCCGCACCACGTGCCGATCGAGGAGATCGCCGCGCGCAAGCCGCGCGGGATCATCCTCTCGGGCGGGCCGGCCTCGGTGTACGCCGACGGCGCGCCCGCGCTCGACGAGCGGCTGCTCGAGCTCGGGGTCCCGGTGATGGGCATCTGCTACGGCATGCAGCTGCTCGTCCACACGCTCGGCGGGCGTGTCGAGCAGGCCGAGGTCGGCGAGTTCGGCCGCTCCGACCTGCGCGTCAGCGAGCCGGGCGTGCTGCTCGAGGGGCTGCCCCGCGAGCAGACCTGCTGGATGTCGCACCGCGACACCGTCTACGAGGCGCCGCCGGGATTCACCGCGCTCGCCTCCTCGACCGCCTCGCCGGTCGCGGCCGTGCAGGACGCCGAGCGGGCCATCTACGGGATCCAGTTCCACCCCGAGGTCGTCCACACCCCTTACGGGCAGGAGATCCTCACGCGCTTCCTGACCGACGTCTGCGGCTGCGAGCGCAACTGGTCGGCCGCGTCGATCGTCGATGAACAGGTGCGGCGGATCCGCGAGCAGGTCGGCGCGGGCAAGGTCATCTGCGGCCTCTCCGGCGGCGTCGACTCCTCCGTGGCGGCGCTGCTCGTGCACCGCGCCGTCGGCGACCAGCTGACCTGCGTGTTCGTCGACCACGGGTTGATGCGCAAGGACGAGGGCGAGCAGGTGATCCAGACCTTCAGGGACACGTTCAAGGTGCCGCTCGTCGCCGTCGACGCCGAGAGCCGCTTCCTGGAGAAGCTCCGCGGCGTCACCGATCCGGAGGCCAAGCGCAAGGCGATCGGCGCCGAGTTCATCCGCGTCTTCGAGGAGGAGGCCGCGAAGCTCGCCGGCGAAGACGCGCGCTTTCTCGTCCAGGGCACGCTCTACTCCGACGTGATCGAGTCCGGCGGCGGCACCGGCGCCTCGACGATCAAGTCCCACCACAACGTCGGCGGGCTGCCCGACGACCTGCAGTTCGAGCTCGTCGAGCCGCTGCGCGCGCTGTTCAAGGACGAGGTGCGGGCCGTCGGCGCCGAGCTGGGGCTGCCCGAGCGGCTCGTCTGGCGCCAGCCGTTCCCGGGCCCCGGCCTCGCGATCCGCGTCGTCGGCGGCGAAGCCACGCGCGAGCGCCTGGACGTGCTGCGCGAGGCCGACCACATCCTCCAGGACGAGATCCGCAAAGCCGGCCTCTACCGAGAGCTGTGGCAGTCCTTCTGCGTGCTGCCCGACGTGCGCACCGTCGGCGTCCAGGGCGACGAGCGCACCTACGGCTACGTCGTCGTGGTGCGCGCGGTGACGAGCGACGACGCGATGACCGCGGACTGGGCGCGGCTGCCCTACGACCTGCTCGAGACGATCGCCTCGCGCATGATCAACGAGCTGCGCGAGGTGAACCGGGTGGTGCTCGACATCACGTCGAAGCCGCCGGGCACCATCGAGTGGGAGTAGCCCTCAGGCCTTGTCTCGGCGCCGCTGCCGGCCGTCCTCGCTCGCTCATGTGCTGGCCGGTTCGGGGATGCGAGCGCCCAGCGAGTGTCTCCCGGTTCGGCACATTTCGCTCACTGCGTCCTTGGCAGCGACGACGATCCTGCGGCCTGAGCACCCTGAGACGTTCCGCGCTGGTTCAATTGGTTCCTGTTGAACCCGTCCGCCTCCGCCACACTCGATGATCCGCAAGGCGCCGAGCCGCTGATCGGCGAGGCGTCGCCCTCGGCTGCCGGGCCACTCGAAGGGGAGGGGTTCCAGGCGGCGCCGCCGCCCGCCGTGCGGCTGCCGCGGGTCGTGCAGTCGCTGCGGCTGATCATGCGCCAGTCGGATTTCGTGTTCCGCTCGGCGCGCGAGCTCGGCGACACGTTCCTGGCGCGAGTGGCGACGGGGGAGGACCTCGTGATCACGAGCCATCCCGACCATGCGCGCTCGCTCTTCACCGCGGATCCCGAGCTCGCGCCGTCGATGACGGCCGAATCGCCGCTGCGGCCGATCGTCGGCGAGCGCTCGGTGCTGACGCTGCTCGGACCCGAGCACATGCGCCAGCGCAAGCTGCTGCTGCCGAGCTTCCACGGCGCGGCGGTCGAGCGCTACACGGCGATGATCGCCGAGGTCGCCGAGCGTGAGATCGACTCGTGGCCGGTGGGGGAGCCCTTCGCGCTCGCGCCGGCGATGCAGGCGATCACGCTCGAGGTGATCCTCTCCGGCATCTTCGGAGTCGAGGGGGTGCCCGCCGCCGGCACCCCCGAGCGCGACCTGCGCGAAGCGATTCGCGGGGCCGTGCGCGTCGCCGGGAGCCCGATGGGACAGGCGCTCGAACTGCTCAACGTCGGCCGCTCCGAGCCCCCGCGCGCGACGATGTGGTTCGTCGAAAGCCTCGAGCGCCCGGTCTACGCCGCGATCGCCGCGCGGAGGGCGGCCGGCGAGGAGGGCTGCAGCGGCGACGACGTGTTCTCGCTGCTGCTGAAATCGCGCTACGAGGACGGCGAGCCGATGTCCGACCAGGAGCTGCGCGACGAGCTGATCACGCTTGTCCTGGCCGGTCACGAGACGACCGCCCACTCGCTTGCCTGGGCGTTCGAGCGCCTCCTGCGCACGCCGCACGCCTACGCGCGCCTGCGCGAGGAGGTTCGAGGGGAGGGGGGCGAGGACTACGTCGAGGCGACGATCCACGAGGCGATGCGGGCTCGACCCGTGATCCCGATCGTCGGCCGCCGCGTGACCGTTCCGTGGCAGCTCGGGGAGTGGAGGGTGCCCTCGCAGACGCCGGTGCTCCTCAGCATCCTGCTGCTGCACCACCGCGCCGACCTCTACCCGCGGCCCTCCGAGTTCCGTCCCGAGCGCTTCCTCGGCGTGAAGCCCGGCACCTACACCTGGATCCCGTTCGGGGGCGGCATCCGCCGCTGCCTCGGGGCGACGCTCGCGATGGCCGAGCAGCGTGTCGTGCTCCGCGCAGTCGCGCGCCGGACCGATCTCGTAGCGGCCGATCCGGCCCCTGAACGGCCGCGGCACCGCAATGTGACGATGATCCCCGCGCACGGCGCGCGGGCGATCCTGCGGGCACGCACCTGAAGGCGGCCCGCACTCGTTATCATGGTCCGCTCGCCGCGCGAGCACGCGTGGCTTTTTGACGCCATGGCACCCTCCACCAGGACCTACACAGCGAAGCCGACCGACCGCGAGCGCAACTGGCTGATCGTGGATGCGAACGGCAAGACGCTCGGACGGCTCGCGACCCAGCTCGCCGACCTGCTGCGCGGCAAGCGCAAGCCCGAGTACACGCCCCACGTCGACACGGGGGACTTCGTCGTGGTCGTCAACGCCGAGAAGATCCACGTCAGCGGCAACAAGCGCCAGGACAAGCGCTACTACCGCCACTCCGGCTACCCGGGCGGGCTGCGCTCGCGGACCTTCGAGGAGATGCAGGCCCGGCGCCCCGAGGAGATCATCCGGCTGGCGGTCAAAGGGATGATGCCCCGCAACCGCCTCGCCCGGAAGCAGCTGACCAAGCTCAAGATCTACGCCGGGCCCGAGCACCCGCACGTGGCACAGAAGCCGACCCCCTTCGAGATCGAGGTCTGATGGCAGACGACGACGCACCCGACCAGCACGCCGTCCCGGGCGAGGACGCCCAGGAGATCGCCGGCTCCGCCGAGGACGCCGCCCTCGAGGCCGCGCAGGAGGCGCTCCAGGCCGGCGGGGGGAATCCGCCCGAGCCGGCCGCGGTCGAGCCCGGCGGCGAGGGGCACGCGGTGCCGAGCGCCGAGGCTCAGGAGATCGCCGGCTCTGCCGAGGACGCCCCGCTGGAGGCCGCGCAGGAGGCCCAGGACGCGGCGGCCGTCGAGGCCGCCGTCGACGAGGGCTCCGAAGACGCCGAGGAGGAGGCCTCCGAGGAGGAGGCCGCGCGGACCGCGGGCGGCGCCAAACAGGCCGTTCCCGGCGCGCACCTCGAGGTCGACATCGTGCCCGAGGGCGTCGACCCGCTCGGCCGCGGTGCCGAGGAGTACGTGGACCCCTACGCGGTCGAGGAGCCCCAGGACACCGGCGAGGAGCAGCCCGCCGAGGCAGAGTCCGACGAGGAGGGCCTGGCCGAGCCGATCTCGACTGCCGCGATCGACCTCGCCTCCGGCGCGCGCTACCGCGCTACGGGCAAGCGCAAGACGGCGATCGCGCGCGTGACGCTGCGCCCCGGCAGCGGCAGCTACCTGGTCAACGGCCGGGCGCTCGAGGAGCACTTCCCGCGCACGACGCTGCAGCGGAACATCCGCCAGCCCCTGGAGACCGTCGGTTATCAGGACCGCATGGACGTGGTCGCGCGCCTGCACGGCGGCGGCATCTCCGCCCAGGCCGGCGCGCTGCGCCACGGCGTCTCGCGCGCGCTGCTCGAGGCCGACCCGAACCTGCGCGGCGAGCTCAAGCGCCGCGGCTTCCTGACGCGCGACTCGCGCGCCAAGGAGCGCAAGAAGGCGGGTCTGAAGAAGGCGCGCAAGCGCCCGCAGTTCTCCAAGCGCTAACCGGCGCATGGCCCGCAAGCTGTTCGGTACGGACGGCGTTCGAGGCGTCGCCGGCGAGCTTCTGACGGCCGAGCTTGCGCTCGCGCTGACCCACGTCGCCACGGCGCAGCTGCCGGTCGCGCGCCCGCGCGTGCTGATCGTGCGCGACACGCGCGAGTCCGGCGAGATGCTGCAGGCGGCCGTCGCCGCGGGCGTGGCCGCGGCCGGCGGCGACGCGCTGCTCGGCGGCGTGCTGCCGACGCCGGCCGCGCCCCTGCTGCTGCGCCAGTACGGCCTCGACCTCGGCGTCGTGCTGTCGGCTTCGCACAACCCCTTCCAGGACAACGGCATCAAGTTCTTCGCGGGCGACGGCTACAAGCTCTCCGACGAGGCCGAGCTGGCGATCGAGGCCGCGCTCGAAGTCGGTCGCGAGCCGGCGCCGCCGCCGGCGATGGGGCACGTGCGCGAGCTGCGCGGCGCCGCCGAGGACTACCTGCGCGAGCTGCACACCCGCTTCCAGGATCTCGACCTGAGCGGGCTCGACGTGCTGCTCGACTGCGCCAACGGTGCCACCTACCGCGTCGGCCCGGAGATCTTCTCGCGGCTCGGCGCGAAGGTCACCGTGCTCGCCGCGAGCCCCGACGGGCGCAACATCAACGACGGCTGCGGCTCGACGCACGTCGAGGAGCTCGCCGGGAAGGTCCTCGCGGGCGGCCACTCGATCGGCTTCGCCTTCGACGGCGACGGCGACCGCGTGCTCGCGGTCGACTCGCGCGGCGACGTCGTCGACGGCGACGAGCTGCTCGCGCTCGCCGCCACGCACCTGCGCCGCGCGGGCCGGCTGCCCGGTGACGGCGTGGTCGTGACCGTGATGACGAACTACGGCTTCCACGCCGCGATGGAGCGGGAGGGGGTCGAGGTGGCCGTGACCGCCGTCGGCGACCGCTACGTGCTCGAGGAGCTGCGGGCCCGCGGCTGGGCGCTCGGCGGCGAGCAGTCCGGCCACTTGATCGAGATGTCCTTCAACCGCACGGGCGACGGCATCGCGGGCGCGCTGCTGACGCTCGAGGCGCTGGCAGGCGGCGAGCTGGCAGAACGTCACGCGATGGAGAAGCTGCCGCAGCGGCTCGTCAACGTGCGCGTGCGCGATCGCGAGTCGATCGCCGGCGCCGGCGCCGTGCACGCCGCCGTCCGCGACGCGGAGGCCGAGCTCGAGGGGCGCGGACGCGTGCTGATCCGTCCCAGCGGCACCGAGCCGCTCGTGCGCGTGATGGTCGAGGCCCCGACCGCGGAGGAGGCCGACGAGGTGTGCGGGCGCCTGGTGGCGCTCGTCGAGGCCGAGCTCGGCGGCTAGGCCGAGTCGCGGCGGCCGTGGAACCACGAGCCGTCCGGCAGCGCGAACGAGGAGCCGGCGAAGCTCGGCGGAACCGCCGCGTCGCGGCTGCGCAGCCGCGCCAGGCGCCGCACCGAGCCCTCGCGCGCGCCGCCCGGCGGGGTCCCGCGGGCGATCCCGCTCAGCTCGTCGTCCACGCGCGCCAGCTCGGCTGAGAGCTGGCCGGCGCTGCCGTCGAACGCAGGACCGGTCGAGTCGCTCAGCAGCCGCTCCAGCCGCGCGAGGCCGCGGGAGTGCAGCGCCTCGCGCGAGTCGACGCGCCGGGCGAGCTCGCGCACGGCGTCCTCGTTGCGCACCAGCGCATCGCGGCTGGGGGAGACGCGGGTGGCGCTCGGGCCCTGCTCGGCGGCGAGCAGCAGCCCGCCCAGCGCGGCGGCGAGCATCTCGCGGTGGCGCGGAGCCGTCAGCCGCGCCGCCTGCGCGGCGAGCAGCTTCGAGCCGGACGGGTCCTCGCCGGCGGCGAGCCGCCCGTCGAGCGAGAACCAGCGCACACGGGCGATCGCCCTGATCGCGGCTCCGGGCTCGGGGGTCGCAGCGGGCTCACGGGGGAGGGAGCGGGGGAGAAGGCCTTCGTGGTGTAGCATGGCTGTGACACCTCCATTTGAAGTTAGATGGTGTTGTACGTAACCTACCACATCTGAACGAAGGTTTCAGGATGAGCCGCGAAGCACCCCATCGCCTCGATCTCGTGATCGATTTCGTCAACACCGCCGACCCGGACAGCGGGGAGTTGGTGGAGGGCCCGGCCGACCTCGCACGCTGGCTATCGGGGCGCGAGTTGATGGCCGGCGGCGAGCGCGCGGGCCCCGAGGACTACGAGCGCGCGCTGGCACTGCGCGAGGCGCTGCGGAGCACGATGCTGGCCAACAACGGCGGTCCCCGCGACACGGGCGCGACCGCGCTGCTGGAGCAGGCGGCGCGGCGCGGCGAGCTGAGCGTGCGCTTCGAGGACGGCACCGCCGTGCTGGCGCCGTGCGCCGGTGGCCCCGACGGGGCGCTGGCGGCGCTGCTCGCGCCCGTCGCCGAGGCGATGTCGGACGGCACCTGGGCCCGCGTGAAGGCCTGCCGCGCCGACGACTGCCAATGGGCCTTCTACGACTTCTCGCGCAACCGCTCGGGAACCTGGTGCGACATGGCCGTGTGCGGGAACCGCGAAAAGGTCCGCGCCTACCGCGCCCGCACGGCGGGATAGCACGACCGGCACACCACGGCGCGCGGTCGGCGGGGCCGCCACGGGAGAAGAAGGACGGGAAGGCGGGGCACACCCCTTTATCCTGACCCTGATGTGCGGGATCGTTGGCTACGTCGGGGCTCGCCCGGCGCGCGACCTTCTGCTGGCGGGGCTCACGCGGCTCGAATACCGGGGCTACGACTCCGCCGGCATCTCGGTGATCGCGGACGACCGCATCGACGCCGTGCGCGCCGTCGGCAACCTCGCCGCGCTGCGCGAGAAGCTCGCGGGCGACGCGGGCGCGGTGGCGGTCGCCGAGCGGCCGGCCACGACCGGCATCGCGCACACGCGCTGGGCCACGCACGGCCGCGTCTCCGAGCAGAACGCCCACCCGCACTCCGACAGCGCCGACCGCGTCCACGTCGTCGTCAACGGGATCGTCGAGAACTACGTCGCGCTCAAGGAGCGGCTGCTCGCGACCGGCAGCGAGTTCAGCTCCGAGACCGACGCCGAGGTGATCGCCCACCTGATCGCCGAGCTCTACGACGGCGATCTCGGCGAGGCCGTCCGCGCCGCCTACGCGCAGCTCGAGGGGCACTACGCCTTCGTCGCGATGAGCCTGGACGAGCCGGACGTGCTGGTCGGCGCGCGCAAGGAGTGCCCGCTGATCCTCGGCCGTGGCGAGGGCGAGCAGTTCGTCGCCTCGGCGGTGCCCGGCTTCCTCTCCGAGACGCGCCAGGTCCAGTACCTCGAGAGCGGGGAGATCGCGGTCCTCAGCCCCGAGGGCGTGCGCATCATGGACGCCTCGGGCACGGTCGTCGAGCGCGGGGTCGAGCTGGTCGACTGGGACGAGGCGACGGCCGAGAAGGCGGGCTATGAGACCTTCATGCTCAAGGAGATCCACGAACAGGCCGACGCGGTCGCCGACGCGATCGCCGACCGCACAGCGCGCCGCGACGGCGTCGACCTCCAGGAGGAGGGCGCCTTCGACGAGTCGCTGCTCGAGGGCGTGCGGCGGATCGTCGTCGTCGCCTGCGGCACCTCCTACCACGCCGGCCTGATCGGGCGCTACGCGATCGAAGAGTGGGCGCGGGTCCCGGTCGAGATGGACATCGCCTCCGAGTACCGCTACCGCAACCCGGTCGTCTCCCCCGAGGACCTCGTGATCGGCATCTCCCAGTCGGGCGAGACCGCCGATACGCTCGCCGCGATGCGCCTCGCGCGCGAACGCGGCGCGCGCGTGCTCGCGGTCACGAACGTGATGGGCTCGGAGGCCACGCGCACGGCCGACGGCGTGCTCTTCACGCGCGCCGGGATGGAGATCGGCGTCGCGGCCACGAAGACGTTCATCTGCCAGGTGGCCGCGATGTACCTGCTCGGTCTGCGGCTCGCCGAGCTGCGCGGCGAGCTTCCAGGCGAGCGCCTGCGCGAGCTCGTGGCCGAGATCAAGCGGCTGCCGCACTGCATCGACGAGGTGCTCGCCGGCGCCGAGGAGCAGGTCGCCCCGATCGCCGAGGCGCACTGGCAGAGCGACTTCTTCCTCTACATCGGCCGTCACATCGGGCTGCCGGTCGCGCTCGAGGGCGCGCTGAAGCTCAAGGAGATCTCCTACATCGCGACCGACGCCTACGCCGCCGGCGAGATGAAGCACGGGCCGATCGCGCTGCTCGACGACTCGACGCCGGTCGTCTGCGTCGCGACGGACTCGCCCGTGTTCGAGAAGGTCGTCTCCAACATGCAGGAGGTGCGCGCCCGTGGCGCCCACGTGATCGCGATCGCGACGCGCGGCGACGAGCGCATCGAGGGCCAGGCCGAGGCCGTCATCACCGTGCCGCCGCTGGACTGGATGCTGCAGCCGATGCTCGCGGTGATCCCGCTGCAGCTGCTCGCCTACAAGATCGCCCGGCGCCGGGGGCTGAACGTCGACCAGCCCCGCAACCTCGCGAAGACGGTCACGGTCGAGTAGCGGCGCCGGGGCGGCCGGATCCGGTCGAGTTGGGACGCCGCCGCGGGGGCGCCGCCGCGAC
Source organism: uncultured Solirubrobacteraceae bacterium (assembly GCA_963836035.1). Taxonomy (GTDB): domain Bacteria; phylum Actinomycetota; class Thermoleophilia; order Solirubrobacterales; family Solirubrobacteraceae; genus Palsa-744. Next base: position 53,689 of record CAWIHX010000008.1, on the reverse strand, counting down.
TAGCATCGCTTCTCGTGCAGGAGCTTCCCGCCTGGCTCACCCCGCTCCCCGACGCCGAGGCGATGCGGGCGACCGACCGCTGGGCGATCGAGGAGCAGGGCGTCCCCAGCCTCGACCTGATGGAGCGCGCGGGCGCCGCCGTCGTGCGCACGCTCGAGCGCCTCGTGCCCGACGGTCCGGTCACGGTCGTCTGCGGGAAGGGCAACAACGGCGGCGACGGGCTCGTCGTCGCGCGGCTGCTGCGTGACGGCGGGCGCGACGTCGCGCTCGTCTGCGTCGCCGACCCCGAGGAGCTCGCCGGCGACGCCGCGCGCAACCTCGAGCGCCTGCCCGGCGCGGGGCCGGTGCGCCTGGACGGCAGCCCGTGGGCAAAGGGGCAGGACGCCGCGAGACCGTTCGAGCGCCCGGCCGCGATCGTCGACGCGCTGCTCGGCACCGGCTTCAGCGGCGTGCCCCGCGGCCCGGTCGCAGACGGGATCGCCGCGATCGAGCGCTCTGGCGCGCCCGTGGTGAGCGTGGACGTGCCCAGCGGCGTGGACGCCTCGACGGGGGTCGTCGAGGGCGAGGCGGTGCACGCCGCGGCGACCGTGACCTTCCACGCCGCCAAGCCCGGGCTCTGGATCCATCCCGGCAAGGACCATGCCGGCAGGGTCGAGGTCGTCGACATCGGCATCCCGCGCGGCGCGCCGGCCGGCGCGCGTGCCGGGCTGATCTCCGACGAGGTGCTGGCGCTGCTGCCGCGCCGCACGGGCGCTTCGACCAAGTTCGTCTCCGGGCACGTGCTCGTCGCCGGCGGCTCGGTCGGGCTGACCGGCGCGCCGGCGATGGCCTCGCGCGCGGCGATGCGCGCCGGCGCGGGCTACGTCACGACCTTCGTGCCCGCCGCGGTGCAGCCCGTCCTCGCCGGCAGCGGCGTGCCCGAGGTGATGTTCCACGGGCTTCCGGAAACAGGTGGCGCGCTCGACGTCGCGGGCGTAGAGCAGGTGCTCGACGCGACGCCGCGCGCCGGCGCGCTCGTGCTCGGCCCCGGCCTCGGCCGCGAGGAAGGCGCGGTCGCCTTCGCGCGCCGGCTCGCACGGGCCGCGCGGCTGGCGCTCGTGCTCGACGCCGACGGCCTGAACGCGCACGCGCGCCGGCCCGAGGAGCTTGCGAGCCGCGTCGCGCCGACCGTGCTGACGCCGCACGCCGGCGAGCTGGGACGCCTGCTCGATGTCCGCATCGTGGACGTCGAGTCCGAACGGCTGCGCTACGTCCGCTCGGCGGCGGCTCGCTCCGGCGCGGTCGTCGTGCTGAAGGGGGACGACACGCTGATCGCAGAGCCGGGCGGGATCGTCGCCGTCAGCCCCGGTGGCAGCCCCGCGCTCGCGACGGCCGGCACCGGTGACGTGCTGAGCGGCGTGATCGCGGCGGCGCTCGCCCAGCGCCTCGAGCCCTTCGAGGCCGCCGCGGCAGGCGTGCTGCTGCACGCGCGTGCCGGCCGGCTCGCGGCGCGTGCGGTCGGCGCCACCGAGGCCGTGATCGCGGGCGACGTGATCGAAGCGCTCGGCGCGGCGCGCGGCCGCGACGTCGAGGAAGGGGCCGGACGTGGCCAGGGCTGAGCGTGTCACGCCCGCGGCGGCGCTCGTCGAGCGCGCACGCGCGCGCGTCAACCTCGCGGCGATCGAGCGCAACTGCGCGCGGCTGCGGGGCGAGCTGTCCGGGGCCACGCAGCTGTGCGCGGTCGTGAAGGCCGACGGCTACGGGCACGGCGCCGTGCAGAGCGCGCGCGCGGCGCTCGCCGGCGGCGCGAGCTGGCTCGCCGTGGTCGAGGCGGCCGAGCTCCACGAGCTGCGCGCGGCGGGCCTTCGCGAGGTGCCGGTGCTCGTGATGGGTGCGCTGACCGGCGAGGAACTGGGCCTCGCGCTGGCTGACGGGGGCGAGGTCGTGGTGTGGAGCGAGGAGGGCGTGGAGGCGGTCGCCGCGGCGGGCGGCGGCGGCGTGCACGTCAAGCTCGACTCGGGCATGGGCCGGCTCGGAACGCGCGACCCCGAGCGGGCGAGCGCGGCCGTGGCGGCGGCCGAGCGCGCGCCCGGCGTGAGGCTCGGCGGGCTGATGACCCACTTCGCGACCGCCGACGAAGGCGGCGACGGCGGCTTCTTCGACGAGCAGCTCGAAGCCTTCACGCGGTGGGCGCGGCCGCTCGCGGAAGACCGCCCCGGGGTGCTCGTGCACGCCGCCAACAGCGCCGCCGTGCTGCGCGAGGAGGCGGCGCACTTCGACATGGTGCGGTGCGGGATCGCGGTGTACGGCATGGACCCGTTCGGGGAGGACCCGGCGGCGCAGGGGCTCGAGCCCGCGCTCGAGCTCGCGTCCTACGTCGCGGAGCTGAAGCTCTGCCGCGCCGGCCAGAGCACCGGCTACGGGCGGCGCTTCGTGGCCGCGCGCGACACCGCGATCGGGCTGCTGCCGATCGGCTACGGCGACGGCTGGCGCAGAGCGCTGTCCGGCAACGCCGAGGCGCTGATCGGCGGCGAGCGTCACCCGCTCGTCGGGACCGTGAGCATGGACAGCGTGACCGTCGACCTCGGCCCCGAGCCGGACGAGCGGCTGCGCGGCGAGGTCGCGGTGCTGATCGGCCGCCAGGGCGATGAGCGGATCACCGCCGAGGACATCGCCCGGCGGCTCGGCACGATCAACTACGAGATCACCTGCGGGCTGAGCCCGCGCGTGCGGCGCCGCTACCACCGGGATGGCGAGCCCGCGGGCGACGGCGGCTCGGACACCGCGGAGCCGAGGTGAGCGCAGGCCTCGACGCGGCGCGGCGGGCGCTGGCCGGCCGCCCCGCCTGGCTCGTCGGCGGCGCGGTGCGCGACGCGCTGCTCGGTCGGGAGACCTCCGACTTCGACATCGTCGTCGAGCGCGACCCGGCCGACGCGGCGCGCGCGGTCGCCCGCGCCGGCGGGCGCGCCGCGTGCTTCGCGCTGTCGGAGGAGTTCGGCGCCTGGCGGGTGGTGGCGCGGGACGGGAGCTGGCAGGTCGACGTCGAGCCGATGCGCGCCGGGACGCTCGACGGCGACCTCGCGCTGCGGGACTTCACGGTCAACGCGATCGCCGAGCCGCTCGCGGGCGGCCCGCCGGTCGATCCGCTCGGCGGGGCGCGGGACCTGCGCGCGGGGCTGCTGCGCGCGGCCGGCCCGGACGCGTTCGCGCAGGATCCGCTGCGCGTGCTGCGCCTCGCACGGGTGGCGGTCGAGCTGGGACTCGAGCCCGACGCCGACACGCTCGCGCTGGCGGCCGCTCAGGCCGACGGCCTCGCCCAGGTGTCGGGGGAGAGGGTCTTCCTCGAGTTGCGGCGGATCGTCGCCTCGGCGGATCCGCGCGCCGGCATCGAGCTGATGGAGCGGCTCGGCGCGCTGCGCGTGGTGCTGGGAGAGCTGGCGGCGCTGCGAGGCGTCGAGCAGAGCGCCTATCACCACGCCGATGTCTACGAGCACACGCTCGAGGTGCTCGACCGCGCGACGGAGCTGACCGTGTCGCCCGGGGCTGAGGCCGCGCTCGCGCTCGGGGACGCCGCCGGGCGCGTCGAGGCGCTGCTCGCCGAGCCGCTGGCGGACGAGATGACGCGCGGGCAGGCGCTGCGCTGGGGCGCGCTGCTCCACGACGCCGCGAAGCCGCTGACGCGCGATGTGCGCCCGCAGGACGGCCGCGTGACGTTCATGGGCCACGACAGGCTCGGAGCCGAGCTGTCGCGCGAGGTGCTCGCGCGTTTGCGCACGAGCGAGCGGCTGCGAGGGCACGTGGCCGGCCTGGTGCGCCACCACCTGCGCCTCGGCTTCCTTGTCCACGAGCCCCAGCCGCTGTCGCGGCGGGCCCTCTACCGCTACCTGCACGCCTGTGCTCCCGTGCAGGCCGACGTGACCCTGCTGTCGGTCGCGGACCGGCTGGCGACGCGCGGGCGCAGCTCCGAGCACGCGATCGAGGCGCACCTGCGCCTGGCCGAGGGCGTGCTCGACGAGGCGCTGCGCTGGCACGAGCAGCCGCAGCCCACGCCGCTGCTGCGCGGCGACGAGCTGGCGGGCGAGCTCGGCCTCGCTCCCGGCCCGGCGCTCGGGCGCCTGCTCGAGGAGCTGGCCGAGGCGCGCTTCGCGGGCGAGATCTCGAGCCGCGAGCAGGCGATCTCCTACGCTCGCGCGATCCGGGCGTCCGAGCCGCGCGCCGCTGGCTAGGATCAGCGCCGTGCCCGACCCCGACTGCATCTTCTGCAAGATCGTCGCCGGCGAGCTGCCGGCCACGATCGTCGACGAAGACGAGCGCACGATCGCGTTCATGGACATCGCCCCCGCGACGCGCGGGCACGCCCTGGTGATCCCCCGCGAGCACTCGCGCGACCTGCTCGAGGTGGGCGCCGAGGATCTGCAGGCGACGATCCTGGGGGCGCGGCGCCTCGCGGCCCGCGCGCGCGAGCGTCTCGGGGCCGACGGCGTCAACCTCCTGAACTCCTGCGGTGCCGCCGCCTGGCAGACCGTGTTCCACTTCCACATCCACGTGATCCCGCGCTACGAGGGCGATCCCCTGCGGCTGCCGTGGATCCCCTCTTCGGGGGACCCGGAGCAGATCGCCGCCGCCGCGCAGGAACTGAACGGGGGATAGCGAAATAGTCCAACCGCTACATCCGGCGGCTGGCGGTGTTAGGTGCCAACAATGAGAAGACGTATCAAGACCTTCACAGCAGCCACCGCCGTGCTCGCGCTGGCGATCCCGGCGGCAGCGCCGGCGAAGCTCGCGGAAATCGGCGTGATCGGCACCACCACCCCGCCGACCGTCGCCAGCTGCCCCGGCAGCCCGTGCCTGGCCGTGAGCCGTACCACCGGCTTCCAGGTCAAGGTCGGCACCGTGAAGAACCCGATGGGAGTGCCGCGTAACGGCTCGATCGTCGGCTGGACGGTGACGCTCGGCAAGCCGAACGCGACCCAGATCAAGTTCTTCAACAGCAACGAGGGCGGCGAATCCGAAGCGGGCATCGCCGTGCTGCGCCCGCAGAAGCGGCCCAACCTGACCTACAAGCTGATCGCCTCGGGCCCGACGGTGAAACTGAAGTCCTATTTCGGCAAGACCGTCCAGTTCCCGCTGGAAACGACGATCAAGGTCAAAAAGGGCGACGAGATCGCGCTGTCCGTCCCGACCTGGGCGCCCGCGCTCGCGCTGGGCTTCGGCAACGACACCTCCTGGCGCGCGAGCCGGCAGAAGAAGCAGTGCACGAGCACGAGCAGCCAGACGGTCCAGTCGCAGGTCGGCTCGAACGTGCAGTACTACTGCCTGTACCAGACCGCGCGCCTCACCTACAGCGCGACCGAGATCTCGACGCCTTAGCGACGTCGGTCGGCGGCGGTGAGCGCCACCGCGCCCGCCGTCATACGGCCAGGCAGATCAAGGACGCAGGGAGCGAAGTGTGCTCTGCCGGCCGATCGACGAGAGCATCTGCTCGGCGATCGGTGCGACCGCGGACGCCGAGCTGCGCCGGCATCCGTCCCGCTACGGCGCGCTGGCCCCGCCCGTGGGACTCGAAGCGCCTTCTTCGGCTTTTTCGGTTTTTTCCGGCGCTTTTTCTTCTTCTTCGCTGCCCGTGCCGCCGGAGGCGGTGCCTTCGCTCGCGGTGCCGCCGCTTTCGGATTCGGGCGTTTCGCCGCCTTCGCTGCTTTCCGATTCGGAGGATTCGCCGGTGGTGCTCGTTTTGGTCGTTTTCGTCGTCGACGTCGAGGTCGTCGAGGCCGCGGCCTTTTCGGCGCTCGTGTCGTTGGGGGGCACGATGTCGGGCGTCGTCTTCGGCACCGGGTCCGAGGCGCTGCTGCCGCCGCAGGCCGCGAGGACCAGGGCGCAGAGGAGGACGGCGCTGGCGAGGGTGGCGAGGCGCAGCCGCGTCATCGCCGAACCGCTCAGCTCGTCCGGAGCGGCGGGCCCATCCGCCTGCCGCAGGTCGGGCAGTCGTTGAGGTCGCGCTGGGCCATCTGCCGGCACCACGGGCAGAAGCGCAGGTTCTCGACGGCCCACGGCAGGCGCGACTGCGACGGCGCCAGCGGCAGCACCTTGCCGACGATTTCCAGCGTGTCACCGCTTTCGCGGTCGCGGTAGATCTCGCCGGGCTCGGCCTCGAGCAGGATCTCGCGTCCCGTCTCGGGGTTGCGCAGCCGGTATCGCTGTCTGGCGCCCATCGCCGCGCACTCTAGCGGAGGGGCCGGAGGGTCGGGGATAGGCTCCGCCCCGGTGCGCATCCTGATCTTCCACGGCTACCTGCTTGCGGGGACCGGCTCGAACGTCTACAACGCCCGGCTGGCAGAGGCGCTCGTGCGCCTCGGCCACGAGGTCCACCTCTTCAGCCAGGACCGCCACCCCGAGGAGCAGGCGTATCTCTCGGCGGCAGGCGACTGGGACGGGGGCGAGCTGCAGATCCGTGCGCTCCCCGGCGGGTCCGGTGCCCCGCCCGCCGCAACAGGACGCGCGGTGATGTACCGGCCGGACATCGGCGAGGTGCTGCCGGTGTACGTGGCGGATCGCTACGAGGGCATCCGGGCGCTGACGTTCGCCGAGTGCACGCCCGAGCAGGTCGAGAGGTACCTGGCTGCCAACGTCGCCGCGGTGGCGGAGGTCGCGGCGCTGGCGCGGCCCGAGGTCGCGCTCGCGAACCACCTCGTGATGGGGCCGGTGATCCTGGCCCGGGCGCTTCCCCCCGAGGTCCCGTTCGCGGTCAAGGTCCACGGCAGCGCGCTCGAGTACACGGTCAAGCCGGGACCGGAGCGGTTCCTCGCGCCGGCGCGCGAGGGGATCGCGCCCGCCCGCGGCGTGCTCGTCGGCTCGCACCACACCGCGGCGAGCCTGTGGGCGGCGGTCGGGGATCCCGCGCTGCCCGAGCGCACCCGCCTGGGGCCGCCCGGCGTGGATGTCGCCCGCTTCCTCCCCCGCGAGCCGGCCGACGCGGCGGCGGGCCTGCGCGCGCTCGCCGTGAGCCTCGCGCAGGACGCGCTCGCGAGCGGCGAGCGCACCGATGCGCCCGCGAGCGCGTTCGCACGCGACCCGGCCGAGGCGGCCCGTGCGCTCGCGCGTCTCGACCCCGAGCAGGGACCGCTGGTCGCCTATGTCGGCAAGCTGATCGTCAGCAAGGGCGTCGACCTGCTGCTCGCGGCCTGGCCGCTCGTGCTCGAGCGCGTGCCCGCGGCGCGGCTTGCCGTGATCGGCTTCGGCGCCTACCGCTCGGCCCTCGAAGAGCTCCTCGCCGTGCTCGCGTGCGGCGATCTCGAGCGTGCCCGGCAGATCGCGAGCGAAGGGCGCGCGCGCGAGGCCGCGGAGCCCGGTGGGGCCCCCGCGGCGCCGCTCGGGTACCTGCTCGCGTTCTTCGACGGGCTGCAGGGAGAGGCGCTGGCGCGCTATCAGCGGGGGGCCAGGGCTCTCGGCGAGCAGGTCGTCTTCACCGGCCGTCTCGAGCACGACGAGCTCGCGGACGTGCTCCCGGCCTGCCGCGCGCTCGTCGCGCCGAGCACGTTCCCGGAGGCGTTCGGCATGGTCGCCGCCGAGGCCGCGGCATGCGGGGCGGTGCCGGTCGTCGCGCGCCACTCCGGGCTCGCCGAGGTCGCCGGGGCGCTCGCCTCGGAGCTCCCCGAGCAGGCGGCCGCGTGGCTCAGCTTCCCGGTCGGCGACGGCGCGGTCGAGGCGATCGCCCAGCGGCTGATCGCGTGCCTGGAGGCGCCGCCGGAGCTGCTGGCGCAGGTCCGCGGAGGGTTGGTCGCCGCGGTCCGGAGCCGCTGGTCGTGGGAGCGGGTGGCCGAAGGGGTGATCGCGGCGGCGGAAGGGCGCCTGGAGGGGCTCGAGCGGCCCTGAGGAGTCACGCGCGGGGCGGCGCCCGGCGCCCGGCAGGCGCGCACTGAAGCCCTCCGCGACCCCGCCGGGCAGCCGCCCGTTCGGATAGTGTTCCGCCCTTCGATGAGCTCTCAAGACGCCCTGCAGGGACGGCGGCGCCCGTTTGCGCGTGCCATCTTCGGCCGCCGGATCCGTCCGGTGAGCGCCGTGCTTCTCGCGCTCGCGGCGCTGGCGGCAGCGCTCGCGGCGAGCGGCTGCGGCGAAGTCAAGGGCCGCGACAACGTCAACCTGATCGCGGGCAAGAAGGCCTTCGTCGCCAAGTGCGGCTCCTGCCACACGCTCGCGCGTGCCGAAACGAAAGGCGTGGTCGGCCCCGACCTCGACGAAGCCTTCCGGGCGAGCATCGAAGAAGGCCTTCAGCGCAGCACGATCCGCGGCGTCGTCGAAGAGCAGATCAAGATCCCGAACCCCGAAGGCGCGATGCCCAAAGACCTCGTGACGGGCTCGACCGCCAAAGACGTCGCCGCCTACGTCGAACAGTCCGCCGCGCGTGCAGGCAAGGACAACGGGCTGCTGGCGACCGCCGTCGCGCCCGCGGGCGCGGGCAAGCCGGCCGTCGAGAAGGGCGGGAAGCTGTCGATCCCCGCGAGCCCCACGGGCCAGCTCGCCTACGCGACGAACAAGGCGACCGCGACAGCCGGCCCGGTGACGATCGAAATGCCCAACATGTCGGGCGTCGACCACAACATCTCACTCGAAGCGGGCTCGAACGAAGCCAGCGGCCCCGGGCCGGTCCTCGGCCACAGCCAGGTCATCAGCAAGGGCACCGCGAGCTTCAGCGTCACGCTCAAACCCGGCACCTACACCTTCTTCTGCGAGGTCCCCGGGCACCGGGCCGCGGGGATGTTCGGCCACCTCACCGTCAAGTAGCGCGATGGCGGCCGGCGGCACCGCGTCCAGGTTCGCGAGCGCGCTCGCGGCAAAGGACACGGACGCGATGCTCGCGCTGCTCCATCCCGAGGTCGAGTTCCGCGCGCTGACCCCGCGCCGCGCGTGGGAGGCCGACGATCCGCAGACCGTGCTCGAGATCGTGTTCGGCAACTGGTTCGACGACTCCGATCGGATCGAGGCGCTCGAGAGCGTGGAGACCGACGTCGTCGCGGACCGCGAACGGCTGCGCTACCGGCTGTCGGTCTCGAACCCCGAAGGAAGCTTCGTCGTCGAGCAGCAGGGCTACCTGACGGCCGGCGAGGACGGGCGCATCGAGTGGATGCGGCTCGTCTGCTCGGGCTACCGCCCGGTCGCCGCGAGCTGAGCTCGCCCCCCCGCCGCGTTTCGCGCGCGGTCAGATCAGTGCGATTGACGGCCCTGTGCGACGGGGTAGATGGCCGAATGCGGCACGGCCCGGTCCGTCATGCGTCGCGCATCCGACGTCACGGGCTGAGCGACCAAGAGCGCTCGCCCCTTGGGGGAGGGGCTAGGGGCGTGCCGCGGTCTTCCCCCTCCAAGCCCCGCGAGGACCCGGCTGCTCCGGCTCAGAAGATCGCGCGCAGCACCAGCACGAGCACGATCACCACGACCGTGACCGCGAGCACGTAGAGCAGCAGCTGGAAGGCCTCTCCCTCGCCGCGCAGCGGGTTCAGCATCAGGTGCCCGCCGTGCCCCTGAACCGCCTCGACACCGCTCGTGCCGCCTTCTGGCTCAGAGGATGTACACCGTCGTGTAGACGACCAGCCACATGATGTCGACGAAGTGCCAGTAGATCCCCGGCACGTTGACGCCGCGATGCTCCTTGGAGCTGTAGTGCCCTCGGAACGCTCTCATCGTGACGAAGAGCAGCAGGCACAGCCCGATGAACACGTGGGCGCCGTGCAGGCCCGTCAGCGAGAAGAAGATCGTCTGCTGGGCGCCGTCCTGGGGCGCGAAGCCGATGTTCGCGTACTCGTTGATCTGCACGAACAGGAACGTGCAGCCGAGCAGGAAGGTCAGCAGGATCCCCGCCTTCAGCCCGCGGTGGTTCTCGTTCTTGATGCAGTTCTCGGCCCAGTGGAGCGTGAACGAGGAGGAGACGAGGATCGCGGTGTTGACGCCCGCGACCTCGACGGGGAGGGACGTGCCCGGGGCCGGCCACGGGTCGCCCTGGGCGACGCGGATGAAGAAGTAGGCGGTGAAGAAGCCGCCGAAGACCATGATCTCCGAGATGATGAAAAGCAGCATCCCGAGCAGCTGGGGCTCGACCCGCGAGCTGCGGTTGGCCGGCGGCGGCCCGTGGTGGTCGTCGTGGCCGTGCCCACCGGCGTGGGCGATGCTGGCGGCCTCCATCTCAGGTAGCTCCGCGGGGCGTCCGGCCCCGCGACCCGTCGGTGCGTTCGACGTCCGGTCTCACGACATGGGCGCCGCGGTCGGGGTGGCTGCGGTGTCGACGACGACGTGCTGCACCGGCACGGGGCTGGCGCTCTGCACGCGCTCGATCAGGTTCGAGCGCATCCAGCCGGAGCGCTCGTCGGGCAGCGTCGAGATCACGATGCTGTCGACCCGGAACAGCTCCATCGCGTTGATCGCCGCCGTGTAGGGGTCGGGGTCGCCGATCATGCCCGAGCTGAGCAGCCCCGCCTCGCGGAGCTTGTCGAGCATCCGCGCGAGCCGCTCGCGCGCCTCGCGGGCCGCGGGTCCGGCGCCGTCGGTCTGCGGCACGACGGCGATGAAGAGGTGGCGCTCGCCGTCGGTCGCCATGCCCTTCAGGTGCTCGATCAGCTCGTCGCCGCTGGAGGTCTTGTTGGCGATCACGAGCGTCGCCTTGAACGGCAGGCCCTCGTGCTCGATGTCTACCACCACGTGCTCGACCGGCAGGCCGCTCGCGTTGCGGATCCGCTCGATCAGGTCGCGCCGCAGCCAGCCGGAGCTCTGCGTCGGATGGGTCGAGACGATGATCTCGTCCGGGCGGTGGTGGGCGACAGCGTCCATCGTCGCCGAGAACGGGTCGGGGTCGCCCACTTCGCCGGTCGCCTCGAGCCCCTCTTCGGCCAGCGCCGAGAGGGCGAGGTCGACGCGCACCTGCGCCGATTCGCGCACGGCCTCGTCGTAGATCACGAGCCCCGCGGACGGGTTGCTCGCGGGCACCACCAGGCGGAAGCGCACGGGACGGGCGGGACCCTCATCCGCGCGGGAGCGCACCGCCTCGAGCAGCTTGCCTCCGCCGAGCGTGCGGCTCGCGACCACAAGGACCTCTCTCACAGCACCCTCCTCATCGACTCGGCTCCCGCAGCACGCCGCTCCCCGCGGCGGCCGGGGTGGGGGCGAAGATCCCGTGCACAGCGCCCGGGACTCCGTACTCGTAGGGACCGCCCACCACCGTCGGCACGCGGTCGAAGTTGAACACCGGCGGCGGCGAGGAGACCTGCCACTCGAGCGTCAGCGCGCGCCACGGGTTGGACTCCGCGATCGGACCGCCCCGCCAGCTCGTGACCATGTTGTAGACGAAGATCAGCGTGCTGAGCCCGAGGCCGAAGCTGGCGATCGAGATGAAGAGGTTCAGGTCGGCGAACTGCGAGGCGTAGGTCGAGACGCGCCGTGGCATGCCCTGCAAGCCGAGGACGTGCATCGGCGCGAAGGTCGCGTTGAACAAGATGAACGTCGACCAGAAGTGCCACTTGCCCAGGCGCTCGTCGAACATGCGCCCGGTCATCTTCGGGAACCAGTAGTAGACGCCCGCGAAGATCGTCATCAGCGAGCCACCGAACAGCACGTAATGGATGTGGGCGACGATGAAGTAGGTCGCGCTGACATGGATGTCGAACGGGATCATCGCGAGCATCACGCCGCTGATGCCGCCGAGCGTGAACGTGGTCAGGAAGCCGAGCGCGAACAGCATCGGCGTATCCAGGTGCAGCACCCCTCGCCACAGCGTCGCCAGCCAGGAGAAGATCTTGATCCCCGTCGGCACCGCGATGACCGCGGTCGTGATCGCCATCGGGATGCGGATCCACGGCGCCATCCCTGACGTGAACATGTGGTGCGCCCACACGGTGAAGCCCAAGCCGACGATGGCCAAGAGCGAGAAGGCCATCATCCGGTAGCCGAAGATCGGCTTGCGCGCCTTCACGGCGAGGACTTCGCTGATGATCCCGAAGCCCGGCAACATCATGATGTAGACGGCCGGATGCGAGTAGAACCAGAAGACGTGCTGGTACATCAGCACGTCGCCCCCCTTTGCCGCGTTGAAGAAGTTGAAGCCGAGCGCGCGGTCCAGCAGGATGAAGAACTGCGAGGCGGCGATGAACGGGGTCGCGATCACGACCAGCAGCGAGGTCGCGAAGTTCGCCCACACGAGCAGCGGCATCCGGAAGAAGCTCATCCCGGGCGCGCGCATCGTGATGATCGTGACCAGGAAGTTGAGCGCGGTCATGATCGAGGAGGCGCCCGCGAACTGGACCGCGATCGAGAAGAACGTCTGCCCGATCGGCGCGTTGACCGAGAGCGGGGTGTAGGCCGTCCAGCCGTCGGCGAAGGCGCCGCCGGGGACCAGGAAGCTGCCGAGCATCATCAGGCCGGCGATCGGCAGCAGCCAGAACGAGAGCGCGTTCAGGCGCGGGAAGGCCATGTCGGGGGCACCGATCATGAGCGGGATCACGAAGTTCCCGAGCCCGGCGAAGACGGGGATGATGAAGAGGAAGATCAGCAGCGAGGCGTGGACCGAGAACAGCCCGTTGAACGTGTTCGCGTCGACGAAGTGCGAGCCGGGCTGCGCGAGCTGGGCGCGCATCAGCATCGCGATCAGGCCACCGATCAGCAGGAAGATGAACGAGTTGACCGTGTACTGGATCCCGATCACCTTGTGGTCGGTGTTGATGCGGAAGTAGTCCTTCCACGTGTAGGCGCCGTGTCCGGAGTGGTCCTCCGGGCGGGTCTTCTTGCCGGCGGCCCAGTAGAACCAGTAGTCGAAGCCGCCGAAGCCGACCAGGAACCCGAGCGGCGCGGCGAGCAGCGAGACGGTCACGATCGCTTCCCAGGAGAGGAAGTGGTGGAAGGTGCTGTGGCCGGTCGAGGTGCGGACGATCCACGTCACGAAGGTCGCAAAGGCGATCCCGAGCAGGAAGCCGATGGCGCCGCGGATCCAGCCGGGGTGTTTGATCCTGGCGGCCACGCCGGTGGGCGTCGGGGGGATGGTCGTCGGAGCCGTCGTGGTGGACATCGCGGTGGCCGACATTATCCCGCACTCCCTGGCGTCGTTGTCGGCGAGGAGGCCGCCCCGGTTGTTGCAGTGCTGACCTGGCTGGCGAGCCACGCTTTGAAACGGGCTTCGGTGACGACGTGGACCTTCGAGCGCATCAGCGAGTGGCCGAGGCCGCAGAGCAGGTTGCAGATGACCGGGTAGGTGCCGAGGCGCGTGGGCGTCACGCGCCAGTGGGTCGTGATGCCCGGGACCGCGTCCTCCTGGAGGCGGAACGCCGGCACCCAGAAGGCGTGGATCACGTCTTTGGTGCGGATGTTGAACTCCACCGAGGTGCCCTTGGGCACGTAGAGCTGCGTGCTGTTCAGCGGCGTGCCGCCGGTCACCGACGGCGGGTACTGGTAGGTCCAGGCGAACTGCTGGCCGGTGGCCCCGATCTGGATCTCACGCGCCGGCTTCTTCTCGTTTTCGTGCAGGACCACGAACGAGTAGCCGACGAGCCCGAGCAGCAGCACGGTCGGGATCGCCGTCCAGAAGACCTCCAGGCGGGTGTTGCCGTGGATCGGCGGGCCGTCCTTGAGCTCATCGCCGGGGCGCATGTGGAACTGCCAGACCGAGTAGAGCACGACGGTCACGACCAGCACGAAGATGGGGATCGAGGCGATCACGAGCACGTGGTAGAGCCGGTCGGTGTTGTGGGCCTGGCTGGAGGCGGCCGGCGGGAACCAGTGGATGGCGAAGCTGAGGGCGATGCCGATCGCGACAGCGATCACCGCCGCGATCGCGGTGATGGTGACCGAGCGTCTCCTAGACACGAGCGCGGGGGGTCGTCGTCGTGGGCGGTTTTCCGAGGCTCCTCCACATCGGGAGCGAGATCCTAATGCCTTCCGTACCGGGACCGCGGCGAGCTTGACGGGGCGGGCGTGCGCTAGTAGATTGAGGCAATAGTTGCAAGGCGATCCTCGGGCGCTTGCACGGCGGATCGTGAGGGTAAGCAGAGGCCGGAAGGCCGCTCGTCCGGGCGGGCGGGTCCCCGAAATTCGAGCGCGAGGCGAGGCATGCAAGTACACGAAGGCATGAGCCGCATGGTCCTGACGGTCGGCCCGGGTCACAGCCTGCAGGCGGTCGCCCGGCTGATGTCCGAGCGCAAGGTGGGCGCCGCCGTGGTGATGGATCCCGACGGGCCGGGGCCCGCGATCATCACCGAGCGCGACATCCTCATCTCCCTCGGCGACGGCCAGGACCCCGGCGCCGAGACCGTCGCCGAGCACCTGACCCGCGACGTCGTCTACGCGGCCCCGGACTGGTCGCTGGAGGAGGCGGCAGCGGCGATGGTGCGTGGAGGCTTTCGCCATCTGATCGTCCTCGACGGAGGAGAGACGGTCGGGATCCTGTCGGTGCGCGACATCGTGCGCTGCTGGACCGACGATGGCGCGATCTGTCCGGTGCCAGCCCGGGTGGCCGTGGGGTGAGAGGGGTGGTGTTGCCCGTCGGGGGGCGGGCGCACCCTCGCCACAGCAGCCGGGTGCGGTTGAGGGACCGCGCCCGGCGCTCCACGGAGCGCTGGACGATCTAGGCGCGGGCGGCCGCGAACGCCCTCGTGGCGCTGACCGCGGCGAGCGCCGTGCAGGCGGCCGCGAGCACGGCGCCGGCGGCGAGCACGAGGCCCGTGCTCGGCCACAGCGGCCCGCCCCTCTGGGCCGACAGCGACGGCTCCAGGCGCACGAGGCCGAGGCCGTAGACCGCGAGCCCCGCGGTCACCAGCGCCATCGCCACCAGCAGCACGAGGCCGGCGTAGGAGGCGCGCCGCAGCGAGCGGGGGGAGACCTCGAGGCGGGCGAGCACGATTCGCGGCGCCAGGACGCACGAGAGCGCGAACGCCGCGCCCGCGGCCCACCAGGGCACGACCAGGGCCAGGCGCAGCCCGGTCGAGGTGCCTTCGAGCGTCGCCGGCGCGAGCACCAGCACGACGCGGGTGACGGCGGCGAACAGCATCAGCCCGGCGAGCGGAAGCGCCAGCCCCAGACGCACCGCGAGGCCGCCGGAGCGCGCCCGGCGCAGCGCCTGCCAGAGCAGCGGCAGGCCGCCCACGGCGATCGCGGCCGCGCCGAGCGCCGCCCCGGCGATCACGGTGCCCTTCGCGATCCCCAGCGCCCCGTGGTGGGCGCCCGCTAGCGAGAACGGCTGTTCCTCGGTCTCCTTCTGGAAGGCGGCGCCGGCGACCGAGAGCCCGATCCAGCAGCAGAAGACGGCCCAGACGGAGAGGCGCATCCGCTCCGGGGCATCCACCTCGGCCCGCCACGGGCCGGGGCGTGCGTGGGCGCGCAGGGCTCCCGTCACGAGCGTCGCGAGGCCCGCGACCGACGGCGGGTCGTCCTCGAGGAGCGCTGCCATCTCCTCGCCGTAGCGGCGCCGCCATGCGAGCGGGTAGAGGCGCAGGAGCGCCCGGGCCGCGGGCACGCGCATGCTCATGCGCCGGCCCCGGCTGCGCGCAGGCGCGAGAGCCCGGTGTCGGCCACGCGCGAGAGCGCGGTCAGCTGCCGCTCCAGCGCCTGTGAGCCGGCGCCGGTGATGCGGTAGGGGCGCCTGCGGCCGGCGGGCTCGGTGGCCTCGATCAGCCCCTGGGCCTCGAGCCGCGAGAGCGCGCCGTAGAGCGTCCCGGGGCCGAGGTGGACACCCGCCATCTCCTCGATGTCGGCGACCATCGCGTAGCCGTGCTTCTCGCCGCCCGCGAGGCTCGCGAGCACGAGCAGTGAGGGGTCGGATCTGTCCATCTCGCGTCCTTTCTACTACGTAAGGCGATATAGCGTAGCACGATGTAGACCTTCGATCGCAGATACTCGGTCGATGAGCAGCCACAACCTCGACGTCGTGCGCTCGATCTACGACGGCTGGCAGTGCGGCGACTTCAGCCGCTCGGACTGGGCGCATCCCGAGATCGAGTTCGTGTACGTCGGCGGACCGGAACCGGCCGAGGGGAGGGGGATCGCGGCGATGGACGAGCTCTGGAGGGAGTGGCTCCGCGACTGGGACGGGTTCCGAGCCGAACCGGTCGAATACCGCGTGATCGACACGCACCGCATCCTGGTGCTGGTCCGCAACCGCGGCCGCGGCCGGCTGAGCGGACTCGATCTCGAAGAGCGCTCGGTCGGCAACTACTTCGAGCTCGACGACGGGCGTGTCACGAAGCTCGTCGTGTACCTCGACGGGGCCAGGGCGCTCGCCGATCTCGGCCTGGAGGGCGAGCCGGGCTAGGCGTGTTCGTCGGCGTCGAGCGGGAGCTCGTCGACTTCGTGGCGCGTGTCTTTGATCCAGCGCCAGAGGCAGCCGACCGTCAGCAGCCCCCCGATCACCGACAGCTCGACGAACGTCGTCAGGCCGATCAGCAGCAGCGTGACGCCGAGCGCCGTCAGCACCGGCAGGATCGAGGGCCCGGGGAGGTGGATCTCCTCGCCCGTCGGCGGCGTCTCTGGCTCGAGCGGCGTCACGAGACGTATACGGCGGCGATCACGAACGTGATCCCGAACATGAACATGCAGATCGCCGCGACGATCAGGCCGGTGCGGATGTTCTTGCGCGCGAGGCGGCGGGTCATCATGGCGAGCCGGAGACTATAGGGCGCCGCCTGGCGGCGGCGCGTCGGCCGCGCGCTCCATGCGCAGCCTCACAGGTGGGCGTCGGCGACCATCGCGCAGAACAGCAGCGCGAGGTAGGTCAGCGAGTAGAGGTAAAGGTGCAGCGCGCTGCGCCGGTCGGCGCGCCTGTAGAGGCGCACGGCGCCGGCGATGAACCCGAGCCCGAGCGCCAGCGAGGCGACGAGGTAGATCGCGCCGAACCCGCCCGCGCAGAACGGCAGCTGCGTCACCGCGTAGAGCAGCACCGAGTAAAGGACGATCTGGCGACGCGTCTCGGCCTCGCCGCGAACGACCGGCAGCATCGGCACGCCGACGCGCGCGTACTCGTCCTTCATCAGCAGCGACAGCGCCCAGAAGTGCGGCGGGGTCCAGAAGAAGACGATGAAGAAGAGGATCACCGCGGTGCCGCTGACCGACCCGGTCACGGCCGCCCACCCGACGAGCGGCGGCACGGCGCCCGCGGCGCCGCCGATCACGATGTTCTGCGGCGTGCGGCGCTTCAGCCAGACGGTGTAGACGAGCACGTAGCCGAGGAAGCCGCTGAAGGACAGGACCGCCGCGAGCGGGTTGACGGCGAGCGAGAGCTCGAGCAGCGACAGGCAGGCCAGCGCGCAGCCGAACAGCAGCGCCGAGCGCGGCGCGACCCGCCCGGCGGGGATCGGTCGCGTGGCGGTCCGCTTCATCTGCGCGTCGATGTCGCGGTCGAACCAGTGGTTGACCGCTCCCGCGCCGCCCGCCGAGAGGTAGCCGCCGAGGCAGGTCAGCGCGACGAGCCCGGGGGAAGGGTCGCCTGCCACGTACATCGTGGCGATCGTCGTCAGCAGCAGGAGCGACTGGACCTTCGGCTTGGTCAGCTCCAGGTAGTCGGAGAGGAGCTGGCGCGTGCGCGGCGCGAGGCCGACGGTGGCCGTGCCGAGGGCGGCTCCGGCACGCGCGTCGGACATCAGACGCCCACCTGCCGCGCGCCGGCCGGCACTGTCGCGCCGCCGGGCGCGCCTGTGCTGCGACGCTCGACCTCCCTGCGGATGTCCTTCATGGGTTCAGCCGAGCGTACCTGAGGCACGACGTCGAAGTTGTTCACGGGCGGCGGCGAGCTCGTGAACCACTCGAGCGTGTTCGCCTTCCACGGGTCGGGCCCGGCGATCGCGCCGTTGCGCAGGGAGTGGAGGACGTTGACGATCGTGGCGAGCACGCCGGCGGCGATGATGAACGCGCCGACCGTCGAGATCACGTTGTAGAGCTCCAGGTGCCCTACGGGCGAGTACTCGTACACGCGCCGCGGCATCCCATCCAATCCCATCACGTGCTGGATCAGGAAGGTCACGAGGATGCCGACGTAGATCAGCCCGCAGCTGAGCCGGCCGAGCCCCTCGCTGAGCAGCCGCCCGGTCATCTTCGGGAACCAGTAGTAGATCGCCGCGAAGATCGGCATCACCGACCCGCCGAGCAGGACGAAATGCAGGTGGGCGACGACGAAGTACGTTTCGTTCACCGACCAGTCGATCGGGAACGTCGCGAGGAAGACCCCCGAGATCCCGCCGATGATGAAGATCGAGATCGCTCCCGCGCAGAACAGCAGCGGTGTGCGGTACTCGATCGCGCCGCGCCACAGCGTGGCGATCCAGTTGAGCACCTTCACGCCGGTGGGGACCGCGATGAAGAACGAGCTGAGCATCACGAACACGAGCAGCGCCTCGGGCAGCGGGAACGTGAAGAGGTGGTGCGCCCAGGTGAGGAAGCCGAGGAAGGCGATCGCGACGGTCGAGGCGGCGATCGCCTTGTAGCCGAAGATCGGCTTGCGCGCGAACACCGGCAGGACCTCGGAGATGATCCCGAACCCGGGCAGCACCATGATGTAGACCTCGGGGTGCCCGAAGAACCAGAACAGGTGCTCCCAGAGCAGCACCGAGCCGCCCTGGGCCGGGTCGAAGAAGTGCGTGCCGAAATGACGTTCGGCCAGCAGCATCGTCACCGCGGCGGCGATCACCGGCAGCGCGAAGATCAGCAGCACCGCGTAGGTGAGGATCGTCCAGACGAACAGCGGCAGGCGCCCCCAGCTCATGCCGCGGGCGCGCATGTTCGCGATCGTCGCGTAGAAGTTGATCGCCCCGAGCAGCGAGGAGAGGCCGGTCAGGTGGATCAGGTAGATCCACGCGTCCTCGCCGCCGCTGGGCGAGAAGTGGGAGTTGGCCAGCGGCAGGAAGCTGACCCAGCCCGCTTCGGGCGGGTTCCAGAACAGCGAGGAGTAGAAGACGATCCCGCCGGCCAGGAGCAGCCAGTAGGAGAGCGCGTTCAGGCGGGGGAAGGCCATGTCGCGTGCGCCGATCATCAGCGGCACGAAGTAGTTCGCCAGGCCCGCCATCATCGGCACGACGAACAGGAAGATCATCGTCGTGCCGTGCATCGTGAACAGCTGGTTGTAGACCGTGGGGGTCACCAGCGTGTTGTTCGGCGCGCCCAGCTGCAGGCGGATCATCAGCGCCTCGACCCCGCCGAGCACGAAGAACGCGAACGTCGTGACGATGTACATGATCCCGATCCGCTTGTGGTCGGTCGTGGTGATCCAGCTCGTCCAGCCGCGAGGCTCCGGCTTCACGCGCGGTGTGGCGATCTGCGGGACCGGGGGGGCGTAAGTGGCCATCTGCTGTGCTCGTGTCCTCGTGTACTAGGGGTTTTCGACCTGGCCTGCGCCGGTCTGCTTGCCCAGCTTTTCGCGCGCTTCCTTGGCCGCCGTGTTGGCTTCGGCGATCTGCCTCTTGCGGCCTGCCAGCCACGCGTCGAAGGTGGCCGGCGGCACCGCCCGGACGGTCGCGATCATACGCGCGTGCCCGCGGCCGCAGAGGATCGCGCACTGACCGCGGTAGATCCCGGGCTTGGGGATCTTGAACCAGGTGTAGTTGTGGTAGCCCGGCACCGCGGCGACCTTGCCGCCGAGTTCGGGGATCCACCACGAGTGGACGACGTCGGCCGAGACCACGTCGAGCGAGACGGTCGTTTCGGTCGGCACGACCAGCTCCTGGTAGGAGTACGGCGCGCCGAGGCCGTCGGGTTCGGTTGCGCCCGGGTAGACGAACTGCCAGATGTACTGGCGGCCGACCACCTGGATCCGCAGCGCTTTGCCGTTCGGCGGCAGCTTGCGCTCGATGCTCGCGAACTCGGGGCTGCTCGAGGAGACGAGGTGGTCGCCTTCGAGGCCCGTGTTCGGCGGGTTCTGGATCGAGGAGAGCGACGCGAACGTGACGATCGCGAGCGCGACCAGGATCAGCGCCGCGGCGACGGTCCAGCCGACCTCCAGGCGCGTGTTGCCGCGGATCTGCGCCGGCACCGCGTGCTTGCGCCGGCGGAAGCGGATCAGCGCGTAGAACAGCGCGCCCTCGACCGCCACGAAGATCACGAGCGCGATCCACAGCTCGATCTTGTAGAGGCTGTCGATTTTGTTCGCCTGCGGCGAGCCGCCGGACTCCGGCGTGAAGAAGGCGAGGGTCGTGTGGAGCAGGTGGCCCAAGGCGGCGGGGATTCTATTCAGGCCCGCAGGCGGCGCGCTTGATGACGTTTGACACGAATGTGACCAGGTGGTGATCCGGCGGCGGCGTGCCTAACGGCCGGCGAACCGCGGCGGGCGCTTTTCCACGAACGCGATCGCGCCCTCGAGGGAGTCGGCGCTGCCGACCATCTCGCGCTGGATCTGCGCCTCGAGGTCGAGCTGCTCGTCCATCCGCGCGTACCACCAGTTGTTGAGCTGGCGCTTGGTGCCCGCGTAGGAGAGCGTCGGCCCCGCCGCCAGCTTCGCCGCGAGGGCGCCCGCGACCTCCAGCAGCTCCCCGTCGGCGACGACGCGGTTGATCAGCCCCCATGCGAGCGCCTGGGCTGCTCCCAGCCGCTCGCCGAGCATGCACAGCTCGGTCGCGCGCGCCATGCCGATGCGCGTGGGCAGCCACACCGAGGAGCCGCCGTCGGGCACCAGCCCGATGTTCACGAACGCGAGCAGGAAGTAGGCGCTCTCGGCCGCCACGATCAGATCGCAGCACAGCGCCAGCGAGCAGCCGATGCCGACCGCGGGCCCGTTGACGGCGGCGATCACGGGCTTCGGGAGCTCGCGGATGCCGGTCATGATCGGGTGGTAGACGTCGGTCAGCTGCCTGTAGACGGCGTCGGGCGCCTCCTCGCGCGAGGACGCGCCGCCGCCGAGCTCGCGCAGGTCCGCCCCGGAGGAGAAGCCGCGCCCCGCGCCCGTGAGGAGAACCGAGCGCACCGCGTCGTCCTCGCGACAGCGCGCGACCGCTGCGAGCAGGTCCTCGCCGAACTGGCCGTTCCAGGCGTTCAGCGTCTCGGGCCGGTTGAGCTCGATCGTCGCGACGCCCTCGTCGATCGCCAGGTTCACCGTCTCGAGCTGCGTGCCGCTGTCGCTCATGGGCCTCCTCCTCGTCGTGCGCTGGGGCTGTCACGGCGCCCCGGGGGGAGTTGATCCTATGGTGTATCGGGTGGGACGGCCCGTGATCGGCATCTGCACGACGCTCGAGAAGGCGCGCTGGAGCGTCTGGGAGCTCGACGCCGCGCTGCTGCCGATGAACTACGTGCACGCCGTGCAGCGGGTCGGCGGGCTGGCCCTGCTGCTGCCTCCCGACGAGTATCTCGTGGAGGAGCCCGACGAGGTCCTCGCGCTGCTCGACGGGCTCATCCTCGCCGGCGGCGCCGACATCGATCCCGCCAGCTACGGCGAGCCTCGCGACGAGCACACGGTCGACACCGTGCCCGAGCGCGACCGCTTCGAAATCGCGCTCGCGCGCGCGGCGATCGAGCGCGATCTGCCGCTGCTCGGGATCTGCCGTGGCATGCAGCTGATCAACGTCGCCTGCGGCGGCACGCTGATCCAGCACCTGCCCGACCGCTTCGGTCACGGCGAGCACCGCCGCGTCGTCGGCAGCTTCGAAGGCTCCGACCACGAGGTCAACCTCGTCGAAGGCTCGCTCGCCCAGGAGGCGGCCGGGCAGCCGGTGCACACGACCAAGTCCCACCATCACCAGGGCGTGGACTGCCTCGGCAGCGGGCTCGTCGTCAGCGGCACCTCGGCGTTCGAGGACGAGCTGGCCGAGGCGATCGAGGTGCCCGGCAAGAGCTTCGTGCTCGGCGTGCAGTGGCATCCCGAGGCCGACCCGGAGAGCCCCGTGGTCGCGGCGCTGGTGGCGGCCGCGGCGCGATCGGCGCTCGCGGCGGCCTCCGAGTAGCCTCCCGCCGCGTGCGGATCTCCAAGGCGATGCGGGCGACCGCGTGGGCGATCGTCGCGACCGGCGCAGCGGCGCCGTTGCTGCGCAAGCGCATCGCCGCGCCACCCGTCGCGATGCAGACGCTCGCGTTCGCCGCACCGGTCGGGCTCGCCGTCGCGGTACGCCGCTCGCCGCGGCGCGACATCGCGATCTGCGCGCTGCAGATGTGGGCCTACCTGGCGGCATACAAGACCCCGCACGACGACGAGGACGAGCAGCGCGCGCGGGTGCACGTCTCCTATCCGATCGCCGCCGACCGCCTCATCGGGCTCGGGGAGCTGCCGAGCACCCGGCTGCAGCGCGCGCTCGCGCGGAGCGGCCCGGACGGGCCGCAGTGGCGGGCGCTCGACCGCGTGCTCGTGTGGGCGCACTGGAGCTGGTTCGCGGTCCCGCACGGGACGCTGCTGTACGTGCTCTGGCGCAGGCGGGGGCGCTTCGGCCGCGCGGCGGTGATGACCTACGCCGTGTTCGATGTCGGCGCGAGCTTCTACTGGTTCCTGCCGACCGCGCCGCCGTGGTACGCGGCCGGCGCGCGCGAGGACGGGGCCCCCTCCGAGCAGCTCCAGGTGCGCCGCATGATGGTCGAGTACGGCGAGCACTTCTGGCGAGATGGCTGGGCCTCTCTCTACAGTGTCTTCGGAGGCAACCCTCTCGCCGCTATGCCGTCCCTGCACTTCGCCACCACGCTGATGGCCGCCCTCCTGCTCGCCGAGGTGGGGCCGATCGCGGGTTCGCTCGGGTTCGGCTACACCGCCGTGCTGGGGTTCGCGCTCGTCTACCTCGGCGAGCACTACGTCGTCGACCTGCTCGCGGGGGCGGCGCTGACGGTGGCGGTGCGGCGCTCGGAGCGCTGGGCGGGCCCGCCTCTGCGACAGATCGGGCGCGCGATCAGCGCGCTGGAGGGTATGGCACACCAAACGGCCTGAAAGGCGGAAGAGGCGAGAAGGAATGGCGGGCGGGAGCGAAATCGACGGCGCCGGGGGGGTGTCCGAGTCCCCGGACGGGCGGGACGGGCGGGCCTCGATTTCCCACCACGAGGAGGAAATGCCGCGTGTACGGCTCACGCGGCGCCAGATCACCGTCTTCGCCGTCTTCATGCTGTCGGCGATCGGCTTCCTGTACTTCGTTCTGCCGAAGCTGACCTCGGCGGGCGAAACGGTCCACCGCATCGAGCACGGCGACAAATGGTGGATCGCGGTCGGGGTCGTGCTCGAGGCGCTCTCGTTCGGCGGTTACCTCCTGCTGTTCCGGACCGTGTTCGTGAACCGGCCCCATCCGCACACGCACCTCGAGCGGATCAACTGGCGCGTCACCTACGAGATCACGATGGCGGGGCTCGCCGCGACCCGCCTGTTCGCCGCCGCGGGCGCCGGCGGCATCGCGCTGACCGCCTGGGCGCTGCGCCGCTCGGGGATGGAGCCGCGGCTCGTCGCCTGCCGGCTCGTCGCCTTCAACGTGATCCTCTACACGGTCTACGCCGGCTCGATGCTGATCGACGGGCTCGGGCTGGGGCTCGGGCTGTTCCCCGGCGGCGGCTCGTTCGCGATCACGTTCGTGCCGGCGATCGTCGCGGCGGTGCTGTTCTCGTGCGCCGCGGGGATCGCCGCGCTGCCGGGGGACGTCGAGCGGCGCTTCGGGGCCCGCGCCGCCGGGGGCGGCCGCCTCTCGCGCTTCTACGCGCGCGCGGCGACGGTCCCCGGGCTCGTCGCGAGCGGCGTGCGGACCGCGTGGGACGTGGTGCGCGCCAAAGAATGGGGGATCCTGGGCGCGCTGGCGTGGTGGGGCTTCGACATCTCGGTGCTGTGGGCGATGTTCCACGCTTTCGGCGAGCCGCCTCCGTTCACGGTGATCTGGATGGCCTACTTCGTCGGCACGCTCGGCAACCTGCTGCCGGTGCCCGGCGGCATCGGCGGCGTCGAGGGCGGCATGATCGGCGCGTTCGCGGCGTTCGGGGTCAGCCTCGAACTGGCGACGCTGGCAGTGCTCTCCTACCGCGCGATCTCCTTCTGGCTGCCGACGTTCCCGGGCGCGGTCGCGTACTTCCAGCTCCGTCACACGGTCGCGCGGTGGCGCAGCGAAGAGGTGTCCAGCATGCTGCATCCCGACCAGCAGCGCGCCGCGGCCGAGGCCGTCTGAGCTGTAACGGGTAGCCTCTGCTTTGGTACTATAAAAAGTAAAGTGATGAGCATCTGTCGGGGAACGGAGACGCGATGAACGAGAACGTCGAGAACGTCGAGAACGTTGTGATCGTGGGCAGCGGGCCCGCCGGCTACACGGCGGCGCTCTACACGGCACGGGCGAACCTGCGCCCGCTGGTGATCGAGGGCTTCGCCTGGGGCGGCCTGCTCCAGCAGACGACCGACGTCGAGAACTACCCCGGCTTCCCGGATGGTGTGATGGGCCCCGAGATGATGCAGCGCTTCCGCGACCAGGCCGAGCGTTTCGGCGCGCGCCTCGTGACCGACCAGGCCGATCGCGTCGAGCTGGCGAAGGAGCCGGGCGGCGTCCACAAGGTGTGGGTGGGCGACACCGTGCACCTGGCGCGGACCGTGATCCTCGCGATGGGCGCGGAGCACAAGAAGCTCGGCGTCGCCGGCGAGGAGGAGCTGGCCGGGCGCGGCGTCTCCTACTGCGCCACCTGCGACGCGGCCTTCTTCAAGGAGGCGACGACGATCATCGTCGGCGGCGGAGACTCGGCGATGGAGGAGGCGATCTTCCTCTCGAAGTTCGCGAAAAACGTCACTGTCGTGCACCGCCGCGACGAGTTCCGTGCCTCGAAGATCATGCTCGAGCGGGCGCGCGCGCAGGAGAACATCGAGTTCCTCACGCCCTACACGGTCAAGGAGTTCGTCGCCGGCGACAGCGGCGCGCTCGGACACGCCGTGCTGCTGAACGTCGAGACCGGCGAGGAGCGGGAGCTGCTCGTCGCGGGCACGTTCATCGCGGTCGGCCACGAGCCCCAGTCGGAGCTGGTGCGCGAGTTCCTCGACGTCGACGAGAACGGCTACGTCCTCACCGACGGGCGCTCGACGCGCACCAAGCTGCCGGGCGTGTTCGCGGCCGGCGACCTCGTCGACCACACCTACCGGCAGGCGATCACCGCCGCCGGCTCCGGCTGCCAGGCCGCTCTCGACGCCGAGTGGTACCTGCGCGACACGCCCGGGGTTCCCGTTCCGGCCGACATGCCGCTCGGCGACCCGGCCGAGTCGCAGTACGCGCCGGCGGCCGACTAGATGATTGATTCCACGACCATGCGCCGCCGGATGGCACGTGTGGCCTTCGCTGGCCGGTTCGGGGATGCGCGCGCAGCGCGCGTCTACCGGTTCGGCCGGCGTCCTCGGCCTTGCCCTTGCCAACCGGCAAGGGCTGCGGCCTGGGTCCTGGGCAGGCTCGGCCATCCGCACCGCCGGACACGGCACATCGCCGTGGAATCAATCATCTAGCCGCGTTCGCCCGCGACGCTCTAGAGTCGGCCCATGGGAAGGAGGGGCGATGCGCGCCGCGCGCGCGTGGCAGCCGGCGCGGCGCTCGCCGCCCTCGCGTTCGCGCTCGCAGCCGCGCCCGGCGCCGGCGCGGCGCTCGCTCCCGCCGAAGCGCTGACCTACATCCCCGCCGGCTTCCTCCACAACGAACACCCGCAGGCGGTGCTCGAAGAAACCCTCGAAGCGCTCGACGCCTACGGCATCGCCCAGAACCTGCTGCCCCTCAAGAACCTCAAGAGGAACGGCACGCTGAAGCTCTCCAGGCGCGAACGCGCGATGTTCTCGCGGTGGGCCGCCGCGACGAGCGCCTACGACGAAGCGCACGGCGCGGGCATCGTCGCGGTCGCCTCGCTCGGCGGCAAGGTCAAAGGCTCCTCGCTTAGCCTCGAAGACCCGGCCGTCCGCGCCAACATCCTGGCCGGCGTCGAAACGGTGCTCGCGCTGGGCGCCGGCGGCGTCTCGCTGGACCTCGAGCCGTACCCGACCTCGCATGGCTTCGTGGTGCTGCTCGAACAGATCGACACGCTGTTCGCGGCGAAGGGCTTCCACGGGCGGCTGTCGGTGACCGCGCCGGCGACCGTGGGGCGCTGGTCGCCGGGCTACACCGAAGAAGTGACGGCGCTGCTCGGGCAGGTCGACCCGCTCTTCTACGACAGCGAACGCGCGACCGCCGTCTCCTACGAGCAGTGGGTGCGGGAAGGTCTCGCCTACTACTCCGCGCACACCGCGCTCGCGACCCGGATCGTCCCCGACCTTCCCTCCTATGGAGCGAACCGCTGGCACATCCCGGCCGTCGAGAACCTGGCCACGGCGACGAGCGCGGTCGAAGAAGCGCTCGCTGAAGGCAGCCGCGTCAACGGCGCGGGGATCTTCTGGTGGTGGGGCTTCTACTACGACGAAGAAGGCGAAGGCTCCTACGACGGTGCGGCCGACCGCGAAACATGGCTCGGGCGCACCGTGCTCGTCCCGTTCAGCCCGTGACGGGCGCGGCGAAGGCCGGACGCTCCGTCTAGGCGGCGCCGCGGCGCGCTCGGGTCGAGAACTCCGCGTCCCGCCACGGCAGCCGCCGCTCCAGCGCGGGCCGCTCGACGACGCGCCACAGGATGTCCGCGAGGACCAGGGTCGCGACGAGCGAGGAGACGGTCAGCGCCACGAACGTGATCGTCGCGCCGTGTTCGGGGCCGATCCGCTGCAGCAGATGCCCCATCAGGCCGAGGTGGATCAGGTAGACGCCATACGAGCGCTCGCCGACCCAGCGCATCGGCTTCGTCGTGAGCGAGCGCCAGCAGCCCCCGGTCGCCCACTGCAGCGCGAGCGTGGCGCCGACCAGCGCGCCGCAGGCGAGGGCCGTGAGGATCAGACGCAGCTCGTGATGCTGCCCGGGTGCGTAAACGTTCGCGGCGAGGAGCAGCGCCGCGACTGCCAGCGCCACCCGGGACCACCGCCGGCCCGTCGCCTGTGCTCGCAGCCGCGGCGCCACGAACGGCTCGATCGCGGCCAGCGCCACGCCCGGCAGGAACGCGAACAGGTACGCCGCGAGCGTGTAGTCGCGGTGCGCGAGAAGTCCGCGGCTGTGCCACGCGAGCAGGCTGGCGACGAAAGCGAGCGCGCAGGCGCCCAGCGCCAGGGCGAGCCGCTGCCCCGGGCGCGAGCCGGCGCGTCGCAGCCGCAATGCGATCACGGCGACGATCGGGATCAGCGCGTAGAACGCCATCTCGATGTCGAGCGTCCACGCCTGCGGCAGCACGGCTGCGCCGGTGAAATGGTAGTTCTGCGCGAAGAGCAGGGCGGCCAGCAGCCCGCTCGCGCCGCCGGCGTGCCAGGCGTGATCCCAGGTCAGGTAGACGACCATCACCACCCAGAACGCGGGCACGATGCGCAGCAGCCGGTTCGCGGCGTAACGGCCGATCCGCGGACGGGGCGTGCCGACGATGTAGCTGGCGAGGAAGGGCCGCGAGAGCAGGTAGCCCGACAGGACGAAGAAGATGAAGACGCCGATCCGGCTCAGGGCGAGCAGCGGCGCCGCTCCGGCCGCCACGGCGCGGAACTGCCCGGTGTGCTCGTCGTCCGCGAAGAAGCTGGGCGCGTGCTTGTAGAGCGAGGTGGCGATCGCCGCATGGAAGACGAGCACGGCGAGCGCGGCGATCGCGCGCAGGCCGTCCCCCCCGAGGAACACCCGCGGCACCGCGTCGTTCACCGTGCCCGCCGAGGGCGCGGGCGCCTGCTCGCTGCCTAGCATGCCCATCGATCGTGTTGCACCGTGGATTCCTTTAGCCGGGTGTCAGCGCCTGGACCGGGCGCCTTTCACGCCGCGACGCGGCCTGTCGAGGAGCTGCGAGCGAACTCGGCCTGACGCCAGGGAAGCTTGCGCTTCATGGCGGGCCGCTCCACGAAGCGCCACGACAGGTCCGCGGCGAGCAGCGTGATCGGGATGCCCGCGATCAGCAGCAGCGCGAACGTCGTCTCGCGCCCGAACCCCTGTCCGATGTGCGGCAGCACGTGCGAGAGGATCGCCAGGTGCATCAGGTAGATCCCGTACGAGCGTTCGCCGACCCAGTGCATCGGACGGGTGTCGAGCACCCGCGGCACGCCGCCGTTCGCCCACTGCAGGCAGGCCGCGGAGCCGACCAGCGCCCCGCACCCGACCGTGACGGCGATCAGGCGCATGCCGTACTGCGGTCCCGGCAGCGTGATGTAAGCGGTCAGCAGGCCGAGGGCGGCGGCCAGCAGCCCCCACGCCCACGCCACGCCGTGGCGCGAGGCGCGCACGCGCGGGGCGGCGAACGGCTCGATCGCGCCGAGCGCCACGCCCGGGATGAACGCGAACAGGTACTCGGCGATGTTGAAGTTCAGCGCGGGCGACCGGGCGCCCGCGTCGTGCTTCAGCACGAGGCTCACGGCGTACGCGGCGAGCAGCCCCCCGAGAACCACCGCCAGCCGGCCGCGCGGACTGCGTGGCCGCTTGGCGATCGTCATGAGCACGATCGCCGAGACGGTCGGGATCAGGATGTAGAACGCGACCTCGAGGTTCAGCGTCCACGCCTGCGGCAGCACCACGGAGCTCGTCTCGTGGTAGTTCTGCGCGAAGCCGAAGTCGGCGAGCAGCCCGCTGATGCCGCCCCCCGTCCAGGCTTTGTCCCAGAACAGGAGCACGATCGTGACGAGCCAGAACGCGGGCAGGATTCGCAGGATGCGGTTGCGGAAGTAGCGCCGCACCTCCGGGCGCGGCGTGCCGATCGTGTACGCGGCGACGAAGCCGCGCGAGAGCAGGTAGCCGGACAGCACGAAGAACACGTAGATCGTGACCCGCATGAGCTGCAGCAGCGGCGCGGCGAACCCGACCAGCGGGCCGAACTGCGTGCCCCATTCTTCGTCGGGCGAGAACCCCGGCCAGTGCTTGAACAGCATCACCATGATCGCCGCGTGCAGGGTCAGGCCCATGAGCGCGGCGATCGCGCGCAGGGCGTCGCCGGCGAGCAGCCGCCGCGGCACCGCATCACTGACCGTGTTCCCGCCGTCCTGAGGCGGCGTCCCCGTCATGCCTCCGTGCTCCCCCCGTCTCGCCGTCGGGTGGAACTTTTACGGATATGCGGGGTTTTGTCGAGCCCCGCGAGCGATCAGGGCTGGAGCGCGCCCTCCAGCTCCAGCAGCCAGCGCTTGCGCTCGAGCCCGCCGCCGTAGCCGCCGAGAGCGCCGCCGGTGCGGAGCACACGGTGGCAGGGGATCACGATCGGGATCGGATTCGAGCCGAGCGCGTTGCCCGCCGCGCGCGAGCCGCGCGGGCTGCCCGCCTCGAGCGCCACCTCGGCGTAGCTCAGCACGCCGCCGTAGGGGATCGCTGCCGTCACGCCCAGGACACGGCGGCCGAAGGGCCCGATCAGCGACCAGTCGAGGTCCGTGTCGAACGCGCGCCGGCGCCCGACGAAGTACTCGTCGAGCTCGCGCGCGACGCCGTCGAAGCGGCCGGGGGCGCGCAGGATCCGCGGGGAGATGCGCGACGAGAGGCGCTCGAGCACGCTGTCCTCGCTCTCCTCGGGGAAGGCCAGCCGCACGAGCCCGCGCTCGGTGCTCGCCGCGAGCAGCGGACCGAACGGCGAGTCGATCGTCGTGTAGGCGACGTCGAGCAGCTCCTCGCGCGCGGCACGCTCCGCGAGCCGCGCCGCGGCCCGGGCCGCATCCGAGCGGCTCTCTGCCGCCGGTCCCTCCGCCGGCGTCGCGCGCCTACGCAGTGCGCGTACGGTCGTCTCCTCATCCTCATCAAAAGAACCGCTCATGCCGGCACCACCTTTCTCAGCTTCGACAGGCCCTCGTGAAGAGAGCGCCGTGCGGCCTCCTCCGAGCAGCCGATCGCGGTCGCGATCTCGCGATGTGCCAGATCGCCCACGAACCGCAGCACCACCGCCGAGCGCTGGCGCTCGGGCAGGCCATCCACTGCCTCCCAGAGCTCCTCGTCGCGCGCGCCGTCCTGCGCCGCGACGTCGGCGACCGCGAGGGTGTCGGCGACCGGTGTCGCCCTGCGCGCGCGGGCGCGGTGGGCGTCGAGCGCCTTGCGGTGCGCGATCGTCAGCACCCAGGCGCGCAGGTTGTGCTCGCGGCGCCTGCCGCGCAGCTGCGGGTAGGCGCGCAGCGCCGCGATGAAGGTCTCCTGGAAGCAGTCATCCGCCTCGGTGCGCCCGACCGAGGCCACCAGGAAGCGCCACACCACGTCGCTGTGCTCGTCGAGGAAGGCCTGGAAGGGCGGGGGCGTGGAGCTCACGAGGGTCAAACGGATGGCTCGCCCGTTCTGTGAGGTGTCAGTAGTCGAAGAAGCCCGCGCCCGCCGCCCGGCCGGTGCGGCCCGCCGCGACCATGCGCCGCAACGCCGGCGCGGGCCGGTAGCGCTCCTCGCGGTACTCGTCGCAGAGCGCGTCGAGCACGGCGAGCACGTGCTCGATGCCGATCGCGTCCGCCCACTCGAGCGGGCCGCGCGGATGGCTCAGCCCGAGCTTCATGCCCGTGTCGATGTCGGCCGCCTCGCCGACTCCTTCGCCCCAGGCGAACGCCGACTCGTTGATGACCTGGCAGACGATCCTGCCGAGCACCAGCCCCGGCGCGTCGCCGACCCAGGCGACGCGCTTGCCGAGCGCGGCGAGCAGCCGCTCCGCGCGTTCGGCCGCCAGCGGCGAGCTCGTCTCGGAGCGGGTCAGCTCAACGAGCCGCGCCTCGGCGAAGCTCGGCAGCACGTGGAAGCCGACGGCGCTGCCGCCCGGGTCGAGGGCCGCCAGCGAGCCGCGCGCGCACAGCACGAGCCGCGCCGCGCCGCCCTCGATCGCCTCGCCGCCGGGGCTCGCGCCCGAGCGCGGATCGACCGGCTCGCGGTCGCATTCGACGATCAGCGACGGCAGGACGCCGCCGCTCGGCTCGTGCGGGCCGCGCACCTCGAGGCCCGCCTCGGCGGCCGCCTCGCGCAGCTCGCCGGCGAGCACGCTCTCGCCCGAGATCACGACCACTCCGTCGCTCGAGCCGGGCGGCGGCTCCGGTGGGGGCGGATCCTCCTCGCGGTAGCGCCCGCCCTCGGCCAGCGCGCTGTAGTCGTAGTAGCCGAGCCCCGTCTTGCGGCCGTGCATTCCCGCGGCCGCGTAGCGTGCGGAGATCGGCGAGGGCCGCCAGCGCGGCTCGCCGAAGCTCAGCTCGTAGAAGCTCTTGGAGACCTCGAGGCCCGTGTCGACACCGACGAGGTCCATCAGCTCGAAGGGCCCCATCCGGAAGCCGCCCTCCATACGCACGATGCGGTCGATCTCCTCGATCGTGGCGATCCGCTCGGTGAGCATCCGCAGGGCCTCCAGGCCGAACGGGCGGTTGCAGCGGTTGACGAGGAAGCCCGGCCCGTCGGTCGCGTCGATCACGGTCTTGCCCATCGCCTCGCCGGTCGCCCTCGCGAGCGCGAGCGCCCGCTCGCCCGAGCGCACGCCCGCGATCACCTCGAGCAGCGCCATCACCGGCGCCGGGTTGAAGAAGTGCATGCCCACGACGCGCTCGGGGTGGCTCGCGCCGGCCGCGATCGCGGTGACCGGCAGCGAGGAGGTGTTGGTCGCGAGCACGCAGTCCTCGGTGACGATCTCCGACAGCCGCCCGTAGATCTCGTGCTTGAGCTCCAGGCGCTCGGGCACCGCCTCGATCACGAGCTCGCACGCCGCGAGCTGCTCGAGCGTGCCGGCCGTCTGCAGGCGCCCGGCGGCGGTCCGGGCGTCCTCGGCGGAGAGCTTGCCTTTCGCCGCTTCGCGGCGCAGCCCGTCCTCGACCCGCGCGGCCCCCTTCTCGAGCGCCTCTGCGATCGGGTCGTACAGCAGCGTCTCGGCGCCCGCGCGGCAGGCGAGCTGGGCGATGCCCGCGCCCATCGTGCCCGCGCCGAGCACGCCGACCACCTGCGCCGGCTCGCCTGGGGCGCCGGCGCGCGTCGTGTCGCTCTCCTCGGCCATCCGGGCTCTAGGCCGGGACCATCGCGCTGATCCCGGTCATCTGGCGGCCGATGATCAGTTTCTGGATCTGGGAGGTCCCCTCGTAGATCGTCGTCACGCGCGCGTCGCGCAGATAGCGCTCGACCGGGTGGTCGTCGACGTAGCCGGCGCCGCCGTGCACCTGGATCGCCATGTTGGCGCATTCCAGCGAGGCCTCGGTGGCGTGGAGCTTGGCGATCGAGGTCTCCAGGGTGTTGGGCCTGCCCTGGTCCTTGAGGAAGCCGGCGCGCCACACGAGCATGCGCGAGGCCTCGGTCTTGACGGTCATGTCGGCGATCATCGCCTGGACGAGCTGGAAGCTCGCGATCGGACGCCCGAACTGCTGGCGCTCGGTCGAGTACTTGACCGACTCCTCGACGCAGCCCTGGCAGATGCCGACACACCCGGCGGCGACCGAGTAGCGGCCGGAGTCGAGGTTCGACATCGCGACCTTGAAGCCCTGGCCCACCTCGCCGAGCACGTCGTCGTCTTTGACCTCGACGTCTTCCAGGGCGATCGAGCCCGTGTCGGAGGCGTGCAGGCCCATCTTGTGCTCGATCGTCTGCGGTTTGTACCCGGGCTGGTCGGTGTCGACGAGGAAGGCCGTGACGCCTTTGGCGCCGAGCGACGGGTCGGTCTGGGCGAAGATCACCGCGACCTTCGCGTGGTTGGCCATCGAGATCCACATCTTGTTGCCGTTGATGACCCAGCCGCCGTCGGTCTTCTTCGCGCGCGTGCGCTGGTTCGCGGCGTCCGAGCCGGTGTCGGGCTCTGTGAGGCCGAAGCACCCGAGCCACTCGCCGGAGCAGAGCTTCGGCAGGTAGGAGTGCTTCTGCTCCTCGGTGCCCCATTTCAGGATCCCCGAGCAGACGAGCGATGTCTGAACCG
Source organism: uncultured Solirubrobacteraceae bacterium (assembly GCA_963836035.1). Lineage (GTDB taxonomy): Bacteria > Actinomycetota > Thermoleophilia > Solirubrobacterales > Solirubrobacteraceae > Palsa-744. Next base: position 20,947 of record CAWIHX010000008.1, on the reverse strand, counting down.
AGATCACCGTGCGGATCGCCGAGTCGCCGCGGCCGATCTCCTCGACGATCAGCCCGTACGAGAGGTAGTCGAGCCCGGCGCCGCCGTACTCCTGCGGGATCACCGCGCCCAGGTAGCCCTGGTCTGCGACCTTCTTGACCAGATCGAGATCGAAGTGGTGGTTGCGGGCGTTTTCCCGCGACTGGATCACGATCTCTTTGTCGGTGAACTCCCGCGCCGTCTGTTTGATCAGGCGCTGCTCGTCGGTGAGGTCGAAGTCCATCCCCGTCCTTTCAGTGAGGCTTCGGTGTGGTCCAGGGCGCCGCGATCCGCCGCTCGACCTCCTCCGCGAGGCCGTCGATGGGCAGCCGCTCCTGCGCGAGCGAGTCGCGGTCGCGCAGCGTCACCGTGCGGTCCTCGAGACTCTGGTGGTCAATCGTAAAGCAGAACGGTGTTCCGATTTCGTCCTGGCGCCGGTAGCGCTTGCCGATCGCGCCGCCGGCGTCGTACTCGGACAGGACGCGGGCGCGCAGGGCCCGGTGGACCTCCTGAGCGAGCTCGGGCTGGCCGTCCTTGTTCACCAGGGGCAGGACGGCCGCCTTCACGGGCGCGAGCCGCGGGTGCAGTCTGAGCACCGTGCGCTGCTCGCCCTCGCCGGCGCCCTCGCGCTCGACCACTTCCTCGTCGTACGCGTCGACGAGGAAGGCGAGCAGAGCGCGGTCGGCGCCCGCCGCCGGCTCGATCACGTGGGGGACGTAGCGCTCGCCGCTGCCCTGGTCGAAGTACTCGAGCTTCTCGCCCGAGAACTCGGCGTGGCGGGTGAGGTCGAAGTCGCCGCGGTTGGCGATCCCCTCCAGCTCCGACCAGCCGATGGGGAAGAGGTATTCGACGTCGCTGGTGCCGGATGAGTAGTGGCTCAGCTCGTCGGCGTCGTGCGCCCTGAGCCGGAGCCGGCTGGGGCGGATTCCCAGCTCGACGTACCAGCGCTCGCGCTCGGCCAGCCAGTGCTCGAACCACTGCGGCGCTTCGGGCGGCGGCACGAAGAACTCCATCTCCATCTGCTCGAACTCGCGCGTGCGGAAGATGAAGTTGCCGGGCGTGATCTCGTTGCGGAAGGACTTGCCTATCTGGGCGATCCCGAACGGCGGTTTCTTGCGGGAGAACTGAAGGACGTTCTTGAAGTTGATGAAGATGCCCTGGGCGGTCTCGGGGCGCAGGTAGGCGGTCGAGCCGGACTCCTTCACGGGACCGATCGTGGTCTCGAACATGAGGTTGAAGTCGCGCGCCGCTGTCAGGTCGCACTCGTCCGTCTCGCCCGGGTGCTTGGAGGGTTTGCGCCCGCACGCGAGCTCCTGCAGGTGATCTGCGCGGAAGCGCTGCTTGCAGGTCCGGCAGTCGACGAGCGGGTCGGTGAAGCCTTCGAGGTGCCCCGAGGCCTCCCACACGCGCGGGTGCTGGAGGATCGCCGAGTCGATCGCGACGATGTCGTCGCGCTCCTGGAGCATCGCGCGCCACCACTCGCCCTTGACGTTGTTCTTCAGCAGCACGCCGTAGTGGCCGTAGTCGTAGGTCGAGCCGACGCCGCCGTAGATCTCCGAAGAAGGGAAGACGAACCCGCGGCGCTTGCACAGCGCCACGATCTTCTCCATCGTCACGACGTCGCTGCTCGTGCCCGGGGTCTCTGCCATCAGGGCGAGGATGCTAGTCAAGAGAAACCCCACCCGCCCGCCCAGGCGAGCAGGGGCGGCGCAGGCGTCGAGGTCCGGCGCAGCGGGGGACGGCGCGGCGCGTCGTCCGGCCGCCTCCTGGCGGCTCGTGAGGCGCCGGCGATGTGGCGCGCGGAGCCTCGGGGTTGCCTGTGTGAGAGCGCCCTCACGCGCCGATCCCGCAATTTGCGGACGGACGCGTGTACGAGAGCTTGCATCCGGCATCAAGGTCCCCGGCCGATCTGCCGAAGGCACTCGTGTCAGAACCGCGCACCCGCCCCCGGGTGTGGCGGCGCTGGCGATCCGAGAGAGACCTCGAGGTCAGGAGCGGCAGATGCACTCGGCACGAGAGAAAATGGGCCCGCCCACCCAGGGCGAAAGCGACCCCAAAGAGGTGAGCTTCCTGATCACCCGCAGGGAGCTGGCCGACGACACGAGCCTGCTGAGCGTCGAGGGCGACCTCGACCTGGCGTCTGCGCCGAGCTTGAAGTGGGCGCTCGCGGACCTTCAGTCGGCCGGCAGCCGGCATGTGGTGGTCGACCTCTCGCAGGTGAGCTTCATCGACTCGACGGCGCTCGGCGTGCTGGTCGGCGCGCAGCGCTCGCTCGACCCCGGCGTGAAGCTGGCGATCGCCTGCGCCGAGGAGAACGTGCTCCGGATCTTCGAACTGACCGGCCTCGACGGCATGTTCGAGATCGTCCCCACGCTGCAGGACGCGCTCGGCTACGTCCAGGGGAGCACGACGGCGGCCGGCTGATGCCCCGTCGCAACGGCGCCCGCCCTCGAAACGCGCCAATCGCGAGCCTGGCGCTCGCGTCGTCGATCCTGATCGCGCTCGCCGCCCTGCCGGGGGGCGCGGCTGCCAAGCACGCGTCCGCGACCGAAACGGTCGAAGCCACGCCGGCGGCCGAAGCCGCCCCGGCGCCCGCCGCGGCGAGAGCCGCCGAACGTGCGGCCCGGCGCGCCGAACGCGCTGCCGCCGAAGCCCAGGGTTCTGCCGCCCCGGCGCAGACGGTCGCCGCCGGCACCTCCGCTCGCGACGCGCGTCAGGCGGCACACGCCGAAAAGCACGCCGAACACCTCGCCAAGCGCGAAGCGCGCCACGCCGGGGCATCGGGCGCGGCTGCTCCGAGCAGCGCCAGCGCCGGCGCCCAGGCCTTCGCCGGCGGGTCCGGCAAAGCGCAGAAGACCCACGCCGAACGCAAACGCGAACACGAACGGCTGCACGAACAGCGCCAGCGCGAACGCGAAATCAATGGCGGGCGGGTCCGCGGCGAAGGCCACAAAGAACGTGAAGCGCGCGAAGCGCGTGAAGCGCGCGAAGCCGAAGAAGGGATCGAAGCCGAACCGTCCACCGTCGGCGCCGGTGGCGTTCAGCGCGCCGCCGCCGCGAGCGGTGTCTCGGTCGGGCCAGGCGGCGAACCGACCGCCCAGTCGCCCTCGGCGAGCGCGGTGGCCGCCACTCGCACCGGTCGCGCCGCGGCGCCTTCTCACCGGGCGCGCGTGCGGCACGCCGGCAACGGCGCCTCGCCCGGCGCGGCTACGCCGACAGCGCTGACAGCGCTCGGTCTCGGCGCGCTGGTGGCGCCCGCCACCGGTACGACCGGCGGCGGCACGGGCGCTCCCGCGAGCCACGCACGGCCCGCCGCGCACCACGGCGGCTCCACGGCCGAGTCCCCGATCGTCAAGACCGTGACGCAGATCGTCAGCGTGATCCCCACCGCGCTGTGGCTGCTGATCGGCGTGCTGGCCTTCGCCGCCGCCGCGTTCGCCGTCACCTCCCGACTGGCCGCGAGGCGCGCGGGTCGCCTGGACCGCCAGCGTCGCGCGCTGCTCGAGGACGTCGGCCTGCTGCAGGCGGCGCTGCTGCCGGAGCTGCCCGAACGGCTCGGTCCCGTCGGCACGTCTGCGGCCTACCGGCCGGCCTCCGGCCCCGGCGCGGGCGGGGACTTCTACGACGTGTTCGCGCTTCCCGAGGGGCTGCTCGCCGTGATCGTGGGCGACGTCTCCGGGCACGGCCGCGAAGCGCTCCCGCACACCACGCTTCTCCGCTACACGCTGCGCGCCTACATGGAGGCGGGGCTCGCCCCGCGCGAGGCGCTGCGGGCCGCCGCGCCGGCGCTCGAACGCCAGCTCGGCGGCTCGTTCGCCACCGTCGTCCTCGCGAGTTACGATCCTCGCGCGCGAGTTCTCACCTACGCCTCCGCGGGTCACCCGCACCCGATCGTCACCGGCCTCGACCCCGACGCCACGATCATCGCCGGCTCCGCGCCGCCGATCGGCGCGGGCCGAGCCACCGGCAGCCGTCAGACCGTCGTCTCGATCCCTGGCGCTGCGACCGCCTGCTTCTACACCGACGGCGTGATCGAGGCGCGGACCGCAGGCCGGCTCTACGGCCAGCGGCGGCTCGCGGCGGCGCTGGGCGCGCTGCTCGCCGGCGAGCGCGACTCCGAGCCGGCTGCGGGGGAGCTGCTCGACCGCGTCGCCGCCGAGACCGACCGGCGCCCCGACGACATGGCCGCGTGCCTGCTGAGCCTCGCCGGCGAGCACGCCGCGCCGCGGGTTCTGGAGGAGCAGCTGGTGCTCGACGCGGGCGACGCCGACGGCAAGCGAGCGCGGCGCTTCCTCGTCGCGGCCGGGCTGGAGGAGCCCGAGATCACCGCGACCGTGGTGCGCGCGCGCACGATCGCCGCCGAGCACGGCAGCGCGCTGCTCGAGCTCGACGTGTCGGGTGAGCGCCCCCGGGTATCCGTTATGCAAGACAACGTCGCGCCGCTTCGCGCGCGCGCCCTAGCACGCACCCAGGAGGTGGCGCTGTGAGAGAGCAACCTACCCCCGACCTCGATGCCGCCCTTGTACTCGGGATGGCCTCGACCGCGATCCCCTTCGCGCGCTCGCGCGAGGAGGAGGCCGAGCGCTGGCTGCGGATCCTCCGCCTGCACGGCGAGGCCGGCGCGGCGCTCCAGGCGCTCGGCGTCAGCGAGGCGCCGCTGGAAGGCGCGGAGCGGCACGAGGAAGAGGCCGGCCAGCCAGAGGTCGAGGACGTCGTCGCCCGCGTGGGCGACGTGGCCGCGCAAGGGGCCTCGCGCCGCCAGGCGCAGTGCTTCACGACGATCGACGTGCTGGTCGCCGTGATCGACGTCTACGGACACGACTTCAACCAGGTGCTGCGCTCGCACGGCACCGACCGCCAGGAGGTGCTCGACCGCCTCCACCCGCTGGCTGCCTGAGCGCTCTCGGCCCGGCGGTCCGGGGCGGCGCGGCTAGCATGCGCCGCCGTGGCGCGGATCCTGATCGTCGGCGGGGGCTGTCGCGGGCGGCGGCTCGCCGGCGAGCTCCTCGCCGGCGGGGATGCGGTCCGGATCACGACCCGCTCTGAGAGCGGGCGCGCCGCGATCGAGGCGCTGGGCGCCGAGTGCTGGGTGGGGACGCCGGATCGGCTCGCGACGCTGCGCGGCTCGCTCGATCGCGTCGCGATCGCGTGCTGGCTGCTCGGCAGCGCGAGCGGCGATCCCGATGAGCTCGCCGCGCTCTACACGACGAGGCTCGAGCTGTTCCTCACGCAGGCGATCGACACGACGGTACGCGGGCTGGTCTACGAGCCGGCGGGCGCGCTCGTGCCTCCCGAGGCGGCGGCAGCCGGGGCGGAGATCGCCGCGCGGCTGACGGAGCGCAACCGCATCCCGGCCGCGATGCTCGACTCCGCGGATCCCGCGGACGTCGAGGGATGGGTCGCCGCGGCGCGGGCAGCCGTCGAGGGCCTGCTCGCCCAGACCGCCCGCTAGTACGTCCGGGCATCAGCGCGGCCACGGGTCAAGCGCTCGGAGGGCCGAGCCGATGGTGGGAGCGATGACAGGTGAGCGCTCCCGATACGGCTTGCTCGTGTCCTCGCTCGGCGCAGCGCTCCTGGCCGGCTCGCTGTTCCTTCCGTGGTACGCGGTCAGCGTGACGCAGGCCGGCGCGGACTCGCTCGGGAAGGCCGGCAGCGGCCTGGCCGCCCGCGTCGCCGCCGGTGGGCTCCAGGCTTACGCCGGTGGCCTGCACGGCACGATCGCCGCGCTCGCGGGCGAGAAGGTCGGGGCGCTGACGGCCGAGCAGGCTCTCAGCGCGCTCAGCGTGGTGCTTCTCGTGCTCGCCGGTCTCTCGCTGCTCGACGCGCTCGTCCCGCTGGCCCGCGGCCGCTCCCGGATCCCTGAGGGGGCAGGTGGCGCGGTCGTGCTGCTCGGGATTCTCGCCAGCGGCTTCGTGCTCTACCGCATGATCGCGCCCCCGGCGCCCGCCGGCGAGATGCTCGCGCTGTCACTGCGCGAGGGGGCCTGGCTGTCGTTGCTCGGGGCGCTGATGGTCGCGCTCGGCGGTCTGTGGCCGCGCGCGATCCCCGCAGCTCCGGGGCCGTTCAGCGGCGACATCTGGGCGAGCCTCACGAGCGGCACGACGGCCGGCGGCTGAGGTCACTCCGCGGCGTCGCCGGCGCCCTCGGCGGATCGGGGCGCGAGCAGGCGCAGGGCGCCATCGTCCTCGTCGAGCCGGCCCAGCAGGTGCTCGATGATGCGCGCGGTCGCCCCCCAGATCAGGTGCTCCTCGACGACGTAGGCGTCGGTCAGGAAGCTGATGCCGCGGCGATCGATGCGCGTCACCGTCCGCCCGGCGCGGACCGCTTCGAGCGGAAGCTCGAGCACCGCGTCGACCTCGCGCGGCGAGAGCTCCCAGGCGACGCCGGGAGGGATCGAGCCGACGAACGGGTGGATCTCGTAACCGGTTGCGAAGGTCGAGGTGGCGGGCAGCGGCCCGATCAGCTCGACGCTCGCGCGCGGCAAGCCGATCTCCTCCTCCGCCTCGCGCAGGGCGGTCGTCTGCAGGTCGGGGTCGGTGGGGTCGCGGCGGCCGCCGGGGAAGGAGATCTCACCGGCGTGGCGGCGCAGGTCCGCGCGGCGCCTGGTCAGCACGAGGTGGCTGACACCGGCGGATCGGAAGATGGGGACGAGCACGGCGGAGGCAACCGGCTCGGGGGCGGTCGGGCGGCCCTTCAGTCCGCCCGGCGAGGCTGAGGACTCAGGCGGCCAGGTGAACGCGCTCAATGCGCTCCTGGAACATGACCTCGCCCTCCAGGGCGCGGTGCACCGGGCACTTGGCGGCGATCACGCGGAGCTTTTCGACCTGTTCCTCGGGGAGGTCGTCGGGCAGTCGCAGCACGAGCTGGAACTTCGTCGGACAGCCGCGCTCGGCCGGGCTGTACTCCGCGTCGACCTCGACGTGGCCGATGTCCCAGCCCTTGCGCGCGGCGTACATCTCGACCGTGATCGCCGTGCACGAGGCGAGGCTGACGGCCAGCAGCTCGAGCGGGTCCGGGCCCGCGTCGTCCCCGCCCGAGTCGGGCAGCTCGTCGACGGTGACCTGATGGTCCCGCACCTGCACCGTGTGACGGAGCCTTGCCCCGTCGCGCCGTGCCGTGGCCTTCATCCGTGTTAGCCCTTGCGGCTGACCCATGTGCGATGCCTCCTGTCGGTGCTTCCCTCGGTCACTCCGATATTAGCTCCGGACGCAGATAGGTGTGAGCGCCGGACCTTTTCACGCGAGCGGGTTGAACAGCAGCCCGGTGAGAAGCTTGGGGTAGAAGAACGTGGACTTCGGGGGCATGTTCTCGCCCTCTGCGGCGAGTTCGCGAACCTGCCGGACCGGCGTGGGGCGCATCACGAACGCCGCGTCGTAGGAGCCCGAGCGGACCATCGCGACCGCCTCGTCGGTGTCGCGCGCGTAGAACATGCCGTTGAAGTGGGAGATGTCGTCGTCGCTGAGCCCGAGCGCGCCCTTCAGGATCAGCGCCTCCAGCACGCCGGTGTCGAGGTGCCGGTAGGGCTCCGAGTGCTCGGCCAGGGCCGCGTCTGCGATCGCCTGGTCCTTCAGCGTGAGCCGCACCGGGCGCTGTGAGGCGGAGTCGATGTAGCCCATCTGCAGCGGCGTGGGCTGCTCTCCCATCGGCGGCGGGGCGAGGTCCTCGAGCGGGACGTCCTCGATCTCGAAGTCGCGCCGGAGCGCGGCGTCGAGCGCCGCGCGGCGGTCCGCGTCGAGGCCGTTGACGAGCCGGTGGGTGGGGAACACCGTCAGCCCGGGGTCCTCCAGCGCGACCAGGCACATGAGGATGTAGCGGTGCTCGCCGTCGCCGCCGATCTCGTCGGCGTAGGCGGCCATCGTCTCGTAGCGGTGGTGCCCGTCGGCGATCAGCAGCTCGGCATCTGCCGTCGCGGACTGCACGGCGGCGATCGCCTGCCCGTCGGTGACCCGCCAGAGGCGGTGGCGCGTGCCGTCGCCGTCGGTGATGTCGGCCCACGGCGTCTCGGCCGTGGCCGGCGCGAGCGCGTTCCAGGCGGCGTTCTGCGGGTCCGAGAAGAGGGAGAAGATGGGGGAGATGTTCGCGCGCGTCGCCCGCGTCAGGCGCAGACGGTCCTCCTTCGGGCCCGGGTGCGTTCGCTCGTGAGGACGCACGCGACCGGGCCCGTAGCCCTCGATGCGCACGCGGCAGAAGAAGCCGCTGCGGGTGCGGGTGACCGCGTCGGGCCCCGTGTACTCCTGCGCGTGCGCCCAGATCGCCGGCTCGGGGTCGCGGCCGAGCACGCCCTGCAGCTGCCAGCTCTCGAACAGCTCGGCCGCGGCCCGGTAGGGATCGCCGGCGCCGTCGGCGGCCTTCGGCAGATCGACCGCGACGACGTTGAACGGCGAGCGCGCGAGCAGCGCGGCGCGCTGAGAGTCGTCGATCACGTCGTACGGCGGCGCGACCACGTCGGCGAGCTCGCCGACCGCGGACAGTTCGTAGTGGAGCGCTCTGAGCGGCTGGACGTCGGCCATCGCGGTGGCGGAGGCTAGCAGCGGGGGGCTGGGGCGCATTGCGAGGCGCCTGATGCGGCCCCGCGCCGTCCGCGCCTCATGCGAACATATGTTCGACATGGCGCACCCGTCCTATCTACGTGAAAAGGCCCGCACGCTCCGCGCCGAGAGGCGGCTGACGATCGACGAGCTCGCCGAGCGGCTCGCGCTCTCGCGCTCGACCATCTACTACTGGGTGCGCGACATGCCGATCCCGGGCTCGGGGCCGGGCGGGGGGTTCGCGTCAGAGGCCCAGCGGAAGGGGACGCGCGCGATGAAGCGGAAGTACCGGTTGCTGCGCGAAGCCGCGTATCGGGAGGGCGTGGAGAGCTATTCGTCGCTCGTGCAGGAGCCGACGTTCCGGGACTTCGTCTGTCTGTACATCGCCGAGGGGTACAAGCGGAGCCGGCACACGGTGTCGATCTGCAACTCGGATCCATCGGTGATGCTCCTTGCCGATCGCTGGCTGAGGCAGTTTGCGATGCGGTCGCTCGACTACGTCGTCACCTATCACCCGGATCAGCAGCCCGAGCTGCTGAGGGGGTTCTGGGGCGACTACCTGGGCGTCTCGCCGGCGACGATCCGCTGCCAGCGGAAAAGCAACAGCGGACGCATGTCGGGTCGCGTGTGGCGATGCCGGCACGGAGTGATGGCGATCGCCTCGCACGACACCTACTTTCGAAGCCGAATGGCTGCATGGGTCGATCTGATCAAGCAGGATTGGACCGGCTCGCCGGGATAAAATCAGCGTCCGCGGGGCGTGGCGCAGCCTGGTAGCGCGGGGCCTTTGGGAGGCCCAGGTCGCCGGTTCGAATCCGGCCGTCCCGATCGAAAAGGTGAGCTTTTTGGCCTAGTTGTTGCTCGCCAGAGTCACGAGGAGCCCCGCTTTTCGGGCCCAGGCGCCGTTCATCGACGCTGCGTCGGCACGCGCGAGGATTCCGGTGAACGACCGCGCGTCGGGGTCGAACGACACCTCGACCGTTCGCACGCCCGCGACAGCCAGGCCGAGCCGATGAGCCGCCTTCACCGTTGCCTCCTTGGCGCTGAAGAGCAGCCGGTCCCAGGCGAGATCGGGCTGCCTATCGAGCAGCGCTTCGACCTGCCTGAGCTCTCCGGGCGAGGCGATCGTCTCGAGCACCCCCTTCGGCATCCACTGGTCTGGCTCGGCGTCGATGCCGAGACCCGTCAGCTCGGCTGCCCTTCCCACCACAGCTGCGCAGTAGCCGTCCTTGTGCGTGATGCTGCCGACGACGCCCTCGGGCCAGACGGGGGCGCCGTCCCTGGTGGCGAGGATCGGTCCGGCGGGTACGCCGAGCGCTTCCAGGGCCTCCCTGGCGCAGCGCCGCGCCTCGGCGAACTCGCGCCGCCGGCGTTCGCTCGCCCCGGTGACGAGCTCCTCCTCGGCGGGGTGGAGCTCCGGGACGGGCAGCACGACACCGGCGCCGTCGAGGCTCCCGCGCTCCACGCCCACGGCGCCCTCCGGCAGGATCGCGTCCAGCGCCTCACCCATCGTCAGGTTTCGCTCAGGCGGGCGCGCGCGCCTCGGTCGGCTCCGCCGGCGCGCTACCGGAGCGCTGCATCGCGAGCGAGAAGAGCGGCCACGGCCCCGGTACGCCCTTGAGCTCGTGGAAGCCGCGGTCGACGAACTCGAAGGGTCCGCCGACGACGGTGCCATAGACCGTGCCGGACACCAGCACCTCGCCGCCGGCGGCGAGCGCGGCCACCCGCGAGGCGATGTGGACGGCCATGCCGCCGACATCGTCCCCGATCAGCTCGCACTCGCCTGTGTGCATGCCGACGCGCACCTGCAGGCCGAGGTCGCTCGTCGCGGCGGTCACCGCCAGCGCGCAGCGCAGCGCCTGCGAGGGGGCGCCGTCGAAGGTGGCCAGGAAGCCGTCGCCCACGGTCTTGACCTCCCGCCCGCCGAAGCGTCGCAGCTGGGTGCGCACCGCCTCATCGTGGTGGGAGAGCAGGTCCCGCCAATGCCCGTCGCCGAGGGTCGCCGCGCGTGCGGTGGCGTCGACGATGTCGGTGAACATCACGGTCAGGAGATCACGGGCGACGTCGCCACCGCGGCGCCCGCCGGTCAGGAACTCCCTCACCTCCTCGACGATCGCGTCGCTGTCGCCGATGAACGGCAGCGAGTCGGCGCCTTCCAGCTCGACGTAGCGGGCGCCGGGGATGTGCTCGGCGAGATAGCGCGAGTGGCGGACGTCCCACACGAGCTCTTCCGGGCGGTGCATGACGAGCGTCGGGACGCGGATCTGCTCGAGTGAGTCGCGCACGTCCGCGTCCGAGATGACGCCCAGGATCGTGCGCGCCTCGCTCGGGCTGGCGGTCAGGCGCTGCGTTCGCGCCAGCCACGACCTCAGCGCCGGATCGTCGGCCATCGAGGGCGCGAGTCGCGCCGTCAGCTCGCTGTCCGGCTCCCCCCAGTGGCGGAATTCCTCGGCTGTCAGACCCACTCGTTCCTCGGGCGTCATCGCCCAGTCGTAGTCCGGCGCCCAGGTCGTACGGGCGAACGAGGCGTACATGATCAGTGCCCCGATCCGCTGCGGCTGCTCCGCGGCGAGCCGCGCTCCGACCAGCCCGCCGCCCGCGTAGGTCATCACCGCACACCGTTCCGATCCCGCGGCGTCGAGTACGGCCAGCGCGTCCGCCACGTCCTGGTCGAGCGAGTACGCCTCGAGCCCGTGATCGGAGAGGCCCGTGCCGCGGCTGTCGAACATGATCAGACGGCCGAAGCTCAGCAGCCGTTCGAGGAACCGCCGGTTGCCCGGCGCCTCCCAGAGCTGCTCGATCTGGGAGATCCAGCCGGGCAGGAACAGCAGGTCCAGCGGTCCGTCGCCCGCGACCTGGTAGGCGATGCTGACCTCGCCGCTTCGCGTGTAGCGCGTCTCCGGGATCACCGGTGCTCCTCGAGATGCGAACGGAAGGCGGCCGCGGCCTCGACGGTCGCGCCGGTCGCACGAACCCGGTCGCCGAGCCACTGGTCGGAGGTGACGACCCGGACCGTCCCCGGCTCGGTCACCTGAGCGAGCAGCCGGATGATCTCGTCGTCGGCCGAGTCACGGCGCGGCCTCGGAGCGTGGGTCACGAGGATCACGGTCGAGTGGATCGGCGGCCGGGGCGGCTGCTCGAACACCACGGTGACGTCCTCGCCGGTGGCGGCCGCCCAGCGCTCCAGCAGGTCGACGAGCCCGACCATCGCCCGATGACGGTCCCTCCACCAGGCATCCGGCCTGGTGCCGATCACGTTCATGCCGTCGACCAGCCACTGCATGCCCCTCAGCGTAGGGCCTGATCGCCGTCGCCGGAGGCTCCGAGGCCTCTGTCAGAGCCCGAGGATCAGGACCTTCTCGCCGGCGCCGGCGCGCGCCACTGCCCGGGCGAGCGCCCGACGCACGGGGGCAGGCGCGATGTACAGAACGCCGCCCACCGAGCGATCGCGGCCCCAGGCCCTGCAGATCGCCGCCAGGCGCTCGGGTGCCTTGACGGTCAGCTCGACCTCCACCGCGATCGGCAGGCCGCCGCGCTCCGGCACGAGCACCAGGTCCGGCCGGTGGGTGCACTCCCCGCTCCCGGCCCCGAGGCGGGGGCAGGCGAAACGCTCGTCGTGCCGGCGCGCCGCGCGGATGGCCGGCTCTCCGAGCACCGTGAACCCTGGATAGCCGGCCTGGAGACGGACGGCCGCGGCGCAGCACGCGGCTGCGTGCGCGGCTCCCGCCGCGCTGACGCGCGCGGGCTCGAGGTCCGGAACGCCGGCGGCCCGGAGTCCGGCGCGGGTCACCGTGTAGAGCGCGGGCGGATCGCGCACGAGCCGCCAGACGGCCATCAGCCCGTTCCGCTCCGCCGCCGCCAGCCGCGCGCGTGCCGAGCCGCTTCCAACTTCGTGTTCGCGCTCCGCGAGCGCCCGGGCGGTGACGGCGCCGACGCTCCCGGCCCACACCAGCAGCTCGCGCCGGCGCGTCGCGCTCATCTGCCCCCACCTCCCGGAGCGTGGACGTCGAGGACCGAGACCGCACGGGCCGCGCCGAACCCGACGAGCACGGCCCGGCCGGGCGGCAGCTCCGCGAGGAGCTCGCCGTCGAGCAGCGGTTCGCTCGAGCGCATCCGGGTCGTGCGCCCGCCTGAGCCCCAGCTCACGCGCCAGCAGCCGCGCTCGCCGGCGAGCCGGCTGATCAGCTCGGCAGACGACGGCACGACCTGCCGGTGGGCGATCAGCAGGGACAGGTTGCCCATCACCTGCTCCAGCACGCGCTCGGAGCCCGGCAGCCGCAGATCCGCGATCTCCTGCGTGCCCAGCAGCAGCGAGATCCCCGCAGAACGCGCGCGGCCGAACAGCGCCGTCACCTGGCGGGCGCCGAGTGCCGAGAACTCGTCGATCACGACGAGCGTCGGTGCGGGCGAACGCTGGAGCGCGGCGACGGTGCTCTGGAGGTCCTGCACGATCGCGGCCCCGAGCATCTGGGCGACCAGCGGGCGGCTGTCGGCTTCGAGCCGGAACACGACAACCGACCCCTCGCGGCAGGCGGCGAGCAGATCGAAACGCTCGCCCTCCGTGCCGAGCCATCGTCCGACCTCGGACTCCGCAAGGATCGCCAGGCGGTCACGGATGCCGGCGAGATCGCGGAGCTGGCGCGGCGTGAGCGAGTCGAGGTAGGCATGGCCCGGCGCCGCCTCCCGCTCCTCCGCCCCGCGCAGCAGCGACTCGAGTGCCTGCGGGTCGAGCAGCTCGACGACAGCGGCCAGTGACACCTCGCGCCCGCGCGAGCGCAAGGCCCGGATCGCGTGACCGAGGTAGCGCTGGGCCTGCCGGAGGTAGTGCGGCTCGGTGAAGTGCTCGCCGGCGAGCAGGCGATCCGCGATCTCGGTCTCGCCGCCGCGCGCGTACGGGTTGTACGAACACGGCCCGTCCGGCGTCCACTCGATGAAGCGGCGCCCGGCACGGGCAGCTGCCGCCGCGAGGCGGCGCCGCATGGCGTCGTCGCCCTTGGGGTCGACCGCGATGACCGCGCGGCCGTCCTCGATCGCGGCCTCGGCGATCAGCGTCTGGGTGACGGTCTTACCGGAGCCCGTGGCGCCGACGACGAGGGCGTGCCCGGCGGTCTCTCTGCTGAACGGCATGCCGACCGGGCGTCCCGTGCCGTCACGGCCCAGCAGCAGCGTGCCCCGGGCGGGACGCCGGCGACCGGCGGAGCGCCGGTCGGTGAGGCGCCCGGCCGTCCGCCTCGCGGCATCGAGGGGGGTCAGGCGCGAGCGCGCCGTGCGGCCGAGATCGGCGCCGGCTTCGAGATCGTCGCGGTGTCGGCGCCTGCCGCGGACGGCGGCGGCGACGCACGCGACGAGCACGAGCGGGCCGGCGCCGCCGAGCAGCGGCGCGAGAACGAGCAGGAGCGTCAGCGCGAACGGCGCCCAGCTCCAGTGCAGGTGCCGGCGGCGCATCAGCTGGGCAGCCACGGCGCCCAGCGCGAGCGCGATCAGCAGCGGCGCGAGCGCCGCGAGGAGCCCGTGAAGGGCGTGTGGGAGCAGTTCGCCGGCAGGGGCCGGCGGACGGCGCCCCGTGGGGGTCGTCATGGTGGTTCTCCTCGTGTTCGGGCTGCCCGCGGGCAGCCGGGGATCGCCCCGCGGAGCGGGGCCCTTTCGATGCCGCGGCCAGCGCGGCTACAGGCTCCGGTCGGCGCGCGCTCTCTGGCGCGTGCGTCGGGAGCGAGGTCTCAGAGACGATGCGCCCTCTCCAGGCGCGGGCTCACCTCAGGCGATAGCCGATGCCCCACACCGCGACCACCCATGGGGTGGCGTCGACCGCGCGCAGCCTCGAGCGCAGACGGCTGGCGTGGGTGTCGACGGTGCGGGTCGAGCCCGACGAGCGGTATCTCCAGATGTCGCGCAGCAGCTCCTCCCGCGGGAAGGCGCGCTCGGGTTCGCGCGCCATGCGGGCGAGCAGCTCGTACTCCATCCGCCGCAACGGCAGGACGCGCCCGCGAAGCGAGGCGGCGCGCGCCAGCAGGTCGACGCTGAGCGGACCGACCTGCAGGATCCGTTCCTCGTCCGGTGGCGGCGTGCAGCGCCGCAGCACGGCAAGCATCCGCGCCCGAAGCTCGAGATAGCCGAGCGGGGTCGGCATGAAGTCGTCGGCGCCCGACTCGAAGGCACGCAGGACGTCGAGCTCGCCGCGGGAACCGCCGATCACCATCGCCGCCATCTCCGGGTCCCAGCAGGAGCCATGCTCGGGTGCCCGGCGGATCTCCTCGACGAGCGCGACGGCTCCACGCGGGCTGTCGAGATGCCCGAGCAGCGCCAGGCCGGGGCAGGATTCGCCCGCGAGGATCCGGGCATGGCGGGCGGTTCGGGCGAGCTCGACCCGGAAGCCGTCGGCCGCGAGCTGCGAAGCGAGTGCCTCGCCGAGCCTGCGGTCGGACTCGACGACGAGGATCGGGCGCTCCCAGCTCAACCCAGCTCGACCTCGCGGGGTGCGATGCCGAGCCCGTCGCGGGCGATCAGCGCGAGGACGTCGGTGTGGACCCAGGGTGTCGGGACGCGCCGCCCGCCCTCGGGCAGGAGACCGATGCGCCTGGCGAGCCAGCTGGTCTCGCCCGAGCGGCTACCGCGCGCGCCCCGCTTGAGGCGTCCGCAGCGGATCGCGATCTCGCTCATCGTCGTCTCGCCGCGCTTGACACTCATGAGAACGGCCTCGCGCAGTCCGCGGTTCAGGACGATCGGCGAGCACAGCACACGCGTCAGCTCCGTCGCAAGCGCCGTCGTCGAGGTGGTGAGGTCGTCGGCATGACGCGAGAGCGCGTGCCTGCTGTGGCGGCAGAACGGCTCGTAGCTCTCGAGCAGCGCGATCGCCGAGCGCAGGCTGACCGCAACGGTGGTCCCCGAGCCGCCGGTTCGCGTCCAGCGCAGCTCCGGGATCGACAGGCCACCCGGGATCGCCCTCAGCGCATGTTGGAACCCGTCTCCCGGAACCGACCAGTCAGGGTCCTCGCGCGGTGGGCTCTCGGCGGACGGCGCGAGCTCGTCGGCACGGGCCGGGGCACGGCAACGGCGCCGCTCGGGATGCGTGCGCAGGTAGTGATCGCAGAGGAGCGTGGCGTTCGTGTTCGGCTCGTCGGGTTCGAGTCGTCCCAGCAGTCGCTCTCGGCCCGGCGCGAGCGGGTCGCGGTCGATCACGAGCCGAGCGCCGTCCTCGCTCGAACGGAGGACCAGCTCGCGAGCTTCGTCCTCGACGTACCGCCGGAGCACTTGCTCCTGCGCAGTGCGGCCGTCGGCGACGGTGGCGGGGGGAGGGCACATCTGTGTTCGGGTTCCTGGGTGGTGACGAGGGGGTTCGGTGCGCTACTACGACAGGGCGGGCGCTCCGGGGCCCGGCGTGGAGACGCCGTTGCCCGCGCGAGGGAGGTGCCGCGCTCCGTCCTGCCCGTCCCCACCGGCCCACAGCGGTGAGGCGGGTCGGGCATCGGGCGGCAGGCGACGCCGCGAGGCCGCCGTTCCGCAGCGGGCGACTGCGCTGAGGCCGGGGGCGACTGCATCTCGGAAGGGGGGCGGCTGCGTGAGCGTTCGCGCGCCAGCCAGGGGTGGCAATTCGACTGCCGATGTGTATTCCGAGGGCGCGAAGGGTATGGGGCTAGCGATGCCACGCGGGTGGGCCGGTTGCCGGTGAGTCAGAGACGGCCCTCGACGGCCGGGTCAAACCGTAGGAACCTCGACGCGATTTCCGAGCGACGACAGGCGGGACGATGGCTTTGACATACCGACCTCGACCGACAAGCGACCTGCGGCCTGGGCCCGGCGGCCTGCCTCGCGGGCAGGTGACGGAGATCCAGCGCGGGCGGATGCTCTCGGCCGCGGTCGACGCCGTCGACGAGGTCGGCTACGCCGGCATGACCGTGGCGCAGGTGATCGGCCGCGCGCGCGTGTCGCGCAAGACCTTCTACGACGTCTTCGCGGACCGCGAGGACTGCTTCCTGGCGGCGTTCGACCAGGCGGTGGAGCAGGGCGCCACGCTGCTGGGAGATGCCTACGCGGCCGAGGACTCGTGGGACGACGGGGTGCACTCGGCGTTGGCGAGCATGCTCGTGCGGATGGACGAGGAACCGGCGCCGACGCGGCTGGTCGTCGTCGAGGCGCTCGCGGCGGGCGAGCGCGTACTCGAGCGGCGCGCCGAAGCGTTCTCGGAGCTCGCGCGCGTGGTGGACCGCGGGCGCGAGCAGCCCGGGGCGCTCGACCCTCCCGAGGTGACTGCCGAAGGCGTGGTGGGAGCCGTCTTCGCGGTGCTCCACGCGCGGGTGCTGGACGGCGGCGAAGAGCCGCTGATCGGCCTGTTGGGCCAGCTGATGAGCATGATCGTGCTGCCCTACCTCGGCGCCGAAGCGGCAGAGCGCGAGCTGAGCCGGCCGGTGCCCGAGGTCGCGCGCCCGCGCGGCGCGCGGCGGCGGGCACGCCGCAACGGCGACCCGCTCGAGGGACTGAAGATGCGCCTCACCTACAGGACGGTGAGGGTGCTGATGGTGATCGCGGACTCGCCGGGAACGAGCAACCGCGAGATCGCCGAGCGGTCGGGCATCGCCGACCAGGGCCAGATCTCGAAGCTGCTGGGGCGCCTGGCGCGCCTGCAGCTGGTCGAGAACACGGGCGACGGCCAGGAGAAGGGTGCCGCCAACGCATGGCACCTGACCTCGCGCGGCCAGGCGGTCGAGCGGGCGACCCGGCCGCGCTGAGACGGCACTGTCAGATCGGAGCCGCCGGGGGACGCCCGCGCAACGGGTGAGCGCGCGCCCGTAGCCTGTCCGGATGACCTCCGGCGCCTGGCGGAGCCCGTCGTTCCGGCTCCTCGTGATCGGCCAGGGCGTGTCCTCCGTCGGCGACGGGGTGGCGCCCGTCGCGCTGTCATTCGCGGTGCTGGAGCTGACGGGCTCCGTACGCGATCTCGGCGTCGTCCTGGCGGCGCGCTCGCTGCCGCTCGTGGTGTTCGTGCTCGCAGGCGGGGTCCTTGCCGACCGGCTGCCGCGCAAGGCCGTGATGCTCGCCTCGGATCTGGTCCGCGCCGGTGCGCAGGCCGCATGCGCCGTCCTGCTGTTGAGCGGCGTCGCGCACGTGTGGGAGCTGGCCGCCCTGCAGGCTGTCTACGGCGCCGCGAGGGCCTTCTTCGGCCCGGCCTCGACGGGGATCGTGCCGGAGCTCGTCGGCGCCGAGGACCTGCAGGAAGCGAACAGCCTCATGGGGGTGGCCGAAAACCTGTCGTCGATCGTGGGCCCCGCGCTCGGCGGGGTGCTGGTCGTGGCTTCGAGCGCGGGCTGGGGCCTCGCTTTCGACGCCGCCGCATTCGTGATCAGCGCGGTGTCGCTCCAGCTCATGGGCCTTGCTGACGTGACCCGCGCTGCCCGCAGGAGCGCCGTGGCAGAGCTGCGGGAGGGCTGGCGGGCCTTCGCCGGTCGCACCTGGCTGTGGGCGAGCGTCGCCGCGCTGCCGTTGATCCTGATGGTCGTCTCCGCGCCGTTCGACGTGCTCGGTCCGGAGGTGGCGAAAGCACATCTCGGCGGCGCGGGTGCGTGGGCGGCGATCGGGACCGCGATGGGCGTCGGCGCCGCGCTCGGCGGCGCCGTCGGGTTCCGCTGGCACCCGCGCTTCCCGCTGCGCGCGGCCTTCCTGCTGCCGCTCGCGGGCGAGCCCGCTCTGCTGTTCCTGCTCGCCCGTCACGAACTGCTGGGTCTGATCATCGCCTCCGGCCTCATCACCGGGATCGCCTACACGGTGTTCAACGTGCTCTGGTTCACCGCGTTGCAGCGGGAGATTCCTGCCGGCGAACTCTCCCGTGTGAGCTCCTGGGATCACCTCGGCACGTATGCGCTGCAGCCCATCGGCCTCGCGCTCGTCGGACCGGTCGCGATCGCCATCGGCATCTCGACCACGCTGTACGTCGGGGCCGGTCTCAGCATCCTGCTGACGCTGGCCGTCCTGTCGGTGCGCGCCGTCCGCGATTTCGAGCTCTCGCCGCTGACGGGCGAGGAGCAGCCACTCGACCCCCACAGCGCCGAGGTCGCCGTCCACGAGCTCCACTCGGACTCGGTCACCAAACCGAACCCCGAGCTCGGCGAGGAGCTGCGGCCGTGACTAGCACTGAAGAGCCAGCGAGATCCTCGCGGCCGCGCGCGTCAGCCGCTCGGCCATCTCCACCTCGTCGCGCTCATCGATCCAGACCGCGCTGATCGACGCGTCGGCGCCCTCTCCGGGCGCACCGACCGCAGCGCCGACGCCGGTCGCCCCGGGCAGCAGCTCGCCGGAGGTCCGCGACCAGCCGCGCTCCCGGGCTTGCCTCACCGAGGCGCGCTCGCCCGGGCGCGGGTCCTCCGCGGCAAGGATCGCGATGCCCGAGGCGGCCTGGCCGAGCTGGTGGCGCAGACCCGCCCTGTAGGCGATGTGGACGTCAGAGCTGCGCGGCTCGAGCACCGCCGCGACGACCGCGTACTCGCCGTCGCGCAGCGTGAGCGCTGTCGTCGCACCGATCTCGTCGGCCAGGGCTTGGAGCTCGGGCACAGCGATCTCCTGCAGCCTCGAGCGCACACCGCCGGCCAGTTCGATCAGGCCGCTGCCGAGCCGGAAGCGGCCGTCCTCGCTGCGCACGACCAGGCGCTGGTCGGCGAGCGGCCCGAGCAGGCGGTAGACGCCGGCGCGATGGGTCTCCAGCGAGCGGGCGATGTCCGAGACCGACAGGCCGTCGGGGCGGGCGGCCAGCAGGCGCAGAACACGAAGCCCTCGCTCCAGCGTGAGCGAGCCGCCCGGCGCGGGAGCAGTGCTCGTCGCGGTCATTGCTGTACGTTTTTCGTCTGCACCGCACATCTATAGTACGATGCGCGGCGGCTAGGGTGAAGGCAAGATGGGGGCGATGCAGACCGCAGTGGATCACCAGATCGTCGTGATCGGCGCCGGCTTCTCCGGGATCGGCGCGGCGATCAAGCTCGACCGCGCCGGCTTCGGGGACTTCCTCGTCCTCGACGAGGCCGACGGCGTGGGGGGCACGTGGCACTGGAACACCTACCCCGGCGTGGCGGTCGACATCCCGTCGTTCAGCTACCAGTTCTCCTTCGAGAAGCGCAGCGACTGGTCGCGCGTCTACGCTCCCGGGCGCGAGCTGAAGGCCTACGCCGAGCACTGCGCCGACAAGTACGGCGTGCGCGATCGCATCCGCTTGAACACGAAGGTCACCGCAGCCGTCTACGACGAGGAGCGGGACGTCTGGGAGATCGAGACGGAGGGCGGCGAGCGGATCCGCGCGCGCTTCGTGATCGCCGCGACGGGGGTCTTCAGCCAGCCCAAGCTGCCCGAGATCCCCGGCGTGGAGTCCTTCGCCGGGACGTCGCTGCACACGGCGCGCTGGGACCACTCGGTGGAGCTCGCCGGCAAGCGCGTCGCCGTGATCGGCACCGGTGCGTCGGCGATCCAGGTGATCCCGGCGATCGCCCCCGAGGTCGAGCAGCTCACGGTCTTCCAGCGCACGCCGATCTGGTGCCTGCCGAAGCTCGACGCGCCGCTGAGCGCGCGCGCCCGCCGGATCCTGCGTTGGGTGCCGGGAGCGATGCTCGCAGCGCGCTGGGTCAGCCAGGCCTTCGTCGAGCTGACGTTCGTGCTCGTGGCGCATTTCGCAGGCAGGTTCCCGTCGCTGCCCGCGCGCGGGGAAGCCGAAGCGAAGAAGCTGCTCGAGTCGGTCGAGGACCCGGAGGTGCGCGAGCAGCTGACGCCCAGCTACCGGCTCGGATGCAAGCGGCCGAGCTTCTCCAACGAGTACATCCGCACCTTCAACCGCCGGAACGTGCGGCTGGAGACCGCGGTGATCGAGGCGGTCACGCCCATCGGGGTGCGGACCGCCGACGGCGTCGAGCACCCCGTCGACGTGCTCGTCCTCGCGACCGGCTTCAAGGTCTTCGACAAGGGCAACATGCCGCCGTTCCCCGTCCAGGGCTCAGGGCAGGTGGACCTCGCCGAGTGGTGGGACGAGAACCGTCAGCAGGCATATGAGGGCGTCAGCCTTCCCGGGTTCCCGAACTGGTTCTCGATCCTCGGGCCCTACGGCTTCAACGGGCAGTCCTACTTCGGGCTGATCGAGACCCAGATGCGCCACATCGTGCGCTGCCTGGAGCGCGCGCGGCGGGAGGGCGCGCGGCGGGTCGAGGTCAGGCCCGAGGCCAACCAGCGCTACTTCGAATCCGTCCTGGCGCGCCGCGGCAACCAGGTCTTCTTCACCGGCTCCTGCGCCAACTCGAACAGCTACTACTTCGACAAGCACGGCGACGTCCCGTTCCGGCCGAGCCTCACGCTCGAGGCCGCGTGGCGCAGCGCGCGCTTCGACCTCGACGACTACGCCTTCGCGGGCTGAGCCGGCCGTCAGCGGGCGGTACTTC
>CAWIHX010000007.1:0-105699 GCA_963836035.1 uncultured Solirubrobacteraceae bacterium | reverse complement strand
TCTCCAAAACCGCAACGCGAGGTTCGACTCCTCGGTCCCCCGCTCGACGCGCCCGGCGGCGCCACCCCGTGGGTGCACGGGCGCCGTCCCTACGCAGCCGCGACTCCATCACCGGCGAGCAGGGGTGAGGACCGCCTGAACCCCACGAACGTCCAGTAGATCGCGATGAACGCCTCCCACACGATCTCCGGGATGGTCAGCAGGGACAACCCGGTGCTCGGGTCATCGAAGACGTTGAAGAGGGCCAGGACCCCGCCGAAGAACGCCAGCGGCCCGCCGATCATCCCGACCAGCGCCATGCGCGGCGGCACGAGCTGCGACTTGTACATCAGGTAGCCGAGGAGGAGTCCGTTCCCGAAACCGGCGCAGAACTGCGGGCCGAGAAGGAACGTCCATTCGTGGAAGGCGACGAGCGAGCGTCCCACGAGGGTGAGCGAGCCCGGGTCGACGCCGGAGCCCGCGAGGTCGTGGCGCAGCGTCACGACGGACATCAGGCTGATGAGGCCCACCACGATGATCGTCGACTCGACGGTGCGCGACGCGACATACCCGAGGGCGACCGCGTTGTTCACGCGTTTGACGATCGGATAGATCACGACGGCGGTGGCGATGTTGCAGATCGCCAGGAGCACCTCGAGCAGCGCGCCTGCCGCGATGCGCTTGTCGAACCCCGCGCCGAGGATGTAGTCGTGGTGGTGTTTCAGGACGGGGTTGTAGAGGAGCACGGCGGGGATCGAGAACACGAACGTTCCGATGAAGAACAGCCCCGCGATGCGCGCGGTCCTCTGAGCCCCCTGCATGAGTCCCCTCGCTTCGACGTTCCGCCGCACTGCTACCAGCCTCGAGGGCCGGAATGTACAGGTTGCGGTTGGCGCAGGATATCCCCCGTCCGTGGGGTCCGCGCGCTCGCTGAAGCCGCCGCCGCGGAGTAGGGTCAACCGTGGCCGGCGCGATGCCGCGGCGCGGCCCTCAGAACGATCAGGGCCGCAGACAAAGGCGACTGGGGGAGGTTCACGATGAGGCGGATCTGTGGTGCGGGCATGCTGCTCGCGGCGATGCTCACTGCGACGGCGGGCTCGGCGTGGGGCGCTGGTCCGCTCAAGCTGTGTGTGCCCAAGAAGGAAGGCGCTGCGATTCTCACCCCGAGGCACGGCAGGTGCAGGAAGGGCTTCAGGCTCTCGAGCCTGGGTGCGGAAGGCAAGCAGGGCGCAACCGGGCCGGCGGGCAAGACCGGACCGGAAGGCAAGGCGGCGAGCACGGGTCTGTCAGGCGCCGAACTCGAAACGCTGAAGACCATCCTCCCTCACATCAGGTTCGTCGCCTCCGGTGTCGCGGGCAAGCCGACGATCCAGTTCTCGGGCGTCAACGTGCAGGTCGTCAACGGCGAAGGCAAGACGGAAACGGTCAACGGGGAGGGGAACCTCGTCGTGGGGTACGACGAAGGCGACCGCGCCCAGACGGGCTCCCACGATCTCGTGCTCGGCAGAGACAACGAGTTCACGAGCTACGGTGGCCTCGTCGGCGGCAACGCCGACGCGATCGACGGGCCGTTCGCCTCGGTTGTGTCCGGTCTGGAAAACAGGGCGTCGGGGAGCACCGCCGCGGTGCTAGGCGGCGATGCGAACCTCGCCGAAGGGAAAGAATCGGCGGTGGCGGGAGGTTTGTCGAACACCGCCTCCGGGGCCTATGCGGCCGTGGCCGGCGGAGCTGCGGGCAACGCGAAAGGACCCTACTCCTCGGTCGGGGGCGGCGACGAAAACGTCGCGGACGGGTCGCTGTCCTCCGTCAGCGGCGGGAACAGGAACGCTGCGAAGGCGCAGTTCTCCTGGATCGGCGGCGGGATCGGCAACGTGACCACCGGGGAATGGTCCGCGATCGGCTCCGGCTACGAAAACGAAGCCGCAGGCAAGTACTCCTGGCTCGGCGGCGGCGCCGAAAACCTCGCCAGCGGCGAAACCTCGTCGGTGAGCGGCGGTGGCGGCAACATCGCCAAAGGCAGGCTCAGCTCGATCCTCGGCGAAAAAGGCAAGAAAGCCGAAACGGAATTCGAAGCGCTCTTGTAGCGCGCGACGCGGCACCCCCGGTGGCCGTCCCCGCAGGCGGCCGCCGTGGGGACCCGGTGCGCCACGCGACGTCCTCCGGCGAGGAGCTGCGTGCGGGCGCCGCCGCGAAGGGCCTCAGGACTTCGCGCCGGCGCGCGTCCGCACGCCGCCCTCCTCGCCGATCACCACGAGGCTCACGAGCTCGGGTCCGAACAGGCCGTGCCCGACCACGCCCGGCGTCCCGTCCAGTCGCGCCGCGAGCCGGCGCGGGTCCCCGAAGGCACCGGTGTGGTCGGCGATGAGGTTGCCGTCCGGGCTCGGCGGCGCATCGCGCAGGCTCGCCGGCGCCAGCAGGGCGAGCGTGTGCTCGACGCCGAAGGCGAGCAGCTCGAGCGGGACGGGAGGGGAGAGGGTCTCGACCTCCTTCTCCGCCGAGACGATGACCACGAAACGGCGCGCCGCGGCCGCCACGATCTTCTCGCGCGTGTGCGCCCCGCCGCCGCCCTTGATCAGCCAGCCCCGAGGGTCGACCTGGTCGGCGCCGTCGATCGCGATGTCCAGCTCGCCGAGGTCGTCGAGCGCCTCGACGTGCAGGCCGAGCGCGACGGCTGTGCGCTCCGTCGCCGGAGAGGTCGCCGCGCAGCGCAGGCCGCGGAGCCCGCGGCGGGCGATCGCCGGCAGCAGGTAGGCCACCGTCGAGCCTGTGCCGAGCCCCACGCGCATGCCATCCTCGATCAGCTCGGCGGCCGCCTCGGCCGCGATGCGCTTCTCCTCTGCCGCCTCCGCTGCGCCGCTCAGGTCCGGCCTGCGCGGCCGCCCAGTCGCACCTGTGGACGCCATGGCGCGGACGTTACAGCCCCGACCGGGTCCTTGAGGCGCACGCGGTCGGGCGCCGAGGGGCCCTGCAGCAGGTAGCCCTGGCCGACGGAGCAGTCGAGCCGGCGAGCGAGCGCGAGCTGCCGGTTGGTCTCGATGCCGACGGCCACGGCGGTGAGCCCTGCCTCCTTGGCGAGCGCGATCGTGGCCGCGAACAGGGCGCGGCGCTCCTTGTCGCGGTCGAAGCTGGTGGTCAGCGTGCGGTCGAGCTTGACGACGTCGAGGGGCACGTCGCGCGGCAGCCCGAACGAGAGCTGGGCGGCGCCGAATTTGTCGAGCGCGATCGAGACGCCGAGGCGGCGGACGTCGCGCAGCGCCTCACGCGCGCGCTCGGGGTCGCGGCGGACGGCCTCCTCGCTGACCTCGATGCACAGCGCGTGACCCGGCAGGCGGCAGTAGGCGAGCTCCTCGCGCACCCGCTCGGCCAGGTCGAGCTCGGTCAGCTCACGCGCCGAGACGTTGACCGAGACCGGCACCGCGATGCCGGCGCGGCGCCAGCGCTCCGCCTGCGCGAGCGCGGTGTGCAGCACCCAGCGGCCGATCTGAACGATCAGCTCGCTGTCCTCGGCCGGCGGCAGGAACGCCGAGGCCAGGAGTTCCTCGCTCCGCCCCTTGCGGTCGGGACGCCAGCGCACGAGCGCCTCGATGCCGACCGCCTGACCCCCGGTGAGAGGAAGGATCGGCTGGTAGGCGAGCACCAGCTCCTGGCGCGGCAGCGCCTCGCGCAGCATGCTCTCGAGCTCGACCTGCGTGCTCATCGCCCTGCGCAGGCCGTCGTCGAAGATCTCCAGCCGCCGTCCGCCGGCGCCCTTGGCCTTGTACATCGCCAGGTCGGCCTCGCGCAGCATCGCCTCCGGGTCCGTCTCGGAGTCCTGTGCGATCGAGACCCCCACGCTCGCGAGCATCGCGACTTCGGCGGTGCCGAGCGGGAACGGCTCCTCGAGCGCGTCGAGCACCCGTCCGGCCAGCGCCATCGCCTCGGCGTCGCTCTCGAGTTCCTCGGCCAGGATCACGAACTCGTCACCGCCGAGGCGCGCGATCGTGTCGCTGTCGCGCATCAGCTCGGAGAGGCGCTCGGAGACCGACACGAGCAGGCGATCGCCGACGTCGTGGCCGAGGTTGTCGTTGACGGCCTTGAACTTGTCGAGGTCGATGAAGAGCATCGCCGTCACGCCCGGGCTGCGGTGAAGGCGCGTCATCGCCTGGTGGGCGCGGTCCATCAACAGCGTGCGGTTGGGGAGGTTGGTCAGCGGGTCGTGCAGGGCCTGGCGCTCGAGCCACACGCGGTCGGTCACGTCGGTGGCGGAGGCGTACCAGGTCTCGCCGTCGCGCCGGGCGCTCCACAGCAGCCAGCGCCAGGAGCCGTCGCGGTGGCGGTAGCGGGTCGTGAAGCTCTCGACCTCGGCGGGGTGCCCGCCGCCGGCGCGCATCGGGCCGAGCAGCTGCTCGGCGTCCTCGGGGTGCACGAAGTCGGCGACCGGCCGTGACTGCAGTTCCTCGCGCGACCAGCCCAGCGCGTGCTCCCAGGCCGGGTTCAGGAGCGTGAAGCACCCCTCGAGCGAGATCGTCGCCAGCAGGTCGCTGGTCATCTCGAAGAGCTTGCGTACGCCGGCATCCCCGTCTGCGACGGTCGCCGGGACGACTGCCTGCGCGCTGGTCCGGTCGGGCTCCATTGGTAGTCACCACGTCGGCCCGCGGGGCGGTCTTTTCCCCCGTCACGACGGCGCGTTGGACGGATAGGCAGCGTAAAGCTGCTCAAGCCGCGGCAGCGCGGCGAGTCCGCGTCAGACGCCGGCGGTGGCGGCCGGCTGCTCGCCGGCAGGCGCCCCGTCGGGCGGCGCGGACTCCGGCGCATCGTCGCCGCGCAGGAAGCGCCACGTGGAGAGCCCGAGCAGGATCGTGAGCAGCACCGCGCTGCCCACGCAGTACTCGCAGATCGCTTCCAGCGAGAAGACCTCGCGGTAGGTGAGGTAGGCGCTGAAGCCGAAGCCCCCGAGCGTGAGCGCGACGGTCGCGAAGCGCCAGCGCTCTTCTTCCGGGGCGAGCAGCGTGCCCAGGATCGCGATGTAGCCGAGCAGGCCGATCAGCGCCACCGGCACCCCCGCCAGTCTCGAGTACTGCGAGGTCTGCACTTTCAGGCAGCTGCCGCCTTCGCGCCCGCACAGCGGCTTGACGTGCGCGTAGTGGATATAGGTCAGGTAAGAGGCCAGGCCGATGCCGATCACGGTGAGGACGATCAGCGTGATGCGCAGCGCCCGCCTGCTCATCGGCTGCCTAGGCCTTGGCGGCCTGTTCGATTGCTTCTTCGAACGGCTTCGGGTCGCTCAGCGAGCTCCATTCGTACTTCTTGAGCGCGCCGCCGCTCTTGCCGATCAGGAACGCCGGCGTGCCCGTCAGCCCGTTGTTGTTGGCGGACTGCTGGTCGCCGGCGATTTCAGCTTCGAACTTCTGGTTGCCGCGTTCCGCCTGCCACTTGGGAAGGTCGAGCCCCGGTATCTGCTGGGCGAGGTTCTGGAGGAAGCCTTCGGTGACGTAGCCGCTGTTCTCCTGGCCCTGCGAGTTGTAGAACAGCTCGATGTAGTTCCAGGCCTTCTTCTGCGGGCCCGCAGCGTAGGCCGCTTTCTGCTGGTTGTGGAAGACTTCCGGTTCGCGCGTCGCGGTCTCGAGGCTGAGGTATTCGATCTTGACCTTGCCTTCTTTGACCGGCCCGGCGATCAGCTTGGGCAGGGCGCCGGATTTCTTCGAGAATTCGCCGCAGATCGGGCACTGGAGGTCGCCGAAGTACTGGAGCGTCACGGGCGCGTTCGGGTTGCCGATCGTCCGCCCGCTCTGAGGGATGCCCGCGAGCTCCTGGTCGATTTCCCTCGCGAGGTTGCCCACCACAGCTTTGCTCGGCGGTTTGGTTTTGGAGCTGCTGCCGCCGGTGGCGATCAGGATCACCACGATCGCGACGATCACGACCACGGCGACACCCGCCAGCTGCGTGATCCGTTTGCGGCGCGTGGCGTCCGACGCGGCCGCGGCCTCCGCGGCTTTGCGGTCTTCGCGCGCCTTCTCACGGCGCTGCTTGCGAGTCAGATCCTCCTCGTCGACGGGCGTCACAGGGAGAACTTTTACAGATTTCCGATCAAGTGCGCCTAAGTCCGTTCGCATCGGGACCGCGCGCCTGCGCCCGAGCCGCCAAGATGGTCGGCGGGCATCTGCCCCTGTAGCTCAACTGGATAGAGCGCCGGCCTTCTAAGCCGGGGGTTGCTGGTTCGAGTCCAGCCGGGGGCGTCGCGGGCGCGGGCTCACAGCGCTGCCTCGGCGGCGCTCGCGGTGCCACGGCGCGCGCGGCGCCGGTCGGGCAGGCGCCCGCGCAGGGGCGCGAGCAGGCCCGGCGGCAGCCGCCCGCCGGTCGAGAGCCAGGAGCCGGCCAGGATCAGCAGCAGCCCCGCGACCGAGCCCGCTCCCGGCTGCTCGCCGAGCACGAGCACGCCGAGGCAGACCGCGACGAGGGGGTTGAGGTAGGTGATGACGCTGGCGCGGGCGGGGCCGGCTTCGGCGATCAGCACGCTGAAGATCACGAACGCCAGCGCGGTGCACAGCAATCCGAGCACGACGATCGACGCGAGTGCGCCCGCGCTCGGCACCGCCGCCGGCGCGGTGGCCGCCGCGAGCGGCGCCAGCGCCAGCGAGGCGACCGCGAGGCCGGCGCCCATCGTCGCCCGCGGGTCCAGGCTGAGGAGGTGGCGCTCGAGGATCAGCGGCCCCGCGGTGTAGCCCGCGGCGGCCCCGAGCAGCGCGAGCACGCCCGGCAGCTCGCCTGGAGTGCCGGCGACATCGATGCCGACCAGCGCCACCACGCCGGCGAAGCCGATCATCAGCCCCGCCATCCTCGTCCGGGTCGGGCGCTCGACGCGGCCGTAGCGCAGCGAGACCAGCGCGAGCAGCAGCGGCACGGTCGCGATCATGATCGCCGCCATCGAGGAGGGGATCCGCTGCTCGCCGTAGGCGATCAGGGGGAACGGCACCGCGATCTCCACCACGCCGTAGGCGGCGACCCAGGGCAGCGCGCCGCGCAGCGAGCCGAGCACGCCGGCGCGGACGCTGAGGACGAGCAGGACCGCCGCGGCGAGCGTCACCCGTCCCCACGCGACCAGCGCGGGCGGGGCGCCGCCGTCGACGGCGATCTTGATGAACATGTAGGGGACGCCCCAGATCGTCGACATCGCCGCGAAGGCGAGCCATGCGCGCCTGCTCATGCACCCAGCAATAACAAACGCGCGCGGTCCATCGGCACGCGCTCCTAGTCTCGCGTGCATGAGCCCCACCGGCCGACGCCCCAGCCAGGACCAGATCCTGCTGGGCGAGAACCTCGATGTGCTGCCCGCGTTCGCGGACGCCAGCTTCCAGCTCGTCTACCTCGACCCGCCGTTCAACACCGGCCGCCCCCAGGAGCGACGCACGCTGCGGGCGGTCGCGGACCCGGAGGGCGAGCGTGCCGGCTTCGGCGGGCGCCGCTACCGCACCGAGCTGCTCGAGCGCTCGAGCTACCGCGACAGCTTCGACGACTACCTGTCGTTCCTCGCCCCGCGTCTCGAGCACGCCCATCGACTCCTCGGCGAGGAGGGCACGCTCTACTTCCACATCGACTACCGCGAGGCGCACCACTGCAAGCTGCTGCTCGACGAGATCTTCGGCCGCTCGTGCTTCTTGAACGAGATCATCTGGGCCTACGACTTCGGCGGCCGTGCGCGCCGGCGCTGGCCCGCCAAGCACGACACGATCCTCGTCTACGTCAAGGACCCCGACCGCTACCACTTCGATTCGGCGGCGGTCGACCGCGAGCCCTACATGGCGCCCGGGCTCGTCGGGCCGGAGAAGGCCGCCCGCGGGAAGCTGCCGACCGACGTCTGGTGGCACACGATCGTGCCGACGAGCGGCGCCGAGAAGACCGGCTACCCGACGCAGAAGCCCGAGGGCGTGCTGCGCCGTATCGTCGCCGCGTCGAGCCGGCCCGGCGAGTGGTGCCTGGACTTCTTCGCGGGGTCCGGCACGCTCGGCGCCGTGGCCGCGCGCCTCGGCCGCCGCTACGTGCTGATCGACTCCAATCCCGAGGCGGTCGCGGTGATGCGACGCCGCCTGGCCGCGGTCGAGGCCGACCCGGGAGCGTGCGGTGACGGGGAGGCTCCGGCCGGCGCCGGCGCCGGCGAGACGGACGGGGCGGGGAGGGCGGGGACGGCGGGGAGGGCGGGCCCAAATCCCTCCGACGACGCACCCGCGGCGAGCGCGCGCGCCTAGACTCGACCAGATGCTGCTCTACCACGTCGAGATCCGCGAGTTCCCACGCAACGTCAACCGCTTCAACATGAGCGGGCAGGAGATCGGCGCGCTCCTGCTCGCGTGGGCGCAGGACCGCCCCTTCGAGCTCGCCGACCAGAAATGGAATCCGCGGACGGCGGAGATGACGGTCATCGAAGGACCCGAGATCCCGGTCTCCGGCCTCTCGATGGGACGCGGCTGGCCGACGGCGACGCGCGAGGGCCAGGACGTCACCGAGCGCGTGATCGCCGAAGCCCGCGAGGCGATCGTCGACGGCAGCGCCGCGAGGATCGCCCAGGAGCAGGAGGCCGAGGCGGCCGCCGCCGCGCCCGCGGCGGCCCTCGCCGGAGGCCTCGGCGACGAGCCGCTGATGGGCGCGCCTGCACCGGGCGCGCGGGCCGGGGAAGAGCTGCCGCATGCGCCGGATGCGGCGCCTGCGCCGCTCGACGAGGGCTCCGGCGAGGCCGCCCTCGCCGCCGTCGAAGGCGCTGGGAGCGACCAGCTCGCTCTTGGGGTGGAGCTTGCCGCTCTGCTCGGCTCCGATGCCTCGCGCCTGCTCGTCGAGTGGCGCGAGGTGGCCGCGCGCGCCACCGGTCTCAGCCCCAGTGAGACGCTCGCGCTCGCCGAACGGCAGCTTCGCGACCGCGACGGCAGGGCCGGCTGAGGCGACGCTAGACTCTGCTGCGCATCACGTGGTGGGCGTAGCTCAGTTGGTAGAGCTCCTGGTTGTGGTCCAGGCGGTCGTGGGTTCGAGCCCCATCGCTCACCCCTCAGGAATTGCCTGCAAACGGGGAGATCCTGTCGCCGTGCGACGCAGGGAGGCGAAGGCTCGAGGCACGTCAGAGGCAAGCCGATTCCCTCCGAATGGACCGTTGGCGCTGTTCGCGCGGAGACGCTCCGATCCTTCTACTAAGGCCAATCCCGGGGCGGTTCAAGCGCTTCTGATCGTCGAACTCCTGGCTGTACGTGGACATGATCTGGCCGCGACAGCCACTACCGGCGACGCGGTCGCGTCGCCGGTGCGGCTGAACCAGCCGCTCACGTGACGAGGTCGCCGGAAGTGCGGTGCTTGGCAGCGAGGGCGGACGCGACCGGGCTGGCTGCCACGACGGTCAGCTACCGTCGGTCTCATGCCTTGGATCTGGCGTAAACACGGGCGCGTCTTCGTCGAGCTGTTCGAGGGCGACAACATGGCTCTGTCGCCTCCCCGCGAGGAGCTGACTCCGGCCGAGCGTCAATGGCTCGACAAGCTTGCGTTGCCCGGACTTCGCCGCGAGCGCGACGAGGGGCGACGGCCTGCCGGTCCGGCGTTGCACCGCCGCGAAGAAGACGCGGTACGTGGCGGGTTCCGGTTCTGGCGCGACTATGGTCGCGTCTACGTCGAGATGGCGCTCGGGGGCGGCACGATCCTGACTCCTGAGCGTCGCGAGCTGACGCCGGATGAGCGCCGCTGGGTCGACGAGGTGGCCCAGCCGGAGCTGACGCGCGAATGGGTCGCGTTCGCGAAATGGCAATGCTCGGAGCGGACGAAGCAGCAACGACGGGAGCGGCGAGGCTAGGGGAGGCCAGACGGGGCGAGAAGGAGCGAACCTGTCCGGGCCTCTGGCAGGATGCGCCATGCGCTTCCTCGGCGTTGATCTTGCGTGGGCTGACTCGGCGAAAGCGAACGAGACTGGGGTGGTCGCGCTAGAGGCTGACGGTCGCATTCTCGATGCTGGTTGGAGCGTGGGTGTCGACGAGACGGTTGCTTGGGTTGGCGAGCACGCCGGTGACCAAGCGCTGCTCTTCATCGACGCGCCGCTAATAGTGCTCAACCCCGACGGGCAGAGACTCTGCGAGAAACAGGTCGGGCAGCGCTACGGCATGTGGAAGGTCGCCGCCAACTCGACGAATCGTGGGAGCCCGCGCCTCGCGGGGGTGAGGCTGCGCGAGCGTCTCGAAGCTGACGGCTGGCGCTATGACGACGGCACGAACGGCCCGTCTATTGATGGCCGGACCATGAGCGAGTGCTACCCGTACACGACGCTCGTCGGCGCTCCCGCGCTGCGCTACGACGTCGAACGACCCCTGTACAAGCGAAAGCCCAAATCGCTTCCTACCGCCGAGTGGAGGCCAGTACGGGCGGCAGCGTGCGATGAGTTGATCAAGCGCGTGGCGCTGCTCCGGGACGCCGTCCCTCCCCTGGATCTGCAGTCGCACCCCGCCACCGACCGTCTTCTCACCGAGCCGACGCCTCTCAGCGACCGGCTATACAAGCACCGCGAGGATCTGCTTGATGCCTGCTTGGCCGCCTGGTCGGCGGCGCTGTGGGTCGCCTCGGGAACGGCGCGATCCCAGGTGCTTGGCGCAACCGATCCGCTGACGACCGAGCAGGGCTTTCGAGCGACGATCATCGCCCCGGCACGGCCCGAGCAGCAGCGCACGGAGCCAACGAATCCTGCCCCGTGACGCCCCCTGGCGACCCCTGGCCGTTCCGGCCGGGCCTCCGACGCCGCGATAAGGCTGTCGCCGACGGCAAGGCGTACTCTACGCGCGCATGGTTACGGCGCCAACAACAACGGCCGGTCCGCAGACCGAGACGATCCGAAACCACGCGGCATTCATCTGGAGCGTCGCCGACCTTCTCCGCGGCGACTACAAGCAGTCCGAGTATCTCATGGGACGGGCACGCCGCTTGACAAGACGGCCACGCGCCGCCGCTACCGCAAGGCGCTGAAGGCGGCGGGCCTCGACGAGTCCCACCGCTTCCACGATCTGCGCCATACCTTCGGGACGCGCATGGCGGCAGCGGGCCTGCCGATGCGCACGCTCCAGGAGTTCATGGGGCACCGTGACATCGCGACAACGCAGCGCTACGCCGATTACGCGCCGAGCGCGCGCGAGGCCGAGCTTGTGGCGGCGGCGTTCGCGCGAGGAAGGGCGACCCGAGTCTTCGGGTCGCCGTGCAGCAGTAGTGGAAACGCGCGGATCTTTGATCCAGCCACGAATAGGCCAGAGAAGTCCAGGCATCTTGGGGACAAGTCGAACTGCGCGCGAAGTGTCCGGCGTTCCCCGTCCGGGTTCGGACACACCGGCTCCGTCACCGACTCGGACCTCGGGGAGATCAGACGTTGACCGGGCGGCGGGCCCGCGAACATGCTTCTATCTCGTGCCATGGGGGAGAAGCGAGCTGATCAGAGCGAGCTCTTCATCGGCCTGGTCGCGGCTGTGGGGACGGACGTGGGAATGATCGCTGACCAACTTGCGATCCAGCTAGACGAGTACGGCTTCACTGGCCACATCCTGAGGCTCAGCGACTATCTCGCCGAACAAGCGGACACGGACTTCCGAGAGAAGCCGTTCGACGAGGCCCTCGCTGACGCGATGACAGCCGGGGATGAGCTCCGTCGTAAATGGCAGCGTGACGACGCTCTAGCCCTTCACGCGATCAGCGACATAGCCGCGACACGAGAGAGCCTGGCAGACCCGGCGGCTCCGTCGGCAGAGGAAGGCCTCCCAGCAAACCTCGACCGTTACGCCTTCATCATCCGATCGCTCAAGACACCCGGCGAGCTCGAAACACTCCGTTCGGTCTATGGGCCGCGACTCATCGTGATCGGCGCCTACAGCCCTAAGGAGATGCGGGTGAAGCATCTGGCCGCGGCCATCGCAGACTCTCGCAAGACGACGGATCGGAGACGTTGGGCATATCGGCCTGAGGAGCTCATCGAGCGCGACGAGCGGGAGGAGGAAACCGGCGGCCAAGACGTGAGCGGCACGTTCCATCGAGCCGACTTCTTCGTGCGTGGTTGGAACCGCGACGTCGCCGAGCCAGACCTGAGGCGGACGCTCGAGATCCTCTTTGGCTCCCCGTTTAGGACCCCGACACGCGATGAGTACGGGCAGTTCATGGCGGCCGGAGCTGGGCGCCGGTCTGCTGAGTTCGGTCGGCAGGTAGGAGCAGCCATTAGCGACGCCGGGGGATCCATCATCGCCTTGGGGACGAATGAGGTCCCGAAGTTCGGAGGCGGTTCGCACTGGGAGGAGGACGGGCACGGAAACCGTGACTTCGAGGTCGGAGACATGGATTCGAACAGACGACAATTCGACGAGCTTGCCGAGCGACTTGCCGCGGAGACAACCACCGAGTTGGCGAGGCTTCTTGACGCGCACGTCGAGGCGCCAGACGAACGGGAGAGGGTTGAAGCAGTTCTCGCCGAGCTCCAGGAGAAGCTTCCGGCGACTCTCCGCGCGGGTGGCCTCGAGGACCTGACTGAGTTTGGGCGTGCCGTCCACGCAGAGATGAGCGCGTTGATGGATGCCGTGGCACGCGGCGTCGCGGTCGCAGGCGGAACGCTGCACGTGACGACGTTTCCCTGCCACAACTGTGCGCGACATATCCTCGGCGCTGGAATCCAACGGGTCGTATTCATCGAGCCTTATGAGAAGAGCCGTGCCGAGGATCTGCACGAGGAGTCGGTCGCGATCGCCAAGCCCGAGGGGGCTTCGAACGTCGAGAGTCGGATGGTCCTCGAGCCGTTTGTCGGTGTCGCCCCTCGGCGGTACCTCGAGATGTTCGGGATGTCCGGCCGAGAGCGCAGGGGGCACGTGGCCCGGAAAGACGATGATGGAAAGAAGAACGAGTTCGTCAAGATGAACGCGTCTCCGGTCTTTGTGGACGGCGGCGCGTCCAAGTTCATCCCTGAGATGCGGGAGTATCGGGCCAAGGAGTTGATCGCGCTTGACCACTTCAAGGAAGAACTCGCCCGAAACGAGGAGTCTGTCCGGCCGTCAGATGAGACTACGAGGGAGGAAGTCGAACCGGCGGGGAGCAGTGATGGCTGACCAGGAGGCACGAAGGCAAGCAATCGAGAAAGCAAGCCAGCAGGTGCGGAACGGCAGCGCCTTCATCCGACCTGCGCCTTCGTCACCGCGTCGGGCGGAGACCCTTCCCCCGAATCGGCGGCCGCCCTCGGAGCCTCCTTCGTCGAAACCGCCGTCACGACCGTAGCCCATACCCCGACCGCTTCATCCGTCCCGCCGCAGCCGGGCGGCCGCGCCCTCAAAGGGGCCTGTTTGCGCCCTGACGCGGGCGGCCGACAAACGCCAGCGTCGAGAGAACACCGACGCCAGCGAGCGCCAGGGCCAGAGGACCCACGGCGCAAGCGGAACGGCCAGGCCCGCGAGCTGAAGGCGGACCGCCAGCGTGCGGGGCCTCGCGCACGATCCTGACCTCGCCGATCTCCCGGCGCTGATCAACGAAGCCGTCGTTGCGCCAGCGCTCGTCAGTCCGGGATGACTTCGAAGCGCATGCTGAACGAGCCCTCGGGCTGCGGCTCCCAATGCGGGTGGACTCCCACTCGCCTCCCGTTCTCGTAGATCCAGGTGTCGGCCTCGATTGCCCAGCCGTCCTGGGGCACGTCCTCGCCGGGCTCGAAGAGCCGCGGCGGGTCGGCGAGAACCTCGATGCGGAACGTGGGCGGGCTCATGCGGCTTCCGCCACCGTCAGCACCTTGACCGAGGAGCGCACCTGCCCCGAGCCGCCGTCGAAGTCGAGCGCGAGGTGCCAGTGACCAGGGTGCGGCACTTCGAGAGCGAGCGGGGAGCGCAGTGCTTCGCCGCCGACGAACGAGTAACGCCCGCCGGTTACGCCCCTGTAGGTCTGGAAGTTGCTCTCGTCCATGAGCCGTACGACAACTCTGGCGTCGACGGTGACCTCCACGACGGCCCCGCGGCCCTGCTGACCGAGGGGGTAATGAACGAATTCCATCTTCATCGTCTCCTGCTGTTGTATCGACAGTGCTGGGCCGAACTCGGTGGTACTACCCCGCGGACATCACCCCGCGCCACCTTCTCCGGCGACACGTACGAGTATCAGCAGCCACGGACGGAACAGATGTGCGTGACCAGGGAGAGGTGATGAAGCTCTCCCTAGTCACGCAGCAGCACTCGAACAGCAGGACGGTCTGTAGTTCTATACGACCGGGCCGACAACCTGCACGACGCCCCGAGCACTCGCGGTGTGCTGGGCACGTCGCTGAGCGAATCTCAGCGCAGCTCGGATCACCTCGCAGCAGCAAAGATCGGCTCTTGCGCCCGAGAACATCCTCGGTGCGTGGTTGTGGTCCGGGCGGTCGTGGGTTCGAGCCCCATCGCTCACCCCTAGTAAGGCCTCGCTCCGGCAGGGCTTTCTGGCTCAGGCGCTAGCTGGCATCGCCACCGAGGTGGCAAGGTGGCAACGAGAATGGCCACATGACCACTCGCAGTACAGTTAGGCTGCGCGCGTGTCGGACGCGGCTTGGAAATCCGAGTTCCATGAGCGCATGCGCTCGTTCAGCGAGGGCCTGGGGGGTGCCGGAGTCGCGCTCTCGATCAAGGTGCGCGCGCCAGCGGGTTGCTTCCACCGTGAGCACTCTCCCCATGCCTTTGCCCTGATCGACCAGCAGCTCGCGGGGACGCCCCACGACTTCGACTACCTGGAGCATGAGAGCGGCCCCGAGCTGCTGACCTGGATCGCGGACGGCGTGACGATTGCCACCCCGGTGGTCACCACCATCGTTGCCATCGCGAAAGCGCGCCGCTTGGGCGTCAAACGTGGAGATGCACCGGGTGACCCCATCGAGTTGATCGTCCGCCGCGCCGAGGACGGCGACGGCGTCCGCGAGGAAACCGTCCTGCGTCTGGCCAGCAGCGACTCCGTCGATCCCGAGCAGATCAAGGCGCTCCTGGAGGGAGCGGCTACTCGCCTCGGGCAGCGCAATCCGAGCTGACGGCGGAGGATCGCGGACGTCAACCGGTCGGCGGACGAGGCTTCGACGGCGACTGCCGCGGTCGAACTTCGTCGAGGTCTGGGAGGGCCCATCACAGGCCCCAACCTGCTGAAATCGCCCTCGGTCCCCATCGCGATCGCGCTCAGACGCCCTCTGAGTTGACGTTGAAGTGCCAGCTCGCGACGCGCCGTCCGGACACGCTCCAAGCCGCTCTCCATGCGCCGGGGCCACCTCGATCGTTGACGAAGAGCGCCGCGAAGATGCGCGATCGGCGCGAGGCCGGGGCGCTGGCAGTCCAGCACTTTGCGGCGTCGCCCTCGAGCCAGTGAACGCATGCTCGGTACCTGACTGGATGGTGCTGGCGATTGGCGAAGACGAGCGTCCAGCCATCGCCTTGGCTGCCTGAGTGGGTCGGACCATGGCCCACATCGACATAGCCGACCGGTTGGGGCGCGCCGAGGGCGTTTGGCGTGACCAGACCTGACAAGGACAAGAGGAGAGCCAACGCGAGGGTCCTGGGCCGCATGATCGACGGGTTAGGCCAGAACGGGGATCAAGCCGCCGCCGGGGGCTACGCAGACCCGGATCGGCCCTTCGCCGGTTTCGATCGTTTTCGGGGTTCCTCGCTCTTCCCGGCAGTTGTGTTCCCAGTGGCGGAGCGTTTCTTCTTCCGCTTGACGTTCGCGCCGAACGCCTTCAGCGTATTCGCGGTTGCTGCGTTCGCGCGCTTCCTGCTCTCGGCGTTTGAGAGCGCGGCAGCGGGATGAGCTGACCGGCTTGAACGATCCGCGGCGGGTCAGGGTCGGGCCTACCCTTGTCTGGGCAGTGATCACGTAGCGGTATGTGTCGCCCGGACTGCTACAGCGCCACGGCATCTGCATCGCGAGAGCGGTGGCTTCTTCTCCCCAGTGGAGGTGCCACGTCAGGTGGCCGAATCGCGTCAACCGGATCGTCACCTGCGCGAATGGCGCGGCCGTGATCTCAATCGACGTGTGCCCGGGTCGCTGACTGGAACGACCCGGATGGGAGACCGTCCGCACCGTCAGCTGTTGGAGCGGCTTGTGTTCTTCGCGGTAGACATACGCTAGATATTCGTGTTCGAGGGCTGCCTCTTCCGCGGCTTCAGCTCGGTGTTTCTGCTCGCTGGCCGCCTCCTTCGCAGCTTCTGCAACGGCCTTTTCAGTCGCTCGCCGAACGTTTTCTTCGCTCGCCTTCCGTGCTCGAGCTTCGGCTTCTTCCCGTGCTCGAGCTTCGGCTTCTTCCCGTGCGCGGCGTTCTTCGGCTTCCTCGGCTTCGCGCAGGCTCATCGACACCGTCAATGTCGTTTCCGCCCTCGCGAGCACTTCGGCGTATTCCCAGTCCAAGGGATTCGGGAATGTGGCCTTCTGCAGATACGCGCAGACGGCGTAGCGGCCGCGTTCGAATGGCGCGAAGAAGCCACCGCTACTCGGCAGTGATTCGACGGCGTGACCAGCCACTGTGTTTCTCCAGGCGAAGGGATTTTCAGGGCGACTTGCCGCACATTCCCCCTGGGCTAGCCAGACGATCGAGACCCAGGCTCCAGGCGGCGAGAGTTCGCCGATGACCGTGTAGCCGACTGGGCGGTCTCCCGTGGTTTCGGTTGGATCCAGCGATAGCGAGATGCTGTCGGCATACGCATTCTGGGTCGCGAGGGCGAAGGCTACGGCCACTAACAGCGAAGCGAAGATCCAACGGACCGTCATCGTCGCATCCTTCTTCAAGCCATCGGCGTCGACATCGCCTCGATACCGCAGTTGTCGTCCGTAAGAAACCCGGTACGTGGGCCACCGGCAGGGAGCGCCTCCAGGCGTGCGGGGCCTGTCGTGTGGGCTGGCGGACCTCGTGCCGCGTGGCACGCCACGTGGCACGTCACTGCGCGAATCTCAGAGCAGCTGAGAGTCCCTCAGCACAACCAGCATCGGCGCTCTCGCATGAGGACATCCCCAGACCGTGGTTGTGGTCCAGGCGGTCGTGGGTTCGAGCCCCATCGCTCACCCCTCAGATAGCGCTGCTACGGCGGGCCCTCTCTCGTTGCCGCGAAACGGGCCCCGCAGCCCGTGTGGAGCAGCGTGGGAGACGGGTGCTCACGGAGCCGCCGGGCGCTGGTGCGAGGAGTAGACGGTGGACCGTGTCACCCGGACGCCGGCACGCGACAGGTCTGCGCCGGTAGCATCGACAGCAGCTACTGGGGAGCGATGCCGTGCACCTGCCTGGACACCGGAAGAAGTTGCTGCGCGAGGGCGCGCGCGCCGACGCTGTTGTGACCGATCGCGAGGGGGTGAACCTCACCGACGGGGGCTTCACCGCTCACAAGCTCGTACTCGAGGTTCACTTTCCCGACGGCACGCAGGGCGAGCTGCAAGAGAAGGTAGATGTCGCGGACATCGGCGCCCTGCGCGGCTGTGTCGGGGACGTGCTCCCCGTTCGCTATGACCCCGAGGACCGTTCCGCGGTCGTGATCGATGTCCCGGCGATCCGAGCGGAGGTCGACGAGGCGCAGCAGCGGCGAGATCGGGAGGCGGTGGCCCGTGGGCGACACGCGCTCGAAGGCGGGGCGGCTGCGCAGCAGGAGGGGGGCGCGAGCGTCCCACTTCAGGGGGCGCGCGAGCAGCTCGTTGCACTGACGAAGCTCAGGCAGGCACTTGACGCGGGACAGATCGGACCGGAGGAGTATCAGCAGCAGCGGCGCCAGATCGTCTCCACCGACGAGCCGGGCTGAGCGGGCCGAGCGTCGGACTACGCCGAGTGCCGCCTCCCCGTGGCCTCGCTCGCCCGCGTGAAGTCCTGCTGAGTGGGTGGTTGCTGCGGTGTGGGGCGGGTTCGGCTTCGGCCAAGCTTGCGCTGCGCGCATGTGGGGATAGCCGTTGAGAGAGCGTGCCTGAGGTCCGGCGGCCCACTGAGCCGAACACGGCGACACAGACAGGCCTGTTCTCGATGCGTCTACCCACCGTGCCCCCAGCGCCAGGCAAGGACAGCGACAATCCCGATCGAGATGACGGCGATCGTCCAACTCGCGGTGTCCATAGGTCGTTTCTACCCCTCCAAACTCGGCTTAGTCCCTTAGGATCGCTAACCCTTGGTGTGACAGCCGCTGATTGTGCGGCTCCCATCTTGCGGGCACCGTAGACGATCTCGGCTGGGAGGCGTCCGCGTGTGTGGCGGCCGGTGTGTGCGCGGTCGGTGTTGTAGTAGGTGAGGTACTCGTCGAGGTCGCGGCGTAGGGCGGTGATCTTGGGCACCAGCGAGCGTGCGAAGCTCGGTCGCCAGCATTCCTCGAGGATTGTCTGCTGGACGCGCTCGACGCAGCCGTTGGAGGTCGGTCTGCCGGCCTTGATCCGCCGCTGGCGGGCTCCGTGGCGCTGGACGGCATCCCCGAACTCGCTCGAGACGAATTCCGAGCCGTTATCGGTGGAGACCGTCTTGAGCTTCCAGCCGGCGAGAGCGAGCTCGTGCGCGACGCGGTGCAGCAGGCTCTGGCAGTGACGTGAGCGGGGGTTTCGCTCTGAGGAGTGCAGTTCCGCCCAGGTGTATGCGGAGGCAACGTCGATCGCGGTGTACTGCCAGACCGAGCCCTTGCTCCCCGACAGCCGGCCGATGAAGAAGCAGTCCATCTGAACGAGCTCCCCGGGCTCTGAAGCATCGATATGGCGTTCCGGAGGCGGCGGCGAGGGCGCCCGCTCGTAGGGGTCACGGTGGCGGGCGATCAACGCCAAGCGTCTCGTGCGGGTGTTCAGCCCGACGCGGCGCAGCACGCGCCAGACACCATGCTCTGAGATCCGCAGGCCACCCCACTTCTCCCTGGCCAGTTCGGCTGAGATGCGCCTCGGGCCCATCCCTGGGTGCGCGAGACTGAATGCGACGATCCGCTGCTCCAGGTGCGGACCGATCTCGTTCGGCTGGCGTGGGCGGCGGCGCTCACGCACACGCAGCGCCTCGATCCCCCAACGGTCAGTCTGGTGCTTGAGCCGGTAGTAGGTCTGGCGGCTGACTCCCATCCGCCGGCAGGCCTCGGAGACGTTCTGAAGCTCCTCGGCGAGCGTGAACAGCCGCAGGCGGTAGCCGAACAGCACGTCATCATGCGACATGCAACTGCTCCTTCCCTTCGTCTTGCCGGACAAAGGGCAGCCTGAGCCGAAGCGCGGACGACCCCGGCCAGCTGGCCGGGTCGTCCCGCAACAAAGACCTCGCAGACCTACCGAGCCGTCACTACAACCCGGGGTTAGTCCCTTAGGAGCCGGCGACGGCCCGCGACACCCCCGCAGACGGTTGTGGTCCAGGCGATCAACGCGATTGAGGCCTCCTACGAGACGGCTCGACAGTTCGTGACCCAGTACCAAGACGGTGATATTGGCGCCGACGACCTGCGAGCCAAGCTCGGTCATGTAGATGACAGCCGCCCCCTTGCAGCGTTCATCATCTCCGCGTGCGTTGCCCTGGGCTGGCGACCGCCGGACGATGCGACGGCTGTTGAGCCATCGCCAGGGGGCAACGAGCTGGCAACGGTTGTGGTCCAGGCGGTCGTGGGTTCGAGCCCCATCGCTCACCCCTGGAAAGGGCCGGAAGACCGGGCCAACGCGGCGCGGCCCCGAGGACTGAAGAAGTCCCCGTCCGCAGGCGTGGCGCTCGTGCGATTGGCTAGCATCACCTGCATGGAGGCGGACGCGGGGAGGGACGTGCGCGAGGACGCCGAGGGGGACCCCTCGGACCCGCTGCACACGGCCGACGCGGGCCCCTCCGAGAACGGCGCGGGCCAGCCGCACGCCGCCGGCGCCGCCGGTCGGGCCCGCCCTCGTTGGCCGTTCCCCGGCCCCTTCACGCTGCGACGCATGTGGGTCGAGACCAGCAACGGCCGGGGGTTCTTCTTCAAGGCGCGGCGGCTGTGGCTGTTCTCGATCGCGCTGCACAGCGCCGGCTACACGTCGCTTGCGAAGCTGGTCAAGAACGTCAACTCGCTCGTCTTCCACAACTCGCTTCCGCCGGAGGCCGTCGTCGATCACAGCGTGACCCTCGGGCACTGGGGCCACGGCATCGTGCTCCACCCCAAAGTCGTGATCGGGCCGAACGTGAAGATCTTCCAGAACGTCACGATGGCCGTCGACCCACCGCTCAGCCCGCACCAGATCGTGATCGAGGGAAATGCCCTGATCGGAGCGAGCGCGGTGCTGAAGACCCGCCGCAACCGCGGCCTTCGCATCGGCGACGGTGCGCGCGTGGGCGCCGGCGCCGTCGTGACCCGTGACGTGCCTCCCAACACGATCGCGATCAGCCAGCCGGTCGAACTGCGCCCGCTCGGGCCGCGGCGCAAGGCCGACGACCCGGACTAGCCTCGTTCGGCGGCACGCGGCCTGGAGCGCCAACCGGCGACTGCTGGTCGGGGCGGTGGATACCTTCGGCCCGGCCCGCTCATGACCGCGATCTCCCACATTCACGGCGCGCCCGCGATCGCCTGAGCGATGCGCCGCTTCCCGCTTCTCGCCGCCCTCGCGGGCGCGACGCTCGCAATCGCCCTCGCGGCTTGCGGCAGCAGCAGCACGGCGCCGGCCGGCTCGGCTATGGCCCGGTGAACAGCTTCCCGCACGCGCCGAACACGCAGATCCTGGAAGAAGTGGAAGAAGGGAGGGGTGGCTTCAGCTGCTCGACCAAGCCGGGCGGCAAGGCGAAAAGCTGCACCGTCCGCCCCTCTTCGAGCACCAGCGGCGGGACGGGCACCGCCACCACGCAGAAGTAGCGTTCGGCGCCTAGGCGTGGGGCCCGCGCTCGCGCGCGGGCCCCAGCTCACACCTAGGGCCCGGTGAAGCTCCCCGAGTAGCACGGCCCCTTGTCGCAGCGGTCGCTCTTCGGGATCGCTCCCCCGAAGAAGTCCGACACGAGCTGCTGCTCGGCGGGCGTCGCCCGCGGAAGGCTGTGCGGGTCTTCACCGATCCGGTTCGGCAGGTTCTCGTACGGCGGCGGTTCGGTGCCGACGAATTTGCCCGACCCCGGGCTGCTTTCGCGGACCGGTCCCCCGTCCCAGACGTACATCGCCGAGCCGGTGAACGGATAGCCCCTCAGAGCCGGCACGCCCCACAGCAGGTTCGTGTGCGGCCAGCGGCCTTTGTAGACGACGGGCCGGTGCCCGCCGGCGCCGATCGTGCGCGCCTCGACCACGGCCTGCCAGTCGCTCACCTGGTGGTCGCCGAAGGCGACATCCAGCAGCACCTGGTGCGGCGGCGTGTCGGGCAGCGGGTTCGATGTCATCCGCTCCGCGTACCCGTCGGGCTCACCCCGGTCCCAGAGCAGCTGCATCAGGTCGAAGACCAGAGGCCGCGCTTCTTCGTCGGGGTAGCTCGGGTACAGGACGCTCGCGAACTGGTCGAAGTCCACCGAGCGCGGCAGCAGCACCGAGTAGTTCATCGCGGGCACGCCCAGCGACGCGCGCGTGAAGTCCGGTGAGACCGCCGTCAGGGCGCCCCCCATGATGCCGCCCTGGCTGTTGCCGTTGTAGTACAGGTGGCTGATGTCGAGCACCGACGGCGTCGAGAGCGTGCCGTCCTGGTGGAACGCTTCGCTGCTCGCGAAGCCGCTGGGGCTGATCATCAGCCGGCCCAGGTAGAGCTCGTCCAAGAGGCCCTGCTGCAGACGGTCGGTGAGCCTCGGGAACGCAGAGAGGTTCTGCAGCGCCGTGACCGCCGACGGGACGTCCGATTCGGACATCCCGATCTCGTCGGTCGCGCACTGCACGATGTCGTGGGCCTGCGAGAGGCTCCGCTGCGGGCTCGATGCGACCTCGTTCGAGTTGCCGAACAGCCCGTGCCCGTACAGCGAGGGCCTCGCCGATTCGCCCGCCCCGGTGGTGGCCGAGAGAGGGATGATGCAGTCGAAGTTCGCAGTCCAGACCCCGTTTTCGAGCGGGTGTCCTTCTGCGTCGAGCACCATCGTGCCGCCCGGCGCGCAGCTCGGGAACAGGAAGCACGGCACGGTGAAGGTCCCTTTGACACGCCGCGCGATTTCGCCCGGGTTCGGTTCGTTTTCGACGTTCGTCACGACGAACGCCGGCGCGGTCCCTTCCACGATGCCGTCGGCGAGGTTGCTGTCGCCCAGCGCCGCGAACGCGCGATCGCGCATCGAGAGCTCGCGGCCCGTGTTGTTTTCGTCGCTCGCGACCGTGAAGTCCCACGCGAGATACAGGCTCGAACGCTGGATGCCCGCCGCTTCGAGCTTCGAGAAGATTTCTTCGAAGTGGGCTCGCCTGTCGTTGACCTTTTCTTCTTCGGAGGGAAGGTTGTCGCGATAGACGCGGAACCCTTCGGGCGCCTGGAGGTGCTGTTTGTGGCTGTTCTTGAGGCTCCGCAGCGCCACGATGTACCGGTGGCCCGAGGTGAAGTTGACCTCGGGGTGGATCTCGACGTTCGCCTTCGCGGCTTTCACCGTCGAATCGATCTCGACCCAGATCGGCCAGCGCTGGCCCGTTTCAGCGTCGATCACGACGACCGGCGCGTCCGCCTTCGTGTAGCGCCGGGGCGCGTTGATCGGCACCGCGCCGCTCGCCTTGAGGTCGCCGGCGGTTTCTATCCCCGGCACCTTCAGCGCGATCACCGAGCCGGGGCTGAAGCCGTCGCCGACGTTGTACGGAGCGACTTCGATGTGCTGATGGGCGGCGTTTTCGGGCATCGCCAGTTCGCGGAAGTCGATCCGCCGGCCGGTCGGGCTCGTCGGGTCAACCTTGGTGTAGTAGTCGTCCGGGAACGGCAGCATGCACTCGCTGCTCCCGGGGCTCGCTATGAACTCGCATTTGGTTTCGGTCGGCGGTTCGACTGCGCCGGCGGGCCCTGCGCCGAGCGCAAGCGCCGCGAGCGCGGTCCCGATCGATGCGATCATCTTCACGTGTCTCATCACCCAGTCCTCTCCCTCGTGCCTGGGCCGATCACGACTCGTGCTGGCGTCCGGCCCCCTCCGGGGGTTGACGCTAACACTTCCCCCGCAGCCGGCGGCTGAGGTTCTGGTCGGCGCGCTGACAAGGCGGCCCCGCGGCGCGGAGCCCCTCCGGCCCGGTCAGCCGAGCCGTTCCGCCAGCTCGACGATGATCCCCTCGGGACCGCGGACGTAACAGAGCCGGTAGATGTCCTTGTAGCTCTCGAGCTCGCCGACCAGCTCGCCGCCGCGGGCCCGGATGCCGGCGACGGTGCCGTCGATGTCCTCGACGATGAACGAGAGATGGCGGATCCCCGGCGTGTTCGGCGCCGCGGCCCCGTCCTCGTCGGCAGCCGGCGGCGCGTGGAACCTGCTCAGCTCC
Source organism: uncultured Solirubrobacteraceae bacterium (assembly GCA_963836035.1). Classification (GTDB taxonomy): domain Bacteria; phylum Actinomycetota; class Thermoleophilia; order Solirubrobacterales; family Solirubrobacteraceae; genus Palsa-744. The sequence continues at coordinate 82,435 of CAWIHX010000007.1, read as the reverse complement.
ACCCGCCCGTGCCCGTCCGGCGTCTGCAGCATCACGATGTCCGCGCGGATGCCCTCGAGCCCGACGACGCGGTCCACCCAGTCGCCCTCGACCGGTGTCTCGCCGTGCAGCTCGAGGCCGAGGGCGATGAAGAAATCCTTCGCGGCCGCGAGGTCGTCCACCACGATCCCGACGTGGTCCATCCGCTGGATCGACATGCGCCCGATCCTAGAGACGGGCGCGGCCCGAGCCCTCAGCGTGCGACGATCCGGTACACCGGCCCGCCGAGGGAGACCGCGTAGACGTGCCCGGCGTCGTCCTGCCCGAAGGCCGACAGGCTGTCGACCGAGAGGCCGGTGGCGCGGTTGTCGCGGGCGTGGCCGCCGCTCAGCTGCACCGAGTTGATCTGCGGCTTGCAGTTGTCGCCGAAGAGGTAGCGGCCGTAGAGGCGGTGCAGCGCCGGATCGCGGACGACGTAGCCGCCGATGATCGCGCAGTAGCCCGCGCTGTGGGGGGCGACGAGCACCGGCCGGATCGCGCCCGGCGCCGAGCCGGGCTTGTAGCGTTCATCGCCCTCGAAGATGCTCCAGCCGTAGTTCGCGCCCGCCCCGGTGCCGTGGCGAGCGAAGTCGATCTCCTCGTAGGAGTTCTGTCCGACGTCGGCGATCAGGAGATCGCCCGTCCTGCGGTCGAAGGAGAAGCGCCACGGGTTGCGCAACCCGTAGGCCCAGATCTCGGGACGGCGGCCGTGCGTGTTCGCGAACGGGTTGCCCGGCGGGATCGCGTAGCCCCCGCCCGGCAGTGGCGAGATCCGCAGCAGCTTGGCGAGCAGCACGCCGGTGTTCTGCCCGTAGTCGTGCGGGTCGCCCTCGCTGCCCCCGTCTCCGACGCCGATGTAGAGATCCCCTTCCGGCCCGAACTGGAGCTGACCGCCGTTGTGGTTGGTCTCGGCGTGATGGTCGATCGTGAGCACGCTGCGGGCGCTCGCGGGGTCGGCGAGGCCGCGGTTGGCACTCGCCCGCCGGTACTGGACGATCCTGATGTTGTTCGACGCGTCGGTGTAGTCGATGTAGAAGCGGCCGCTGGTCCGGTAGTCGGGCGCGAAGGCGACCGACAAGAGGCCCTGCTCGCCGCCGCCGGAGTTGACCTTCGAGGAGATGTCGAGGAACGGCTTGGAGCTGCGGTGGCCGTCTGTGAGGACGGCGATCCGCCCCGGCCGTTCGACGACGAACACGCGGCCCGGTTCGCCGGGCGCGCCGGTGAGGAAGACCGGCTGGTCGAACGTGCCGATCCGCCGAAGGCCGATCCGGCTGGCGCGCGCGGGCTGCGCGACGCTCGCCGCACCCGAGGGCGCCGAGGACCCGCAGGCGGCCACCAGCGCGGTCGCGGCGACCGCGAGCAGCATGCCGGCCGTGAGCCGTCGAGGCGTCATCACGCCCACGGTATCGGGGGCGCCGCCTGCTCGCGCCCAACGGCGCCGCACCCAGCTGGGCTTACGCGGCGGCTTCCGGCACGGGCTCAGGCCCCGCCGGGCGCCGCGGCGGCCTCGGCTCCGCGCTCCCGCGCGGCTTCCAGCAGGACGCTCTCGGTCGTGTCCAGCAGGTCGTAACCTTCGAGCGTCAGCGTGACCTCCTGCTCCGGTCCCTCAGGCCCCTCGAGCTCGACGTAGCCCATCTCGTGCAGCTCCGCGAGCAGTCGCTCGACCGCCGTCTGATCCTCGCCCGTCCGCTTGGCAAGCTGGCCCGCCGTCAGCCCGTCGGGGCCAGGGGGGTAGAAGAGGGGCACGTGACGTGCCGCCGCACCGCCGTGGCGGCTTCTCGACCACCCGGCGAGGACGCGCTCGACCGTCGCGCCGTCGAGCATCTCGGCGGCATCGGGCAGCCGGCCCACCTCGCGCCGGCGCCGGCGTCCGCGGTGGCGCCCGTACAGGACCAGCGCAACGACGGGAACGACGAACGGAAGGGACTCCTGGACGGGGATGCCGCCGATGTGCGCAGGGAGGTCCATCCCTTCGATTGTGGCGGACGGGACGCCCGGCGGTACGGCTCGCGTCCGCCGGGGACGCCATAGACTCGCCCGAGGCATGACTCGACGACGGCTGCTCCTCCTCCTGGTGGGCGCGCTGGGGGCAGCCGCGCTGGCGTACCCCGCGACCAGCGCCGCGCACGGAATCGTGGGTCGAGCGGACCTGCCGATCCCGGTGTGGCTGTTCAGCTGGGCTGCGGCGATCGTGCTCGTCGCTTCGTTCGTCGCGCTTTCGGCCCTCTGGACGAAACCCCAGCTCCAGACCGAACACCGCCGTCCTCTGTTCAGACTTCCGGATGCTGTCGTCGGCCTGGGGAACGCCGCGGGGGTTGCCCTGTTCGTGCTCGTTCTCTACAGCGGCTTCGCGGGCAGCCAGGTCTGGTCGGCCAACTTCAGCGTGACGTTCATCTACGTCGCCTTCTGGGTCGGGATGCCGATCGCGAGCGTCCTCTTCGGGGACGTCTTCTCGGCGTTGAGTCCGTGGAGGACCGTCGCGCGCATGCTGACCTGGGTGAGCCGGCGGGAGCCGGGCGGCCGCAAGGACCCGCCGCTGCGGTACCCGGCGAAGCTCGGCCAGTGGCCGGCCGTCGCCTTCCTGATCGGGTTCGCGTGGCTGGAGCTCGTCTACGTCGAACGCGACAGCCCCTCGACCCTTGCGGCGCTCTCGGTCGGCTACTTCGCCGTCATGGTCGTCGCGATGCTCGCCTTCGGGGTCGACGAGTGGGCCACGCAGGGGGATGGCTTCGGCGCGTACTTCGGGATGCTCGCGCGGATGGCGCCGCTGGTCAGGGGGGAGGATGGCACGGTGTTCGTGCGCCGGCCCCTGAGCGCGCTGAGCACGATGCGGGTGCGCTCGGGGACGACCGCCCTGGTCTGCGCGGTGATAGGCACGACGACCTTCGACGGTCTCTCCAACGACGCCGTCTGGCGCGACCTCGAGCCGCACATCCAGAGCGTCTGGTCCGGGATCGGTCTGCATTCGACGCCTGCGACCGAGCTCGCCTACACCGTTGGGCTGATCGCGTGCATCGCCCTCGTGTACGCCGTCTACGAGCTCGGGATCAACGGAGTGGCGCACGTCAGTCGCCGCTACGGCAGCGCCGAGCTGAGCCGCACGTTCGTGCACACGCTCGTGCCGATCGGCTTCGCCTACGTGCTCGCGCACTACTTCTCACTTCTGATCTGGCAGGGCCAAGCGATCGGGTATCTCGCCTCCGACCCGCTCGGGACCGGCGCGAACATCTTCGGCACATCCTCCTACCGGATCGACTACACGATCATCTCCTTCGCGGCGATCTGGTACGTGCAGGTGGCGGCGCTCGTCGCCGGGCACGTCGGCGGCCTCACGCTCGCGCACGACCGCGCGCTCGCCATGTACCGCAATCCGACGGAGGCGGTGCGCTCGCAGTACTGGATGCTCACCGTGATGGTCGCCTTCACGTGCTTCGGACTGTGGCTGCTGTCGGCCGTGGGCACGTGAGGGGATGTCGAGGAGTAGGTTTCGGGATGTGATGCGGCGCTCCGCCCCACGAGGCGCGCTGCCGGCCGGCCGCAGGCCGCTGGCGTTCGCGCTCTGCGTAGCGCTGGGTTGTGCGGCGGCGGTCGCGGTCGCGGGGGGCGACGCGGGCATGCTCGCCCTGGCCCCCGCTCTGCTGATCGCGGCGCTCGTCTCGCGGCGGCGCTACCCGGGCGCGAAGCTTCTGATCGCGATGCGCTCACGCGCGCTCGGCATCGCGCGACGCCGCGGCCTCGCGCGGATCGCCGCGACCGGCCGCGCAGTCGTGGTCGCGCCGCGCGGCGGGCTCCTGCTCGCGTGCTCTCTCGCGCACCGCCCGCCGCCGGGCGTGATCCCGGCGCGCTAGGCCCGCTCGCAGCCCGGCTCCTCCGGTGCGAGCCCGCCTTGCCCGCCGGGCAGGACCGGTTCCGCAACCCGAGGAGAACTATGAGAAGCCGTCTGATCCCCGTGCTGCTGTGCGCCGCCGCGCTGGCCGCTGTGCCCGCAGAGCCGGCCGGCGCCCAGGGCACCGCAAGCACCCAAGAGAGCGGGAGCCCGATCAACGACCAGGGCTCCAGCTACCACTACCGCACCTACATCACCTCGATCACGCCAGACGCGCCGGGTCTGAGCGTGGAAGTGCTGGAGTTCGCCGACCGGCTGCTGCTGCGCAACCACACGGGTCAGCCGGTGACGGTCTACGGCTACTCGGGTGAGCCGTACGCGAGGGTGCTGGCGAACGGGGCGGCAGAGCAGAACAAACGCTCTCCCGCCGTCTACCTGAACACGAGCTTCTACGCACAGGTCACCGTCCCGCCGTCCGCGAGCGCGATCGCGACGCCGACGTGGGAGACGGTCGACCGCACCGGCCAGTTCGAATGGCACGACCACCGCATCCATTGGATGAGCCCGGTGAGGCCACCTCAGGTCAAGGACGCCTCGAAGCGCACGAAGATCTTCGACTGGTCGGTCCCGATCAAGGTCGGCGATCGCCGCGGGGCGATCCGCGGCGAACTCTTCTGGGTGCCCGAGAGCTCGTCGGCTCCGACCGCGCTGATCGCCATCTCGATCGCGGTCGCCGCGGTCGCGATCGCGGGCGTCGTCGTCCTGCGCAGGCGTCGCCGGAAGGCGTCCGGCGGCGAAGGCCCGGCAGAGCCACCCCAGCGCGAGGCGTGGTGAGGGGCCGTTTGGCGATCGGCGAGAGTGCCAGCTCGAAGGGCGGCGTCGCGCTGCTCTCGGCGCTCGTCGCGCTGCTCGCACATGCCGCGCCGGCCCTCGCCCACGCACAGCTCCTCGGCACCAGCCCCCTGGCGGGCGCGACCGTCGCGCACCAACCGCCGGAGGTGATCTTCAAGTTCAACCAGAACGTCGGCGGGACGCTTGGCGCCGTCCGCGTCTACGACGCGGCGGGGGACGAGGTCGACAACCTGAACGTCGGCCACCCAGAAGGCCGGCAGCACTGGATGGGCGTCGGGCTGAAGCCCGCTCTGCCCGCCGGTACCTACACAGCCACCTACCGCGTGATCTCAGCGGACACGCACATCGTCTACGGCGGCTTGGTGTTCAACATCGGCCATGCTGGTGCGGCGCCGCGCGTCACCGTCGCGGGGCTGATCGGGCGCAACGAGTCGGGCGAGGTCACACAGGTCTCCTTCGGGGTGGTCAGGTTCCTCGACTACGTCTCGCTCGCGCTGTTCATCGGCGGGCTCGCGTTCGCGTGGCTGGCATGGGGGCGCGCACTCGCCTCGGCCGGCGAGGAGCAGCGATGGCGGAGGGCCGCCTCCGCCGGGGCGGGGAGGCTCGGACTGCTGCTCGCCGTCGCGGTCGCGGTCGGTCTGGTCGCGAGCGTGCTCGGGGTGATGCTGCAGGGAGCCAGCGCCGCCGGCATCTCGCTGTGGAGCTCGCTCAAAGCCGCCGTCCTCGAAAACACCCTCGAAAGCCGCTTCGGCGAGGTCTGGGCCGCGAGGGCGGGCGTTTGGCTCCTGATCGGCGCGATCCTTCTTGCTGTCCGGGCGCTGGGCGTCGTCGTGGTTCCACGCCTTGGCGCGGCCGCCGAGCCCGGCGGCCGGGCGTCGCTGCGCCGTCCGCCGGCCCCGGTGATCGTGCTCCTCGTCCTCGCGTGCGCCTATCTCGCGATCACTCCAGCCCTGGCCGGCCACGCAAGCGTCGAGGGTCCACGCGGCGTCTTCTTCCCGGCCGACGCCCTGCACGTTCTCGGCGCGAGCGTCTGGGTGGGCGGGATCGCGTGCCTGCTCCTCGGCATGCCTGCCGCGACGAGACAGCTCGACGGCGGCGAGCGCACCGAGCTCCTGCTCGCCTCGCTGGCGCGGTTCTCGCCGATCGCGCTGGCATCGGCGGTTGCGATCGGCATCACCGGCCTGGTCCAGGCCTACATCGACGTCCGCAGCCTCGATGCGCTCGTGAACACGACCTACGGCCTGCTCGTGCTCTGCAAGTCCGTGCTGTTCGGAGGGCTCGTCGCGCTCGGCTGGGTCAACCGTCGACGGCTGATTCCCGCGCTGCGCCGGCTTGCCGCGGCCGCGACGAGCCCGGGCGAGGCCGGTGTGCTGGCACGCCGCAGCCTCCGCAGCGAGATCGTGCTCATGGCATGCGTGCTCGGTGTGACCGCAGCACTAGTCAGCTATGCCCCGCCCGTGGATGTCGCCGCGGGACCGTTCTCGACGAACACCAAGCTCGGGGCGGCCGAGCTGGAGATGACGGTCGAACCCGCCCGTGTCGGGCCGAACACCGTTCACCTGTACCTGATCGACGCCCGCACCGGGGCGCCTTTCACTGCGACCAAGGAACTCACTGCGAGCGCGAAGCTGCCTGCGAAGGACATCGGGCCGCTGCCCCTGAAGGCGACGCTGGCCGGGCCCGGGCACTACATCCTCAACTCAGCGGTGTTGAGTCCCGGAGGCGACTGGCAGATCACGGTCGTCGACCGCGTCTCGGAATTCGAATCCAGCAGCCGCGTTGTGAAGGTGCCCGTGCATTGAGACGCCGCCGGCCGCACGCCCTGTCGATCCTCTCGCTCTGCCTCGGAGGCGCGGCGGTTGCGGTCGCGGCGCACGAACCGGGTCTGGTGCACGTCCTCGCCATCCTGGCTCCCGCCGCGGTCGCGTTTCTGACCTTGCGCGCGGGTCGCTATCCGGCCGAGGGGGCTCTCCGCAGGCTTTCGTCCCGGCGCCGCCGTCATGCGCCGCCCGCCGAAGCTCGCAGGGCCCTCGCCTTGTGCGTACGGGTTCCGCCCCGCGGGGGGCGGCTCGTCGCCGCGGCGATGGCCGGCCGGGCTCCGCCTGGCGCGATCCGGGCCCCTTGGCGGGGCCGCGTGACCCAGGCGGCAGCCCAGGCTGCCGGGAGATCCCAAGCAGATCGGAGCAATCAGCATGAAGAGGAGACACATCGCGGCAGCGGTCGCCGCCGCCTCGCTCATGAGCCCGGCCAGCGCCGGCGCGCACGTGAGCCTGCACCCGAACACGATCCCCGCGGGGGCGTTCGCGACGATCGACGTGCGCGTCCCGGGAGAGGAGGAAGGCGCGTACGTGAAGAAGGTCGACATGCAGTTGCCGCCCGGCTTCATCGGCGTCGACTACGCGAACGTTCCCGGGTGGAGCACGAAGGTGGTCGAAACGAAGCTCTCGGCGCCCGTCACCGAAGACGGGGAAACGATCGACACGCAGGTCTCGCAGATCGTCTGGACCTGGGCAGGACCGACCGGCAAGGTCGAAAACGGCCAGTTCATCGACTTCCCGCTGTCCGTTGCGATCCCGGACTCCGCGAGCGGGAAGGCGCTCGAGTTCAAGACCGTCCAGACCTACAGCAACGGGCAAGTCGTCCACTGGATCGAACCGTCGCTCGAAGCAGAACACCCGTCGCCGCGCATCAACGTCACCGCCAAAGGCGGCGTCGTCGAGGAAGTGGCGGGTGACGAGGCCGGTCCCGCGGCGGGGCAGACCGCAGCGAGCGGTTCGGAAAGCAAGCCGTCGCCCGGCTCCTCGAGCTCTGGCGGCTCCGGCGAAGGTCTTGCCATCGCCGCGCTGATCGTCGGGGCGCTCGGACTCGCAGCCGCGGTCTTCGCGCTGGTGCGGCTACGGGCCTCCTGACTGCGCGGTAGCCTGATCGCACGAAGCGAAAGGTGCGCCCTCGACCCGGGGGCGCACCTTTGGCTGGCCTTAATCCCGATCTGAGAGCGTCATCGTCGATGAGCGCGGACGCGCAGCAGGTTCCGGCCGAGCCCCGGAAGCAGCAGGACCCGCCGCAGGAACCGCCGCCGGGCGGGAAATGGCGCGTGGCGCTTCCGGTGATCCTGATCCTCGTCATCGCGGGCGGCGCGGCCGCGGTGATCGCCGCGAGCTCGGGGGGCAAGCAGCAGTTGCCGGCGGGGGAGCGCAGCGCGCACGCGAAGTCCTTCGACGGAGGGCTTCTCGAACCCGTGCGCCAGGCCCCCGCTCTCTCAACGCTGCACAACTACAAAGGGGAACCCGTGGACCTCGCCCAGTACCACGGCAAGGCGGTCTTCCTGACGTTCCTCTACACGCACTGCCCTGACGTGTGCCCGCTGATCGCCTCGCAGCTGCACAACTCGCTCCTCGCGCTCGGGCCGAAGGCATCGCAGGTTCAGCTGATCGCGGTCTCGGTCGATCCGCGCGGCGACACGCCCGCCGCCGTCACGAAGTTCCTCGCACAGCATGGGCTGGCCGGACAGATGCAGTTCCTGACCGGCTCGGCGCATGAACTCGCACCGGTCTGGAAGAAGTGGGGCGTGGGCTCCGCGGCGGACGCCAGCAACCCCGAATTCATCAACCACTCCGCCCTCGTCTACGGAATCACCGCGAGCGGCAAGATGCGGACGATCTACTCGGCGAACTTCAAGCCGAGCGAAATCGTCCACGACGTGCCGGCGCTGCTCGCCGGCTGAGCGCGCGCGGGCGATCGCCCACGTGGGTGCGAGCGTCCGGCCTGACGCTGGGCCGCGATTCGACTAGGTTTGGCCCCGACGGGCAAGGAGGGGCTTGTGCCGGCAGGGCGAAGGTAGCGTGGAGATGAAGGGGGCGGGCATCACCGCGGGGCCGCGCGCGCCGATCCGCGCCGCGCTCATCGTCTGCGTCCTGCTGGCGGTGTCCCTCTGCGGCGCCGTCGCCGCCGGAGCCGCGACGAACATCACCACCGCCGGCTACAACAACCTCCGCGACGACTGGGATCCGGCTGAGCCCGGCCTCGCCCCGGCGGCGATCCAGTCGGCAGGCTTCGGCAAGCTCTTCGCCACGAAGCTCGAAGGCGCCATCTACGCCCAGCCGCTGGTCTACGAAGGGCGCCTGATCGTCACGACCGAGAAGGCGAACACCTATGCGCTCGACCCGGCCACGGGGTCGGTGCTGTGGAAGCGCTCCTTCGGCAAGCCCTTCAAGGCCTCGACGATCGGCTGCTCGGACCTGAAGCCGGACCTCGGCTCGACCTCGACGCCGGTGATCGACCCCTCGACCGGAACGATCTACGAGACCACGCGCCTGCAGATCGGCAAAGGCATCGCAGGGTCGCGCTGGTACCTGCAGGCGATCTCCTCGACCAACGGCGAAGAGCGCGCCGGCTTCCCGGTGCAGATCTCCGGCACCCCGTACAACACACCCGGCGTCCCCTTCAACGAAGGCTTCGAGATGCAGCGCCCCGCGCTGCTGCTGCTGAACGGCGTCGTCTACGTCGCCTTCGCCTCCAACTGCGACATCACCCCGTACCGCGGCATCGTGGCCGGCTACAGCGCCGCGAGCGGCGGGCTGACGAGCATGTGGAGCGACGAGTCCGGCGTCGGCACCGACGAAAGCTCCGAGGCCGGCATCTGGCAGAGCGGCGGCGGGCTCGTGTCGGACATCCCGGGACGGATCGTGATGGCGAGCGGCAACGGGGTCTCGCCCTCGCCCGCGGCGTCGGGTTCGCCGCCCGCGACGCTCTCGGAGTCGGTGATCGGCCTCACGGTCGGAGCCGGCGGCCAGCTCGCAGCGAGCCAGTTCTTCGCCCCCTCCGACGCGCCGACCCTCGACCAGAACGACGAGGACCTCGGCTCCGGCGGCCCGATCGCGCTGCCCACCGAATCGTTCGGCACCAAAGCGCACCCCCACCTCGTCGTCGAGGACGGCAAGGACGGACGCGTGTTCCTCGTCGACGCCGACGCCATGGGCGGCTACCGGCAGGGCCCCAAAGGCGGCGACGCCGTGCTGCAGACGCTCGGGCCGTTCGACGGCGTGTGGGGCCACCCGGCGGCCTACGGCGGGCAGGGCGGCTGGGTGTACGTCCTCGAGAGCGCCGGCGGCGGCTTCCTGCGGGCGCTCAGCTACGGGCTGAACGGCGAAGGCGCGCCTCAGCTCAGCTCGGTCGCGACCAGCGCCGAATCGTTCGGGTACACATCCGGCTCCCCGCTCGTCACCAGCAACGGCACCACGGCGGGCAGCGCCGTGGTCTGGGTCGTCTACTCCTCGGGGCCCAGCGGCAGCGGCTCCCAGCTGCGCGCCTACCAGGCGATCCCCTCGGGCGGGACCCTGCAGCTGCTGTGGTCCGGGAAGGTCGGCAAATCGTCGAAGTTCTCGGTTCCGACGGCCTACGAAGGTCGCGTCTACGTGGGCGCGCGCAACGGGCAGCTGATCGCGTTCGGCTCCTCCGCGGCGGCGCCGGTGCAGGCCGGGGCGATCGACGCCGGCTCGGTCGAAGACGGCGAAACCCGCACGCTCACACTGCCGGTGTCGGCGACCCGCAACGTCAACGTGACAGGCCCCGTGACGGTCGAAGGCGTCGAAGTGGCCCCGGACCCGCAGGCCCCCGGCGGCTCGAGGAACACGGCGGCGAGCGCCGGCCCGTCGAAGATCCCGCCCTCGGGAACGGGCTCGCTCGCGCGCGGCGTCGTCACCGTCTCCCAACCCCGGCTCGGCGCGGCGATCGCCGCCGGCGCGACGATGCCGCTTCGCGTCTCGTTCCATCCCGTGCACACCGGCCCCGTCGTCGCGAGCATCGACATCCCGACCTCGGCGGGGACGCGCTCGGTGGCGTTCACGGGCTACGGCTCGGCGCCGGGCCTGCTGCCCTCGACGGGCTCGCTCGGCTTCGGCGCGATCCAGACGGCGGCGGGGGGCAAGCGGCTCAGCGTCACGTTCGCGAACTCGTGGCGGGGCGCCGAGCGGATCACGGCGCTGACGCTGCCGCGCGGGCCGTTCCGCGTCACCGGCCTGCCGGCCGTCGGCACGGTGCTGGCGCCGCGCCAGGCGGTCACCGTCTCGGTGCTCTTCGACCCGTCGCGGGCCGGCGCCTACGCCTCGCACCTGCGGATCGGAACCGACCGCGGCGCGGTCTCGGTGCCGCTCTCCGGGCGCGCCGCGACCGGCCACGCGCTGCTCGCGGTCGACGCGCGCCGGATCGACTACGGCACGGTCCCGGTCGGCCACTCGCGCAGCGCGACGCTCACGGTCACCAACCGGGGCAACGTGCCGCTCGAGATCACGCGCGCGATCGAGCCGCTCGAACCCTTCACGGTGCCCGTGGCCCTGCCCGAGGGCATCAGCCTCGACCCCGGCGCCTCGGTGCACGTGAGGATCGTCTTCGCGCCGGCAGCGAAGGGGCCCGCGCGCGGCAGCTTCGAGATCCGCGGCAGCGACGGCCGCGGCCCGGTGGTGGTGTCGCTGGGCGGCCGCGGCGGCTGAGAGAGCGGCCGTGCACGACCCGCCGGCAACGGAGCTCTCCGGCGGGCTCTGGCGCTGGACCGCGCCGCATCCCGAGTGGCGGCCGGGGGCGAGCGCCGACAGCCCTGAGGACTGGGCCCCGCTCGTCGGCTCGGTGCTCTACGAGCCGGAGCCGTGGGCGGTGCTGATCGACCCGCAGCTGCCGCCGGAGGGCCCCGGGCGCGAGCGGCTGCTCTCCTGGCTGGACGGGCAGGTGGGCGAGCGGCCGGTGAGCGTGCTGACGACGATCAGCCACCACCGCCGCGACCGCGAGCTCCTGGCCGCGCGCTACGCCGGGCGCTCGCCTCGCGCCTGGAACGCCGTGCCGCCGGGCGTGGTCCCGAAGCCGCTGCGGGGCGCGGGGGAGACGGTGTACTGGCTCCCGGGTGCGCTGTCGCTCGTGTTCGGCGACCGCCTGATCGGCCAGGTAGGCGGCGGTGTCCGCCTGTGCCCGGAGAGCTGGTTGCGCGAGGTACGCGTCGACCGGGCGGGGCTTGCGCAGCAGATGCGCCCGCTGCTGGAGCTTCCCGTGGAGAGGTTGCTGGTCTCGCATGGCGAACCTGTTCTGCATGACGGTCGAGCCGCGCTCGCACGCGCGATCTCCGAGGCGCGGGGCTCCTAGCCGCGCCGGGGGACTGTCGTCCGGCCGGAACACCGGTGCCGGGAGATCGGGTAAGGGCCTGCCATGAACGAGCATCCGATCCGCCTGCTGATCACCGACGATCTCGAGCGCTCCCGGATCACGGTCGGCCTGCGCCTGCTGCTCGCGATCCCGCACTACATCTGGGTGGCGCTCTGGACCGTCGTCGCCGTCCTCGCGGCCTTCGCCAACTGGGTCGGCACGCTGCTGCTCGGCCGGCCTCCGGTCCTGCTGCACCGCTTCCTCGCGGCGTACGTCAAATACGTGACGCAGCTCTACGCCTACCTGCGGCTCGCGGCCAACCCCTACCCGTCCTTCGACGGCCCGGACGGCTACCCGATCGACCTGCGGCTCCCTCCGCCCGCGCCGCAGAGCCGGGTGACCGTGCTGTTCCGCGTCGTGCTCGCGATCCCGGCCTGGGTGCTCGCCGAGGTGCTCGGCGGCGGCACCTCCTCCGCGTTCCGGCGCCGGTCGAACTCGAGCCTGCCGACCAACGGCCTCGGCGGGACGCTCGCCGTCGCCGGCTGGTTCGTGAGCGTCGCGACGGCCCGCATGCCGCGCGGGCTGCGCGACACGACCGCCTGGTCGCTGGGCTACGGCGCCCAGTTCTGGTCCTACCTGCTGCTGCTCACCGATCGCTATCCCGACAGCGACCCGCTCGCGATGCTGGGAGATGTCCCCGTGCGCGAGGACCCGGTGCGGCTGCGCTCCGAGGACGACCTGCATCGCAGCCGCCTGACCGTCGGCTTCCGCCTGCCGCTGAGTGTCCCGCACCTCGTCTGGCTGCTGCTGTGGAGCCTGCTCGCCTGGCTCGTCGCGATCGCCAACTGGGTCGTGACGCTGATCCGCGGCACACCTCCTGCGGGGATCCATCGCTTCCTGTCGCGCTTCCTGCGCTACGAGGTCAGCGTCTACGCCTTCCTGTTCATCGTGGCGAACCCGTTCCCCGGCTTCGCCGGCGCACCCGGCTCCTACCCCCCGCTGGAAGCCGGCGTGGCGCCGCCGGCGCGACAGAACCGCTGGAAGGTGGGCTTCCGGCTCGTGCTCGCGATCCCCGCCGCGATCATCGCCGGCGCGTTCTCCTCGCTGCTGTTCGCCGTCGGCGTGCTGAGCTGGTTCTCGGCGCTCGTCCGCGGCCGCGTCCCCACCGGGCTGCGCACGGCCGGGGCCGTGGCGCTGCGCTACCACGCGGCCACCCTCGGCTACGTGCTCGTGCTGACCGACGCCTACCCCTACACGGGACCGCTGCTCGGCGACGCGCCGCAGCCGCGCGAGCACCCGAGCGCGCCCGAGGCGGCGGGACCGCTCTCGCCCTCCGGCGATGCGCCCCCGACCTGGGAGGAGCCCGCCGAGGAGCCGCCATGGCCGGCGGGCGGCGCGCCTCCGGCGCCGGCCGGTGACTGAGCGGACCGCGCTCGAGCGAGGGCTGCGGCGAGCGCCGCTCGCGCTTGCGATCGCCGCGGCCGTCGCGGCGTGGATCCTCGCCGCGCACGCGTTGTGGCATTCCACGGTCCCCGCGGGCCTGAAGCTGCCGCACATCCCGGCGCGATCGCTGTTCGACGCCCACTACCTCTCCAGCAGCCGCTCGTATGAGCTGCTGCTGGACATCGTCGCCGTGCTCGCCGTGGTCGCGGTTCTGGCGGTGCTGGCGCTCTACGCGAAGCGCGGGGCGGTGCTGATGCGCGAGTCCGCGGCCGGGCCGATCGGCACCGGGACGCTGCTCGGGATGCTCGGCTTCGCGTTCGTGTGGCTCGTGGAGGTTCCGTTCAGGCTTGTCGCGGTGTGGTGGGAACGGCGCCACGGCGTCTCCCATGCCGGCTACGTGGACACGGTGCTCTCCAGCTTCCTCGCGCTCGGCGGCACGTTCGTGTTCGTCTCGTTCGCGCTGCTCGTCGCGATGGGCCTCGCGCGGCTGACGAAACGGTGGTGGTGGCTGCTCGCGGCGCCCGTGTTCGCAGCGCTTGCGCTGCTGTCGGTGTTCGTCAGCCCTTACCTCGTACCGAACACGAGCCCGCTGCGCGAACCGCGCAGGGAGGAGGAAGTGAGCACTCTCGCTCGCCTCGAGGGGGTGCCGGGCACGCATGCCGAAGTGCAGGAAGTGCACCGCTTCACGACCGCGCCGAACGCGGAGTCCGTGGGCGTCGGCCCGACCCGGCGGGTGATCCTCTGGGACACGCTGCTCGACGGCCGCTTCGACCCGCGCGAAGTGCGAGTCGTGATCGCGCACGAGCTGGGCCACATCGCGCACGGGCACCTGCTGAAGCGGGTCGGCTGGCTGATCCTGTTCCTGCTGCCGGCGACTGCGCTCGTAGCGCTCGCGACCGCGCGCCGCGGCGGGCTCGGCCGGCCCGAGGCCGTGCCGCTCGCGCTGCTCGTGTTCATCGCGCTGCAGCTCGTCACCACGCCCCTGATGAACATCGTCTCGCGCCGGGACGAGGCCGAGGCCGACTGGTCTGCCCTGCGCGCCACGCACGACCCGCAGGCGGCGCGCTCGCTGTTCGTGCGCCTGGCGCGCACGAGCCACGCCGACCCCGATCCCCCGGCCTGGTCATACGTCCTGTTCGCGACGCACCCCACGATCGTGCAGCGCGTCGCGATGGCCGACGCCTGGCGGGAACCCGTCCCTTAGCGCTCGAACACGAGCTTCGTCCAGCCGCTCTCGAGCAGCGCGTCGGGAGCGTCCGGCCACGGGACGACCTTGCTCGTGACGTGCTCGGGGTGCAGCGCGCCCGCCGCGGCGAGCGCCAGCACGTGCGGCATCGCCTCGCGCGCGTTCGCACGCCCGGTGACGAACGTGATCCCCTTCGTGTACATCTCGAGCAGCGGCAGCGCGGGCTGCTCGGCGAAGTAGACCGCGCAGCTCGTGCAGGTGCCGTCCGGCGCGGTCGAGCGCAGGGCGAGCCCGATCCCCTCAGCGGTGCCGCAGGCGTCGACGGTGATTCCGAACGGGCCCAGCCGCTTGACGATCTCCCCGCTCGTCTCGCAGCCGAAGGCAGCGGCGCGCTCGCACCGGCGCTCGTCGGTGTCGACGTAGAGCACGCGCGCGGCGCCGAGCGCGACCGCGACGGCCGCCGCGTAGAGCCCGATCGAGCCGGGGCCGAGCCCGCCCACGACGAGCACCTCGGCACCGGGCTCGCGCTCGAGCGCCGGACCGACAGCGCGCCACGCGTCGGCGATGTTGTCCGAGGCGCTCGCGACGTCTGCGGGCGCAAGGCCGCCGGGCAGCGCGACCAGCATGTGGTCGGCGTAGGGGACGTGGACGGTGTCCGCGAGGAACCCGCCCCAGCGATCCACCGCCGGCCCGAAGCCGTAGGTCGACATGAACGGCACGGCGCTGCAGTTGGCCGAGCGGCCGCGCAGGCAGCTCGCGCACTCGCCGCAGGAGATCTGGAACGGGACGCTCACGAGCGTCCCGGGCGGCGTCGCCACGCCCGCCCTCTCGCCCGCGTCCACGACCTCCGCGACGCACTCGTGCCCGAGCGGGAACGGCGCCGGGAACGGCGACAGTCCCTGGACGATCATCGCGTCGATGTCACAGGTGGCGACGGCGAGCGGTCGCACGAGCGCCGAGCGCTCCGAATCCATCGCCGGGGGCGGCGCCTCGCGCCACTCGAGCTGTCCTGGGGAGGTGTAGAGGAGCTGCTGCACGGCCGCCTCGCTTCCGTTGCTGTTATGACGATCGATATAATAACTGGATGAGCGCAGACGCGTCACCCGACGAGGGGGCACCCCCCGTGGCGGGGGGCGGGCAGGCGAGCCGCAGCAACGGGCGCGCCTCGCGCGCGGCGTTCATCGACGCGACCGGCGTGCTGCTGCGCCGCCAGGGCTACGCCACGACCGGCCTCAGCGAGATCGTCGAGCGCAGCGGCGCCCCTCGCGGCTCGGTCTACTTCCACTTCCCGGGCGGCAAGGAGGAGCTCGCCGTCGCCGCGATGGAGCGCTCGGGCGAGCAGCTGCGCAGCGCGATCGCCACGCTGATGTCCGGTCCCGGCGGCGCCGGGCGAGCGGTCGGCGCCCTGATCGACGCGATGGCCGCCGGCCTGGAGGCCTCCGGCTACCGGGACGGCTGCCCGATCGCGACCGTCGCGCTCGAGATGGCGGGCTCCTCGGAGCCGCTGCGCGAGACCGCCGCGCGGATCTTCGCGGCGTGGCTCGGCGAGCTCGAGGACGCGCTGCGCCGCGACGGCGCCGACGCCGCGGGGGCCGAGCGGCGAGCCATGCTCGTGCTCTCGGCGGTCGAGGGGGCGCTGCTGCTCTCGCGTGCCAGGCAGGACGCCGCGCCTCTTCGCGCCGTCGCCGACGAGCTCGTGCCGCTGCTGTCCTGACGGTGGCGGTGCGTTCTTTGCGGGTAGTGCCCTGCCAGGTCAAACGAGAGGAAGGAGCCGCAAGTGCCGCCACGTGGGGTCAAGAAAGGCAGCAAGCGTTCGAGGCAGTACGAGCACGTCAAGGACTCGGAGAGGAAACAGGGCCGCTCGACCAAACGCGCTGAGGAGATCGCGGCGCGCACCGTCAACAAGGAACGCGCGCGCAGCGGCGAATCGAAAGCGAGCTCGCGCAGCTCGACGCGCGGCGACTCGGCGAGCAGCCGCGGCGGCAGACGCTCGGGCAAACCCGGCCCGCGCGGGCGCACCCGCGAGCAGCTCTACAGCGAGGCGCGCCGGCTCGGCGTCGAAGGTCGCTCGAAGATGAACAAGCAGCAGCTCCAGCGCGCCGTCGACGCGAAAAAGGGCTAGCCCACCGGCTGCAGGCGCGGGTTCGGCCAGCGCTCGCGCCCGGCCTTCGCGCGGTCTTGGCCGTCCACCTCGACCACGTCGGCCGTGAAGTCGTAGCCCCCGCGCAGCAGCGCGCTGCCGACGCCGTAGGCGTCCACGGGCACGCCCTCGCTCTCGTAGCGCTCGATGCGCGCCGCGTCGAAGCCTCCGGAGACGACGATCCGCACGCGCCCGAAGCCGGCCTCGTCCAGCCTCCGTCGCACGAGCCGCACCAGCTGCGGCGAGACGCCTGCGAGGCCGGGTTCCGCCCGCCCCGCGAGCGAGCGGTCGACGATGTCCTCGGCGGTGTCCAGGCGCACACCCCAGAGCCGCGGCCCGAGGGCGCGCGCGACGGCGAGCGCGGTGCCGGCGGAGTCGTTGTCGAAGTCGACGAGCACCGTCACGTTCACCTCGGCGTGGAAGCGCTCGGCGAAGGCCGCGGCGGCGCGCACGGTGTCGCCCCCGAAGGCGGCGATCAGGGAGTGCGGCACGGTCCCGATGCCGCGTCCGCCCCACCAGGAGGCCTGCGCGTCGGTCGAGACGCCGATCGCGCCCGCGACGTGGGCCGCCCAGCCGTCGCCGGTCTGCACGAGCCAGTGCTCGTGGCGGGCGGGGAAGTAGAAGATCGGCTTTCCTCTCGCCGCGTCGACGGTCCGGCGCACGTTGCTCATGACGCCGGTGCGGCGCGTGAGGCAGCCGAGGTAGACGGTCTCCAGGTGGGCGAAGAGGTCGTACGGTCCCGCGATCGTGAGCACGACCTCCCGCGCCGCGAGCTCGTCGCCCTCGTGCAACGCCCGCACCTCGAGCTGCGGCCAGCCGTCGTGCCAGGAGCCGTCCGTGCCGCGGCGCCCGGAGCACAGGCGCAGGACCGCCAGCGCCTCGTCGATGCCGCCCAGGCGCGCGCCGTCCCGCTTCTGGAAGACCTGCATCAGCACGCGCGGGCGCATCCCGCTCTCGATCAGCAGCCGGCGGGTGCTGTTGAAGTAGGCGTCCGAGTAGTAGCCGTCGCGGATCCGCTCGACGGGCAGCCGGAACACCTCAGGCGCCAGCCTCCCCTCGGCGCCGCGGGCGGTCGCGGTCGCGCTCAGGGCGCGCCGCCCGCCCCGGCGCCGTCGAGCGGCGCCGAGGCGGGGTCCGGTGCGGGCGTCGGCGGAAGGTCCGGGCCCGGAACCGGGGGGCTTGGGTCCGGGCGCGGAATCGGCGGTGCGGGGTCGGGCTCGGGCGGCGCCGGAACCGGCGCCTCCCCGGCGCTCCTGGAGGGGATGAAGCGGGCGGGGTGCACCCCAGAGAGGGGCACGGGCGAGCACTGCATCGATGAAGTGGCCGGCTCGAGGCCCGCCCCTACGGTTCGATGTGTTCCCACCGCGATGCTCCTTCCCTCCGACGCCACGGCACGATCATGCCGCTGCTGCGCGAGCTACCCGCCGCCGGAGGCGCCAAACATCGCCGGCGGTGTCGCTCTCGAGCGCCTGACCGAGACGTTCCGCGGCGTCGCCGTTCAGGCGGTGATCGGGATGTGCCCGGGCTGGGAGGCGACGCGGTCCAGCCACGCGGCGACGGCCGGATAGCGCTCCATCTCGAAGCCCGCCTCGTGCGCGACGTGGGTGTAGGCGAACAGCGCGATGTCGGCGATCGTGAACCGCTCGGCGACGAGGAAGGCGCGCGTGGCGAGGTGGCGCTCCATCGCGTCGAGCGCCGCGTAGCCGCCCCGGCGCCGGGCATCGATCTCCGCCTCGCCCGGCTTCTCGGCGGCGAAGCACACCCAGAAGCGCACGACGGCGATGTACGGCTCGTGGCTGTACTGCTCGAAGAACAGCCACTGCAGGACGCGGGCGCGCTCGAGGCGATCCTCCCCCAGGAGCGGCGTGCCCTCGGCCAGGTAGCAGAGGATCGCGTTCGACTCCGCGAGCGGCTCGCCGTCGTCGAGCACGAGCGTCGGCACGCGCAGCGCCGGATTCAGGGCGCCGAGGAGCTCCTCGCGCCCGGAGCGGTCGACCACGTCCACCTCCCGGCGCTGGTAGGAGACGCCCTGCATGCCGAGCAGCAGCCGGACCTTGTAGCAGTTGCCCGATACGGCCGAGTCGTAGAGGAGCATGCGCCTCAGGCGGCCGTCAGGACCAGGATCGCGATGCCCTCGCCGACGACCCGCGAGTCTGCGAGCTTCCAGGTCTGCTTGTCGGGGAGGGCGCCCCACAGTCGCTTTCCCTCGCCGAGCAGGACCGGGAAGACCATCAGCCGCAGCTCGTCGACGAGGTCGGCGGCGATCAGCGATTGCGCGAGCTGCACGCTGCCGGCGACCTGAATCGTGCCGTCGAAGTCCTCCTTCAGGCGCCGGACCTCCTCGACCGGGTCGCCGGCAAGGACGGTCGAGTTGCTCCACGCGGGGTCCGAGAGCGTTTTCGAGACGACGTACTTGGGCATCGAGTTGAACTTCTCGGCGAACGGCCCCTCCCGCTCGGGCCACGCCGCCGCGAAGCCTTCGAACGTGCGCCTGCCGAGCAGCAGCGCGTCGCTCTCCGTGGCCTCGTCCATCTTGAACTTGTTTCCGTCCTCGCCGCGGTCGAACGCGAACGACCAGCCGCCGTGGCGGTAGTCCTCGGCGCCACCCGGGTCCTCGACGACGCCGTCCAGCGAGATGAACTCGGTGATGAAGATCCTGCCCATGTCCTCCTGTCCTCCTCGGTGTGGTTTCCAACGCTTTCGATCAGACCCGTCCCGGGGTGGAAACTCATCGCCGAGACTAGTGGGCTTGACAAGTGACCGAAAGGTCACATATGCTCGCCCCATGGACGAGGTGTTCAAGGCACTCGCGGACCCCACGCGGCGTGGCCTCCTGGACCAGCTGCACCGCGAGGACGGCCAGACGCTGAGCGCGCTCGAGGCGCGTCTGCCGATGAGCCGCTTCGGCGTGATGAAGCACCTCCGCGTGCTGGAGGAGGCGGGGCTGGTCGTGACCAAACGGCGCGGCCGCGAGAAGCTCCACTTCCTGAACCCCGTCCCGATCCGGCTCGTCCACGACCGCTGGGTGAGCCGCTACACGGAGCCCTGGGCGGCGGCGCTGACCGGGCTCAAGCGAACGATCGAGGAGAAGACGATGGAGAAGGTGTTCGAGATCTACATCAAGACGACCCCCGAGCGGCTGTGGGAGGCGATCGTCGATCCCGCTCTGCGCAGCCGCTACACGTTCGGTGTCGCGGCCGAGTCCGACTGGGCGCCGGGCTCGGAGTACAAGGGCGTCCACCGCGAATCTCAGGCCACGATCCTGGAGGGGGAGAACCTCGAGGTGGACCCGCCGCGCCGGCTGGTCCAGAGCTTCAACGCCCTGTGGAGCGAGGACGTGCGCGCGGAGGGGACCTCGCGGGTGACCTGGGAGATCGAACCCGTCGGCGACTCGTGCCGGCTGCTCGTGATCCACGACCAGCTTCGCGAGGGCGCCAACGGCGAGATCTACGGCGGCTGGCCGCAGATCCTCTCGGGGCTGAAGACGCTGCTGGAGACGGGCGAGGACCTGACGACGCCAGGGTCGCTGAAATACGCGGAGGTCGCGCCTTCCTGAGGCGGATGGTCTCTTCTGTTGGGCCGGGTCGCACGCGACCCGGCCGGGTCGGCCGCATGCGGCCGACCCTGGGGGCCGCACATGTGCGGCCCCCCGGCCCCGCACATGTGCGGGGCCGCCGATCGGCACATGTGCCGATCGGAACCGCGAGAAGACCGGGGACGCTCAGCTGGCCCGCGCGATCGCCCGACGCAGCTCGTCCTTGCCCATCTTCGAGCGGCCTCTGATCTCCAGCCGCCGCGCCTTCGCTTCGAGCTCGGAGCGGGTCTCGGTCTCGCCTCTGCGCACCTTGTTGGCTTCTTCGCCGAGCGCTTTTTTCGTCTTCGCGGGCAGGTGCTCGAGCGTCTGCTTGCGGCGCGCTCCCGCCTGGGCCTTCTTCACGTTGCGTTTCGCGGCTGCGCGCTGTCTGGTCGTTGCCATGGACATCACCTCCGCACTCCGGGCTACCCGCTGCGAGCGGTTTGAGACGGGGGTCAGCATCCCGCGCAGCGCCTGGGCGTTGCGCGGCGCGAACGCCTCCCAGTCGTTGTTGAAGTAGACGAACAGCTCAGCGCGGCGTCGGAGGGCGTGCAGCCGCCCGGCCCATTCCTCGAGCTCGCTGCGCGAGTAGTTCCCACGCCGGCCGCGATGGCCGTAGTGGAAGCGGACGAACGTGAACGGCGCGGTCAGCTCGAGCGTCTGGAACGGCCGCTGCGGGTGGTCGCCGATCACGAGCGCGGCCCCGTGCGCGCGCAGCAGCGCGTAGACCTCCGGCGCGAACCAGCTCTCGTGGCGGAACTCGAACGCGTGACGTCCGGCCGGGGCCAGCGCCAGCGCGCCTGCGAGGCGCTCGTCGTCGCGATGGAAGTTCTCGGGGAGCTGCCAGAGCACCGGCCCGAGCAGGCCGGCCGCCCGCAGCGGCGTGATGCGCTCGTAGAAGCGCGCGACCCCCTCGTCGATCCCGGCGAGCCGCTTGACGTGCGTCAGGTAGCGGCTCGCCTTGACGGCGAAGACGAAGTTCCGCGGCACGTGCTCGACCCAGCGCTCGACGGCGGCGCGCGCGATCAGCCGGTAGAAGGTCGTGTTGACCTCGACGGTGTCGAAGCACGACGCGTAGCTCTCGAGCCATCGGCGCGCCGGCTCGCGTGCGGGGTAGAAGGTGCCGCGCCAGGAGCGGTAGTTCCACCCGGAGCAGCCGATGTGAACGGCCTGCAAGCGCGAAGCGCTCATGACGTGCGAGTTCCCCGCGGTCTGCGCCGCCAACCGGCGCCGTGGACCCCCCCTCAGGCCGCCGCGACGGTGCCGGCGGGCGGCGGCACGCGGGGTCCGCGCCGGAAGAGCGGAGTGAAGCCGGGCAGCTCGAGCTCGATGCGGGCTCCGCCCGTCGCGGCGTCGGTCGCGCGCACCGCGCCACCGTGCGCCTCGGCGATCGCCTTGACGATCGCGAGGCCGAGCCCGGTGCCACCCGAGGCGCGGTCGCGGGCGGCGTCGGTGCGGTGGAAACGCTCGAAGACCGCCTCGCGCTGGGCGGGGGGGATCCCGGGGCCGTCGTCCTGGACGACGAAGCGCACGCGTCCCGGGCCGGCCCGCTCGACGTGCACGAGCACACGGCCCTCTCCCTCCTCGGTGTGCTCGATCGCGTTGCGGACGAGGTTGCGCAGCGCCTGTGCGAGCCGGTCCGGGTCCGCTCGCAGCGTCCCGTCGGGCACCGGGCCGAGTTCGAAGCGCCGTTCGGGCTCGAGCACCGTGAACCCCTCCCAGAGCTCGGAGACGAAGCTCTCGAGCGGCACCTCCTCGACGCGCAGGAACTCGGTCTGCTCGCTGCGCGCGAGCACGAGCAGGTCGTCAACCAGCCGCGTGATCCGGGAGACCTCGGCGGAGACGAGCTGCTCGACGCGGCGCACCTCCTCCGGCGGCGGATGCTCCTGTGCCGCCAGCACCTCGAGCTGGCCCTTGATGACGGTCAGAGGCGTGCGCAGCTCGTGGGAAGCGTCGGCGACGAACGCGCGCTGGCCCGCGAACGCGATCGCGAGCCTGTCCAGCATGTGGTTGAACGCCTCGGCCAGCACGCCCACCTCGCGAGACCCTCGATCGCCGCCTTCGATCCGCGGGTTCAAATCGCCGGCGTCCACCTGCGCGGCAACCGCGGCGATCCTGCGCAGCGGGTTGGAGATGCGCGTGCCGATCAGCAGCGCTGCGAGCAGTGCCGCCACGAGCGCGAGCGCGCCGGCGAGGATGAACGCGCGCGCGACGCCCTCCTGCGCGTGCGAGACGGTGGCGAGCGGCGTGCCCACGCCGATCGAGGCCCGCACCGTGCGCCCGCCGGCGTCCACGCGGATCGCGTGGCGCAGCAGGCGCAGGTTGCCGACGTCGGGCATCGGCAGGGTCGAGTAGCCGTGCCCCGGCGCGAGCAGTTGCGTGGAGAGCTTGTTCTCGTGCGCCTGCTGCGCCGCCGTCTCGCCTTTGTCGGGTGTCGCCGAGCCGAACAGCTCGGGCCGGTTGGTCACCGTGCCGACGCCCGGGATCGTCACGAACAGAAGCGTCGAGCTGGCGCGGAACGGCTGCGCGCGGATGTAGCCCGCCGCCGCCTTGCGCACGTCGCTCACCGACTGCGGGTGCGAGGAGGCGAGCGCCTGGCTGAGCTCGTCGGCGTCGCCGGCGATCTCGGAATCGATCTGGTTGCGCAGCTGTGTGCCCGTGCCGCGATAAACGGCGACGAAGGTGACCGCCGAGGAGACCATCACGACCAGCGCGACCCAGCCGGCCAGGCGCCAACGGAGACTGAGCGGCCGCGCCCGTCTAAGAGCTCGCACGGCCGAAGCGGTAGCCGACGGAGCGCACGGTCTGGATCGGCGCGGGGCTGTCGGGCAGGCGCAGCTTGCGGCGCAGATAACCGATGTAGACGTCGACGATGTTCGTTGCGGGGTCGTGCTGGTAGCCCCAAACGGCGCTCAGGATCTCCTCGCGCCCGACGACCCGTCCCTCGTTGCGCATCAGGTGGACGAGCAGCTCGAACTCGGTGGTCGAGAGGGCGATCGGCTTGCCCTGGCGGCGAACCTTGCGCGCCAGCAGGTCGACCTCGACGTCCTCCGCTTCCAGCCGCGTCGAGACACCCTGCGAGGCCGTCCGGAGCTGCGCGCGGATCCGCGCGGCGAGCTCCGCGAGGGAGAACGGCTTGACCAGGTAGTCGACCGCGCCGAGGTCGAGCCCGGCCACGCGATCCTCGACCTCGCCCCGCGCCGTCAGCACGATCACCGGCAGCTCGGGCTTGGCGCCATGCAGCGTGGAGAGCACCTCGAGGCCGCTGCGTCCCGGCAGCATCAGGTCGAGCACCACCACGTCGACGCCCTCCTCCAGCGCCGCGCGCTCGCCGGCGATGCCGTCGGTCTCGGCTCTCACGCGGAACCCGTGGCCCTCGAGGCCGCGGCTCACGAAGTCGACGATCCCCGGTTCGTCCTCGATCACCAGCACCTGCGCGCCGGCAGCCGCGCCCGCGACCGCCTGGGCGGACACCCTGCCCGCTTGTTCGGAACCGGTCGCCACCGCACCAGCATAGGCCCCGCGGCGGGGCGTTCCACCCGCCGGCCTGTTTCGAAGAGGTCTCTCATTGGATGCTTCTCATTCGCCGGTTAACGATTGCTTATGGGACGTGCCGACACTCGACCCGGCGAGATGAGCGCGAGCCGAACCGAAACCCCTGCCGACCTCGGCGCCCGCCAGGAGCTGCGGGCGTCGGCGTCCCGGCCGGCCGGGGCCACCGACGGCAACGAGCGCCTCACGGTGCAGGCCGGCGCGCTGCTGTTCGTGCTGCTCGCGGTGCTCGGGCTCACGATCGTGCGCATCGGCCAGCTGACGTGGCTGCACCTCTTCCTCGGGCTGCTCCTGATCGGGCCGCTCACGCTGAAGCTCGCCAGCACCGGCTACCGCTTCGCGCGCTACTACACCGGCGCGCCCGCCTACCGCCGCAAGGGGCCGCCCCCCGCCACGCTGCGCGTGATGGCGCCGCTGCTGGTCGTGGACACGCTCGTGATCTTCGTGAGCGGCGTCGCGCTGCTGCTGGCGGGACCGTCCTCGCGTGACACGCTGATGCCGATCCACAAGGTCAGCTTCATCGTCTGGCTCGTGCTCACCTCGCTGCACGTTCTGGGTCATCTCCCGGAGCTGGCACGCGGGCTCGTCGCGCCGCGCGAGACGCGGCTGGAGGTGCTTGTCGCGGCCGGACTGGACCCGGCCGGCCGGCGTCCCGCGCCGCGGCAGCGGGGCATCGGAGACTGGACGCTCGCGCCGCGGCTGCCGGGCAGCTCCGGCCGCGCGCTCGCCATCGCCGTGGCGCTGATCGGCGGGCTCGTCCTCGCGCTCGTCCTGATTCCCGACTTTGCACCCTGGGTCGAACAGGCCGCGCATCGCTAGCGTGGGAGCCTCCGCATGAAGCCGATCCGCCGCAACGCGATCCCCCATGACAGCCGCACCCGCGACGCCGCGCTGCGCAGGCTGCGCCGCACGAACCGCTGGCTGATCGCCGGCAGCGCGGTGCTGACCGGGCTGTTCGTCGACCTCGCGGCGAGCGCCTTCGCGGGCCACGCCTCGAGCGCCTCCGCGCGCTCGCGGGCACACTCGAAGTCGGCGCACCACACCTCGACGCAGCCGCTGAAGGCGCCCGCACAGGCGCCGAAACCGGCCGAAACGCAGGCCACCGAAACGCCGCCTGCGGCCGAAGAAGAACGCGCCCCCGAAACCAGCGCGCCGGAAACCAGCGCGCCCGAAACGAGCGCGCCGGCCGAAGAAACCGCGCCGGAAGCGGCGCTCGAACCAGAACCGCAGGAAGCCGCGCCGGAACCGGCTCCCGAAGAACCGGTCGTCTCGGGCGGCTCCTGAGGCGGCTCCTGAGCCGGCGGCTCAGCGCCGGTAGACGGCGAAGAAGTCGCGGTCGTCCGGTTCCAGGTAGCGGCTCGCCGGCCGTTCTGTTTCGGCGAGCAGCTTGCCCGGCTGCAGGGCGCCCGGCGCGGCGTAGATGTTGAAGCTGATCCAGTAGGAGTTGATGTCGAGCTCCATCGCGCGCACCGCCCCCGCGCGCTCCAGGATGTGCGCGAGGCTGCCGGCGGTCTGGTCGTTCGCCGCCGCGTAGAGCAGGTTGCCGTGGGCGTCGATGCCGATCCCCGAGCGCCAGACCCGGACCGCGTTACCGAGGGTGGCGCCCCATTCGGCGCTGTTTGCCAGCCGCGGGCTGTCGTGCCCGCCTTCGACGAGCAGCGGCAGGTTCTGGCGCGCGAACAGGACGCCGGCGCCGGCGCGCGGGCCGCCGTGCCACGCGATCACGTCGTAGCGGCCGCCGGTGTAGCGGACGAACGTCGCCTGCCCGTCGCGCAGCGGCGCGTAGGTGTGGCCGTTCTGAACCCAGCCGCCGTGAGAGTCGGCGAGCTTGAAGCCGCTGTTGAACGTCGCGATCAAGCGGGTGCGAAGGCTCGGGGGGACCTCGAGGGGTCCGCGCCGGGCCATTTCCACCGCCGGCTCCTGGCGGCCGGCGAACAGCGCGATCCTCGTGCGCGACGTGTTGATCCACGCGACACCGGCGATCAGCCGCGGGTATTCGGAGGGATCGCTACGGAACGTCGTGACGAGCAGCGCCGGGTCGGTCCGGCTCTCGCCCATGTACGTCGGGCTCCACACGCCCTCGCCCGGCAGCGGGCGGCTCGACGGCACCTTGATCCGCGCCGGGCGGTCCACGATCGCGCCGGCGCCGGCGCGTTCGCGCGCCGCCTGCGCTTCCAGCCCCGTGCGCGGCAGCGCGTGCAGCGCCGCGCCGCCCTTGGCGGGAGCGTTCACCGAGTAGTAGATCGACTCGACCTTCGAGACCAGTCCGGCGGCCCCGTGGTCGCGCAGCCACTCGACCGAGCGGATGCCCAGGCTCGAGTTCGACTTCTGGCTCATCGTCGTCACGTAGGAGAGCGCGGCCGGCACGAGCACGACGAGCGCCGCGGCGAGGAGCACCCTGCGCACACGTCTCGAGGGGCTCCGGCCCGGGTCGCCGCCCGGTCTGCGCAGGGCGTACTCGCGCGTCGAGGCCGCCGAGGCGGCCGAGAAGTCCATGCTGCGATGCTGGCAGACGCGGCGCTCTTCGGAGGCGGGAAAACCGCTGCGTAAGAGCATTTTCACCGGTTCCTGACCCTCACCTCATCTAGACGTAGTGGCATGTCCGGTGTCGTGCAGACGCCCTCGGAGCCAGGACCGCCGCAAGCGGCGCCCGCGATCTCGCTCGGCGGGCGCCTTCGCGCGCGGCCGCTCCCGGCGATCCTCCGCGCATGCCGCCCGCGCCAGTGGGTGAAGAACGTGCTCGTCGTGGCCGCGCCCGCCGCCGGCGGCGCGCTGGTGTGGCCCGAGGTCCCCGAGCGGCTGATCGCGACGTTCATCGCCTTCTGCGCCCTGTCGAGCTCGACCTACCTGCTCAACGACCTGCACGACCGCGCGGAGGATCGCCTGCACGAGCGGCGCCGCAACCGCCCGATCGCCGCGGGCGAAGTCTCCACACGCCTCGCCGTCGCAACCGCGGTCGCGCTCGCGGCGGCCGGGCTCGCGCTGGCCTTCGTCGTGCGGCCGTGGCTCGCCGCCCTCGGTCTCGCGTATCTGGCGCTGACCTGCAGCTACACGCTCTGGTGGCGCCAGATCGCCGTCGCCGACATCGCCGCGGTCGCCTCCGGCTTCATCCTGCGCGCGCTCGCCGGCGCCCTCGCGACCGACGTCGCCGTCTCCAGGTGGTTCCTCGCGGTGACCTCCTTCGGCGCGCTCTTCCTCGTCGCCGGCAAGCGCTACGCCGAGCTGCGCGCGGCCTCGTCCGGCAGCGTCACCAAGCGCGCCTCGCTCTCGGAGTACAGCGAGCGCTACCTGCTCTTCGTCGTCGGCCTCGCCGCGACCGTCACGACAACCGCCTACTGCCTGTGGGCGTTCCAGCGCTCGCACCAGGCGCGCCTGTCGTGGTACGAGCTGACCGTGGTCCCGTTCGTGCTGTGGCTGCTGCGCTACGCGCTGCTGATCGACCGCGGCGCGGCCGAAACGCCCGACGAACTCGTGCTCGGCGACCGCTTCCTGCTGATCGTGGGGGCTGCGTGGGCGGCCCTGTTCGTGGCCGGGATCTATGTCGTCGGTTGAGGCCGGCACCCGCACGCGGCGGGGCGTCCCTCCGGTGAGCCGGCCCGGGCGCGGCTCGGCCGCAGGCGCCGATGAGCTCCTCAGCGGCTGGGGGCGCAGCGCGCCGACGCGTGCGCGTGTGGTTCGTCCCGCCGATGCCGAGGAGCTCGCCGCGCTGCTGCGAACGGCGCCGAGCGGCGGCGCGATCCCCCGCGGGGCGGGCCGCAGCTACGGCGACCCGGCCCAGAACGAGGGCGGCGCGGTGCTCGACATGACGGCGATGGCGTGGGTGCGCGCGATCGACGCCGATCGCGGCGAGGTCCGCGCCGGCGCAGGCACCACCTTCGCCGCGCTGCTCGAAGAGCTCGCGGCCCATGGCCTGACGCTGCCGGTCGTCCCCGGCACCCGCCACCTGACCGTCGGCGGCGCGATCGCGGCCGACGTGCACGGCAAGAACCATCCCGTCGCGGGGAGCTTCGCGAGACAGCTCCTCTCCTTCGAGCTCCTCACCCCCGCCGCGGGCGCGCAGGAGGTCTCGCGCGAGAGCGACGCCGAGCTGTTCGCCGCGACGACCGGCGGCATGGGGCTGACAGGCGCCATCACGGCGGCCACGCTCAGGGCGGTGCCACTGCGCGAGCCGTTCGCGATCGCCGACATCGACCGCGCCGACTCGATCGAGGACGCGATGGCGCTGATGACGGAGTCGCCCGCCCACACCCACTCGATCGCATGGCTCGACCTGCTGGCGGGCGACGGGCACTTCGCGCGCGCGGTGGTGACGCGCTCGCGCGAGGGCCAGGCACCCGCCGTCGCCGGCTCGCTCGGGATCGCGGCTGCTCCGTCCCTGCGGGTGCCGCCCGGAGCGCCGGGCGGACTGCTTCGCGGGGTGGCCGTGCGGAGCTTCAACGCGGCGCTCTGGCACCACAGCCCCCGCCGCGAGCGCGACCGCGCGATCGGGCCCGTCGAGCAGCTGTTCCCGCTCGACCGGGTCGGGAACTGGAACCGCCTCTACGGCCGGCGCGGGCTGCTGCAGTACCAGTTCGCCGTGCCGCGCGGCGAGGAGTGGGTGATCCGCTGCACGCTGGAGATGCTGCGCGCGCGCCGCGTGCCGATGTTCCTGGCGGCGCTGAAGCGCTTCGGTGCCCCGAGCGGCGGCCTGCTCTCCTTCCCGATCGAGGGTTGGACCCTCGCGGTCGACATCCCGGCGCGCGCGCGAGGTGTCCGCGACGTCCTCGACGCGGCGGACCGGCTGATCGTCGGTGCCGGCGGACGCGTCTACCTCGCCAAGGACGCGCGCATGGGCGCGGAGATGCTGCGCGAGACCTACCCGCAGCTGGGGCGCTTCCGCTCCGTCCGCGAGCGTGTGGACCCTGCGGGGATGCTGCGCTCGGACATGGCCCGGCGGCTGGGGCTGAGCGAATGAGCACGGAGCGAAACGACCGCGTGCTCGTGATCGGCGGCAGCTCGGAGATCGCGGCGGCGATCTCGAGCGAGCTCGCGCGCGAAGGCATCAGCGACGCCGTCCTCGCCGGGCGCGATGCGGGCGCGCTCGACGCGGCGGCCGCCGAGCTGCGCGCGGCGGGCGCCGCGCGCGTCGAGACGGTGGCGCTGGACGCGCTCGACACCGCCGGCCACCGGGTCGCGCTCGAGCGGGCCTTCGAGCTGCTCGGCCAGGTGGACGTCGCGGTCCTCGCCGTCGGCGTGCTCGGCGACCGCGGCGGGCTCCCGGACGACATCCCCGCCGCTGTGGACGTGCTGCGCGTCAACACCGTCGGGGCGGGCTCGCTGCTGATGGAGACCGCCCGCCTGATGCGGGCGCAGGGCCGCGGCACGATCGTCGTCCTGTCCTCGGTCGCCGCCGAGCTGCCGCGTGCCTCGAACGCGGTCTACTGCGCTTCGAAGGCGGGCCTCGACGCGCTTGCCCGCGGCCTGGACGACGAGCTGCGCTCCGAGGGCGTGCGGGTGATGCTGGTGCGGCCGGGCTTCGTGCGCACGCGCATGACCGCAGGCCTGCCGGAGCCGCCGCTCGCGACCAGCGCCGCGGTCGTCGCGCGCGAGACGAGCCGTGGGCTGCGGCGCCATGCGCGGACGGTCTGGGCACCGTCCGGGCTGCGCTGGGTCGCAGCGGCGTTGCGGATGCTGCCCCGCTCGATCTTCCGGAGGCTTCCCGCATGAGCCGCCCGGCGCCGCTCGACACGGCCGAACTGCCGCTTCACGACTTCGACACGCGGGCCGCGGTGCAGCGTCGCCGGCTCAACTCGCAGCGGGTCCGCCGCCGGCGGCTGCTGGTGGCCGACCTCGGGATCGGCGCGGCGCTCGGACTGCTGTGCCTGCTGCTCACGCCGGGGCTCGCGATCGCGGCGCTCGTGGCGCTGATCGCGCTGGCCGTCTACGGGGCCGTCGTCGCCGCCGCGGCCGTTAGCCGGCGGCGCGCTCGTCGCCGGCGCTCGTCGCGCGACGACTTGTCCGAGCCGGCGCGCGCGCCGGCAGCTCTCCCACGGCGGATGGAGGGAACCGTGAGCGCCGCCGCCAGCTGGCCGGCGCTCGGCAGCACCGCCGTGCTCCGCGTCGAGGAGCCCGAGGCGCTCGACGACGCCGTCGCGCTCGTGGTGCGGGAGCTCGCGCGCTTCGACGAGGCGTGCAGCCGTTTCCGGGAGGACTCCGAGCTGTCGATCCTCAATGCACGCGCGGGGCGCCCGGTCGAGGTCGGGCCGCTGCTGCTCGACGCGATCGAGCTCGCGCTGCGCGGGGCGCGCCTGACCGACGGTGCCCTCGATCCGACGATCGGCCTCTCGCTCGAGCAGGCGGGCTACGACCGCGATTGGGAGCTGCTGCGCGAGCTTCCCGACCCGGGCGAGGACGCGGACGCGCCGCCACGGCTGATCGCGCGCCGCCGCGGCGGCTGGCACCAGGTCGTGGTCGACCGCGCGGGCGGGAACGCGCGGATCCCCGCCGGCACGAAGCTCGATCTCGGCGCGACCGCGAAAGCGCTCGCCGCCGACCGCTCCGCCGCGTTGGTGCACAGCCGGCTCGGGTGCGGCGTGCTCGTCGCGCTGGGGGGCGACGTCGCGACCGCAGGCGCGGCGCCGGCGCGCGGCTGGGAAGTCCACGTCACAGACGACCACCGCGACGGTCCCGACGCGCCCGGTCAGCGCCTGGCGATCTCCGACGGCGGGCTCGCCACCTCCAGCACGACCACCCGCCGCTGGCGCCGTGGCGGCGAGTCCATGCACCACATCATCGACCCCCACACAGGACGACCGGCGCAGACGCCCTGGCGGACCGTCAGCGTCGCCGCAGCCGACTGCGTCGACGCGAACATCGCGAGCACGGGCGCGCTGCTGGCAGGCACGCAGGCGCCCGGCTGGCTGCGCGCGCTCGGGCTGCCCGCGCGGCTCGTCGGCATCGAGGGGCGCGTCGTGAAGGTCGGCGACTGGCCGGTCGGCGGCGAGCACCGGGCGGTGATGGCCGAGGTGTGGGCATGACGGTCCTCGCGAGCAGCACCACCTACTGGTACCTGACCCGCTCGACGGGCGCGGTCGCGCTGCTGCTGCTGAGCGCGACGGTCGCGCTGGGCGTGGTCGACCTGCGCCGCACCGCGAGCTCCAGATGGCCCCGCTTCGTCGTGGACGAACTGCACCGCAACCTCGCGCTGCTGACGCTGGTGTTCCTCGTCCTGCACATCCTCACCTCGGTCCTCGACAGCTTCGCCCCGATCTCCCTGATCGCGAGCGTGATCCCGTTCGCCAGCTCCTACCGCCCGTTCTGGCTCGGTCTCGGCGCCGTCTCCTTCGACCTGCTGCTGGCGGTCATCGTCACCAGCCTCGTCCGCAGGCGCATCGGCTTCGGCGCCTGGCGCGCCGTGCACTGGCTCTCCTACGGGGCCTGGCCGATCGCGCTCCTGCACGGCTTCGGGACCGGCAGCGACGTCAACAGCGGTTGGCTGCAGCTGCTGAGCGCGATCTGCGTCCTCGTTGTGCTGGCCGCGGTGCTGGTGCGTGTGGGCGCGAGCCGGCAGATCTCACCACGCGCCCGCGGCATCGCGCTGGCCGGCACCGGTGCGTTCGCGCTGTTCCTCGTGGTCTGGCTGCCGGCCGGGCCGCTCGGCTCGGAATGGGCACGTCGCTCCGGCACGCCCGGCTCGCTGCTGCCGAAGGCGAGGCACGCGCACCGATGAGCGTGACCGTCTCCCAGGCGACGCTGCCGCGGCTGCTCGCCGGCGTGGCGCAGCTCCGCACGGTCGACCTCGCCGCCCACCTGGACGTCCACGGGCCCGCACCCGAGCTCGCCCCGGCGCGCCGCGGGCACGCGGGCGAGCTGATCGACGCGGTCGAACGCGCCGGCCTGCGCGGCCGCGGCGGCGCCGGCTTCCCGACCGCGCTGAAGCTGCACGCGGTCGCCGGCGCGCGAGGGCGCGCGCGGGACAGGGTGGTCGTCGTCAACGCCGTCGAGGGCGAGCCCGCGAGCCGCAAGGACAGGACGCTGGTCGCCAGCGCCCCGCATCTCGTGCTCGACGGCGCCGCGCTCGCGGCACGCGCCGTCGCGGCCAGCGAGATCTTGCTGTGCGTGTCCGAGAGCTCGGTGGCGACCGTCGAGGCCGCACTGCGCGCGAGCGCCGAGCGGCGCGCCCTGCGCGAGCGCGTCCAGGCGCGCGTCGTCGCCGTGCCGCATGGCTACGTCGGCGGGCAGGAGTCTGCGCTCGTGCACTTCCTGAACGGCGGCCCGGCGCGGCCCACGTTCACGCCGCCGATGATCTTCGAGCGGGGCGTGCGGGGACGGCCGACGCTGCTCAGCAACGCGGAGACGTTCGCGCACGTCGCGCTGATCGCGCGCCACGGCTGGGAGTGGTTCCGGGCGCTCGGGACGCCGGAGCACCCGGGATCGGCGCTCGTGACGCTGACGGGCCCGGTGCCGGCACCGGGCGTGTACGAGATCGAGCACGGAGCTTCGCTGGGATCGCTGATCGACGCCGCGGGCGGGCTCGAGGAACCGCTGCGCGCGGTGCTCGTCGGCGGCTACGCCGGGACCTGGATCGACGCAGCCGAGGCAGCGGCGCTGTCGCTCGACGATGTCAGCCTGGGCGCGCACGGCGCCTCGACCGGCGCCGGCGTGGTCGTCCTGCTGGGGCAGCGCGCCTGCCCCGTCGCCGAGACGGTGCGTGTTGCCGAGTGGCTGGCGGCGGAGAACGCCGGGCAATGCGGTCCGTGCGAGCACGGGCTTGCCGCGGTCGCCCGTGGCCTGCGGGCCTGGTCCCTCGGCGACGCGGGCGGCGAAGCAGCCGGCGAGCAGCGCCGGCTGGCGTCCGTGATCCGCGGTCGCGGCGCCTGCCGGCATCCGGATGGCGCGCTGCGCTTCGTGGCGAGCGCCATCGACGTGTTCGCGGAGGAGTTCGCCGACCACGGCGCCGAGGGGTCGTGCGACGCGTGCGACCTGCCGGCCGCGTTGCCGCTTCCCCGCACCGGCGTCGCCGGGGGCCGGCGAGAGACGGCGAGGGCCGCGCGGTGAGCGTGCACCTGCGCGTGGACCCGATCGCCTGCGAGGCGCACGGCATGTGCGCCGAGCTGCTGCCCGAGGGCATCGTGCTGGACGAGTGGGGCTATCCGATCGTCGACGGGCGCCCGCTTCCCGAGGCGCTCGTCGAGCACGCCGAGCGTGCCGTGCGCGCCTGTCCGACGTTCGCCCTGCTGCTGCAGCGCCGGCTCAGCCGGGAGCACCCTCGCGATCGAGGCGCTCCAGGTACGGGCCGAGGAAGCGCGCCGCGATCTTCGCCGGCGGGCTCCAGGTCGGCGTCTCGCTGACCTCCGAGCTGACCGTCCTGCTGCCGGCCAACGAGGCGCTCAGGTAGAGCGGCCTCGCGTCGGTGAGGAGCATCGCGTGCACCACGGGCCGGAACGGCTGGGGATCGACGGCGGCGCCCGCGAGGGCGGCGATCGCTTCGGCCGCGGCGTCGGCCTCCTGCGTGCCGAGGCCGCCGTGCTTGACCGGGAAATCGGTCGCGTCGCCGGCCGCGAAGACCGGGCCGGCGTCGCGCACGCGGCAGTGGTCGTCGATCGCGAGGAACCCGTGCTCGCCGGCCGGAAGGCCGCGCACGGCCGGGCCGTAGAGCTCGGGGAGCGCGATCGCCCGGGTGGGGGCGAGCCGCCGGCCGTCCGGCTCGACGACGACCTCGTTCGCAGCCGGTGTCTCGGCCCACGAGGAGGTGAACGTCTCGACGCCGGCCGAAGCGAGCAGCTCGGCGACGCGGGCGGACACCGTGTCTCCGAACAGGGCGAGCGGAGAAGGCTCGGCGGTCACGATCGTGATCTGCGGCCGCACGTCCATGTCGTAGGCGCGCCCGGACATCATCAGGGCGAGCTCGTACACCGGCAGCTGCCAGCCCATCCTTTCGGGGACGAGGAACGTCACGCTCTTCAGGTGGCCGCCCTCGATCCCCTGGACGAGCCCGTGGAGGGTCTCGTCCATGTGACGGTCGTCGATCGTCACGGCGTGCGGAAAGCGCGCGCGCGGCTGCGCTCCGAGCGCGAGCACGAGCGCGTCGTAGGGCAGCTCGAGGCCGCCCTCGGTGAACACCGTCCGGCGCTCGCGCTCGACGCGGTCGAGTGCGTCGGTGACGAGCTCGGCGCCCAGCTCCCGCACGATCGGCGCGAGCGGGTAGCGCCCGGCGGCTGCGTAGGAGAACGGCTCGCGGACGGTCATCGGCCGGTAGACGAGCTCCTCACCGGGCGCGAGCACCGTCACCGCGACGCGCTCGCCGGCCAGCTCCCGCAGCGCCAGCACCGTCTCCACGGCGGCGACGCCGCCCCCCGCGACGAGGACCCGGAACCTCGACTGGGTGTCTCCGGCGCTCGCCATGCGCAGATCCTAGGGCTCAGCCGAAGAAGAGCTCGGCCGTCTCGTAGAGGCGCGGGTCGAGGAGCTTGGGCTCGGCCAGCGACTCGGCCATCGGCAGCTCGACGACCTCGGTGCCGCGCAGCGCGACCATGGCGCCGAACCGGGAGCCGGCGACGGCGCGCACCGCTGCCACGCCGAAGCGCGTGGCCAGCACGCGGTCGAACGCGACCGGCGTCCCGCCGCGCTGGACGTGGCCGAGGATCGTCACGCGGGCCTCGTATCCGGTGCGGTGCTCGATCTCGCGCTCCAGCACCACGCCCACGCCGCCGAGGCGCGCGTGGCCGAAGGCGTCGGTGCTCGTGCCGTGCGTGATCGGGCCCTCGCCGTCCTGATCGGCCTCGAGCGTCCCCTCGCGCGGCGTCGCGCCCTCGGCGACGACGACGATCGAGAACTTGCGCCCGCGGCCGTGGCGCCGTTCCAGGTGCTCGCAGATCTCGGCGACGTCGAACGGGCGCTCGGGCACGAGGATCGCGTCCGCGCCGCCGGCGATGCCCGCGTGCGTCGCGATCCAGCCCGCGTTCCTTCCCATCACCTCGACGACCATCACGCGGTCGTGCGACTCGGCGGTGGTGTGCAGGCGGTCGATCGCGTCGGTCACGATCTGCACGGCGGTCTGGAAGCCGAAGGTGAAGTCGGTGCCGCCGAGGTCGTTGTCGATCGTCTTCGGCACGCCCACGACCGGCACGCCCTCTTCGTAGAGCGTGACCGCGACGCCGAGGGTGTCGTCGCCGCCGATCGGGATCAACGCGTCGACGCCGCCGCGGGCCATCGCCTCGCGCACCGCGGTCGTCCCGTCGGCGCCGCCCGCGTAGGGGTTGGTGCGCGAGGTTCCGAGGATCGTCCCGCCCCGCGGCAGGATCCCGATCGTGCTGTCGAGTGTCAGCTCGATCGCGTCGTCGGCGAGCACGCCGGCCCAGCCGTAGCGGTAGCCGACGAAGCTGTGACCTTCAGCCAGCCCGGCCCGCACGGCGCCGCGGATCACCGCGTTCAACCCCGGGCAGTCGCCGCCGCCGGTCAGCATCCCGATCCGCGCCACACCGGCAGGTTAGGACACCCCGCGGCCGATGATCGGCGCCGCGCTCTGTTGTTCGGACAGATCGCCACGATGAGCGGTCCTGCGCCTCTAGTCTCTTGCGATGGCCGCGACCCTCGACTCCACGCCCGCGGCCGACGGCTGGCACATGCCGGCGGAGTTCGGGGCGCACGCGGGCTGCTGGATGGCCTGGCCCGCGCGGCCCGACAACTGGCGCGACGGCGCCGCGCCCGCGCAGCGCGCCTTCACCGCCGTGGCCGGGGCGATCGCAGCGGCAGAGCCGGTCACGGTCGGCGTGCGCGACGCGCAGTTCGAGCACGCCCGCGAGCTCCTGGCGCCGGAGGTCCGGGTCGTCGAGCTGTCCACCGACGACGCGTGGATGCGCGACATCGGCCCGAGCTTCCTGATCGGCGCGGGCAGCGAGCTGCGAGGCGTGGACTGGCGGTTCAACGCCTGGGGGGGCCTCTACGACGACTGGTCGCGCGACGAACGCGCGGCCGCCAAGGTGCTGGAGGTCGAGGGCGCCGCGCGCTACCGCGCCCCGCTCGTGCTCGAGGGCGGCTCGATCCACGTCGACGGCGAGGGCACCGTGCTCACGACCGAAGAGTGCCTGCTGAACGAGAACCGCAACCCCTCGCTCTCGCGCGATCAGATCGAGCGGGCGCTCTGCGAGTACCTCGGCGCCGGCAAGGTGATCTGGCTGGGCCGCGGCGTGCCGTGCGACGAGACCGATGGCCACGTCGACAACCTCGCTTGCTTCGTGCGTCCGGGGACGGTGCTGGTGGCGGTCTGCGAGGACGCGGCGGACCCGATGCACGAGGTGGGGGAGGACGCGCGCAGGCGCCTGGAATCCGCCCGCGACGCCGCCGGGCGAGAGCTCGAGGTCCTGACCGTGCCGGTGCCCGGGCCGCTGCACATCGAGCCCGGGGAGGCGGCAGGCGTCGTCCCGCGCCCGGGCACGCACCCGCGCCGTGCGGGCGACCGCCTGGCGGCCTCCTACGTGAACTTCTACCCCGCGGCCACGCGCATCGTCTTCCCGCTGCTCGACGAGCGCTTCGACGAGCAGGCGGCCGAGGTGCTCGCCGGGTGCTTCCCCGAACGGGAGATCGTCGGCGTCCCCGCTCGCGAGATCCTGCTCGGCGGCGGGAACATCCACTGCATCACCCAACAGGTGCCGCTCGTCGAGAGCGAGTGAGACGGCCGCCGCTCCGTGCGGGCCCGCGCGCAGTCAGCCGGGCGCGACGGCGCTGCTCTGCGGGTCGATCAGGATCTTCGCGTGGCGCTCGGGGTCGCCGAGCGCCGTGAACGCGGCATCGACGCCTGCGAGCCCCACGCTGCCGGTGACCATCGGACGCGGGTCGACCTCGCCCTCGGCGAGCATCATCAGCGCGTCGCGGAACTCCAGCGGCGTGTAGCCGAGCACGAAGCGCAGGTCGATCTCCTTGTTGATCGCCATCGCCGGCGTGAACCGGTCGGCGCCGACGCAGACTCCGACCACCACGACACGGGAGAGCAGAGGCGCCTCCTGGACGATCGACTCGATCACCCCGGGCAGACCCACGCACTCGAAGATCACGGGATGCTTCGGCTTCGCGCCGAGGAGCTCTGCGAGCCGCCACGCGTGCCACCAGCCGAAGGGCAGCCGCCCGAGTTTCTCCCGCGTGCCCACGAGGAGCTCCATCGCCGCCGGCATGTCCTCGATGTGGCCGTGCCCGGCGGCCGCGGTGTGCGGCGAGTCCTCGCCCGGGTCGACGACGAGGTCGGCGCCGCACGCGCTCGCGAGCGCGCGGCGCCCCGGCGAGAAGTCGCTCGCGACGACTGTGCGCACGCCGCGCGCCTTCAGCAGCAGGATCACCGCCAGGCCGACGGGGCCGCAGCCGATCACGATCGCGACGCTCCGCTTGGAGACCTCCGCCCGCCGCACGGCGTGCAGCGCCACGGCCATCGGCTCGGTCAGCGCGGCGATGTCGGGAGCCAGCCCGTTGGGCACGGCCATCGTCAGCGGCTCGTGGACGACGAGGAGCTCCGCGTACGCGCCCGGAGCGTGCGCGGACAGGCCGATCGTGTCCACGCCCGCCGCCGAGCGCAGCAGCGGCAGCGCGACCACCGGCGCGCCCTCGGGGATCGAGCGCTTGCAGCCGGGCCCGTACTCCGCGAGCTCGCCGGAGAACTCGTGGCCGAAGACGACGCGCTGCTCTGAGCGCATGAAGCGGTCGTAGCCCATCTTCGCCGCGAGCGCAGCCCAGTCGTCGCAGCCGTGACGGGCGTGGAGATCCGAGCCGCAGATGCCGCATCGCAGCACGCGCAGTCGCACCTGGCTGCGGCCGAGCGGGGGCTCCGGGAGCTCGACCAGCTCCAGCTCGCCCCTCGTGCACGCGACCGCCCTCACGCCCGCGATTCTCCCAGGCGCGGCTCGGTGGCGACGGGGTGATCAATCATCTAGTCGCCGGTGGCCGAGAAGTGCTCGGGGTCGACCGCACCGAGCACTCCGCCGACGAGCTTGCGCGGGCCCGCGTAGCCGTTGAGCACGTTGATGAGCTGGCCCGGCTGGGTCACGTCGACGGCGCCGCCGGGGTACACCGTCGACTCGTGGTTGCTGAGGCCGGCCGGCGCGGAGAAGAGGCCCGCGGCGTTCAGCTGCGCCTGTTCGTAGTAGGTCCGGTAGCCGCTCGTGACGGTGCCGTGCCAGCCGTGTTCGGCGCCCCATTCGAGCACCGGGACGATCCACGCCGCGATCGGCTTGTCGCGCGGGTTCCACGGGGCCAGCGGGGTGACCGCGTCCGGCGCCGGTTCGTTCGTCTGCGCGGCCGCCGCTTCGAACGCGGCCACGGATTCGCCCGCGGGCAGCTTCGCGCCGTGCTTGCGCGCCGCTTCGATCTCCCGCTTGACCTCGGCGTCCGACGGCGCGCCCGCCGCGATGTGCACCTTCCCTTCGGCGAGCACGCGGTCAGAGACCGCGTCGACGTGCGCGACGAGCGCCCGCTTATGCGCCGCGGCCTTGCCCGCGGGCGATTTCGGCGCCGGCTGGGGGTCGGTCGCCGCGGTCGAGCTCGTCGCGCTCGCGCGTTTGACCCCCTGAGCGGCGGTCGAGCCCGCGCCGCAGCCGCCGGCCGCGAGCGCGGCACATGCGAGCGCGCACGCGCACAGCAGCGCCCACGGCGCGCGCAGGGTCCTGGCGGGCGTCCCGGGCACACCCACAGTGTGGCGGCGTCAACGGCTGCTCGTCGCGGCAGGGACCGGTGGCGCGAGGCGCATCGCGCGCCGTACGCGTTCGGGCAGGTACCAGTTCCACTCGCCGAGCAGCTTCATCGTCGCGGGCACGAGGATCGCACGCACCACGGTGGCGTCGAGGAAGATCGCGGCGGCGAGACCGACGCCGAACTCCTGCAGGCCGACGAAGCGCCCGGTCATGAAGCCCGAGAAAGCGGCGATCATGATCACCGCCGCAGCCGTGATGATGCGACCCGTGTGCTCGAGGCCGTAGGCGACCGCGCGCTCGTTGTCGTGGTGGCGGTCCCACTCCTCGCGCACGCGGGAGAGCAGGAACACCTCGTAGTCCATCGAGATCCCGAAGATCGTCGCGAACAGGAAGATCGGGATCCACGCTTCGATCTGCGCCGAGCGGTCGAAGCCGAGCGCTTCGCCCACGCCGTGCTGGAAGACCAGCACCAGCACCCCGTAGGCGGCGCTCACCGAGAGCAGGTTCATCAGCACCGCCTTCAGCGGCAGCACGACCGAGCGGAACGCACGCAGCAGCACGAGATAGGTGATCACGAGCACCGCGACCACGAGCCAGGGGAACGCCGCATACGCCTTGTCCTTGAAGTCGACGCCGAAGGCCGGCGCCCCGGTCAGCAGCACGATGTTCGAGCGCGGGAACCCCGCCGCCGGGATGTAGCGGTTGCGGATCGTGTGCACGAGCGCCTGCGCCTCTGCGGTGCCCGCGTCGGTGTGGCCCGCGGCGCGGATCTGCAGCGCGCGCAGCTGCGCTTCCAGCAAGCCGGCTTGCAACGCGGCGCTCGTCGAGCCGAGCGCGGGGGCCTGGATCGTCGAGGGCTGGATGTGCGGGTCGGCTCGCAGCCGGGCGATCAGGCGGCGCTCGGCGGCGACGGTCGCAGGGGCGAGCGCGCCGCCGCGGCTGCCGGTTTCGACCACGATCTGATGGGGCGCGAGCGCTCCGGGCCCGACCGTCGCCTCGAGCAGGTACAGGCCGTCGGTCGCCTCGGTCCCGTGTGGCGCGCCGCGGTTGTCGCCGCCGGTCAGGTGGAGGCCCAGCGCGGGGGCGGCGAGCGCGAGCAGCACCCCGAGCGAGACGGAGAAGTAGAGGACGGGATGGCGCATGATCGAGTGCGCGAGCCGCGACCAGGCGCCGGGCGCGCCGCTCGCACGCCGTTCGAGGACCCGCCGCGGCACGACCCTGAAGCGGTTGATGCGGATTCCGATCAGCGACAGCAGCGCCGGCAGCAGCGTCGCCGACGCGGCGATCGAGACGAGCGGGATCAGCACCGCGCCGGCGCCCATCGAGCGCATGAACGGCACTGGCATCAGCAGCAGCAGCGCGAGCCCGATCGCGACCGTCAGCCCGGAGAACAGCGTCGCGCGGCCGGCGGTGGCCATCGTCGTCTCGAGCGCCTCGGTGGGCTCCTGGCCGGCGTCGAGCTGCTCGCGAAAGCGGAACACGACCAGCATCGAGTAGTCGATCGCGATCGCCAGCCCGATCAGCGTGACGATGTTCGTGACGTATTCGGCCATGTTGCCGAGGTGCGCGATCACCCACACGAGGCCGAGCGTGGTCGGGAGCGTCGCGAACACGAAGATGAACGGCACCGCGACCGCGGCAAGCGTGCCGAACATGAACAGCAGCACGACGATCGCGATCGGGATCGCGATCGCCTCGCCCTTGCCGAGGTCTTCGCTGTAGAGCGGCTGGACGTCGTGGCTGAGCGCGGGGAAGCCGGTCAGGTAGGTGCGGACGTCCGGCACCCGCCCGATCGCCGTGCGCATGCGCTCGGTGTAGTTTTTCGCGTCGGCTGCTTCGAGCGGTGTCGTGATCTGGACGTAGAGCACGCCCTGTCCGGCGTTGCGCACCGGCCCCGCACGCCCGCCCGGAACCACGCCGGCCGCGCGCCTCGCGGCAGCCTCGCTCGCCGCCGCGACGGCGGTCGCCGATCCCGCGGAGCCCGTGGTCGGGGCAGGCGTTTTCACGACGAGCGTGAAGCCGCCGTCGCCGCGCTGGTGAAAGCGCGTTCGCAGCACTTCGAGGCCACGTTCGGCCTCCGAGCCGGGGACGCTGAAGCGGTTGGTGAGCAGGCTGCCGAGGTTGCTCGTCGCCCAGCCGCCGAGCACGAGCAGCACGGCCCACACCGCCAGCACGGCGCGGCGGTGGGCGACCACGCGCCTGGTCCAGGCGACGAGCCCGGGAACCGCCGTGCTGTCCTGTCCGGCTGCCACCGGCTCCTAGGTCCTCGCGGGCAGCTGCGCGCGCACCATCCAGAGCTGCTCCTCGAGCGCGCGGATCACCTCGATCAGCAGGTCTTCGCTGGCGGTGTCGAGCTCGGCGACCCGTTCCGCGCGCTCGCGCGTGCGCTCGGCCGTTTCCGCCAGCCGCGTCGCGAGCTCGCGGACGACCGTCGCATCGTCGACGGCGCCGGGCTCGACGCCGGCCAGCGGGCTGCCGGCGGCGACCGCGCGCGCCTGGCCGTCGACCGCGGCCCCGATCGCGATCGCGCGCTCGGCGACGGTGTCGGCGAGCTCGCGCCAGGAGTCGACGAGCTCGTCGAGCTGGAGATGCAGCGAACGGAAGTGAGGGCCGACGACCGTCCAGTGCAGCTGCTTGCCGAGCAGCGACAGGTCGACGAGCTCGACGAGCTCCGCCTGCAGCTCGTTGCCGACTTCGACACGCTCGTGCTCGCCGAGCCTCGGCAGGTGTCCCTGACCGGTGATCAGTTGCATCTCAGGCCTCCATCTCTGTCGGTTGCGGTTCGAGGACGTCCGGTGGTGTCGAAGGCTCGGGGGATTCGCCGGACCTTCCGCGCGGGAGCCCGAGGCTGCGCTGCACGTCGGGGATCGCGATCGCGACGATCGTCTGGTCGATGAACGTCATCGCGACGGCGAACACCATCGCCGCCAGCACCAGGTTCTTGTTGCTCTGTCCGCCCACCGCGCGCCCCCTGAGGGTTGAAGGCCCGAGCGGCGAACCTTACGCCTCGCGCGCGTGGGCGGCTAGAGGTTCGACTTGATCGCGCCGCCGTCCACCTGGTAGACGGCGCCGGTGATGTAGGACGCCTGCTCGGAGGCGAGGAACGCGACCAGCTCGCCCAGCTCGTCCGGCTCCCCGAGGCGCCCCAGCGGGATGGTGTCGGTGAGCGGCTTCAGATCGGCGAGCGCCCGCTCACGCTCCTCGGGGTTCTCGCTCACGAGCCCCGGATGGATGCGGGCGGTGGCGAACATGCCCGGCAGGACGAGGTTGATCGTGATCCCGTCCTTGGCGAGATCTGGCATCAGCGCCTTCATCAGCCCCGCGATCCCCGGGCGGATCGCGTTCGAGAGGTCGAGGAAGGGGACGGGCTGCTTGACCGAGAGCGACTGGATGCCGACGATCCGCCCCCAGCCGGCGGCGCGCATGTGCGGCAGCGCGGCGCGCACGAAGCGCACGAAGTTGAGCGTCACGACCTCGAAGCCCTGGCGCCAGGCGTCGTCGTCGAGCTCCGCGAAGACGCCGCGCGCCGGACCGCCAGAGTTGTTCACGAGCACGTCGAGGCCACCGAAGCGCTCGACCGTTGCTGCCACCACCCGCTCGATCTCGGAGCCGTCGTTCAGGTCGGCGGTGAGCGCGAGCACCTCGGCGCCGGTCTCCGCCCGGATGCGAGCGGCCGCGGCCTCGAGGTCGGCCTCGCCGCGGGCGCAGATCGTCACGCGCGCGCCCTCGCGAGCCAGCGCGAGGGCGGAGGCGAGCCCCAGCCCTTTGCTGGATGCGCCCACGAGCGCCGTCTTGTCGCTGAGGCCCAGGTCCACGGCGGGCGCGACTCTACCGCGCCGGCTGGCAAGCGTCGCCGCGCTCGGGTAGCGTGGGGTGCGGAAGAGGAGGACGAGATCAGCGGCTTCGTCTCACGTGGTTTCACCGGGCGGCACCGCAGCCCCGCCGAGGAGGCGGAGCGGCTTCCGCCCGGCCAGTACGCCGAGCGCGGGTTCCCGGTCCTGACCGCCGGTCCGACCGCGCACCTCGCCACCGAGGACTGGACCCTGAAGGTCGACGGCATGGTCGCGAGCAGCCGCGAATGGAGCTGGGAGCAGTTCCACGAGCTGCCGTTCGAGACGGTTCCATGCGACATCCACTGCGTGACCAAGTGGTCGAAACTCGGCACCAGCTTCGGCGGCGTCTCGCTGGATGTGCTGCTGGACGGCGTCGAACCGCAGGGCTCCTACACGATGGTCTACAGCCACGGGGGCTACACGACCAACCTCGAGATGGCCGACATCACGCGCGGCAAGGCGTGGGTGGTGACCGAGTTCGAGGGCGAGCCCCTGAGCGCCGAGCACGGCGGCCCGGCGCGGCTGCTCGTCCCGCACCTCTACTTCTGGAAGAGCGCCAAGTGGATCGCCGGCGTGCGGGTGATGGATCACGAGGAGCCCGGCTTCTGGGAGTCCAACGGCTACCACATCAGGGGTGACCCATGGAAGGAGCAGCGGTACTGGAGCGACTGACGCCGGTCGCCCAGAAGGCGCCGGGCACCTGGCAGATCGGCACCGTCACGCAGATCCGGGCCGAGACGCCGACCGTGAAGACGATCAGGATCGCGCTGCCGATGTGGATGGCGCACCTGCCGGGCC
The DNA here is from genome assembly GCA_963836035.1 of uncultured Solirubrobacteraceae bacterium. Lineage (GTDB taxonomy): Bacteria > Actinomycetota > Thermoleophilia > Solirubrobacterales > Solirubrobacteraceae > Palsa-744. The sequence goes on along the minus strand of CAWIHX010000007.1, from coordinate 39,431 downwards.
AGCACTACGAAGTCCGGCTCACCGCGGCCGACGGCTACACCGCCCAGCGCTCGTACTCGATCGCCTCCTCGCCGCTCGAGGAGGGCGCGGTCGAGCTCACGATCGAGCGGCTCCTGGACGGCGAGGTCTCCGTCTACCTGCACGACGTGCTGGTCGAGGGGGACGAGATCGAGGTGCGCGGCCCGTTCACCTCCTACTTCGTGTGGCGGGGCGAGAGCCCCGTGCTGCTGCTCGGCGGCGGCTCGGGGGTGGTGCCGCTGATGTGCATGCTCCGCCACAGGCGGCGGACGATGCCCGGTCTGTGGATGCGGCTCGTCTACTCGGTGCGCACGCCCGAGGACGTCATCTACGCCGGCGAGCTCGGTGAGGAGACGATGCTCACCTACACGAAAGAGGCGCCGCCCGGATGGAGCGGTCACACCGGCAGGATCGATGAGGCGATGGTCGCGCCGCTGGCGGCCGCGAGCGGGAACGGGCTCGCGTTCGTTTGCGGCACCAACGGCTTCGTCGAGTCGGCCGTCGACGCGGTGATGGCGGCGGGGCTCGCCGCAGAGCAGATCCGCACCGAGCGCTTCGGCCCGAGCGGCTGAGCGCCGCACGGCCCGGCGGGCCGGGTGGGTGGGCCTCAATTCAAGCTTCGGGTTAGCACCAGTCGCAACACGCCAGGGCGCCCCGTAGGCACCGCGCGGCTCGGATGACAGTCTCGCCGTAGAGCTGATCCGAGAAGTGAAAGGGGCTGGAAATGCGTGGAAATCTTGCCGAGCGCGCGGCGCGCTGGAGCGCCTCGCACTGGAAGACCGCGACGTTCGGCTGGCTGGCCTTCGTGGCGGTCGCCGTGATCCTCGGCCAGGCGGCCGGGACCGTGAAGCTGACCGACACCGAGAACTCGAACGGCGAACCGGCGCGCGCCGAGCGCGCGCTCGAAGACGCGGGCTTCCACCGCCGCGCCGGCGAGTCGGTGCTCGTCCAGAGCGCGAGGACGACCGTCGAAGACCCCGCCTTCCGCAGCGAGCTGCAACGGGTCGAACGGGCCGTGCGGGCGCTGCCGCAGGCCAGCAACGTGCGCGCGCCGCTCGCCGGGCACGGCGACGAGATCTCCGCCGACCGCCATGCTGCGATCGTGCAGTTCGACATGCGCGGCGACGCAGAAACGGCGTCGGCGCGCGTGAAGCCGGTGCTCGCCCGCGTCGCAGCGCTGCAGCGCGCGGCCCCGGCGGGCCTGACCGTGACCGAGTTCGGTGACGCGAGCGCCCAGCGCGAACTCGACGAAACGACCGGGCAGGACTTCTCGCGTGCCGAGAAGCTCACGCTCCCCGTCACGTTCCTCGTGCTGCTGCTCGCCTTCGGCGCGTTCGTGGCCGCCGGCATCCCCGTGCTGCTGGCCTTCTCGGCGGTGCTCGGCTCGCTCGGGCTCGCGGCGCTCGTCAGCCACCTGGTCCATGCATCGAGCGCGACCAGCTCGGTGATGTTGCTGATCGGCATGGCCGTGGGGGTCGACTACTCGCTCTTCTACCTCAAGCGCGAGCGCGAGGAGCGCCGTGGCCGCCCGCCTCGGGAGGCGCTCGCCCGCGCCGCCGCCACCAGCGGCCGCGCCGTGCTGATCTCAGGGACGACCGTCCTGATCGCGATGGCGGGCATGTTGATGGCGGGAAGCAAGATCTTCAGCTCGTTCGGGATCGGCGCGATGATCGTCGTGGCCGTCACCATGATCGGCTCGCTCACCGTGCTGCCCGCCCTGCTGGGCAGGCTCGGCGACCGCGTCGAGCGGGGCGTCGTGGCGGTGCTCGCGGCAGGCGTCCTGCTGGTGTTGCGCCTGCCGGGGCTGCGCGCGCTCGGCCAGCCGCGGCTGCTTGTGCGGCTGCGCGACCGGCGCACGCTGCTCTCCCGGTGGAAGGGCGAGCGCCAGAGCTCGCGCGCGTGGGCATTCGCGCTGCGCCCGGCGCTCCGCCACCCGGCGGCGGCCGCGCTGATCACGACGGCGGCGCTGCTCGTGCTCGCCCTGCCGACGCTCGGCATGCACACGCGCCTGATGGGCTTCGGCGACCTGCCGCGCCAGCTGAAGGTCGTCCACAGCTACGAGCAGGTCCAGCACGCGTTCCCGGGGGCTCAGACGCCCGCGGTCGTCGTGGTGCAGGCAGCCGACGTCGAAGCGCCGGCCGTCAGGCACGCGATCGAGCGCCTGAAGGCGCTCGCGGCCGCCTCGCCGCAGCTGCGCGGCCCGGTCGGCGTGCAGGTGAACGGACGTCACGATCTCGCGAAGGTCGAAGTCCCGCTGGCCGGCGACGGGGACGAAGGCCGCTCGATCGCCGCCCTGGCGGACCTGCGCGAGCACGTGCTGCCGGCGAGCATCGGGCGGGTTCCGGGAGCCAGGTTCGCCGTCACCGGCGAGACCGCCGGGACCCAGCAGTTCACGGATGTGACCAAGCATCACTGGCCGCTGGTGTTCGCGTTCGTGCTCGGCCTGGCGTTCCTGCTGCTGCTCGTGACGTTCCGCTCGCTGGTGATCCCGCTGACGGCGATCGCGCTGAACCTGCTGTCGGTGGGCGCCGCGTACGGCGTGCTCGTGTGGATCTTCCAGGACGGCCACCTGCAGGGGCTGCTCGGCTTCCACTCGGCCGGTGCGATCGTCACGTGGCTGCCGCTGTTCCTGTTCGCCGTCCTGTTCGGGCTCTCGATGGACTACCACGTGTTCATCGTCAGCCGCATCAAGGAGCTGGCCGACCGTGGCGCGAGCACCGAGGAGGCGGTCGCCCGCGGCATCGCCGGCACCGCCGGCACGGTGACCGCCGCCGCGGCGGTGATGGTCGCGGTCTTTGCCGTCTTCGCGACCCTCAGCACGCTCGAAATCAAGCAGATGGGAGTGGGGCTGGCGGTCGCCGTGCTGATCGACGCGACCATCATCCGGGCGGTGCTGCTTCCTGCGACGATGAAGCTGCTCGGCAGGTGGAACTGGTATCTGCCGCGCTGGCTGCAATGGCTACCTCACATCCGCGCCGAGCGTCACGCGGGCCGGCCGCTCCCGGAGGCCGGGTGAGGATGCGCGCCTCGGGCTCGACGTTCCTGGCCGGCAGCGCGCGCGGGCTCGCGTTCCACCTGCCGGCGCTCGTGCTCGCGCCTCTCTGGCTGTCGCTGCTCGTGACGGGATGGTCGGTGACGCTCGGGTTCGCGGTGACGCCGCTGGTGATCCCCGCGGCGCTCGCCACCGTGCTGCTGGTGCGCCTCGCCGCTGCGCTGGAGACGGCGCTCGCGCGCTCGCTGCTGGACGCGGACGTCCACGTGCCGGAGCTGCCGAAGCCGCGCGGCTTCTGGCGGCGGATCTGGGCGATCGTCTCCGAGCCCTGGATCTGGCGCGCGCAGGGGTGGCTCCTCCTCCGGATCACGGTCGGCTTCGCGCTGGCCGTCGCGCTCTTGACGCTCCTCTCGGCGGGTCTCGGGTTGCTGTCCGCGCCGCTCTGGTACTGGTCGGTGCCGCACGGAGCCGAAACCGGCGCGTGGCGCATCGACTCGCTCGGGCGCGCGCTCGCTGTGATGCCGGCCGGGGCGGTCGCGCTCGCGCTCGCGCTGGTGCTCGCGCGCGCCACGACGGCGCCGTCGCGGGCGCTCGCGAACGCCACGCTCGGGACGGGCTCGATGGACGCCTCGGGTGGTCCGGGCGCGTCCCGGGAGCCGGGCGCCTCCGGCGGGCCCGGCGCCCGCCGGGCGCTTGCGATCCACGCGATCGCCTCGGCTGGCTTCGCCTCGCTGCTGATCCTGATCTGGGCGCTCACCTCGCGCGGGTACTTCTGGCCGGTCTGGCCGCTGCTCGCGCTCGCGCTGGCGCTCGGGATCCACGCGGTGGTGGTGCTCGTGAACGAGAACCGCGCCTGGCTGGCCGAGCGCCGCCTGGACCGCGGCTTCGGGATCCACGCCGGGGTGTGGGGCGTCGTGCTGCTGTTCCTGATCGGCGTCTGGGGCGCCTCGGGCGGCGGCTACTTCTGGCCGGTGTGGCCGCTGCTCGCCGGCCTGATCGCGGTCGGCGCGAATGCCGCGGCGCTGCTGCTGACGGGCGACCGCTCCGCGCTGACGGCGCGGATCTCCACGCTCGAGGAGAGCCGGGCCGGCGCCGTGGACGTGCAGGAGGCCGAGCTGCGCCGCATCGAGCGTGACCTGCACGACGGCGCACAGGCGCGGCTGGTCGCGCTCGGGATGAGCCTCGGCATGGCCGAGCAGAAGCTCGCCAGCGAACCGGACGCGGCGCGCGAGCTGCTTGCCGACGCGCGCGCCGGCGCGGGCGAGGCGCTGCGCGAGCTGCGCGACCTCGCGCGCGGGATCCACCCGCCGGTGCTCGCGGACCGCGGGCTCGACGCAGCCGTGCGAGCGCTGGCGGCCGGATCGCCGATCTCGGTGACGGTGTCGGCGACGGTTCCGGAGCGCCCCGAGCCGCCGGTCGAGAGCGCCGCCTACTTCGTCGTCGCAGAGGCGCTCGCCAACGCCGGCAAGCACGCGCAGGCGAGCCGCGTGGACGTGCGCATCGTCGCCGCGCACGGGGTGCTCGCGGTCGAGGTGCACGACGACGGCATCGGCGGCGCCGATCCGTCCGGGGGCGGGCTGAGCGGGCTGCGGCGCCGCGTCGAGGCGCTCGACGGCGCGCTCTACGTGACGAGCCCGGCCGGCGGGCCGACGACGATCCGCGCGGAGCTGCCTTGCGGGTCGTGATCGCCGAGGACCTCGCGCTCCTGCGCGACGGCCTGCAGCGGCTGCTGCGCGACAACGGCCTCGAGGTGGTCGCCGCCGTGGGCGACGCGAGGGCGCTGCTCGAGGCCGTCCGCAGCGAGCGTCCCGATGTCGCGGTGGTCGACATCAGGCTGCCGCCCGACTTCCGCGACGAGGGGCTCCGAGCGGCCCTGGAGCTGCGGCGCACGGCGCCCGAGACCGCGGTGCTGATGGTCTCCCAGTACGTGGAGCCGACCTACGCCGCTGAGCTCCTCGGCGACGGCCGGGGCGGGATCGGCTACCTGCTCAAGGACCGGATCATGGAGGTCGACGACTTCGTCGAGGCCGTGCGGCGCGTCGCCGAGGGCGGCACCGCGCTCGACCCGGAGGTCGTCGCCCAGCTGGTCTCGAGCCGCGGCAGGGACGGCCCGCTCTCCGAATTGACCCCGCGGGAGACCGAGGTGCTCGAGCTGATGGCCGAGGGGCGGTCCAACGCCGGCATCGCGGAGGCGCTGGTGCTGACTGTCGGCGCCGTCGAGAAGCACATCGCGAACATCTTCGGCAAGCTCGGTCTGGCCCAGTCCGACAGCGACCACCGGCGGGTGCTCGCAGTCCTGACCTACCTCAAAGACGGCTAGGAGTCGTCCCTCGGCACGTCGTGCGTTTCGGAGTCGACCGGGCGGATCGCGTCCTCGACGGTGTGCAGCGTGAGCTCCGATTCGCGCACGAGCAGCGGCGTGATGGCAGCCTGGTAGCGGAAGAACGACTCCGAGCGGAAGTGCGCATCGAGCGCCTCGCGGTCGCTCCACCGCTGTACGACCAGGTAATGGCCGGGCTCCCCGAGCGCCTCCGCGAACGCGAACGAGATGCATCCGTCCTGCTCCAGCGCGGCGCTCTGAGCATCGAGCATCGCCTGTGCGGCCGCGTCGCGGCCCTGTACCTGCGCGAATACCTCACCGAGCGCGACGATCACTCGATCGAGCGTAGCGGCCGGCATCTCGCGCAGCCTCGCGGGGTCTCCGCTAGACCGCCTGCGCGAGCAGGCCCGCGCGGGTCTTCGCTGCTTTCACCGCCGCGGTGAGCGAGTCGATGTCGTAGGGGCCGTGGTGCCGGCGGCCGTTGATGAAGAAGGTGGGCGTGCCGGAGACGCCGCTTTCGTCCGCGCTCGTCACATCGTCCGCGATGCGCCCGGCGTGGCGGCGCTCGCGCAGTTCGTTGGTGAAGCGCTCGACGTCGAGCCCGAGCCGCTCGGCGCGCGCGACGAGGTCCTTCCCCGCGAGGGCGTGCTGGTCGTCGAAGAGGGCGTCGTAGTAGTCCCAGAAGTGCCCCTGGGCGCCCGCCGCCTCCGATGCTTCGGCCGCGAGCTGGGCGTGCTCGTGGACGTCGCTGAGCGGGAGGTGGCGCCAGACATAGCGGACGTCGGTGCGCAGGTTGCTGAGCAGTTCCCTGATCGTCGACTCGGCGCGTCCGCAGTACGGGCACTCGAAGTCGCCGTACTCGACCAGCGTGACGAGCGCGTCATCCGGCCCCCTGATGTGGTCGCGCTCCGGGTCCACGTCCTCGGCCAGGTCGAGCAGGTCCTCCGCGGTCCCGGCGATCTGCCGCGCGCGCACCGTCTCGGGGAGCAGGCGCACGACCAGCGTGGCGCCCCATGCGAGCACGGGCGCCACGAACACAGCGCACAGGACCCCGACCTTCGCGTCCACGAGCTGCTCGCCGTGGAAGGCGAGGCTCGAGACGAGCAGGGAGACCGTGAACCCGATGCCGGCGACGGCACCGCCGATCCCGAGCACCGGCCAGCTGATCGTCCGTCGCAGCCCGAAGCGCGGCAGCGCGCCGATGCGCGCGGCGGCGAGGATGCCCGCCGGCTTCCCGAGCACGTAGGCGAGGAAGACGCCGAGCATGACCGGCGAGCCGAGCGCCTGGCTCAGCCGTCCGCCGCCGAGATAGACGCCCGCGTTGGCGAGCGCGAACAGCGGCACGATCACGTAGCTGCTCCAGGGGTGGAGGCTGTACTGCAGGCGCTCGTTCGGGGAGATCGCGGCCAGCACCCCCTGCTGGGCTTCCCGGGCCAGATCGGGCGTCGGCTGCTCGCGGAACGAGCGCGCGAGCGCCGTGGCGCGTTCGAGGTCCTCGCGGGAGGGCGGGTAGGCGCTCGTCACGAGCCCGATCGCCAGGCCCGAGATCACGGGGTCGATCCCCGACTTGAACAGCGCGACCCACAACGCCGTGGCCACCACGATCGAGAGCTGGAAGCGCCAGACGGGCACGTAGCGCAGCGCGACGAGCACCGCGAACAACCCGATCGAGACCAGCAGCGCCGGCATGGAGACGTGCTTCGTGTAGACGGTCGCGATCACGACCAGGGCGACCAGGTCGTCGACGATCGCGAAGCTCAGCAGGAACACGCGCAGCCGCGTGGCCGTGCGCGGCGTGATCAGCGCGAGCGCCCCGAGCGCCAGCGCCGTGTCGGTCGACATCGCCGCCCCCCAGCCGCGTGCCCCCGGGCCGCCCGCGTTGAAGGCCTCGAAGATCGCGATCGGGAACACGATCCCCCCGATCGCGGCGAGCATCGGCAGCAGCGCGCGGCTGCGGTCGCGCAGGTCCCCTACGTCGAGCTCGCGCTTGGCCTCGAGTCCGACGACGAGGAAGAACACCGTCATGAGCCCCGAGTTGACCCAGCCGCGCAGGTCGGTGGCGACCTCGCCGCCGCCGAGTTTCACGGACAGCTGCGTGGTCCACAGGGTTTCGTAGGAGTGGCGCAACGGCGAGTTGGCCCAGATCAGCGCCAGCGCAGCGGCGGCGACGAGGACGGCCGCGCCCCCGGTTTCCGTGGCGAGGAAGTCCCGCACCGGAGCGGCCAGGTTCCGCGCCCACGCGGTCTTGCCGCTCTGCGCGGGAGTGCCGCGCGCGGTGGTTGCCTCGGCGGCTACGTTCTCGGCGGCCACGCGAGCATTATCCGACGGGTCCCGACCGCGCGCCGGGCGTGCGTTTGCGAACTCGTGCAGGATCAACCCGTGGAGCGAAGGATCTCCGACCCGCGCCCGGTGCTCCTGTACGACCGCGACTGCGGATTCTGCCGCTGTGCGCTGCGGCTCGTGCTCGCCTGGGATCGAGCCGGGCGGCTGCGAGCCCTCGCGCTGCAGGACGCCGAGGCGGAGCTGCTGCTGCCCGGGCTCGACGAGGAGCAGCGCCTGGACTCCTGGCACCTGGTCCTGGGAGACGGATCGCGCCACTCGGCCGGTCGCGCGCTCGGCCCGCTGCTGCGCAGGCTGCCTCTGGGCGCGCCGCTGGCCGCGCTGGCGGACGCGTTCCCGGGCGTCGCCGAAACCGGCTATCGGGCGGTTTCCGACCACCGCGCGCAACTGCACCGTCTGCTCGCTCGCCTCGGCGTCTGTTGAAGGACCACCAGGTCATCCATATGCGCGATTGACGGGCGCCCGGCCGCCCAACACGATTCCTTGCCGATGCGAACCGAGTCGCTCTGCCCCCGAGGAACCACCCCCCCGACGAGCCCGGCGGCACCCCGCGGGCTGCCGGCGCGAACGCGCGCGATGTCCGTCCGCCGGCGGCCGCACAGGCGAGCATGAGGCTCGCCGAGGCGCCGGTGACCTCGCCGGCGGGCTGGCAGGCAGCCTTCGAGCTCCTTTACGAGGAGACCGCCACAGCGGTCGCGATCCTCGACGAGCGGCGCTGCCTGGTCGGGCTGAACGGGGCCGCCCAGCAGCTGCTGGGACGCTGCCCCAAGGCCTCGGCGGGCGAGCTCGTGGCGCACGCGATCGTCGCCGCCGAGCGCGAGCGGTCCGCGGCGGACTGGCTGCAGCTGCTGCGCGAGGGCCGCGCCGCGGGCACGCGGACGCTCCTGCGTGCCGACCGCAGCGAGGTGCAGGTGAGCTTCGTGGCCGTCGTCGAGGCCGTCGCGGACGGCCGCCGCGCGATCTACGCGATGACGCCCTCGGTCCTCCCGCCGGCGGACGGCCTCGCGGCCGTCTCCTCGCTGACCAACCGCGAGGGCCAGGTCGTGCGGCTGATCGCCGACGGCCTCGACACCGCCGAGATCGCCGAGAGCCTGCACGTATCGCCGAACACGGTGCGCAGCCACGTTCGCAACGCGATGTCGAAGCTGAGCGCGCGGACCCGCGCCCAGCTGGTCGCGCACGCCCTCAACGGCCGCCGCGGCGAGGGTTAGCGGCCCTACTTAACGGAGGATGCCGCGCGGCGGGGTCGCGGCGAGCATCTTCCCGCGATGGAGGTCACGTCCCGCGAGGAGCGCGTCGCCCGCTGGGTCCCCGGCCTGCGGACGATCCGTGGCTACGAGCGCGCCTGGCTGCGCCGCGACGTGGTCGCCGGGATCGTGCTGGCCGCGATCCTGATCCCGCAGGGGATGGCATACGCCCAGCTGGCGGGGCTGCCGGCCGTCACCGGCCTCTACACGACCGTCGCGTGCCTGGTCGGCTACGCCGTCTTCGGACCGTCGCGGGTGCTCGTGCTCGGTCCCGACTCGTCGATCTCGCCGCTGATCCTCGCCGCGATCACGCCGCTGCTCGCCGGCGGCGACCCCGCCACCGCGATCGCGCTGGCGGGGATGCTCGCGGTGCTGGTCGGCATCACCGAGATCGGCCTCGGGGTCGGCAAGCTCGGCTTCGTCGCCGACCTGCTCTCCAAGGAGGTCCAGGTCGGCTACATGAACGGCCTGGCCGTGACGATCATCGTCGGGCAGCTGCCGAAGCTGTTCGGCTTCTCGACCTCGGCCGACTCGTTCCTGTCGGAGGTGCGCGCGTTCTTCGACGGCCTGGACGGGACGCACGCCGCGACCCTGGCGGTCGGCGTCGGGGTCTTCGCCGTCCTGCTCGTGATGCCCCGCGTCTCGCGCCGGCTGCCGGCGGTGCTCGTCGCGGTGGTGGGGGCGACGGTGCTCTCGGCGGTGCTCAACCTCGCCGACCACGGCGTCGACACGGTCGGCTCGCTCCCGCGCGGCGTGCCCGCGCCGAGCCTTCCCTGGACGAGCGCGAGCGACATCCCGCCGCTCGTGATCGCGGCGATCGGCATCACGCTCGTCTCGCTCACCGACACGATCGCCACCGCCGCGAGCTTCGCGGCCAGGCGCGGGGAAGAGGTCGAGCCCGACCAGGAGATGATCGGGATGGGCGCCGCTAACATCGCGGCCGGCCTCTTCCAGGGTTTCGCGGTCTCCACCAGCGGCTCCCGCACCGCGGTCGCCGAGCAGTCCGGAGCGAAGAGCCAGGTGACGGGGCTCGTCGGCGCGGCCCTGGTGGTCGTGCTGCTCGTGTTCCTGAACTCGCTGCTGGCGGACCTGCCGCAGGCCGCGCTCGCCGCGGTCGTGATCGTGGCCGCGCTCTCGCTGACCGACGTGGCGATCCTCCGCCGCTACCTCGAGATCCGCCCGAGCGCCTTCTGGGTCTCGCTGACCGCGAGCGCCGGCGTGATCCTGCTGGGCGTGCTGCAGGGCATCGTCGTCGCGGTCGCGCTTGCGATCCTGCTGTTCTTCAGGCGCAGCTGGTGGCCCCACGGGGCCGTGCTCGGCCGCGTCTCCGAGGAGGAGGGCTGGCACGACCTCGGCTCCTATCCCGACGCCGAGCAGCTGCCCGGCGTCGTCGTGTACCGCTGGGAGGCGCCGCTGTTCTTCGCCAACGCAGGCGAATTCCGCCAGCAGATCCGCCGGCTGGCCCGCGAGCGCGACCCGATGTGGATCGTCCTGCAGTGCGAGGCCATCACCGACGTGGACGTCACGGCGGGCGGGATGCTCGAGAACCTCGACGACGAGCTGAACGCGACGGGGATCCACCTCGCGTTCGCCGAGCTGCGCGGCCGCCTGCAGGAGCTGCTCCTCAGCTACGGGCTCATGGAGACGCTCGACCGCGACCACTTCTACCCGACGCTCGAGGCCGCGCTCGAGGCGATCGAGGGGGGCGCGGCGCTCGAGCTCGAGGGCTGAGTCGCCCGATCAGCCGGAGGCGGGGGCGACGTCGCGCAGCGGCCCCAGCGTGAGGCGCAGGCGGGGGCCCGCCGGCCGGGTCGGCGCCGATCCCCGCCACCTACGCCGACGTCCCCACGCTCTCGATCGCACGCGCGAGCAGCACAGCCCGCAGCCACTCGCTCGCGTCCGGGCCGGCGGCGTCGATCGCCCTCAGCGCGGATTCGTAGCCCTGCTCGGCGTCGACGAGGCGGCGCAGCGCGGCGATCGCGCCGTCCTCGATCTCACGCAGCCCCGTCGCGAGACGCTGCTCGCCGGCGTAGCCCGCCTCGAGCGAGGTCAAGGGCCGTCGCTCGCAGAAGAGCACGTCCTCGCTCGTCCGGGCGCGCTCGGCGATCGCCCTCACCGCGGCGACCGTCTCCTCGTAGACCGTCATCGCCGGCGTACCGCCATGCGCCGATGATCGAGCACGGCGCCGGTCGCTGCAAGCTCAGCCGCGGCGGTCGGGCACCCGTCCCGCCGGCTGCGAGGGCGCCTCGCGCTGCGGGGCGGGAGGGACCGCGCGCGTCTGCGGCTGGCCGCCGGCGACGGTGAGCTGCTCGCCGTGGTGCGCGATCTCGAGCGGCTCGCCGGTCGTGAGCGTGTAGGTGGCCTGGTCGGGGCCGACGCGCACGCGCAGCCGGCGCCCCCGGTAGGAGAGCCCGAAGCTGAGCCCGGTCAGCTCCCGCGGCAGCCGCGGGGAGAACGACAGCGTGCCGCCGTGGTCGCGCATCCCGCCGAAGCCCGCGACCGCCGCGATCCAGGCGCCGGCGAGGGCAGCGAGGTGAAGGCCGTCGCGCGTGTTGTGCTCGATGTCGACGAGGTCGATCAGGGCGGCCTCGCAGAAGTAGTCGAACGCGAGGTCCAGATGGCCGACCTCGGCTGCGAGCACCGCCTGCGTGCAGGCGGACAGCGAGGAGTCGCGCACCGTGAGCGCCTCGTAGTAGGCGAAGTTGCGAGCCTTCTCCTCGTCGGTGAAGGCGTCGCCGCAGAGGTGCATCGCGAGGACGAGGTCGGCCTGCTTGACGACCTGCTTGCGGTAGAGGTCGAAGTAGGGGAAGTGGAGGAAGAGGGGGTAGCTCTCGGCGGGGGTGGCCGCGAAGTCCCAGCGTTGGTGGCGGGTGAAGCGCTCGGCCTGGGAGTGGACCTCGAGTTCGGGGTCATACGGGACGGCCATCGCCTCCGCCGCGCGGCGCCATCTCGCGATCTCCTCGGGCTCCACGCCGAGCTCGCGGGCGCGGTCGGTCAGCTTCTCGGCCAGATCCGCGGCCGCACGCAGGTTCCGCTGCGCCATCAGGTTGGTGTAGATGTTGTTGTCGGCGACCGCGCTGTACTCGTCCGGGCCGGTGACGCCGTCGATGGTGAAGCGCCCGCTTTTGCTCTGCTGTCCCAGCGAGCACCACAGCCGGGCGCTTTCGATCAGGAGCTCGGTGGCGCACCGGCGCTCGAACTCGGCGTCATCCGCGGCAGCCACGTAGCGGGTGACGGCGTCGGCGATGTCGGCGTTGATGTGGAAGGCGACGGTCCCGGCGGGCCAGTAGGCCGAGCACTCCTGGCCCCTGATCGTGCGCCATGGGAACGCCGCGCCCGACAGGCCGAGTTCCGCGGCGCGGGCCCGTGCGTCCTCCAGCGTCGAGTGGCGCCACTGCAGGGCGTCGCGCGCGGCCTGCGGAGCGGTGTAGGTCAGCAGCTGCAGCACGAAGCTCTCGGTGTCCCAGAAGGTGTGGCCGTCGTAGCCGGTGCCGGTCAGCCCCTTCGCGGGGATCGCCCGCTGCTCCGCGCGCGCGCCCGCCTGCAGGCAATGGAACATCGAGGTGCGAACGGCGCATTGCAGGCGCTCGCTGCCCTCGATCTCGACGTCGGCGCGCGCCCAGAAGTCGTCGAGGTAGGCGCGCTGGCCGGCGAGCAGCCCCTCCCAGCCGGTGTTCAGCGCCTCGAGCGTCGCGCCCCGCACCTGGTCGGCGACGGCCAGCTCGGAGCGCTCGCTGGACCAGCCGTAGCCGATCATCTTCACGAGCCGCAGGCTCTCGCCGGCCTCGAGGTTCGTCGTGAACATGACGCGCGCCTCGTTCGCGGTCGACTCGGCGCGCGTCTCGGTCGCCTCGGGGCCCTCTACGACGTGGTCCATCGCCGCCGCCATCAGCAGGTCGCTCGAGGCCGTCCTGTGCACGAGCAGGGCGCCGAGGTCGCGCGCGCGTTCCAGCAGCGGCTCGAGCGGCTCGGTCACGCCGAGGGCGTCGCGCGGGTCGCCGGCGGCGGCGGGCAGCGGCTCGTTGGCGACCAGCTCGGACTGGAGGACCACCCGCAGCGACTCCTCCAGCGGCGTGACTTCGTAGCAGATCGCCGCCACCGCGCGCTGGACGAAGGAGACCAGCCGCGTGCTTCGCACACGCACGCTGGCGCCCGCCGGCGAGCGCCAGTCGGCCGTGCGGCGGAGCACGCCGTCGCGCAGGTCGAGCACGCGCTCGTGGGCGAGCAGCTCCCCGTAGCGCACGTCGAACGGCTCGTCGATCACGAGCAGCCGGATGATCTTGCCGTTCGTCACGTTCACGACGCTCTGGCCCGCCTGGGGCACGCCGTAGGCGGGCTCGGAGCTCGGCAGCGCGGTGACGTCGTAGAACGAGGTCAGGTAGGTGCCGGGCAGCCCGTGCGGCTCGCCCTCGTCGAGGTTGCCGCGAAGCCCGATGTGCCCGTTGGAGAGCGCGAACACCGACTCGGTCTGGGCGAGCATGTCGAGATCGAGCTCGGTCTCGCGCACCGCCCACGGCTCGGGCGAGAACTGTGGGTGCTCGATCATCTGCCCAGCAGCTCGCTGAGGTCGTTCACGACCACGCTCGCGCCGTGCTCGCGCAGCGCCTCGGCCTGGCCGGCGCGGTCGACGCCGACGACGCAGCCGAAGGCGCCCGCGCGGCCCGCTTCGACGCCGGCCAGCGCGTCCTCGAACACCGCCGCCCGCGCCGCCGGAAGATCGAACGCCTTCGCCGCGGCGAGGAAGGTGTCGGGCGCGGGCTTCCCCTTCAGGTGCTCGCGCTCGGCGACGACGCCGTCGATGAGGACCTCGAAGAGCTCCTCGATGCCCGCGGCGCGCAGCACGTCGCGCGCGTTCGTGCTGGAGGAGACGACGGCGCGGCGCAGGCCGGCCTCCTTCGCCGCCTGCACGTAGCGCACCGAGCCCTCGTAGGCTTCGACGCCGTCCTCGCGGATCCGCCGCAGGACGATCTCGTTCTTGCGGTTGCCGAGGCCGTGGATCGTCTCCTTGCTCGGCGGATCGTCCTCCTCGCCCTCGGGGAGCTCGATCCCGCGCGATTCCAGGAACGACCGGACGCCCTCGTAGCGCGGCTTCCCGTCCACGTAGTCGTCGTAGTCGGCGACCTCGTCGAACGGCACGAAGTCCTCGGCGCGTTCGTGCAGGTAGGCGTCGAACATCTCCTTCCAGGCGGCCGCGTGGACCTTGGCCGTCTTCGTCAGGACGCCATCGAGATCGAAGAGGCACGCGCGCACCCCGTCAGGAAGGCCGAGCACGAACCGCCACGTTAGCGGCGGCGCCGATGCCAAGGGTTCCGCCGCCGGGCAGCGGGGCGGCTCAGGCGCGGGCGCCGGGCACTGCGGCTTCGGCGATCCGGCCGCCGAGCGCGCGGAGCTGCTCGTCTGACAGGTGGGCGACCGAGAAGCCGGCGTCCACGAGCTCGCGGCGAACATTGACCGCGGCCCGCGCACCGTCGACCTCGACGCCGAGCTTGGAGAGCACCCGGCTGACGTGCGGGTCGTCGAATGACGTCGCCCCCTCGGCCGAGGCCTTCAGGAGCCAGGCCCGGAGAGCCTCGGCCTCAGAGAGCTCGAGCTCGAGCCCGATGGCGGCCTGTGGCACGGGCTCATCCCATGCGCTGCCGCTCGGGCTGCTGTGCTGCTGCTCTGTCGTCTCGTCGACGGTGCTCACTGTCATGCCCCCGAACCGCTCGCCTGTGGTGGCGTGTGCAAGTTCGTCCAGTTCGTATCGGCCGTTCAGGCGAGGACTTGAGCGCTCTGGACAAAAGAGCGGGCGGTGGCCGGGACGGCCGACTTCCGTGGACGAGGACGCAGCGCCCCTACGAACCGCCGGGGGCAAGCCGACATCGCTCCACGCGCGCCGTCAGTGCCGGTGGCGCCGCGCAGGACGCCGCGCCTTGACGGGCTTCAGCCGGACCGTCACGGCGCGCCCGCGCAGCATGTTCCTGCCCCCGACCGCCGCGACCGTGGCGGTGAAGCTCTCGAAGCCGAGCACTCTGGGGACGAGCACGCTGTGGATGCTCGCCTTGAGGATGTGGGTTTCCAGCCGTCCGTCGCTGCCGCGTACGGTGACCCGGTAGCCGCGCGCGCCGGGGACCGCGCGCCAGGTGAGGAGCGCGACGTTCTTCTTGCGTCTGATCCGGACCTTCGGCCGGCCGGGCCTGAAGGCGCCCGGCGCCGTGTAGCGCCCGACCGGCAGCTCGCGGACCTCGACGCCCTGCGGGTCGAGCAGGTAGGCGAAGATCTGGCGGGGGCGAGACAGAGCTTCCGCGGGAGCGAAGCGCACGGTCCCGCGGGCGCTCCTCACCGTGGCGATCGTGTGCGTGCTGTCGCGGCCGCGTTCGACGAAGCGCACGGCGGTTCCCGGCACGTGGTGGGCGATCTTGTACTGGAGTGCGTAGTTGCGGCCACGGCCGTGGCGGACGTGAACGTGGATGCTCGCCGGGGCGACGTCCTCGGCCGTTTCGAGCTTGCCCAGCGGCCCTGAGCCAGGCAACGCTTCGACCGTCCAGCGCCCGCCCTTCGGGTGCTTCAGCAGGATCAGCACCTGGCTCGGGTCCGGCGCCAGCGCCGCGATGAACTGGCCGGGAACGCTGAGGACCTGCTTCGGCGAGGCGGGAGTGGTGTAGGTCTGGCCGCCGGGCCCCTTGATGCGCAGGACGGGGCTGCCGGAGGTGGCGCTGACGCGCAGCTCCTGGCCGAGCGTGCCGCCGGGCAGATCGAACGTGTCACTTTCGCCGGCCGCGGCTGCCGTCCGGGCATGCCGCGGCGGCGCGACTGCGGACCTCTCCGATTCTTCTTTCACGAACCCGCCGCTGTGCTTCATCCCCGGCTTGATCTTGAATTCCTTGAGCTGGTCCGAGCAGTTGCTGAAGGCGAACAGCCCTCCGCCCACGCCGCTGTCCTTGAAGCTGTAGTGGCCCTGGACGCCGAAGCCGTTGACGCCCGCGCAGCCGGCGACGTACTTGTTGTTCACCAGCACCACGCCTTCGACTTCGATGACCCAGATCTTCACGAAGGCTTCGCCCTGGATCTGCCACAGCGCTTCGCCGGTGGGGTTCGCTTCGGTGACTTTGGCGTTCGGTTCGTCCCAGAAGGAGAGCCCGCCGCGGACTTCCACGAGCGTTTCTTTCGATCCGAACGGCAGCTTGAGTTCGATCTTCAACGCGGCGTCGACATAGCCGTCGGAGTAGACGTCGGCTGCCAGCGAGGCGATCTTGTTTTCTTTGTAGGAGAGCCTTCCTTCGCCGCCGAAGAAACCGAGTTCCTTCACGGTCGCTTCCCGGTACTTGAATTCGAGTTCGAGCTCCAGCACTTCGGCGATGCTGGCGCCGAGGCTGCCGCCGAATTCGAGCGGTTCGACGCCGAGCGACGCCCCGATCTCGTTGAGGAACACGCCGGCGAACATCGGCACGCCCGGTTTGATTTTCAGGCTCATCCCGGCCGAGCGGAAGTTGCCCTTCTTGAAGGCCATTTCCGCTTTCAGCTGGGCGACTTCTTCGCCGAAGGTGATCGTGCCCTTCGCCTGCCAGGTGTCGGCCTTGGATTCTTCGAAGTAGGAGGGGAAGTAGTACTGGAACGACGCCCCCTTGACCTTGAAGATCGGCTTCAGCGCGGCTTCGCCGATTTCGAACTTCATCGACTGCAGTTCGATGCCGCTTTCGTCGTTGACGATGATTTCGAGCGCGCCCGTCGCTTCGAGGTTCACTTCCTTGAGGTTCAGCCCGACCTGGACGTACAGGAGCGTCTTGCCGGTGTTCGTGATGTAGACGTCGACGAGGCCGGTGAGCGGGAAGTTGCCGGGGATTTCCGCGCAGACGATGTGACCGTTGAGCGGCGGGCAGCACCCGGCCTTGGTGGTTTCGCCCGGCTTGCACTTCTTGCCGACGCCGAAGACGTACAGGAGCTGCTTCGACGGTTTGGGCGCGGTGCCGCTCGTCGGGCCTCCGCCGCCGCCGCCGGCGGCCTGCCTGCCCTTGAAGCCGTGGAAGACGCCTTCGAATTTCGGCGGCACGTAGGTGTGGACTTCCAGCGGGATCGGTTCGGCTTCGAGGTCGCGCGAGCCCAGCGCCATCGTCCCGAGCGGGGTGTTGGGCAACTCGATGTCGACCACCGCTCCGTAGAGCACGGTCTTGGTGCCGACGCCGAGCGTCTTCACCGTCTTGATCTTCAGGAACCCGCTCTCGGGGACGAGCAGCATGCCGTTGATCGCGAGCTGGCCCTCGATCACATAGCCTTCGCCCAGCGTCTGGATGCATTCCGCGAGCAGGCGCGCGTCGCCGATTTCGAGCGTCGGTTTGCAGTCACCTTCGCCGCCGTCGGGGACGTGGGCCTTCACGGTCTGCGGGATCAGCATCCCGAGCTTCGACGTCGACTGTTCGTGTTTGGAGTTCGTGACGATCAGCGTCACCGTGTGCGTGCCGGGGCCGAGCGTCACGTGCGCCTCGGGATCGGTGCCGGTGCTCGTTTCTTCGGTGTCGCCGCCTCTGAAGTTCCAGCCGTAGGAGACGATCCGTCCGCTGCCGGGCGTCGAGCCGGCGCCGCTGAGCGTGATCGGCTGGCCGGCGTGAGGGCTCGGGGTCACGAGCGCGAGCGACGCCGTCGGCGGAGTGGGTGGGGGAGGAGGACCGGGGGGAGGCGCCGCCGGCGGCGCTTCGAAGCTCAGGTCGTCGATCGCGACTTCCTCGAGGCTCACCGGTTCGGCGACGATCGAGAAGTAGCTGATCCGCCCGCCGCCGTTCAGCGTGACGGCAACCTTCTGCCATTCCGCGCCCATGGCCTGGCCTTCGCCTTTGCCGACGACTTTGCCGGCGCTGTCGTAGCCGACGAGGCTGACAGGCACGTTCGGCCCCGCGGCGGTGAGATTGCGGACCTCGACGGACAGGGAGCCCCGCGCTGCGCCGAGCAGCGCGCCGAACGTCCCGCTTGTGTTGCTCCCTACGCACACGGGCAGCACCGCGAGGTTCGGCGGCGATAGAGCCGTCGCCGGTTCGGTCTGGACGGTCGGATCGCCGCAGTTGCCCGCGACCGGGGGCTGGCCGAGATCTTCGGCCTTGGCGAACTTCACCCCTTCGGCTTCCCACTGACCGGCGGCTTCGATCGGCGTCGGGACCGCTCCGCCTCCCGGGAGGTGGTCGAAGCCGATCACGGTTTCGGACCCGTATGCGGGCGCGGCGAGCAGCAGGCAGACCAAAAGCACTACTGCCCCGAGCGCCCCCCGCGTGCGCGCGTCACCCACCACATGTCGAAGCTATACGCGTTCTTGGGGCGTTGTCAACGGCCGGTGGACCAACTGCGGAGCGTTCGCCCGGCAGCGGTCATCCGACGGCCGGCCCGCGCGCGCCCGAGCACTCAAGACGCGCTTGACCGCGGCGCCCGTCACGAGCGGCCGGACGATCGGGGGCATCACTCGCCACGCCCCTTCTTGCACGTCCTCGAGCTCGAGCCCGCAGCCCTCGATCAGCTCGACGGTGGGCCGGTTGCAGCGGCAGCCCTCGGCGAAGCGCTCCCAGGGGCCGGCGAGGCGGTCCTGCCAGCGGGCCAGCCGCGCCGAGTCCGAGCGGACGTGCTCGAGGAACAGCAGCCGCCCGCCGGGGCGCAGGACGCGTTCGACCTCCCGCAACGCCACGGCGGGGGAGTCGACGGTGCAGAGGACGAGCGTCGAGACGACGGTGTCGACGCTCTCGTCGCCGAACGGCAGGCTTTCCGCGCCGGCGTCCACGACGCTCGCCCGGCGCCCGGCGCGCTCGGCTCGCCGCTCGAGCCGCGAGCGCATCGGCGCCTCGGGCTCGGTCAGGATCAGCTCGTCCAGCGCGTCGGGGTAGTGGCGGAGGTTCAGCCCGGTGCCGCTGCCGAGCTCGACGGTCCTGCCGGTGGCGCCCGCGAGCAGCTCCCTGCGCAGGGCGCGCATGCCGGCCCGCTCGGCCATCCACAGCACCGGGTCGTAGATGCGGGCGAAGACGCGCGCCCACGGATCGAAGCTGCTCTGCTGTGCTGCCGGCTGTTCTGTGACGCTCACCATGGCCTCGAATCTAGGCCGCCGGTGCGCCGCGCGCATCCCCCGTCGAGGCCATCCTCGGAAGATGGCCGCTTCGGGTCAGGGCCTCTAGAGCAGGCCGAGCCGGGCCGCCTCGGCGACCGCCGCCGTCCGGGAGCCGCGGCCGAGCTTCATCCTGATGTTCGCGACGTGGCGGTGGACCGTGTGCGGGCTGAGGATGAGCTGCTCGGCGATCTCGCCGTCGCTCAGGCCGTTGGCGACGAGCGCGAGCACCTCGAGCTCGCGGGCGGTGAGCAGCTCCTCCTCAGCCGGTCCGGCCGGGCGCGCCGCGGCGGGTTGCGGCGAGAGCGAGGAGCGCAGCGCGCGTGCCACAGACGCGGAATCCCCGGCCCACGGGAAGTGGGCGCTGCCGTCGAGCGGGACGAGCCTCGCCCCCGGGATCGCCGCCGCCAGCGCCCGGCCCTGCGCGTAGGGGATCGCGCGATCGGAGCGGCGGTGTACGACCGTGGCGGGTGCCCTGATCCGCCCGAGCTCCGAGCGGATGTCGTTGGAGTAGATCGTCTCGAGCAGCGCCGCCGCCGTCTCGGCGCTCGCCGCCGCGCGCTGCAGGCGCGCAAACCGCTCGTAGTCGGCGCTGTCGGTTCCGGCGAGGAAGATGTCGGCCAGCATGCGGGAGCCGAGCCCCCAGTGCGAGCGCACCGTGTTGAGGATCGCGTTCCGCGCCGGCTCGGGTGCGATCGACGGTCCGTGCGCGTAGGCGCCGTAGAAGAGCAGACGGTCCACGCGCTCGGGGAACCGCGCCGCGAACAGCGCCGCCGCGCAGCCTCCCGATGACCCGCCCATCAGCGACGCACGCTCGAAGCCCAGCTCGTCGAGCACCGCCGCCAGCAGCGCGACCTGATGCTCGAGCGTCAGCTCCTCGGGTGTGGTCTCCCTGTCGGACATGCCGACGCCGGGGCCGTCGTAGAGCACGAGCGCGTGTCCCTGGCCGACCGACTCCCAGAACGAGCGGAACGGCGGCGCCTCCCAGTCGAGCTCGAGGTGGCTCACCCACCACGCCGGCGCGACGAGGGCCGGCCCCGTGCCGTGGACCGCGTAGGCGACGCGGTGCTCGCCGAAGCGCAGGAACCGGATCTCCATGCGCCGACCCTAACGGCGGTGCGCGGTTCAGGCGCAGAGGCGGCGGCGGTTGGAGCCGGCACCGTGGACGCCAGCCGGTCGTTTTCGGACCGTCGGCTTTCATCTGCAGTTCGGTCCGTACGTGAAGTTCAACCTACTTGTATGCATCCGTTGGCGCTGATATACATTCCATAGCCGTTCAGAAATACCCTTTCCGTGAACGGCTAGAGGCTGTCTCCTTCTTCCCTCTTGGAGCTGCTTCAAGCGCCGCAGCCATCGACGAGGCTGCGGCGCTTCCCTTTAACGGCGTTGCATCCAGCCGCGCTTCCCTCGACGACGTCGCATCCAGCCGCGCCTGCGGCGCTTCCCTTTGCCGGGCGTCGTATCTAGCCGCGCCTGCGCTGAGCCCCAGGCTTGACCGTTCGCAGCATCCGCCGCGTCGTGATGTCCCTCAGCTCGACGATGTGCGAGGCCGTCGCTTCCAGCGCGAAGATCGGTACATCGTCGCCGCCGGGATCGGCCCCCCGCCTGAGCTGGGCGAGCCCGAGCTGGACGCGTGCGAACAGAGCAAGCTCCTCTTCGGTTTCGAAGTCCTCTCGTCGCAGCGCGGCCAGCGGGACGCTGCTCCGTTCCAACCGCTCGCGCAACTGGCCGGAGCCGACGGCGAGCTGGTGGACCGCCTGCTCCAGTAGGTCCCTCGTGACCATCATCTTGGCTAGCCTCGCTTCCTGCCGGCGCCGTGGGCCCCGCCGCCTAGGAGGCAACTGGGGGATCGGCGAACGCTCGCAGGACGGCCCGGTCGCGGAGCCTCAGGATGTCCTCCGCGATCGCTTCGAGAGCCCCGTCAGAGATGTGAACCGGGGGGCCGCTGAGATCGAGTGCGTTGTGGTGGGCGAGATCCAGGCGCATCACGCGCAAACGGACGCTGTCGAGGAGGCGGCGATCGGCGCTACTCGGAAGGTCGTCTCGTGACAGGCGCCCGAGGGTCAGGCTTGCGGCTGCGAGCCGCTCCCACAGCTCGTCCGAGCTGACAGCCAGGCGCCGGACCGCGCTGTCGAGCAGATCGCGCACGGCAGCCGGGGTGGCGCGACCCTCTCCGTGGTGGACTTCGTATTCCATCTTCCTCAGGCCTGCGGCACCGGGCGCGGGGTCGTGTGCTGCAGCCCCGCGCTAGGAGCTGCAGCACACGTGTCCACCCCCGCTCGGCGAACCACGAGGGATCGCCGAGCTCTCAGACGTCGATGGAGGGGAGTTGACGCCCAAGTCTCGAGTGGGAGCTGTCCGGGCGGCATCAAGCCCGGGCCTCCGAGCCACGCAGCCACCCGTGCAGGCGTCTCGGCTCCGCGTCCGGCGCGGGAGGGACCTCGCTCTCCACCCCCGGCCGGACGACCCCCTGGAGCGCCGCCACGAGCTCGACTTCCGCCTCCTCCATGGCTGCGTATGCGTTCTTGAGCCGCCGCCATGCGAGCCGATCCTCGTGCGATGTGGACACCCGCCCCCTCATCAGCCCTGCTTCAACCCTCCTCCTCCGTCTGAAAGACAGTGGGATCGAATCACTGACGCGCGCGCTTGTCAAGGCCCTCTCCTGAGAAAGCCTCATTCTCCCGGGAGTTTGACATCAACAGGACGCTCGTCCTTGACTCAGCATAGCCCGAAATGAATCTGCACGGTACGCAAATCAAGCCTCTCGGCTCACGCGTGCCTTCCTGGTGCCGAGAGGCTCTGCGATCCGCGCGCGGCCTGCCGGCACGTCAGCTCTGCGCGGTCCTTCCCCAGCGCCTTCGCGCGATACATCGAGAGGTCGGCGTCCCGAAGCAGGGTCTGCGGCGCGCTCCAGTCGCTGCTCGCGATACCGATGCTGGCGGTGACGCGCAAGCTGGCCGTTCCCGCCGCGAGGATGAACGGCTCACGGAACGCTTCGAGCAGACGCTGGGCCACGAGCTCAGGCGCCTGCTGGCCGGTGGCAGCTTCGACTGCCACGACGAACTCGTCGCCGCCCAGACGCGCGATCAAGTCGCCGACCCTTGTATTCGCCAGCAGTCTCTTCGCGGCCTCGATGAGCAACTCGTCCCCTGCGGCGTGTCCGAGCGTGTCGTTGACGGTCTTGAAGTCGTCGAGGTCGACGAAGACCAGGGCGACAGGCTCGCCTGGGGGCCTGCGGGCAAGCCGCTCCAACCGTTCCGCGAACAAGCTCCGGTTCGCCAGGCCTGTCAGTGGATCGTGCGTCGCGAGGAAGTGAAGGCGCTCGCCCGTGTCACGTCGCTCCGCCTCCACCGAGCCGCATACGCGTGTCACGACTTCGTCGAAGACATCCCAGGTGAGCATTGCCGCCCGCGCCGCTGCGCGAGCGTCGAGCTCCCGGCAGGCAACGCCCCGCTCGAGGGTTGCGATCGTCGCGCGCCGCCATGCCAGACAGCATCGGAACGCTTCGTCCAGAGCGATTGCTCGCTCCGCTGCGAGCTCCACGAGCCCGCAGGCGTCGAGCACCAGATCGCGGATACCGAGCTCGCCGCCCTCAGAGGTGATGTCGCTGAGCAGGACGGTGCTGAGGCCTGCTGCCGCCTCCTCGATCCGTGCGCTCGTCGCGGCCTCGCACCGAGCGTCCGGGCCGGCGGTCGCGCGCGCGATCGAGTCGGCCTCGCGCTCGAGGAGTCGCTGCAGCGCGAGCAGCTCGCCGCTCGCCGGGTCCTGGGTCGTGGCGCACGCTCGCGAGCGCTCGTCTCTCCTGAAGATGCTCATCGGGGGCACCGATCGGACAGGCGCGGCGAGGTTGACACATCCGTACAGACCTCTCGTCAACGAACGTCGTAGCCCCGCGCGTCGAGTGTTCCTCGGTGCCCACCCTGCCCTCGAGGTGTCCCATGCCCAGCGCATGACGATCGATGGCAACGGGCGATTCCTGAACGCGGTAGGTATCCAAAACTACCCAACGCTCAGAGGTTGGCAAACACGGCGAAATGTCGCTTATTATCAAGCTTCTATCAAGCTTTTCGGGGGATTCTGAGCGGTCACGCGATGATGTACACTCGCCGTCATGAAAGCCGACGGTCGCAATTCTTGGGGAAATGGACGGCGGTCGAGATCTTGATAACGGTGATGGCCCTGGCTACGGCTCGGCGACGCCCGAGGTTGCCGTCGGTCGTGCGGTCCCGGAAGCGCCCCGCTCAACGTGAGCGGCTGATCCAGGCGATGATCGAACTCGCCGCCGAGCGCGGCTACCGCGAGGTCACGGTCGCCGGCGTCAGCTCCCGCGCGGGCGTTTCGAGCGCGACGTTCTACGAGCAGTTCGAGAACAAGGAAGCGTGTCTGATCTCCGCCCACCGCGAGAGCGCCGGACGGGTGCTGACAGCGACGCGCGCCGCGCTCACCGACCTGCAGCGCGCGGGCGATCGCACGCCCGGTGCGCTGCGGGCCGCGATCGAGACGCTGATGATGACGATCCAGAGCGAGCCCGACGCCGCACGCGTCCTGTTCATCGAGGGGCTCTCGGGCGCCCCGCAGCTCCGCGACGCGAGCCTGCGCGTCCTCGACCGCATGGAGTCCGGCACCGAAGCGGCGATCGACTCCGTCACCTCTGATGAAGGGCCGGTCGACCTTCCCGCGATCGCGATCGTCGGCGCGGTGCGCAACATCGTCTCCCGTCGCCTGCGGATGCACGGCGAAGACCGGCTGCTGAAGATCGTCGACCCGCTGGCCGAGTGGATCACGAGCTACCGGCTCCCGCCCGGCTCGACCCGCTGGACGACCCAGCCACGATCGACAGGCGCGGGACAGGTCGCCGCCGCGATCGGCTCGCAGGCGTATGAGCCGTTCGGTCGCCGGCGGTTGCCGCGCGGCCGGCATGGGCTGACACCCGGCCAGGTGATCCGCTCGCAGCGCACCCGGATCATCGCCGCCACCGCGGAGGTGACGATGGAGAAGGGATACGCCGCGACCACGGTCGCTGACATCGTGGCCGCTGCGGGAGTCGCCAAGGACGCCTTCTACGAGCACTTCCAGGACAAGGAACACGCCTTCCTGGAAGCGCAGCAGCACCCGACGCAGTTCATCCTCGACCGCTGCGCGGAAGCGTACTTCCAGGTTCCCGACTGGCCGCACCGGCTCTGGAACCACCTCGAAACGCTCGTCCGGATGATCATCGAGAACCCGGCGATCTCACACCTGCGCCTGGTCGAGTGCTACGCCGCGGGCCCGGCGGCCGTCCAGCGGGCCGAGGAAATCACTCGTGCCTTCAACATCTTCCTCGAGGAGGGGTACGCGTACGCCGGCGGTGCGCGGCAGCGCCCGCATCTCTTCTCCGAGGCGATCACGGGCGCGATCTTCGAGTTCATCCGCAATTACACGGCGAGCGGTGAGCCCTGGCGACTGATCGGGCTGATCCCTCAGCTGACCTACCTCGGGCTCGCCCCGTTCGTCGGTGCTGCAGAGGCGATCGAGCTGGTCGAGCAGATCGCCCACGGACCCACGACCGTAAACGCCTGAGATTGACTCCCCGAGCCGGCGGCAGGGTCGGAGACGGCCACGACGGCGGCCAGCGGCGCCCGCCCTCGGATGCGTACCGGCGCATCCTCGCAGCGGTGAAGAAGGAGGTCGCCGAGCGTGGATACGCAAGCGTGAGCGTGACGTCGATCGCGCAGACGCGCGAAGGTCACGCGGCCGGCCTTCTACCAGCAGTTCGCGGACAAGGAGGCGGCCCTCCTGGCGGCGTTCGAGGAGGTAGCGGGGACTCTCATCGCCGAAGTGACGGACGCGCTCGAGGAACTCTGCTGCGAAGGACGCTCATCGCGGCGTTCTCAGGGTGCTCGCACGACTTGCCCGCGAGCGGCCGGAGGACTTCAAGCTGCTCGCCGACGAGGCACTGGTCGCCGGCCCGCGCGCGCTGGCCGGACGGGACGCGATGCTCGCGGAGCTTGCCGAGCTCCTGGAGGCGCGCTGGAGCGAAGCCAAGGGCAGCGAGAAGATCCCGGACCTGCCCGGCCCTGCTCGTGATCGGCGGTGTGATCCGTTACTTCGCGATGGCGCTGAGGCATGGCTCCGTCGATTGGGAGCAAGACGGCGGCGAGCTCGAGGCTTGGCTCGACTGCTACGCCGTGTCACCGCAGCGTCGCAGCTGGCGCGATCTCTCGCCGGTCCGAGGCCTGGCCTCGCCCGGCGCGATCGGCAACCGGATCCAGGCGCCGCGCCACCTCCCGCGCCGAGGCGAGGTGCCGGCCGTGGCCTATGCCGCGATCGAGCGCGAACACATCGTCCATGCCACTGCGACGCTCGTCAGCGAACGGGGCTTCGACGCGACCGAGGTCGCCGAGATCGCGGCTGCGGCCGGCATCCCGCGGGAGGCCTTCTACCGCCAGTTCGACAGCAAGCGCGCGGCCGTCGACGCGGTCGCGACGGCGGTCTTCGAGCAGTCGATGGCCGGGATGGCGGGCGCCTACTTCGCGCCGGGCAGGCCTTGGACGGATCGGATCTGGCAGAGCTCATGGGCGTTGACGACGGTTCTGGGCAGCGCGCCGAGTTCACGCACGTCGCCTTCATCGATGCTTTCGCGCCCGATCCGGCAAGTGCGCGGCGTGCCGACGAGCTGTTCCTCGGTTTCACGATCTTCCTCACCGAGGGGTTGGAGTGAGCGACTCGCGCAAGGTCCCGGCCTGACGCCGCGGGCGATCACCGGCGCGACGATCGAGCTCGGCGCCACCGCCGCGGTGCGCGGGCACGTCGCCGATCTGCCCGGGCTGGTCCCGCTCGGCACCGTCCTCACCCTCGCGCCGTATGTCGGGATCGAGGCGGCGAACGCGTTTGTCAGCAAGCGGACCGGGGAAAGAGGGAAGGAGGGTTGACAAGGGGTTGACAACCTCCGTGCCCGGCTCGTTACATTCGTGTCAACCTGCTCGCGGCCCATTGCTCCGTGAGCGGGGCTGGAGGAGGGAACGTGGCATGAGGGTCGTCACCGACCGTGAAACGGGGTGGTCGCAGTTCGTCCGGCTGCTGTATTGTGGCCGTCCGGGATCCCGATGCCACCGAGCGCACGCAAGCCGGCCCGCTCACGCGGGCAGCGCGAAGCTTCTCCCGCGGCCGCCCAGACGCCCAGTCGTTCCAAGCCGGCGCAGCGCGAGCGGCTGGTGAACGCGATGATCGAGCTGTCGGCCAAGGCGGGCTACCAGGCAGTGAGCATCGCTCAGATCAGCTCGCACGCCGGGGTCTCGAGCGCGACGTTCTACGAGCAGTTCGAGGACAAGGAAGACTGCCTGCTGGTCGCCTACAACGTCGCGCGGGAGAGGGTTCTCCCCGAGACGAGCGAGGAGGAGTGCCCCGAGCGCTGGCCAGATGCCGCGCGGCAGTCCCTCTCCAGCCTGAGCGAGCGCCTGCAGCACGACCCCGACGCGGGCAGCATGCTGTTCGTGGAGGCGCTGGCGGGGGAAGATCGGATGCGCCAGCATCGCGAGGCGCTGCTCGAGAAAGACGAGGCCGCATGGGCGGCTTGTCTCGACCGGCAGCCTCAGGACGGCACGACACTGGACGTCCCCGTCGCCGCTCTGGAGGGCGCGCGCCGCTACATCATGTCGCGGCAGCTGCGTACGCACAGTGTCGATCTTCTCCCCGCGGTGGTGGAGGACCTGGTGACGTGGATGAGGTGCTACGAGATTCCGGTCGAGGCCTCGCGCTGGAGTGCCTCACCGGACGCGAAGCTTGCCGCGGCGGAGGCACGCCGGACGATCGCGCTGCCCGAGCAGGTGCTGGCGCCGCCGCCGCGCCTGCCACGCGGTCGTCACAAACTTCCGCCGGCGATGGTCGCACGCAGCAGGCGAGCCCGGATCCTGGCGGGCACCGCCGACGTGATGGTCACGAAGGGCTACGCGAACGCGAGTGTCACCGACATCGTCGCCGAGGCCGGGATCGCGCGCGACGTCTTCTACGAACACTTCGAAAACAAGCAGCACGCGTTCCTCGAGACGCAGCAGTTCGTCACCCAGGCGGTGCTCGAGGTCTGCGGAAGCGCGTACTTCAGCGGCAGCGTGTGGCCCGAGCGCATCTGGCGCGGCCTCGGCTCGCTGCTGGCACTGATCGCCGCGTTCCCGGCGCTGGCTCACGTGCGGATCGTCGAGTGCTACGCCGCGGGGCCGATCGCTGTCCGCGGCACCGAGGAACTCCTGCGCACCGTTGCCCTGTTCCTCGAGGAAGGCTATTCCTACAGCGAGGAGGCCGGATCGCTTCCCAAGACGGCTTCGCTCGCGGTGGCAGGGGCGATCTTCGAGCTCATCTACCGGCTGGTCGCGAGGGGCGAATCAGCCGAGGTGCCTCGCCAGCTGCCGCTCTTCACCTACATCGCGATCGCGCCCTTCGTCGGCACGGAGAAGGCCGTTGAGCTCGTCGACACGTACAGGAACTCATCGTGAGGAACGATGGCCGCACGCGATGTGACCGGCGGGAGATCCTCGCGCCTCGCGACGCCTGAGCAGCGCCGCGAGCTGCAGGCCGCCTCGCTGCACCAGCAGCGCGAGCGGCTTCTCGCCGCGATCGTCGAGAGCGTCGCGGAAGGCGGGTACGTGCGAACCAGCATCGGGGAGCTCGCGAGGCGCGCGGGTGTCTCCCGCGGCACCTTCTACGAGCTGTTCCACGAGAAGTCGGACTGCTTCATCGCCGCCTTCTCGGAGCAGGAGTCGCGGCTGCGGGAGCTGCTCGAGGACGGCGAGGCGGAGTGGCCCGACCGAGCGCTGGAGGCAGTGCTCCAGCAGCTCGTGCGCTTCGCGG
The DNA here is from genome assembly GCA_963836035.1 of uncultured Solirubrobacteraceae bacterium. Lineage (GTDB taxonomy): Bacteria > Actinomycetota > Thermoleophilia > Solirubrobacterales > Solirubrobacteraceae > Palsa-744. The sequence goes on along the minus strand of CAWIHX010000007.1, from coordinate 11,637 downwards.
CCGATCGTCCCCGGTCGTTCGACTTCCTGTTCCACGAGGCGCTGCTCGCCGGCGCGGAGGCCAGCCGTCGCCGGGACGAGCTCGGGCGGTGGATCGTCGAGCGCGTGCGCGCCCGCGAAGCACGTGCGGGCGATGCGCTGGAGCCGCTCTCGGCGCCGCCGGAGCTGATCCTCGGCGGAGCCCTGCGTCTCGTGACGATCAACTCCAGGCGGGGCACCCTCGACGCGCCGGCGCTAGGCAGCGAACTCGCGTCACTGGTCGCGTTCTACCGGGGAGCAGAGGGCGGGCTCGAGTGGCAGAAGCTCGAGCCGGTCGCCGGGATGACCCGCGAGCCGGCCCTCGCCGGCGACCCCGACGTCATGCGGCGCACCGTGCCGAAGGGCCGGCACGGCCTCTCGGCCGAGGCGCTGCGGGCGCTTCACCGCGAACGGATCGCCTATGGCACCGCGCTCGCCATCCACGAGAAGGGCTACGCGGAGGCGACCGTCACCGACATCGTCGCCAGCGCCGGAGTCTCGCGCGACGTCTTCTACGCCGAGTTCCACGACAAGCACGAGGCCTTCGACGAGGCCGCCAAGCTCGTCTTCGAGCAGCTGCTCGCGACGATGGCGAGCTCCTACTACGGGACGACGACCTCCTGGCCCGAGCGCGTGTGGAGCACCGGAGAAGCGTTCGTGCGCTTCCTCGAAGACCAGCCCGTGCTCGCCCACTTCCTCTTCGTCGGGACGAGCTTCCCGCAGCCCCAGGTCGATCGCGTCAACGAGTACGTGCTCGCGTTCAAGGTGTTCATCGAGGACGGCTTCGCGCAGGCGCCGGACAGCGATGTTCCGGCGGTCGCATCCGAGCTGCTCGTCTGCACCGTCGTCGGCGATCGTCACCTTCCAGATCCGCTCGGGCCAAGTGGGCGAGCTGCGCGGCCTGATACCGGCGATCGTCTACACGGTGATCTGCCCGTTCCTCGGCCGTAAAGAGGCCGACGCGTTCGTCGCAACGAGGGCAAGTGCGGCCCGCGCGATGCACTGAGCCGCCTGACGCCTCGCGCGTTACAGCGTGTGCCCCGACACGTTGTACGCACGACGGCGGACCGGTCGCGGGCGACTCGCACGGCCACAGTTGATCGTAAAAAACGCCCGATTTTTCTAGGGATTCGGCGCGATGCAGGGGTGCGGGCGCTCGTTCTGTCGAGAAACACAGACCGTTAGATTTCAGCGAGTGCCATACCGTATCGATTTCTCGCCCTATTTCTCCGAGGTCTTGACGGCGTGAGCGGGGCTATGCTTAGATGACATTCTCGTTCAGCAGGACCGGGGTGGAGGGGAGTCTCAGTCGTGACAAGCTCGCAGGCCGACCAGGTTCGGCCCCGACACGCAAGTTCAGAGGCAGCGGGCCCTGCGATCGCGCCGCGCTCTCAGCTCGCGGACCTGCACCGCGCCCGCATCCTCTCCGGCACCGCTCGCACGCTCGACGAGCGGGGCTACTCGTCGACGACGGTCGCGATGGTCATCGAGTCAGCGCGCGTCTCGCGTAGCCGCTTCTACGAGCTCTTCAGCGGCTCGGACGCGTGCATCGTCGCGCTGCTGGACGAGCTCGTCGGCTACGTCGAGCACCATCTGCGCCAGCGCCAGATCGGGGAGCTCCCATGGGACGAGCGGGTCCGCCAAGGCCTGTGGGTGGTCCTCTCGTGTCTGGAGCGCGAGCCGTTGCTCGCGAGGGCGTGCATCCTTCACTCGGTGGGCGTCGCGGGACTGAACCGCCGAGCGGCGCGAGCAGGTGATCGCCACGCTCGTGTCACAGGTCGACGCCGGCCGCGGGATCTGCGGTGAGGACCAGGTGAGCCCGATGACTGCCGAGGGCGTCGTCGGCGCTGCGATGCGTCTCATCTACTCGCGGCTGTCGAGCGGCGAGGGGTCCCCTGAGCTGACCGACCTCTTCTCGGAGCTGACAGGTCTGATCCTGCTCCCTTACCTCGGGTCCGAGCAGACGCGCGAGGTACAGCAACGCCCTGCTGCCCGGAGCCGCTCTCGATGGCGGACAGCAGCCCGCTCGGCGGGGCGCTGGACACGAACGCCGAAGCGACGGACCCGCTGAAAGGGATTGCGATCCGCCTCACGCATCGCACGGCGCTTGCACTCCAGGCGGTGTCAGAGCAGCCTGGGGCGAGCAACAGAGGGGTTGCCAGGGGGGCGGGTATCACCGACCCCGGGCAGGCCTCGAAGCTGCTCGCCCGTCTCGAGCGGCTCGGCCTGATCACGAACGAGGCTGTAGCCGACACGAAGTGGGAGCTCAACTCGTGGACTCTCACACCCGCGGGAAGCAGGGTGGTTCAGCTTCTCGGCAGCCGCGTCATGTTCGCCGACATGCCCGCCGTCTCACAGTTCGCGCAGGCGGAGGGGGCGTGAGCGAAGTGGCGCACGACAACCTTGACACTCTGGCTCGCAGTCGTCCGAACGCGGCAATCTTGACACCGTGTCGGCCCCGTGTGATTGTCACTGACACATCGGGGCCATGGTGTCGCGAGAGCCGAGGGAAATCGGCCACGAGCGCGCCGGCCTCAAGCGAGGGATACCAAGGACCGGGAGAGGAGAGGACCAAGGAAGGTAGGCCACAGCCAGCTGGACGGCAGCGGCAGCCTTTCCCGTCCATACAACGGCGCGAGCTCCGCTCTGCGGGGCGGCCGATAGAGACGTTCGACACCAGCCAGGAGGCTGGGAAGAGCGGGCCAACTGAGGGCTTCGAGCCCCGGAGGGTCGCAGGAAGCAAAGCAGAGGAGCCCGAGCGGCTTGACCGCCCGGACACCTCGCTCGTTCAAGTCAAGGATAGCAAGGAGAGGATCTAAGTGAGACATCTGAAACATCTGAGGATGCTCGGGCTGTGCTTGGCCGCGGTCTTCGCGGTCGCCGCCCTCAGCGCCAGCAGCGCCTTCGCGGCGGGGCCCGAATGGGGCAAATGCGAATCGGTCGGGGCCGGCAGCGGTAAGTACTCGGCGAACTGTACGACGAAGGAAAAGGGCGGCGGGTACGAATGGAAGAAGGGGAAGAGCCTTGCGCCGATCCATTTCACCGGCCACAACGTGGGCAGCGGCGGCGTCCTTTCCACCTTCTACAACGTTTGCGAAGGCCCGCAGGAAGGTAAGAGAGTCCCACGCGCGAAGTGCTTGGAAAACGGTGGGTCCATCGCGGTAGACCTTGAACAAACCCTCAACGTCGAATGTGAAGCGGAGTCCAGCCTCGGCGTGACGGAAGGCAAGAACAAGGTGAGTGGAGTTCACGTCACCTTCACCGGCTGCATCTTGCTCGGGAGTGTTCCATGCCAGAGCGTCGGCGCAGCCGAAGGCGAAATCAAAACATCCGAACTCAAGGGCGAACTCGGTTACATCAACAAAGCCGCCCACGAAGTCGGCGTCAAGCTCGAACCCGTGACAAAGCACGGGCCGTTCGCTCACTTCCTCTGCCCAGGGTTCGGGGACGACGCGAGCGTCGGCGTTGGGAACAGCAAAGAAGGGACCTGGTACACCGAAGGCGGGAAAGAAAAGAAGGGCGGGAATGACCAGATCATCTCTCCGATCACGCCCGTCAACGAAATGACGAGCACATACACGCAGGTGTACACGGTCAACTACTCGACTGACGAAAACGTACCGAGCAAATTCGAAAACAAGCCGCTCTCGCTGCTCGAAAGTTACCTCGAAGCGGAAGAAAGCGGCTTCAGTTCGTTGTGGACGGCTGCTGGTGAGGAAATCACGAACGTGAACACGCCGACGGAACCGGGTGAGATCAAAGGCTAGTTGTTAGCTGGACGTTGAGTCCTGGTTTTGTGGTGCGCGGGGCCAGATCTGGCCCCGCGCACTGCGCTCAGGGAATAGCTGTCAGGAGAGAAAGGGGTCGAGATGGGTAGGGCCGACGGGGACCGTTTAGCGGATGCCAGCCGGGGCGGTTTCGCGGCTCGCTGCAGCCCTCGTGTTTGGGCGGCCGTGGTGGCGGGGCTCGTCGGTGGCGTTCTGTGCGTCCCTGGGTCGGCGTCGGCGGCGGTCGGCCGGTCGTTTCTGTCGGCTGTCTCGGAGGCTGGTGGTGAAGCGTTGGGCGAACCGGCGCCGGTCACGGTTGATCGGTCGTCTGGTGATGTGTTCGTGGGGGATGCGTTGACGGGGTATGTCGATGTGTTCGACGCGTCCGGCAAATACGTGACGCGGCTCGGGGAAGGGGAACTCTCGCCGATGGGGGTCGCGGTTGATGAAGTATCGGGGCTGGTGTTCGTCGCTGACTCCTACGAAGATGGGCTGCTGGTGTTCAAGGGGAACGGCGCCGGTGAATACGAACAGGTCGGGGACTGGGGCGGCGCGGCACTGCCGGGCAAAGGTTTTGGGGAAGTGACGGGGGTTTCGGTCGACAATTCGAAAAGCGCGTCCGCCGGGGATGTATACGTGGTCGATAGCGAAGACCCCGAGCTCTCCGAGGGTGTCGTGGATGTGTTCAAGGCGAAGGGCGCGGGTCCGGAAGAAGGCGCCGAAGGCGCGTTGGTACGGGTGCTCTCGAAGGGGAAGATGGAAGAACCCAACGGGATCGCGATCGACCCGAGTGCGGGGAAGGTGTTCGTCGCGGACAGCTTGAAGGGCGCGGTGTTCGAGTACTCGCCCGCGGGGGCGCTGGAAGGCAAGCTGACCGGGAAAGGCCCCGAAGGCACGTTCGCCGGCCCCGAAGAAGAAGAAGGCAACGTCACGGCGGTGGCCGTGGACCCAACCAGCGGGGATCTGCTGGTCGCCGAGGCCGAACGTCACGTGGTCTCTGAGCTGAACCCAGCGGGAGAATGGGTCGGCTGGATCACCTCAAGCCCACAGGTTCAGTTCGGCGAACCGTGGGGGATCGCTGTCTCGAGCAGCGGGAACGCTTATGTCGCCGACGGTCTGCTGGGCAAGGTCGATGTCTTCGGCCCGGGTGTCGTGGTCCCGAACGTGGCGACCGGGAAGGCTTCGAAACTGAGCAGGACGACCGCGGTGCTGCCCGGGACGCTCAACGGCGAGGGCAAACCGGGCCACTACTTCTTCGAATACGGGACCAGCAAGGCGCTCGGCTCCAGCACCCCGCCGACCGCGTTCACGGGCAGCTCGGAAGAAAAACCGTCGGTCACCGCCAGCGAACTGCACGCCGGCACCAGCTACTACTACCGCCTCGCGGCAAAGAACGAAAACGGCACCAACTACGGCGCCACCAAAGAATTCCAGACCCCGACCGCCGTCGAAGGGCTCTCCACCGGGACCGTCACGAGCCTGCAACCGACCAGCGCGACCCTGACCGGGACGCTGTCCCCGAACGGCGTCGACGCCCACTACTCCTTCCAATGGGGCAGAACCACCAGCTACGGCAACGAAACCCCCAGCGAAGACACCGGCACCGGCTCAAGCCCCGTCCCAGCGAAAGCCGAACTGACCGGCCTGTCCCCGAACACGAGCTACCACTACCGGCTGGTCGCAACCAACAGCTACGGCACCACCAACGGCAACGACCAGGCCTTCACGACGTCAGGGGCGCCAAGGATCACGAGCAAGCCGACGACCGGGATCGGCCACGAAACCGCCACCCTGAGCGCCGAAGTCAACCCCGACGAGCTCGAAACCAGCTACCACATGGAATACGGCGAAACCACCGGCTACGGCACCGAAACCCCGCTCGGCGGCGCCTCGCTCGGCAGCGGTGGCAAACCCGTCCCCGTCACCGCCGCCCTCAGCAGCCTGAAGCTTGGCGTCACCTACCACTACCGCATCATCGCCACCAACGGCGCCGGCACCACCACCAGCCCCGACCAAACCTTCACGACCATCCCACCCGCCCTGACCACCAGCTACGCAACCGAAGTCACCCCCACCACCGCCACGCTCGGCGCCACCATCAACCCGCTCGGGCACGACACCACTTACTACTTCCGGTACGGCACCGCGACCTGCTCCACCATCCCGACAAGCTGCTCCGACAACCCCACCGCCCCCGGCGAAGACATCGGCTCCAGCGAAACCCCGGTCACCAAGACCCTCAACCTGACCGAACTCGCGCCCGGCACCACCTACCACTATCGCATCATCGCGATCAACAGCCTCGGCACCGCCGAAGGCACCGAACACTCGATCACGACCCCCAAGCCCGTCCAGCCCGTCGCGCTCCCCGACAACCGCGCCTGGGAGCTCGTCACCCCACCCGACAAGGGCGCCGCACCTGTCGAAGCGCTCACCCGCGAAGGCGGCATCATCCTCGCCTCCGAAAACGGCGAAAAACTCACCTACGTCGTCGACGGCGCCCTCGGCGAACCAGAAGGCAACCGCAGCCCAGAAATGCAGCAGGTACTCGCAACCAGGGGCACCACCAACTGGACCAGCCAAGACATCGCAACCCAGAGCAGCAAGGCCAAGGGGATAACCGCCGGCGCAGCACCCGAGTACCAGTACTTCACCCCCGAGCTGTCGATGGCAGTCGATGAACCGGCGGGAAGCGAACCGGATCCACCGCTTGTGCCAGGCGTGACGCAAGCGACACCGTACCTGCGCGACAACACGACCGGCGTGTTCACACCGCTGATCTCAGAAGCAAACACTCCCCCGGCAACCTTGTTTGGCGGGCGCGTCCAGTTCGCCTCAGCTACTCCTGACATGAGACACATCGTCGTGAAAGCGGGTGTCGCGCTCGCCGGACCGGGATCATATCCCGGTCTCTACGAGTGGAACGAAGGCGCCTTGGCCTTCGTCAGTGCGCTACCCGAAGGTGCGCCCGCGCACGAACCGGAACTCGGGTTCCAGGGGCGGGTCGTCACGAACGCGATCTCGAGCGACGGCAGCCGCGTCGTATGGACCAATCGTGAAGACCTGAGCACGCGCGGCGGGCACCTCTACCTGCGCGATACCGGAACCGGCAAGACGCTGCAGCTCGACGCGGCACGAGGCGTCGCCGAACCGACCAAAGGCTCGGCACTGTTCCAGGGGGCCGATCCCGAAGGCTCGCGTGTCTTCTTCACCGACCGACAGCAGCTCACGCCGGACTCGACGGCCGAACCCGGGCAAGGAGCCGGCAAGCCAGACCTCTACGAGTGCGAAGTCGTCGAAACGCAAAGCGGACTGGCCTGCCATCTGACTGACCTCACGGTCGACGCCGTCGAAGGAGAACACGCTGCGCTGCAGGGCATGGTGCTCGGAATCGACGGGTCCGGGTCGACTCTCGCCGTGGTCGCCCACGGAATCCTGACCCACGCTGCAAACGTGAGAGGGAGCGGGCCGGTCGCGGGCCAGGACAACTTGTACGAGCTCCACCAGGAAGGCACCGATTGGCGGACGACGTTCATCGCGACCCTGTCCACCGGCGACGGCCCTGAGTGGGAAGGCAACAGTCTCGACGACCCGGCCTTTGTAACCGCGCGGATCTCGCCGAACGGCCGCTACCTGGCCTTCATGAGCGAAGCGAGCCTAACCGGCTACGACAACCTCGACGTGAACCCGGCGGCCAAAGGCGCTCACGACGAGGAGGTCTACCTCTACGACGCCGACGCAGAGAGCTTCACGTGCGTGTCGTGCAACCCGACAGGCTCACGCCCTGCCGGAGTCTTCGACCACAACGAATCCGGCGAAGGGCTCGGACTGCTGATCGACAGACGAAGGGTGTGGGCGGAACCCGGCCAGGAACACTGGCTGGGAGGCAACATCCCCGGCTGGACGGCGCAGTCGCTGACCAGCGCCCTGTTCCAGTCACGCTATCTCACCAACGAAGGCCGGCTGTTCTTCAACAGTCCCGACGAACTCGTCCCCGACGCGAAGAACCACAAAGCGAACGTCTACGAGTACGAGCCATCCGGCATCGGGGACTGCACGAGCGCCTCCGGCGGGTGCGTCGCGCTGCTCTCCTCGGGAAGCTCTGACCGCGAATCCGCGTTCGTGGAAGCGACCCCATCGGGTGATGACGCGTTCTTTGTGACGGAGTCAAACCTGCTTCCTCAAGACACAGACACAGCGTTTGATATCTATGACGCCCGCGTCTGCAGCACGGCGTTACCCTGCCAGACGGTGCCCGCGCCGCCCCCCGCCGGCTGTGACGAAACCCAAAGCTGCCGTCCAGCGCTTCCTCCAGTCGCGCCTGAAAGCGCCGTAGGAGGCAGCCAAACCTACGTCGGCGCAGGAAATCCCGCCGTCACGGCCCCACAGTTTGGTGTCAAGAGCGAAAAGGCAATCAAGCCCGCGACCGCCAAACCCCCTACAAAGGCAATTAGGCTGAAACTAGCCCTCGCGGCGTGCCGTAGACGCTACAAGCACTCTCGCAGGAAGCGCACCAGCTGCGAACGCACCGCGCGCAGACGTTACGGCCCGCCAGCTAAGCGCTCCAAGACAAGCTCGCCCAGCCGAGGGGCCAACGTAGTCAGCCGCCATCGCCCTGAAGGGTGGAAACCTTGACGTCCCATACGCTGGTCGCGAAAGCGGCACACGCGATGGTACCGAGGGGACGGAGGCGCCTAGCCGCCGTCTTGGGGCTACTCGTTGCGCTCGCCGGGCTAGCCGCGATCGGAAGCACAGCCGCCTACGCCGAGGCGCCGTCGTGGCGGCTCAGCTCCGAAACGAGCCCTACGAACCTTCCCCCGCGCGGCGAAGGCGTCCTCGTTGTCCACGTGAGCAACCTCGGCGACACAGCGCTCGATGGGAGCATCTCACCAGTCGTCGCGAGCGTCGCGCTTCCAGCGGGCGAGGCTGCGACGTCCATCGCTGGTTTTGCAAAGGGACAGGCTCCCGCGAGTTGCTCGCTAACCAGCATGCAGTGCACCTTCACCGGGACCATAAACCCCTATGAACCGTTCACCATCACGGTGAAGGTCAGACCCGAACGGCCGAGCGGCACGACGATGACCGACTACGGTACGGCCACCGTCTCCGGTGGTGGCGGGGGCACTGCGTCGGCGTCGGTGGCGATACCGATCGGCGAAACCGCGGCCCAGTTCGGCCTCGAGCGCTTCGAAGTGCAGTCATTCAACGTGGACGGCTCACCGGCGACGCAAGCCGGCGCTCACCCGTTCGGGCTCACGACGACGCTCTCCTTCAACCAAACGGCTGAACCTCGGCAACCGATCCACCTGCCGAAGGATCTTCACCTCCATCTCACGCCCGGGATAATCGGTAATCCGAGCGCGGCCGCTCAGTGTACGATGGCCAACTTCTTTGCCATCGTCAAGGAAGCCGACCTCTGCCAGCCCGACTCCGCGATCGGAGTCGCGACGGCCACTGCAGATGAACCCTTGTACGCAAGAGTGTTCACGGTCGCCGTGCCGGTGTTCAACCTCGTCCCAGCCCAAGGGGAGCCGGCGCGGTTCGGCTTCGAGGTGGGCGGCAAAGTCCCGATCGTGATAGACACCGCGGTTCGGACTGGTCGCGACTATGGGGTGGACGCGACGGTAAAGAACGCGACCGAGACGGCAGGGCTGTTGTTCAGTCAGGTGACGATCTGGGGTGTGCCAGGCGACTCGCGGCATAACAACTCGCGAGGTTGGGAATGCGTGTCGGGCGGGTTCTTCCATATGCAGGTCGGAAAGACGTGTCCCGAATCCAATCAGGGTCTGTCGGAACAGGCGTTTCTGACGTTGCCGTCCTCGTGTGCTGCTGATCCGGCTGCGGAACCGGTGGCGTTCGGTTTGGATGCGGATTCGTGGGCGGAACCCGGCCTGTTTGCGGGCGCTTCGTATGACTGGCTCTCCGATGCAGGCGAACCCTTGGGTTTCACGGGTTGCTCGAAACTGCCGTTTTCGCCGTCGGTTGACGTGGTGCCGGAAGAACATGTGGCGTCGACGCCGACCGGGGTGAGTGTGGATGTGCGTGTGCCGCAGGAGGGGCTGTTGGAAGCTGGTGGACTCGCCACCGCGGATGTGCGCGATACGACGCTCACGTTGCCGGCTGGGGTGGAGCTGTCGCCGTCCGCTGCGAATGGACTTGTCGGGTGCTCGGAGGGTCAGGTCGGCTTCGAAGGCTTCGATCCGCCGTCGGGGATGCAGCGTTTCAGCAGCAGCGAAGCTGCGTGTCCTGATGCGTCGAAGCTGGGCGTGGTGCACGTCAAGACTCCGTTGCTGCCGAATGAACTGGAAGGGGCGCTGTATCTGGCTGATCCAGCACCCAACGGGGAAGCCGGGAGGAATCCGTTCAACAGCTTAGTGGCGATTTATCTGGTGGCGAAGGATCCGGTGTCGGGGGTGCTCGTGAAGCTGGCCGGGGAAGGCGTGCTGAACGAACAGACGCTAAGGGTGGCGACGGTGTTTCGCGATGCACCACAGGTGCCGTTCGAAGACCTGAAAGTGGATCTGTTCGGCGGTCCGCGGGCGTCGCTGTCAACGCCGGCGAAGTGCGGGACGTATCAGGCGGACGGCGAATTTACGCCATGGTCGCGGACTGGGCCGGTGTCCGTGCAGAGCCCGGCCGAAGACTTCGGCGTCACTGAAGGGATCGGTGGATCGGGGTGTCCGTCAGGGGCGCTCGGGTTCGTCCCGGGGTTCCAGGCGTTCAGCACCACGCCGCGGGCCGGCGCGTTCACCGGCTTCCATCTCGAACTGACCCATAGGGATGGGGACCAGGCGCTAGCTGGACTGTCGATGCATCTGCCGCAGGGGGTCGCGGCGATGTTGAGCTCGGTGCAGCTGTGTTCGGGCACTGAGGCTGCGATGGATGCATGTCCGCCAGGGAGCGAAGTCGGAAAGGCGACGGCGATAGCGGGGCTGGGCTCCGAACCGATTGTGCAGGAAGGTGGGCGGGTGTTCATCACTGGGCCCTATGGTGGGGCGCCGTTCGGGTTGGAGATCGTGACGCCGGCGAAGGCCGGCCCGTTTGATCTGGGCTATGTGACGGTGCGCTCGAAGTTGTTCATCGATCCGCATGACGCGTCGGTGACGATCGTCTCCGACCCGTTGCCGACTCAGATCCGCGGGATCCCGTTGCAGCTCAAACGCGTGCTCGTCGACGTCGACCGGGCCGGCTTCCAGTTCAACGGCACCAGCTGCGACCCCTCAGCGATCACCGGCACGATCACAGGCGATGAAGGCGCCGCGGTCCCCGTCTCGAGTCGCTACCAGGTCGGCGGCTGCGAAAGCCTCCCGTTCGCGCCCAAGCTCACAGCGAGCGTGATTGGGAAAGGGAGCCGCGTGGACGGGACCGCGTTCACGGTCCGCCTCAAATCCGCGGGGCTGGGACAGGCCAACATTCACAAGGTGCTGCTGCAGCTCCCCAAGATCCTCCCCTCGCGTCTTGAAACGCTGAAAAAAGCGTGTCTTGCGACAACGTTTGAAGCCAATCCGGCGACCTGCAGTCCGGAAGCGGTGATCGGGACCGCCACGATCCACACGCCGGTGCTAAAGAGCCCGCTGAGCGGTCCGGCGTATCTGGTCTCGCATGGGAATGCGGCGTTCCCGGATGTCGAGTTCGTGCTGCAGGGGGAAGGGATCACGCTGATCGTCGATGGGCAGACCGACATCAAAAACAACGTCACCTACAGCAAGTTCGAAACCGCTCCCGATGCGCCTTTTACGAGCTTTGAAACCGTGCTTCCACCAGGCCCCCAATCGGTGCTGAGCGTCTATGACGCCTCCAACAGCGAGGAACCCTACAGCGTGTGCGGTACCAAACTGCTGATGCCGACCACG
>CAWIHX010000006.1:0-700756 GCA_963836035.1 uncultured Solirubrobacteraceae bacterium | reverse complement strand
AGCGGCAGTCTCGCTGACCTGCGCTCAGGCTTCTGCTTTGCTGTCGCAGCGGACGTGGAAGCGGCCGCAGGCCGCAGCCGTCGCGCGCTGTGGATGGCAGCCTCTGGGTCTACGCGAGCCCGTATCGGGGCCGAGCGACCCGACATCGGGACTCGAGCGGACGCACTCGACCGAACCGAACGTCGCAGGTTGCCTACGTCCGTGGGGAGACGAGCCGCTCGAGCTTGTCGAAGCTGTCCGTCCAACCGTCGCGGTGCAGCGCGCGGCGGGCCTCGGTCTTGAACGGGCCCTGCGTCAAGCCGACCTCCGTCGAGTCGCCGAGATCCCTGAACGACAGGCTGACCTGGGTTTCGACGTCGTCGGCGTCGGGCTCCTCCCACACGAAGGTGTAGGCAAGGCGGGCAGGCGGATCGACTTCGCGGAACTCTCCGATCAGATAGAAGTGATCGCCCTCGGGCGGCTGCATCTCGATCCGGTAGCTCTCGCCGACGCGCGCGTTGAAGTCCAGGCTCGGAATGGTGAAGCCCGCCGGTCCCCACCACGTCGCCAGCTCGCTCGCATCGATGAAGGCCCCGAACACGATCGAAGCAGCCGCCGGAAGAACACGCTTCATCTTGAGCGTGAGCACTGCGGGCACTAGCTAATCCGCCGCGCGCTCGGATTCGTGTTCGCGCAAATGCTCGTGCACCAAGGGCACGACCGTCGCGCCGTCGCCGACCGCCGAGGCGACGCGTTTGATCGAGCCCTGCCGGATGTCCCCGACGGCGAATACGCCGGGAATGCTCGTCTCGAGCGTCATCGGTTCGCGGTCGCACTCCCAGTGCACCCCGAGCTCCTGGAGAAGGTCACGACCCGTGATCACGTAACCCTGCTCGTCGCGCGCGATCTCATCGGGCAGCCACTGTGTGTGCGGTTCGCCGCCGATCATGATGAACAGCGCTGCCGCGGACACCTCCTCAGCCGTGTCGTTTGCGCGATCGGCGAGCTTGATGGATTCGAGCGATCCGTTCCCGTTCCCGTCGATGACCTCCGTGCGGTGGCGAACGACGACGTTCGGAGTCGTCTCGATCTCGCGCACGAGGTAGCTCGACATCGACTCTGCGAAGCTGTCGCCCCGAACGAGCAGCGTCACGGCGCGAGCGTACTTGGCGAGATGCAACGCCGCCTGCCCGGCCGAGTTGCCTGCGCCGATGATGAACACGTCCTGGTCCTGCATGGCGCGGCTCTCGCTCACTGCTGCGCCGTAGAAGACACCCGAGCCCACCAGCGCCTCCAGTCGCGGCACGCCGAGCCGCCGCCAGTCGATGCCGGTCGCGATCACGACCGCCTTCGCCCGTAGCTCGGAGCCGTCGTGCAGGCGGACGAGTCGATCGTCGCCGCAGCGCTCGAGCCCCACCACCTGCTGCGCAAAGACGGTGTGTGATCCCATCAGCCAGGCTTGCTCGCACGTCCGTTCCATCAGCAGCCCGCCGTTGATGCCGTGGGGAAAGCCGGGGTAGTTCCTGATCAACGGGCTCGAGCCGGCCTGTCCGCCCGAGACCCAGCGCTCGAGCAGCACTGTCTCGAGCCCCTCCGACGCGGCATAGACGGCTGCGGTCAGGCCCGCCGGTCCTGCGCCGACGATGGCGACGCCGCACGTGGCGATGTCGTTCTTGACGCTGACGCCGATGGCGCCGGCCAGATCGGGCAGGCTCGGATCGATCATGACCTGGCCGTCGTAGCGAATCACCGCAGGGAGGCGCGTCGCGTCGAGCCGGGCCTCTGTGAGCAGACGCTGGCCGGCCTCGCTCTCGACGGCATAGAAACCAAACGGCATGCTGAACCGCGTCATCACGTCGCGCAACTGCACCACTCTGCTGTCATCGGCCTCGGCGACGATCCGAAACTGCTCGAAGTTCGGCTTCTGCTCCGTCTCCCACGAGGAGAGGTACTCCGTAACCGCGCCGTACATCACCTCGTCGTCCGACCAAGGCCGCACGATGTGATAGTCGGCGCGCCCGAGCGTCATGGCCTGAACCGCCGGACTCGTGGAGGTGTAGTCGCGATCGATCAGCAGCACGCGCTTGGCCCGCGGATGTAGTTGATGCGCACGGGCGAGGAAGTCAGAGGAGACATCGTCGACGAGGAGCAGCGCTACCGGCTCGTCTGCGGCCGCGATCTCCGCCAGCGCGGCAAGCGCCGCCTCCGGCGAGGTCTCGCCCTGCACGGCGAAGTCGTTGCCGAACCGCCCGGAGAGGTCGGAGAGCATCCCCTCGAGCGAGTTCGGGTCATGGTCGAGTACGAAAAGCAGCGGGAGCGCCACCGACTCGACCATGGGATGAGCCTAACGAGCCGGCGCCCCACGGGGGGTTCCGCTGCCCGATCAAGCTTCCGCTTTTCGCGTCGATGCCCGGGTGTCCCCGACGAGGCCCACACGCCTGCCTTGGACGAAGAGCGCCGGTGACGTCCGTGCCGGACGGGGTCGGGCTACATGAAAACGACTCGTTTGCAGGCCAACTCATGCGCCTGAGTGGACACTACTCAAACCTTCCAGAAGCGCTTGAGGCTGTCCTCGGGGCGCTGAGGAACGGGCATCCTGGCGTCGTGGACCCGCCATCTCGCCCTCTTTGCGACGGCTCGGCAACGGCGTGGTGCTCCGGGCGGTCGTCGACGTGATGGCGATCCAAGAGCGTCCGATGGCGCTGTCCGAGGTGCGTGCTGCGGTCGAGTGCTGTCTCGGCCATCCTGTCTCGCCTCCAGTCGGTCAACGGCTGCCTTGCGACTGGTGCGCGAGGGTCTGCGCCGAGGTTCCGGCGGGTCGCCTGCGCTTCGGTGATACTTTCGCGTGTGGCAACCACCGGGGCACTGATCGACCCCGCGCCGTGGACATTCTTTGGGGCGCCCAGCGTGCGCGACCTCGACGCGCTGGATGCGCAGGTCGCGTTCCTCGGCGTTCCCTATGACGGCGGCACGCCGGGGCCTGGAGTTCCGACCGGCCAGCGGGCCGGTCCCGAGGCGGCCCGGACAGCATCCCGGGAGCAGATCTCTTACCCGCCTTCGACCGCGGCCGGGCCCGATCCGGGCGCCGACGGCTGGTACGACGTGGAGGCCGATCGCGACTACCTGGTCGGGGTGACGATGGCCGACGTCGGCGACGTAACGATCCAGGGCTCCGATACGGAGGGCAACTACAAACGGATCACGGCGGTGACCCGGCGGATCGCCGAGCTCGGCGCCCTCCTAGTCGCGATCGGCGGCGACCATTCGATCAGCTACCCGCTCGGCCGAGGGATGGAGCCGCTGGGCGAGTTCGACGTCGTTCACGTCGACGCCCACACCGACGCCCTTGACGAGCTGGGTGGCACGAAGCTGACCGGGGCAAGCCAGCTTCGGCGCCTGGCAGAGCTTCCTTTCGTGGGCACGGTGAGCGCGCTCGGAGTCAGAAACGTGGCGCGCGCCGAGGTCGACGGGCTGCGCGACCTCGGAGGGCGCTGGGCGACCAGCCTCGACGTGATCGATCGTGGAGCCGCCGAGGTCGTGCGCGAGACCGTGCCCCAGGCCGAGGCTCTTTACGTGTCGATCGACCTCGACGTCCTCGACTCCTCGATCGCACCGGGTCACTCGCTGCAAGAGCCCGGTGGGCTGAGCTACCGGCACCTGCGCTCGGTCTTGGCCGAGGTGGCGCGACGCGGGCGCGTGATCGGCTTCGACGTCGTCGAGTTGAATCCGGCGCGCGACCCATCCGGTGCCACGGCGCGCGTAGCCACGTGGATCGTCACCCACTTTCTGAGCGAGATCTTTGAGCAACCGCGCTGAGCTCACCAGCGCTCAATTTTGCGGGACTGGGTTGCGAAAACCAGGAGCCCAACTCAAACCGCACTTTCCATTCCAAGCGTCCGCCGCCGGGGCGGATCTGACCGGCTGTAGCTTTCGCGTGATTGCGAGCGCCTCCACGACCGAGGTCCCCTCTCCCGCCGTGGACGAGCTGCAGGCGTACGGACGTACGTCGCGCACACGCTCGCTATGCCGGGCGAAGCGCGCGTATGGCGTATCGGCGGCGGGGGCGCCCTGCCTGGAACTGGGCCGCGGCACCAGCGCGAGTCGTGGTCGTCACGGTCAGAGAAAAGGCGGGCCGGTCGAGGGCTCTCGGGGTCAGAGCCATCACGCTTCCGATCTGTACGCTCCCGCCGAGACCAGTGTTGCCACACCGTTGCCAAGGACGGCCCGAGTGATGCCGTCAGGCGACTGCGGCCGCCCGAAACCCGCGAGCTCAAGTCGTTTCTTCGATGCGGATGAGAGGACTCGAACCTCCACCCGGTTTCCCGGACACGGACCTGAACCGTGCGCGTCTACCAATTCCGCCACATCCGCGTGGGGGCAAGCGAAGATATCGCACCGGGAGTCTACGGCTGCGAGTTGGAGCCTTGGTGGGGGTCCACCGCCGCCGGTGAAGTTCACAGCGGGGCAAGGCCGGCGACGGGTTCGCCGCCCCGGAGTCCCGGCAGGCCGCCGGGCGGCTTCCGGTTGGCGCCTCTGCTAGCGTCGATTCCCGCCCGTAGCGCGCCGCTATCGTCTAGGGGACTAGGACGCCGCCCTCTCATGGCGGAAACCGGGGTTCGAATCCCCGTAGCGGTACTGGACAGAGCCCTGCAAGCGCGGGGCTTTCGTTCTCGTTCCCGGCTGACCATCGCCCACGAAACTGCACGGGCACGCCGCTCTCCTTGCCCCGCGCGGTGAGGCGCATCAGCGCTACTCCGCGATCCTCGCCCGCGTCGATGATGCGTTCGACTTCCTGCTGCCAAGGCTCGAACGCGGCGGACATTTCGCCGAGCGCGTCGAGGAACCCCCGCATTCCGCGATGCTCGGCCGCGTCCACGCCCCAGTTGGTCGTGACGACGAGGTCGGGGCCGGACACCTCGTTCACGGTCTCCATGTCCGGAGGCTGGGCAAAGGCGGCCGCGATGGCGCGCAGCGAGATCTCGACGTTCCCCTCCGACATCGCCTGCCGAGTATCGCGACACCCCGACGCCGGCCGCAAGGCCGGCCGGCGGGCTCAGCTCTTCTCGCGGACGAGCCGCACGGTCGCTTCGTTGAAGGCCGACTCGTCGAGAGTGCCTTTGATCGGCCCGTGCTCTTCTTCGTGGTGCGAGGTCGTCGGTTTGTGGACGTCCGAGGAGAGCAGCTTCACCGCGAGGGCCTTGCGTTTCCCGAACACTTCCCTGAAGGAGAGATGGCCGAATTGGAGCGTCGGCGGCGTGGGCCAGGCGAACTCGAAGTCGTTCTGGAGCCCGGTCCGTTCGTCCTCTCCGCATCTGTCTTCGAAGCCGCCCGTCAGAGCGCCCCCCGTCGTGATGTTCAGGCGCAGCGCCGGCGGCTCGAAGGTCAGGGCCATCTTCGTGGATTCCTTTTTCGTCTCGCCGCAGTCCTTCGTCGTGGAGAGGTCGACGGCGGGGACGGTGCAGGGGAGGTTGGGGTGGGAGGGCACCGCGCTCGAGTGGCCTCGAGCCGTGCGCACCGTCGAGACGACGACGGCGAGCGTGGAGTCCGTCTCGCGACCGCTGCGATGGATCAGCACCTCTTTGCCGAAGCGGTCGAACTCCATCTTCGCGCCTTTCCCGCGCAGGTACGTGGTGACGTCTTCGACGGTCCCGTCCTCCGTGTACAGGCATGTCCCCGTTTCGCCGGACAGCTGCGAGGTCAGCTTGGAGGTCGCCTTGCCTTCGACGACGACGTTGAACGTCGCGCGCTCGGAGGGTTTCGGGAGATGGACGTGGATTTCGGGGACGGGCGGGAACGTGGGGACCGTCGAGGCGCTCGCTGCGGCGGTGCCCAGCCCGGCGCCTGCGAGCAGCGCTCCGATCGCAGCCACGAAGGCGATGAAGCGCACGCGAGGGCAGGACGAAGCGCGGCGCTGTTGCAGCCTGTCTGAGACCCCCATCTCGTTCCCCCTTGAAGAGCTGTAGGGCGCGGCCGCCCTCTCGGGGGCAACATACATCAGCGTCGAGGCGCCCGCGCCCGGGGTGGACGTTCGTCCTCGCGCGGCCCGGGCGCAGGACGTGACGGCTGCGCCTCGAAGCTAGTCAGGGAATGCGAGTCCGCTCCGTGCTCAAGGAATTCAGATCCTTCCTGCTCCGCGGGAACGTCGTCGACCTGGCCGTAGCGGTCGTCGTCGGCACGGCGTTCACGGCGCTCGTGACCGCGCTCGTCGCAGATCTGGTGACGCCGATCATCGCCGCGATCTTCGGCAGCCACGACTTCTCCAACCTGACGTTCAGGATCAACGGCAGCGTCTTCCGCTACGGCTCCTTCCTCAACGCGCTGATCACGTTCGTCTCCGTCGCGACCGCTGTGTTCTTCTTCGTCGTGCTGCCGGTGAACGCGGTCATGCGCCGGCGCAAGACCGAGCCCGACGTGGACTCCGAAACGCATCCCTGCACCGAATGCCTGAGCGAGATCCCGCAGCTGGCCAAGCGCTGCGCGTTCTGCGGCTCGCCGCAGCAGCCGGCCGCGGCGTCCGCGTGATCGTCACGCTGCGGGCGCCGGCAAGCTGACGGAGACCGCACGCCCCTCGGCGGCGGAGGGCTCGCCGCCGGAGAGGGATGCGCGCACGTCCGGCGGCAGCGCCGGCACGCTCCAGGCGAGGGGGCTCCCCTCGTGGAGGTCGCGCTCGCACGCAAAGGCCACCGAGCGCCCGAGGTACTCCCAGCTCTGGGGGTAGTCGCCGGCGTAGGCTCGGCAGGCGCGGAGAACGTGGTCCGCACGGCGCGCCGCCTCCCGCGCCCGCGGGCGATCGCGGCACAGGAACACGACGAGCGCGCCGGCGCCGCCGCCGTAGCGGGCGGTGTGCGCGCTCCATCCCGCCAGGAAGTGGTCGTAGCGCTCGAGCTTCGCCGTCCAGCCGGGCTGGCCGGCACGGTCGTCGCGCTCGACCAGCACGTCAAGCTCGGCGCCGCCGGCCGCCCGCACACAGACGGTCGCGTCGGGGCGCAGGGTCTCGAAGCGCTCGGCCTCGACGCGCTCGCCGCCGACCGTCGTCAGGAAGTCGTGGGGGACGCGCCCGCCGGGCAGCCGCAGCTCGGCCGGAACGAGCGGGCGGCCCGGTCCGGAGGGGGAGCGCGGCGGCGTGAGCACCGAGCCGGCGCCGCCGCGCAGCGAGACGCCCCCGCCGTGCAGCCCCGCGAGCGCGAGCGCCCATCCCGCCACGTGAAGCTCGTGGCGGACCTGCCGCAGGCCCGCGCCGGCGCTCGCCCCGGTCGCGCCGGCCTCGGCACCGCGTGCCTCCAGCGCGGCGCGGCCTGCCGGCGCGAGCGAGCAGCACATCGGCACGCCGCCTCCGTCCGCGCGGTGGAACTGGAGGCGCTCGATCAGCGCGCCGTCGGCCAGCCGCTTCAGTCGCCGCTGCACCGTCGTCGCCGCGCGGCGAGGCGCGACGCGCCTGTGTATCTGGCTGCTCAGCAGGTGCTCGAAGGCCCCGAGCAGGATCAGGATCTCGATGTCGGTCGCATCGAGCTCGACCGCGACCGGCGGACCGCTGCGCGGCACCGCCCGCGCGGAGCGGGCGCGGTCGAGGTCGAGCAGCTCGCGGAAGCTCGCCGCCGGCACCGAGGGTGGAGGCGGAGGTTCCGGCGGGGAGCCGAGGGCCACGGGCGCCTCTCGCCGGAAGCTCGGTGCCGGCATCGAAGCCGGGGGCGGCGACGCCGCCGGCGCAGGCGGCGCCACGGCCGCTTCGTGCTCGGGCGGCGCTCTACGCGGTCCGGCCTCCCAGTGGGGCTGGCGCATGTCGGCGAGCCGCCGCGCGCCGCGCGCCGCCTGTTCGGCTGCATGCTCGGCGATCCGGGCCCGGTCCACGCGCATCGGCAACGTCTCGGCGATGAACGCGGACGCGCGCCCGGCCGGCGTCACCCAGCTCGCGATCGCGCGGTGGCGGGGAAGACGCAGGCGGACGTCCGGGTGACCGAGCGCCGAGAGGCGCGCGATACCGGGGCGCACCGCGTCCGAGAACTGCGCCATCGCGAGCTCGGCGGAGGTCCGCGCGTCGCGTGTCGAGGCGGTCGCGAAGTACACGCGGTGTGCGAACAGCGCGTCGAGCTGCTCGCGGACCTCGCGATCGGTCCACTGTGCATCCGTCTGCCAGCACGCCACCGTCTCCAGCCCGGCCGAGCGCTTGAGCGCGATCGTCTCTGCGAAGCCACGGTTCAGCACGAGCGGCGCCTCGTCCACCTTCAGCGCGACGGCGGTCCGCTCGGCGGCCGGCACGAGGTCCTGCTGGCGGGCGAGCGCGGCGTCGAGCATGCCGACGAGCAGCTGCATCAGAACGGAGGTGTTGCCGGCGCCCATCGAGCCGAGCGCGCCCTTGACGACCAGCACCTCGCCGCCGGCGATCACCCGGTCGAAGTCCACCCGCAGCGAGTCGTTGAGCAGCACGCGCTTGATCGACGGCGAGTTCAGCAGCCGGGCGAGCTTGTTCACGGGCGCGTCCAGCTTCGCGGTGGTCGCACTTCTCGCATCGGCGAGCTGCGCTGTCAGCTCGCTCGTGAAGAACGTGCTGATCTCCTTCAGCTCGGGAAGCGAGCGGACGGCGGCGCCGACCGCCCGCCGGTAGGCGTAGCCCTCCTCGCCCACGGACAGCAGCCGGGCCGCGTCCCACAGCGTGCTCCGGCGATCGTGGGCGAGGACGGCAATGGCCGCGTTTCGGAGGTAGCGGTCCGACGAGGCGCGGATGTCCGACTCGTCGAACAGGTTCTTGAGCGCGCCGACGACGTAGTCGGCGATCACGTCGGCCGGCGCGTCGACGCGCAGGGGGTTGAAGCCGCAGGTCGGGTCGGCGAGGTCGAGCAGCGTGCACGTGCGCCCGCGCGGCACCGCGCTCAGCGCCGCCTCGGCGGCGTCGCCCTTCGGGTCGAGGACGATCACCGCGCAGCGCTCTCGGCGGAGGTCCTCGGCGACGGTCGCGACCAGGAAGCTCGACTTGCCCTGGTCGACCGTACCCGGGACGGCGACGTTCTGGCGCCGCAGCTCGAGGTGGATCGAGACCGGGCCGAGCGCATCGCGCAGGGTCCCGCGCCCGGGACGCCAGACCTCCGGCGGCGCGGGGGCCGGCGGCAGCGCTGCCCGGGCGAGCGGCACGGCGGCGAACTCGACGCTCGGCAGCTGCCAGAGCTCCGCCAGCTCGCCCGGCACGAGGAGCCCGCGCGGACCCGGCAGCGGGTTGCCCTCGCCGCGTCGCAGGCGCCGCTCGAAGATCCGGCCGTGGCGGAACGGCCTGCCGCGCTCGACGAGCCGGTTCTCGGCCCGTCGCGAGCGCAGGACCGCGGCGATCCGCTCGCAGTCGGCGCGGCTGCCTGCCAGGACCCTGATGTCAGCGAAGAAGAGCGAGCGGTGCTGTACCTCCAGGCCGCCGCGCAGCTCCGCGTCCTCGACGAGCGATCCGCGCCGAGCGCGCCGCAGCTCCGCCTCGTGGTGCTTGAACATCGCCCGCGCGAGCTGTTCGACCACGCCCGGCGCGGGGGTCAGCGCGAGCTGCACGTGCGAGGGCTCCGCGCCGGCCGCCATCGCCCGAAGAAGGGCCTCGACCGGCGGCTGTGGGTCGCGCTCGAAGGGCCAGGCGGTCGCCGTGCGCCGGATGAAGCTCGCGTGCTTGTGCAGCCTGAGCAGCAGTGGCGGGAGGGCTTCGCCGAGCGGCTCCCGCGTCACGGCGGCGTTCGGGTAGGCGACGCGCAGCGCCGTCTCGACCCCCGCCGCCCGGCGCTCGAGGCACGTCACGGCGAGCGACCCACACGCTCGCGAGACATGGACCTCGAAGGCCGCCGAGGGCTGACCCCTGGCCGGCCGACGCCACCAGCGCTCCGAGATCGCCGCATGGACCGCCGCGAACATCCGCGTGAGCGCGTCCGCGTCTGCGTGATCGGTGCGGTAGGGAAGCACGCGCAGACGGATGTAGGCGCGCCGGCGGCGCGCCACAGCGCGCGCCGCCAGGAGGCCGAGCGCGGCGGCCGGGAAGACGGGCGCGAGCCCGGGAAGCGCCGCCGCGGGAACCCCGGGAGCGTGCACCCGAACCTGCGGCGTGGAGCGACCCCGCAGCGCGTGGCCGAGCCCACCGTGGAGCAACCCGAGAGCGAAACGGAAGGCGAGCAGCGCCGCCGCCGCGGCGAGGACTCGCCAGAGGATCCAGCGCAGCACCGCCCGAACTCCGACCGCCGCGGCCGCGGCGTGACGCGAGCCGTCTGAAAAAAAAAAAAAAAAAAAAAAAAAAAAAAAAAAAAAAAAAAAAAAAAACACACAGACAAACAAACAAAAAAACAAAAAAAAAAAAAAAAAACAAACCAAAACACACACACAACAAAAGAAAACAAACAAAACAAAAAAACACAAAAACAAAAAAAAAACCAAAACCACCCACCCCACCCCCCCCCACAAACACACACCCAACCCACACGGGCGCTATACCCGCTGCAGGATCGTGCCCGTCCCGGTTCCGCCGGCCGTGCACATCGTCACCAGCCCGAGCTCGGAGTCGCTGCGCTCGAGCTCGTGCAGCAGCGTCGTGATGAGCCTCGCGCCTGAGGAGCCGAGCGGATGGCCGAGGGCGAGCGCGCCGCCGTTGACGTTGACCGTGTCCATGTCGGGCTGAAGCTCGCGCCGCCACGCGCAGACCACCGAGGCGAACGCCTCGTTGATCTCGATCAGGTCGAGGTCGTCGATCGTCATGCCGTTTCGCTCCAGCAGCCGCTGCGTCGCGGGGATCGGGCCGGTGAGCATGATCACGGGATCGACGCCGACCGAGATCGCGTCGAAGATCCGCGCGCGCGCCGCGAGGCCGAGCTCGTCGGCCTTCTCGCGGGCCATCAGCAGCACCGCGGCTGCGCCGTCCGAGATCTGTGAGCTGTTGCCGGCGGTGACCGTCCCGTCCTCCTTGAACGCCGGCTTCAGCGCCGCGAGCTGCTCGAGGCTCGTGTCGAAACGGATGCCCTGGTCGGCCGCAACCGTCTCACCATCGATCTGCATCGGGATCATCTCCCGGTCGAAGCGCCCCTCGCTCGCGGCGCGCGCGGCCAGCTGGTGGGAGCGCAGGCCGAGCTCGTCCTGCTCGGAGCGTGGGATCTCCCAGCGCTCCGCGATCAGCTCGGCCGAGAGGCCCTGCGGTATCAGCTCGTAACGCTCCACGAGCTCGGCCGGAAACGGCGTGCCGAGCGCCTCGTCCGACACGTTCGAGCCCATCGGCACGTGCCCCATGTGCTCGACGCCGGCCCCGATCATCACGTCGTGGATGCCGGCGGCGATCAGGCCTGCCGCGAAGCTCACGGCCTGCTGGCCGGAGCCGCACTGGCGGTCGACGGTGCTCGCGGGCGTGCCGATCGGCAGCCCGGCCTGCAGCCAGGCGTTGCGGGCGATGTTGTTCGACTGCTCGCCGACCTGGGAGACGCAGCCCGCGACGACGTCCTCGACCAGCTCCGGCTCGATGCCAGCCCGTTCGATCACCGAGCGGTAGGCCGTCCCGAGCAGCTCGTTCGGGTGGACGTCCCTGAAGATCCCCTTCGCGCTGTGCCCTCGCCCGATCGGCGTCCTCGCCGCCTCGACGATCACGACCTCGCGACCCTGCGTACGCGCCTTGCGGTCAGACATCGCCAGCCCCTTTCAGAGTTTCATGATGCAACCCATCACACCCTACCAGGGTTGCTTCACAGGACTTCAGGGCACGAAAAAAGAGCCGCCGGCCGGATGGCCGACGGCTCTTGAAGTGATGCCTGTCGTGCTGCGCTAGCGCTCGTTCGAGCGGCGGCGCTGCAAGCCGACGATCGAGAAGCCCGCGATCATCAGCGCGAGGCCGATCGCGAAGCTCCAGCGGAGGTCGAAGCCCGTGAACGGCAGCGTTTTCGCTTCTTCTTTGGCCGGGCTGCTTTCCGTCGGGGCCGGGGTTTTTTCCGCGGTCGTCGCCGGCGTGCCTTCTTCTTTCGACGGCGACGTGCCCGTGCTCGGCGTCGTCGTCGTCGTCGGGGTCGTCGTCGGCGTCGTCGTCGTGGTCGTCGTCGGCGGTTTGTTCGGTTCCTGGTTGTAGCCCGAGGTGGGAGTGGTTTCCGCGGCGAGAGCCGAGCCAGGGGCGACCAGAGCCAGGGCCGTCAAGAGCAGGATCGGGAGGCTCACCAGCTTCCGCCTCGTCTTGCGCGCTGCGTCTGGTGTCCGTGGCCTGCTCGAGGCCATGACATCGGTCCGAGTCATGCCAACCTCCGTTTTGGGTGGTTTTGTGATGGTTCGGCCCTCCCCGAGGGCCTCTTTAGCGAGGATCGAAGCCATGCAACTGGCAAGCTTCTGCCTCTGGTTCGCCGTTTATCGGCGTGCGCCTGCATTCCCTGCAGCCAAATGTCTATCACCTGGCGCGGTCGGCGGGTCGTCATAACACGCCGAGTTTCCTCGAAACTGCGTCCTCCAAACGTGTCAGGACACCTTGACGCGCCCCTCGAGGCTGTCTTCGGCGAGCTTGCCGCGGAGGACCTTCTTGTCGAACTTGCCCACGCTGGTCTTCGGGATCTCCTCGACGAACGCGAACTCGTCGGGCAGCCACCACTTCGCGACGCGGCTGCGCAGGTGCTCGATCAACTCCTCGGCGCTCGCCGCCCCGTCGCTGCTCAGCACCACGCAGCACAGCGGCCGCTCCGCCCAGCGCTCGTCGGGCTTGGCGATCACCGCCGCCTCCACAACCTGCGGGTGGGCCATCAGCTCGTTCTCGAGCTCGACGGATGAGATCCACTCGCCCCCGGACTTGATCACGTCCTTCGAGCGGTCCGTGATCTGCACGTAGCCCGTCTCGTCGACGGCGGCGATGTCGCCCGTTCGCAGCCACCCTTCGTCGAACTTGTCAGGGTCGGGGTCGCGGAAGTACTGCGAGGCGATCCACGGCCCGCGCACCTCGATCTCGCCCGTCGAGGAGCCGTCCCAGGGCACCTCGCCGTCGTCGCCGACGAGCCTGAGCTCGACCCACGGCAGCGGTCGTCCCTGCTTGGCGCGCTGCTCCCAGTAGGAGTCGTCGTGCTCGCCGTCCTCGCTGGGGCGCGAGTAGGTGGCGACCGGGCTCGTCTCGGTCATCCCCCACGCCTGGTACATCCGCACGCCGTGTCGCTCCTCGAACTCCTTCATCAGCTGCTTCGGGACCGCCGAGCCGCCGCAGGCGGCGTTGTTCAGCGAGGAGAGGTCGACGTCGGGATGCTCGTCGGCGTAGCGCAACAGGTCCTGGAAGATCGTGGGCACGCAGCCCATGAGCGTCGGGCGCTCCGTCGCGATCAGCTTCGCGAGCGGCTCCGCGCCGAGGAACCGGTCCGGCAGGATCAGGTCGGCGCCCGCGAGCGCCGCACCGTAGGGGAGGCCCCAGGCGTTGGCGTGGAACATCGGCACCACGGCGAGCACGCGATCGCCCCGCGCCAGCCCGTTGCCCTCGGTCATCAGCGTCATCGAGGAGTGCAGGCTGATCGAGCGGTGCGAATAGAGCACGCCCTTGGGGTGGCCGGTGGTGCCGCTCGTGTAGCAGAGCGCCGCCGCCTGGCGCTCGTCGAGCTCGGGGTAGTCGAAGGAGCCGCCGCCGGCCTGCTCGAGAAGGTCCTCATAGCGGAGCGCGTTCGGCAGGGAGCCCACGTCCCCATCCCCCAAAACCACAAACTGGCGGACCGTCTCGAAGCTCGGCGCCAACTTCTCGAGCACCGGCACGAGCGAGTCGTCGACGAAGATCACCCGGTCCTCGGCGTGGTTGACGATGTAGGTCAGCTGCTCCTCGAACAGCCGGATGTTGAGCGTGTGCAGGACGGCGCCGGTGCAGGGCGTGGCCATGTAGAGCTCCATGTGCCGCTGGTTGTTCCAGGCGAACGTGGCAACGCGGTCACCTTGCTCGATGCCGAGCCCGCCGAGCACACGGGCGAGCCGGTCGGCGCGCTCGGTCAGCGCCGCGTGGCTGATGCGGGTGACCGAGTCGTCGGGCTGCAGCGTCACGACCTCGGCGCCCTCGTTGATCGTCTGCATCCTCCTGCGGATGTGGTTGAGCGTCAGCGGAAAGTCGTTCTGCATCAACCCTTCGAGCATCTCCGTCATCCCCTCGGCCTCCCCGCGGTGCGTTCGTCTATCCCCTGGGTGCGCCCTCGCGGGCGGCCAGCGTTGCGGTCCCATCGTAGATCGCGTGCGTGCGCTGGGCGATGTCCTCCCAGTCGAAGCGCAGCACGTGCTCGGAGGCTTCGGTCACGAGCCTGTCGCGAAGCTGCTCGTCCAGCAGCAGACGCTCGATCATCACGCCGAGGTGCTCCGGGTCGCCGCCGTTGAAGCGCAGCCCGACCCGCTCGCCGATCGGCACCACCTCGCGCAGCCCGCCGGTGTCGGCGACGATGCACGGGCAGCCGGAGGCCATCGCCTCGAGCGCCACCAGGCCGAAGGGCTCGTAGATCGACGGCACCACGCAGAGGTCGGCGATGCGGTAGAGCGAGTGCAGCACGTCGTCGCCGATCCAGCCCAGGAAGGTGCCGTGCTCGTGCAGCCCGAGGCGCTCGGCCTGTCCCTTGAGCTCGCCCTCGTGCGTGCCGCTGCCGGCGACCAGGAAGCGCACGTTGCCGACGCGCTCGATCAGGCCCGGCATCGCGTCCAGCGCGAGCTGAAAGCCCTTCTCGTAGACGAGCCTGCCGACGAGCAGCACGAGCTTCTCCTCGGGCGCGGCGAACTGCGCGCGCAACGCCTGCAGATCCTCGACCGGCCGCAGGTCGGCCGGGTCGACGCCGTTGGGGATCACCGTGACCCGGCTCTCGTCGAGGCCGAAGATGTCCGCGACGTGGCCGCGCATGTAGTAGGAGCACACGATCACGCGGTCGGCGCGGCGCGCCATCCAGCGCTCGACGCCGTGGATGTGCGCCTGCGGCTCGTCCTGGACCCAGCCCTGGTGGCGCCCGTGCTCGGTCGCGTGGATGGTCGTCACGTACGGGACGCCGACACGGTCGGAGAGCGTCGCGGCCGCCTTCGCCACGAGCCAGTCGTGGCCGTGGATCAACTCGTAGGAGCGTTCCTGGCAGAGGGCCTCGCCCGCCGCCAGCATGTCCTCGTTCATCTGGTCCACCCAGGCGACGAAGCGATCGAGGTCGCGCGGCCAGCCCGGCTCCGGCACGCGGTGGACGCCCACGCCGGCGATCCGCTGGAAGGCTGCTTCGTGCTCCTGCTCGCCGCGCCCGAGGCCGCGCGTGAGCACGTCGACCGCGACGCCCTGGCGGGCCAGCGCCTCTGCCAGCTTGCGCACGTGTCGGGCCAGGCCGCCCTCGATCACCGGCGGGTACTCCCAGGAGAGGATCAGCACGCGATCGCTCATCCCCGGGACCCTATCGACCGGGCGCCGTGGCGCGGGCTCGCGCGAACCGTCGCACTCCGCGCGTAACGTGGCTCGGGTGGGGGGTCTCGAACCCTCAAGAAGGAGCGTCATCGATGCACGACATCAACCGCGTGGTGCTGGTCGGCCGCCTCACGCAGGACCCCGAGCTGCGCTCGATCCCGTCCGGGACGGCAGTGTGCAACCTGCGCATCGCCAGCAACTCGAGCCAGAAAGAAGCCGACGGCGAGTGGGGCGAGCGCCCCAACTTCTTCGACGTGTCGATCTTCGGATCGCGCGGCGAAACGGTCGCGACCTACATGCGCCGCGGCAACAGGGTGTGCGTGGAGGGGCGCCTGAGCTGGCGCGAGTGGGAGACCTCCGAGGAGCAGAAACGCCAGAGCGTCAGCATCGTCGCCGACCACGTGCAGTTCCTCGACCCGGCCGGCGAGCGCGGCGGGGATGCCGAGGCGCTGGTCGGCACGGCGGCAGGCGACGGCGCCGCGGAGGCCTTCTGAGCCTGCGCCGCCCGCAAAGGCCGGCCGAGCGGGAGTCGCTCGCCGCCGGCCGGGCCGCGCCGGGGCCGGCCGGAGCTCGTCCGCCCGCCGGCCCCCGGGGCCCGCCGCCACCCGCGTGTGCATAGACTCCCGCCGCGCCATGCCCGTCAACACGAAAGCGATCGGCAAGACCTACGAGCCCGTGACGTACGCCGTCGGGCGCGAGAAGGTCCGGGAGTACGCGCGGGCGGTCGGCGAGACCGACCCCGTCTGCATGGACCTGGAGGCGGCCCGCGCCGCCGGCTACGCCGACCTGCTCGCGCCGCCGATGTTCGCGGTCGTGTACAGCGCGCCGGCGGTCGGGCCACCGATCTTCGACCCCGAGATCGAGCTCAACTTCGCGATGATGGTCCATGGCGGCCAGGAGTTCGAGTGGGGCGAGCCCGTCGTGGCGGGCGACGAGATCACCACCACCGCCTCGGTCAAGGACATCTCCGAAGCCGACGGGCGGGGCTACTACGTGTTCGAGTCGGTCTCGGTCAACCAGCGCGGCGAGCAGGTCTGCCGCGGCACGTGGACCAACATCGTCAGAGGAGTCTGAGCCATGCCGGAGCTGAACCCGGGCGAGCAGATCCCGGAGGTGCGCGTCACACCCGACAAGTACCTGACCGCGCGCTACGCCGGCGCCTCGGGTGACTTCAACCCGATCCACATCGACGAGGAGTTCGCGAAAGCCGTCGGCCTGCCGGGCCGGATCCTCCACGGCCTGTGGACGATGGCGCAGGTGGCCCGGGCGCAGACCGAGGCGGCGGGGGGCGCGGTCCGCCTGAAGCGGCTGAAGGTGCAGTTCCGCGGCATGGGCCTGCCCGAGCACGAGGTGCTCGTGACGGGCACCGTGCGCGAGGAGACCGGCCATGGCACGGTGCTGATCGACACGGTCGCCGAGCAGGACGGAAACCAGATCATCCGCAACGCGGAGGCAGAGGTCGAGATCTAGGAACGCTCGGCCGGCGCTCCATGCCGGCCGAGGACCAGGGTCCGGCCCGCGCTCCACGCCGGCCGAGCGCGTCAGGGCCCGGCCTACAATCAGGCCGATGCTCTCACCGCGCCAGCAACGCATCCTCGGCAAGGTCGTCGAGGAGTACCTGCACACCGGCCAGCCGGTGTCCTCGCGTGCGATCGCGGCCGATCCGGCGCTCGACTGCGGTCCCTCGACCGTCCGCAACGAGCTGGCCTACCTCGAGGAGCACGGGCTGCTCGACCACCCGCACACCTCGGCGGGTCGCGTGCCGACCGACGCCGGGCACCGCTACGTGGTCGACGAGCTGCTCAGCTCCGAGCGCCGTCTGCCGGCGGCTCCCCGCAAGCTGCGCCTCGCGCTGGCGCGCCGCGAGGTCGACGAGGCGATGCGCGCGACCTCCGAGACGCTCTCGCAGATGACCAACCTGCTGGCGGTCGTCTCGGCGCCGTCGATCAACACCGCCACGATCCGCCACGTCGAGGTTCTGGAGCTGCAGCCGCGCGTGGTGCTAATCGTCGTGATCAGCTCCGCGGGCAATGTCTCGAAGATGCTCGCGACGTTCGACCGCGACGTCGATCCCGGCCTCGTCGCGTGGGCGGGCGAGTACCTGGGCGAGCGGCTCGTCGGGCTCGGTCTCGGCGCGCGGATGCTGCTTGCGCGCCTGTCGGACCCGAGCCTCTCGGCGACCGAGCTCGACTTCCTCTCGCGCTTCGCTCCCGGCTTCGGCCAGCTCGCCGTCGAGGGCGAGGACGCGATCTACCTCGACGGCACCGCGCGCCTGTTCGAGGCCGGCCCGATCGAGGACGCCGGCCGCGTCAACGAGCTGATCGCGCTGCTCGAGCGCCGCGTGGCGCTGCTGCGCGTGCTTCGCGCGGCGCTGGCCGAGCCCGGCGTCTACGTGCGCATCGGCCAGGAGAACGAGCTGCCGGCGATGCGCTCGCTCGCCGTCGTCGCGAGCGCGTACGGCCCGCCGCGACGCAAGCTCGGCACGGTGTCGGTGATCGGGCCGGTGCGCATGGACTACGCGGGAGCGATCGCGGGGGTGCGCGAGGCGGCCCAGGAGCTCTCGCGCTTCGTCGAAGACGCGTTCGCGGAGAACTAGGTGATGCCCCGCGACCCCTACGAGGTGCTCGGCGTCGAGCGCCAGGCCTCCGAGCAGGAGATCAAGAAGGCGTTCCGCTCGCTGGCGCGCGAGCTGCACCCGGACGTCAACAACCACGACCCGGCGGCGGAGGAGAAGTTCAAGGAAGCGGCCGAGGCCTACGAGATCCTCTCCGACGCCGAGCGCCGCGCGACCTACGACCGCTACGGCCAC
Source organism: uncultured Solirubrobacteraceae bacterium (assembly GCA_963836035.1). Taxonomy (GTDB): domain Bacteria; phylum Actinomycetota; class Thermoleophilia; order Solirubrobacterales; family Solirubrobacteraceae; genus Palsa-744. Next base: position 682,622 of record CAWIHX010000006.1, on the reverse strand, counting down.
GACGGCCTGCGCTCGGGCGGCTACGCGCCGAACTTCGAGGGCTTCGGCTCGATCGGCGACCTGTTCAACGCGTTCTTCGGCGGCGGCTTCGGCGGCGCGGGCTTCGCGGCCGCGCAGGGAGCCGACGTCGCGGTAGCCGTCGACGTCGATCTCGTGCAGGCCGCCAGCGGCGCCACCGTGGCTGTCTCCTACGACGCCGTCGAGCGCTGCGAGCGCTGCCACGGCAACGGGGCGGAGCCGGGCACCCCGATCGAGACGTGCGAGCGCTGCGGCGGCGCCGGGCAGCTGCAGAGCGTCAGCCAGACGCTGCTGGGCCAGATGGTGCGCACCGTCGTCTGCGACCGCTGTCACGGCGACGGGCGCGTGCCCACCGAGCCCTGTGGCGTCTGCCGCGGCGCCGGCCAGGTGCAGGCCGAGCGCAGCCTGGACATCGAGATCCCCGCCGGCATCGCCGACGGGCAGCGCATTCGGATGAGCGGCCACGGCAGCGCCGGGCCGGCGGGCGCCCCACCGGGCGACCTCTACGTGCTGGTCACCGTGAGGCCCGACGAGCGCTTCGTGCGCGAGGGCGACGATCTGATCACCGCCGTGGACGTGCCGGCGACCGTCGCGGCCCTCGGGGCGACGGTCGAGGTCCCGACCATCGACGGCAGCGCGCCGGTCGAGATCGCCGCCGGGACGCAGCCCGGCGAGGTCATCACGGTGCGGGGCGAGGGCATGCCGGAGCTGCGCCGTTCGCGCCGCGGCAACCTTCGCGTGGTTGTCAACGTCGTCGTGCCGCGGCGGCTCGATGCCGCGCAGCGCGAGCTGCTCGAGCAGCTCGACGAGACGCTCGGCGAGGAGAACCTGCGCTCGCAGGAGACGCTGTTCTCGAAGCTCAGGCGCGCCCTCGGCAGCCACGCCGCGTGATCAGGCTCGCGGTCCGCGTCTCGCGCGAGGAGGCGGACGTGGCGCTGGCCGAGCTGCTGGAGCTCGCGCCGGCCGGTGTGGAGGAGGTCGAGCTGAAGGACGGCCGCGTCGAGTACGCGGTCTACGGCCCGCCCGGCGAGCTGCCGGCGCTGCCGGACCTGCGCGCGCTCGCCGGCGGCGCCCCGGTCGAGATCTCCACGACGGTCCTCGCCGACGACTGGCAGGAGCGATGGCGGGAGTTCCACCGGCCCGTGCGCGTGGAGCCGCCTCGCACGTCGGCGCTCCCCGCGCTGCGTGTGCGGCCGCCGTGGGAGCCCGTCGCGCCGGCTGACGGCCCGCGGCCGGCGATCGAGCTCGTGATCGACCCCGCGCAGGCCTTCGGCACGGGCGCTCACGCGTCCACCAGGCTCTGCCTCGAGCTGCTGCTCGAGCTGCGCGCGCTCGCACCGCCGCCTGCGGCGGTGCTGGACGTCGGGACGGGCTCGGGCGTGCTCGCGATCGCCGCGGCCCAGCTCGGCTACGAGCCTGTGCTCGCGCTGGACAACGAGAGCGAGAGCGTGCGGGCCGCGGCCGAGAACGCCGCTGTCAACGGGGTGCCGCTCGAGACCCGCCGGTTCGACCTGCGCCGCGAGCCGCTGCCCTGGCTGGGGCCGGGCGCCGCCGCGGACGCCCCGGCCGAGCGCCCGGTGATCGTGCTCGCGAACCTGCTCGCGCCGCTGCTGGCCTCCCTTTCCCTCGCGATCGAGTCGCCGCCGGCCCACCTGATCGCCGGCGGCCTGCTCGTCGAGCAGCTCGACGAGAGCGCCGCGGTGTTCGCCGCGAACAACGGGCTCTGCGAGCGCGCACGGCGCTGCGCGGACGGCTGGGGGGCGCTGCTGCTGGGATACTCGCCGTGAGATGTCGCAACAGGACGTCGAGCTGATCGAGGGCCTGCTGTCCGGTGCATCGGAGATGGACAGGGATGCGCTGCTGTCGGCGCTGCCGGAGCTGATCGCAGGGATCTGCACCGAGGACGTGGAATGGGTGGAGGATCCGAGACGTGCGGACGGGCGTCCCCAGCACGGCCACGAGGCCGTGCTTGCCTCCTGGCAGCGGTGGCTGGAGCACTGGGACGAGTACGGATTCGAGACGGAGCGGCTGATCGACTGCGGGGGAGACGTGCTCGTGGTGGCGACCGAGGCCGGTCGCGGCGCCAGAAGCGGGGCGAGCGTGCAGGGTCAGATCTACGCTGCGGTCACGATCCGCGACGGGAAGATCGCGCGCTACCGGGAGTTCAGCGACGAGCAGGACGCTCGGCGGGCGGTCGGGCTGACCCCGCCGCCCGGCTAGGCGCGCTCGCCGGCGCCGTCGAGGATCTGCGTCGCTGCGAGCACGTTGGCCCGGTAGACGAGGTCGATCGCGGGCCGGATGCCGTCCTCTTCGACGGCGAGCGTGGCCGCTGCGCGCAGCGCGCGGCCGACCGTCTCCAGCGCCTCGCCGTCCTCTCCCGGGTCGGGGTCGCGGGTGGCGGCGATCGCCATCTCGAGCATCGCGGCCGCCTGCTCGGCGACGCCGGTGAAGAGCGCGGGGCCGACGAGGCTCGCGTATCCGTACGCGCGCATCAGCCGCCCGGACACCGTGATCGAGGGGCCGCGCCGTGGCGGGGTCGTCGCGGGTAGCGCTTCGCCGTCGATCAGCGCCGCCATCGTGCCGCCGAGGACCAGCTTCGTCGTCGCCTCGTCGAGCCCGGCCTGCCTGGCCACGCGCAGCGCCATGTAGAGCGTCGTGGCGGTCTGGCCGTAGGGCGGGTCGGCCGCGAACACGATCCGCTCCGCCGGCACGCGCGCGAACAGCTCGATCACGTCCAGCGGGAAGAAACACGACATGTCGTAGAGGACCCCGGGGTGATCCGCCAGCCGCGTGCTCAGGATCCCCTGGTCGCAGATCGCCCCGTGAGCGAGGATCAGCACGGCACCGGGGTGCCTCAGCGCGAGCTCGGCGAGCCCGTCTGCGAGCGGCGGAAGGCCGCGCCCGGCGTGGATCAGCACGGGCACGCGGGCTTCTTCGGCGAGCTTGAAGACGTCGTCGAGGTCGCCGCCGTCGAAGACGAAGTCCTGTGCGCGGGGGTGCAGCTTGATGCCCTTGGCGCCGTTGCCCAGCGAGCGCTCGGCCTCCGCCAGCGCGCCTTCGGCCGGGTCCAGGCGGCAGAAGGGCACGAGCCGCCCGTCGCTTTCGGAGGCCCAGCCGAGCACGCGGTCGTTCGGCAGCGAGTACGCGGGGCGGCGCTCGGGGTCGTGCAACGGGAAGACGCACGCGCGGCGCGCCTCGGCTGCGTCGAGCTGGGAGAGGAGCTGCTCGAGTGTCAGGGAGCGACCGTCCTCGTCGAGCCCGAGATGGGTGTGAGCGTCGATCACTTCGGCGCCGGCCGGGCGCAGGCTCGCCGTCTCGGCCAGGAAGGGCGCGAGCGCCTCCGCGTAGAGCGCATCGTTCACGCGCGGCACCTTAGATGATCGATTGCGCCGCCCGGCGATCGGTGGGCGGGTCCTCCAGCGGAGCGGATCGGATCATCTAGCCTTCGAGGGACTGGATGAGCACCGGCAACGCACACCGCGTGGTGGTCGTCGGCGGCGGCTTCGGCGGCCTGCAGGCGGTCGCGCACCTGAGGCGCGCGCCCGTCGAGATCACGCTCGTCGATCGACGCAACTTCCACCTCTTCCAGCCGCTGACCTACCAGGTCGCGACGGGCGCTCTCTCGCCGGGCGAAGTGGCCTATCCGCTGCGAGCGATCTTCAGGCGCGCCGGCAACGTCCGGGTGCTGATGGCGGAGGCGCACGCGATCGACCCCGTCGCCCGGCGCGTGGAGCTGACGCCGGTGGCCGGCGTGCCCGCGCTGCCGAGCATCCCCTACGACACGTTGATCGTCGCCGGCGGCTCGCACTACTCCTACTTCGGGCACGACGCCTGGGGCGAGTTCGCCCACGAGGTCAAGTCGCTGGAGAGCGCGCTCGTCACCCGTTCGGCGATCCTGAGCGCCTTCGAGGCGGCGGAGATGGCGCCGTCGGCCGAGCTCCGCGGCTCGTGGCTGTCGTTCGTGGTCGTCGGCGCGGGGCCGACGGGGGTCGAGATGGCAGGCCAGATCGCCGAACTCGCGCGCGACAGCCTGCGGCGCAACTTCCGCTCCGCGGACCCCGGCAGCGGGTGCATCCGCCTCGTCGAGGCCGGCGACCGCGTGCTCGCGAGCTTCCCGCCGTCGCTGTCGGCGCACGCGCAGCGCGCGCTCGAGCGGATCGGCGTGACGACGATGCTCTCGCGGACGGTCATCGACGTCGATGCGCGCGGCGTGACCGTGCAGGCGCCCGGCGGGGAGACCGAACGCGTGGCGGCGCGGACGATCGTGTGGGCTGCCGGGGTCACCGCCTCGCCGCTGGCCGGCATGCTGGCGTCGCTCGCCGGCACGGGGACCGACCGTGCGGGCCGCCTGACCGTCGAGCCCGACCTGACGCTCCCGGGCCACCCCGAGATCCTCGCGCTCGGGGACATGGTCGCCGTCCGCGGCGCCGACGGGGGGCCGGTCGTCTATCCCGGCGTGGCGCCGGTCGCGATGCAGCAGGGCCGCTACGCCGCGAAGCTCGTGCGCGCACGGCTGGCGGGCCGCGAGGAGGGCCCGTTCCGCTACCGCGACAAGGGCAACCTCGCGACGATCGGCCGCGCCTCGGCCGTTGCCGACATCAAAGGCCTGAAGCTCAGCGGCCTGCTCGCGTGGATCACGTGGCTCGGCGTGCACCTCTGGTACCTGGTCGGCTTCGCCAACCGGCTGATCGTCTTCACGCGATGGGCCGTGGCGTTCTTCACCCATGGCCGGGGCGCCCGCGTCATCACCGTGCCGGAGGCATACGTCGAGGCGAGCACGGCGCCCGCGCGGCGCGGCGAGGCCGGCCTGCAGGACGCGGCGGAGCAGCGCTCGCGCGCCGAGGCCGCGGCTGCGGACGGCTGAGCGCCGCGGGCGGCGTATCCTCTGCAGAGGATGGCGATAGCCGAGCAGATCAAAACCGACCTCCAGGGCGCGATGCGCGCGGGCGAACGGGAGAGGGTCGGAGCGTTGCGACTCGTCCTCTCCGAGCTGCAGAAGGCCGCCAAGGAGGGGAGCGACGACGAGATCGGGGTGCTCCGCCGCGAGCGCAAGCGCCGGCTCGACGCCGCCGAGCAGTTCCGCGGCGGGGGCCGCGAGGAGCTTGCGAGCGCCGAGGAGTCCGAGGCCGAGCTGATCGATACCTACCTGCCCGCCGAGCTCTCCGACGAGGAGCTTCAGGGGATCGTCTCGCAGGCGGTCAGCGAGAGCGGCGCCACCAGCGCCAAGGACATGGGGACGGCGATGAAGGCGGCGATGGCCGCCGTCGACGGGCGCGCGGACGGGAAGCGCGTCTCCGGGATCGTGAGGGCCGCGCTGCAGGGATGAGGACGCAGATCGAGCTCTCCAACGAAGTCGCTGCCGAGCTGGCCGGCAGCCAGGACGCGGTGCTGCGCGCGCTGGAGGCGCATCTCGACTGCCGCGTGTTCCTGCGCGGCAACGTGATCACCTTCGAGGGCGACGAGAGCGACACGGCGGTGGGGGAGCGCGTCGTGCGCGAGCTCTCGGACCTGATCGCCCGCGGCCACCAGATCGGCCCCGGCACGATCACCGCGGTCACCGGCGCGCTCGACGCGCACGAATCGCCGGCCCGCGTGCTCGAGGACATCGTGTGGTCGCACCGCGGGCTGCGGGTGGCGCCCAAGACCGTCAACCAGAAGCGCTACGTGGACTCGATCCGCCGTGGCACGATCACCTTCGGCGTCGGCCCGGCCGGGACCGGCAAGACCTTCCTCGCCGTCGCGATGGCCGCCGCGGCGCTCTCGCGCCACGAGGTCAACCGCATCATCCTCACCCGCCCCGCCGTGGAGGCCGGGGAGCGGCTCGGCTTCCTGCCCGGCGACATGATGGCCAAGGTCGATCCCTATCTGCGCCCGCTGTTCGACGCGCTGCACGACATGCTCGACCCCGAGAAGGTCTCCGCCCACATCGACCGCGGCGTGATCGAGATCGCGCCGCTCGCGTTCATGCGCGGGCGCACCCTGAACGACTCCTTCGTGATCCTCGACGAGGCGCAGAACACGACGCCCGAGCAGATGAAGATGTTCCTCACCCGGCTCGGCTTCGGCTCGCGGATGGTGGTGACGGGCGATATCACCCAGGTCGACCTTCCCCGCGAGCAGCAGTCAGGGCTGATCGTCGTGGGGGACGTGCTGGACGCTGTCGAGGACGTCGAGTTCGTCCGCTTCGGCGGCGAGGACGTGGTTCGCCACAAGCTCGTGCAGCGGATCGTCGAGGCCTACGACGCGCACTCCCAGCGCGACGGCGGCGCCACCGCGCCGGCGGCGAAACCGGCGCGGCCGGCGATCCGCAGCGCCTGAGCCCCGAGATGCTCGAAGTGGAGGTCCTCGGCGCCGCGGCCGAGCCGGGCGTGCCGCCGCCCGCGGAGATCCGGCGCCTGTGCGAGCTCGCCGCCGCGAGCCACGGTGTCGAGCGCGGGCACGTCGCGGTCGAGCTCGTCGGTACGAAGCGGATCGCCGAGCTGAACCGCCGCCATCGCGGCAAAGACGAGCCGACCGACGTGCTCTCGTTCCCGGTCGACGGCACCGGCGGCTCGCCGGGGGAGCCGCGCGAGCTCGGCGACATCGTGATCTGCCCGCCCGAGACCGCCGACGTCTGCGAGGCGGTCGTCCACGGCATGCTGCACCTGCTCGGCATGGACCACGAGACCGACGAGGGCGAGATGCTGGCGCTCCAGGACGAGCTGCTGAGAGCGAGGCCCGCCCACCCGTGAGCCGCAGCGGCTTCGTCGCGCTCGCCGGCCGGCCGAACGTCGGCAAGTCCACGTTCGTCAACGCGGTGGTCGGCGAGAAGGTGGCGATCGTCTCGGAGAAGCCCCAGACGACGCGGCGCGCGATCCGCGGCGTCCACCAGAGCGACGACGTGCAGCTGGTGCTCGTCGACCTGCCCGGCGTGCAGCGGCCGCGCGACGCGCTCACGGCGCGGATGGCCAAGCGCGTGCAGCAGGAGCTCGAGGGCGCGGACGCCGCGCTGCTGATGCTCAACGGGGAGCAGGGCGTCGGCCCCGGCGACCGGTTCATCGCGCGAACGCTGGCCGGCGCGGGCGCGAGCACAGCGATCGCCGTCAACAAGATCGACAGGCTCTCGCGGGGAGCGCTGCTGGGCGCGCTCGCCCAGGCGGCCGAGCTCGAGCTGGACGCCGAGGTGTTCCCGATCTCCGCGCGCAGGGGCGCCGGCATCCCGGAGCTGATCGCGCACCTCGGCGCGATGCTGCCCGAGGGACCGTTCATGTTCGAGGCGCAGACCGCGTCCGACCAGCCGCAGGAGCAGCTGGTCGCCGAGCTGATCCGCGAGGCAGCGATCAGGCGCACCTTCCAGGAGGTCCCGCACGCGGTCGAGGTCGTGGTCGAGGATGTCGAGCGGCCGCAGCCCGGCTCCGGGCGCGCGATCGTGGTGCGGGCGCTGATCTGGGTCGAGACGAGCTCGCAGAAGCGGATCCTGGTCGGCGCGGGCGGGGAGATGATCAAGTCGATCGGCATCGCCGCCCGCAAGGAGCTGGAGCGGGCGCTCGGTGGTCACGTGCACCTCGAACTGTCCGTGCGCGTGCGTCGCGACTGGCGCGCCGACGAGAGCCTGCTCGACAGGCTCGGGATCAGCTAGCGGCCGCCGTCTCCCCGGTGCGCTCCAGCCCGTGGCCGAGCCGCGCCGCGAGCTGCTCGAGCGCCTCGAGGTCGAGCGACGCGGTCCAGACGAACGGCAGCGGCAGCACCTCGAAGCCGCGGCGGCGCAGCCGCGTGACCTGCCCGTGCTGGTAGCCGGCCCGCGCATGGACCTGGCGCGCCGCGCGCGCGGCGGCCCCGACCGTGGCGCTGCCGTTCGCCGGCAGGCCCTCGATCTGCTCCAGCTCCTCGGCGCTGAAGCGCCGCGGCAGCATCGCGTTCACGACGACGGCGTCGAGCTCGCGCCCGGTCGCCTCGAGCAGACCCTGCTGAAGCTCGATCGTCTCGGTCACCGCCATCTCGGTCCCCTGGGCGACCGCCACATAAGCGGTGCGGTCCGGGTCGGCGAGCAGGTCGCGGACGTGCCCCGTGTCGCGCACGATCGGGCCGACCCGCGCGATCGCCGAGAACGTCTGCGGCGAACGCAGCATGCCGAGCGCGTGCCCGGTGGCGGGCGCGTCGAAGATCACGAGCCCGCCACCGCGACGCGAGCCGCGCCCGTCCCCGGCGAGCCGCCAGATCTTGATCATCGTCACGATCTCGCGCGCGCCCGGGGCGGCGGCGGCGAAGTACTGGAAGGTGCCGCTGGAGGTGAGGATGCGCCCCGGCACGCGACCCCCCAGCGCCTGCACCCACTCGAGCAGGGCGCGGTCCGGATCGATCGAGAGCGCCGTGAGCCGCTCCTCGAGCCGCACCGCCGAGCCCGCCTCGGCCGGGGGGCGGCCGAAGATCTCGGCGGCGCGAACCGCGCCGCCGACCTCGACGACCGTCGCGCGCCTCCCGGATCGGGCCGCGAGGTGCCCGAGGGCCAGCGCAACCGTCGACTTGCCGACACCCCCCTTGCCGGTCACGACGATCAGCCTGCGGTCGAGAAGCGCCTGCATCCGCGCGCAGTCTCGCAGGCGTCCCGCCACGAGGCCGCTGGGCGCAAGCGAGGAGCCCCGGCCGCCTACAATCGTCCGCATGCCAGCGGCCGAGAAGTCGATCGACGCGCACGTCAGCTACGACCGCGACGGCCTCGTGCCGTGCGTCGTGCAGGACTGGGACAGCGGCGAGGTGCTGACGCTCGCCTACATGAACGCCGAGGCGCTCCGCCGCACCCGCGAGACCGGCGAGCTGCACCTCTGGAGCCGCTCACGCGGCGAGCAGTGGCACAAGGGCGCGACCAGCGGCAACGTGCAGTCGGTGCGCGCGCTGCGGCTGGACTGCGACGGCGACACGGTGCTTGCTCTCGTCGAGCCGGCCGGCCCCGCCTGCCACACCGGCGAGCGCACCTGCTTCCACCGCGGCGAGCGCGAGCCTGCCGCGCCGCACGAGACGTTGCCGGCGCTCGAGCGCACGCTGGCGGCGCGGGCACGCGAGCGTCCAGCCGGCTCCTACACCGTCGAGCTGCTCGACGACCCGCCGCGGATCGGCGAGAAGGTGATGGAGGAGGCGGAGGAGGTGAGCCGCGCCGCTCGCGAGGAGAGCGACGCGCGCGTCGACGAAGAGGCGGCCGACGTGCTCTACCACCTGCTCGTCCTGCTGCGCAGCCGCGGACGGTCGCTGAGCGACGCCGAGCGGGTGCTCGATGGCCGTCGCTGAAAGCGCCCAGCCGCCCGAAGGGGCGCGTGTGGGGACGTTGCCCGTCGCGCCCACGATCGAGCAGGCCCGCGCGCTGGCGGGCTCCCACAACCTGATCCCGCTCTCCGTCACCTTCGTCGACGACTGCGAGACGCCGGTCTCGGCGTTCCTGAAGCTGCGGGCGCTGGCGCCCTCGGAGCCGGCGTTCCTGCTCGAGTCCGCCGAGCAGGGGCAGCGTGTCGGGCGCTGGTCGTTCATCGGCTTCACGCCTCACGAGGTGGTCCGCTGGTCGCTCGCGGACGGCGGCGATCCCTATGCGCAGGCCGCCGAGCGCCTGGCCCGCTTCGTCCAGGCGCCGCCCGCGGACGCCGCGAGTGCGCCGCCGTTCACCGGCGGAGCGGTCGGGGTCTTCGGCTACGACCTGGTGCGCACCGTCGAGCCGCTGGGTGCGCCGAAGGAGGATCCGATCGGCGTCCCCGACCTGGCCCTGATGCTCACCGACGGGCTCGTCGTCTTCGACCACCTCAAGCACACGATCACGATCCTCGTGAACGCGAACCTCGACGCCCAGACCGACGTCGAGCGTGCCTACGGCGACGCCGTCGCCCAGATCGCCGGGGTGCGCGAGGCGCTTGCCGGCCCGGTGCCGCGCGAGGAGCCGCGTCCGCCGCGTGAGATGCCCGTCTTCGCCTCGAACATGGCCCGCGAGGAGTTCGAAGCGATGGTCGCGCGGATCATCGAGTACATCTACGCCGGCGACGCCTTCCAGGTCGTGCCCTCGCAGCGCTGGTCGGCGCCGACCCCGGTGGAGGCGTTCTCGATCTATCGCGGGCTCAGGGCCGTCAACCCGAGCCCGTACATGTACTTCCTCGACTTCGGCGACTTCCAGGTCGCGGGCGCGAGCCCCGAGCCGCTGCTCACCGTCACCGGCACCCACGTCTCCACCAAGCCCATCGCCGGCACGCGCCCGCGCGGCGCGAGCCCCGAGGAGGACCGGCGGATCGCGGCCGAGCTGCTCGCCGACGAGAAGGAGCGCGCCGAGCACGTGATGCTCGTCGACCTCGGACGCAACGACCTCGGCCGCGTCTGCGAGTACGGCACCGTGAAAGTCGACGAGCTGATGGAGGTCGAGACCTACAGCCACGTGATGCACATCGTCTCGTCGGTCTCGGGGACGCTGCGTCCCGGCGTCGGCGCGATGGACGCGCTGCGCTCGGTGCTGCCGGCCGGCACGCTCTCCGGCGCCCCGAAGGTGCGCGCGATGCAGATCATCGACGAGCTGGAGCCCGTGAAGCGCGGCGGCTACGGCGGCGCGGTCGGCTATCTCTCCTACGGCGGCGACCTCGACACAGCGATCCACATCCGCACCGTCGTCGTCAAGGACGGTGTCGCCTACGTGCAGGCCGGCGGCGGCACCGTCGCCGACGCGCGCCCGGACTACGAGTACGAGGAGTCCGTCGCGAAGATGAGCGCGGCGATGCGGGCGATCGCGCTCGCCTGCGAGCAGCCGGACTGGCCATGAAGGTCCTCGTCCTCGACAACTACGACTCGTTCACCTACAACCTCGTCCAGTACCTGGGGGAGCTGGGAGCCGACGTCGAGACGGTCCGAAACGATCGCGCGAGCGTCGACGAGCTGCTCGCAGGCGGCTACGACCGCTGCGTGGTCTCGCCCGGTCCCTGCACGCCGAACGAGGCCGGTATCTCGCTCGAGCTCGTGCGGCGCTTCCCCGAGGCGGGCGTGCCCACGCTCGGGGTGTGCCTCGGTCACCAGGCGCTCGCGCAGGCGTTCGGGGGAGAGGTGAAGCTGCACGACCCGATCCACGGCAAGGCGACGACGATCGAGCACGACGGCCGGACGATCTTCAGCGGGCTGCGCCCGAGCCTCGTCGTCGGCCGCTACCACTCGCTCGTCGTCGGCGACGAGCTGCCCGCCTGCCTGCAGGAGAGCGCGCGCGGCGGCGGCGTGCTGATGGGGCTGCGCCACCGCGAGCTGCCCGCCGAGGGCGTCCAGTTCCACCCGGAGTCCGTGCTCACCGAACAGGGCCGAGAGCTGCTCGGCAACTTCCTCGGAACGCGCTGATGCCCAGCCCGACCCTCACGAGTGCGATCGACACGCTCGCCTCGCGCCGCTCGTTGTCCGCCGAGGAGGCCGCCGAGGTGCTCGCGGAGATCATGCACGGCGACGTCTCCGAGATCCAGATCGCGGGGTTCCTGATCGCGCTGCGGACCAAGGGGGAGACGGTCGACGAGCTCGCCGGCCTCGCCCGCACGATGCGCGAGCTCGCCGCGCACGTCCCCACCGACCGGCACGACCTGCTCGACACCGCCGGGACCGGCGGCGGGCGCAGCACCTTCAACGTCTCGACGACCGCGGCGCTGATCGCCGCCGGCGCGGGTTGCGCGGTCGCCAAGCACGGCAACCGCTCCGCGACGAGCCGGTCGGGGTCGGCCGACGTGCTCGAGGCGCTCGGGGCGCGCATCGACCTCGGCCCGGCCGAGGTCGCCGCGTGCATCGACGAGTCCGGCTTCGGCTTCATGTTCGCTCCCGCCCACCACCAGGCGACGCGCTTCGTGGTGCCCGTGCGCGCCGAGCTGGCGGTTCGGACGATCTTCAACATGCTCGGGCCGCTCACCAACCCCGCCGGCGCGAGCAGCCAGCTCGTCGGCGTCTCGGACCCGGCCTTCCTGGAGACGATCGGCGGGGCGCTCGCGCGCCTCGGCGTCGAGCGGGCGCTGGTGGTCGCGAGCGAGGACGGCCTCGACGAGGTCTCGTGCGCGGCGCCGACCAAAGTCGTCGAGGTGGACGGCGGCGAGCTGCGCACGTACGTGCTGCGGCCGGAGGACGTCGGCGTCGCCGCCGACGGCGGCGAGGCGCTCGAAGGCGGGACGCCGGAGCAGAACGCCGCGGTGACCCGGGCGATCCTCGCCGGCGGCGCCGAGCCGGCTCCGGGCGAGGCGCTAGCCGCGATCAACGCCGGGGCCGCGATCTACGCGGCCGGCGCGGTCGCGGACATCGCCGAGGGGGTGCAGGCAGCGCGCGAGGCGATCGCCGACGGGCGCGCGCTCGCCGCTCTCGAGGGATATGTCGAGGCGACGCAGCGGCACGCGCCGAGCGGGTCGGCGAGATGAGCGGCGTGACCGGAACCGTGCTCGATCGGATCCTCGCCGAAACACGGACGGCGGTCGAGCGCCGCCGCCGCGAGCAGCCTCTCGCCGAGCCTTCGGAGGCCGGGCAGCCGGGCCGGCTGCGCGACGCGCTCGCCGCGCCCGGGATCGGCGTGATCGCGGAGTTCAAGCGGCGCTCGCCGTCGGCGGGATCGCTGCACGACGCGCCCGACCTCGAGACGATCGTGAGCGCGTACGAGCGCGGTGGCGCGGTCGCCGCCTCGATCCTCACCGAGGAGCCCAACTTCGGCGGCTCGCTCGACGATCTCCGCCGTGCGCGGCGGATCGCGCGCATGCCGCTGCTGCGCAAGGACTTCGTCGTCGACCGCTACCAGCTGCTGGAGGCGCGCGCCGCCGGTGCCGATGCGGTGCTGCTGATCGTCGCCGCGCTCAGCGACGCCGAGCTCGCCGCGCTCTCGGCCCAGGCGGCGGAGCTGGGGCTCGACGTGCTCGTCGAGGTGCACGACGAGGCCGAGCTCGAACGCGCGGCCGCGCACGGGCCCGAGATCGTCGGCGTGAACAACCGCGACCTGCGCGACTTCTCGGTCGACGTCTCCCGCACCGAGCGCCTGCTGGAGATGATGCCGGCGGAGGCGATCGTGGTCTCGGAGTCGGGCATCTCGCGGCCCGAGCAGCTCGCCGCGCTCGAGCGCCGTGGCGTCGACGCCGTGCTCGTCGGCGAGAGGCTGATGCGCGCGGCAGATCCCGCGGCCGCCCTCGCCGAGCTCGGATCCGCCCGCCGCGAGCTTTAGACATTCAGCCGTAACGCTTTAGATCTCCTTCACACGGTCCCCTCATCCTGTCCCGCCATGAGACGACTTTTCGCTATTCCCTTCATCGCCGCGCTGGTGGGTGCTGGTGTCGTCGTTGCCGTGCTCGCTGCCGCCGGAGATCTTGGCGAGAAGCACTCGGTCACGACGGTCGAGGCGCCCACGCCGACCGCGGCCCCCAGCAACGCCTCCAACAGGACCGTCGGCCTGACCCCCCATCAGGTCTACGTCAAAGACGCCCCCGGCGTCGCGTTCGTCACCTCGACGATCGTCGCGTCCGGCGAATCGCCGTTCGGCTTCGGCGGCGAATCGCAGCGGGAAGGAACCGCCACCGGTTCCGGCATCGTGATCGACCGCAACGGGACGATCCTCACCAACTACCACGTGATCGAGAACGCGGTCAAAGTCACCGTCAGCTTCGAAAAAGGCAAGACCGTCGAAGCTCAGGTCGTGGGCAAGGACCCCTCGAACGACCTCGCAGTGCTGCGCATCCACCCGGACGGGCTGACGCTGCACCCGATCGCGCTCGGTGACTCGAGCACCGCCCAGGTCGGCGACCCGGTGTACGCGATCGGCAACCCGTTCGACCTCCAGCGCACGCTGACGACGGGTGTGGTCTCGGCGCTGCAGCGCCAGCTGAAAGCGCCGAACGGCTTCACGATCTACAACGTGATCCAGACCGACGCCCCGATCAACCCGGGCAACTCCGGCGGCCCGCTCCTGAACTCGCAGGGCCAGGTGATCGGCATCAACTCGCAGATCGAGACCGGCGGCACCAGCAACGGCAGCGTCGGCATCGGCTTCGCCGTGCCGATCAACACCGCCAAGAGCGAGCTCGGCAAACTCGAGAAGGGCGGCACCGTGAGCAGCGCCGGCTATCTCGGCGTCACCTCGATCACGATCGACGGCTCGCTCTCGGGGCTGAACCTGCCGACGACGAGCGGCGCGCTCGTCGAGAGCGTGCAGCCCAACTCGCCCGCCGCCAAGGCCGGCATCAAGGGCGGCGTCGCCACCGGCACCCAGAGCGGCTCGGTCGCGGTCGGCGGCGACATCGTCAAGGCCGTCGACGGCAAAGCGGTCGCCGGCTCGGAAGACCTCGCGACGGTGATCGGCGAGAAGAAGCCCGGCGAGAGCGTCTCGGTCGAACTCGAACACCCGAACGGACACGGCGGGTGGGAAAAGAAGACGGTGCGGGTGACGCTCGGCAAGCGCCCGGCCCAGGCGCCGAGCTCGCAGGAAGGCGCGCCAGAAGAATGAGCTCTCGGGCGCCGAGCCGCGCCCGAGAGAGCTTCCCGGCGACGGCCTCCTGAGAGAGCTCCGCCCCCGGAACGAGCTTCCAGCGCGCGCCCCGCTTGGGGGGCGCGCGCCGGAGCGCGTTCCGAGCCCGCCACGCGGCGGGCGGGTGGGACCCGGTTTACGCTGCCGCTACCTTTGAGGGCATGGCGACGCGCGTGAAGATCTGTGGCCTCACCAACCTCGAGGACGCCGAGGCGGCGGCCGCGATGGGGGCATGGGCGCTCGGCATGATCTTCGCCGAGGGCAGCCCGCGGCGCTGCTCGCCCGAGGAGGCGCAGCGCATCGCCGCCGCCCTCCGGCGCCGGGCAGAGCTGTGCGGCGTGTTCGTGAACGCGCCGCTCGACGAGGTTGTCGCGGCCGCTCGTGACATCGGCCTGACGATGCTGCAGTTCCACGGCGACGAGGGACCCTCCTACTGCGCCGAGGCGGGCCGGCGCGCCGGCGCGCGTGTGATCCGCGCCCGGCAGGTCGCGGGCGCGGGCGACGTCCGTGACGTCGAGCGCTACCACGTCGACTACCACCTGCTCGACGCGCGCTCGCGCACCCGTCCGGGCCTTCGCGGCGGGACGGGGGAGACGTTCGACTGGGAGCTCGTGCGGAGCCGCCGCTCCCACGTGCCGCTGATCCTGAGCGGCGGCATCGACGCCGCCAATGCGGCGGCGTCGATCGCCGCGGTGCACCCGTACGCGCTCGACAGCTCGAGCGGGACCGAGTCCGCGCCGGGCCGCAAGGACCCAGCGCGGATGGAGGCGTTGTTCGCGGCCGTGCGCGAAGCCGACGAGCCGACGGCGGCGGGCGCCGCGACGCCGGCCGCCGACATCGGGGCGGCGGCCGGACCCGCGCTCGGAGCCGCGGGCCAGTGATGGGCGGCGAGGCAGAGATCGAGCACCGCTTCGGCCCCTACGGGGGCCAGTTCGTGCCCGAGACGCTGATGCCGGCCCTGGCCGAGCTCGAGCAGGCGTGGCTGCAGGCACGAGCCGACCCCGCCTACCGCGAGGAGCTCGACGCGCTGCTGCGCGACTTCGCGGGACGCCCCAGCCCGCTCTACCAGGCGCGCGGGCTCTCCGAGCGCGTCGGCCGGCCGGTGTACCTGAAGCGGGAGGACCTCAACCACACCGGCTCGCACAAGCTCAACAACGCGATCGGCCAGGCGCTGCTCGCGCGGCGCATGGGCAAGCACCGGATCATCGCCGAGACGGGGGCGGGCCAGCACGGCGTCGCGACCGCGACCGCCTGCGCGCTGCTGGATCTGGAATGCGTCGTCTACATGGGCGTCGAGGACACGCGCCGCCAGAGCCCGAACGTGCAGCGCATGGAACTGCTCGGGGCGCGCGTCGAGCCGGTCGACGCCGGCGCGCGGACGCTGAAGGAGGCGACCTCGGCCGCGATCCGCGACTGGGTCACGAACGTGGAGAGCACGCACTACGTGATCGGCTCGGTGGTCGGCCCCGCGCCGTACCCCGCGCTCGTCCGCGACCTTCAGAGGGTGATCGGCGACGAGGCCCGCGCACAGCTGCTCGAGCGCGAGGGGCGGCTGCCGTCCCGGGTGATCGCGTGCGTCGGCGGCGGCTCGAACGCGCTCGGTATCTTCACGGCGTTCCTCGAGGACGAGGAGGTCGAGCTGATCGGCGTCGAGGCCGGCGGCGAGGGGATCGACACCCCGCGCCACGGCGCGCCGCTCACCGTCGGCGGGCGGGCGGGGATCCTGCACGGGGCGCGCTCGGCGGTGATGCAGGACGAGGAGGGCCAGATCCTCGAGGCGCACTCGATCTCGGCGGGCCTCGACTACCCGGGCACAGGTCCCCAGCACGCCCATCTGCGCGACCTCGGCCGCGCGCGCTACGTCGCCGTGACCGACCGCGAAGCGCTCGACGCGTTCCGCTTCGTGACCCGCCGCGAGGGCATCATCCCGGCGCTCGAGACCTCGCACGCGCTCGCGTGGGTGCTCGACCAGCCGGAGGGCGACCTCGATCTCGTCTGCCTGTCCGGCCGCGGCGACAAGGACCTCGCCGAGGTGCTCGCGAGGGACGAGCTGTGAGCGTCGCGGAGCGCGACGGGGTGGCCCGGCTCGCCGCGGCGTTCGCCCCGAGCAAGAAACGGGCGGCGCTGATGCCCTACCTGATGGGCGGCTTCCCCTCGCTCGCGGAGTCCGCTCGCATAGGGGACGCGTACGTGCGCGCGGGCGCGGACGTGATCGAGCTCGGCATGCCCTACTCCGACCCGCTCGCCGACGGGCCCGTGATCCACGACGCGGGCACCCGCGCGCTCCAGGCCGGGGCGAACGTCGCGGGGGTCCTCGAGGTCGCGCGCACGCTCGCGCCGAGCGTCCCGGTCGTGCTCATGTGCTACGCGAACATGGTGTTCGCGCCCGGGGCCGAGGCGTTCGTGGAGCGTCTCGCCCGCACCGGCGCCTGCGGGCTGATCGTGCCGGACCTGCCGCACGGCGAGGCGCCCGAGGTGGGGGAGGCGTGCGAGCGCAGCGGCATCGCGCTCGTGCCGCTGGTCGCGCCGACGACGCCGCCGGAGCGGCTCGCGGCGATCGGCGCCCAGGCCCGCGGCTTCATCTATACGGTCTCGGTCGTCGGCACCACCGGCGAGCGGCGTGCGCTCGGCGAGCGGTTCGCCGAGGTGGTCGCCCGCACGAAGGCCGCCACCGAGGTCCCCGTCGCGCTCGGCTTCGGCATCTCCACGCCCGAGCAGGCGGCGCAGGCGGCCGACGCCGGCGCCGACGGCGTGATCGTCGGCACCCGGCTCGTGCGGGCGGCGGCGGAGTCCGAGAGCCCGGCCGAGGCCGCCGGCGCCGTCGTCGCCGCGCTTGCCGCGGGGCTGGCCTCCGAACGCTAGGATTCCGCCCGCATGGGTCTGGTTCTCACCCTCACCTTCGGCCTGATCGTCTGGATCGTGCTGTGGGCTCTCGGCGCCAAGAGCTTCGACGCCTTCATGATCGCCACCGTGATCATCCTGATCGGGGCCACAGTGAAGATCCTCGCCGGCTACCTGCCGGGTCGCCGCAGCTAGCCCCCCGTGCTCGGACGCTGGCTGGGCCTCGCCGCTCTCGCCGCGGTCGTCCCTGTGCTCGCGGGGTGCGGCAGCGTTGTCTCGGCGTCGGAAACGACCGGGAACCAGCTGACCGTCTACTCCGCCCTGCCCCTGGAGGGCCCCTCGGCGCAGGCGGCGCGCGAGATCGAAAACGGCGAGAAGCTGGCGCTCGCTGAGGCGGGCGGGCGGGTGGGCCCCTTCCGCGTCTCCTTCGCCTCGCTCGACGACGTCAACCCGGCCACGGGCCTGATCAGCCCGGGCGAAAGCGCGGCGGCCGCCAAGCAGGCGGCGCAGGACACCTCGACGATCGCCTACATCGGCGACTACAGCTCGGCCGCGACGGCCGTCTCGCTGCCGCTGATCAACGAGGCGGGGATCCTGCAGGTGAGCCCGGCCAGCCCCTACGCGGGCCTCACCTCCTCGCACGACGCCGGCCAGGACGAGCCGGAACGCTTCTATCCCAGCGGCAAGCGCACGTTCGTGCGGCTGTCCCCGGGGGATTCCGTGCAGGCGGCGGCGCAGGCGCGGCTGATGGCCGCCCTGGGCGTGCACAGCGTCTACGTGCTCGACGACCAGGACCCGTTCCAGCTCCCGCTGGCGGCGATGGTCGGCGAGCAGGCCACGGCCGCGGGCGTCGCGCTCGCCGGCCACGACAGCATCCCTGTGGCCGCGGAATCCAACTTCTCCGGGGAGGTCGCGAAGATCGTCGCGAGCCATGCCGAGGCGGTGTTCCTCGCCGGCGGCCCCGGGCCCGGCACGGTCGCGCTGTGGAAGCGCCTGCACCGTGCGGACCCGGGCCTGCTGCTGCTCGGCTCCAGCTCGATGGCGACGAGCGAATTCACCTCTGCGATCGGCTCCGCCGGCGCCCTCACCTACATCACGACCCCCCTTCTCGCCCCCAGCGTCTACCCGCCCTCGGCGCAGCGCGTGCTGGCGGCCTACCGGCGCCGCTTCGGCACGGAGGCCGGCCCCTCGGCGCTCTACGGCTACGAGGCGATGAGCGGGGTGCTCGACGCGATCCGCCGTGCCGGCGCGCACGGCAACGACCGGCCCGACGTGATCAGGGCCTTCTTCGCCGCGGCGGACCGGGACTCGGTGATCGGCCGCTACTCGGTGCGCCCGAACGGCGAAACGACGCTGTCCGTCTACGGCGTGGACCGCGTGGCTGCAGGCAAACCCGTGTTCTGGCGGGCGATCGACACCGCCGCAGCCGCGTCCTCGCAGGGCTGAGCGTCAGCCGCCGGCCGAGCGCAGGTGCAGCAGCACCCGGAAGCGTTCGACCCCGCCTTCGAGCTGGTGGCCGCCGCCCGCGAGCGTGCCGCTCGCGCGCAGGTACGGAAGCAGGGGGGCGAGTGACGGGTCTTCGCCGAGCCCGACGCCTTCCAGCAGCGCGAGCAGCGTCGGGAAGTCGAGCAGCACGCTCGGCTGGGTGCCTTCGCCGAGCGCAGCGGCGCCGGCCGAACGGGAGGGTGAGCCGGCAAGCGTCGTGGACGGGGACAGCGCGGCGGCAACCGACGCTTCGCCCAGCGCCAGGACGAACTTCGGGCCGCCGGAGGACTGCCCGGCTGCCAGGTAGACCGGCAGCGGCACGCCCGGCAGCCGCACCGACGCCGCCGCTTCGGTGCCCGGAAGCGTGACCTTGGCGACCTCGTCGCCGCCGGCGCGCATGGCCGCGGCGAGCTTCGCGACGGCCGCGCGCGAGCGTGCCGCGTCGTTCGACGAGATCGTCACCGCGGCGTGCAGTTCGAACACGTTGGAGCCCGCGGCGAAGATCCCCGCCGAGCCCATCCAGGAGGTGTAGTCGCGCCGCGCCGCGGCGGTGCGGGCGCCGAGGATGTGCAGGGGCTGGGTGAGCCCGCCGAGCAGCGAGCCGACGCTGATCTGCGCGCCGCCCTGTTCGGAGCCGGCGAGCGAGCCGAGCGCCGAGAGCACCGCGGCCGTGCCGGCGAGCGTCGAGCCGGCGTGGCCGATGCCGATCGCGAGCCACGATTCGCCGGGCAGCTCGGAGAGCGCCTGGGCGGCCTGCGGGTCGGCCGAGAGCAGCCCCGTGCGTTCCGAGCCGGGCGCCGCGAGCGTGTCCACGTCGAGCCGCAGCGAGGTCGAGGAGGCGGTCAGCGACACCAGCGTCTGGCGCGCGCCGCCGAGCGCTTCCAGGATGCTGCGCGTCGAGCCCGACGCCAGCGGCCGCGCCGCCGCGCCGGGGCTCACGTAGAGGTGCGCGATCGCTTCGCTCGGCGCGCCCGAGGCGAGCTTGGAGTAGCCGGAGGAGGCGGCGAGCGCCGGTTCGCCCTGCGTGGCGCCGATCACGCCCCTCAGGCCTTCCTCGCTGCCGATCACGGCGAAGCTCCCGACGAGGCCGAACGCGACGCCGCCGGGGGAGACTTCGTAGGAGACGCCGCGGTAGCTGCTCGCGTGCGCGCCCGCGTGCTTGGCCTGGCCGGCCAGGAACGCCCGCGCGGCGCCGGTGTCGCGGGTGTCCATCACCAGCGCGCCGTCGAGGCCGCCCGTCGAGAAGGGCAGGGGCGCGATCTGACCGGAGGAGGAGAGGCTGGCCGTGAGCGGCGCGAGCAGCGCTCCCGCAGAGCTCAGCGAGCGCGCGAACAGGCCCGCGTGCGGCCCGAGCCACGGCGCCACGTCGCGCTTGTAGTCGAGCGGGGGAGACCCCGGCGTCCGCAGCGCTCCGAGCAGCCGTCCGTAGGGATCTGCCTGGCCGGTGAGCGCCTTGCCCGCGGCGAGCGCTTCGCTCTCCTGTGAGCCGGTGGGCCGCAGGGTGACGCCCACGTAGAGGGGCGCGCTGGCCGGCACCGCGGTGGCCGGGTCCGCGTCGGTGCCGCCTGAACGCGAGGAGCCGCAGCCGGCGACGAGGAGCGCGGCGACGGCGAGGAGTACGGCCGGTACGGCCGTCAGCAGCTGGCTTCCCCTTCTCAAGGCGCAGCGATCGTATGCGCCGCAGCGGGCCGGGCGCAAGGCCCGAACTGCAAGCGCGCGTGCAGCCGCGCTCCTTGCAGCGGCGCTTGCGCGAGGAACGACCTCCTCAGCCGCCTCGCCGATCCGCCGAAAGCCCGCACGGAGCATGGGATTTCGAGCCCTGTGACGGTCCTGGTGCGGGAGAGTGGGAGGGAATGTGCAAATGGGGTTGCATTGTGGGAGGAAGTGGGATATGTTCGCCGCAGCGAGCCGGGGTGGAGGAGCTCCTCCCACTCCTCCACCTCGGCTCCTCTTCAAGGCAGGGGAGTCTCCGCAGTGGCCCCGTTTCGCGGCACCTTCGATCACACGCTCGACGCAAAGAACCGTCTGACCGTCCCGGCGCGCTACCGCTCGGCGCTCGCAGACGGCGTGGTGCTGGCGATGCCGGTCGACCTGAAGCCCTGCATCGGCGTCTGGCGCCCGGAGGAGTACGACTCCTACACGCGCAGCGCGATCGCCGAACTGCCCCCGCTCTCCACGCGCCGGACCGAGCTCGAGCGCTTCTTCTACGGCAGCTCCCACGACACCGAGCTCGACGCCGCCGGGCGCATCATGGTGCCGGGCTTCCTGGGCGAGTACGCGAAGCTCGCGAAGGACGTGGTCGTCGTCGGCGCCGGCGACCGCATGGAGCTGTGGGACCGGGGGACCTGGTCAGACCATCGATCGACGCTGCTGAGCGGCGTCGCGGAGGTGACCGCACGTGTCGACGACGCTGCTTGAGTTGGTCAGGATGGACGAGCCCTCGGAGCCCACCGGCCACACGCCGCCCGAGCTCGCGCGCCGCCGTCGCGGCGCCCCGGCGCGCGCCGGCCGCGCGCGCCGTGTGAGCGGCCCCGCGCGCCGCACCACGCCGGCGGGCGCGCACCTGCCCGTGCTCGCCGAGGAGCTCGTCGCGCTGCTCGACCCGCAGCCCGGGCAGGTGGCGATCGACTGCACCTTCGGCGACGGCGGTCACGCGCGGATGGTCGCCGAGCGGCTCGGCCCCTCCGGCACGTTGATCGCGATCGACCGCGACCCGGTGGCGGAAGGGCGCTTCGCCGCTCTCGCCGCCGAGACCGCCTGCTCGGTGCGCTTCATCCGCGCCGGCTACGCCGAGGCGCTCGCCGGCCTCGCCGAAGAAGGCGTGACGGCGGACATCGCCTACTTCGACCTCGGCATGTCCTCGATGCAGGTGGACACCCGCGAGCGCGGTTTCTCCTACGCGTACGACGCGCCGCTGGACATGCGCATGGACCCGAGCCAGGAGCTCACCGCCCGCGAGATCGTCATGGAGTGGGACGAGCGGCGGCTGGCCGGGACGCTCCGGGACCTGGGCGAGGAGCGCCACGCCGGCGCGATCGCGCGTGCGATCGTCCGCGCCCGCGAGGAGGCGCCGATCGAGACCACCCAGCAGCTCGTGGACGCGATCAGCGCGGGTCTCCCGGCGCCGGCCCGCTTCGCCGGCGGTCACCCCGCCAAGCGCTCCTTCCAGGCGCTTCGCATCGCCGTCAACGACGAGCTCGGGCAGCTCGACGAGGCGCTGCCGCTCGCCTGGGGGCTGTTGCGCGAGCAGGGCGTGCTGGCCGCGATCTCCTTCCACTCGCTGGAGGACCGCCGGGTGAAGCGGTTCCTCGCCGCTCAGGCGCAGGGCTGCGTGTGCCCGCCGGACCTGCCCGTCTGCGTCTGCGGCCGCGAGCCGCACGCCGCGCTGCTGACGCGCCGCGCGGTCGCGCCCTCGCCCGAGGAGCTGGCGGCGAACCCGCGGGCGGGGTCCGCCCACCTGCGCGCGGCGCGCAAGCTCGTCGATCCCGAGGAGGGGGAGCGCGCGTGAGCCCCGCCGCCGCATCGAGGGTCCAAGCCCCGCCGCTCGCTCCGAGCCGGCGCCCCCGCGCCGTGCCGCGGCCGAGACGGGTCTCCGGCCCGGCGCGCCCGGGGCGGGCGGGTTCGTCTCCCCAGGCGCAGGGCGGCCTCGCCGTGGGGCTGCTCGGCCTGATCGGCCGCCTCGACGCGCTCGCCAGCCATCGCCTGCTCGACCGCCTGATCCGCAGCCGCGTGTGGATCGGGATCGTCGCCTTCGCCCTGATCGGCATCGTCACGCTCCAGCTCGGGCTGCTGAAGCTCAACGCGGGCATCGGCCGCGCGCTGGAGCGCGAGGGGGCGCTGCAGCGCGAGAACGCCGCGCTGAGCGTGGAAAACTCCGAACTGTCCCTCGGCAGCCGCGTGGAGTCGCAGGCCCAGCAGCTCGGGATGCGGCTCTCCTCCGTGGCCGGCCTGCAGTTCCTCTCCGCTCACAAGGGCGACGCCGCCAGGGCGGCCGCCGCGCTCAGCACGGCGACCGCACGCGAACCCGCGAGCGAAGCGGCAACCTCGAGCGAAGCCGCGCCGAGCACGAGCGAAAGCCACGCCGAAGCTGGCGAAGGCCACGCTGAAGCGGGCGAAGGCGAAGCCTCGAGCAGCACCGGGGGCGGCGAAGCGCCCGCGGCGGGGACCGAACCGGAACCGGCCCCCAAGAGCGAAGAAACCGCTGCGGCGCCGCCCACGGGCGAATCGAGCGCGGTGCCGGCGGGAGAAGGCGGCGGGGCGGCCGCCCCGGCGGGCTAGAGCGGCGTGGCGGTCGTCCAGCAGCGCATCGGGGCGATCTTCGCGATGCTGTTCCTGCTGCTGCTGCTGGCCGGCTTCCGGACCGCCTATCTCGGCGTCTTCCGCGGCTCGGCACTCAGGCAGCTCGCCTCCGAGCAGCAGACGACCAACGAAACGGTCACCGCGCAGCGCGGCACGATCAGCGACCGCAACGGTGTCCAGCTGGCCGTCTCCGAGCCGGCGCGCGACCTCGCTGCGGACCCTTACCTGCTGCACGACCCGCTTTCCGCGGCGCGGCGCCTCGCGCCGGTGCTCGGCGTGCCCCAGAACGTGCTGCTGCGCAAACTGTCGGAGCGCGCCGGCTTCGTCTACCTCGAGCGCGCGGTCCCCGCCCGCCAGGCCGAAGCGGCGCTGGCGCTGAAGATCCCCGGCGTGACCGGCACGCCGGTGATGAAGCGCGTCTACCCGCGCGGAACGCTGGCTGCGCAGGTTCTCGGCCAGATCGGCACCGAAGGCCAGGGGCTCTCCGGCATCGAGCTCGACAACGAAACGACGCTCCACGGGCACACCGGCGAGCGGCGCGTCGTCAGCGACGCGATCGGACAGCCGGTCTCGATCTCAGAACCCCACGCCGAAGTGCCCGGCGAGAGCATCCAGCTGACGCTCGACGCGAACATCCAGCAGCGCACCGAAGACGTGCTGAGCGCGGTGGCGCAGGAGTTCTCGCCGAAAGACGCCACCGCGATCGTGATGGACCCGCGCACCGGCGCGATCCTCGCGGCCGCCAACTGGCCGCAGGCCAACGCGAACGACCCTGGCGCCTCCTCGCCCGAAGCGCTGCGCGACCGCACCGTCAACTTCCCCTACGAACCGGGCTCCACCTTCAAGGTCGTCGCGGTCTCCGGAGCGCTCCAGGAGGGGCTGATCACGCCCGAGAGCGGCTTCTCCGTCCCGGGGCAGATCCAGGTCGCCGACCGCACGATCCACGACGACACCGAACACGGCGTGGAATCGCTCACCACCTCCCAGATCCTCGCGCGGTCGAGCAACGTCGGCGCGATCGAGATCGGGAAACTGGAGGGAGCGAGCCGGTTCAACGCCTGGGTGCACCGCTTCGGCTTCGGCGCCCCGACCGGCGTGGACCTGCCGGGCGAGGAAGCCGGCGTGACGCTGGCGCTCGACCGCTACTCGGGCTCCTCGATGGGCAACCTGCCGATCGGCCAGGGCGAGCTGGTCACGCCGATGCAGATGGCGGCGGCCTACTCGGTGATCGCGAACGGCGGCGTGCTGCGCCGGCCGCATCTGGTCAGCTCGATCGGCGGCAAGGCCCAGCCGCTGCCCGCGGGCCGGCGCATCCTCTCGCGGAAGACCGCCGCCGAGGTGCGCCAGATGCTCGAAGGGGTGCTCGGCCCCGAAGGGACGGCCAGCGAGATCTCGATCCCCGGCTACCAGCTCGCGGGCAAGACCGGCACCGCGAGCAAGGTCGACCCCGAAACGGGCGAATACTCGAAATCCAAATACGTCGCCTCGTTCATCGGCTTCGCGCCGGCCCAGCATC
Source organism: uncultured Solirubrobacteraceae bacterium (assembly GCA_963836035.1). Classification (GTDB taxonomy): domain Bacteria; phylum Actinomycetota; class Thermoleophilia; order Solirubrobacterales; family Solirubrobacteraceae; genus Palsa-744. Next base: position 658,008 of record CAWIHX010000006.1, on the reverse strand, counting down.
CCCGCCTGCTCACGGCCGTGGTCGTGGACGAACCCCAGAACGGGTCGATCTTCGGCGGCACCGTCGCGGCGCCCGCGTTCGGGCAGATCATGAGCTTCGCGCTGCCCTACCTCGGCATCCAGCCCCACTGAGGCCGCTCGAAGGCTCCCTCGGGGGCGGAAACTAGACTGCTCTCGATGCCGAAGCTGGGGACCCTGCTGTGAGGCTCGGCGAGCTGAGCGCCGACCTGCCCGGCCTCGCCGGCGCCGGGCCCCAGGGCCGCGACGCCGACGTCGAGATCGCCTCGCTGGCCTACGACAGCCGTGCCGTGAGCGCTGGGACGCTGTTCTTCTGCGTGCCCGGCTTCCGCGCCGACGGCCACCGTTTCGCGCCCGCCGCCGTACGGGACGGAGCGGCGGCGCTCGTCGTCGAGCGCCCGCTGGGGCTGGGCGTGCCCGAGCTGTGCGTCGAGTCGGTGCGAGCGGCGATGGCGCCGCTGGCGGCCCGCTTCTACGGCGAGCCCGGGGCGGAGCTCCAGGTCGTCGGCGTGACCGGGACCAACGGCAAGACGACGAGCGCCTACCTCGTCCGCGAGCTGCTGGAGGCGGGCGGGGTGCAGTGCGGGCTGCTCGGCACCGTCAAGTCGGTGATCGGCGGCCGCGAGCGCGAGGTGGTGCGCACGACGCCGGAGGCGATCGACCTGCAGGCCGACCTGCGGGCGATGCTCGACGGCGGCGACCGTGCCTGCGCGATCGAGGTCTCCTCCCACGCGCTCGAGCTCGGCCGCGCGGGGGCGATCCCCTACGCGGCGGCGCTGTTCACGAACCTCACCCAGGACCACCTCGACTTCCACCCGACGATGGAGGACTACTTCCTGGCCAAGCGGCGGCTGTTCCTCCCCGGCGGGGCTGCCCCGGCGCCGCGCGTGAGCGTCGTCAACGTCGGCGACCCGTACGGGCGCCGGCTCGCGGCGGAACTCGAACGGGAGTCCCGCCCACCCGTCACGTTCGCCGTCGAAGCCGAGGCCGACTACGCCGCCACGGGGCTGCGCTGCGGCTTCTCCGGGTGCTCGTTCACGCTTCACAGCCCCGATGGCGAGCACTCGCTCAGCGTGCCGATGCCGGGACGTTTCAACGTCGCCAACGCGCTCGGGGCGCTCGCCGTCGCGCACCGGCTCGGCGTCGCGCTGGGAACGCTGCTCGACACGCTCGAGCGCGGCGTGCGGGTGCCCGGCCGCTTCGAGCCGGTGGACCGCGGGCAGGGCTTCGCGGTGCTCGTCGACTACGCCCACACGCCGGACTCGCTCGAGAACGTGCTCGAGGCGGCGCGCGAGCTGGTGAAGGACGCCGGCACCGCGCGCGTGCTGTGCGTGTTCGGGGCGGGCGGCGACCGCGACCGCGGCAAGCGCCCATTGATGGGGGAGATCGCCGCGCGGCTCGCCGACGTCGCGATCGTCACCTCCGACAACCCGCGCTCGGAGCCGCCCGAGGCGATCATCGAGGAGATCATGGGCGGCGCCGGCGAGCCGCGCGAGGGCGTGCTGGAGGCGATCGAGGACCGGCGCGCGGCGATCGCGCGCGCCGTGGCGCTCGCGGCGCCCGGAGACGTGCTGGTGATCGCGGGCAAGGGCCACGAGCAGGGCCAGGAGTTCGCCGGCGGCGAGAAGATCCCGTTCGACGACCTCGCGGTCGCCGCGGAAGCGCTCGACGAGCGCGTGCCGGCCTCGGCGGGGAAGGGGATCGGCACGTGAGCTGGGATTCGGAGCGGGTCGCGGAGGCCGCCGGCGCGCAGCTGGTGCGCGCGGGAGGGGACACGGGACCCCCCCAACCCAGGCGCCGCCCCGCGCCGCGGTCGACACGCGCGCGCTGAACCGAGGCGAGCTCTTCGCCGGGCTCGCCGGGGAGCACGAGGACGGCGGCGCGCGTGCCGGCGAGGCGCTCGCCGCGGGCGCGTGGGGCGTGCTCGTGACGCCCGAGCACGCCGCGGCGGCGGCGCAGAGCGAGGCCGGCGGGGCCGTGCTCTCGCACCCCGAGCCGCTGCGCGGGCTGCAGGCGCTCGCCGGCGCCTGGCGCCAGGAGCTCGGCGCGAGCGTGATCGCGATCACCGGCTCGACCGGGAAGACCTCGACCAAGGACATCCTCGCGGCGCTGCTCTCGACCGAGCTGCCGACCGCGGCCAGCCCGCAGAACCTCAACACCGAGATCGGCCTGCCGCTCGCGATCCTGGCCGCGCCCGCGACGACCCGCGCGCTCGTGCTCGAGATGGCGATGCGCGGTCCGGGCCAGATCGCCGAACTGGTGAAGATCGCGCGGCCGGACGTCGGCGTGATCGTCAACGTCGGGCCCGCCCATCTCGAGCTGCTCGGCTCGCTCGAGGCGATCGCCGCTGCGAAGGCCGAGCTGATCGCGGGGCTCGCGGCGGGCGCCACTGCCGTCGTGCCGGCCGGCGAGCCCCTGCTCGAGCCGCATCTGCGCGCCGAGCTGCGCACGATCTCCTTCGGCGACGGCGGGGATGTGAGGCTGCTCGGGCGCGACGCGGACGGACGCGTGCAGATCGACGACGCCGGCGAGATCGTGGAGCTGGTGCCCTCCTTCTCCCAGGCTCACAACCTGCGCAACCTGCTGGCTGCGGTGGCGGCGGCGCGCGCGATCGGAGTGCGGCCGTCCGGGCCCCTGGACGTGACCTTCTCGGCGATGCGCGGCCAGCGCCGCGAGCTGCCCTCGGGCGTGCTGCTGATCGACGACTGCTACAACGCCAACCCGATGTCGATGCGGGCCGCGATCGATGACCTCGCCGCCGCCGAGGGCGAGGGCCACCGCCTCGTCGCCGTGCTCGGCGACATGCTGGAGCTGGGGCCGGCGGGCGCCGGGCTTCACCGCGAGATCGGTGCGCACGCGCGCCGGCGCGGGATCGATCTGCTGGTGGCCGTCGGGGCGCTGGCGGGCGAGATCGCGGCGGGGTTCGGCCCCGCCGCGCTGACGCTGCCCGACGCCGCGGCTGCCGCCGAGGCGGTGCCGGGGCTGGTGGCGGCAGGCGACGCGGTGCTCGTGAAGGGGTCGAGGGGAGTCGGGCTCGAGCGCGTCGCGACGGCGCTGCGCGAAGCCGGCGCGGACACCGGTGTGGCCGCCTCGGCGGCCCCGTCGGTCCCGGGACAGCGCTGAATGGGCCGCATCCTGTTCGGCGGCACGACCGCCCTGCTGATCTGCATCTTCCTGAGCCCGAAGTTCATCGCGTTCCTGCGCGAGCGCGAGTTCGGGCAGCACATCCGCGAGGACGGCCCGCAGGGGCATCTGCAGAAGGCCGGCACGCCGACGATGGGCGGGCTGCTGATCTTCCTCTCGGTCACCGTCCCGTTTCTGATCCTCACCAACTACGACTGGCCGGTGGTCGGCGTCTTCGCCACGGCGATCGCCTGCGCGGCCCTCGGCTTCGCCGACGACTACACGAAGCTCGTCAAGCGGCGCTCGCTGGGGCTGCGCGCGCGCACCAAGCTGATCGCCACGATCGCGATCTCGATCGGGCTCTGGTACATCGCACACGAGAAGGCGCACGTGCCGAGCGTGCTGTTCCTGCGCTTCGTCGACTACCACATCGACGTCGGCCCGCTGTACCCGGTGGTGATCTACCTGGTGCTCGCGGGCACGACGAGCGGCGTCAACCTCACAGACGGGCTCGACGGCCTCGCCGCGGGCTGCGCGGCGATCGTGCTGCTCGCCTACATCGGCATCACCTTCATCTCCGGCCAGTTCGAGCTCGCGATGCTCGCCGGCTGCCTCGTCGGAGCCTGCATCGGCTTCCTCTGGTTCAACGCGTTCCCGGCGACGATCTTCATGGGCGATACGGGGTCACTCGGCCTGGGGGGCGCGATCGCGGGCCTCGCCGTGTTCACGAAAACGGAGGTGCTGCTGATCCTGCTCGGCGGGATCTTCGTGATCGAGGCGCTCTCGGTCGTGATCCAGGTGATCTCCTTCCAGGCGTTCCGAAAACGCGTGTTCCTGATGGCCCCGATCCACCACCACTTCGAGCTGAAGGCCTGGTCCGAGACGAAGATCATCCTGCGCTTCTGGATCGTCGCCTCGATCTGCGCCGCGATCGGCTTCACGATCTACCGCCAGAGCCGCGGGGTCTGATCGGCGATTGAGGGCAGCCCACGCGGGTACCTGCGGCGAGGTCCCACCTCGTCTCGGGAGGCTCACGATGCAATTCTCCTTTGCTGTGCTGCGCGCGATCGTCGGGGGCCTGTTCTTCGGCCACGGCATGCAGAAGCTCGCCGGGTGGTTCGGCGGGCAGGGGATGGAGGGCACGGCCAGGTCCTTCGAGTCGATGCGGCTGCGGCCGGGCGTGGCGCACGCTGCCGCGGCCGGGGCGGCCGAGGCCGGCGGCGGCGTCCTGGTGCTCGCGGGCGCGGCGACGCCCCTCGGCGCTGCGGCGATCAGCGGCTCGATGATCACCGCGGTTCGCAAGGTGCACGGGCCGAAAGGGCCGTGGATCACCAACGGCGGCTACGAGTACAACCTGGTGCTGCTGGCGCTGGTGTTCGCGCTGACCGGCGACGGGCCGGGCCGCTTCTCGCTCGACGCGCTTTGGGGCCGCAGACGCTGGGGCCTGCGCTGGGCGCTCGCCGAGCTGGGCGCCGGCGCGCTCGGATCGATGCTCGCGGTCGCGATCGGGGAGCGCGCGGACCGCGCGGCCGCGGTCGAGGACCCGGGCGAGCCCGGCGGCGACGAGCGGGAGCGGCCCCAGAGCGACGGCAAGGTCGCGGCCAGCGCTCTTTAGGAAGCGCCCGCGCATGACGCGGAGGCATCCGACCCCTGGTGTCGAATGGGGCTTGGATGTCACCGGCCAGAGCACGGAGCGCTAGGCCCGCTCGCCCACGGCGGAAGAAGGCCGCGAAAGGACGACGCGCAAGGGCGCCGCAGACGCTCGAGCACCGCATCCTGCTGACGGCGACGATGTGCCTGCTCGCGTTCGGCGCGGTGATGGTCTACAGCGCGTCCTCGGCCACGACGCTGCTCCAGGGCCACGGGAACGGCAGCGGCTATCTGATCCGCTACGTGATCTACGGCGCGATCGGGCTCGTGGCGATGCGGCTGCTCGCCCGCGACGGGGTGGCGAAAGTGCATTTGATCACCGCGCCGCTGCTCGTGACCTCGTTGGTCCTGGTCGCGGCGACGCACGTCCCCCACGTGGGCGTCACGGTCAACGGCGCCCACCGCTGGCTCGGCCCGAGCCAGTTCCAGTTCCAGCCGTCCGAGCTCCTGAAGCTCGCGCTGGTGCTGTACTGCGCGACGCTGCTGGCCAAGCGGCCCTCGCGCGTGAACGACCTGCGCGACCTCGCCAAGCCGCTGCTGCTCGTCGTCGGCGCCGGCTGCCTGCTGGTGTTCACCCAGCCGGACCTCGGGACCGCCCTGGTGATCCTGTTCACGATCGCGACGATGCTCGTCGCCGCGGGGATCCCGATGCGCACGCTCGGCCGGATCCTGGCGTCGCTCGCGGCGCTGATCATCCTCTACGCGCTCGTGCGGCCCTACGCGCGCGCCCGGCTCACCTCCTTCCTCGACCCCTGGGCCCATGCATCCGGCAGCGGCTTCCAGGCGGTGCAGGGGCAGATCGCGATCGGATCGGGCGGCCTGTTCGGCGTCGGCCCCGGCCAGTCGGTGCAGAAGATCTTCTACCTGCCCGAGGCGCCCACCGACTTCATCCTCGCTGTGATCGCCGAGGAGCTGGGCATGGTCGGGGTGTGGGCTCTGCTCTTCCTCTACGGCCTGATCGCCTACGCGGGCCTGCGGGCCGCGAAGTCGGCGCGCAGCCTCTACAGCGCGCTGATCGCGGTCGGCGTCACCGCGCTGATCTGCTCGCAGGCGATCCTCAACGCGTTCGCCGTGCTCGGGCTCGCGCCGCTGACCGGCGTCCCGCTGCCCTTCGTCTCCTACGGATCGAGCAGCCTGATCGTGATGCTCGCGGGCATGGGCCTGCTGCTGAACGTCGCCGGCGGTGCGACCGGTCACGTGCGCGCGGTCAGCTCGCGTACGCGGCGCGCTGCCGACGCGCGCGGCTCCGAAAAGGAAGGATGGGGCCGTGAGCGGAGCGCCGAGGATCGTGATCGCAGCGGGCGGGACCGCGGGGCACGTCGTGCCGGCACTGGCCGTCGCGGAAGAGCTGCGGGCTGAGGGCGCCGAGGTCAGCTTCGTCGGCGGCGACCGGGCCGAGGCGCAGCTCGTGCCGGCGCACGGGTTCGAGCTGCGCCGGCTCGACGTCGAAGGCCTGAGCCGCACCGACCTCCGGCGCGCGATGCGCGCCGCCAGGCTCGCCGCCGCGGCCCTCCCGCGCTCGCGCTCGCTGCTCTCCGAGCTCGCCCCCGACGCCGTGATGGGCGGAGGCGGCTACGTCGCCGGCCCCGTCGGCCTGGCCGCCGCGAGCATGCGGCTGCCGCTCGTGCTGACAGAGGCCGACAGCCACCTCGGGCTCACCAACCGCCTGCTGGCGCCGCTCGCCCGGCGCGTCTGCCTGGCCTTCCCGCTGCGCGGGCGCGAGGGCGGCCGCTACCGCGTCACCGGCCGGCCGATCCCGCCTGCGAGATCGAGCCGCGCCGAGGCGCGGCGCCGCTTCGGGCTGGACGAGCAGGACACCTGCGTGCTCGTGTTCGGCGGCTCGCTCGGCTCGCGCACGATCAACCTCGCCGCCGTCGAGGCCTTCGCCGGCGCCCCCTTCCGGGTGCTCCACATCTGCGGGCGCCGCGACTACCAGGAGCTCGCCGCGCGCCCTCGCGGCGAGGGCTACGAGCTGATCTCCTACCTCGATCTCGAGGACTTCGGCCTCGCGCTGGCGGCCTCCGATCTCGCGGTCGCGCGGGCCGGCGGCTCGGTCTTCGAGCTGGCCGCCAACGGGCTCCCGGCGGTCCTGATCCCGTTCCCGCACGCGGCCGGCGACCACCAGAGCTCGAACGCCCGCTGGATGGCCGAGGCCGGGGCCGCGGTCGTGATCGAGGACGGCGAGCTCACCGCGGCGCGGCTCGGGGGCGAGGTCGCGGCGCTGCTCGCCGACGAGCGCCGGCTCGCCACGATGGCGGCCGCCTCGCGCGGGCTCGCGCGGCCGCACGCCGCGGCCGAGGTCGCCGCCGAGCTGCTCGAGGCGGCGGCGCGGTGAGCGGGCCGGCGGCGCCCGAGCGGCCGTGGGCGGGACGGCGCATCCACCTCGTCGGCGTGGGCGGCGCGGGCATGAGCGCCTACGCGCGCGCCGCGCACGCGCTCGGCGCGGAGCTCAGCGGCTCGGACGCCGCCGAGGGCGAGCAGACGCGCGCACTGGCCGCCGAAGGCATCCTGCGCGCCGCGATCGGCCACGACGCGGGCAACGTGCCCGCGGGCGAGGACGTCGAGCTCTACCACTCCTCGGCGATCCCGTCGGAGAACGCCGAGCGGAGCGCGGCGCGCGAGCGGGGGCTCGCGGACCGCCCGCGCGCGGATCTGCTCGGGGAGCTCTCGGCGCTGCGGCGCACGATCGCCGTGGCCGGCACCCACGGCAAGACGACGACCGCCTCGATGCTCGTCGGAATCCTGCGCGCAGCCGGCATGGACCCGGGCTGGCTTGTCGGCGCGCCGGTCGGCGACGGGCTCGCCAACGCGAACTGGTCCGCGGGCGAGTGGCTCGTCGTCGAGGCCGACGAGTCGGATCGCTCCATGCTCAGCCTCGCGGTCGAGATCGCCGTGGTGACGAACGTCGAGCTCGACCACCACGCGACGTTCTCCTCGCTCGGGGAGCTGCGGGCGGACTTCCGGGCTCTGCTCGCGGCGGCGCGGGCGGCCGTCGTGTGGGACCGCCCGGAGATGCTGGAGCTCGCCGGGCCCGATGCCGTCCCCTACGCCCCCGAGCGCGTCGAGCTGACGGCGGGCGGCTCGCGGTTTCGCTGGCACGAGCACGAGGTCGTGCTCGCGGTCCCCGGCGAGCACAACGCGACGAACGCCGCCGGCGCGCTCGAGGCCTCCCGCCTGGCCGGCGCGGGGGCCGAGGCGTCGCTCGCGGCGCTCGCGGCCTTCACCGGTGCGGAACGGCGCTTCCAGCGCCTCGGCACGAGCGCGGGCGGGGCCGAGGTGTACGAGGACTACGCCCACCACCCGACCGAGGTCGCCGCGACCCTGCGAGGCGCCCGCACGCTCGCTCCCCGCCGGCTCGTCGCCGTCTTCCAGCCGCATCTGTTCTCCCGCACCGCGCTGCTGGCGCGGGAGTTCGGCCGGGCGCTGGCGCTCGCCGACATCGCTGTCGTGCTGGACGTCTACCCCGCGCGAGAGCGTGCCGAGGACTTCCCCGGCGTCAGCGGGCTGATGATCGCCGAGGCGGCGGCCGACGCCGCTCCCGGGCGCCCCGTCTACTGGCTGCCGGGCTTCACCGAGGCGCGGGCCGTCCTCGACGGGCTGCTGCGCCACGGCGACCTCCTGCTGGTGATGGGGGCCGGCGACGTCGATCGGCTCGCGCGCGGGTTGGCGGGGGGAGCGCAGTGAGCGCGCCCCCGCCGGGAGTGGAACGCGACGTGCCGCTCGCCCGCCTCACGACGGTGCGGACGGGCGGCAGCGGCGAGTACTTCGCCCGCGTGGCGGGAGAGGGCGCGCTCGCCGAGCTGCTGGCCTGGGCGGCGGGGGAGGACCTCGCGGTCTCGGTCGTCGGCTCGGGCTCGAACCTGCTGATCGCCGACGAGGGCGTTGCCGGGCTGGTCCTGAAGCTCGACGGCGAGCTCGCAGGGATCGCGATCGAGGGCCGGCGGGTGCTCTGCGGAGGAGGGGCGCGGCTGCCCGCGATCGCGGCGAGGGCCGCCCGCGCCGGCCTCGCCGGGATCGAGTTCGGGGTCAACATCCCGGGCACGATCGGCGGCGCGGTGCGGATGAACGCGAACGCCTACGGCGGCGAGCTCGGCCGCGTGCTCGAGTGGGTCGAGCTGGCCACGGTCGGGGGGCTGGTGCGGCGAGCGCCCGCCGAGCTGGGTCTCTCCTACCGCAGCTCCAGCCTCCTTCCGGGCGAGATCGTCGCCCGCGCCGCGCTGCTGCTGGCCGAGGGTGAGCGAGAGGCCGTGCAGGCGACGCTCGCCGAGATGCGAAGGCGCCGCCACGAGGCCCAGCCGCAGGGGATCAAGACGTTCGGCTCGACCTTCAAGAACCCCGACGACCCCCGGGCCGGCGGCCGCAGCGCCGGGCTGCTGCTCGCCGAGGCGGGCTGCAACGGGGTGGGCGTCGGCGGTGCGCGCTTCGCGCCCAAGCACGCGAACTTCATCGAGAACACGGGGACGGCGAGCACCGCCGACGTGGTCGCGGTGATGGCCGAGGGCCGGCGCCGCGTGCTCGAGTCGACGGGAGTCGAGCTCGAGCCCGAGGTGCAGACGCTCGGCGACGTCCGCTTTCCCTGGCGCTAGGGAAGGGGAACGGCGGATCGGGTCGAAGACGGCCCGGATGGACCGAACGATGGCCGCACGGGCCCCGGCCGGACGCCTGGGCAGCTCCTCGCGCAGGAAGAGCGCACGGAGCGGCGTGCTGCCCGGGGTCGCCGGGCTCGCCGAGCGGGCCGGCAGGCGGCTCGCCTCGGCTCGGACCGCGCTCGGCGGCCGCAGGCGCCTGCGGGTCGTGCTGCTCTGCTTGCTCGTGGCGGCACCTCTGCTGGGCGGCGCCTGGCTGTGGCTGCGCCACTCGTCCTTCGTCGCGGTCGAGCACGTGCGCGTCAGCGGCGCGCACGGCGCCCAGGCCGGAGCGATCGAGACCGCGCTCACCGAAGCGGCGAAGCGGCAGAGCACGCTCGCCGTCGACCCGGCAGCGCTGAAGGCCGCGGTGGCGCGCTACCCCGAGGTGAGCGCCGTGCACGTGCAGGCGAGCTTCCCGCACGGGATGCGGATCACGATCGTCGAGCGGCACGCGGTCGCCGCCCTCCTCGTCGGTGGCACCAAGATCGCGATCGGCGCCGACGGCGTCGCCCTCGGCGTGGGCGCTGCCACCGCCTCGCTGCCGACGGTCGGCGACGACGTCGCGCCGGCCGGCGGCGAGCGCGACCGCAACCCGCTCGTGCTCCAGGCCCTGGCCGTGCTCGGCGCCGCGCCCGCGAAGATCGACCGGCTCGTGATCCGCGCGTACTTCTCCCCGCGCGGGCTCACGCTCGCGATGCAGGACGGGCTGCTCGTCTACTTCGGTGACGCGAGCCGGCCCCATGCCAAGTGGATGGCGCTGGCGGCGGTGCTCGCGGACGAGAGCTCGAGCGGAGCGATCTACGTGGACGTCCGCACCCCCGAACGGGCCGCGGAGGGGTTCGCGCCCGGGCAGGCGCCGGCAACCGCCGAAACGGCCGGCGGCGGCAGCGAAGCCCAGATCGGCAAGGGCGAATCGACCATCTCGACGCTCGCGGCCGGGCTCGCCGCGGCGACGCCCGAAGGCCGCGCGCAGAGCGCGGCGAAGGGCGAAGAAGAAGGCTCCGAAGAAGCCTCGCCGGCGAGCGGATCCTCCCCGACGGGGGAAGCGGGGGAAGGTGAAGAAGCGACGACTTCGAGCACGGAAGGGCGGGGAGGCTGACCTTCTAGCTCAACTGGAGCTTGATGGTACTCGAGCGACAATCCTCAGGCCACGGTCGAGAGTCCGGCGATCTGCAACGATCGTTGCGAGACTGGCGGCCTTCGTTGACAGGGCGAGATTCCCTGCATAGGGTCGCAAATCCGGTGGTTGGGCGACTCTGTATGCTGCCAACCCTGAATCCCTACTGAAGGCTTCGGACAGAACCATCATGGAGAGCGGCGGAAGCTACCTCGCAGTGATCAAGGTCGTAGGCGTCGGCGGCGGCGGCACCAACGCCGTGAGCCGCATGGTCGACGCCGGGCTGCGCGGCGTGGAGTTCATCGCCGCCAACACCGACGCCCAGGCGCTCGCGATGTCGGACGCCGACATCAAGCTGAACATCGGCCACGACTCCACCAAGGGGCTCGGCGCCGGCGCCAACCCCGATGTCGGCCTGGCCGCGGCGTCCGAGTCGCGCGACGACATCAAGGAGGCGCTGAAGGGCGCGGACATGGTGTTCGTCACGGCGGGCGAGGGCGGCGGCACCGGCACGGGCGCGGCGCCCGTGATCGCCGAGATCGCCAAGAACGAGATCGGCGCGCTGACCGTCGGCGTCGTGACGCGGCCGTTCGAGTTCGAGGGCGCCCAGCGCGGCCGCCAGGCGACCGAGGGCATCGAGCGGCTGCGCGAGGTCGTCGACACGCTGATCGTGATCCCCAACGAGAAGCTGCTCGCCGTCGTCGAGCGCCGCACCTCGATGCTCGACGCTTTCCGCGAGGCGGACAACGTCCTGCGCCAGGGCGTCCAGGGCATCACCGACCTGATCACGATCCCCGGCCTCATCAACCTCGACTTCGCCGACGTCCGCACGATCATGCAGGACGCCGGCTCGGCGCTGATGGGAATCGGGACCGCGGCGGGTGAGAGCCGCACGGCGGACGCAGCGAAGGCCGCGATCTCCTCGCCGCTGCTGGAGGAGAACGTCGACGGCGCCACGGGCATCCTGCTGAACATCACCGGCGGCAAGGACCTCGGCCTGTTCGAGGTCAACGACGCCGCGGAGATCATCCAGAACGCGGCCGACCCGAACGCCAACATCATCTTCGGCGCCGTGATCGACGAGTCGATGGCCGACGACGTCAGGGTGACGGTGATCGGCACGGGCTTCGATCACCGCCCGGGCCGCGGCGCCCGCCGCGAGACGCTCGAGGGGCGCCGTGACCGGGGACCGCGAATCACCGATCGCACGCGTTCGAACCTCGAGATCTCCGACGACGACATCGACGTCCCGCCGTTCCTGCGGGACTAGATGCCCGCGTCGTGGGGGATCGCACATGTGCGATCCCCGCGATCCGCACATGTGCGGATCGCTTCGGGCCGGCACATGTGCCGGCCCGCGGTCGGCGCATGCGCCGACCGTAGGGGCCGCGCATGCGCGGCCCCTGGGGCCGAAGGCCCCGACCCGTCCCGGGGCTGGAAGGCCCGCGCCGGCACCCGCTAGCCTGCGCGCCGTGACTTCGGCTCCGCCCGCGCTGCGCCGCACGCCGCTGTTCGCCGAGCACGTCGAGGCGGGCGCAAAGCTCATGGAGTTCGCCGGCTGGGAGATGCCCGTCTCCTACGACGGCGTCCGCGAGGAGCACATGGCGGTGCGGGAAGCCGCCGGGATCTTCGACGTCTCGCACATGGGCGAGATCGAGACGAGCGGTCCGCAGGCGCTCGAGCTGCTGCAGCGGCTGCTCTCCAACGACGTCTCGAAGATCGCGCCGGGCGGGGCGCAGTACAGCGTGCTCTGCCGCGAGGACGGGGGCGTGCTCGACGACCTCTTCACCTATCGCCTGGAGATCGACCGCTACCTGACGGTCACCAACGCCGCCAACCACATCGCCGACCTCGCCTGGTTCGAGTCGGTCGCCACGGACTTCCCCGAGGCGCGGGTGAGCGACCGCATCGACGACTGGGCGATGATGGCCGTGCAGGGCCCGCTCGCGCGCGAGATGGTCCAGTCCGGCGCCGACGGCCCGCTGCCCGAGCGCATGTCCACGGGCCGGCGGCGCATCTCCGGCGAGGAGGTGCTCGTCTGCGGCACCGGCTACACCGGCGAGGACGGCGTCGAGCTGCTGTGCTCGCCCGAGCACGCGGCGCGCCTCTGGAGCCAGCTCGTCCGCCGCGGCGCACGCCCGGCCGGGCTGGGTGCGCGCGACACGCTGCGGCTGGAGGCGTGCTTCCACCTCTACGGCAACGAGCTGACGGTCGAGCGGGGGCCGATCGAGGCCGGGCTCGGCTGGTGCTGCAAGGAGGACACGGGCTTCATCGGCGCCGAGGCGGTGCGGGCCGTGCGCGCGTCCGGGCCGGCGGAGAGGCTCGTCGCTTTCGAGATCGAGGGCGCGGGCATCGCGCGCCAGGGCAACGCCGTCGGCGGCGGCGGGGAAGTGACCAGCGGCACCCTCTCGCCGTGCCTGGAGCGCGGGATCGGCATGGCCTACGTGCCGGCTGAGCGGGCCGTCATCGGAACGCAGCTCGAGATCGACGTGCGCGGGCGCACGCGCGAGGCGCGCGTGGTCGAGAAGCCGTTCGTCGAGAAGCGAGCCTGAGCGAGAGCGGAGCCCGCCCCCCCGACGTGGCAAGATTGCCGCGCCGCACCGTCCCGCCGACACACTCCGAAAGGCTCGCGAATGGCCCAGGCCAGCTACCCGGACGACCTCCTCTACCACGCCGAGCACGACTGGGCGCGGATCGACCCCGACGACGAGAGCCAGGCCACGCTGGGCATCACCTGGTACGCCCAGGACTCGCTCGGCGAGGTCGTCTTCTTCGACCCGCCCGCGGTCGGCACGACCGTGACGAAGGACTCGCCCTACACCGAGGTCGAGTCGGTGAAGGCGGTCTCCGACGTGATCGCCCCGCTCTCGGGGGAGATCGTCGCCGTCAACGACGGGTTGCCCGAGAACCCCGCGACGATCAACGAAGATCCCTACGGCGAGGGCTGGCTCGTCAAGGTGCGCCTGTCCGACCCCGCGGAGCGTGAGTCGCTGATGGACGCGAGGGCCTATCAGGCCACTCTCGCCGGCTGAGCGTGTGGCTAGGCTGAGAGCTACTTGAGCCGCTACACAGCAATCACGCCCGAGGATCTCGAGGCGATGCTCGCCGCGATCGGCGTCGCTTCGCTGGAGGAGATCTTCGACCGCCAGATCCCCGCCGCCGTGCGGCTCGGACGCGAGCTCGAGCTGCCGTCCGGGCGCCCCGAGCAGGACGTCTACGAGCACCTGCGCGAGCTGGCGGCACGCAACAGCTCGGCCGAGGAGGAGCTGAGCTTCCTCGGCGCGGGCATGTACGACCACTACGTCCCGGCGCTGATCGACATGCTGATGGAGCGCTCGGAGTTCCTCACCCCCTACACGCCCTACCAGCCGGAGATCTCCCAGGGCGGGCTGCAGGTGATGTTCGAGTACCAGACTGCGATCTCCGAGCTGACGGGCCTGCCCGTGTCCAACGCCTCCACCTACGAGGGCCCGTCGGCGGTGGCCGCCGCGGCCTACCTGGCGAAGCTCCACAACGGCCGCCGGCGCATCGTCGTGAGCGCGGGCCTCCACCCGCACACCCTCCAGACCCTGCGCACCTACGCACACGGCTACGACATGGAGCTCGTCGAGGTCCCGCTCCGGGACGGCGTCACCGACGCCGACGCGTGGGCGGCCGCGATCGACGGCGACACGAGCGCGGCGATCTTCGCCCAGCCGAACTTCTACGGCGCCGTCGAGGACGCGGAGGCGCTGTCGTCCGCCGCGCACGCCGCCGCTGAAGGCAGAGGCCCCGTCGTCGTCGCGCAGGTCGACCCGATCACGCTGGGGATCCTGCGCTCCCCCGGCGAATGCGGCGTCGACGTCGCGGTCGGCGAGGGCCAGTCGCTGGGCAACCGCCTCGACTTCGGCGGCCCCTCGTTCGGCCTCTTCGCCGCTCGCGAGGAGTACCTGCGGCGGATGCCCGGCCGGATCGCCGGCGAGACGACCGACGTCGACGGGCGCCGCGGGTTCGTGCTCACGCTGCAGACCCGCGAGCAGCACATCCGCCGCGAGAAAGCGACCTCGAACATCTGCACCTCGCAGGCGCTGAACGCGCTCGGCGGCGTCGTCTACCTCGCCTGGCTCGGGCGCCGCGGCATCGTCGAGCTGGGCGAGCTGCTGGCGGCCCGCACGCATTACGCGCGCGAGACGCTCGCGTCGCTGCCGGGGGTCGAGCGCATGCACGAGCAGCCGGTCGTACGCGAGTTCGCGCTGCGGCTGGACGCGGACGTCGCGGAGGTGCGCCGCCGCTGTGCCGAGCGCGGCATCAACCCGGGCGCCGACCTGCAGGCCCTGACGGGGCGGCCCGAGGACCGCGGCGGGTTGCTCGTGGCGATCACCGAGCGCCGCTCCAAGGGCGACATCGACCGGCTCGCCGACGCGCTCGGCGCCGCGGTCGCCGCGAGCGCGCGGGCCGGAGAGGCGGTGCCGGCGTGAGGGACATCGACCCGAACCGCCTGCATGCGGACCCCGGGATCGAGGTGCATCCCGAGCGGCACGCTCATCATCCGACCCAAGCCGCAGGAGCGACACCCCTGCAGCGCGAGCGCGCCCGCACGATCTTCCAGAAGGGCGCGCCCGGGCGGCGCGCCTTCACGTGCCCGGAGCTCGACGTGCCGGCGCTGGGAGCCGAGGCGCTCCCCGAGCGCTTCCGGCGCGCGCAGCCGCCGCGGCTGCCCGAGGTCTCAGAGCCCGAGATCGTCCGCCACTACGTCGGCATCTCAAAGCGCAACTTCGATCTGGACTCCGGCTTCTACCCGCTGGGCTCCTGCACGATGAAGCACAACCCGCGCCTGCACGAGCGCGCCGCCGCGCTGCCCGGCCACGCACGCCTTCACCCGCTGCAGGACGCGGAGCGCGCGCAGGGCGCGCTCGAGCTGATGTGGCGCCTGCAGCAGGCGCTCGGCGAGATCTCCGGGCTGGCACACGTCAGCCTGCAGCCCTCGGCGGGCTCGCACGGCGAGCTTGCCGGCGTGCTGCTGACCCGCGCCTACCACGAAGACCGCGGCGACGACCGGCGCAAGGTGCTGACGCCCGACACCGCGCACGGCACCAACCCGGCGACGGTCACGATGGCGGGGCTCGAGGTGGTCAAGCTCGCGACCAACGACGACGGCGGCATCGACCTCGACGACCTGCGCGCGAAGGCCGACGAGGGCGTCGCCTGCCTGATGCTCACCAACCCGAACACGCTGGGCGTGTTCGACGCGAACATCGGGCAGATCGCCGACATCGTCCACGGCGTCGGCGCGACGCTCTACTACGACGGCGCCAACCTCAACGCGGTGATGGGCATCTCGCGGCCCGGGGACATGGGCTTCGACATCGTGCACTTCAACCTGCACAAGTCCTTCACCCAGCCCCATGGCGGCGGCGGGCCCGGGGCCGGGCCGATCGCGGTCTCGGACCGCATCGCCCCGTACCTGCCCGTGCCGGTCGTGGCGCGCGAGGCGGACGGCACCTTCGTGCTCGATCACGACCGCGAGAAGTCGATCGGGCGGCTGCGCGGCTTCCACGGCAACTACGGCACGTTCGTGCGCGCCTACGCCTACATCTGCTCGCTCGGCGCCGATGGCCTGCGCGACGCGTCGGAGGCCGCGGTGCTGAACGCGAACTACCTGCTCGCGCGCCTGCGGCAGCTCGGCGTCGCCGAGCGGCTGCCGCTCGCGTTCGGAGAGCTCTGCATGCACGAGTTCGTGCTCTCGGGCGGGCCGATGAAGCGCGACCTGAAGATCAAGACGCTCGACCTCGCCAAGCGGCTGCTCGACTACGGCTTCCACCCGCCCACCGTCTACTTCCCGCTGCTGGTCGAGGAGGCGCTGATGGTCGAGCCGACCGAGACCGAGACGAGAGAGACGCTCGACGCCTTCGCCGAGGCGATCGCCGCGATCCTCGAGGAGGCCGCCGAGGACCCGGAGATCGCGTTGCAGGCGCCCTACACCACGCCTGTGCGCCGCCTCGACGAGGTCGCCGCGGCGAAGAACCCGGTCATCCGCGAGACGCTCACCTGATGGAGCACCGCAAACTCGGCGCGACGGGGATCAGCGTGAGCCCGCTGTGCCTCGGCGCGATGATGTTCGGCGCGTGGGGCAACACCGACCACGACGACTCGATCGCGATCATCCACGCGGCGCTCGACGCGGGTATCAACTTCATCGACACCGCCGACGTCTACTCGCGCGGCGAGTCGGAGAAGATCGTCGGCAAAGCGCTCAAGGACGGCCGCCGCGACTCGGTCGTGCTCGCGACGAAGGCGCACGGCCGGATGCACGACTCCGACACGAACCAGTTCGGCAACTCCCGCCGCTGGCTGGTCAAAGAGGTCGAGAGCAGTCTCAAACGCCTGAAAACCGACTGGATCGACCTCTACCAGATCCACCGCCCCGAGCCGGACACCGACATCGACCAGACGCTCGGCGCCCTCAGCGACCTCGTGACCGCGGGCAAGGTGCGGGCGATCGGCTCCTCGACGTTCCCTGCCTGGCAGATCGTGCAGGCGCAGTGGGTCGCCGAGAAGCGCGGGCGCGAGCGGTTCATGTGCGAGCAGCCGCCCTACTCGATGCTGATCCGCGCGGTCGAGCGCGACGTGCTGCCCGCCTGCGAGCAGTACGGCATGGGCGTGATCCCGTGGAGCCCGCTGGCAGGCGGGTGGCTCTCCGGCCGTTACACGAAAGGCGGTGAGTCGCCGGGAGAGAGCCGCCGCGCCCAGATGATCCCATCGCGCTATGACATGTCGATCCCGGGCAACCAGGCGAAGCTCGCCGCGGCCGAGAAGCTCGCCGAGGTCGCAGAGCAGGCGGGCATGCCGCTGATCGAGATGTCGATCCGCTTCGTCACCTCCCACCGCGCCGTCACGGCCGCGATCATCGGCCCGCGCACGATGGAGCAACTCGAGAGCCAGCTGGGAGCGCTGGCGGCGCCCGCCCTCCCCGCCGAGGTGCTCGACCGGATCGACGAGGTCGTCCCGCCCGGCACCAACGTCAACCAGGCCGACACGGGCTGGGACCCGCCCTGGCTCACCGATCCCTCGCTGCGCCGCCGCTGACGTGCGCATCTTCTCGGGCATCCAGCCCACGGGACGCAAGCACCTGGGCAACTACATCGGGGCCATCGCCCAGTACGTCTCCAGCCAGGAGCGCGGCGAAGGCATCTTCTGCATCGTCGACCTGCACGCCCTGACCGTCGCCTACGACCCCGCCGACCTGCGCGAGCGGCTCTACGACACCCTCGCGATCCTGCTGGCGGCCGGGCTCGATCCGGCGCGCTGCATCCTGTTCCGCCAGAGCGACGTCCACGAGCACACGGAGCTGACGTGGCTGCTCTCGAGCGTCACCGAACTGGGGCGCCTGCAGCGGATGCACCAGTTCCGCGACAAGTCCGAGGCGCAGCGGCAGCTGGTCTCCGCGGGGCTGCTGTTCTACCCCGTCTTGATGGCGGCCGACGTGCTCGCCTACCGGGCCCACGAGGTCCCTGTCGGCGAGGATCAGCGCGAGCACGTCGAGCTGATGCGCGACGTGGCGGGTAACTTCAACCGGCGCTTCGCGGGCGGCGAGGAGGTGCTCGTGGTGCCGGAGCTGCGCATCCCGCAGGTCGGGGCGCGGATCATGGACCTCCAGGACCCGTCGCGCAAGATGTCCACGACCGGCGAATCGCCGCAGGGGACCGTGTACGTGCTCGACGAGCCGAAGGCGATCGAGAAGAAGATCAAGAGCGCGGTCACCGACTCGGGTAGCGACGTGATCCGCGGCGAGGCCAAGGCGGGGATCGGGAACCTGATCGAAATCCTCGCGGCCGTGCGCGGGACCGCTCCGGAGGCGATCGAAGGCGAGTTCTCCGACTCCCGCTACGGCGACTTCAAGGCCGCCGTGGCCGAGGGCGTGGTCGGCTACCTGGCGCCGGTCCGCGAGCGTTACACCGAGCTGCGGGCCGACGAGGCCGAGCTGGAGCGCGTGCTCGCCGGGGGCGCGGCCCGCGCCCGGGCGATCGCCTCCGAGACGCTCACCGACGTGCGCGAGCGGATGGGCGTCGGCGCGCCCCGTGAGCGCTGACCGCGACATCGGGCGCGACCGCTACCGTGCAGCCCGTGAGCATCGCCTCGCTCGAGATCGACCTGGACGTCTTCAGCGGTCCGTTCGACCTCCTGCTGACGCTCGTCCTGAAGGAAGAGGTGGACCTGCTCGAGCTGGCGCTCGCCGACGTCGTGGTCGCCTACCTCGACCACCTCGAACAGCGCGGGGAGCTCGACCTGGAGGCGGCGACCGAGTTCATCGTGCTGATCGCCGCGCTGCTGGAGCTGAAGTCGCGGCTGATGCTGAGCAGCGATGAGGAGGAGCTGCTCGACATCGAGCCCGAGCAGGCCGCTGTGGAGCTGCTCGCCCGCATGCTCGACGCCGCGCGCTACCGCGCCGCTGCCGGCCACCTGCGCGAGCTGCTGGCCGCGGAGGAGGGCGTGCGCTTCCGCACGGCGCCGCTGCCGCCGGCGCTGCGCCGGCGCATCGTGCCGCCTGCAGACGGCTCGGAACGGCCCGAGCTGCTCGGCGAGGCGATGGGCCGCCTGCTCGCGATGCCCCCGACGATCAGCCTGCGCCACATCGGCTCCCCGCGCGTCAGCGTCGCCGAGCGCCTCGCGCACCTGCGCGGGTTGCTGCGCCGTGGCGCCTTCAGCTTCGACGAGGCCGTCAGCGGCGCCGACCGCATGACGGTCGCGGTCACGCTGTTCGCGCTGCTCGAGCTCTACAAGCTCGGCGAGGCGGCGTGGGAGCAGTCGGAGAGCTTCGGGGAGATCGCCGTGCGCGCGCCCTCCGGGGCGGCTCCCGCCGCTAGGCTCGCCGGATGAGCGCCCCATACGAGGAGCTTCGGGACGCCGTCGACGCCCCGGGCGGCGAGGAGACGCCCGCCCTCGCGCGGACGGTGGAAGCGCTGCTGTTCCTCTCGGCCGACCCGCTGAGCGTCGCGGAGCTGGCCGAGGCGTGCGAGGCCGGGGAGGGGGCCGTCCAGGCCGCGCTCGCGCTGCTCGGCGAGGAGTACGGGCCCGGGCGCCGCGGGATCCAGCTGCGCGAGCTCGGCGGCGGCTTCACGCTCGCCAGCGACCCGAGCACGGAGGACGCCGCGCGGCGCCTGTTCAGCCGCCCGCGCCTTGCGACCCTGACGCCCGCGCAGGCCGAGACGCTGGCGATCGTCGCCTACCTGCAGCCGATCTCGCGGCCGGAGATCGCGCGCATCCGCGGCGTGAGCGCCGATTCCGCCACCGCGACGCTGCTCGAGCGCGGCCTGATCGAGGAGGCCGGCCACTCCCAGTTCGGTGCCGTCCAGTACCGCACGACCACGCAGTTCCTGAAGCTGTTCGGCCTGCGCGACCTCGAGCAGCTCCCGGACGTCGCGCGCTGGGACCCGAGCCCGGAGGAGCAGGCCGAGCTGCGCGACCGCCTGCTGCGCGCCGGCGAGGCGCGGGCGGGGGGCGCCGGGGGCTGATGCTGACCTACGAGGCGGCGTTCAGCAGCTTCTCCGTCGACGACATCGTCGCGGCACGCGACTTCTACAGCGAGACGCTCTCGGTCGAGGTCGAGGAGCTGGAGAACGGCCTCTTGCGGCTTCATCTCGCGGGCGGATCGGAGGCGATCGTCTACCCGAAGCCCGACCACGTGCCGGCCGTCTTCACGATCCTCAACTTCGCCGTGCACGACATCGAGGAGGCCGTCGACCAGCTCGCCGCCGAGGGCGTCGAGCCGATCCGGTACGAGGGCCTCGGGCAGGACGAGCGCGGCATCTCGCGCAATCCCGGCGGGCCGCCGATCGCGTGGTTCAACGATCCCGCCGGGAACATCCTCGCTGTGCTCGAGGGCTAGGCGCGCGCCGCTTCGTGGCCGCGCCGAACGCGCGGCGGCCTCACGGCTTCGCCTCGAGGATCAGGTTGAACGGCGTCTCCGTGGCGCGCCGCACCGATGAGAAGCCGCCCTCTTCGATCACCTCGCGCAACCGCGCTTCGCCCGCCTGCGCGCCGAGTGCGAGCCCGACCTCCTGGTCCAGCGAAGCGGGCGTGCAGATCACCGTCGACGCGCCGTAGAAGATCCGCCCGACCGGGTTCAGGTTCTCCGCGACGCTGTCGCCGGCGAAGGGCTCCACGATCATCCAGGTGCCATCGTCGGCCAGCGAGTCGCGGATGTGCGCCGAGGCGCCCACCGGATCGCCCATGTCGTGCAGGCAGTCGAACACGCAGACGAGGTCGTAGCCCTCCCCGGGGTAGTCCTTCGCCGAGGCGACCGCGAAGCTGATGCCCTCGCCGGCGCCGGCGCGCTGCGCCGTCTCACGCGCGGTGGCGATCGACGACTCGTGGTAGTCGAAGCCGAAGAACTCGCTGTTGGGGAACGCTTCGGCCATGGCGATCGTCGAGGCGCCGTGCCCGCAGCCGACGTCGGCCACCTTGGCGCCGCGTTCGAGCTTCTCCTGCACGCCGTCCAGCGCCGGAATCCACTCGCTGACGAGATGCGCCCTGTAGCCCGGCCGGAAGAAGCGCTCGGTGCCGCGGAAGAGGCGGTCGTCGTGCTCGTGCCAGCCCATCCCCGCGCCGCTGCGGAAGGCCTCGGTGATGCGCTCCTCGTCGGCGTAGAGCGAGGCGATCAGGTCATACGCGCCGAGGATGTAGAACGGACTCTCCTCGTCTGCGAGCGCGAGCGCCTGCTCGTCGGGGAGCGTGTAGGTGTCGCTCCCGGCGTCGTAGGCGACGTAGCCGCCGGCCGCCTGGTTGCGCAACCACTCACGCACGCTGCGCTCGGCCACGTCGGTCTTCTCGGCCAGCTCCTGCGAGGTCAGCGGCCCGGCGCCCGCCATCGCCTTGTAGAGACCGAGCTTGTCGCCCATCACCATCAGCGGCGCGCTGATGTTGGCCCCCATGTCGGAGAGCGCCTGCCCCATGAACGCTTCGAGCTTCGCTTCGTCGATTCCAGTGGTGCTCATGTCGATTTCCCCCCAGGGAGTAGGAGTCAGAACCGACACGGACTGCAACCAGCCCCCTCACAAGCCGGCACGATCCGTGCCGTCGGGCGAAGCTACCACGCAGATTTCAGCGCGCGGTGTGCAGTTGGTCACGCAACCCCGCCGAGCGCCTCGCTCGCCGCGAGCTGACCGCACGCAGCGTCGATGTCGCGCCCGCGCGTCAGCCGCACGGTGACCGGTACGCCACGTGACTCCAGCGCCGCGCGGAACGCCGCGATCGACTCGCGGCTGGAGCCGCGGAACTCGGAGCCGCTGGGGTTGAACGGGATCAGGTTGACCTTGAAGATCGGCGTCTTCTCGGCCTCGGCTCTGAGCAGCCGCGAGAGCGCGAGCGCCTGCTCGTAGCGGTCGTTGACCCCCGCGAGCATCACGTACTCGACGAACACGCGCCGGCGCCGGCGCGCATAGAAGGCACGGCAGGCCTCGATCACGTCGCTCAGGGGGTGGCGCTCGTTGACCGGCATCAGCTCGCTGCGCAGCGCTTCCTCGGGCGCGTGCAGCGACAGCGCGAGGCGCACGGGCATGTCGCTCTCGGTGAGCCGTTCGATGCCCGGGATCCAGCCGACGGTCGAGATCGTCGTCCGCCGATGGGTGATTCCGAGGTCCGGCAGCCGCTCGCAGGCGGCAAGCACCGCGTCCAGGTTCAGCATCGGCTCGCCCATGCCCATGAACACGCAGTGGTCCGCCGCCTCCACGCGGCGGAAGTGCAAAGCCTGATCGAGGATCTCCGACGTTGACAGGTTGCGTCCGAACTTCATCGCTCCGGTGGCACAGAAGCGGCACGTCAGCGGGCAGCCCGACTGCGATGAGAGGCAGAGCGAGCGGCGGCCGTCGCGGTAGCGCATCAGCACCGCCTCCAGCGGGCGCGCGTCCTCGGTCGCGAACAGGACCTTGACCGTGCCGTCGCGTGAGACGGCCTCGCGCTGCGCCTGCAGCGAGGAGAACGGCACCTGCGAGGCGAGCCGCTCGCGCAGCGCCGCCGGCAGGTCGGTCATCTGCTCGTAGCCGCCGGCGCCGCGTGCCGCCCACGCCCAGACCTGGCGGGCGCGGAACGCGGGCTCGCCGGCCTCGGCGAGGGTCTCATCGAGCTTCTTCAGGTCCATCTCGCGCCTATGGTTGCAGCAGATGGCACCGATCCCGGCCCGGCGGGCATGAGGCTCGCGAAGTACCTCGCACACGCCGGCGTGGCCTCGCGCCGCGCCGCCGAGCGGCTGATCGCCGAAGGCCGTGTGGCGCTGGACGGCGAAACCGTCACCGACCCCGCCCGCCGCGTCGAGCACCGCGCAACGGTCGCAGTGGACGGAGAGCCGCTGGCCGGGCCCGAGCCGCGGGTGGTGTTCGCCCTCAACAAGCCGGTCGGCGTCGTCTCCACCGCGCAGGACACGCACGGTCGCCCCACGGTCACCGGGCTGCTCGACGCGGGCGGGCTGCGCCTGTATCCGGTCGGACGGCTGGACGCGGACAGCGCGGGGCTGATCCTGCTGACCAACGACGGCGAGCTCGCGCACCGGCTGACCCATCCGCGCTACGAAGTGCCGAAGACCTACCGCGCGCGCGTGGCCGGCGGGCCCGTCGGCAAGCGTGCGCTCGGGGCACTGCGCGCGGGAGTGGAGCTCGACGACGGGCCGACGGCCCCGGCCGAGGTGGCGCTGCTCGCGCCGGACGAGCTCGAGATCACCATCCACGAAGGCCGCAACCGTCAGGTGCGGCGGATGTGCGAGGCGGTCGGGCATCCCGTCCTCGAGCTCACCCGCGTCGCGTTCGGGACGCTGCGCCTGGACGATCTGGCGCCCGGCGCCCACCGCCGCCTCGGCGCGCGCGAGATCGCCGGTTTGGGCCGCGGGCTCTGACAGAATCGCCCGCATGGGACTGTTCGCACTCCGCGGCGCGACGAGCGTCGAGCGCAACGACGCGGAGTCGATCCTCGGCGCCACGACCGAGCTGATGGAGGCGATCATGGAGCGCAATGGCCTGCGCCCCGAGCGCGTGATCAGCTGCGTGTTCACGGCCACCCACGACCTGGACGCCGAGTTCCCCGCCGTCGCAGCGCGTGCGCTGGGCTTCGAGCGCGTGCCGCTGCTCTGCGCGCAGGAGATCCCGGTGCCGGGCTCGATGCCGCGCGTGATCAGGGTGCTGATCCACTACGAGGCCGACGACGGCCACACGCCCGACCACGTGTACCTCGGCGAGACCAAGGCGCTGCGCGCGGACCTGCACGCGGCACAATAGGCGCGTGGCGATCGAGTTCTCAGAGCGGATCCGGCGGATCCCGGTCTACCCGGCGGCGGGCGGCTACGCGACCGACGGGCTGGCGCTGCTCGCGAGCAACGAGACCCCCTTCGGCCCGCTGCCGGCGGTGCGCGAGGCGATCGACGCCGCGATCGGGCGGCTGAACCGCTACCCGGACCCGTCGAACACGCTTCTGCGCGAGCGCCTCTCGCAGCGCTACGAAGTGCCGGCCTCTCAGATCGCGATCGGCAACGGCTCCTGCGACATCCTGCTCGCGGCCGGCGAGGCGCTGCTCGAGCCGGGCGCCGAGCTCCTCTACGCGTGGCCGTCGTTCTCGGTCTACCCGCACCTCGCCGCCGCCTCCGGCGCGCGGGCGGTGACGGTCCCGCTCGACTCGCAGGCGCGCCACGACCTGCCGGCGATGCTGCGCGAGATCACCGCCGCGACGCGGCTCGTCCTCGTCTGCAACCCGAACAACCCGACGAGCACGGCGATCCCGCTGGAGGAGATCGCCTCGTTCCTCGCCGATGTGCCGCCCCACGTGGCGGTGATCGTCGACGAGGCCTACTGCGAGTTCAACCTGCTCGAGGACCCGGAAGCGTCGCTCGAGTTGCTCGGCGCCCACCCCAACGTCGCGCTGCTGCGGACCTTCTCGAAGGTCTACGGGCTCTGCGGGCTGCGCGTCGGCTTCGCGCTGTGCGGCTCGGGGGAGCTCGTGCAGGCGCTCGACCAGGTGCGTCAGCCGTTCTTCTGCAACGCGCTCGCTCAGGCCGCCGCGGTCGAGGCGCTCGGTCACCAGGACGCGGTGCTCGACCGTGTGACGCGGACCGTCGCCGAGCGCATCTCGATGGACGAGCGCCTGCGCGCGCTGGGGCTCGATCCAGCGGAGTCGCAGGCGAACTTCTGCTGGGTGCCGCTCGGCGCCGAGCGCGACGAGGAGGCGATCGTCGCCGGCCTGCTCGAGCGGGGCGTGCTGGTCCGCTCCGGCCTGGCGCTCGGCAGCGCCGAGCCGGCGCTGCGAGTCACCTACGGGCTGGGAGAGGAGAACCAGCGCTTCCTCGACGCCCTGGCCGAGCTCCTGTAGCAGCCAGACCTGGACGCCCCGCGTCCTCTCTGCTACAAACGCTTGAGAACGACCGTGTCATCTCCGGCGCAGACAGCACCTTTCACCGGCTACGCCTTTTCCTGGTCGTTCGCCTACGCCTGGCGATTTAGCTAGGCGCCAAGGAGCTGCGCCCGTCGTGAGCGGGCGCGTCCCGAGAGTCCCGGACAGGGACCAGGCGCCGCCTCCAAGGGCGTCGTGCACGCCCCTCACGGGCCCGCAACAGGGCTTCTCGGACGCACCTCTAACATGCCCACACGCCGGTTGAAAGGATGACTCGAACATGATCGCGACGAAGGGGATCGCCACCGCGCAGGAGGTGGAGCCGTACAGGCTCGCCGCCCTGCAGAGGACGCGCGGAACACGCTCCGTGCTGGACATCTGCGGGCGCAGGGTCGGGGGCGAGAGCTTCGCGCTGATCGCCGGGCCGTGCGCGGTCGAATCGCGCGAGCAGACGATGCAGACCGCGCGTGCGGTGCGCGACGGCGGCGCCGCGCTGCTGCGCGGCGGCGCCTACAAGCCGCGGACCAGCCCCTACTCCTTCCAGGGGCTCGGCGCGGAGGGGCTGCGCCTGCTCGCGGAGGCGCGGGCCGAGACGGGCCTGCCGATCGTCACGGAGCTGATGGACCTCGCCGACGTGGAGGCTGTGATGGAGGTCGCCGACGTCGTCCAGATCGGCGCGCGCAACATGCAGAACTACCCGCTGCTCGAAGAGGTCGGCCGCTCGGGGCGCCCGGTGCTGCTCAAGCGCGGCCTGTCCTCGACGCTGGACGAGCTGCTGATGGCCGCCGAGTACATCCTCAAGGAGGGCAACGAGAACGTGATGCTCTGCGAGCGCGGCATCCGCACGTTCGAGACCTCCTACCGGTTCACGCTCGACCTGATGGCGGTGCCGGTGCTGAAGGAGCGATCGCACCTGCCCGTGATCGTCGACCCGAGCCACGCCGCCGGGCGCCGCGACCTGGTGACGCCGCTGTCGCTCGCCGCCGCCGCCGTCGGCGCCGACGGGATCATCGTCGAGGTGCATCCGGACCCCGATGTCGCGATCTGCGACGGCCCCCAGCAGCTGCGCGCCGACGAGTTCGCGGGCTACGCGCGAGCGGTCGAGCAGGCAGCCGCGCTCGCGGGCAAGACGCTGTCCGGTTCGGGGACACGAGTGTCTCCCGGTCCGGCCGGAGGGGAGCCGGTCCTTGTCTGAGGTGCCGGGACTCAGAGACTTCGTTCGCGACAGGCGGATCGAGCGGGTCGTCCCACTGCTGGCGCCCGACGCCCTGCTGGAGGAGCTGCCGCTCAGCCCCGCTCAGGCGGATGTCGTGCTCGCCGGACGCCGCGACGTTCACGCGGTGCTGCAGGGAGAGGACGAGAGGCTCCTCGCCGTCGTCGGGCCCTGCAGCGTCCACGACCCCGAGGCCACGCTCGAGTACGCCTCGCGGCTCGCCGAGCTCGCCAGGAAGCTGAACGGCGAGCTGCTGGTCGCGATGCGGGTCTACTTCGAGAAGCCGCGGACCACGACCGGCTGGAAGGGCCTGATCAACGACCCGCACCTCGACGGCTCGGGCGACGTCAACGCGGGCCTCCACCTCGCGCGGCGCGTGCTGCTCGGAGTGCTGGACACAGGGCTGCCCGTCGGCTGCGAGTTCCTGGACCCGATCACGCCGCAGTACATCGCCGACGCCGTCTCCTGGGGCGCGATCGGGGCGCGCACCACCGAGTCCCAGATCCACCGGCAGCTCGGCTCCGGGCTGTCGATGCCGGTCGGCTTCAAGAACCGCACCGACGGCAACGTGCAGGTGGCGGTGGACGCCGTCCGCGCCGCGGCGGCCCCGCACGCCTTCGCGGGGATCGACGCCGGCGGCGCCCCCGCGATCCTCTACACGCGCGGCAACGCCGACTGCCACGTCATCCTTCGCGGCGGCAAAGGCCGGCCCAACTACGACGCGCAGAGCGTCGCGGAGGCGATCGAGCTGCTCGACGCCGCGGGGCTCGCCGGCCGCGTGATGATCGACCTGAGCCACGACAACAGCGGCAAGGACCCTGAGCGCCAGCCGGCGGTGGCCGCCGACGTCGGTGCGCAGATCGCGAGCGGCAACCGCGCGATCGCCGGCGTGATGCTCGAGTCGTTCCTCGTCGCCGGCCGCCAGGACCTCGGCGACGGCTCCGACCTGCGCTACGGCCAGTCGATCACCGACGGGTGCATCGCCTGGGAGACGACCGTCGAGGTGCTGGAAGGGCTCGCCGCGTCCGTCCGCGACCGCAACGCCGCCGGGGCGCAGACGGCGCCGAGCTGAGGGAATGCGGATCGCCGTCCTCGGCGTCGGGCTGATCGGCGGCTCGATCGGGCTCGCCGCCCGCGCCCGTGCCGAGGCCGAGGTGTGCGGGTACGACCCCGACCCCGACGTCGTCACGCGCGCGCTCGCGCTCGGTGCGATCGACAGCGCCGGCGCAAGCGTGGCCGACGCGGTCGAGGGAGCCGAGGCGGTCTTCGTCGCGGCCCCCGTCGGCGCCCTGCCCGCGGTCGTCGCCGCGGCGCTCGCCGCCGCCGGGCCCGACTGCGTGGTCAGCGACGTGGGCTCGACCAAGCGGCTGCTCGCCGAGGCCTCCGCGGACGAGCGTTTCGTCGGCGGCCATCCGCTCGCGGGCGCCGAGACCGATGGCGTCGAGCACGCCCGCGAAGACCTCTTCGACGGCGCGACGTGGTACCTCACCCCGGCGCGCGAGAGCACCGCCGGGGTGCTCTACGAGCGCCTCCACGCGCTGCTCAGGCGCTTCGGCGCCCGCCCGGCGGCGATCGACGCCGCCACGCACGACCGCATGATGGCCTGCATCTCGCACCTGCCCCACGTGCTCGCCAACCTGCTCGCCGCGGAGGCCGCGGGGACGTTGAACGGCCCCGGCGAGGACGACGAGCGACTGCCGGCGGTCGGCCCGAGCTTCCGCGATGCGATCCGCGTGGCGGGTGCGAACAGCGGGCTCTGGACCGACATCTACCTGTCCAACGCCGACGCGCTGGAGACCGCGATCGCCGAGCTGGAGGGACGGCTCGTCCAGGTGCGCGAGATGCTGCGCACGGGCGACGCCGCCGCGCTCGGCGCCTGGATCGACGGCGCTCGCGCGGACCGCGACGCCCTGCTCGGGGCCGGCATGACGGCGGGCTCCGCGCACGAGCTGCGCGTGCAGGTTCCCAACCGTCCGGGCGTGGTCGCCGAGATCGCCCTCGCGCTGGGCGAGGCAGGGGTCAACATCGGCGACCTGGTGCTCTCGCCCTCGCCGGACAACAGCCGCGGCGTGATCGCCCTGTGGATCGGCGGCGCGGAGCCCGCGGCCCGCGCCGAGGCGGTCGTGAGCGAGCTCGGCTTCCAGGTGGCGCGCGCATGAACATGCGCTTCGCACCCGCGCAGAGCCTCACCGGCAAGATCGTGCCGCCCGCGGACAAGTCGATCTCCCACCGCGCCGCGCTGCTCGGCGCGATGTCCTCCGAGCCGGTGCGGGTGGAGAACTACCTGGAGGCGGCCGACACGCGCTCGACGCTCGAGGCCGTGCGCGCGCTCGGGGCGCTCGTGGAGGGCGACGACGGCGAGATCGTGATCCGCGGCACCGGCCTGCGCGAGGCGCGCGAGCCGGACGGACCGATCGACGTCGGCAACGCCGGCACGCTGCTGCGGCTGCTGCCGGGCTGGCTCGCGGCACAGCAGGGCCGCGCGTTCACGCTCGACGGCGACGCCTCGATCCGCCGCCGCCCGGTGGACCGGATCGCGCTGCCGCTACGGGCGATGGGCGCGACGATCGAACCCACGAACGGGAGCTTCGCGCCGGTCACCGTGCGCGGCGAGCGGCTGCTCGCCGTCGACCACGACCTCGACGTCGCGAGCGCCCAGGTGAAGTCGTGCCTGCTGCTGGCCGCCCTGACGGCTGACGGCACCACGACGGTCACCGAGCCGAGCCGCAGCCGCGACCACACCGAGCGGATGCTGCTGCGCGCCGGCGTGCAGATCTCCCGCGAAGGCGACACCGTGCGCGCCGTGAACGTCGACGAGCTCCAGCTCGAGTCGGTCGCGGTGCCCGCCGACCCCAGCTCCGCGGCGTTCCTGGTGACCGCCGGCGTGCTGGTCCCCGGCTCGCAGCTGCTGCTGTGCGACGTGGGGGTCAACTGGACCCGGTCGGGGTTCCTGCGGATCGTGCGGCGCATGCGGGGGATCGTGCTCGGGGACCTGGAGGAGGAGTCCGAGACGCTGAGCGACTCCGAGCCGCGGAGCGACCTCGACGTGGCCCACGGCGCCCTCGAGGGAACCACCGTGCACCCGGGCGAGGTGCCGCTCGCGATCGACGAGCTGCCGCTCGTCGCCCTGCTCGGCTGCTTCGCCGAGGGTGAGACCGTCGTCACCGGCGCGCAGGAGCTGCGCGTCAAGGAGTCCGACCGCATCGCGGGCGTCGTCGAGGGCCTGCGCGGGCTCGGCGCGCAGATCGAGGCCACCGAGGACGGCTTCGCCGTGGCCGGAACGGGGGGCCTGCGCGGCGGCACGATCGACTCGCTCGGCGACCACCGCCTGGCGATGATGGGTGCGATCGCCGGCCTCGCCTCGCGCGAGGGCGTCGAGGTGATCGACATGGATGCGGCGACGATCTCCTATCCCGGCTTCGTGGCGGACCTACGGGCGCTCGGCGCGGGCGTCTGAGCGATGGTCGTGGCGATCGACGGGCCCGCCGGCGCAGGCAAGTCGACGGTGGCCCGGGCACTCGCCGAGCGGCTGGGCGCCCACTACCTCGACAGCGGCGCGATGTACAGGTGCGTCGCGCTGCTCACACTGCGCGATCCCGGTGCGGAGCCTGCGAAGCTCGCGGCAGCAGCGGCCATCGCGCTCGAGGACGGACGGGTGCTGCTCGGCGGCGAGGACGTCACCGACGCGATCCGCGAGCCCGAGGTCTCCGAGCGCGCCTCGGTCCTCGCCGCCGAGCCAGCCGTTCGCGCGGCGCTCGTCGAGAAGCAGCGGGCGCTGATCTCGCACGGCGACTGGGTGGCCGAGGGACGCGACATCGGCACGGTCGTAGCCCCCGGGGCCGAGCTGAAGGTCTACCTCGACGCCGATCCCGCCGAGCGCGCGCGGCGGCGGGCGGCCGAGAGCGGCGCCGAGGAGAGGGGCGTGCTGGCGGAGATGCGGGCACGCGACGAGCGCGACAGCAGCCGCGCGGCGAGCCCGCTGCGCGAGGCGGATGGCGCGGTGCGGCTGGACACCACGGGCCTCACGGTGGATCAGGTCGTCGAGCGCATCGCGCTCGCCGCGCGGGCCTAGGAGACGCTGGGCCAGACCCGGGGCGCGGCCCCTCGAGGCTGATCGCCGCCGGCCCGCGCTCCAGCGCGCTCCGCTAGCTCGCGAGGAACGCCGCGATCATCGGCCACGCCGCGGGATCCTGGAGCAGCACGCCGTGACCGCCGTCGAAGACCGCGAGCCTCGCGCCCGGGATCGCCGCGGCGAGCGCCACCGAGCGCTCGGGCGGCGCGATGCCGTCGTGGCGTCCGGCCACGACGAGGCAGGGCATCGTCAGCTCCGCGAGGCGCGCGGACGCGTCGTGGCGGCTGCGCGCATCGAGCTGGCGAGCCAGGCCCGGAGGGACCTCGGCCGGATGCAGGCTGTGGCCCGCCGCGAGAAAGGCGCGCAACGCCGCCGCGAGCTGTGCGTCGTGCGTCGTGCGGGTGTCGAGCAGCGAGACGAGGAGCCGGAGGCGCTCCTCGGCGGGCAGTGCGTACAGCTCGTGGAGCGGATAGGAGGCTCCGAGGGCGCCGCCGGCCGAGGTGATCGCGAGCACGAGCCTCGCGACCCGGTGGCGCGCCCGCAGCGCGAGCTCCTGGGCGACCATGCCGCCGAAGGAGATGCCCACGACCGCGAACGCGTCCCAGCCGACGTGGTCGGCCAGCTCGAGCGCGTCGGCGGCGAAGTCCTCCATCGCCGGGGGCCGCTCGCGCGCGGCGCGGGAGCGTCCGAGGTCGCGATGGTCGTAGGAGAGCACCGTGAAGCGCTCTGCGCCCGGCCAGCCGAACGGGCTCGGCGGATCGCGCAGGTCGCTGCCCGTTCCTCCGATCACGAGCACGCGCGCGGGATCGGCCACGCCGCCGGGCTCGTGCATCTCGTAGTAGAGCGAGGCTGAGGAGAGGCGGGCGACGGGCATCGGCTGCTCGCCCGCGACGGCTCCTACGGACGCCGCGCCATGCTACCCCGCCATACTGGCCTGATGCTCAAGGTCGCGATCGTCGGCTACCCGAACGTCGGCAAGTCCTCGCTCATAAACCGCCTCACCGGCGGGCGCGAGGCGGTGGTGCACGTCCAGCCCGGCGTCACGCGGGACCGCAAGGACCTCGATTGCGAGTGGAACGGGCGCCGCTTCAAGCTGATCGACACGGGCGGCGTCGACTTCGAGGACGAGGACCCGCTGGCCGGATCGATCCGCGAGCAGGCGCAGGCGGGGCTCGCCGAAGCCGACGTCGCGGTCCTGGTGGTGGACGCCCGCGCGGGGGCGCGGCCCGGCGACGAGGAGCTGGCCGAGCTGCTGCGCCGCTCGCCCCTGCCCGTGATCGTGGCGGCGAACAAGATCGACGGCGTGGCCGACATCCCGCTCGCCGCCGAGTTCCACCGCCTCGGGCTCGGTGAGCCGATCCCCGTCTCCGCCGCGCAGGGCCTGGGCAGCGGCGACCTGCTCGACCGGCTCGTCGAGCTGCTCCCGCCGGGGCAGTCCGAGGAGGATGACGGGGAGATCCGCCTGGCTGTGATCGGCCGGCCGAACGTGGGCAAGTCCTCGCTCGTGAACCGCTTCCTCGGAGAGGAGCGCGTGATCGTCTCCGAGCAGGCCGGCACGACGCGCGACGCGATCGACATGCCCCTGCTCGTCGGCGAGCGCCGCCTCACGCTCGTCGACACCGCCGGCATGCGCAGGCAGTCGAAGGTGTCGGACTCGGTCGAGTACTACACGGCGCTGCGCTCGCAGCGCGCGGCCGAGCGCGCCGATGTGGCGCTCGTCGTCTGCGACGCGAGCGACGGCGTCACCGCGCAGGACCTCCGCATCGCCGAGCTGGCGATGAAGGCGGCTTGCGCGACCGCGATCGTCCTCAACAAGTGGGACCTCCTCGGGAGCGGCGAGGGGGACCGGCAGCTCGACCTCGACCACGAGCGCGCCCGCGTGGCGGAGAAGCTGCGGCTGCGCCCGCGGGTGCTGACCGCGAGCGCCAAGAGCGGGCGCAACATCGCGCGGCTGCTCGAGGAGGCGATCGCGCTCGGCGACCGCATGGCCGGGCGCATCCCCACGGCCGAGCTGAACCGCTTCCTCTCCGAGGCCACACAGGCACGCCAGCCGCCCATCGGCACCCGGCGCGGGGCATCGGGCCACCGCCTGAAGCTGCTCTACATCACCCAGATCGGCGAGCGCCCGCCGCGATTCGCGATCCAGGTCAACTCCCGCTCGCGGGTGACGCGCGACTACGCGTACTACCTCGAGAACCGGCTGCGGGCGCGCTACGGGCTCGACGGGATCCCCCTGATCATCGATTTCGTCGAGCGCGGCCAGCGCGGCCGCGCCCGCGCCGCGTAGCCCCGGGAGGCGCCGCCCCCAGGCGCTCCCAGGCCCCTCCTGCATACACTCTCAGCCTTCCTCTCGGCGGTACCCTCTCCGCCGCCCCCGCCATCTCGACATCGGAGCCGATCCCGCCAGCTATGACAGAGCCTTCAGAAAACGAGTTCCTGTTCACGTCCGAGTCCGTCACCGAGGGCCACCCCGACAAGATCGCCGACCAGATCTCCGACGGCGTCCTCGACGCGGTCCTCAAGGACGAACCGTACGGCCGCGTCGCCTGCGAGACGCTCGTCAACACCGGCCTCGTCGTCGTCTCCGGCGAGATCTCGACCGAGACCTACGTCGACATCCAGGAGATCGCGCGGGAGACGATCCGCCGCATCGGCTACACCGACGCCGACCTCGGCTTCTCCGCCGACTCCTGCGCGGTGCTGAACGCGATCGACAAGCAGTCTCCGGACATCGCGCAGGGCGTGAACCAGGCGTACGAGGCGCGCACCGACGCGAACGACGAGGACGAGCTCGACGTCGCCGGCGCCGGCGACCAGGGGATGATGTTCGGGTACGCGACCCGCGAGACGGATGCGCTGATGCCGCTGCCGATCTCGCTGGCGCACCGCCTGGCGGAACGGCTGACGGCGGTGCGCCGCGCGGGCACGCTCGAGTACCTGCGCCCGGACGGCAAGACCCAGGTCAGCGTCCGCTATCGCGACGGCAAGCCCGTCGAGATCGAGAAGCTCCTGATCTCCACGCAGCACGCCGAGGGCGCCGAGTCGCTGATCCCTGACGACCTGTGGGAGCACGTCGTCGAGCCGATCCTGCCCGACGACCTCTACGACGAGACCAAGCTGCGCCGCAACTTCCTCGTCAACCCGACGGGGCGCTTCGTGATCGGGGGGCCGGTCGGCGACTGCGGGCTGACCGGGCGCAAGATCATCGTGGACACCTACGGTGGCATGGCGCGCCACGGCGGCGGCGCGTTCTCGGGCAAGGACCCCTCCAAGGTGGACCGCTCCGCGGCCTATGCGGCCCGCTGGGTGGCCAAGAACATCGTCGCGGCCGATCTCGCCGACCGCGCGGAGGTCCAGGTCGCCTACGCGATCGGCGTCGCGCACCCCGTCTCGGTCATGGTCGAGACGTTCGGCACCGAGAAGATCGGCCGCGCGCAGATCGTCAAGGCGGTCGACGAGGTCTTCGACCTGCGCCCGGGCGCCTTCCGCGAGGAGCTCAAGCTCCACCGGCCGATCTATCAGAAGACCGCGGCCTACGGGCACTTCGGCCGCGAAGACCACGACTTCACGTGGGAGCGCACCGACAAGGCTCAGGCGCTGCGCTCGGCCGCCGGTCTCTGACCGCGGCGCCCTCTAGGGTCGGGGCGGTGGGAGCCGCCGCCCCGACAGACAGCCAGGCCCCGCCGCAGGCGGCGGCAGATCCGGCCGGTCCCATCGTCGCATCGCGCGGGCCCGCCGCGGCGGTCGCGCGGGTAGAGCCGATCACCACTGCCCGCGCGCTGCAGGGGCCCTTCGACTACCTGCTCGGCGAGGAGCTGCGCGGGCGGGTCGGGGTCGGCTCGATGCTCGTGGTCCCCTTCGGCCGCCGGCAGCTGCTCGGCGTCGTGGTCGACCTCGCCTCCTCGAGCGAGGTGCCGGCCGAGCGGCTGCTGGAACCGCTGCGCGTGCTCGATCCGGGCATTTCGCGCGAGCTCGTCGCGCTGGCCAGGTGGGTCTCGGCCGAGTACTGCTCGACGTTCGCCCGGGCGCTGCAGCTCGTGCTTCCGCCGGGCGCCACGAAGCGCCTCAGCGGCCGCAAGCGCAGGGCCACCAGCCGTGCGCGCAGCCGCGCCGTGGGCGCCGCGCCCGCGCAGCCGCCTGCGCTCGGCTCCGACCAGCGCGCCGCGCTCCAGCCGCTCCTGGCCGCGCTGCGAGAGGATGGGAGCCCACCCACCCGGCGCGCGCTGCTGCACGGGGTGACGGGATCGGGCAAGACCGAGGTCTACCTGCGGGCGGCCCAGGAGGCGCTCGCGCAGGGGCGCTCGGCGATCGTGATGGTTCCCGAGATCGCGCTGACCCCGCAGATCGTGGCGCGCTTCGAGGCCCGCTTCGGCGAGACCGTGGCGGTGCTGCACTCGCGCATGACCTCCGGGCAGCGCTACGAGCAGTGGCGCCGGCTGCGCGAGGGCGAGGCGCGTGTCTGCGTGGGCCCGCGCTCGGCGGTGTTCGCGCCCGTGCCGGAGCTTGGCCTGATCGTGATCGACGAGGAGCACGACAGCTCCTACAAGCACGAGGGCGATCCCCGCTACGACGCGCGCGAGGTCGCCGTCGAGCGCGCCGCTCGCTGCGGGGCGCTGCTGCTGGCCGGCAGCGCGACGCCGCGGCCGGAGAGCATGCACCGCATGCCGGTGCTGGACCTGCCCCGGCGCGTCGACGGCCGGCCGCTGCCGCCGGTCGAGGTGCTCGACATGCGCGGGCAGCGCTCCGGCCTGCACCCGGCGACCGCGGCGGCGCTCGCCGGCCTGCGCGACGGCGGCGGCAAGGCGATCGTGCTGCTCAACAGGCGCGGCTGGTCGAACTTCCTGTCCTGCCGCTCCTGCGGGCGGGTGTGGAGCTGCCCCGAATGCGACGTGGCGCTGGTGCTCCACCGCGCCGGTGGCTACCTGGCCTGCCACCACTGCGGGCACCGCGAGCGCGCACCGGCGGCGTGCCCGGACTGCCGCTCGACCTCGGTCGCGCGCCACGGCGCCGGCACCGAGCGGCTCGCGCACGACCTCGGCGCCGTGCTGGACGACGGCGCCTTTCCGGTGTTCCGGCTCGACGCGGACGTCCTCGGCACCGGCCTCCAGGCGGAGCCGGGCGCCGTGCTCGCGGACTTCGAGGCCGCGAGCAGCGGCGTGCTGATCGGCACCCAGATGGTCGCCAAGGGACACGACTTCCCCGACGTCTCACTGGGCGTCGTGCTCGACGCCGACGCGACGCTGCGCTTCCCGGACTTCCGGGCGGAGGAGCGCACGTTCGCGCTGATCTCCCAGCTCGCGGGGCGCGCCGGACGCGGGGGAGAGGGCAGGGTGCTGGTGCAGACGCTCGCGCCCGAGGCGCGGGCGATCCGGCACGCCGCCCGCCACCAGAGCGCCGCGTTCGCGGCCGAGGAGCTCGAGCGCCGGCGCGCGCTCGGCTACCCGCCGTTCTCGCACCTGATCCGGATCGTGCTCGCGGCCGAGCAGGCGGTGCCCGCGCGCGAGGCGGCGTTCGAGCTGCGCGAGCGGCTGCTGGCGCCGCTGCGCGCAGCCGAGGCGACGCTGCTCGGCCCCGCGCCGCTGTTCCGGCTGCGCGGTCGCGAGCGCCAGGTGCTCGTGATCAAGGCGCTGGAGCGCGCCGGTGCCGTGGCCGCGGCCGGGGCCGCCGTCGCGGCGCTGGCCGCCGAGCGCAGGCCCGGTGGCGTCAGCTTCAGCGTCGACGTCGACCCTCAGTGAGGACGGCGCAGCACGGCGACCGGACGTTGCCGGGCGGCGGCTCCAGTGCTACCTTGCGTCGCCTGCCGCGGGTGCCACGGCAGCGGAGGGGGACAGGAGAATGAACTCGACGCGAAAGAGCCGCTCGGGGGCGGCCGCGGTCTTGATCACGACGCTGACCGCACTCGTCTGCGCGGCCACGGCCGGCGCCGCCGAAACGACCGGCTACGTTCGGGACGAGCCCATCTGCGGCCGTCCGGCTCCGGGCGAAGCGATGTGTCTCGCGCTGGCTCGCGTCCGGGTGCCGCCGAGTCAGGCGGGGCGGCCCGGCGTGCGGCCCCTTGCGGCTCGCCCGCCCGCGCTCGAATTCGGCCCCGGAGGAGAAGAAGGGCTCACCCCTGCGCTGCTTGCGAGCGCCTACGGCTATGACCCGAAGGCGGGCGGCACCGGGAAGACCGTGGCCGTCGTGGACGCCTTCGACGACCCGAACATCGAAGAAGATCTCGCCAAATTCAGCTCTGCTTACGCTCTGCCGCAATGCACGAGCAAAAGCGGCTGCTTCAGGAAGATCAACCAGTTCGGCTCGTCCTCGCCATCGTCACTTCCGGCTGCCGACACGAAAGGATGGTCGGTCGAGATCTCGCTCGACGTCGAGACGATACATTCGGTGTGCCAGGAATGCCACATTCTGCTCGTCGAGGCGAAAAACGCCCAGATCTTCAACCTCGGAACTGCGGTCGCGACAGCAGTGGAACAAGGCGCCGCCGTCGTCTCCAACTCCTTCGGAGCACCGGAGGACTTCGGGATCAGCGCCACCGAACGCGCTCTGTTCGAACACCCGGGGACGGTGATCACGGCTGCGACCGGCGACTTCGGCTACGACGGGTGGCTGAGCACGCCCCGAGGGACCCCCGACGAGCCCGCCTCGCTGCCCGGTGTCGTCTCGGTGGGCGGCACCACACTGCGGCTGGACGAATCCGGCAAGCGTGCGAGCGAGACGGCCTGGAACGAGAGCGGGGGCGGCTGCAGCGCGCGCTTCGAAGCGCCGATCTGGCAGCGATACGCCGCGGGATTCGGCGCGACCGGCTGCGGTTCGAGTCGGCTGAGCGCCGATGTCTCCGCTGACGCTGACCCGGCGACTGGATTTGAAATCTACGACAGCTACGACTGCGGCCCGCAATGTGAGTCGTTCA
This sequence comes from uncultured Solirubrobacteraceae bacterium, assembly GCA_963836035.1. Classification (GTDB taxonomy): domain Bacteria; phylum Actinomycetota; class Thermoleophilia; order Solirubrobacterales; family Solirubrobacteraceae; genus Palsa-744. The sequence goes on along the minus strand of CAWIHX010000006.1, from coordinate 620,935 downwards.
TCGGGGGCGGAGGCTGGGCGACGATCGGCGGCACGTCGCTGTCGGCGCCGCTGATCGGCTCGCTCTTTGCGCTCGCCGGGGGTGCCGACGGCATCGAGTATCCGGCGCTGACGCTGTACGCGCACCTGGGGGACACGTCGCTGTTCGACGTCGAGGGGGGCGGGAACGGAGAGTGCTTCGAAGAAGGCCTGACGTGCGCCGTCGCGCCTCCCTACGGGTGTGAACGCGCGACCTCGTGCAACGCAGCGCCTGGTTACGACGGCCCCTCAGGGGTGGGCTCGCCGCGCGCGCTCGCGGCGTTCGAGCCGGTGCCCGGGGAGGAAGCGGCGGCCTGGCGGAAAGCGGAAGAAGCGATCCAAGCCGAAGCCAGAGCGCGCGAAGAACAGGAACGTTCACTACGCGAAACTCAGGAACGGGCCGCGCGCGACGCCGCAGAACTCGTCCGCCAGCGGGCGGAAGAAAACGCTCGCAAAGCGGCCGAAGAAGCCGCGAGGGCCGCCGGCGGGCAGGGCACGGCCGGCTTCAAAGCGGTCAAGGCGGCGGTGCCGAACGCGACCCTGCGCGGCGCCAGGCTGCAGGCGGGGCGCGGCGGCGTGCTGGTGCTGAAGATCGCCTGCCCGTCCGGCGTGACGAGCTGCCAGGGCAAGGTGGCCATTCGCACGCTGAGCGCGGTTCTCGCCGCCCACGGGGGCGTGCTCACGCTCGCCGGCGGCCACTTCAAGGTCGCCGGCGGCCACGTCGGCACCGTGCGGCTGCGGCTGACGGCGCGGGCGCGCTCGCTGCTGGCGAGCCGGGGCAGCCTGCGCGTGCGCGTGACGATCGTCGCGCACGATCCGTCCGGCGCCGGCCACACGAGCCACGCGACGGCGACGCTGCACGCGTTCCGCGGCCACGGCTGAGCGCGCCCCGCGCGCGGCGGCCGTCAGGCGTCCGGGCGCCTAGACTCAGGGCTCGATGAGCGAACAGGACATACGGGCGCGCGACGAGGAAGAGCCGGTTTCGCAGCCCGACGACGTCGAGGTCGAGGCCGAGGACGACGCACCGGAGGAGCTCGATGCCGAGACCCGCGCGCGGCGCGACGCCGCGCTGCGCCAGGTGCGCAAGTTCGGCGATCCGGTGCTGCGCGCCGTGGCGTTGCCGATCGAGCGCTTCGACGAGCGCCTTCAGCGCGAAGCCGAGCGCATGGGCGAGCTGATGCACGACGCGCTCGGTGTCGGGCTCGCCGCGACGCAGCTCGGCGTGCTGCACCGCATGCTGGTCTACAAAGCGTTCCTCGACGATGAGCTGACGGTGCTCGTCAACCCGGAGATCGAGTGGCAGAGCGAGGAGCGCGAGGTCGCCGAAGAGGGCTGCCTGAGCCTGCCCGGCGTCCACGTCGAGGTGGAGCGCGCCCAATCGCTGCGCGTGCGCGGACGCGACGCGGCGGGCGCGGAGCTCGAGATCGAGGCCGAAGGGCTCGAGGCGCGCGTGATCCAGCACGAGATCGACCACCTCGACGGGACGCTCGTGCTCGACCGCATCTCCAAGGAGGCTCGCAAGGAGGCGATGCGCGCGATGCGCGAGGCGCAGAGGACGCCGAGCGCGGCCTGAGCCCCGTGCGCTCGCCGTGAGCGTCGTCTACCTAGGCACGTCGGCCTTCGCGGCCGCGGTCCTCGAGCGGCTGGCCGCCGAGGACGCCCACCGCCCGGCGCTCGTCGTCACTCGCCCCGACCGGCCCAGCGGCCGGGGGCGGCGGCTGACGAGCCCGCCCGTCGCCGAGGCCGCGCGGAGGCTGGGCCTGAGGCTGGCGCAGCCCGCGCGGGTCAACGACCCCGAGGCGGCAGCGGCGATCATCGAGACGGCCGGCGAGGCGCCCGGGCCGCCGAGCGTCGTCGTGTGCGCGTTCGGCGCGCTGATCGGCGAGCCGCTGCTGGCGGCGCAGCCGATCCTGAACGTGCATCCCTCGCTGCTGCCGCGCTGGCGGGGCGCCGCGCCGGTCGAGCGGGCGATCATGGCCGGCGACGAGCGCACCGGCGTGAGCATCATGCGCCTGACCGCGGGGCTCGACGAGGGGCCGGTGTGCTCCTCCGCGGAGGAGCCGATCGCTCCGGAGGACACCTACGGAGCCCTCGCCGCGCGACTCGAGAGGCTCGGAGGGGAGCTGATCGTGCGCGTGCTGGATCAGCGACCTCCCTTCGTCGAGCAGCCGCATGAGGGGGTCACCTACGCGGAGAAGATCGGCCCCGAGGACCGCCTGCTCGACCCGGCGAAGCCGGCCGAGCAGCTGGAGCGCACGGTGCGGGCCCTGCACCCGCACATCGGCGCGCGGCTCGTGGTGGGTGGCGAGACGATCGGCGTCTCGCGGGCCCGGCTCGCGGGGCACGAGCTCGCAGCCGGGGCGCTCGCAGAGGACGACGGACGGCTGCTGCTCGGCTGCAGCCCGGGCAGTCTCGAGCTGCTCGAGGTGAAGCCGCCGGGCGGCCGGGAGATGGACGCCGCCGCCTACCTGCGGGGCCACCCGCTGACGTAGCCGGGGAGCTCCGTCCCGGGCGCGAGGAGCGGGTCGGGCTGGGGCTCGCCGGCGCTGAGCGAGAGCGGGATCACGCCGGCCCACGCCGGCAGCGCGCGATCCTCGTCGTCGTCGACCGGCTGGCCGGTGCGGGTCTTCGCGGAGGCCTCCTCGATCGGCAGCGCGACTAGCGCCGTCGCCTTCAGCTCCTTCGCGCTCGGCGGGCGCACGTCGCGCCAGCGGCCCGGCACGAGCCGCTCGACGATCGCCTCGAAGCCGGCGAGCACCTCGGCCGGGTCCTCGACCCGCCGCGCGCGGCCCACCAGGACCGCCGAGCGGTAGTTCGCGGAGTGGTGCATCGCCGAGCGCGCCAGCACGAGCCCGTCGATCAGCGACACCGTCAGGCAGACGGGCGCGCCGGAGGCCGCGACGCGCATCGTGCGGCTCGCGCGTGACCCGTGCAGGTAGACGACGTCGCCGGCGCGCGCGTGCAGGGTCGGCAGCACGAGCGGCTGGCCGTCGTCGACGATGCCCAGGTGCGCCACGAGGCCCTCGTCGAGGATCGCGTCGATCGCCTCGCGCTCGTGGCTGCCGCGCTCGCGCTTGCGACGCAGACGCACCCGCTCCGAGACCGCTCCGTCCGCTCTGCCGTCCTTCACAGGCACGCCGATCCCTCCCATTCCTATTCAAATCTGTAATAGTACAGAGAAGTGACTGAACCAATACAGTATCGCATCACTGCGCGCAGTGCGTCCGGGCTCGTCGCCGAGCTCGAAGCCGCCGTCGCGGACGGGACGCTCGCGCCCGGGCAGCGGCTGCCCTCCGTGCGCCGCCTCGCCGCCGGCGCCGGCGTCAGCCCCGCCACCGTCTCGGCGGGGCTCGCCGAGCTCCGCCGCCGCGGCGTCGTCGTGTCCGAGCCGCGCCGGGGCACCCGCGTGGGCGAGCGCCCGCCGCTGTCGGCTCCTGCCCCGCTGCCGCTGCCCGCCGGCGTACGGGACCTCTCGCGCGGCAACCCCGACCCCGCGCTCCTCCCCGACCTCGCCGCCGCGCTGCGCGAGACGCCGCTGCCGGTGCACCTCTACGGGGAGCCGCCGGAGCTGGCAGAGCTGCTCGCGCTCGCCGGCGGTGCGTTCGAGGCCGATGGCGTGCCCGCGGAGCACGTCTGCGTGGTGAGCGGCGCGCTCGACGGCATCGAGCGCGCGCTCGCCGTCAGGTTGCGAGCAGGCGACCGCGTCGCCGTCGAGAGCCCCGGGTACGCACCCCTGTTCGACCTGCTGCGAGCGCTGGGCCTCGGATTCGAGCCGGTCGCGGTGGACGGCCGCGGCATGATTCCCGCGGCGCTCGAGGCGGCGCTCGCCCGCGGCGCCCGCGCCGCCGTCGTCACGCCCCGCGGCCAGAACCCGACGGGCGCCGCGCTCGACGCTGCCCGCGCCGCCGAGCTGCGCGCCGTGCTCGGCTCCCGCCCCGGCCTCCTGCTCGTCGAGGACGACCATCTCGGCCCGATCGCCGGTACGCCCCTGCACACGCTCGCCGGGGCCTCCGAGCACTGGATCGCGGCGCGCTCGGTCTCCAAGAGCCTCGGCCCCGACCTGCGCCTCGCGGTCGTCGCCGGCGACGAGGCCACGATGGCGAGCCTGCGCGGCCGGCAGGCGATCGGCCCCGGCTGGGTCAGCCATGTGCTGCAGCGGCTCGTCGCGCACCTGTGGGCCGACCCCGCGGTCGCCGCTCGGGTCGCCCGCGCCCGCGAGCTGTACGCCGTGCGGCGCGAGGCCCTGCTCGCCGCGCTGGCGGCCCGCGGGCTCGACGCGTCCGCCGCATCCGGGCTGAACGTCTGGCTGCCCGTCGCCGACGAGGCCGCTGCCGTCGCCGCGCTGCTCTCGCGGGGGTGGGCCGTCGCGCCTGGCTCGCGCTACGAGCTCGGCGGCCGCGCCGGAGCGGTTCGCATCACGACGGCTGCGCTGGAACCCGGCGACGCCGGGCGCCTGGCCGAAGATGCCGCGTGGGCGCTCGCCCCGGCGACGGCGATCCGCAGCGGGTAGCCATCATTCAAAGCGTGAGCAGCACCGCACCCACAGCCGTCGCCCCGGCCCGCGCCTGCGCGCACCGCGTGCTGCGCCGCGTGTTCGAGGACGGCGCGTACGCGGAGAAGGCGCTGCAGGCCGAGGCGGGCGAGCTCGATGCCCGCGACCGCGCGCTGGCGATGCGCCTCGCCTACGGCTCGATCCAGCGCGCCGGCACGACCGATCACCTGATCGAGGCGCTCGCCGGGCGCCCGAGCTCTCGAATCGACCCGCCGCTGCTGGCCTCACTGCGCCTCGGCCTCTACGAGCTGCTCTACCTCGACGGCTCGCCCGACTACGCGGTCGTGGCCGACGCCGTCGAGCTCGCCAAGGCTCCCGGGCGTCGCGGGCACGGCCTCGTCAACGCCGTCCTGCGCCGCGCCGCCCGCGAAGGCTCCGCCAAGCTGCTCGGCGGGCTCGGCGACGAGGACCCCCGCCGCGCCGCCGTCGCGCACTCGCATCCCGAGTGGATCGCGCGCCTGTGGTGGGAGGCGCTCGGGCCAGAGGAAGCGCGTGCGCTGATGGCGCGCGACAACGAGCCGGCCGAGCTCGCGCTGCGGGCGAACACCCTCCTCACCGACGCCGGCGAGCTGGCCGCGAAGCTGGGGGTCGCCACGCACCGTGACCCCGCGATCCCCGAGGCGCTGGTGCTCGGCGGGCCCTTGGACGTGCACGGCTCCGAGCTGTGGCGCGAGGGGGCGTTCACCGCGCAGTCGCGCGCCGCGATGCTCGTCGCGCGCGTCCTCGACCCGCAGCCGGGCGAGGAGGTGCTCGACCTCTGCGCCGCGCCCGGCAACAAGACCACCCATCTCGCCGCCCTGATGGGCGGGACCGGCTCCGTCGTGGCGGTGGAGGCCAACGCACGGCGGGCGCGCGCGCTCGAGCAGACCGCGCGCCGGATGCACGCGGGCACGGTGCGCGTCGAGATCGGCGACGCGCGGCTGCCCCGCAACGGCGAGCGCTACGACCGGGTGCTCGTCGATCCGCCGTGCTCGGGGCTCGGCACGCTGCAGGCCAGGCCCGATCTGCGCTGGCGCGTCAGCCTCGCGGCCGTCGAGCAGATGAGCCTCGACCAGTTCCGGATATTGGACTGCGGCGCACAGGCGCTGCGTCCGGAGGGTGTGCTTGTCTACTCTACGTGCACGATCTCCCCAACCGAGAACGAGCGGCTCGTAGCCGCGTTCCTCGACTCCCACCCCGACTTCCAGGCCGACGACCTCGCCGCTGAGATGCCCGAACTTGCGCCCCCTCGCTCCCCTGGAGGTGCGCCCGTCCTGCCGGGGGGCGGCTCGACCTTGATGACGCTGCCGCACCGCCACGACACCGCCGGGTTCTTCATCGCCCGCCTGCGGAGGAGGTGAGGATGGAGGGCAGCGAACAGGCACCCGCCAAGGCGGCGATCGACCTCGGCCCGCAGTGCCCCAACTGCGGCGAGCCGTGGCTGCGCCCCACCAACCTCCCCGGGCGGTACCGCTGCGTGTACTGCCTGCACCGGTTCGAGTTGACCTCGGTGTGCCCCAACTGTGGAGAGCACTCGACGATCGTGCGGATGTCGAGCACCGCGATTCTCAAGTGCAATAACTGCGGCGACTCGATGCTCCAAGCAGTCTGAGAGGGCCGTATGCCGGCGCTGGCCGGCGTCCTCGGTCGCTCATGTGCGGAGCACATTTCGCTCCCTGCGTCCTTGGCCAGCTTGGCCTACGGCCCTCTCACCGTGATCGACACGTGGTCTGGGCCGGCTTTCTCGTTCGCTCACTGTGTCCTGGCCCCGCTTGGCCTGCGCGCCGCTCACCGTGATCGACACGTGGTCCTCGGGTGCGCGGTGCGGTCCTGGCACGAGCAGCGCCTCCGGCATCCTCCTCGGGCGCTAGCGTCTGCGCCGTGTCCGGCCTCGAGAAAGCGCGCGAGCTGTTCGCTCAGGTCCAGGTTGCCCCGTCGATCCTCTCGGCGGACTTCGGGCGGCTTCGCGAGCAGGTCGCCGAGGTGCTCGCGGCCGGTGCGCGCGTGATCCACATCGACGTGATGGACGGGCACTTCGTTCCGCCGATCACGGTCGGCCCCAACGTCGTCGCGGCGCTGGCCGACACGGTGCACGATGCGGGTGGCATGGTCGAGGCGCACCTGATGATCGAGCGTCCCGAGCGGAGCGCCGCCGAGTACGTGCGCGCGGGCGCGGATTCGGTGACCGTCCACGCCGAGGCCACCCCGCACCTCGCGCGGGCTGTGGAGATGATCCACGAGGGCGGCGCCGGCGCGGGCGTCGCGATCAACCCGGGCACGCCGCCGCAGACGCTGGTGGAGGTCGGGGACGAGATCGAGCTCGCGCTCTGCATGACGGTGAACCCGGGCTGGGGCGGGCAGCCGTTCATCGCGCGCTCGCTGGAGAAGCTGCCGCGTGTGCGCGAGGCCATCGGCGCGCAGGCCGCGATCGAGGTGGACGGGGGCGTCGACACGGAGACCGCGCCCGCGTGCCGGCAGGCCGGCGTGGGCGTGTTCGTGGCCGGCTCGGCGATCTTCGGCGAGGCCGACCCGGGCGCGGCCTACGCCGCGATCGTCGCCGCCCTCGAAGGCGCTCCGCGCTTGTAGAGCAACGTCAGCGCGGCGGCGAGCAGGGCCGTCGCACCGGCGTAGCCGACCTCGACGCGCAGGACCTGTTCGGAGACCGCGGGCGTGAACATCCAGCCGACGAAGACCGCGGCGGCCAGCAGCCAGCAACCGGCCGCTGCGCGGGCGCGGTCGCGCGCCAGCGCGGCCTGGTTGAGCGCGCCGGAGATCAGGTGCAGGCCCATCCCGACGCCGATCAGCGCGAGCCCCCAGCGCCCGTATTCGTAGTTCTGGCCGAAGAGGACGTGCTGCATCACGAACGGTCCGATCGCCAGCAGCCCGATCGTGACCGCGGCGGCGAAGCCGGCGATCGCGAGCACGGTGATGCGGATCGCGCGGGAGAACGCCTCGTGGCCCGCGGTCGCCTCGAGGCCGGTGAGGTGCGGCAGCAGCGAGGTCTGGATCGCCTGGAAGAGCTGAAGCGGCGCGCGCGCGATCAGCAGCACGTTGAAGACGATCCCCGCGAGCGCGACGTCTTTGGCCGTCGCGTCGACCGTCAGCACGGCGGCGTTCAGGATCGCCTGCTCGGAGAGCATGATCGCGGAGACGAAGAGGGCGAAGCCGCCGCCGCGGCGCAGCGACAGGTCTTCGTGCGCAGCCGTCTCCTGCACCCCCTCGGTGCCGGGGCCGGCGAGCGCGGCGTCGGCCTCGTCGACCGTGATCGGCGCGCCCTGAGCGATCGGCACCGGCGTGCGGCGGGCGAACGCGGCGGGCACGACGACCAGCGAGACGAGCGGCGCCGCCGCGATCCCGAGCGCGACCGCCGTCTCGCCGCTGGCGATGCCGACCGCGACGGCCAGCGCGAAGCACAGGCGCGAGAAGGACTCCATCAGCACGAGGCCGCCGAACAGGCCGAAGCGTTCGTGCCCCGCCAGCCAGCCGCGCGCGAAGTAGCTCGCCGCGTAGGCGAGCGTCCCCACGACGAGGATCCAGTACAGCGCTTCGTTGTGGTCGAAGACTTCCAGCAGCTCCGTTTTGAGTCCGAGCGCGAGCGCGAGGAACAGCAGGGCGAAGCTGGCCTGGATCAGCATCGGCACCCGCAGCGTGTGCTGCGAGTGCCCGCGTGCGCGGCGGCCGGCGATCGTGCGCGAGAGCAGCTGTTCGATCGGCCGGTAGATCACCGAGATGATCACGAACATGACCGACCACAGGAGGTCGACGCGCTTGGCCTCGCCTTCGCCCAGCACGTGGCTGGCGATCGAGAAGTACGCGAACGTGAGCAGCCCCGTCGAGGCGATCCCGATCGAGAGGATGCGCGCGCCGCTCGCGTAGGAGCGGCCCTTCGCCGGCGCGGGTGGGGCGGGTTCCGCGCTCGCGGTCTGCGGGGAGGAGGACGTCCTAGAGGCGGACAAGCAACATCGTCCAGGGGAACGGCGAGCGCACCTCGACGACCTCTCCGTGGGCGGAGAGCAGCCGCACGAACGAGCGCCGCGACCAGTGGTTGAGATGCCCGGGCGTGTTGCCGAGCGCGCCCCAGTAGGCGCCGCGCGCCATGTTCAGCATCCGCCAGAGCGGCTCGCGCGGCACCGAGACGAGCAGGTAGGAGCTCGCGCACCGCGCCATCTCCGCGAGCGTGTGCTCGGGATCGGGCACGTGCTCGAGCACCTCGATCGCGCTCGCCAGCTCGAACTCGCCGTCGGCGAAGGGGAGGTTCTCAGCGGGCATCACGCGGTATGAGAGGTTGGGCGCGCGGCGCTCCTCCCAGCCGGCCTGGATCGACTCCTCCTCGAGGTCGATGCCGACCATGCGCGCCTGCGGCCGGGCCTGCGCCCACTGGTGCACGAGCACGCCCTCACCGCAGCCGACGTCGAGCACCGACGACGGTGCGGCACGCTCGAACAGCTCCTCCAGCGCGGCCTCGAAGCCCGCCATCAGGCGCTTGACGACCGGGTTCGAGGAGCCGTACTTGTCGTAGGTGTTGCCGGTGACGATCCCGTCCCGGGAGACCGTCACCTCGCTCACAGCCTGATCACCTCCTGGCCCTCGGTCTGCTGACCATCGTCGCCGGCGCCCGGCGACCCGGCGATCCGCCGGCGGCCCGTTTCGGGCGCGGAGCCAGCACCCTCCTGGCCAGGTTCGTAGTGGGAGGGCGCGATCCCGAGCTCCAACTCGATCCGCCGCACGCGCTCGAACGTGCGCTGGGTCATCACGCGCTGGGCGGCGAGCAGGTCGCCGATCACGCCGAGCGCCCACAGCACGACCGCGGCGATGAACAGCACGGCGCCCAGGATCAGCGACTGGACGTGGCCCTTGCCGTTGCCTTCCGCGTAGGCGACGGCGAATCGGATCCAGACCCCGATCGAGGCCAGGCCGATCACGAGCGCGAGGCTCCAGAACACGCGCAGCGGCTCGTACTGGGCATAGACGCGGAAGATCGACACCGCGTTGCGGCGCACGTAGGCCCCCATCGAGGGGAACAGGCGCGACTCGCGCGTCTTCTCGTTCGTCCGGATCGGGACGTGGTCGACCGCGACCAGGAGCTTGCCCGCCTGAATGATCGTCTCCAGGGTGTAGGTGAACTTCGAGACGACCACGATCTGGATCGCCGCCTCGCGGTTGTAGGCGCGGAAGCCGGAGGTCGTGTCCGGCACCGTCGTCGAGGACGCCTGGCGCACGACCCACGATCCGAGCCGCTGCAGCGTCTTCTTGAGCGGCGAGAAGTGCTCGATGCCGCTGACTTCGCGGTCGCCGACGACCATGTCCGCGCGCCCCTCGAGGATCGGCTGCACGAGCCGGACGACGTCGGGCCCGTAGTACTGGTTGTCGGCGTCGGTGTTGACGATCACGTCGGCGCCGAGCTTCAGCGCCGTGTCGATCCCCGCCTGGAAGCCGGTTGCGAGGCCCTTGTTGCTGGTCAGGCGCACGAGGTGGTCGACGCCGTGTTCGCGCGCGACCGCGACCGTCTCGTCGGTCGAGCCGTCGTCGATCACCAGCCACTCGACCGTGTCGAAGCCCTCCACCTCGCGGGGAAGGTCGGCGAGCGTGCGCGGAAGCTGCTCGGCCTCGTTGAAGCAGGGGATCTGGATGATGAGCTTCATAGCCGTGGAGTTGCCTAGACTTGGCTACCGGCAGTATCCCAAAGCGCATACACGCTCCCGAGGTTCGACGAGGGCGGGGCCTGGGCGGGTGGGCTCCTCCAGCCATCTCCGTCCGCCCGGCGGCAGCGCCGGCGCGGATACTGCACAGGCCAGATGGAAAGCGCGATACCCACCCGGCGGCGGCCGGGCCCCACGTTGCTCGCCCCCCTGCGCGACCGCCGGCTGAGCTGGGCGGCGATCGGGTTCGCGGCGCTCTGCATCGGCGCGATCGTCGGCTACTTCGCGTTCCCGACCTACCCGACCTACGACTCCTTCTACGCGCTGCTGTGGGGCCGCGACCTGCTGCACGCGCACCTGCCGGACTTCCACGTCTACCGCGGGCCCACCGAGCATCCGCTGGCGATCGCGTTCGGGGCGTTCTGCTCGCTGTTCGGCGACGGGGGCGCGCGGCTGATGGTGCTGGGGTCGATCGCCTCGTTCGTCGCGGCCGTGGCCGGTCTCTACAGGCTCGGGCGGCTGTGCTTCGGCCCCGTCGTGGGCGTGGTCGCCGCGCTGCTGCTGCTCAGCCGCTTCTTCGTCGAGAACCTCGCCGCCCAGGGCTATCTGGACATCTCCTACATCGCGCTGATCGTGTGGGCGATCGCGCTCGAGGTGCAGCGCCCCCGCCGCGGCGGCGCCGTCCTCGCGCTGCTCGCGCTGGCGGGCCTGCTGCGTCCCGACGCGTGGGTGCTGAGCGGCGCCTACTGGCTGTGGTGCTGGCCGGGGGCGAGCAACCGCACACGCGTGCTGCGGGCGGCGATCGTCGCCTCCGCGCCGCTGATCTGGGTCTGCCTGGACGCGATCGTCACGGGCAACCCCCTGTACTCGCTCACCGCCACGGCCGGTCTGGCCCAGGAACTCGAACGCACGCAGGGGGCGGGGAGCGTGATCTCCGCGATGTGGACGTTCACCGAACGCATCGACAAGCTCCCGATCATGCTGGGCGCGCTCGCCGGCATCCTTGCGGCGGTGTGGATCGCCCCGCGTCGCGCGGTGGTGCCACTCGCCGCGACTGCTCTGCTCTACTTCGTGTTCCTGCTCGAGGGGCTCGTCGGCGCCTCGGTGATCGACCGCTACATGCTCGGCGGCGCGACCGTGCTGCTGCTGTTCTGCGCCGTGTTCCTCGGCGGCTGGTGGATGCTCGAGGCCGGCTGGCTGCGGAAGGTCTGGATCACCGCGGCAGCGGCTCTGCTCGTGTTCGGCGCCGCCTCGGCCGCGACCACGTTGAACCTGCAGACGCTGAGCAACACGCTGGCCTACAAGAACGAATTCCACGCCGGGCTGTCCGCGGCGCTGCGTGACCCCGAGGTGGCCGCGCGGATCAAGCGCTGCGGGCTGGTCTCGCTGCCGAACAACAAGCTGGTCCCCGACGCCCGCTGGATCCTCGACACCACCGGGCAGCGCGACATCGTCGCCCGCAGCCAGGCGCGCGCCGACGTCGGCAAGGGCTCGCACGAGCTCGCCGACCGCATCCGCAAGGGCAGCGTCGCGGTCTACCCGCTCGGCAGCTCGATCTTCTACGTGGCGATCGTCGACGTCGGCGACGACCCGCGCGACCAGGTTCCCCTGCGCGGTTTCAAGCGCATCTACACGAGCCGCTACTACGCCGTCTATGGCAACTGCTGAGAGCCCCGCTCCGAGCCGGGCCGAGACGCCGCGGGGTCGCGCCCGCGGCCGGCTGGAGGGGCTCCGCGCGCGCCTGGCAGCCGAGCCGGCGAGGCGCTGGGCCTGGGGCGGGCTCGCGGTGGTGCTTGCCGGGGGGCTCGCGCTGCGGCTGTGGGGGATCCGCCAGGGGCTGCCGTTCGCCTACAACACCGACGAGGGCGACCACTTCGTGCCGCATGCAGTGCGGATGTTCGAAGAAGGGACGCTGAACCCGCACTACTTCGCGAACCCGCCCGCCTTCACGTACCTCCTGCACTTCCTCTACGACGCCTGGTACGGAGGCGCCGGCGGCGTCGTCCACGCCTACGCGGCGCACCCGGCCCAGCTCTACACGCTCGCCCGGGTCGCGGCGGCGCTGCTCGCCACCCTGGCGCTGTGGCTGCTCTACCTCGCAGGGGCGCGGCTGTTCGGCCGCGCCGCCGGGCTGCTGGCAGCGGCGATCGAGGCGGTCGCGTTCCTGCCCGCCTTCTACTCGCACCTGGCGCTGAACGACGTGCCGGCGCTGGCGCCGCTCACGCTCTCGCTGCTCGGCAGCGCAGGCGTCCTGCGCCGCGGGCGCGTGCGCGACCACGCGCTCGCCGGGATCGGCCTCGGCCTCGCCTGCGCGACCAAGTACACCGCTGGGATCGTGCTGCTGCCCTACCTGGTCGCGGCGGGCGGGCGGCTCCTGGACGGGCGCCGCGAGCGGCTCGCCCGCGAGCTCGCAGGGGTCGCCGCGATGGCGGCTTGTGCGATCGCCGCGTTCCTGGTCGCGAACCCGTACTCGCTGCTCGACTACGGCTCCTTCCACGGCGAACTCGTGCACCAGTCGACGCTCTCGGCCGAACCGCAGGGCAAGCTCGGGGCCCCGAAGGACGGCGGCCTCCTCTACTACCTGTGGTCGCTCACGTGGGGCTTCGGCTGGGTGCCGGCGCTGGCCGCGCTCGGCGGCGCGATCGCGATCTGGCGGCGCGAGCGGCGGGTGGCGCTGATGCTAGTGCCGGCGGCGCTCGCCTACCTGCTGTTCATGGGCACCGAGGGCCGCTACTTCGGGCGCTGGCTGATGCCCGCGCTCCCGCTCCTCAGCCTGCTGGCGGCGTACGGCGCGACGCGGCTGGTGGGGCTCCTCGTGCGGGCGCGCGGTGCGGGCGCCGGCCGCGAGAAGGAGCGCCCGCCGCGAAGGAGGCTGCCGTCCGCCGTGCCGCTGCTCGCGGCGAGCCTCGTCGTCCTCGCGCTGCTCGCCCAGGGCCTCTACTACAGCGTGCACTCCGACCTCGTGCTCTCGCGCGCGGACACCCGCACGCAGACGCGGGAATGGATGGTCGCGAACATCCCGCGGGGCACGAAGGTGGTGGTCGAGCCGGTCTCGCCGAATCAGTGGGCGGCGGAACCGCCCGGCGCCCCGGCCGGGTGCGCGGGCACGCGCTACCGCTGGTGCAAGTGGCCCTCGCTCTACACGTTCATCGACGCGAACGGCGCCGTCGACGTCGCGCACCGCCACGAAGTCAGCATCGAGAACTACGTGCGCACGCTCTCGCCCGCGCTGATCGGCCTCTACGAGCGCCGCGGCTACTGCTGGATCGTCACCGGCTCGACCGAGGAGGGTCGCGCGCTGGCCGACCCGCGGGAGGTGCCGCTGGCGCTCGCGTACTACCGTGCGCTGGCCGCGCAGGGCCAGGTCGTGCGCCGCTTCTCGCCCTACGCCTCCGGGCAGGGCCCGGTCGCGTTCAACTTCGACTGGAGCTTCGACTACTACCCGCGCGCCTACCGCCGCCCGGGCCCGGCGATGACGGTCTACCGCCTGCACGGCGGGCGCTGCGCGACGGCATCGGCCTGAGCGCCGCCGGCGGCCCGTCGGGGGCGCTCGGGAACTCCTCTGCGGCCGGGCAGGGCGGAGCCTCCCGCATTCGGACTAGCGGCCTCGGCAGGCTTCCGGCCGGGGTTATGCTGGCTGTGAGATGCCCAGCTGCACCGACACCGACAGGCTTCACCTCGAGCGTACGATCGAGCTCGCCCGCCGGGGTCTCTGGGCGGTCAAGCCGAACCCCGTCGTCGGCGCCGTCGTCGCGCGCGACGGGGAGGTCCTCGGCGAGGGCTGGCACCAGGTCTACGGCGGCGCGCACGCGGAGGTGAACGCGATCGAGGCGTGCGGGATGGCCGAGCTCGAGGGCGCCACGCTCTACGTCTCGCTCGAGCCCTGCTGCCACGAGGGCAAGACGCCGCCCTGCACCGACGCGATCATCCAGGCCGGGATCAGGCGCGTGGTCGTCGCCTCCGACGACCCGACCGAGAAGGCCTCCGGCCGCGGGCTGGGGATCCTGCGCGACGAGGGCGTCGAGGTCGTCGTCGCCGACGGCGAGGTCGCCACCGCCGCGCGGCTGCTCAACCAGGCCTTCCGCAAGCACGCCCGCGTGGGGCGGCCCTGGGTGCTCTTCAAGTCCGCGATGACCCTCGACGGCAAGGTCGCGACGCGCACCGGCGACTCGCAGTGGATCAGCGGCGAGAAGAGCCGCGACCTCGCGCACACCTGGCGCGCCGCGGTGGACGCCGTCGTCGTGGGAATCGGTACGGCGCTGGCAGATGATCCTCGGTTGACGGCCCGCCCGAGCGGCACGCCGGCCGACCCCGAGGTGCAGCCGCGCCGCGTCGTCTTCGACGCCCAGGCCAGGCTGCCCGCGACGTCCCAGCTGATCGCGGCCGCGAGCGAGGTGCCGCTGACCGTGGTCGTCTCGCGCGCCGCGGGGCGCGCCGAGATCGACGCGCTGGAAGCCGCAGGCGTGCAGGTGCTGCTGGCGACGGGCGAGAACGAGCCGGCCCGGGTGCGCTCGGGGCTCGACCAGCTCGGGGCGATGGGCATCAGCTCGGTGCTGCTCGAGGGCGGCCCGCACCTCGCGGGCGCGTTCCTGGACGCCGGGGAGATCGACGAACTGCGGCTGTTTCTCGCCCCGCTCGTGCTCGGAGGCAGTGCGGCCCGCGACCCCCTGGAGGGCGAAGGCGTGGAGCGCATCTCCGAGGCGATGCGCGCGCTGACGATGAGCTGCGAGAGCATCGGCGAGGACCTGCTGATCTCCGCGCGCCTGCGAGAGTGGTAGGCACCATGGGCCAGAGCAGGGGGCGACGCTGACGTGTTCACAGGCTTGATCGCCGATCTCGGCCGCGTCGAGGCCGTCGAGCGCGACGAGGCCGGCGCCTCGCTGCTGATCCGCACGCCGCTTGCGCGCGAGCTGGCGCCGGGCGACTCGATCGCGGTCAACGGCGTCTGCCTGACCGCGGTCGAGGTCGGCGAGCAGACCTTCAGCGCCCAGGCGATACCCGAGACGCTCGCGCGCTCGTCGCTCGGCGCGCTGGGCCCCGGCAGCGGCGTGAACCTCGAGCTGGCGATGCGCGCAGGCGACAGGCTCGGCGGGCACATCGTCCAGGGCCACGTCGACGGCACCGGCACGATCGCGGCGGCGAGCCCCGACGGCATCTCGCGCGTGGTGGAGATCGACGTCGAGCCCGAGCTCAGCCGCTACCTGGTCGAGAAGGGCTCGGTCGCCGTCGACGGCGTCAGCCTGACGGTGAGCGCGCTCCGCGACGACGGCTTCGCGGTTTCGCTGATCCCGGAGACGCTCAGCCGCACCACGCTCGGCGCCGCGCAGCCGGGCGAGTCCGTCAACATCGAGGTCGACATGCTGGCCAAGCACGTCGAGAGGTTGATCGGAGCCCGCGCATGAGCACCCGCGCCGGCGCTCGCTTCGCGACGATCGAGCAGGCCCTGGACGACATGCGCCAGGGCAAGATGGTCGTCGTCTGCGACGACGAGGACCGCGAGAACGAGGGCGACCTGACGATGGCAGCCCAGTTCGCGACGCCCGAGGCGATCAACTTCATGGCCAAGGAGGCGCGCGGCCTGATCTGCCTCTCGCTCACGTCCGAGCGCTGCGACGAGCTCGGCCTGGACCTGATGGCGGCGAAGAACGAGTCGCCCTTCGAGACGCCGTTCACGGTCTCGATCGAGGCCCGCGACGGCGTCACGACCGGCATCTCCGCCCACGACCGCGCGCGCACGATCCAGGTCGCGGTGGACCCGGAGAGCCGGCCGCGCGACCTCGTCCAGCCCGGCCACGTGTTCCCGCTGAAGAGCAGGGCCGGCGGCGTGCTGGAGCGGGCGGGGCAGACCGAGGCGGCCGTGGACCTCGCGCGTCTTGCGGGCCTGAACCCGGCCGGTGTGATCTGCGAGGTGATGAACGACGACGGCACGATGGCGCGCGTCCCCGAACTCGTCGAGTACTGCGCGCACCACGGGCTGAACATGGTCACGGTCGCCGACCTGATCGCCTACCGGCGCCGCCACGACAAGCTCGTGGAACGCGTGGTCGCGACGGGGCTGCCGACGACCTTCGGCGAGTTCGAGGCGATCGGGTACCGCTCGCTGGTCGACGACAAGCACCACGTCGCGCTGGTCAAGGGGGACATCGACGGCCAGGAGGACGTGCTCGTCCGCGTCCACTCCGAGTGCCTGACCGGGGACGTGTTCCACTCGCTGCGCTGCGACTGCGGCGAGCAGCTCGAATCGGCGCTTTCGATGATCGAGAGAGAGGGGAGGGGGGTGCTGCTCTACCTCTCCCAGGAGGGTCGGGGCATCGGCCTGCTGAACAAGCTGCGCGCGTACAAGCTCCAGGAGGAGGGGCTGGACACGGTCGAAGCGAACGAGAAGCTCGGGCTGCCGGCCGACCTGCGCGACTACGGCATCGGCGCGCAGATCCTCGTCGACCTCGGTCTCACCTCGATCCGGATCCTCACCAACAACCCGAAGAAGATCCGCGGCCTCGAGGGCTACGGACTGTCGGTGTCGGATCAGATCCCGATCGAGCATGCCCCCAACGAGCACAACGCCTCCTACCTGCGGACCAAGGCCGAGCGGATGGGCCACACGCTGCACCACCAGGGCCTGAACCTCGACGCCGACCTGCTGCGCGGGACGTCGCGCAGCGCGGACGACACCCCCTCCGAGCCGAAGCGCTCGGACCGGGAGCGGGATTGAGCGCGAGCTACGCGATCGCGGTCGGGCGCTTCTACGAGGACCTCGCCGAACGCCTGATCGCGGGCGCGCAGACGGCCTTCGCCGAGGGCGGAGTCGAGGACGTCCAGGTGTTCGACGTGCCCGGCGCCTACGAGCTGCCGCTCGCCGCGTCCTACGCGGCGGGGAGCGGGCGCTTCGCCGGGGTCGCGTGCCTGGGCGCGGTGATCCGCGGCGAGACCGACCACTACGACTACGTCTGCTCGGAGGCCGCCCGGGGGATCATGCGCGTGCAGCTCGACACCGGCGTCCCGTGCGCGTTCGGCGTGCTCACGGTCGAGAACATGGAGCAGGCGCTCGCGCGCTCCGGTGGCGGCAAGCGCGATCAGGGCCGCCACGCCGCCGAGGCCGTGATGGCGCTGGCGGCGCTGCGGGCCGAGCTCGCACCCCACAAGGGGGCACCCCCCATGGCGGGGGGCAGCCAGGGGGGCTGAGCTGCCAGGTCCGCCGGCGCGGATCATCTACACTGCGCCGTCATGGCCAAGGTCTGTCACAGCTGCGGGAAGGGCCCCTCGTTCGGGCACAGCCGCAGCCACTCGATGGTCGCCACCAAGCGGCGCTTCGACCCCAACCTCCAGAAGGTCCGGATCATGGTCGGCAAGACGCCGAAGCGCGCGTACGTCTGCACGCGCTGTCTGAAAGCCGGCAAGGTCACCAAGGCCCTGTAGGCGCGATCGGCGGCGCTGGCCGGCGTCCTCGGTCGCTTGTGTGCGGAGCACACGGCGCTTCCCTGCGTCCTTGGCCGGCTTGCCGCTCGCACCTACAGACGCATCGCGCCCCGGACATCCGTCGAGGTGTGACGAGCGGGCGCGGGCGGGGTAGAAGCCCTTGCGGCGCCGCGCAGGAGGCTGACAGGCGCCGGAGCATCCGTCCTTTCCCCCGCCTCCAGCCCCCCGAGGTGATAGACGTGTCGCGGTGACAGATACCAACCTGGTCCGCTTCCGGGCCGCCGTGGCCGGCGCGCTCGCGCATCTGGAATCGCGACGCCAGGAGGTCAACGACCTCAATGTGTTCCCCGTCGCGGACGGCGACACCGGCGACAACATGGCGCTCACGCTGCGCGCGGTGCTCGACGAGCTCGACCGCCTGGACGGCAACGACGGCGGGCGGACGATCGACGAGATCGGGCGCGAGGAGATCGTGCAGTCGGTCGCCCGTGCCGCGCTGCTGGGCGCGCGCGGGAACTCCGGCGTGATCCTCTCCCAGCTCATCCGCGGCGCCGCGGAGGAGCTCGTCTCCCGCCCCGGCCAGCTGATCGACGCGACCCTGATCGGCGCCGCCCTGGCCAACGCTGCGGACAGGGCCTACGCATCGGTTCGCGAGCCGGCCGAGGGCACGATGCTCACGGTCGCGCGCGAGATGGCGCACCGCATCGCCAGCGACGTCGCCCATACCTCGGAGAACCCGCGCCTCGCGCCGGGGACCGTCGAGGTCGAGCAGGACAGGGCGATCGCGACGGCGCTCGAGAGCGCCGTCGACGCGGGCCAGGACTCGGTCAAGCGCGGTCCCGAGATGCTCGCGGCCCTGCGCGACGCCGGCGTCGTGGACGCAGGCGGCTACGGGCTGACGATCATCTTCGCGGGCGTCGTCGCCGCGCTGCGGGGCGAAGACCCGCCGCCGCTCGACCACTACGCGCCTGCGCGGATCACGCACCCTCAGCACAGCTCGGGCACCTACCGCTACTGCACCAACTTCGCCGTCACGGGCCAGGGCCTCAGCCCGGTGAGCTACGTCGAGCCGCTGGAAGCGCTCGGGGACTCGGTGCTCGTGGTCGGCGACGAGATCACGCTCAAGGTCCACCTCCACACCGACGAGCCCGAGCGCGCCACCGCTCTGTTCGACGGCGTGGCCGAGGTCTCGCGGCTCGACGTCGCCGACATGCACGCCCAGGTCGCAGAGCGCGACCAGCGGATCGGCGCGCCCGTGGGCGTCCGCGCGGCCGCCGGCAACGGCGATGCGGCGGCGCGCCGGGCCGGGAACCCGTCGGGCAACGGCGCGGCCGGCACCGGCGGGACCGGCACCGGCGCGGCCGGCTTCGCCTCCGGCGGCGGCGAGGAGCCCTCCTCGCAGGCGCGCTGCGGCGCCGTCGCGGTGATCAGCGGCGACGGGCTGCAGGAGATGTTCGCCGAGCTCGGGGTCCTCACCGTCGACGGTGGCCCCACATTGAACCCGTCCACCTACGACCTGCTCGCGGCGATCCACGACGTGCCGGCCGAGGAGGTCGTCGTGCTCCCCAACAGCGCCAACGTCTTCATGGCGGCCGAGCACGCGGCGAAGCTCTCGGACAAGCAGGTGCTCGTCGCGCCGACAACGAGCCAGCAGGCGGGGCTCGCGGCGGCCGTCTCGCTTGCGCCCGAGCGCTCCGTCGAGGAGAACGCCCAGGCGGTGACCGAAACGCTCGCGCGCGTGCGCACCGGGGCGGTCGCCGAGGCTGCGCGCGACGACGCGCAGGGACGCTTCGCCCGCGGCGAGGCGGTCGGCTTCGCCGGCGAGGACGTGATCGCCTGGGGCGAGCCGCTCGCGACGCTCCGCGCCGTGCTCGAGGCCCTGGCCGCGGCGGGCGAGGACGGCGGCGAGCCGCCCGAGCTGATCACCGTGCTGGCCGGCGAGGAGACGCCGATCGGCCTGGGCGAGCTCCCGCTGGACCTCGGCGGCGACGTGGAGCTGGAGCTGCGCCACGGCGGCCAGCCGGCCTACTGGTGGCTGCTCGCCGCGGAGTGACCCGGAGCCCGGCGCTGCGCTCCGCGCCGGCGCCCGCGCCCAGCGCGCCACCACGGCGCCGCCCCGCCGCCGCGCGGCCGCTCTCGTTACGACCGCCCCGCCGATCATGATGCACGCCCGATGCCGGCGAGAGCAGCACAGAGGCCGTCGCCGGCCGCACCTGTGAGCACGCGCGAGGGCCCCGAGGGCGCCTCGCCCGCGCGTCCCCTCCCGACGGCGTTCGCCTCCACGCGCGAGCTCGCGCAGGCGGAGCTGCTGGCCGCGCCCGTGCGCTGGCCGCGGCCCTCCCGCCTGGGGCGGGCGCTGCGCGTGCCGGGCAAGCGCGTCGCGGCGGGTCTGCACACGCTCGGGCTCGAGACCGTCGGCGAGTTGCTCGAGCACCTGCCGAGCGACAGCCGGGAGGCGCGGACCGTCGCGGCGCTCGGCCCCGGCGAGCAGGCGACCGTCGCGGTGCAGGTCCGCAGCATCGCCGCGCGCCCGGTGCGCCGCCGGCGCATGCGGCCCCTCGTCGAGGCGGTGGTCTTCGACACGACCGGCTCGATGCGCGCGACCTTCTTCAACCAGCCCTGGCTCGTGGAGCGCTACCCGCCGGGAACGCGCCTGCTGCTCCACGGCAAGGCGGACGGGCGCGGGCGCTTCAACGTCTCACACCACGCTCCCGCGCAGAGGAGCATCGGAGAGCCTGCGGGCGAGCCGCCGCCGGCGGGCGGCTCGGTCGCCCACTACCCCGCCGCCGAGGGCGTGACCTCGACCCAGATCCTCACGCTGGTGCAGGGCGAGCGCGCCGCGCTCGGCGACGTCGTGGAGATCCTCTCCGCTCGCGCCCGCACGGTCGAGCGGCTGCCCGACCGCGCGAGCGCGCTCGCCGCCATGCACTTCCCGCGCGACGAGCGCGACCCCGAGCTCGGCCGCCGCCGGCTCGCCTACGAGGAGCTGCTGCTGATGCAGCTGCTGTTCCTGCGCCGCCGCGCGCAGCGGCGGGCGCGAGGCGGGGCGAGCGCCCTGGCCGAGCCGCCGTCGCTCACCGCGCGCTGGCGCGATCACGCGCTTGCGTTCGCGCTCACCGGCGACCAGGAGCGCGCGATCGCCCAGATCGACGAGGACCTCGCCCAGCCGCGACCGATGCAGCGGCTGTTGATGGGGGAGGTCGGCAGCGGCAAGACGGTGGTTGCTGTGCACGCGATGCTCCGGGCGGTTGAGCACGGTCACCAGGCGGCGCTGATGGCGCCGACCGAAACGCTCGCCGAGCAGCACTTCGCGACGCTGCAGACGCTCCTGGGCGGCGAGTCGGTGAGCGCGGCGCTGCTGACGGGCGCGACCCCGGCCCGGCGCCGCGGGGACATCCTCGCGAAGCTCGCGAGCGGAGAGCTCTCGCTGATCGTCGGCACGCACGCTCTGATCGAGCCCGACGTCGTCTTCCGCTCGCTCGCCCTCGCGGTGATCGACGAGCAGCACCGCTTCGGCGTGCGCCAGCGCGAGCGGCTCGTGCAGGGCCGGCATGGAGCGCCGGCCCGACCTTCGACCTCTCGCGACCCCGAGGAGACCGTCCACACGCTCCACATGACCGCGACGCCGATCCCGCGCACGCTCTCGCTCGCCCGCTACGGCGACGTCGAGGTCAGCGTGCTGCACGAGCTGCCGAGCGGCCGCCGGCCGGTGCGGACCAGCATCGTCGGCGGGGAGGCAGAGCGGGCCGCGGCCTACGAGCAGCTGCGCGCGGAGCTCGCGAAGGGCCGCCAGGCGTTCGTCGTCTGCCCGCTGATCGAGGAGGACCCGGAAGTGGCGGGTGCCGAGGCACAGGCCGCGGCCGGAGGCGATGGGCGCGCCGTGCTCCGCGCGGCCACCGCCGAGCTCGAGCGGCTGCGCGGCGGCGAGCTGGCCGGCTTCGAGCTGGCGCTGCTGCACGGCGCGATGCGCCCGCGCGAGAAGCAGGAGGCGATGGAGGCGTTCGCCGCCGGACGCGTCCAGGTGCTGGTCTCGACGACCGTGATCGAGGTCGGGATCGACGTGCCGAACGCGACGGTGATGGTGATCGAGAACGCCGAGCGCTTCGGGATCTCCCAGCTGCACCAGCTGCGCGGCCGCGTCGGGCGCGGCGAGCACCCCTCGGCCTGCTTCCTGGTCGGACCGCCGGGGGCGGCGCGGCTGCGGGCGCTCGCACGCCACGCCGACGGCTTCAAGCTCGCCGACATCGACCTCGAGCTGCGCAGCGAGGGCGAGCTCATCGGCACGCGCCAGTCCGGCCAGCGCCAGTTCCGCGTCGCGCGGCTGCCCGACGACGCCCAGCTGCTCGAGCT
Organism: uncultured Solirubrobacteraceae bacterium; assembly: GCA_963836035.1. GTDB lineage: Bacteria > Actinomycetota > Thermoleophilia > Solirubrobacterales > Solirubrobacteraceae > Palsa-744. The sequence continues at coordinate 598,982 of CAWIHX010000006.1, read as the reverse complement.
CGCGCGCGGGCGCGCCGAGACGATCGTCGCCTCCGACCCCCAGCTCGCCGAGCCCGAGCACGCGCTGCTGGCAGGCGAGCTCGAACGGCGCTACGGCGAGGACGCCGCGGCGCCGATCCCCGGCTGAGGCCTGACGAGCGAACGGATCGGCTGATCCCCGCAGGCGAAGGCCAGACGTGCCATCCCGCGGTGCATGGTCGTGGAATCGATCATCTAGGTTGGCGCGGTGCGCGTGATCGCGGGAACGCTGGGAGGCAGGCGCCTGAAGGCGCCGCCCGGGCGCGCCACGCGCCCGACCTCCGACCGTGTCCGCGAGGCGCTGTTCTCGATGCTCGGGGAGCTCGAGGGGGCGCGCGTGCTCGACCTCTTCGCGGGCAGCGGCGCGCTCGGCATCGAGGCGCTCTCGCGCGGCGCGGCGACGGCGGTGTTCGTCGAGCGCGACGGACGCGCGGCCGCCGTGCTACGGGCCAATCTCGCGGCGCTGGAGATCGGTCCGGGGCGCGCCGAGGTACGCCGCGGCGAGGCGCTCGCGGCCCTGCGCACGGCGGCGGAGCGCGATGAGCTCTACGATCTCGTGCTGATCGACCCACCCTACGCGGACGCCGCGGGGCTGGGGGAGAAGCTCCCGGCGCTGCTTGCGCCCTTGCTCGCCCCGGCCGCGCGCGTTGTCAGCGAGAGCGACCGCAGGGCACCGCTCGTGCTCGACCTGCCGGTCGCCACCGAACGGCGCTACGGCGACACTTCCATCACAATCTCCGAGACATGGCCCGATCCGAGCGCGCGATAGCTGTCTGCCCCGGCAGCTACGACCCAGTGACGAACGGGCACCTGGACGTGATCAGGCGCACCGCCGGGCTCTACGACGAGGTGTGGGTCGCGGTGGTGAACCGCTCGGTGCGCAAGAGCAGCGCGGTGTTCGGGATCGATGACCGTGTCGGCTTCATCGAGCGCGCCGTCGCCGACCTCCCCAACGTCAAAGTCGAGCCCTTCTCGACGCTCGTCGTCGATTTCGCAAGGGAGAAGGGGGCCCGCGCTATCGTCAAGGGCCTCCGCGCGATCTCGGACTTCGAGTACGAGCTGGAGATGAACCAGCTGAACCGGCGTCAGAACCCCGAGATCGAGTCCGTGTACCTCATGGCCAGCCCGCAGTACAGTTTCCTCTCATCGAGCGGCGTCAAGGAGCTGGCCACGTTCGGAGGCAAGATCGACGATCTGGTGCCTGCCGAGGTGGCGCAGCGCTTGCAGGAAGAGGTAGGGCGCTGACGAAATGACATGCGGACGTGGGGCCGGACGCCCTGCGGAGGTGCGTAGAAGAAGATGGATGTCCTCGTTCTCATAGACAAGCTCGACGACTTGGTGCACAACGCCAAGCCCGTCCCGCTCACCGACCAGGTGCGCGTCGACAAGGAGGAGATCTACGACATCCTCGATCAGATGCGCGCGACGATCCCCGAGGAGATCAAGCAGGCGCGCTGGATCGTCAAGGAGCGCCAGGAGATGCTCGCCGAGGCCAAGAAGGAGGCCGAGCGCATCATCAAGGACGCGCGCGAGCGCCAGGAGCGCCTGGTCGGCGAGGAGGAGGTCACCAAGCAGGCCGAGCGCGCCGCCGAGGACATCGTCGAGGACGCGCGCGCCCGCGAGCGCGAGATCAGGCTCGGCGCCGAGGACTACGCCGACGAGATCCTCAACACGCTCGAGGTCAACCTCTCGAAGTTCATCGCCGCGGTTCAGCGCGGGCGCGAGCGCCTGCAGGGCAAGGACGAGCCGGCTGAGGTCGGCTAGGACGGGATCCCCTCCCGTCCCCTCCGATTGCCGAGCCGCCACGGCCGGGTAGCGTTCAGCGCGTGGACCTGACCGCCGCACGCAATCGGCTGACGATCGCGCGCACGCTGCTCGGCACGGGCATGCTCGCGCCGTCACGCCCCGACCGGACGGTGCGCTCGCTGCTCGCGCTGCAGCGCTGGGGCGCGACGCCGGCGGCCGCCTACACCGGCGCGGCGGCGCGCTACCCGGACCGCCTCGCGCTGATCGACGAGCGCGGCACGCTGACCTTCGCGGAGGTGCACAGCCGCACGAACGCGCTCGCCCGCGAGCTCGCGAACGCCGGCATCGCCGAGGGCGACGGGGTGGCGATCATGTGCCGCAACCACCGCGGCTTCATCGAGTCCACGGTCGCGTGCTCGAAGCTCGGCGCCAGCGCGCTCTACCTGAACACCGCGTTCGCGGGACCGCAGATCACGGACGTGCTCGCGCGCGAGCAGGCCAAGGCGGTGATCTACGACGAGGACTTCACGAACCTGGTCGCCGAGGGCGCCGCCGGGCGCCTGCGCTTCGTCGCGTGGACCGCCGGCGAGGACCGCCTGCAGCCGCCCGGCGCCGACCCCCGCCTGGAGGACCTGATCGCGCGCGGCGAGGACTCCGGCCTGGCGCCGCCGGTGGAGCGGGGGCGCGTCGTCATCCTCACCTCCGGCACGACGGGCGCCCCGAAGGGCGCGGCGCGCAAACAGCCCGACTCGCTCGAGCCGGCCGCGGCGCTGTTCTCGAAGATCCCGCTGCGCGCGCGAGAGACGACGATGATCGCCGCGCCGATGTTCCACTCGTGGGGCTACGCGCACTTCACGCTGGCGCTGCCGCTGGCCTCGACGCTCGTCCTGCGCCGCCGCTTCGACCCCGAGGAGACGCTGCGCGCGACCGCGCAGACGCGCTCGACGACGCTCGCGCTCGTGCCGGTGATGCTGCAGCGCATCATGGAGCTCGACCCCGCGACGATCGCGCAGTACGACCTGAGCTGCCTGCGCGTGATCGCGCTGAGCGGCTCGGCGCTGCCGGGCGAACTCGCGACGCGCGCAATGGACGCCTTCGGCGAGGTCCTCTACAACCTGTACGGCTCGACCGAGGTGGCGTGGGCGACGATCGCCACCCCGGCCGACCTGCGCGCGGCGCCCGGGACCGCCGGGCTGCCGCCGCTGGGGACGGTCGTGAAGCTGCTCGACGAGCAGGGCCGGGAGGTCCCGCGCGGCGCGTCGGGGCGCATCTTCGTCGGCAACGAGATGATGTTCGACGGCTACACCGGCGGGGGCGGCAAGGAGATCGTCGACGGCTTGATGAGCACCGGCGACGTCGGCCACCTCGACGACGGCGGGCGGCTGTTCGTCGACGGCCGCGACGACGAAATGATCGTCAGCGGCGGCGAGAACGTGTTCCCGCGCGAGGTCGAGGACCTGCTCTCCGACCACGAGCAGATCGCCGAGGCGGCCGTGATCGGCGTGCCCGACGACGAGTTCGGGCAGCGGCTGAAGGCGTTCGTGGTGGTTCCAGACGACGGCACGAGCCTCGACGAGGCCGCGGTCAAGGACTACGTCAAGCGCAACCTCGCCCGCTTCAAGGTCCCGCGCGACGTCGTCTTCGTCGAGGAGCTGCCGCGCAACGCGACGGGCAAGATCCTCAAGCGCGACCTGGCCTAGCCTCGGGCGGAATGGCGGCCCGCCCGCCCGCCGCTAGCCTGAGCGTATGGCGCAGCTCGCCTCGCAACTGGATCTCGCGTCGCTGCGCCTGACGCCGGGCGAGGGCCGGCGGCTGGAGCTGGAGGTTCCGGTCGACGGCCTCCTGCTGGGCAGCGAGCGCTACGAGGCGAGCCCCGCGCGGATCCCGGTGAAGCTCGAAGTATCGCGCATGACCGGCGGCGGCTACGCGCTGCACCTGCGCTTCGCCGCGCAGCTCTCGGGGCCCTGCATGCGCTGCCTGAAGGACGCCGCGCCGGCGGTCGAGGTCGACGCCCGCGAGGTCGACCGCCCGAGCGAAGGCGAGGAGCTGCAGAGCCCGTACGTGAAGGACGAGCGGCTCGACCTGGCGGCGTGGGCACATGACTCGTTCGCGCTGGCGGCGCCCGCGAAGGTGCTCTGCCGCGAGGACTGCGCGGGGCTCTGCCCGGTGTGTGCGGCGGACCTCAACGAGGCGGGGCCGGAGCACAGCCACGAGAGCGCGCCGGACCCTCGCTGGGCGAAGCTGCGGGAGCTCGAGCTGGAGTAGGCGTCTGGTGCCGTGCGCCGACGGCGCTCAGCCACGCGCCGCAGGCGCCTCAGCTGCGAGCGGCGCCTTGCTACCCTTCTGGGCCGCGATGGCCGTCCCCAAGAAAAAGCAGTCGCACAGCCGCACGGCCAAGCGACGTGCCCAGCACCGCATCGTCCCGCCGGGCCTGAACGCGTGCCCGCAGTGCCACAGCCCGCGCCGGCCCCACCGGGTCTGTCCGGTCTGCGGCCATTACGCCGGCCGTGAAGTCGTCGTGCCGGGCCACGAGCACGAGCACGAGCACGACCACGAGTAGCAGCGACGGACGGCTCGTGTCTGAGCCGGTCGTAGCGGTCGACTGCAACGGCGCCGACCTCGGGCCGTCCGAGGTTGCCGCGGGGGCCGCGATCGCCGCCGCCCAGGGCGTGCGGGTGCTGCTGTTCGGCCCGGCCGCCGAGCTCGGCGATCCGCCCTCCGGCGTCGAGGTCGTCGACGCACCGGTCTCGATCGCGAAGGCGCCCGACCCGGTGGCCGCCGCACGCACCACGCGCGACGCCTCGATCGTGCTCGCCTGCAAGGCGGTCGCCGAAGAGCGCGCGCAGGCGCTCGTCTGCGCGGGCGGCACCGGCGCCGCGCTCGCGGCCGGGACGTTCAACATCAAGCGGGACCGCGGCATCTACCGGCCCGCGCTCGCGCTGCCGCTGCCCGTGCCCGGCAACCCGGTGACGCTGCTCGACGTCGGCGCGAACGCCGAGGCCCGCCGCGAGCACCTGGTCCAGTACGCGTTCATGGGCGCGGCCCTCGCGCATGTCGTGCTCGGCGTCGCGCGCCCGCGCGTGGGGCTGCTCTCCAACGGGGAGGAGGACGCCCGCGGGAGCGCGCTGGTCGTCGAGGCGGGCGCGGAGCTGCGGGAGCGCGCGGCCGGCGGCCGCGTGTTCCATTTCGTCGGCAACGTCGAGGGGGGCGACCTCGTCAACGGCCGCGCCGACGTGGTCGTCACCGACGGCTTCACCGGCAACATCACGCTGAAGGTGCTCGAGGGCACCTCGCAGCTGCTGCTGCGCGCGATCCGCGACGCCGCCGGCGCCTCGACGCGCGGCAAGCTCGGCGGGCTGCTGCTGAAAGGGTCGCTCGGCGGGCTGCGGCAGGAGATCGACCCGGAAGGCGCCGGTGGCGCCTACCTGCTCGGCCTGCGGCGGCTCGGCGTGGTGCCGCACGGCCGCTTCACCCGCACCGGCTTCGCCCAGGCGATCCTGCGCGCGCGGCTCGGCGCGCGCGAGGACATCGTCGGGCGCACGCACGCCGCGCTCGCCGAGGCGGGCGCGTTGCGCAGCTCACCGGCGTCCGCGGTCGACGCTAGCCTGCGGCCATGAGCACTCTCAGCCGAGAGGAGGTGTTCGCGCTGATCCGCGACCACCTTGCCGACGAGCTCGACCTGGACCCCGCCGTGATCGGCGAGGGCACGCGCTTCAAGGAGGACCTCGAGGCCGACTCGCTCGACCTCTACACGCTCGTGCAGGAGCTGGAGGACACCTACGGGGTGACGATGTCGGACGAGCAGGCCGCGGCGATCCTCACCGTCGGCGCAGCCGTCGACTTCGTGCTCGCCCACGAGCCGAAGCTGGAAGATGCCGAGCGCGCCTAGGGAGGCCGAGGGAGACGATGCTGCTGGCCGACCTTCTCGAGGATCTCCCCGAGGATCTGGCGCGCCAGGTCTTCACGCACGCGTCGTGGAGCGAGCGCCGCGGGGACTCCTACTCCCGGCTTGCGTTCCTCGGCGACAGCGTGCTGGCGCTGGCGGTGACGGCCTACCTCTACCCGCGCCTGGAGGCCGACCGCTTCGGCGCGGGGCGGCTGACGAAGATCCGCGCGCAGGCGGTCTCCGGCGTCTCCTGCCGGGCGGTCGCCGAGCGCCTGGCGCTGCCCGAGCGGCTGCGCGCCGCGGCGCCGGCCGGCGTGCGCGAGAGTGCGGCGGCGCTCGTCGGGACCGAGCGCGTGCTGGCCTCGGTGATCGAGGCCGTGATCGGCGCCTGCTACCTGCACGCGGGCTACGAGCGCACAGCCGAGGCCGTGGTCGAGGCGTTCGCGCCGGAGATCGAGGACGCGCTCTCCAACCCCGTCGACTTCAAGTCGGCCCTCCAGGAGCTGCTGGCGAGGCGCGGCGCGGAGGTCGGCTACGAGGTGGTCGGCGAGGAGGGCCCGCCGCACGAGCGGGTCTACTCGGTGCTGGCGCGCGTGGACGGGCAGGAGCTCGGCCGCGGGCGCGGGCGCAGCAAGAAGCACGCCGAGCAGGAGGCCGCGCGCATGGCCGTGGAGAAACTGGCGGCCGAGTGACGGCGAGCGGAGCGAGCACTTGAGGCTGAAGTCGCTGACCCTCGACGGCTTCAAGTCGTTCCCGGACCGCACGCGGCTGGAGTTCGGCCCGGGCGTCAGCGTCGTCGTCGGGCCGAACGGCTCGGGCAAGTCCAACGTCACCGACGCCGTGCTGTGGGCGATGGGCGAGCAGTCGCCTCTGGCGGTGCGCGGGCAGTCGATGCAGGACGTGATCTTCGGTGGCGGCCGCGGCGTGCAGGCGCGCCGGGCGGCCGAGGTCGAGATCGTGCTCGACAACGCCGACGGCGAGATCGACCTGCCGCTGAGCGAGATCTCGATCTCGCGCCGCCTGGACCGCAACGGCGAGGGCGGCTACCGGCTGAACGGCGCGCGCTGCCGTCTGAGCGACGTGATCGAGGTGCTCTCCGACACCGGCCTCGGCAAGGAGACGCACTCGGTCATCTCCCAGGGCCGGGTCGAGGCGATCGTGACCTCCAAGCCGCGCGACCGGCGCCTCCTGATCGAGGAGGCCGCCGGGCTCGGCAAGCACCGCAAGCGCCGCCGCCGCGCACAGCTGAAGCTCGAGCGCACGCAGGAGAACCTGGACCGCGCGCTCGACGTCGAGCGCGAGGCGCGCACGCGGCTGCGCCCGCTCAAGCGCCAGGCCGAAGCCGCCGAGCTGCACGAGCGCCTCGAGCGCCAGCTCCTGGAAGCCCGCTGGGAGCTCCTGCGCGACGCGCTGCGCGCGCGTCGCGGCGAGCTCGCCGAGGCCCAGGAGCGCGCGGCGAAGGCGCGCGCCGAGCGCGACGCCGTCGAGTCCTCCCTGCAGGCCGTGATCGCCGAGCGCGGCGAGGCCGAGCGGGCGCTCTCCGAGCGCGCCGAGCGCCACGACGCGCTCTCGGCTCGGCTCTACGGGGCGCGCTCCGCGCGCGAGCGGCTGGCGATGCGCGGCGAGCAGGCGACTGCCGCCGCGGCGCTGCTCGCGGGGCGGATCGAGCGCGCGAGCTCCGAGCTGTCGGCGCTGGAGGGGACCGAGGTCGCCTCGGAGGGCGAGGGCGGCCCGGGCGCCCGGATCGCTGCGCTCGAGTCCGAGCTCGAACAGGTCGAGCAGCGCCGCGAGCAGGAGCTGGGCGCCGAGCTCGCAGGGCTCGAGCAGGAGATCGCGCGCCAGGAGCAGGCCGTCGAGACGGCCCGCGCCGCCGTCGAGGCGGCGCGTGCCGAGCGCGCCGAGGCCGACGGGCGCGCGGAGGCGGCGCGGCGCGCGCAGGCGGAGGCCGAGCGGGAGGCCGATCGTGCGCGCCGCGAGGCGGCGCGCGTCGGCGCCGAGCTCGCGGCCGCCAACCAGTTCCTGCGCAGCCACCCCTCCGCCGGGGCGACCGACGGCGGGCCGCGCGCCCTGAGCGCGGAGCTGCGGGTGCAGGATGGCTACGAGCTGGCGCTCACCGCCGCGCTCGGCGGACGCTTGGACGCGGCGCTGGTCGAGGACGTGCGCGGCGCGCAGGAGCTGCTCGACGGCGCCGGTCCCGAGGGGGCGGTGGCGCTGCTCGCGACCGGCGAGGACGCCCGCGCCGAGGCCGTGCCTGCCTCCCCGCCGGCGCCCGGTGCGCGCCCGATGCTCGAGCTCCTGAGCGGGCCGCCGGCCGTGCTCGCGCTCGCCGCGCGCCTGCTCGGCGACGCGTGGGTGGTCGAGCGGCTCGAGGACCTGCCCGAGGACTTCCGCGGCATCGCGGCTACGCGCGCCGGGCGCGTGTGGTTCGGCTCCTGGGGCGAGGTCCGCCAGCTCGCGCAGGGCGGCAGCGAGCTGCTGCTCGCGCGGCGCAACGAGCGCGAGCGCCTGGTCGGCGAGGTCGAGCGGGTGGCGGGCTCGGAGCAGCTCGCCCGGGCCGCCGTCGAGAGCGCGCTGGCGAGCGTGCGCGAGGCAGACGAGGCGCGCGCGGGCGCGGACGAGGCCCTTCGCGGCGCCGAGCGCGCCGCGGCCGACGCCACCGAGGCGCACGAGCGCTCACAGCGGACGCTCGGGCGCCGCCGCTCCGAGCCGGGCGAGGGTCCGCTGGCCGTGCGCAAAGCCGAGCTGGAGGGCGAGCTCGCGGCCGAGCGCCGGCAGGCCGAGCAGCTCGCCGAGCAGCGCCGCGCGCAGCTCGCCCGGGTCGAGCTGCTGCGTGCCCGCCAGCGTGCCGACCGGCTCGCCGCGCCGGTTGCCGAGCGCCTCCGCGCTGCGATCGCGGCCGCGCGCGAGGCGGTCGAGGAGCGCGTTCAGGCGCTCGAGGCCGAGCTGGCGCAGGATCGCCAGGCCGGCGAGCAGATGGCCGCCCGGCTGCGCGACTGCGCGGCCCGAGAGGCCGGGATCCAGGCCGCGCTGCGCGCCGCCGGGGAGACCGTCACCGAGTCGGAGGTCGCGGCCCAGCGGCTGCGCGACCAGGCCGCCGAGGTCGAAGCCGAGAGTGCCGCGGTCGCGGAGCGGCTCGCGCTCCAGGACGGCGAGGGCGGGGATGCCGAGCCGCTCGAGCCCGAACGCGCCGCGGAGCTGCAGGCGCGCGTCGAGCGCCTCACGCGACGGCGCGAGCAGCTCGGCCCGGTCAATCCCCTCGCGCAGGACGAGTACGCGGAGGCGCTCGCTCACGTCGAGGAGCTCGAGGGCCAGCGCGAGGACCTCGAGACCGCGCTGCGCGAGCTGCGCACGCTGATCCGCGACACCGATCGCCAGATCGAGGAGACCTTCGAGGCGACTTTCCAGGCGGCGGCGCGCAACTTCGAGGAGCTCGTCGGCGACGTGTTCCCCGGCGGCAGCGGGCGCCTGCGGCTGGTCGAGGACGAGCAGGAGCCCCAGCGCGTGATCGGCGGGCAGGAGATCACGGGCACCGAACGCGACGAGGAGGCGATCGAGGCCGCCGCCGACGCCGAGGCCGACGCAGATACGCCCGGCGAGCGCCTGCCGGGCGTCGAGATCGAGATCACGCCCGCGGGCAAGTCGACCAAGCGGCTCACCCTGCTCTCCGGCGGCGAGAAGTCGATGACCGCGCTGGCCTTCCTGTTCGCGGTCTTCCTCGCGCGTCCGTGCCCGTTCTACATCCTCGATGAGGTCGAGGCCGCGCTCGACGATCTGAACCTCGACCGGTTCCTCGCGCTGCTGCGCCGCTATGCGGGCCGCGCCCAGTTCATCGTCATCACCCACCAGAAGCGCACGATGGAGGCGGCCGACTGGCTCTACGGCGTCTCGATGGGCGGCGACGGCGTCTCCAAGGTGCTCTCCCGGCGCTTGCCCGCCGAGGAGGACCCTGAAGGGCACGGGGAGGAAGTGCCGGCCCGGGTCGCCGAGGTCGCCTGAGCCGAGCGCCCGGGCGCGCCCCGGGCGTCCTCTCCGGCCCTGCCAGGCAGCCGAGCCGCCCGCTGTATCATCGCGCGGCCGTGGCGCACGAGTGGAGCGAGCTGTTCATCACCGGAGACGCCGCCGAGCCGGCATCCGAGCAGCCTGCCGAGAAACGCCGCGGCCTCTTCCGGCGGCTGCGCGAGAGCATGAGCAAGACCCGCCAGGCGCTCGGCTCGGAGATCCAGGCGAGCCTGTTCGGGACGCTCGACGACGAAACCTGGGAACGGCTCGAGGAGGCGTTGATCATGGCCGACGTCGGCGCCGCCACGACCGCCGCGGTGGTGCAGACGCTCGAGGAAGAGGCGACGAGCGGCGAGCTGGAGGGGGGCGAGCAGCTCTCGGAGCGCTTGATCGGCCTCCTCGCCGAGACCGCGCAGGTCGGCGAGCCGCGGATCGACATCCGCCCGGAGCCCACGGTGATCATGGCGGTCGGCGTCAACGGCACGGGCAAGACGACGACGATCGGCAAGATCGCTTGGCACCTGCGCGAGGAGCTCGGCAAGAGCGTGCTGCTGGCGGCAGCCGACACCTTCCGCGCCGCGGCGGGCGAGCAGCTGGAGGGCTGGGCGCAGCGGGCGGGGGTCGAGATCGTCGGTGGCGAGCCGGGCTCGGATCCGGGCGCGGTCGCCTTCGAGGCGATCGCCCAGGCGCGCACCAAGGGCATCGACGTCGTGATCGTCGACACGGCCGGGCGCCTGCACACGCAGGACGACCTGATGGCCGAGCTGGAGAAGGTGCGCCGCGTGATCGCGCGCCAGCTGGAGGGGGCGCCGCACGAGACGCTGCTGACGATCGACGCGACCACCGGCCAGAACGGCCTGCGCCAGGCGCGCATGTTCGCCGAGGCCGCAGGCGTCACGGGCGTGGTGCTGACGAAGCTCGACGGCACCGCGCGGGGCGGGATCGCGCTCGCGATCGCGCGCGAGCTGTCGCTGCCCGTGAAGCTGATCGGGATCGGGGAGTCGGTCGAGGACCTGCGCCCCTTCGACGCGCCCGAATTCGCGCGCGCCCTGATCGCCGCGAGCTAATCTCCCTGCATCGTGTGGATTTTGTGGCTCATCGCGGCCGGTGCGTTCGGTGTGGGCGAGATGCACCAGGGCGGCTTCTATCTGCTCCCGTTCGCGGTCGGCGCCACGCTCGCCGCTGCGCTCAGCCTGCTGGGCGTCGGCGCGCTGCTGACGGCGATCGTGTTCGTCGTGGTCTCGGGGATCGTGGTGATGGCGCTGCGCCCGGTGGCCCAGCGCCACCGCCGGCTGCCGCCCCCGATCCGCACCGGCGCCGCGGCGCTCGTCGGGCGCACCGCGATGGTGCTCGAGCGGATCGCCAACGACGAGGGCGTCGGGTGCGTGCGCATCGACGGCGGCGAGGTCTGGACTGCGCGCACGTTCGACGACGACGAAGTGATCGAGGCGGGGGAGCGCGTTCACGTTGTCGAAATCCGCGGCGCGACCGCGCTGGTGATGCCCTGACCACCGAGGGGTAGGCTGTCAGTGGCGGTTCTTGGTGAGCGGATGAAAGGAAGCGTGGGCCGATGGCAGCGCTGATCGTGATCGCAGTGGTCGTCGTGTTCGCCCTCGTCGTCGCGGCCCGCTCTATCCGCGTGATCCCCCAGGCGCGGGCCGGCGTCGTCGAGCGTCTGGGCCGCTACAGCCGCACGCTCGAGCCCGGGCTGACGATCATCACGCCGTTCGTCGAGCGGGTGCGTCCGCTGGTCGACCTGCGCGAGCAGGTCGTCAACTTCTCGCCCCAGTCGGTGATCACCGAGGACAACGTCGTCGTGGGGATCGAAACCGTCCTTTACTTCACGATCACCGAACCGCGCTCGGCGACGTACGAGATCGCCAACCCGCTGCAGGCGATCGAGCAGCTGACCGTCACGACGCTGCGCAACGTGATCGGCGGGCTGACGCTGGAGGACACGCTGACCGCGCGCGAGAACGTCAACGCCGAGCTGCGCAGCGTGCTCGACGAGGCGACCGGCAAGTGGGGGATCAGGATCAACCGGGTCGAGATCAAGTCGGTCGACCCGCCGCCGGACATCAAGACGGCGATGGAGAAGCAGATGCGCGCCGAGCGCGATCGCCGCGCGGCGATCCTCACGGCCGAAGGCGAGAAGCAGGCGGCGATCCTGACCGCCGAAGGAGCCAAGCAGGCCGCTGTGCTGCGCGCCGAGGGCGAGCGTGAAGCGGCGATCCTGGCCGCGGAGGGCGAAGCGAAGGCGATCGACACGGTCTTCACCGCGATCCACGAGGGCCGGCCCGACCCCGAACTGCTGCGCTACGAATACCTCAAGATGCTGCCGCAGCTGGCCGAAGGCGAGGCGAACAAGGTGTTCGTTGTGCCGTCCGAGCTCTCGCAGGCCCTCGGCGGCATCGGCGAGGCCCTGAGCGGCGGAGCGGAGCGCGCCGGCAAGAAACCGCCGGCGCGTGGCCCCCGCGCCGTCGAGCCGCCGCGTGCCGAGGAGTCCTAGGGCGGGGCGCCTCTCGCGCCGGCTTGGGCCTACTCCTCGAGGCCGAGATCGGCAAGCGCGTGGCCGCGGTCGAAGTACACGACCAGCCTCACGACCTTGCCGCCGCGAAGCGTGAAGACGTTGGCTCCACGGGGGGCCAGCTCGCCGAGATCCATGCCGCTCGCCCGCCCGTGCGCGGTGAACCGGCCGAGTGTCAGGACACGCCCGTCCTCGAGCAGCCGGTATTCCTCGATCGCAACGCGGTGCCCTTCCCAGGCATCGAGGAAATCGCCCCACACTCGCTCGGCTCCCGCGAGCCCGCGCGAGGACCCGGCCGTCGGCAGGTCGGCGATCACCAACTCGATCTCGGGGTGGGCCCAGCCGAGCGACGTGTAGTCCCCGCGTTCCCACGCGGCGCAGATCGCGCGAACGAGCTCGACGCTCTCGGACACCGCGCCAGTATCCCCTGCGCGAGACCGTCGCGCCGAGGGGACCGGGGAAAGGCCTCCACGCGGATTCCGCGCCGTACGGCTGCGAGAATCAACCCCTGATGTTCGACTCCCTCTCGGAGAAACTCCAGGCGACCCTCAGCGAGGTCCGCCAGCGCGGCACGCTGAGCGAGCAGGACATCGACGCCGCGATGCGCGAGATCCGCCTCGCGCTGCTCGAGGCCGACGTCAACTTCAAGGTCGTCCGCCAGTTCACCTCGCACCTGAAGGAGCGCTGCCTGGGGGAGGACGTCGTCGGCAAGCTGAACCCCGGCCAGCAGGTCGTGAAGATCGTGAGCGAGGAGCTCACGAATCTGATGGGAGGCCCGCCCACCCCCGGCTCCTCCGCCGGTCTCGCCTTCTCGCCGCGCCCCCCGACCGTCATCCTGATGGCCGGCCTGCAGGGCTCGGGCAAGACGACGGCCACCGCCAAGCTCGCGCGCTGGCTGGGGGAGGAGCACTCCTCCTCGGTCGCCGTGGCCGCGTGCGACGTCTACCGCCCGGCCGCGGTCGAGCAGCTCGTCAAGGTCGGCGCCCAGGCGGGCGCGGCGGTCTACGAGAAAGGCACCGACGCCGACCCGGTCGAGATCGCCTCGTGGGCGCTCGACCGCGCCCGCGAGGAGGGCAAGGACGTCCTGATCGTGGACACGAGCGGGCGCATGCACGTCGACGCCGAGCTGATGGACGAGCTCGTGCGGATCCGCGACGCGGTGAAACCGACCGACGTGCTGCTGGTGGTCGACGCGATGACGGGTCAGGACGCCGTCAACGTCGCCGAGAGCTTCGCCGAGGCGGTGCAGTTCGACGGCGTCGTGATGAGCAAGCTCGACGGCGACGCGCGCGGCGGTGCGGCGCTGTCGGTCAAAGCCGTCACGGGCAAGCCGATCCTGTTCGCCTCCACGGGCGAGAAGCTCGACCAGTTCGAGCGCTTCCACCCGGACCGGATGGCGCAGCGGATCCTGGGCATGGGCGACGTGATGAGCCTGATCGAGAAGGCCGAGCGTCAGTTCGACGAGGACGAGGCCAAGGAGCTCGAGCGCAAGCTGCGCCGCAACGAGTTCGGCCTCGACGACTTCCTCGACCAGCTGAAGATGGTCAGGAAAATGGGGCCGCTCTCGAGCGTGCTGGGGATGATCCCGGGGCTCGCCGGCCACCAGCTCTCGAACATGAAGATCGACGAACGCGAGCTCGACCGGATCCAGGCGATCGTGCTCTCGATGACGCCCTCCGAGCGGCGCAAGCCGGAGATCATCAATGGCTCGCGGAGGCTGCGGATCGCCCGTGGATCGGGCACGAACGTGCAGCAGGTCAACCGCCTGATCAAGCAGTTCGGGCAGATGCGCAAGGTGATGCGCCAGGTCGGGCGGGGCAAGGTGCCCGACTTCGGCGCGCTGATGCGAAGCGCGCGCTGAGGCTTCGCCTCGCTAAGCTCTCTCGCCAGACTTGTAAGGCAGCAGAGAGGAAACCGTGGCAGTCAGGCTGAGGCTCACGCGAGTGGGCGGCAAGAAGGATCCGATTTGGCGCGTCGTCGTCGCCGACCAGCGCTCCCCGCGCGACGGTCGTGTGATCGAGACGATCGGCCACTACAACGCGCAGACCGAGCCGTCGACGATCGTGATCGACGGCGAGCGCGCGCGCAGCTGGCTGGCGCGAGGCGCGCAGCCGTCGAACACCGTCCGCAAGCTGCTGCGAACGCAGGGCATCGAGACGAAGGCCGGCTAGGCGGCGAGACGGGCCGTGGCGGAGGAGAACCCGAAGCGGCTCCTGGAGTACCTCGCCGAAGGGCTCGTCGACGACCCCGAGGCCGTCTCGGTCGAGCAGTTCGAGGAAGACGACGGCACCGTCGTGCTCGAGCTGTGCGTCGGCGACGACGACTACGGGCGCGTGATCGGGCGCGGCGGGCGCACCGCCCAGGCCCTGCGCGCGGTCGTCAAAGCGGCGGCGGCCGGCGAGGACCGGCACGTGCTCGTCGACATCGTCGATTGAGCGAGCCGGCCGACCGCGGCCCGGCGCTGCCCGCGGGGCGCGTCGGGCGCGCGCACGGCCTCGACGGCAGCTTCTACGTGACGCGCCCGAGCCCGCGCCTGCTCCGCGCCGGCGCGGCCGTGACGGTGGCGGGGCAGGCGCGTGAGATCGTGCGTCGTGCCGGCACCGACGCGCGCCCGATCGTGCGGCTCGACGGCGTCGAGGACCGCGCGGGCGCGGAGGCGCTGCGCGGCCAGGAGCTGACGGTCGCGACCGAGGCGGCGCCGCGCCTTCAGGAGGGCGAATGGTGGGCGCACGAACTGGAGGGCTGTGCCGTGGTCGACGAGGGGCGCACTGTGGGGGTCGTCTCACGGCTGATCGAGATGCCCTCTTGCGAGGTGCTCGAGGTCAGCCCCGCCGGGGGCGGGGAGCCGCTGCTCGTGCCGATGGTCCGCGACGCGATCCGCTCGGTGGAGCCGGGGGAGCGGCGGATCGAGATCGACGGCGCCTTCCTGGGGCTGGGCGAGGAGGGCTGATGGAGATCGACGACGGCGCCTTCCTGGGGCTGGGCGAGCAGGGCTGATGGAGATCGACATCTTCACGCTCTTCCCGCGGTGGTTCGAGTGGCTGCGCGAGCAGCGCCACGTCGCCAACGTGCTCGCCACCGGGTCGCGCATCGAGTGCGTCGACTTTCGCGCCCACACGCCGCTCTCGGGCGGCCAGGTCGACGACACGCCGTTCGGGGGCGGCGCCGGCATGGTGCTGCGCGTGGACGTGCTCGAGGCCGCGCTGCGCGCCCGCTACGGCGTCGATCCCGTCGAGCTGCGCGGGCGCCGGCGCGTGATCGCCCTGGCGCCCGGAGGGCGTCTGCTCGACGAGGGGCTCGTGCGCGAGCTCGCCGAGGAGCCTGCCCTCACCCTTCTCTGCGGCCGCTACGAGGGCTTCGACGAGCGCATCCTCGAGCACTTCGCGAGCGACGTCCTCTCGATCGGCCGCTACGTGCTGAGCGGCGGCGAGCCGGCCGCGATGGTGCTCTGCGACGCAGTGCTGCGCAAGCTGCCGGGCGCGCTCGGCGACGAGCGCTCGGCGACGGAGGAGTCCTTCAGCGAGGCGCTCGAGGGCAACCCCGAGTACCCCCATTACACGCGCCCGGCGGAGTACCGAGGGTGGGCGGTCCCCGAGGTTCTCCTCTCCGGGCACCACGAGCGGATCGAGCGCTGGCGCCTGGAGCGCAGCCGCGAACGCGGCGCGGGGAGATCGCGGCGGGCGGGCTCCGATTCCCCTGCGGACTGAGCCGGACGCGCTGCGTCTCCGCTACCATTGACGACCGCGCAGCCGGAGCTGGCGGCATCGTTTCGCAGACGCCCGGCGCGCCCCCTCCCTCTCATGAGCAGCGTCATCCAAACGATCGAGCGCGCCCAGCTGCGCCGCGTACCGAGCTTCGCCCCGGGCGACCGCGTGAAGGTCCACTTCCAGGTCATCGAGGGCACGCGCCGCCGCGTTCAGGTGTTCGAGGGGGTCGTGATCAAGCGCCAGGGCCACGGGGCCCGCGAGACCTTCACCGTGCGCAAGCAGTCCTTCGGCGTCGGCGTGGAGCGCATGTTCCCGCTGCACTCGCCGAAGATCGAGCGCATCGAGCTGGCCGCGCGCGGAGACGTGCGCCGCGCGAAGCTCTACTACCTGCGCGACCGCGTCGGCAAGCGCGCCCGTGTGCGCGAGCGCCGCTACGCCGGTCCCGAGGAGGCGATCGAGCCGGGGCTGCTGCACGAGCCGGTGGCAACCGACGCCGAGGGGGTGACGGCCGAGGAGTCAGTCGCCGAGGCCGTCGAGGCGCAGGCCGCCGAGGAGCAGGGGGGCGAGGCTGTCGAGGCGCAGGCCGCCGAGCAGCCGGCAGCGCAGACTGAGGAGCAGGGGGGAGAGGCGGCCGCGGCCGCCGATCAGCCGGCTGCAGAGCCGGCAGCGGAGGCGGAGGACGCCGGCGAGGCGGCCGCTGAGGCCGCGGATACCTCCCCCGATGCCGGTGACGGCGAAGAGGGCGCCGACCCGCCCGCTCCCGCCGGCGACCAACCGGCGTGAGGCTGGCGCCCAACCGCTCGAAATCCACGGTCAACTCGGTCATCGAGTTGGTCGTGATCATCGCCGTCGCGCTGGGTCTCGCGCTGCTGATCCAGGCGGTGCTGGTGAAGCCCTACCGGATCCCGAGCGGCTCGATGGAGCCGACGCTGTCCGTCGGCCAGCGGGTGCTCGTGAACCGCATCGGGATGAACCTCAACGGGCCCCACGTCGGCGAGATCGTGGTCTTCCACCCGCCCGAAGGCGCCGAACAGTCGCAGTGCGGCTCCGCCAAGCACCCGATGACGGCGGCGTGCGACACCCCGATCCCGAAGGAGGACACCGGCACCAACTTCATCAAGCGGGTGGTCGCCGGGCCGGGCGACGAAATCTACATCCACGAAGGCCACGTCTACCGCAAGGCGAAGGGCAAGACGACCTTCGAGCGCGAGAGCGATTCCTACATCAAACCGTGCGCTCAGGAGGCGGGGGTCGTGTGCAACCTGACGACGCCGATCAAGATTCCGCCCGGCCACTGGTTCATGATGGGGGACAACCGTGGCGAATCGGACGACAGCCGCTTCTGGGGGCCAGTTCCCACGGGATGGCTCATCGGCGGTGCCTTCTTCACCTACTGGCCGCCCCACAGGATCGGCTTCCTCTAGAGCCGCGGTGCCGCGCTCGTCGACCGCGCGCTCGCGCCGCCGGGCGCGCAGGCGCGGCAGCGGCCGGCGCCTGTTCGCCTTCGATCGCCGGCTCGGCTTCCGGCTCGTGGCCGGTGCGGACGAGGCCGGCCGCGGCTGCCTCGCCGGGCCGCTGGTCGCCGCCGGGGTCCTCTTCGACTACGAGGCGCTGACCACGCGCGAGCTGCGACTGCTCAGCGCGCTCAACGACTCCAAGCAGCACACCGTCGAGGCGCGGGAGGCCCTGTACCCGCTCGTGATGAGGGCGGCGGCCCGGGTCGTCGTCGTCTCGCGCTGCGTGCGCGGTATCGACGCGCGCGGGCTGCACCGCACGAACCTCGCGGCCCTGCGCGACGCCGCGCGGGGCGTCACCGAGGGCGTGCGCGGCGACGTGCTCTGCCTGCTCGACGGCTTCGCGGTGCCGGACTTCGGCCGCGAGCAGCGCGCGATCGTCGACGGCGACGCGACGAGCGCCGCGATCGCCGCAGCCTCGATCGTCGCGAAGGTGACGCGCGATCGCTTCATGCGCCATGCCGACGGCGAGCACCCGGGCTGGGACTTCGCCGAGCACGTGGGCTACTCGACGCCCTCGCACCGCGAGGCGATCGAACAGCGCGGCGTCTCGCCGCTGCACCGCATGTCCTTCCAGTCGCTCGCCTACCAGCAGCTCGCCCTGTAGTCCCTTCACCACGCGCCCTCGACGTGCTCGAGCGCGAGCAGCGAGCCGTCGCGGTCGAGCACCACGCCGATCGCGTCGAAGCGGACCTGGGCCCGGCGGAACGAGCCGGGCGGGCGGCCGATCATCCAGCTGAGCGCGAGCCTGCGCAGCCGCGCCCGCTGCCCACGCCCAACCCGCTCGAGCGGGGCGAGCGTGCCGGCCCGCGTCGTCTTGACCTCGACGAACGCGAGCACCAGCGGGTCACAGGCGACGAGGTCGATCTCGCCGTAACGGGTGCGGACGTTGCGATCGAGGATCGTGAAGCCGAGCCGGCGCAGGTGATCGGCGGCGAGCTCCTCGCCGCGCCGTCCCGTCGCCGCTCGCGCGCGGGCCGCGCGCGCGAGCGGCGAAGCCGGACGTCGTCGCGGCCGGGGAGGCATCGCCTCCCCATACGACGGGGCGGGCGCTAGGCGGCTGCCGCGGCGCGCCGGCTGCGCGCGCGACGGGCCGGGCGCGCCGTCGCTCCCGCAACAGCGGGCGGGCGAGGCGGTCGAGCTCAGTCCGCTCGGCGTCGTGGATCGCCCAGCTCAACCGCTCGATCAGCTGGCCGGCCGCGTGGTCGCTGGAGAGGTGGACGGTCGAGATGTGCTCGGGACGGATGGCCTTCGGATAGCCTGCCGCGCGTGCTCGACGCCCTGCTGCGGATCTTCGGGTGGAGGTTCCTGCTCGTCACGGGCGACACGACCGTGCTGGACCGCTGGCTGTGGCTGCGGAGGCGGCTGCAGCCCGGGCCCCTGCGCACGTTCGACGCCGGCTGCGGCAACGGCGCGTTCAGCATCTACGCGGCCCACGCCGGCAACCGCGTCGTCGCAGCCTCGTTCTCGGCGGAGGAGCAGCAGGACGCGCGCGGGCGCGCCGGTACGCTCGGCATCACCGGCATCGACTTCGTTCAGCTCGACCTCCGCGAGCTGGCCTCGCATCGCGAGGCGCTCGGCACCTTCGACCAGATCATCTGCCTGGAGACGATCGAGCACGTGACCGACGACCAGGGCCTGGTCGCGTCGCTGGCGGCGATGCTCGAGCCCGGTGGGCGGCTGCTGCTGAGCACGCCCTTCGCCGAGCACCGGCCGCTGTACACCGAGGAGCGCGATCCCAGCCCGGAGGAGGACGGCTCGCACGTCCGCTACGGCTACTCGCAGGAGCGCCTCGCCGCCCTCGCGACCGGGGCGGGACTCGAGGCGCGCGAGGGCGCCTTCGTCAGCGGCGTCGTCTCCCAGAAGCTCACCGACCTGATGCGCCGGCTGGCCCTGCGTGTCGGGCTGCTGGGAGCGTGGGCGATCCTGCTCCCGCTGCGCCCGCTCGTGGTGCTGGACCGGCCGCTGAGCAGGCTCCTCGGCTACCCCGCGCTGAGCGTCGCGCTGTGCGCGGTCAAGCCGGAGGCTCCAATAGGGTCCGATATGTGACCGAGGGGGAGAGCGGGGACGACGCGGCGCAGCCGCCCGCCGAGGGGCCGCGGGCGCTCGACGGCGTGACTGCCTTCATGGGCCTGCGCTGGGAGGACCCGCAGACGGTTCACCTGCAGATCCGCCCCGAGCTGATCAACCGCGGCGGCCTGCTCTCGGGGGTGGCGACCTACGCGATGGTCGACTACTGCATGGGCTCGGCGCTGTGGGCGCAGACCAAATCCGAAGAGCGAATCGCGACGATCAGCATCTCGATCAACTACGTCCAGACGGCCACGGAGGGCGAGGTCGTTTGCCGCAGCGTCGTGGATCGCCGCAACCGGCGCATCGCGGTGCTGCGCAGCGAGATCCACCACGAGGACGGCCGGCTGCTGGTGACGGCGATCGGCTCCTACTCGATCTTCCCGCCGCGGCCGTTCACGGCCTGACTGAGAAGATCAGCGGCGATGGCCGCCCGCACACCCGTCGCGCTCACGATCGCCGGCTCGGACTCCGGCGGCGGCGCCGGCATCCAGGCCGACCTGAAGGCGTTCGCCGCGCGCGGCGTCCACGGGGCGTGTGCGATCACCGCGATCACCGCCCAGAACACGCTGGGTGTCGATGCCGTGCACCAGGTTCCGCCGGAGGTGCTGCTCGCCCAGGTACGGGCGGTGGCCGCCGACATCGGCGTCGACGCGGTCAAGGTGGGGATGCTCGGGAGCCGCGAGACGACGCTCGCGGTGGCCGCCGCGCTCGACGAGCTCGGCGGCACCGCGCCGGTGGTCGTCGATCCGGTGATGGTCGCCGAGTCGGGCTCGCGCCTGCTCGCGCCCGAGGCGCAGGAGGCGCTCGTGCGCGAGATCCTGCCCCGCGCCGGCGTGCTCACACCGAACGTCCCGGAGGCCCGCGCGCTGCTCGGCGAGGAGCCGCTGCCCGGCGCGGACGACCGGGAGGCCGAGCGGCTGGCCAGGGCGGTGCTCGCGCTCGGCCCCTCCGCGGTCGTGCTGACAGGCGGCCACCGCGACAGCGCGACCGACCTGCTCGTGACGCCCGAGGGCGGCGCGATCGCGATCGCGGGGCCGCGCCACGCCGACGGCGCCGCGCACGGATCCGGCTGCACCCACTCCGCCGCGCTCGCCGCTTCGCTCGCGCTCGGCGAGACGCTCGAGCAGGCCGCACGCAGCGCGCGGGCGCTGGCGGGGGAAGCGGTCGCGCGCGGTCTGCGCGAGCTCGGCGGCGGAGCCGGGCCCGTCGATGCGATCGGCCTCGCCGAGCGCCGCCGCTCCTGGAGTTCCGCGCGGCGCCGTTTGTCATAATCGGGCGGGTGAAGCTCCTGCGGATGAAGCCGGGTCACGGCGAGATCGTGCTCGCGGAGGGGGACGTGGAGATCCCCGAGCAGGAGCGCGAGCTGATCGAGGCCTTCCGCCGCGAGCTCGACGCCGGCATGTGGGCGGCCGTGCCCACGAGCAGCCCGGGAGGGCGCCGCCAGGCCGAGCTCGTCAAGGACTTCGCCGAGGTGCCCCGCGATGCCGAGCGGGTTATCTTCTTCCCGCGCGCCGCCGGCGGCGCGCCCAGCGCTCTCTGATCTCCGATGGGGCTCGCGCTCGGCACGGCGACGGTGGTGCTCGTCGTGCTGGTGTGGGAGCTGGCCAGGCCGACGGCGATGCGCGCGCTCGCGCGCGCCCGCAGCGCGTGGGCTGAGCGCGGCAGCGAGACCGCAACCGGCTATGACCCGGGCCGCGAGCGCCGCGCCGAGCAGCGCGCCCGTGAGCTGCTCCGCTCCTGCGTCTCCGAGCGCGAGTGGCAGATGTACAGCGAGCTGGGGCTGATCAGCGTGACGGGCCCGGTGGCCGCCCCGGGCGTCGAGGGCGGGGCCGCCTACGCCTACCTGATCTACCCCCACAAGCCGATCGTCGCCTACGTGCCCGGCACCGGTGAGCTGCTCAGCGAGTACTGCGTCGCCTTCCCCGACGAGTCGCGCCCGTACGGCAGCGCGCGGCTGCCGGACTCCGACGACGTGCTCGCGAAGTGGATGGCGCTGACCGCTGACGAACGGCGGCTGATCTCCGAGGCGAACATGCACCTGCCGGGCCGCCAGGTGGACCCCGAGCGCGTGAGCAGAGACCTCGAGCGGCTCGCGCGCTGGGAGCGCGAGCACAGCGCGCCCGGCCGCCCGCCCGGTAACGTGCCCGCCGCGTGAGCACCAACGGCCACTTCGACGTCAAGCACCGCAGCCGCTCCCTGACCGAGGGCCCCGAGCGCGCCGCCGCGCGCGCCTACCTGCACGGAATCGGCTACTCGCCCGAGGACCTCGCCAAGCCGATCGTCGGCGTCGCCCACTCGTGGATCGAGACGATGCCGTGCAACTTCAACAACCGCGTGCTCGCGGCGAAGGTCAAGGAGGGCATCCGCGCCGCCGGTGGCACGCCGATGGAGCTCAACACGATCGCGATCTCCGACGGCATCACGATGGGAACCGCGGGGATGCGCGCCTCGCTCGTCTCGCGCGAGCTGATCGCCGACTCGATCGAGCTGGTCGCATCGGCGCACCAGTTCGACGCGCTCGTGACGATCTCGGGCTGCGACAAGACGATCCCCGGCACGGTGATGGCGCTGGCGCGCCTCGACATTCCCGGCCTGATGCTCTACGGCGGCTCGATCCGGCCGGGCCACTTCAAGGGCGCGGAGGTCACGATCCAGCAGGTCTTCGAGGCGGTCGGCGAGTTCGCCTCCGGCAAGATCACCGAAGCCGAGCTGCATGAACTGGAGGAGGCCGCCTCGCCGGGAGCGGGCGCCTGCGGCGGCCAGTTCACCGCGAACACGATGGCGATGGCCTTCGAGGCCCTCGGCATCTCGCCGGCGGGCTCTGCCATGGTCCCGGCCGAGGACGGCCGCAAGCTCGAGGTCGCCAGGCAGTGCGGCGAGCTCGTGATGGAGGTGCTCGCGGCGGGCCGCCGTCCCAGCGACGTGATCACCAAGCCCGCGCTCGAGAACGCGATCGCCGCCGTCGCGACCAGCGGTGGCTCGACCAACGGGGTGCTGCACCTGCTCGCCGTCGCGCGCGAAATGGGCGTGCCGCTCACGATCGACGAGTTCGAGCAGATCTCGGAGCGCACGCCGCTGCTGTGCGACCTGCAGCCGGGCGGGCGCTACGCCGCGACCCACCTGTATGAGGCGGGCGGCGTCCCGCTCGTGCTGTCGCGGCTGAAGGAGGCCGGGATCCTCAACGCAGACGCGCTGACGGTGACGGGCGCGACGATCGGGGAGGCCGCCGACGAGGCGCGCGAGACCGCCGGTCAGGACGTCGTGCGCCCGCTCTCCGAGCCGATCAAACCGACGGGCGGCTTCGCGATCCTGCGCGGCAACGTCGCGCCGGACGGATGCGTCGTCAAGCTATCCGGGCACGAGCGGCGCAAACACACGGGCCCGGCGCGCGTGTTCGACGGCGAGGAGGCGGCGATGGCCGCCGTGCTCGCCAAAGAGCTCGAGCCGGGCGACGTGGTGGTGATCCGCGGCGAGGGGCCGGCGGGAGGGCCGGGGATGCGCGAGATGCTGGCCGTGACGGCCGCGATCGTCGGCGAGGGCCTCGGCGAAGAGGTCGCGCTGATCACCGACGGGCGCTTCTCGGGCGCCACCCACGGGTTCATGGTCGCCCACGTCGCCCCCGAGTCCGCGCACGGCGGCCCGATCGCGGCGCTGCGCACGGGCGACGAGCTGACGATCGACGTGGACGCCGGGCGCCTGGACGTCGCGCTGTCCGATGCGGAGATCGCCGAGCGCGTGCTCGGCTACGAGCCGCCCGCGCGCGACGACGAGCGCGTCGAGGTGGCGATCCAGAAGTACAAGAAGCTCGTCGGCAGCGCCTCCGAAGGCGCGATCACGCGCTGAGGAACCCGGCGAGCAGCTCGTTGAACTCGCGCGGGCGCTCGAGCATCGCCATGTGCCCGGTGTCCTCGTAGACCACCTCGCGGGCGTTCGGGATCGCACCGGTGAAGCGCGTGGCGTCGTGCCAGCTGATGAGACGGTCCTTCTTTCCCCAGACGACAAGCGCGGGGCAGGAGATCAGCGGCAGGCGGGGGCGCAGGTCGAACTCTAGGATCGCCTCCAGAGCCGAGAGGAAGCCGTCGGTGCCGGCGCCGCGAAGCTGCTCGGCCGCCAGCGCGCGGGGGAGGAGCTGGGGATGCGCGACGACGCCGGCGAGCACGGCGCCGCGCGTGCGCCGGCGAGCGGCGATCCCGTCCGAATGTGACGCCGTCCATGCTGCGGCGAGCGCGAGCACCTGCTGGCCGCGACGGATCGCGGGCATCGAGCGCGTCGTGAGACGGTTGCCGTAGGTCGAGATCCCGGCGGGGGAGACGAGCACGAGCTTCTCCACGAGCGACGGCTGCTCGGCGGCGAGCTCCGCGCTGATCAACCCGCCCATCGAGTTGCCGACGAGCACGGCACGCTCGACCCCGCGGGCGGCGAGGAGGTCGGCGACGATGCGCGCGTAGCCGGGCATCGACACTTCGCCGGCGTGGCCGGGCGAGTGCCCGAAGCCGGGCAGGTCGAACGCGAGCACGCGGTGGCTGCGGGAGAACACGCCGAGCTGCTCGAGCCAGTTCGGCCAGCAGCCCGAGAGCCCGTGCACGAACACGATCGCAGGCTCGCCGGTGCCGAGCTCGATCGTGTTGACCGCCCGTTCGCCGACGTGCACCCAGCGCTGGTGGCGGCGCCAGTCGATCGCCTGCCAGGCCGCCTCACCGGGCGCGTCGCCGACGGAGCCCGGCGGGCTGTCCGCGGAAGAGGGGTGGACGACCATTTGTCTTGAATCTAGCCGAGGCGGCAATAATGGACCTCGTGCGCATCGTTGCCAGGCAGGACGGCCCGATGGCGCGGCCGCGGCCGGGCAGGCGCCCGGTCGCGCACGGCGAAATGAAGCCCGCAATGCCCGTCAGCGACCCCTCGCAGAGCACGCCGCCGGCCGACGCCGTCCTGCCCGCCGCGTGGCAGGACGCCCTGAGCCTGCTCGACGCCGACCTGCAGCGTCGTGACGCAGCGCCGAGGACACGGCGCGCCTACTGCACGGACACGACCGAGTTCGCGAGGTGGGCCGCCGCGCAGGGCCTCGACCCGTCGGGCATCGCGCCGCGCCAGGTTCGGCGGTTCGTCGCCTGGCTCAGCGAGCGCGGTGCGGCACCGAGCACCTCGGCTCGCAAGCTGGCGGCGCTGCGCGCGCTCTTCGAGACCCAGCGCCGCCACGGCCTGGTCTCCCAGAACCCCGCCGACCTCGTATCGACGCCGCGCCGGGGCGGACGCCTGCCCCGCGTGCTGAGCTCGAAGGAGGCCGCGCGCCTGCTGGACTCGATCCCCGCCGACGGTCCTCTGTCCGTACGCGACCGAGCGATGTTCGAGCTCGCGTACTCCTCGGGCCTGCGCGCCGAGGAGCTGGTGTCGCTGCAGCTCGGCGACGTCGACCACGACGGCGAGCAGCTCCGCGTCGAAGGCAAGGGGCGAAAGACGCGCGTGGTGCCGGTCGGCGAGCCCGCGATGGCCGCTGTGCGCGCCTACCTCGATCGCGCGCGGCCGGCGCTCGCGGCGACGGCGGCGCCTCCCGGCGTCAGCGAGCCGCTGTTCCTCAGCCGCAGCGGCCGGCGGCTCTCGACCAGCGACGTGCGCCGGAGGATGCGGCGCTGGACGAAGAGGGCGAGCACCGCGGGGGAGGCCACGCCCCATTCGCTGCGGCACAGCTTCGCGACCCACCTTCTCGACGGCGGCGCCGATCTGCGGGCGATCCAGGAGATGCTGGGTCACGCCAGTGTGTCCAGCACCCAGATTTACACTCGGGTAGAGTCCGCCAGGCTTCGAAGCGCCTACGCGCGCAGTCACCCTCGGGCGTGAACTGAGGCCCACCCCCCCGCGGAGGAAAGCCCTGGAGACGAACGTCAAACCGATCGAGCTGCGCGAACTGTGGCGGCGCTACAAGGAGGACGGAGACAAGCGCAGCCGCGAGCGCCTGGTCGTCGCCTATTCGCCGCTTGTGAAGTACGTCGCCGGGCGCACCGCCGCCGGGCTGCCGCCGCATGTCGAGGAGGCGGACCTGATCTCCTACGGCCTCGTCGGGCTGATCAGCGCGATCGAGCGCTTCGACCTCTCCCGCGACATCAAGTTCGAGACCTACGCGATCATGCGCATCAAGGGCGCGATCATCGACGAGCTGCGCTCGCTCGACTGGGTGCCGCGCAGCGTCCGCGCCCGTGCGAGAGAGGTGGAGCGCGCCAACGCGAAGCTCGAGCACCTGCTCCAGCGCGCCCCAACCGACCAGGAGATCGCCGACGAGATGGGGATCACCCTCGACGAGCTCAACGACTCGCTGCTCGCGATCTCCCACTCGTCGATCGTCGCGCTCGACGAGCTCTGGAGCGTGTCGGACTCGAGCGGCGACCAGGTCTCGCTGATGGACACGATCGAGGACCCGAACGCGCCCGACCCCTCGCGCGCGCTGGACGTGGGCGATCTCAAGGACCGGATCGCCGACTCGATCGCGAAGCTGCCCGAGCGCGAGAAGCTCGTGATCGCCCTCTACTACTACGAGAACCTGACGCTGCGCGAGATCGGCGAGGTGCTCGGCGTGACCGAGTCGCGCGTCTCGCAGATGCACACCAAGGCGGTGCTGCGCCTGCGCTCGCGCATGCAGGAGGAGTCCTTCGACGACTGATCGTCACCTGTTCGCAGGGGTCCACGTCGCCGAGCTTGGGGCGGCGCGGGCGTTCTAAGAGCGGCTGCTCGGCCGCGGGCCGGATCTCGTCCCGAACGAGCGTGAGGCGGCCTGGGAGCTCCACGACGGCGCCTGGATCGTGCTGATCGCCGATCCAGCGAGGGCCGGAACCGCGCTGCACACGTTGATCCGGACGGTAGGCGGCCGATCACGCTCCCGGAGAACAAGCGCCGGGCCTACAGCAAGGGGTTTGAGTCAGAGCTGAGTCGGCAGGCCGGCTTGTAGTGCCGGTGGGCGGGGGTCGATACGATCGAAGGAGGCGGCCATGGCAGAGACGCAGCAACTGCACGCGAGGGTCCGGAACGAGGACGGGGCGCTTTGGGCGACGGTTGACGAGTTCCCTGGGGTTTTCGCCACCGGCGACGATCTCGACGAGCTTCGCGGAAGTCTCGAGGAGGGGGTCGCGCTCGTGCTCGAAAGCGAGCGCGGCGACGTGCCCGTCGTGAGCATCGCGCCGCTGAAGCCCGGGGCAACCGAGGACACGGCCAGCACCGAGCTCGTTCGCGCCTAGCTCGCTCGGCCGGCCGGCGCCAGGTGTCATCGTGGGGGCGACATCCCCGACACCAGGAGGCCGAGCCGTGGAGCTGAGGATCTTCGCCGAGCCGCAGGAAGGCGCCACCTACGAGCAGCAGCTGGCGATGGCGCGCGCCGCCGAGGAGCACGGGTTCGGCGCGTTCTTCCGCTCCGACCACCTGCTGCGCATCAAACCCGGCGAGCCTGGACCGGGCCCGACCGACTCGTGGGTCACGCTCGGCGCGCTGGCCCGCGAGACCACTACGGTCCGCCTGGGCACGATGGTGACCTCGGCGACGTTCCGGCTGCCGGGGCCGCTCGCCGTGAGCGTCGCCCAGGTCGACGCGATGAGCGGCGGGCGCGTCGAGCTGGGGCTGGGCACGGGCTGGTTCGAGGCCGAGCACCTCGCCTACGGCGTCCCGTTCCCATCCTTCGGCGAGCGCTTCGACAGGCTCGAAGAGCAGCTCGAGATCGTGACCGGGCTGTGGCGCACGCCACCGGGGGACACCTACGAGTTCACGGGCCGCCACTACGCGCTCGGGCCCGGGCCGGCGCTGCCGAAGCCCGTGCAGCGCCCGCACCCGCCGGTGATCGTCGGCGGGCTCGGGCCGCGGCGCACGCCCGCGCTCGCGGCCCGCTTCGCGGCCGAGTTCAACGTGCCGTTCGCCGGCGTGGCGATGGCTCGCGAGCGCTTCGAGGGCGTGCGCGCCGCGTGCGAGGCACTCGGGCGCGATCCGGGCGAGCTCGTCTGCTCGCACGCGGTGACGGTCTGCTGCGCCGAGAGCGAGGGGGAGCTCGAGCGCAGGGCCGCGCGGATCGGCCGCACGGTCGAGGACCTGCGCGCGAACGGCGCCGCCGGCACCCCCGTGGAGGTGGCCGAGCGCCTGCGCGAGTACCGCGGGGCGGGCGCGAGCCGCTCCTACCTGCAGGTGATCGACCTCGACGACCTCGACCACGTCGCGCTGATCGCCGCGGAGGTCATGCCGGCGCTCTCCTAGCCGTCCCTGGCCACGCAGCTAGACCTCGCCGAGCACCGGCGGTATGGTGGCCAGACCCGAGGAAGGAGAGCCCATATGCACCCCGCAGCGGACCGTATTCGCAACGTCGCCCTCGTCGGACATCGAGGGTCGGGGAAGACCTCGCTCCACGAGGCTCTCCTGTTCGAGGCTGGGGCGATCAACCGCCTCGGTTCCGTCCCCGACCAGAGCACGGTGTCCGACTCCGACCCGGACGAGCAGGCCCGTCAGATGTCCATCTCCGCCACGCTCAGCTCGCTGAGCTGGCAGGACCGCAAGATCAACCTCCTCGACACCCCCGGGGAGCCGAGCTTCATCGCCGACGCGCTCGGCGCGCTGCGCGTCTGCGAGTCCGCGGTCTTCGTGGTCAACGCCGTCATGGGCGTCGAGGTCACGACCAGCCGCCTGTGGGCCCGCGCCGCCGAGCTCGACATCGCGCGCTTGCTGTTCGTGAACATGCTCGACCGCGAGCGCGCCGACTTCTTCCGCACGCTCGACTCGCTCAAGCGCGCCTTCGGCCAGCACGTCGTGGCGACCGAGATCCCGATCGGCTCAGAGCACGAGATCGACGGCGTGATCGACCTCGTCGACATGAAGGCCTTCGTCCAGCGCGCATCAGGCGAGCGCGGTGGCGAGGAGATCCCGATCCCAGAGGCCCAGGCGGAGATGGCGCAGGAACACCGCGAGAAGCTGATGGACGAGGTCTGCGAAGTCTCCGACTCGCTGATGGAGCGCTACCTGGACGGCGGCGAGATCTCCCACGAGGAGATCGTCGGCGCGCTCAAGGAGGGCACCAACCACGGCAAGATCTTCCCCGTCGTCTGCGGTGTCGCGACCGCGAACCTCGGCACCTCCAGGCTGCTCGACGCGATCGTCGAGGACCTGCCCTCGCCGGTCAAGCACGGCTCGCTGCAGGTCGGCGAGGTCGAGCTCACCGCGAGCGAGGACGAGCCGCTGTTCGCCTACGTCTTCAAGACCCGCGCTGACCCGTTCGCGGGCCGGATCAACCTGATGCGCGTCTACCAGGGGGTCATGAGCGCCGACAGTCAGGCGCTGAACACCCGTGCCCACGTCAAGGAGCGCATCGGCCAGCTGCTCGAGTTCACGGGCAAGGAGGTCGAGCACGTCGAGGAGTTCGGGCCCGGCGACATCGGGGCCGTCGCGAAGCTCAAGGAGACGCGCGCCGGCGACTGGCTTGCCGCCCGCGACGAGCCGATCGAGATGCCGCGCATCAAGCTGCCCGCGCCGGTGATGGCGTTCGCCGTCGAGCCCAAGAGCCGCGGCGACGAGGAGAAGGTGCTCGCCTCGCTGCGCCGGCTGCAGGAGGAGGACCCGACGATCGACATCCATCGCGACCAGCAGACGGGCGAGGAGATCGTCGCCGGGCTCTCCCAGGTTCACGTCGAAGTGATCGTCGACAGGCTCCGCGACCGCTTCGGGGTCGAGGTCACGCTGAAGCCGCCGCGCGTCCCGTACCGCGAGACGATCCGCAACGGCGCGCAGGGCCACGGCCGCCACAAGAAGCAGTCGGGCGGCCGCGGTCAGTTCGGCGACTGCCAGATCGAGATCGAGCCGCTTCACGACGCCGATGGCAACTACGCGTTCGAGTTCGTCAACAAGATCAAGGGCGGCGTGATTCCGAGCTCGTTCATCCCGGCGGTCGAGAAAGGGGTCCGCGAAGCGATGGAAACGGGCGT
This sequence comes from uncultured Solirubrobacteraceae bacterium, assembly GCA_963836035.1. Classification (GTDB taxonomy): domain Bacteria; phylum Actinomycetota; class Thermoleophilia; order Solirubrobacterales; family Solirubrobacteraceae; genus Palsa-744. The sequence continues at coordinate 569,574 of CAWIHX010000006.1, read as the reverse complement.
CGTCGCCGGCTACCCCGTGCAGGGCGTGCGAGTGCGCCTGTACGACGGCCAGTTCCACTCCGTCGACTCCTCGGAGATCGCCTTCAAGCTCGCCGGGATCCAGGCGATGAAGCAGGCGCTCGCGGACGCGAACCCGGTGCTGCTCGAGCCGATCATGATGGTCACGCTGTCCGTGCCCGAGGCGAGCGTGGGGGACGTCATCGGTGACCTGAACAGCCGCCGCGGTCGGCCGCAGGGCATGGAGCCCTCGGGCGCGATGACGGAGATCAAGGCCGAGGTGCCGATGTCGGAGATGCTCACCTACGCGCCCGACCTGCGCTCGATCACGCAGGGTCAGGGCGACTACACGCTCGAGTTCCTCCGCTACGAGGAGGTGCCGGCGCACCTGGCGCAGCGCGTCGTCGCCGACGCGGGCAGCGAGCGCGAGGCCGCGCACGCCTGAGAGGCGCGGGGAGGCGGCCGCGCGCTTGCGGCGGGTGAGCCGAGGGCGCGGTCCAGCTACCCTGGGGTGCGATGACCACACGCACGATCGTGACGTCGCAGCCCGATGTCGCCTGCGACGTCTGCGCGCGGCGGCTGCTGCGCGGCGAGCAGCCCGACTACTTCATCGCTGACGGCCAGCGCCGCCTGGTTTGCGAGCTGTGCGCGCCCCGCGCGGCACATGAGGGCTGGCTGCGTGAGACCGAGGCGGCTGCCGCGGTCACGCTGCCGCCGATGCGCCCGCGCCGCGGGCGCAGCCTGATCGACCGTCTGATCGGGGCCGCGCGCGGCGCGGAGGACGGCGCCGAGGAGCGGGCGGGCAGCCGTCACGCTCCCCGCGAGCCCGAGGGCTCGTACGACCTCTTCGCCGGCGGTACCGAGGACGACGACACCGCCGCGCCCGAGCAACCCCTCGCGGACGCGCCGCCGGGCCCCGCGCACCTGGTGCAGGCGCTGGACGCGTTCAACGCCAGCGAGTACCCGCGGCGCGTCGCCGGTGTCGCCCGTTCGCTCGGAGAGCCGGTCGTCAGCGTGCGCTCCGCCGAGCACCTCGAGAGCATCGTGCGGATCGTCGTCGCCTGGGAGCTCTGCTGGTATCGCTACGAGGTGGACACGGGCGAAGAGCCCGTCTTCGCCCAGGCGATCGGGCAGGGCACCGAGCTCGAACAGTTGAGCCGCGACGAGCGTCACGGCAACGCGGTCGCCACATCGTCGGGCGCGTTGGCGCTGGCGCAATAGCCGCTTCGCCCCTTGCGCCGGCCGCGTGCGCCGGTAACATTTGGGGGGCGATGATCTACTGCGTGGTACCAAAGGCACTGGCTGACGAGCTCTACCCGAAGCTCGTGGAGCACTACCGCGACGACGACAAAGTCACCGTGATCGTCGATCGCCGCGAGTTCGACCGCCGCGCCCGCAGCGGCCGCAGCAGCGCAAGCGCGCCCGGCGCCGAGCGCCGCGTGATCCGCGATCGCCGTCGCGCCCGCGTCGCCGGCGACACGCTGCCGCTCGCCAAGGCCGTCTAGCCCGGACAGGCCGGAAGCCCGTCCTCATCCTTCCGCCGGCGTGAAGGTGATCGTGCACGTGGACGGCGGCGCCCGCGGCAACCCGGGGCCCGCGGCGGCGGCGTGCGTGATCTCCTCGCCGGGCGGCGAGGTGCTGGCCGAGCACGCCGAGCTGCTCGGGCGCGCCACCAACAACGTCGCGGAGTACCGCGCGCTGCTGCTCGGCCTGGCTCGCGCGCGCGAGCTGGGTGCCGACGAAGTCGAGGTGATCGGCGACTCCGAGCTCGTCGCCAAGCAGATCCAGGGCGCCTACAAGGTCAAGCACGAGGCGATGCGCCCCCTCTACCTCGACGCGATGAAGGCGCTGCGCGATTTCGCGAGCTGGTCGATCCGGACCGTGCCGCGCGCTCAGAACGCGCGCGCCGACGAGCTGGTCAACCAAGCGCTCGACGACGCCCGCTAGCTATTTGAGCGGCTGCGCGGATTTCGCGATCGCGATCATCTGCGCGTTGGAGAGTTCCTCGAGCAGGGTGTTCGTGACCCAGTAGAGGACTTTGCCCGAGCGCCAGCCGATCACGTGGATGTGGCTGCCGTCGTCGACGAGTTTGTAGGTGTGCGAGCCGATCTGTTCGGTGCGGGCGTTTTTGAACAGCGGCGGGCTCAGCCAGTCGGTGCCCTGGAAGTCGTAGTAGCCGCCCTGCATGCTCTGGCGCCAGACGACGACGTAGGCGTGCTTCAGCTGGTGCTGGACGTTCTGCAGCGCGTAGGGCCGGACCGTCTGCTGCTCGCCGGCGCCGGTCTGCAGCCGCGGGTAGAGCACGCGGAAGGGCAGGTGCAGGGCGGCCGTCACGGCTTCGCTCTCGCCGCTCGTGGGGTAGAGCCCGAGCGCCGCGGGGGAGGGGGAGGAGAAGTGGTGATGGTGATGAGAGGAGGACGAGGAGTGGGCGTGCGAGGACGGGAGCTCGACCTTTTCGTGACCGTTCAGGAAGTTGTCCAGCGTCTTCTTCTCCAGTTCCGGCGTCGAGGTCACATACGAGCCGCCGTTGATCTGCGCGTTGACGTCGCTGGTCAGGAAGTGCACCTGGCGCAGCGGCTTGCCCTGTGAGAACGCGACCAGCTTCGAGAGTTCGATCAGCTCGCTGTTGGACTGGTTGAACGTCGAGTGGATCGCGTGCCCGACCGCCTTGGCGACCCTGTCGATCTGGGAGATTTCCGGGTTGACCTGCTCGCGCAGGTCGCGCATGAAGTCCTGCTGGCGCGCGACGCGGACGAAGTCCGAATCGAAGTGGCGGAAGCGCACGTAGGAGAGCGCGTTGTTGTAGCAGAGCTTCTGGTAGCCGGGCTGGAGGTTGATGGCCGAGAAGTCTTCGCCCACCGCGCCCCCTCCGAGGTAGCGGTGGTCGACGTTTACGTAGGCGCAGCCGAGCGTGTCGACCACTTCGATGAAGCCTTTGAAGTTGACGTCGATGATCCCGCTCAGCTTCAGCCCCGGGAACACTTCGCGCTCGATCGTTTCGGCGGCGAGCGCGCTGCCGCCGTCCGCGCCTTTGATCCGGCTCCCGAGCGTGTAGGCCGCGTTGATCTTTTCGCTCGGGTAGTAGGCGCCTTCCGGCGTGCGGATGTTGACCTCGAGGTCGCGCGGGATCGAGAGCACCGAGGTCTGGCCCTGCTGGGGGTCGAAGCGGACGAGCAGCAGCGTGTCGCTGTGCGGTTCGCCGCGTTCGAAGCTGTTCTTGGCTTTCGCCCTCCGGTCGGAACCGAGGACGAGGAACGTCTGCGGCTTGCCGCTGTACACCTGGGCCGTGACGATGCCCTGCCCGACGTGGATCTGGTTCTTCTTGGGGAAGACCTCCTGCGCGATTTCTTTGATCTTGTTGGTCGCGACGACCGCCGTCGCGGTGCCGCTCAGCGCGACGATCACGATCGCGGCAACGGCGAAGCGAAGCCACATCCCCCGCCACAGCGAGGGGGGACGCTCGTCGTGCATGGGGTAGTCGGGCGCGCTCATGCAGGTAGCTGTGAACGCCGCCCCCCGACGACGTTCAGGCTCCGAACCTTAACAACCGATCCGGAGCGCAGCGCCGGGTGGGTGGGTACGCTCGCAGGGGTGTTCAGCCCCCGAAACCGCGAGCTGCTGGGCCTCGTGCCGTCCGCGCTGCTCGTGACGGCGGGGTTCACGGCGATCTTCATCCAGTCCGAAAACAGCTCGCCGCGGGCTTCGACCAACTTGACTCTCAACCATGCCTCGAGCGTCTCGCTCAGCTACGGCCTGCTGTTCCTGGCGCTCTGCCTCGCCGGCCACCTGGTGATCCGCTTCGCCCTGCCGAACGCCGACCCGTACCTGTTCCCCCTCGTCGCGGTGCTCGCAAGCGTCGGGATCGTGATGATCTACCGGATCAACCCGACGCTGGCGCGCCAGCAGGCCCAGTGGATGATCGTCGGCCTGATCTTCTTCGCGGCCACGATCCTGCTGCTGCGCCGCAACGGCGTACGGGTGCTCGAGCGATATCGCTACACGATCGCCGCGGTGGCGATCGTCGCGACGGTGCTACCGCGCCTGCCGGGCATCGGCGAGCAGGTCAACGGCGCCTATCTGGACATCCACGTCGGCAGCGTCTCCTTCCAGCCCTCCGAGTTCGCGAAGGTCGCGATCGTGATCTTCCTCGCCAGCTACCTGAGCGACAACAGGCAGGTGCTCGTGACGGCGGGGAGGCGGGTGATGGGGCTGACGATCCCGCCGATGAAGCAGTTCGGGCCGATGCTCGTGATCTGGGGCGCCGCGATGGCGACGCTGCTGATCACGCGCGAGCTCGGGACCTCGCTGATGTTCTTCGGGGCGTTCCTCGCGCTGCTCTACGTCGCGACGGGCCGCTTCTCGTTCCCGCTGATCGGGCTCGCGCTGTTCGCGCTCGGCGTCTGGTACGTGACCGGCCACGTCGCACACGTCCAGTCGCGCGTGGAGGCCTGGGAACACCCCTTCGACACGGTGCTCTACAACAGGCCGGGCGGCAGCTACCAGCTCGCGCAGTCGCTGTTCGCGCAGGCCGACGGCGGGTTCCTCGGCACCGGCTTCGACCGCTCGCTGCTGCAGTACCCGGTGGAACTCTCCAATCACACGATCGTGCACCGCTTCATCCTGCCGGTGCCGGAAAGCGACATGATCTACGCGGTGATCGTCAACGAGCTCGGGCTGCTCGGGGGCGCCGCCCTTCTGTGCGTTTTCCTGCTGCTCGTGGGGCGCGGGCTCAAGATCGCCGTGATGGCGCGCGACTCGTTCTCCAAGCTGCTGGCCACCGGGCTCTCGTTCGTGATCGCCCTGCAGGTGTTCGTGATCGTCGGCGGCGTCACGAGGGTGATCCCGCTCACCGGCGTCACGCTGCCGTTCGTCGCCTACGGGGGCTCGTCGGTGGTCATGAACTTCGTGCTGATCGCGCTGCTGCTCGTGATATCCGACCGCGCGAGGCGCTGAGCGAGCGCTGTCAGCCGCAGGGGCCCGACCGGCGCCGTCGAACTGACGGTTGCCGATGCCGAGCTCGACCAGCACAGGCCGCCCGCCGAGGATCTCGCTGCGCACGCCGCCACCGTCACGCCTCGGCCGCTATCGCTGCGCCTCCGGCCGCTCCGCGGCGGGGCCATCGACGCCCGCGGGCCTGCACGGCGGCCCGTGGCCCGCGCGGCTGCGGCGCGCGCTGGACCGCGAGAGCTTCGAGCTCCACTACCAGCCGATCGTGGCGCTCCGCGACGGCCGGGTCTCGCACTACGAGGCGCTGCTGCGCCTCGCCGACGACCCCGCAGGCGGGCTGCTCGCGCCGGGGACGTTCCTGCCCGCGGCCGAGCGCTACGGGCTCGTCTGCGAGATCGACCGGATGGTGATCGCCCGCGTCGCGAGGATGCTGGGGCGCGACCCGGCGATGGCGCAGGTGACGGTCGCGATCAACGTCTCGGCACTGTCCGTGACCGACCCGACGATGCTGCGCTTCATCACCGGCACGCTCGCGCGGCACGAGCTCGACGCTCGCCGGCTCGCGATCGAGATCACCGAGACCGCCGCCATCTCCGACATGGATGCCGCCCGCGCCTTCTGCGCGGGCGTGCTCGACCTCGGCTGCGGGCTCGCGCTGGACGATTTCGGCGCCGGCTTCGGCTCCTTCCAGTACCTCAAGCGGCTGCCGTTCAGCCATCTGAAGATCGACGGCGGCTTCATCCGCGAGCTGCCGAGCTCGCGCACCGACCAGCTTGTCGTGCGCGCGCTCGCGCGGATCGTGCGTGGCATGGGCCGCGAGACGATCGCCGAGTTCGTCGGCGACGAGCCGACGATGACGATGCTGCGCGCCTACGACGTCGACTACGCCCAGGGCTTCTACGTCGGCGCTCCCGCGGCGCTGCAACGCCGGCGGCGAGCGGCCTAACCGGGCTGCGGGAACTGGCGGCGCATCGAGGCGTCCCACGCACGATCGGTGAGGAGTTTGCGCGTGCCCAGCATCATCTTCGCCGACGCCGTGACGGTGAGCCGTGTGGGTGCGCGCCGCGCGCCGATCGCGCGCTCGATCGCGGCCGCGACACGGTCGGGGCCGCCGCCGAGCCTGCGCATCGGCCCTTCGTAGGCGCCTTTCGTCAGCGCGCCCACGGCGGCGTTGAACGGTGCGTAGGCGCCCTCGTCGACCGAGCTCGAGACGTCGGCGACGGCGCTCGCCGCCGCCTCGCCGAACTCGGTCGTGATCAGGCCCGGCTCGATCACGATCACGTCGACCCCGAAGCCGTGCACCTCGAAGCGCAGCGCGTCCGAGAGCGCCTCGACCGCGTGCTTGGTGGCGTGGTACCAGCCGCCGCCCGGGAACGTGAGGCGCCCGCCCATCGAGCTGAGGTTGACGATCTTGCCCCAGCGCTGGGCGCGCATCTTCGGCAGCGCGAGCTGCGTCAGCCGCACGAGTCCGAAGACGTTCGTCTCGAACTGGCGGCGGGCGGCGTCGAGCGGCACGGTCTCGACGGCGCCGCTCTGGCTGTAGCCGGCGTTGTTGACGAGCACCCCGACGGCCCCCTCCGCGTCCTCGACCGCCGCCACCGCCGCGCGCATCGAGTCCTCGTCGGTGACGTCGAGCGCCAGCGTGCGCGCTCCGGCCTCGGCGAGGTCCGCGATCGACTCGGGCCTGCGCGCGGTCGCGTAGACCGTCCAGCCGGCACGCGTGAGGCGCAGCGCGGTCGCATGCCCGATCCCGGACGAGCAGCCGGTGATCAGGACGGCCTTCGACGGCTCGGCCATGGCGGGAGCATAAGTGTTTTCTCCGACCACGCCCGGCCCGCGCCGAGATAGGCTCCAGGCATGACCACTATCTCCGCAGACGCCCTGCCCGACGCGCTGAGCGCCCCCGCGCGTGACTTCGTCTCCCGCTCCCATCGGCTCCTGATCGGCGGCGAGCACACCGACGCCGCGGACGGCCGCACGTTCGCGAGCATGGACCCGGCCACCGGAAACGAGATCGCCGAGATCGCGCACGGCGGCGCGGAGGACGTCGAGCGCGCGGTGGCAGCCGCGCGGGAGGCCTTCGCGTCCGGTCCCTGGGGCTCGATGCCGGCGGCCGGGCGCGAGCGGCTGATGCACGCGCTGGCCGACGCGCTCGAGGAGCGCGCGGAGGAGTTCGCGCAGATCGAGTCGCTCGACAACGGCAAGCCGGTGGGGCTCGCCCAGTACGTGGACGTCGCGGGCGCGGTCGGTCACATCCGCTACTTCGCCGGCTGGCCGACGAAGATCGAGGGCAGCGTGCTGCCTGTGGCCGCTCCGAACCTCCACGTCTACACGCGTCGCGAACCGGTCGGCGTCGCGGCTCAGATCATCCCGTGGAACTTCCCGCTGCTGATGGCGGCCTGGAAGCTCGGGCCGGCGCTGGCGGCCGGGTGCACCGTCGTGCTGAAGCCCGCCGAGCAGACCCCGCTGAGCGCCCTTCGCCTCGGCGAGCTGGCGCTCGAGGTCGGCTTCCCGCCCGGCGTGCTCAACGTCCTGACCGGCGACGGCGAGACCGGTGCTGCGCTGGTGGACCACCCCGACGTGGACAAGATCGCGTTCACCGGCTCGACGGCGGTCGGGCGTGAGATCGGCTCGAAGGCGGGTCGCGCGCTCAAGCGCGTGACGCTCGAGCTCGGCGGCAAGTCGCCGAACATCATCCTTCCCGACGCCGACATCGAAGCGGCGGTCAAGGGCTCCTTCCAGGCGATCTACTTCAACTCGGGCCAGGCGTGCAACGCGGGCTCGCGCCTGTTCGTGCCGGCCGACCGCTACGACGAGGTCGTCTCGGCGCTCGCCGAGGCCGCCGCGGCGACCCAGCTCGGCCCCGGGCTCGACGGCGCCACGCAGCTCGGCCCGCTCGTCTCGGCCGAGCAGCAGGAACGCGTCCTCGGCTACATCGCCTCCGGACGCGACGAGGGCGCCGAGGTCGTCACCGGCGGCGATGCCGCGCTCACCGACAGCGGCGGCTACTACGTCGCGCCGACGCTGTTCAGCACGACCTCCGACGACCTGCGGATCGCCCGCGAGGAGATCTTCGGCCCGGTGCTCGTCGCATCCCCGTACGACTCCCTCGAGGAAGTCGCCGAGCGCGCCAACGCCGGGGAGTACGGCCTCGCCGCGGGCGTGTGGACACGCGACGTCGGCAACGCCCACAAGATGGCCGCGCTGCTGCGAGCCGGCATGGTCTACGTGAACACGTGGGGCCTCGCCGATCCCTCGGCGCCGTTCGGGGGCTTCAAGGCCTCCGGCATCGGGCGCGAGCACGGGCACGACGGGCTCGACGCCTACCTCGAGAGCAAGACGGTCTGGACCGCGCTCTGAGAAGCCGGCGAGGAGAGTGAGTGTCGCCGCCGCAAGCGAGCAGCTCGCCGTCCCGCTGCGCCGCGCCCGCTGGGCGCCGGCGCTCGCGGCGCTGTTCGGGCTGCTCGCACTCGCCGCGACCGTCGAGATCGTCCTCGACGGCGCGCTCGAACACTCCCCTCTGATCCCGAAACAGCCCGCGACCGCGGGCTGGCTGTCGGGGATCGGAGAGCGTCTCGGCTACCGCGTCTTCCTGATCGCGCTGCTGGTTGCGGTCGGCGCGTACGCGGGGCTGCTGTGGCTGTCGGCGCGCTTCGGCGAGCAGGCGGTCTCCAAACGCGCGGCGATCGCGCTCCTCGTCGCGCTGCACGCCTTGGTGTTCATGGGCCCGGTGCTGCTCTCGACCGACGTGTTCAGCTACATCGCCTACGCGCGGATGGGTGTCGAACATGGCCTGAACCCGTACCTCCACGGGCCCGCCGCGATCTCGCACGATCCGGTCTTCCGCTACGTCGGGCACGACTGGCGCGAGACGCCGACCGCCTACGGGCCGCTCTACACGCTGCTCAGCTATCCGTTCGGGCCCCTCGGCGTCGAGGGCGCGCTGTGGGCGATGAAGGTCGAGGCGCTGCTCGCCAGCGCCGGCACGCTGTGGCTCGTCTGGCGCTGTGCGGTCGCGCGCGGCTTCGCGCCGGTCGCGGCGCTGCTCGCGGTCGGCGTGAACCCGCTGTACATCGTCTACGGGCTCGGCGGCGCCCACAACGACCTGGTGATGATGCTGGCGATGATGGCGGCGGTCGCGCTGATGCTGACGCCGCGGCCGAGCTCCCGGCGTGAAGCCGGGGCCGCGGCGATCGTCGTCGCCGGGGCGCTGATCAAGGCGACCGTCGCCGTGCTGCTCCCCTTCATGCTGCTGGCGCGGCGGCGGCTCGCGCCGCTGCTGGGCGCGGCGGGCGCGATCGTCGCGGGCGTGCTGATCGCCTACGCGGCGTTCGGCTCGCACGGCGTCAACATCGTCGCCGCGCTGAACCGCGACGCGGCGTTCGTCTCGACCGACAGCTTCGCCAACGAGATCGCGCACCTGTTCGGCAAGCCGGGCGTGTTCCCGGTCGACCACGACCTGCTGAAGGCGGCGCTCGTGCTGATCCTCCTGCACCTGCTCTGGCGCACCTGGCGGGGCTACGACTGGGTGGCCGCGTCGGGCTGGAGCCTGCTCGCGATCTCGGTGACGAGCACGTGGCTGCTCGCCTGGTACATCCTGTGGCCGCTGCCGCTCGCCGTCGTCTCGCGCGACCGTCGCCTGCTCGTCGCGACGCTGGCGCTGCAGGCTCTCTACATCGTCCATCAGCTCTCGCCGCTGCTGGTGCCGGTGAAATGAGCGCGCGGGGAGACACGGCCGCCGCACCGCGCGAGCCCTGGGCCTGGCTGCCGGCGCGCCTGCGTCCTCGAGAGCAGCGCGCGAGCGAGCCGCACGGGCGCCTGTGGCGCGTCGAGACGCTGGTACTGCTCGCGGTCTTCGCGCTGCTCGCGACGGCGACCGTCAACGACCTCGTGCGCCAAGCCCACATCAACCACCGGCTCGTCGCCGACCTGGCGACCTGGCGGGCATACACGCACCACGACTACAAGAACGTCAGCGTCGATCAGCAGACCTACGGTGTCGCGACGCACCGCGACGTCGTGTGCGGCAACACCGAAGGCGGCGCGCCGAACTCCAAGACGCAGATCTGCCTCGTCGTGACCGGCCCGACCCGCGGCGGGCGGCGGACCGTCTCCGGCGGCTGGTACCTGCCGAAGTTCACGACCGACGACGTCGAGTCGGTGCGCTACGGCTGCTTCGGTTCGGTCACCATGGGCAGATGCCCGCGATGAGCGCGGTCACCGAAGCGGCGCCGGCCGGGCGCGAGGCCGTCTCCGCACGCCTGCCGCGGTGGTGGCCGCTGGCGGCCCTGACGGTGCTCGCCGCCCTGCTGCGTCTCTCCACGCTCGGCGCGCAGAGCTTCTGGTACGACGAGGCCTTCACACCGTTGCACGTGCTGCACCCGAGCCTCTTCACGACGCTCGAATGGGTGCCGAAAACCGAGAACAGCCCGCCGCTGTGGTACGTGCTCGAGTGGTTCGACTACCGCCTGCTGGGCAGCGGCGCGTTCGCCCTGCGGCTGCCCTCCGCGCTGGCCGGGATCGCGCTGGTGCCGGTCGCGTGGGCGATCGGGCGCGAGCTCGCCGACCGCGCCGCCGCGATCGCGTGCGCGGCGCTTGTCACCGTCGGGCCGCTGTTCGTCTGGTACTCGCAGGAGGCGCGCGTCTACGGCCTGTTCATGTTCACGAGCGGGCTCGCGATGCTTGCGTTCGTGCGCGTGCTGCGCGAGCCGAGTCCTCGCCGTCTCGCCTGGTTCGCCGCGGCCGGCGCGCTGTGTCTGCTGACCCACTACTTCGCCGTCTTCCTGCTGGCCGGGATGGGGATCTGGCTGCTGGCCGATCCGCGCACACGGCGCCGCTCGGTGCCCGCGCTCGCGGCGCTGGCACTCGTGGGGATCGCGCTTCTACCGCTGATCTCCGCGCAGGGCGGGCGCGGCACCCAATGGATCGGGCAGTGGGCCCTGAGGGCGCGAATCGAAGCGATCCCCGACTACTACCTGGCCGGCTACTCGGGCGGGCGGCTCGGCCACTCGGTCGAGGCACTCGTCGCGCTGCCGCTGCTCGCGGTCCTGGCGCTCGGGGTCCGGCGGATGTGGAAGCACCCGGGCGAGACGCGCCGCCGCCAGGCCGTGTGGGTGACGCTCGCCGTCACCGCGGCCGGGCTGCTGATCCCGCTCGCGATGGCGATCGGCGGCGCCGACTACCTCGCGCCGCGGAACCTCGTCGGCGCGATGGTGCCCTTCAGCGCCCTCGTGGCGGTGCTGGCCACGTGGCCCGCGCCACGCGACGCGCTCGGGCCGGCGCTGCTCCTCGTCGCGCTGCTCGCGCTGCTGGCGGTGACGCTGACCGTGGAGCTCGACGCGAAGTACCAGCGCAGCGACTGGAAGGGGGTTGTGACCGGCCTGCCCGCGGGAAACAACAGAGCGATGGTCGTCAACGAGCTGGGGTCCGCGCCGCTGCGCTACTACACGCCGGGCCTCGAGCAGCTGCACAGCGGGGACTCCGTGCGCGTGCGCGAAATCGTGCTCGCCGGCGAAGAACCGCTTCGCGCCTCGGCCGGTACCCCGCCGGCGCCCGGTTTCAAGCTCGTCGGCAGGCGCGACTTCACGGGGCTCGTGGCCCTGCGCTTCGTCGCCGCGCGCCCGCAGGTTGTATCGGCGCGGACACTGCGGGACCGGAACATCACCCTCCTGCACGCGATCGTGCTCGCGCCCGAGAGCGTTCGGACGGCGCGCTAGGTTAGCTTTCCAGCATGCCCGAGTTGACCGCCCTGGCCCAAAGCGAGGCTCGGCTGGCGCTGGAGGCCGCGCGTGAGCACCTACTCTCGCTCCAGGACGGGGCCGGCTGGTGGCGCGGCGAGCTGCAGACCAACGTCACCATGGACGCCGAGGATCTGCTCCTGCGCGAGTTCCTCGGCATCCGCGGCGCGCCGGAAACGGAGCGCAGCGCCGCCTGGATCCGATCGCAGCAGCGCGCCGACGGCACGTGGGCGAACTTCTTCGAGGGCCCCGGCGACCTGTCGACCACGATCGAGGCGTACTGGGCGCTGCGGCTCGCCGGGGACGACCCCGCCGCGGAGCACATGCGGATCGCCGCCGAGTTCATCCGCGAGCAGGGCGGGATCGCGGCCGCGCGCGTCTTCACCCATCTCTGGCTGTCGCTGTTCGGGCTGTGGTCGTGGGAGCGCGTTCCCTCGCTGCCGGCCGAGATCGTGCTGCTGCCCTCGTGGTTCCCGTTCAACGTCTACGAGTTCGCCTGCTGGGCGCGGCAGACGATCGTGGCCCTCTCAGTGGTGAAAGCGCATCGCCCATGCCGCACGCTGCCGTTCGACCTCGACGAGCTGCACGCCGCCCGCGGCACCGCTCCGGCGGCGCAGCGCGTCGGCTCGAGGCGTCGCGGCTGGCTCTCGCGGCTCGACCGCGTGCTGCGCATCTACGAGCGGCGGCCGTTCGGGCCGCTGCGCCGGCTGGCGCTCGCACGCGCCGAGAGCTGGATCGTGCGCCGCCAGGAGGCCGACGGCTCGTGGGGCGGGATCCAGCCGCCGTGGGTCTACTCGCTGATCGCGCTCGACCTGTGCGGCTACCCGATCGACCACCCGGTGATGAGGCGCGGCCTCGAAGGGATCGAGGTGTTCATGGTCGAGGACGTCGACGATGCGCGCGGCGTCGGCGCGCCCAAGGGCGTCAGCCGGCGCCTGGAAGCGTGCCAGTCGCCGGTCTGGGACACCGCGCTGGCGATGATCGCGCTCAGCGACGCGGGCCTGCCGGGCGATGACCCTGCGCTCGTGAGCGCAGGCCGGTGGCTGCTCGGCGAGGAGGTGCGGGTCCGCGGCGACTGGGCGGTCAAGCGCCCGCGCCTGGCGCCGGGTGGCTGGGCGTTCGAGTTCGCCAACGTCAACTACCCCGACGTCGACGACACCGCCGAGGTCGTGCTCGCGCTCGAGCGGCTCCCCGGCTCGGCGGGCATCGACGGCCTCGCCGGCGCCGAGGGGCGCGCGGTCACCTGGACGGTCGGCATGCAGAGCACCGACGGCGGCTGGGGCGCGTTCGACGCTGACAACACCCGCGCGCTCGTCCGCGAGCTGCCGTTCCTCGACTTCGGCGAGGTGATCGACGAGCCGAGCGCGGACGTGACGGCGCACGCCGTCGAGATGCTCGCCGTGCTCGGACGCGGCCAGGAGCCCGCCGCGCGCGCGGGCGTGCGCTGGCTGCTCGAGCACCAGGAGCCCGACGGCTCGTGGTACGGGCGCTGGGGCATCAACCACGTGTACGGCACGGGCGCGGTGGTCCCGGCCCTGATCGCGGCGGGCGTCTCGGCGGACAGCTCTCCGATCCGCCGCGCCGTGCGCTGGCTCGAGCGCCACCAGAACGACGACGGGGGCTGGGGCGAGGACGCGCGCTCCTACGACGATCCGCGCTGGATCGGGCGCGGGCCGAGCACCGCCTCGCAGACCGCGTGGGCGCTGCTCGCGCTGCACGCGGCGGGCACCGGCGGCGAGGCGATGGCCAGGGGCGTAGCCTGGCTCGTGGCCACACAGCGCCCGGACGGCACCTGGGACGAGCCGCAGTACACCGGCACGGGGTTCCCCTGCGACTACTACATCAACTACCACCTCTACAGGATCACGTTCCCGGTGATGGCCCTCGGCCGCTGCCTGGCGGCGATGGCCGGCGCCGGCACCGACGCGGCGGAGGGCCCGGAGGGCCTGCTGGACAGCCTCACCGAGAGCCGGGGGTGACGCTGACCGAGCGCCAGCTCGCCACGCCGTCGGTCGAGGCGGTGATGGCGCGCGCGGCGGGCGAGAACTTCCCGGTCGCGAGCCGCCTGCTCCCGCGCGCGCAGCGCGACCACCTGCTGGCTGTGTACGGGTTCGCCCGCCTGGTGGACGAGCTCGGCGACTCGACCGGCGCATCCGCCGCCGAGCGGCTCGCGGCGCTCGACTGGCTAGAAGGCGAACTGGACCTCGCGATCGAGGGGCGGGCGGAGCATCAGCTGATGGTCCGGCTCGGCGCGACGATCGCGGCCTGCGGCCTGCCTCGGCAGCCGTTCGCGCGGCTGATCGAGGCGAACCGTCTCGACCAGCGGCGCAGCCGCTACGCCACCTGGGAGGAGCTGCGCCACTACTGCACGCTCTCGGCCGACCCGGTGGGGGAGATCGTGCTCGGGATCTTCGACGCCGCCGAGCCGGAGCGGGTCGCCCTCTCCGACAAGATCTGCACTGCGCTCCAGCTCGCCGAGCACTGCCAGGACGTCGCCGAGGACCTTGCCCGCGGGCGCGTCTACCTGCCCGAGGAGGACCTCGCCCGCTTCGGCTGCGGCGAGGAGGCGCTCGGCGCCGCGCACGCCTCCGCGCCGCTGCGTGGGGTGCTCGCCTTCGAGGTCGAGCGGGGGCGCGGGCTGCTCCGCGAAGGGCTGCCGCTGCTGAGAGGGCTCCGCGGCCGGCCGCGGCTCGCCGTCGCCGCGTTCGCGGCGGGAGGGCGCGCCGCCTTCGACGCGATCGAGCGGGCCGGCTACGACGTGTTGCCCGGGCCGCCTCGCGCCGGCACCGCGCGGCGGCTCGCCGCGCTCGCAGCCACGCTGGCCGCGCCCGAGGGGCGGCGGCGGTGACGCTCACGGTCGAGGAGGCCTACTCGCGCTGCGAGGCGATCACGCGCGAGCAGGCCGCGAACTTCTACTACGGCATCAGGCTGCTCTCCGGCGAGCGCCGCCGCGGCATGTGCGCCGTGTACGCCTTCGCGCGCCGCATCGACGACATCGGCGACGGGCCGCTCGATCCGGCCAGGAAGCTCGAGCTGCTGGCCGCCGAGGACAGCGCGGTCGGGACCCTCGGCGAGCGCGCCGACGCGGAGGACCCCGTCCTCGTCGCGCTCGCCGATGCGCGTGCGCGCTTCGCGCTGCCGGTCGACGCGCTGGCCGAGCTGATCGAAGGAGTGCGCATGGACGTGCGCGGGAGCACGTATGAGACCTTCGAGGAGCTGCTGCCCTACTGCCGCCACGTGGCCGGCACGATCGGCCGTCTCTGCCTGGCGATCTTCGGGCTGCGCCGGGCTCCCGCGCCCGGCTCCGGCGAGCGGGCGCAGGTGCTCGCCGACGAGCTCGGCGTCGCGCTGCAGCTGACCAACATCCTCCGCGACGTGCGCGAGGACGCGGAAAACGGACGCATCTACCTGCCCGCGGCGGAGCTCGCCGAGCACGGACTGCCCACGCGCGATCCGGCCGCCCTGGCCCGGGCGATCGAGGCTGCGGCGGCCGGCGAGCGGGAGACGCGCGAGGCCTTCTGCGCGCTCGCCCGCTTCGAGGCGGCGCGCGCACGCGAGTGGTTCGACCGCGGCCTCGCGCTCGCCGGCCTGCTCGACCGGCGCAGCGCGGCCTGCCTGCTCGCGATGGCCGGCATCTACCGGCGGCTGCTCGAGCGCATCGACTCCGACCCGGCCGCCGTCCTCTCGGGACGCGTCTCGCTGCCGGCGCGCGAGAAGGCGCTCGTCGCGGTCCGCGGGCTGATGGGGGCGGCCGCGTGAGGCGCGTCGTGGTCGTCGGCGGCGGCCTCGCCGGGATCACCGCGGCGCTCGACTGCGCGCAGGCCGGCGCGCAGGTGACGATGGTCGAGGTCAGGCGCCGGCTGGGCGGCGCGGCGTACTCGTTCGAGCGCGAGGGGCTGCACATGGACAACGGGCAGCACGTGTTCCTGCGCTGCTGCACTGCCTACCGCGGCCTGCTGGAGCGCCTCGGCAGCACCGACCTCGTCTCGCTCCAGTCACGCCTCGAGATCCCCGTGCTCGCGCCGGGACGCGCGCCCTATCGCCTGCGGCGCAGCGGGCTGCCCGCGCCCTTGCATCTCGCGGGCGCGCTCGCCCGCTATCCCCATCTGGGCCTGGGCGAACGGCTCGGGGCGGCGCGTGCGGCGCTCGCGCTGGGCCGGCTCGACCCGTCCGAGGCGGCGCTGGACGAGCAGACCTTCGGTGACTGGCTCGCGCGCCGCGGACAGGGGCCGCGGGCGGTCGCCGCGCTGTGGGACCTGATCGCCCTGCCGACGCTCAACCTGCCCGCGGCGGAGGCGTCGCTCGGGCTCGCCGCGTTCGTGTTCCGCGAAGGGCTGCTATCGAGCGCCGGCGCGGGGGACATCGGTTTCCACGCCGGCACGCTTCAGGAGATCATCGGCGACCCAGCGCTGCGGGCGCTGCGCCATGCCGGGGTCGACGTGCGGCTCGGCTGGCGCGCCGAGCGGCTCGAGCGCACCGAGGACGGCTACCGGCTCGAAGGGCGCGGCACGGGCGGGGAGGAGCGCGTCGACGCACGGACTGCCGTCGTCGCGCTGCCGCACGACCGCGCGGGCGGGCTCCTGGAGCCGCTTCTCGGAGCGGACGTGGCAGGTCTCGCTGCGTTGGAGAGCTCGCCGATCGTAAACCTCCACATCCTCTACGACCGGCGTGTGCTCGACGAGCCGTTCGCGGCGGGCGTCGGCACCCCCGTCCAGTACCTCTTCGACCGCAGCGCCGCCGGCGGCGCGCCTGCCGGCACCCAGTACCTCGCGATCTCGCTCTCCGGCGCGGCGGCCGAGATGCAGGAGAGCGTGCCCGCGCTGCGCGAGCGCTATCTCGCTGCGATGGCCGAGCTGCTGCCGCGCGCCCGCACGGCGAGCGTCGAGCGCTTCCTCGTGACGCGAGAGCACGCGGCCACCTTCCGTGCCGCACCCGGTTGCGCGGCGCTGCGCCCACCGTCCCGCACGCGCCTGCCGGGCCTCGCCCTCGCCGGCACCTGGACCGGCACCGGCTGGCCGGCGACGCTCGAGAGCGCGGTGCTGAGCGGCGCTCGCGCCGCTCGCGTCGTGCTCGGCGAGCTCGGGCTCCCGCCCGAGACGGCGGCGCGCCTCGCCACCGAGGAGGCGGCGCCCGTGGCGGTGGGGCCGTGACCGAGGTCCTCGTCGCCGCGCCGATGCGCATCGAGGCGGCCCTGATCTCCTCGGCGGCGCGCAGCGCGCTCGTCCACAAGACCGGCATGGGCCCTCACCGCTCGCGCGCCGCGGCCGGCGCCCTCGACAGCCGCGTCGCCCGCGCACTGATCGTCGCGGGCTTCTGCGGCGGGCTCGACGAGACCTCCGTGCCGGGCGAAGTGATCGTCGCCGAGCAGGTCTACGCGGCGCCGGATGAGAACCACCCCGAGCAGCCGGTCCGCTGCGACCTCGCCGGCCCGCTGGTCGGGCGGCTGACGGGGCTGGGGATGAAGGTGCGGTTGGGCCCCGTGGTCTGCGTCTCGCGCCTGGCCCTCGGGGAGCGGCGCGCCGAGCTCCTCGCGGGCGGGGCGATCGCCGTCGACATGGAGTCGGTCTGGCTCGCGGCCGGGGCCGCCGGGCGCCCGTTCGGCGTCGTGCGGGTGGTGCTCGACAGCCCCAGCCACGAGCTGCTGCGGCTGCAGGCCGTGGGCGGCGCGCTCCGTGCCGCGGGCGCGCTCCGCAAGGTCGCCGCCGCGCTTCATGACTGGGCCCCCGGGGAATAAGGTTCTTCGAGATGGGCGTCCGCTTCAAACAGAGCACCCGCATGGGCATGTACCTGATGCGCCAGCGGCTCGCCAAACGCGAGAAGTTCCCGCTGATCGTGGAGCTCGAGCCCCTGTTCCAGTGCAACCTCGCCTGCTCGGGCTGCGGGAAGATCCAGCACCCCGAGCACGAGCTGCGGCGGCGGATGCCGGTCGAGCAGGCCGTCGGGGCGATCGAGGAGAGCGGCGCGCCGATGGTCTCGATCGCCGGCGGCGAGCCCCTGATCCATCCCGAGATCCACGTGATCGCCGACGAGCTGATCAAACGCAAGCGTTTCGTCTACCTGTGCACCAACGCGCTGCTGCTGGAGCGCAAGCTCCACAACTTCAAGCCGAGCCCGTACTTCGCGTGGGCGGTCCACATCGACGGCCTGCGCGAGCGCCACGACGAATCGGTCGAGCGCGAGGGCGTGTTCGACAAGGCCGTCGAAGCCATCAGGGCGGCCAAGGCGGCGGGCTTCCGCGTGACGACCAACACGACCTTCTTCACCAACGACTCGGCCAAGTCGATCCGCGACGTGCTCGACTTCCTCAACGACGACCTCGAGGTCGACGAGATGATGATCTCGCCCGCCTACGCCTACGAGAAAGCGCCCGACCAGGACCACTTCCTGGGCGTCAGGCAGACGCGCGAGCTGTTCAGCGAGGCCTTCGCCGACGGGCGGCGCAAGCGCTGGCGGCTCAACCACAGCCCTCTGTTCCTCGACTTCCTCGAGGGCAAGGCCGACTTCGACTGCACGGCATGGGGCATACCCAGCTACTCGCTGTTCGGCTGGCAGCGTCCCTGCTACCTGATGGCCGACGGCTACGCGCAGACCTACAAAGAGCTGATCGAGACGACCGACTGGGAGAAGTACGGCCGCGGGCGCGACCCGCGCTGCGAAAACTGCATGGCCCACTGCGGCTACGAGCCGACCGCGGTGCTGCACACCACCCGCTCGCTCAGGCAGTCACTACGCGCCCTCGCCGGCTGAGCCCTCGGCCAGCGACTCCCGCTCCTCCTCGGCCTCCTCGGCGCGCCGGCGCAGATCGCCCCACGTGAGGCCCTCGCGCAGCAGCGCGGGCACGCCCAGCGCGAGCGCCGTGACGACCTCCACGGCCTGCAGGATGATGCCGTAGGCGAGCGCGACCCCCGCGCCGACGCCGTAGGCCGCCAGCACGACCAGGCAGGCGGCCTGGAAGACCCCGACGTTGGACGGTGTCGCGGGGAGCACGGCGCTCACGTTGACGGCGAGCAGGATCGCCGCGGCGGCCGAGAGCCCGGCTTCGTGCTCGAGGTGCAGCGCGAGCAGCACCGCGTAGCAGGCCAGCCATTGCAGCGCCCAGGCGAGCAGCTGCATGGCGAGGGCGGGCGCACCGTGGCGGGGGCGCGCGAAGACCACCAGGCCGCGGCGGGCGTCGCGCAGCAGCCGCTCGAACAGCACCGCGGCAGCCTGCAGCCGTTTCGAGGGGGAGAGGCGCCCGAGCGAGAGCAGGCGCGGGCCGGCGATCACGAGCAGCGTGACCGCGAGCGGGATCGCGAGCGCGACGATCACCCCCGTGACGTGGCCGCCGAGCAGCGGGACCGCGCTCAGCGTGACGACCGCGAGCACGGCGAGCGCGACGAGGTTCATCAGGGTCTGGGAGAAGACCGTGCCAGCGACGACGGGCAGTACGACCCGCTGCGGCTCGTCGATGCGGCGGCTCAGCACGACCACGCGCATCGGCTCCCCCAGCCGGCCGGGGAAGACGGCCGAGGTCATCACGCCGATCATCGTCGCGCGCATGACCGCGAACCAGTTGATCACGGCCTGCGGCAGCGCCGCACGCAGCGTCTCGTACCAGGACACCGAGCGCAGCACGAGCGAGAGCCCCATCAGCACCACCGCGAGCACGATCCAGGCGGGGTTGGCGTTGATCAGCGCGTGTCCGACGTGACTGAGATTCAGCCGCGTGAGCGCGAACGCGACCAGTCCGGCGATCAGCAGCGCGAGCAGCGCGATCCCGGCGCGCCGGCGGCCCCGGCCCACCGTCGCGGGCGCAGGCGTTCGCGAAGGCGGGGTCGGGGCGTCCCTCATCCGGCGGGGTCTATCAGTTCGTGCGGGCTCGCCCGGGCCCCGCCGTCGCCCCCGGGCCGCCCTGCATCGCGCGCCTGCGCGCGGGGACCCGCGGGCCACCCGCTGCAACGGCCCCGGATCGCGCCGCTCAGGCGGCGGGCTCCTCCTCCGGCAGCCGTTCCGCCCAAGGCTCGAGCGGCACCCGCAGGCCGTTGCAGACGTAGGCGATCACGTGGTACCAGCCGGCGGTGACGATCAGCTCGACGATCTGCTGCTCCGAGAACAGCGGGCTCAGCTCGCTCCACAGCTCGTCCGAGATCGTGCTCGTCTCGTGAAGCTCCTCGGCCAGGCGCAGCACCCCGGCCTGTTCGGCCTCCCAGCAGTCCTCGCGCGATCCGCGCTGCGCGGTCGCGCGCAGCTGTCGCTCGTCGAGCCCGGCGCCGGCCCCGAACGCACTCACGTGCACGCCCCACTCGTACTCGGCGCCGGCGAGCGCGCACGTGCGGTCGATCATCAGCTCGCGCAGCGGCAGCGGCACGGTCGCACGGGAGCCGAGGATGCCCGCCCCGAGCGGGCGCATCCGGCTCGCGAGCTCCTCGTGGACGTAGAGCGTGCGGAACAGCGCCAGGGGCTCGATCTCCGCTCCCGGTGGCATCCAGCGCGCGAGCTGCTCGGCGACGCCTGTCTCGTATGGGGGCTCGAGCGGGGCGATCCGTGGTTGCGGGGCCGGCGCGGTCATCTAGACTCCTCGCTGTCGTGCTTCGATTTTCACAGCACCTGGAACAAGGCTACCGCTTCTCTTTCCGAAGCGTCGGCAGATGACCGAGCGCCTGCCGCAGCCGGGTGCAGCCGCCCGTGGCTCGCGCAGCGGACGGCCGATCATGGTGCTGCTCGACCTGCTCGGGCGGCGCTGGACGCTGCGCGCGCTGTGGGAGCTGCGCGACGGTCCGCTCCAGTTCCGCGCGCTGCAGGGGCGCTGCGACGGCATGTCATCGAGCGTGCTCAACCACCGGCTCGCCGAGCTGCGCGCCGCGGGCATCGTCGAGCACTCGGGCGAGGGCTACCGGCTGAGCGCGGAGGGACGGCGCCTGCTGGACGGCCTCGCGCCGCTACAGGCGTGGTCGGAGCGCTGGGCGGCGCGAAGCTAGATGATTGATTCCACGGCGATGTGCCGTCAATCATCTAGGCCTCGAGCAGCAGCGTCACCGGCCCGTCGTTCACCAGCTCGATCGCCATGTGGGCGCCGAAGACGCCCTGCTTGGCGCCGGCCAGCCGGCAGAACTCCTCGTACAGCGGCCGCGCCTGCTCGCCGGGCGCCGCGGCGGTGAAACTCGGGCGGTTCCCGCGCCGGGTGTCGCCGTAGAGCGTGAACTGGCTCACGCACAGGATCTCGCGCTCGCCCAGCGGCTCGTTCATGCTGCCCTCCGCGTCGGGGAAGACGCGCAGCGCCCGGACCTTGGCGGCGAGACGCTGTGCCTGCTCGGAGCCGTCCTCGCGGCTGACGCCGAGCAGCACCAGCAGGCCCGGGCCGATCTCGCTGACCGCAGAGGCCTCGGCGTCGATCCTGACGCTCGCGCGGGAGACCCTCTGGACGAGCGCTCGCATTCGGTGAGCGAGTATGCCATACTTAAGTGGATGCTTAACCAATTGGACCCAGTCGACCAGATGTTCCACGCGCTCGGCGACCCCACGCGGCGCCGGATCGTCGAACACCTCAGCCACGGCCCGGCGAGCGTGTCGGACCTCGCCCGGCCGCTGGCGATCTCGCTTCCCGGCGTCGTGCAGCACCTGCACGTGCTCGAAGCCAGCGGCCTCGTGTCCTCCGAGAAGGTAGGCCGCGTGCGGCGGTGCAGCATCCGCCCGGCGGCGATGCGCGAGGCCGAGGGCTGGATCGCCCAGCGGCGCGAGGAATGGGAGCGCCGGCTGGATCGCCTGGGCGAGTACCTCGCCCAGAACCCGTAAAGGCCGACAGAGAGGAGACAGAGATGAGTGAGAGGTCGACCGAGCACGCGACGTTCGTGATCGAGCGCAGCTACCCCGCGCAGCCCGCGCGCGTGTTCAGGGCGTTCGCCTCGAGCGAGGAGAAGACGAAGTGGTTCGGCCCGCCCGACACCGGCCCGGAGCAGCTCGCGCTCGACTTCCGCCCGGGCGGGCGCGAGCGCTTCGAGGTCGAGGGCCCCGACGGCGCTCACTACATCTACAGCGCCCTCTACCAGGACATCGTCGACGGCGAGCGGATCGTCTACACCTATGAGATGTACCGCGGCGAGGAGCGGATCTCCGTGTCGGTCAGCACCGTGGAGCTGCGTGCGGCCGGCGGCGGGACCGCCCTCACCTACACCGAGCAGGGCGTCTACCTCGACGGCCACGACGGCCCCGGACCGCGCGAGCACGGCACCCGCATCGGCCTCGAACGGCTCACCGAGGCCCTGGCGTGAGCGGCGCGACGCGCGAGGACCGCTGGGCCGCCCTGTACGTGCTGTGCGCGGGGATGTTGATGATCGTGCTCGACGTCACGATCGTGAACGTCGCGCTGCCCTCGATACAGGACGAGCTGCACTTCTCGAGCGCGGCGCTCGCGTGGGTCGTCAACGCGTACCTGATCGCCTTCGGCGGGCTGCTGCTGCTGGCCGGCCGGCTCGGCGACCTGGTGGGGCGACGCCGCGTGTTCCTCGCCGGGATCGCGGTCTTCACGCTCGCCTCGCTCGTGTGCGGGCTCGCGAACAGCCAGGCGCTGCTGGTCGCGGCACGGTTCGTCCAGGGCGTGGGCGGCGCGATGACGTCGGCCGTGATCCTCGGGATGATCGTGACGATGTTCCCGCGGCCGCGCGAGCAGGCGCGCGCGATCGGCGTCTACGCGTTCGTGGCCTCGGCCGGCGGCTCGGTCGGGCTGCTCGCCGGCGGTCTCATCACGCAGGCGATCGACTGGCACTGGATCTTCTTCGTCAACGTGCCGATCGGGATCGCGACGGCCGTGCTCGCACGCCGGATGCTCGACCCTGACGCGGGGATCGGACTCGATCGCGGCGCCGACACGCCGGGCGGCGTCCTGATCACCGGCGCGCTGATGGTCGGCGTCTACGCGATCGTCGGCCCCGCCGCCTCGCACGGATGGGGCGACGGGCGGACGCTCGCCGTCGGCGCGGCCAGCCTCGCCCTCCTCGCCGCGTTCGTCGCGAGAGAGTCCACCGCGGCCAACCCCCTCATGCCGCTGCGCATCCTGCGCTCGCGCCCGGTCGTCGCCGCCAACACGATCCAGATCCTGTCGGTCGCCGGCATGTTCGGCATGTTCTTCCTCGGCGCGCTCTACCTGCGGCGCGTGCTCGGCTACGACGCCTTGCAGATCGGGCTCTCGTTCCTGCCCGTGACGGTAGCGATGGGCACGCTGTCGATCCGTTACTCCGAGCGGATCGTGACGCGCTTCGGCGCGCGCGCGGCGCTCGTCACGGGCATGCCGCTGATCATGGCCGGCCTGGCGTGGTTCGCTCGCGCCGGCACGCACGGAGCCTATGCGGCGGACGTGCTGCCCTCGATGCTGCTGCTCGGGATCGGCGCGGGCATCGCGTTCCCGGCGCTGATGAACGTCGCGATGACCGGCGCGACGCCCGAGGACGCGGGGCTGGCCTCGGGGCTCGTCAACACCACGGCGCAGGTCGGCGGCGCGCTCGGGCTCGCGGTGCTCGCAACGCTCTCCGAGGCGCGCAGCCGGACGCTCGAACACGGCGGCGAGAGCACGCTGGCGGCGCTCACGGGTGGCTACCACGTGGCCTTCTGGATCGCGACCGCGCTGGTCGGGTGCGCCCTGCTGGTCGCGATCTTCGCGCTCCCCGCGCAGCGGCGAGCTCACGCGCGCGCCGAGGAGCGCGTGGGCACGCCGAGCCCGGAGGGAGCGAGGGGCTCCTGAACCAAGGCCGCGCCGTCGGACGCCCCGTCCGGTTCCGACATTCAGCACTGAAGCGCGGGAGCGCACCTGCCGAAGAGACCAGATGCGCCTCCTCGGGCGTGCCCGCGCCACGATCTCGCGCCTCAGCCTGACCCGGCAGGTGGCGCTGCTCAGCCTGCTCCCGATGGTCGCTCTCGGGCTGATCCTGGCAAGCGTGCTGCAGAGCCAGGTCGTCGATCGCACGCTGACCGATGCGACCCGCTCGGCGCGCATCATCGCCCGGCTCGGCGTGCAGCCGACGCTGACGCCCCAGAACCTGCGCGACGGTCTCAGCCCGCGCGAGATCCACGAGCTCGACAACCGCCTGAACGGGCCGCTGGTGGGGCAGGACCTGGCCCGCATCAAGGTCTGGAACAGCAGCCACAAGATCGTGTACTCGGAGGACCACTCGCTGATCGGCTCATCGCCACAGCCGAGCGACGACCTCGAGGCGGCCCTCGACGGTCGCCCGGCCGGCGCGCAGCTGGTCGACCCCAGCAAGGACAGCGAGACGGCCAGCGAGGTCGGCCTCGGCGAGCTGATCGAGGTGTACGTGCCGCTGCGCTTCGCAGCCGGCGGGCCGCCCGCGGGCGCGTTCGAGATCTACCTCAGCTACAAGCCGGTGGCGGCTGCCGTCCAGCGTGACAAGCGCACGATCGCGCTGCTGCTCGCGATCGGGCTCGCACTGCTGTGGACCGTCCTCTACCGGATCGTCGCCCGCGCCTCGCGACGCCTGCGCCGCTCCTCCGCGGAGAACTACCGCCTCGCCCGCTACGACGCGCTGACCGGGCTGCCGAACCGGACGCTGTTCGCCGAAGAGCTCGAGCGGGCGGCGCGCCGGGCGCGGCGTCGCGGCGAGGGCGTCGCGGTGCTGCTGATCGACATCGAGCGCTTCAGCACGCTCAACAACACGCTCGGCTCGCACAGCGGCGATGAGGTGCTGCAAGAGGTCGCGAAGCGTCTCGACGGGCGCTTCGAGGGCGGCCTCGCCGCGCGCGTCGGCGGCGACGAGTACGCGATCCTCTGCGCCGGCGAGGACACGACCGAGGGGGCGCGCCAGCGCGCCGAAGATGTCCTCGGCGCGCTCGAGCCGCCGGTGACGCTCGAGGAGGTCGCGCTGGATGTCGAGGCCAACGTGGGCGTCGCGGTGCTCGGCGAGCACGCCGACGACCCGGCGGTCCTCCTTCAGCGCGCCGACCTGGCGCTCGCGCACGCGCGCTCGCACGGCAGCCGCGTCGAGGTGTACTCCCCGCGCATGGAGCGCTCCGATGCGGCGCGGCTGAAGCTGCTCGGGCAGGTCCGTGCGGCGCTGGCCGGCGGCGAGTTCACGCTTCACTACCAGCCGAAGGTCGACCTCCTGACGCGGCGCATCACGGGCGTCGAGGCGCTCGTGCGCTGGAACCACCCGGAGCTCGGCCTGCTCGCGCCGGACCGCTTCATCCCCTTGATCGAGCAGACCTCGCTGATCGGGCCCCTGACGATGAACGTGCTCGAGCAGGCGCTCGAGCAGGTGGTCGCCTGGCGGCGGCGCGGGATCGTCCTGCAGGTGTCGGTCAACTTGTCCGCACGCAACCTCTTGGACCCCGAGCTGCCCGACCGCGTCGGAGCGCTGCTCGCCGAGCAGGGCGTGCCCCCCGAGCAGCTGGTGGTCGAGGTCACCGAGAGCTCGGCGATGGCCGACCCGGACCGCGGCGTGCGGGTGCTGGAGGCGCTGCGGCAGATGGGCCTGGGCGTCTCGATCGACGACTTCGGAACCGGCAACGCGTCGATCGAGTACCTCGCGGAGCTGCCGGCGACCGAGCTGAAGATCGACCGCGCCTTCGTGACCGACATCCTCGAGCAGCAGCGCGACCGCGCGATCGTGCGCTCGACGATCGACCTCGCGCGCAACCTGGGCATGACCGTCGTCGCCGAGGGAATCGAGAGCGAGGAGACGATGGCGTACCTGGCCGAGGCCGGCTGCGCGATGGGCCAGGGCTTCTTCTTCTGCCGGCCGCTGCCGCCGGAGCAGCTCACGCCGCAGCTCGCGGCTGCGTTCGGCCTCGGCGGCGCGGAGCTGCGCTCGTGCAGCGACGCCGTGTTCGGGACCAGCTCCTCCCGTCGCCCAGAGCCCGCCGGCGAGACGAGCTAGCGCGCGAGCGCGGCGCCCGCCTCGCGGGAGGCGGGCTCGATCACCTCGAGCGTGCCGTCGTCGAGGATCAGCGCCCCGCCCCATGGCAGCCGGCGCCGCGCGCCGCCGGGCCCGCTCAGGACCGCCGCCTTGGCGTGGATCTCGGCGAGCGACGCGCTCGGCGCCAGGGCCGTGGCCTGGAGCACGCCGGTGAAGGCGGGCCGGCCCGTCGCCGGGTCCAGCAGGTGGTGCGCCGGGCGTCCGTCGGCGCCGAGCCAGCTGCGGGCGAGGATCCCGCTTGTGGCGACGCCTCCGCGCCGCACGCCGAACGTGTGCAGCACGCTTCCGTCCAGCGGGCTCTCGACCTCGACGCGGCGCTCGACGCCGCCGGCGCCGCCGATCGCCAGGTCGCCCGCGCAGTCGATCGCGAAGCTCGGGTGCGCCGAGAGCGTGGCGGCCAGCTCGTCGGCGAACAGGCCCTTTGCGATCCCGCCGCTGTCGAGCATCAGCCCGGGCGGCCGGCGGAGCATTCCCTGCTCGAGGACGATCTGCGCCCAGCGGCGCCGGGACGACGCCGCGGCCGGACGACGGGGCGGCGCGAGCGCCACCGCCAGCGCCGGGGGGAGCACGGGCGGCAGCTCGCGCCCGTAGCCGGCGGCGAGCAGCTCGGGGACGAGCGTCGCGTCGACGAGCCCCCCGGTGCTCTCGGCCGCCTCGCGGATCGTCATGGCGAGACGCCCCATCAGCGGGCTGACGGGGACACGCTCGCGGGGGTCGGCGTTCAGCCGCGAGAGCTCGCTGGCCTGCTCGAAGCGGGAGAACTGCAGGTGCCAGAGCAGCAGGCTGGCCTTCGCCCGCGCGGCGGCCTGCTCTGCGCTCTCTGCGGCGGCGTCTCCTTCGACGTAGACCCCGCAGGAGCCACCGAAGCAGTCGAAGCGCAGAACGACCTCTTTGCTCACGACTGCGAGGTCCTCAGGCTCGACGGCCCGCCTTCTTCTGATTCGCCGGATTCGCTCGTGCCCGATTCGGTGGATTCGGCCGAGGTGCCGGATTCCGCGGACGTTTCCGATTCCGATTCGCCGGAGGACGATCCTTCGACTTCCGTGGATTCGCTGCCGCTCGATTCCTCTCCGAGTGCCCCGGCTTCTTCCCGTTCGCGTCGCGCCTTCTCGCGTTCGGCCGCCGTCATGCTCGCCGCCCCTGCCTTGGTGGCCGAGGCGCGGCGTTCAGCGTTGGCGGTGAGCGCAGGGTCGTGACCGGAGGCGAGCTGGACGTAGATGACCAGGAACGCGACCACGAACAGCGTGACGGCCGTGCCGGCCACCCATCTGCGGATCCGCCGCGCCCGCAGGGCCATCGCCTCGCGCTTGGCGCGGGCCAGGCCGCGAGGGTCGAGCCGGCCGCCGTCGGCGGTCTGCCGGGGTTGGTCCGGGGTCGCGCTCACGATCCCTCCGTCGCCGGTCGCCCGGTCCCGGCCACCGCGCGAGCCGGGGTCCCGGCCCCCGCCGCTCCGGCCGCTGTGCGCCGAGTCCAGCGCACCGCCAGCAGGGCCAGCGCGGGGACCGCCACGATCGCGGTCATCGCGAGGAACCAGGTCTGTCCGGCGTCCGTTCCCTCGCCCAGCGAATGGGCGAGGCCGAGCACCCATGCGAGCGCGGTCAGCCGGTGCAGGCGGCGCCAGCGCTGCACCCCGATCTTCGCGCGCAGGTAGTAGGAGCCTCCGAGCAGCGCGAGCCCCCAGAAGGCGACGATGCCCATGCTCGTCCAGAAGGTCTTGTAGGAGCTCACGAACGGCAGCGCCACGCCGGCGAGCGACGGGTGCAGGAAGGAGTCGCCGAGGAGCGTCAGCCCGTGCACGACGAGCGCGCCCAGCGTCGCCAGCGAGAGCGCCTCGTGCGCGACGCGCAGCTCAGCGCCGTGGCGCCCCCGCAGCCCCCCGCTCATCAGCAGGCCGATGCAGACGCTCACGCTGGAGAGGATCAGCGCGGCGATCCCCGCCGCGCGGCTGGTGATCCAGAAGATGTGCGGGCCCGTCGCGGTGGCGAGGGTCGCGATCCCGTCGAGGTGCATGAGAGAGAGGAAAGCGACGGTTCCTCAAAGCTGCCTGAGGGTCCGATGAGGAACGCTTCAGGCAGTGGCGCCGTCTCGCCGGGGCAGCGTGACGACGAACGCCGCTCCCCCGCCGGGGACGTCGCGCACCTCGATCGAGCCTCGGTGGGCGCTCACCACGCCGTGCACGATCGCCAGACCCAGCCCCGCGCCCCCGCGGCCGCGCTCGCGGCCGCCCTCGCGGCGCCAGAAGCGCTCGAACAGTTGCTCGCGCTCGTCCTCGGGCACGCCCGGCCCGTGGTCGCTGACGCGCACAGTCACGCTCTCGCCACCCCCGTCCACGCCGACCTCGACCGGCGTGCCGGGAGGCGTGTGGACGATCGCGTTGCCGAGCAGGTTCGAGAACAGCTGACGCAGCTGGAGCTCCTCGCCCGAGACGATCGCGGCGCCGTCGGCGCTCACCGTGATCTCCCTCTCCGGCGCGCGTACACGCGCGTCGTGCACGGCGTCGCGCGCGAGCGCCGCGAGGTCCACCGGCTGCGGCTCGCGCTCGGGCTGCTCGTCCAGGCGCGCGAGAGCGAGCAGGTCCTCGACGAGCACGCCCATGCGCTTCGACTCCTCCTCGATGCGGCGCATCGCGTTCTCGGTGCCGGCGGGGTCACGCACGGCGCCGAGCCGGAACAGCTCGGCGTAGCCCCGGATCGAGGCCAGCGGCGTGCGCAGCTCGTGGGAGGCGTCGGCGAGGAACTGGCGCAGGCGCTCTTCGCTTGCGGTGCGCGCCGCGAACGCCTGCTCGAGGCGGTCGAGCATCGCGTTCAGGGCGAGGCCGAGCCGGCCGACCTCTGTCTTCGGGGTCGCAGGGCTCACGCGCCGCGAGAGGTCGCCGGCGGCGATCTGCCCGGCGGTGACCTCGATGCGGCTGAGCGGGCGCAGCCCCAGGCGCACCACGAAGAACGCCGAGACCCCCAGCAGCACCAGCACGCCGCCGATCACGAGGCCCTCGACGAGCAGCAGCCGGCCGAGCGTCTGTTCGACGTCGGTGAGTGGCACGGCCGCGACCGTCACGCCCGTGTCCTCCGGGTCGCCCTGCGCGTAGACGCGGTAGTGCGGCCCCGACGAGGAGACCGAGGGAACCTCGAAGATCGTGCCCAGCGGGACGTCGGCCGGTATCCGCGGCGGCGACGGAACCGATTCGGTCGAGCTGTAGCTGATCTGTCGCGATCCGATCACTTCGCCGGAGGCGGTACGGCGCTGCCCGTAGGTGCCCGGCGGCAGCACCGGGCCGCCGCGCGCGCCCGGTGCGCCGCCCGGTCCGCCGCCGCCTTCGTCTCCGGGCTCGACGCCCGGGGGCCGCAGGCCGGCGTTGTCGAGCACGCGCGAGAGCGCGCCCACAGCCGAGCGCGCCTGCTGGTCGGCGCGCGAGTACAGGAACGAGCGCTGCTCGGCGTAGGTCACGGCCGCGACGGCGATCATCCCCACGGCCGCGAGAGCCAGCACGCTCGCCAGCACGCGCGCGCGCAGCGAGGACATCAGCCGCGCGGCGCTCGCAGCCCGTAGCCGACGCCGCGCACGGTCCTGATCAGCGAGGGCCCGTGCGCGTCGAGCTTCTTGCGCAGATAGCTGATGTAGGTCTCGAGCACGCGGCCGTCACCGCCGAAGTCGTAGTCCCAGACGTGGTCCAGGAGCTGCGCGCGCGTGAGCACGCGGCGCGGGTTGAGCATCAGGTAACGCAGCAGCCGGAACTCGGTCGCGGTCAGCTCGATCGGCTCGCCGCCGCGGCGCACCTCGTGCGACTCCTCGTCCAGCTCCAGGTCGGCGAACTGCAGGCGACCCGAGTCCGCGGCCACGGCACCGGTTCTCCGCAGGATCGTGCGGATCCGGGCCACGAGCTCCTCGAGGCTGAACGGCTTGGTCATGTAGTCGTCGCCGCCGCCGGAGAGGCCGCGGACCTTGTCCTCGGTCGAGTCGCGTGCGGTCAGGAAGATGATCGGCACGCCGGCGCGCTGCGCGCCGAGCCGGTTGGCGACCTCGAACCCCTCGATGTCTGGAAGCATCACGTCGAGCACCAGCAGGTGCGGCTTGAAGCGCGCCACCGCGGCGATCGCGTCGCGTCCTGTGGCGGCGGTCTCGACCTCGAAGCCCTGGTAGCGGAGCGCCATCGAGATCACCTCGACGATGCTCGGCTCGTCGTCGACGACCAGGATGCGAGATCCGGTGGCGCTGCCCGTCGCCGGCTCGTCGCCCGCGCTCATCAGGCTGCTGCCACGTTCCGCTTGCACGAGAGCAAGGATCGGGCCCGGCGCTGCGCGCGAGCTGAGCGAAAGCTGAGAGACTGCTGAGAAGCGCTCACGCTGGTTGCGCCTCGTCCGCGACGAAGCGCCCGAGCCCCTCGCGGACCCACGGCGGCACGTCGGTCTTCTGCCAGGTGTCGGTCGCGACGCACACGTGGCGCGCGCGCATCGCCACGAGCAGCTCCTCGCCGCGCATGACGTCGATCTCGGTCGTGATCGCGGAGCTCCCCAGCCGCACGATGCGCACCGGCAGCGAGAGGAGGTCGTCGTAGCGCGCCGGGGCACGGAAGTCGATCTCGGCGTGCGCGACGACCGCGTCGAAGCCGCGCTCGACCATCTCCAGCCAGGGCCCGACGGCCTCACGCCACATCTCGGTGAACGCCACGTCGAAGTAGAGGAGGTAGTTGGCGTTGAAGACGATCCCCTGCGGGTCGCACTCGCCGTAGCGGACACGCAGCTCGTGGACGAAGGGCGCTCCCATCACTCCGCCGGCGCCGTGTGCTCGACGATCTCGCCCATCAGCTCGCGCAGGTCGCGGTTCGCCTCGAAGACCATCTGCTGGCGCAGCGCCCCGTTGCCCGCGCGCAGCAGGTCGCCGACGCCGTCCAGCTGCCCCGAGCACCCGAGGGCGGCGGCGTGGGGGCGCAGCTCCTCCAGAAGCGCCGCGGTCGATTCGCGCACCGGGCGCCGCGCGCCCCCGCGGTGGTCGAGCAGCTCCGCCTGCAGGCCGTGGCGCGCGGCCAGCCAGCGGTTCTCGTCGATCACCTCCCAGGGCTCCTCGACGGGCTCCTCGCCGGCCTGCGTGCGCTCGGTGAGCATCTTCACCAGCGAGACCACGAGGGCGGCCAGCGCGGTCGTGTGCTCGACGCGCGTCTGGGAGTCCATCGCGCGGATCTCGATCGTGCCCAGGCGCGGGTGTGGCCTGACGTCGTACCAGAGGTAGGTGTAGTCCTCGATCGCGCCGCCCGCCACGAGCGTGTGGACGCGCGCCTGGAAGTCGCTCCAGGAGTGAAAGCGCGGTGGCAGCCCGACGCGGGGGAACGCGCGGAAGATCGGGACGCGGCTCGAGGCCAGGCCGGTCGGCTCGCCCCGCCACAGCGGCGAGTTGGCCGACAGCGCGATCAGCAGCGGCACGTAGGGGCGCAGGCCGTTGGCGACCTGGATCGTCTCCTCGGCGTCGGCCATGCCGACGTGCACGTGCATCCCGAACACGAGCTCCTGGCGGGCGACGAAGCCGAGCGAGCGGATCAGTCCCCGGTAGCGGTCGTCGCTGACCACGCGCTGGTCCTCCCAGCGCGCGAACGGGTGCGTGCCCGACGCGCCGATCCGCAGGCCCAGCGCGGCGGCGCGCTCCGCGACGAGCACGCGGAGCGCCGCGAGCTCGGCGCCGGCCGAGGCCACGTCGGGGCACGGCGAGGTCGCGATCTCGAGCACGGACTCGAGCAGCTCCGGCTTGACCTCCCCGTGCGGCGGGCGCTCGCCGAGGATCGCGTCGATCGCGCTGGCCAGGTCGAGCGTGGAGGCGTCGAGGATCATCAGCTCCTCCTCGATCCCCACGGTGTAGCGCGGCCCGTCGAAGTGGTGCTCCATGCGGGCACCCTACCGGCGGCCGCTGCGAGATCAGCGCTGCACGCGGTTCCACTCCACCCAGCCGCTGCCGGTGCGCCCGTCGGCCGCGCGCACGGCGCACATCGCCCGCGGGAACAGCGACACCCGGCCGTCGGGTGCCTCCAGTCGCAGCGGGCCGAAGGCGAGCGGGCGCACCTCCAGCTCGAGGCGGGGTGGAGCCGATGAGATGCTCGCGGCGGCGATCAGGCCCCCGGCGCCGAGCTCGTGCTCGGACCGGACCGTTTCGATCTCCTGCAGCTCGGCGCCGCGCTGCACGTAGCCGACGCCGTAGCCCGGCATCTCCGGCAGGCCGACGGCATGCGTGTGGGTCCCGTCCTCGAAGTGGAGCGCGCTCCACATCCAGTCGAGCGCCCACCAGTCGCGCGCCCCCCAGGAGTGGTCGCGCTGACCGGGGCCGGCGAGCTCGATCGTCTCGTCGCCGAGACGGATGGTGCCGCTCACGCGGCAGGGGATCTCGTATCGCGTGGATGCGCGCCACGCGTAGGGGATCCCGTCGGTCTCCCAGACGAGGTCGAGCTCCACCGCGACGGGCTCGCCGGCCTCGCCGCGGAGGGGGGCGGACTGATCATCGTAGGCCTCCCCGGTGCCGGCGAGGCACACGTGAAAACGCTCGAGCGGCGCCTCGCAACGCTGCGAGGCCGTGAAGCTCCGGGTCTCGATCGACTGCCCCTCGTCGTCTGCCCCCGGCAGCGGCGCGGCGGCGTCGACGACCATCACCGAGGGACGGTCCGGGCCGCACACGCAGGCGGTGTAGAGCGCAACACCCTGGTTCGGCAGCCGGCCGAGCCGCACGTAGACGCCGAGCGAGCCGTCGCCCGCGACGGCGTCGAAGTACCAGCTCTCGTTCCAGAGCGCCTCGGGCCCGGGCTCGTGACGGCCCTCGTCGGCGGGATCGGGCCGCAGTGCCGGCGGTGGGCCGGTGCTGGCGGCCGGCAGGAGCGCGACGGCGTCGAGGTCCAGCGCCTGCGTCGCGTTGCGGGCGAACCACGTCGTGAACATCTCGTCGCCGCGGTCGGTCCGCTGCACGATCATCGAAGCCGCGATCGTCATCACGAGCCCGTGGAAGCACGAGCGGCGGTACTCCTCCCAGCAGTGCTCCCAGCTGAGCGCGGTCACGCCGTGCGCCTGGAGCTCCTGGTGATAGGCGCGCAGCAGGCGCTTCTCGTGCAGGCGGCGCTCGGCGACCGGCAGGCAGCCGCCGAGGAAGTAGGAGGCGTCGACGAGCGCCGGGCCCCAGGTGACCGTCTGCCAGTCGAGCACCGTGGCGCTCCCGTCCGCGAACAGCAGGTTGTCGAGCCTGTAGTCGCCGTGCACGATGCCGAGCGGCGGGCGCCGGTCGGCCGCCCATGCGTCGAGGCTGCCGACGAACCGCCGGCAGAGCTCGGCGTGCTCGTCGGCGACGCGATCGCCGTAGCGGTCGAGGAACGCGGGCAGCAGCTGGGAGAGCAGCGCCTGGTCGAGCGGGTTGGGGAGGTTCAGGTACTCGGCGGCGCCGATCGCGTCGCGCCCCAGCACGGGCGCCTGCAGGCGCGCGAGCGCGCGCAGCGCGATCTCGGCCTGGGCCGCATCGCAGCCCGCGATCTGGTCGCCGACGACCGCGTCCCGCACGTCTTCGAGGACGAGCGTGAACCAGCCCTCCGACTCGTCGTAGGCGGCGAGGTGGCAGCGCGGCAGCTCATCGCCGATCCGCTCCGCGAGCTCGCGGTAGAAGTCGACCTCCCGCCGGTAGGCGCCCATGCCGAATCCCGTCGCGCGGCTCGCCGGGTCCTCCGAGGCGAGCTTGACCACGACGCTGTCCTGTGGCCCGCCGCTCTCGGCGAAGCGGACGCGGTGGGTCTGGCTCATCTGGCCGGTGCCGATCTGCTCGCGGCCGAGCAGCTCGAGCCCCGGCCGGGCGAGGACCTCCTCGAGCCAGGCGACGCTGATCTCGCCCGGGCCGCGGATCAGGGTGCTCGTCTCCATCAGCCGACCTCGTAGGTCTCGGGCACGAGCCGTTCGAGCTGGCGCGGCGGGCGCTCGTAGGAGCGCCTCTGGCGGGGCGGGAGCTTGACGTGCCCGGGCAACGGCAGGCGCTCGTAGGGGACGCGCGAGAGCAGGTGGCTGATCAGGTTCAAGCGGGCCGTGCGCTTGTCGTCCGCCTCGACGACGAACCACGGGCTCGCGTCGCTGTCCGTGCGCGCGAACATGCGGTCCTTCGCCTCGGCGTAGTCGACCCAGCGCGCACGGGCCTGCAGGTCCACGGGGCTGAACTTCCAGCGCTTGCGCGGGTCCCGCAGCCGTTTCTCGAAGCGCCGCTCCTGCTCCTCGTCGCTGACCGAGAGCCAGTACTTGACCAGCATCACGCCTTCGTTCTGGAGCGAGAGCTCGAACTGCGGGCAGAAGCGCAGGAACTCCTGGTACTCCTCGTCGGTGCAGAAGCCCATCACGTGCTCGACGCCGGCGCGGTTGTACCAGCTGCGGTTGAACAGCACGATCTCGCCGGCGGCCGGCAGCTCGGCGGCGTAGCGGGCGAAGTACCACTCCGTGCGCTCCCGTGCGCTCGGCGTCGGCAGCGCTGCCACGCGGCACGTGCGCGGGTTCAGGTACTCGGTGATGCGCTTGATGACCCCGTCCTTGCCCGCCGTGTCGCGCCCCTCGAAGATGACGACGAGCCGGCGCGAGTGCTCCACGACCCACTCCTGCATGTAGACCAGCTCGGTCTGCAGCCGCAGCAGCTCCTTCTCGTAGTCCTTGCCGTTCAGCTTCTGCGGCGCGCTCACGAGGCGATCTTCCCAGGCGCCACGCGTCGGCGTCGGCGCGTGGCGCGGCGTAGCATGGCGTGCGGTGCCCGAGGAACCCGACCGGCCCGAGTCCCAGCACAGCGACGCCCCGCACCCGCCGATGCCGCGCGACGAGCGCGGCTGGCAGGTCGCGCCCGCGCCCGACGGGCGTGGTGCGCCCCAGG
Source organism: uncultured Solirubrobacteraceae bacterium (assembly GCA_963836035.1). Lineage (GTDB taxonomy): Bacteria > Actinomycetota > Thermoleophilia > Solirubrobacterales > Solirubrobacteraceae > Palsa-744. The sequence continues at coordinate 535,139 of CAWIHX010000006.1, read as the reverse complement.
CGCCGGGCGCCCGCCCGCCGCACCGCCGGCCGGGCTTCCTGTGGTTCGTGCTCGTGTTGATCGCGCTGAACTGGCTCTCGGTGCTGCTGTTCCAGCAGGGCGGCGAACGCCGCGTCACGGTGCCGTTCAGCCCGGTGTTCCTCGAACAGGTCAAGGGCGGGAAGGTCAAGTCGATCTCCTCGCGCGGCGACGCCGTCGAAGGCACCTTCAAGGAAAAGCTGCGCTACCCGCCCAGCGACCAGAAGGCCACGCCCACGAAGCTGTTCCAGACCCAGGTTCCGAGCTTCTGGAACGGCAGCCAGCTGTCCGCGCTGCTCCAGGAAAAGGGCGTCGAGATCAACGCCAAGTCGCCGAACCCCGGGCAGTCCTTCCTCGTCGAGCTGCTGCTCGGCTTCGGTCCGACGCTCCTGATCGTCGGCCTGTTCGTGCTGCTGGCGAGGCGGGCCACCGCCGGCGGAGGGATGGGTGCGCTCGGCAACTTCGGGCGCTCTCGGGCGCGGCGCGTGGACCCGCTGACGATCCGGGTGACCTTCGACGACGTCGCCGGGATCGACGAGGCGAAGGCCGAGCTCTCGGAGATCGTCGACTTCCTGCGCAACCCGGAGCGCTACGGCCGGCTCGGCGGGCGCATGCCGCACGGCGTGCTCCTCTACGGCGCTCCCGGCACCGGCAAGACGCTGCTGGCGCGCGCGGTGGCGGGTGAGGCGCACGCCGCGTTCTTCTCGATCTCGGCGGCCGAGTTCATCGAGGCGATCGTCGGCGTGGGCGCCTCCCGCGTGCGTGATCTCTTCTCGCAGGCCAAGGCAGCGGCCCCCTCGATCATCTTCATCGACGAGATCGACGCCATCGGCCGCTCGCGCCAGGGCTCGGCGGCGATCTCCGGCGCCAACGACGAGCGCGAGCAGACGCTCGACCAGATCCTGACCGAGCTAGACGGCTTCGAACCGGCCGAGGCCGTCGTCGTGCTCGCTGCGACCAACCGCCCCGACATCCTCGACCCGGCGCTGCTGCGCGCCGGGCGCTTCGACCGGCGCGTCGCGGTGCAGCCGCCCGACCGCGCCGGGCGGACCAAGATCCTCAAGGTGCACACGCGCTCGATGCCGCTGGCCGAGGACGTCGACCTCGACTCGCTCGCGGCGAGCACGCCGGGGATGGTCGGGGCCGACCTCGCGAACCTCGCCAACGAGGCCGCGCTGCTGGCGGCGAAACGGGAGCACGACGAGGTCGAGATGCGCGACTTCACCGACTCGCTCGAGAAGCTCCTGCTCGGTTCGCCGCGCGGGATCCTGCTCTCGCCGGCCGACCGCGAGCGCACCGCCTATCACGAGTCCGGTCACGCGCTCGTCGGGATGCTCACTGCCGGTGCCGACCCGGTCCGCAAGGTCTCGATCATCCCCCGCGGGATGGCGCTCGGCGTGACGCTCTCGACGCCCGACGCCGATCGCGTGTCCTACTCGCTCGAGGAGCTGCAGGCGAAGATCAAGGTCGCCCTCGGCGGGCGCGTGGCCGAGGAGGTCGTCTACGGCACGATCACGACGGGCGCGGAGTCGGACATCCAGCAGCTCACGGAGATCGCGCGCCAGATGGTCGGCAGGTGGGGGATGAGCGAAGCGATCGGGCCGGTGGCGGTGCTCTCGCAGGACGGGCAGGGGCCGCTGCTGCCGGGGGTCAGCGAGACCTCTGAGCACACGCAGGAGCTGATCGACGCCGAGACCGGGGCGATCGTCGCCGCGGCGCACGGCGAGGTGACGCGGCTGCTCTCCGAGCACCGCGAGCAGCTCGAGTCGCTGGCGCAGGCGCTGCTCGCGGCCGAGACGCTCGACGCTCCCGACGCCTATGCGGCGGCCGGGGTGCCGCTGCCGCCGCGGGCCGAGGAGGAGGCGGCGGCGGCCGAGCCGGCTCCCGCCTGAGCGGCGGCCTCGCGTTCCCGGCGGACGATCAGCGCCACACCGACGCTGCTGACCGCCAAGCTTGCGAGCGCCGAGGCGATGATCGCGGTCGCGGTCGCGGTGCTGAGCACGTGCTCCGCGAGCCCGAGCGAGGCGACCGCCGCAGGCACGCCGAGCTGGGCGCTCGCCGCGAGCGCGCCGACACCCGGGGTGCGCACGAGGCGCGTCGCGAGCAGGCGGATCGCGACGGTGAGGACGATCAGAGCGCCCGCGAGCGCGAGCAGCGACGGCTGCGAGAACAGGGCGCCGACGTCGAGGCTCGCGCCGAGCACGACGAAGTAGAGCGGGACGAAGAAGCCGTCCGCGACGCCGCGAACCTGTGTCGAGAGCCGTTTCGGCCCGCCGAGCACGGACACGGTCACGCCGGCGCCGAACCCGGCGATGAGGATGCTCGTCCCGCTGCGCTGGGCCAGCCAGGCGAGGAAGAAGAGGACGAGCAGCGCGAGCCGCAGATCCAGGGCCCAGTGGCGGTGCTTGGAGCGCTTGCGCACCGCGTGCACCCAGGAGGCCGATTCGATCGCGCGCGCGAGCAGCAGGACGAGCCCGGCGGCGACTGCGACGAGGCCGGTGCCGATCAACGCGTGCGAGAGGCGTGAGGGTTGGAGCACGATCGGGATCGCGACGATCGTGCACACGTCGGCGATCGTCACCTGCGCCATCACCGTCAGGGCCGTGCGCCCTTCGACGCCCGCCTCCTGCAGTGCCGGCAGCAGCACGGCGGCCGAGCCGGAGGCGAGCACCAGCGCGTACACCGCGGCGTGCGCGCTGCCCGCGAGCGTCGCGGCGAGCAGCCCGGCGGGGACGGACAGGATCGCGACTGTCCCCGCGAGCAGCGCGCCCGTGCGCAGCGAGGGGAGCAGGCGCCGGTCGCGCAGCGGCAGGTGCATGCCGACCCCCAGCATCAGCATCGCGAAGCCGACTTCGCCGAGGAACGCGATCGAAGGCGTGTGCGGGTCCACAGCGCCGATCACCTCGGGCCCGACGAGCACCCCGGCGAGGATCTCGCCGCCGACCACGGGCACGAACCAGCGCCGCGAGAGCCCGACCAGCGGCCCCGCCAGGCCGGCGAGCACGAACACCGCAAGGGTGCCGAAGCCGATCATCGTCCACCATCATCCCGCCAGCGCGCGCCGCGCGGTGGCCGGTCCGCTATGGTCGCCGCAGGGGAACTGCCCGGTCCAGTGAGAGGGGTCTTCGGATGTACGACTACGTGATCGTCGGAGCGGGGTCAGCGGGATGCGTGCTCGCAGCGCGTCTCAGCGAAGACCCGGAGGTGAAGGTCCTGCTGCTCGAGGCCGGCCCCCCGGATGTCAACGAGAACATCCACGTGCCGCTCGGCTACCTCCAGCTCGGCGCGACCGAGGTCGACTGGGACTACCACTCGGCCCCCGAAGAGCACTGCGATCGCCGCCGCATCGTGCTGCCCCGCGGGCGCGTGCTCGGTGGCTCCTCCTCGATCAACGCGATGGTCTACATCCGCGGCAACCCGCTCGACTACGACGCGTGGGGGGTGCCCGGGTGGAGCTGGGCGGAGTTGCTGCCGTACTTCATCAGGGCCGAGGACAACGAGCGCGGCGCCTCGCCGTTCCACGGCGCCGGCGGGCCGCTGCCGGTCAGCGAGGAGCGCTCGCACAACCGCATCTCCCATGCCTTCGTGGAGGCGGGCGTGCAGGCGGGCCTGGCGCGCAACGAGGACTTCAACGACGGCGAGCAGGACGGCGTCGGCATGTACCAGGTGACCCAGCGGGGTGGCATGCGCGCGTCCGCCGCCGTCGCCTACCTGCGCCCTGCTTCGGGGCGGGGAAACCTCGAGGTGATGCCCTACATGCAGGCGCACCGCATCATGTTCGAGGGGACGCGCGCCGTCGGCGTCGAAGCGTCCCAGCTCGGCCAGCCGCAGGAGTTCCGCGCCGAGCGCGAGGTGATCCTCGCCGCGGGTGCGTACAACTCGCCGCAGCTGCTGATGCTCTCGGGGATCGGCGAGCCCGAACACCTGACGATGCGCGAAATCGAGGTGCTGCTCGACCAGCCCGCGGTCGGCGAGAACCTCAGTGACCACCCGGCCGCGCAGCTCGTGTGGACCACGCCCGAGCCCGAGAGCCTGCTGCTCGCGCTCGAGCCGGAGACCCTCGAGCGCTTCGAAGCCGACCAGACCGGGCCGTTCGCCTCGAACTTCGCGGAGGCCGGCGGCTTCGCGCGAGTGGGCACGGGCGCCGCGGCACCGGACATCCAGTTCCACGCCGTGCCGCTGCAGATCATCGACGAAGGCACGCGCGACCCGGAGGCGCATGGCGTCTGGCTGTCGCCGTGCCTGCTCACGGAGGACAGCCGCGGCACGGTCCGCCTCGCGTCCAAGGACCCGACGGCCAAGCCGATCATCCGCAACGACTTCTACTCCCGCGGCGATGACATGGAGCGCATGATCGCGGGGGTGCGGCTGACGATGGAGATCGCCGCCCAGGAGGCGATGCGCCCGTACTGCGCCGAGCCCTACAACGTTCCGGCCGGCGACAGCGACGAGGAACTCCGCGCCCACGTCGCGAAGACGACGTTCGCGATCTACCACCCGGTCGGCACCTGCCGGATGGGCAGCGACGCCGGCGCCGTCGTCGACCCGGAGCTGCGCGTGAACGGCATCGAGGGGCTTCGCGTCGTCGACGCCTCGGTGATGCCGGCCGTGCCGCGTGGCAACACCAACGCGCCGACGATAGCCATGGCCGAGCGCGCCGCCGACCTCATCCGCCATGGGCGCGCGCTTGCCGCGAGCGGCGCCGAAGTCGCCGCGCCGGCGCCCGCGTGAGCGCCGAGCGGCCCGGCGCGCTCGAGCTCCTGCGCGGGCGGCTCGCCGAGCTCGCGGACGTGCGCGCCCTCGACGCGCTGGCCACGTGGGATCAGCTCGTGATGATGCCCGCGGGAGGCGCCGCCCAGCGCGGCAACCAGCTGGGCACGCTCGCGCGGATCCGCCACGAGCGGGCCACCGCGCCCGAGATCGCGACGTGGCTCGGCGAGCTCGAGGGCAGCGACCTGGAGGAGCTCGACGCCGACCTGGTGCGCATCGCGCGGCGCGACTGGGATCGCGCCGCCCGCGTCCCGACCGACCTCGCGGCCGAGCTCTCCGAGGCGCACTCCCAGGGCCACGAGCGCTGGCGAGCCGCCCGCGCCGAGGACGACTTCGCCGCCTTCGCCCCGGCGCTCGAACGCAACGTCGAGCTGGCGCGCTCCTACGGGGAGTGCGTCGCCGGCGACGGCCAGGGAACGTATGAGGCGCTGCTGAGCGACTACGACTACGGCCTGCGCACCGAGGAGCTGCGCCGCCTGTTCGGGGCGCTCGGCGAGCAACTCGCGCCGCTCGTGGAGGCATCGCGGGCGCACGGGCCGATCGGGCGTCCCGAGATCCCTCGGGAGGCCCAGCAGCGCGCCGTGCAGTCGATCCTCCGGCGCGTCGGCGTCGACGAGGAGGGCTGGCGCGTGGACGTCTCCGCGCACCCCTTCTCGACCTCGACCGCGCGGAACGACCAGCGCATCACGACGCGCTACGAGGACGGCGGGATCGAGTCGCTGCTCAGCTCGCTGCACGAGTTCGGGCACGCGCTCTACGAGCGCCAGATCGACCCGCAGCTCGAGCGCACCAACCTCGGCACCGGCACCTCGATGTCGGTCCACGAGTCCCAGTCGAAGCTGTGGGAGAACCATGTCGCGCGCCACCCGGCGTTCGCCCCGGTGCTCGCGGCCGAGCTCGCTGCGGGGGGCCACGACGTAGAGCCGGGCGTCTTGCACGAGGCGATCGTCGCGGTCGAGCCGTCGCTGATCCGGGTCTCCGCGGATCCGCTCACCTACCCGCTCCACATCGTGCTGCGCTTCGAGCTGGAGCTCGCGCTGATCGAAGGCGGGCTGGCGGTCGCCGACCTGCCGGCGGCGTGGCGCGAAGGCATGATGCGGCTGCTCGGCGTCGAAGTGCCCAGCGACGCGCTCGGCTGCCTTCAGGACGTGCACTGGAGCGAGGGCGCGTTCGGCTACTTCCCGAGCTACGCGCTCGGCTGCCTGATCGCCGCCTCGCTGTGGGAGGCGCTCGAGCGGGAGGAGGGGCCGCGCGCCGATGCGCTCGGCCGCTGCGAAGTCGACGCGATCAAGGAATGGCTCGGCGCGAAGGTGCACCGCCACGGCCGCCGCCTCGACACGATCCCGCTGGTCGAGCAGGTGACCGGCCGCGGGCTGGAGATCGAGCCGTTCCTGCGCTACGCGACGCCGTTCGTCTCGGCCGGCGCGCGCATGTAGGGTGCACGGCCTTCTCGCGCTGCACGCGCCCCAAGCAAGCTAAGGAGGGACGACAACGATGCTCACGCTCACCGGACTCGATCAGGTGCAGGAGTACGTCGGCAGGGAGCTCGGGGTGAGCGACTGGCACCTCGTGACGCAGGAGGCGATCGACGAGTTCGCCCGCGTGACCGGCGACGACCAGTGGATCCACGTCGACGTCGAGCGCGCGCGGGAGAGCCCGTTCGGAGGAACGATCGCCCACGGCTACTACACGCTCTCGCTGGCGCCCCGCTTCTCGTATGACATGTTCACGTTCGAAGGGTTCGCGTTCGGCGTCAACTACGGGCTGAACAAGGTCCGCTTCCCGGCGCCGATGCCGGTCGGCGGCAAGGTGCGGATGCGGGCGAAGCTGGCGTCGGTCGAGGAGATCCCCGGCGGCGCGCAGATCACCACCGAGCTCACCTTCGAGCGCGAGGGCGGCGAGAAGCCGGTTTGCGTCGCGGAGTCGCTCGCGCGCGTCTACACCGGCTGAGCGGGGCGCCTATTCGTAGGTGTAGTGGTCGGCCGGGACGGCCGTGCTCTTGCCTTTGTTGGCGATCGCGAGCACGTCGACCGTGCCGAGCGCCTTGGCGGTCGGCACGAGCGCGGTGCAGCTCGTGGTGCTCGAGCACTGGACGGACTTCGACGCGCTTTTGCCGAACTTGAACTTCACGGTGCCGGTGCCGATAGGGAAGCCGACGCCGGTGATCGTGACGGTGTTGCCGCCGGCCGCGGGGCCGTTCGCGGGGGAGACGCCTTCGACCAGCGGTGCGTAGCGGAACTGGTCCTTCCTGGTGGTCGCGCTCGTTCCGCCGGCGGTCGTCACGGTCACATCGGCGGGCCCGGCCACACCCGGCGGCGCAACCGCTTCGATCGTAACGACGTTCACGACTTTGAAGCTCGTCGCGGGCACCCCCGCGAAGCTCACGCCGGTGGCCTTGCCGAAGTCGGTGCCCGTGATCGTCACCGCGGTTCCACCGGTGGCCGGGCCGCCCTTCGTCGACAGGCGCGTGACCGTCGGCGGCGTGCGGTAGCTGTACTCGTCGGATGAGCGCGGCGCGCTGGTGCCGTTCGAGGTGGTCACAGAGACGTGCACGGAGCCGGTGCCGGGGGGCGCGGTCGCCGTGATCGATCCCGGGGAATCGACGGTGAACGACGTCGCGCTCGCGGAGCCGAAGTGGACGGCGCTCGCGCCGCCGAGGTTGGTGCCGGTGATCGTCACCGTGCCTCCGCCCGCAGCCGGTCCTTCGCTCGGCGACACATTCGAGACGACGGGCCCCGCTTCGCCGTAGGCCAGCACCTCGCCGGAGCCGGCGGAGACGCCCGCCACCTGCGTGATGTTGTGCGCCTGGACAGGCACGGAGCTCGGTTCGCCCGCTTCGCCGATGCCGAGGCCGCCGTATTGGTTCGAGCCCCAGGTCATGAGGGCGCCCGTCGAGAGCACCGCGGCGCTGACCCTTTCCCCCGCGGAGATCCTGCTCACGCCGGAGAGCCCTGGAACCGGGCTGGCTTTGTCGTTTCTTTCTTCGAGCGCGCCGTTGCCGAGCTCGCCGGCGCTGTCGTCGCCCCAGGACATCACGGTCCCGCCCTGCAGCAGCGCGAGCCCGTGGTTGAGCCCGGCGGAGATGGCTTTCACGTTCGAGAGCCCTTCGACCGGGACCGGCACGGGGCTGAAGATGCCTTCCGTTTCGGCTTCCGTTTCTTCTTCCAGCAGGACCCCTTCGTTCCCGAGCTCGTCGCGTGCGTCCGAGCCCCAGGCGACGACGGTGCCGTCGCTCAGCAGCGCCATGCTGAAGTCGCCCCCGGCGGCGATCGCGGTGACGCCGCTCAGGTTTTTGACCGGGACCGGGGTGTTGCTCGAGTTCGTGTTGCCCGTCCCGAGCTGGCCTTCTTCGTTGTTGCCCCACGCGACCACCGTGCCATCGGACAGGAGCGCCAGGCTGTCTTCTTCGCCCGCGGCGATGGCCGTGACGCCGGTCAGGCCTTTGACCGGGACAGGCACTTCGCTGTCGGCCGTTTTGCCGTTGCCGAGCTGGCCGGATTCGTTGTCTCCCCACGCCATCACGGTTTCGTTCGAGAGCAGCGCGAGGCTGTGGTTGGCACCGGCCGCGACTTCCGTGACCCCGCTCAGGTGTTCGATGAGCACCGGCTTGCCGGTCCCGATCTCTTCTGCGTTGCCGAGTTGCCCGTGGGCGTTCGCGCCCCAGGAGGCGACCGTGCCGTCGGCTCGGAGCGCGAGGCCGTGGCGGCTTCCAGCGGCGACCTGGGTTACGAATTCGAGCCCCGGCATCGGCGTCGGGGTCGGCACTTCCAGTTTGCCGGAGTCGATCCCGGTCTGGCCGTTTTTGTTGTTCCCCCAGCCGTAGGCGCGGTAGTCGGTGCTCGAGACGACCAGCAGCGCGCCTTCGCTCGCGGCGCTGCCGGCGGTGTTTTTGAACACCGCGCGGAACAGCCGCCCGCTTTCGCTCGTCTGGGCGTTGGAGATCGTCAGGGCGGTCCCGGTCGCGCCGCCGATGGGCGTGAACGTGCTGCCGCCGTCGGTGGAGACTTCCCACTGCACGGTCGGCGGCGGGCTGCCGGTGGCTTCGGCCTGGAAGGTCACGGTCCCGCCGGCCAGCGTGATCGCGTTCGCCGGCTGCAGCGTGACTTTGGGCACGCCGACCACTGTCAGCGTCGCCACCGAGGTCGTGACGCTGCCGCCCAGGTTGGTCCACACGGCGCGATAGCGGTAGCCGCTCTCCGACGGGGTCGTCGAGGGCACGGTCAGCCGTTCGTTGGTCGCTCCTTCGATCGGGGCGAAGCTCGCGCCGCCGTCGGTCGACAGTTCCCACTGCACCGTCGGCGTGGGGTTGCCGGTCGCGGTCGAGTGGAATTCCGCCGATTCGCCTTCCGTCACCGTCTTGTTCAGCGGCTGCTGTTCGATGTGCGGCGGGTTGAGGATGTGCAGCGTCGCCGCTTCACTCGTCGCGGTCCCCGTGCTGTTTTTGAAGACCGCGCGGAATTTGTAGCCATCCATGGATTTGGCGAGCCCGCTCAGTTTCAGCGTGTTGGTGGTGGCGCCCGAGATCGTTTTGTAGGTGACCCCGCCGTCGGTGGACTCCATCCACTGGATCGTCGGCGCCGGCGAGCCCGAAGCCTGGGAGGTGAAGGTCGCTTCTTTGCCTTCCCCCGCGAACGCGTCGACGGGCTGCTGGGTGACGGCCGGTTTTTCGGTCACGGTCAGCGTCGCGGGTTTGCTCGCGACCGGGCCGGCGCCGTTTTTGAACACGGCCCGGAACTCGTAGCCGTTTTCGGACGCAACCGTTTTGGCGATCGTGTACGTCGTCGACGTGGCGCCCGGGATCGGGCTCCAGGTCGCGGCGCCGTTGGTCGAGAGTTCCCACTGCACGGTCGGCGTCGGGGTGGCGGTCGCCGTCGAGGTGAAGCTCGCGGGCGCGCCCGCTTCGACCGTCGCGTTCGCCGGCTGCTGCGTGATTTTGGCCAGCGTGTCGGCGCTCGCCGCGCTCGCCGATGCGAGCGAGGCGACCGCCAGCGCGATCAGGACGAGCAGCATCCGGCCAGGGCGCCGCATTCCCATGCATGTGCGGTCCATGCGCGACCTGCGTCCGTTGCTGCCGCCGCTCGCTGCCATCGCTCCCCGGTGTCCCCCCAGGATCTGTCGACGCGCCTGCCGCGCCGCCCTCGTTACGCCCCGGATCGGAGCATCATAGGGCCTCCGCGCGCCTCGCGCGAGGGTTGGCGCCGAAGGCGCCGCCGCGGCTAGACTGCGACTGGATGAGCGGGCCCGACGACGACCTGTTCGGCGCCGAGCACGTCCGCGTGTATCGCGAGACGGCCGGCGAGCGCGGCTACCACTGGCGCGGCACCACGATCCTGCTGCTCACGACGCGAGGCAGGCGCAGCGGCGAGGCGCGCACGACGCCGCTGATCCACCGCACCGACGGCGAGCGCTGGATCGTCGTCGCCTCGAAGGGCGGCTACCCCGAGCACCCGTCGTGGTTCCAGAACCTGCAGGCCGACCCCGACGCCACGATCGAGGTCCGCGACGAGGAGATCCCGGTGCGCGCGTCGGTGGCCGAGGGGGAGGAGCGCGAGCGCCTGTGGCAGCTGATGGCGGAGGTCTGGCCCGCCTACGACGAATACCAGCAGAAGACCTCGCGCGAGATCCCGGTTGTCGTCCTGACACGGCGCTGAGGAGCCTGCCCGCCGGCCGCCGCGCCTGACCGGCAGGCCGATCGCCGCTCTCATCGGGCGCCCGAGGATCGGAGGCGCCCGGGGAGGGGAGAGGGCAGACCGGCCGGCCGGTCAGGCGCAGGGCCGGGTCAGGACGACGGGCGGGATCCCTCATCTCCGGGCGCTCAGCGCGGCCGGATCGTCGGGGACGCGCAGCTCGCTCTCCTCGTCGTTCGGGGATGGGCCCAGCACGCCCGCGAGCGTGACAGTTGTCTGCGCCGCGCGCGAGCGGTGTTCCCCACCCCGGCGTGAAGCCTAAGCTTGCGCAGCGATGGCGGCGCACGGCGGCGAGAGCGCAGTGGGCGGCTCCCAGCCGCCGCTGGTCTGCATGTACCTGTTCCTCGACGCCGGCGGCGCGACCGTGCCTCCGCATCCCTCGCCGCGCACGTCCTCGCCGCTTCGTTACCTCGAGTGCGCGCTCGTGCAGGCCGCCTCGCTGCGCGTCGCCGGCGCCCCCTGCGAGGTCGCGCTCGTCACGAACGTCGACGGCAGGCAGCTCCCCCGCAGCGCGCGGCGTCTGTGGGACGCGCTCGGCGAGCTCGGCGTGCAGCGCCTGCCGGCACCGCTGCGGATCGATCCCGGAGCCGACCCCGCTTGCCAGCGCCTCGCTGCCGAGGCGATCCGGGCTGCGGTTGCGGGCGCCCGGCCCGAGCACTCCCTCTGGGTGCCGAACCTCGACTGCGTCTGGCTCGATCCGGCTCGCGCCCTTCGCGCCGGCCCGCCGGCCGACGCGGTCGGTGTGCTCGCGATCCCCTACCCGCCCGACTGGCGGGTCGGCGGTCCGGAGGAGATCGGGGCGACGCGCGCCGCGCTCGGCCGGCGCGCCCGGGCGCTCGGCGCCGCCGGAGCGGACGCTCCGCCGTGGATCGGCGGCGACGTCCTTGCCGGGAGCGCGGCGGCGCTGGCGGCGGCGATCGAGGCCTGCGAGCAGCTCGAGCGGGAGCTCGGCGCGACCGCCACGAACGAGCAGCTGCTCACCCTCGCCGCCGCGCTCGGCCGCATCGAGATCGTCGACCTCTCGCCGCTCGCGCGGCGGATCCAGACCGGGGCACGGCACACCGCCGGCGTGCCGGCCGACGCCGCCGAGCTCGCCCTCTGGCACCTGCCGGCCGAGAAGGGCCTCAGCCTGCGCCGTACGGCGCGCCTGCTGGCGCGGGGCGGTCGCCGGCGCTTCGCCGCCGACCTCTCCTCGCCGCCGCGAGCCATGCGCCGTTTCAACGTCGGCAGCGCGCGCCGCATCCGCCAGCTGCGCGACGACGCCTGGGTCGCGCTCGGACGTCTGCCCGGCGGTCGCACACGCCTTCCAGCAGTTAGTCTCCACGCGACCGGCCCGCGGGCCGAAGGGAGGAAGGAGTAGAGGTGCGGCGACTGTCGCCTGTCGATGCTGCCTGGCTCGCGATCGAGTCGCGCGACACGCCGATGCACGTGGGCGGCCTGTTCGAGTTCACGCTGCCCGACGACGCGCCCGACGACTACCTGCGGGGGCTCTTCGCGCGCATGCGCGCGGAGCACGCGGTGCCGCCGCCGTGGAACCTGCAGCTCCTGCAGGCGCCGCTGGTCGGCTCGCGGCTGCCGCTGATGCGCGAGATCCACGACGTCGATCTCGACTACCACGTGCGCCACTCCGCGCTGCCGCACCCCGGAGGGCAGCGCGAGCTCGGGGTGCTCGTCTCGCGGCTCCACAGCAACGAGCTCGATCTCCACAGGCCGCTCTGGGAGGTTCACCTGATCGAGGGGCTGGAAGGCAACCGCTTCGCGATGTACAGCAAGATCCACCACTCGCTGGTGGACGGCATCAGCGGGATGCGCCTGATCATGCGCGCGCTCTCGAGCGACGAGAAGGAGCCGGGCACGCCCTCGTTCTGGACGGTTGGCGAAGGTGCCCGCTCGCCTCGCGCCCCTGCGCCCGAGGACGGAGGCGGGTCCTCGAGCCCGCTGCGGGTCCCCGTCGCGCTCGCCCGCGAGGGCGCCACGGCAGCCGTCGGGCTCTCACGCGCCGGACTCGACCTCGCGCTGGCGGCGGTCGACGCCCGCCCCTTGCAGGCGCCCTACCGCGGGCCGGAGTCGGTGCTCGGCGAGCGCATCACCGGACAGCGCCGCTTCGCGACCCAGCAGTACGACTTCGAGCGTGTGAAGCGGATCGCGCGCTCCGGCGGCTACACGCTCAACGACATCGTCCTGTACCTGTCGGGGACCGCCCTGCGCCGCTACCTGGAGGAGCACGCCCGGCTGCCGGACCGGCCGCTCACGGCCGGGATCCCCGTCAACATCCGCGAGGCGGAGGACCAGTCGATGGGCACCTCGATCGCGTTCATCATCGCCGAGCTCGGCACCAACGTCGCGGACCCGCTGGAGCGGCTGCGGACGGTCGCGCGCTCGACCGCGGAGGCGAAGCGTCACCTGAGCCGTCTGCCGTCCGAGGCGCGGACCTCCTACACGTTGCTGCTCAACGCGCCGTACATCGCCGGGCTGATCCTGGGGCTGGGAGGGCACGCGCCCGCCCCGTTCAGCGTCGGGATCTCGAACGTGCCCGGGCCTGCCCAGCCGCTCTACACGGACGGCTCGCGGCTGGACTCGCTGTTCCCGCTGTCACTGCTGACGCAGGGCAACGCGCTCAACATCACGTGCGTGAGCTACGCCGGCACGCTGAACTTCGGCTTCACCGGCGCCCGCGACACGATGCCGCACCTGCAGCGCCTGGCGATCTACATGGGCGAGGCGCTGGAGGAGGTCGAGGAGCTCGTCGCCGGCGGCGCCGAGCGCGCATCCCGCACGAGGAGGCCGGGCACGGCGGCCTCCTAGATGATTGATTCCATCATCTAGCGCCACCACGCGACGCGGCGCAGCTGCGCGACGTGCTCGGCAGGAGCGAGCAGCTCGGCGAGGTGCTCGGCGAGGTGGTCCAGGTGCTCGCACAGCCAGACCGCGTAGAGCGAGCCCTGCCCTTCGTGCACGACCGTGTCCTCGCCCAGGCGCGGCAGCTCCACGGCGGGCGGCCCGGTGCCGCGCGGGGGCTCGAGCAGCCCGGCCAGTCGTTCGTAGAAGCCGGTGATCGCGGCTGCGCGCCTGTCGAGCGCGCCGCGGGCGGCCGCGACCGACTCCGGGTCCGGTGGCAGCGTCGCGACCGCGTAGGCGGTGAGCCGCAGCCGCAGCGTCCCGCCGACGAGCCGCCACAGCTCCTGCTTGGCGAGCCGCTTCGTGCCCTGCTCGGCGAGGAACGCGCGCAGCGCATCGTCCAGCCGCACCGCTGCGACAGTCGCGGCCGAGGCCTCCTCGGGGGCGCCGTCGCGAAGGCCGATCGTCCAGTCGATGCTCTCGCGCAGGAACGACGCGCCCACGCGGAAGCAGTCCGCCAGGTCGTTCGCGACGACGCCCGCGACGCCCCGCGGCCACAGCACCACCCCCACCAACACGCTGACCGCGCAGCCGAGCGCCACGTCCTCGACGCGGACGATCCCGACTTCCCAGCCGACCGGGGCGAGCAGGTTGAACAGGACTGCCACGGTCACCGTGAAGGCCGCCTGTCCGACCGCGAACGGAGCCGTCCCGGGCGTGTAGGCCGAGACGAAGATCGCGAGCGGGAGCACCGCCCAGAGCACGTCGGAGCCCGCGCCGATCACGACCAGCAGCACGCTGCCGATCACGAAGCCGAGCACGGTGCCCGCGAGCGCGCTGAGCGCGGTCGCGCCCGTCGCGGATGCGTTGGTGCGCAGGACCGAGAGCGTGCCGAGCACGACCCAGAAGCCATGCTGGACGCTGCTCAGCTCGGCGACGAGCACCGCCGCCGAGAGCGCGGCGGCGGCGCGAAGGCTGTTCACGAACCAGACCGAGCGCACGCTCGCGTGGCGCAGCACCGTGCTCGTCCGGCCGCCGGCGCGTCCTGCGCTCGCCAGCTGGAGCCTGCCTGCGAACGCGCGCCGCCGGCGTTCGAGCTCGCCGGGTGTGAGCAACCGCTCGGCGACCAGCGCATCGGCGCCGGTCGCAAGCACCGCGACCGCGAGCGCCTGTGCATGGAAGCCCGTCTGCGCCTCGCGGCGGCCGTGCTCGCGGGCGGGCGCCGGTGAGCCGGCCGCGGCGAGCGCCGCCTCCCGCTCGGCCTCGAGCCGCGCGAGCTCCGGCTCCTCACGCCGCGAGCCCTCGAACAGAGCTCCGATCTCGTCGAGCACCGCGGCGCAGCTCGCGAGCAGCTCGCGAACGGGGGGCGGGGCGCGGCGCAGGTCGCTGCGCTCGTGCAGCGCGTCGCCGAGCAGCGCCGTGCACCACTCGACGAGCTGCACCACGTTCGCGAGCGCCTGGTCGGGCGCGGCCAGCCCCAGTGGCCGGTAGGGCGTCGCGGTGAAGGCGCCGAGCAGCTCGTGCTTGGCGTCGACGCAGCGTTCGAGCGGCTGCTCGATGGACGCGCCCTCGAGTCCCGCGCGGATCGCCCCGGCGATCGCCTCGATCGTGCGCGTGAGCGGGCCGCGGAGCGGGTTCACGGTGCCCCGCGGGGCGAGCGCGATCACGGCGACGGTTCCCGCGACGGAGGCGAGCCACCAGCCGGCGAGCCGGTCCGGGATCATCGCGGCGGTGCCCGGCGAGGCCGCCGGCAGCACGTAGGCGAGCATCGCCCCGATTCCCCCGGAGGCGGCGTTCGGGCCGAGCGCCCCCGCGAAGAAGACGACGAACGTGACGGGGAGCGTCACGAGCGTCGCGAGCAGCACCGAGCCGCTCACGAGCGTGCCGATCGTCAGCAGCGCGCTACCCGCCAGCGCCAGGCCGAGATGCGCCCGGAGCCTGTCGCGCACGTCGCCGCCGAAGGAGCTGAGGAGCAGCGTGGCGAAGGTGCCGAAGGCGGCGTACGTCGCCACCTGGGGGTTGCCGAGCACTTCGTCGGTCAGCGCGAACAGCCCGGCGGCGACGATCGTGGTGCGCACCGCGCGCAGTGCCGCCGCCGGCGAGTAGACCGGGACGAGCTTCCGCAGCGCGCCGGCGGCGCGCGCGTGGGCCGGGACAGTGGCGGCGTCCGCGGTCGTGCTCAACAGTGGCCGAGTCTAATCCGTGTTTGGGACGCGGCCCCGCGCGGGTACACAGATCTCGGAGGCCTCTTTCCCGAGGCTGACCCTGCCGCTCTTCCGCCCGGCAGTTTCCGAAGGAGGAGGGGCACGCTGGCTATGGTGCTCGCGACGCGCATCGATCCCCTCCTCGTGCGCGTCGCGGACGCCTGTCCTCGCGAAGGCGTACATTCGCCCGCATGATCGCTGAAGGCTCCGCGCGGGCGCCGGGGGCGCTCGCCGACGGCGACGCCGCCGAGACCGGCGCGGTGCGGGCGCACAGGCACTCGTCGCGCCCGTCGGGCGCGGCGCTGCTCGCGCTCGCGCTCGGGCTCGTGATCACCGCCGCTCTCGCGGTTGCCTCGGGCGTCCTCTACCGGCACGACGAGCGCCGGCTGCTGAACCTGCGCGTGCGTGAGCTGAGCCTCGTGCTCGCGGGAGCGACACAGAGCGTGCAGACTCCGCTCGCCTCGGCGGCGGCGCTCGCAGACGCAACCGGTGGCGACCCCGCGCGGTTCCGCACGCTGATGAAGCCCTACGTCGGCCCGAAGGGGCAGTTCGCATCGGTGTCGCTGTGGCCGCTGGGCGGGGCCGCCACCCCGCGCGCCACGCTCGGCGTCTCGACTGCGTCGATAGCTGCGCGCGCCGCGCAGGTTCGAGCCCTCGAAGGACATCCGGGCGTGCTGAACATGGTGGGGCGGCTGGCGTCGGCGCGACCGGCTCTCGGCTTCGAGTACGCGCTCGGCAGCGGTCCGGGCCACTACTCGGTCTTCTCGGAAAGCCCGCTGCCCGCGAACCGCCGCTCGCAGCTCGAGAGCAACAGCGCCTTCTCGGACCTCGACTACGCCGTCTACCTGGGCCGGGGCCAGCAGCCCTCGAAGCTGATCCTGACGAGCGCCAAGCAGCTCCCGATCAAAGGGCTGAAAGCGACCGACGTGATCCCGTTCGGATCGGGCTCCTTCACGCTCGCGATCACGCCCCGCGGCTCCCTCGGGGGCTCGTTCTTCCACAGCCTGCCGTGGCTGATCGCGATCGTGGGGGTGGCGATCTCGCTGGCGGCGGCGCTGCTCACCGAGCGCCTGGCGCGCGGGCGGGCGCGTGCAGAGCACCTCGCCGCCGAGCTCGACAAGCTCGCCGCCGAGAACCGCGAGCGCTACATCGAGCAGCGCAGCATCGCCCAGACGCTGCAGCAGGCGCTCCTGCCGGCGAAGCTGCCACGACTGCCCGGGCTCAGGGTCAGCGCCCGCTACGTGCCGGCGCAGCGTGGCGGCGACGTGGGCGGGGACTGGTACGACGTCGTGGAGATCGACGACCGTCACGTGCTGCTCGTGATCGGCGACGTCTCGGGCCACGGCGTGCAGGCGGCGACGACGATGGCGCTGGTCCGCCACGCGACGCTCGCCTACGTCGCCGAGGACCATCGGCCGGGCGCGGTGCTGTCCAAGCTCTCGGACTTCGTCAGCTCGGGCGAGAACGACTACTTCGCCACGGTCCTGTGCGCGCTGATCGACATCGACTCCCACCGCCTCACGCTCTCCAGCGCAGGCCACCTCGCGCCGCTGCTGCTCTCGGGGGAGGGCGGCGAGTTCGTGAGCCTCAAGGCGGAGCCACCGATCGGCTTCCCGCACTCGGCGCCGTTCCGGGAAGCGACGGTCACGGTTCCTCCGAAGGCCACGCTGGTAGCTTTCACCGACGGGCTCGTCGAGCGGCGCGGCGAGGTACTGGACGAGG
Source organism: uncultured Solirubrobacteraceae bacterium (assembly GCA_963836035.1). Classification (GTDB taxonomy): domain Bacteria; phylum Actinomycetota; class Thermoleophilia; order Solirubrobacterales; family Solirubrobacteraceae; genus Palsa-744. Next base: position 517,900 of record CAWIHX010000006.1, on the reverse strand, counting down.
GGCTCTCGCGGCTGCGGGAGATGGCGATGCGGGAGCACCTCGGCGATGACGACCTGCTTGCGAAGCTCGCGCGCGACCTGACCTCGGACGATCACCGTGACGACACCGCTCTGGTGAGCATCCAATGGCAGAACTAGAAGAAAGCGGAAACGGCGCCCCGCTGGCCGTCGAGACGCACGCCGACGGGGCGGGCACCCCGGTGATCGCCGTCTCGGGCGACCTCGACATCTCGAGCGTCGGCGAGCTGCGAGGCGCCGTGGATCGGGTGGCCGCCGCGCGTCCCGACGAGCTGACGTTCGACATGAGCGGCCTGCGCTTCATGGACAGCGCCGGGATCGCGGTCCTGCTCGGCGCCGCAGGACGCGTCCCGACCGTGCGCCTGCGCAACCCGAACACGGCGATCCGCAGGGTGATCGAGCTGACCGGCCTCACCGAGGTCCTGAAGGTGGAGCCGTGACCGCCGCGCGGAGCTTCGAGTGCCGCCCGGAGGCTGTGACGGCTGCGCGCCACTTCGTGCGTGGCGTCCTCGCGGGGGAGGCCCCCGACGTGATCGACGCCGCCGAGCTGATGGCCTCCGAGCTGACGAGCAACTGCGTCCGGCACGCCGGCACTGGCTTCGACGTCAGCGTGAGCGTCGGCGAGCACATCAGGGTCGACGTCCGCGACAGCGGCGGTGGCCGGCCGCGGCCGCTCTCGCCAGGCCCGGACGAGCCCTCGGGTCGCGGGCTGATGATCGTGCAGGCGATGTCCGACAGCTGGGGAGTCGAGTCGCGCAGCGGGGGCAAGAACGTCTGGTTCACGCTGCTGCGCGCGCCAGCGGGCGCGCTGGCGAGCGGTGGGCTCGCCTTCGGCGCGGGTCAGTAGCAACCGCCCGCAGGGCGTCTCACACGGACGGTTCGGCGGTGGTTGTGCCGGGCGTGCGTGAGGAGGCCGCACCGGCCTCGACCGTCGTGCTCTCGCGCAGCCGCGCTGCGGAGCCGGGATCGTGCGAGGGCAGGTACACCGTCGGATGCGCGGCGCAGTGCTCGAGGATCCGCCCGAGCGTCTCGCGGTGGACCGCCGGGTCCGGGCCGACCGCGTCCGCGCGCCTGGCATGCAGCTGCTCGAGCGTGTCGGTCGCATCTCCGGCCAGCATCACGTGGCGTCCCTCGTCGTCCACGCAGATCACCGAGATGTGCCCGGGCGTGTGGCCCGGTGTGGCGACGGCGACGATGCGGCCGTCGGCCGACAGCGCCTCGCTGCGTGCGAAGCCTCCGAAGGGCCCGCCGTCGAGCTCGAAGGGCGCCGGTGAGAAGCCCGGCGGAAGGGGTTGCCGCAGGACCCGGCGCATCACGCGCGAGAGCGGCGCCGCGACGTGTGCGAGCTCCTCGGCATGGATCCGCACCGGGGCGGGGACGTGGACGATCCCGTCGACGTGATCCCCGTGGTGGTGGGTGAGGACGACCTCGTCGACGTCCATGGGCGAGAGCCCGGCCGCCCGCAGCGCGCCCGGGAGCTCCTGCTCGCGCGTCACATCGAAACGGGCGAACGGGATGTCGCGCGCGGCGGCGGTCTCGCCGGTGTCGACGAGCGTCAGCCGGCCTTCGTGCTCGATCGCCCACAGGTGGATCGGCAGCGGCTCCGAGAACGGCCCGGGCAGGAACAGGTCGAGCTGGCGCCGCGCGCCCTCGCGCGCGAACAGGAAGGAGTGCTTGACGCGCACCGTGCCGGTCGTGAGCGCGTGGATCCGCATGCCCGCGAATCTAGAGCGCGGCGCCCGCGCCGTCCACCCCTGCGCCGGCCACGCGCTCGCGAGAGCCGCCCCCTGGCCCCGCCCGCCGCGCGAGAAGCCATGCGAGCGTCGCCTGGAGCCCCTCCGGATAGCCGATGCGGGGCCTCCAGCCGAGCAGCTCGTGCGCCCGCGCCGCGCTGAAGCTCTGGTCGCGGCCGAGCACCTGCACCGCCTGGCGGGAGAGCAGCGGCGGAAGCTCGACCCCGCTCGCCCGGCGGGCGAGCCGGTAGCCGTGCTCGACCCCGGTGCCGATCGCGGCTGCGAGGGGGTAGGGGAGGCTCAGCCTGACCCGCGGCGCGCCGAGCCCCGCGGCGAGATCGCGGGTGAACTCCGCCCACGTCACCTCCAGCTCGTCGCTGACGTTGAGGGTCTCGCCCGCGGCGCGGGGGTGCTCCAGCGCGAGCGCGATCGCGTCGAGGAGGTTCTCGACGTAGCAGAGCCCCGCGACCGCGCGCCCCCGGTCCACCAGCAGCATGTGGCCCGCTTCGATCGCCCGCGCGATCTCGCCGACGAGCTCCTTCGAGCCCGGGCCGTAGACGGTCGCCGGGCGCAGGATCGTGATCTCGGTCCCGCCCGGTGCGCGGCGCAGCTCGCGCTCGGCTTCGAGCTTCGTCTGCGCGTACCAGTTGGCGAAGCCCGCAGGGGCGTGGCGCTCGTCCAGCGGTCCGCTGCCGGGATGGCCGTAGACGTCGGTGGTGCTGATGTGGACGAGCCGGCCGACCCCCTCGGCGCGAGCCGCGTCGAGCACGTTCATCGTGCCGGCGACGTTGGCCGCGGAGATCTCCGGGACCGTCCCCCAGTCGGAGACCATCGCCGCGCAGTGCACGATCCGGCTGGCCCCGAAGGCTGCGCGACGCAGGGAAGCAGGGTCCGCGAGCGTGCCCGTACACAGCTCGACGGGCAGGCCGGCGAGCGCGCCGGTGTCGCTGCTCTCCCGTACGAGGCAGCGCACACCGTGCCCCTCGCGGCAGAGCCGTCGCGCCAGCGAGGAGCCGATGAAGCCGCTCGCGCCGGTGATCAGCACGACGCCGCCGGACGGCGCCGCGGCGGCGCCCCCCTGCGGCGCCGCGGCGCTCATCTCCTCAGCGCGCGCCGCTTCAACGTCGCGGTGGCGATGTCGCGGACCGACGCCCAGTTGCGCCCGGTGGCCCCCTGGCAGTCCTCGAGGACGGCGTCCAGCGCGGCCAGGAAGGCGCCGATCTCGGCCTCGGAGACCGTCAGCGGCGGCAGCAGCTTGATGACGTCGTTCTTGCCGGCTGCCATCGTGATGACGCCGTGATCGCGATGCAGCGGGATCACGATCAGCTGCGGGAACAGCCCCTCGCTGGCGAGGTGGATCAGCCGCCAGCTCACGCGCGCCGCGCGGGCGCTGGGGGCGCCGAGCTCGATGCCGACCATGAGGCCGCTGCTGCGGATCTCGTGCACGATCTCGTGCCGGCGCCGCAGCTCCTCGAGGCCGCGCGCGAGCACCTCGCCCATCCGCGCGGCGTGCTCGATGAGCCCGTCGCGCTCGATCACGCGCACCGTCGCGAGCCCGGCGGCCATCGAGAGGCGGTTGCGTCCGAACGTCGACTGGTGCACGTAGGAGCGCTCGAGGCTGCCGACCGCCCGCTGGTAGATCTCGCGGCGGGTCGCCATCGCCGCGACCGGCATGAACCCGCCGCTCAGCGCCTTGCCGATCAGCACGAAGTCGGGCTCGAGCTCTGCGTGCTCGAGCGCGAACCAGCGACCCGTGCGGCCGAGACCGGTCTGGATCTCGTCGAGCACGAACAGCGCGCCGTGGCGCCGGCAGAGCTCCTGGGCGCCGCGGAGATAGCCCTCGGGCGGCAGCGTGACCATGCGGCCCTGGACCGGCTCGGCGAGGAAGGCCGCCACGTCGCCTGCGCGCAGCTCGCGCTCGAGCGCGTCGAGGTCGCCGAAGGGCACGCGCGCGCAGCCCGGCAGCATCGGTCCGAAGCCCTCCTTGAAGAACTCGTCGCCGGCGAGCGCCAGCGGTCCCATCGTGACCCCGTGGAAGCTGCTGTCGCAGGAGAGCAGGCGCGAGCGGCCGGTCGCGGCGCGCGCGAACTTCATCGCGGAGTCCACCGCCTCCGCGCCCGTGCTCGCGAAGAAGACCGCGTCGATGCCCTCCGGAAGCCGTTGCACAAGCGCCTCGGCGAGCATCCCCGCGAGCGGCGAGTAGTGGATCTGCACGCCGTCGGCGAGGCCGGCCGCGAGCGTCGCCTGGAGCACCTCGCGGACGTCGGGGTGGTCGTGGCCGAGGCTCGCGAAGCCCTCACCGGTGTGGAAGTCCAGATAGGCGCGACCGTCGGCGTCGTAGAGGTAGGAGCCGCTCGCGGTCACGTACTCCCGGTCGAAGCCCAGGATCGCGAGCACGTCGACCAGCGACGGGTCGAGGTGGCGGGATGCGAGCTCGAGGGTTTCGCCCGTTCGCGCGAACGCGTCCGTGACCACGTCGAGGGAGTCGCCGCTGGGCCGCAGCTTGGGGTCGGCGTTGGTTGCCATCGGGTCTCGAGCGCCGGAGGGCCGCCCGCCGGGAGGGTATTGGACGGCGGCTCGGCGCGGGTGGGTCACTCTTCCCGTGACGGGGAAGCGCCGGTCAGCCCTCCGTCGCCTGGGTGGCGAGGCTCGCGCGCGGCCCGCGCAGGAGCATCGCGACCGTCGTGAGGCAGGCAAGGGCGGCGAGCAGGAACGCGAACTGTTCCCCGGTCGCCTCCGCCAGCACCCCAGCGCCCGCGGGGCCTGCCATCGCGCCCAGCGCCCAGGCGGCGTTCATCATCCCGAAGGCCATGCCCTGCGCGAGACCGCTGTGGTCGGCGCCGTCTGCGATCAGCGCGAAGGCCGGCGTGAAGAGCGCGCCGAAGGCGGCCGAGGCGGCGATGATCATGCCCGAGTAGAGGAGCGCGCCGAGCTCGATCGTGAGCACGAGCGAGATGGCGCCGCCGGCGGCGAGGCCGTAGAGCACGGGGATGCGGATCCCGCGGCGGTCGCTGACACGGCCGATCAGCGGCGACTCCACGGCCTCGATCGCGGCCGCGACGAGCCACACGGCGCCGATCGCGCTCGGGCCCCAGCCCGCGTGCGTGAGGTGCAGCGGCGCGAGCACCGAGAGCACGCCGGCCAGCAGAGAGCCGAGGGCGAGCAGCCCGAGACCGCCGCGGAAGTGAGGGTTGCGGCTCGCGCGCCGGAGCGCGCTCAGGGACGGCCGTTCGGGCGCCCGCGAGGGGATCGTGAGCGTCATCGCGGCGAGCACGCCGGCGAGCGCGGAGATCCCGCTGAACACCGCCGCGCGCCCGATCTCGGCCGCCAGCGCACCGACGACCGGACCGAACAGCGCCCCGAAGACGGCCGCTCCCATCGCGGTCCCGATCACCGTCCCGCGGCGCTCCCGAGGAGCGGCGGCGATCAGCCAGGAGAACGCTCCGGCCCACGTGAAGGCGCTGCCGATGCCCTGCACCAGGCGCGTCGCGATGAGCTGCCCGAGATCCTCCGAGAAGGCGAAGCCGAGGCTCGCGACAGCCATCAGCGCGAGCCCGGTCAGGACCGCGCGGCGGGGCCCCATGCGCGCGGCCGCGACGCCGCCGGGCAGCCCGCCGAGCAGCGCACCGGCAGCGTAGGCGGCGACCAGCAGACCCGCGGTCGCGCTCGAGAGGTGCAGCTCGTGCTCGAAGTGCCCCAGCAGCGGCGTCAGCGCAGCGAAGAGCATCGTGTCCACGAACACGAGCGCAGAGACGAGTGCAACGAGCCGGCGCATCGGACTCAAGCTAACAGCGCCCGCGGTGCGCTCTGGACCGCGCCGGCCCGCTGCTTCAGGCCGCGGCCTCGCGTGCCGATGGTCACCCCGATGTCAGTGGAGTCCGCAAAGTCGCGCCCCCGCGCGTCTGCCGCCGTGCGCCCGCGGGCCCGCGCCCGCAGCGCCCAGAACGAGCGGACCTCGCAGGAGCAGGCGGAGAGGCGCCGCGCACAGCAGATGCGCCGCCTCGGCGAGGCCGTGCTGGCGCGCCGCGCCGACGTGCTACGGGAAACCGTCGAGCGCACCAGCGACTCGGGCGAGCCGGTCGACGGGTCGGTTCAGGAGAGCTTCGAACAGATCTGCCGGAACTCGACGACAGCGGTCGCGCGCTGGATCGCGGGCGACGGTCTCGAGGTGACCAACGACTCGGCCCGCGAGACCTCGCACATCTTCGGCGAGCTGGCCGCGCACCGCGCGGCCTCGCTGCAGGAGGTCACGCGGCGGATGTTCTGGTGGCGGAACGTCTTCGGCGACGTGATGCGCGAGGAGGCCGCGAAGCAGAAGACGCCGCGCGGCGTGCTTCGCGCGGCGCTCGACATGCTGCAGCTGAGCGTTGAGTTCAGCCTGCTGCGCATGTGCCAGGTGTTCGAGCGCGAGCGCAGGCGCACCGACGAGCAGCTGGCCTCGCGGGAAGAGGAGCTCGCCTTCATGGCGACCCACGACCCGCTCACCGACCTGCCGAACCGGACGCTGATCGCCGACCGCATCGAGCAGATGCTGGCTCGCGCCTCGCGTCAGGGGACCACCGTCGCGGCCCTGTTCGTCGACCTCGACAACTTCAAGTCGATCAACGACACGCTCGGCCACCAGGTCGGCGACGATCTGCTGCAGGCGGTCGCGGAGCGCCTCCAGGGCGTCGTGCGGGAGGTCGACGCGCTCGGCCGCCTCGGCGGCGACGAGTTCATCGTGCTCGTCGGCGACCTCGCTGCCGACGCGAGCCCCGTGCTCGTCGCCGAACGGCTCCTCGACGCGCTCAAGCAGCCGTTCAAGCTGGGCGCCGAGGGTGAGACGACCGTCACGATCGGCGCGAGCATCGGCATCGCGACGGGCGAGGGCTCCTCGGCCGGCGACCTGCTGCGCGACGCGGACATCGCTATGTACCGCGCCAAGTGGGACGGGCGCAACCGCTACGCGATGTACGAGAGCGGCATGCAGGACGTGGTCCAGGAGCGCATGGAGCTCGAGATGGACCTGCGCGAGGCGCTCGCGCGCGAGGAGTTCTTCCTCGCCTACCAGCCGACGCTCGACCTCGCCGACATGCGCCCCACCGGAGTGGAGGCGCTGATCCGCTGGCGCCACCCCGAGCGCGGGATCGTCCAGCCCAACAACTTCATCCCCCTGCTCGAGGAAACGGGCATGATCAACGAGGTCGGCCGCTGGGTGCTGGCCGAGAGCTGCCGCCAGGCAGCGGCGTGGGTGGGCTCCGGCCACGACATCTCGATGGCCGTCAACGTGTCAGGGCGCCAGCTCGACAGCGACCAGCTGATCGACGACATCCGCGACGCGCTCGAGGACTCGGGCCTGGCCCCGGAGGCGCTGACGATCGAGATCACCGAGACGACGCTGATGCGGGATGTCGAGCAGACCGCCCGGCGACTGTCGGCGATCAAGGATCTCGGCGTCCGGATCGCGATCGACGACTTCGGGACCGGCTACTCCTCGCTGGCTCACCTGCAGCGGTTCCCCGTCGACGCCCTGAAGATCGACCGCTCCTTCGTGTCCGGCCTGTCGCGCAACAAAGAGGGCGAGACGTTGATCCAGACGCTCGTGCAGCTCGGCAAGGCGCTCTCGATCAAGACCTTCGCCGAGGGGATCGAGCAGCAGCACGAGCTTGCGAAGCTGCGCGAACAGGACTGCGACAACGGACAGGGCTTCCTGTTCGCACGACCGCTAGAGGCGGCCGAAGCGGAGACCTTCCTCCGGGACTTCCGGCCGGGCGCGAGCGCCTGAGGGCGGGCGATCGCTGTCACGCCGCTTCGGCCGGGCGCGAGCGCGTGAGGCCGGGCGATCGCTGTCACGCCGCTTGGGCCGGGCGCGAGCGCGTGAGGCCGGGCGATCGCTGTCACGCCGCCGGAGCGGGGGCGAGGCGAGGCCTCAGTCGAGCAGCCCGACCGCGTACCAGTCGAGCTGGAGCGCGGGCTTCTCGCGGCAGGCGTCGCGCAGGAGCCCGAGCAGCTCCTCGCGCTCGAGTTCCATCCGTTCGGGGCGGTCCCAGCCGTTGCCGTCCTCGGCGCCCCAGGTGACGCGGATCTCCTTGCCGACTCTGTAGAAGCGCGCCTTGGAGCGGCGCCCGGACAGCCGCGCGAGCAGCTCGTCGAGGGCGTCGGCAGGCGCGTCGTGGCCGGCGTGCGGGGTGATCCGAAACCTCATCGCTCACACCTATCGGCCACGAGGGCGGCGCGGGTTGAGGGATGGGCGCCTAGTTGAAGACGAGCCCCTCGCCGAGCGCCTTCGCGACGAGGTGCGCACGCGAGCGCGCGCCGGTCTTGTCCATCGCGTTGCGCGCGTGCGTGCGCACCGTGTTGTGGGTGATGTGGAGCATGTCGGCGATCTCCGGGCTCGTGTGGCCTAGGGCGATCAGGTAGAGGATCTCGCGCTCGCGGTCCGACAGCGGTCGCAGCACCTCTGGGTCCAGATGCCTGGTGCGGCGGAAGTGCGCGCCGGCGAGCGAAGTGCTCAGCGCGACGAACAGCACGAAGCGCTGGCCGGTGCAGACCTCGACGGTCGCCCCCCAGTGCACGCGCACGATGCTGCCGTCGGCGGCGATCATCGAGGCGTCTCCCGAGAACCGGTGCTCGGCGAGATGCTCGCGCCATTCCGCCTCGGTCACCATCGGTCCGTCCTCGACGATCTCCCACACGTGTTTGCCGAGCAGCTCGTCGCGGCGGTAGCCCAGCAGCCGCAGGTAGGCGCCGTTGACCTCGCGGTGGCGGCGCTCGGCGTCCAGCAGCACCATCGCGTTGCGAGACTGCGCGAACGCGGCCGAGAACAGCCCGGGCCAGCCCTCTGGGGTCGCCATCCGCGCGATCCTACGGCGGCCGGGTGCCGGCGCGATCACCTGATCGAGGTGAGGGCGTGCCGGGAGGCGAGGAGATGCTCGCCGCTTGACCCGCCGCGCGCTCGCGTATCGTCGCGGTCGGCAGGCAGGCGGGCGACGAGCGGGAGCGGGAGTGGCGGTCCAGGAGCCACAGGAGGTCACGCAGAACCAGGCCGGCGGCAGCCGGCTCCACCGCGCCCGCCGGGTGCTCCACCACGCGCGCGGCCTGCTGGCCAAGCGCGCGCTGCACCTGCTCGGCTTCCTGCTCTTCGTCTACCTGTTCCTGAAGCTGATCCCGGGCTTCGCCGACGCCCTCGAAAGCCTGCGCGGGGTGAGCATCGCCTGGATCGCCGGTGCGATCTTCGTCGAGACGCTCTCGCAGTGCGGGTACGTGATCTCCTGGACCGGGATCCTCGACCCCGAGGGCCTGCTGCGGGCCGAGGGCCGTGGACGCCACCTCGGGGCGCGCGTGGCCTGGTCGCAGCTCGGCGGCGGCATGCTCGTGCCGGGCGGGACGGTCGGGAGCATGGGCGTCGGCGCCTGGATGCTCCACCGCCTCGGCATGCCGATGAGCAAAGTCGGCGAAAGGCAGTTCACGCTGATGTTCCTCAACACCGGCGTCGACGCGCTCGCGATCGTCGTCTTCGGGGCGCTGCTCGCGCTCGGGTTCTTCGGCGGCGGGCCGAGCCTCGCGCTCACCCTCGGTCCCGCGCTGGTGGTCGCCGCGGGGCTCGTGCTGGTCCTGCTCGTCGCCAGAGGCGCCGAGAAGCTCGCCGCGCGCATCCGCCCCCGGCGCCCGCGCATCGCCGCCGGGATCACGACGCTCGCGCTCGCCGTCGAGAACACGCGGGAGATGCTGCGCCACCGCGGCAGCGGCAAGATCGTCCTCGGCGCAATCGCCTACCTCGGCTTCGACATGCTCGTCCTGCAAAGCTCGTTCGTGGCGATCGACGCGCATCCGGTGCCGAGCTTCGCGGTGGTGGCGATGTGCTACCTGATCGGCGGCCTCGGAGGCTCGATCCCGCTGCCGGCCAATCTCGGCGCGGTCACCGGCATGGCGGCGATGCTGATCGTGTTCGGCGTCGACCACAACGACGCCGTCGCGGCCGTCGTGCTCTACCAGTCGATCGGCTACGTCGTGCCGCTCGCGGGCGGCGGGATCGCCTACCTGTTCCTGCGGCGCGAATTCGGCGACAAGGCGCTGCTGGCCGAGCACAGCTGAGCGCGCCGGCCCTCGCTACGCGCGGTCGCGCAGCTCCCACAGCCGCTTCGCCTCTTGCAGCGGCAGGATGCGCCAGCGTCCGCGCTCGGGCGACCACACGAAGATGCGGGCGTCGAGCACGCTGCGCATCCCCTCCAGCGCACGGAGCGCCTCGCGGACGCCGACGTCCTCGGCGAGTGTCGTGGAGCTGAGCACGTCGACGACCTTGAAGCGCGTCGGCGCGGGAGCCGGCGCGCCGGTCGGCGGCTTCGGCGCGCCGCCGAGATCCACCAGGGCGAGGTCGCGCTCGCGCCCCCGGCGCGCGAGCTTCCTCTCGATCGGCACCATCTCGGCGCCGGTGCCCTTCGTCTCGGTGTCGAGGACCCAGGTCTTGGCCATACGATCAAGTTAGGACATTCTCCGCCGCCGCCGCCGAGGCCGGGTCCTCGCCGAACGCATGCAGGCAGTGCTCGGAGCAGAAGTAGAGCGTGCCGCCGTCGTGCTCCAGGCGCAGAGCTTTGTCGCGATCGACCCGCATGCCGCAGACGGGATCGGTCGCGCCGCGCGAGCGTGTGAGCCACATCAGCGCGGCGAAGACCGCGAGCCCGAAAAGGTTGAGGAACAGCTTGTAGTCGACGCTCACATCCCCGAACACGCTTGCGCGCGAGGGCCGCGGCCCGGTCGGGATCAGGCCGAGGGCGCTGAACGCGCCGTCGAGGGCGAGCGCGGCGAGCACCATCGTGACGAACATCAGGGCGACGATCCGCGCCGTGAACGGCCATCCGTAGTACTTGCGGTACGCGAGCACGATCGGCAGCACGATCAGGTCGGCGAAGAGGAACGAGAGCACCCCGGCAAAGCCGATGCCGCCTGACCAGAGGACTGCGGCGAGCGGCACGTTGCCGACCGAGCAGACGAACGAGAGCACCGCGATGAGCGGGCCGACGAGGGCGTTCTCGATCGTCGCGAGCGCGCCGCCGGTGCCGGCCAGGAACAGCCCGTTGAAGAAGTCGTTGCCGAGCTGCGCGATGAAGCCCGCGAGCAGGAACCCGAGCGCAACCTCCTTCCAGAGCATCTGCCAGTCGCCGCGGAAGTTGTGGGCCACGTCCGACCACGCCGCCGTCGAGGTGAGGCGCTGGCGCAGCGTCATCTCCCCGCCCGCCGAGTGGTGCTGGTGGCCGCTGTCGGCGTCCCGGGCGTGCTCGCGCGCCTGCTCCTCGACGCGGCGCGAGACGAACAGCCGCAGGGACAGCCCCATCAGCACGATCATCACGAGCCCGCCGAGGTACTCGGCGGCCGTGAACTGCCACCCGATCAGCACCCACAGCACGAGCCCGAGCTCCCAGACGAGGTTGGTGGAGGCGAACTGGAATGCCAGCGCGGTGGCGGCGGAGGCGCCCTTCTGGAAGAGGCTCTTGGCGATCGCGATCGCCGCGTAGGAGCAGGAGCTCGACGCCGCGCCGAGCGCGGTGGCGAGGCTGACAGGACGGGCTCCGGACCCCGACAGCGAGCGTTCGATCCGCTGGCGCGGGACCCACGCCTGGACGATCGCGCTGATCGCGAAACCGAGCACGAGCGCCCACCAGACCTCCCAGGCCATCAGGAAGGAGTCCTTCACGCCGTGCCAGAGCACTTCGAGCATCCACCCGACCGTAGCGACCGTGTCCGGGTAGGCTCCTCTTCGGTAGATGGCGTTCGACCTGGTCATCGAGGTTGAGAACACGCCGGGCGCGCTGGCCGAAGTGGCCGGCGCCGTCTCCGACGCGGGGGTCAACCTCGCCGCGGCGACCTGCATCGGCGACGGCGAGAGCGCCGAGCTGCACATCCTCGTCCCGCACCCGGAGCCTGTCCGCCGTGCGCTCGCGAACTCCCACCTCGCGGTCAGCAGGGAGCGCGAGGTCGTCGTCGTCGACGTGGAAGACCGTCCAGGCGTGCTCGCCGACCTCGCGGGGTCGATCGCCCGCGCCGGCGTGAACCTCGACCTCCTCTACATCGCCACGCGCAACCGGATGGTCTTCGGCGCGAGCGACCTCGACGCGCTGCGGGCGGTGCTCGACGAGCGGGGCTAGAGCCTGGTCGTCCTGACGGCGGTGCCGTAGGCGCAGATCTCGGTCCAGGTCCCGCCGAGCTCGGAGGTGTCGAAGCGGAACGCGATGACCGCGTCGGCGCCGCGCGCGCCAGCCTCCTCTTCGAGGCGTTCCTGGGCGTGCACGCGCCCTTCACCGAGCATCTTCGTCATCCCCTTCAGCTCGCCGCCGACGAGCGACTTGAAGCCCGCACCGATCTGCGAGCCGATGTTGCGGGAGCGCACGGTCAGCCCGAAGACCTCCCCGAGGACCTCGTCGATGCGGTAGCCGGGCAGGTCGTTCATCGTCGTGATGATCACTCGCGCCTCCGTTTGCTCGCCGGGCCGGTCCCGGGGAGTCTAGAGCCGCACGGGAATGACGCCCCGCGATCCGGGGAAGAGGGAAGGGGATGCGATTCCCAGCCCTCCTCGAGACCGCGACGGACGAGCCACCCGTCGAACTGCTCCTGCGCGCGGCGCAGAGCAGGCTGCGACGGGTCGCGCCGCGCGAGGTGCCGGGAGAGCTCGCGGCCGGGGCCGTGCTCGTCGACATCCGCCCGCTCGAGCAGCGCAGCCGCGACGGCACGATCCCCGGCGCCGTCGTGATCTGCCGCAACGTGCTCGAGTGGCGCTGCGACGCCGCATCGCCGTGGCGCGACGAGCGTCTCGCCGACCCGGGCCACCGGCTGATCCTGATCTGCGACGAGGGCTGTCAGTCGAGCCTTGCCGCCGCTACGCTGCTCGACATCGGCCGCCACGACGCGACCGACGTGGTCGGCGGTTTCCGCGGCTGGCTCGCCGCGGGGCTGCCCGTGAGCCGAGACGAGGGGAGCGAGCGATGAAGCTGACGCGCGACGCGAGGGAAACGAGCCCCGGGCCGAACGAGTGGTTCACGGGCGATGTGTCGATCGAGACAGTGGCAACGCCGCAACCGCCGGCGCGCGCGGCGGCGGCGATCGTGTCGTTCGCGCCGGGGGCGCGCACCGCCTGGCACACGCACCCTCTCGGCCAGACGATCTTCGTGACGGCGGGCACGGGCCGCTGCCAGCGGCGCGGCGGCCCGATCGAGGAGATCCGCACGGGCGACCGCGTCTTCTTCGAAGCGAACGAGGAGCACTGGCACGGCGCCGCGCCCGACAGCGCGATGAGCCACATCGCGGTGCACGAGGTGGGGGAGGACGGCAGCCCGGTCTCCTGGGGTGAGCACGTCGGCGACGCGGAATACGGCAGGTGAACCTCAGCCGAAGGTGAAGACGTACGAGCGCAGCAGGTAGGCATGTCCTCCTCGCGCCAGGAAAGCGAGCCTCCGGTGGGCGCGCTAGCGTGATACTCCGGATTCATCGTCGACCCGCAGTCCGGCCTCGGAGCCGGGACGCGGAGGGGGAGCAGTGAGCGGGCTTTGACCGGAGCGCTCTACAAGCTGGCCCACGGATGCGTGAGGCGACGCTGGATCGTGCTCGCCGCCTGGCTGCTCGCCACCGCAGCGCTCGTCGTCGTCTCGCACGGCATGGGCGAAAAAACGAACGACAACCTGTCGCTCCCCGGCACGGGCAGCGACACGGCGAAAGCGACGCTGGCGCACTCGTTCGCGGCCCAGGCGAACGGCTCGAGCCCGATCGTCCTCCACGCCGCGCGCGGGAAGCTCACCGAACCCAAGCTCTCGGAAGCCGTCAACTCCGCGGCCGCGGACCTGGCGAAGGCCGAGCACGTCGCGGGTGTCGTGAACCCGCTCACGCCCCAGGGCGCCTCGGCGCTCAGCAAGGACAAGGCGACCGGCTACCTCTCCGTGACACTCGACGTCAGCCCCGGAGAACTCTCAGAGGAAGAAGCCCAGAGCATCATCGACGCCGCGGCCAAGCCGGCGCAGGCGGCGGGCCTCGAGGTCGCAACGGGAGGCCAGCTGGGCCAGAAGGTCTCCAAACCCAAGACCGAGTCCAGCGAGCTCGTCGGGATCATCGCCGCCTGCGTGATCCTGGCGTTCACCTTCGGGACGGTCGTGGCGATGCTGCTGCCGATCCTCACGGCGATCTGCGCCCTGCTCTCGACGCTTGCGATCATCCGCATCCTCGGGCACGCGATCACCGTTCCGACGGTGGCGCCGACGCTCGCCACGATGATCGGGCTGGGCGTCGGGATCGACTACGCGCTGTTCATCGTCACGCGGTACTTCCGCTGGGTCTCGACCGGGTTGCCCCGGGAGGAGGCGGTCGCGCGCGCGGCGGCGACCTCCGGCGGCGCGGTGCTGTTCGCCGGCTCGACCGTCACGATCGCCCTCGTCTCGCTCGCCGTCGCGAACATCCCGCTCGTCACGACGATGGGCCTGATGGCCGCGATCGCGGTGGTCGTCGCGATGGTCGGCGCCGTGACGCTACTTCCCGCCCTGCTGGGGGCCCTCGGCGATCACATCGAAGCGCTGCGCGTGCGCAAGCCCTACTCGGAGGAGCAGGCGCACAAAGGGATCTGGGCGAAACTGGCCCACGAGATCTCGAAACGGCCGGCGCTCAGCGGCCTTGCCGCGCTCGCGATCCTGATCCCGCTGACGATCCCGCTGCTCTCGCTCAACCTCGGCCAGCAGGACACCGGCGCGCTCTCGACCTCGACGACGGCGCGGAAAGCGTATGACCTCCTGGCCGAGAACTTCGGCGCCGGCGTGAACGGCCCGCTGCTGATCGCCGTCTCGCTGGGGAGCCCCGCGAAGGCCCCGGCGAGCTCGGAAGGCTCGGCCCAGGCCGCGGGCTCGGCGCCGGCTGCAGGCGGTGGGGGCCAGGGTGGATCCGGGGGATCCGCGGCAGGCGGCGGCGGAAGCTCCTCGGCGGGCGCGGAATCCGACCCGCGCGCTCAGGACCCGCGCCTGCGAACGCTCCAGAGCGACGTCGCGGCGAACCCCGATGTCGCCGCCGTGACGCCGGTGCAGGTCGACAAGGCCGGCACCGTGGCGTTCTTCAACGCGATCGCCAAGCACGGGCCTTCCGAGAACTCCACCGCCGGCCTCGTGGAATCGCTGCGCAGCAGCACGATCCCGAAGGCCGAAGCCGGCACCGATCTCCGGGCCTACGTCGGTGGCAGCACCGCCGGCTATGTCGACCTCGCTTCCAAGATCTCGGCGAAGCTGCCGCTTCAGATCGCGGTCGTGATCCTGCTCAGCCTGATCCTCTTGATGATCGCCTTCCGGACCGTCGTGGTGCCGCCACAGGCGGCGCTGATGAACGTGCTCTCGATCGGGGCCGCCTACGGCGTGCTGACCGCGATCTTCCAGTACGGATGGGCGAGCGGGGCGATCGGGTTGAGCGGGGCCGTGCCGATCGTCTCGTACGTGCCGCTGTTCATGTTCGCGATCCTGTTCGGGCTCTCGATGGACTACGAGGTGTTCCTCGTCAGCCAGATCGAGGAGCACGTCCAGGAGGGCCAGGACAACCGCACCTCGGTGGTCTCGGGGCTGGTGACGAGCGCCCGGGTCATCACCGCGGCGGCGCTGATCATGGTGTTCGTCTTCGGTAGCTTCCTGCTGAACGGCGATCCGACCGTCAAGCAGTTCGGCGTCGGCCTGGCGGTCGCGGTCCTGCTCGATGCGACCGTGGTGAGGTGCCTGCTGGTACCGGCGCTGATGATCCTCGTCGGGAAGTGGAACTGGTACATGCCCGGCTGGCTCGACAGGGTCGTGCCGCGACTGGAGATCGAGGGCGGCGAGTTCTTCGCCGAGCGCGACAGCGAGGCCGCCGTCGCGGCGACGCCGGCGCGGGGCTAGCGCCGGCTCGAGGCCGGCGAGCCGGCGGAGAGCGAAGGGAAAGGCCGAAGATGCGCGCCCAGCGCTCAGTAGCCGTGGAAGGGGCTCCGGTCGCCCGCTTCCCAGGCCTCGCGCAGCCCCGGCGCCGCGAGGTCCCAGTCGGGCCGGATCTCGACGTTCACCTCGCGCAGGTCCTGCCAGAGCTCGTAGAAGGAGGGGCGGCCCCAGAACCAGTAGCCGTTGTAGATGCGGTGGATCACGAGGCCCGGCTTCAGCACGAACGTGTGGGGGATCATCGGGTCGTTCTCGGGGTCGGTGTACTCCTGGATCTGGAGGTCCTTCTGGACCACGCGCCCGGGGTCTGAGAGGAACGGCCACTGCGCTCCCATGGAGGCGCGGAACTCTTTGACGAGGTGGTCGTCGTCGGTCGAGATCGTCGCGACCTTCGTGTAGGAGACCGCGATCTTCGGGTAGTTCGCGGCGAGCTCGAGGTGCTGCTGGTGCTCCTTGGGGCAGAAGTGGCCGCGAGCGAGCGTGAGGATCAGCGGGTCCTCGCCCTGGATCTCGCTCAGCTTGCGTGGGACTTTTTCGTGGTCGGGCAGCTCGTAGTCGGGGAACAACCCGCCGGGTGCGATGTCGCTGCGCATCCTTACCTCCTTGGTCTCGTGGGCTCACATATACCCTCGCACCGGTCGACCGCGCTTCCGGACTGCGGTGGCGAGCGGACGGCCGGGCAGCGATGGTGAAATGCTGCGCTGATCCGCCGGTCACGGCTAGGAACGAGCTGAAGGAGACGAGGATGGGCTTCGACCAGTACCACGAGCCACCCGAGGAGCTCCCGGCGGCGACGCGCACGTTCGCGCGGCTGTGCGCATCGCTCACGGAGGAGGCGGAAGCGATCGGCTGGTACCAGCAGCGGCTGGCGGTCGAGACCGACCCCGAAGCGATCGGGGTGATGCGCGACGCTCAGGGCGAGGAGTTCAAGCACTTCAGCATGGACCTCGAGCTGCTGCTGCGCCGGACGCCACCGTGGCGCGAGGTGGCCGAGGGGATCCTGTTCCAGCCCGGCGACGTCGTCGAGCACGGTGAGCAGGCCGAGGCCGAGGCCTTCGAGGGAGGCGGGAGCGGAGCTGCGGGTGCCTACGCGGAGGGCTCGCTCGGGATCGGCGGCCGGCGAGGAGGCGGACGATGAACCACCTGCTTCGAGAGCATGCGCCGCTGAGCGACGGCGGCTGGAAGCTGCTCGACGAGGAGGCGCGCGAGCGGCTGGAGCCGGCGCTCGGCGCGCGCAAGCTCGTCGACTTCGACGGTCCGCACGGCTGGGAGCACTCGGCGAGCACGCTCGGGCGTGTCGAGGCCCTGCCGGCCGGTCCGTCCAAGGGCGTCTCCGGCCAGCGCAGGGAGGTCCTGCCGCTGGTCGAGCTGCGTGCGGACTTCGCGCTCTCCCGCGATGAGCTGCGCGACGCCGACCGCGGCGCGCCGGACGCCGATCTCGGCCCGCTAGACGAGGCGGCGCGGGCGATCGCCGCGGCCGAGAACGTCGCGGTCTTCCACGGCTGGGCGGGCGCGATCGCGGGCATCGCGGAGCGCTCGCCTCACGATGCCGTTGCGCTGGGCGAGGCCGACGGCTACCCCCGTCCGGTCGCGGACGCGGTCGAGAAACTGCTCTGCGAGGGGGTCGGCGGGCCCTACGGGCTGGCGCTCGGGCGCAAGCAGTACCGGCGCGCGGTCGAGACCGCGGAGGGCGGCGGCTATCCGCTCCTCGAGCACCTGCGCAAGATCCTCGAGGGGCCGATCGTGTGGACGCCCGGCATCGAGGGCGCCGTGGTCGTCAGCCTGCGCGGCGGGGACTTCCTGTTCGAGTCCGGGCAGGACCTCTCGATCGGCTACGACTCCCACGACGCGGACGTGGTGCGGCTCTACCTGCAGGAGAGCTTCAGCTTCCGCGTGGCCACACCGGAGGCCGCGGTGGCGCTGACACCTTAAGGCGCGCGACGCGCGCGCCACACGTGCCGCGCGATCAAGCCGGCGATGAGCACCCCGGCGGCGATCGCGAGGTACGTGCTGTACCGGGTGGCGTCTTCGTAGATCGTGTCGATGTGGCTGCCGGAGAAGTAGCCGAGGCTCACCCACACGCCCACCCACAGCGCCGCGCCGAGAGCGTTGAAGACCAAGAACTTCTCCCAGCGCATGCCGGTGGTGCCGGCGATGATGCCGTTCGCCTGGCGCAGGCCCTCGATGAACCGTGCCGCCACGATGATCTTGCCGCCGTGGCGTTCGAAGAACTCCGTGGTCCGGTAGATGCGCGCCGGCGTCAGCAGGATGTAGCGTCCCCAGCGCTCGACGAGCGCGCGCCCGCCGAAATGGCCGATCGCGAACCCGAGGTTGTCGCCGAGCACCGCTCCGCAGAAGCCGAGCAGCGCCACGAGGAAGACGTTGAGCCTGCCGGTGCCCGCGTAGACCGCGGCCAGGATCAGGATCGTCTCCCCGGGCACCGGCACACCGAAGTCCTCGACGAGGACGAGGCCGGCGACGGCCAGGTAGCCGTAGTGGTCGAGCGTCGGTTCCAGCGCGTGCAGGACGCCCGGCAGGTGCTGGGGAGCGGCGGCCGCGATCAGGTCGTCCCCGTCGCCTCCCCCGAGCTGGAGCTCGCCAGCCAGCCCATCAGCGCGCCATGCATCGCCTCGACGCCGACGATCGGCGCCGGCGGGTCGCTCCACTGCAGCGGGACGACCGCGAACGGGTGGGTCTGAGGGCCGCCGAGGCCGCCGTGCGAGCCCATGAACTCCTCGAAGGGCGCGATCTCGCCCGAGTCCGGGTCGTAGGAGCCGTTGACCAGGATGTCGGGGCAGTGGGGGAAGCTGTCGTGGCGGCGCAGGTGCGCGGGGGCCGTCTCGTCGAAGCCGGCCAGCGGGTCCTCTCCCTCGACGGCTCCGTCGCCGAGCCGGCGCCGCCCGCGTGGCCCGATGACCACGGGGCCGTGCTCGCGAGAGCGAACCATCACGAACGAGATGCCCGGATGCGAGCCGAGTGACTCGACGAGCCGAGGGTGCAGCTCTTCGATCTCCTCGAGCGTGAGCCGCTCCTTGCTTGCGGTCAGGTAGACGAGCCCGAGGCACCCGGAGACGAGCACGACGGCCTCGCTGCCGTTCTCCCGCGTGTCGGCGTCCGAGATCGCCTGCCGCTGCGGTCCGAGCGCGACCGTCCCCTCGACCGCACGGCTGCGCGTTGCCCTGGCGAGCGCTTTGCCGCCCACCGACGGCTCCTGGCGCGCGTCGGCGAGCGCGGCGCCGAGGTCGCCCCAGCCCTCGTCGACAGCGGCGGGCGCGCGGACCTCGCCGCGCGCGAGCGCCTCGCGCACGAGCTCGTCGAGCGTCTTGCCGTAGCGTTGTCGGAACGGCGCCCCCTGGGTCTGGCCGTGATCGGAGAGCACGACGAGGTGGTAGGGGCGGGGCGCCCGCTGGGCGGCGCGCTCGAGGCGCGCCAGCTGGCGGTCGTGCTGGCGCAGCACGGTGAGCGCGTCGGGGGCGCGGATGCCCGAGTGGTGGGCGACCTCGTCGTAGCCGACGAAGGTCGCGTAGCTGACGGGCACGCCCTCGACGATGTCCGCCGCGAGCATCGCGACGTTGAGGTCGCGCATCACGACCGTGATCGAGGCGCGGATGAGCGAGTAGAGCCAGCTGCGGTGGATGTGCGGCGCGCCTTCCCGCCGCTGGCGGCGTGCCGCCCAGCGCTCGCGCGTCACGTCGGCCAGCGAGAGCCAGATCGTTCGCAGGAGGCCGTAGGGGTCGGCGAAGTAGGCGAACAGGTCCGAGGCGTGCGAGCGGCTGCGGTCGCCGATCGCGCTCATCGTGATCGTGCAGCGCGGCGCGTCGCCGGAGAACATGTTGCCGCGGCTGGTGCCGCCGTCGGCGAGCAGGCCGTGGCCGCTCGACAGGCGCCGCTCGATCTCGGCGGCGTCGCGGGGGTGGTTGGAGACCAGGGTGCGCCCCGACTCCTTCTCGTGCCAGCGGAACGCCGGCATGTCCCAGTTGCTGCCGAGCAGCAGCCCGGCCTGGCTGGCGCCGGTCTGGCTGGAGAGGTCACACTCCCAGCCGAGCAGCTTGTGGCTCCCGGACTCGATCCAGCGCGCGATCGTGGGCGCGTGGCCGTCCCTCACGGCCGAGCGCAGCACCTGCTCGCCGAGGCCGTCGATCTCGAACAGGATCACGCCCGGGACGTCGGTGCGGTTCTCCGCGCGCGCGTGCCGCGCCCGCCTGCGGACCACCCTGAGACTGCGCGCGTCGCCGTCGAAGTCGAGCAGCGAGACGAGCGTCGTCGAGACGAGCGCGAGCACCGCCGCGATCAGGAGGTTCGTCCCGAACGAGGGCGCGCTGCCGGTCGCCCACAGGAACGACAGCGCCACGACCCCGGCGCTCATCGCCAGCGAGGCGAGTCCGAAGGTGATCAGGGTGAGCGGCAGCGCCAGGCGGATCACGGCGGGCCAGATGAACGCGTTGACCAGCGAGATCGCGAGCACGATCAGCAGCGCTTCGCCGAATGAGATCTGCTCGACGCCGTGCAGCGCGGCGCTCAGGCCGAGGAGGACGAGCGCCTCGACGCCGAGGAGGACGAGCCAGCGGGCCAGCAGGCTCGCGAGATGGCGCGCGCGGACGCTCACCCCGGCGCGAGGGCGCGGCATGACGCGTGGCGCCGGTGGTTAGCTTGGGCTCGATGGTGGATGACAGGCGCTCCCGGCGGGACCGTATCGCCTTCCTGGGTCACTCGACGGTGCAGATCGAGCTCGACGGCGAGGCGCTGCTGACCGACCCGCTCCTGCGCGATCGAGTCGCGCACCTGCGCCGCTACGCGCAGCCGCCGGGCGAGCCGCGCGCCTCCGCCGTGCTGCTCTCGCACGCGCACCAGGACCATCTCGACCTCCCGTCGCTGCGCACCCTCGGCCGCGAGACGCCGATGTTCGTCCCGCCGGGTGCCGGCGCATGGCTGCGCAGGCGCGGGTTCTCGGAGGTGACCGAGCTGGGCGAAGGGGAGGAGGCCGCCATCGGCGCGGTCACGGTCACGGCCGTGCCGGCTGACCACGACGGGCGCCGCTACCCGCTCGGCCCGCGCTCGGAGAGCGTCGGCTACCTGGTGCGCGGCTCGCGGACCGTCTACTTCGCGGGCGACACCGGCGTGTTCGAGGAAATGGCGGAGCTGGCCGGTGCGCTCGACGTCGCGCTGCTGCCGGTCGCCGGTTGGGGGCGGACGCTCGGCCCGGGGCACATGGACCCGCTCGACGCCGCGCGCGCGACGCGCCTGTTGCGTCCGCGGATCGCGATCCCGATCCACTGGGGGACGTTCCGGCCGATCGGCCGCGGCGAGCGCGGGCTGACGATCGGCGACGCGCCCGCGCGCGAGTTCGCCGCGCACGTCCGCGAGCTGGAACCGGCAAGCGAGGTCCGGATCGTCGCGCCCGGAGAGGAGACCGGGCTCTGAGCGCTCAGCGTGGGCCGGAAGGGCTGTGCGATGCCGGCTCGACCGGGCCGGATCAGCCGGGCAGCGGGGCCCGCCGCGCGATCAGCTCTGCGGCGTCGGGGAGCTCGCTTCGCGAGCGGTCGACGAGCACGGGCGCGCCGGGAGCTTCGTCGAGCGCCCCAGGCGCGGCGTCCTCCGGGCCGTCGAGCGCGTGCAGGATGGCCTGGACGTAGGCGTCGGGGCGGTCGTTCTGCACGTAGTGGTTGGCGCCGGGGACCAGGTAGAAGGCGTTGCCGCCGGGCTTGAACATCAGGTGCTCGTGCCAGACGTAGGTCGCGACCCTCGGCGGGGAGACGGTGTCGTTCAGGCCCCAGACGACGGTCGTGGGCAGCGCGGTCTGTGCCAGCGAGCGCAGCCAGGCGCCCTCGTCGACCGAGCGCTCCACGAGGTACTGGATCGTCTCGCCCAGCACCGCGACGCCGTCTTCGTGCGCGAACGTCGCGGCCAGCGCCTGCACCTCGGGGTCCTCGGGGCCGCGAGGCGGGCTGAACGTCGCGAGGCCCATGCCCGCGGCGAGCAGCTCCGGCGTCAGCTGCTCAAGCAGCTCCGGGTTGTGGAGCATCAGCCGCTGGGCGTCCGTGAGGTTCGACAGCGGCAGGAAGACGTTGGCGTTGGAGAGGACCAGGTGCTCGAGCGCGACGCGCGCCTGGCCCGCGCCGGCGCCGGCGGCGTGGATCAGCGCGACGCTGTCGCCGCGGTCGTGGGCCACCATCACCGCCGAGGAGGCGCCGACCACCTCGCCCAGGTAGTGGTCGAGCAGCTCGGCGTCGCGGCGCAGGCTGTAGCCCCAGCCGCGCGGCTTCGAGGAGAAGCCGTACCCGGGGAAGTCGATCGCGCACACACGGAAGCGCTCGCTGAGGCGGTGCGCGACCTCGAACCAGTCGACGCTGCAGGTCGGGAAGCCGTGCACGAGGGCGAGCACGGGAGCCTCGGGGTCGCCGAGCTCGATGTGGAAGATGCTCACGGGCGCCGCGCCGCCGCCAGCCGGGCGCCACTCGAAGCGGGCGCCCTGCGCGAGCCACTCATCGGCGCGGGAGGCGGTCACGGGCGCGACCCTATAGGACCCCGGTCCCGCTAGCCGGCACGCTCCGCCGAGGCCAGCCCGCGGCGCGCGAACGCGCCGAGCAGGGCGGCGGCGCCGGCGAGCGCCGCGAAGGCGAGCGCGACTTTGACCGGCGAGCCGGCCAGCAGCCCGCGTCCGGCCTCGATCACCGGAGTGATCGGGTTGACGCTCGAGACGGCGTGGACCCATCCGGTCAGCAGCGAGAGCGGCACGTACACCGGCGCGAGGAACAGGGCGACGAAGACCGGCATCTGGATCAGCGGGCCCGCCTGCTCGGTGCGCAGGAACATCGCGATGCCGATCGCCCACAGGGCGGCGGTGAAGTTCATGCCGAGCCCGAGGCCGACGAGCCCCGTCAGGTCGATGCCGTTGCCTTCGACGCGCATGCCCGCGATCAGCGCGGCGACCGTCACCACGCTCGCCACGACCAGCCACCGCAGGAACGCGCCGATCGTGTAGCCGGCGATGATCCCGCTGCGGCGGGGGGCGCCGAGCAGCAGCCTGCGAGCGAATCCCGACTCGAAGTCGCGCGCCACCGCGAAGCCGGTGAAGACGCCGCCGAATGCCGCGGACTGCAGGAACACGAACGCGAACTGGAACGCCGTGTAGCCGGGGCGGTAGTGGAAGTTGGGGATCTGGGTGACCCTCGAGAGCCCGCCGGCGAAGGCGACGAGGAAGAAGAGGGGGAAGACGATCGAGGGAACGAGGATCGCCGGGTTCACGAGCGTGTTGTGTATCGAGCGCCAGGCGACGGCGCGGGTAACGTAGACGAAGCGCGTCATGCCCGCGCCAGCCTGGACCTCATCGCCGGTCGCGCGAGCGCCAGCGAGACCGCCGCCAGCGCGAGCGACAGCCCGAACGCGAGCTCGAGCGCCTGCGCGTTCCAGCCCTGGATCACGAGGCTGCGCAACCCCTCCACCATGTAGGAGACAGGGTTGTACGTCGCGATTTCGCGGAACCATGCGGTGCCGATCACGTTGCGCGGCAGCGTGGCGGAGCTCAGGAACAGCGTCACGAACAGCAGCGGGAAGATGCCCTGGATCGCTTCGCCGCTGCCGAGGCGCAGCGCGAGCAGCCCGCCGAGGCTGGCGAAGGCGAAGGAGATCGTGAGCGACAGGGCGAGCAGCACCAGCACGCCGCCGACGCCGCTGGCAAACGAGACGCCGGTGGCCAGGCCCACGAGCAGGTAGACGATCGCCTGCACGATGCCGAGGACGAACGCGCCGCCGAGCTGTCCGAACAGCATCGCCTCGCTGCGCAGGGGTGTGAGGGCGAGCCGGTTGAGGAACCCGGTCTCGACGTCGCGGGCGAGGCTCGTGCCGGCGGAGATCGAGACGAACATCGCGCCCTGGATGAACGGCATCGCGAGCAGGAAGGCGCGGTAGCTGTGCGTGGGGAAGCCGGGCAGCTCCGTGACGCGGCTCAGCGAGCTGCCGTTGATCGCGAACAGGATCAGCGGGAACAGCATCGGGAAGATGACGAGCGCGCGCTGGCGCAGCACGCCGACCGCGGAGCGCCGCGCAACGGCGGCCACCTGCTCGGTCAACGACGCGCCCGCGTTCACTCGGCGGCCGCCCCCTCGAGCTTGCGGCCGGTCTTGGCGAGGAACACGTCGTCGAGTGACGGCTGGTGCAGCTGCAGGGTCTCGACGTGGACGTCGTTCTGGTCGAGCAGGCGCACGATCTCGGCGAGCTCGGACTCGCCGCCCGGCAGCTGGACCGTGACGCTGCCCCGGGTGCCCCGTTTCGGCTCCCCGAAGCGGCTCAGCAGCTCGGCGAGGGTGGCGGAGGCGTCCTCGTCCGCGGGCCGGACCTCGACGCTGGGGCTGCCGATCTCCGCCTTGAGCTGCGTCGGCGTGCCTTCGGCGACGATGCTGCCGCGGTCGATGATCCCGATCCGGTCGGCGAGCGCGTCGGCCTCCTCGAGGTACTGCGTGGTGAGGAAGACGGTGATGCCTTCCTCGCGGGCGAGCCGCTCGACCTCCTCCCAGAGCGCGGCCCGGCTCTGGGGGTCGAGACCGGTGGTCGGCTCGTCGAGGAAGAGGATGCGCGGTTCGTGGATCAACGCGAGCGCGAGGTCGAGCCGCCGCTTCATCCCGCCCGAGTAGCCGCCGACGCGGCGGTCGGCCGCTTCGGTGAGCCCGACCCGCTCGAGCAGTTCCTGCGCGCGCGTCTTGCGCCGGCGCGAGGAGATCCCCTGGAGCGTCGCCTGCAGCATGAGGTGCTCGCGGCCCGTGAGGATCGCGTCGAGCGCGGCCTCCTGCAGCGCGGCGCCGATCGTCTCGCGTACCTGTGAGCTCTGGCGCACGATGTCGTAGCCGCCGACCGACGCGCGGCCGCTCGTGGGGGGCAGCAGCGTCGTGAGCATCAGCACGGTGGTCGACTTGCCGGCGCCGTTGGGTCCGAGGAAGCCGTAGATCTCGCCCGTCTGGACGCTCAGGTCGATCCCGTCCACGGCGCGCGGCCCCTTGCGGAACTCGCGGACCAGCTCGTGTGCCTCGATCGCTGCTGGCCCATCACCCATTCGGGGCATCCTAGCAAAAGCTTGAGCTTGTCAAAGATCGACTATCTCAATATAATAGGGGTGTGGCGACGCAGACGGCCATCCCCGGCAGCCGGTCCGCCGGCGAGGAAGCGTGGGAGCTGCTTCGCGGGCTCATGTTCGCCGAGCGCCGTCGCTTCTTCGAAGCCGCCGCCGAGTTCGAGCTGCACCCGGCGCAGGCGGGGACGCTCATGCAGCTCGACGAGGAGCCCGGTCTGCCGATGCACGAGATCGCGACGCGCCTGGCGTGCGACAACTCGAACGTCACCGGGATCGTCGACCGGCTCGAGGCGAGAGGGCTCGTGACACGCCGGCCCGGCGAGCAGGACCGGCGGGTCAAGTACGTCGTGCTGACGCCGCTCGGCCGGGAGGTGCGCGAGGCGATGAACTCGAAGCTCGCCCGCGTGCCGGAGGCGGTCGGCCAGCTCTCGGTCGAAGACCAGACGCTTCTGCGCGACG
Source organism: uncultured Solirubrobacteraceae bacterium (assembly GCA_963836035.1). Classification (GTDB taxonomy): domain Bacteria; phylum Actinomycetota; class Thermoleophilia; order Solirubrobacterales; family Solirubrobacteraceae; genus Palsa-744. The sequence goes on along the minus strand of CAWIHX010000006.1, from coordinate 492,732 downwards.
TGCTGGCTCGGGCTGTCGCGGCCGGCCGATAGGCGCCTGTAACGAACTCGAGTCTCCCGGGACGGTAGGGCCGGAACGTCCCCGCGACCCAAGGAGACTCGAATGACCAGACGCATCAGACGACTCGCCGGCGCCGCTGCCGCCCTCGCGATGTCGGCCACTGCCGTCGTCGCCGCCCCCGCGCTCGCAGATCCGCCCCCGGGACACGGGTTCGGGAACGGCGCACCTGTCTTCGTGCAGACAGACGGCCTGTCCGGCAACCAGATCGTGGTCTACCAGCGCCGCCAGGACGGCACGCTCACGCCGGCGGGCACCTACGCGACCGGCGGGCTCGGCGGCCAGCTGACCGGCTCGGTCGTCGACCACACGGCCTCACAGGGCGCCCTGACCTACGACCGCGAGGACGGCATGCTGCTGGCGGTCAACGCGGGCAGCAACACGATCTCGGTGTTCTCCGTCTTCGGGTCCCACCTCCAGCTGCGCCAGGTGATCGACTCTGGCGGGGCGTTCCCGGTCAGCATCGCGGCCCGGCACGGCCGGGTGTTCGTGCTGAACGCCGAGGAAGGCGGCTCGATCCAGGGCTTCGCCGTGGCGTTCGGCCATCTCCTGCGGATCCCGGCGCTTCACCGCTCGCTGGGCTCGAGCGGCACCGAACCCGGCGAAGCGGAACAGTTCACTCACACGCCGGGCCAGGTCGCGTTCACGCCCGACGGCTCGAAGCTCGTCGTGGCGACGAAGGCCGGGGGCCAGTCGATCGACGTCTTCAAGCTGTCGCCGTTCGGCGGCCTCTCCCAGACGCCGGTGGTGACCCCCGACCCGACCGTGCCCTTCGCGGTCGCCTTCGACCAGCAGGGTCACCTGCTCGTCGCAGAGGCGGCCGGTGCTCTGGCGAGCTTCCGCGTCAACTACGACGGCTCGCTCACGGCGCTGGCGTCCGCCGCGACCGAACAGGCCGCGACGTGCTGGCTGACGCCCGCGGCCGGCTTCCTCTACACGTCGAACGCGGGCAGCGCGACGCTGAGCGGGTTCCGCGAGACGTTCGGAGGGCAGCTCACCCTGCTCGGCGACACCGGCACCGATGCGGGCACGGTCGACGGCACCTCGGCGGGACGCAACCTCTACGTCCAAGCGGGCAAGGAAGGGTTCGTCGACGAGTTCGCTGTGACGGCGACCGGGGCGCTCGAACCGATCGGGTCGGTTCTCGTGCCGGGTGCCGCCGGCGGTGAGGGAATTGCCGCCGGCTGACATGCCGATCGCGGAGGAGCCGCGGCGCGGGCGCGCCGCGGCTTCGCGCGGTCGCATCCGACGACCATGCTGCCGCGCGGACTGTGCGCGTGGCTGACCGAGCGCGCCTCATCGCGGCCGCCGGAGGCGACACTGTCGCCATGTCGAAATCGAGTCGGCGCGGGACGGTGCGGTGCCGCGCGGTACGCGCGGCACCTGCCGGGGAGCGCCCGGGCGGCCGCCAAGAGCGCGCCGGGGCGATCTGACCGATGCCGGCCGACGAGGAGCGCATCGCGCTCGACAGACTGCGGGCAGGAGACGAGGAGGCGTTCGAGGTGCTGGTAGCCACCTACGACGGTGCGATGCGCCGTGTCGCGGCGACGTTCGTGCGCACCACCTCGGCGACGGATGAAGTCGTCCAGGAAACCTGGCTCGCTGTGATCCGAGGGCTCGGCCGCTTCGAGGGACGCTCGTCGCTGCAGACGTGGATGTTCCGCATCCTCGTCAACCGCGCGCGCTCGGCGGGTGTTCGCGAAGCGCGCAGCCTTCCGCTCTCCTCGCTGGAGGAGGGCTCTGCCGATGAGCGCGCGTTCGAGCCGGGGTTCGGGCTCGACGGCAGGTGGGTGAGCGCGCCGCCGCGGCTCGACGGCGATCCCGAGCGCAGGCTCCTGAGCGGCGAGCTCCGCCGTCACCTGCTCGATGCCGTCGACGGCCTCGCTCCCAGCCAGCGGCTGGTGATCACGCTTCGCGACGTCGTGGGCATGCCCCCCGAGGAGGTCTGCGAGCTGCTCGACATAACGGACGCCAACCAGCGTGTGCTCCTCCATCGTGCGCGTGTCAGCGTGCGGGCTGCGCTCGTGCCGCTCGTGGAGGTGGCGTCATGATCCGGCTGCTGCGCCGGCGCCGCCGCGACCCGTTGGTCTGTCGCGAGTTCGTGCAGCTGATCAGCGACTACCTCGACGGCTCGCTGCCGGAGCGTGAGACGCGTCGCTTCGAGGCGCATCTGGCCGAGTGCGACGGGTGCGAGGGCTACCTCGACGATGTCGCCCGCGTGGTCGGCTCGCTGAACGAGGCGACACTTCCGGCCCCCGACCCGCACACGCGTGAGTCCCTGCTGCGCGCGTTCCGCGAGCTCCGGAGCGGTTAGCCGGTCCGAGAGCCTCGCTGCGGCCGAGCTCGGCTGCCGCGGTGGCGCTGCACTGAGGCGCGGCGGCCTACGGGTTGGCAGCGAGCCGGGCCCACGCAGTCGACCTGGGGCACGGCTCGCCAGGGGGCCACTCGAAGGGAGGTTGGGTGAAGCGGGTCCGAATCGTGACCGGATACCGAACCTCGCCGTGAATGCGTTGCCAACACGGGTAACAGGCGTACATGGGACTACTACTCGTCGCGGCGATCATCGTGGCGCTGGCCTTCGGCGTCGGCGCTCTGATCCATTTCCTGTGGCTCGGCCTGGTCGTGCTCGCAATCGTGTTTCTCGCGAGCTTCGTCCTTCGCCGGGCCTGAGACGCGGCGTCCTTACCAGAGGGAGGAGACCCGATGAGTACAGGGTTGATCATCGCAATCGTCGTTGTGGCGATCATCGTCGTCGCGCTCGTCTCTGCGCTCGCGCGCAAACGTAGGCTCGCCACGCGGCGAGACCGGGCGCGCGGCCTGCGCCGGCAAGGCGAGCAGACCGCCGTCGAGGGCGAGCAGGTCAGGGCGGCGGCCGAAGAGCACCGTGCCAGTGCGGCGCGCGCCGAGGCCGAAGCCGAAGAGAAGGCGTCGCGAGCGCGACGTGAGCGCGCGCTCGCCGAAAGCCGGCAGGCGGATGCCGACGGGGTCATGGGCGAGGCCAGGGCTCGCCACGACGAAGCCCGGTCGATCGACCCGGATGTGAGCGACACCGGCGAGGAGGAAGCGCGTGAGCTCGACGCGGAGGCGGCGGGGCGAGGCGCCTCGCGCGGCTGACGGGCAGACCGGTGTTCGCGGGCGACTTCGCGCCGGTGCCACGCGGCGGCGGACCACGATCCGGGCGGCAGGGCTGCCGCCCGGGTTGCTGTCCGGAGACACGTTTGTCTGTCGCTGCGGGTGGGTAGTGAGCGTCAGTCGGCGGCGGGCGCCGGCGACGGGTGATCCGGCGGCGACAGAGACGGGGGCGCGATGACCGAGGCGGGCGCAGGGCGAGTGGTGACGGCGCACCGGATGGGGCGGGGACTTGGACTGCGCGCACTCGCCGCGCTCCTGATGGCCGTCGGCTGTGCGCTGATGAGCTCGGGCGCGGCGCACGCGGCGCTGCCGCCCGAACAGGACCCGTTCTACAAGTACGAAGGCAGGACGCGGCTGAAGAAGATCGCGCCCGGGACCGTCCTGAAGACCCGCACCGTGCCGTTCCACCTCGCCGGCATCGAAACGCCGGTCACGGCGGTCCAGCTGCTGTACCGCTCGACCTCGGCGCTCGGCAAGCCGACCGTCAACGTGACGTCGGTGCTGCTGCCGCCGCTGAAACTCGGCGCGCCGACGGTGCTCTCCTACCAGTCCTTTTACGACAGCCTGAACACCGAAGACGACCCCTCCTACGAGATCTCCGGGGGCACCTTCGAAAGCGGGGACATCGCGAAAGTCGAGTCGGTGCTGATCGCTCCGATGCTGCTGGCCGGAGAGACGGTCGTGGTCCCCGACACGGAGGGCGAGGACGCGGACTTCTCGGCCGGGCCGGTGTACGGCTACAACACGCTCGACTCGTTGAGGGCGGCGCTGAGCTCGCCCGCGACGGGGCTCGGCCCCGGCACGAAGATCGGCCTCGCCGGCTACTCGGGCGGCGCGATCGCCACCGAGTGGGCCGCCCAGGAGGCGCCGACGTACGCACCTGACATCAACTCCGACATCGTCGGCGCGGCGATGGGCGGCGTGCTCGTCGACCCCGCGCACAACCTCAGATACGTCGAAGGCAGCAGCAGTTGGGCCTCGATCATTCCGATGTCGCTCGACGGCCTGTCCCGCGCCTACCACCTCGACCTGACCCCGTACCTGACCGCATACGGCAAGGAACTGCTCGAATCCGACCAGGACAAGTCGATCACGAACGAGACCTCCACCCCCGGCTTGACGTGGTCCGAAGTGGTGAAGCCCGAATACCCGACGCCGGAATCGATCCCCGTGTTCGTGCGAACGGCGAACAAGCTGATCGTGGGGAGCAAGGGCGCGCCGACGGTTCCGTTCCTGATCGGCCAGGGCAACGGGGGAGAAGAATGGGAAGGCACGCCTGGGAACAAGCCGGGGATCGGACCGGGCGACGGCGTGATGATCGCCGGGGACGTCCGGAGCCTTGCGCGCGAGTGGTGTGGCGAGGGCCTGCCGGTGAAGTTCACCGAATACCAGCACCTCGGGCACATCGAGGGCGCGGGGCCGTGGCTGCCGGAAGCGCTCGTGTGGCTGACCGAACGGTTCGCGGGGATGGCGGCGCCGCAGAACTGCTCGGAAATCGCGCCGGGCAACTCGCTGGCACCGATGAAGAAGGCGAAGTAGCGGCCCGGTCGGTGCTCAGGCTCGCTCGCGGGCGAGGAGCGGATCGATCTGGCCGAGGCGCCCGGCGCTCGCGCCGCAGGTAGTCCTTCTCCTTCTCCTCCTTGGTCTCCTCGTGTCACCCGGAGACGGTGAGGATGTCGTCCTCGTCATCCGGGGGACACCCCATCGCAGATGGGGACTAGCTACGGACGCCGGCGAGCGCATGATCGGCAACGCTGGATCGAGGCAGCTCGTCGAACAGGAGCCGTCACCACAAGCTCAAGGTGCTCGTCGAGGCCTGAAATGCAGTCCTTTCACGTTCGGACGCCAAGTGGTCGACGAGACATCCACCTTCAGCAGAGTCCGATCTCGCCACGCGGCTGCGGGCCCCGGCCGGCCCGCGCCGACCGTCTCGGGCGAGCGCCTGGAGGCGGTCACATGCCCGTGAGGACCGGTGCCGTCAACAGACTCGATGACCCGCCGCTGGTGCTCGCAGAACCCGGACGCGTGTTTCGCGATCGTGCTGACGCCGGCAGGCAGCTCGCTGTACTGCTGAGACGATTTCGTCGCGAGCACCCGATCGTGGTCGGGATGCCTCGCGGCGGGGTCCCTGTCGCCGCCGAGGTCGCGCGGGCGCTCGACGCCCCGCTTGACGTGGTGGTCGTACGCAAGGTCGGCGCGCCGCGGAACCCGGAGTACGCGCTCGGCGCGGTCGCCGAGGGCGGCGCGCACGTGCTCAGCACCGAGACTGCGTGCGCACTGGGGCTCTCCGACACCGAAGTGCAGACGCTGATCGCCAACACCGAGCGTGAGCTCGCCGAACGAACGCGACGCTATCGCGAAGGACGCCGGCCGCTGGACCTCGAGGGACGCACGGTGATCCTCGTCGACGACGGCCTCGCAACGGGCCGCTCGGCGCGAGCCGCGCTGCGATCGCTCCACGACCGTGGAGCCGGGCGCGTGATCCTCGCGGTCCCGGTCGCTGCACCCGAATCCGTCGCGGCGCTGCGCTCGGCAGCCGATGAGATCGTGTGCGTCGAGATGCCCGAGGACCTGTGGGCCGTCGGCCTCTGGTACGAGGACTTCCGCCCCACCGCCGACGATGAGGTCACATCGCTGCTCGCCGAGCTGGGGCAGAGCGATGCCGAAAGCGCCGAGCCAGAGCGATTCCCGGGGGCACACGCCGGCGCCGCGCTCCCCGCGGACGTACCGCTCGAGCAGGAGGTGGGCATCGGCCTCGGTCCGAGCCTGGAGCTGAGGGGCCGTCTGACCGTGCCTGGGGACGCAAACGGCGTGGTCGCGTTCGCCCACGGCAGCGGCTCGAGCCGGCTCAGCCCGCGCAACCGCGCTGTCGCCGGCGAGCTCGTCGCGGCCGGCTACGCGACCCTGCTGTTCGATCTCCTCACTCCGAGCGAGGAGCGTGATCGCGCCAACGTGTTCGACATTCCGCTGCTCGCCGCGCGACTCGTCTCGGCGACGGCGTGGCTCGGCCGCCAGGAAGTGGCAGCCGGGCTGCCGCTCGCCTACTTCGGCGCCAGCACCGGCGCCGCCGCGGCCCTCACCGCCGCCGCCGAGCTCGGCGACCGTGTCCACGCGGTGATCTCCCGCGGCGGTCGCCCGGACCTGGCCCGCGGTCTCGCTGCGGTGACAGCACCGACGCTGCTGATCGTCGGCGGCGAGGACCACCAGGTGCTCGAGCTCAACCGCGCCGCCCAGCGCCAGCTTCGCTGCGTGAGCGAGCTCGCGGTCGTACGCGGAGCGACGCATCTGTTCGAGGAGCCCGGAACGCTCGAGGCCGTGAGCCGCCTGGCAATCGACTGGCTGGCCCGTCACCTCACGCGATCACGCCCGGCCGCCGAGATGTTCACGACCCCCAACTGAACGGCGAGCGGCTGCGGAGGACGGTGGGCGATGACCCCCTACTCCGACTTGTCGCGGCTGGGAGCTGAGCCCGGCTAGGTGGAGCGGGCCGGGAGGGCCCCGGAAACCGGCCCATATACTCGCCGCGTGGTTGCGGGCACCGCGATCCGCGTCGAGGGCCTGCGGGTGCGCCGGGGGAACCGGGAGGTGCTGCACGGCGTCTCGCTGGAGGTGCCGCAGGGGGCTGTCACGGGGCTGCTCGGGCCGAGTGGCTGCGGCAAGACGACACTGATGCGGTCGATCGTCGGCGTCCAGGTCCTCGCAGGCGGCCGGGTCGACGTGCTCGGCCGCGACGCCGGCTCGCCCGATCTCCGCGACCGCGTCGCGTACGTCACCCAGGCGCCCTCGGTCTATGCGGACATATCGATCGAGGAGAACCTGCGCTACTTCGGCGCCCTGGTCAACGCCGGCCGGGAGCGGATCGCCGAGGCGGTGCACACGGTCGGCCTCGCCGGCCGCGAGCATGAGGTGGTCGGCTCCCTCTCGGGCGGCGAGCGCTCGCGCGTCTCGCTCGCGACCGCGCTGATCGGCGCCCCCGACGTGCTCGTTCTCGACGAGCCCACGGTCGGCCTCGATCCCGTGCTGCGCGCCGAACTGTGGGAGACGTTCCGCGGCCTCGCCGCCGGCGGCAGGACGCTGCTCGTCTCCAGCCACGTGATGGACGAGGCGAGCGAATGCGACTCGCTGCTGTTGATGCGAGAAGGAGTGCTGCTGGAGCACGTGACGCCCGAGGAGCTGCGGCGCCAGACCGGCTGTGAGGACCTCTCGCGCGCGTTCCTGCGCGTGATCGAGCGCTCAGAGGGCGGGCGCGCCGGCGCGCCGGGCGCCGAGTCGTGAACGCCGGCGCGACCCTCGCGACCGCTCGGCGGGTGCTCTGGCAGATACGCCGCGACCCGCGGACGATCGCGCTGATGATGGGCGTGCCGGCAGGGCTGCTGGTGCTGCTCTATTTCGTCTTCGAAGGACAGCCGCACACCTTCCAGGGCATCGGCGCGCCGCTGTGCGGGCTGTTCCCGTTCATCGTCATGTTCCTGGTCACGTCGATCGCGATGCTCCGCGAGCGGACGACGGGAACGCTCGAGCGGCTGATGACGCTGCCGATCGGCAAGGCCGACATCCTGTTCGGCTACGGCGTCGCATTCGGCGCGCTCGCGGCGGTGCAGGCTGTGATCGTCTGCACTGTGGGGTTCGCCGTCCTCGGGCTGACCGCCGCGCACGGCGCCTGGCTGATCGGGCTGCTGGCGGTCGCCAACGCGATCCTCGGGATGGCGCTCGGGCTGTTCGTGAGCGCCTTCGCCCGCACGGAGTTCCAGGTCGTCCAGTTCATGCCCGCCCTGATCTTTCCCCAGCTGCTGCTCTGCGGGCTGTTCGTCTCGCGCGAGCAGATGGCCAGCTGGCTGCACGCGATCTCCTGGCTGATGCCGCTGACCTATGCATACGAAGCGCTGGCCCTGGCGACCCGGCCGGCGCCGCTCGGCTCGGCGTGGGCCGGGGACGTGCTCGCGGTGGTGGGCTTCACGTTCGCCGCGCTCGCCCTCGGCGCGGTGACGCTGCGGCGCCGGACAAGGTGACCCGGACGCGGCGGCACCGTGCCGCAAACCCGACATTCCAGAGCCAAACGAGAAGTGCCGGACGAGGGACTCGAACCCCCGACACGCGGATTATGAACGGTGGAAACGGGCATGCGTTTGGGTGTCTAGGGCCAAGCTAGAGATGGTTGCCCGCGACGTCTCGGGCCGGGTGCGTCCGCGCCGGCCTCCGGTAGCATGATGCTGGAATCGGTCGCGCGCGGATCGAGGAGCCAGACACTCCGGGGGGAGATGCGAAGAGGCCTGTTGTTCATTTCGGTGACGGTGGCACTCACAGCCGCCGGGCTTGCCCTCTCCGCAGCGGCGCAGGCCGAAGAACCCGGCTGCGGCGGTCTGACGCTCGGGGCGGGTCAGCTGCTCAACTGTTCGACCGGGGTGCTCGACCCAGGCGCGAGTGCGAGTGTGACGATCGCGTGGAGCGCCTCGTGCCCCTTGAACGGCGACGAACCGCGCAAACACTACTGGGCCGTCGTGGTTGTCCTGACACATGCTGACGGCATCGCGTCCGGAACCGAATACAAGGCGCCGGATGGCAGCACGACATGGTCGAGCCAACGCGAATTCCCGGTCGAGATCCAGCCGGCGGGAGAACTGCGCGACGAAATCTCCTGGCGCGTGGACCTGCACTGCAACAACAGCATCCAGACGATCCGATCGGGTGTCTGCGTCCTCTGCCACGCCGCCTCCGGCGAGGACTCCGCCGGCGAAGCGCTCACCAAGTGCTGGGAGGGCCGCTCGAAGAAGGTCCGCAAGGGGAAGGTCCCGGAGTGCCCGGAATGCGTGACCGAATCGGCGGCGACCCGCAAGGCGATCTGCGGGCTGCCGGTGCTCGACGAGTATGACGACGAAGGCAAGGGAAAGGGCAACTGCACGATCGGGTGGGGGCACAAGATCCACGACGGCGTGTGCCGCTGCGAAGGCGCCAAGAAGTGCTCGGTCAAGAGCGAGAAGCCATTCTTCAAAGGGATCACAGCAGCGCGCGCCGAGGCGATCTTCCAGAAAGACCTGGCCCGCTTCGAGCGCTTCATCCGCAAACACAGCAGCGTCCCGCTCAGCCAATGTCAGATGAACGCGCTCGCCGACTGGTACTTCAACTACGGCTTCGGCCCCAAGAACCGCGAAACGATCAACGCCGACCTGGAAGCCGGCGACCTCGCCGCCGTCGGCGCGGACATGGTCGCGGTCTATCGAAACAAACGGCTTGCGCGCGCCAAGGAGGACGCCCTGCTGGCCGTGAAGACCGACTGCTCGGACTGCTGAGCGCGCCGGGGTTCCGAGCGACGCGCTCTAGTCCTGCGTTCGCTCGAGGCTTCATCGGGGAGAGAGGACGCGGCCTGCGAACCCACATTCCAGAGCCAAACAGCCGATGCCGGAGGAGGGACTCGAACCCCCGACACGCGGATTGTGATTCCCAGCGTAATCAAGCGAAAGAGCCAATAGACATCGGCTTTACGGCGCCCGTTGGACACGTCGTTGGACACAATCGCCGGAGACGTCCCTCGCACTGATCCAGGCGCTTCGCGATGTACGAAGTCGTGGAGGGCGTGGAGGGGCTGGCGCCCTGAGGCGCGGGCTTCCGAGGCGAGTTCGATCGCGGGACCACCGGTATCTTGGAAGCGGTGGATTGGGGGCTCGCCACAGTCGGACTCGCACTGTTGCTGGTCGCGGCGGTCTCGCGACGGCTGTCCGACACCCCGATCACGCCGGCGATGTTGGTGGTTGCCATCGGGGTGCTCGTGGGCCCGCTGGTGTTCGACGGGCTCACTGTGGGGCCGACGAGTTCGACGGTGCGGAAGCTCGCCGAAGCGACGCTCGCGGTGGTGCTGTTCTCGGACGCTTCGCGCATCGACCTGCGGGCCGTCCGCCGTGAATCCGCCATGCCCTTGCGATTGCTCGGCGTTGGCCTGCCGCTGACGATCGTCCTGGGCTCGCTGGCCGCCCTCGCCCTCTTCGGTTCATTCTCGCTAAGTGAGGCTCTGATCCTCGGTGTGATCCTCGCGCCGACCGATGCCGGACTCGGCAGCGCGGTCGTGACGGACCCGAGCCTTCCGCAACGGGTGCGGCAGTCGCTCAACGTCGAGAGCGGGCTGAATGACGGGATCTGCGTCCCGATCCTGTTGATCGTTCTCGCGACGGCATCCGGCGCGGGGGGGCCTACCCACCCAGCGCAGGTGGTCGGCGAAGAGATCGGCTATGGGCTCCTCGGAGGCATCGTCGCCGGGGCATTTGCCGCGGGGATCGTGATCGCGGCGGGCAAGAGAAGCCTGATCGATGATGCATGGCGGCAGATCATCCCGGTGGCAGCCGCTGTGCTCGCGTTCGGTATCGCAGAGGCTCTCGGCGGGTCGGGATTCATCGCCGCGTTCACGGCGGGCGGGCTGTTCGGTCTGCTCGTCGCCGGCGATATCGCGCCGATGATGTGGTTCACCGAGGAGGCGGGGTCGCTGCTCGACACGACAACCTTCCTGCTCTTCGGTGCCGTGCTGCTCGGGCCGGCTCTCGAGCATGTGAGCTGGCAGATTGTGCTCTACGCCCTGCTGAGCCTGACGGTCGTGCGCATGTTGCCCGTGGCCCTCTGCCTGTTGGGCACACACGCGCGGGGGCCGACTGTGGCGTTCATCGGCTGGTTCGGTCCGCGCGGGCTCGCATCGATCGTCTTCGCGGTGATCGTCGAGGACACACATCAAGCCCACGGGGACACATTGCTCACGGCCACCTACCTGACCGTTGGTCTCTCGGTCCTGCTCCACGGACTCTCGGCAGCACCGCTAGTCAGCCGCTACGCCGCCTGGTACCGCGCGGCGGCAGGCGTGCATCCCCCCGCGATGGAGAGCGAACGGGCGCACGAGCACCGGACCCGGGGACCGAACGCCGTGCAGGGCAGCCAACGCGCCGCACGGGTCTGAGCACCGAGCTGGTGCCGGCAGGCCGGGCCGGCCGCTGGTCGCTCAGCGGCCGGACCGGTGGGCACGGGACGGGTGGCGTGGAAGCCCACGGAAGAGGATCATGTAGAGCGCCACCGCGAAATAGACCGCCATGGCCACCCCGGGTACGACGAGACCGACGAGCATCGCGATCACGTAACCGCCGAGCACCGGGAGCAGTTCGCGCGGTTCGTCCTGGCGCGGTTCGCCCGCTTGCGGCGTGTAGAGGTGCTCGCGTCGGGCATACGCGTCCAGGGCGAAGCCTAGGAGGCGGATGGCCAGCAGGGTGAGCCCGTACATCGTGACGAACACACGCTCGCTCGCATGGGAGTGCAGCGCGTCCGCGACCAGTTTGGTCGGGAACGGCAGGAACGCCACTACGAGCAACACCAGCAGGTTTATCCGCAGCAGCAGCGGATCCGTCCGCGTGAGGCCCTCGGTGAGCTGCGTATGCCCGAGCCACGCTGCGCCGATCGTGATGAAGCTGATGACATACGCGAGGTAGAACGGCCAAGCGCGAAGCACCTGTTCCAGTGCTGTGCCCGGCGGATGAATCGCGAGATCCAGCACGAGCAGCGTGGCCGCGATCGAGAACACGCCGTCGCTGAACGCTTCCATGCGCGTGGTGCTGAGCGATCGGCGCTCGCGCGGGACGTCTTCGCCGGGGGCCATGCGTCAATCCTTACAGCGCTGCGGGTCCTAGATCGCGACCGGCTCGCGGGGCCCGCTTTCGGCGGTTGGAATCATCGTGGGATGCTCCCCGACTACCGCAGGTTCCCTGGACTCCGAACTAGGAGCATTTGAGCGATTCGTACGCCTGCTTGTAGCTCGCCGCAAGCCCGGCGACCGCGGCCTTCGCCGCAGGCTCGGATTCCTTGAGCACAGCTTCGACGTTCCCCCCGGCTTTTGCCGTAGACGCCGCTGTCTTCGCGAGTGTCGCGAGCTCGGCGGAGAGAGCCTTCTGCGCGGTTTCCACTTGACTCTTGCTCGACGCCGGCAGGTTCGAGACGGATTCGTTGATCTTGGCTGCTTCCTTTTTCATCACTTCGGCCGAGGTCTTGATTTCTTCCGGTGCCTGCTTGGAGATCGACAGGCTGGACAGTTTGGCGAGCTGAGCCTGGATTTCCTTGGTCGAGGAGCAGACCTGCGCTGTCGCCTTTTCTTCAGAAGATTCGCCACAAGCGGCCAGCCCCACCGGGACGACCAGAATCGCCGCTAGGACTGCCGGTCTGTTGAGGGTCTTGAACATCGGTTCTCCTTCACGGTTTTGAACGAAGTTGATTGTCAGCGTTGGTGGGCCACCTGCGCCGGGCCCACTGCATCGGGCGGCATCGAAGCTTTGGGCCACGACCTCACGCGTTCGGAAGTCAGGTCGCCGGATGCGCCCTCGGTGCGCCGCTGGTTTCGTGCCCGAGTCTGCGCATCTCCCAGCCGGCCATGAAGAACAGGGCGCCCCGCACGATCAAAACGATGCCGATCACCACCGCGAGCGTGGCCAGACCGATCCCGGGCCAGGACAAGATGACGATGCCGGCAATCGTGTCGAGGATCGCGACCGCGACGCTCGTCGCACGTCCCTCGGGTTCGCCGAAGGCAGCCACCAAGCGCACCACGCCGGCCACGATGAACCACACGCCGATGACGAGCACGAAGACGACGAGCGTGCCGAAGGGTTTCTTGATGAGGACCAGGCCCGCGATCGCGCTGAGCGCACCGATCAATGCCAGCATGCCGCGCCCTTCCGCCTTGGCGAAAATCGACGTGCCAATCGCCAGCACTCCGTCGAGGAGCAGAAAGATCCCGGCGATCACTGTGAACGTGCTCAGCGTTTCGTGTGGCGAGACAACGAAGAAGACGCCGACGCAGAACACCGCCGCACCGAACAACATCACCAACCACCAAAGCTGCGCGAGCACACCGTGCTCTTCGTCAAACCTAGACACGATCCGACCTCCTCGTCCTGCAGTTCGCGGGTCGCTACTGGTATTCCGACTCGGTCTGCTCGGCGTCGAGCTCGGCCTCGACGGCGACAATCGCGATGCCGAGCGCCTTCGTGATCCTTGCGGCGGCGGACATCGTTCGTGGCGTGCCGACGATCGGCGCAACCGCAATCAGGATGCCTTGAAGCTGCTCGAGCGTGACGCCCGCGTCCGCCGCAGGCCCGATGTGCACGAGATATGACGCAGCCGGCGCATCGACGGCGACGAGAGCAGCGATGCGCGCTGCGAGCAGCGAGTTGTCGTCCAATCCGCAGCGCTCTACCGACTCTGCGGTGATCGCGGCGAGGGTGTCCAGGACGGGGGTGTCAGATGCAATGGTCATCTTGATCCTTTCGGGTCTTGCGGCGTCGTGTGCTGTGAGGGCGTCGTTCGCAGAGACCCCGCCGCCGTCGTGCGCGCAACCCCAGCGAACCATCGGGTCCGGTGAGGCCCACAGCAGCGCTGTTCAGTCGATGGCCTTGTCGTGGCTCCGGCCGAGGCTGGGCCGCAGCCTGTCCGCTCAGCTAGGCAGTCGCGTATTCCTTCTCCGCCTTGTCGAGTTCGCGCTTGAACTCCTTGCTGTCGACGTCGATTTCCTTCTCGATCGTCTTTTCCGCGCGGGTGAGGACCTTGTCGAGCTGTTCTTCGAGGCGTGATTCGCCGATCACTAGCAGCGTTGCCTCTCCTGCTTCGATCAGGTCACCCAGTTCCTTGGCGTCGGCACTGGAGATGCCCTTTTTGAAGTGTCCGCCAAGGCCGCCGATGACACCGCCGAGCAACGCCGCGGGGATCACGGCCGGCGCGGCCACGACCCCAACCGCCGCTCCGACGGCGATGCCGCCCCATGTGCCGTGCTGCGTCGGCTTCTCGTGCTTCTCGACCTGGACCTTGCCGTCGGCGTCCTTGGTGACCAACGCGACGTCATAGGTGCCTACGAGCTTCGCCGCGTGTAGTTCGAGAAGGGCGTCGTAGTCCGCCTCGGCACCGGCGGGATCCGCGTACGTCGCGGCGTAGATAAAGACCGGATTGTCGCTCATCTCGTCTCCTGTTCTTGGTGGTCTTCGACATTTGAGCACGGCCGCAGGCGGCCTACATCGACCAAATAGGTTGAAATCTGATGAGCTGGCCGAGGGGCGTCGGATGCTCCCGAATTCCTCAGCTAGATCGGGCGAAGTCGCGACAACGCGTCACGGCTGGGGAGTCGATCAAACCGAGCTTTGCCGCGCGCTCGATCGCCTCGCCGCGCTTCGTGACCTCCAACTTGCGATAGATAGACACAGCCTGTGTCTTGATCGTGGCTCGTGAGACGTATCGCCGCTCAGCGATCTCAGCGATGGTGAGATGGGTCGCCAACAGCGGTAGCACTTGCAGCTCAGCCTCGGTGAGCAGGGGGGTCCAGTCACCGGTCAGGGCGTGCATCGCGTTGACCCGATCACGGAGTTCGCCGGACTGCCCGACGAGCACGCCGAGGTCGGGGACCCGCCTTAACAGCTGGTCGATCTCCCTTTGCAAGATCATTGCACCCGCGGCGTCGCCCAAAGCGATACGGGCGCGCACCAGCTCGAGACGAACCTGCACGCCGTTGAACGGCATGAAGTACGTCAGCAGCGGTCTCAGGCGGTCGGCCCCAGCGAGATGCGTTTGCGCCTGTTGGAGTTCCCCCCTGTGTAGCGCGACCCTGCCCAGCGCGGCGAAGGTTGTCGCACTCGGCAGATACGCCTCGAACCGTCCTTCGAGCACGCATCGCTCCGCGTCCCGGGCGAGTTTTTCGGCCGTGTCGAGGTCGCCATCCGCCGCCGCCAGTAGCGAGCGCTGAGCGAGAGCGACCGAGGCGTTGCTGGGCATGTCGAGTTCCTTCGCCGCCTGTGAGTTGTCGCTAAGGACCTGATCCGCCTGGTCGTTTTCACCTGCGAGAAGCAATGCGACGCCGAGCATGTTCGACGCCACCGGTCGCTGCAAACTCCAGTCGGGGGACAGCTCAAGCGTTCGCTCGGCGTCGATCCTCATACGGTCGACGCCGTGGCGGCACATGGCCGCTTCAAGGCATCTCACCCACGGCTCGATCGTCGCGCCTCCATCCGGCGCCGGCTCGTCGGTGTCGCACTGTTTGGCCTCCATTGCCCAACGTTCCGCTTCGACAGGATGGCCTGACAGACCCTCGCACCAGGCTCCGAGGACCGCGACCGCCGGATATTGTCGTGGGGCTGCACGTTCGGATAGACGCTCGATCCATTTTCGTACCGTTTCGAGCCGTCCAGCCTGGTGCGCGGGGATCGCGCAAACCGCCACCAGCGTCGCGGCGCGCTTGACGTCGTCGCCTGCGAACGCGTACGCGATCGCCGCCTCCCGCGCACCATTATTCTCACTCCAGTCAGCTGCGCGGCGGTTGAGCGTCGGGATCAGATCTGGCTCGCGGACGTTGAGTTCGCGGGCGAGCAGATCACGGAAGAGGTGGTGGTAGCGGTACCACTCACCGTGCCGGTCGAGCGCCACGAGCAAGCGGTTTGACCGCTGCAGCGACTCAAGGATCGCTGCGCTCCCCGTCTGCTTGAGCACGGCGTCGCACAACGGCCCGCACATCCGGTCCAGCACAGCGGTCCGCGTCAAGAACTCGACCTGATCGGACGGTAAGCCTGACAGGATCTCAAGCTGAACGTAGTCCGCGATCTCACGCGTTGTTCCGCCGGTCGCGGATCCCGCATACCGATCGCGAGCGCCGGTCTCACGCAAGGAGAGCGCTGTTAGATAGATGCTGACGGCCCATCCCTCGGTATGGGCCGTCAGCTCTGCGACCTCCTGTTCGGTGAGAGCGACCCCAGCGGCGCGAAGCAGGGACCCCGCCTCGACCACGTCCAGAGCAAGGTCAGCGACCTGCAGGTCTGCAACACGACGCTCAGCTCGGACACGGGCAAGAAAGCACTGCGGCTCGTGGCGGCCCGCGAACATAAGCTGAGAGCCCGCCGGGAGGTAGTCGCAGATCGCGGTGAGAAGGTCGCAGGCATCGCGCTCGCAAAGCACATGCACGTCGTCGAGCACCACCACCACCGGATGCTCGATCGAGATGAAGGCCGCTCGAAGCCGCGGGAGCGTCGTCGACCAAAGCGCGTGAGGCGGGTTGCTGACGGCGTCGAAGGTCGTCGGATCACCGCTGCTGGCCCAACTAAGAGCCTGTGCGAGATGGGTCGCAAGGACGACGGGATCATTGTCGGCGTCCTCGAGCGAGATCCACCCGAAGCGCCTGCCATCTAACTCCGACACTTGCGCGAGCAGGGTCGTCTTTCCGTATCCCGCCGGCGCGAAGATCGCCACGACGGGCTCCGCTTGGTGGGCCAATCGCCGCAGTAGAGCAGTCCGCGGGATCAAGTCCGGATGGAGCCGTGGTCTCCCTGAAGCGATCCGCACTGGCACCTGAACGTCCGGCTGCGGCGCACCCACCCTGTCACTTAGCCCCGAAACAGAGATCGTCTGTGCCCCCTTGTGACTCAGCATTACAACTGCTCTCAAGCAGAGTACGGAGCCGATCGCCCCCGTCTAGCGAACTTCTCCGCGCGATCCCCGCATGAAACTACGTACCGTGGGGTGCCGGCGGCAGGCGGCGGCACGCCCTGGCGACCAGCCCAGATCGCTGAACTCTGTCTTCGTGCGATTTCAACCTATATGGCCGATGCTGGCCCGGCGTCCCGGCGCTGCAATGGAGCAGTGGCTACGACCGAAGACACGCTGTTGAGAATTGCGCTCAGGGACGAGCGCTTCATCGAATCCTTGAGCAGGTCTGGCGGCGAGGGAGCTGGGCTCGACTGTGAGCTCGACCAGCGCACGTGTGAGCTCGTCAAGCTAGCTGTGCTCATCGGTATCGAGGGAGCTATCCCGTCCTATGTCGCGACTGTACAGGCGGCCCAGGCCGCGGGCGCATCGGACGCACAAATCGTCGACACTCTCGTAGCGGTCCTCCCGTCGGCCGGCATCGTTCGGACCAGCTCAGCCGCGCCGAAGCTTGCGCTCGCGCTCGGATATGAGCCGAATCATGCACTCCGCGAGGACGAGCCCGAAGCGTCGCGGGGGCATCGCCCATGACAGTCGTCCCAGGACAGTCTCGAGCAGGGAACGCGGACGATCGCGGCCGCCACTTCTATTTGCGTCCCTATCGGGCTGGCCGCACCTCGCCCATCCTCCTATCCAAGACCTCGAACAACGCCTAGGCGTAGATGTCTCCTTCAACAGTCCTGTCGTCAAGTGGGCCTCGCCCGATTCGTGGCTCAGCCACAACAAAAGGGAACGGTACGGTCAAGGCGGTACCGCACCTGAGCGTCGCAGAGCGTGTGGCCCGCGGAAAGGCGGCGCGCGCCGAGGTGCCGCGCTCCAGCCACGCCGACTACGAGCCGCCGCGCCGGCGCCCTGACCCGATCAAGCTGCTCGAACGCCAAGCGAAGACGCGCGTGCCCGAGCTCGTCCCGATCCGATACGGGCGCATGCTGGTCTCACCCTTCACGTTCTACCGGGGAGCTGCGCTGATCATGGCCGGCGACCTCGCCGCCACGCCTCGCTCGGGGCTTCAGGTGCAGTGCTGCGGCGATGCGCACCTGTCGAACTTCGGCGTGTTCGCCTCGCCCGAGCGACGGCTGGTCTTCGACGTCAACGACTTCGACGAGACACTCCCAGGACCCTGGGAGTGGGACGTCAAGCGCCTCGCGGTGAGCATGCTCATAGCAGCGCAGTACAACGGATTCCCGGTCAAGGACCAAGACCGAATCGTGCTCGACACCGTCGCGGAGTACCGCACGGCGATGGCACGCTTCGCCGCCATGAAGAACCTCGAGGTCTGGTACGCACACCTGGACGTCGAGTCGACGATCGCCGAACTCGGCTCGCAGTTCAAGCCCAAGCAGGTCAAGCGAACCGAGAAGGGGCTCGCCAAGGCGCGCACGAAGGACAGCATGTCGGCGTTCTCCAAGCTCACCCGCGAGGTCGACGGGCAGGCACGGATCGTAGCCGAACCGCCCCTGGTCGTCCCGATCGACGAACTCGCGCACGGCATGGAACGCGACGAAATGTTCGACGCGCTGCGCAGGACGCTGAGTTCCTACCGCGCCACGCTCCAGCACGACCGGCGCGTCCTTCTCGAGGAGTTCCAGCTGGTCGACTTCGCGCGCAAGGTGGTCGGCGTCGGCAGCGTAGGCACGCGCGCCTGGATCGCCTTGCTGGTTGGACGCGACGGCCAGGACCCGCTGTTCCTGCAGCTGAAGGAGGCGGAGGCCTCGGTGCTCGAGGAGTTCCTCGAGCCCAGCGAGTTCGAGAACCACGGCGAGCGAGTCGTCACCGGACAGCGCCTCATGCAGGCCTCGAGCGACATCTTCCTCGGCTGGCTGCACGTCGAGTCAGGGCTCGACGACAAGGCCCGCGACTTCTACGGGCGCCAGCTGAAGGACTGGAAGGGATCGGCCGAAGTCGAACAGATGGTCCCGAGCGGCATGGCCACCTACGGTCACCTATGCGGCTGGACGCTCGCACGCGCACACGCCCGCAGCGGCGACCGGATCGCGATCGCCGCCTACCTCGGCAAGAGTGCCGCCTTCGACCGCGCAATCGTCGAGTTCTCCCACGCCTACGCCGAACAGAACGAGCGCGACTACAAAGCCCTGACCGATGCCGCCGAATCGGGCCGCATTACCGCCGAGACGGGGCTCTGATACCCCCGCGGGGGTATCAGCCAAACCCACGATCGAGGAGACCCAAGTGTCACCAGAACCAACAGCTCAGCCCGACCAGTTCGAGGCGCTGTATGTCCAGAGTGCGCAGGGCGTGACGAGCACCGACGGCTCGATAACACTGCAAGGGCTCACACCCTCAACGCTGATGTTCTCTGACCGGCCCGAGCGCATCGTCGGTCACCTCACCTCCGCCCAGTTCGTGGAGGGCTGGGGAGACGGTGACAACAGCTTCCTTGAAGATCCCCCGAACGCTGTGCTCTCGTTCCTGGCCTCCCAGGACAAGATGCCCGAGGACGTGGTGGTGACGCTCACGAACCCGAGCTTGGACGGCGAGACCCTCACCTACGACGTCGACGTGCTCGAAGGCGCAATGCCCGCTGAGACGGGCCCCTGCTCGCTGTTCATCGACCCGATCGGTCGGCCGCTGAGCCCAGTGTCGGTGTGCGGTGTCAGGCGGCGCTCGCGCCGGCGTGCGGCCCGCTGATGCGTTCCGGTCTGCAGCCGTCGGGTGCTCACCGGGTGGCCCGTGCTGATGGTCGCGCCACAAACGCCTTGATGCAGACGCACGATCCAAGTACGCGCGACGGTCTGCCGAACCGCGCTGTCGCCGTTCCCCCTCGATCGACAAGGAAGACACCATGATCCTGGCCTCCAGCTACCCGTTCCTCGAAGTCCTGTGGACGCTGTTCATCTTCATGGGGCTCGTGATCTGGCTCTACCTTCTCTTCGTTGTGTTCGCCGACATCTTCCGTCGCCGCGATGAGTCCGGATGGACCAAGGTCCTGTGGATCATCTTCATCATCGTGCTGCCGTTCTTCGGCGTCTTCGTCTACCTCATCGCCGAGAACGCCGGGATGGCAGAACGCTCCCTGAGCAGGCAATAGCTGCTCAGCGACCGCGACGTTCTCGGGGCGCTCATCATGACGTCGTTCATCCTCTGTCGGCCGGGCGTCATGTCTGGGACGAATCCCCGGGCGAAAGCGTGCCGACCCCGCCGGCCGGCGCTCCCACATCACGTCGCACACGAGCGATGAACACGGTGTCGAGTAAGGCAACGGCGGCGGTGGCTGGCGGTGTTCTGCTGACGCTGTGCGCCGGGCAGTTCCTGATGATGCTCGACAGCTCGGTGATGAACGTGTCGATCGCGACGGTCGCGAAGGACGTCGGCACGAGCGTCACCGGGATCCAGACGGCGATCACGCTCTACACGCTGGTGATGGCCGCGTTCATGATCACCGGCGGGAAGATCGGGCAGATCATCGGGCGCAAGCGCGCCTTCGCGATCGGATGCGTGATCTACGGCTGCGGCTCGTTCATCACGGCGATCTCCACGAGCCTCGGCGTGCTGCTGCTCGGATGGTCCTGTCTGGAGGGCATCGGGGCCGTGCTGATCCTGCCGTCGATCGTTGCGCTGGTGGCGGTGAACTACGCAGCCGACGAACGGCCGCGTGCCTACGGGTTGATCGCCGCGGCGACCGCGATCGCCATCGGGGTCGGCCCGATCATCGGCGGCCTGTTCACCACCTACCTCTCATGGCGCTGGGTGTTCGCGGGCGAGGTCGCGCTCGTACTGGCGATCCTCGTCCTCGCCCGCCGGATACCCGAGGGGCCGCGTGAGAAGGGGGGGCACCTGGATCTCGTCGGTACAGCGCTGTCGGCGCTCGGCCTCGGGCTGATCGTCTTTGGTGTCCTGCGCTCGGGCGTGTGGGGCTTCGTCAAACCCAAACCGGGGGCCCCCGAATGGATCGGACTCTCGCCTGTGATCTGGCTGATGCTCGCCGGCGGAGTGGTCCTCTACCTGTTCATCGAGTGGGAGGATCGGCTGCTTGCGCGCGGCGGCGAGCCGCTCATCGACCCCAAGATCCTGCGGGTCCACGTGCTGCGGGGCGGCCTGAACTCGTTCTTCTTCCAGTTCTTCGTGCAGAGCGGGGTGGCATTCGCCGTGCCGCTCTTCCTCTCCGTCGCACTCGGCCTCTCCGCGATCGAAACGGGCGTGAGGTTCCTGCCGCTGTCGATCGCCCTGATCCTCACGGCAGCCGGGATCCCCAAGCTGTTTCCCAAAGCCTCGCCACGCCGGGTGGTCCGGCTCGGTTTCATCGCGATGTTTGCCGGCCTCGTGATCTTGGTCGCCGCGCTCCAAGAAGGCGCCGGACCGGAGATCACGACCGGGCCGATGCTCCTCGTCGGCCTGGGGATCGGAGCGCTGTCCTCCCAGCTCGGGGCCGTGACAGTCTCGTCCGTTCCCGATGAGCAGAGCAGCGCGGTGGGCGGCCTGCAGAACACGATCAGCAACCTCGGCATCTCCATGGGCACCGCCCTGACAGGCGCGATCGTAATCGCCGCGCTTAGCACCTCGTTCCTGACAGGGGTGCAGCAGAACTCCGCTGTTCCCGCGCGGGTCAAATCCCAGGCAACGACTCAGCTCGCCGGAGGCGTCCCCTTCATCTCCGACAAGCAATTGAAGGACGGGCTCAACAAGGCCCATGTGCCACCGAGGGCCACAGACGCGATCGTCGAAGAAAACGCGAAAGCGCGCCTCGACGGGCTGCGCGAGGCGCTCTCGATACTCGCCATGTTCGCGTTGATCGGACTGGCATTCAGCCGACGAATACCCACCGAGCCGCCGGGTTCCTCCCAAGAGCCCGCCCCCCAGCCAGAGACCGCCGCCGCAACCCGAACGGCTACAACAGCGTGACTTTGTCCCGCTCGGCCATAGAGGATCGTGGCCGGGATGCCTGAGGGGCTGTCGGCGAGCGAGGTGGGCAAGGAGATCGCCGAGCACAGCGAGCACGCAGACGACCACACCCGGCGTGACCGCTACGTGTCGATCGCCGAGGCGCTACTGCTCTCGCTCGTGGCGATCATGGCCGCATGGTCTGGGTACGCAGCGGCCAAGTGGGGCACCGACTCCTCGCTTTCGCTCGCGAAAGCCTCCTCCACACGGACGAAAGCCAATCAAGCCGCCATCGAAGCTACGCAGGTCCGCACGCTGGACTCGGTGGACTTCAATGCCGCAATCACTGCCTACGCCTCGCACAACCCCCTGCTCTTCCGCGTCGCGCTCAAGCGTTTGCGCCCGAGCGCACTCGCGGCCGTGGAAGCATGGCGGGCCACGAAACCGCTCACGAACCCAAACGCGCCGGCGGACCCGTCCGACATGCCGCAATACCGGATACCGCAGCAGGCGCAGGCCGAGGCCTTCAACGCACGGGCTGATGCGTACTTCAACCGTGGTCAGTCCGCGGCGGGAACCGCGGACAAGTATGTGAGGCTCACGGTCTTCCTCGCCGCCGTTCTGTTCCTGGTCGGCATCGGGAGCCGCCTACCGCTCCCCGCCGCCCGTTATGGACTGGTCGGAGTCGCCAGCGTGCTGTTCGTCGTATCGGTCGCGGAGCTCTTGAGCCTTCGCGGACCGCCGGGCTGACGCTGCCAAAGCGCCGACGGTTATGCCCGATGAACGGAGCGGCGTCGTCGGCGGGAGGCAGCGGATCACCAACCTCAGCACTCCGTTGGCACCGCGCACGACCGCGAGCAGGTTCGGGATGCGCGAGGTTGGACACGTCTGCGAGCCTCTGGGCCGTTCGTAGACGTTCGTTGACGCTCCGTCTTCTTCCACGAAACCCCGCCTATCGGCTCTGTGGTGCGGGATTCGGCTCTAACGCTGCGATGCCGGAGGAGGGACTCGAACCCCCGACACGCGGATTATGATTCCGCTGCTCTAACCGACTGAGCTACTCCGGCCGGGTGGCGCAGTTTAGCCTCGTCCGATGCCGTCACGAACCCTGCTCGCGGTCCCCAACGTCTCGGAGGGCCGCGACGCCGAGACGATCGCAGCGCTCGCGAGCGCGATCGAGGCTCCCGAAGACGGGGTCCGCCTGCTCGACGTCCACTCGGACGCCGACCACGATCGCTCCGTCTTCACCTTCGCCGGCGGTCCGGGGCAGCTGGCTGCCGCGACGGCGCGGCTCGCCGCGGAGGCCGTGGAGCGGATCGAATTGACGCGACCGGGGCGCTCCGGGCAGCATCCGCATGTGGGGGTGATCGACGTCGCGCCCGTCGTCTACCTCGACGCGGCTGACCGTGGCGCCGCATGCGCGGAGGCGCTGGTGCTCGCGGAGCGGCTCGCCTCTGAGCTCGGGATCCCGGTGTTCCTCTACGGCGAGCTGACCAAGGACGCAGACGCTCCCGCCCGCACCCGCGCCGAGCTGCGCCGCGGCGGGATCGACGGGCTCGCCAAGCGCCTCGCCGCCCCCGCGGAGGAGCCGCAGGCGGTGCGTGCGGACTTCGGCCCGCAACGGCTCGACCCCGGACGCGGCGCCGCGCTCGTCGCGGCGCGCCCGCCCCTGGTCGCGTTCAACGTCGAGCTGGCGCAGCCCGCGCGTGTGGAGGACGCGCGGCGGATCGCGGCGCTCGTGAGGGAGGGGGGCGAGCACGGGCTGCCCGGACTCAGGGCGATCGGCGTCGAGCTCAAGGGCGGGGCCGGGCAGGTGTCGATGAACGTCGAGCGGCCCTTCGAGCTGCCGCTCGCCGAGGTCGTGCGCGCGCTTGCCGTCCACGCGCCGCTCGCCCGCGCCGAGCTCGTGGGGCTCGCGCCGGCGGCTGCGTTCGAGGGATTTCCCGAGGATCTGCCGACCCCCGGCTTCGACCCCCGCCGCCACCTGATCGAGAACGCATTAGGCTGCTGATAGATGGCCCAGACTCGACGCAAGCGCCAGACCAAGCACCGCGGCAACGCCGCCGGTGTCGTCGAGTCGCGTGGGCGCACCGGGCGCAAGCCCACATCCGCCGAGAAGGCGGGGACGGCGACGGTCTCGGCGGGCGCTCGCAAACGCGAGGTCGACCGGCGTGACCGGCCGCCGACCTGGCGGAATGCGTTCTTCAAGGCGATGGTCGCCACCGTCCTGCTGCTGTTCGTGATCCTCGTGTTCATGAAAGGCTCCTCCGGCGCGATCGCGCTGTTCCCGATCGTGCTCGGCGCCTACACGGTGGTCAGCTACTACACCGACAGGTGGGTCTACGAGCGGCGGCAGCGCAAGAAGGCCAAGGAAGGCAAGGCGCAGAAGCCGTGAGCTCCCCCGACGTCCGCTCGTTCACGGTCGGGGCGGTGCAGGAGAACTGCCACATCGTGCGCGCCGACCCGCAGGCGAAGAGGGCGGTGATCGTCGACCCCGGCGATGAGCCGCAGCGGCTGCTCGAGGCCGCCGCGGCGCTGGGGGTGGAGATCGAGGCGGTCCTGCTCACGCACTGCCACTTCGACCACATCGGTGCCGTCGCGCCCGTCGCGCGGGCCACCGGCGCGCCCGTGTACTGCCCGCAGATCGAGGTGCCGCTGCTCACCGACGTGATGCGCTTCGTGCCGCCGGGCTTCGGCCCGTTCGAGAACTACGAGCCCGAGCACACGGTCTCCGGCGGCGAGCGTCTGAACCTCGCCGGGATGGAGATCGAGGTGCTCTACACGCCCGGGCACAGCCCCGGCCACGTCACCTATGCGACCGGCGATGCGCTGCTCTCCGGCGACGTGCTCTTCCAAGGCTCGGTCGGCCGCGTCGACCTGCCCGGCGGTGACTGGGACACGCTCGAAGCCTCGATCGAGAAGCTCGTCCGCTCCTACCCCGGGCAGACCGTCGTCTACCCGGGGCACATGGGTGTCACGACGCTCGAGCGCGAGCTGGCGACCAACCCGTTCCTGACCGAGATACGCGCGCGGCTTGCGGCCGAGCCTGTGGCGGCCAGCGCGCCGCCACCCCACGGCGCGCGTTGAGCGAGCCGAAGCTCAAAGCCCCCCGCGGGACCTTCGACGTGCTCGGCGAGCAGGCCGTCGCGCGCCACACGCTCGAGTCGCGCGCCCGCGCCCTGCTCGGCGGCGCCGGGTACGAGCGGATCGAGACCCCGGCGTTCGAGTCCACGGAGCTGTTCGCTCGCGGTGTCGGCGCCTCGACGGACATCGTCAGCAAGGAGATGTTCACCTTCGAGGACGGCGGCGGGCGCTCGCTGACGCTGCGCCCGGAGGGGACCGCGCCGGTCTGCCGCGCCTACATCGAACACGGCATGCACAAGCGCCGCCAGCCGGTGAAGCTCTGGTACCTCTCCTCGTTCTTCCGTCACGAGCGCGCGCAGGCCGGGCGCTACCGGGAGTTCTGGCAGGTCGGCGCGGAGGCGCTCGGCTCGGACGACCCGGCCGTCGATGCCGAGGCGATCGCCCTGCTCGCCGCCCTGCTCGCCGAACTCGGCGTGCGCGAGACGCGCCTGCGCCTGTCGAGCCTCGGCAGCCCCGAGACGCGCCACGACTACCGCGAGCGCCTGCAGGCGCACCTGCGCGCCAACGAAGAGCAGCTCTCGGAGGAGGTGCGCGGGCGGATCGAGCTGAACCCCCTGCGCGCCTTCGACACCGAGCACCCCGGCACGCGCGAGGTGATGAGCAGCGCGCCGCTGCTGCTCGACCAGCTGGACGACGCGGACCGCGGCCACTTCGAGGAGGTCAGGCGGCTGCTCGACGCCGCCGGGATCGCCTATGAGATCGACCCGACGCTGGTCCGCGGCCTGGACTACTACACGCGCACCGTCTTCGAGTTCACCTCCGAGGCACTCGGCGCGCAGAGCGGCGTCGCCGGCGGCGGGCGCTACGACCGTCTCGTCGAGCAGCTCGGCGGACCGGCGACGCCCGGGATGGGCTGGGCCGCCGGGGTCGAGCGGATCCTGCTCGCCGGCGAGGAGCAGCCCGCGCCGCCGCCGCCGGTCGAGCTCTACGTCGCGCTCGCCGAGGACGATGCCGGCGTGCGCCGCGCGGCTTTCGCGCTGCTGCACGAGGCGCGCTCGGCGGGGCTCGCGGCCCAGATGGAGCTCGGCGGGCGCGCGCTCAAAGGCCAGCTCGGCCACGCCGCCTCACTGGGCGCGCGCTACGTGGCGATCGTCGGCCGCGAGGAGACGGCCTTGAAGGACATGCAGGGTGGCGGCCAGGAGACCGTGCCCGCCGACACGGTCGTCCACGCCGTGCTGCGGAGCCACCACTCGCTCTAGAGCTCCTGGCGGCGCGCGCGTTCGCGTAGCAGCGCGAGCAGCTCCTGCTCGGTGCGCTCGGCGATCGGCTGGACGAAGCTCGTGCCGTAGAGGTTGATCTCGGCGGGGCCGTAGGGCAGCGAGACGGCGTCGACGAAGAGCCGCACGACGACGCCCGCGCCCGGCACCCCGACGTGCGCGAGGATCCTGATCCCCCGGGCGGGGCCGGCGCCCGCGACCGTCACCGACAGCGGCGCGACCCGCACGTCGAAGATCTTGATGTTGGGGTCCGCTTCAGCCCGCAGGCTGCGCGAGAGCACCCGTTCGTAGCAGCGCAGCCCGGCGGGGGTCTGGGCGTATGCGAGGTCGCGTTCCACGCTCTTCTGGTCGCGGAGCACCTCGACGCCCGAGGAGAGGCTTTCGCGTTCGAGCGCGCGGCCGCGCTGCAGCTCGGGCGAGCGCCCGCCGCCGATCGCGGGCGCCGTGCGCCCGCCGCACTGTGCCGCTTCGCGTTCGCGCGCCAGCGGCGTCTTCGAGCGGCGTGCCAGATGGGCGCCCGGCACGTCGGCGCCCGTCAGCTCCACCGCCTTCGCGAAGGCCGCGGCGCGCGCGGCGGTCAACGGCAAGGGCAGCGGCACCGCCGAGGCGCGCCGGGCAGGCGCCTTCGCGATCGTCGCGGTCCTCGCGGTGCTCGGCGCCGCGGCGGTGGTGGTGGCGAGGTTCGACTTCCCGCACCCGGCGAGCGCGAGCGCCGCGCCGAGCAGAATCGTGGCGCCGCGCCTCACGTCGTGACCCCGTTGGGGACCTGCACGCAATGCGCCGAGGGCAGCAGGCAGGCGAGCACGTCGATGGTCGCGAAGGCGCGGCCGAGGCCGCCGCCGCTTCGCACCTGCCCTGGCGAGCTGCCCGCGGGCGCGTCGGCGATGCGGTAGACGCGCTTGCCGCGCGCGAGGAACACGTCGGCCTGAAGCGCGCCGTCGGGGTTCAGCCAGGACAGGTTGCGCGCTTCCGGCGGGCGCGGCGCGGCACCGCTCTTCGCCTGCAGGCGGCAGCGCTTGCTCGCCGCCACCGAGACGAAGCGCTGGGCCTGGGCCTGCGAGGCGAAAACAAGCACGTCGGCGACGACGTCGTCGCCGTTCGGGGCCCACCAGCGCATCTCGTAGCCCGCCGGGCGCAGGGCGTCCGGGGAGGTCGCCGGCGGCGCGGGTTCCTGGTCGGTCCACGCCACGACCGCCTTCACGGTGCCCTCTTCGTAGAGCCTGCCCACGCGCTGTGGCAGGGCCCGCGTCACGGCCTCGCGCAGGCCGCCGAGCGCGCTCGGCGCCACCTGCCGGACTTCGGGCACCCGGCCCGCCGGTACGCACCGCGCGGCGCTGCTGCGCGACTGGCTGCCGGGCCGCGCCACCAGGTAGACGACCAGCCCCGCGAGGACCGCCAGCAGCACCCCGAGCCGCACCGCGAACCACATCCCTCGCCGCCGCCGGCCCTCGTGCTGCGGCTCCTGATCCCGGTCCCGATCGCCCATCGCGTCCACTGAACGTAGCGGTGCGAACTGTCCAAGGCATGTGGCGGCATTCAACTTCTGGCGCCCAGATGCCGAATGAGGGCTCGATGGCGCAGCTCTCACGTCCGTATCAGATCGGTCTGGTGGCCGTAGCGCTGCTCGCAGCGGCGTGGCTGCTGCTGTTCCAGGGCCACCACAGCAGCTCCCCGAGCTCGAGCTCTCCGCCCGCGCCCGCAACCGCTCCGCACACGAGCTCGCACCCCAGCGCAGGCCAGGCGACCGGCAGCGGCTCGGCCTCGAGCCTCGGCGCTCTCGGCCACGACATCGAAAAGGCCCGCGGCGCCGTCGCGACCTCGAAGCGCAACGCCCACGAACTCGAACACGCCTCGGCCAAGGCATCGACGCCCAGTTCCTCCTCCTCCTCCTCCTCTTCCTCCTCGAAAACGTCTGCCCCGAGCGCCGCCCACGCCAAGAGCGCGGCCCCCAGCGCGAGATCCACCAGCCCGGCGAAGGGCGTCGTGCGCGCCGCCGTCGCGCCTCGCCAGCACCTCGTCGAAGCACAGCTCGCCGCGGGGCGCACCGTCCTGATCTTCTTCTGGAACCCGAAGGGCTCCGACGACCGCTCCACCAACCAGGCGCTGAACAACCTGCCCCACGGCAACATCGCGATCGATCGCGCCCGCGCCAACGCCGTCGCGACGTTCGGCACGATCACGCGCGGCGTCCAGGTGTTCGGCACCCCGACGCTGCTGGTGCTCAACCACAAAGGCCAGGTCACGACCCTCACCGGCCTGCAGGACAGCTACACGATCGCCCAGGCGATCCGCGAAGCAAGGAAGTCCTAGTGTCCTGAGTCAGAAGTTCGACGGCGTTTCCCGGCGCCTGCCCGCACCTGACGCTCGCCGGCGACACCTCGCGTACTTCCGGTACGCACGGCGTCGCCGTCGAACGTCAGACACGACCATCCAGCCGGCAAACCCGGCGCCTAGCTTCTGACTCAGGACACCAGCCCTAAACTCGCCCGGGTGACACCGGGCTCAGAACAGCTGCGCGAGCACCTCGAGGCGCCGTTCGGCCGCGGGCACGTCCCGGCGGCCGGGTTCACGGGCGCCGCCGGCGGCGCCGCGTGCGGCGACCTCGTGCGGTTGACCGTCGCGCTCGACGCCTCCGGCGCGGAGATCGCGGACGCGGGCTTCGACGCGAGCGGCTGCGGCGCCGCCCAGGCCGCCGGCAGCGCCGCCGTCGCGCTCGCGCGCGGGCGCAAGCTGCTCGACGCCGCTCGGATCGGCTGGCGCGAGATCGCCGCGGAGCTCGGCGGGCTGATCCCCTCGAAGCTCCACGCGGCCCAGCTCGCGGCGGACGCGCTGCACCGCGCGCTCGGCGCCGCGGCGCGCCACGCGACGCCCGGAGCCGACGAAGGCCCGCCCGGGCGCACGCTCGTCGCGATGAGCGGCGGCGTGGACAGCGCGGTCGCCGCCCTGCTCGTCGCCCGCGACGGCGAGGCGATCGCGTGCACGCTCGAGCTGTGGTCCGATCCCGAGAACGACGGCGAGTCGAGCTGCTGCTCGGCGGACGCGGTGCGCGGCGCCCGCGAGCTCGCGCACCGGCTCGGCATGCCGCACCTCTCGATCGACCTGCGCGAGGAGTTCCGCGCCGGCGTCGTCGACGGCTGGCTCGAGGGGCACGCCGCCGGCCTCACCCCCAACCCCTGCATCCGCTGCAACGGCAGCGTGCGCCTGGACGCGATGATCGAGCTTGCCGCCCGCCTCGGCGCCGGCGCCCTCGCGACCGGCCACTACGCGCGCGTCCGCCACGACGGCGAGCTGCCGCTGCTGCGCACCGCCGCCGACGCGGCCAAGGACCAGAGCTACGTGCTCTCCGGGCTCGCGCCCTCGTCGCTCGCGCGCCTGCGCTTCCCTCTCGGCGAGCTGCAGAAGAGCGAGGTGCGCGAGATCGCGCGCGGCGCCGGCCTCGCCGTCGCCGGGCGCCGCGACTCGCAGGACCTGTGCTTCCTCGCCGGCACGAACAGAGAGGCGTTCCTGTCCCGCCACGGCGGGCTTCGCCGCCGGCCCGGGCCGATCCGCACGCGCGACGGGCGCGTCCTCGGCGAGCACGCGGGCGCGCACCTGTACACCGTCGGGCAGCGCCACGGGCTGGGCGTGGCGACCGGCACGCCGCTGTACGTGCTGGAGACCGACGCGCGCGCCAACACCGTCACCGTGGGCGCGCGCGCCGAGCTGCGCGCCGAGCGGATCTCGGTTCGCGATCTCGTCCTTCACCGCGCCGGCGTGGACGTCGACGGCCTGCGCGTGCGCGCTCACGGCCGGCGCCTGGACTGCCGGCTGCCCGAACCGCTCGGCGCCGGCAGCCATGCGGCCGCGCAGGTGGAGCTGCTCGCCGACGCCGAGCGCACGGCCCCCGGCCAGCTCGCGTGCCTCTACGCCGGCGAGCTCGTGGTCGGGCACGGGACGATCGTGCGCTAGCGCGGCGCTCCCGCGGGCGGGGCGGGCGGGCGCTTGCACCTCCCGCGCACCTAACATCACGGCGATGAGAACCGACGAGATCCGCGAGCGCTTCCTGAGCTTCTTCGAGGAGCGCGGGCACCGGCGCATCCCCTCGGCCTCGCTGGTGCCCTCCGCGCACGACCCATCGGCCCTGCTGACGGTCGCGGGCATGCACCCGCTGAAGCCCTACTTCCTCGGCCAGGAGACCCCGCCCGCGCCTCGCCTGACCGACTGCCAGAAGGTCTTCAGGACCGTCGACATCGACAACGTCGGCAACACCAACCGCCACCTCACCTTCTTCGAGATGCTGGGCAACTTCTCGTTCGGCGACTACTTCAAGGAGGAGGCGATCGAGTTCGCCTGGCGCCTGTCGCTGGACGTGTTCTCCTTCCCGCAGGACGACATCTGGGTCACGGTCTTCGAAGGTGACGAGGAGCTCGGGCTCGGGTCCGACCAGGAGGCGATCGACCGCTGGATCGAGATCGGCGTGCCGCGCGAGCGGATCGTCGAATGCCCGCGCTCGGAGAACTTCTGGCAGGCCGGCCCGACCGGCCCGTGCGGGCCGTGCTCGGAGCTCTACGTCGACCGGGGGGTCGAGCACGGCTCGCCCGACGACCTGCCGGGTGGCGAGAACGAACGCTTCCTGGAGTACTGGAACCTCGTGTTCATGCAGTACGACCAGCAGCCGGCTCCGGATGGCGCGGGCACCGTGCTCACGCCGCTGCCGGCGCGCAACATCGACACCGGCCTGGGGCTGAACCGCATGGCGGCGATCCTCCAGGACAAGGACTCGGTGTTCGAGACCGACCAGTTCGCGCCGCTGGTCGAGCTCGGCGAGACGCTGTCCGGCAGGCGCTACGGCTCCTCGCAGGAGACCGACCGCGCGCTGCGGATCCTCGCCGACCACTCGCGCGCGATGACCTTCCTCACCGCCGACGGCGTCGTCCCCTCCAACGAGGACCGCGGCTACGTGCTGCGCCGCGTGATGCGCCGCGCGATCCAGCACGGCCTCGGGCTGGGCCTGCAAGCCGGCTTCCTCACGCGCTACGCCGAGCTCGTGCGCGAGCTGATGGGCGAGGCCTACCCGGAGCTGCGCGAGCAGGCGGAGGTCACCGACATGTGGCTCGCGGCGGAGGAGGAGAGCTTCTCCCGCACGCTCGACCAGGGCATGGCGACCCTGCGCGAGCTGATCGAGAGCGCGCGCTCGGACGGCCTGGAGACGATCCCCGCCGAGGACGTCTTCCGCCTGCACGACACCTACGGCTTCCCGTACGAGATGACGCGCGAGCTGCTCGACGAGGAGAGCCTGGAGATCGAAGGCGACTTCGAGCAGCTGATGGACCAGCAGCGCGAGCGGGGCCGCGCGCACGGGCGCGCCGGGCACCCCGGCGGCGTCGGCGCCGCCCGCGAGATCGCCGGCGTCTTCGCGGGCGAAAGCGGCTTCGAGACACGCTTCACCGGCTACGAGGCCGAGGAGCAGGCGACGACCGTCGGCGCGGTCCGCGCGTTCGCGGAGAACGGCGGCGGCGCCGCTGACGGCGCGCGCTATCTCGTGAAGCTCGCCGAGTCGCCGTTCTACGCGCCCGGCGGCGGGCAGGTCGCCGACGAGGGCACGATCGAATGCGCCGACGGCGACTGCCTGGCGCGCGTGCGCGGCGTGTTCCGCATCGGCGAGGACCAGGCGCTGGAGGTCGTCCTCGAGCGCGGGGCGCTGCGCGAGGGCGAGAGCGTCACCGCCCGCGTGGACCGCCGCGCGCGCCACGCCACGGAGGCCAACCACACCGCCACGCACCTGCTGCAGGCGGCGCTGCGCGAGCGGCTGGGCAGCCACATCCGCCAGGCGGGCTCCTACGTCGGTCCCGACAAGCTGCGCTTCGACTTCAGCCACGGCCAGGCGCTGAGCGGCGAGGAGCTGCGCGACGTCGAGGACCGCGTCAACGACTGGATCTCGCAGAACGACCCGGTCCGGGCGCTGCTGACGACGCTGGACGAGGCACGCTCGATGGGGGCGATGGCGCTGTTCGGCGAGAAGTACGGCGACGTCGTGCGGATGGTCGAGGTGGGGGAGGGCGACTACTCGCGCGAGCTGTGCGGCGGGACCCACGTTCACAGCACGGCGGAGATCGGACCGTTCCGGATCCTCACCGAGACGTCGAGCTCGGCGAACGTGCGGCGCATCGAGGCGGTCACGGGCCCGGCGGCGGTGGAGCTGCTGCGCGGCCACGACGCGGTGCTCGGCGAGGCCGCCGCCGAGCTGCGCACACGCCCGGAGGAGGTCGCGCGCGCCGTGGGCGCGCTCGTCCAGGAGCGCCGGCGGCTGGAGAAGGAGATGAGAGAGGGGACGGGGCGGAGCGCGGCGGGTGCGGACCTCGACGCCCTCAGCGCGAGAGCGGTCGAGGTCGGCGGCGCGAAGGTCCTCACCGAGCGCGCCGAGGTGCCCGACGCGAAGGCGCTGCTCGAGCTGGCCGACCGCCTGAAGGGGCGCCTCGGCGAGGCGGCGATCCTGCTGGGCGCCGCGGCCGACGGCCGCGTGCATCTCGTCGCGAGCGTCGCCCCCGAGCTCGTCGAGCGGGGCGTGAAAGCAGGGGCGGTGGTGAAGGCGGCCGCCGAGACGGTCGGCGGCGGCGGCGGGGGGCGCGACACGATGGCCCAGGCCGGCGGGAAGGACCCCGGCAAGCTCGACGAGGCGCTGGCCGCAGGACGCGGCGTGATCGAAGCCGCGCTCGCGGGGTAGTGACGGCCCGGCGGCTGCTTCCGCAGGCTCGATGAGGGTGCTGGCGCTCGACTACGGCAGCGCCCGCTGCGGCTGCGCCGTGAGCGACCCGACCGGCACGATCGTGACGCCGATCGAGCCGGTCGAGCGCCCCGCTACCAGGCGCGGGCTCGCCCGGCTGCGCAGGCTCGTCGCCGAGCGCGGCGTCGAGGCGGTGCTGGTGGGGCTGCCCCTCTCCCTCGACGGCAGCGACAGCGCGCAGACCCGCGAGACGCGCGAGTTCGCCGAGCGGCTGGTCGCGGCGCTCGACGGCCGCGTACCGGTCGAGCTCTACGACGAGCGCTTCACGACGCGGCTCGCGCAGCGATCCGCGGCCGGCGCCGGCTCGGCGCGCGCCAGCGAGGACTCCCGCGCCGCGGCTCACCTGCTCGAGAGCTGGCTGGCCGCGGGAGCCGGCGCGCCGCGCGGCCCGGACGCCGGGGACTCGCGTTAGGGTCCACACCTTGGCCCGAGGCGATCGACCCAGCCCCGAAAGGACCAGCGAGGAACGCGAGCAGGCCCGCGCCGAACGGGCGCGCCGCCGTGCCGAGCGCGAAGGCAGGCCGGCGCCGGAGCCCCTCGCGGAGCCCGACGAGTCGATCGCCGAACCGCCGCCACCGGAGCCGGAGCTCGTCGCGCCGGTTGAGCCGGAGTCCGTCGCGCCGGTTGAGCCGGAGTCCGTCGCGCCGGTTGAGCCGGAGTCCGTCGCGCCGGTTGAGCCGGAGTCCGTCGCGCCGGTTGAGCCGGAGTCCGTCGCGCCGGTTGAGCCGGAGCTCGTCGCGCCGGTTGAGCCGGAGTCCGTCGCGCCGTTGAGCCGGAGCTCGTCGCGCCGGTTGAGCCGGAGTCCGTCGAGGCGGAGCCGCCGCTCGGCGATCAGGCTCGCGCCCCCGCACCCGAGGTCGCGGCTGAGGCCCCGCCGGCTCACGCGCCCGCACCCGAGCCGGAGCCCGCACCCGAGCCCGAGCCCGTACCCGAGCCGGAGGCCATGCCCGAGCCCCACTTCGAGCCGGCGCCGACGCCCGAGCCGCTTCCACCCGAGACCGTCGCCGCCGAGCCGCCCGAAGGCGAGCCGCTCGCGGATGAGCCGCCCGAAGGCGAGCCGCTCGCGGATGAGCCGCCCGAAGGCGAGCCGCTCGCGGATGAGCCGCCCGAAGGCGAGCCGCTCGCCGAGGGGCTGCCGATCGCCCCTCCCGAGCCGGCCGATCCGCCGGTGCTGCCGCCCGAGCCCGTGATCGTCCCGGCCGTGCTCCCCGAAGAGGAGGGCCACGCGCCGCTGGATCCGGTCGAGCCGACCGAGGCGCCGATCGTGCTGCCGGAGGAGGCCGCGGGCGCGGACGAGGCGCCGGGCTACGCGATCCCCGGCCTGCCGGAGGACCCGGGGCCCCCGCCGCGCGAGCCGCTGCCCGAGGCGCCGCCCAGGGTCCGCCGCGCGGAGCGTCCGCCGATGCGGCGCGCATTCCGCCGCGCCGACGACGGAGCCGCCGCCGGAGCGGAGGCGGCCGGTCTCGCCGGCGGGGGCCGCTCGGCGCGCGAGCGGCGCATGCCAGGTCGCTTGATCGCCGTGCTGGCTCTGATCGCGATCGGCGTCGTCGTCGCGCTGCTCGTCTATGGCCTGACTCGCTCGTCGAGCCACAAGACGAGCGCTACGGTGCCGGTCCTCAAGGTGCTGATCCCGGAGGGCAAGACGCGGCTTCAGATCGCGCAGATCGCCTCCTCGGCGGGGCTGAAGGGGAGCTACCGCGCGGCGGCGCGCCGCTCGCCGCTGCTGAACCCCGTCCAGTACGGCGCGCCGCGCGGGACGCGCACGCTCGAAGGCTTCCTGTTTCCCGCGACCTACGACATGGACCGCGGCGGGCCCGCCGCACGGCTGGTCGAAGACCAGCTCACCGCCTTCCAGGAAAACTTCGGCGACGAATACGTCAAACGCGCCAGGGCGCTCGGGCTGACGCCGTATGAGCTGCTGACGGTCGCCTCGATGATCGAGCGTGAGGCGCAGGTCCCCTCCGACCGCGCCAAGATCGCGGCGGTGATCTACAACCGCCTGCGGGCCGGCATCCCGCTCGGCATCGACGCGACGATCTACTACGCGATCGAGAACGCGCACAACATCCCCACGTACACGAAGGAACTCACGACCTCCCAGCTCGCGATCGACTCCGCTTACAACACGCGGCTGCACAAAGGCCTGCCGCCGACGCCGATCTCGAACCCGGGCGTCGCCTCGATCCAGGCGGCCGCGCACCCGGCCCACGCCTCCTACCTCTACTACGTCGCAGGCGCCGACGGCTGCGGTGAGCAGGTGTTCTCGACGACCGAAGCCAAGTTCCAGGAAGACGTGGCGGCCTACGAAGCCGCCAAGCGCGCCCACGGGGGCCACCTGCCCGCCTGCAAACACGGCTGATGCCGCTGCTCGGCGTCCTCGGCTGGCCTGTCGCGCACAGCCGCTCGCCCGCGATCCACAACGCGGCGCTGGCCGAGCTCGGGCTCGCAGACTGGCGCTACCAGCGGCTGCCGGTGCCACCGGCGCTGTTCGAGGAGACCGTGCGCTCGCTGGGCGCCGCCGGCTTCGCCGGCGCCAACGTGACGATCCCCCACAAGGAGGCGGCGCTGGCTCTCGCCGGGGAGGCGAGCGAGAGGGCTCGGGCGATCGGCGCGGCGAACACGCTCTCGTTCGCCGCCGACGGCACGATCTCGGCGGAGAACACCGACGCCCCGGGGCTCATCGCCGCGCTCGGGGCACCCGTCGCCGGCCTGCGCGCGCAGGTGCTCGGCGCGGGGGGCAGTGCGCGCGCCGCGGTGTGGGCGCTGCTGGACGCGGGGGCGGCCGAGGTGCTCGTGTGGAACCGCACGAGCGAGCGTGCGCAGCGTCTGGCGTCCGAGCTCGGCGCGAGGGCCGTCGAGCGCCCGATGGGGGCGGATCTGCTCGTCAACTGCACGTCCGTGGGCCTCGGGCTAGAACGCTCGTCCGCTGAGGATCGTGACCTCAACCAACTGGGTTTGCGAGGCGATCAGATCGGCGAGTACTCATATGTCGCAGACCTTGTATACCGCCCAGGATCCACCCCGCTGCTTGCCGCCGCCGCGGCCCGCGGGGCGCAGACGATCGACGGTCTCGAGATCCTCGTCCGGCAGGGCGCCCTCAGCCTCGAGCTGTGGACCGGCCGCGAGCCTCCGCTCGAGGTCATGCGCCGCGCCGCTCACGAGCACCCGGACTGACCCCCGTGCCGAGGGGGTGGCGCCATGAGCGAGGCCTCGAAGCCCGTCGAGCCGGACCTGCACGCGATCTTCGGCATGGACGGAGAGCAGCAGGGCGACTCCGCGATCTCGCTCGAGCGCGACGGCGAGCCCTCCGTCGACCGCGGCGGCGATGGCGAGAGCTTCGACCCGTTCGTCTCCGACGGCGGATCGGCGGTCGAGGTCGAGCTCGACGCGTCGACCGCCGGTGTCGAGGGGGCCGAGAGCTGGAGCGAGACCCCGCCGGCAGCCGATGAGGCGCCGCCGCCCGACGGCGCCGGGGACGGGGACGGCTTCACCGGCATCACCAAGCCGTCGCGCCGCGGCTCCTCGCCGCGCTTCCTGACCGACGTGATCGTCGAGATGCAGCTCGCCTCCGAGCGCCAGGTCACCGACGCGATCGAGACCTCGCGCAACGCCGGCTCCTCGCCCGAGCGGATCCTGCTCGACCAGGGCGCGATCACAGCCGACGGCCTCGCCCGCGCGCTCGCCGAGCGCTACGGCCTCGACCACCTCGACCTGGGCGTCTTCCAGGTCGACATGTCGGCCGCCAACCTGGTCTCCACGACGGTCGCCAAGCGCTACCAGGCGGTGCCGGTGGCGTTCGCCGACAAGCGCACGCTGCTGGTCGCCATGGCCGACCCCTCGAACGTGCTGGCGGTCGACGACATCGCGATCATGACCGGGCACGAGGTGCGGGTCGCCGTCGCGCCGCCCGACGACATCCTCTCGCTGATCTCGCGCCTGGACCGCCTCGAAGACGTCGTCGGCTCGCCAGCGGACCTGCTCGAGGAGGAGGAGGACGGGGGCGAGGTCGTCGCGCTCCACGAGAGCTCCGAAGACGCGCCCGTCATCAAGCTCGTCAACCAGGTCGTCGGCCAGGCGGTGGAGCGCGGCGCCTCGGACATCCACTTCGCGCCCGACGGCAAGGAAGTCCGCGTGCGCTTCCGCATCGACGGCGTGCTTCAGGACATCACGACGGTGCCGCGCAAGATGGCCGCCGGCGTCGTCTCGCGCGTGAAGATCATGGCCGAACTGGACATCGCCGAGAAGCGCCTGCCACAGGACGGGCGCATCGGGCTCGCCGTCGACGGCCGCCACGTCGACCTGCGCGTCGTGACGCTGCCGAGCGTCAACGGCGAGGGCATCGTCATGCGCGTGCTCGACAAGAGCAACGTGGTCGTCGACCTCGACAAGCTCGGCATGTCCGACGAGTCCCGCGAGCGCTTCGTCAAGTCCGCCGGCGAGACCCACGGCGCCGTGCTCGTCACGGGGCCGACCGGCTCGGGTAAGTCGACGACGCTCTACGCGGCGCTGCAGATGCTCAACACGCCCGAGAAGAACATCATCACCGTCGAGGACCCGGTCGAGTACGAAATGTCGGGGCTCACGCAGGTACAGGTCTCGGTCAAGACCGGCCTGACGTTCGCAGCGGGGCTGCGCGCGATGGTGCGCGCCGACCCCGACGTGATCATGGTCGGCGAGATCCGCGACCGCGAGACCGCGCAGATCGCCGTCGAGTCGGCGCTCACCGGCCACCTCGTGCTCTCGACGCTGCACACCAACGACGCGCCGTCGGCGATCACGAGGCTGACCGAGATGGGAATCGAGCCGTTCCTCGTCGCCTCCGCGCTGGAGTGCGTCGTCGCCCAGCGCCTGGCGCGCCAGCTGTGCCCGTCCTGCAAGCGGCGCATCATCATCCCCGCGAAGGTGCTGAAGGAGAGCGGCTACAAGGCCCATATGGAGCTCGAGGCCTACGAGCCGGTCGGCTGCCGGCGCTGCGGCGGCAGCGGCTACCGCGGCCGCATCGGCCTGTATGAGGTGATGACGATCACGCCGGAGATCCAGTCCATGGCCCTCGAACGGCGGCCCGCGGAGGAGATCCGCGACGTCGCCGTCACCCAGGGCATGGTCCGGCTGCGCGACGACGGGCTGCTGAAGGTGCGCATGGGGCGCACCTCGATGGCCGAGATCGCGCGGGTGATCGGCTCGAACTGACGCGTGCTGTCGCTGGGGGGAGGCGGCGCATGAGCGACCCCTGCATCACCTCGACAGCCACCTCGCCGCCTTGGACCGGCCCCCGCGCGCCCGCCCGGCGTGGGCCGTACGCTCAAAACGTTCTGCGCTGCGATCTTCCTGCTCGACGCCGTGTTGACGCCGTGGTTGCCCTACCGGCGGGTGCGGCGGCGCCAGGCTGGTCACGCCGCACCGCGTAGGTAGGCGTCGAGGGAGGAGCACGGGCGCGTCCGTCGCGACAGCGCCTGCTCCGGGCGCAGCGGGAAGGAGTAAGCGTCCCCGCGCCTGGAGCCGACGCCTGAGGCGCCAGGTGTGTGGTCCTTTCGGCAGCAGCCCCGGGGCTCCGAGAGGAGACTCATAGCCCGACTTGCCGTGCCTTCTTGCCCGGTGCCTGGAGCCGCACATGTGCCGGGACGGGCCCGTAAGGGCCGAAAGGACCTCAATTTTTCGTCCAGGGGTGAACCACCTCTCCTGAAAACGCGATTTCGAGCCGATAGGCACTCCATGGACATCGATTTCGCTGACCTCTTGATGGAGGTCGTAAACCGCCGTGCCTCCGATCTGCACCTCAGCTCCGGTGCCCACCCGACGGTCCGCGTGCGCGGCCGCCTCTCGCCGCTCGAGGAATACCCGAAGCTCTCCAGCTCCGACACGCGGGAGATCGTCTACTCGATCCTCACCGGCGACCAGCGCCAGCGTCTGGAGACGAACTGGCAGCTCGACTTCGCCTACTCCATCCCGGGCCACGCCCGCTTCCGTGTCAACGCCTACTACCAGCGCGGCGC
The DNA here is from genome assembly GCA_963836035.1 of uncultured Solirubrobacteraceae bacterium. Classification (GTDB taxonomy): domain Bacteria; phylum Actinomycetota; class Thermoleophilia; order Solirubrobacterales; family Solirubrobacteraceae; genus Palsa-744. Next base: position 454,114 of record CAWIHX010000006.1, on the reverse strand, counting down.
GCTCGGCGCGGCCTTCCGCCTGATCCCCTTCGGGCTGACCTCGATCGACGAGCTCGGGCTGCCCGCCACCGTGCACGAGTTCACCAAGAAGCCGCGCGGGTTCGTGCTCGTCACCGGCCCCACCGGCTCGGGGAAGTCCACCTCGCTGGCGGCGATGATCGACGCGATCAACTCCAGCCGCGAGGAGCACATCATGACGATCGAGGACCCGATCGAGTTCCTGCACGGCCACAAGAAGTGCCTCGTCAACCAGCGCGAGCTCGGCTCCGACGCGCAGAGCTTCGGCGAGGCGCTGAAGGCCGCGCTGCGTCAGGACCCGGACGTGATCCTGGTCGGCGAGATGCGCGACCTCGAGACGATCTCGACCGCCCTGACCGCGGCCGAGACCGGCCACCTCGTGTTCGCGACCCTGCACACGCAGGACACCGCGCAGACGATCGACCGCATCATCGACGTGTTCCCGGCCCACCAGCAGGGCCAGGTCCGGGTGCAGCTCTCGGTCGCGCTGCAGGGGATCATGACCCAGCAGCTGCTGCCCACCGCCGACGGCTCCGGCCGCGTCGTGGCGACCGAGGTGCTGGTCCCGACCCCGGCCGTGCGCAACCTGATCCGCGAGGGCAAGACCCACCAGATCTACTCGGTGCTCCAGACCGGCTCCTCCGTCGGCATGCAGACGATGGACGCCTCGCTCGCGCAGCTCGTCCGCGCCGGCAAGATCAGCCAGAAGCTGGCCGAAGCCCGCTCCACGACCCCCGAGGAGCTGCGCCGCCTGCTCGGCGCGCCCTCGCTCGCCGCCGCCTAGGGGATCCGGACCGACCGACATGAGCACCTACGTCTTCAAGGCGATGGACCTCGCGGGCGGCAAAGCCCGCGGCGAGGTCGAGGCCGACTCCAAGCAGGCCGTCTCCGACCAGCTCAAGGCGCGCGGGCTGATCGTCCTCGACATCAGCGACAAGCACTCCTCCAAAGAGATCGAGCTGGGCTTCCTCAAGCGGGTGAAGGCCAACGACCTGGCCATCTTCTCCCGCCAGCTCTCGACGATGATCTCCTCGGGGATGAGCATCCTGCGCTCGCTGTACGTGCTCGAGGAGCAGACCGAGAGCAAGTTCCTCAAAGAAACGATCGTCGCCGTCCGCAAGGACGTCGAGGCCGGGCTCTCGCTGAGCGACGCGATGGCCCGTCACCCGAAGGTCTTCAGCCCGCTGTTCGTCGCGATGACGCAGGCCGGTGAGATGGGCGGCGTGCTCGAGGGCTCGCTGATGCGCGTCGCCGACCAGCTGCAGAAGGACGCGGCGCTGCGCCGGCAGATCAAATCGGCGATGGTCTACCCGACGATGGTCATCATCTTCGCTGTCGCGGTGATGATGGCGCTGGTCGCGTTCCTGGTGCCGGTGTTCGTCGGCGTCTTCAAGCAGTTCGGTGGCGAACTGCCGAAACTGACCAAGGTCTCGGTCTGGCTCTCGCACATGGTCACCGGCTACTGGTGGCTGATGTTCCTCCTGACGGCCATCGTCCTCGCGAGCTTCCTGCGCTGGAAGCGCACCACCTGGGGACGCAAGCAGTGGGATCACTTCCGCCTGCACGTGCCGATGAAGATCGGCACGATCGTCCAGCAGGTCGCCGTGGCGCGCTGGTCGCGGACCCTTGCATCGCTGACCAGCGCCGGCGTGCCGCTGCTGCAGGCGCTCGAGATCACGGGCCGCACCGGAGGCAACGTCGCCATCGAGGAAGCGATGGACGGCGTGACCGCCTCGGTCAAGCGCGGCGGCACCATCGCCGCGCCGCTCGCGCAGGCGCCGATCTTCCCCGAGATGGTCACGCACATGGTGGGCGTCGGTGAGGAGACCGGCGCGCTGGACTCGATGCTCGACCGGATCGCCGAGTTCTACGAGGAACAGGTCGAAGCGTCTGTGAAGGCGCTGACGTCGATCCTCGAGCCGATCATGATCATCGTGATCGGCGGCATCGTCGGGTTCATCGTGATCTCGATGTACCTGCCGCTGTTCGAAGTGTACAACCACATCGAATAGCCGAAACCGCCTCTCAGCCGCTCACTCGGCCCGCGTGCCGGCCCCTCGCTCGTCTCCGAAGAAGTCGTTGCCGGTCAGCACGAAGATGAACGGCACGAGCGGGATGATCACGGCGGCGGCCCAGGCCATCCGGGTGAACGCCCAGTCGTCGCGCCTGAACGCGAGGTGGAACCAGATCAGCACGACGGCGATCGGGTGGAACAGGCACAGCACCAGCTCGAGGATTTTCTTGCCCACGCTCTCTCCTTTCCCGGGCCGCCAGGGTACATGCGCGCTGCGCGCGACCGTCCTCCGTTCGGGATGACGCAGCGTCCGCCGCGCGCGTGAGGCTGCGGCACATGAGCGAGGAGATGGTCCTGGGGGCGCCGCGATGAGCCGCGAACGGTGGATGGCCGCGTCGTTCGCCATCGGCTCCACCTGCTTCCTCGTGGGGCCGTTCCCTGGTTACGCCGAACTCGTCGGCGAGCGCGCCGACGCGGTCACCTTCTTCGCCGGCTCGATCTTCTTCACGCTCGGCGGCGCGCTGCAGAGCATCGGCGCGTGGCCCGCTCGGAGCGCGGGCGCCGGGGGCGCGGCGGCCTGGCGCGCCGCGATCATCCAGTCGGCGGGCACGCTGTTCTTCAACGTCACCACGTTCAGGGCGCTGGAAACGGCCGTCTCGAGCCCCGAGTACAACCGGCTCGTCTGGCGCCCGGACGCGTACGGCTCGATCTGCTTCCTCGTCTCGGGCACGATCGCCTACGCGGCCTCTGGGCGGCGGGGGTGGCGGCCCGTCCGGGGAGGCGCCGGCTGGTGGCAGCCGGCCGTCAACCTGCTCGGCTGCATCTTCTTCGGGATCTCCGCGGTCGCCGGCCACGTGGTGCCCGCGAGCGGCTCTATCCGCGACCTCGCCGCCTCGAACTTCAACACCTCGCTCGGAGCAGCCTGCTTCCTCGCCTGCGCGCTCGCGACCCTCGCCGCGGCGCGATCACCTCGTTAGGAGGATGCGAGGTCGCCGGGCGTGGCGCAATGCTGGGTCGGCCATCCATCCGAGGAGGACCAGCCATGCCCGCCAGCGAGTCGTCGTACGCGGACCGATACGGGACCAAGATCCTGCGGCACAAACCGCCCGACGGCAAACTGCCCGAGCACGGCATGCCGGCGGTCGACGCGATGCGCCTGATCGGCGAGGACCTGGTGCTCGACGGCATCCCGATGCGCAACCTGGCCACGTTCGTGACGACGTGGATGGAGCCCGAGGCACAGCGCCTGATCGGCGAGAACCTGCATCGGAACTACATCGACCACGCCGAGTACCCCCAGACGGCAGAGATCGAGCAGCGCTGCATCCGCATGATGGCCGACCTCTTCAACGCGCCCGGGGACACGACGGGGACCCGCACCCAGGGCTCCTCGGAGGCGATCATGCTCGGCGCCCTGTCGCTGAAGTGGAAGTGGCGCCAGAGACGAGAAGCCGCCGGCAAGCCGACCGACTCCCCGAACCTCGTGTTCGGCGGCGACGTGCACGTCGTCTGGGACAAGTTCTGCCGCTACTTCGACGTCGAGCCGCGGATCATCCCGCTGCAGCCCGACAAGCTCACGATCGGGCCCGAGGACGTGCGTCCGTACCTCGACGAGAACACGATCGGCGTCGGCGCGGTGCTGGGCACGACCTTCACCGGCCACGCCGACGACATCGAGGGCATCAACCACATTCTGCTCGAGCTCAAGGAGAAGGAGGGGCTGGACATCCCGTTGCACGTCGACGGCGCGAGCGGCGGCTTCGTGTGGCCGTTCCTCTACCCCGACACGCTCTGGGACTTCCGCCTGGAGCAGGTCCGCTCGATCAACGTCTCAGGTCACAAGTACGGGCTCGTCTACCCCGGCATCGGCTGGCTCGTATTCAGGGAACCCTCCGATCTGCCGGAGGATCTCGTGTTCTATGAGAACTACCTCGGCGAGCGCGACGCGACCTTCACCCTCAACTTCTCGACCGGCGCCGCGATGGTGCTGGCCCAGTACTACAACTTCGTCCGCTACGGCTTCGAGGGCTACAAGGAGATCATCGGCACGATGCAGCACAACGCGCAGCTGCTCGCGCGCAAAATCGAGGACGGCGAGCACTTCGAACTCGTCGGTCCCCACGGGCACGACCAGCTGCCCCTCGTGGCATTCAAACTCGCGGGCGATCGCTCCTACAACGAGTTCGACATCGCCTTCCAGCTCGCCGCCGAGCGCGGCTGGATGGTCCCCGCCTACACGCTGCCGCCGAACGCCGACCACGTGAGCATCCTGCGGGTGCTGTGCAAGGAGACGCTGGGCCAGCCGCTGATCGAAGCGCTGCACGAGGACTTCACGAAGGCGCTCGGCACGCTCGACAAGAAGGGCGCCGTGCACGAGCTCGACCGCCGGCGTGTGAAGACCGGAACCGGTTACTGAGGGCCGGCGCCGTGACGCGCGAACGAGAAGAGGCGCCGGCAGCATCGGGGCTCGTCCTGACGAGTCTGATCCTCGTCGCCGCGGTCGCCAACCTCAACCTGTCCGTGGCCAACGTCGCGCTGCCGAAGATCGGGGCCCATTTCGACTCGAGCCAGACGACGCTGGACCTGATCGCGGTCGGCTACTCGCTCGGGCTCGCGTGCTCGGTGCTGTGGCTCGGCGCGGTCGGCGACCGCTACGGACGCAAGGCGATGCTCGTCGGAGGCACCGCGCTCGCGATCCCGATGTCGCTGCTGGCGGCGTTCGCGCCGAGCGACACGGTGCTCGCGCTCGCGCGTCTGGGCGGCGGCCTCGCGGCCGGCATGGCCTATCCGACGACGCTTGCGCTGATCACCGCGATCTGGGCGCCCGGCGAGGGACGCACGAAGGCGATCGCGCTGTGGTCGGGGATCGGCGGCGCGATCGCGGCGCTCGGCCCGCTGTGCTCGGGCGCGCTGCTCGAGCATTTCGAATGGGGCTCGGTGTTCCTGCTCACGCTGCCGCTGGCCGTGGTCGCGATCTGGATGGCCCAGCGCTACGTGCCCGCCCACGTCAACGAGGGCGAGGAGCCGGTCGACCACCTCGGCGGCGTGCTCTCGCTGGTCCTCGTCGGCGCGCTGATCCTCTCGATCAACTTCGCGCCGGTACCCGAAAAGACCACGCTGACGCTCGTGCTCGCCGGCGTCGCCGCGGCCGGGCTGATCCTCTTCTTCTGGCGCCAGCGCCGTGCGCCGAACCCGCTGTACGACCTCGACGTCGCCAAGCGCCCGCCGTTCTGGGTCGCGGCCTGCGCGGGGCTGATCGTGTTCGGCTCGCTGATGGGCGCGATGTTCATCGGCCAGCAGTACCTCCAGAACGTGCTCGCCTACTCGACGCTCGACGCCGGGCTCTCGATCCTGCCGGCGGCGATCTGCATGGTGCTCGTCGCGCCCCGCTCCGCGACGCTGGTGGAGGCGAAAGGGGCGCGCTTCACGCTCCTGTTCGGCTACGTCTTCGTCCTGCTCGGCTTCCTGACGATGCTCCTGCTCTGGAAGGAGGGGATCCCCTACTGGAAGGTCGGCCTCGCCTACGCGCTGGTCGGGATCGGCGTGGGCCTCGCCGGCACGCCGGCATCGCACTCGCTCACCGGCAGCGTGCCCGTGCGCCGCGCCGGCATGGCCTCGGGCACCGCCGACCTGCAGCGCGACCTCGGCGGGGCGATCATGCAGTCGATCTTCGGCGCGCTGCTCACTGCCGGCTACGCCGCCGCTGCCGGCGCCGCGGTTGCGAGCTCGAGCGCCCACGTCACGACCAGCGTCGAAAACCAGCTGACCAAGTCCTTCGCGGGCGCGGCGGCGATCGCCCAGCAGTACCCGCACTACGCCTCGCAGATCACCGCGGGGGCCAGGGAAGCGTTCCTGAAAGGCGACCAGTGGGCCTACGTAGCGGGCATCGTCGCGGTGCTGCTCGGCGCCGCGCTCGTCGCCCTGCGCTTCCCGCGGATGGAGCGCGAGCGCGAGCTGCTCGAGTCATATCGCCAGAGCGACGAGGAGGCGCTCGCCGCTTCGCCCGCGAGGGGCTGACGCTCGCCGTCAGTCCGCGCGCGGGCGCGCGTCGATGCGCGGGTTGCCGCCGTCGCGCGCGACGGAGAGGGCGATCCGGCCCTCGAGCAGCTCGAGCAGGTCGTCGCCTGCGAGCTCCGCACGCCACCCGCGCAACGTGCGTACGTCGGGCATCTCGGCTCCCGTTCGAACCGCGGTCACGATCGCCTGCAGGTCGGCGCGGGCCGCGAGCAGCTCATAGGCGAGGCCGGCTTCGCGGGCGCGGGCTCGCGCAAGCGACTCGGCGAGGGCCACGAGCGGCATGTCCTCGGGCTTCGGCGGCGGGTGGCGGCCCGCCTGGGGCGGGGGCTCGGCCGGACGCCGGCGCGCGCGTGCGACCGCGTCGAGCAGCTCGCGCGCACGGCGGCCCTGCGCGCTTCCGCCGACGCCGCGGATCTTCGCGAGGTCCTCCGCCGAGGCGGGCCGCCGGCGCGCCACCTCGACGAGGCCGGCGTCGCTCAGCACGCCCTGCACGGGGCGGTTCTGGCGCTCGGCGGTCCGCTCGCGCCAGTCGACCAGCTCGCGCGCCACCGCCCGCGCCGAGGCGTTCAGCCCGCCGACGCGCGGCAGCCGTTCGAAGATCGCCTGCGGGTCGCGTTCGTCCTTGACCGCGCTCAGCGCCCGGCACTCCTCGAGCGCCCACTCGAGCCGCCCGAGCCCGTCCAGGCGCCGTTCCAGCTCGCCGGCGAGCTCGAGCAGGTGCACGACGTCCTCGCGCGCGTAGGCGAGCTGCTCGGCCGAGAGCGGGCGCGCGTCCCAGCGGGTGAAGCTGGCCGTCTTGCCCACCTTCAGGCCGAGCACCTCGCCGAGCAGCGAGTCATACGAGGACTGCGCGCCGAGCCCGGAGAAGCCCGCCGCGATCTGCGTGTCGAAGATGTTCGTCACCTCGCAGTCCAGCTCGCGGCGCAGCAGCGCGATGTCCTGGCGGCCGGAGTGCACGACGATGCGCACCTGCGGGTCCTCGAGCGCCGCCGCGAGCGGCGCCAGTTCGGAGTCCTCGCGCAGCGGATCGACGAGCGCGATCGACTCCGCGGCGCCGGCGCGCTCGGGCGCGGCGAGCTGGATCAGGCACAGCAGCGTGCGGTAGCGGCCCTCGCCCATGAACTCGGTGTCGAGCGCGAGCAGCCCCGCCTCGGTGGCCCGCCCGATCAGTTCGCTCGCCCCGGCCGCCGCCTGCTTGTGCCCTTCAGGGTGCGCGCCCACGCCACGCCCGCTCACGGCTTCGCCCCGGGCAGCTCATAGAGGACGCCGCCCCGCAGGCCGGCCTCGCGCGAGACGTCGGTGCCGTGCGCGCGGATCCACACGACCGGGGCCGAGCACGCGGCGTTGACCGACGAGGCTTTGCGCCCGCAGAAGGTGCTCAGGTAGGCGTAGCGGACCTGGCCTGCGGCGATCATCCGCTTCAGCTTCGCAACCGAGGTGTACACACGCCCGTTGTAGGTCGTCAGCACGACGACCGGTCTGGCGTCCTGCACGATCAGGGAGCCGATCTGCGTTGCCGACTCGGCCGCGAGCTCGTAGCGGGCGCCGTGGTTGTGGGCCTTCAGGTAGGCGCTCAGGTTGTGCTGGACGTCGCCCGGGAGCTGGCCGACGAAGCCGGCCGCGCTGATCTTGTCGTGGATCGCGCGGATGTCGGTTTTGACCCCGACCGCGAGCACCGCGACGAGGGCGCAGGCGAGCGTCGCGGCGCCCAGCAGCCCGCGTCTGCCGGCAGGCGCGCGCCGCGCCACGAGCGCCGCGCCGACCGCGCCGGTCGCACCCGCGAGCACCACCCACCACACCGCTTCGGTGCCGTAGAGCAGGCGCTCGGCGTAGTAGACGGTCACGATCATCGCGACCGCGAGCGCCGCGAGCCGCGCCCGCCCGCGCGGCGCGCTCGCCCACGCGAGCCCGATGCCCAGCAGCGCGGCGACGGCGGGCGTGAAGCCCTCGACGTAGCGCGGGTGCAGCCGTTCCATGTGGCTGAAGAGAACGAGGCCGGTCAGCATCCACAGCCCGATCCCCGCGGCGGCCGCGCGGCGGATGCGCAGCGGCACCTGCGGGTCGCCGTGCGGGTCCGGCGCCGTGCCGGCCTCCTGCGGCGGATGCCCGGTCGGGGGCTGGTCCGCGGCTCCGGGAGGGGCGGCGGCCGGGCCCGATGCGCCGGCGACGCGGGCCAGCGGCGCCCGGCGGAGCGGGTCGGCGACCGGTGGGGCGCGCATGCCGAAGAACAGCGCGGGGATGCCGAGGATCAGCCCGATCAGGATCTCCATGCCGAGGCGCTGGCCCGAGAGCGGGCCGATGCGCGCCAGCAGCCGCGTCGCCGAGGCGGGCACGATCGGGATGTGGTCGCGCTGGGCCTGCGTGGCGGTGGGGTAGACGTGCCCCGCTTCGTAGACGGTGCCCTGCGGTTCGGGCGATTTGCCGCTCAGCCGGTCTTTGCCGTTGAACACGAAGGCCGCGTTCCACGCGCTCCCGTTCGTGGAGCCGATCGCGTACGGGCGGTCGTGCGCCGGCACCGCGAGCGTCGCTGTGAGCCAGGCGAGCGCCACAACCACGTAGACCCCGGCCGCGGCCGCGAGCTGCATCGCACGCCGCGGGAGGCTGCCCGGCATCCCGACGGCGGCCAGCACCGCGAGTCCCGGCAGCGCGACCAGCGACTCGAGCAGCTTCACGTCGAAGGCCACGCCGAGCGCCGCCGCGCCGCCGAGCAGCCAGCCGATGCGGCCCGTCTCGAGCGCGCGGGCGATCAGCAGCAGCGCGAGCACGAGCAGCGCCATCATGACCGCGTCCATCGTGTCGCTGCGCGAGGTGATGACCTCGATCGGCAGCATCGCCAGCGCCGCAGCGGCGGCGATCCCGGCGACGGGGCTCCACAGCCGCCGCACCGCCTCGTAGAGCAGCGGCACCGAGGCGATCCCTGCGAGCGCCTCGGGGAGCTTCAGCGTGGTCGAGCTGAAGCCGAGCAGCTTCACGCTCGCGACCTGCAACCACAGGTCCACCGGCGGCTTGTCGATCGAGACGCTCGCGCCGGGCTCGAAGGCCCCGAAGAAGAAGTTGTGCCACGACACCGTCATGCTGCGCACGGCCGCGTCGTAGAACGGGTCGGGCGGCACTTTGCCGATCTGCCAGAGGCGCAGCACGGCGGCAGCGAGGGTGATCGCTGCCACGATCGCCCACTCGGTGCGTCGTGAAAGGCCTCTCATGCTCCGAGCGCTAGTCTCATCGGCTCGTGGCAGGCGACGACGAGCGCAGAGGAGATCCGAGCGAGGCGACCCATGAGCCGCGGGAGTGTATGGCCTGCCGCGGCACGGGCCGCGTCATCTCCAACCTCGGCGGCAGCCCGAGCGCGATCGCGTGCCCGTGGTGCGAGGGCAGCGGGCTGCGCCCGGCCGAGATCGACGCGCAGGCGCACTGGGGCGAGGCTCGCGAGGGCACGGAGCCCGGCGACGGCCCCACGCAGCCGGACGCCGCGTAGGCGGCCCGCGCTCGCCTCGTACCTTCTCTGACGATGGTGAAGCCATCCGTCCAAGCTTTCATGCACCTATAAAGCTCACCTCATGAGCCGTCGATGCACCGGCTGAAAAACAAGCCAGTGCCGAGGTGCCAAGGCAGAGCGTCCGAGAGGATGCGTAGCAAAGCCGGCGGCTCTCATGGGAGGCGCATCGCTGCAAGAGGCGATTACCGAGGGCTGGCGCCCTGTAACCAGATCCCAAGGAGGATCGAATGTTGTACCGACTGCGCCAGCGCTCGACCGAAGAGGGTGGTTTCACCCTTATCGAGCTTCTGGTCGTGATCCTGATCATCGGCATCCTCGCCGCGATCGCCATTCCGTCGTTCCTGAGCCAGAAGAGCAAGGCTTCCGACGCTTCCGCGAAGGAGCTTGCGCGCACGGCCCAGACGGTCTCGGAGACGTTCGCGACCGACCACGAAGGGACCTACAAAGGTCTGTCAGTGGCCGAAATCAAGTCCTACGAGCCGACCGTCAAAGAATGCGAAGGCAAAAAAGCCTCCGAAGTCGGCGACGCGTGCCTGAAGGCCGTGGCCGTCGAAGCGGGCGAAAAGGGCTACACCGTCGAAACCGAATCGACGAGCGGCGACACGTTCAAGGTCGCACGTAACAGCGAAGGCAACGTGACGCGCACCTGCAAACAGGAAAAAGGCAGCAAAGGTTGCGCGACCGAAAAATGGTAATGGGCTTCTAGCCTGACGAACCACGTTGCAGAGGGCGGCCTCCGGGCCGCCCTCTCGCGTTTCCGCGCCGTTTCCTGAAAAGCCGTCAAGCGCATGGCACCGCGCGCCGATAGGTGAGCATGGCAAGCGTCCGCTCCCGGTTGCGCAACGGCACCGACGGGTTCACCCTGATCGAGCTGCTGGTCGTGGTGCTGATCATCGGCATTCTCGCCGCCATCGCGATCCCCACCCTTCTCAACCAGCAGGGCAAGGCCAAGGACGCGAGCGCGAAGGAACAAGCGCGCGCCGGGTCGCAGGCCGCCGAGACCTACTCCACCGACCACGAAGGCAACTACAACGGCATGACGCTCGAACAGCTCCGCGAATACGAGCCGGCGCTCGTCCTCTGCAAAGGGAAGACAGCGACCGAACTCGAAGGCGCATGTCTGACCAAAGCCAGCGTGCTCGAAGAAGGCAAGGGGTACGAAGTCGTCTCGGAAGCCGTGACCGGCGACAAGTTCACCTGGACGAAGCCGAAGGCGGGAGAAGTCTCGCGCACCTGTGAAGCGCCCGCTGGATCGCAGCTGTGCCCCGCCGGTAAATGGTGATGGAGGCCGCCACGTTCGCAGGCGTGCTCGGCGCCATCTTCGGCTCGTTCCTGAACGTCGTCGTCTATCGCCTGCCGCGGCACGAGTCGCTGATCACGCCGGCGTCGCACTGCCCGCGCTGCGGCACGCCGGTCAAGCCCTACGACAACATCCCGGTGCTCTCGTGGCTGTTGCTGCGCGGGCACTGCCGCAGCTGCGGCGAGTCGATCTCGGTTCGCTATCCGCTGGTCGAGCTGATGACCGGTCTGCTCTGCCTGGGCGCGGTGCTGGCGGGGGAGACGACCGCCGATGTGGTGCTCGGCATCGTCCTGATCCTGCTCGTCGTGCCGATCGCCCTGATCGATCTCGAGCACCGCATCATCCCCAACCGGCTGACGCTGCTCGGTGCCGTGCTCGCGATCGCGATCGGCACGGTCCTCGATCCCTCCGGGGAGCCCGCGCGGCTGATCGCCGGCGCCGCCGCCGGCGGCTTCCTGCTGATCGCCGCGCTGGCCTACCCCGGCGGGATGGGCATGGGCGACGTGAAGCTCGCCGGGATGATGGGCCTGTTCCTCGGCTCCGCGGTCGCCCCCGCGCTCCTGATCGCGCTCGTGACGGGAACGGTCGTCGGCGTCTGGATCATGGCCCGCAAGGGCACCAAGGCTGGACGAAAGACCGCCGTGCCGTTCGGCCCGTTCCTCGCGCTCGGAGCCGTCGTGGCGGTCTTCGCCGGCCCCCAGCTCGTCGATGTCTACGTCAATCACTTCCTTCACTAAAGGGGTCCCACCCCCGCGCCGATACCCGACCTGCGGGCCACCCGCACCCTGCCCAAGCGGCACTTGCTCATGAGACTTCCTTCAAGCCTTCCCTCTCCAAACCTCAAGCTCGGACTCAACCTCGGACGCCGCTCCGGCGTCGACGTGGTGGGACTCGACATCCAGCCCGGCTTCGTCGCCGCCGTCCGCGCCCGGGTCAACGGCTCGATCGTTGCGGAGCGCGCGGCGGCCGTCCCCCTTTCGCCCGACGCGATGCGGGACGGCGAAGTCGTCGACGAGGCGGGTCTCGCCGAGGCGCTGAAGGATCTTTTCGCCGAGCACAACCTCGGCAAGCGCGTGCGCGTCGGCGTCGCCAACCAGCGCACCGTGCTGCGCACGCTCGAGCTGCCGCCGGTCACCGACCAGAAGGAGCTGGCCGCAGCCGTCTCCTTCCAGGCCCAGGACCAGGTGCCGATGCCACTGGGCAACGCCGTGCTCGACTTCCACCCGCTCGGGATCATCGACACGCCCGCCGGGCCGCGCCAGCGCGTCGTGCTGGTCGCCGCTCAGCGCGACATGGTCGAACGGCTGCTCTCGGCAGTGCGCCAGGCAGGCCTGACGGCGGAGGGCGTCGACCTCTCCGCCTTTGCCCTGATCCGCTCGCTCTACCGCCACGAAGAGGGCCAGACCGGGCGCGTCCTCTACCTGAACGTCGACGGCCTCTCGAACCTCGCGATCGCCGAGGGCACGGTGTGCCGCTTCACCCGCGTGGTCGGCAGCGGCCTCGAGGGCATGGCCGCCGAGCTCGCCGAGCGCCGCGGGGTGGCCCTGGTGGACGCCCGCGTGCGACTGCTCGAAGGCGACCTGCGCGCGCCGGCGGAGCCCGAGCCCGAGCCCGACGAGCCCGCGGCCAGTGCGGAGGAGCCTGAGCACGACGAGCACGGCGACGTGCCCGGCGCCGAGATCCCCGAGCCGGAGCTGATCGACCTGTCCGCCGAAGCGCAGGCGCTGCCGTCCGTGCAGGAGCAGGAGGCCCGCGAGCTCGAAATGAGCTACGAGGAGCTCGCCGCCGCGCCGGTCGCCCCCGCCGCCGCGCCCGAAGCGAGCGACGCCGACGTGCTGATGGTGCTCGAGAACGGCGTCCGCGACATCTCCGGAGAGGTGCGCAACTCACTCGACTTCCACCGCTCCCAGGACGGCGGTGGCGAGGTCTCCCACGTCGTTCTGAGCGGGGCCGCACAGGACATCCCCGGCTTCGCCGAGGCGCTCCAGCTGTCGCTGGGCGTCGAGGTCCGCTCCGCCTCGCTCGAGGTCGCAGGCGCGCTGCGCGAGGGCGGCGTCTCGCCGCACCGGCTCGCCGTCGCCACCGGCCTCGCGGCCACGGAGGCTCCGCAATGAGAGCCGTGAACCTGATCCCGAGCGACCAGCGTCGCGGCGGCTCGGTCGGCGCCGGGCGCTCCGGCGGTGCCGCCTACGCGGTGCTGGCGCTGCTCGCCGGCTTGGCCGTGCTCGCGTTCGTCTACGGGAAAGCGAGCCGGGCCGTCTCCTCCGACGAATCCAAGGCCGCGCAGCTCTCGGCGCGCGCCTCGCAGGCCAAAGCGGCCGCGGAAGCGCTCGCTCCCTACACGAGCTTCGTGTCGCTGCGCCAGCAGCGCGAACAGACCGTCACCGAGCTGGTCGACACGCGCTTCGACTGGGCCCACACCTTCCACGAGCTCGGTCGCGTGCTCACCGACCATGTCTCGGTCTCGCAGCTGTCCGGCGAAGTCGGGAGTGCCGGCAACGCGGGCACGTCCTCGGCGGCCAGCACCTCGAGCACCGTGTCCTCTGCCACGCCGGCCGGCAGCGTCCCGACGTTCACGATCGGGGGCTGCGCGACGAGCCAGAAGGCTGTCGCGCAGATGCTGCAGCGGCTGCGCCTGATCGACGGCGTCGCCGAAGTGACGCTCCAGAGCTCCACCAAGGGCGGCTCCACCGGCTCGTCCAGCTCCGGCGGCGGCTGCCCGCCCCACGCCCCTGTCTTCAGCATCGGCGTGACCTTCGAACCCCTTCCCAGCGCCTCGCAGGCGGCTGCGGCCGCGAGCCCCGGCGCCAAGACCGTCGCCAACCGGTCCGCAGGCTCGACGGCGCCCGCCAGCAACGGAGGTGAAGCGCGATGACCGGTCGTGATCGCATCGTCCTGATGGTCGTGGTCGTCGCGGTGTTTCTCGTCGGCGGCTGGATGCTGCTCGTCTCGCCCAAGCGCAAGGAAGCGAAGGCCGTCGAAGCGAAGGTGACCACCGCGCAGCACGAACTCACGTCGGCCGAAAGCCAGCTGTCGAACGCGCGCGCCGCGCAGGCCCAGTACTCGACCGCCTACGCCGCGGTCGTGAACCTCGGCAAAGCGGTGCCGGCGAGCCAGGAAGTCGCCTCGCTCGTCTACCAGCTCGAAGAAGCCTCGAACCTCCGCGACGTCAGCTTCAACTCGATCGTGTCCGGGTCCAGCGGGTCCGGGTCCTCGTCGTCGTCCTCGTCCTCGTCGTCGTCCTCGTCCTCGTCGTCGTCCTCCTCGGCGACCCCCGCCGCGAGCACGACCGGGTTCACCCAGATGCCGTTCACGTTCGTCTTCGCCGGCGGCTTCTTCTCGCTCGAACACCTCTTCCGCCAGCTGACGGCCTTCACCACCCACCAGGGCGCCGAAGGGCTGAGGGTCAGCGGCCGGCTGCTCACGATCCAGAGCGTCAAGCTCGCCCCCGAAGCGACCGAAGGCAAGGGCGCGAAGCTCCAGGGCACCGTCACGGCCACGGCATACGTGCTGCCGGCCGGCCAGAGCGTGACCTCCGGCGCGACTCCCAGCTCGCCGACCGGCGCCTCACCGGCCGCCGGCTCCTCGAGCTCCCCGACCACGCCGGCGATCGCGAGGGTGGCGCCATGAACGAGCTCTTTGCCCAGATCAAGGAGGACCTGACCGACAGGCGCCTGCTGCCGATCGTGGCGGTGGTGTGCGCGCTGCTCGTCGCCGGGCTCGCCTACGCGCTGCTCGGCGGGAGCTCGTCGAACCCGACCAGCAACCTGCCGCCGGTGCCTGTCGTGCCGCAGAGCAAAGGCATCGCGGTGACGGGCGCGACCACCCAGAAGGCCGTCGCCGAGACCACCGACGGCTTCAAAGACCAGGCGCACGGCGTCGCCCGTGACCCGTTCGCTCCGCTGCCCGGCTCCGGCGCCTCCGAAGTGAGCGCCGCGGCGGCCGGCCCGGCGCCGTCCAGCTCCGAAAGCTCCTCCAGCTCGTCGAGCAGCTCAGGCAGCGAAACGCCGAGCAGCTCCGGCTCTGAAACGCCGAGCTCGAGCGAAGCACCGACGAAACAGACGAAGCCGAAGGCGAAGAAGACCGCCTACGACGTGGCGATCAAGTTCGGCGTGCTGCCGCCCAACACGGCCCCCGAACTGGCCCAGCTCACCGAATACAAGAAGCTGAAGCTGCAGACGCCGCTGCCCTCCGCCCACCAGCCGCTGCTCGTCTTCCGCGGCGTCACCTCGAAGGGCCGGAGCGCGACCTTCACGCTCGTCGGCGAAGCGATCCTGACCGGCACCGGCGCGTGCCTGCCGAGCCCTCAGCAGTGCCAGGCCGTCGACCTGAAGCCCGGGGAGACCGAGCAGCTGAACTACCTGCAGTCCAACGGCGAAGCGGTGATCTACGAACTGCGCGTGCTGTCGATCGAAAAGCGGACCGCGAGCGCCTCGAGCGCGAAGGCATCGGCCGCTCGCCGCCACTCCGGCAGCGAAGAGTGGGGCGTCTCGCGCGTGGGCCAGGAACTGCTGCGCAAGGCCGGCCTGGTCGCGCTGCCGTTCCTGCGCTACTCCTCGCAGCCGGGCGTGCTCGTGTTCGCGAAGCCGAAGCCGAAGAAGGCGCACGCACACGGCGCCCGCAACGCGCTCCGCGGCTGAGACGCGCACCTCAGCAAATAAGCTTGGAGCCGTGGAGCTCCGTCTGATCACCGCCGGCGAGTCGCACGGCCCCGGTCTCACATGCATCGTCGAGGGCCTGCCCGCCGGGCTCGAGCTCTCCGCTGAGGAGATCAACACCGACATGGCGCGGCGCCAGCTCGGCCACGGCCGCGGCGGGCGCATGAAGATCGAGCGCGACGCCGCCGAGGTCACCGCGGGGGTCCGGCACGGGCGCACGCTCGGCGGTCCGATCGCGCTGCAGGTGCGAAACCGCGACTACGCCAACTGGGAGGAGCGCATGAACCCGTGGCCGGTCGAGGAGGAGGTCGCCGAGGTCCACCTCCCGCGGCCCGGCCACGCCGACCTCGTCGGAGTGCAGAAGTACAAGCACTCGGACGTGCGCAACATCCTCGAGCGGGCCTCCGCCCGCGAGACCGCCGCCCGCGTCGCCGGCGGGGCGCTCTGCAAGGCGTTCCTGCGCACGCTGGGCGTCGAGGTCTACTCGCACGTCGTGCAGATCGCCTCGGTGCGCGCGCCCGAGCGCTCCGAGGCGCTCGTGCCGGCTGACTTCGCCGACGTCGACGCCTCGCCCGTGCGCTGTCTGGACGCGGAGGCGGCCAAGGCGATGGTGGCCGAGATCGACGACCTGCGCCGCGCCAACGAGTCGCTCGGCGGCGTGTTCGAGGTGCAGGCGTTCGGGCTCGTGCCCGGCCTCGGCTCTCACGTCTCCTGGGAGGAGCGCCTCGACGGTCGCCTGGCCCAGGCGATCTGCTCGATCCAGGCGATCAAGGGCGTCTCGATCGGCGACGCCTTCAGCGTCGCCGGCGTCCCCGGCTCGGCCGCCCACGACGAGATCTTCTACTCGGGCGAGAACGGCTTCTACCGCGAGACCAACCGCGCCGGCGGCCTCGAGGGCGGCATGACCAACGGCCTGCCGCTGATCGTGCGCGGCGCGATGAAGCCGCTCCCCACGCTCACCAAGCCGCTGCGCTCGGTGGACACCGAGACGCACGAGCCCGCGCAGGCGCTGCGCGAGCGCACCGACTCGGCGACGATCCCCGCCGCTGGCGTGGTCGGCGAGGCGATGGTCGCCTACGTGCTCGCCGCTGCGTATCGCAGCAAGTTCGGCGGCGACCACATCGACGACGTGCTCGAGGCTGTGACCGCCTACCGGGAGCGGATCGGGTGGCAATCGTCCTGATCGGCTTCATGGGCGCCGGCAAGTCGACGGCGGCCCGCGAGCTGGGTGCAGCGCTCGGGCAGACGGTTCTCGACAGCGACGAGCTGCTCGCGAAGGAGCTCGGACACTCGGTGGCCGAGGAGTTCGCGCGCAACGGCGAGGCCTCGTTCCGAGCGGCCGAGGAGCGGCTCGTGCTGGAGCTGCTCGATCGAGCGGCCACCGACGAGGTGATCGCCCTCGGCGGCGGCGCGGTCCTCTCCGAGCGCGTTCAGGAGCAGCTACGCGGGGAGACCACCGTGCTGCTCGACATCGACGCCGAGCAGGCCTGGTACCGCGTCACGCGCAACGGCCGCGGCGGCGCCCGCCCGCTGGCTGGGGACCGCAGCGCGTTCGAGGCGCTGCTCGCCGCGCGCAGGCCTCTCTACGAGCGCCTCGCAGTGGCGGTCGTCCAGCCGGGGCCCGTCAAGAGGCTCGCGGCGCTCGCGCCGTCGCTGCGGGTCCTGAACAGCGCGCTCGACGGCCGCTTGGACGGCGGGCAGGGCGTACGCATGCTGTGGGCGAGCGCGGCCTCCGGCGAATACCCCGTGCTGATCGGCGACGGCTTGCTCACCGAGCACGGCCCCGAGCTGCTCGCGAGCTGGCCGGTCGACCGCGCCGCCTCGCGCGCGTTCTGCGTCACCGACGGCAACGTCGCCGGGCACTTCGGCAAGGCTGTCGGCGAGACGGCGCTGACGGTCGACATCGCGCCCGGCGAGCGCAGTAAGACGCTGGCCTCGGCCGAGCGCGTCTGGACGGCCCTCGCCGGCGCCGGCATGACGCGCTCGGACCACGTGCTCGCCCTGGGCGGCGGGGTCGTCGGCGACCTCGCGGGCTTCTGCGCGGCGACCTACCAGCGCGGGGTGCCGGTCGTGCAGGTCCCGACGACGCTCGTGGCGCAGGTGGACTCCGCCTACGGCGGCAAGACCGGCGTCGACCTGCCCGCAGCCAAGAACTACGTCGGCGCCTACCACCAGCCGGCGGGGGTCCTCGCCGACCCGCTCGCGCTGCGCACGCTCCCGGCCGAGGAGCTGGCGGCGGGCTGGGTCGAGGTCCTGAAGACGGCGCTGATCGCCGGCGGCGAGCTGTGGGAGCGCGTCTCGGCGGGAGCCGAGCCGGACGCGCAGATCGTGTTCGCGTGCGCCCGTACGAAGCTCGAGGTGGTGGCGGCCGACGAGCGCGACAGCGGCCGGCGCCAGGTCCTGAACCTGGGGCACACGGTCGGCCACGCGATCGAGACGGCGAGCTCATACGAGCGCTACCGCCACGGCGAGGCGATCGGGCTCGGGCTGCTCGCCGCGCTGCGCCTCAGCGGCCAGGATGAGCTGCGCGCCCACGCGAGCGAGCTGCTCGCGGCGAGAGGGCTGCCGGTGCGGCTCGACGGCGTGGACATCGAACCGGTCATCGAAGCGCTCGCCCGCGACAAGAAGCGCACGGGCACCGACGGGGTTCCGTTCGTGCTCGTGACGGCGCCGGGCGAGGTCAGCGAGGGCCATGAGGTCGCGCCCGATGCCGTGCGCGCGGCCGTCGAGGAGCTGACGCGGTGAGCGCTGAGGGGAGGCCCGCCCGGGCCGTCGTCGAAGTGCTGAACGGCGTCAACCTCGACCAGCTGGGCAACCGCGATCCGGCGCTCTACGGGACCCTGACGCTCGCCGAGCTGGAAGCGATGGCCGAGCAGGAGGGCCACGCGCTCGGGCTCGAGGTGCGCTGCTTCCAGACCAACCACGAGGGGGCCTACGTCGAGCGGCTGCACGCCGCCCGCGGCTCGGCCGCGGGGCTCGTCCTGAACCCCGGCGCCTGGACGCACTACTCGTGGGCGATCCGCGACGCGCTGGAGGTCGCGGCGCTGCCGGCCGTGGAGGTCCATCTGTCAGACCCGACCGCGCGCGAGCAGTGGCGCCGGCTCTCGGTTCTGGACGGCCTCTGCTTCGGAGCTGTCCGCGGGCGCGGCCCGGACGGCTACCGCGATGCGCTCGCGCTGCTGCGCGAGCGGCTGGACGGCGCGTCGTGAGCGCGCCCGGCCGCGACGCGGGCGTCGGACCGCCGGCACGGCTCGGCAGGCTCGCTGCGCGCCTGGCCGAGCGAGAGCTCGACGCCCTCCTCGTCGAGGAGCCCGCCGACCTGCGCTACGTGAGCGGCTACACGGGCAGCAACGGGCTTGCGGTGCTCAGGCCTGCTGGCGGCCCGGCACCTTCCTTCCTCACCGACTTCCGCTACACGACGCAGTCGGCCGAGGAGGTCGCGGGCGAGTTCGAGCGCGCGACGGTCACCGGCGAGCTGCGCGACTCGCTGCCGTCGGTGCTCGGCGACGGCGGCGGGCGGCTCGGCTTCGACGAGGAGAAGCTCACCGTGCGCGCCCATGCGCGCCTGCGCGAGCTGCTCGGCTCGCGCTGGGAGCTGGTCGGAGCGGCGGGCATGGTCGAGCGCGAGCGCGCGGTCAAGGAACCGAGTGAGCTGGTCGCGATCGCCGCCGCCTGCGAGCTCGCCGACGAGGCGCTCACACAGGTGCTCGACGCCGGGCTCGTGGGGCGCACCGAGCGCGAGCTGGCGCTCGAGCTCGAGACGCGCATGCGCCGCCTGGGCGCCGAGGAGCCGAGCTTCCCCTCGATCGTGGCGGCCGGCGCGCACGGCGCGCTCCCGCACGCGCAGCCGCGCGACGCGGCGATCCCGCGCGAGGTGCTCGTGACGATCGACTGGGGGGCCCGCTTCGAGGGCTACTGCTCGGACTGCACGCGCACGTACGCCACCGGCGAGTCGATCTCCGAGCGTGCGCGAGAGGTCTACGAGCTGGTGCGGGCGGCGCAGCAAGCCGGCCTCGACGCGCTGCGCGCGGGCCCGAACGGACGCGAGGTCGACGGCGCCGCGCGCGCGGTCATCGACGCCGCCGGCGAGGGATCCAACTTCGGCCACGGTCTCGGCCACGGCGTCGGCCTGGACATCCACGAGGCGCCGCGCCTCTCGCGCACGGCGCCGGAGGAGCCGCTGCTCGCCGGCAACGTCGTGACGGTGGAGCCGGGTGTGTACCTCCCCGGTCTCCTCGGCGTGCGGATCGAGGACCTCGCGGTCGTGCGCGAGTCGGGCTGCGAGACGTTCACCTCGCTGCCGAAGGAGCTCGTCGTCGTCTCGTGAGCGGGCCTCGACGGGCGCCCCCGGACGGGCTATGGTCGCTGTCGAGCAAGCCGCCGGCCGGCGCGAGCAGAGCCGCGGGCGGTTCCCCGCCGATCCCCCAGGAGGCCCCGCCACGATGCCCTCGCTCCTCGACCTGACCAGCCAGGGCGACGTCGGCACGATCTCGGACGAGTCGAAGCTGTCCGAGATCACGCTGATGACGCCGCAGCAGCTGTATGAGCTCTGGGAGCGCCAGAACTGGTCCTCGCACGCGATCGACCTGGAGAAGGACCGCGAGGACTGGGCGGCGATGGACCCGCAGCTGCGTGGCCAGCTGGCGTGGAACCTGTCGTCGTTCTTCATCGGCGAGGAGCGGGTCACGACGCAGTTCTCCGGGCTGGTGATGGCCTACGAGAGCCAGAGCGAGGAGGCGTTCCTGACGACCCAGCAGGTCGACGAGGCGCGCCACGCACAGCACTTCAACCGCTTCTACGAGCAGGTGCTGGGCATCGACGGCACCTTCGAGGACCGGCTCGCCGAGGCCCGCAGGCACCTGAACCCGGCGTTCATCGAGATGTTCGACGAGGTGCTCGTGCAGTGGGGGCGCCGGCTCGTGGAGGATCCGGCGGACATCGACGCGAAGGTCGACTTCGTGACCCTCTACCACATGATCATCGAGGGCACGCTCGCGCTCACGGGGCAGTACTTCCTCACGGAGTTCATGGAACGCAAGTCGATCCTCCCGGGCTGGGTCGAGGGCTTCAGGCTGATCTCCCAGGACGAGCACCGCCACGTCGCCTACGGAACCTGGTTCCTGCGCGAGAAGGCACGTGACGAGAGCCTGCGCCGGCGCATCGCCGCCAGGCTGGCGGAGCTGATCCCGCTCGCCCAGGCGGTGCTGATCCCGCTCGGAGCCGATCCAGACAGCTACGCGATCCTCGACTACTCGATGGAGGAGACCAACACGTTCGCCTTCAACGCCCTGAGCAGGCGGCTGAAGGTGATCGGCATCGACATGGCCGCGATCGCGGCGGCCGCGTGAACGCCCGCGGCTGAAGCTGTCCGCCTCTGGTACAAATCGGGGGCGGTCTGTCAACCGGCGCCGGGGTGTCGCCGGGCTTCCTGGGCCGCGGTCCAACGATCAGGAGAAGCCCGATGTCGCCCCGCCGCCCGCTCGCAGTCCTCGCCGCGATCGCCGCCTGCGCGTTCGCGCCCGCCGTCGCCGGCGCCGCCCAGAACCTGCCGGTCGAATACGACGGCGCCACCGGCTACGCGCACGCGAGCCCCACCGCCTCGCCCCCAGGCGCGAACGACTGGAGCTGCAAGCCGGCCCGCGCGCACCCGTGGCCGGTCGTGCTCGTGCACGGCACCTTCGCCGACATGGCCGACAGCTGGCAGGCGCTCTCGCCGCTGCTCGCCGACGACGGCTACTGCGTGTTCGCGCTCAACTACGGCTCCTCGAACGGCAGCGGCGCAGCCGGCGTCTACGCGACCGGGCCGATCGCGGCCTCGGCCGACGAACTCGGCGCGTTCGTGCAGAAGGTGCTCGCGGCCACGGGCGCCGCGCAGGTCGACGTGGTCGGCCACTCGCAGGGCGGGATGATGCCCCGCTGGTACCTGCGCTTCGGAGGCGGTGCGAGCAAGGTCCGCACGCTCGTCGGCCTCGCGCCCTCCAACCACGGCACGACGGTCAACGGGCTGTTCACGCTCGGCAGGATGCTGCCGGGCGCGAACTCCTTCCTGGGCCTCTGCCAGGCATGCGAAGAGCAGGAAGCCGGCTCGCCCTTCCTGACGAAGCTGAACGAAGGCGGCGAGACGGTGGGGAAGGTGCGCTACACCGTGATCGAGTCCCAGAACGACGAGGTCGTGACGCCGTACACCTCGGCGTTCCTGTCGGGCAGGCGCGTCACGAACATCCTGCTGCAGCAGCAGTGCCCGCTGGACCAGGGCGAGCACCTGTCGATGCCCTACGACCACATCGCGGACGCGGACGTCCTGAGCGCGCTCGACCCGAAGCATCCGGTGAGCCCGACGTGCTCGCCGGTGCTGCCGGTGGTAGGGGGATAGAGGGAGGGGTGGGCCGCGGCCGGTGCCCGGCGCCGGCTCCTGGCGCCCCCGGCGACGACGGCCGTGGTCGTGTGATTGGGAGACGCCCGTTGCAGGGAGGCGTCTGCGGGCGCGATGGTTCGCGCGCCCGCGCTCGTCGCGCGCGCCCCGCGCACGGATGAGAAGCCGAGTAGGTCGGGTCGCGCAGCGGCGGGCGCGGGCGCCTACCTGCGCTACGCCCCGGCACGACGCGGGTCGTTGGTCTCACGATCCTCGGTGCGCGACGCATCTTGGAGCGCGAGGGTCGCCTGACCCTGACCGTCCCCGAGACCGTCGAGACCAGCGCGGAGGCGCTCGCGCCGGCGTTCGGCGCCGGCTGAGCGGGCTTCCCTCGCGGATCGGGTGTGCCGCACCCCGTCCTCCCGCTACGCTGATCGACCGTGATCAGCACCAACCAATTGACGAGTGTTCCTAGAACCACATTGGACGGCTCCATCAGCCGTTCCCGAGGATGCGCACGACCACGCAGCTAGCTGCAGTCGAGTCGCATTCGATGTCGATGCGGTCGGACAGCTCGTCGACCGTCAGGCCTTCGTTCGGCCCTAGTGGTGCTTCCCGGCGAACGCGAAGCCATGTTTCGACGCGAGCCGCTCGGCTGAGTCGAAGTGCAACCCGACTAGTTGGCTCTCGTCAAAGCGGTCACGCAGTTCCGGGTCTTGGTCGCCCATTTCGTCGCACACGTACATCGGGCGGTAGGGCTTCGTCAACTGCGACGTTCGTCTTTCCGCACGCTCCGAGCGCAATGGACGCGACCAAGCCAACGCTGAGCCAGAACTTCCGCACGATCCTCCTATGATGCTCGGCCGGGGCTTGTCTCAATCGGCGGCCGTCCGCGTGCGCCGACAAACGGCAACCACATTGCGATATTTGGCTCTAGAAGGCTGATCGAAGGACTGATTCGCTCTGATTTCCACGAATCAATTCAAAAACGGCAACCACATCGAGGTCGACGGCACGATCTTCAAGATCCTCGAGTTCCAGCACGTCAAGCCCGGCAAGGGCGGCGCGTTCGTGCGCACGAAGCTGCGCCGCGCCTCTGACGGGAACGTGATCGACAAGACATTCCGGGCCGGCGAGAAGTTCCGCGACGTGCGCACCGAGGCGCGCAAGATGCAGTTCCTCTACGCCGACGGCACCGACGCCCACTTCATGGACACCGAGTCCTTCGAGCAGCTGGCCGTGCCCGAATCGACGCTCGCCGAGCCGCTGCGCTGGCTGAAGCCCTCCAGCGAGGTCGACGTGCTGTTCATCGACCACGAGCCCTCGGACCTGCAGCTGCCGAGCGCCGTCGAGCTGGAGGTCACCCAGGCCGACCCGGGGGTGCGCGGCGACACCGCCTCCGGCGGCGGCACCAAGCCCGCCACGCTCGAGACCGGTGCCGTGATCCAGGTGCCGCTGTTCGTCGAGGCCGGCGAGACGATCCGCGTCGACACCCGCTCCGGCGAGTACGTCGCGCGCGCTTAGATGGTGTAGATGCGCCGAAGCGACCAGCGCCGGGCTGCCGTCGTGGCGCTCTACCAGCACGATTTGACCGGCCGGCCGCTGGCCGAGACGCTGCCCCGCGACGCATCGCTTTTCTCGCGCGCGCTCGCGCACGCGGCGGCCGACCGCGCCGAGGAGCTCGACGAGGTGATCGACCGCCACGCGCACGGCTGGAGCGCCGAGCGCATCCAGCCGCTCGAGCGCAGCATCATGCGCGTGGCGCTGATCGAGATCCTGCATCCCGACGCCGCTCCCGCCGAGGTGCCGATCCCGCCCGAGGGCGCGATCGAGGAGGCGGTGGAGAGCGCGAAGGTGTTCTGCGGCGCGGACGCGCCCGGCTTCGTCAACGGCGTGCTCGCGGCAGTCCTCCGCGACGTACGCGAGAATGCGGGCATCCAATGAGCAGCATCGAACGCCTCGACGAGATGATCACGCGCCTTTCCCGTGCCGCCGAGCAGCTGCGCTCCGGCGAGCTCTCGCCCGACGCCGCCGCGACGATGGTCGAGGACTGCGCGTCGCTGGCGACGCAGGCCGCGGCCGAGCTCGAGCAGCTGACGCGCGCCGAGGCGGCCGCTCCGGCTCCTCCCGGCCAGGACAGCCTGCTGTAGTGGCCGGCCCCCGGTCGGCCGGCGGGCGGCACGCGAGGCAGACGTGAGCCCGAGCTACCCCGAGCACCTGCGCGAGGAGGTCGAGCGCTACCTGCGGGCGATGAGATTCTCCGAAGAGCCGCTCACAGCCGGCCTGGAGGAGGCGATGCGCTACTCGCTGCTCGCGGGCGGCAAGCGGATCCGGCCCGTGCTGAGCCTCGCCACCGCACGGGCGGTCGGCATCGAGCAGCGCGACGTGCTGCCGCTCGCCGGCGCGATCGAGCTGATCCACACCTACTCGCTGATCCACGACGACCTGCCGGCGATGGACGACGACGAGCTGCGCCGCGGGCAGCCGACCTGCCACGTGAAGTTCGGCGAGGGCGTCGCGATCCTCGCCGGCGACGGCCTCTACGCCGAGGCCTTCCGCCACCTTCTCACCCACCAGCGCTCCGCTCCCGAGCGGGTGCTGGCGGCCGCCGCCGAGCTCGCCGCCGCGACCGGCGTCAACGGCATGGTGGGCGGGCAGTACGCGGACATCAGCGCGCCCGCGCCCGACGGGTCCGCGGCGCTGCGGCGGTTGCACGAGCTGAAGACCGGCCGTCTGATTGGCGCATCGGTCCTCTGCGTACTACTGTTGACGGGGAACGCCGACGCCCCTGAGACCGCCCCCTTCCGCCGTTTCGCGGCCGAGCTGGGCGTTCTGTTCCAGATCGTCGACGACATACTCGACGTGACCGGCACCGACCTTGCACTTGGAAAGCCACAGGGCAGCGATGAGCGCCACGGGAAGCGGACGTACGTGAGCGAGTTCGGCATCGACCGGGCGCGCGAGCTGGCCGCCGAGTCCCACGGCACCGCCCGCGACGCGCTGGCCGAGCTCGCAGGCGCGACGGGCGAGCTCGAGGACATCACCGACTTCATCTACACGCGCACCTCATGAGCCTGCTGGAGAAGATCAACGGTCCCGAGGACCTGCACGAGCTCTCCGACCAGGAGCTCGCGACGCTCGCGCAGGAGGTGCGCGAGCACATCATCGACACGGTCGGCGAGATCGGCGGGCACTTCGGCGCCAACCTCGGCACCTGCGAGCTGGCCGTGGCGCTGCACTCGCTGCTCGATTCCCCGCGCGACAAGATCCTCTGGGACGTCGGGCACCAGGCCTACCCCCACAAGGTCCTCACGGGCCGCCGCGAGCAGCTCTCCACGATCCGCCAGTACCAGGGCCTCGCGCCCTTCTGCTCGATCGCAGAGTCGCCGCACGACATCATGGGCGCGGGTCACGCGTCGACCTCGATCGGCTATGCCGTCGGCATCAAGGAGGGGATGCAACAGGGCGCCGGCGAGGACGGCAAGGTCGTCGCGGTGATCGGCGACGGCGCGATGACGGGCGGGGTCGCCTTCGAGGCGATCGGCCAGGCCGGCGGGCTCGGCACGCCGATCGTCGTCGTGCTCAACGACAACGGCATGTCGATCGCACCGAACGTGGGGGCGCTCTCGCGCTACTTCAACCGCGTGCGGCTGAACCCGAAGCTCTGGCACACCCGCTCGGACATCGAGAGCGGGCTCGTCAAGCTGCCGATCGGCATCGGCGCGGCCTTCGAGCGGCTCGGGCCGCACCTGAAGGAGTCGATCAAGGCGTTCTGGGCCCCGGGGCTGTGGTGGGAGGAGCTCGACTGGGCCTACATGGGCGTGATCGACGGCCACGACGTCAAGGCGCTGCGTTTCGCCCTGCGCGAGGCGCTCGCGGCGCAACGCCCGGTCGTGGTCCACATCGCCACGGTCAAGGGCAAGGGCTTCGCCCCCGCCGAGGAGGGCGGCCTCGAGGGCATGGAGAAGTGGCACGCGGCCAAGCCGAAGTCGATCCTCAACGGCTCGCCGACGCGGCCCGCGAGCGCCAACGGCGCCGCCAAGGCCCCGCCGCCGCAGTACACGCAGGTCTTCGGCGAGGCGCTCGTGCGCGAATGCGAGCGCGACGAGCGCGTGGTCGGGATCACCGCCGCGATGAACTCCGGGACCGGCCTCAGCATCCTCCAGAAGGCGATGCCCGAGCGCTACTTCGACGTCGGCATCGCCGAGCAGCAGGCCGTGCTGTTCGCCAGCGGGCTCTCGCTGCAGGGCGTCAAGCCCGTCGTCGCGATCTACTCGACGTTCCTGCAGCGCGCCTACGACCAGATCGTCCACGACGTCTGCCTGCAGAAGCTCGACGTCGTCTTCGCGATGGATCGCGCCGGCCTCGTCGGCGACGACGGCCCGACGCACCACGGCGCGTTCGACATCGCCTACATGCGCTGCCTGCCGAACATCGTGCTGATGGCGCCCCGCGACGAGGCGATGCTGGCGCGGATGCTGCGCACGGCGATCGACCACGACGGCCCGATCGCGCTGCGCTACCCCCGCGGCGAGGGCGTCGGCGTGCCGGTTCCCGAGGCCGCCGAGCCGATCCGCGTCGGTACCGGCGAGATCCTCCTCCAGGCCGACCCGGACGCTGCCGAGGCCGGCCGCCGCGTAGCGTTGATCGGCTACGGCACCGGCGTCGGCAAGGCGCTGGAAGCCGCCGAGCGCCTCGGCGAGCTCGGGCTCGCGGTGACGGTCGCCGACGCGCGCTTCGCCAAGCCGATCGACGCGGGCCTGGCCGCCCAGCTCGCGGCCGAGCACGATCTGCTCGTGACCGTCGAGGAGGGCGCGCTCGCCGGCGGCTTCGGCTCAGCCGTCTGGGAGACGCTCAACGAGGCCGGAACGCCGATGCCTCGGATCCTGCGCATCGGGCTGCCGGACCGGTACGTGACCCACGGCAAGCCGGCGCTGCTGCACGAGGAGGTCGGGTTCACCGGCGAGCGCATCGCCGAGCGCGTCGCGGCGGCCATGGGCGTCGCGGACAGCCCCACCCCGGCCGGCACGATCATCGGCTCGCGCGGCTTGACGCGCTGAGCGAGCCCGGCCGTCCTGGCCGCAGGCTGCGCAGATGGAGGCGAGGGCGAGGCTGGTGGTGGCCCCTCAGAGCAGCGATCGGCGGCGAGGCGGCCCTTAAATGAAACGACCCGCCGGGGAAGCGGGCCGTCTCGAGAAACGATCCGCCGGGGAGGGCGGCCCGTTTCGGGGGAGGAGGGATTCAGGAGAGATGCTGCAGAGAAACTGCTCTCTCTGATCACCACTCATGCTGCCCACGGCCCGGCCGGTTCTGTGTGATATCGCTCACATATGACTCGTCGCTCGCGCTGCCCTGGGCTCTATCGCTCCCTGCCCGCATCGGCCAGCGCCCGTCGCATCAGCTTGACGGCGTGGTAGCCGACGACGAGCGCGATCGCCAGTGCGACCGCCGAGTCGAGCCAGAAGGCGCCTCCCGTCGCCAGGATGATGGCTCCGCTCACTGCGACGCCGAGGGCCGCGGCGGCGTCGGCCAGCGTGTCGAGCATCACCGACTGCATGCTGAGGTCGTCCTCGACGTCGCCGAGGATCAGCGCGCACGCGACCATCGCCGCCGCCGCGACCACGCTCACGACGATCACCGGCAGGCCGTGGATCGCGGGCGTACCGGTGGCCAGCCGGCGTATCGCCCCGATCCCGACGACGAGGGTGACGGCCAGCAGCAGCCCCGAGTTGGCGAGGGCTGCGAGTGAGATCGCCCTGCTGCGCCCGGGCCTGCGGCGGCTCGCGCGCTGTGCGACGAGCGCCAGCCCCGCTCCGAGGGCGTCCCCCAGGTAGTCCGCGCCCGACGCCAGGACTCCGAGCGAGTGGGACAGCAGGCCGATCGCCAGGAGGGCGGCGACCATCACGAGGTTGATCGCCAGCACGAGCGCGAGTCGTGCGTCCTTGCTCATCGGCCCGGAGCGTATTCAGCTGCCCCCGCAGCACCGCTCGACGAGCGCCAGCCGCGCTGCAGCCCTGCCGAGCCCAACCGCCGTGTGCAAGGGTTCCCGGTGATGGTCAAGCGGCGCTTGGACACGGTGCTCGCCGAACGCGGCCTGTTCCCCTCCAGGAGCCGGGCCGCGGCGTCGGTGATGGCCGGCGAGGTGCGCGTCGGGCGCGGCGAACGGCGGGCCTCCAAGCCCTCGGAGATGGTCGACGCCGAGGAGCTGCTCGCGGTCCGCGGCCGGCCGGCGTTCGTCTCCCGCGGCGGCATCAAGCTCGCCAACGCGCTCGATGCCAGCGATCTCGACGTCGCCGGGCGCCGCGCGCTCGATGCCGGCGCCTCGACGGGCGGCTTCACCGACTGCCTGCTGCAGCGCGGCGCGCGCGAGGTGATCGCGGTCGACGTCGGCTACGGCCTGCTCGACTACTCCCTGCGCAACGAGGAGCGCGTGCAGGTGCTCGAGCGCACCAACGCGCGCGAGCTCTCCCCGGCGCTGCTGCCGGCCTCGCGCGTCGGCCCGGACGAGCCGCCGTCGCTGGCCGTGATCGACGTCTCCTTCATCTCGCTCGCGAAGGTGCTCGGGGCCGTGCTCTCGTGCCTTGCGCCCCGCCACGACGTGCTGGCGCTCGTCAAGCCCCAGTTCGAGGTCGGGCGCGAGCGCGTCGGCAAGGGCGGCGTGGTCCGCGACGCGGGCGCGCGGCGCGACGCGCTGCTCGCCGCGGGCGCGGCCGCGATCGAGCTGGGCGAGGCCGTGCTCGGCTACCGCTCCTCCGGGCTGCCGGGGCCGAAGGGCAACCTCGAGACGTTCCTGTGGCTCGCCGAGGGCGGGCGCGAGGGAGGGACCCGCGAGGCCGCTGCGCTCGAGGCGCTGGCCAGGGAGGTCGAGCCGTGAGGCAGATGACGGTCTTCACCCACCGCCACCCCGAGGAGGTCGCCGCCGCGATCGCCGAGCTGACCAGGCAGGCCGCCATGGCGGGCGTGACGCTCCGCTTCGACGCCGAGGAGACCGCCAAGCTCGGCCTCGGCCCGGGCCCCGCCGTCGTGCTCGACGCGCCCGTGGAGCGCGACGTGGAGCTCGCGGTCGCGCTCGGCGGGGACGGCACGATCCTCCGCGCCCTCCAGCACTACGCGGGCACCGGCGTGCCGGTGTTCGGCATCAACTACGGCGAGATCGGGTTCCTCTCGACCGTCGAGCACGACGACCTGCACGGTGGCGTCGGCAGGGCGATGCGCGGCGAGTTCGAGCTGCTGCGCCTGCCCGCGATCGGGGTCGAGCTTCCCGAAGGCGGGCCGCTCGTGGCCATCAACGACCTGGCGATCACCAGGAAAGCCGGCGACCGAGTCGCGGAGCTCTCCTACTCGCTCGACGGGGAGGAGGCCGGCCGCGTGCGCTGCGACGGGCTCGTGGTCTCGACGCCGGCCGGCTCGACCGGCTACAACCTCGCCAACGGGGGGCCGGTGATGGCCTGGGGCGTGGAAGGGCTCGTGGTCTCGTTCATCGCCCCGCACTCGATGACCGCACGAGCGCTCGTCGTCGCTCCGGGCGATCAGATCACGATCCGCAACGGCTCCCGGCAGCCGCTCGACGTGGCGGTCGACGGCCGTCCCGCCGGCAAGCTCCCGCCGGAAGGGACGACCCGCGCGCACTTCGTCAAAGACCTGGGCACGCTCGCGCAGCTGCCCGGGACGTCGTTCTACCGGCGCCTGCGCGAGAAGTTCGGCCGGCTCGCGAGCTGAGCGGCGGGCTCAGGCGACGCGCGCGTCGCCCTCGCCGGCGCGCACCTGCTCCACGGGGCCCTCCTGGCTCATCGAGGCGATGAAGCCGTCCAGCTGGGCGCGAGAGAAGCGGCGCTGGCCGCCGGGCGTGCGGTAGCAGCCGATGTGGCCGGCGTCCGTCCAGCGGCGGATCGTCGCGAGCGACACGCCGAGGTACAGCGCGGCCTGTGAGCTCGTGAACACGAGCTGACGGTCGGAGGGGGAGATGGTCGTGGGCATTTGGGCCTCGATCGTGTCGGTTCGCGGACACCTCGCTGGCGTCCTTTCGCCTCTGTTTCGTCACAACGGCGCGCGAGCTTGAGCGCCGACGAGCTTTGTGGACGTTTTCGGCGCCCCGGCGCGGTAAGCGGCGCAATGGCGAGGGCTCGGCGAGCTCCCGTCGGCATGCGCGCCGCATCTCCTTCCGGGCGCCGGCCGATGTCGGCGAGCCGACCGCGGCGCACCCCGGCAGCGGATCGGGCCGCGATCCCGCTCCGTGAGCGGAATCCGGGCAAATGGCCTGCAAATCGCGGCCGGGCGCGACTCGCGGCGAGCCGACCGGATCGGCTGCAAGCATTCGTGCACAAAGGTGCAGATGTGTTGCAATTTCCGGTCAGAGGGCTATGATTCTCACCAAACCTACTCACCGGTGAACGTTCCTCATGGATGGGGATGACGGAGCCGACGGGATCCGCCACGAAACCCAGGAGGGAGACCTATGGAACACTACACGAAATAAGACATCTGGATAAGGATGTCTCAAAGGTCTTTTGAGGGCGTCGGACTCGGGACGAGTCGGCGCCCTCGACGTTTTCCGGCCCGGCTCACTTGCGCGCCGGCGGCCGGCCGGGGACCGGCTGGGCCATGCGGCGCACGCGCTGGGAGAAGCCGAGCTCGGCCTCCCAGCTCTCGTCGGCGTCGGCGGCGATCGAGCCGTCGCGCTCCAGCAGCTCGATGAACTTCTCGACCAGCTCGCCGTCGAACTGCTTGCCGGCACAGCGACGCAGCTCCTCCATCGCGGCCTCGGGCGCCAGCGGCGGGCCGTAGCGGTTGCTCATCGTCATCGTGTCGTAGGTCGAGCAGATCGCGACGATCCGAGACGCGAGCGGGATCTCGTTGCCGATCAGACCCGCCGGGTAGCCGCCGCCGTCGACGCGCTCGTGGTGGTAGAGGATCGCGTCGGCGACCGAGCCGTAGCCGTCGAGCTTGCCGACGAGCGCGGCGCCGTCCTGCGGGTGGCGCTTGATCACCGCCCAGTCCTCGTCGGTCAGCTGCTCGGGGTGAAGGACGCGGTCGGACCAGGTGAACTTGCCGATGTCGTGGAGCAGGCCGGCCGTGTGGATGACCTCCTGCTCGGCCTCGTCGCAGCCCAGCTCGACCGCCAGCGCCTTGGAGTAGCGGGCGACCGCCGTGGCGTGGCGGCTCGTCGTCCGGTCGCGCAGCGAGAGCGCGTCCATCAGCATGCTGAGCACGCCGACCTGGGAGTTGGCGAGATGGATCGAGCGCGCTTCGAGCTGGTCCGCGCGCTCCTCGGAGCGCAGCAGCGCCGTGGTCAGGTAGTGGAAGGTGCCGAGGACGGCGACGGCCGCGAACAGCACGGGCAGCCCGAGGTTGGTGTAGGCGACGGCGAGGATCGCCGCCAGCACGCCCGCGGCGAGGTGCCCCGGCAGCAGGGGGATGAACGCCTCGCGGGTCTGGCGCACCAGCGAGCGCCCGTCTTCGACCCAGATGTCGACGGCGACGAGCAGGAAGTTGACCGCGATCGTCACGAGCGAGACCGCGAACACGACCAGCCCGAAGCTGATGCTGCGCACGAGCTCGTGGTTGGCGGGGTCGTGGACGTTGCCGATCGTCACCGCGACGATGGCGGCGCCCGCGAGCGGGTAGAGCGTCAGCGCCGCGAGGTTGTTCAGCCAGCCGGGCGCTTGAAGGCGCCGCACCGCCGAGGTCAGGACGGCGGCGGCGAACCCGAACAGCACCGCAGGGGAGGGGCCGAGCAGGCAGATCGTCAGCACCATCGCCGTGTGGGCTGTCGAGAGCACGCCGTTGCCGATCGGCGAGCTGACCCTGTCGCCCACGAGCGCCAGCACGAGCAGCAGCGCGACCAGGAGCAGCGGTTCCCACTGGGCCGGGTGCGCCAGCGTCACCGCCAGCGCGAGCGCGCCCATGAACGCCAGGCACTCGACTGCCCAGAATGCGCGCGTGGTGATGCGGGATCGGGCCATCTGTTTCTGCTCCTGTCGTACTTTTCGGCCCCTGAGGGCGGGTACTAAAGGGGCGACACGCGCCGGCACCCCTCGGACCACGCATCCGTAGGGGGAAGGGGGAGGGTCGCGGGGCGGCTAGTGGAGCGCGTCGGCGGGCGTCGCGGCGCCCGAGGGCATGGCCGGCACCCGGTCCAGGTGGACCCGCGCGAAGGCGATCGCGGTGAGGCAGGCGCCGGAGCCGATGACTGCGAACGCCACCCGCGGCGAGACGACCGAGACGAGCACGCCGCCGAGGATCAGCCCGAGCCCGGGGAAGATCGCGCCGAGCGCTTCGACGGCCCCCATCACGCGGCCCTGCAGCGCATCGGGCGTCAATCGCTGCACGCCGCTGATCACCGGCGCCAGCTGCACGCCGTTGCCGACGCCGCCGACGGCTGCCGCGAGCGACGCGACAGCCAGCGTCGGCGCGACGGAGAAGCCGAGATACGCGGCGCCGATCGCAAGCGTCCCGCCGGTCACCATCAGGCCGAGCCGCCGGGAGCCCGCGCGCGCGAACAGGATGCTGCCGAGCACCACGCCGACGCCCCAGGCCGACACCAGGAAGCCGTACCCGTGGTCGCCGGCGTGCAGCGTGCGCTTGGCGTACGCGACCTCGATCGGCGCCGCCGCCTCGAAGAACACGAGCCCGATCGACTGGGCGATCAGCAGGTCGCGCAACGGCGGCACCGTGCGGATGTGCACCCACGCAGACACCAGCCGCTGGCGCACGGACTCGTTCTCCTCCTGCACGACGTGCGGGTTGAGGTCGAGCAGCAGCAGGGCGCAGATCACGAACGAGCCGACGTCGATGAAGAGCGCCGTCGAGGCCCCGGCCGCGGCGACGACCAGGCCGGCGAGCGCCGGGCCGAGCACGAACGTGGCCGAGAACGCGACGTTCAGCGCCGCGTTGGCTTTCTGTTCGGCCTCGTGCTCGTCGGGCGCCTCGAGCTCCGTCCGGGCGACCCGTGCCGCCTCGGTGCGAAGCAGCGCGCTGGCGGCCAGCGCGGCCGTGCCGTCGACGGCGACGAGCACGAGTATCCCCGGCAGCCAGAAGTTCCAGAGCAGCACCGCGAGGGCGGCGGTCGCGACCGCCTCGATCGCGTAGAGCGCGCTCAGCTCGCTGCGCCGGCGCGAGGCCTCGACCCGCGCCACGACGGCCGGGACGATGAACGCGGGGAGCGCCTGGCTGCAGATCAGCAGCGCCGCGACCGCGAGCCCGCTGTGGGTGTGGTCGAAGACCGCGAGCGAGAGCGCGATCACGCCGAACCAGGTTCCGGTTCGGTTGACCGTGTAGGCCAGGATCACGCGGCGCAGGCGCGGCGAGCGCAGGACGGCGGGCATCGGCGGGCACGCTATCGAGCAGCGTGGAGGCGGTCGAGGGCCGCACGCGCGCTCCCGGAAACCGGTCGGACCCTCACAAATCGGTCCATCGCTGCCGATACGGTCCCCAGATGGCGGCCCCGGCGCCCACACCCTCAGCTCCGGTCTCGGTGATCATCGCCGACGACCACACGGTCGTCCGCGACGGCATCCGTGCCGTGCTCGAACGCCAGAGCGGCGAGTTCGAGGTCGTCGCCGAAGCGGCCGACATCCCCTCGATGGTCCGGCTCGTGCGCGAGCACAAGCCCGACCTGCTGACCCTCGACCTGACGATGCCCGGCGGCTCGAGCCTGGGCGCGCTGCCCTCCTGCTTCATCGCGCACCCGACGATGGCGGTCGCGATCCTGACGATGCGCGAGGACCCCGAGTACGCCCGCCAGGCGCTGCGCGCCGGCGCGCGCTCGTACGTGCTCAAGGAGGCCGAGCCGGCCGAGCTGCTGCAGGCCTTCAGGCTCGCGGTGGCGGGCGGCAACTACCTGCACCCGCGCCTCGGCGCGCTGATGGCGGCCGGCGAAGAATCGGGCGGCGACAGCGTCGTGCTCTCCGACCGCGAGCGCGAGGTCGTGCGGCTGATCGCCAACGGCTACACGAACCCGGAGATCGCCGAGAAGCTGAACGTGGCGGAGCGGACGGTGAAGACCTACCGCGCGCGGGCGATCGAGAAGCTGGGCTTCTCCTCGCGGGCGGAGATCACCGCGTACGTGCGCCGGGTCGGGCTCGCGGACTAGCGCTTCGGGCGCGCTTCGCGCGCAGGGTCGGCGCATGCGCCGACCCAGGGGTCGCGCATGCGCGACCCCCAGGGAGGGCCGCATGCGGCCCTCCCGCGAGTGGCGCATGCGCCACTCGCCGGTCCGCGCATGCGCGGACCGCACAACATCCGCGCCCCCACGGACCCGGCGCTACTCTCCGGGCATGAGCGCCCTCCCCGAGAAGGGTCACCGCCTCGAGGGCATCTCCCCGCGCGCCTTCCAGCACCCGGCCGATCGCGCCGCCACCGCCGCGCTCGCTTCGATCCCCTACCTGGACCAGGTGGTGCGCAAGGTGATCGAGCTCGGCTACGAGCGCGCGCTGCGCCAGAGCTACCTCGGCTCCTCCGTGCGCCTCTCCGAGGAGCAGCTCGGCGACGTCTGGCGCGAGCACGCGATCGCCTACGCGACGCTCGACATCGCCGAGGTCCCCGACCTCTACCTGACGCAGTACCCGAGCCCCAACGCGATGGCGATCGGCTCGAAGAAGCCGATGGTGGTGGTCCAGTCCGAGCTCGTGCGGCTGCTCGGCCCGCCTCAGCGCCGCGCGGTCTTCGCGCACGAGGCGGCCCACATCCTCTCCGACCACATGCTCTACCGCACGGCGCTCGTGATCCTCGTCCTGCTCGGGCGCACCGCGCGCCTGCCGCTGCCGCTGATGCCCGTCCGCACCGCGCTCCTGGAGTGGGGACGCGCGACCGAGCTGAGCGCGGACCGCGCCGCCGCGCTCGTGACCCGCGATCCGCTCGCCGTCTGCCGGACGCTGATGTCGCTCGCCGGCGGCGCGATGGTCTCCGAGCTCGACCTCGACGTGTTCATGCGCCAGGGCCAGGACTACTCCGAGCAGCCCGGCCTGCTCGAGCGCTTCACGCGCATGTCGCTCGAGCTCGGCGTCACCCACCCGCTGCCGGTCAAGCGCACGCACGAGCTGATGGCGTGGGTGCGCTCCGGCGAGTTCGACCGCATCGTCGGCTCGGGCGAGTACCCGCGCCGGGGCGATCCGGTCGACCCTCGCGCCGAGGGCGGCGAGGCCGTCTCCTTCTACTCCGAGCGCATCCGCGACGCGTTCCGCGACGCCGGCGAGTCGATCGGCGGCGCCGGGGCTCAGCTCGCCGACTGGCTGCGCAAGCCGCGCGCGATCGAGGAGGACGAGCCGGGCGGCTAGCTGATTGATTCCACGGGGATGTGCCGTGTCCGGTGGTGCGGATGGTCGAGCCTGCCCAGGACGCAGGCCGCAGCCCTTGCCGGTTGGCAAGGGCAAGGCCGAGGACGCAGGCCGAACCGGTAGACGCGCGCTGCGCGCGCATCCCCGAACCGGCCAGCGAAGGCCAGACGTGCCATCCGGCGGCGCATGGTCGTGGAATCAATCATCTAATAGCCCGGCTGCGCGCCGACGGCCTGGCCCGGCTGCTGGCGTCCCGCCAGCGGCACGGTCAGCCTGACGATCGTCCCTTTGCCCGGCGCGGGCAGCCACTCGAGCTCGCCGCCGACGAGCTCCGCGCGCTCGCGCATGCCCCCGGTCCCGAAGCCGCCGCCGTCCTCTCGCGGCCCCAGGCGCGTGGCGTCGGGCATGCCCTTGCCGTCGTCGGTCACGCTCGCGACGACCTGGCGATCGTCGCCGGTGAGGCGGATCACCGCGTGGGTCGCCTCGGCGTGGCGGCTGACGTTCGTCAGCGCCTCCTGCACGACGCGGTAGATCGTCGACTCGAGCTCCGAGTCCAGCCGCCCGCCGCCGCCGTGGGCATCGCCGGGATGGAGCCCTTCGTCGCGGCCGAACTCGATCTCGGTCGAGACGTCGAGGCCGTCGATCGCCTGCGCGCGGCGCGCGAGCGCCTCGAGCGCGGCGGCGAGGCCGAGGTCGTCGAGCGCCGCGGGCCGGAGCTCGGTGATCAGGTGGCGCAGCCCGTCGATCTCGGTCCCGAGCCCCTCCAGCGCCTCCTCGACGGCGGCCGAGAGCGCCTCCTTGTCGTCGAGGTCGCGGGCGTTTGCCAGCCGCATGCGCAGCGCGCCGATGCCCTGGATCGACTCGTCGTGGATCTCGCGCGCCCAGCGCGTGCGCTCGCGCTCGCGCGCCTCCATCCCGTAGCGAAGTCGTTCGATCTCGACCGAGCGCTCGGCGGCGAGCCGCGTCGCGACGCTGTCGGCGAAGGCGGCGAGCGCCTCACGGTCGGGCTTGCGGAAGGAGCCGTCCCGGCGCAGCGCGATCGCAAGGCCGCCGCCCTGCCCCTCCATCGAGAACGGCTCGATCAGCACCGAGCGCGCCTCGAGGCCGAGTTCGTGCAGGAACGCGGCCTCCTGCCCGCGCGGGCGGTCGAGGGCGAGCGACTCCCCCTGCGTGTAGAGCTCGCCGAGCGCGGTACCCTGCACCGGCGCGATCCGCAGGCGCACGGGCCCGCCGCTGGCCCCCGCGACACGCAGCTCGCCCTTCTCCTCGATCAGCAGCAGCACGTTGCTGGCGTCGAGCAGGGCGAGACCGCGGTCCGCCATCAGCCGAAGCAGCCAGAGCTCTGATCCGGTAAGCACCCTCTTGAATTATGAAGGCGGCGATGTCGGCTCGGAGACAACCGTCTCCTCGCGCCCCACAACGGGTTGATCGACCGGCCCGCCCGCGCCCCCGTTCTCGCCGTTCAGCGAGCGCTCCGCCGCGGCCCGCGCGCGCTCCAGCAGCAGCGCCGGCGTGACGTTCGCCTGCCAGGCGGCCAGGCCGACCGAGATCCGCAGCGGCTGGCGCCTGCCACGGGCTTCGACCTTGATCGCGCGCAGGCGGTCGAGCACCCGCCGGGCGACCATCTCCCCGCGCGGCCCGTCGGCGCCCGGCAGCACGATCAACAGCTCCCGTTCGCTCGGCATGCCGACGCGATCGAAGCGGCGCACTTCGCGGTGCAGCGCGCCCGCGATGTAGGCGATCGTCTGCTCGCGCAGCTCGCCGCCGTGCTCGCCGGCCATCTCGTCGAGGTTGTCCACGACCACGAGCAGGCAGCTGAGCTGGGTGCCGTGGCGTTCGGCGCGGCCGATCTCCTCCTGCAGGCGCGCGTCCAGCTCGGCTGCGCCGGGCCAGTCGAAGGCTCCGGCGGGAGCGTTCTCGAAGCTCGAAGTGGAGTCGCTGGCAGCCATGCCCCTCGGTTGTCCGCAGTGTACGGGCGGGCCGGTGTCCGTCCCGGCCTGTCCAGATTATGCACGGGCGGCGGCCCGATCTCCAGCGGCCGGGCCGCTCTGCCGCGGGCGTGACGCCTTCGCGATCCGTCGGCGCGCGCTGCTAGACCTGGCTGCCCGTGCTGCGAGAGCTGAGCGTCGAGAACCTGCTGCTGATCGAGCGCGCGCGCCTGCGCCTCGGCCCGGGGCTGAACGTCCTCACGGGCGAGACCGGGGCGGGGAAGACCGTGCTCGCGCACGCGCTCGACCTGCTCCTGGGCGGCCGCGCGCGCGCGGGCATCGTCCGCCCCGGCGCCACCGAGGCCTACGTGGAGGGGATCTTCGAGGCTCCCGCCGAGCTTCGCTCCCAGCTGCCGGCCGAGCTCGGCGAGCGCCTGGACGGCGAGGAGAGCGAGATCGTGCTCGCGCGCCGGCTCGGCGCCGACGGGCGCACGCGCGCCTACCTCAACGGCCGCGCCGCCAACGTCGCGGACCTGCGCGACGCCGGCGGGCTGCTGCTGTCGTTCTACGGCCAGCACGAGCACCGCAAGCTGACCGTGGCCGGCGCCCAGCTCGAGATCCTCGATGCGCTCTGCGGCGAGGCGCAGAGCCGCCGCCTCGCCGGCTGTGCGGCCGCGCACGCGCGCATGCGCGAGCTCGGCGAGCGCCTCGCGGGGCTCGCAGAGCTGGCCTCCCACCGCGAGCGCGAGCTGGGCCTGCTCGAGTTCGAGCTGGGCGAGATCGACGAGCTGGCACCGGATGGGACCGAGCACGAGCTGCTGCTCGCCGCGCGGGAGCGGCTGCGGCGCGCCGACGCGCTCACCGGTGCCGCGTCGAGCGCCGCGGCCGCTCTCGACGGCGAGGAGGGCGACGCCGCGGGAGCCTCTGAGCTGCTCGCGCGCGCCGCGGCGGCGCTCGAGGCCGTGGCGGGGGTCGACCCTGCCCTCGACGCGCTGGCCGAGCGGCTGCGCGTCGCTGCGATCGAGTCGCAGGAGCTGGGCGGCGAGCTGCGCGACTATGGCGAGGGCGCGGTCTTCGAGCAGCTCGACGTCCCGGGCGTGGAGCCGACGCTCGAGTCCGTGGAAGCGCGCCTGCAGGCGCTCGATCGCGTGCTGCGAAAGCACGGCGGCAGCATCGAGGGGGTGCTGGAGTTCGCCGCCTCCGCACGCGCCCGCCACGAGGAGCTGACCGGCGCCGAGGTCGCGATCGAGCAGGCCGAGCGCGAGCTCGCGGCCGCGCGCGAGGAGCTCGACGGGCACGTCGGCGCCCTGCGCGCCGCGCGGCGCAAGGCGGCCCCGCGGTTCGCCAAGGCCGTCGCCGGGCAGCTGCGCTCGCTGGCGATGGAGGACGCGACCTTCGCCGTCGAGCTGAGCGCGGCCGAGCCGGGGCCGCGGGGCGCGGACGCGGTCGAGTTCTCGATCGCGCCCAACCCGGGCGTGCCCGCGGGCCCGCTGCGCGAGATCGCCTCGGGCGGCGAGCTCTCGCGCGTGATGCTCGCGATCATGAGCGCGGCGAGCGCCTCGACGCCGCAGCGAACGCTCGTCTTCGACGAGGTCGACGCGGGGATCGGCGGGCGCACCGCGAACGCCGTCGGCACGCGGCTGCGCGAGCTCGGCGGGCGCGGGCAGGTGATCTGCATCACGCACCTGCCGCAGATCGCCTCGCTCGGCGAGCGCCACTTCTCGATCGTCAAGGACACCGGCGCCGACCCGACCCGGGCGTCGGTGGTGGAGCTGGCCGAGCCCGACGTGGTCGCCGAGCTCGTGCGGATGCTCGGCGCCGACAGCGACGACACCGCCGCGCGTCGCCACGCCCGCGAGCTGCTGCGCGCGGCCTAGATGACTGGTTCCACGACCATGCACCGCCGGATGGCACGTCTGGCCTTCGCTGGCCGGTTCGGGGATGCGCGCGCAGCGCGCGTCTACCGGTTCGGCCGGCGTCCTCGGCCTTGCCCTTGCCAACCGGCAAGGGCTGCGGCCTGCGTCCTGGGCAGGCTCGACCATCCGCACCACCGGACACGGCACATCGCCGTGGAATCAATCAGCTAGCCGCCGATCACGCATTTGCATGGCCCCTTCGAGGGGCTGTGCGCGTTACCCTCGGCTGCAATGGCCGCGACGAGACCGAGCCCTGCGGAGCGCCTCGCGCCCGCCGGCGCGCTCGCGCCGGGCCTCGAGCCGCTCCCCGCACCGCCCGTCGCCGGGCCCGTCCGTCCGGGGCGGCGCACGAAGCTGCTCGTCAAGCATCTCGTGCCCGGCGACATCGCGCTGATCGACCACCTCGACATCGACAGGGTCTCCGCCGAGGAGCTGATCGCCGCCGAGGTCGCCGCCGTGGTCAACTGCCGCGCGTCATCGAGCGGCACCTACCCCAACCTCGGGCCGCTGCTGCTCGTCGAAGCCGGCATCGCGCTGATCGACATGCCCGACGACCGCCTGTTCGACGTGCTCTCCGACGGCGACCCGCTCGAGCTGCGGCCCTCCGAGACCGCGGGCGCACGGGTGCTCGGCGCCGGCCGGCGCCACGCGGAGGTGCGCAGCCGCGGGCAGCTGCTCGGCCGGGGCGAGGTGCTCGACCTGGCGCGGGTGCGCGCCGACACCGAGGCGCGCCGCCGCGAGGTCGGCGAGGCGCTCGAGCGCTTCGCGAGCAACACGATCGAGCACATGCGCGAGGAGCGCGAACTGCTGACCGGCCGCATCGCGCTGCCGCGCTTCCAGACGGAGTTCCGCGACCGCTCGACGCTGCTGGTCGTGCGCGGCGTCGAGCACCAGCGCGACCTGCGCGCGCTGCGGCCGTTCATCCGCGACAAGCGCCCGCTGATCGTCGCCGTCGACGGCGGCGCCGACGCCGTGCTCGAGGCCGGGCTGACGCCGGACATGATCGTCGGCGACATGGACTCCGCCGGGGAGCGGGCGCTGCGCTGCGGCGCCGAGCTCGTCGTGCACTCCTACCCCGACGGCCGCGCGCCCGGCCGTCACCGCCTCGAGGAGCTGGGGCTGCCGTTCAAGCTCGTCCCGGCGCCCGGGACCAGCCAGGACGTCGCGATGCTGATCGCGGCGGAGAAGGGCGCGAGCCTGATCGTCTCGGTCGGCTCGCAGTTCAACCTCGTGGAGTTCCTGGACCGCAACCGGCGCGGGATGTCCTCGACCTTCCTCACGCGGCTGCGCGTCGGCGAGATCCTGGTCGACGCGAAGGGCGTGAGCCGCCTCTACCAGCCGCGGCCCGGTCTGACCCCGCTGCTCATCGTGCTCGCCGCCGGCGTGATCGCGATGGTCGCCGTGATCTGGGCGACGCCCGCGCTGCACGACGTCGCCGAACTGATCTGGCTGAAGCTCCAGGCGCTGTTCGGCGCGCGCTGAGAAGCGCGAGTAGGACACTCGAGACCGCAAGGCATGTTCGACTACCGCTACCACGCCCTCTCGCTGGCCGCCGTGCTGTTCGCGCTCGCGCTCGGCGTGCTGATCGGCGTCGCGATCGGCGACACCAACCTGGTCTCCTCGGCCAAGAGCGGCATCGTCCACAACCTCGACGCCGAAGTCGGCGAAGCGCGCAAGCAGGCCGACTCGCTGCAGAACCGCCTCTCCGAACAGGAAGCGTTCTCGCGCGGCCTCTACCCGCTGGCCGTGCACGAACTGCTCAACGGCCGCAGCGTCGGGCTCGTCTTCCTCGGCTCGGCCTCCAACCAGGTCAACTCGCTCGTGAAGACCGCCGTCACCCAGGGCGACGGCACGCTCGCAACGGTCGTCGCGATGCACGAGCCGCTGAACCTCGCCGGCCTCGCGCGCGAGGCGGCGGGCACCCACTACGCCTCTCTCTGCGCCACCAAGAACACCGAAGGCGAATGCACGACCCAGCCGGAACTGGCGGAACGCTTCGGCGAGCTCGTCGGGCGCCAGCTCGTCAGCGGCGGCCCGCTCGTCGACCGGGAGCTCATCAGCCGCGTCCGCGGCGGCCTGATGAGCGCCTTCGACGGCCAGCTCACGCACCTGGAAGGCCTCGTGGTCGTGCGCAGCCCGGAGCCGGAAGGGATCGCCGCCGGCGCCGCCGAAACCGACAGCCGCTTCGAGAGCGGGCTGCTCGCCGGCGCCGCCGCGGCCGGTGTGCGCCCGGTCGGGGTCGAGCTGACGGCCACCCAGCCCTCTGAGGTCCCCTGGTTCAAGGGCCACAAGCTCTCGAGCGTCGACGACCTCGACGCGCAGGCCGGACAGGCTGCGCTGCTCTACGCGCTCGCCGGCAACGCGGGCAGCTTCGGCGTCAAGGCGACGGCCGACTCGCTGCTGCCGAGCGTCAACTCGAGCGCGGCAGGCGGAGCGGGCACCGGCACCACGGCCGGGCCGTGACCGGCGTCCGCCGCCGCCGCTAGCTTCAGGCGATGCACGCCCTGCCCCTCGTCCTCGCCACGCTGATCGCGCTGGCGGCGGCGCCGGCGCTGCTGGGGGCGATGGCCGAGCGCGGCCAGGTCCATGCCAACTACCGGGGCCGCCGGCTGCCCTACCCCTTCGGGGTGCTCGTGCCGGTCGCGGCGACGCTCGCGCTGGTGCCGCTGATGCTGATCGCCCGGCTCGCGCCCTCTGCGCTCTTTCATCCGGAGATCGCCGCCGTCGCGCTCTACGCGCTGGGCGTGGCGCTGCTGGGGCTGATCGACGACACGCTCGGCGAGCCTCCGTCCGGCTCGGGCGCGCCTGCAGCCAGGGGCTGGCGCGGCCACGGCTCCGCCGTGCTCCGCGGCGAGCTCTCGACGGGGGCGCTGAAGGCCGCCGGCTCGCTCGGCCTCGCGCTGCTCGCGATGGACGGGCTCGGTCTCTCCGACGGTCGCTGGCTGCTGGCGGCCGGGGTGCTCGTGCTGGCGACGAACGTCTTCAACCTGCTCGACCTGCGGCCCGGGCGCTCGCTGAAGGCGTTCGTGGCGCTCGGCGCGGGTCTCGTGATCGGCGCCTGGGAACTGCGCTCGCTGTGGACGCTCGGGCTGCTCGCGGGACCGGCGGTGGTCGCAGGGGCCTACGACCTGCGCGAGCGGGCGATGCTCGGCGACACCGGCTCGAACCTGATCGGCGCCCTCGCCGGGCTGTGGCTCGTGCTCACGCTCTCGGGCACCGGGCAGCTGATCGCGCTCGGCGCGCTGCTCGCGATCACCGTCTACGGCGAGCTGCGATCGATCTCCGCGCTGGTCGAACGGACTCCGGGGCTGCGCGAACTAGACTCTTGGGGCAGGCCCTCATGACCGTGTCCTCCGACCGCCACGCGCAGCCGCCCAGCAAGACCCGGTTCATCTTCGTGACGGGCGGCGTGGTGTCCTCGCTGGGCAAGGGGATCGCGGCCGCGTCGATCGGGCGCCTGCTGGTCTCGCGGGGCCTCAGCGTCGGGCTGCAGAAGTTCGACCCCTACATCAACGTCGACCCGGGGACGATGTCGCCCTACCAGCACGGCGAGGTCTTCGTCACCGAGGACGGGGCCGAGACCGACCTCGACCTCGGCCACTACGAGCGCTTCACCGACGCGAACACGAGCCGCGCCTCGAATGTCACCGCCGGCGGCGTCTACGACACCGTGATCCGCCGCGAGCGCCGCGGCGACTACCTCGGCGGGACCGTGCAGGTGGTGCCGCACATCACCGACGAGATCAAGCAGCGGATCTCGCTGATCGCCGAGTCCAGCGACGTCGACTTCGTGATCACCGAGATCGGCGGCACCGTCGGCGACATCGAGTCGCTGCCGTTCCTCGAGGCGATCCGCCAGTTCCCGGTCGACGTGGGGCGGCGGCGCTGCATGTTCATCCACCTGACGCTGGTGCCCTACATCGGCCACGCCGGCGAGCTGAAGACGAAGCCGACCCAGCACTCGGTCAACGAGCTGCGGCGCATCGGCATCGCGCCCGACATGCTGATGTGCCGCTCCGAGAGCCCGCTCTCGGATGAGATCCGCCGCAAGATCGCGCTGTTCGCCTCGCTCGGAGCCGAGGCGATCGTCTCGGCCTGCGACGTCGACAACATCTACAAGGTGCCGCTCACCTTCCGCGACCAGGGCGTCGACGACTTCATCCTCGAGCACTTCGGCGTCGAGGCGCCCGAGCCGGATCTCGAGCGCTGGAAGGAGCCGATCGAGCGCTCGGCCCGTGCCACGCGCACGGTCAAGATCGGCCTGGTCGGCAAGTACGTGCAGCTCGAGGACGCCTACCTGTCGGTGTCCGAAGCCCTGCGCCACGCGGCCTCGCTGCAGGACAGCCGGGTCGAGATCGACTGGATCGACTCCGAGCGGCTGCTCGACCCGGCTCAGGCGGCCGAGCG
This sequence comes from uncultured Solirubrobacteraceae bacterium, assembly GCA_963836035.1. GTDB lineage: Bacteria > Actinomycetota > Thermoleophilia > Solirubrobacterales > Solirubrobacteraceae > Palsa-744. The sequence goes on along the minus strand of CAWIHX010000006.1, from coordinate 410,734 downwards.
GCTGCGCGGGCTCGACGGGATCCTGATTCCCGGCGGCTTCGGCGGGCGCGGCTGGGAGGGCAAGATCCACGCCGCGCAGGTCGCCCGCGAACAGCAGATCCCCTACCTCGGCATCTGCCTGGGCATGCACGTCGCGGTCAGCGAGTTCGCGCGCAACGTGGCGGGGCTCGAGGGCGCCAACTCGACCGAGATGGACCCCGAGACGCCGCACCCCGTGATCGACCTCCTGCCCGAGCAGAAGGAGGTTGCCGACCTCGGCGGCACGATGCGCCTCGGCGCCGACCCGATCAAGCTCCACGACGCGACGCGCGTGAGGGAGATCTACGGCGAGGCCGTGATCTACGAGCGCCACCGCCATCGCTACGAGGTCAACAACCTGCTGCGCAAGCGCCTGCAGAGCGCGGGCCTGGGGATCTCGGGCACGTCGCCCGATGAGCGGCTCGTCGAGGTCGTCGAGCTGCCCGAGCACCCCTTCTACGTGGCCTCGCAGTTCCACCCGGAGTTCAAGTCGCGCCCGGAGCGCCCGGCGCCGCTGTTCCGCGAGTTCGTCGCGGCGGCGCTCGCCCACGGGGGCGGGTCCGACCAGGAGCGCTTCGTGCGCGTCGAGGACAAGCGCGCGGCCTCCGCCGGCGCCACGGAGGCCGCCGAGGCCGCCGGGCGGTCGTGACGGCCACCGCAGCGGCGGCCAGAGCGGCACTGCAGAACCGCTACCTGAACACGATCTTCGCCGAGCTGTGCGCGATCGCGAGTCCCTCGCTGAGCGAGCGCGCGTGCGGGGAGCGCGTGCGCCGCGAGCTCGAGGCGCTGGGGCTGGAGGTCCGCGAGGACGCGGCCGGAGCGGCGATCGGCGCCGACTGCGGCAACCTGCTCGCGCGTCTGAATGGCGGCCCGCCAGCCCCGGAGGAGGCTGCGCGGCGCTCGGTGCTGCTCTGCGCGCACCTCGACACGGTGCCGCTGCAGGCTCCCGTCGAGCCCGTGCTCGAGGACGGCTTCTGGGAGAGCGCCAACGAGGGGATCCTGGGCGCCGACAACAAGGCGGCGGTCGCAGTGCTGCTCGCGCTCGCCCGCCACGCGCGCCAGCAGGGCGCTCCGGTCGACGTGGAGCTGCTGTTCACCGTCGGCGAGGAGATCGCGCTGGCGGGCGCCAACGAGTTCGACGTCGCGGCGCTGCGCAGCGACTACGGCTACGTCTTCGACCACGCCTCCCCGATCGGCGAGGTGATCATGGACTCGCCGTGCCACTTCCGCATCGTCGCCTCGTTCCGCGGCGCGGCCGCCCACGCGGGGATCAGACCCGAGGAGGGGCGCAGCGCGATCGTCGCGGCCAGCCGTGCGATCGCCTCGCTGCGCCACGGCCGCCTCGACGGTGAAGGGACGGTGAACGTCGGCACGATCTCCGGCGGCGGCGCGATCAACGTGGTCCCGGAACGCTGCGAGGTGGTCGGCGAGGTGCGCGGGCTCGACGACCGCCGCGGCGAGACGCTCGTGGCCGAGGTCGTTGACCGCATCCACGAGGCGGCGAACCGCCCGGACTGCGACGTCGACGTGGACGTCGCGGTGGAGCGCACCTTCTCCGGCTACAAGCTCGCGCCCTCGGCTGCGCCCGTGAGGGCGGCCGAGGCGGCGCTGCGGGCGTGCGGCCACGAGCCGGTCCGGATCTCGAGCGGCGGCGGCTCGGATGCGAACGCGCTGATAAGGAAAGGCTTTCAGACCGTGAACCTCGCCAACGGCACCGAGCGTAACCACGAGCCGGGCGAGCGTGTCTCGGAGCTCGCGCTGGGCGAGATGCTCGCGGTCGCGCTGGCGCTGCTCGACGAGGTCGCAGCGCTCGATCCCGAGCCGGCGCGCTAGCTTCCAGCCTCATGCTCAAGCTGCGCCGGGCCACAGTCATCGACGCCTCCCCGCCTCCCGGCGAGGCCGGCGGCGAGCAGCGGCTGATCGTCGAGCTCGCCTCGCACGGGGAGTCCGGGGAGGACACCGCGCCGGCGCGGGCGGCGATCGCCGACATCTCGCTCGTCGGGCTCTCGCAGCCCGGGGACGAGGTGATCGTCAACGTCGAGGCGCTCGACCTCGGGCTCGGCTCGGGCGGCTTCGACGTCATCCACGCCAACCTCTCACGCGGGTTGGACGCCCCGGGCGCGGCCGCCCGCAACGTGATGAAGCTCAACTACACGAGCCTCCAGCACACCGTCGAGCCCGTCGAGACGATCGGCACGCAGCAGCTCGAGCTGCCGCTGGAGCGCCCCGTGGCCGTGCTCTCCCTGCACGGGCAGCTCGGGCCGGTCGCGTGGGCCTATGCGCAGGCGAGCCGGGGCGCGCGGCTCGGCTACGTGCAGACAGAGGGCGGGGCGCTGCCCGGCGCGCACTCCCGCGTGGTCGCCGCCCTGCGCCGCGCCGGCCTGCTCGCGGGCCACATCACGGCGGGCGCGAGCCACGGCGGCGAGCTCGAGGCGGTCAGCACGGCCGGCGCGCTTCACCATGGCATCGCGGCGCTCGGCTGGGACGCCGCGGTCGTGGGCCCGGGGCCGGGGATCGTCGGCTCGAGCTCGCGGCTCGGCCACGGCGGCATGGCGGCGCTGGACAGCGCCCACGTGGCGCTGGCGCTCGGCTGCCCCGCGCTGCTCGTCGCGCGGATGTCCTCTGCCGATCGCCGCGAGCGCCACCGCGGCATCTCCCACCACACGCTGACCGTGCTCGACCTGCTGCTCGAGCCGGTGGCGGTCGCGCTGCCGGCGGGGATGCGCTCGCCGGTGGGGGCGGACCTGCGCGCCGGGCTCGGCAGCGTCTTCGGCGGCCCGGGCTCGGGCGGTACCCGTCCCGCGCTCGCGCTCGACGTCGAGCGCCCGGTCCGGATCACGCGCCACGACTGGCGCCGCGCCGAGGTGGATCTGCCGGCGTACGCCGCGAGCGGGCTGCCCGCCGAGACGATGGGCCGCACGCTCGCGCAGGACCCGCTGTTCTTCGGCGCGGCGCTTGCCGGCGGCACGGCGCTCGCCGAGCTGGTGCCCGCCGGCGACGGATCGGGGGCCGGGCCGGCGCTCCATGCCGGGCCGGATGAGGAATCGGGGGCCGGGCCGGCGCTCCATGCCGGGCCGGGCGAGGCGGCTTGAGCTCGCCGCGCGCCTTCGAGCCGCTCGGGGGGGAGACGGTCTACGAGGGGCGGCTCGTCGACGTCCGCATCGAGCGCTTCCGCCACGCCGACGGCGAAGAGGTGACGCGCGAGATCGTGCGCCACGCCGGCGCGGTCGGCATGCTCGCGTACGACGAGCGCCATGTATGGCTCGTGCGCCAGCCCCGCGAGGCCGTGGGCGAGCCCGACCTGCTGGAGATCCCGGCGGGGCGGCTGGACAAGGAGGGGGAGGAGCCGCTGGAGGCGGCCGGGCGCGAGCTCGCCGAGGAGGTCTCCCTCCGCGCCGAGCGCTGGGAGCCGATCGTCACCTACTACACCGGTGTCGGCTTCACCGACGAGCGCGTGCACCTGTTCGCTGCCACCGGCCTTCACGAGGAGAGCGCCGACAGCGGCGAGCAGGAGCGCATCGAGGTCGTCCCGTGGCCGCTGGCCGAGCTGGACGCGGCGATCGCCGAGTGCCGCGACGCGAAGACGCTGATCGCGCTCGGCTGGCTGGCTCGCCGCCTGAACGGCTGATTGCACTCCCAAGGAGGGCTGCCCGCCGCCGCGAAGCTGTCGGGGTGGCCCAGCCAGACACACTCGCGCCGCCCGCGGGAGAAGGGAGCCGCGCACTCGGCGGCGCGCCGCGGATCGGCGCCGGTGGCCCGGGCGCCCCGGCCGACCGGCTCGCGGGCGACTTCCTCGCCTACCTCGAGCTCGAGCGCGGGCTCTCGCGCAACACGCTCGAGGCGTACCGCTCGGATCTGCAGCAGCTCACGCGCTTCCTCGACCGCCGCGGAGTGACGGTCGAGAGCGCCACCCACGGCGACCTCGCCGCGTTCCTGGACGAGCTCGCCGGGGGGGGTCAGGGGCGCCCCCCTGTCGCGCCGAGCACGCTCGGGCGCAAGGTGGCCTGCCTGCGCTCGTTCTACCGGCACCTGCGCCGCGAGGAGGTGATCGAGCACGACCCGACAGCCGACCTGCACGGCCCGCGCAAGCAGCAGCGGCTCCCGCGCGTGCTGAGCAGGGAGGAGGTGCGCCGGCTGCTCGAGCAGCCGCGGGGGTCCAGCCCGCTCGCGCAACGCGACCGGGCGCTGCTCGAGGTCATGTACGCGTGCGGGCTGCGGGCCTCGGAGGCGGTCGGGCTGGAGCTCGGCGACCTCGATCTGGAGGAGGGGCTGCTGCGCGCCCGCGGCAAGGGCTCCAAGGAACGGATCGTCCCGGTGGGCCGCCAGGCGCTCGCTGCCCTGTCCGTGTACCTGCGCGGCGGGCGCGCGGAGCTGGTGGGCAACCGGCCGCAGTCGTGTGTGCTGGTGAACCATCGCGGAGGCGCGCTCACCAGACAGGGGCTCTACAAGATCGTGCAGGGCCACGCGCGTGCCGTGGGGCTCGAGCAGCGGATGAGCCCGCACACGCTCCGCCACAGCTTCGCGACGCATCTGCTCGCGGGGGGCTGCGACCTGCGCTCGCTGCAGGAGATGCTGGGCCATGCCGACCTGGCGACGACGCAGGTCTACACCCATCTCTCCGCCGAGCGGCTGAAGGACGCGTACTTCGGCGCGCATCCGCGGGCCTCCGCGCGCGCAGCGGGGCCCGCGCCGGCGGGCACGGCCGCCGAGGTGTAGACATCCGGCGATGAGCGCCCCGCCCGGAAGGCGAGCCTTCGTGCTCGTGATCGACGCATGCGGCGTCGGGGCGCTGCCGGACGCGGCCGCGTACGGCGACGAGGGAACGAACACGCTCTCGCACCTGGCGCGAGCCGCCGGCGGGCTGCGACTGCCGGCGCTCGGGGCGCTGGGGCTCGGCTCCGTGACCGAGATCGAGGGCGTCCCGCCGAGCGCGGACCCCGCCGTGCACGGACGGCTCGCCCCGCACGGGCCGGGCAAGGACTCGATCACCGGCCACTGGGAGCTGATGGGCGTGACGCTGCCCGCGCCGCTGCCGAGCTACCCCGACGGGTTCCCGGAGGCGCTGGTCGCGAGGCTCGCCGAGGCGACCGGCCGCGAGCTGATCTGCAACCGGCCGGACAACGGCCTGGCGGCGATCGAGCAGTTCGGCGAGGAGCAGCTGCGGACCGGCGCGCTGATCCTCTACACCTCGCAGGACTCGGTCGCGCAGCTCGCCGCGCATGTCGAGGTCGTGGGCGAGGAGGAGCTTTACGCGCTGTGCGCTGCGGCGCGCGAGGTGCTGAGCGGCGCGGACGCGGTCGGGCGCGTGATCGCACGGCCGTTCACCGGGCGGCCCGGCGCGTTCGAGCGGACAGCCGGCCGGCGGGACTTCTCGCTCGAGCCGCCCGCGAGGAGCTACCTGGAGGCGATCGAGGCAGCCGGGCTCCCGGTCGCCGGCGTGGGCAAGATCCGCGACCTGTTCGCCGGGCGTGGCGTGAGCGAGGCGCTCCCCGGCGCGAGCAACAAGCAGGCGCTCGCGTCAGTCGAGGAGCTGGCCGCGGCGATGGGAGCCGGTCTGGTGTTCGCCAACCTGATCGAGACCGACCAGCGCTACGGGCATCGCAAGGACGTGCCGGGCTTCGCCCGCGCGCTCGAGGCGATCGACGCGCGCGTGGCCGAGCTGACCGCCGCGCTGCGCGAGGAGGATCTGCTGATCATCACCGGCGACCACGGTGTCGACCCGCTTCATCCGGGAACCGATCACACGCGCGAGCACGTCCCTCTGCTCGCCCTCACCGGCGCGATGGAGCGGGCGCGCGGCGCCGGAGGCGGCCGGGGCGGCTTCCGCTACGACGGCGCGATGGCCGATGTCGGCGCGACGGTGCTGTGGTGGCTCGCAGGCACCGGGGAGCCGGCGCTGCCGGGCCGCGCCTTCCTAAGCTGAGGCGGCATGCCGGAGCTTCCCGAGGTGGAGACGATCAGACGCCAGCTGGCGCCGCTGGTCGAGGGCCGCAGGATCGAGCGGGTGGAGATCTCCGATCCCCGCTGGCCGCGCCCGCTGGCCCCGGCCGAGCTCGAGGATGCGCTGCGCGGCCGGCGGATCGAAGCTCTGGGGCGGCGCGGCAAGTACCTGCTCTGGCATCTGGAGGGCGACGTGCACCTGGCCCAGCACCTGCGGATGACCGGCGCGGTGCTCGCCGATCCCGACCCGGAGCCGTCGCACGCGCGCGTGCGGATGGACCTCGGCCCGCGCTCGCGGCGCGAGGGAGATGTGAGGCTCGTGATCTCCGACCCGCGCCGGTTCGGCACCGGCGAGGTGCTGCTGGGCTCGGACGCGCTCGCGGAGTTCCTCGACGCGAGGCTCGGGCTGGAGCCCTTCGACGAGGGGTTCACGGCCGAGCACCTGCGCGAGGCGCTGCGCGGCAGACGGGCGCCGATCAAGGCGGTGCTGCTCGACCAGCGGACGATCGCGGGCGTCGGCAACATCTACGCCGACGAGGCCCTCTTCCGTGCCGGGATCCACCCGCTGCGCGCGGCGGGCACGCTGACGCGGATGCAGATCGAGCGGTTGCGCGAGGGGATCGTCGCCGCACTGCAGGCCGGGATCGACGCCCGCGGGGCCAGCATCGACGACTTCAGGCACATCGACGGGGTGAAGGGCTCCTTCCAGGACCGCTTCCTGGTGCATCTGCGCGCGGGTGAGCCGTGCCCGGTATGCGGCGGGACGATCAAGAAGATCGTCGTCGCGGGACGGGGCACCTACGTCTGCGAGCGCTGCCAGCCGCGGCCGCGGCCGCGGCAGCGGGGGGTCAGGCCGCCGGACCGGGAGACAGCCGCTCCGCGGCAATCCCCGAACCGGCCAGCAGCTCGTCCAGGCGGCCGTCCTCCTCGGCGGCGAGCAGCTCGCTGAAGCCACCGACGAGGTGCTCGCCGACGACGACCTGGGGGAAGCTCATCATCCCCGTCTTCTGGATCAGCTCGACGCGGCCGGCGGGGTCCTTCGTCAGGTTGACCTCGTCGAACTCCACGCCGCGCTTGGCGAGCAGGCCCTTCACGCGTGCGCAGAACGAGCAGGGATCGGTCGTGTAGACGACGACCTTGGCGTTCGTGTTCCCCATTACTTCAGAAAGTATAGCGATGGCATCGTCCGTGCTCAACGGGCGGACGCCCAAGGGGTGATCCTGACGCGCGCCTAGACTCATCGCGTGCCCGGACCGGTCAAGACCGAGGCGGTGGTCCTGCGCTCGATGCGCTACGGGGAGGCCGACCGCATCCTGCATCTCTACACGCCGGCGCGAGGCCGGGTCTCGGCGATCGCGAAGGGCGTCCGCCGCGCGCGCAGCCGCTTCGGCGGGCGCCTGGAGCCGTTCTTCCGGATCCAGGCCGAGCTGCACGAGGGCCGGGGTGAGCTGCTGACGGTGACGGGCGCGCAGACGGTCGACGCGCACGCCCGGCTGCGCGGGGACGCGGGCGCGATCGACGCCGCCGCGCGGGCGTGCGATGCGGTCGGGCGCCTGTTCGAGACCGGCGAGCCGCACCCGGGCGTGTTCAACCTGCTGTGCCGCCAGCTCGGGCTGCTCGACGAGCAGGCCGGCGCGGGCGTCTCGCCGGCGGCAGCGCGGGCGGGATCGCTCAGCTTCCGGATGAAGCTGATGCTCGCGGCCGGCCTCGCCCCGCAGCTCGGCGCGTGCGCGAGCTGCGGCGAGACGGATCACCTGACCGGCTTCTCGGGCGCGGCGGGCGGGGTGGTCTGCGCTGCCTGCGAGGCCGGCTCGTTCCCCTTCGGCGAGGAGGCGCACGAGTTCATGGCGGGGGCGCTGGGGCGGCCGCTGAACGAGGCGCCCGCGGCCTCCGCGCAGGCGCTGGCCCAGGCGGAACGGGCGATCGCCGCGACGCTCGAGCACCACGCGCACGTGCGGCTGATGCCCGCTTGCGCCGCTGCTGCCTAGCCGCCTTCCCGTCGGGTATCGTCGCGGCCCGTGGACGAGGGTCTTCCGATCGCCTACCGCGTGCTGGAGCGCGGCGTGCCGGTGCTCAGCAATGACGGAGACGAGGTCGGCACGGTCGATCACATCGTCGCGGCCGCCGAGCAGGACATCTTCCACGGGGTCGTGATGACCTCCAAGCGCCTGGGCAGGCGGTTTGTGCCTGCTGAGGACGTGGCGTCGCTGCACGAGCGCGGGGTCGACCTGCGGATCAGCGCGGCGGAGGTAGCCGAGCTTCCGGCGCCCGGCGGCGCGGCGCCGGAGTACACCGAGGATCCCAGCGAGTCCAAGTGGGAGTACTGGGCGCGGAAGCTGACGCACCGCAAAGACTGGCGGACGCCGAGCTAGGCCTCCCTGCGCCGGCCGCATCCGGTGCGAGAATCGGGGCATGAGCCCCGCCGGAGCGCAGAGCGTCGCCGAGGAGTTCGCCGAGCGGATCGGCGAACAGGAGAGCCGCCTGCTCTCGCCGCTCGCGGCCCGTTCCTACCCGGCGGTGCGCGAGCACGCCGAGGAGGACTGCTCGCTGCGCACGCCATTCCAGCGCGACCGCGACCGGATCGTCCACTCGAAGTCCTTCCGGCGGCTCACGCACAAGACGCAGGTGTTCGTCTCGCCACGCGGCGACCACTACCGGACGCGGCTCACGCACACGCTGGAGGTCACCTCGATCTCCCGTACGGTCGCGCGGGCGCTGCGGCTCAACGAGGATCTGGTCGAGGCGATCGGCCTTGGGCACGACCTCGGTCACACGCCGTTCGGGCATCTCGGCGAGGAGGTGCTCGACACGTGCCTGCGCGAGCGCTTCGGCATGGGCTTCCGCCACTACGAGCACTCGCTGCGGATCGTCGAGCGCCTCGAGCCGGCGCCGGGATCGCTGCGCGGGATCGTGGCGGCCGGCCTCAACTTGACAATGCAGGTTCGCGACGGCATCGCGCGCCACTCGAGCAGGGCGGAGCTGCCGGCGACGCTCGAGGGGCGGATCGTGCGGGTGATCGACCGCGTCGCCTACATCAACCACGACATCGACGACGCGGTGCGCGCGGGGCTTCTCAGCGAGGGCGAGCTGCCGGCGGAGCCGATCGAGGTGCTGGGCCACAGCGGCTCGGCGCGGATCGACCGCCTCGTCCACGACATGGTCGAGCACTCCGAGCGCGCAGGCGACATCGTCCAGGGCCCGGAGGCGGGTCCGGCGATGGCGCAGCTGCGCGAGTTCATGTTCGAGCGCGTCTACCTCGGTCCGGCCGTGAGGGCCGAGCGCGAGAAGATCGCGGCGGTCCTCAGCCGGCTGTTCGACCACTACGTGGAGCACCCCGAGCTGCTGCCGGCGCCGCCCGGCGGGGCCGCGGGCACGCCCGCTGTGAGCGCAGAGGAGGCCGAGGAGGCCCTGGCGCAGCGGGTGACCGACTACCTGGCGGGCATGACCGACCGCTACTGCATCAGGGCGTACACCGAGCTCCAGGTGCCGCGGGCGTTCGCCCGCTAGGTTGCGCGAATGGCCCTTTACACGCGCGAGTCGCGGGATGCTGTCCGCGACGCGGTCGACTTCGTCGAGCTGGTCTCGGCGCGAACGGAGCTGCGCCGCGCGGGGCCCGCGCGGTACGAGGGGCTGTGCCCGTTCCACGACGAGCGCACGCCCTCGTTCGGCATCGACCCCGCACAGAAGGTCTACTACTGCTTCGGCTGCCAGGCCTCGGGCGACCTCTTCACGTTCGTGCAGGAGAGCGAGGGCGTGGACTTCAAGGGGGCGCTGGAGCTGCTCGCCGAGCGCTACGGCGTGGAGCTGCAGCGCGAGAAGGAGGACCCCCGCGAGGCCGAGCAGAGGCGCGAACGCGAGCGGCTGCTGGAGCTGCTGAGCCGCACCACCGACTACTACCAGCGCTACCTGTGGGAGTCCAAGGAGGCGGCCCATGCGCGCGAGTACCTGGCTGAGCGCGGGTTGGGCGAGGAGATCCTGCGCGAGTTCCGCGTCGGGTACTCGCCGAGCGCGTGGGACACGGTCCTGAAGGCGACGCACCGCGGTGGGTTCACCGCGAAAGAGCTCTACGCGGTCGGGCTGGCGCAGCGCTCGCGCGAGAACGGGCGCCTTTACGACCGGTTCCGCTCTCGGATCATGTTCCCGCTCGCGGATGTGCGCGGAAAGGTGCTCGGCTTCGGCGCCCGTGCGCTCGACCACGACGAGCAGGCGGCCGAGGGCGCCCGGCGGCGGCCGAAGTACCTGAACACCTCCGACAACGACGTCTACCACAAGGGCCGCAACCTCTACGGGGCCGATCTCGCCCGGGTGCACGCGACGCGAGCGGGGGAGGTGATCCTCTGTGAGGGCTACACGGACGTGATCGCGCTGCACCAGGCGGGTATGCGCAACGCGGTCGGGCTGATGGGCACGGCGCTGACCGCCGATCAGGTGGGAGAGCTCGCGCGCATGTCCCAGACGGTTCTGCTGGCGCTCGACGCGGACACCGCGGGTCAGGAGGCGATGCTGCGGGCCTCGGTGCTCGCGTCCAGGCGCAAGCTCGCGCTGCGCGTGGTGCCGCTGCCTGCCGGTTCGGACCCGGCCGAGCTGATCCAGCGCGAGGGGGCGGAGGCGATGGCTGCGGCGGTGGCCCGCTCGGTGCCGTTCGTGCGCTTCCGCGTCGAGCGCGAGTTGGACGGCGGCGACGAGCGGAGCGCGGAGGGGAGGGACAGGATCCTCGAGGCGCTGCGCCCGGTGTTCGCGACGCTGCCGCCGAGCGCGATGCGGATGGAGCTGACGGGGATGGTGAGCAGCCGGCTCGCGCTGCCGGAGAGCCTCGCCGAGCAGCTGCTGAGCGAAGCCGGCACGCGCCCGCGTGTGCAGGGGCGCTCGCGCGGGCAGCGCTCGGAGGAACGCGCGCCGGCGGAGCGCGGCCACGCGAGGAACGGCCGCCTCGAGCGGAGGGCCGGGCGCCGGGACGACCCCGAGCGGGCGTTCCTCGCGCTCTGCATCGCCTCGCCCGAGGAGGGCGCTGCGGCGCTGGGTGCGCTGGACGTGGAGGCGGACTTCTCGAGCGACGTGCTCGTGCGAGCGGCGCGCCGCCTCCGCGGCGGTGACCTGCGCGCGCCGATGGCCGACCGTCCCGGCGAGCCCGCGCTCGACGAGGACCCGGAGCTTCTCGCCCTGCTGGCCGAGCTGATCGTGCAGGCCGCGGGGGAGGAGGCCGACCCCCGGATGCTCGAGGTGCAGCGGCTGCAGCTCGAGCTGGCGAGCCTCGAGCGGGGCATCCAGCAGGCCCGTGGCCGCGAGGACGCGGACGTCAGCGCGCTGGCGCACCAGAAGGCAGAGCTGAAAGTCGAGTTCGACCGCGCCTACGCGCGTGTGCTCGACGAGACGGGGGAGAGGGAGCGCTAGCCGTTCTCGTGTCCGCGGGGGCGCGGGTGTGACACCGGCGCAAACTCCTGTGTCACGAGCGTAAACGCTGCCCCGAAACCCTTCATTTGCAGGGGAGAGCAGGTGAGGATGGGGGCATGGATCGCGCCGTGCTCGAAGCGATGCTCGCCGAAGGGCTGTCGCTGGCTGCGATGGGGCGGCTGCTCGGGGTGCATGAATCGACCGTCGCCGGTCAACTGGGCCTTCACGGACTCCGGGCGATCAACTCGGATAGGCATGCGGCGCGCGGCGGGTTGACGCACGAGGAGCTGGAGCCGCTGGTGGAGGCGGGGATGTCGATCGCCGAGATTGCGGCGCGCGTCGATCGCAGCAAGGCGACGGTCCGTCATTGGCTGGCGAGGTATGGGCTCTCGACGAGCGGACGACGCGGTCGCCGTTCGCGAAACGGTGTCGCCGAGGCGCGGGAGGCCGGCGCGGCTCGCGCGATGGTCGTGTGCCCCGAGCACGGGCGCTTCGAGCACGTTCTCGAGAGCCGCGGCTACTACCGATGCCTGCAGTGTCGACGCGAAGCGGTCGTGCGGCGCCGGCGGCGGGCGAAGGAGATCCTCGTCGCCGAGGCCGGAGGGTGCTGCCGGCTGTGTGGGTACTCGCGCTGCCCGGCGGCTCTCGAGTTCCACCATCTGGACCCGGCGACGAAGGAGTTCGGCCTCGCGCAAGCCGGAGTGGCGCGAAGCCTCGACCGGATGCGCGATGAGGCTCGGAAGTGCGTGCTGTTGTGCTCTAATTGCCACGCCGAGGTCGAGAGCGGGCTCCGCTCGACATCCGGCGTAGCTCAGTAGTGCAGTCCGGGGTAACTCAATTGGCAGAGTGCGACACTGTTAATGTCGAGGTTGTGGGTTCGAGTCCCACCCCCGGAGCTTCTTCCCGCGCGGCCGGCGGGCGCGGCGAGCGGGGCCGCTAGCGCTAGCGGCGCAGGGCCCGGAGCACCACGCCCGGCGAGCGGGCCATCCGGGGCCCGATCATCACGAAGAACAGGATCATCGCAAGCAGCGGTCGCAGGTGAGGGCGGATGCGCAAGATGCGCCCCTGGCCGTCCAGCTCGAAGACCATCGCATCGCCGATCCTCATCGGCCCGACGCGGGCCTCGGCGATCGCGAGCCGCTGCTCGCCGGCGCCGACCGGCGCCTCCCAGCGAACGTCGCGGAGCATTCCGTAGACCGCGGTGAGCAGCGCCGTCACGTCGTCCTTTCCTCTGAAGACGGCGCTTCCGATCACCGGGGAGGGCAGCTCGACCTCGGGCGCGAGCGTCGCCGACAGCGCCGTCATGTCCCCGGCTTCGACGGCGGCGCAGTAGCGGGCGACGGCGTCCTCCATGCGGGGAGTATGGCGCTCCCGCAGAAGCGCTCCACGAGTTCGGCGGCCGCCGCACCCGGGTCGTGTGCTGCGGACCACCCCGCGAACCCACCCGCCCGCGCGCGGATCGAGGGCTCCTCCAGCGCGCGTTCCACCGCCAGCCGCACGGTTCGCGGCGAGACGAACCGCCGCGGCAGCCGCACGCCGGCGCCGGCCCAGTCGAGCCGCGCCGCGTTCTCGTTCATGTCGCCGACGGCAGGGCACGCGACGACGGCGCATCCGCACGACAGCGCCCTGACGAGCGTGCCGTGGCCGGCGTGGCAGACCACCACCGCGCAACGCGGCATCGTGCGCGAGTAGACGACCCAGTCGACCACGCGTGCGTTGTCCGGCACCGGCAGCGGCTCCGAGGGCAGGCGCCGATTCCACGTCGCAAGCACGCGCACCGGCGCGCCGGCGAGCCCGCGGAGCGACGCGCGCAGCAGCCTGTGCTCGGCGTCCTGCGCGGTCGAGGGCGCAACGAGCACGAGCGGTCGCTCATCGCCGTCCTCGAGCTCCTCGCCGAGGGTCTCGAGCGGGTCGTCCGCCTGCACGGGCGGCTCCCACATCAGCGGGCCGACGACGTGGACGTGCTCCGGCCAGCGGCGCGGGTACTCGAGCTGGGGGAACGTCGCGACGATCGCGAGCTGACGGCTGATGCCGCCGTGCACGTGATCGAGCGCGGGCAGGCCGAGGCGCGCCCGCGTCTCGTTGAGCTCGTTCCGCCCGCGCTCCAGGCCGCGCGCGACGACCGGCTGTGCCCGCCGCCAGAGGGCGTGTCCCGCCGCCGTCCGCGGCATGCGCGCCCCGAGCGAGTAGATCGGGTGCTCGGGGCGGCCATGCGGGTAGACGTGCGGGATCAGCGTCGCCCAGCGGCGCCCGTCCATCTCGGCGGCGAGCGCGGGGGCGAGCGTGAGGATGTCGGAGACCACTGCCTCGGGCGCGAGCTCGCGCACCAGCGGCAGCGTGTCGCGGGCGGCGTGTACGACCGCCTCGTAGAAGTCGAGCGGCTCCGGGCCCTGCGGGAACACCTGGTACTCGGGGGCCGGGGCGAAGGTCATGCCCTCCGCCTCGACGTGGCGCTGCCAGCGGCGCCACGTCTGCAGCGTCACCTCGTGGCCGCGGGCGGCGAGCGCACGGCCGAGCGCGATCATCGGGAAGGCGTGGCCGGGGTCGCCGAAGGCGCCCAGCAGGATCCGGCGGCTGGCCAGAGGGCGGCTCCCGGCTCTCAGGCGGCCAGCTCGGCCAGCATCCGCATCTGCTCCAGGCGCTCGTCGCGGCCGAAGGCGGTCGGCGTCACGCCGAGCGTGCCGACGCCGGCGTCGCGGTAGGCCGCGAGCCGGTCGCGGACCATGTCCTTCGGCCCGCACAGCGAGACCGTGTCGATCAGCTCGTCGGGGATCGCCGCCATCGCCTCCTCGCGCTTGCCGTCGAGGTACAGGTCCTGGATCGCCTTCGCCTCGGCCTCGTAGCCGTAGCGGCTGACGAGCTGGTTGTAGAAGTTCTGCTTGCGCGAGCCCATGCCGCCGACGTACAGGGCGATGAACGCGCGCATCGTGTTGCGCGCCGCCTCGAGGTCGTCGGAGATGCACAGGCTGACGGTCGGCGCGATGTCGAAGCCGTCGAGGCTTTTGCCGCTGCGCGCCGCGCCGTCCTGGAGCAGCTTGCGCAGGTCGGCGACGTGCTCGGGGGAGAACAGCGTGGGGATCCAGCCGTCGGCGATCTCGCCCGCCAGTTCGGTGTTCTTCGGCCCGATCGCGGCCAGGTAGATCGGGATCTGCCCCTGGACGGTCGAGATCGTCAGCTTGAGCGCCTTGCCGGGCCCGTCGGGGAGCGGCAGCTCGAGCGTCTCACCCTTGAACTCCACTCGTTCGCGCGCGAGGGCCATCCGGACCACAGCCACGTACTCGCGCGTGCGCTGGAGCTGTTTGGCGAAGCGCTGTCCGTGCCAGCCCTCCGCGACCTGCGGTCCGGAGGAGCCGATGCCGATGATCATGCGCCCGTTCGAGAGCTGGTCGATCGTGGCGGCGGTCATCGCGGTCATCGCGGCCGACCGTGCGGGCATCTGGAAGATCCCGGCGCCGAGGCGGATCTTGCTCGTCTGGCCGGCAAGCCACGCCAGGACGGTCGCCGTGTCCGAGCCGTACGCCTCGGCCGCCCAGACCGAGTCGTAGCCGAGCCGCTCGGCCTCCTGGACGATCTGCAACTGGTCCTCGGAGGTCAGGCCGAGGCCCCAGTAGCCGATGTGGATGCCGAGCTTCATGCAGGTTTCCTTTCAGGTGCAGGGATTTCCTTGCCGGCGAAGAGGCGGAGGCCTAGTCTTGGCCGCGCCCCTCCCGGCGAGAAGCCCGAGCGCCTCGAGCGGGGCACAGCCTATGCGAAAGCGCCGCACCTCAAGCAGCCCGATCGAGCGCCTGCGCCTGGCGATCGACTGCCTGCCGGTCGCGACCCGCGAGGCGATGCTCGCCGGCGTGCTCACCAGCGAGCGCGTCATCGCCGGGGCCTACACCGACGGCCGCGGCGGCGTCTGCCCGATGCTCGCCGCGCACCGTTCCGGCGGGCGCACCGACTTCCTCTCCTTCGCCAAGTCGTGGGACCGCTTCACCCGCTGCCGCGGCTCGAGCCGTACCGCGACGGAGCGGGAGATCCGGATCCTCGTCTCCCAGCTGCAGGCGAGCCTCCACGAGGCCGAGGGCTGCGAGCTGGACCGCGCGATCGCCGAGCACCACCGCCTCGTCGCCGCGTCAAAGCGTCGCCTCGCCGCCCGTCCTTCCGACCAGCACGATCCGGCAGGGGAGATCCGGGCGCGCCGCCTGACGCGCCCGCGGCGGCGCCGCGCGCAGGTGGCCGTGGCGGCCTGAGAAGCCGCGCTCAGCGTGGCCGCCGCGTCGCCGGCCCGTGCCCGGCGCCCGTGTAGCGGGCGAGCTCCTGTTCGAAGGCGGGCCAGTCCCAGTGCCTGAGGGCGCGACGGCGCGCGAGCGAGTTCGCGCCGATCTTCCACAGATCGACCGCGGCGGCGACGAATCCCGCGAGCACGAGGACGCAGAGCGCGGTGATGAAGAGGATGGTCGTGACTGACATGGGCGCTCCATTGGGGGATTCCCCGGAGGAGCGCCGTGAAACGTGAGCTACAGCCCCTCGCCCGGGCGCACGAACATGATCTCGGGGACGACGCAGGCGGGGGAGACACGCAGCAGGAACCGCACCGACTCCGCGATGTCCTCGGGGCGGATCATCTCGGCGGCGGGGACGTGCTCCTTCACGAAGTCGGTCATCGGCGTG
Organism: uncultured Solirubrobacteraceae bacterium; assembly: GCA_963836035.1. GTDB lineage: Bacteria > Actinomycetota > Thermoleophilia > Solirubrobacterales > Solirubrobacteraceae > Palsa-744. The sequence continues at coordinate 394,732 of CAWIHX010000006.1, read as the reverse complement.
TCGACGAACGCAGGGCACAGCGCGGTCGACTTGATGCCGTCGGCGCCGAGTTCCTTGTTCATCGCTTCGGTCCAGCCGACGACGCCGTGCTTGGTCGCGGAGTAGACAGACAGCCATGCCTCGCCGTGCTTGCCGGAGATCGAGGAGGTGTTCACGACGAGCGCGTTCTTGTGCTGGGCCCCGGCCTCGCGCAGCATCGGCATGCACTCGCGGTAGAAGACGACGATCTGGCGGAGGTTGATCGCGAGCTGCATGTCGATGTGCTTGGTCTGGATCTCGCCGACCGGAGCCCCGACCCCGACGCCCGCGTTGTTCACGAGCACGTCCAGCCGCCCGTAGCGGTCCCTGTGGGTGGCGACAACCTGCTTGATCTGCTCCTCGTCGGCGACGTTGACCGCCAGCGACTCCACCTCGTGGCCGGCGTCGCGAAGTTCGGCGACGGCGCCCTCGAGCTTCTCGGGACGCCGGGAGGCGACCGTCAGCGCGTAGCCCTCCTCGCCGAGGACCTTGGCGATCGCGAGCCCGATCCCGCTCGACGCACCCGTGACGATCGCTGCCTTCTCTGCCGCCATCTGCCATCCCTCCTGTCGTGAGCGCCGCCCGTCCAGACGGCGGCGGGAGCATATCTCGGCGGCGCGGACCGGCCGGAGCTACACTCGCCGAACTAGCCGTCGAGCAAGAGGGGGTTCACGATGGTCGTCTCCAGAAGGTCTCTCGCCGGTCTCGCGTTCGGTGCCGTCGCCGCGGCGCTCATCCTGTCCGCGCCGGCATACGCGATGAGAGAAACGGTCAAGGCCATACCGCACAAGACGATGATCGGGACGACCATCACGCTGAAGGGCAAGGCCCTGCCGGCGAACCAGACGATCACGGTGGCGGAGTGCGGAAAGACGTTCTGGCTCGCGCCGGCAACGCCGTGCCTGGAAGGCAACGCCAAGGAAGTGATGACCAACGCGAAGGGGCGCTTCGAAACGTCCTTCGAAGTCGGCCTCTGTCCGGAAGGCGAACAGATCGGGATGCGGACCGAGCGGAAGTGCTACGTCGGGCGGCTCGTCTCCGGCGAAGACACGGGCGAACTCCTCGGCGCCACGAAGCTGCTGGTCAGCTACCCCTGACTCGCCTCGAAGAGTTTTCGCCCGCCGCGCATCCGTCGTGGCAGGATGGGAACACGAGCTCCCGGGTCCGTCGGTCTTTGTCCGGCGGGATGAGGGGTTGACGCGCCGAGGGAGACTCGCGCCGGACTGAGCGGTTCGGCCCGACCGAGGTCGAACCGGGATCTCGAACCCGAAGGAGCGTCATGCCCTACCTCACCGTCGGCCAGGAGAACTCCGCCCCGATCGAGCTCTACTACGAGGACCATGGCTCGGGGGCGCCCGTCGTGCTCATCCACGGCTACCCCCTCAGCGGTCGCGCCTGGGACAAGCAGCTTCCGTTGCTGCTGGACGCCGGCAGGCGTGTCATCACCTACGACCGGCGTGGGTTCGGCAAGTCCAGCCAGCCGGCGGAGGGCTACGACTACGACACGTTCACGCAGGACCTCGCCACGCTGATGGACGAGCGCGACCTGAGCGACGCCGTCATCGTCGGGCACTCGATGGGCACCGGCGAGGTGACGCGCTACCTCGGCACCCAGGGCTCCTCCCGCGTCGCGCGCGGTGTCCTGATCTCGCCGATCCCGCCGTTCCTGATGCAGACCGACGACAACCCCGAGGGGCTGCCGCGGAGCCTGTTCGAGGGGTTCGAAAAGGAAGCGAAGGCGGACGCGAACGTCTGGATGAGGGGCTTCCTCGAGAACTTCTACAACTACGACGAATACAAGGGCAAGCTGGTCAGCGAGCAGGCCTTCGAGGCGAGCTGGAACATCGCCGTGGGCTCCTCGGCGATCGCGACCGTCGCCTGCATCCCGACGTGGCTGACCGACTTCCGCGCCGACCTCGCGAAGATCGACGTGCCGATGCTCGTGATCCACGGCGACGCCGACAGGGTCCTGCCCTACGACAAGACCGCGGCGCGCCTGCCGGGGCTGCTCGACGACGTGCAGCTGGTCACGATCGAAGGCGGCCCGCACGCGATCGCATGGACGCACACGCTCCAGGTCAACAGGGCGCTCACCGAGTTCATCGGCGCCGAGAGCCGCGTGACGGCCGGCTGATGCCGGCGCGGTCGTGCCCGGGCGCGCTGGTAGCGTCTTGCCAGCCGCCCGGGCCGCGCCCCACGGGGCACCGGCGGCCCGTGCGAGCGCCGGGCCCGTAGCTCAGTTGGTCAGAGCTGCCGACTCATAATCGGTAGGTCGCTGGTTCGAGTCCAGCCGGGCCCACATCGAAACGTCCCATGTTTACGCCCTTTGGCGTTCAGGGATCGGTTGGACGGAGGCTCATGTCCGGGGGTGTGAACGGAAGTGCGAACACGCCGGGCGGTGCGATCGCTCTCGCTGTCTCGCCAACCTGAGGCACCTGCCGTGCGTTTAACGGGCTGGAGGCAGGACTCATTCACGGGGGAAAGGAACGTCATGCATCATTCATGGAGGGGGCTCGTGGCGACGGCGGCGCTGCTCGCCCTGATGCTCGTCGGGGCATTGGCCTCGACTTCCTACGCAGCCGACACGGGCACGATCTGCGCGCAGAACCAGGCGTCGAAGGTCAAGCTCTCGCCGGGCCTGCAGGCGACGGCCGGGCCGGAAGAAGAATCGAACGCCCACGTCCAGAACATCACCATCAAGGGCCTCGTGAAAGGCTGCACCGGCAGTACCGTGACCGAAGCGAACTACGTCGCCCATCTGAAAACGAATGGCCCGGTCGACTGCTCGGTGCTTGCCACCGGCGAAACCGCCGAAGGCACCCTCGTCATCAAGTGGAGGCCGAAAGGGCAGGGCAACTCGCACGGCACGATGAGCATGGAGCTGATCGGCGGGGCGACGACCATCTTCGGCGACCTCTCCGGCACGGGCCCGTTCGAAACCCTGGGCCTCTACGGTCCCAGCACGCTCCAGTTCGGCGCCTGCCCGGGCGCAAAGAGCAAGCTGAAGCTGGGCACGCTCGCCAGCTCGGACGTGTTCCGCGTCACCGGGCCACCACACGCGACGGTCGAATCGCCGGAAAACGGAGGCGTCTACCACCTGAACGAAGTCGTGCCGACGAGCTTCTCATGCACTGAAAACGCGTTCGGGCCGGGGCTCGCCTCGTGCGAAGACTCCAACGGCTCGACCAGCGGCAGCGGCACACTCGACACCTCGACGCTCTCGCCGGAAAAGGAAGAACCGGAAGTGCCGGGAGAACTCGAACCGTTCCACTACTCGGCGATCGCCACGAGTATCGACCGCCAAAAAGGCAGGGACAGCATCCACTACTTGGTGATCGAATAGCGACTCCGTAAAGGGCGCCCCGGAACAGGGGAGGGGAGCAGCGCCTCTCCTCCCCCCGGCGCCCCAGGGGGGGCGGGAGGGGCGAAGCGATCTGTGCCTCGCCCAGCCGGGCCTCGAGGAGACGATCCAGCGCGAGCCGGCGCTGAAGGGTGCTGTGCGGCTCACTCCGCGATCGCCAGTGTCTCGATGACAAGGGTCGAGCCGTCCGCCATCTCGATGCGAAGCAGACGATCCTCCTCCTCGTGAGCCTGGTGAACCAACAGGGGGTGGAGCCGGAACCAGTAGGCGTAGGGGGCGATGCGGAATGTCCAACACCGTCGTCGTGGGGTTCAACCTCGGTCGGGAAGTCGAGTCCTCGCGCTTCCTCCTCGAAGCCGACACCGGGCCGCAGGACCCCGATGCACGGGCTCTCGCCGCGCCGTCCACGGTCGATGCGCACCCGCTGGCCGAGCCGCGCCTGCATCGCGCTGATCACCTCCTCAAAGGTCACGTGAAGTCACCGGACGGATCGTCCTGTCGGAGCCGGACGCGGTCCGAGTACCGCCCGCCGAGCCGATCGCGCCAGTCGCGCAACAATGGACGCGTGACGAGGTACCTCGCCGTCCCGCTCGTAGGGCTCCTCGCCGCGATCCCGTTTCACTCCTCCGTGGAGCCGTTGCCCGGGCCGGTGCGCGCCCAGGTGCGGAGCGCGGGCCTGTGGCATTCGGGTTGCCCCGTGGCGCTCTCGGAATTGCGCCTGCTCACGGTCACCTACCTGGGCTTCGACGAGCAGGCGCACACGGGTCAGCTCGTCGTCAACCGCGCGGTTGCAGGCCCGCTGGGCCGGGTCTTCGCCAAGCTCTATGCCCTTCGCTTCCACATACGCGACATGACCCTCGCCGACAGGTACGGACCCGTCCGCTCCCGTCCCGCCGGCGAAGATGTGAGCGCGAGCTTCGAATGCCGGCAGGCTGCCCCGTCGCCCTGCGTCGGAGGCAACGGCACCGGCTCCTGGTCGGAGCACGCGTTCGGCGAGGCGGTGGACCTGAATCCGCTGGAGAACCCCTATGTCGGCTGCGGCCAGAGTCGCGACCCCGCCGCCCGTCGGTACTTCGACCGCTCGCGGCACCGCACGGGGATGGTGACCAGCGCCGTCGTGCGGGCATTCCGCTCGATCGGGTGGGGCTGGGGCGGCAGCTGGGCCGGAACGACGAAGGACTACATGCACTTCTCGGCCACCGGGCACTAGACGCGACGCGGCGCCCTCGGCCGCACGTGCGCTGACGTCACACACGAGAGGCCGTGGTCACGGACCGAGCCGCAACGTGACGCCTTCCTCGTCGTACAGCGGCTCGTACACCAGCCCGGCGGCCCTCAGCCGGGCGTGCAGGATCCGGCGGAACGTCCCGCTGAGGGCGGTGCTCCTCAGGACCGCCATCTGCTGCCCGGCAACGGCGCCGGCGCCCGGCGCAGTCGACACGGACAGGACACCCCCGATCTCTGCGCCGCCGGGCGTCTCGAGGGCGCCGAACGAGCCCGGGCCGTCGACCGCCGTGACGTAGAGGCCGCGCGTGCTCTGCGCGTAGCCGGATGCGACCTCGAGCGTCGCTCCGGCCGAGACGGCGACGGTGTTGTCGTTGGCCAGGCGCCCTTCGATCGAGAGGGCCTCGCCGCCGGTCGCTCCGGCTTCGATCGTGCCCCTGTTCTCGAGCGTCTCGCCGCCGAGGCCGAGCGTCACCCCGCCGCCGCAGGCGGATTCGAGCGCGATCGTCCCGCGGTTGGTGAACGCCGGCGCCGTGATCGACGCCGGCTGCGAGCACGAGCCCTGCAGCTGGAGCGTCTGACCTTCCCGCGGGAACGTGAGCCTCCCGTGGTGGGGTGTGCCGCTGATCGCGCTGTCGCCCCGCAGGACGATCGCACCCTGGCCCCTGCCGGCGTAGATGAGGTTGCCGCCCTCGACGACGACCGCCTGCCTGCCCGAGATCGCGCCTGAGCCCACGGTGAATTTCCCCCCGCTCTGGATCAGCTCGCCGGCGCCGGCCGTGAGGATCGCGCCGGACTCGTTTCGCACGTCGGTGTGTTCGCTGACGGTGAGCGTGTGATCGAGTTCGATCCTCCCCTCGTTCTCGAGCGTGCTGCCAACCCTCCCGAACGCCGTGTCTGCACGGATCGCGAGCGTTCCTTCGTTGATGAGGTTGCCCCGCAGCCGCCGTTCGCCGCCGCCGGCCAGCGTGACGATCCTTCCCTGGTTGACGACAGGGCCTTCGATGGCGACATCGCCGGCGCAGTCGCCACCCATCGTCACTGATCCGCTGCGTCCGATGAGGAGTCCCGAGACGCTCGACAGCAGCGTGCTCCCGGGGCAACCGCCTGTGAGCGCGAGAGTCGCCGTCCCCGAGCCACCGCCGAGCGTGACGGACGCGATGCTCGCCGTCGGCGCCGTGACCGAGACCGTGTAGGTCCCGGGGGCTTCGATGCAGATTCGTTCGCCCGGCCCCGGCACCGTGCCCCTGCTCCAGCTGGCGCCGTCGAACCAGCTGCCGCCGTCCGAGTTCGTCCAGGAGTTCTCGCAGCCCGCGGCAGCGGCTGAGCTCGAGCCGGCCCCGCACACGCCGAGCGTGGCGAGCAGGACCAGTGCCAGCGCCGGAATGCGCGGGCGCTCGCGATGCTGCGCTGCGTTCTTCACTCACTCCCCCCTGTGCGCTCAAGTTAGTCGCGTGCGAGCGCACGCGCAAGGCCGTGCTCGCTTCATCCGCTAGGGGTGAGGCCGCGCGCGCCGCCGCCCTACACAATCCCGCCTCGTGAGACATCTCGAAGACGGACCGTTCAAGAAGGGCGAGGACGTGTGGGTGGTCGGCCCCGGGGGCGCCAGGCGGGCCGCCGAGTTCGTGGGACAGGGCGAGACGACCGACTGGTTCGGAGGCCCGCCGACGGTGATCGTCGTGTTCCCCGACGACGGCTCGGAGGCGCTCGTCGAGCTCGACCGGGTGCTGCCGCGCAGCTGAGCCTAGAGGCCGAAGATCGTGTGTTCCTCTGTGAGGAACAGCGACGAGCGCCCGAAGTCGATGAACCGGGCCTCGTCCTCGACGAGGATCTCGTTCGCGCGGCGACCCTCCTCTGAGCTGGAAGCCGTCACGAACGCCTCGACGGAATCCCACGAGATCTCGGCCAGGCCGTCGTAGGCGGCGGCCGTGCCGCGCGTCGGCGCCAGCGCCGCGTTCAGGTCCGGCGCGACGGCGTGGCTCTGCACGTACCGCGACGCTCCGAGCGGCTCGAGCAGGCTGCGCGCGAGCGGGCCGTGCTGCTCCAGCCAGTAGCGGTGGAACTCATCGCGGGGCACATCGTCCCTGCGCCGGATCACGAACACGAGCTTGACCATCGGTGCCACGCCGCCGCGGGGATCGCGACGTCTGCGGTCAGTATCTCCCACGGAGGCGGCGGGCCGCAAATCGCGGGTAACTTCAGCCCGTCGGCTTCCTCGGATACGCCCAAGTCCCCGTGACGGCGAAGGTCAACTCGAGCTCGGCGGCTCCGCAGCGCGCAGGAGCCGTCACGACGCTGCCCGGACGTCTCCACGCGCCACCCGGGCGGGCGTCGCGGGCTTCGCTGCGGCGCGCCGCGGCGATGGCCTCCGGGTGGCCCGCGACGGCGCTCTTGGCGCTCCTCGCCTGTGCGCCGGTGCTCCGCGCGGTGACCGGCGCTCTCGGCGACGGATGGCAGCCGGTGGCCGACCGCGCGATCATCGCCACGCGCGCATACGACGTCCTGTCCACCCACATGCCGCTCGTGGGCCAGTACTCGTTCGCGAGCGAACTCGCCGGGCATCCGACCTACTCGCTGGGACCGATGCTCTACTGGCTGCTCGCGCCGGCGGCTCATCTCGGCTCCCCCGGCTCGCTGATCGTGACGATGGCGGTGCTGAACAGCGCCTCGATCGTGCTCGCCGTCGTGCTCGCGCGGCGCCGCGGCGGGGTCTGGCTGATGCTCGCCACGGCCGCCGCGATCGCGCTGCTCTGCCGCTCGCTGACCGCCGCGGACTTCTACGACATCTGGAACCCCGCGGCCGGTCTCCTGCCGCTGCTCGCGCTCGCGTTCGTGTGCTGGTCGGTCGCTTGCGGGGAGGTCAGGCTCGCACCGCTCGCCGCGCTGCTCGCCAGCTACTGCGCCCAGTGCCACGACGCCTTCGCCACGCTCTCGTTCTGCCTGCTCGTGGTCGCGGCGGTGGGGCTGGTGCTCTCGCGGCGCTCGCGCTTCGCCGGCTCCGCACGCGCGGGCGCGAGCGCGCGCGCCGTGCCGTGGCTGGCGGCAGCCGGGGCGGTGCTCGCGATCTGCTGGACGCCGACGGTGCTCGACCAGGTCGCCGGCGGTGGCAACCTCGGGCATCTCATCGACGCCGCGAGCACGAACAGGCCGCGCCAAGGGTGGGGCACAGGCCTGCGCGCCGTCGCGCACACGGTCGGCTGGCGGCCGTGGTGGCTGACGACCGTCAAGAGCCCCTGGTCGCGCAAGTTCGAAGTGCACGGCGGGATCGGCACCGGGGCGTCCGTCTCGACTGCGCTGTTGCTCGCGTGGCTCGCCCTCGCGCCCGCCCTTGGCCTGTGGCGGCGGCGCCTGGACGTGGCGGCGGGGACCGCATGCGCGCTCGCGCTCTGCATCGGCACGGCCGCGCTCACGGCGTCCACACCCACCGGGCGGATGCTCGGCGGCACGCTTGCGTACACGCTCTGGACCGCCTCGATCGTCGGCGCGTTCGTGTGGCTCGTCGCGGCCTGGTCGGCGGTGGTCCTGGGGGCGGCGACGCTGCGGGCGGCGCGGCACGGCGCTCCGCTCCCGCGCGGGGGGCGCCTCGCGCTCGCGGCAGCCGTGCTCGGCGCCGCCGGGGTAGCGCTCGCCGCCGCCTACGGGTCCTCGCACGAGCAGCGCGACGAGCACCGCTTCGAGTTCGCCGCGATCGAGCGGCTGAACGACGGGCTCGCGGCGATCCCCCGCGGCAGCGTCGTCAACCTCGCGGCGCGGCTGGACGGCATCGTCACGCCGGTGCGACCCGAGCTCACCTACGCGCTGCGCCGCCGCGGCGTGCGCGCGCTCGGAACCGGGGCCTTCCTGCGGCTCGGGCACTGGTACGAGCTCGAGGGAAGGCGGTTCGACTACGTGCTGTGGCTGTACGACCGCGCGCCGCCGCCCGTGCCCGGCGGCCGCGTGATCGCGACGGCCTCGCTCGTGGCGGGGCGACCGCGGACGCTCGGCCTGCTGCTCGCGCCGGCGCCGCCGCGTCCCGGCGGCCGTGCGCGCGCCCGTGCCGGGACTACTGCTCCTGCACGATCAGCAGCGAGTTCTCGTCCTGGTCGCGGATGAAGAACATCGCCGGCACCATGCCGTCGCCGCCGATCAGCGCGTCGCCGACGTCCACCCCCGCCGCCGCCAGCTCCGAGCGCGCGGCCGCCGCGTCGGCGGTCGTCAGGGCGATGCCCGTCATGCGCGGCGCCTGGTATTCGCCCTGGGGCGGGACGAGGGCGAGCGCCGCTCCGCCGCCGGGCGGCGAGACCTCCACCCAACGGTCGCCGTCAGCGAACGGGATGTCGGCGGCGACGGTGAAGCCGAGCTTCCCCGTATAGAAGTCGATCGCGCGATCCTGGTCGAGGACCGGCACCATCACGCGGCCCACCTGCTGGATGCTGGACATTGCTCTCCTCTCGCTCGGATCCCGAGTCTACGACCGATCTGATCGCGGCTTCCTAAGCTCTAGTCCGTGACCGTCATCGATGTGACCGAAGCCGACTTCGAGCGCGAGGTCGTAGACCGTTCCGCCGAGCTGCCCGTCGTCGTGGACTTCTGGGCCGAGTGGTGCGGGCCGTGCCGCCAGCTGGGACCGCTGCTCGAGCGTGCCGCCGCGGAGCGAGAGGGCAAGGTGGTGCTCGCGAAGCTCGACACGGACGCCAACCAGCCGCTCGCACAGGCGTTCCGGATCCAGGGCATTCCGGCGGTCAAGGCGTTTCGCGACCGCCGCCTGGTCGACGAGTTCGTAGGCGTGCTGCCGGCCGACCAGGTCGAGGCGTTCTTCGACGGTCTGCTCCCCTCCGAGGCCGATCTGCTCGCGCAGAGCGGGGAGGAGGGGGACCTGCGGCGCGCGCTCGAGCTGCAGCCCGGCCGCCCCGATGCGGCCCTGCCGCTCGCGAGGATCCTCCTGGGTCGCGGCGAGCGCGGCGAGGCCGGTGCGATCCTCGAGAGCGTCGCCGGCAGCTTCCAGGCCGACGGGCTGGCCGCCCGGATCCGCCTCGAGGACGAGGGGCAGCTCGACGAGGCGTTCACGGCGCTCGACGACGGCCGGCTGCAGGACGCGCTCGACGCGCTGCTCGCCGCGCTGCCCGCTGCGGCCGACCGCCGCGACGACATCCGCCGCGTGATCGTCGGCGAGCTCGACGCGCTCGGCCCCGAGGACCCGCTCGCCCGCAGCACGCGCGGACGGCTCGCCGCGGCCCTCTACTGACTCCCGCCCGCCGGGGCGCTTCGTTTCCGCGCGTCCGCCCCCGGGTAGCACTGCCTCTCGATGGCCGACACGGAGCAGCTGAGGGGCGGGGAGCTGAACGCCGCCGTCACGAGTGCGCTGGTCGGGATCCACACCCAGCACCTCGGTCGCGGTCCCACGACCGCGTCGACCTTCCACCACCGCAACATCCTCGTCACCCTGATGCACGACGTGCTCACGCACGCCGAGCGCGCGCTGAGCAGGGGCGAGCACGTCGAGTCGGTGCGCCACATCCGCCACCTCTTCCAGCGGGCGATGGAGCCGGACTTCCGCGAGGCGGTCGAGCGGCTGACGGGCCGGCGCGTCGTCGCCTTCGTCAGCGGCAACCAGCTCGAGCCCGACATCGCCGCCGAGCTGTTCGTGCTCGACGAGCCGCTCTGAGAGCTAGGGACGGACGGCGCCGGCCGGCCGGCGCGGACGCAGCATCCGCCGCGGCGGCTCGGGGCGGGCGGCGACGGGCTCGGGGGCAGGCGTCGTGTCCTGCACGGCGCCGTCGCCGGGGCGCTCGCCGAAGGGCTCGGGGCGGGCGATGTGGAACCCCTGCGCGAAGTCGACGCCGAGCTCGGCGAGCAGCACGAGCGTCTCGGCGTCCTCCACGCCCTCGCCGACAGTCTGCAGGTGGAAGTCCCGGGCGAGCGCGACGAGCGCCTGCACGACGTGGCGGCTCGCGGTGTTGACGCGCAGGTCGCGCACGAACTCGATGTCGAGCTTGAGGAAGTCGACCGGCATCTGCTTGAGGTAGGTGAGGCTCGCATAGCCGGTGCCGAAGTCGTCCAGCGCGATCTTGCAGCCGAGGCGATGCAGTCCTTCGGCGAAGGCCCTCGCTGCCTCCTCGTCCTCGACGATCGCCGTCTCGGTGATCTCGAAGACCAGCACGCCGGGAGGCACGTGGTGCTGCTCGATGCAACGCTCGATGTGCTCGAGCACGTCGCGGTCGACAACCGACCGCGCGGAGATGTTCGCCTGCACGCGGCAGCCCGAGCCGGCCAGCCGCGTCGCCTGCTTGATCACCCACCAGTCGATCTCACCCATCATCGAGTACTGCTCGCAGACGGGCAGGAACTCGCCCGGCGGCACGATGCGCCCATCCGGTTCGACCATCCGCAGGAGCAGCTCGTGCTGGACCGTCTCGCCGGTACGCAGGTCGACGATCGGCTGCGCGTGGAGCACGAAGCTCTCGCTCGCGAGCGCACGCTCGACACGGTTGATGACCTCCAGCGTCGCGGCGTTGCGCCGGCTCTCCTCCTCGCGGCGCTTGCGCTCTGAGATGTCCTGGAAGATCACGACGCAGCCCTCGGGACCGTCCGCGGTGGCGAACGGCGTTGCCGTGTAGGCGACGGGAAGCTCGGCGCCGTCGCCGGTCAGGAACCTGCCGTCGTCGACGCGCACGGTGTCCTCGCCGCGCAGCGCGCCCGCGACGGCGCACTGCGCGAGCGGCGGGGCGCTGCCGTCGGGCCACGGCGGGTAGACCATCGCGCCCATCTCGCAGCCGACCAGCTCGCCGCGCTGGCGGCCGAGCAGCTCCTCCGCGACGGGGTTGACGTAGGTGATGCGGCCCTCGCGATCGAGCGTGAAAAGGCCCTCGCCCATGCATTCGGCGACAGCCTGGGCGTAGTTGCGTGAGTCACGCAGCTCGGTCTCGGCCGCGACCCGGGCCGAGATGTCGACGGCCACGCCGACGACGGCCGAGGCCAGCCCGGCGTCGTCGAGCACGAGCCGGTTGCGCACGTAGGTCGTGAACACCGTCCCGTCCTTGCGGCGAACGATGAGCTCGCCGTCCCAGCGGCCGTCGCGGCTCAGCTCCATCATCAGCCGTTCGGCCTGGGCGGCGTCCTCGGGCACGATCAGGTCGCGCGCGTTGCGGCCGATCGCCTCCTCGGCGCTCCAGCCGTAGAGCGTCTCGGCGCCGTGGTTCCAGCTGATCACGGTGCCGGTCATGTCGGTTGCGATCACCGAGGCGTCGATCTGGTCGAGGAGCACCGACTGCACGCTCTCCTCGCGCCGCTCGCGCTCGTCGCGCCCCGCCCGCGAGGGCATCGCGTCGATCGCGGCGCGCCACAGGTCGATCGCGCCGAAGCCGGGACCCTCCACGCTCTCGCCCGGCTGCGGCCCGGCTGCGTTCGGCTGCGCTGCGGCTGCGGCCTGTTCGCGCTGGTAGCGGCCGCGGCGGCTGCCGTAGAGGCGGTTGTCGGCCTGGCGTGTGAGCGTCTCGAGCTCGTCGCCGTCGTGGGGGTACAGCGCGACGCCCAGCGAGCACGGTGCGCGCTCGGCCAGCGCCTCGCCGATGCGGGTGATCAGCTCGCGTGTGTCGTCCGCGCCGATCTCGGGCAGCACGAGCGCGAACTCGTCGCCGCCGAGCCGCCCGATCGCGTCGCTGCTGCGGATCGTCGCCTGCAGCGTGGTGACGACCCAGCAGAGGAGCTCGTCGCCCGCAGCGTGGCCGAACTCGTCGTTGACCGGCTTGAACTTGTCGATGTCCAGCACGACCAGTGCACCCGAGCGGCCGCTGCGGCGCATCGCCGCCAGCTCGGCCTCCGCCCGCTCTTCGAAGCCGCGGCGGTTGAGGCAGCCGGTCAGCGGGTCGGTGCGGGACGCCTTGGCGAGCGCGCGGTGCTGGCGGTTCTGGTTCTGCGCCTGCCAGCTGCTCAGAACGCCGGTGCAGAGGAGGATGAACGCGAAGGACACGGTGTAGCCGATGTTCGCGCCGCCCTCGCTCAGCGCCAGGCCGACGTAGGTGAGAACGCTGGTCGCGCTGACGATCACGACAGAGCGCACCGGGTAGGACATCGCCGAGAAGACCACGGGCAGGAACAGCACGAGGACGAGCGGGCAGCCGGTGCCGCCGTCGACGAGCGTGCCGGCGATGATCAGCGCGAAGTCGCTGAGCGTCCAAGCCAGGAACAGCAGCTCGCGGTCGGGACTCCGCACCATCTGCTGGCGGAGCCTGAAGACGCCGACGGCGCTGAGCGAGGCGCCGACGAACAGCGCAGTGAGGAAGAGCCGGTGAGGCTGCTCCCAGGTGAACGCGACGTAGATCAGGCCCAGGACGGTGACGCCGAACGTGAGCGGTACCGCGGCAGCCACGGTCGCTTCGCGCATCCGCAGCGCCGGCAGGTCGAGCACCTCGGATTTGGCATCAGCCCACACACGGAGGTATCGGCCGTGCCGCGATTCCCCTAAGCGCGGCAGCGGCGCGCTGGACGGCCGCATGTGTCGTTTCTCACGATGGCCTGAGGACCGGCTTAGCGCCCCGGGGCATCTTGCTCTCATGCCTCGCCCGCCGCGATCCATCGCTCGGTTGCTCCTCGTCGCCGCTCTCGCCGTGCTGGCCGCGGGCGCCGCGGCGGGGATCGCCTCCGGGCTCGACCTCGACGACGGGAACACCCGCGCGCCGCGCGGCGCGGCCGCGAGCGCAGGCGGCGCGTGCGGTGCGCGCACCACCGCGACGGTCGCCGCCGTGCAGTCCTTCGTCGCGAGGCGCATCTACGCAGAGGAGCTGCACGGCGCCGAGACGCGGCTGGACGCCGCCCGCGTCGCCGGCTACCGGCCGTTGCTTGCCGCGCTGGCGCGCGGTGAATCCGCCGGCGTGCGTGCGGCGGTCCACGCCCTCGTCTACACGCCCCACTGGCACATCGTGCGTCTGCGCGTGACGCGCGGCGCCAGCGTGCTCGCCGACGTCGGCGGCCCGCACGTTCTCGCGCCCGTGGGCGGCGAGCTGCGCATACGCGGCAGGGCCGCGGCCCATTTCGTGATGTCCGTTCAGGACGACCTCGGCTACGTCAAGCTGATCACGCGCTTCATCGGTGCTCGCGTCGATCTGTATGGAGGCCCACCCGCGCGTGCGTTCGTGATGGGCACGCTGCGTCCCGCGCCGCGCGCCCCCGCCAACGGCGAACGGGCGCAATCGGGCTCCGCTGGCTACGTGGCCGCGACGGTGCCCGTGCAGGCGTTCCCGGCCGGACCGCTGCAGGCGGCGCTGTTCGTGGCGCCGGCTCCGTCCTCGCTCTCCTGCGCGGCCGTTCGGGCCGGGGCGTTCGAAAGCGTCGCCCGTCACGTCGCCGCGCGGCTGCACCCGCTCTCGGCCCATCTCGAAGACCTCGCCGGCATCGTGCGGACGGTCACCGGCGGGCGGCTGGTCGTGCGCGCGGGCTCGCGTCACGTGGCCGGCCGCGGCCCGGCGCGGCTGCCGCGCTCGGGCAGCGTCCGCTACGCGGGACGGCTGTGGGCCGTCTCCTCGTGGCAGCCGCTGCCCAGCGTGCGCGCCTTCCTGCTCTCGCCGCCCTGACTCAGGCGCGCGAGGTCTCGATGCCCAGAGCCCTGCGCAGCGGCTCGCGGGCGAGCAGCCTGTAGGCGATGTCGCTGAGCGCGACGGCCGCCAGTACGCGCGGCAGCATCCCCAGCCACGGCCCCCTCGAATCCTCCATCTCCGTCCCTCCTTGAACCTCGGCGGTCCGCGCCCTCCTGCGCGCACCACAGATCCAAGCTAGGGCATCGGGCCCACGCCGTCAAACACCGGACGCCTCTCTTCAGCGCGCGAGCCGGCGCAGCAGTCGCCGCGCAGCGCGCGGGCGCCCTCGTTTAGGCTGGGGCACGCAGGGCAGACGATCACGAGATGAGCTTGCAGACCGGAAACGTGCCGACGCTTCCGACCCGCGGCGGCGGGACGATCCCGCAGCTCGGGTTCGGGGTTTTCCAGGTGCCGCCGGACGCCACGACCGAGGTCGTCCTGAGCGCCCTGCAGGCCGGCTACCGGCACATCGACACGGCCGCGGCGTACCGCAACGAGGCGGCCGTCGGCACGGCCGTGCGTGACAGCGGCCTGGACCGCTCGGAGGTCTACGTGACGACCAAGTGCTGGAACGAACAGCAGGGCTACGAGGAGGCGCGCCGCGCGCTGGAGAAGAGCCTCGGCCGGCTCGAGACCCACTACGTCGACCTGTACCTGATCCACTGGCCGGTGCCGGCGCACGACCGCTACGTCGACACCTGGAAGGCGTTCATCGACGCGCGCGACGACGGGCTCGCGCGCGCGATCGGCGTCTCGAACTTCCAGCCTCCGCACCTGCGGCGCCTGATCCGCGAGACCGGCGAGAGCCCTGCCGTGAACCAGATCGAGTTGCACCCGCTGTTCCAGCAGGCGGGGCTGCGCGCCGAACACGAGGAGCTCGGGATCCTGACCGAGGCGTGGAGCCCGCTGGCCCAGGGCAGGGCGCTGGACGAGCCTGCGATCGTCGAGATCGCCGAGCGCCACGGCCGCACGCCCGGCCAGGTCGTGATCCGCTGGCACCTGCAGCTCGGCAACATCGTGATCCCGAAGTCGGTCACGCCGGAGCGCATCGTCGAGAACTTCGACGTCTTCGGCTTCGAGCTCGACGACGCCGAGATGGAGGCGATTCACGCTCTGGATCGCGGCGAGCGCATCGGTCCGGACCCGGACACCTTCATCCGTCCCTGACTGAAGCTCCGCATTCACCGTCAAGCTTCTCCCCGTGGCGGCCGATGCATGGCACGTGAACGGCCCGAACGGACTGCTTGCGAGCGCTGACCACGCGGCGAGCGCCGCCCTGCGTGAGCTGCCCGAGGCCCTGGTGATCGTCTTCGACCGCCAGCTGCGCTTCGTGCTGACCGCCGGGCAGGCGATCGAGCGGATGGGCGACCCGGACATCTGCAGGGCCGGGAACTACGTGGCGGACGCGTTCCCCGCGGAGTTCTGGGAACGCTTCGAGCCGCTGTTCAGCTCCGCCCTGGAAGGCGAGACGCGCACGCGCGAGATCTGGACCGCCGAAGAGCGCCACTGCCTGATGGTCGACGCCGGCCCGCTGTGCGGCGACGGCGGCCCGGCCAGCGCCGACTGCTCGAACGTCGACGGCGGCGTCGCCGTCGTGCTCGACATCACCGCCCGCCGTCGCGCCGACCTGGTCACCCCGCGGCGCACCGAAGGCTTCGAGGAGGTGTTCGAGTTCGCCCCGATCGGGACGGGGCTGATCGACACCGAGGGACGCTGGCTGCTCGTGAACCGCGCGCTCTGCGAGATCACGGGCTACACCTCCGACGAGCTCGTCGGCAAGCGCTTCGACGGGATCATGCACCCCGAGGACGCGGGCAACGACACCGTCGAGCGCCGGCGCCTGCAGGATGGCGAGATCCCCGCCTACCAGGTCGAGAAGCGCTACTTCGACGCCGCCGGCGAGACCGTGTCGGCGATCCTCTCGATGTCGCTCGTACGCGACCGGGAGGGCCAGCCGCTCCACTACATCGCCCAGCTCCAGGACATCTCGGCGCGCAAGGAGCTCGAGGAGCAGCTGATGGGCCTCGCCGACCACGATCCGCTCACGGGCCTTCGCAACCGTCGCCTCTTCGAACACGACCTGCGCCTGCAGCTCGGCCGCTGTCAGCGCTACGGCGAGACCGCCGGCCTGATGGTCATCGATCTCGACGGCTTCCGCGAGCTCAACCGCCAGTTCGGCAGCATCGTCGGCGACGAAGCGTTGAAGGCCGTCTCGCGCGCGCTGACCAGGCGCCTGCGCGAAACCGACCTGGTCGGGCGCATCGGCGGCGACGAGTTCGCCGTGCTGCTGCCGCACGCCGACGAGGAGGGCCTCGCGGTCGTGGCAGAGGGCCTGGGGCGCGTGATCCCTGCGTGCAGCGTCGACGCCGGTGTCGGCGTGGTGCACCCGAGCGCCAGCATCGGCTACTCGCTGGTGCACCAGCGCAGCCCCGAGCTCCGTCAGGTGCTCGTCGAGGCTGAGCGGGCGCTGAACGCCGCAAAGCGCGCGAAGGCCTGAGGCGCGGGCGGGCGCGGGTCCCGGCCCCCCTGAGCCCGCCGGGACGGCCAATACGCTGGGGGCGATGGCGCCAAGGACCAGGCTGGCCGTGATCGATCTCGGGTCGAACTCCTTCCGGCTCGTCGTGTTCGAGGCGGGGGAGGGCTGGTGGCGGCGCACCGACGAGATCTACGAGCCCGTGAGGATCGGCCAGGGGCTGATGGCCAGCGGGCTCCTCGGGGAGGAGCCGATGGAGCGGGCACTCGCGACGCTCGACGTGTTCGCGCACTTCTGTCACGCGAGCGGGCTGGGCGCGGACGAAGTCGATGCGGTCGCCACGAGCGCGATCCGCGACGCCGAGAACGCTCCCGAGTTCCTCGCGCGGGCGGGGGAGCACTTCCCCTTCCGGGTGCGCGTGCTCAGCCGCGAGGAGGAGGCACGCTACGGCTACCTGGCGGCCGTCAACTCGACCACGCTCGCCGACGGCTGCGTGCTCGACCTCGGCGGCGGCTCGCTGCAGCTCGTCCGCGTCGCGGGCCGGCTCGAGCAGGACCCGGGCTCCTGGCCGCTGGGCACCGTGCGGATGAGCGAGCGCTTCCTGCCGCCCAACGGTCCGGCCAAGCGCCGGCAGCTGAACGAGCTGCGCGAGCACATCCGCTCAGAGCTGTGCGAGGTCTCATGGCTGGCACAGCTGCGCGAGCAGGCGCCGATCCGCCTCGTCGGCATCGGCGGCACGGTCCGCAACCTCGCGGCCGCCGCCCAGCGCGCGGCGGGGCTGCCGACCAACGGGGTACAGGGCACAGTGATCACGGTGGAGGCGCTCGAGGAGCTGATCGAGCGGCTGGCCGGGCTGCCCGCGGCAGAGCGGGCGAGCGTGCCCGGGGTGAAGCCCGCGCGGGCCGATCTGATCCTCGGCGGCGCGGTCGTCGTGCGTGAGGCGCTGCGCGCCGCCGGCGCCGAGGCGATCGAGGTCACCGAGGCGGGGCTGCGCGAGGGGGTGTTCTTCGAGCGGCTGCTCGGCGGCGGGAACGGCAGCCCGCCCACCCAAGAGCCGCTCTTCGACGACGTCAGGCGCGCGAGCGTCCTGAACATGGCCGCGCAGTACCGCGTCGACGGCCCCCACACGCGGCACGTGGCGGCGCTCGCGCTCGGCATGTTCGACGAGCTCGCGCGGCTGGGGCTTCACGAGGGCGATCCCCGCGAGCGCGAGCTGCTGTGGGCCGCCTCGATGCTGCACGACATCGGCATGTCGATCGACTACGACGACCACCACAAGCACTCTCGCTACCTGATCCTCAACGGCGGCCTGCCGGGCTTCTCGCCGGTCGAGACCGCGATCATCGCGCAGGCGGCGCGCTATCACCGCAAGGGGATGCCGAGCCCCGGCCCGATGGCGGCGCTGTTCGGCCCTGGCGACGAGGAGCGGCTCGACCGCTGCGCGGCCCTGCTGCGTCTCGCCGAGGATCTCGAGCGCTCGCGCGACCAGCTCGTGCGCGACACCGACATCGCGCTCGACGGCGCCGGCGTACGGCTGCGCCTGATCGCCGAGGGCGACGCCGCGGTGCCGCGCTGGGCCGCGGGGCGCGAGCGCGAGCTGTTCGCGCGCGCGTTCCATCGCCAGCTGTCGGTGGCGGCGTAGCCCTCAGCCCTGCGCCGCGAGCTGGCGCTCGCGCCCGGCGCAGTCGAACAGCGTGAGCCCGTTCGGGTACGGGTCGGGGCTGCCCCATTCGAACGGAGCCAGCTCGCGGCAAGCGGCGAGCACGGCCTGCGTCGCGCGGTTGCCGCCGCGTGTGGAGTACTCGCCGCCGAGCAGCACGTAGCGGGCCTCGCCCCGTTCGACGAGCTTCGCGAGACCCGGGCCGTCGAGGGCCGGGTCCACGCCGCTGTAGCCGGCCATCCCGGACACGTTCGCGCCCAGCAGGACGAAGGACGCCGCCGTCGGCGCCGAGACGGTCATCAGCTCGAAGCGCTTCGTCGCGCCGTGGCTCTGCGCGTAGGAAAGCAGCGCGCGGTCGATCGCGACGGCTCGCGCGTTGAGGCCGACGCCGCCCCAGCCGGCGTACTGCTTCGGGCCCGCGGCCGGGAACGTGGACTGCACCGGGGCGAGCCACGTCGTCGACGCGTAGCCGGCGGGGACGATGAGCAGAAGGGCGATCGCGGCGACGGCCGCGGCCGAGGCGGCGCGGGCGCGGCCGAGCACGGTCGCGGCGAGCAGCGCGAGGAGGCACGCGGCGGCGGCCACCGCGAGCACGGGCACGAACCAGCGCAGGTAGTCGTAGCGGTGCATGATCACGATCTCGGCTGCGACCGTGCCGAGCACCGCCGCGGCGGCGAGCGCGAGGCCGACCCAGCGCGCCGCGCCCTGCCTGCGCCCGAGCTGGAGCGCCGAGTACAGGCCGATGCCGGCCATCGCACCGGTGCCGGGAGCGAGCGCCGAGACGTAGTAGGGATGGACGATCCCCTTCGAGAAACTGAGGACGATGCCCTCGACCGCGAACCAGCCGCCGAGCACGATCACGGCGGCCAGACGCGGGTCGCGCCGCCAGCTGCGCGGCATCGCGGGCCTGATGGGCGCACCGGCGGCGGCGTCTCCCTCCGGCGCCGGGTCGCGGCGCTCGAACCACAGCAGCGCGAGCGCGGCGATCAGCCCGAAGAACGCGAGCGGCAACAGCCACGCGGCTTGGTCGTCCAGCCCGAATCTGAACAGTCGCAGGAGGCTCGGCCAGGACCCGAACGGGATCGGCGTCGGGAAGCGGCCGGTGTTGTACGAGCGTCCGACGGGCGGCTCGGGCGGCAGCGGCTTGGGGTGGTGTTCGCGCGCGCGCTGCGCATCGACGCGGCGGGCGACCGCGATCGGCACCCGTGCGCCGGCTTTGCCGTGCGTCGACCCGGGGCCTCCGCCCTGGCCTTCGACGCGGCCGAAGCCGTTGTAGTTGAACGTCAGCCCGAGCTCGGTGTTGTCGGTCGAGCTGCCGACGTAGGGCCGGTGCGAGGCGGGCGTGGCTTCGACGACGGCGATCCACGCGAAGGACACGACGCCCGTGACGAGGCCTGCGACGAGCAGCTGCGCGATGCGCCGCCGCACCGTCACGGGCGCGCACACGAGGTAGGCGATCGCGATCCCGGGCACCGCCAGGTAGGCGGCGAGCGTCTTGGTGTTGAAGGCCAGCCCCACCAGCGCTCCTGACAGGAGCAGCGTGCGCCAGCGCCCCGATTCGCACGCGCGGATGGCGGCGGCGCAGGCGAGCAGCATCAGCAGGATCAGGGGCGCGTCGACGTTGTTCGTGCGCGACACCGCGACGAATCCCGGGAACACGGCGCACACGAGCCCCGCGGCGAGCCCGGCGAGCGTGCCGAAGAGCCGCGCGATCACGAGGTAGAGCACGGCGGCCACCGCCACCCCCGCCAGCGCCTCGGGGAGCAGCACGCTCAGGGGGTGGAAGCCGAACAGCTCCGCGCTCGCCGCCTGCAGCCACAGCCCGAGCGGCGGCTTGTCGACCGAGACGAGCCCGGCGGGGTCCGAGGCGACGAAGAAGAAGTTGTGCCAGGAGCGCAGCATCGAGCGCACGCCGGCCGAGTAGAAGATGTTGCCGTAGCCGTTCTGCGAGAGGCGCACGGTGTTCAGCACGGCTGCGGCCGCGATCACGAGCACGAAGCCGGCGAACCGGAGCGTGCCTTCGGGGCTGCGAAGGCGTGCGCTCAGCCGCTGCGCCCGTTCGCTGCCGGGGGATGCGGCAGCCGGCGTCGCGAGCGGCTCGGTCCGAGTGCCGCTCACGGGCGCAGCGCGCCGAGGAGGCGATCGAGGTCGCCCTCGTCGTTCCAGGCCCCCACCGACGCGCGCAGACACCCGCGGCCTGGGATGTTGCGGATCAGGACGCCCTGCTCGGCGAGCTCGGTGCGCTCCGCCTCGGCGTCCGGGCTGGGGAACGAGACGAGCGTGCTCTCGCCGCGCGGCAGGGGCTCGCGGCCGCGCTCGGCGAGCATCCCGGCCAGCCGTGCCGCGAGCGTTCGTGCGCGCTCCCACACGCGCTCCCAGCCGAAGGCCTCGAGCACCTCCGCCGCAGCCAGCGAGCACGCGAGCGCCTCCGCGCTCAGCGCGGGGGCGTCGAAGCAACGGGCGTCCGCGTGCACGACCGCGTCGAGCCCCAGGTTCCCGTCCTGCAGGTTGCCGTAGCCGCGCCGGGAGACGGCGAGCTGCTCCCTGAAACCGGGGGAGACCCACAGGGCACCCGAGCCGTCGGGGCCGCAGCACCACTTCTGCCCGGCGCCGGCGTAGGCGTCGCACCCGAGCGCGGGCACGTCCACGTCGACCGCCCCGAGCCCCTGCGCCCCGTCGAGCAGCACCGGCACGTCGAGCTCGCCGAGCTCGCGGGGCGCGAACGCGCCGGTCACCCAGCTCACGTGCGAGCAGGCGACGAGCCGCGTCGCCGGGCCGACCTCCTGCGCGACGCGCGCGAACGGCACCTCTCGGATCGTGGCGCCCGTGATGTCCCGCGCCGCCGCCAGCGCGCCCTGCAGGCCGGGGTGCTCCTCGTCGCTCGTGAGGATCTCGTCGCCCGGGCCCAGGTCCATGCCGGTCACGATCTGGGCCATCCCTTCGGTCGTGCTCGTTGTCAGCGCGACGTCCGCCGGCTCGGCGCGCAGAGCGAGAGCGTAGGCCTGCCGCAGCGCCTCGCCCAGCTCGCGGCGGCGTTCGAAATGCGCGCGGGCGCGGCCCTCTGCGAGCTCGCGGTCCAGCTCCGCGCGCGCCGCCTCCACCGCGCGCGCGGGCAGCGGCCCGTCGGTGCCGGCGTTCAGGTAGGCGAGCTCGGCCAGCACCGGGAACTCGCTGCGCAGTCCGGACGGGTCCACGATCGGCGAGAATATCCCCATGAGGAGCGTCGATCGCCGGCAGCCCCTGTGGGCGCCCACCCCGGAGCGCGCGCAGGCGACGGAGATGGCGCGCTTCATGACCTGGGTCGGCGAACGCCACGGGCTCGAGCTCGTCGCGTACGAGCAGCTCTGGCAATGGTCGGTGGACGAGCTCGAGACCTTCTGGGCGGAGGTGTGGGAGTTCACGGGCGTGATCGCCTCCAAGCCGTACGAGCGCGTGCTCGCCTCGCACGAGATGCCGGGCACCGTCTGGTTCGAGGGAGCGGAGCTGAACTACGCCGAGAACCTCCTGAGCGGCCACGACGACGGCGAGCTGGCAGTCGTGCACACCTCCGAGCTGCGCGAGCGGGGCGAGCTGACGTGGGGCGAGCTGCGCGCAGGCGTCGCGGCGACCGCCGCCGGCCTGCGCGCGCTCGGCGTCGGCCGCGGCGATCGCGTCGTCGCCTACATGCCGAACATCCCGGAGACGCTGATCGCCTTCCTCGCGACCGCCTCGCTCGGCGCGATCTGGTCCAGCGCCGCGCCCGAGTTCGGCGCGCGCTCGGTGATCGACCGCTTCGCGCAGATCGAACCGAAGGTGTTCCTCACGGTCGACGGCTACCGCCACGGCGGCAAGGACTTCGATCGCCTCGAGGTGGCCGCCGGCATCCTCGCCGAGCTGCCGACGGTCGAGCGCGCGGTGCTCCTGCCCTACCTCGGCGAGGCCGCGCGCCCGGATGCGCTCGACCCCGGCGCGATCTCCTGGCGCGAGCTGCTCGAGCTCGACCGCGAGGGCGCCGCCGCGGGGCCGCGCTTCGAGCAGCTGCCTTTCGACCACCCGCTGTGGGTGCTCTACTCCTCGGGCACGACCGGCCTGCCGAAGGCGATCGTGCAGGGCCACGGCGGCATCCTGCTCGAGCAGCTGAAGAAGCGGCTGCACCTGGACCTCCGCCCCGGCGACCGCATGTTCTGGTTCACCACGACGGGCTGGATGATGTGGAACTTCCTGGTCGGCTGCCTTCACTCCGAGGCCGCGATCGTGCTCTACGACGGCAGCCCCGCGTACCCCGACATCGGCGCGCTCTGGCGGCTGGCCGCGGACGCGCGGATCACCTGCATGGGCGTGAGCGCCGGCCTGCTCGCGTCGTGCGAGAAGGCGGGCATCGAGCCCTCACGCGAAGTCGACCTCGGCGCGCTGCGCGCGGTCGGCTCGACGGGCTCCCCGCTCTCGCCGGAGTCGTTCCGCTGGGTCTACGAGCACGCCGGCGAGGACATCTGGCTGTTCTCGACCAGCGGCGGCACCGACGTCTGCACCGCGTTCGTCGCCGGCTGCCCGATCCTGCCGGTCTACGAAGGCGAACTCCAGTGCCGCGCTCTCGGCTGCAAGGTCGAGTCCTGGGACGAGCACGGCAACTCGCTGATCGACGAGGTGGGCGAGCTGGTCGTCACCGAGCCGATGCCCTCGATGCCGCTGTTCCTCTGGGGAGACGAGGGCGGCGAGCGCCTGCACGACAGCTACTTCGCGATGTACCCCGGGATCTGGCGGCACGGCGACTGGATCCGGATCACGCCGCGCGGCGGAGCGGTCATCTACGGCCGCTCCGACTCGACGATCAACCGCCAGGGCGTGCGCATGGGCACGAGCGAGATCTACCGCGCCGCCGCGCGCGTGCCCGAGGTGATGGACGCGCTGGTGGTCGACGTGCCCGGTGTCGAGCTGGGCGACGAGCTGAAGATGATGCTGTTCGTCGTGCTCGGCGAGGGGGCGATGCTCGACGAGGGCCTCGAACGGCAGATCAAGACCGCGATCCGCGAGGACTGCTCGCCGCGGCACGTGCCGAACGAGATCCGCCAGATCGAGCAGGTTCCGCGCACGCTCTCGGGCAAGGTGCTCGAGGTGCCGGTCAAGCGGATCCTCACCGGCACTCCGCCCGAGCAGGCGGCGAGCCGCGAATCGCTGGCCGACCCGGCGGCGCTCGACTACTTCGTGGCGCTGGCGAAGGAATTGAACGCCCGCCCGCCCGCGAGCCGAGCGCCTGCCTGACGGCGAGGGGCTAGATGATGGATTCATCTACAGCCCCAGCGAGCGCCCGACGATCTCCTTCATGATCTCGTTCGCGCCGCCGTAGATCCGCGTCACGCGCGCGTCCGCCCAGGCGCGCGCGATCGGGTACTCGACCATGTAGCCGTAGCCGCCGAACAGCTGCAGGCAGCGGTCGGCGACGCGGCCCTGGAGGTCGGTGCACCACCACTTCGCGCTCGCCGCCTCCTCGGGAGTCAGCTCGCCGGCGTCGAGCCCCTGCACGCAGCGGTCGATGAACGTGCGCGCGATCTGGACTTCGCCGTGCAGCTCGGCGAGCTCGAAGCGGCTGTTCTGGAACGAGCCGATCGTCTGGCCGAAGGCCGTTCGCTCGCGCACGTAGGCGAGCGTCCAGCCGAGCATCGCCTCGCTCGCCGCGACGGCGCTGGCCGCGATCGACAGGCGCTCCTGGGGGAGGTTGGAGACGAGGTAGAGGAAGCCCTTGCCTTCCTCGCCCATCAGGTTCGCCTCGGGAACGCGCACGTCGTCGAAGGACAGCTCGGCCGTGTCCTGCGCGTGCTGGCCGACCTTCTCGAGGTTGCGGCCGCGCTCGAAGCCCTCCATGCCGCGCTCGAGGACGAGCAGCGAGATCCCGCGGTGGCGCTCCGACGGATCGGTCTTCACCGCGGTGATCACGAGGTCGGCGTTGATGCCGTTGGTGATGAACGTCTTCGAGCCGTTGACGAGGTAGTGGCCGTTCTCACGGCGCGCGGTGGTCGACATGCCCGCGAGGTCCGAGCCGATGCCCGGCTCGGTCATTGCGATCGCCGTGATCAGCTCGCCGCTGACGATCCCTCCCAGCCACCGCTCGCGCTGCTCGGGCGTGCAGTAGGAGAGGAAGTAGGGGAGGCAGATGTCGTTGTGCAGCGTGATGCCGAGGCCGAACGAGCCCACGCCCTCGCGCTGGCACTCTTCGCCGATCACGAGGTTCAGGCGGAAGTCCTCGGCGCCCGCGCCGCCGTCCGCCTCGGGGACCGCCATCGCGAGGAAGCCCCCGCGGCCGGCCGCCGCGTAGAGCTCGCGCGGGACGATCCCCTCGCGCTCCCAGTCCATGTAGTGCGGGACGACCTCGCGTTCCAGGAACGTGCGGAAGCTCGCACGGAAGTCTTCGTGGAGGTCTTCGAACAGGGCGCGCTTCATCGCTCGGCACCCTACTGGCGCCGCCTCCGCGACGCGGATCGGCGGCTTCAGCGCCGGGGCGGGGAGCTCGCGTAGCCCGCGGCCGGCTCGCCGTGGAACCCCGGCTTGGCCAGCAGCAGCTGGACGTCGCGGATGCGCCGCTCGGCGAAGCCGCCCTCGCACCAGGAGAAGTAGAGCTCCCACAGCCGTCTGAAGCGCTCGTCGTAGCCGAGCTCGGACAGCCGCCCGCGCGCCGCCAGGAAGCGCTCGCGCCAGGCGGCGAGCGTGCGGGTGTAGTGAGCGGTGATGTCGTCGAGATGGGCGATCCGCATGTCGGTGGCGCGGGAGAGGTTGCGCGCGATCACCTCCAGCGACGGCAGGCAGCCGCCGGGGAAGATGTGCGTGTTGATGAAGCTGCGCGAGGCCTTCTCGAGCTCGTAGGCCCCGTCGTCGATCAGGATCGCCTGGAGCAGCATCGCCCCGTCGTCGCGCAGCAGGTGCGAGCAGCGGCGGAAGAAGGTGGGGAGGTACTGCCAGCCGACCGACTCGATCATCTCGATCGAAACCAGCTTGTCGAAGCTGCCTCGCAGGTCACGGTAGTCCTGGGCGAGCACCGTCACGCGGTCGGCCAGGCCGGCGGCGGCGATGCGCTCGCTGGCGTACGCGTGCTGCTCGCTGGAGATGGTGGTTGTGGTCACTCGGCAGCCGTAGCGCGCGGCGGCGTGCACGGCGAAGCCGCCCCAGCCCGTGCCGATCTCGAGCACGTGGTCGCCCGGGCCGAGCTGCAGCTGCCGGCAGATGCGCTCGAGCTTGGCGAGCGAGGCATCGCGGAGCGTCGCCTCGGGGGTCTCGAAGACCGCGCAGGAGTACATCATCGTCTCGTCCAGGAACGTCTCGAACAGCTCGTTGCCGAGGTCGTAGTGGGCCGCGATCTGCCTGCGCGAGCGCCGTGGCGTGTTGCGCGAGAGCCGGCGCGCGAAGCGCTGCGCCGGGAGGAGCAGCGGTGCGGCCAGGCGGCGCAGGCGGTCGAGCTTGCCGGCGTTGCGCGCCGCGATCCGCGTCATCGCCACGAGGTCGCTGCACTCCCACAGCCCTTCCACGTATGACTCGCCGAGCCCGACGCTGCCGCGCAGCAGCTGGCGGTAGAAGCGGGGCGAGCGCACGTCGATCACCGCGCGCAGCGGGCTGGCCGCTTCGGAGCGGCCGAGCACGAATCTGCGGGCGCCGTCGCGCAGCTCGATCTCCCCGCCGTCGATGCCGCGCAGCGCGCGCAGGACGAGCCGCCGCGACAGGGTCGCGTCGTGCTCGCGGCGCTCCGGTGCCGGCGGGCCGCCCGCGCGGGGCTCGAGCGCCGTGCCCGTCACCTCGTCACCGCCCCCCGCTGCGGGTGCGGGTGATAGGCGGCGCCGCGCAGGCGCAGCCGCAACGCGTGGCCGTAGATCCGCGCAACGATCGCGACCGTCTGGAACGGGTGGCGCGCGAGCAGCCGCGCCAACCCTCGCGGGGACAGCCGGCGGCGCGCGAGCGACAGCGTCGCGTCGAAGAGCGTCCCGCCCCCGCGCGCGGTCGAGGAGATGTGCACCGAGATGCGCTCACCGGGCTCGGTCACACTCAGATCGTAGATCTGCTCCATCCCCATCAGGGGCGAGACGTGCAGAACCTTCTCGAAGCTGCCGCGCGCGATCCGGCCGCTCTCGCGCACGTCCAGCACGTAGGAGTGGCTCTCGCCCCACGGCGTGTTGGTCACGTGTGCGACGACCGCCTGCACGCGCTCGCCATCGCGCTCGAAGCACCAGTAGAAGCTCACCGGGTTGAAGTTGTGCCCGAAGCAGCGCAGGTGGGTGAGCAGGCGGACCGGCCCCTCGGGGCGCCGCCCCGTGCGCTCGGCGACCAGGTCGCGGACCGCCTCGGCCAGGTCGCCCTCGCCGAGGTGGTCCGAGCGGCGGAACCATGCGAGGGCCGGATGGCGCGCCGAGCACAGCAGGCCGCCGTCGAGCGCGCCCGGCAGCTCGTCGAGGTCGAGGTAGGCCATGAACAGGCGGTGGCGGAACTCGTCGCGGATCGGCCCCTCGAGTCGGCGGTGGCGGACGCCGCCCTCATACAGCGCGCTCCTCACAGCGTCACGCCGAACGGCTCGCAGGCCGCGACGGCGCTGCGCACGCCGTCCTCGTGGAAGCCCCAGCCCCAGTAGGCGCCGCAGTAGTGGGTGCGCCGCTCGATGCCGCTGATCTCGCGGTGGCGGGCCTGGGCGGCGACGCCGTCGGGGGTGAAGACCGGATGGGCGTAGGAGATCGTGCGGATCACGTGCGCCGGGTCGATCGCCTCGGTGCGGTTGAGCGTCACGCAGAAGTCACGGTCGGCGCGCAGCCGCTGCAGGTGGTTCATCCAGTAGGTCACGGTCGAAACGCGTTGTGGCTCGTCCAGGAGGTGGAAGTTCCACGCCGAGCGGGCCCAGCGCCGCCGCGGGAGCATGCGCCGGTCGGTGTGCAGCACCGCCTCGTTTCGCTGGTAGGGGATCGCGCCGAGCAGCCGGTGCTCGCGCTCGCTCGCATCGCTCAGCATCGCGAGCGCCTGATCGGAATGGGTGGCGAGCACGACGTGGTCGAAGCGCTCCCGCTCGCTCCCCTCGCAGGCGACCGTGACGTGGTCGGCCGCGCGGGTGATGGAGCGCACCGGCGAGCTCAGGCGGATGCGCTCGCGAAAGGGCGCGCTCAGCGCCTCCACGTAGCGCGCCGAGCCGCCGGCGATCGTCGACCAGCGCGGCCGGTCGCGGAAGCCGAGCATGCCGTGGTTGGCGAAGAACTCGGCGAGGAAGCGGACCGGGAAGCTGTGCATCTGGCGCGGGTCCGCCGACCACACCGCCGAGGCCTGCGGCACGATCAGCCGCTCGACGAAGTGGCGCGAGAAGCGGTGGCGCGCGAGGAAGTCGGCGAGCGAGTCGCTCTCGCCCGCCGCGCCCCCGTCCAGCACGCGCCGCAGCTCGCGGTTGAAGCGCAGGAGGTCGAGCATCATGCGCTGGAAGCGCGGGCTGAGGAGGTTGCGCGGCTGGCAGAAGAGACCCTGCGGCGTGCCGGAGTACTCGAAGTCCTCGTGCTCGCCCTTGACCGAGAAGCTCATGCGCGTCGGCTGGCGCGCGACGCCGAGGCGGTCGAGCAGCCGTGTGAACGTGGGGTAGTTGCGGTCGTTCATGACGATGAAGCCGGTGTCCACGTGATGGGTCTCGTACTCGGTGTCTACCCGGATCGTGTTCGTGTGCCCGCCGGCGTAGCCGCCGGCCTCGTACAGGACGATCTCGTGCCGGGCGTGGAGAAGGTGCGCGGCGACCAGCCCCGAGACGCCCGCGCCGACGATCGCGATCCTCATCCAAGCCTCCTGTGTCCGGTCCGTACAGCTCGCATCGAGTCGTTCTACGCGCGCCCGCGCGCGGCGGATCATCGCTCGCGTGGGGAGGAACGGGAGGCGCCCACGTCGAATCAGACCGCCGTGAAGCGCACTGCGACCAAGACACCCGAGGCAGCGCCCGTGAACGGCACCTCCGAGCACCAGAGCCTCTCCAAGTACATCCAGGCCCGCTTCGACGAGTGCTCGCGCTCGCAGAAGGACGTGGCCCAGTACATCGTCGACCACCTCGACGAGGCCGCGTTCCAGACCGCCGAGGAGCTGGCCCGCCGCGCCAACACGTCCAGCTCGACCGTCGTGCGCTTCTCGCAGGCGCTCGGCTTCGAGGGCTTCCCCGAGCTGCAGGCGGCCGCGCGCGAGGAATACCGCCGCGTGCACGCGAAGACCGCCAAGGAGGCCGCCACGAACGGCTCGACGCCGCTGTTCTCGCTCGACCAGAACGAGTTCGAGTCCGCGCTCGCGGCCGACCACCTGAACGTCGAGGAGACCGCACGCAAGGTCTCGCGCTCGGACGTGGACGCCCTGATCGGCGCGATCGTAGGGGCCGAGAAGGTGCTCGTCGCGGGGACCGATCAGATGGCCTTCTTCGCTAGCTACCTGCGCCACCTGCTGATGCTGCTCGACCTGCGCGTCGACGTCGTGGCGAGCCCCTCGCAGGAGGCGCTCAGCAGGCTCGGGCGGATCGACGAGGCGACGCTCGTGATCGGCCTCTCGGCCGGCCGGCCGCACCCGCTCGTCGTGCGCGCGATGAAGCTCGCGCGCCACCGCCAGGCGCGCACCGCCGCGATCACCGACGCGACGCTCTCGGAGATCGCGAAGCTGGCGCAGATCAAGCTCTACTACTCCTCCAACAGCCCGGCGTACGTGCGCTCGCACGCTGCGCTGCTCAGCATCATCCAGGCGCTCGCCTACGGCGTCTACGCGCAGGACACGGCGCAGTACGACGACCGCATCAAGGCGTTCCGGCTGAAGTAGCCGGCCGCGGTCGGCGCGGGTATGCTCGCCCTGTTCCAGCAGCGGGGGGCTGCATCCAGTCGCGAAGGGGGAAGTGAAATGACTCGCAATGCCGTCCGTGGCGCGGTTCTGGCCGCGTCAGCCGTACTCGCCGTCGCCCTGGTCCTCGCCGCCGCGGCGCTCGCCGCGAAGCCGAAGAAGCACGCCAGGTTCGCTGGAACCACGAACGCGACGCCCGAGGAGGGCTTCCACGCGCCCGTGAAGTTCACCGTCTCCTCGGACGGCAAGTCGCTGTCCGGCTTCACGTTCGGCTCGTTCGGCTGCTTCGGCGCCGGCGGCTTCCGCCCGGGGGTCAACCCGTACACCGCGCACTCGCTGATCGACGCGGGGAAGCTGAAGCTCGGCGCGAACGGAAAGTTCTCGGACAACGCGAGCGCCTCCTACACGGTCTCAGGCCAGACGACGACCACGAAGATGACGATCAGCGGCAAGTTCTCCACACCGAAACGCGTCGCGGGCACGATCGTGCTCTCGCAGGTGGTCAAAGGCGGCGGCGCCAACTCGAAGTGCGGGCCGGCGAAACTCTCCTTCACCGCGCGCGCCAAGTAGATCCCCAGATGGGCCCGAAGGGCCCCGGGCCCGCACATGTGCGGGCCCGCCGGGTCGTGCATGCACGACCCGGAAGGGGTCGGCGCATGCGCCGACCCCCGACCGGCGCATGCGCCGGTCGAACAACAACGACACGCGTAACCACAAGTCGCGCGCCACTTCTCTAGCCTCGCTTCATGGGCACTCCGTGGGACGCCGAGACCTACGACCGCACGAGCAAGCCGCAGCAGCGGTGGGCCAACGAGGTGATCTCGCGGGTGATCGGGGTCGAGCGCGATGCGACCGTGCTCGACGTCGGCTGCGGCACCGGGCGGGTGACCGAGCACCTCGCGCGCCTGGTGCCCGCGGGGCGCGTGCTCGCCATCGACGCCTCCGAGGACATGGTCGCGCTCGCGCGCGAACGGCTCGGCCAGCGGGCGGAGGTGCGCCGCTGCGACGTGCTCGACCTCGACCTCGAGGGTGAGGTCGACGTCGTCTTCTCGACGGCGACGCTGCACTGGGTGACCGACCACGACGCGCTCTGGCCGGTGCTCGCCAGGGCGCTGAAGCCGGGCGGCAAACTCGAGGTCCAGTGCGGGGGAGAGGGCAACATCGAGAAGGTGCGCGAGGTGATCGACGAAGCCGCGGAGTCGGTCACCTCCGAGCTCGACGGCTTCTCGCCCTGGACCTTCGCGAGCCCGGAGGAGACCGAGCGCAGGCTGCGCGACGCGGGCTTCACCGAGATCAAGTGCTGGCTGGCCGAGGAGCCCGCCTTCCCCGAGGAGACCGAGGCGTTCGTGCGCACCTCGATCCTCGCCGCGCATCTCGAGCGCCTGCCCGAGGCCGACCGCGAGCCGTTCGTCGCCGCTGTGATGCAGCGCGTGCGGCTGCCGCTGGACTACGTGCGGCTGAACGTCTCGGCGGTGCGCGCCTGAGCGCCGTTCCGCGGGCGGCTTCTGTCAGGATCCCGCCCGCGATGCACCGCACCTCAGTCGGCAGCGACGGCCCGCAGCGATTGGGCCGGATCGAGTTCTTCGGAGGCCTCACCGAGGCGCACCGTCGCATGCTCGCCCGCCACGTCGACGAGCTCACCGCGGACCCCGGCGACCCGTTGATGGACGAGGGCGACTACGGCTACGAGGCGATCTTCATCGAGGACGGCACTGCCGAGGTGCATCGGCACGGCGAGCTGATCAACACGGTCGGTCCCGGCGAGATCGTCGGCGAGCTCGCGCTCGTGGACGCCGACGGCAAGCGGACCGCCAGCGTGACGGTCGCGACGCCCCTGCGCGCGCTCAGCCTGACCTCGCACTCGTTTCACGAGATCCGCGCCCGCATGCCGGACCTCGCCGCGGCGATCGACCGCGCCGCCGGCGAACACCACGAGCGCGACCAGCGCCGCGCCGAACAGGCACCGTGAGCGCGGGCGCCGGCGAGAACGAGCCGGCGCTGCGGACGGTCACGATCGCGGACCTTCGCACGATCCTCGCCGAGCTCGAGGACTTCTGGGGAGACGAGCCGGAGGCCGGCACGCCACGCCGGCCGACCCCCACCCGAGACATGGCGTTCCTGCACCAGGCGCTCTACGTGCACGAGTTCGGCGCGACCTCGGTGCTCGCCGAGCGCGACGGGGACACCCTCGGCTACCTGCTCGGCTTCCTCAGCCAGGACGGGACGGGCTACATCCACGCTGTGGCGGTGCGGCGAGGCGCGCGCGGGCACGGGCTCGCGCGCTCGATGTACGCGCGCTTCGAGGGGCTCGTCCGCGACCGTGACGCGCACCGGCTGAAGGCGATCACCGCGCCGGAGAACTCGGGCTCGCGGGCCTTCCACGAAGCACTCGGCTTCACCGTTCAGGAGGTGGAGGGCTACTCCCCGAGCGGGGGCACACGGCTGGTGTTCACGCGGGCGCTCCCGGCCCTCTAGCCACGCTTTCCTGAACGTCGCAGGCTCGCCCGGCACCTTCGGCTGCGCGGCGGGCCGGGCCGGCGCGCGCACGCTTATAGACTGCGATCAATGCGCGACGAGGCCACATTCCGCGTCAAGAGCGGCCTGGCGGAGATGCTCAAGGGCGGCGTGATCATGGACGTCGTCACGCCCGAGCAGGCCAAGGTCGCCGAGGACGCGGGCGCAGCCGCGGTGATGGCGCTCGAGCGCGTGCCCGCCGACATCCGCCGCGACGGCGGTGTCGCGCGCATGTCCGATCCCGAGATGATCGCCGGCATCCAGCAGGCCGTGACGATCCCCGTGATGGCGAAGGCGCGGATCGGCCACTTCATGGAGGCGCGGGTGCTGGAGGCCCTCGAGGTGGACTACATCGACGAGTCGGAGGTCCTCACGCCCGCCGACGAGGCCAACCACATCGACAAGTGGGACTTCAAGGTGCCGTTCGTCTGCGGGGCGACCAACCTCGGCGAGGCGCTGCGGCGGATCGGCGAGGGCGCGGCGATGATCCGCTCGAAGGGAGAGGCCGGCACCGGAGACATCGTCGAGGCGGTCCGGCACATGCGCAAGATCGGCGGCGAGATGCGGCGCCTGACGATGCTCGGCGACGACGAGCTGGCGACGGCGGCGAAGGAGATCGCGGCGCCGCTGGACATCGTCCGCGAAGTCGCCCGCGAGGGCCGGCTGCCGGTCGTCCTGTTCTGCGCCGGCGGCATCGCGACGCCCGCCGACGCCGCCCTGATGATGGCCCTGGGCGCCGAGGGCGTGTTCGTGGGCTCGGGGATCTTCAAGTCCGAGGACCCCGCGACCCGCGCCCGCGCGATCGTCGCGGCGACGACGCACTGGCAGGACGCCGCGCGCGTCGCCGACGCCTCGCGCGGCCTCGGCACCGCGATGGTCTCGCTCGAGAGCTCCAAGCTCGACGAGGAGCAGCTGCTCGCGCAACGTGGCTCCTAGCAGCGAGCCGCTCGCACACAAGCCCCTGATCGGGGTGCTGGCCCTGCAGGGCGGCTTCGAGGCCCACGAGCGCATGCTGGCCCGGCTGGGGGCCGAGACGCGCGAGGTGCGCGTGGTCGCAGACCTGGAGGGCCTCGCCGGACTCGTGATCCCCGGTGGGGAGTCCACGACGATGACGCTCGGGATCGAGCGTGAGGGCCTGGCCGAGCCGCTGCGGGCGTTCGCGGCCTCGGGGCGCCCCGTGCTCGGCTCGTGCGCCGGGCTGATCATGCTCGACCGCGACCACCTCGGCGTCATGGACATGCGCGCGGAGCGCAACGCCTTCGGGCGCCAGCTCCACAGCTTCGAGGCGGACATCGACCTGCGCGGGATCGATGGTCCGCCGCTGCGGGGGATCTTCATCCGCGCGCCCTGGATCGCCGAGCACGGGCCGGAGGTCGAGATCCTCGGCGAGGTGGACGGGCACGCGGTCGCCGCCAGGCAGGGGCCGCTGCTCGCGGTCGCCTTCCACGCCGAGCTGGGGGAGGACGAGCGGCTGCACCGCCTGTTCGTGGGAGAGGTCGCGCGGCGGCGGGCCGCCGCCGCCGCTTGACAGACCAGCGGTAAGTGGCGTGCGGGCCGCCGGCGCCGAGGCACGGACGCAGGCTCCCTCGCCCCGCCGAGCAGCGCGTCGCGCGCGGACGGAGAGCCAGCGCGTGCGGTAGAACCGGTCCATGCCCTCAGCCGACGGCGCGATCGTGACCGCCCTCTCGACGACCCCGGTGAAGGCCTTGCGCATCCAGCGCCGCGAGCGTCTCGTGCTGCAGCGCGACGGCGCTCGCGGCGACCGCGCGATGTTCCTCGTCGACGCGCGGGGCCAGATGGTCAACGGCAAGCACCATCCCGCGCTGACGGCGGTGGCCGCCGAGCTCGGCGAAGACGGCCGTCTCGCGATCGAGCTTCCGGACGGGCGCCGGGCAGCGGGAGAGGCCGTGCCGGGGGAGGAGCTGCAAGCGCGCTTCTACTCGATGCTCCGCCCTGTGCGCGCGATCGAGGGCCCGTTCTCGGAGCTGCTCTCCGACTACGCCGGGGCGCCGCTGCGCCTCGTCGCCTTCGCGGACGGCCGCTCGGCGGTGGACCGCGGCGCGGCCGGCGCGGTGACGTTGCTCTCGGCGCAGTCGGCGGCGGCGGTCGCCCGCGCGGCCGGGAGCGAGGTGATCGACAGCCGCCGCTTTCGCATGACGATCGAGATCGACGGCACCGAGGCGTTCGCCGAGGACAGCTGGATCGGGCGCGAGCTGAGCGTCGGCGGCGCGCGCATCAAGCCCTTCGGCCACGTCGGGCGCTGCAACATCACGACCCTGGACCCCGACCGCGGCGTCCCCGACCTGCCCACGCTGGAGATCCTGCGCGGACTGCGCGGCGATCTGGCCTCCTCCGAGCCGCTCCCGCTGGGCGTCCACTGCGCCGTCACCCAGCCGGGCGAGGTCGCGCTTGGCGACGCGGTCGAGATCGCGGCGTAGCCGTCTGCGGATCGCGATCACGGTGGCTGTTCCTGGAGCAGGTCCGCTCGGCGGCCGGGCCTCGGCCACCAGCTGCACCGCCACCGTCCCGGCGCACCCCGCCGGCGCGGTGGACGTGAGAGA
Organism: uncultured Solirubrobacteraceae bacterium; assembly: GCA_963836035.1. Classification (GTDB taxonomy): domain Bacteria; phylum Actinomycetota; class Thermoleophilia; order Solirubrobacterales; family Solirubrobacteraceae; genus Palsa-744. The sequence continues at coordinate 360,585 of CAWIHX010000006.1, read as the reverse complement.
GACCGTCGACAAAGCGAAGAGCTCGAAGGTCACGGGGGATCTCTTCACCTACCTGTGAGGCCCTCGACGCGTGGTTCGCAGAGGAGCCGAGCGAGGAGGCCGAGGACCGGGCCGCCTTCTCGGAGCCGCCTTCAGATCCGACCCGAGGAGGCGGATGCCGGTCCGTGAGTGCGCCTGGCTTCCCCGGTCGAGATCCCGCCGGGCAGGCGAGTCGCCCTAGCTCGAGCTCCCCGCCGTCTGCGTCTCGGCCGCAGCGAAGCGCACGACCCCGTCGCGCTCCTCTTCGACCGCGCGCCCGTCCTCGAGCAGCAGGTCCACGTGCCCGAGCACCTCGGAGAGCGTCAGGTAGGCCTGCGTGACCGCGACGTTGCCCCACAGCTCCTGCGCGATCTCGTGTGCGCTCCGCGGCTGCTCGGAGATCAGCCGCAGGATCTTCTCGGCGCGGCGCCCGTGCATGCGGAAGCGCTCGTCGATCAGCGCGACGTGGTCGGTGATCGGGCGCCCGTGGCCGGGGAGCACGAGCTCGAGGTCGAGCTCGCGTGTCGCTTCGAGCGAGCGCATGTAGGTGATGAGCGCCTGCGGGCGCGGGCCTGTCGGATCCGGCTCGGCGCCGAGCGGGCGTGCGAGCAGCGGGTTGGAGGAGATGTGCGCGATCAGGTGATCGGCCGCGAGCATCAGCTTGCGCTCTTCGTCGAGGAAGACCGTGTCCGACGGGCTGTGCCCGGGGCGCTGCAGCACCCGCAGCGTGCGGTCGCGCAGCTCGAGCTGCTCGCCGTCGCCGAGCGGGCGCGTGACCTCGACCGCGGAGCCCCACGCGCGGAACCCCGCCGAGACTGCACGCAGCGCGGTCACGATTTCCGGCGGTATCCCGTGCCGGAGCATGATGTTCTCCGCGAAGGCGTCGTCGAGGTCGGTCTCCTTGCCGTAGTCCGCGAGGTACGGCCCCAGCGGCCCGATCGCGGCGACCTCGGCTCCGGAGCGCCGCGCGAGGATCGAGGCGAGCCCGAAGTGGTCCATGTGCTGGTGGCTGATCACGAGCAGCTCGATGTCCTCGATGCGGTGTCCGCGCGCGGCGAGCGCCTGCTCGAGCTCGTCGAGCGCCTTCGCCGAGTTGGGACCGGAGTCGACCAGCGTCAGCGGCGAGTCCTCGATCAGGTAGGCGTTGACGCGCCCGACCATGAACGGGGTCGGCACCGCCAGCCGGTGGATGCCGGCCTCGGCCGCCGTGAGAAGGTTCTCGCGCTCCTCCTCCGCTTCCCGCGCCGCGCGCTGCTCGGCGGATTCCTCCACGGGGGCTCCCGCGCTCACGAGCGGATCAGCGCCAGCACCTCGTCGCGCCGCCGTTCCATGTCCTCGACCGACACCAGCGACTCGAGGCAGAGGCGCAGCAGCGGCTCGGTGTTCGAGGGCCGGACGTTGAAGTGCCAGTCCTCGTAGTCGATCGAGATGCCATCCAGGTGTTTCTGCTCGGCGTCGGAGTAGATCTCGGCGATCTCCTGCATCTTCGCCTGCTGGTCTGACACCTCGGAGTTGATCTCGCCGGAGATGAAGTAGTTCTCCCGGTAGGGAGCCAGTCGCTCGGACATGCTCTGCCCGCCGGTGGCGAGCATCTCGAGCACGAGCAGCGCGGGGATCGTGCCGGAGTCCGCGCAGTAGAAGTCGCGGAAGTAGTAGTGGCCGGAGACCTCACCGCCGAACAGTGAGCCCTCCTTGTGCATGCGCGTCTTGAAGAACGCATGGCCGACGCGGTTGACGTAGGCGACGCCGCCGGCGCGCTCGACGGTGTCGGGCACCGCGCGCGAGGCGCGCACGTCATAGAGGATCGCTTCGGGGTGGGCGGGATCCGATCCGGCCTTGCCGAGCAGCGACTCGGCCAGCAGCGCCGTGAGGAAGTCGCCGTCCACGAAGCGGCCCGTCTCGTCGATGAAGAAGCAGCGGTCGGCGTCGCCGTCCCACGCGATGCCGAGGTCGGCCTTCGTCTCGCGCACGCGCTCGATGATGAACGCCCGGTTCTCGGGCAGCAGGGGGTTGGGCTCGTGATCCGGGAACTCCCCATCGGGCCTCCAATAGGTCTCGATCAGCTCCAGCCCGAGGCTCTCGAGAAGCGGCCCGACCATCGGCCCGGCCATGCCGTTGCCGCCGTCCACTACGACTTGCAGAGGGCGCTCGGCGGAGCGCACGGCGTCGGCGTCGATGAAGCGCAGCGCCGCCTCTTGGAAGGGCTCGTAGATGTCCACCTCCTCGAGCTGCCCGGGCCGATCGCCCTCCTGAGCGGTGTCGGCTTCGACCAGCCGGCGGATGTCCTGGATCCCCGAATCGCCCGAGAGCGCGATCGCGCCCTCGCGGACGAGCTTCGCCCCGGTGTAGGCCTTCGGGTTGTGCGAGGCGGTGCACATCAGCCCGCCATCGAGCCCGCGCGAGCCGACGAGCCAGTAGAGCATCTCCGAGCCGACCATCCCGGCGTCGATCACGTTCGCGCCCGCCGCGAGCATCCCGTCGCGGTAGCGGGCTGCCAGCTCGGGGGCGCTCAGGCGCATGTCGCGGCCGAGCCCGATCCGCAGGTCCTCGACCGGCTTGCCCGCCAGCTCCGCGAGCACGACCGGGAACGCGCGCCCGATCCGCTCGGCCAGGCCGCCGCCGATCTGCTCGCCGAAGATGCCGCGGATGTCGTAGGCCTTGAAGATGTCGGGAAGGGCCGGGGAGCTCATGGCTCCGCGCATCCTATGACCCGGACTGGGCTGGGAGGAGCGCGCCGGGCGGGCGGGCTCTCCAGGTCGGCGACTCGTAGACTTGAAGGCATGTCCGGTCATTCCAAGTGGGCCTCGATCAAGCACAAGAAGGCGATCGTCGACTCCCGCCGCGGCGCGCAGTTCTCCAAGCTGACGCGCGCGATCACGGTCGCGGCGCGCGACGGCGGCGGCGACCCCGTCGGCAACCCCGCGCTCGACCTCGCGATCCGCAAGGCCAAGGAAGCGTCGATGCCGAAGGACAACATCGAGCGCGCGATCGCGAAGGGCACCGGCGAGGGCGGCGAGGCGGAGGCGATCGAATCGGTCCTCTACGAGGGCTACGGGCCGGGCGGCGTGGCGGTGCTGGTCGAGGCGCTGACCGACAACCGCAATCGCACGAGCGCGGAGGTCAAACACGCCTTCTCCAAGCAGAACGGCAGCCTCGGCGAGCCGGGCTCCGTGGCCTACCTGTTCGACAAGAAGGGGACGATCGTCGTCGACGGGGCGCGCTGGTCCGAAGACGACCTGATGCCGGCGGTCGAGGCCGGCGCCGAGGACATCTCCACCGACGACGACGTCTTCGAGGTGATCACCTCGCTGGCGGACTTCGCGGCGGTGCGCGCGGCGCTCGAAGAGGCAGGCGTGGAGATCGACAGCGCGGAGCTCTCCTACCGCGCCTCGAGCCTCGTGCCCGTCGAGGAGGCGGAGGCGGCGAAGCTGATGCGGCTGATCGACTCGCTGGAAGAGCTCGACGACGTCAGCGCGGTGCACGCGAACTTCGACGTGTCCGCAGACGTGCTCGAACGTGTCGCAGGCTGAGAATTGAGGCCCACCCCCCCGGTCGCGATCCTGTGCGGCGGCCGCGGCACCCGGCTGCAGGAGCACACACAGGAGATCCCCAAGCCGCTGGTCGAGATCGGCGGGCTGCCGATCGTGTGGCACGTCGTGCAGCTCTACGCCTCTCAGGGCTTCCGCCGCTTCGTGCTCGCGACGGGCTACAAGGGCGAGCTGATCGAGCGCTTCGCGGCCGAGCACGGCTGGCCGGAGGGGGTCTCGGTGGAGTGCGTGGACACCGGCCTCGAGACCCAGACAGGCGGGCGGATCGGCCGTCTCTCCTCTTTCTTCGAGGAGGAGGAGATGTTCTGCGCAACCTACGCGGACGGGGTCGCAGACATCGACCTCACCTCGTTGCTCGACTTCCACCGCGGCCACGGCGCGCTCGCGACCATGACGGTCGTGCGGCCCGAGCTCCAGTTCGGCGTCACCGAGCTGGACGGCGCCGGGCGCGTGACGGGCTTCAGCGAGAAGCCGCGCTCGGACCACTGGATCAACGGCGGCTTCTTCTGCTTCTCGGCGCGCGCGCTCGACTACATCGCCGCGGGCGGCGACGGCACCCCGCTCGAGCGCGCCCCGCTCGAAGCGCTCGCCCGTGACGGCGAGCTGCGCGCGTACCGCCACGAGGGCTTCTGGGCATGCATGGACACCTACAAGGACGCCGTGGCGCTCAACGACCTGTGGGCATCGGGCGCGCCGCCGTGGAAAATCTGGGAGCCCGCCCGCCCCGCCCGCCCGGAGGGCATCCGCGCCTCAGGCGGCGTCCTGGCGGCGAGCCCGGAATAGCCTCACCGGCTCGCGCACGCCCTTCAGCCGGCGCTCGCCGGCGTAGGACCAGCGGTAGTCCTCCGGCGAGCTCTCGTGCAGGGCCTCGTCGGCCAGCAGGCTCCCCGGGCGGGCGATCGAGGTGATGCGGCTCGCGAGGTTGACCGGCCGCCCGAACCAGTCGCCTGCGCGCGGGAGCGCGAGCCCGAGCGCCGCGCCGGCGCGGAGCTGCGGGAAGTCCTCGCCCTCGGCGTCGGCCGCTTCGACGAGCGCGAGCGTGGCGCCGAGCAGCGGCTCGGGGTTCGGCGAGGCGAGCATGGCCGCATCGCCGATCGTCTTCACCAGGCGCACGGGCGGCTCGGCGACCTCCCCCGCAAGCGCTTCCAGGCGCGCGGCGAGCCGGCCGAGCTCGTCGGGGGGGACTTCCTCGCCGAGGCGCGTGAAGCCGACCAGGTCGGCGAAGGCGACCGCCACTTCGCGGGAGCCCGGCAGCTCGCCGCCGCTTCGCTCCAGCGCGTTGACGACCTCGGCCTGCGTCGCGTGGCGCAGGTGGAGCGTGAGGATCGAGCTGACCAGCGGGTCGACGAGCGGGTACATCTGCTCCACGGCGGCCGCGTAGCGCTGGGCCAGCTCCGCTTCGCTGAGACCTGGCTCGATCACCATCTTCAGCGGCATCGCGCGAAGGCTCTCGGCGACCTGGGAGAGGCTGCGCCCGAGCACGCGCAGCAGCGCGAGCGTCTCCTCGTCGGGGATCCCGAGAGCCCGCCCGATCTTCAGTCGCTTGGCTGCCTCCAGCTCGAGCTCCGTGTAGACCGGGTCGTCGGGATCGGCGATCGGCAGCCCCATCGCGCGGCTCAGCGAGTTCAGCATCCCCGGCTCGATCCCGGTCAGCTCGGCGATCTGCGCCGCGGTGTAGCGCTCGTCGCTGACGATCAGGCGGTCGGCGGGCAGGAACATCACGGTGCCGGAGGCGGTCGTGCGCCGGAGTTCGCTCAGCGGCACCCCGTCCGCGGCGAGCTGGCGCAGCAGGGCCAGGCGCTCGGCGCGCTGCTCTCCCTCGAGGCCGTCGAGAAGCCCCTCGGCCTCGAAGTCGATCGCGGGCGGGGGCGGGACCTCCTCGGACATGGCGGCCAGCCTAGCCCGAGGCACCCGATGCAGGCGTCCGCCCCCACGCGCAGAATCCCCTGGCAGTGATCGTGCTCGGAATCGACCCCGGCCTCGCCAACACCGGATACGGAGTCGTCGCCCGCCGCGACGGGCGTCCCGTGGCCCTGGACGGCGGCGTGATCGAGACCTCCGCGGCGCTCGCGCCCGAGCGGCGCCTCGCGGAGATCCACGAGGCGATCGAGGCGCTGATCGGCGAGCACGAGCCCGACGCGATGGCGCTCGAGGAGCTCTACTTCGGGGCCAACGCGCGCAGCGCGTTCGCGGTGGGCCAGGCGCGGGGCGTCGTGATGCTCGCCGCCGGTCGCAGGGGGGTGCCGTGCGAGGGCTACACCCCCCAGCAGGTGAAGGCCGCGGTGTGCGGCTCCGGCCGAGCCGGCAAGGAGCAGGTCGCGCGCATGGTCGCGGCGCTGCTGGCGCTGCCCGAGCCGCCGCGGCCCGACCACGCGGCCGACGCCCTCGCGGTCGCCGTCTGCCATCTCAACCGAGCGCCGCTGGCGGCGGCGCTGGCGGAGTCGATCCCGCCCGCTCCGCGGCCGGAGGTCGTGTCAGCCGCTCCGGCTGGAGGCGCGCGTTGATCGCGCTGCTGCGGGGCGAGGTCGCGGTGCGCCGCGCCGACCACGTCGTGGTCCTCTGCGACGCGGTCGGCTACCGCGCGGCCGTCTCGGCGGAGACCCTGCGCCACGTGCCGGCCGTCGGGGAGCAGACCACGCTCCACACCCACCTGATCGTGCGCGACGACGCGCTCGCGCTCTACGGCTTCCATTCCGAGCAGGAGCGCGAGCTGTTCCTGATGCTGCTCTCGGTGCAGGCGGTGGGGCCGAAGGTCGCGCTCGCCGTGCTCTCGGCAGGTCACCCGCGTGACCTCCTGGCGGCGCTCGCGGCCGGCGACGCCGCCCGCTTCCAGGCCGTGCCGGGGATCGGCAAGCGCACCGCCGAGCGGATCATCGTCGAGCTGCGCGAGAAGGTCGCCGACGCCGACGGCGGCGCCCCGGCAGAGCCGGAGATCCTCGCGCGGCGCGGCGGCTCCACCGAGCCGGGGGCGCTGGCCCGCGAAGGGCTGCTCGAGCTCGGCTACGCGCCCGCCGAGGCGGACGAGCTGCTGCGCGATGCCGCAGGGGAGACCCCCGAGGAGCTGATCGCAGCCGCGCTGCGGCTGGCCCGGAGCCCAGGGTGAGCGAGGCTCCGCCGGCGCGTATCCAGACGCCGTACCTCGTCGCCGAGGACGAGCTCGACCGCTCGCTGCGCCCGCGCACGCTCGAGGAGTTCGTCGGCCAGGAGGTGCTGCGCGAGCAGCTCACGGTCGCGATCGAGGCCAGCAGCGCGCGCGGCGAGGCGCTCGACCACCTGCTGCTCGCGGGGCCGCCGGGGCTCGGCAAGACCTCGCTCGCGCAGATCGTCGCGGCGGAGCTCGACGTCCCGTTCGTGCAGACCGCGGGCCCGGCGCTCGAGCGAAAGGGCGACATCGCCGCGTTCCTGACCGCCCTGGAGCCGCGCAGCGTGTTCTTCGTCGACGAGATCCACCGCCTCGCGCGCACGCTCGAGGAGACGTTCTACCCCGCGATGGAGGACAGCCGGCTGCCGATCACGGTCGGCCAGGGCGCGGGCGCGCGCGTGGTCACGCTCGAGCTGCCGCCCTTCACGCTCGTCGGCGCGACGACCCGCACCGGGCTCCTCACGACGCCGCTGCGAGACCGGTTCGGCATCCAGGCGCGCCTCGAGCCCTACTCCGCCGAGCAGCTCGCGGTGATCGTGCGCCGCTCGGCGGGGATCCTCGAGGTCGAGCTCGACGAGCGCGGCGCGGCGGCGATCGCGGCGCGCAGTCGCGGCACACCACGCGTCGCCAACCGGCTCCTCAAGCGGGTGCGCGACTACGCCGAGGTGCGCATGGAGGGCGTCGTCACCGCGGCCGCGGCCGAGGCGGCGCTGGAACTGCTCGAGGTGGACGAGCTCGGCCTCGACCGGCTCGACCGCGAGATCCTCGGCGCGATCTGCGCGAAGTTCGGGGGCGGGCCGGTCGGGCTCTCGACGCTGGCGGTCGCCGTGGGAGAGGAGCAGGACACGATCGAGGACGTCTACGAGCCCTACCTGCTCCAGCAGGGGCTGATCAAGCGCACGCCGCGCGGGCGCGCCGCCACGCCGGCCGCCTTCGAGCACCTCGGCCTGGCGGCTCCGGCGGAGGCCGGTTCGCTGTTCTGAGCGCAGATCGAGCCACCCGCCCGCCCTCCTACCGACGCGCGAGGTGAACCGGCTTGGCCTGTCCTTAAAGATGCTTTCGTAGTCTTCTCACGATGGCGCACCCATTCATCTGCCCGAACTGCGGCCACCGCACGACCGAGGTCGACCGCAACATCGGCTTCACCCGTCAGCGCAAGGGCTGCGCCAAGTGTGGCTTCGCGTTCCTGTTCGAGCTGCTCGACGACTACTTCCCGGCGCCCGACGCGGCGTTCTTCGTCTGCGACGGCGAGGCACGGGTGATCGGCTGCGGGCGCAACTCCTTCGCCTTCACGGGCCTCGAGGAGGAGGAGGTGATCGGCCAGCCGGTCCAGCAGGTGCTGGGTCTGAGCTTCAACAACGGCGACGATCCCCTCGGCACGGTGCTCGAGTGGGGGGTGCGCGCGCTCGAGGTGCCCGTCCGCGTCAGCGGCGAACGCGACGTCGCCGCGACGGCGAAGGCCGACATCTTCCCTGCCTACGACGACGACGGTGGGCTGTTGCTGGTGCTCACGCCGGACAAGTAGTCTCCTCTAGGGAATGACCGACCGCCGCCGAAACTCGATGATCCTGCTGCTCGTCGCGATCCTGATCGGGCTCGCGGCGGTCACGATCATCGCCAAAAAGACGCGCCTCGGGCTCGATCTGAAGGGCGGCGTCCAGCTCGTCTACGAGGGCCGGCCGACCGCGCAGGCCAAAGTCGACGGCGAATCGCTGAACCGAGCGATCGACATCATGCGCAAACGCGTCGACCAGCTCGGCGTCGCCTCCCCGGAAATCCAGCGCTCCGGCGAAAAGGAAATCGTCGTGCAGCTGCCGGAAGTTACGAACATCGAAAAGGCCGAACGGCAGGTCGGCAAGACCGCCCAGCTCCAGTTCTACGACTGGGAGCCCAACGTGATCGGGCCCGACGGCCAGCCGACCCCGACCGAATCGACCGTCACGGGCGGCCGCGAAGCCGGCGGCTCGCTCTACGGGCTGCCCGAGTACAAGGCGGTGCTGCGGGCCGAGAAACGGCCGGCCGAACTGCGCAAGAACGACACCACCTGGGAGAAAGGCTGCACGCCCGCCCAGAACGGCGGCTGCGTCTACGGCAGCTGGTACCTGATCGACGAAAAGAACGAAAAGATGATCTGCCCGGGCGGCAAGGCCACCTGCGGCCCGGCGGAAAGCGAAAAGGCGCTCTACTCGGGAGTCCACATCCCCTCCGGGGCGAAGGTGCGCGCGGTGCGCGTGAACCCGGGCACGGTGCTGATCCAGGCGCGCCCGACCGAATCGTCCTCGGGCAAGGTGATCAACCACAACCCCAACTCCTACTACGTCATCAAGGACGACCCCGTCCTCAACGGCGGCGACGTCACACACCCGCAGCAGGGCTTCGACGAAGGCGCCGGCGGCAACGGCCAGCCGAACGTGAACTTCGGCTTCACCGGCCACGGCAAGCAGGTCTTCGAACAGGTCACCAAGGAAATCGCCCACCGAGGCCAGGAAGCGCAGCTCCCCGGCGTCACCAAGGAAGCCGCCCAGCAGCACTTCGCGGTCGGCCTCGACGGCCAGCTGATCACCGCTCCGTCGATCGACTACACGCGCTACCCGGAAGGGATCGACTCCTCCAACGGCTCGGAGATCTCCGGCGGCTTCACGATCGGGTCCGCGCAGGAACTCGCTGAAGAGCTCCAGACCGGCGCGCTGCCGATCAAGCTCAACCTGATCTCGCGCTCGCAGGTCTCGGCGACGCTGGGCAAACAGGCGCTGAACGAGGGCCTGGTCGCGCTGCTCGTCGGCTTCCTCGTCGTGTGCCTGTTCCTCGTCGCCTACTACCGCGTGCTGGGGCTGATCGCGGTCGGCGGCCTGCTGATCTACGGCGTCTACTTCTTCGCGCTGATCAAGCTGATACCGATCACGCTGACGCTGCCGGGCATCGCGGGACTGATCCTCACGATCGGCGTCTGCGCGGACGCGAACATCGTGATCTTCGAGCGCGTCAAGGAGGAGATACGCGGCGGCAGATCGGTGGTCTCGGGCATCGCTACCGGCTACAAACGTGGCTTCGCGGCGATCGTCGACGCGAACGTGGTCACGTTCATGACCGCCTTCATCCTGTTCGCTCTCGCGACCGCGGAAGTCAAGGGCTTCGCGTTCACGCTCGGCATCGGCGTGCTCGTCTCCCTGTTCACCGCCGTGCTCGCCACGCAGGCGGTGCTCGGCGCGATGGCGCGCACGAAACTCGTCACCCACCCGTCGGCGCTGGGCGCGTCCGGCGAGGGGCGCAAATGGACGTTCGACTTCATGGGCGCCTCGCGCTGGTTCTTCTCGCTCTCGGGCGTGATCCTGCTCGTAGGCGCGCTCGCGATCGGCGGCAAAGGGCTCAACTTCGGCATCGACTTCAAGTCGGGCACGCGCATCCAGACCGGGTTCGCCCAGCACGTCACCGAGGGCCAGGTCGCAAACGAGATGACCACGCTCGGCTTCCCCAACGCCGAGGTCCAGAAATACACCAACGCGAGCGTCGGCAAAAACGGCTTCCAGATCTCGACCAAGACGCTGAAGCCCTCGAAGGTCAACGACATCGAAAAAGGGCTCGCGCAGTTCCAGCCACAGCACTTCTCCTCGACCTCGATCGGGCCCACGTTCGGGAAAACCGTGGCCAAGAGCGCTGTGATCGCGATCATCGCCTCGCTGCTGGTGATCTCCGCCTACATCGCGTTGCGGTTCCAGTGGAAGTACTCGGTGCCGGTGCTGATCGCGCTGATGCACGACCTGCTGATCACGGCAGGCGTCTACTCGCTCACGGGGAGGGAAGTCACGACGGCCACGGTCGCCGCTCTACTGACGATCCTGGGGTACTCCCTCTACGACACGATCATCGTGTTCGACCGTGTGCGCGAGAACGTTCCGCGCATGCCTAGGGCGGCGTTCTCGCAGATCGTCAACCGCTCGATGTCCGAGGTGCTGACCCGGTCGCTGGCGACGACGTTCTGCACGCTGCTGCCCGTGCTCGCGCTGCTGCTCTTCGGCGGCGAGACGCTCAAGGACTTCGCGTTCGCGCTGATGATCGGCATCGCCTCCGGCGCCTACTCCTCGATCTTCATCGCCTCTCCGGTGCTGACCCACTGGAAGGAGCGCGAGCCGGTCTATCGCGCTCGCCGCGCGCGCCTGGAGCGCGAATCCCCTGGCGGGCTCGTCCCGGCCTACGCGACGACCGCGGCCGGCGCGCCCGAGGACGTCGAGCCGGAGGCGCCGAAGCGCCGCCGCCGCGGGCGCCTCACCGCCCCCGAGGAGCCGGGCCAGCAGCTCTCGCGCGAGGAGTTCCAGGACCTCGTCCGCGACATCGAGGTCGAGCCCGAGACGGGCAAGGGCCGCGCCCCGGTTGCGACCAAGGCTCCTCCGGAGCCCGAGCCCGAGGCGCCCGACGCGCCCGCCGAGCGCGACCCGTCCGCGGACCTGACGCCCGAGGACCTGGTGCTCAAGGACAAACCCAAGCCGCGGCAGAAAACCAGGCGCCCGCGCAACAAACGCCACGGGAGGTCGCGCTAGATGGGCATGCTCGGCTGGGTGATGATGGGTCTGGCCATCTGGCACTTCACGATCTGGCTGCCCGACCGCTTCTACGGCGGCATCGTGGGCGCCTTCGTGGGTTCGCTGATCGGTTCGACCCTCGTCGGTCTGATCATCTTCTCGATCAAGGTCTCCAATCTGAAGATCCCCGGCGAAAAGGCCACCGACATCGGTGTGGTCCTCTACGCCGTGCCCGGCGCGATCATCGGCATGGGCATCGTCTACCTGATCGGGATGCGCCGGGAAAAGACGGGCCACCAGGCCCCGCCCGAGCACGTCTAGCCGGCAGTTCCGTCCCAGCCCGCGCGTACCCTCGCTCAGCTGTGCAGAGTGTGCGCTTCGAGATCCCCCCGTGCCCGCCCTCGGCGCTCGACGCGCTCCGCCGGGAGCTCGGGGTGAGCGGGCCGATGGCCCAGGTGCTGGTGCGCCGCGGGCTCGGCGAGCCCGGCGCCGCCCGCGCCTTCCTGGCGGCCGACGAGGAGCACTCGCCGCAGCGCTTCGACCACATCGGCGCGGCGGTCGCCACGATCCTCGCCCAGGTGCGGGCGGGCGGGCGCATCACCGTGCACGGCGACTACGACGTCGACGGGATCTGCTCCACGGCTGTGCTGATCAGGGCGCTGCGCGCGCTGGGCGCCGACGTCGACAGCTACATCCCTGATCGCGCGGACGGCTACGGGCTGCAGCCGGAGACGGTGCGCCGGCTCGCGTCGCGCGGCACGCGGCTGCTCGTGACCGCCGACTGCGCGATCACCGCCGTCGAGGAGGTGCGCGAAGCGCGCGAGCTGGGCGTCGAGGTGGTCGTCACAGATCACCACTCGCCCCGGGCCGACGGCGCGCTGCCGGCGGCGCCGATCGTGCACCCCGCCGTCTGCGGCTACCCCTGCGCCGAGCTGTGCGCGACCGCGGTCGCCTACAAGCTCGCGCAGGCGCTCCACGAAGCGTCGGGGCTCGACGCCGCGGGGCTCACCCGCGACCTCGACCTGGTGGCGCTCGCGACCGTCGCCGACGTCGTCGCCCTGCGGGGCGAGAACCGCACGCTCGTGCGGCGCGGCCTGCGCGCGCTCGCTGCGACCGCCAAGCCCGGCCTGCGCGCGCTGATGGCGGTGGCGGGAGTCGACGCCGCGCGCGCCGGCGAGCGCGCGATCGGCTTCGCGCTGGCGCCGCGGCTGAACGCCGCGGGGCGCCTGTACCGCGCCGACGCGGGCCTGGAGCTCCTGCTGACCGAGGACCCCGCCCGCGCGGAGCAGATCGCGCGCGAGCTCGACGACGCGAACGCCGAGCGACGGCGGATCGAGCGCCGCATCCGCTTCGAGGCCGAAGCCCAGCTCGCCGAGCTCGGCGAGCGCGATGCCTACGTGCTCGCCGGCGAGAGCTGGCACCCGGGCGTGATCGGGATCGTCGCCTCGCGCATGGTCGAGCTGAGCGGCCGCCCCGTGGTGATGGTCGCGCTCGACGGCGAGCGGGGCCGCGGCTCCGGGCGCAGCATCGAGGGCTTCGACCTGCTCGGCGGCCTCGAGCGGTGCGGCGAGCACCTGCTGCGCTTCGGCGGGCATCGCGCCGCGGCCGGCGTCGAGCTCGAGCGCGGGCGCGTGGACGCGTTCGCAGCCGCGCTCGCCGCGCACGCCGAGGGCGCGCTGGGCGGCGAGCATCCGCGCACGATCGAGCGGATCGACGCGCTCGTCGAGTGCGCCGAGCTGGGCCTGGGGCTGGCCGAGGAGCTGCAGTCGCTCGCGCCGTTCGGGCGCGAGAACCCGCCCGTCTGCCTGATGATCGAGCGCGCGCGCTTCCTCGACCCGCGCGGGATGGGGGAGGGCAAGCACCTCCGCTTCACGGTCGAGTCCGGCGGCGCGCGGGCACGCTGCGTGCGCTTCGGAGAGGGCACGAAGCTGCCGGTCGCCGACGGCGAGCTCGCACGTGCGAGCTTCGCGCTGGAGGTGAACGAGTGGAACGGCGTCGTCGAGCCGCGGCTGCGGCTGCGCCACGCCGAAGCCGTCGCGCCGCCGGATCTCCCGCCGCGGCCCGCAGATCGCGTGGCCGATCCGGCGCGTGAGCAGCACACCCCACACGGGGGCGCGGGCGAGCAACTCGCGCTGCTCTAGCCGTCCTCTAGCGCGCGAGCCGCTTCAGTCCCGCCATCGCGTCCCCTACCCTTAACGTCATGGCGACGACCGAGGATCCGCAGAACGCACAGGGAGTTCAGGTCTCCGCGCCGCCCGCGCCGCCCGCGCCGCCGTCGCGGCCGTCAGAGATCCCGCAGCCGGCGGGCCTGAACGCCTCCGAGCGCCGGCTGCTCAGCGACCTGTTCGCGATCGTCTCCGAGCACGCCGCCGACTCGGCGGTCGAGATCGACCGCGCGCGGGTGCAGGAGGCGTTCGTCTTCGCCTGCGAGCACCACGCCGCGCAGCGGCGCAAGTCCGGCGAGGAGTTCATCGTGCACCCGGTCGGGGTCGCGCGGATCTGCGCTTCGATGCGCCTCGACACCGAGACCCTGTGCGCTGCGCTGCTGCACGACACGGTCGAGGACACATCCGCGTCGATCGAGGAGGTGCACGAGCGCTTCGGCGAGGAGATCGCGGCCGTGGTGGACGGCGTCACGAAGCTGAAGGGGATCACCTTCCAGTCGCGCGACGAGGCGCAGGCCAGCAACTACCGCAAGATGATGGTGGCGATGGCCACCGACGTGCGGGTCATCCTGATCAAGCTCGCCGACCGCCTGCACAACATGCGCACGATCGAGGCGATGCCCAAGCAGAAGCAGATCGAGAAGGCGCGCGAGACGCTCGAGATCTACGCGCCGCTCGCGCATCGCCTCGGTATCCACGCGATCAAGTGGGAGCTCGAGGACCTCGCGTTCGCGACGCTGCACCCGCGCAAGTACCAGGAGATCAAGGCGCTGGTCGCCCAGCAGCGCGACGAGCGCGAACACTACGTCGCCGAGGCGGGCGAGTACCTGTGCTCGGAGCTGCGCGAGGTCGGCATCGACGCGCAGATCGCCGGGCGCGCCAAGCACTTCTATTCGATCTACTCGAAGATGACCAAGAAGGGCCGCGAGTTCAACGAGATCTACGACCTGACCGCGATGCGCGTGGTCGTGGACTCCGTGAAGGACTGCTACGGCACCGTCGGCGTGATCCACTCGCTGTGGAAGCCGCTGCCGGGGCGCTTCAAGGACTTCATCGCGATGCCCAAGTTCAACATGTACCAGTCGCTGCACACGACGGTGATCGGGCCCGAGGGGCGGCCGCTGGAGATCCAGATCCGCACCCACGAGATGCACGAGATGGCCGAGTTCGGAGTCGCGGCGCACTGGGTCTACAAGGCCCAGGCCGACAACGCGAGCGGCGGCGGCTGGCCGGCCGGCAGCGAGGACGCGAAGCTGAAGTGGCTGCGCTCGATGCTCGACTGGCAGAAGGACATGTCCGACCCGCAGGAGTTCATGGAGACCCTTCGCACCGACCTCTTCGAGGAGGAGGTCTACGTCTTCACGCCCAAGGGCGAAGTCAAGTCGCTGGCTGCCGGCGCGACGCCGCTGGACTTCGCCTACGAGGTCCACACCGAGATCGGCCACCGCTGCGTCGGCGCGCGCGTGAACGGCAAAATCGTGCCGCTGCACTATGAGCTGCGCTCCGGCGACATCGTCGAGATCCTCACCGCCAAGCGCGACCGCGGGCCCTCGCGCGACTGGCTGGCGATGGTCAAGACCACCCGCGCGCGCAACAAGATCAAGGCGTGGTTCAAGGCCGAGACGCGCGTCGACTCCGAGCACGCCGGGCGCGAGCTGCTCCAGGAGCAGCTGCGCAAAGCCGGCCTGCCCGCCCAGAAGATCACCGGCTCGGCGCTGCTGGCCGACGTGATCCGCGAGGTCGGCTACCGCAAGGCTGACGACTTCTACATCGCGCTCGGCGCCGCGAAGATCTCGCCGAAGCTGGTCGTCAACAAGGTGATGCAGCGCCTGAAGCAGGGCGAGTCCGCCGACGGCGACGACGGCGACTCCGACCTGCTGCGAGTCGGGCGCCCGAAGCGGCGGCCGAACAAGTCGTCGGGCCAGTACGGCATCCGCGTCGAAGGCGTCGACGACGTGATGCTGCGCCTGGCCAAGTGCTGCCGTCCGGTGCCCGGCGATGAGATCGTCGGCTACATCTCGCTCGGCCGCGGGATCACGATCCACCGCGCCGACTGCCCCAACACGGCGCTGCTGCGCAAGAACCCCGACCGCTTCACGAACGTGACGTGGGACGGCGACCGCTCGACCGGTTTCATCGTCGAAATCCAGATCGACGCGTGGGACCGTCACCGCCTGCTGGAGGACCTCTCGCGCGCCTTCTCCGAGTCCGGCGCCAACATCCTCGAAGCGCGTTGCCTGTCGATGGGTCCGATGGTCAAGAACCGCTTCGTCGTCGAGCTGGCCGACACGCACACGCTGAAAAGCGCGGTCACGCGCATCCGCAACGTCGAGTCGGTGTTCGATGCCTACCGGGTCACCCCCGGCGCCGCGGACTGACTAGGCGACGACGTTGAGCGCTTCGGGCAGGACCGAGAAGCGCGCCTCGCCGACCTCGCCCAGGTAGTCGCCGTCGACCTGCAGCGGCAGCGGGCGCTCGTCGGCGCTCATGACGCTGATCGCGCTGGCGTCCGCGAGGCCTGTGATCTGGCGGTTGCCGGTCACGCGTGCGTGGCGCGAGAGCGCCCGGAAGCCGATCGAGGCGCCCGCCAGGGGGGTCGCGCGGTGCAGCACGCCGCCCGCGAGGGTGCCGGATTTCAGCGACGCGCCTTCGGCGATGTCGATCGGGCGGTTCTGGAAGAAGGTGAAGGGGGTGCCGTTCTGCACGATCGCGGTGACGCCTTCGAGCTCGGTGCCGTCCTCGGTGCGCACCCTCAGGCGCGGCGGGCTCACCAGGTAGCGGCGCATGAACGTGCTCACGGCGACCCAGGTGAAGAACCAGGGGCCGAATCGCGCCTTCAGCCGCGGGTTGGCGTCGACGCGCTCGACGACGTTCGCGTCCAGGCCGAGCCCCGAGGCGAACGTGAAGCAGCGGCCGTTGACGACGCCGAGGTCGACCTTGCGCGGCTGCCAGTCGTCTGCCATCGCCAGCAGGTGCTCGGTCGCGTCGACCGGGTCGCCGGGGATGCCGAGCATCTTGCCGAACACGTTCGCCGAGCCGCCGGGCAGGCAGGAGAGGGGGGTGGGGGAGCCGAGCAGCCCGTTCGCCGCTTCGTTGACGGTGCCGTCGCCGCCGAAGGCGACGACGACGTCGTAGCCCTCGTGCGCGGCCTCGCGGCAGAGCTCCGTTGCGTGACCGCGCGCCTCGGTGTCCACGGCGTCGACCTCGAAGCGGCCCTGGAGGGCGTAGACGACGAGGTGGCGCAGCCGGTCGGAGACGGTGCTCGCGTAGGGGTTGACGATCACGAGCATGCGCCGCTTCGCTTGCTGGTTGGCGAACCGGAACGGGGCAGAGGTCTCGGATGTGCGCTCACCGGCGTCGAGTCCGTGCTCGCCGGGGGGGCTGGTGGTGCCGCTCACGCTCTCGCCTACACCGGTTCGGCGGGCGCGTTACCCGCCCACGACTGATGTCGGCGGGCGTAGCTGCCGATGCTTTTGCTAAATTGCGGCGCACATAGGACACATCCAGAGGGGTGGAGGGACTGGCCCAGCGAAACCCCGGCAACCACGCAGAAGCCACGCGCGGAAGGTGCCAATTCCAGAGAGATGTGTGGCGAGCCCCGGCTCATCGCACAGTGGCACAGCGATTGAGCGAAAGGGGTTCCAATGACTGCCAGCCATCTGCAGTGCAGGGAGTGCAAGAGCGAGTATCCGCTCGAGGCGCTCTACGTCTGCGAGCGGTGCTTCGGCCCGCTCGAGGTCGCCTACGAGCGCCGGGGCTCGGAGCTGAGCGTCGCCGAACGCCGCCGGCGCATCCAGGCGGGGCCGCAGAACATCTGGCGCTACGCCGACTTCCTGCCGCTGAGCGCGCCCCCGGGGCCCTCCGGGCGCCTGAACTCGCGTGCGGGGCTGCCCGCCGGCTGCACGCCGCTGATCAGGGCCGACAGGCTCGCCGCGCGGCTCGGTCTCAAGGAGGTGTGGGTCAAGAACGACGCGGCCAACCCGACCCACTCGTTCAAGGACCGCGTCGTCTCGGTCGCCGCCAGCCGCGCGCGCGAGCTCGGCTACGAGACGATCGCCTGCGCCTCGACTGGCAACCTCGCGAACTCGGTCGCCGCTCACGGCGCCGCGCTCGGCCTCGACTCCTACGTCTTCATCCCGTCTGACCTCGAGGAGCAGAAGGTGCTCGCGACTGGCGTCTACGGCACCCGTCTGGTCGGCGTGAAGGGCAACTACGACGACGTCAACCGCCTCTGCACCGAGCTGTGCGCCGAGCGCGACTGGGCGTTCGTGAACATCAACCTGCGCCCGTACTACGCCGAGGGCTCGAAGACGCTCGCGTTCGAGATCGCCGAGCAGCTCGGCTGGGAGCTTCCCGACCGTTGCGTCGTGCCGATCGCCTCAGGCTCGCTGTTCACGAAGATCGCGCGCGGGTTCGAGGAGTGGCGCGAGACAGGGCTCCTCGACGGCGAGCTCCCGAGGATGAGCGGCGCCCAGGCCGAGGGCTGCTCGCCGGTGGCGAGCGCGTTCGAGGCCGGCCACGAGGTCTGCCGCCCGGTAAAGCCGAACACGATCGCCAAGTCGCTCGCGATCGGCAACCCCGCCGACGGTCCCTACGCGCTCGATCTCGCGCGCCGCACCGGCGGCTCGATCGACGCGGTCAGCGACGAAGAGATCAAGGACGGGATCAGGCTGCTCGCCGAGACGACCGGGGTCTTCACCGAGACCGCGGGCGGCGTCACGACCGCCGTGCTCGCGAAGCTCGCCGAGCGGGGCGAGATCGACCCGGACGAGCGCGTCGTACTGGTGATCACCGGCGAGGGCCTGAAGACGCTCGACGCCGTGCGCGGCTCCTTCGAGACGCACACGATCGAGCCGACCGTCGCGGACTTCGAGGCGCAGGTCGCCGCACCCGTGACCGTCTGATGAGCGTGGTCGTGAAGATCCCGACCCAGCTGCGTGCCGCAGCCGGCGGGGAGGCCGAGGCCGTCCTCGACGGGGCGACCGTCCAGGAGGTCCTCGAGGGGCTCTACGAGCGCCACTCCGAGTTGCGCGAGCGGCTCTCCGACGAGGACGGCTCGCTGCGGCGCTTCGTCAACGTCTACGTCGCGGGCGAAGACATCCGCTTCCTGGACGGGCTCGCGACCCCGGTGAGCGATGGGTCCGAGCTGACGATCCTGCCCGCGGTCGCGGGCGGGTAGCCCGTTCGCAGCCGGCTTCAGCGCACGACGTGAGCGCGCGCGTGCGCCGGCACCGGCGTCGCGCCGCTGAAGCCGACCGTCGAGACGATTCCGGCGGCGCACATCGCGGCGATCGTGAGCCGTCGCATGCGCTTGGGTGTCAGCCAGCCGGGCGCGTGTATCTGCATCCAGCTCCTGAACCCCGTCGCCGCCGAAGCGGCCGCTATCGCGCAGCCGGCGCACATGGGCTCAGCGTACCTCGCCCAGGGGCGCCGAGGTGCCGGTCGCCGAGGGCGCCTGCTCGCCCGCGGGCGTGTGTCCGGCGAGCTGGGCTTCGAGGCGCCTGCGCAGCTCGGGGCCGCGCCCGGCCGAGACGGCGCGAGCGGCGCGCTCGTCGGTGAGCTCGAGGCCGTTCAGGCGCGCGAAGTCGAGCAGGTCCTGGCGTTCCTCGCCCTCGCGCGCGGCGCGGAGGAACAGCCAGCAGAACAGCCCGAGCGTCAGCAGCGACTCCTCGACCATCATCACCGCTCCGGCGATCGACTGGTCGGCCAGCGGCGAGACGTTGTAGACGGCGTCTCCGTGCAGGTAGTAGGAGTAGAAGACGGTCCCCGACCACAGGAAGACGTTCCCGAGCACCGCGCCCGTGAGCCGGACCGCGACGATGTAGATGAGCTTGCCGAGGTTGCCGAACCACGACGGCATCGGCAACGGTCCGAACAGGCACATCCACATGTTGATGCCGAAGCCGAGGAACATCGCGTGCTGGAGCACGTGGATGCCGGGGTGGCGCAGCGCGGCCTGGTAGAGGGCAGGGAGGTGCCAGAGGTAGAGATCCAGCGCCCAGAGCGGGAACGCGACCAGGGGGTGCGCGAGGATGCGCAGCCGGTCGAAGATGCGCACGCCGAAGACCCGGAACGTCAGGATCGGCGCGATCAGCGGCCCGGTCAATCCGAGCACGATCAGAAGCGCGCCGATTTCGCCGAGCAGCAGGTGCTCGATCATGTGCACGTAGAGCAGTTCCTGGCTGAGCGGGCCGAGCCCCGTGACGGCCGCGGCGATCACCACGCCGCCCGCGTAGAAGCAGGCCTGGCGCCAGCCGGAGACCGGGTGGCCGCTGCCGCCGAGGTGCCGCACGCGGCGGCCGTATGCGAGCGCGACGAGGGCCAGCGGCCCGACGACCAGGACGGCGGTCACGAGGTCGGAGGACTCGGCGAGCGGGGGCGGCTGCATCTGGCCTCAGCGTATGTCAGCGAGGGGCCGGGACGCCGCGGCGCAAGCGAGACGCCTTGTGCGATTCGTCGCAGCACCGAAGGATCTTTAGGAACTTTTGACTAGCGGCGGGCTGGGCGGGGGTAGCATGACTGGGGCGATGAGTACGAGCCCCCGAACCCTCATCAGCCTCCCGCCCTCCGAGGGCGCAACCGAACGCGTCGACCCGATCTCCTGCCTGGACGAGCGCACGCTCAGCCAGGCCAGCGACGCCGAGGCGCCGGGCCCCGGCCGTTACCTGGAGGTCCAGGGCGCGGGACGCACGCTGCTGATCCCGATCGGCGCCGAGGTGATCCACATCGGCCGCGGGCTCTCCGCGGAGCTGCACCTCGACGAGAGCTCGGTTTCGCGCCGCCACGCGATCCTCGTGCCGCGCGTCTCCGGTGCTCGGGTCCTCGACGACCGCAGCTCCAACGGCACGTTCGTGAACGGCCGCCGCGTGCAGCAGGCGGACCTCAGCGACGGCGACGTGATCGTCGTCGGGCGGGTGCTGCTGCGCTACCTCGAGATCTGAGCTGGTCACGCGCCCTTCGCCGGGGGCTTGACAGCCAGCTGATACGATCGCGCGGTCCGAGGGGTTCGATTGCCCTTCGCCTATGAGGTGGCGGCGGGCAGCTGGGAGGGAGCATGAGGCGTATCGGGACAGGGATCGTTCGATCGCGGATGCGTGCGCTGAGGGCGCTCGTGGCCGCGGCTCTGGCGTGCATGGCGGCGCTCGCGCTGGCGGCGGTGCCGGCAGGCGCGACGGAACTCGAAGACTTCTCCGGAGGGGCGTTCCAGATCCTCCCGCCGGGCGCAGAAGGCAGCGCGAACCACGGCAAGTACGCCACCGACCAGATCAAGCTCTACGAAAAACTGACGCCCAAAAAGGGCAAGATCACCCAGGAAACGATCGAAAAGGACTACCTGCCGGAGAAATTCGGTGACAACACCGGCGGTGGCGTCCTGCGGACCGAAAACCCCAAGGCGGGGCTTGAAATCGTGCGGGACAAGCACGACATCCCGCATGTCTACGGCGCGACCCGCGGCGACGTCATGTACGGCTCGGGCTGGATCGCCGCCAAGGACCGCGGCCTGCTGCTGAGCCTCGGCCTCGGGCCGGCGTACGTCGCAGCTGTGGGCGCGCCCGGGCTCAACCCGTTCGGCCTGCTGCTCCACACCCGCACCTTCACGCCGAGCGCACAGGCGATCGAATACGTCACCAACCAGAAGAAAGTGCTCGAAGAAAAGGGCCCCGAAGGCGAACGGGTGATCGAAGACCTCGAACACTGGGTCGAAGGCGTCAACGGCTACGAGCAGACCGTGCCGATGGCCGAAAGGCTGAAAACGGTGACGTTCGCCGACGCGATCGCGGGCTTCGCCTTCATCGGCTCGATCTTCGGCAACGGCGGCGGCCAGGAAGTGCTCGACAGCGAATACAAGGCGCAGCTCGAGAACAACTTCGGCGAAACCGCCGGCAAGGAAATCTTCAGCGATCTGCGCAGGGTCAACGACCCTGAAGCTCCGACCACGGGCAGCACCGGGTTCCCGTACGACGGGGAACCGAGCGGCCCGACGCCGGGGGCGCTGATGGTCGAACCGGGCACGGTGAGCCCGGCGGCCCAAAAAGCGCAGAGCGCGCTGATCGCCGGGCGCCGGCACATGTCGAACTTCCTGCTCGTCGGCGCCAAAGACGCCGCCAACGGGCACCCGAAGGCCGTCATGGGCCCGCAGCTCGGCTACTACTACCCGGAGATCGTCTTCCAGGCCGACCTGCACGGGCCGGGGATCGACGCGCAGGGCGTCGTCGCGCCGATCTCGCCCTACGTGTTCATCGGCCGCGGGAAGGACTTCGCCTGGTCGCTGACCTCCGAGGGCGCCGAGAACACGCAGACGTTCCTCGAGAAGCTCTGCAACACGGACAAAACTCCGCCGACGCGGGAATCCGACCACTACGAATACAACGGCGAATGCATCCCGTTCAGCACGTTCGACGCCGGCAAACTCGGCGCGGGCGAAAGCGAACCGGCCCGCGAGGTGGAATTCAAAGAATCGGTCCACGGGCCGATCTCGGGCACCGTGCTCGTCGGTGGTCAGCCCTACGCGATCGCGACCGACCGTTCGACCCGCGGCCGTGAGCCGGCGGGCGAGGTCGCGTTCAGCAAGCTGGACTCCAACCAGGTCCACAACCCGACGCAGTTCTTCGAAGCGGCCAACGAACTGGAGACGACGTTCAACATGGCGTACGCCGACAACGAACATGTCGCCTTCTTCTCGAGCGGCCGGCTTCCGATCACCGCTCCGGGCACGGACCCGAGCCTGCCGACGCTGGGCACGGGCGAATACGACTGGAAAGGGTTCCTCGGGCTGAACGAACACCCCCACGAAGTGGACCCGGCCAGCGGCTACATCACCAACTGGAACAACAAGGCCGCTCCGGAATGGGGCGCCGCCTCAGACGAATGGGGCCAGGGCCCGATCCATCGCGTGCAGCTGTTCAAAGGGTTCAAAGAAGGGATGACCGAGGCCGACGACGTGGCGATCATGAACAAGGCCGCCACGCAGGATCTGCGCGCCGTCGAAATCTGGCCGACGATCGAACAGGTGCTGAACACGCCCGGCCCCGCGCCGAGCGCGCTGGCTCTGGAAGCGGAGAAGACGCTGCGCAAGTGGGTCAAATCCGGTTCCAGCCGCTACGGCAAGGAAGGCCCGAAGAAGGCCGGCGCGGCGATCCTCGACAGGGCGTGGACACCGATTGGCGAAGCTGTCCTGAAGCCGGTGCTGGGCGAATCGCTGACCGGTGAGCTGAAAGGCTTCTTCTCGCCGGACAACGGCGAGAACTCCGGCGGCTCGTCCTACGGCGGGGGCTGGTACGGCTACGTCTACAAGTCGCTGCGCGAAGTGCTCAGCGACCCGGTGATGCAGCCCAACAGCCGCGGCTACTGCGGGAACGGCAACCTCGAAAGCTGCCGCAACTCGCTGTGGAGCGCACTGCAGGGGGCGGCTGAAGAACTGTCCGCCGAACAAGGCCCGACGATGAAGAACTGGCGGGCGCAGAAAGTCCGCATCGTCTTCCAGCCGGGTCTGATCGGCGGCATCCCGACGATGAGCTGGACCAACCGCTCGACGTTCCAGCAGGTGATCGAATTCACCGGTCACGCGCCGGAATAGGCGCGCAGCCACAGCGCTGAGCGCATGACGGAGGGGCCGCGTTCCGGGGGGGACGCGGCCCTCCGCCTTCCCGGGGCCGCTCAAGCTGTCCCCGAAAGGCGCCGATACGATCGCGGTGAGCGACGAGCCGAACCCTCTGCCGTACCTGAACGCGCCTGAGCGCGTCGTGCTCGGACCGCTGGTGCGCCGCCTGTTCGCGACCGGCAACCCTCGCTTCCAGCGGGCGCTCGAGACCACGGGCGCCGAGGCGACGGCGCGCATGGCGTGCGTCAACGCCCTGCGGATCTACGCGATCCTGCTGTTCGCGCTCGGCATCCTCGCGCGGCTCGCCGGGGTCGCGCCTGTCGCCGTGGCGCTCTACGGCGTCGCCGTGCTCGCGATGCTCTGGTCGTTCTGGTGCCTGTACACGGTTGCGAGGCCCGAACGCGAGTTCAAGCGCGAGCAGGGCGGCCACGAGCCCGCCCCGGCGCGCGAAGCCCTCGATGCGCTGCTGCGCAAGCTCGGCCGCGAGGGCGAGGCCGAGGACCGCGCCGTCTGAGAAGCCGGGCGGGCCGAGATGGCGCGCGTGGGGCCGCGCGGCCCCTACCCTTTGTGTAATGCACCGCCGGTTCTCGAGCGTGATCCGCGCGCGGTTGACCTACGCGAACGTCCTCGCGACGCTCGCGCTCCTGTTCGCGATGAGCGGCGGCGCGCTGGCCGCGAAGCACTACCTGATCAACTCGACCAAGCAGATCAACCCGAAGGTGCTCAAGAGGCTGCACGGCGCGCGCGGTGCGATCGGGCCCAACGGGGCTGCGGGCCCGCAGGGCGTCCAGGGCCCGATCGGGCACCCCGGCAATCGCGGCGAAAGGGGCGCCCCTGGCTTCTCGGCGCTGTCGCTGCTGCCGAAAGGCTCGACGGAGAGCGGTGAGTTCTCGGTCTCGGCGCCGCACGCACTGGCAGAAGAAGTGTTCGAAGGTGTGGCCACGTTCCCGATCCCGCTGGCGGCGCCGATCGAAACCCAGGTCGAAGTGACGAGGGAGGACGTGCCGACGTCGATGTGCCTCGGCCCCGGTACGGCGGAGAAGGGCTGGCTGTGCATCTACACCAGGTCGGTCAGGAACCTCGAATTCAAACGCGCCTACAACCCGGAGTCCGAACTGGAAGTCGAACCGCCCGGTCGGACGGGGCGCTTCGGCTTCGGCACGGAGTGGAAAGCCGAAGAAGAAGGGCCGGTCGAAGCGGCCGGCACCTGGTCGGTCACCGCTCGGTAGCTAGGCGAGCGGCGCGCCGAGCACGGCGGCGAGGGCCCCGATCGCCCCGCAGCCGAGGAGCGTGGGGACGATCGGCCAGCGCAGCAGCAGCAGTGCCACCGCTGCGCCCGCGAGCAACGGCACCTGCCAACCCTGGGCGATCGCGAGTGCCAGCGGCAACGACGAGCCGACGATCGCGCCGGCGGCGGCCGGCGCCGCGCCGGCGAGGAAGGCCAGGGCGCGGCGGTCGCCGAGCAGCCGCTCGAAGCGCCGCGCGCCGATGAGCACGAACGAGAACGACGGCAGGAAGGCCACGCACGCGGCGATGACGCCCCAGCCGAAACCGCCCGCGGCGTAGCCGACGGCCGCCACGGTCTGCACCAGCGGCCCCGGGGTGATCTGGCCGAGCGCGACGGCGTTCAGGAACTGCTCGTGGGTCATCCAGTGGTAGGTGCTGACCGCGTCGGATTGCATCAGCGGCACGATCACGAAACCGCCGCCGAAGGACAGCGCCCCGACCTTGATCGCGGTCCATGCCAGCGCCGCGAGGCCGCCGGGCTCGCCGGCGGCCGCGAGCAGGGGCCACGCCTGCACGCGCAGCGCTCGTGCGCCGCCGTCGTGGAGCGCGAGCTCGATCAGCCCGCAGCCGAGTATCACCAGCACGAGCCACGGGCCGGTGAGCGCGGCGACAATCGCGCCCGCGAGCCCGTACACAGCGATGCGCGCGCGACGCTCGGGCAGCGCCCTGCGCCACAGCGGCGCGCCGATGTCGAGGCCGGCGCGGATCGCGACGGCGGCCACGGCGGCGCCGGCGCCGAGCCCCGCGCCGCGCGCCCACTGCGGCGGCGAGCCGGCGAGGAACAGCGCCGAGAGCGCCAGGATCACGACCAGGCCGGGGAGGATGAACGAGAGTCCGCCGAGGATCGCGCCGCCCCAGCCGCGCAGTCGCCACGCGCAGTAGATCGACAGCTGGGTCGAGGAGGGGCCGGGGAGGATGTTGACCGCGGCCAGCGCGTGCTCGAACTGGACCGGCTCGAGCCACTGCCGCCGCGCGACGCACAGCTCCCGCAGCATCGCGATGTGCACGGGCGGGCCGCCGAAGCCGATGCAGCCGATCCGGCCCCACTCGCGGACGATCTCTCGCAGCCGTGGGGGCGCGGCGGTCACGGCGGCATCATCCCACCGGCACGCCGGACGGCAGGGTTGGCGAGCCGCGCGCAGAAAGCACCCCCGTGGCGCAGCTTGACGAGAGCGACCTGGCGGCGAGCTGGCTCGAGCAGTTCGAGCGCTGGCAGGCCGAGTTCGCCGGCGCCGGCGCCCACGAGCCGACCGCGATGGTGCTGGCGACCGCGGCGGCGGACGGGCAGCCCTCGGCGCGCACGGTGCTGCTCAAGGGCGTCGACGAACGCGGCTTCGAGTTCTTCACGAACCTCGACTCGCGCAAGGGCCGCGAGCTGGCCGAGAACGCTCGCGCCTCGCTGCTGTTCCCGTGGTACGAGCTGCAGCGCCAGGTGGTCGTGGTCGGCGCCGTCGAGCCGGTTGATGCGGCGCGCGCCGACGCGTACTTCGCGAGCCGCCCGTACGGCTCACGGATCGGTGCGCACGCGAGCCGCCAGTCGAGCGTGATCTCCGAGCGCTCGGTGCTCGAACGGGCGGCGGCCGAGCTCGAAGCGCGCTACCCGCCCGACGGGCCGGTGCCGCGGCCAGAGCGCTGGAGCGGCTTTCGCGTGCTGCCGCATACGGTCGAGTTCTGGCAGGGGCGTCCGAACCGCCTCCACGACAGGCTGCGCTTCCGCGTCGCGGACGGGGCCTGGGCCGTCGAGCGGCTGTCGCCCTAGACGGGACGCTCTGCGCGGCGCTCTGCCGTGGGAAGGCTCGTGCAGGCCTTGTCCCGAGGGCGCGAGTGTTCGTTGAATCTCGTGCCATGCCCTCGAGGCGCCGTACAACCGATCCCCGGCCGTGGCTGGAGGGCCAGGGAGACTGGAGCTGGCCCGGGCTGCGCAGCGAGGCGGCGGAGCTGCACCCGCCTTCCTGGGTCCCGGCGCTGCCGCCGCGGCTCGAGCCGGCCCTCGCCGGCCGCTCGGGTGCGCTCGCCGGCCGTGCCGCCGCCCGGCGCGAGGGGTCGCGCCCGCTCGCGTGGTGGCTGCTGGTCGGCTTCCTGCTCGCGGCACTCGCGCTGGCCATCGCCGTCACGGTGATCGGGCGCAAGCGGGCCGAAGGGCTGATCGGCGTGCGCGCGCCGCAGCAACGGGTTCTCGGGCCGCCGAGCGCCGCCGATCTCGCAGCCGCCGACGCGCCGCCGCTGCCCGCGCTCCACCCTCGTCAGCCGCGGGCGCGGCAGGAGCCTCGTCAGCCACGCGAGCTTCTACTCGCCCTCGCTCCACGGCGAGGGGTCGTTCTACGCCTACGTCCCGCCGGCCTGTGCCGCCCCGCCGGGCCGCTGCCCGGTGCTGTACCTGCTGCACGGACGCGACGGCCACCCGGAGGCGTTCCTCGAAATGGGCATCCAGCGGACGCTCGACCGGCTGATCGCCCGCGGCGCGATCCCGCCGCTGATCGTGATCATGCCCCAGGACCGCTCGAGCCTGCAGAGCTGGAAGGACCTCGCGTACCACCGCAGCGCGACGTACGTCGTCGAAGTCCAGGAACTGGCCGACCGGATGCTCAGGACGATCCCGAGCCGCGCCGCGCGCGCGGTCGCCGGCAGCTCGATGGGCGGGTTCGGCGCGATGAACGTCGCGCTCGCCAACCCGACGCGCTTCTCGGTCGTCGAGAGCTGGCTCGGCTTCTTCAACAACCTCGGCGACGACCTGGAAGGGGCACGCCCGGTGATCGAGCGGCTCGGACTGCGGGCCTTCCTCTACGGAGCCGCCGAAGACCCCGTCGCGATTCCCTCCGAGGACCCGGAATTCGCGTCGGCGCTGCGCTCTGCCGGGGCGCAGGCCACCGGTGTGATCTATCCGGGTGGACACAGCCTCGAAAAAGTCGGCGAACACCTCGTCACCGGCCTCGAGTTCGCCGGCCGCTCGCTCCTCGACGCAGAGCGCCGGGCGGCGCGGGAAGCCGCGACGACGGTTGGCGCTCGCGCCGGCGGCGGCGCTCGCGCTGCTCGCAGCTGAGGCGGCAGCCGCCCCTGCTCGGCGCTAGGCGCGACCTGCGCGCCGGAGGCGCGCGCCGAGGGCCGCGAACAGGCGAACCGCCAGCGCGAACAGGAGCCAGAAGGTCATCCACATCGCGATCTGAGTCCCGATGGGCCGTTCGAATTCAGCGCGCTCCGGCGCGATCGGCAAGGCGATGAAGACCGTCACGGCCGCGCTGACGGCGAGGATCACCAGGTCCCGCGTCGGGGACCAGCCCGGGTCGCGGCGTCGCGCCCTGAAGATGACGGCCGCCCAGGCGAGCCCGACCACGACGGGTGGAATGATCGCCCGCACCTTGCGGGTATCGACTCCGACGCGTCGCTGCTTGACGCCGCCTCCGCCTCGAGATCGAGGCGCTGTTGCACACCCGCTGCTCCTTCCCTTGGCGCGTGGGCCGGTGCCGCCTACTCCTCCAGCCCCACGGCTTTGAGGGCTTCGAGCCACTCGTTGAACCACGCGAAGCGAACGATCCTGCCGTTGCGAACGTCGAACACGTAACCGCGTTCGACATCAACCTCGACGCTGCTGCCGACGCCGCATGCGACCACCCTCACCCTCACCGCCACCCGGTCCTGCGTGTCGTAGAACGCGAGCGGCTCGAACCGACGGGTTGGGTAGACGGCGTGGATCGACTCGGCCGCGATCGCGAATCCCTCGTAGCCCCGGCGGGTCCCCGGCTCGACTGCATACGGAGGGTTGACGTACTCGATGTCCGGGTCCATCAGTGCGCGCACCACGCCGAAGCCATCCCTCTGCCAGGAGTCATAGAGCCGCTTGACCAACTCCACGTTCTCCTGCGACATCGTTCGCGCAGTATCCCGCCTGGCAGACCAGGGGCGCGGCCGCCTGGCTGGCGATCGTGCTGCCGGAGGGACGGGTGGGCAGGGAGTTCCGCCAGCGCGCCCGGCAGGATTTGAACCTGCGACCTCTCGCTCCGGAGGCGAGCGCTCTATCCACTGAGCTACGGGCGCCGGCGCCGCCCGCCGGGCGGCGTCCACGCGTGGCAGCTTACCGCCGGGCGCCCGACGGCCCAGCCGCGAAGCTCGCGGCTGGCGAGCCGTGCGCGCAATGACGGCCCCGCGCCGCCGGATCGACGACGGCGCGGGTCCAGCGCTATCTACATCGCCCCGATTTTCGTTTTCGGCGGCGGGCCGATCATTTTGTCGGCGCCGTTGATGTTGAGTTTGTTTTTGAACGCGTCTTCGAGCGTGCCCGATCCCGGCCCGAACTTGAGGTTGGTCCCTTTGACTTCAGGGGTCCACGTCCCCGTGTAGGTCGACATCACCAGGCCGTTGCATTGCTCCTGGATTTCCACGCCTTTGATTTCGTCGCGGATCGGTGGGCCTGCGAGCAGTTCCGAGGCCCAGGGCAGACCGGTCGCCTGGAAGGCGATCAGCGCCCCGGTCGAGCAGGCGGCTTTGCCGGTGCAGCCGGAGATCACGAACGCGGTCATCGTGTCGACCCCCGGGCCGCCGCCGATCGGGTTTTCGATCAGCTCGCGGTCTTCGACTTTGCATTTCGATTTCAGCGGTTTGCCGGACACGGGTGTGACCACGAAGGTCAGCGTTCCTTCCGTCGTGATCGGCACAGCCTTGCCGGCCGGGATTTCTTCGGTTTTTTTCGGGCCCCAGATCCAGTGCGGCCCGGCAGCCTCCGCGACAGCCGCCGTCATGGCGAACGCCGCTACGAAGCAGGCCAGGAACAACGTGCGTCTGAGCATCTACTCCTCCTCTCATGGCCCGAGAGAAGAAGCACGCCGCGATCGCCCGCGCCCAGTGCGCGGAACCCCGGCGCAAGCGATGTCGCGTGCTCGGCGCTCTCCTGAGCGCTGCGCACGCCCATCGGCGTCGCCCCCCGGTACTCAACAGTCAGCGATCTGACCCTAACCGATCGGCCCGGCCCGCGTGAACGGGATGTCAACAGCACGTTTTTCGCCCCAGGATCAGCCACGCGGCGGCGATGCAGGGGGCCCCGGGCAGCCACCCGACGAGAAGGCGTTGTAGAGTCGCCCGCGATGCGGAGCACGGAAGCGACCATCCGGCGTCGGATCGCCTTGGTTCTGGCCACTGTGGGCATTTCGCTGCTTGCTCTGGCCAGCGCCGCGAGTGGGCTGGCGGCGACGGCCGAAGAAACCCAGACGCTGGTCAGCGGCGAAGCCGACTCTCTTTGCATCGACCCGGTCAGCGGCTTCGCAGGGACGGTTGGAGGCCTCGCGAACCTCGCTCCGCTGGTCACGCCCCACAGCGGGCCCTTCCCGGACTCCGGCAGCGCGTGCGGGGTGGCGTCTCCGAGTCACGCGATCGCCGTGCCGGCCGGAAGTCACCTGCTGTCCACTTTGTGGACCGGCTCGATCCCGGGGGCATCGTGGGTGGGCACCGACGCGAGCGGCGAAGACCACGCGACGGCACCTCCCGCCTATTACATCTACAGCACGAGCTTCGCGCTGTGCGCCAACCAGGTCGAAAGTGCGCAGGTCGTCGTTCACATGTTCGCCGACGACGTCGCGGGGGCGTTCCTCAACGGAGTTCCGATCGGGCACATCCCGAGCCTCGAACCGACGGGGACCGAGAACTACGCCGGCGCCGTTGGCGGCTGGCCGGCCACGTCGGCCGTCGGCTCGGCGGCCGGGTTCGTTTCCGGCGCGAACAGCCTGCAGTTCGTCGTGTACGACAGCCTCCCTGTGAACACAGGCCTCGAGTTCGCCGCCACCGTCGGCGCGGCCGCATGCCAGGCGACCGCGGGCCGCGGGCAGGTAGCGGGCTTCGGGCCGGGCGGGGGCATCAAGGCGCCCGTCGCCGGGGTCTGCCTGAGTGCACGCGTGTTCACGATCCACATCCGCCCGCCGGCCGGGATGGCGTACCGGAAGGTCACGGTGAAGCTCAACGGCCACCGGGTCCACGTGACCCGCGGTCGCACGACCACCGCGAGAATCGACTTGCGGGGCCGGCCGCGTGGTGCCTACACCGTGTCGATCACGATCGTGACCAAGAAGGGGGCGGTGATCAGGATCAAGCGCACCTACCGCACCTGCGTCTCTTCGAGCCCCCGGCACTAGCTCCCCGGCGGCGCTCCGGAGAGGCGCGCCGATCCCGCGGCGCGACCCGGCGCAGATGTCCCGCCGGCGAGCGCGCTCGCGCCGCACGGGTGCGCCTGTCGCGGGCTTCGGCCCCGCCTGCACCCGATCCGATCGCGAGCCGAGGACCGGGGTTGCTCACCTGCACGACGCGCCGCGCCGCTACCTTTGCGTGCAATGGACCTCTCGGTCTTCTTCGCCGGCACGGCCGGCTCTACGCCCAGCGCGCGGCGCGGGCTGCCCGCGCTGCTCGTCCGCCGCGGCGGCGAGAAGCTGCTGTTCGACTGCGGCGAAGGCACGCAGCGCCAGCTGCTGCGCTCGATCGGCCTGCTCGATCTCGACGCCGTCTACATCACGCACTTCCACACCGACCACTGGCTGGGGCTGCCGGGGATGCTGAAGTCGCTGGCGCTGCGCGAGCGCACCCAGCCGCTGGCCGTCTACGGTCCGCCCGGGCTGGGCGAGCTGATCGGCAGCATGCGCGCCGCGTTCGGGCGGCTGCCCTACAAGCTCACGATCGCCGAGCTGCGGCCCGCCGAGGCCGTGCGCGGCGACGGTTACGTGATCGCCGCGATCCCGGTGCTCCACAAGGGGGTCTCCTCCTACGGCTACGCGCTCGTCGAGGATCCGCGCCCGGGTCACCTCGACCCGGAGGTGGCCCAGCAGCTCGGCGTCGCGCCCGGTCCCGACTTCGGTCGGCTGCAGCGCGGCGAAGCGGTTGCTGGCGTCACCCCCGAGCAGGTCCTGGGCCCCGAGCGCGAGGGCCGCAAGATCGTGATCTCCGGCGACACCGCGCCGTGCGAAGCGCTCGCGATCGCCGCGCACGAAGCCGACCTGCTCGTTCACGAGGCGACGTTCCTCGACGCCGAGGCCGAGCGCGCCCGCGAGACCAACCACAGCACCGCCCGCCAGGCCGCGGAGCTCGCGCGGAGCGCCGAGGTGCGGCTGCTCGCGCTCACCCACCTCTCGAGCCGTTACGGCGGCGGCGAGATCCGCGACGAGGCGCGCGCGATCTTCGCGAACACCGTCGCGCCGCGCGACTTCGACACGATCGAGATCCCGTTCGGAGAGCGCGGTCCCGCGACGCTGCTGCGCTGGGCCGACCGGCAGGCGCGCGAGGCCCAGGCCGGGAGGCAGACGGGGGTCGACGAGGGCGCGTCCGAGCGGGGAACGGCCGCGGGCGCGGACGCCGGGGGCGTCACGCGCAGCCAACAGCAGCGAGCCGAGGCAATCCCCTCCTCCTGATAGGCTCACGACGATCCTTTAACCCGGTCCTGCGAGGCCAGGAAGGAACGATTTGGAAGCCAGTGAGAAGGTCGTCCTCGGCGAGGACGACGTGCGGCGGGCGCTGACCCGCATCGCACACGAGATCCTCGAGCGCAACACCGGCGAGCCGGCTCCGGCGCTGGTCGGCATCCACCGGCGCGGCGCGTTCCTCGCCCGCAGGCTGCAGGCGCTGCTCTCCGGGCAGCTCGACGTCGAGGTCCAGCTCGGCGACCTCGACATCGGCTTCTACCGGGACGACGTCGCCACCCGGCCGGAGGCGCCGGTGCTGCACGCCTCGCACATCGACTTCGACATCTCCGGGCTCACCGTCGTGATCGTCGACGACGTCCTGTTCACCGGGCGCACCGCGCGCGCCGCGATCGAGGCGCTGTTCGACTACGGGCGCCCGGCGCGGGTGCAGCTGGCCGTGCTCGTCGACCGCGGCCACCGCGAGCTGCCGATCCGCCCCGACTACGTCGGCAAGAACCTGCCGACCGCGCGCGGCGAGCACGTCCACGTGCGCCTGCGCGAGCTCGACGGGGCGGACGAGGTCGCGATCGCGACTCGCCAGCCGATGGAGGCGGGCACGTGAACCACCTGCTCTCGATCGAGGATCTCGACCGCGCCGCGATCGAGAGGATCGTCGCGCAGGCCGAGCGCTTCTCGGAGGTCTCCGACCGGGAGATCAAGAAGGTCCCCGCGCTGCGCGGGCGCATGGTGCTCAACCTCTTCTACGAGGCCTCGACGCGCACCCGCAGCTCCTTCGAGCTGGCCGCGAAGCGCCTCTCCGCCGACGTCGTCAACTTCGTCGCCTCCGGGTCGAGCGTCGAGAAGGGGGAGTCGCTGAAGGACACGGTGCTGACCCTCAGCGCGCACAAGCCCGACGCGATCGTGCTGCGCACGCCCTGGGCCGGCGCCTCGGAGCTGGTCTCGCGCTGGTGCTCGGCGGCGATCGTCAACGCCGGCGACGGCAAGCACGAGCACCCGACGCAGGCCCTGCTCGACGTGTACACCCTGCGCCGCCACCTGGGGCGCATCGACGGCGCCGAGATCTGGATCGTGGGCGACGTCGCGCACTCGCGCGTGGCGCGCTCGGACATCCTCGCCTTCCAGCGGATGGGGGCCAAGGTCGTCCTCGCCGGGCCGCCGACGCTGATCCCCCGCGGCATCGAGCAGCTCGGCTGCGAGGTGCGCTACACGCTCGAGGAGCTGCACCGCGCCGACGTCGTCTACGCGCTGCGGATGCAGCGCGAGCGCATGAGCGAGACGTGGGTGCCCTCGCTGCGCGAGTACGCGGCCTGGTACCAGATCAACGGGCGCCGGCTGACGCCCAAGCAGATCCTGATGCACCCGGGCCCGGTCAACCGCGGCGTCGAGCTCTCGGGGGAGGTGGTCGACTCGCCGCAGGCGGTGATCACGGCCCAGGTCGAGGCCGGGGTCGTGGTGCGGATGGCAGTGCTCTACGAGCTCCTGAGCGGCTCGGGGAGCGCCCGCGAGGCGGCGGCGGTCTCCAGCGCCGAGCACGCCGAGCCGGACGGACCGGCAGACGCTCCCTTCGCTCGCATCCCCGAACCGGCCAGCCCGCGGGGAAGGGACACATGACCGGTCCCGAGCCGCTCGTCGGCGGGGCCGGGGACCCCGCGAACCTGCTCCTGCGCGACGTGCGCGCGCTCGACCCCCGCGAGGGGCTCGACGCGCGCCGCGACGTCAGCGTGCGCGACGGGCGCATCGCCGAGATCGCGGAGCCGGGGACGCTCGAGCCGGCCGAGGGGCAGGAGACGGTCGACGGCGGCGCGCGGCTGGTCGCGATGCCGGCCTTCTTCGACCCCCACGTGCACCTGCGCACCCCCGGCCAGGAGCACAAGGAGGACCTCGAAACGGGCACGCGCGCGGCTGCCGCCGGCGGCTACGCGGGCGTGATCGCGATGCCGAACACGGACCCGGTGCTCGACTCGGCGCCGCTGCTCGGCGCGCTGCGCGAGGCCGCCGCGCGCCAGGCGCGCATCCCGGTCGGGTTCCTCGCTGCGATCACGCGCGGGCTCGAGGGCGAGCAGCTGACCGAGATGGCGGAGCTCGCCGGCCACGGCGCCCTCGGCTTCACCGACGACGGCAAACCGGTGGCGAGCGCGGGCGTCCTGCGCAAGGCGCTGCAGTACCAGCGGCTGTGCGGCGGCGTGCTCGCGCTGCACGAGGAGGACCGGACGCTCTCGCGCGGCGGCGCCATGCACGAGGGGGTGCTCAGCGCGGCGCTCGGCATCGCCGGCATCCCCTCGGTCGCCGAGTCGACGATGGTCGCACGCGACGCCGCGCTCGCCGGCTACGAGGACGGCCGCGTGCACTTCATGCACATCTCGTGCGCCGGCTCGGTCCAGGCCGTAGCGGAGGCCAAGCGGCGCGGCGTGCGCGCGAGCGCCGAGGTCAGCCCTCACCACCTGCTGCTCACCCACGAGGACGTTCGCACGCTCGACACGCGCATGAAGATGCACCCGCCGCTCACCGAGGAGAGCGACCGCCAGGCGCTGGTCGAGGGGCTTCGCGACGGCACCATCGACTGCGTCGCCACCGACCACGCGCCGCACGCGCGCGACGAGAAGGAGGTGCCCTTCGAGCAGGCGCCGATGGGTACGACGGGCCTGGAGACCGCCTTCGCGGCCCTGCACGCGGGACTCGTGATGGGAGGCGCCCTCGGCCTCGGCACGCTGGTGGAGCGCATGACCGCCGGCGCGGCGCTGTTCGGCCTGCCGGTCGCGCGGCTGGCCGCCGGGGAGCCCGCCTCGATCGCGCTCGCCGACCTCGACGAGCGCTGGGTGGCGGGCGAGCACGGCTGGGAGAGCCGCTCTGAGAACTGCTGCTTCGCCGGGCGCGCGCTGCAGGGGCGCGTGCTGCTCACGCTCGCCGCCGGCGTCCTCGCCCACCGCGACCGCTCGCTCGCGCTGGTGGGGGCCTGATGGGGCTGCTCTCGCGCCAGCGCACCGCCCTGATCGTCGT
Organism: uncultured Solirubrobacteraceae bacterium; assembly: GCA_963836035.1. Lineage (GTDB taxonomy): Bacteria > Actinomycetota > Thermoleophilia > Solirubrobacterales > Solirubrobacteraceae > Palsa-744. The sequence continues at coordinate 325,919 of CAWIHX010000006.1, read as the reverse complement.
CGACGTGCAGGAGGGGTTCCGCTCGTATGAGACCTTCGAGGACGTCGCGCGCTCCTGCGCGACGCTCGTGGAGGGGGCGCGGATCCTCGAGCTGCCCCGAATCGTGACCGAGCAGTACCCGAAGGGCCTGGGGCACAGCGCTCCGGAGCTCGGCCTCGAAGGCGAGCCGGTGATCGAGAAGACCGTCTTCTCCGCCGTGCGTGCCGAGGGCTTCGCGCTGAACGGATGCGACCAGGCGGTGATCTGCGGGATCGAGACGCACGTGTGCGTGAGCCAGACCGCCCACGACCTGCTCCAGCGCGGAGTGGAGGTCCACGTGCCCGCCGATGCCGTCGGCTCGCGGCACGAGCGCGACTACCGCTGGGGGCTCGAGCGCCTCGACCGCGCCGGCGCCGTCGTGACGACGGTCGAGTCGGCCCTGTTCGAGCTGCTCGGCCGGGCGGGCACGCCGGAGTTCAAGCAAGTGCAGGCTCTGATCAAGTGATGCCTGAGCCCGGCTACGTCCTGCTCGAGGACGGCACGCGCTTCGACGGCCACGTCTGCGGAGATGTGGATCCCACCCACCCCGCGGTCGGGGAGGTCGTGTTCACGACCGGCATGTCCGGCTACCAGGAGTCGATGACCGACCCCTCGTTCGCCGGGCAGCTGATCACCTTCACCTACCCCCACATCGGCAACTACGGCGTCAGCGCCGAGGCGATGGAGTCCGAGCGGGTTTGGGCACGCGCGGCGATCATGCGCGACGCGCGCAACAGCGAGGACGCGCCCAGCGCCGAGCGCGGCTGGCTGGACTGGCTCGCCGACTGCGGCGTGCAGGCGATCACCGGCATCGACACCCGCGCGCTCGTGCGCCACATCCGCGAGGCCGGCGCGATGCGCGGCGGCGTCTTCCCCGGCTCCGTCGAGGAGCCGCGCGCGCGCGAGCTGATCGACGCCGAGCCGCCGATGGCCGGCCAGGACCTCGCGCGCGTCGTCACGCCGGCCGAGGTCTCCAGCCACGGCGGCGGGGACGGGCCGCTGATCGCGGTCGTGGACACCGGCATCAAGGCCTCGATGGTGCGCGAGCTCACCGAACGCGGCGCGCGCGTCGAGCTGCATCCCTGCACGAGCTCCGCCGAGGAGCTGCTCGCCTCCGACCCCGATGCGGTGTTCCTCGCCAACGGCCCCGGCGACCCGGCGGCGCTCGGCTACGTGGTGGAGACCGTGCGGGAGATCGTCGGCCGCAAGCCGGTGTGGGGGATCTGCCTCGGCCACCAGCTGCTGTGCCGCGCGGTCGGGCTCGAGACCTTCAAGCTGCCCTTCGGCCACCGGGGCGCCAACCATCCGGTGCGCGACCTCGCGACCGGCAAAGTCGAGATCACCTCCCAGAACCACGGCTTCGCGGCGCTCGGCCCCGGCGGCGGGCGCACGATCGACACCGACGAGCCGGTGCGCTGGGAGACCGATTTCGGCGCCGCCGCGCTTTCGCACGTGAACCTGTATGACCGCACGGTCGAGGGGCTCGAGCTGCTCGACGTGCCCGGCGGGACCGTGCAGTACCACCCCGAGGCGGGGCCGGGGCCGCACGACTCCCTCTACCTGTTCGACCGCTTCCTGCAGCGGATCGAGGCCGCCGCCTGATGCCCAGGCGCGAGGACATCCGGAAGATCCTGATCCTCGGCTCGGGGCCGATCGTGATCGGCCAGGCCGCCGAGTTCGACTACTCCGGCGTGCAGGCCTGCAAGGTGCTGCGCGAGGAGGGCTACGAGGTGGTGCTCGTCAACTCCAACCCGGCGACGATCATGACCGACCCGGAGTTCGCGGACGCGACCTACGTCGAGCCGCTGCTTCCCGGGCCGGTGCGCAAGGTGATCGAACGCGAGCGCCCCGACGCGCTGCTCGGCACGCTCGGCGGGCAGACCGCGCTCAACCTCTCGAAGGCGCTGCACGACGACGGCACGCTCGAGCGGTTCGGCGTCGAGCTGATCGGCGCCAACTACGAGGCGATCGCCTGCGCCGAGGACCGCGAGCTGTTCCGCGAGACGATGGAACGGGCTGGGCTGCGGATGCCGCGCAGCGCGATCGCGCGCTCCTCGGAGGAGGCGCGGGCGGCACTGCCCGAGCTCGGGCTGCCGTGCATCGTCCGTCCCGCGTTCACCCTCGGCGGCCGCGGCGGCGGCATCGCGCGCACCGAGAAGGAGTTCGAGCGCATCGTCGCTCTCGGCCTGGAGGCCTCGCCGATCTCCCAGGTGCTGATCGACGAGTCGGTGATCGGCTGGGGCGAGTTCGAGCTCGAGGTGATGCGCGATCGCGCCGACAACGTCGTGATCGTCTGCTCGATCGAGAACGTCGACCCGATGGGCGTGCACACGGGCGACTCGGTCACCGTGGCCCCGCAGCAGACGCTCACCGACCGCCTCTACCAGCGCCTGCGCGACCAGGCGATCGCGGTCATCCGCGCCGTCGGCGTCGAGACGGGCGGTTCGAACGTGCAGTTCGCGGTCAACCCCGAGACCGAGGAGATCCTCGTGATCGAGATGAACCCGCGGGTCTCGCGCTCCTCCGCGCTGGCCTCCAAGGCGACGGGCTTCCCGATCGCGAAGATCGCCGCGCGCCTCGCGGTCGGCTACACGCTCGACGAGATCGACAACGACATCACCGGCGTCACGCCCGCCTGCTTCGAGCCGACGATCGACTACGTGGTGGTGAAGTGGCCGCGCTTCGCGTTCGAGAAGTTCCCCGAGGCCTCGGCGACGCTCTCGACGCACATGAAGTCGGTCGGCGAGGCGATGGCGATCGGGCGCACCTTCGGCCAGGCGTTCGCCAAGGCGCTGCGCTCGCGCGAGCTCGACAAGCCTCCGAGCTTCGGGGGCGATGACGAGCGTGAGCTGCTCGCGGACCTGCGGGAACCCGGCCCGGCCCGCTTCGAGGCGATCCTCGAGCTGCTCTCGCGCGGCACCTCGCTCGAGGAGATACACGAGGCGACCTCGATCGACCCCTGGTTCCTGCGCGAGCTCTCAGAGCTCGCGCGCGACCCCGGCGGGCCGTTCGCCGGCGAGCGCTCGTTCCGCTCGGTGGACACCTGCGCGGCCGAGTTCCCGGCGCGCACGCCGTACTACTACTCGGGCTGGGACGCGGCCGGCCCGGACGCGGGCGAGATCGACCGCGGCGAGCGCGAGTCCGTCGTGATCCTCGGCTCAGGGCCCAACCGCATCGGGCAGGGGATCGAGTTCGACTACTGCTGCGTGCACGCGGCGATGACCGTGCGCGACTCCGGCCGGGACGCGGTGATGGTCAACTGCAACCCGGAGACGGTCTCGACCGACTACGACACCTCCGACCGCCTGTACTTCGAGCCGCTGACGCTCGAGGACGTGCTCGCGGTGGTGCAGGCCGAGGCCGCCGGCGCGCCGCTGAAGGGTGTGATCGTCCAGTTCGGCGGCCAGACGCCGCTGAAGCTCGCCGCCGGGCTCGTCGAGGCGGGCGTGCCGCTGCTCGGCACGAGCGTGGAGTCGATCGACCTCGCCGAGGACCGCGGCCGCTTCGGGGCCCTGCTCGCGCGGCTCGGCTACAAAGCGCCGCCCTACGCGACTGCGCGCTCGGTCGAGCAGGCGCTGCGCTGCGCCGGGGAGGTCGGGTTCCCGCTGCTGGTGCGGCCCTCCTACGTGCTCGGCGGGCGCGCGATGGAGATCGTCTACTCCCACGAGGACCTCGCGGACTACCTGCGCCGGGAGGCGGGCGAAGGCGGCGAGATCTACCTCGACCGCTTCCTGGAGGACTCGCTTGAGGTCGACGTCGACGCTCTGTGCGACGGCACCGACGTGTGGATCGGCGGCATCATGCAGCACGTCGAGGAGGCCGGCGTGCACTCTGGCGACAGCGCCTGCGTGCTGCCCCCGCACTCGCTCGGCGAGGAGATGCTCGAGCAGATCCGGCGCACCACCCGCGAGATCGCGCTGGAGATCGGCGTGATCGGGCTGATCAACGTGCAGTACGCGATCCACGCCGGCGAGCTGTACGTGATCGAGGCCAACCCGCGCGCCTCGCGGACCGTTCCCTTCGTGTCGAAGGCGGTCGGGGTTCCCCTCGCCAAGCTGGCGTGCCGCGTGATGCTCGGCGAGCCCCTGGCCAGCATCGGCCTGCCCGAGGAGCGTCAGGGTCTCGGCTACGGCGACCACATCTCGGTCAAGGAGGCGGTGCTGCCCTTCGATCGCTTCGAGAACTCCGACGCCGTGCTCGGGCCCGAGATGCGCTCGACCGGCGAGGTCATGGGGGTGGCCCGCGACTTCCCGACCGCGTTCGCCAAGGCGCAGGCCGCCGCGGGCGTGCCGCTCCCGAGCAGCGGCACGGCCTTCATCACCGTCACCGACGAAGACAAGGCCGGCGGCGTCGGCATCGCCCAGTCGCTGCACGACGCGGGCTTTCGCATCGTCGCCACACGCGGGACCGCCGAGGCGATCGCGCGCATGGGCGTCCCGGTCGAGCGGCTGAACAAGATCGGCGAGGGCTCGCCGCACGTCGTCGACTGGATCGAACGCGGCGACGTCGACCTCGTGATCAACACGCCGACGGGCGTGGGCGCGCGCACCGACGGCCACGAGATCCGGCGCGCCGCGGTCACCCACGGCGTGCCCTGCCTGACGACGCTCTCGGCGGGGATGTCGGCCGCGCGCGCCATCTCCCGCGCGAACATCGACGGCGAGCCCGAGGTCCTGTGCCTGCAGGACCTGCACGGGATCGGGCGTGCCGCACGCAGAGGCGAGGCCGCGGAGGGCACGGCCGACGCGGCGCACCCGGGCACGGCGCCCGCCGGCGCGCGTGTCACGCGCGGCGCCGCAGGGGCCGAGGCCGAGCGCGACGCCGAGGCGGCCGAGGCGGGCGACGGCGCCGGGGTCGCGTGAGCGAGCTGCCGCGCCGGGCCCAGGCGCCGCTCGGGCGACGCCTCGTGGAGGTCGTGGCGGTGCGCGAGCTCGGCGTCTACCGCGTGATCACCGTTGCCGACCCGGACGCGCCCGCGCCCGCGCCCGGCCAGTTCGCGATGCTCGCGGCGGCCGCGGGGTGGGGGGGAGGCGAGGACGAGCGGCCCTTCCTCTCGCGCGCCTTCTCGGTCGCGCGCCACGAGGACGGGCGCTCGCAGTTCCTGCTCGAGGACGTGGGGCCGGGCACGCGCCGCCTGTGCGAGCTCGGCGTGGGCGAGCGGCTGTGGAGCGCCGGGCCGTTCGGGCGCCCGTTCACGGCGCCCGCGCCCGGCGCCCGCGCGATCCTCGTCGGCGGCGGCGTCGGCATCGCGCCGCTCGCGATCCTGCAGGACGCGCTCGAGGCCGCAGGGGCCGAGACGATCGTCCTGCTCGGCTTCCGCGACGGCACGCGGGTCCCCGGCGGCGAACTGCTGCGCGGTGCTTCGATCGCCACCGACGACGGCTCCGCCGGTCGCCGGGGGCTCGTGACCGAGCTGCTCGAACGCGAGCTCGAGGGGGGAGGGGCGGGTGGTGGTCCTCACGCTGTCTACGCGTGCGGCCCCGCGGGCATGCTCGAGGGCGTGCGCGCTCTCTGCGCGCAGGGCGAGATCCCCGCGCAGCTGGCGCTCGAGTCCGGCATGGCCTGCGGCTTCGGCGCCTGCTTCGGCTGCGTGGTGCCGGTCCGCGACGGCGGCTACCTGCGGGTCTGCGTGGACGGGCCGGTGATCGACGCGGCGCTGCTCGAGCGTGTCGAGGAGCACGCCGGGGCGCACGCGTGAGGCGCGCGGAGCCCGCACGGGCCGGCAGGCCGTCGCCGTGAGCGTCGATTTCTGCGGGCTGCGCCTCGCGCACCCGGTGATCAACGGCTCGGGCACCTTCGACGCGATCGCCGCCCGGCAGGCCTTCGGCGAGGGGCTCGCGCAGGCGTTCCCGTTCTCGGCCTACGTCTCGAAGACGATCACGCTGCGCCCGCGGGACGGCAACCCGCCGCCGCGCCTGTGGGAGGCGCCCGCGGGGCTGATCAACTCGATCGGGCTGCCGAACAAGGGGCTCGACGGCTACCTGGCCGAGGACCTGCCGCAGATCGGCTGCTTCCACAGCGACCCGGCGGCGGCCGCCGAGTCGCTGCCGGTGCCGGTGATCACCAACGTGATGGGCGCGACGGCGGAGGAGCTCGCGGCGCTGGTGGAGGCGTGCGACGCCCGGCCCGAGATCGCAGCGATCGAGCTCAATGTCTCCTGCCCGAACGTCGCCACGGGCCTCGACATCGGCGCCGACCCGGCCGAGCTCGAGCGCGTCGTCGCGGCGGTGCGCCCGCACACCCGCAAGCCGCTGATCGTCAAGCTCACCCCCAACGCCGCGGACGTTGCGGCCTGCGCTCTCGGCGCTCAGGGGGGCGGCGCGGACGCCGTCTCGCTGATCAACACGCTGCGCGCCGCGGCCCTGGACCCGGGCGCACGCGAGCCGCGGATGTGGCTCGGGGGCGGGACCGGCGGGCTGTCCGGCCCGGCGGTCAGACAGGTCGCGCTCGCGCAGGTCGCCGCCGTCGCCGCGAAGGTGACGATCCCGGTGGTCGGGATGGGCGGCGTCCAGCGCTCCGAGCACGCCCGCGAGCTGCTCGAAGTCGGCGCTTCGCTCGTCGCTGTCGGCACGGAGAGCTTCCGCGATCCCGCGGCAGGGACGCGAATCGCCACAGGCTTGTCCTGAGGGGCTAAAAACCCCTGCAAACACGGCGCCGGACCGTCCACCAGCCTCGATCCCTCTCTACCTCACCCTGAGGTCTAGGTGAATTCGGCGTTTTTTCTTGAACGACGTCCTCGGGTGTGTAGACTCGCCGCCCATGGTGACGGCGACCGGCCCGACGTCCTCGAACACATCCACGGCACCCGAGCGGTCCCTGAACCAGAGGATGGATGCCCTGGCGAGGGCGAACGAGATCCGGATCAAGCGCGCGCAGCTGAAGCGCGACCTGAAGGCCGGACGGCGCTCGATCCACTCACTGCTGCTCGACCCGCCCGAGTACGTCGAGACGGCGAAGGTCTTCGACATGCTCCTGGCCGTCCCGAAGTACGGGCGCGTGAAGGTCAACAAGATCCTCGTGCACTGCCGGATCGCGCCCAGCAAGACGATCGGCGGGCTCTCCGAGCGCCAGCGCTCGGAGCTGATCAGCCTTCTTCACCACTGAGGACGTCCTCACCGCTGTCGACCTGGCGGCCGCCGCCACACTCACTAGCCTCCCGCCCGTGGCGCGCGTGTTCGTGATCACCGGCCCTTCCGGGGTCGGCAAGGGGACGCTGATCAGGGGGCTGATGGAGCGGCTGCCGCAGCTCGAGCTGTCGGTCTCGGCGACGACCCGCCCGCCCCGCCCAGGGGAGACAGAGGGCGTCGACTACCACTTCCTGAGCCCCGAGGAGTTCGACCGGCGCATCGAGCAGGGGGACTTCGTCGAGCACGCCGACTACGCCGGGCGCCGGTACGGCACGCTGCGCTCCGAGCTCGACCGCCGCGTGGGCGCCGGCGTGCCGGTGGTGCTCGAGATCGAGGTCCAGGGGGCGCGCCAGGTCCGCGAGGCGATGCCCGAGGCCGTGCAGGTGTTCATCGCGCCGCCTTCGCTGGAGGCGCTGCGCACGCGCCTGATCGGCCGCGGCACCGACGAGGTGGCGGAGGTCGAGCGCCGCCTGAAGGTCGCCGAGGAGGAGCTCGCCGCGCAGAGCGAGTTCGGCCACGTGGTCGTCAACGATCGCCTCGAGGACGCGCTCGACGAGCTGGCCGCGATCGTCCGCGCGAACATCGACTGAGCGAGCGGTGCCGGATCTCGCGCGCGCAGTCCTCGAAGCTCATCGCCGCCGTGCTGAAGCAGCTCGCCAGACGCGGCGTGGCCAGGAGCTCGATCGTCCCCGTCGCGGGCTCCACGCTGAAGCCCGCGGCCGCCGACCTGCGCGCCGGCCTCGGCCGGCTGTGACCCGGGCTAGGGCTCGAGCCCGGCGGCCCTACGCGCCTCCCCGGGGTCCGGGAAGTACTCGGAGCGGGTGACGAGTCCGTCGCGCAGCGTGAGCGCGTACCCGCACGGGGCATCTAGCTCGACCCCGCTCGTGGCACCACGGGTCCTGAGCGTCGCGGTCACGCAGACGCGATCTCCCGCGCCCGAGAACGTGGGTCCGTCGTGCCAGAAGGGGAACGTGCTCAGGATGCGCTCCCAGTATGCGCGGACCGCGGCCCGGCCTTCGATGAGCTCCTCGTCGAAGACCCCGTGGTTGAGCCACTCGATGTCCGGATCCAGGTACTCCGCCGCGGCGTCGAGCTCGCCGCTGTCGAACGTCCGGAAGTAGGCGGCGGCGATCTCGAGGTTCGCTTGCGACATCTACGGTCGAGTATCCCGCGAGCACACGTCGGAAACACCACTCCGCGGACTCATCCGCGGTCGATCGACCTCAGGATCTCCTCCTTGGTCTCGAAGCCGTCGAGGCGCAGGAGCAGGCCGTCGCGGATCGTCGCCAGGTACGCCCAGCGGCGCTCGACCCAGATCGAGCTCCGCAGGCCCTTCAGGCGCAGGGTCGCGACGAGCAGCAGGCGGTCCGGGGGGAGCTCGACGATCTCCTCCTCCCGCCACTCCCAGTCAGACCAGTTCCGCGCCCATCCGTAGCTGTAGCTCCGTAGCTGCTCCTTGCCCGTCACCGACGCGGCGCCCGGCAGCGCGGTCGACTCGACCATCTCGAACCCCGGGTGCGTGAGCTCGAGTTGATCCTCCAAGCGGCGTTCGTTGACCGCCGCCATCCAGGCGCGCAGGAGCTCGCGGTTCGAAGCCACGCGCCCAGTATCGCGCCGCGCCGCGGGCGCCGGCACGCGACGCGGCTACAATCTGAGAGCCCCGACCCCCGAAGAGAGGCTGACCGACCGACATGATCTCCCCGCGCATCGACCGTCTCCTCGAGCAGGTCGACTCGAACTACGCGAGCGTGATCGTCGCCGCCAAGCGCGCGCGCCAGATCAACAGCTACTACCACAACCTCGGCGAGGGCACCTTCGACGAGTTCCCCCCGCCGATGGTCGATACGGCCTCGAAAAACTACCTCACGATCGCCCTCGAGGAGGTAGCCGCCGGGAAGATGAAGTACCACTACCGCTGAGCGCCGGCCCGGCGCTCGCGGGCCGAGCCCGCCGGGCTCCATGCCCCCGCTAGCAGCCGAATTCGTGCGATCTGCCCGCCAGCGCTTGCGGGCAGAGCCCCCGCGGCCGACAATCTGAAGGCAATGTCACGCATCCTGCTGGGCGTGAGCGGCGGGATCGCCGCCTACAAGTCACTCGAGTTCATCCGCCTCGCCACCGCCGCGGGCCACGCGGTCCGCGTGGTCCAGACGCCGAACAGCCGGCGCTTCGTCGGCGAGGCCTCGTTCGCGGCGCTGAGCGGCGCGCCGGCCCTCGTGAGCGAGTTCGCGCGCGATCCGATGCGCGGCGCGTTCCCCGACCAGCCGCTTCCCGGCCACGAGCCGATCGGGCACCTGGAGCTCCTCGCCAACGCCGATGTCTTCCTCGTCGCGCCGGCCTCGGCGAACACGATCGCCAAGCTCGCCGCCGGGATCGCGGACAACCTGCTGGGCAGCTGCGCGCTTGCGGCGGATTGCCCGCTCGTGATCGCGCCCGCGATGAACAACCGCATGTACGAGCACGCGGCCACGCAGGAGAACCTCGCGACGCTGCGCGCGCGCGGCGCGACGGTCGTGGACCCCGGCACCGGGCGGCTGGCGTCGAAGGGCGAGGAGGGGGTGGGCAGGCTGGCCGAGCCGGCGGAGCTGCTGGCCGCATGCGAGCGTGCCATCGGGGATCTTCATGAGGAGGAGGAGGGGGTGGGCCGTGGCGATGCGGCGGCCGGTGACCCCGACCTGCGCGGCGTCCCGGTGCTCGTCACCGCCGGCGGCACGCGCGAGCCGATCGACAGCGTGCGCTATGTCGGCAACAGCTCCTCGGGGAGGATGGGCCTCGCGCTGGCCGCGGCCGCGCGCGAGCGCGGCGCGGAGGTGACGCTGATCGCGGCGAACGTCTCGCTGCCGGCGCCGCCGGGCGTGCACGTTGTCGAGGTCGCCACGGCGGCCGAGCTCAAGGATGCCGCCGAGCGCGAGTTCGCGCGCAGCGAGGTGCTGCTGATGGCCGCCGCCGTCGCCGACTTCGCACCCGTCGCCGCGGCGGGCAAGATCAAGAAGGGGGGGCGCGAGCGCCTGGAGCTCGTGCTGGAGCCGACCGCCGACGTGCTGAGCGCGCTCTCGGCCTCGCGGCGGGAGGGTCAGACGCTCGTCGGCTTCGCCGCCGAGCACGGCGCCGAGGGGCTCGAGCACGCGCGCGCCAAGCTCGCCGCCAAGGGTCTCGACGCCGTCGTCTTCAACGACATCTCGCGCACGGACATCGGCTTCGACGCGAGCGAGAACGAGGTCACGATCCTCACCTCTGCCAACGGCAACCCCCCCTTGCGGGGGGCAGGCGGCGCGGTGGCCTCCGAGCACGTCCCCCGCGCCTCCAAGGAGCAGGTCGCGGGCGCGATCCTCGACGCCGTCGTGAGGCTGCGCGGAGGCTTCTAGGGTAGAGCGATGGACAGCGTGTACGAGCTCTACCGCAGGGGTTGCGACCTGCTCGAGCACGGCGACCACCAGGCCGCGATCGTGCCGCTGAGCAGGGCGCGCGACCTCGAGCCGGACAAGGCTTCGATCCGCGAGGCGCTCGGCCGCGCGCTGTTCCACGCGCAGCACTATGAAGGCGCGGCGGAGGAGTTCCGGGCGATCGCCTCGAACGCTCCCACGAACGACTACGCGCTGTTCTGTCTCGGGCGCTCGATGCAGCAGCTCGGGCGTCATCGCGAGGCCTGCCAGCCGCTGGCGCTCGCGTGCTCGCTGCGCCCCGAGCGCGAGGACTACCGGCTCTACCGCGACCGCGCCAGGCGCGACGCGGAGCGGGCCTGAGGCCGGCATCGGGCGCCGGCCGACCCCTCCGGATCAGTTGTAAACGGCGCACCGCCCGGTGCTATCCTCGACGCACAGCTTTCGTGTCGTCGCGCAAGCGTCGGCAAGCAGTACCGAGAGTGGGCGCCCGCCCGCTCTTTTTGCGTAAGGGCCAGGATCGACAGAACAGATGAACGCGCTGCAGACAGAGATCGAGCAGCGGCTCGCGAACAACGAGCCGGAGATAGAGGTGCTCCTCGCCGAGGTGCTCGGCGGGCGCTGCCTGCGCGTCTTCATCGATCACCCCGAGGGTGTCAACCTGGCGATGTGCGAGCGCGTGACGATGCTGCTGGGCGACCTGCGTGAGCGTTACTCGCTGGAGGTCTCCTCTCCCGGCAGCGACCGTCCTTTGACCAAGCCCGCGCACTTCCGGCGCTTCGTCGGCCGGCGCGCGCGGGTGCGCATGCGCAATCCGCGGACCGTCGAGTGCGCTGCGCACGACGCGCCGCGCTCGGTACGCAGTTTCACGGGAGAGCTCGTGGGGGCTTCCGAGGAGGAAGTCACGCTTGCCGCGGACGGCGGCGTGATCGCGATCCCGTACTCGGAGATTCGGCGTTCGAACCTGATCGAGGAGTAGGAAGGAAGCCCATGTCACGCGAGATCCTTGAAGCCATGCACGCGCTCGCGCGCGAGAAGGGCATCGAGCCCGAGAAGCTGATGATCGCGCTCGAGGACGCGCTGCTCTCGGCGTACAAGAAGCAGCCGGGCTCGGCGAAGTACGCGCGCGTGGAGATGGATCGCGACACGGCCGACTTCCGCGTCATCGAACTGAAAATCCCCGAGCGCCTGGAGGCGCACCTGATCGTCGAGACGATCGACGAGGAAACGACGATCGACCCCGAGACGGGCGAGATGCGCGAACCCGAGGAACCGGAAATCGATCCGAAGAAGTTCGAGGAATACCGCGACCAGATCGACGAGGAAGACGTCACCCCGGACGACTTCGGCCGCATCGCCGCGCAGACCGCCAAGCAGGTGATCCTGCAGCGCATCCGCGAGGCGGAGCGCGACATGATGTACGAGGAATACCGCGACCGCGTCGGCGAGTTGATCACGGGCATCGTGCAGCAGTCCGACTCGCGCTACACGCTCGTGCAGCTGCGCGAACGCGTCGAGGCGCTGCTGCCCAAGTCCGAGCAGGTCGACGGCGAGCGCTACGACCACTCTCAGCGCATCAAGGCGGTCATCAAGGAGGTCTCGCCCTCCACCAAGGGCCCGGCGATCATCGTCTCGCGCCGCGACCCCGAGCTGATCAAGAAGCTGTTCGAGCTCGAGGTGCCCGAGATCGCCGACGGCCTCGTCGAGATCGCCAACGTCGCCCGCGAGCCGGGCTACCGCTCGAAGATCGCGGTCGTCTCCCACACCGACGGCGTCGACCCGGTCGGCGCCTGCGTCGGCCCGCGCGGCTCGCGCGTGCGCATGGTCGTCTCCGAGCTGCGCGGCGAGAAGATCGACATCATCCCCTTCAACGACGAGCCCGCCCGCTTCGTCGCCAAGGCTCTCTCGCCCGCACGCGTGCGCGAGGTGCTCGTCGACGACGACGCCAAGCAGGCCACCGTGATCGTGCCCGACGACCAGCTCTCGCTGGCGATCGGCCGCGAGGGACAGAACGCGCGCCTGGCCGCGCGCCTGACCGGCTGGCGCGTGGACATCCGCTCGGAGACCGAGTTCGCCGCCGAGGAGGCCGAGCACGCCTACGAGGAGGAGGAGGTCGCAGGGCGCTGCGCCGCGATCCTCTCCAACGGCCGGCGTTGCCCCAACGCCGCGCTGCCCGGCTCGCGCTACTGCGGGCTCGAAACGCACCAGGCGCTGGCCGAGATCGGCAGCGACAACATCACCGATCTTCACAGCGAGGGTTCCGAGGCGGAAGCCGTGGAGGAGGAGGCCGAGGCCGCAGCCGTCGCCGCTGAGCCCACCGAGGCCGGCGGTGAGGCGATCGAGGTCGAGGAAGCCGTTGCGCTCGTCGACGTCGCCGAGGAGGCGGCGCCCCTCGGCGAGACCGAGGCGGCCGTGATCGCGCCCGACCCCGAGGAGACGGGCGAGGAGGCGGAAGCCGAGGTCGCCGAGAAGCTGGAGGAGGCCTCGGGCGAGGCCGCCGAGGGGTCGGCGACATAGCCGGCCGGGCGAGGGGGAGCGAGAGTCGCAGAGCCGCGTCGCGCCGCGGCGGGTCCGGTCCGATCCGCCAGCGGAGCTGCGTCGGCTGCGGCCGCAGGGCAAGCAAAGACGAGCTCGTGAGGCTGGCCGTCGACGCCATCGGCGAGCACGACGGCGCCTCCGGACGGCGCCTCGCGGTGATCGACGGCGACGGCCGCCTCGGCGGGCGCGGCGCCTACCTGTGCCGCGATCGCGACGGCGAACACCCGCGCCCGGAGTGCCTCGAGCGCGCGATCCGCCGCGGCAGCGTCGGACGCACCCTGCACGCGAGCGTGTCGCTCGACCCCAAGCTCGTAGAATCGGTGGGCCGATGAGCAAGAAGCGCGTACACGAGATCGCAAAGGAGCACGGCCTCACGAGCAAGGAGCTGCTCGAGAAGCTCGCCGCCGCAGGCGTGCAGGCGAAGGCCGCCGCCTCCTCGGTCGACGAGTCCGCCGCGCTGCAGGCACTCGGCCTCGACGGCGGCGCCGCGAACGGCTCGCCCAACGGCGCTGCTGCGGCGGCGCCCGCCCAGCCCGCGAAAGCGGCCGCGAAGGCCCCCGCCGAGGCGCCGGCGAAGCCGTCACCCAAGCCGCGGCAGCCGGCCCCCGCGCAGCCTCAGGCCGCCGCCGCGCCCCCGGCTCCGCCCGCGCCGGCGCGCCCCGCACAGGCCGCGCCGGCCCAGCCCCCCGCGGCGCCGGCCCAGCCCCCCGCGGCGGAGGCCCAGCCCTCGGCTGCGCCGCGCCCCCCGCAGCCCGCCGGCGGCACCGCACAGGGGCAGGCCGGCACCCCACAAGGGGGCACCCCCCTTGGCGGGGGGCAGGCAAGCGAGCGGGTGCGCCCGACGCGTGACTCGCGCACCGGCGAGCGCACGCCCGGGGACGTCGGTCCCGGCGGCCGCAGGCGCGTGGTGATCGATTCGCAGGCCTCGCGCCGCCAGCAGGGCGGTCCTTCCAACCAGCCGCAGCGCCGCCCGCGCCGCGGCCGGCGCCGCCGCGGCACCTACGACGACACGATCGCGCCGATCGACACGTCGGCGATGGAGGCGACGGACCTGGTCCGCGTGAACTCCGGCTCGACCGTCAAGGACGTCGCCGAGTACCTCGGCGTGCCCGTGCCCGACGTGATCAAGAAGCTGATGTCGCTCGGCGAGATGGCGACGCTCACGCAGACGCTCTCCGACGACGCGATCCAAGTGCTCGCCGACGAGTTCGAAAAGGAGATCGAGATCGTCCACGCGGCCGACGACGTCGAGGTCGAGCCGGTGTTCGAGGACTCGGAGGACGAGCTGATCGCGCGGCCACCGGTCGTCACGATCATGGGCCACGTCGACCACGGCAAGACCTCGCTGCTCGACGCCATCCGCGAGACCGAGGTCGCCGCGGGCGAGGCCGGCGGCATCACCCAGCACATCGGCGCATACCAGGTCCGCCACGCCGGCAAAGAGATCACGTTCCTCGACACGCCGGGCCACGAAGCGTTCACCGCGATGCGTGCCCGCGGCGCCAGCGTGACCGACCTCGCCGTGATCGTCGTCGCCGCCGACGACGGCGTCAAACCGCAGACCGAGGAGGCGATCGACCACGCGAAGGCGGCGCAGGTGCCGATCGTCGTGGCGGTCAACAAGATCGACAAGGAGGGCGCGCAGCCCGAGCGCGTGCGCACCGAGATGACCCAGCACGGCTTGCAGCCCTCCGACTGGGGCGGCGAGACCGAGTTCGTCGACGTGAGCGCCAAGACCCACCAGGGCCTGGACTCGCTGCTCGACACGATCCAGATCGTCACCGACCTCGAGGAGCTGAAGGCAAACGCCGGCGCCGAGGCGTCCGGGGCGGTGATCGAGTCCAAGCTCGACCCGGGCCGCGGCCCCGTCGTGACGGTGCTGATCCAGCGCGGCACGCTGCGGGTCGGCGACGCGCTCGTCGCCGGCGCCCACTTCGGCCGTGTGCGCGCGATGCACGACTTCAACGGCACGAAGATGAAGCGCGCCACGCCCGGCGAGCCGGTCGAGGTGCTCGGCTTCGACGGCGTGCCCGAGGCGGGAGAGCACGTGCGCGTGGTCGAGAACGAGCGGCGCGCGCGCCAGCTCGCCGGCGAACGCGCCAACCGCTTGAAGACCGAGGCGCTCGCGCGGCGTTCGGGCAGGAAGGTGTCGCTCGAAGACGTCTTCAAGCTCGCCCAGGAGGGCACCGTCCAGGAGCTCGCGCTGGTCGTCAAGGCCGACGTCGCCGGCTCGTTGGAGGCCCTGGAGGACGAGATCGCCAAGCTCCCGCAGGACGAGGTCGCGGTCAACGTCGTGCACCGCGGCGTCGGCGGTGTCAACGAGTCCGACGTGATGCTCGCCGCCGCCTCCGAGGGCGTGATCCTCGCCTTCAACGTGCGTCCGGTCGGCGACGCCAGGGCGGTGGCCGAGCGGGAGGGCGTCGAGATCCGCTCCTACTCGGTGATCTACCGCGCGATCGAGGAGCTCCGCGCGGCGATGCAGGGCATGCTCGCCCCCGAGGAGGTCGAGACGACGCTCGGCCAGGCCGAGGTCCGCCAGCTGTTCAAAGCCTCGCGGATCGGCACCATCGCCGGCTGCCAG
Source organism: uncultured Solirubrobacteraceae bacterium (assembly GCA_963836035.1). Lineage (GTDB taxonomy): Bacteria > Actinomycetota > Thermoleophilia > Solirubrobacterales > Solirubrobacteraceae > Palsa-744. The sequence goes on along the minus strand of CAWIHX010000006.1, from coordinate 310,278 downwards.
GTCACGGAGGGCAAGATCATCCGCGGCGCGCGGGTGCGCGTCGTGCGGGAGGGCACCGTGATCTACGACTCGACGGTCGAGAGCCTGCGACGCTTCAACGACGACGTGAAAGAAGTCACATCGGGGTTCGAGTGCGGGATCGTGCTCGCGAACTTCCAAGACGTCAAGGAGGGCGACCTGCTCGAGGCTTACGAGACGCGGCAGGTCGAGCGCGAGCTGAGCTGAGCAGCGAGCAGGAAGGGACGCCGGGTTCGGCGCGGAATTGGAGAAACAGGTGGCCACGGGACGCATGCGTCGGGTCGACGAGGCGGTTCGCCAGGTCATCGGAGACGCAGTGGCATCAGAACTGAAGGACCCCAGAGTCGGATTCGTGACCGTTACGGACGTCAGAACCAGCCCCGATCTTCGCCACGCGCGCGTGTACATCAGCGTCCTCGGCGCAGCGGGCGGCTCCTCCGAGCCGCAGGAGCGCGAGGAGAGCCTCGCCGGCCTGCGCAGTGCCCACGGCTTCCTGCAGGGCCGGCTCGCGAGCGAGCTGCGGCTGAAGCGCACGCCGGAGCTCGAGTTCGTCTACGACGACACCACCGATCGCGCGATGCGCCTGGAGGAGCTGATCGACCGGGAGACCGAGCGGTGACCGGGACGTTCGACGGGGCCCCCGCCCAGACGGCCTCCGTGCGCGAGCAGGTGCTCGCCTGCCTGCGCGCCGACGAGAGCTTCGTGCTCGCCACGCACGAGCACCCCGACGGCGACGCGCTCGGCTCGCTGGTCGCCATGCACGGCCTCCTCGGCTCGCTCGGCAAGCGCTCGGAGATGTTCATCGCGCCGAGCGACCTGCCGCTGCCGCGCGAGTACCGCATGTTCCCGCTCGACGGCCTCATCTCCGAGCCGCCGGCGGACATCGGCGCGCGCACCGTCGTCTTCCTCGACTGCGGGAACATCGACCGCAACTCGGCGAGCGTGCTGCGCGACGGCGCGAACCTCATCAACATCGACCACCACCACGACAACACCGGCTTCGGGACGCTGAACCTGGTCGATCCGAACGCCTCCTGCACCGCTGAGATCGTGTGGTGCCTGATGGGCGGGCTCGGCGTCGTTCCCGGCCCGGCGGTGGCCGAAGCGCTCTACGTCGGGCTGATCACCGACACCGGGCGCTTCATGTACGAGAACACGACCGCGCGCTCGCACCGCATGGCGGCCGAGCTGATCGAAGCCGGCGTGGACCCGCCGCTCGTCTACCGCCGCCTGTATGAGGGCATGCCCGAAGGCAAGCTCACGCTCCTCGGCACCGCCCTGGCCTCGATGCGGCGCTTCGACGCCGGCGAGCTGACGATCGCGAGGCTGAGCGCCGAGGACTTCCGCTCCGCCGAGGCGGAAGACAGCTACTCCGAGGGCATCATCGACCAGCTGCGCGCGCTCGAGGGGACGAAGGTCGCAGCGCTGGTGCGCGAGCTCTCCAGCGGCGAGCGCGCCGGCCAGCACAAAATCTCGCTGCGCGCGACCGACGACGACGTGGACGTGTCGGTGATCGCCCGGGCGCAGGGGGGCGGCGGGCACCGCCGCGCCGCGGGCTTCACGACCGCGATGTCCGAGCAGGATCTGCTCGCGTTCCTGCGCGAGGCGATCGCGGCGCAGCTGCACCCCGACGGGCGCCCGGCCGCGACGCCTGCCTGACCCGCCCGCGCTTTTGGACGCGGTGCTCCTGATCGACAAGCCCGCCGGCGTCACCTCGCACGATGTCGTCGCTGCCGTGCGGCGAGCCTTCGGCGGCACGCGCGCAGCGCTGCGCGTCGGGCATGCGGGCACGCTCGACCCGTTCGCCACGGGACTGCTGCTCGTGCTGCTCGGCCGCGCCACGAAATCCCAGCAGGAGCTGATGGGGCTGCGCAAGCGCTACGAAACCGTCGCGCGGCTCGGCGCGCACTCCAGCACGGGCGACCCTGAGGGGGAGATCGCGGTGACCGGGCGGATCCCTCCGGAGGGGTTGGAGCTCCCGACAGGCGAGGTGCGCCAGCGCCCGCCGGCGCACTCCGCGGTGAAGATCCGCGGCGAGCGCGCGTACAAGCGCGCGCGCCGCGGCGAGAGCTTCGAGATGCCCGAGCGGATCGTCACGGTCCACTCCTTCCGCGAGCTCTGGCGCCGGGAGGACGCCGAAGGCCCGGCGGCCGCGTACGAGATCGAGTGCGGCTCCGGCACCTATGTGCGCTCGCTGATCGCCGACCTCGGGGACGCGTACTGCATCGAGCTACGGCGCACGGCGATCGGGCCATTCGACGTCTCGGAGGCGATCGCGCCGCCCGCGCGTGGCGTCGACTGGGCGTCGGTGCCGCCCGCGGCGCCCGCGCTCGTCGATCTCGAGACCGCTCTCGAGCGGGCACGTCAATAACCTGTGGCGCCGTGAAGGTGACCCGCCTGCCCGACGTCGAGCGCGGAGCGCCCCGCAGCGTCGCCGTCGGCACCTTCGACGGCGTCCACCTCGGCCACCGTGAGGTGATCGAGGGCTCGGACAGCGTGCTGACCTTCGACCCGCACCCGGTCTCGGTCGTGGCCCCGCAGCACACGCCGAAGCTGCTGACGACGCCCGAGCGCAAGGCAGAGCTGATCGCCTCGCTCGGCGTGCAGGAGACGATCGTGATCCCCTTCGACGCCGAGTTCGCCCAGCGCACCGCCGAGCAGTTCATCGAGGAGGTGCTGGTCGACAAGCTCGGTGCGACCCAGGTGTCGGTGGGCGAGAACTTCCGCTTCGGCAACCGCGCGAAGGGCGACCCGGCGCTGCTGGAAGCAGACACGCGCTTCCGCACCGTCGTGCACCCGCTGCTCGAACTCGACGGCGAGGTCGTCTCCTCGAGCCACATCCGCGGCCTGCTGCAGGCGGGCGACGTGGCCGAGGCGAACCGCATGCTCGGCTCCACCTTCAGGATCTCGGGCGTCGTCGCCCACGGCGACGAGCGGGGGCGCGAGCTCGGGTTCCCGACCGCGAACCTCGTCCCCGAGGAGGAGCTTGCGTACCCCGGCCACGGCGTCTACGCCTGCCTGGCGAACGGACGCGCCGCCGCCGTCTCGATCGGCGTGCGGCCGACCTTCGAGACCGGCCGCGGCGAGCTGATCGAGGCTTACATCATCGACTTCGACGGCGACCTCTACGGCCAGGCGCTGACGCTCGAGTTCCTCGAGCGGCTGAGGGGCGAGCGGCGCTTCGACAGCGCCGAGGGGCTCGTCGAGCAGATGCGCGCAGACGTGGAGCGCACGCGGGCGATCGCAGCGCGCGTCTGAGCTGTTCGAGGTCAACGCGGACGCCCTGAGACGGGCGAGCGGACGCCGCGCCGCGGCACCGGGCAGGCAGCGGGCAGGCCAGCCGCCGTCTGCTACCGTCCCACGGCGATGCCGGCACTGACCAGCGAGCGCAAGCGCGAGATCACCGCCAAGTTCGGCGCGAGCGAGACCGACACGGGCAACACCCGCGTCCAGGTCGCGCTGCTCACCGAGCGGATCAACCACCTCACGGAGCACCTGCGCACAGCGAACAAGGACCACCACTCGCGCCGCGGGCTGCTGATGCTCGTCGGGCGCCGGCGGCGCTTCCTCGACTACCTCCAGCGCGAGGACCTCGAGGGCTACCGCCAGCTGATCCAAGAGCTCGGCCTGCGCAAGTAAGGCCGGTGGCGGTTCTCGAGCCAGGCACGCCGGCTCCTGAGTTCAGCCTGGCGCGGGCCGACGGCGAGCGCTTCACCCGGGAGAGCCTGAAGGGCCACGGCTCGATCCTCGTCTTCTACCCGTTCGCCTTCAGCCCGGTCTGCACCGACCAGCTGCAGCTCTATGACCCGCTGCTCGAGGAGCTCAGCCGCCGCGACATCTACCTGTACGGGGTCTCCTGCGACGCGACCTGGTCGCAGAGCGCCTTCAGGGAGAAGCTCGGCGTCTCCAGCGAGCAGCTCTCGGACTTCGAGCCCAAGGGCGCGGCCAGCGAGGCCTTCGGCGTCCTTCACCCCGGCGGCTTCTCCCAGCGCGCGCTCGTGATCCTCGACGCCGACGGGATCGTGCGCTGGAGCTACGAGGCCGACTCCCCCGGCGAGCTGCCCGGCCCCGACCTGCTCGCGCAGGGCGTGGCGGCCGCGTTCCCGGCCTGAGGTCGAAGCCTAGGCCGCGCGGCGCTTCGTTGACGCGCCGGACGCGCCCTTCCTTGCAGACACGGTCTTCGAGCTGACGATGCGTCCGGCCCGATCTACGACGCGAACCTCGCCGCCTCCTTGGCGTCGCAGCTGTTCGCGCGCCTGCGCAATCGCGCCCTGCTGGCTGTCGCTGCTCACGGGGGAGCGCCTGTCGCCCTCTCGGAGAACTTCCCAACGGCCGGCCGCGTTCTGCTTGACGTTTCGCTTTAACCTCATGGCGGACTTCCTTTCTGATCCCGTCAGTTGCATCGTAGGTCCTCCGGGCGACGCTATGGCTCGACGACCTTCAGAGCCGGCGCCCCCAGGGGATGCGTTGCGGCGTCAAAGAAGTGGAGCTCGTCCGTGTAGAGGCGCGCGTATATCTCGCGTTGTCTCGTTCTGACGGTCCGGACGCCGTCGCGGCGCATCGAAATTGCCAGCGGCCGGTCGGGTCGCTCGTTGAGGGCATCGAGGAGATGCGCGTCCTGCTCGCCGAGGCTCGCACCGAACACGACGAAGGGCAACTCAACCTGACGCATCGTGGCAAGGCAGTGCGCGAGGTAGGCATTGCCCTCGATCGCCTGCACCTTGTCGCGCGCAGTCCCCTCAGTCACGAGAAGCGGTCGCGCCTCGGGATCCGACGCGATGGGTTCACCGAACTGGTCGAGCAGCGAGTGGAACTCCTTGCCACGAAGCTTCCAGGTCTGCCCTGATGCGCCCACCACAAGATGCAGCGCACCGTGGGGGAAATAGACCGGCACGCGGCTTGCGGGCACGTCGGTTGAGCGCGGATCGAACTGCAGCTTCGAGCCCTTGAAGAGATCGACGAACGGATTGAACGTGCCGCTGCAGCCCATCGCCCAGTAGACGAGAAGGTCGTACGAGACGCTGCCGATCCATGGGTAGTTCAACAGCTCCGCGCGGACCGCGGCGAGGACGGCATCAGGGACCTGACTCCGCCTGACGTGGACCTCCCGGATTGCATGGCCCAGGGCACGTTGGATGCTCTGGTAGCGCTCCAAGATTGGGTCGACGCCGACCCCGAGCGCACGGTCGACTCGAATCGCCGTCCCGAGGTCGCCCAGCACACGCTCGAAGTTCTCGGTCTCGGCGAAGAGCTTTCGGTCCAGGGTGCTGAGGCCGCCGGAGGTCGCGTGTTCGAAGAGCGAACCGTAGGCGAACCGCGGCCAGACGTTGATGCTGAGACCGTTGCCGCAGAGAAGGGCGGCGCCGCGGAAGTCGTCTTCGATGGACTCCCAATCCTCGAGCGAGCCGTCGAGACGCGGTGTCACCGCTGGCCCAGCGCGATTCCACATATCGGAGTCATCGTCCGCGCGAGTCTAAAGAGCCGCCCCGACCTCCTCGCCCAGGGCGTGGCGGCGGCCTTCGCCGCCTAGTTCGGTCGCCTGGCCAAACCCGCAGGCGAATCGCTGGCCACCTGGCCGATGCGACGGGGCGCCTGCTCGCAGACGATCGCCCCATGACAAAGGTGATCATCTCCTACGACGGGACCGAGAACGACGACGACGCGCTCGCGCTCGGCAAGCTGCTGGCGGGGCCTGATGAGCTGGCCCTCGCCTACATCCGCCACTCCAGGGAGCTCGACCCCGACCGGGAGAAGCTCGCCCAGCACGACGCCGAGCAGCGCCTGGAGCAGGGCGCGGAGCTCCTCGGCAGGCCCGACGTCCCCAAGCACGTGGTGTTCGGCGCCTCGACGGGCGCTGCCCTGGAAGAGCTCGCGGACAGGGAAGGCGCCTCGATCGTCGTGTTCGGCTCGGACTACCGCACCCAGCCCGGCCACGCCGAGCCGCCCACGTCGGCGCAGCGGCTGCTCGAGATCGGCGACACCGCGATCGGCGTCGCCGCATCGGGGCTGCGCGCGGACCCCGACGCCGCGATCGCGACGATCGCGGTCGTCTCGACCGACGGCGACGACACCGCCGCCCGCTCCGCCGAGGCGCTGGCGGGTGCAGTCGGGGCCCAGGTGGTCCCGCTGGAGGGCGCCGGCGCCGACCTGATCGTCGTCGGCTCCCAGCCGGGCGCGCCCGCGGGGCGGGTCGCCCTCAGCGGTGCCGCGCGGACCGCGCTGGACGCCTCACGCGGCTCGGTGCTGGTGGTGCCGAGCGGCAAGCCCGTCTCGCTCTGAGACCTCGGGAAATCCGCAAGACGCGGCCCGCGCCTCCCGGTCGGAGCGGGAGCTTTCGCTAAGCTGCCGTGGTTCGGATAGTGAGATAAATGAATCGTGCCGCCGACCGACGGGCGGCCAGGAAGGTAGTGAATATGAGCAGTGACGCCGTTACCCGGGTCTCCGTGGAGATCGCTGGCAGCGAGATCTCGTTCGAGACGGGGAGGATGGCCAAGCAGGCCTCCGGCGCCGTGGTCGTCAAGCAGGGCGACACGATGGTCCTCTGCACCGCCGTCGCGGGCGGCATCCGCGACACCGACTTCATGCCCCTGACGGTCGACGTCGAGGAGCGCATGTACTCCGCCGGGAAAATCCCCGGCTCGTTCTTCAAGCGCGAGGGGCGCCCCGGCGAGAAGGGCACGCTGACCGCGCGCATGATCGACCGCCCGATCCGCCCGCTGTTCCCCAAGGACTGGCGCTTCGACACGCAGCTGGTGGCGATCCCGATCTCGATCGACCACGTCCACCCCTACGACATCCTCGCGATGAACGGGGCCTCGGCCGCGCTGATGATCTCCGACATCCCGCTGCCGACGCCCGTCGGCGCGGTGCGCATCGGCAAGATCGAGGGCAACTTCGTCGTCAACCCGCCCGAGCCCGACCTGCTCGCGGACGCCGAGACACCCTCGGATCTCGACCTGATCGTGGCCGGCACCGAGGACGCGATCCTGATGGTCGAGGCGGGCGCCAACGAGATCCCCGAGGCGGAGATCCTCGACGCGCTCGACATCGCCCACGCCGAGATCAAGAAGCTCTGCGCCCTGCAGCGTGACCTCGCCGCCAAAGTCGGCAAGCCCAAGAAAGAGTTCGAGCCGATCCAGGTCGACGAGGACCTGCTCGCCGAGATCCGCGGGTCGCACGGCGCCGCCCTCGACGCGGCCACCCAGGTCGAGGACAAGCTCGCCCGCCAGGAGGCGACGAAGGAAGCGGAGGCCGCGATCATCGAGCACTACGCCCCCGCGCCGGCCGAGGCAGCCTCCGAACACGAACTGCTTGCCGCGAAGGAGCGCCGGGCGGCTGTCCAGCTCGCCTTCGACAAGCTCGAGAAGTCGATCATCCGCGAGCGCATCGCCGTCCACAAGAAGCGTCCCGACGGCCGCTCGGAGAACGAGATCCGCGACATCGCCATCGAGGTCGGCCCGCTTCCCCGCACGCACGGGTCGGCGCTCTTCACGCGCGGACAGACCCAGGCGCTCAGCGTCGTGGCGATGGGCACGCTGAAGGAGGAGATGCGCCTCGACACGCTCGGCCTGGAGACCAAAAAGTTCTACTGGCACCACTACAACTTCCCGCCCTTCTCGGTCGGGGAGGCGGGCCGTATGGGCGGCGTCAAGCGCCGTGACATCGGCCACGGCGCGCTCGCCGAGCGCGCGCTCACGCCGATGATCCCGTCGATCGAGGACTTCCCGTACTCGATCCGCGTGGTCTCGGACATCCTCGAGTCCAACGGCTCGTCCTCGATGGCGTCGGTCTGCGGCTCCTCGCTGTCGCTGATGGACGCGGGCGTGCCGATCAAGCGCCCCGTCGCGGGGATCGCGATGGGCCTGATCAAAGAGGGCGAGGACTACATCGTCCTGACCGACATCGCCGGCGTCGAGGACCACCTCGGCGACATGGACTTCAAGGTCGCCGGCACCGAGCGCGGCATCACGGCGCTGCAGATGGACATCAAGATCACCGGCGTGACGTTCGAGATCCTGAGCGACGCGCTCGCGCAGGCCAAAGACGCCCGCACGTTCATCCTCGGCAAGATGCACGAGACCATCTCGGGCCCGCGCGAGCAGCTCTCCCAGTTCGCGCCGCGCATCCAGACGATCCAGATCGACCCCTCCCAGATCGGCCTGCTGATCGGAAAGGGCGGCGAAACGATCCGCGGCCTGGCCGACGAGTTCGAATCGCAGATCGACGTCAACGACGACGGCCAGGTGCTGATCTACAGCGCCAACGGCGAGCTCGGCGACGCGCTGGTCGAGCGGATCAGGCTGATGATGAAGGAGGTCGAGGTCGGCGACGAGTACACCGGCAAGGTCGTCAAGACGACCACGTTCGGCGCCTTCATCGAGCTCTCGAAGGGCACCGACGGCCTGCTCCACATCTCGAACGTCTCGCCCGGCGAGCGCGTCGAGACCGTCGAGGACGTGCTCAACAAGGGCGACGAGGTCAGCGTCAAGGTGGTCGAGGTCGACCGCGAGCGCGGCCGCATCGGCCTGCGCCTCGCCGACGACCCGGACATCGCCGGCAAGACCGTCGAGGAGCTCGCGGGCGTCGGCACCGGCGGTGGTGGCGGAGGCGGCCGTGACCGCGGCGGCAGGCCGTCCTCGAACGGGCGCGACCGCGACCGGCGGGGGGGCGGGCCCTCATCCCGCCGGCGCGAGGGCGAGCGCGGCTCCGGCCGTCCGCGGCATGGCCGCGACCGCGACTGACGCAGGCGATCGGGCGCGCCGTCCCCGGCGCTCCGATCACAGCCTGACCACGCTGGACTCCGGCGTGAGAGTGATCACCGAGCGCGTGCCAGGCGTGCGCTCGGTGGCGCTCGGCTTCCTCGTCGACACGGGCTCGGTCGTCGAGCGCCCCGAGCAGGCGGGCATCTCGCACCTGCTCGAGCACATGCTGTTCCGCGGCACGGAGCGCTACGGCTCCCAGGAGATCGACGAGCTCTTCGATGAGATGGGCGCCGAGATCAACGCCGGCACCGACAAGGAGTCGACGACGCTCTACACACGCGTGCTCGACGGCCACCTGGAGCGCGCCTTCGACGTGATGGCCGACATGATCTGGCGGCCTCGCTTCGGCGAGCTCGACGCCGAGAAGGACGTCGTGCTCGAGGAGATCGCGATGTACGAGGACGACCCCCAGGACCGCGTGTTCGACCTGATCGGCCGCGCGGTGTTCGGCTCGCACCCGCTCGGGCGCCCGGTGATCGGCACCGCCGCCTCGGTTGCCGCCGTCGAGCGCGAGCAGCTCGCCGCCTTCCATGCCGAGCGCTACCGGCCCGGCTCGATCGTCGTCGCCGCGGCCGGCTCGGTCGAGCACGCGGCGCTCGTCGAGCTCGTGGAGCGTGCGCAGCGAGATGCGAGCCCGGGCGGTCCTGCCGCCGCGCCGCGGCCGCCGGCGGAGGCGGCCGAGTTCGAGCGCCGGCGCGAGTTCCTCCAGAAAGACACCGAGCAGTACCACGTGTGCATCGGCGGCCCGGGGCTCCCACGCGACGACGAGCGGCGCTACGCGCTGCGGGTGCTCGAAGGCATCCTCGGCGGCACCTCCTCCTCGCGCCTGTTCCAGGAGATCCGCGAGCGGCGCGGGCTCGCCTACTCGGTGTTCTGCTTCTCGAACCTCTACGCGGGCACGGGCGAAGTCGGCATCTACCTGGGCACGCGACCGGACAAGATCGACGAGGCGCTGGAGGTGCTGGCGGCCGAGCTGCGCCGGTGCGTCGAGAGCCCCGCCAGCGAGGAGGAGCTCGCGCGATCGAGAGAGAATTTGAAGGGGAGGATGGTGCTGGCGCTGGAGTCGACGTCCGCGCGCATGGGTCGCCTCGGCGGCTCGCTGATCGCGGGTATGCCGATCCTCACGACGGACGAGGTGATCGAGCGGATCGACGCCGTGCGTGTCGAGGACCTGCGCGAGCTGGCCGAGCTGTTCGTGCCCGAGCGGCTCTCGCTGGCGGGGGTCGGCGCCGACGTGGACGCCTTCGAGCGCGCCGCGGCGTCACTGGCGGAGGGCTCGTGATCCGTGTCGCGGTCGCCGGCGCGGCCGGACGGATGGGGGAGACCGTCTGCGAGGCCGTCGAAGGCGCGCCGGACATGGAGCTCGGCGGCCGCGCGGATCCGGCGCTCGGCACAGCGCTCGCCGAGGTGCTTCCCGGTGCCGAGGTGCTCGTCGACTTCACCCAGCCCGACACGGCGCTGGAGAACGCGCTCGCGGCGCTCGCGGCGGGCGCCCACGTCGTCGTGGGCACGACCGGCTTCGACCCCGCGCCGCTCGCCGAGGCGGCCCGCAGCGCCGGACGCAACGTCCTGCTCGCGCCGAACTTCGCGATCGGCGCCGTGCTGATGATGCGCTTCGCCGCCGAGGCCGCCCGGCACATGGCCAAGGCCGAGATCATCGAGCTCCACCACGACCGCAAGGTCGACGCCCCGTCGGGCACCGCGAAACGCACCGCCGAGCTGATGGCGCAGGCCACCGGCGGCCCCGAGCCGCCGATTCACTCCGTGCGGCTGCCGGGCCTCGTCGCCCACCAGGAGGTGATCCTCGGCGACCTCGCGCAGACGCTCACGATCCGCCACGACACGATCGGGCGAGAGAGCTTCATGCCGGGCGTCCTGCTCGCGGTGAGACGCGTGGGGGAGCTGCCCGAGCCGCTCACGGTCGGGCTCGAGAGCCTGCTCTTCTGAGCCCGTCCGCGTTGCGCCGTCACGGCCGGTCGGGCGCCCCGGCCGTCGCAGGCGCGTAGGGAGCGGCCCGCTTGCGCTCGCCACGCCGTGCGGGATACTGATCCCGGCAGCGAGGAACGGGGTGGGACCATGACGGATGTGAACAGGCAGGTCGTCCAGCGCGGGCACGAGGCGCGAACGACGGGGCGGATCGGCGACTGGCTGGAGACCCTGGACCCGGACATCGAGTGGGACATCACCGGGTACCCGGTCGCCGGCTTCCCGCAGCAGGGCAGCGGGCGCAACGAGTTCGTCGCGCACGTGACCAAGTACTGGTCGCTCTGGAACGACTACACGCAGGACGTGAAGGAGATGATCGAGGCGGGGGACAACGTGGTCGTGGTGCTGCGCGAGCACGCGCAGCTGCGCAACAGCGACGCCGACCTCGAGCGCGAGGTGGCCGCGGTGTGGACGATCGAGAACGGCAGGCGGGTGCGCTTCCGCGCGTTCGCGAGCCGCGAGGAGGCACTTCGAGCGATCCGCGAGGGGTAGCACGGCGTCGCTGCGACTCCCTCGCATGGGGGAGGAGTCCTGAAGGATCGAACGTCGCGGTGCCGAACAGACGCTTGAGAGGGCTTATTTCAAACGCTCGCAAAATGGGGGGAACAGCATGTCTCCGCGCCTCACCCGCCTCGCGCCGCTCACCGGCGTCCTGTTCGTGATCGTCACGTTGGCCGCGTTCATCTCCGGGGGCGAAACGCCTTCGGCGGACGCCTCCCCGCTGAAGGTGATCGCGTACTACGCGGCGCACAAATCGACGATCGAGAGGAGCGCGGTGCTGTTCGTGTTCGCTTTCCTGTTCGCGCTGTTCTGGGCGGGAGCGCTGGCAAGCTATCTCCGCGAGCAGGGCGCTGCCTCGGGCCTGAGCGGCCTGATCGTCGGCGGAGGGGTCCTGATGGCGGCGGGAGCCGGAATCCTCGGCGGGACCGAATACGGCCTTGCACACAACCTGCACGTCGTCGGCGCGCAGACCGCGCAGACACTCAACATCCTCGACAACGAACTGTTCCTCCCGGTCGTGATCGGCGGTTGCGTGTTCGGGATCGCGAGCGGCCTGGCCATCCTCAGCACCCGAAGCCTGCCGGCCTGGCTCGGCTGGGTCGCGCTCGTGATCGGCATCGCCGCCGCGATCCCGCCGATCAGCTTCCCGGCTCTGCTCGCGTTCGTGGTCTGGACCCTGGTCGTGAGCATCATGATCTTCCTGCGGGCCGATCGCGACGACACGGCCGCGGCGCCGCCGCCGGTGGTGGCCGAGCCCGGCGCCGCGTGAGCCCGTGACGGCCGGCGAAGCGTGAGATACTGAGCCCCATGCCAGACCTCGGGGCCGTCCTCACCGCGATCGTCACGCCGTTCGACGAGCGCAACCGCGTCAACGAGGAGTCGTTCGTCGCGCTGATGCGCCACCTCGCCGAGCACGGCTCGGACGGGTTCGTGGTGGCGGGGACGACCGGCGAGGCCTCGACGCTGACCGACGAGGAGCAGCTCGGCCTGATCGGCCTCGCCGTCGCCGAGCGCCCGGAGGGCATGACCGTCGTCGCCGGGACCGGCACCAACGACACGCGCCACGCGGTGCACCTCACCGAAGCGGCGACGGAGCTCGGCGCCGACGCGGTGCTCTCGGTCACCCCGTACTACAACCGCCCGAGCCCGGCGGGCCTGATCCGCCACTACCAGGCCGTCGCCTCGGCGACCGACAAACCGATCCTGCTCTACAACATCCCGTCGCGCACGGGCACCAACATCCCGCCGGAGCTGCTTGCGGAGCTCGCGCAGATCGAGAACGTCAGCGGCGTCAAGCAGGCCAACCCGGACGAGCTGCAGCAGATCGACGGGCTCGATCTCTACGCGGGCGACGACGCGTCGTTCCTGCGCACGCTCGAGCTGGGCGGGGCGGGCGTGATCAGCGTGGCGAGCCACATCGTCGGCGACGAGATGCACAGGATGGTCGACGAGCCCGAGCGGCGCGCGGAGATAGACGCCTCGCTGCAGGACGTCTACCGGACGCTGTTCCTGACCGCCAACCCGACGTGCACGAAGGCGGCGCTGAACCTCCTCGGGCACGAAGTCGGCGGCCTGCGCCTGCCGCTCGTCGAGGCCAACGGCGAGGAGACGGCGGCGGTGCGGGAGATGCTCGAACGTCACGGCCTGCTCGCCGGCACACCCGCGTGAGCAAGGCGCGGGCCCGGAGGGCGGGCGCCGAGCGGATCGGGGCGCCACATGTCTGATCTGCGCGTGCTCCCGCTGGGCGGGCTCGGCGAGATCGGCAAGAACATGACGGTCGTAGAGCACGACGGACGGATCGTGCTCGTCGACGTCGGCCTGCGCTTCCCGACCCCCGAGATGGTGGGCATCGACCTCGTGCTGCCGGACTTCTCCTACCTGCGCGATCGCGTGCGCGACATCGAAGCGATCGTCGTCACCCACGGGCACGAGGATCACCTGGGCGCGCTGCCGTGGGTGATCCGCGAGCTCGGCATCGAGCAGGAGGTGCCCGTCTACGGCGGCGCGCTGACGTGCGCGATGGCGCGCTCGAAGCTCGACGAGCACAAGCTCCGCGACGTGGAACTGCAGGACCTCGACCCGGGCGAGGCACTCGAGCTCGGGCCCTTCTCGCTCGAGCTCGTCCACATGACCCACTCGATCCCGGACTCGAGCTCGGTCGCGCTCGGCACCGACCTCGGCACGGTCCTGATCACCGGCGACTACAAGTTCGACCAGACCCCCGTCGACGGGCAGCCGGCGGACGTCTCGCGGCTCGCCGAGCTCGGACGCGAAGGGGTGCTGCTGCTGTGCGGCGACTCCACCAACGTCGACCGGGACGGCTTTTCGCCCTCGGAGTCGGTCGTCGGCCCCCATCTCGAGGAGGCGTTCGCGCGCTGCCGCGGGCGCATCGTCGTCACGAGCTTCGCCTCGAACATCCACCGCGTGCAGCAGGTCGTCGACGCCGCCGAGGCGCTCGGCCGCAAGGTCGCGCTGGTCGGGCGCTCGATGCGCAAGAACGTCGGCATCGGGCGCAGCCTCGGGCACCTGGAGATCCCCGAGGGGATGCTCGTCGGGCCACGGGAGATCACCGACCTGCCCGACGAGCGTGTCGTCGTGATCTCGACGGGCTCGCAGGGCGAGCCGCTGTCCGCGCTGCGCCGGATGGCCTACCGCGACCACCGCCAGGTCGAGCTCAAGGAGGGCGACACCGTCGTCTTCTCGGCGACGCCGATCCCCGGCAACGAGCGCGCCGTGAACGAGACGATCGACCGGCTCTACCACATCGGCTGCGAGGTGATCACGCCGCGCGACGCGCCCGTCCACGCCTCCGGTCACGGCTACGCGGAGGAGGTCAAGCTGATGCTGAACCTCGTCAAGCCGCGCTACGTGATGCCCTTCCACGGCGACTTCAAGCGGCTGCGCCTGCACGCCCAGCTGGCCGAGGCGGTCGGGATCCCGCCCGAGGACATCTTCCAGGGCGACAACGGGCTGCCGCTGGAGATCGACGCGCGCGGCGCGCGCTTCGGCACGCACGAGCAGTCCGGGATGATCTTCGTCGACGGCGTCGAGCTGGGGGAGATGGCCGACGTCGCGCTGCGCGACAGGCGGATGCTCTCCGCCGACGGCATCTTCATCGTCGTCGTCACGATCGCCGAGCAGGACGGCCAGTCGGTCGCCGACCCGGAGGTGATCTTCCGCGGCGTGCCGTTCCTGGACGAGGCCGACGAGCTCGAGGGCGAGATCAGGCTGACCGTCGAGGAGACGCTCTCACGGGCGGCCGGCGAGAGCGTGCACGAGGTCGACGTGGTGACGGAACTGCTCCACGACGACCTCGCGAAACTGGTCTACGACCGGCTCAAGCGGAGGCCGATGGTCCTGCCGGTCGTGGTGGAGGTCTAGCGAACGCGCCTCAGACGGCACGATCGGCCAGCACCGGCTCCTGCGCCTGTGGCGCGATGCCGGCGCCGGCGTTACCCGGCAGGCGCACCACGAACGAGGCGCCGCGCGCGGGCTGGCCCGGGCCGAACGGCCGCGAGGTCTGCAGCGTCACCGTGCCGCCATGCGAGCTGGCCACCGCCGTCACGATCGCGAGCCCGAGGCCGAAGGAGCCGCCGCGGTCGCCGGCGCCGCGCACGAAGCGCTCGAAGAGCGTCGGCGCGAGCTCCGGCGGCACGCCGGGGCCGTTGTCCGCGACCACGAGCTCCACGCGGCCGTCGGGCAGCATCTCGGTGCGGACGCGGATCTCGGTGCCGGCGGGCGTGTGGCGAAGCGCGTTCTCGATCAGGTTGATCGTCAGGCGGTGCAGCTCGTCGCGCACTCCGAGCAGGGGCGTGGGGTGGACGTCCAGCGCGATGTCGTGCGCGCCGCTCACCGGGCCCAGCTCGCCTGCTGCCTCGACCACGATCTTGGACAGGTCGACCGGCTCGCGCGGCTGCGTTCGCGCGGCGTCGGTGCGCGCCAGCAGGAGCAGGTCCGCGACCAGCCGGCGCATGCGCTGGGAGGAGCGCAGCGCAGAGCGCGCGGCGTCGCCCTCCTCGCCGTGCAGCGAGTCGGCGAGCAGCTCGAGGTTCGCGAGCACGCTCGTCAGCGGCGTGCGCAGCTCGTGCGAGGCATCGGCGACGAACTGGCGCTGGCGGGCGAGCATCGACTCGGTCTCCCCGCGCGCGGCGTCGAGCTCTCTGAGCATGCCGTCGAGCGTGCGTGTGAGCTCGGCGACCTCGTCGTCGGCGAGCGGCTGGGGCATGCTCTGCGAGGGGTCGCGGGTGCGCGCGATCTCTGCCGCCGTGCTCGTGATGCTCGCGATCGGCGCCATCGCGCGGCGTGCGATCGCGATCCCGGCGATCAGCGCGAGGACGCTGCCGGCGATCACGCCGAGCAGCAGGAACAGCTCGACGCGCTTGACGGTTTTCTCCGTCGGCGCGACCGGCCTGCCGTACTGGATGATCACCCGCCCGACGGGTTCGCCGGCGGAGTTCAGCACGAAGGCGCTCTGGCTGATCACCCGGTAGCCGTGGATCGTCTTGGGGCTCGGCGTGGGCGCGCCGAAGCCCGGCGAGCCGGACGGTTCCTCGGCGATCAGGTGCTGCCCGAGCGTCATCACCTTCACGACCGCGCCGCCCGAGGTGAAGTCCGAGAGCGGCGCGATCCGCAGCGGGTTGATCCTGACGCGCAGATGCGAGGGCAGCTCGCGGGCCGTGTCGCTGACCTGCCGGTTGAAGTCGGAGCGGATCCTGTGCACGGTCAGCGACCCGATCGCGACCGCGAAGGCGCACAGGATCACGAACGTCAGCAGGGCCGAAACGCCGGCCAGGCGGACCCGGATCGGCAGCCCGTCGAAGGCGGTCGACAGCCGCGACGGTACGCCGGGAAGCGACTTCCGGGCGCTACGCGCGAAGGACGTAGCCGGCCCCCCGGATCGTGTGCAGCAGTCTCGGCTCGCCCTCGGCCTCGAGCTTGCGGCGCAGGTTGGAGACGAACACCTCGATCGTGTTGGTCGTCGAGAACGGGTCGTAGCCCCAGACCTCGTCGAGCAGGCGCTGGCGCGAGATCACGATGCGCTCGTTGCGCATCATGTACTCGAGCAGCTCGAACTCGCGCTGGGTCAGCTCGACCGCACGCTCGCCGCGCTGCACCTCGTGGGTGTCGGCGTTGAGCGTCAGGTCGGCGACGCGCAGGGGCGCCGAGCCGCGCGGCGGGCGCCGGCGCAGGAGCGCCCGCATCCGCGCCAGCAGCTCCTGGCGCTCGAACGGCTTGACGAGGTAGTCGTCGGCTCCCGAGTCGAGTCCCTCGACGCGTGACTCGAGCGCATCGCGCGCGGTCAGGATCAGGATCGGCACATCGTCGCCCGAGCGCAGCGAGCGCGCAACCTCGATGCCGTCGAGCTTCGGCAGCCCGAGGTCGAGGATGACCAGGTCGGGGGCGAACGCGCGTCCCTCCTCCAGCGCGGCCTCGCCGTCGGCCGCCGTGCGAACCTCGTAGCCCTCCATGCGCAGCGAGCGCTGCAGGGCGAGGGCGATGTCCTCGTCGTCCTCGACGACCAGGACCCGTGCGCTGCGATTGAAGTCGTTCATGTCTTTATCTAAACGGTCCGCGCTTAAGCGATGGTAAGACGCTTGGGCAGGTTCCGGCGGCTCGGCGTCGAAGTTGCGCGGGATGGCACCGGCCTCCAAACGCGCTTCCGTACGCCGTCGCGCGCCCGCCCGCAAACGCGCGAGCGCCCGCAAACCGGCGCGGCGCCGCTCGATCTTCAGCGGCGGAATGCCGCGACTGCCCGTGCTCGACCAGCGCGAGCGCGACGTGCTCGGCCTCGCGGTGATCGCCCTCGGCGTCTTCATGGGCATCGTCCTCTACGGCTCGGGCTCACCCGGGGGGCGCGCCGGTCACGCGCTCGCCGTGGCCTCCGGCTGGGCCCTCGGGCGCGCGCGCGTGCTCGCGCCCGTGACGCTCGTCGTGGGCGGGGGGGTGCTGCTGTTGCGCCCCGTCTTGCCCGCGGTTCGCCCCCTGCGCACCGGCGCCCTCTGCGTGTTCGCCGGGGTCACGCTCGCGCTCGCCGCCGGCGCCGTCGGCCTCGCTCCCGCCGCCCGGAGCGCGGGGCGGCCTTGGAGCTCCGGGCACATGCAGGCGCACGGTGGTCTCCTGGGCGAAGCGCTCTACCGGCTGCTCGACCCGCTCGTCCAGGGCGTCGGCGTCGGCATCGTCGTCGTCTTCCTGCTGCTCGCGGGCATCCTGCTGCTGACGGGTGCCTCGCTCGCCGCGGTGCTGCGCGCGACCGGCCACGGGCTGCGCGACACGACCCGGATCGTCCGCCGCATGGGCGCCGCGGGCGGGCGGGGAACCGATCTTCCAGATCCGCGCCGTGAGCTCCTGCGCGACCTCGACGCGGAGCCCGCACTGCAGCCGCCCGAGCCGGGCGCGGCCGAGCTGGTGGTCCGCGCCACGCACGTCGAGGCCCCCTCGCGCGACTGGATGGAGGAGCCGCCCGAGCTGGACGCCGCGCGTGAGCTGCCGGCCGACCAGAAGGAGCCGCCCGCCCCCAAGGAGCCGGAGGAGGACCGCGAGGACGAGGAGGACGAGCAGATCGCGGGCGTCGCGCAGGCCGACCCGGCCGATCTCACCCCACAGGGCCGGCTGCGCGGAGCCGTCACCGACGACCCCGACTTCGTGTGGGAGCTGCCCGACGCGAGCCGGTTGCTGACGCGCTCGACGGGAGAGCAGACGCGGGTGGGTGGGACCGAGAGAATCGGTCAGGAGCGCACCGCGACGGCCCTCGTCGAGGCGCTCGGCCACTTCGGCGTCCAGGCGAAGCTGATCGGCACCGTCGCGGGCCCGCACATAACGCGTTACGAGCTGCGCCTCGCGCCCGGCATCAAGGTCGGCAAGGTCGCCCAGCTCAAGGACGACGTCGCCTACGCGCTCGCCGCCACCGACGTCCGCATCCTCGCGCCGATCCCCGGCAAGCAGGCGGTCGGCGTCGAGGTCCCGAACGCCCACCGGCGGATCGTCAGGCTCGGCGACGTGTTCCAGGCGCCGCCCAAGGACTGGTCGCCGCTCACCGTCTGGCTCGGCAAGGACGTCGCCGGCAAGGCGATCGGCGCCGACCTCGCGAAGATGCCGCACATCCTCGTGGCGGGCACCACGGGCGCCGGCAAGTCCGGCGCGATCAACGCCATGCTGTCCTCGATCCTGCTGCGCGCGAGCCCGCACGAGGTGCGGCTCGTGCTGGTGGACCCCAAGCAGGTCGAGCTCAACCACTACGAGTCGATCCCGCACCTGCTCACGCCGGTGATCACGAGCCCGCGGATGGCGGCCAACGCGCTGCAGAACCTCGTCAAGGAGATGGAGCAGCGCTACGGGATCATGTCGCTGGCGCGCACGCGCGGCCTGGTGGAGCTGAACGCGGCGCGCGCTCGGCGCGGGGAACCGGCGCTGCCCTACATCCTCTGCGTGATCGACGAGCTCGCGGACCTGATGATGGTGGCGCCCGCCGACGTGGAGGACTCGATCATCCGCCTCGCCCAGAAGGCGCGCGCCGTGGGCATCCACCTCGTGCTCGCGACGCAGTCTCCGCGCGTGGACGTGATCACGGGGATGATCAAGGCCAACGTGCCGTCCCGGATCGCGTTCGCCGTCTCTTCGCAGACCGACTCGAGGGTGATCCTCGACCAGAACGGCGCCGAGTCGCTGCTCGGCCAGGGCGACATGCTCTTCAGCCCGGTGGGCAGCTCGCGCCTCCAGCGCATCCAGGGCGCCTACATCGACGAGGCGCAGATCGCGAAGTTGACCGAGCTGTGGCGCAAACAGGGGGAGCCGGAGCTGCGCGAGGAGCTGCTCGAGGAGGTCGAGCCGGAGGAGGTCGAGGGGGGAAGGTCGGAGGGCGACCTCGACCCCGACGAGGACCCGCTGCTCTCCGACGCGATCCGGCTCGTGGCGGAAATGCAGACGGCCTCGACCTCGATGCTGCAGCGGCGCCTGCGGCTCGGCTATACGCGCGCCGGGAGGATGATCGACATGCTCGAGCGCCGCGGCGTGATCTCCGGCTACGAAGGATCGAAGCCGCGCCAGGTGCTGATCACAGAGGCCGACCTTCCCCGCGTGCTGGCTGCGCTGGAGGCGACGCCGACCGAGGCCCCCGCGCCCGTCGGCGACTGACCCGTCCCCGGGTCAGCTGACAGACACCGTTCGGCAACGGTTCCTCGCAATTTGCGACGTTAGAATCGGCGCCCGTGCCACCGATGAGGCGCCCCCCGGCGCCCTCTAGCCTCTGAACATGCCCGAGATCGGATCAACGCTGCGGGAGGCGCGCATGCGCGCCCGCATCGACGTGTCGGAGATCGAGGCGCAGACGAAGATCCGCGCCAAGTACCTGCGCGCGCTGGAGAACGAAGAGTGGGGCCTGTTGCCCGGGCCGACGTTCGTGAAGAGCTTCCTGCGCACGTACGCGACCGCGCTCGGCCTCGACGGCAAGGCGCTGGTCGAGGAGTACCGCCTGCACCACGAGCACCCCAGCGAGGCGATGCTCGAGCCGATCGTCCCCTCGCCGCAGCGCAAGCGGAGCCGGTCCCGCCCGTCCCGGGCGGCCGGAGCTCCCACGGCCGGCGGCTCGCGCGGCTACGCGATCGCGGTCGGGACGATCCTCCTCATCATCATCGTCCTCATCGTGCTGCTGATCGCCGGTGGCAAATCGAACAAGCCGAGCGGGGCGAGCAGCGCCTCCAACCCGGCCAAACCCAACGCGGCCAAACACCACAAGGCCACCGGGTCGGGCACCCACGCCACCAGCGATGTGGTGACGCTGTCGCTGACGCCGACCTCGAACGTGTACGTGTGCCTGCTCGGGGACGGTGGGCGCAAGCTCATCCCCGGCGTCGAACTGCGGCCCGGGCAGCGCACCGCGACCTACCACGCCAAGCGATTCGAGATCACGCTCGGCAACAACGCCGTCGAACTCGTCATCGACGGCAAACCGAGGACCGTGCCGCCGTCGAGCACGGCGATCGGCTACTCGATCACCAAGGCGCACGGACGCCGGACGCTGCCGCCCTCCCAGCAGCCGACCTGCAAGTGAGCGCCCGCGCGGGCATCGTCGTGACGGGCACCGAGGTGCTGAGCGGGCGGGTCACCGACCGCAACGGGCCGTGGCTGGCCGAACGCCTCCGCGGGCTCGGCGTGGATGCCGCGTACATCGCGATCGTCGGCGACCGGGCCGAGGACATGCGGGCGGCGCTCGAGTTCATGGCCGCCGAGGGCCTGGACCTGATCGTGACGAGCGGCGGTCTCGGGCCCACAGCGGACGACCTCACGACCGAGGTCGTGGGCGGCTTCCAGGGGAGGGAAATGGTGCTCGACGAGCCGCTCTCAGAGCGCATCGCGGCGATCGTCGCGCCGCTCATGAAACGCTGGCCGCACATCGACCCGGAGGCCGTCGCGGAGGCCAACCGCAAGCAGGCGACCGTCCCCGAGGGGGCCGAGGTGCTCGAGCCGGTCGGGACCGCGCCGGGCGTGGTCGTGGCGCCGAAGCATGCTGCCGGGCCGGTCGTCGTCGTGCTGCCCGGGCCACCGCGCGAGCTCCAGCCGATGTGGGGCGCCGCCCTGCAGAGCGCCGGCATGCGCGAGATCATCGCGCGGGCGGGGGAGTACCGCGAGCAGACCCTGCGGCTGTTCGGGATCCCCGAGTCCGAGATCGCCGAGACGCTGCGGGTGGCCGAGCGCGACGGCGTCGAGCTGTCCGCGCTCGAGGTCACGACCTGCCTGAAACGGGGAGAGGTCGAGGTCGTCACCCGCTATCAACCCGCCGGCGAGGGTGCCTACAGGGATCTCGCGGAGATCGTGCGCGAGCGCCACGCCGAGATGCTCTTCTCCGAGGACGGGCGCACGGTCGACGAGATCGTCGCGGGGCTCCTTCGCCGCGCGGGTCTCACGATCGCGACCGCCGAGTCCTGCACCGGGGGGCTGCTCGCGGCCCGGCTCACGGAGCTGCCGGGCTCCTCCGACTACGTGCGAGGCGGGATCGTCGCGTACGACAACGATGTCAAGGTCGCGGCCGCGGGGGTGCCCGCGGAGCTGATCGAGCGTCACGGCGCCGTCTCCCAGGAGGTCGCGGAGGCGCTCGCGCGCGGCGCACGGGAGCGCCTCGGCGCGGACGTCGGCGTGGGCATCACCGGCGTGGCGGGCCCGGGCGGCGGCACGCCCGAGAAGCCGGTCGGGCTCGTCTGGCTGACGGTCGCGAGCGGCGCCTCCGGCGATGCCGCGGAGCTGCTGACCCGCTCTGTGAGCCTGCCCGGCGGGCGCGCCGACATCCGCGATCGCGCGACCACCGTCGCCATGCATCTCGTGCGCCGCGCCCTGCTCGCCGCGCCCTGAGCCGCCGTCACTAGCATCGCTCGCATGTCGCGCGGCGCGAACGTCCGTCTGTTTGCCGCTGTGGACCCGCCGCCCGAGGTCGCCTCGGCGCTGTCGCGATGGGCGCGCACGGCCGCGCGGCAGGACAGGGGGCACGAGGCGCCGGCGCTGCGCGTGCTCGACCCCGCCTCTCTCCATCTGACCCTGCTCTTCCTCGGCGAGCGCCCGGCGGGCGAGATCGAGGCCCTGTCCTCCGCGCTGGCCGACGCCGCCCAGCGGGCGCAGCCCTGCGAGCTCGAGGCCGGTGCCCCCGTCTGGCTGCCGCCCCGGCGCCCGCGCGCGCTGGCGGTCGAGGTCCACGACCCCAGCGGCGAGCTGGCGGGCCTGCAGCGGGAGCTCGCGAGGGCGCTGTGCGCAGTGACCGGCGAGCAGCCGCCGCGACGGTTCCGCGCGCACGTCACCGTCGCGCGCAGCCGCGCCGTCCCGCGCGCGCAGGCGCAGCTGCCGCCGACGCCGCAGCTGCGCTTCGAGGTGGCCGAGGCCGTGCTCTATCGCTCGCGGCTGGAACCGGAGGGCGCCCGGTACGAGCCGCTCGCCACCGCGCCGCTCGGCGGCTAGCTCAGGCTGCGGGTTCGCCGGGTTCTTCTTCGAAGGCCGAGCCGTGTTCGCATCCCTGCGGGCCGGCGAGCGTTTCTTCGGCCGATTCGCAGGCGAGTTCCGGGCCGCATTCGCCTTCGACGCTGCATTCGGCCGGGTCTTCCTTCGGGATCCGGCACAAGGGAGTCGTGCCGGAGCCGGGTTCGATCGGTTCCGAGCCGTCTTCGCAGAAGGGTTCCGAGCCGTCTTCGCAGACGTATTCGCCGCCGCCGGCGGGGCGCGCGGGCGCGGAGCCGTCCTCGCAGAGCGCGGGTGTCGGCTTCGGCGCAGCCACTGCCCGTTTCGGGGCCGGCTTCTTCGCCTTGTGTGACGGCTTGTGCGAGTGATGCCTGGCGCAGTGCTTCGCGCCTGCGTGCCTGGCGTGGTGGGATGCCGGGCACGTGCCGTGGTGGCCGGCGCTCGAGCGCGCCGAGGCGGCCGCGGCGAGCGCGGTGGGCATCAGCAGCGCGGCCGCCATCGCCAGGCAGACGAGCACCCGGTACGGGCGGCGGCGTGTGTGAGCGTGGATCCGCATCGCTTGGTCCGATCCGACGCGGCTCTATCGTCGCGCCGGCACCGGCGGAAGAACCCGCGGACGGCCGGATGGACGAAACGACGGGCCGCGCCGGGCCGGTGCAAGCGTTCGTGCGCGGCCGTCGAGCGTTCCCCGCCCGGCCGCGCCGCGAGACGCCGCGGCCCGTGCGAGGCCGCGGATACGAACAGCTGTTCCGTCCGCATCGCCCCGTAGCTTTTCCGGCTCATCCCGACCCGAGGAGCTGCATCATGTCCGTGACCGAGCAGGAGAAGGCCGCGAAGGCGCGCGACGCCGCGCTGCAGGGCGCGCTGACGCAGATCGAGCGCGAGTTCGGCAAGGGCACGGTCATGCGCATGGGCGACGAGGGCGCGCAGGTGCGCTGCGAGGTGATTCCCACGGGGGCGCTGTCGCTCGACCTGGCGCTCGGGATCGGCGGCGTGCCGCGCGGGCGGATCGTCGAGCTGTACGGACCTGAGTCCTCCGGGAAGACGACGCTGATCTACCACGTGCTCGCGGAGGCGCAGAAGCTGGGCGGCGTGTGCGCGTTCATCGACGCCGAGCACGCGATGGACCCCCTCTACGCGAAGGAGATCGGGGTCGACATCGACGAGCTGCTCGTCTCGCAGCCCGACTACGGCGAGCAGGCGCTCGAGATCGCCGACATGCTCGTGCGCTCGGGCGCGGTCGACGTGGTGGCGATCGACTCCGTCGCGGCGCTGACCCCGCGCGTCGAGCTCGAGGGGCAGATGGGCGACCAGACGGTCGGCTCGCAGGCGCGGATGATGTCGCAGGCGATGCGCAAGCTGGCGGGGAACCTGAATCGCACGAGCACGCTGTGCATCCTCACGAACCAGATCCGCGAAAAGGTGGGGGTGATGTTCGGCTCGCCGGAGACGCAGCCCGGCGGCCGGGCGCTGAAGTTCTACGCCTCCCAGCGCCTGGACATCCGCCGCATCGAGACGCTCAAGGACGGCACCGAGGCGGTCGGCAACCGGGTGCGCGTGAAGGTGGTCAAGAACAAGGTCGCGGCGCCGTTCCGCCAGGCCGAGTTCGACATCGAGTTCGGCAAGGGGATCTCGACTTCGGGCTGCCTGATCGACCTGGGGCTCGAGCACAACATCGTCTCCAAGTCCGGCTCCTTCTTCTCCTACGGCGACGAACGGCTCGGCCAGGGCCGCGGCAACGCCAAGGCGCACCTGGACGCCAACCCGGAGCTCGCGAAGGAGATCGAAGGCAAGATCTACGAGGCGCTGGGGATCGGCCGCGAGGCCGTGACGCCGATCGAACGCGCGCAGGACGCGCCGGCACCGATCGAGTCAGAACCGGCTGTGGCCGCCGCTTAGCGGCAGCAGGCCGTGTCGCGTTTTCGGGCGCAGGTGTCGTCCGTTGGTCGAGTGCGGCGCTGCAGTCCGTTCATCTCTGTAGGCTGCCGCGACCGGTATCGCCACGTGCGGTGTCGAGTTGAAGGGCTTTCACACGTGATCAGCTTCGAGTCGCCTGCCTGCCATCCAACCTCCGTCGCCCGAGTCTCGGGACCGTTGCGCGCGCGAACGCGATGAGCGCAGCGCTCGGCGCTCGCGCCATGGACAGCAGCGAGAAGGAGGATGGAGCGCCCGGCGAAGTGCCGGCGGCCGGCCGCTCGGCGGACGCGCGCACGTGGCGCGCCCACCTCGCCCCGTACGCGCGCCCTGACTCGCGGCGGGCGGCGATGTGCCTGGCCACCTCGGTCGTGCCCTATCTCGGGCTCTCCGCCGCCCTCTACTTCGCGCTCGGCCACTCGCCGTTCGCGCTGCTGCTCGTCATCCCCGCGGCCGCGTTCCTGGTGCGCTCGTTCATCGTCTTCCACGACTGCACGCACAACTCGTTCTTCGCCTCCAGGCGCGCGAACGTCTGGCTGGGGCGGGCGACTGGGTTGCTGATCTACTCGCCCTTCCACCGCTGGCGCCACGACCATGCCGTGCACCACGCCACCTCCGGCAACCTCGACCGCCGCGGCACGGGCGACCTCCACACGCTCACCGTCGCCGAGTACAACGCGCTCTCGCCACGGGCGCGGCTCGGCTACCGGCTGCAGCGCAATCCGCTGGTCATGTTCGGGATCGGCCCGATCGTCGCGATGATTATCGGACCGCGGATCGTCGCGAAGGGGGCGCGCGCGCCGATGCGTCGCAGCGTGCTCCTGACAGATGTCGCGCTCGCGGTCATCGTCGGGTTGCTCGTGTGGCTGATCGGCTGGCGCGACTACCTGCTGGTGCTCGGCCTGCCCGCCCTGCTCGCGGGATCGATCGGGATCTGGCTGTTCTACGTGCAGCACCAGTTCGAGGACAGCTACTGGCACGACGACGAGAACTGGAGCTTCGCCGCCGCGGCGCTGCGGGGAAGCTCCTTCCTGAAGCTGCCCGCACCGCTGCGCTTCTGCACCGGCAACATCGGCTACCACCACATCCACCACCTCAACGCCCTGATCCCGAACTACAACCTGAGACGGGCTCACGATCAGACGCCGGCGCTCCACGACGTGCCCACCCTCACCCTCGCGGACGGCTTGCGCGCGACGAAACTGAAGCTCTACGACGAGCGCTCCGGGCGTCTCGTGAGCTTCCGCCAGGCCCGAGAGGCCGACGCGGCCGCCGCCGCTTAGCCTGCCTGCGTCGCGGGCCTACTCGCGCTTGGCGATCGTCATCGCGAGGCCGATCGCCAGGAACAGCACCACGAGCCCCGCGACGGCCAGCAGCACGCCGAAGAGGCTGTGGCTGACCGACCACGCGGCAGCGATGACGAGCAGCCCGACCATGCCGGGCACCCCGAGCCAGGCCGGGCCCGGCCGCTCTTCGGGAGGGCGCTCGCTCTCGACGCGCTCGCCGAGGTCGGTCGGGTCCTCCAAGGCCGGCGGCTCCTCGGTGCCGAACGGGTTCGATCCGGCCGTCCCGTTCACCGCTCAGGCCTCGGCAAGCGCCGGCGCGCGGCCGGCCTCGACCTCGCGCAGCACGCGCTCGACGGTCACCTCGACGCCGTGCTTCGGCGCGAGCGTGATCCCGCGCATCACGATCGGGTCGGGGTCGGCGCGGACGGGGCGAAGCTCGACCGCCGGCACGGCGATCCGCAGCACCTCGGCCATCTCGGCCTGCGCGAGCGCGGCGCCGAGGCAGCGGCGGATGCCGCCGCCGAAGGGCAGCCACGCGTATGACTCGGCGCCGTCGTCGAGGAAGCGCTCCGGGCGGAACCGCTCCGGTTCGGGGTAGAGGTCGGGGCGCATCTGGGTGAGCAGGATCCCGGGGTAGATCTTCACTCCAGGCGGCAGCTGCCAGCCGGCGAGCGTGCGCGGCTTCGTGAGCGTCCGCTCGGCGCCGTCGATCACGGGCCGCAGCCGCAGCGACTCCTTGGCGACGGCGTCCAGGTAGGCGTCGTCCTCACCGCGCTCGATCTCCTCGCGCAGGCGTTCGAGCACGGGGCGGTTGCGAAGCAGCAGCTCGAAGGCGAACGCGAGGGCGGTCGAGGTCGTCTCGTGTCCCGCGCCCAGCATCGTGAACAGCTCGTCGCGCAGTTCGCCCGCGCTCATCGCGTTGCCGTCCTCGTCGCGGGCGCGGAGCAGCAGCGAGAGCACGTCGGTGCGCTCCTCGAGGTCGGGCACGTGCCGGCGGCGGTCGATCTCCTCCAGCAGCAGCGCGTCCGCGGCTCGCAGGCGCCGCGCGAAGCGCCCGCCCGGGCTGAGCGGGCCGAGGTCCGTGCGCGCCGCGGGGGAGATCATGAAGATCGGGCTGCTGTCGATGACGGCAGCCATCGTCGTCCGCAGCCGCTCCTGCAGCGCCCGGTCGGTGACGCCGAAGACGGCGCGGCAGATGACCTCGAAGGTCAGTGCGCGCATGCGCTCGCGGAGCGTCAGCCGCCGGCCAGGGCGCCACGCGGCGAGCTCCCGCTCGGCCACCTCCCGGATCACCTCGCGGAAGCTCGCCACCCGGGACCCCTGGAACGGCGGCAGCAGGAGCTTGCGCTGGCGCAGATGCTCGCGGCCGTCGAGCACGAGCACGGAATGGGGGCCGAGGACCGGCTCCATGAACGAGTTCGCCTCGCCGGCGAGCAGGTCGGACTGATCGCCGGTGAACAGCTCGCGGATCGCCTCGGGCTCGGCGACGTAGACGCCCGTGCCGAAGCCCGTGTAGCGGACGGTGAAGACGTTGCCGTAGCGCGCCTGCCAGCCGAGCAGCGTCTCGAACGGCCGCGTCATGAAGCGCAGCATGTTGAGCGCCGCCGGCGTGCGCGGGCCGGGGGGAAGGGCCCGATTGCGATCGCTCGAGATCACCCGAATGACACTACTCCTCGCCCCGAGGGCGGCGTAGGCTCGGAGCGGCTGTCCACCGATCCGCAAGCACGGCCCTACGGGGAGAGAGGAGCGCAGCGAGATGAGCACAGAGCAACGGGCGGGCGCCTCCGTAGCGGAGTGGGAGCGCGATGAAATAGAGCGCGCGAACGCGAGCGGCGGCCAACCGGTCGTGTTCGTCCACGGCCTGTGGCTGCTCGGCTCGAGCTGGGATCGCTGGGCCGAGCTGTTCGCGGGTGCCGGATACGCGACCCTGCAGCCGGGCTGGCCCGATGATCCCGCGAGCGTCGAGGAGGCCAAGTCCGACCCGGACGTGTTCGCGAACAAGAAGGTCGGCCAGGTCGCCGAGCACTACGCGGCGGTCGCCGGCGCGCTGACACGCAAGCCGGTGCTCGTGGGGCACTCCTTCGGCGGCCTGCTCGTGCAGATCCTCGCGGGTCGAGGCCTGTCCGCCGCCACGGTCGCGGTCGACCCGGCGCCGTTCCGGGGCGTGCTGCCGCTGCCCTTCTCGGCGCTGAAGGCGTCCTCGGGGGTCCTCAGGAACCCCGCCAACCGCCACCGCGCCGTCCCGCTCAGCTACGAGCAGTTCCGCTACGGGTTCGCGAACGCCGTCAGCGAGGAGGAGGCGAAGCAGCTGTATGAGGAGTACTCCGTCCCCGGCCCGGGCGCGCCGGTCTTCCAGGCGGCGACCGCCAACATCGACCCCTGGACCGACGCGAAAGTCGAGCTCGCGAACCCTGATCGGGGTCCTTTGCTCATCACCTCGGGCGAGAAGGACCACCAGGTCCCCGGGTCGATCTCGGAGGCCTCCTTCAAGAAGCAGCAGCGCAACCCGGGCATCACGGAGTTCGTGGAGATCCCTGGCCGCGGACACTCGCTGACGATCGACGGCGGCTGGCGGGAGGTGGCGCAGATCGCACTCGAATTCATGGAGCGGTTCGCGCCGGCCCGGTAGCCGCAGGCCGCGCGCGTGGGCCGGTCGTGCCCGCCGCGGTGGCCGCGGTGGCGGGGACGAGGCTCGTGCTGTCGCCCGGCGCCTCGCGGAGGAATATGCGAGCTCGCAAGACGAGGCGGAGGTTTCGCCTACGCGGGCAGGCCCGCAGCTTGGAAAGTATCCGCGATGACGACCGCCCGCGCTGCCACGAGCGGACTCGTTTCAACGTGCACAGTTTGATCCCGGAACCTTGGACAGCTGGCTAACGGTGCGGGGCACCCGGAGCGGCACTATGGCTCGTGAAGCAGGAGGCGAGCATGATGCTTTCCTTGGTAATTCCTCTCCTCATCCCTCTCTGGGTGGCCGTCACGGCGATAGTCGTGGCGGCCTGCCAGGGGGCGTCCATCGGCGATGCGCAGTCGGACCATGCAGGCCTCCTGGCGCGGCCGATTCGGGAGTAGACAGCCGCCCGCGTGCACGACGCGCGTGCCTCGAGGCGCAGCGTCCCGAGGGCCCAGATCTTCGTTGCCCTCGCCGCCGCCTTCATGACTGCCTCGCAGTGGCTGTGACGGCCTGACGGCGCCGCTGGGGCGATGGCAAGCGAGTCGCCACGGCGGCGCGCGCCCCGGCCGCCGGTACTCTTGGCCCGTGCCCAAGACCTATCACCTGACCACGTTCGGCTGCCAGATGAACGAGCACGATTCCGAGCGCATGAAGGGGATGCTCGAGGCCCTCGGCTACGCCGAGGCGCCGGAGCGCGGCGACGCGGACCTGATCCTCTTCAACACCTGCTCCATCCGCGAGACGGCCGACAGCCGCTTCATCACCCACCTCGGCGAGGCCAAGCGGCTGAAGCGCGAACAGCCCGCGCGCGTCGTGGGCGTCGGTGGCTGCTGGGCGCAGTCGGTCAAGGAGGAGGTGTTCGAGCGCTTCCCCTTCGTCGACGTCGCGTTCGGCCCGGGCCAGGTGCACAAGCTCGCCGAGTTCCTGACCAGCGACTCGCTGAGCGCGCAGGGCTACTTCGAGTTCGAGGGCTTCACCGGGCACCTCCCGTCGCGCCGCGCGCGTCCGTTCCAGGGCTGGCTCCAGATCAGCGTCGGCTGCAACTGCCGCTGCTCCTACTGCATCGTGCCCTCGACGCGCGGGCGGGAGGTCAGCCGCCCCGTGCGGGAGCTCGTCGAGGAGGTCGCGGCGATGGCGGCCGACGGTGTCAAGGAGGTGACGCTGCTGGGGCAGAACGTCAACTCCTATGGCCGCGACCTACCGCCGTCGGTGGGAGAGAAGCCGACGTTCGCGCGCCTGCTGAGGCTGCTCGACGGGATCGACGGGATCGAGCGGATCCGCTACACGAGCCCGCACCCCAAGGACATGCGCGAGGACGTGATCCGCGCGCACGCCGAGCTTCCGAGCGTCTGCCGGCACATCCACCTGCCGCTGCAGTCGGGGTCGAGCCGGATGCTGAAGGCGATGCGCCGCACCTACGACCGCACCCGCTACGAAGACCGCGTCGCGATGATCCGCGAGCACCTGCCCGACGTGGCGCTCAGCACCGACGTGATCGTCGGCTTCCCGGGGGAGAGCGAGGAGGACTTCGCGCACACGCTGGAGGTCGTCGAGCGGGTCGGCTATGACAGCGCGTTCACCTTCATCTTCTCCCCCCGGCGCGGGACGGAGGCAGCCACGTTCACCGACGGCGTCGTGCCGCACCCGGTCAAGGTCGAGCGCATGGAGCGCCTCGTGGAGGTCGTCCAGCGCCGCGCGCGCGAGCGCTCCCAGCGCTTCGTCGGGCGCACGCTCGACGTGCTCGTCGAAGGCCCCTCGCGCAACGACCCGGACCGGCTGCGCGGGCGCACGACCCACAACAAAGTCGTGAACTTCACGGGCCTTGCGGCGCCCGGGGAGATCACGCCGGTGCGCATCACCGCGGCGACGAGCCAGACGCTGAGCGGCGAGGAGGAGCTGCTGGACCGGTTGACGTCCGCTCCGCGGACATCCCCGAACCAGCCAGCCCGCGCGGCCGGGGAGGCCGCGTGAAGATCCGCGCGGCGGTGCTGGAGGAGTTCGGCGAGCCGCTCGCGGTACGCGAGGTCGACCTCGCCGAGCCCGGGCCGGGAGAGGTGCTCGTGCGCCTGGCCGCGTGCGGCGTCTGCCACACCGACATGTACACGGCCTCGGGCGTCGACCCCTCCGGTTACGCGCCGACCGTGCTCGGCCACGAGGGCGCGGGCGTCGTCGAGCGCGTCGGGCCGGACGTGAGCCTCCTCGGCGAGGGCGACCACGTCGTGACGCTGTTCTCGCCGCAGTGCGGCGAGTGCATCCACTGCAAGAGCCCGCTGACGAACCTGTGCCTGGCGATCCGCGAGCAGCAGAACAAGGGCTACCTGCCGGACGGGACGACGAGGCTGTCGATCGACGGCGAGCCGCTGCGCCACTTCATGGGCACATCGACGTTCGCGGAGTACACGGTGATGCCGGAGATCGCGCTCGCGAAGATCGACCCGGAGGCGCCGCTGGACCGCGCGTGCCTGTTCGCTTGCGGCCTATCGACCGGCCTCGGCGCGGCGATGCGCACGGCAGCGGTCAGGCCGGGATCGACGTGCGTCGTGTTCGGTGCGGGCATGGTCGGCCTCGGCGCGGTGGCCGGGTGCCGGCTGCAGGGCGCCGAGCGGATCGTCTGCGTCGATCTGTCGCCCGAGCGCCTGGAGCTCGCGCGCGGGCAGGGGGCGACGGATCTGATGCAGGGCGGCGAGGAGACCGTCGAGGCGATCCTCGTCATGACCGGCGGCTTCGGCGCCGACTACACCTTCGAGGCGACCGGCAGCGTCGCCGTGATGCGCCAGGCGGTCGAAGCGGCGCGCATGGGCTGGGGCCTGTGCACGGTCTGCGGCGTGGCGGGCAAGGGGGAGACGCTCGACGTCGTCCCGCGCCTGCTGATCACGGGACGGCGCGTCTGCGGCTCCTCGTTCGGCGGCCTGAAGGGCCGCGAGGACGTACCGGCCCTGATCTCGCGCTACATGGCGGGCGAGATCGACGTGGACCCGTTCATCTCCCACCGCATGCCGCTCGCCGAGGTCAACCGCGGCTTCGAGCTGATGGAGGCTCAGGACGGCATCCGCTCCGTGCTCGAGCTCTGAGTGTCCTTCCCGCGGCCGGCGGCGCCCGGGCGCGGATTTTTTTGGGGAGGGGGAGGGGTTGGGCTTGTGGGGTCACCCGCGACCATCGTGGCCGCAAGGAGCTTCGAGATGAACATGGCGGAGACCTCCGTCGGGTTGGGCTGGGTGCTGTCTCGCATGCTCGGAGGCGCGCCTGAGCGAAGCCTCAGCCAGAGCCGAGTCTTCGCCGAGCGGGGGCTGGGGATCGGCTGAGGGCGGGGAGCCGTCCCACGTCTATGCGAACATATGTTCGTGCGTTGGGACAACCTGACGATCGAGGAGGACACCCGAGCACGCCTGCCGGGATACCGCGATCCCGCATCGGTACGCCGGTTCGACGCTCCCGAGGCGCTCGACACGCGCTTCTACGAGGTGCGGGCGAAATCCGTGCTGAACAAAGTGCCACCGGCGTCACAGATGCCATTCCGGTGGACGGTGAATCCGTATCGGGGGTGTACACATGCGTGCCGTTTCTGTGTCGGGGGTGCGACACTCGTGCTGCTCACGGATGGGAGGACGCGTCCGATCGCTGATCTCAAGGTCGGCGAGCGGATCGTGGGCACGCGGCGCGAGGGCACCTACCGGCGCTTCGTGGAGACAGAGGTGCTCGACAAGTGGTCGAGCATCAAGCCGGCGTGGGAGGTGGAGCTCGAGGACGGCACCAAGCTGATCGCGAGCGGGGACCATCGCTTCTTGAGCGACCGCGGCTGGAAGCACGTAGTAGGAACCGAATGGGGGCCGATGCAGCGCCCTCACTTGACCGAGAACAGCCGCCTTCTCGGGCCCGGCGGCTGCGTCAAGCCACCGGTCGAGGACGATGACTACAAGCGCGGCTATCTCACCGGGATGATCCGCGGGGACGGGAGCTTCTGGGCGCAGAAATACCACCGGCGCGATGGAACCGAGGGGGAGACCCGCAGCTTCAGACTTGCCCTCGCGGACGCCGAGGCGCTGGACCGCTCAGAGCGATACCTGCTCGACTTGGAGGTCGAGACGCGGCGCTCGGTCTTTGCCGCTGCGACCGCCAACCGCCGGGAGATAAATGGCGTGTCCACAGGGCGCCGCGCGAACGTGGACACGGTTCGTCAGCTCATCGAATGGCCGGGGATGCCGTCGGTCTCTTGGATCACTGGATTTCTGGCAGGCATCTTCGATGCCGAGGGATCGGGAGCCGACGTCATACGCATCGCCAACAAGGACCCGGAGATCATCAACTGGGTCAGGGCATGCCTCGCGCGCTTCGGTTTTGGCTACGTGCTCGAGGACGGAGGTGCCCCCGGCGTCCGCGTCGTCCGCGTCCGCGGCGGCCTCCCCGAGAAGATGCGCTTCTTCCTCGGCACCGACCCGGCGATCACCCGCAAGCGCACGATCCTCGGCAAAGCCCTGAAGTGCAAATCGGGCCTCCGCGTCGTCTCCGTCCGCCCCCTCGGGATGGTGAGGCGCATGTACGACATCACGACGGGCACGGAAGACTTCATCGCCAACGGCGTGGTGAGCCACAACTGCTTCGCCCGCCCGACCCACACCTACCTCGGCTTCGACGCCGGCCGCGACTTCGAGCGCGAGATCGTGGTCAAGGTCAACGCCCCCGAGCTGCTGCGCGCGGAGCTGGCCCGCCCGTCCTGGAGGGGTGAGCACGTCGCCCTGGGAACGAACACCGACCCTTACCAGTGGGTAGAGGGCCGCTATCGCCTGATGGAGGGCATCTGGCAGGCGCTGCTCGACGCGCGCAACCCGTGCTCGATCCTCACCAAGTCACCGCTGCTGCTGCGTGACATCGCGCTGCTGCGCGAGCTGGCCGAGAAGGTGGGGCTCACCGCGTGCCTGTCGATCCCCACGCTCGACCAGAAGGTCTGGCGCGAAAGCGAGCCGCGCACCCCGAACCCGCGAGCGCGGCTCGAGGCCGTGGCCGAGCTCAACCGCGCGGGGATCCCGACGGGAGTCCTGATCGCGCCGCTGATGCCCGGGATCAACGACGCGCCCGAGCAGGTCGAGCCGCTGCTCGAGGCGATCGCCGAGGCGGGCGCGACGAACGTCGCCGGGATCGCGCTGCACCTGCGGGGCGAGGTCAAAGACGTCTTCATGGGATGGATGAAGGACGCCAGACCCGAGCTCGTGCCGCGCTACGAGGCCCTCTACGGCCGGCGCTCCTACGCTCCGCAGCAGGAGCGCGAGCGCCTGGCGGCGATGGTCAGACGGGGCAAGCGGCCCGGCGCGTTCTGGCGCAACAAGGCCCTCGAAGGCCTCGACATGAGCGACACGGGACACCCGACCGCGCGATCGGCCACCGAGAGAGCGGCGGCGCGGGAGGGGCAGCAGGCGCTGTTCTGAGGGGAGTCAGCGCTTCCCGCGCTGTCCCGCCGCCATCTGGCTCGAGATCTCATCCGAGCCGATCCGCCGCGCGACGCGGCCGGCCATCTCGGGTGCCAGGCTCGCGAAGACGGTGCTGACGCGGAGCGGCAGCGGCGCGACGTCGATCTCGCCCTTGTTGCGCTCGATCCCCGTCACGACCGCGGCGGCGACCTCCTCCGGCGTGCGCGTGCCCACGCCCGGCGGCAGCTTCACGTCGGCGTCGGCGAACATCCCGGCGTCGCGGATGAAGCCGGGGAAGACCGTCGTCACGCCGACGCCGCTCTCGCGCAGATCGGCGCGGAGCGCCGAGGCGAACCCGCGCATGCCGAACTTGCTGGCGTTGTACAGGGCGGTGTTGGGCGTGGCGGCCTTGCCGGAGAGGGAGGAGATGAAGACGAGGTGCCCGCTGCGCCGCTCGGTCATACGCGGGACCAGCCCGTGCGCGAGCACGATCGGCGCGCGCAGGTTCACGTCGAGCGCGCGGTCGATCTCCTGCACCGAGTAGTCCTCGACGCGGCCGGACCCGGGCAGTGCGGCGTTGGCGACGAGGATGTCCACGTCGCCCGCTTCGCCGATCAGTCGTGCCACCTCTGCGCGCTCGGAAAGGTCGACTGCCAGGGCGCGCCCGCCGAGCTCGGCGGCGAGCGGTTCGAGCACGTCGGCGCGGCGACCCGTCAGGATCAGCTTCGCACCGCGCCCGGCGAGGGCGCGCGCGATCGCTTGGCCGATACCCCCTGTGGCGCCGGTCAGCAGAACTGTCGAGCCCGAGATCTGCACCAGCTGTGAGCCTATCCCCATGAGGATCATCGCGCTGTTCGGCCCGACCGGGGTCGGCAAGACCGCCGTCGCGATCGAGCTCGCGCAGGCGCTGCGTGCACGGGGCGAGGATCCCGTTGCCGTGTCCGCCGACGCCCTGCAGGTCTACGCCGGCCTCGAGACGCTCACGGGCGTGGCGAGCCCCGCCGAGCAGGCGCGGCTCGAGCACCGCCTCGTCTCCTTCCTCCCGGTCGACGCCTCGTTCGGCGTCGGCGAGTACTCCCAGCTCGCGCACGCGCAGATCGACGAGCTGCTCGCCCGGGGCCGGCGGCCGATCGTGGTCGGCGGGACGGGCCTCTACCTGCGCGCGGCGCTGACCGAGCTCGATCTCCGCCCGGCGCCGCCCGAGGGCGTGCGCGAGCGCTGGACCGCGGAGCTCGAACGGGTCGGGCCGCAGGCGCTGCACGCGCGGCTGGCCGAGCGCGCGCCGTGGGCGGCAGAGGGGATCGAGCCGAACGACCGCCGGCGCGTCGTGCGCGCGCTGGAGCTCTTGGAGCTCGGGGAGCTGGAGCCGCCCGAGGGGCCGTCGCAGCTGTGGAGCGAGGATCTCCGCCACCCGACGCTCCTCGCCGGCCTGACGATGGAGCGCGAGCAGCTCTACGCGGCGATCGACCGCCGGGTGGACGAGATGGTCGCGGCCGGCGCGCGGGAGGAGGTGCTGCGGGCAGCGGGCGCGGGCGTCTCCGAGACCGCCTCCAAGGCGCTGGGCTTCGAGGACCTGCTCGCGGGCGACGTCGAGCGCATGAAGCGGCGCACGCGCAACTACGCGCGCCGCCAGCTCACATGGATGAGAAAGCTGGCGGGAGTCCAGATGTTCGACGTGACGAGCAGCGACCCGGCAGCGGTCGCGGTCGAGATCCTAGACTCCGACGCCCGATGACGATGCGCTTCGAGAAGTGGCAGGCCCTCGGCAACGACTACCTGATCGTCGAGCGCGACGAGCTGCCGTTCGAGCTGACCCCGGCGCGGGTGCGCAGGCTGTGCGAGGGGCACTTCGGCGTGTTCGCCGACGGCGTGCTGCTGCTCTCGGCGCCGGCCGAGCCGCGCCACGTCGCGGACCTGCGGATCTTCAACCCCGACGGCTCGGAGGCCGAGCTGTCGGGCAACGGCGCGCGCGAGGCGATCCTGTACCTGCGCCACCGCGGCTGGACCGACCGCGACCAGTTCGCGATCGCCACCGCCGCCGGCACGATCCGCCCGACCCTCACCGGTGCGGACAGCTGCCGCGTGGACATGGGGCGCGCGGCGCTCACCTCCGCCGATTTCCCCGGCGGTCCGCCGGACGGGCGCGGGACCGTGACGAGCGCCGGGCGTGAGTGGGCCTTCCGCCATGTCTCGATCGGCAACCCGCAGTGCGCGATCGGCATCCCGAGCGTGGAGGAGCTCGAGGCGATCGACCTCGAGACGGCGGGCCCGCCGATCGAATCCTCCGAGCTGTTCCCGAACCGCACGAACGTCTCCTGGTACGCGGAGCTCGCGCCGGCGAAGATCCGCGCCCGGATCTTCGAGCGCGGGGTGGGGGAGACGCTCTCCTCGGGAACCGGCGCCACGGGTGCCGCCGTCGCCTACGTGCACGAGCACGCGGGAGAGCGCCCGCAGGCTGTGACAGTGGTGCTGGACGGCGGGGAGCTCGAGGTCGAGGTCGCGCCCGACCTGCAAGTGCACCTGACAGGCTGGGCGCGCCCGGTGTTCGCCGGCACGATCAGCGACGAGTTCGAAAAGGAGCTGCATGAAACCGAGTAGTCGCCTCGAGAAGATCCCGCCGTACGCGTTCGCCCAGCTCGAGCGCAAGATCGCCGACAAGCGCGCCGCCGGCGTGGACGTGATCAGCCTCGGCATCGGCGACCCGGACCGGCCGACGCCGCCACTGATCGTCGAGGCGATGCAGGAGGCCGTCAGCGAGCCCGAAACGCACCAGTACCCGTCGAACCGCGGGCGCCAGGACTTCCGCGAGGCGGTGCACGACTTCTATCTGCGCCGCTTCGACGTCGACCTGGACCCTGGTTCTGAGGTGATCCCCGCGATCGGGGCCAAGGAGGCGATCTTCAACCTCAACCTGGCGTTCCTCGATCCCGGCGACTACGCGCTGGCGGCCGACCCCGGATATCCCGTCTACACCGGCGGTCCGTGGCTCGCAGGCGCCGAGCCGGTGCTGATGGCGCTCGATCCCGAGCGGGGCTTCGTGCCCGACCTCGGCGCGTTCGACGTCGACGTGGTCCGCAGGGCGAAGCTGATGTACCTCAACTACCCGAACAACCCGACCGGCGCCGTCGTGCCCGACGGCTTCTTCGCGGAGGTCGTCGACTTCGCGCGCGCCAACGACATTCTCGTCGTCCACGACATGGCCTACTCGGAGATCGTCTTCGACGGCTACGAGGCGCCCTCGTTCCTGGCCACGCCCGGCGCCAGGGAGGTCGGCGTCGAGGTCTACTCGTTCTCGAAGGGCTTCAACATGACCGGCTGGCGCTGCGCGATGGTGCTCGGCAATGCCGAGGCGCTGCAGACGTACTGGCGGCTGAAGACGAACATCGACTCGGGGCTGTTCGAGGCGACCCAGCTCGCCGCGGTGGCCGCGATGTCGCCCGAGGCGGACGAGGAGGTCGCTTCGATGGTCGAGCTCTACAGGCGCCGCCGCGACCTCGTCTGCGACGCGCTCGAAGAGATCGGGGTCCGGGTCCGCCGCCCGCACGCCACCATCTACGTGTGGGCGCCGGTGCCGGAGGGGTTCGCGAACTCCGCGGCCTACGCCGAGCACGTGCTCGAGGAGGCCGGCGTCGTGATCTCGCCCGGCGCGATCTACGGGCCCGCCGGCGAGGGCTGGTTCCGGATCTCGCTCACCACGCCCGACGAGCGGCTGCTCGAGGCGGTGCAGCGCCTGGGCAGGCTCCGCGCCTGACCCGTCACCGCGACCAGCGCCCGTCGGACCCAGAATCGTCACGGAGCGGCCCGAGGAGGCCCTAGACTGGATGGTGGATGGACAGGAGCCGTAGCGGCCGTAACACGCAGAGCGCGTCAGGGAACGGATCGGGGCCGGCGCAGCGCGCGGCACAGCGCGCGTTGTGCGTGGGGGCGCTCGAGCAGGGTGACGACCTCGCCGAGCTCGGCGAGCTGCTGCGCACGGCCGGCGTCGCCGTCGTCGGCGAGCTCGCGCAGCGGCGCGAGCGGCCGCATCCGAACACGTACCTCGGTCCCGGGAAGGTCACGGAGGCCAAGGCGCTGGCGCGCGAGTGCGACGCGAACCTGATCGCCTGCGACGACGAGCTGACACCGCGCCAGGAGCGCAACCTGGAGGAGGCGATCGGGCTGCCGGTGATCGACCGCACGAGCGTGATCCTCGACATCTTCGCCTCGCACGCCGGCAGCGCCGAGGGCAAGCTCCAGGTCGAGCTCGCCCAGCTCGAATACAACATGGCGCGCATGCGCGGGCTGTGGAGCCACCTCGAACGGCTCGGCGGCGGGATCGGCACCAGGGGCCCCGGCGAGACACAGATCGAGACGGACCGCCGCCTGGCGCGCAACCGCATCGCGGTGCTGCGCAAGCGCCTCGAGCACGTCAAGGGCACGCGTGCCGTCCAGCGCGCCGAGCGGGAGCGCGCCGCCGTTCCCACCGTCTCGCTCGTCGGCTACACGAACGCCGGCAAGTCGACGCTCCTGAATGCTCTCACCGGCGCCGAGGTCGGCGTCCGCGACCGGCTCTTCCACACGCTCGACCCGACGACCCGCTCGCTGCGCATCGCCGGCCGCGCCTACCTGCTCACCGACACCGTCGGCTTCATCAAAAAGCTCCCGCACCAACTCGTGGACTCGTTCGCCGCGACGCTCGAGGAGACCCGCCGTGCGGATCTGCTGCTGCACGTCCTCGATGCCTCGGCCGGCGAGGAGCACGCCGAGGAGAACCGCCGCGCCGTCGAGGAGACGCTCGAGGAGATCGGCGCCGGCGAGCAGCCGCGGCTGCTCGTGCTCAACAAGGCCGACCTCCTCGGCGAGGAGGAGCGCCAGGAGCTACGCCACGCCTACCCGCGCGCCACGCTCGTGAGCGCCGCGACGGGGGAGGGGCTCGACGTGCTCGCCGAGCGGATCGAGGCGGCGCTCGCACACACGCTGCGCCCGCTGGAGCTGCTCGTGCCCTACTCCGACGGCGGCAGCCTCGCCGAGCTGCACGAGCTCGCGGGCGAGGTCACGCGCGAGGACACCGCGGAGGGGGTGCGGGTGAGCGCGCTGGTTCCGGCACGCCTCGCGGAGCGCTTCGAGCGGTTCGCCGTCGCCCCGGCGCGGTGAAGCTCGAGTTCCTGGCGAGCGTGGCGGTGATCACGCCCGATCCCGGCGCCAGCCGCGGCCTGTACGCGGGGGCGCTCGGCCTGCCCCTCCAGGGAGCGGACCTCGACGGCTACCAGCACAGCGAGATGATCGAGGGCTGCCGCTCCTTCGGCGTCTGGCCGCTCTCGCAGGCCGCCGAGGCCTGCTTCGCCTCACCCGAGTGGCCCGCCGGGCGCCCGGTGCCGCAGGCGAGCATCGAGTTCGACGTCGCGAGCCCGGATGCGGTCAGCGAGGCCGCCCGCGAGCTCGAGCGCTCCGGCTTCGAGATCCTTCACGACGCGCGGGAGGAGCCGTGGGGACAGACGGTCGCGCGGCTCCAGGGCCCCGAAGGCGTGATCGTCGGCGTCGCCCACACGCCGGCGCTGCGCGACGGCAGCTGACCGAGCCGGCTCAGACGCCGGCGGCCTGCAGCGCGCTGCGATGCGTCCGCGCCTCGATCTCGTCCGGGAGCGCGGCGAGCTCGGTGACGGCGACGCCGAGCGCGGTCGCGATCAGCCAGTCGGCGAACCACACGTTCTTCGGCAGCAGCGGGCCGTGCAGGTAGGTGCCGATCGTGTTCGCGCTCCGCGCGCCCTCCTGCCCGCTCGCGCCGTCGTTGCCGTGTCCGCGCAGGACGCGCCCGAGCGGCGCCTGCCCGGCTCCCAGCGCGGTGCGGCCGCCGTGGTTCTCGAAGCCGGCGAGCACCGCGCCCTCAGGGGCGCCGGGAAGCCCGGCGGGCTCGATCGCAACGTTGCCGATCAGGCGCGGGCCGGCGGCACGCACCGTCTCGACGTCGAGCAGACCGACGCCCTCGATGCGATCGTCATCGAGCGTGTAGGAGCTGCCGAGCAGCTGGTAGCCGCCGCAGACCCCGAGCACGATCGCCTCGCGCGCCGCGGCCCGGCGCAGCGCGTCCGCCTTCAGCGCCAGCAGGTCCTCTGCGCACAGGCGCTGGTCGCGGTCCTGGCCGCCGCCGATGTAGTAGAGGTCGTGGCGCTCGCCGTCGAGCGGCTGGCCGAGGCTCGACGCGTCGAGCTCGAAGCCGATGCCGCGCCACGCGCAGCGCCGTTCGAGCACGATCAGGTTGCCGCGGTCGGCGTAGATGTTCATGAGGTCGGGATAGAGCGCGCACACGCGCAGGGTGCGATCAGGCACGGAGCACCACGACCTCGCTGGCGGTGTGCTCGTCGGTCTCCGCGATCAGCAGCGTCTGCTGGGCCTCGAGCCCGGCGCCGGCGGCCTCGTCCCACAGCTGCTCCTCGGTGACGCAGGCGAGCTCGACGACGTCGCGCTCGCCGGCGCCCCGCCAGCGCTGCTCGCCCTCGCCGTCTGCGGGCAGCGCGACGCGCTCGCGTTCGATCCTGATCCTCCCGTCGAGCACGCGTACGCTGAGCGGCCGTGAGAAGTACACGCGCTCGCCGACCGCCAGGCGATCGGGGGAAGGGCCGAGCTGGCCCGCCATCGCATCGAACTCGTCGGCCGCGGTGACGATCGCGCACGCGAGCAGCGCGCCCGGGCGCAGGTGGGCGGCGGCGCTCTCGAACAGGGCGCGGCGCTCGCCCTCGTCGCGAAGGAGCTGCAGCGTCTGCATCGGCACGAGGCAGAGGTCGAAGCCGTCCTCCGCGAGGCGGAACTCGCGTGCGTCGCCCACCACCGTCCGCACGGGCAGGCCCTCGGCGCGCCGCGCGAGCTCTTCGAGGAGGGCGGGCGAGAGGTCGAGGGCGGTGACGTTGTGGCCGGCCGCGGCGAGGTCGAGCGAGACCCTCCCGATCCCAGCGCCGAGATCGAGCACGCGAGCCTCGCCGCCGCGCTGGGCGCTCGCGCCGGCGAGCTCGCGCCAGAGCGGGAGGTCGGCGCTGTAGCGCCCGCACTCCACCTCGTGCCAGATCACCTCGGCCGGCGCCGCTGCCATCACGACCAGCGGCTCGCGGCCGCGCCTCGGGCGACGAGCAGCTCCCGCAGCGAGAGCATCGCGGTGTAGGTGGGCAGCGCGTACAGCGGCGCGCCTGCGGTCCCGTCGTCGAGCGCCACGGCGAGTGCCCGGGGCAGGTCTGGCTCGATCCGGATCCGCTCGGCCGCAACGCCCGCGTACTTCAGCCGCGCCGCGAGATCCGCTGCGCGTGCTCCGCTGCACACCGCCGAGCCGATGCGGTCGGCGAGCAGCTCGAAGTCGGCGTCCCAGATCCAGGAGACGTCGCGGCCGTCGGCGATCTGGTCGTTGAGCACGCCGAGGAGATCGTGCTGGCCGGGCTCGAGCGCGAGCGTCCGCAGCACCTCGTTCGCGCCGGCCGGGTTCTTCACCAGCAGGATCTGCAGCTCGCGCTCGCCGCCGGGCGCCGCCAGGCGCATCGTCTCGGCGCGCCCGAACGCCGGCCGCGTCGCCTGCAGGCCGGCGACGATCTGCTCCAGCGGCACCTCGAGCGCGGACCCGAGAGCGGCGGCCGCGAGCGCGTTGTAGACGTTGTAGAGACCGGGGAGCGCGAGCTCCACACGGGCTGTGCCCGCCGGGGTGGAGAGCGTGAACGCGGCGCTCCGCACCCCCTGCAGCGCGACGTCGCTGGCACCGATCGCCGGTGCCGGCCGCGTCGCGCCGCACGAGGGGCAGTGGTAGTGGCCGAGATGGCCGAGGTAGACCGCGTCGAAGACATACGGGCTGCCGCAGCGCCGGCAGTGCTTGGCATCGGCGGCGTGGCCGAGCCCGGGAAGCGCCAGCGTGTCGTCGTCGACCCCGAAGTAGAGGACGTCCTCGGGCCGGCGCTCGCGGCCCAGGTCGGCGAGCAGCGGGTCGTCGGCGTTGAGGATCGCGCGCGCCGGGCTCGTCGCGAGCAGCTCCGACCAGCTGTCGGCGATCGACTCCAGCTCGCCGAAGCGATCGAGCTGGTCGCGGAACAGGTTCCCGAGCACGATCGCCCGGGGGCCGAGCGCCTCCGCGACCGACGAGAGCCACAGCTCGTCGACCTCGAACAGCCCCATCTCGCCGGTGATGCCGGCGCCGCGCGAGGCGTCGAGCAGGGTGGTCGCGACGCCCCCGGCCATGTTGGCGCCGGCACGGTTGTGGACCAGCCGGGTGCCCGTTTCTGCGAGCACGCCCGCCGCCATCGCCGCCGTCGTGGTCTTGCCGTTCGTCGCGGAGATCACGGCGCTTCCCTGGGGCAGGCGTCCGCCGAGCGCGCCGATCGCGTGGGGTTCGATCGCCAGGAGCACACGCCCCGGCAGGCTCGTGGCGCCGCTGCCGCCGAGCTTGGCCAGCGCGCCCGCGCTGCGCGCGACGGCGAGCTTCGCACCGAGGAGCGCCGGCATCAGGCCTCGCGCTGCCCGGCCGGCGAGCCGCTCGCGGGCTCGGCGGGGACCGGGGAGAGGGCAGCCGAGCCGGTCGCCGGCGTCACGACCGTCACAGCGCCCCGCAGAGCGCTCACGCGGACGGGGAGCGCCCCGACGGGATCGCCGTCGGCGTACATCTCGAACCGGCGGTCGGAAACGACAGAGACCGTCGCGCAGCGGAAGACCCGCACGCTCGGGAGCTCCACGTGCGTGCCCTTGAAGACCCGCGGCAGGTTGGCGAGGAAGCGCAGCCGGCTCACACGTTCGATCGCGATCACGTCGAGCATGCCGTCGTCGAGCATCGCGTCGGGCGCCGCGTACATGCCGCCGCCGTACGCGCGCGAGTTGGCGACGGCCACCGAGTAGCCGCTGAAGGAGTGGCGCTCGCGCCCGTCGAGCTCGAGCTCGAAGCGCGCGGGGCGCCAGGACGCCAGCGCGCGCAGGGCGCCGTAGGCGTACACGAGCCCCCCGAGCCAGGAAGGCGCCTCGTTGGCGATCCGGTTCGCGTCGCTGTCGAAGCCGGCCGAGGCGATCCCGACGAACGCCCGTGCGGGCCCGCCGCCGAGCGGCTCGACCAGACCGAGGTCGAGCGGGCGCGCGGTGCCGTGGGCGAGCACGCGGCAGGCCCCGGCGGGGTCGGGTGGGATCTCGAGCACGCGCGCGAGGTCGTTGCCGCGGCCGCCGGGGAGCACCCCGATGACGGCGCCCGGCGAGTCGCGCAGCTCGTCGGCGAGCACCCCGACGAGCCCGTCGCCGCTCAGCGCGGCGACCGTCTCACCGCCCGCGGCGGCCTCGCGCGCCAGCTCGCGCGCGTGATCCAGCCCCGTGGTGTGGACGGTGCGGACCGAGAGGCCCTCCGCGCGCAGCGCCCGTTCGACCTCGGGAGCGATCCGCGCGGCCCGGCCGCCACCGGCGGATGGGTTGACGATCAGGCAGATCGGAGCGGGCACGGGGCAAGCCTAGTGCCAGGCGCCGGCGGTCCGGGGTCGCGCCGGCTCAGCCGGACGGCGCCCGCGCGCGGCCGCGACGGCGGCGCCCGATCGCGGCGGCGATCGCGAGCGCGGCGATCATGAGGAACAGCCCGAGGAGGATCGCCGGCGCCAGCCCGAGGCCGCCGAACGGGAGCGAGATGAGCTCGACGACGCCGGCGCCGATCGCGAGCAGGACGATGACGAGAAGGATGATCAGGACGACCCCGCGCACCCGCGCGAGGATGCCCGCCGAGCTGGGCGGAAGCAGCAGGCCCATGGCGCGCAGAGCGAACATCTGGCGCCCGCTCGGAGCCTCCTGGCCGAGCCGCTCGACGGCGTCCTTGAGGTCGCCGGCGCGACGCTCGGCGAGCGCGAGCGAGGCGTCGGCCATGCGTCGCAGCTGCATCCGTTCCTGCGGCCGCGCCGCCGCGATCGCACGCTGGAAGTAGCCGCGCGCGGCGTCCGCGTCGAAGCGCTCGGAGGCGCGGGCGCCGAGGATCGCCAGCGCCGCCGCCTTGTATTTTGTCTCGGCCTCGAGCTCCTCGTCGGAACGAGTCTCGAGCGCCTGGATCGCCTGCAGCGTGCCCCGCTGCTCGATCCTCACCTGCCGCTGTTTCGGAGCCATCGGCGGGCATTCTAGGCGCTGCCGCGGGGTCCGGAGCGCCAGCCCGCGCCTGCAGGGCAGCCGAGCCGCACCTCGGCGGTCAGCCGGTATGCTCGCCGCGTGTTCGCCGTCCGTCGATACCGCAGCCTCCCGCGTCCGGGCGCGGCCCTGCTCGCCGTGCTCGCGCTGATGTGCTGCTCGCTCGCGATGCCCGTGGCCGCGTCCGCTGCCGGGGTGGAAGGCGGGAACGCCTTCAACGAACTCTCCGAAAAGGCCCAAGAAGAAACGACGCCGACGGAAACCACCGCGACGACGAACAGCAGCGAAGGCGAAACGCGCAACTCGAACAAACTGATCCTGATCGGGATCGGCGCCGCGGTCGTGCTCCTGATCGCGATCGGCTACGTGATCGTGCGCGACGCCCGCCGCGTCGCCCCGGCCGGCCCCGACGACGTCGGGGAAGGC
The DNA here is from genome assembly GCA_963836035.1 of uncultured Solirubrobacteraceae bacterium. Taxonomy (GTDB): domain Bacteria; phylum Actinomycetota; class Thermoleophilia; order Solirubrobacterales; family Solirubrobacteraceae; genus Palsa-744. Next base: position 266,291 of record CAWIHX010000006.1, on the reverse strand, counting down.
AACCGCGGGCGTGACAACGCGGGCCGGCACGCCAATCGCCGCGCCAAAGCGAAAGCCGCGCGCCAGGCGCGCCGGCACAACCGCTAGGAGCCCCGCCCGCTCAGCGGTGGCCGATGCGTGCGGGCGCGGCGACGCGCAGCGGCTTGCGCACGCGCGGCGGCGGTGAGGGGGAGGGCGAACCGTGGGGCCCGCGGCGCGGGTTGCGCGGCAGCGGGCTGCGCGGGTGGGGGTTGAGCGGCCCGGCAGGCAGCGCCTTCGAGCCGCCGTCCTCTTCGCTCGAGTCCGAGACGTCCGGCGCCTGCACGGCCTCGTCGTAGCGGAAGGGGATCCAGAACATGAGCGCAGCGATCGGCAGCTTGACCAGCCCCGCCAGCAGAACGATCCACATCCACGTCTGCATCCTTCAAGCGATGGTACTACTGCCCCGTGCGCGCGGAGCAGATAAAGACGATCTCTGGGCTGGACGCGGCTGTGAGCCGCTGCCGGCGCTGCCCGCGGCTCGTGGCATGGCGCGAGCTCGTCGCGCGCGAGCGGCGCGCCGCCTTCGCGGAGGAGAGCTACTGGGGCCGGCCCCTGCCGGGCTTCGGCGACGAGCGCGCGCGCATCGTCCTACTCGGCCTGGCGCCCGCGGCGCACGGCGCCAACCGCACGGGCCGCATGTTCACGGGCGACCGCTCCGGCGACTTCCTCTATGCGGCGCTGTTCCGCGCGGGGCTCGCCAGCTCGCCCGAGTCCCGCCGCCTCGGCGACGGCCTCGAGCTGTACGGCGTGAGGATCACCGCCGCGGTGCGCTGCGCGCCGCCCGCGAACAAGCCGACGCCGCAGGAGCGCGACACGTGCCTGCCATGGAGCGTCCGCGAACTGCAGCTTCTCGAGCGCGCTGCGGTGGTGGTCTGCCTCGGCGCGTTCGCGTGGGATGCCGCCCTGCGCCTGCGCCGCGCCCTCGGCGGCGCTCCGCCACGGCCACGGCCGCGCTTCGCTCACGGCGCGGAGGCCGGCGGCGAGCCCTGGCCGCTGCTCGGCTGCTTTCACCCGAGCCAGCAGAACACGTTCACGGGCAAGTTGACGCCGGCGATGCTCGACGAAGTGCTCGCGCGCGCGATCGAGCTCGCGGGCGATCGCGTGCAACCGGCGGATAGGGGTGGCCACGCAGGGTAGCTTTCGCCGCGTGACCCAATCCACCACCGATGCGCGCCGGCAGATGCTGGACGTGCTCGCGGGCGCCGCAGAACACCTGAACGCCGCGCTGGGCCTCCTCGGCGCGGCTTACGAGCAGCTCGACGAAGGCACTGCGGAGCAGCTCGAGGACGGGCTCTTCGGGCCTGTCCAGCGCGCCTACGGGCGGCTGCGGCGCACCCACAGCGAGTTCGCCGCGCGCTCCGAGCTCTCCCCCCGAGAGTTCCCGCCCGCTCCCGAGGCGGCGCCCGGCCACAGCGTCCACGAGCTGCTCGAGGGCGCGATCGTCCAGACGGCCGAGGCCGACGACGAGCTGGGCACCCTGCAGGACACGATGCTGCCGGTGGAGGTGGGGGACAGGGAGCTCCGCGACGGGATCGCCGAGACCCGCTCGCGGATCGCGCCGGTGCCCGACGCGGCGCGACGCCTGCTGCGCACCTTCGGCCGCTGAACGCTCAGCGGTCCAGCACAGCCAGCAGCGGCGGGTGGTCGGAGAGCTCCACCGTGATGCCGTCCACCGCGGCGCGGCGGTCGAGCACCTCGCTCCCGGTCGCCCGCAGGCCGGCGGCGAACAGGTGGTCGACGTCGCGCGCCGCCACATGCTCCATCCCCGCGACGTGCGGAGAGCGGAGGTTCAGATCGCCGCCCAGCACCAGCGCCGCGTCCGGGCCGGCGAAGGCGCTCGCGATCGAGCGCAGGCGCTCGAGCTCCTGCTCGGCGAGGGCCACGCGCGTGCTGCCGTGGAAGTTCGCCGCCACCACGCCGCCCTCCAGCCGCGCGAGCTGCACGACGCGACGCTCGGGCCAGGTGCGCAGCCGCGCCCTGCCGTCCTCCGCGATCGGCACGCGCCCGAGCAGCGCGTTGGCGCCGCCGCCGTTCGACTTCATCAGCTCCGGGTCGCGGCGCGCGAGCGCGCGGCGCAGCGGCAGCCCGAGGTTGCGCGAGGTCAGCGCCGTCCGGTGCTGGGCGCCGCTCGCCGCCGCGAGCGCGGGCGGCCACCACGGCGGCACCTCCTGCAGCAGCGCCACATCCCAGCGCCAGGCGCGCAGCGCCGCCGCGAACTCGCCGAGCAGCTCGCGGCGGGACGGCGGGAGCGAGCGGCCGTGGAACAGGTTCCAGGTGAGCACCCGCACGGCTGCGTCGCCGCGTCAGTCGATCGGCTCTCCGTTGGCCGTGATCGCAACGTCGATGTTCCCGCGTGTCGCGTTCGAGTACGGGCAGACCTTGTGGGCGAGTCGCACGATCTCCTTCGCGGTCTCCGCGTCCTCGACGCTCGGCAGCGACACGTCGAGCACGACGCCGAGATCGAAGCCGCCGCTCGTGTTCGGCGTCAGCGAGACCTTCGAGTCGATCGCGACGTCGCCGGTCTCGACCTTCGAACGCCGCCCGGCCACGCCCAGCGCGCCCTCGAAGCAGGCCGCGTAGCCCACGGCGAAGAGCTCCTCCGGGTTGGTCCCGTCGCCCTGGCCGCCCATCTCCTTCGGCAGCCGCAGGTCGACCTCGAGCATGCCGTCGCCGGTGCGGCCGTGCCCGTTCGCGCGACCGCCGGTCACATGTGCCTCGGCGGTGTAGATCGTGTTCGCCATCCGGGTCGCCTCCTGATCTCGGGTTCGCGCCGGATGCTATGAGCTGAGCCGCCGCCGCGGGGGCGAGGAGTAACGTCCACCTATCGGAATCGGAGCGAAGGGGGCCGCGATGGGCGCGGGCGAAGACGGGCTGCAGCGGGTTGAGAAGGCGATCCTCGCGATCGACGGGGGCGGCATCCGGGGGGCGATCCCGGCGGTTGTGCTGCGCGTGCTCGAAGAACGGGCCGGCAGGCCCTTGCACGAGCTGTTCGACGTGATCGCGGGCACCTCGACGGGCGGGATCCTCGCACTGGGGCTGGCCTGGCCGGGAGCGTCCGGCCGGCCGCCGTACAAAGCCTCAGAGCTGCTCGACCTCTACCGCGAAGACGGGCCGGCGATCTTCCCGCACGAGCTGCTCGGCAGACTGCGCCAGCTGTTCGGCCCGAAGTACCCGGCCCGGGGCCGCGAGCAGGTGCTGCGCCGCCACTTCGGCGAGGCGCGCCTCAGCCAGGCCCTCACCGAGGTGATCGTCACCTCTTATGACATCGAGTCCCGCCGCCCGGTGTTCTTCCGGACCGCCGACGCAAGAGAAGCCGCCGCCTACGACTTCGCGATGAGCGACGTCGCGATGGCGACCTCGGCTGCGCCGACGTACTTCCGGCCCGTGCGGCTGCCCGATCCGCAGCACGCCGGCAGCGAGATGGCGCTCGTGGACGGCGGCGTCTTCGCCAACGATCCGGGCATGTGCGGCTTCGTCGACCGTACCTCTGTGCAGGGCCGTGCCGGTGCGACGCTGATGGTCTCGCTCGGCACGGGACGGCTCACGAAACCGCTGCCCTGGTCACGCGCGCGCCACTGGGGCCTGATCGGATGGGGGCTGCACATCATCGACGTGGTCTTCGACGGGATCACCGAATCGGTCGACTACGAGCTCTCGCAGGTGCTCGGCAAGGAGTACCACCGGCTGCAGGTGACGCTGACCAAGGAGGAGGAGCCGATGGACAAGGCGACTGCCCGCAACGTCGACGAGCTGATCGAGCTCGCCGAAGTGCTCGTCGCCGCGCAGAGCGCCCAGCTCGACGCGATCGTCATGAGACTGCTCGAGCGCCGGGGCCCGGCCGCGCCGGGAACGCCTCCGCCGTGATTGACATAAGCCGCAGCGGGACCGACGATCCGTCGGGGAGGAGGTGCCCGTCGGGCGCGAGGCCGTCGTCGGCGAAGCCGGCGCGCCGATACAGCCGCAGCGCGGGTCGTTGGCCGCGAGCACGTCAAACCACACCCGGCGGGCGCCGCGCACCTCGAACGCGTAGCCGAGCGCCAGGTCGAGCGCGCCCGCGCCAGACCGCCGCCGCTGTGGCACCTGCCGAGCTTGCCAGAGGGGCGTGTGCGCTTTTGCTCCAACTTCACATAACATCGATTATCGAGCGCACCCGCAAAGCGCTACCCGCAGACCCACTCCCGCGCCGCAGCCGCCTCGCTCGAGCGAAACACCTTGATCTCGCCCGGAACGGTCCAGCCCAGTGCGGCGATCGAGCGGTGCAGCCACTCTGCGTCGCTGACCACCGCGATGCGCTCCCAGCTGCGCAGGTGGCCCAAGCCGAGCTTCGTGTCCTGCCACACGGCGCCGGCGGTGTAGTCGGGGAACTCCCCGTCGAGGACGTACAGGATCTTCAGCTTCTCCGCGCCCGAGGCTTTCGCGGCCTCGACCGCCGGCACCAGCACGTTCTCGTAGTCCGCGGCGGTGACCTTCTCGCGTGCTTCCACTCCGATCACGTCTGCCGGCAGGTCCGGTATCAGCGTGAGCATGCTGCCCTCCTAACCTCGGGTCGATCACGTTTGGCCACAGAAAAGCGGCTTTGAGCGAGCGCCGCGTCCTCCGGTGCGGGTGAGCCGTAGCGTGCATCGTCGAAGCTCTCCTCGTTAGCCTCGTGCCATGTCCCCCGACACGATCTACGCCCGCGTCCGCCGCGTCCCCCCTGGCTTCGTCACGACTTATGGAGACCTGTGCCCGGGCGCCCCACGGCAAGCTGGCCGGGCGCTCTCGCAGACGACGGCCGAGCTGCCCTGGTGGCGCGTCGTGCGCAGCGACGGCACCTGGCCGAAGGGCGAGCGCCAGCGGCGGCTGCTGCGCTCGGAGGACGTGCCGATCCGGGGCCGGCGCGTGGTGATGTCCGAGGCACGCATCGACCCCGAGGCGATCCACTAGCCTTCTTATCTGCCGCTGACCCGATCTTTAGGGCCTTCTGGCAGATTGCAGAGCATGGGACGGATCCTGAGACGACGCATCGCCCTCGTGACGGCGTTCGCCGCGGTTCTCGCGGGCGGCACCGCGGTCGCGCTGGGCGCGACTGCGACCCCGAAGCACGCCCGCTCCCCGCGGCATGCGCGGCTGCACGGCGGCGGCGTGCGCACCCGCGGCGGCCTCGTGAGCGCGGCGTCCTCCTATCTGGGCCTGACCCCGGCGCAGCTGAAGGAACAGCTACGCGGCGGCAAGACCCTGGCGCAGGTCGCAGCTGCCACGCCCGGCAAGTCCGAAGCCGGCCTGGTCGCGGCGATGCTCGCGGCGGTCAAGGCCAGGATCCCCTCGCCGCCGCCCGGCCTCGAAGCGCGCATCAAGGCGCTCGTGAACCGCTCGGCCGCGACCGAGCTGAAGCGGCACGCGGGCCTCGCCGGGGCGCGCCACGGCGCGCTGCGCGCAGCCCTTCTGTCCTACCTCGGCCTGAACCGTCACCAGTTGATCATCCAGATGAAGTCCGGCAAGACGGTCGCGCAGATCGCCGACGCGACGCCGGGCAAGTCGGCTGCCGGCCTCACCGAAGTGCTCGTGAACGCGATCAAGCCGCGACTCGATGCGGCCGTCGCCGCGCACCGGCTGAGCCAACAGGACGAGGCGGCGCACCTGACACGGCTGAAGGCCCGGATCGGCCGGCTGCTCAGCCATCAGCATCCCGGCAATCACCGCTCGCACCCGCCGAGCGGCACGAGCACGGGCGCTGCCGCGACTCCCGCTCCCGCGGCCTGAGCTCGACCCTCAGGACGTGAGCGCCGCGAGCACGCGCTCGAGCGCCGCGCCCACCTGCCTGCGCGTCTCACCGCCGTCGTCGGCCCGCGCGATCAGCAGAGCGCCCTCGTCGATCGCTCCCAAGAGCAGATGCGCGAGCGGCTCGGCCGGCTGGGGCTCGATCTCGCCCGCCTCGATCGCGGCTTCGATCGTGCCGCGCACGAGCCCGAGCCCGTAGCGCATCCCGATCTCCCGCCAGCGCTCCCAGCCGAGCACCGAGGGTGCGTCGAGCAGCGCGATCCGCTGCACCGCCGGGTCGTTTTCGCACGCGTCGAGGAACGCCCGCGCACCCTCGTGGAGCACCGTCAGCGGCGCGGCGCCGGGGGCGTCGACGGCTGCCGCGATGCCCTCGACGAGGTTCGCCTCCACCTGCTCGTAGACGGTCGCGAACAGCTCCAGCTTGCCGTCGAAGTGGTGATAGAGCGCGCCGCGCGTGACGCCCGCGGCGCGGACGATCTCCTCGGTGCCGACGCCCGCGTAACCGCGCTCGGCGAAGAGCCGCCGCGCCGTCTCCAGCAGCGCGGTGCGCGTCGCGAGCGAGCGCTCGGCCTGCGGGCTCAGCCGCTCCACTGGGTCATTGACTTTCATACCGAGTGTATGCTAGATACATACTGTCTGTATGTCACCTCTATCGGACATGGCCGCGCCGAGTCCAAGGACGGGTCCAGCGGTTGCAGCGGCTGCCGAGCGCTGGCTCGAGGGGTTCCGCTCCGGCTGGGCCGCAGGCGCCGGCGCGGAGCGGTTCATCGAGCATTTCCGGCCGATGCTTGCCGAGGACGTGCTGCTGCTGGGGCCGCAGCTGCCCCCGCTGCGCGGCATCGAGGCCTTCGAAGAGCGCTTCGTCCGGCCGCTGTTCGCCCTCCTTCCCGACGTCCGCGCCGAGGTCGGGCGCGCCGCGATCGACGGCGAGACGATCTTCGCGGAGCTGACGATCACCGGCACGCTGCGCGGCGGTCGCCGCGTGCGGCTGCGCGCGTGCGACCGCGTCGAGCTGCGCGAGGGCCTCGCGGTCGAACGCGAGACGTTCTTCGACCCGTCCCCCCTGCTGGCTGCCGTGGCGCTCAGCCCGCGCAGCTGGCCGGTCTTCCTCCGCCTGCGGCTGCGGCCGCAGGTCGCGCTGTCCCCCCTCACGAGAAGAAGGAGAAGAAGATGACGATCCAGGCCAAGCACGTCGACCTGCCCCAGGGGCGGATCCGCTACCGCGAGAGCGGCTCGGGCGAACCGATCGTGTTCATCCACGGCCTGCTCGTCGACGGGCAGCTGTGGCGCGACGTCGCGGCGCGGCTCGAGGGCGACTTCCGCGTGATCGTGCCCGACCTCCCGCTCGGCTCGCAGCAGGAGGCTGCGGCGCCGGGCGCGGACCTCTCCCCTCCCGGCCTCGCCCGTCTGGTCGCGGGCTTCCTCGAGGCGCTCGAGCTCGAGCGTGTGACGATCGTCGGCAACGACACCGGCGGAGCGATCTGCCAGCTCGTGGCGACGAAGCATCCCGAGCGCCTCGCCCGCCTCGTGCTCACGCCCTGTGACGCCTACGAGCACTTCCCGCCGCCGGCGTTCAAGCCGCTCGCCACGCTCGGCCGCTCCAAGGCCGTGCTCGCCGGGATCGCGCAGTCGATGCGCTTCGGGCCGATGCGCCGTTCCCCGCTGGCCTACGGATGGCTGATGCGCCGCTTCGACGACGAGCGCTGCCGCGCGTGGGTCGAGCCGGTGCGCCGCGACGCCGCGATCCGCGCCCAGGTCGCGCAGATCCTCGCGGGGATGGACCCGAAGCACACGCTGGAGGCCGCGTCGCACTTCTCACAGCTGCAGATCCCCGTGCTGATCGCCTGGGCGCCCGAGGATCGCTTCTTCAAGCTCGCGAACGCCGAACGGATGGCGCGGGAGATCCCCAACGCGCGCCTGGAGCGGATCGAGGACAGCTACACGTTCGTCTCGATCGACCAGCCCGAGCGCACCGCGGAGCTGATCGCGTCGTTCGCGCGCGAGCCGGTCGCGGCCCCCTGAGCGCCGCCCCGGGCTCAAGAAACCGCCCCGGCGGGGCGATGCATGCCATGTACAGCTGCGCCTTGAAAGAAGTTTTGGCATGCCATACTATTTTCCCATGGCCACCAACGAGGCCGTGCGCACGCCGGCGGTCGAGGATTACACGAAGGCGATCTTCTCGCTCGAATCGCGCCGCGAGGAGCCGGTCTCGACGAAGACCCTGGCCGGGCGTCTGGGCATCACCCCCGGGTCCGTCTCGGCGATGCTCAAGCGCCTGGACGAGCTCGGGCTGATCACCCACGTCCCCTATCGCGGCGTGCGCCTGACTCCCGCCGGGCGGCGCATCGCGCTCGAGGTGATCCGCCACCACCGCCTGCTGGAGAGCTACCTGGCCGAGGTGCTCGGCATGCCCTGGGACCGCGTGCACGCCGAGGCGGAGGTGCTCGAGCACGTGCTCTCCGACGATCTCGAGGAACTGATCGCGGCCAAGCTCGGCAACCCCACCGTGGACCCCCACGGCGATCCGATCCCGACGGTCGAGTTCGACCTCGACGAGGCCGAGACCCTCGGGCTCGACGAGTTGCCGATCGGCGCGGTCGGGCGCTTCGTGCGCGTGTCCGATTCCGACTCCGAGATGCTGCGCTACCTCGCCGAGCAGGGCGTCTCGCTCGGCGAGACACTCGAAGTCGTGGAGCGCCAGCCGTTCGGCGGCCCGCTGTTCGTCCGCTTCGGCGACCGCACGCTCGCGCTCGGCGACGCACTCACGCGAGCTATGCGGGTGGAGGTGGGCGCGTGACCCCTCCCCCCGCCCGCTCGTCCTCGAGGGAACCGACGGCGCGGCCGTCGCGATCGACACACCGAGCGCGCTCGAACAGCTGCTGGCGAAGGGCAGGATCAGGGCGACGCTCGCGATGCTCGGGCCCGCGTTCGTCGCGTCGATCGCCTACGTCGACCCCGGCAACTTCGCGACCAACTTCCAGGGCGGCGCCCAGTTCGGCTTCCTGCTGCTGTGGGTCGTGGTGCTGGCGAACCTGATGGCGATGCTGATCCAGTACCTGTCGGCCAAGCTCGGGATCGTCACCGGCAGCAACCTCCCCGAGAGCTTCCGCGAGCACTACCCGAAAGCGCTCTCGTGGGCGATGTGGGTGCAGGCGGAGCTCATCTCGATGTCGACCGACATCGCCGAGTTCCTCGGCGCCGCGCTCGCCCTGAACCTCCTCTTCCACATCCCGCTGGTGATCGCCGGCGTGATCACGGGCTTCATCGCGTTCGGCATCCTCGAGCTGCGCGTCAAGGGCTACCGCCGCTTCGAGCTCGCGATCACCGGCCTGCTCGGCGTCATCTTCGTCGGCTTCCTCTACGAGACGCTGAAGATCGGGCCGTCCGCCTCTGAAGCCGCCCAGGGGCTGATACCGCACCTGTCCGGCTCCGAGTCGCTCTACCTCGCCGTCGGCATCATCGGCGCGACGGTGATGCCACACGCGATCTACCTGCACTCGGCCCTCACCCAGGGCCGCATGCCCACCCGCGACGACTCCGAGCGCGCTCGGGTGCTGCGCTTCGAGCGCATCGACGTGATCGTCGCCCTCGGCCTGGCGGGGATCATCAACGTGAGCATGCTCGCCGTGGCGGCGCAGCTCTTCCACACGAGCGGGCACACCGGCATCGACACGATCCAGGGCGTGCACGCCGGCTTCTCCGAGCTGGTGGGCGGGGGCGCGGCGGTCGCCTTCGCGGTCGCGCTGCTCGCCTCGGGCGCCTCCTCCTCGAGCGTGGGCACGTATGCCGGCCAGGTGGTGATGGCCGGCTTCGTGAAGGTGCGGATCTCGCTCTACGTGCGCCGTCTCGTGACGATGGTGCCGGCGATCGCGGTCCTCGCGGCCGGCGTCAGCCCGACGAGCGCGCTCGTGCTCAGCCAGGTCGTGCTCTCGTTCGGGATCCCGTTCGCGCTGATCCCGCTCGTGATGCTCACGAGTCGCCGCGACGTGATGGGCGTCCACGTGAACCGGCGACTCACCACCGTGGCCGCCTGGGCGATGGCGGGGCTGATCACCGCTCTCAACGTCTTCCTGATCTCCCAGCAGCTCATCTAGAGCACCAGCTGCAGGATCGCCGAGATCCCCACGACGACGATCAGCGCGCGCAGGGCATCCGGTGACAGCCGCCGCCCGTAGCGTGCGCCGAGCTGCGCGCCCAGGATCGCCGCGACCGCGATCACCGCGGCCGGGCCCCACGCGACGTGGGGAGCGGCGAAGATGAAGTACACGCCCGCGACGCCGTTGACGAGCCCGGCGAGCACGTTCTTCAGCGCGTTCGTGCGCTGCAGGGACTGCTCGAGCGCGACGCCGAGGATCGCCAGCAGCATGATCCCCTGCGCGGCCCCGAAGTAGCCGCCGTAGACGCCGGTCAGGTAGACGGCGAGGACGGTCAGCACACGGTGCGCGTGGTGGCGGCGGAGCTCCCGCTGCGCGAGCGCCACCTGCAGCCGCGGCTGCAGCACCGTGAGCACCAGCGCGAGCGCGATGAACACCGGCACGATCTCCTTGAAGGCCGAGGACGGCAGCACGAGCAGCAGCGCCGCGCCCGTGATGCCGCCCAGCACCGACATCGTGCCCAGGCGCACAGCGCGAGCGCGCTGGCCGGCAAGCTCCGCCCGGTAGCCGATCGCTCCGGAGACCGATCCCGGGACGAGCCCGATCGTGTTCGAGACGTTGGCGGTCACGGGCGCGTAGCCGAACGCGAGCAGCACCGGGAACGTGATCAGCGTGCCGCTGCCGACGACCGTGTTGATCGTGCCCGCGGCCAGCCCCGCGAGCGCGATGCAGACGACTTCCGCGAAGCTCAAATCGGCACGGCGGTAATGCGCGGGGCGCGGATGGCGGTCGGGATCGGCTTGCCTCTAGGGTGACGGGCGTGGACGTCGAGAAGGCTATCCGCACACGCCGCACCCACAAGGCGTACGGTCCCGAGCCCGTCGACCCGGCGCTGCTGCGCGAGCTGCTCGAGCTGGCCCGCTGGGCGCCGAACCACCACCTCACCAACCCGTGGCGCTTTCGGGTGCTCGGCCCGGTCACGCGCGAGGCGCTGATGACGCTCGCCGAGAGCGAGACGCCGGGCTCCGCGGTGAAGCTGCGGCGCGCCCCCACGCTCGTCGCCGTCACGGCGATCCGCAGCGGCGAGGAGGCGCAGGACCGCGAGGACCTGCTGGCGACGGCGGTCGCCGCGTACATCGTGCTGCTCGGCGCCCACGCGCGCGGGCTCGCCGCCTACTGGCGCACCGTGCCGCTGCTCGACGGCGCCCGCGCCCGCGCGCTGCTGCGGATCGCGCCGGAGGAGACCCCGGTCGGCCTGCTGTACCTGGGCGAGGCCGTCCAGGATCAGCGCGTGCCCGAGCGCGCCCCCGTCGAGGACTACGTGCTCGAGCTCGACTGATGACGCGCCCGGCGGCCGTCGCCGCGCTGCTCCCGCCACCGGGCGACCGGCACGGCCCGCTCGTGCCGAGGATGGTGGCGCTCACGCTGCTGACGGGCGTGGTGGACGCCGCCAGCTACCTGAAGCTCGGGCACGTGTTCGTCGCCAACATGACCGGCAACGTCGTGTTCATCGGCTTCGCGATCGCTGGCGCGCCCGGTCTGTCGGTCTTCAGCTCGCTGATCGCGCTCGCCGCGTTCCTGCTCGGCGCCCGTACGGGCGGCGCGATCGGCGCGCGGCTCGGCGCGCACCGCGGCCACCTCGTCCGCGGAGCGGGCTCGGTGCAGTCGGTGCTGGTCGCGATCGCGCTCGTGATCGCACTGGTCGCGGGCGCGGCGCCCGGCGAGGGCGCCCGCTACGCGATCACGGCCGTGCTCGCCGTGGCGATGGGGATCCAGAACGCCGCCGCCCAGCACCTGGCGGTGCCGGAGCTGACGACGACCGTGCTGACGCGGACGCTCGCATGGCTGGCCGGGGACGGCGAGGCGGATCGGGTCACGCGCCTGCGGCGGGTCGTCTCCGTGCTCGCGATGCTGCTCGGCGCCCTGGCGGGTGCGCTGCTCGCGCTCGACGTCTCGGTGGCCGCAGCGATCGGCCTGGCGCTTGCGATCGCGCTCGCGACCGCGCTCAGCGCCCACGGGCTCTCCCGCGCCGCGGGCGCGTGGGCATCGCCCTGAACCCCGCGCGCGGCTCGGGCCGCGCCGGAGCCATGTGCAGCTTCACTGCACCGTGAGGGTTCCTTCCATGCCGGCCTGCCGGTGCCCCGGCACCGTGCAGAAGAACTTGTATGTCCCCGGTTTCAGTTCGAGGCTCAGCGACTTCGTGCCGCCGCTGAACACGGGGGTCGAGCCGAGCGACTGGCCCGAGGAGGATTCGATCGAGACGTCGTGGCTCAGGGGCGCCATGTTGGTGAAGGCGATCGTGACCTTCCCGGCTTTCGCGCTGAGCGTCTTGGTGTTGTATTCGAGCTGCCCGCTGGGGTTCGCCGAGAGGCTCAGTTTGCTGCCGCTGCCGCTGGACGTCGTGGTGGTGGCGGGGGTGGTCGCGGTCGTGGCGGGCGTCGTTTCTTTGTTCGTCGAGGATGAGCTGCTGCTCCCGCAGCCGGCGAGCGCCACCAGGACCACGAGCGCGGGGAGCGCGAGTCGCCATCTGCGTGCGGGGCCTCGCCCGGCCTGGGCTGCTGCGTGGGTCCTCACGTGTGTCCTCCAGTCTCGGGGCTGTCGCTGTCCAAGACACCGCCGTACCGCGAAACTTCCCGCGCCGCGTCGGCGCCGCATCGCGCATCCTACGCCCGCGGCGGGCGCGTCCGTGGCTCGCGCCCGGAGCGCCCGCCGCGCGCAGCTCAGTAGCCGTAGGGCGACGGCGTGGGCGCGGGGCTCATGGGCGTCGTCGTGGTCGGCGTCGTGCTCGTGGGCGCCGGGGTGGCGGAGGCCGTGACGGCATGCCAGGTGCCTCCGAACGTTTCCAGCCCTTCCCCGCGCGCTTCGCCGGCCTTGCGGTCTTCGCTGAAGCGGTAGAGCGGTTTGCCCCGCAGCGTCACCTGCATGCGCCCGCCCGGGCGGCGCAGCAGCCCGAGTTTGCCCTGAACGCCCTTGCCGGCGCGGAGCTTCGCGCCGTGCGGCAGGATCAGCGGCGGCCACACTTCCAGGCAATAGGATTCGTTGCACAGCAGGTGGTGGGCGGTCTCGGGGCTGAGCGCGTAGAGCGTCCGCCCTGCAGGGTTGACGACGACCTTCACGCCGAGCTTCCTGTTCGCCGCCGTCTTCACCGTCGGTGCGGGCGTCGAGGCGAGCGCCACTGTCGTCGCGAGCACGGCCGCGAGCAGCAAGGCGCCCGCAGAGACGACCGCCAGCCGCCGCGCCGAGGAGTTGCTAGGAGGAGGTGCTGCTGCCATGGCTCGACCCTCCGTCGTCGTCGATCTTGCTGCCGCTGGGCGACATCACGTACCAGCCCGCGCCGAAGGCCTTGACGCCCTGGCCGTAGGCGTCGCCGGCGTCGCCGTCCTTCTCGAAGAAGTAAAGCGGGTGGCCGTTGTAGGTGACCTGCTTGGTGCCGTCCGCGCGCGTGACCGTGCCGAGCTTGGCCGCGCTCGCCGTGCCGCTTGCCTGCGGTTCGCCGCCGGTCGTGACGGGCGGCCATGCCGTGGTGCAGGCCCCCGTGCAGGCGGACTGGGCGCCCTTGTCGGCCTCGAAGAGGTAGACGGTCAGGTGCTTCGGGCCGGCGGCGAGGATCGTGCCGTGCTTCGAGTGCTTGGCCGAGATCGTCACGGCGCTGACCGAAGCGGACGAGCTCGACGCCCCGGTCGAGCCGTATGCGGATTTGCTCGCCGCCGGAGCGCTCGCCGCCGAGGTGGCGGGCGCCGAAGCCGACGTGGTGCCGGTCGTCGATTTGCTGCTGCTGCCGCAGCCGGCTGCCAGAGCGACAGCGGCGGCGAGGCAGCCAAGAATGAGCGCTTTCCTCACCGTGACCTCCCGAGAGCTGGTTTGCGAGCCAAGCACCTAGATCCCGGCGCGCGCGAAAACCTTCCCGATCGCTCAGGGCTCGGTGTGAATCACGACATCGGCCAGCTCGCCGACACGTGCCCGCAACTCGTCCTCGAGCTCGCTCGCCAGCTTGTGGGCGTCAGCCAGCGACTCGCCCTCGCGCCCGGCGAGCGTCAGAAAGAGAACAGGCCCCGCGTCCGTCGAGAGCAGCCGTGCCCGCTCGGCGGGCCGTCCGGTCCGTTCGCGAACGAGCTCCTCGGCGATCTCCAGCGCCGAGTCGGCTGGCCCGGAGCTCGACGCGAGCGCTCGTAGCGGCCGCTCCAGCGGCTCCAGGTGGGTCTGGACGTCCTCCACCTCGGGGCGTTCGCGGATCGCGCGCTCGACGCGCTCGGCGATCTCGTGCGCCGCCGCCAGATCGAGGTCGCCGGGGAACTTGAGGTGAAGGGAGACGCTCGCTCGGTTGCCGTTCTCGAAGATCGTGATGTCGTGCGCCTCCTTGACGAGCGGCTCGGAGAGGGCGATCGCCAGCACGCGGTCGCGCAGGTCGAGGCCGCTGCGTCGGGGCTCGACGTGCACGACCACGTCGCTGCCGGGCAGCGCGCGCTCGACCGCCTGCTCGACGCGGTCGGCGGCGTCATGGCCTTCGGCCACCGGCCGGCCGGCCGGCACGCTCACGACCACGTCGGCGAAGAACCGGCCCGCCGACTCGCGCAGGCGCAGCCGGCTCAGCTCGACGTCGCCGCCGAGGGCGCCGATCGCGCGCTCGGCCGCGGCGCGCGCGTCGTCGGGGGTGCGGTCCATCAGCACGTTGGCGTTGACGGTCACCAGCCGCGCGGCGGCCATCAAGATGATCGCGGCGACCACCAGCGCGGCCACCGAGTCGCCCTGGTCGAAGCCGGCTTTCGTGGCGAGCAGGCCCGCGAGCACCGCCGCCGAGCCGAGCCCGTCGGCAGCGAAGTGCCAGGCGTTGGAACGCAGCGCCGGGCTCGTGTAGCGGCGGGCCGCCAGCAGCGAGACGGCCGTGCGGCTCGCGTCCAGCGCCAGCGCCACGCCGATCACCGCGAACTGGAACCAGTGGATGCTGGGCGGCGCGCCGCTTTCGAGGAGATGGCCGATCGCTTCGACCGAGACGATCACCGCGCCGGCGACGAGGATCCCGGCCTCGCCGAGCGCGCCGAGGTTCTCCGCGCGGCGGTGGCCGTACGGGTGGCCGCGGTCCGCGGGCCGGCCGGCGAGCCGCACGGCGAAGAACGTGAGCACGGCGGCGAGCACGTCGCCGCTCGACTCGATCCCGGCCGAGATCAGGCCGAGGCTGTCGGTCGCGAGGCCTGTGCCGAGCTTCAGCGCGACGAGCAGCGTCGCGACGCCGATCGAGACGAGCGTCGTTCGCCGCGCGCCGCCGGGCATGGCTCGGGGGTTCGCCATCTGAGGGAGCCTAGACCGGGTGGGGTTCCCTTATCTTGGGGCCGTGCCCCACGATCACGGCCTCCACGCGCACGGAGCGCCGCACGACGCCACGCGCCTGTGGCGGGCGCTGGCGCTGATCCTGGTCGTGATGGCCGGCGAGATCGCCGCCGGCGTGATCTCCCATTCGCTGGCGCTGCTCTCCGACGCCGGCCACATGCTCACCGACGCCGGCGCCCTCGGCTTCTCGCTGCTCGCGCTGCGGCTTGCCGCGCGCCCGGCGGAAGGAGCGCTGACGTTCGGGTTCCGGCGTCTGGAGATCCTCTCCGCGCAGGCCAACGGCGTCACGCTGCTGGTGGTCGCGGGCTTCATCGTCTTCGAGGCCGTCAGCCGGCTCGTCAACCCTCCGCACGTGCGCGCGGGGCTCGTGCTCGCGGTGGCCTGCGCCGGCGCCGTGCTGAACGTCGTAGCGGCCTTGCAGCTCGCCCGCGCAGATCGCTCGAACCTGAACATCGAGGGCAGCTTCCAGCACGTCGTGACGGACCTCTACGGGTTCCTCGGCACGGCGCTCGCGGCGGGCGTGATCCTGATCTTCGGCTTCCAGCGGGCGGACCCGCTCGCCTCGCTCGCGATCGCCGGCCTGATGATCCGCGCGGGCTGGCGCCTGGTGTGGGCGACCGGACGCATCTTCCTCGAGGCCGCGCCGGCCGAGCTCGACCCCGAGCAGGTCGGCCGCGCGCTCGTGGCGCTCGCGGAGGTGGTCGAGGTCCACGACCTCCACGTGTGGGAGGTCTCCAGCGGCTTCCCGGCGCTCTCGGCGCACGTGCTCGTCGGGCGCGAGGCCGACTGCCACCGGGCGCGGCGCGAGATGGAGGCGCTGCTGCACGAGCGTTTCGGGCTCGACCACACGACGCTGCAGGTGGACCACATCGGCGGCGAGCTGCTCGAGATCGCCCGAGCCGGGCCTCCGGACCGCCAGTGAGCCGAGGGCCCGCTGCGACCCGTCTGGCGGCCTACCGGACCTGCCTGGACGGGCGGATCAGCAGCTCGTTGACCGCCACGTTCTCGGGAGCGCCGATCGCGTAGAGGATGCCCGCCGCGATGTCATCGGCGCGCAGCGGCTCGACGTCCTTGAAGACGCCCCTGATCACCTCTTGGATCTCGGGGCGGTTGTGTTCGGGGAGCTCGGTGGCGACGGCGCCGGGCTCGATCAGCGTGACGCGCAGGCCCATCGGCGCGATCTCCTGGCGCAGAGCCTCCGAGAAGGCGCCGACGCCGAACTTCGTGAGGTTGTAGACGCCCGAGCCGGCCCGGGCGAAGCGCCCGGCGACCGAGCTGACGTTGACGATGTGCCCCGAGCCCTGCTCGGCCATCACCGGCAGGGCGGCGTGCGTGCAGTAGAGGACACCGAAGACGTTGACGTGGACCATGCGGCGCCATTCCTCGGTGGGCGCCCCCGCGATCGGGCCGAGCAGCATCACGCCGGCGTTGTTGACGAGGGCGTCGAGGCGGCCGAGCTCCGAGACGGTGCGCTCCACGAACGCCTTCGCCTCCGCCTCCTCTCCCACATCTGCGGTGATCGCGAGCGCCCTGCCGCCACCGTCCTCGATCTTCTTCGCGAGCGCCTCGATCCGCTCTGTGCGGCGTGCGGCCAGCGAAACCGCGGCTCCTGCCTGCGCACAGGCAAGTGCTGTAGCCTCCCCGATGCCCGAGGAGGCGCCGGTCACGGCGACCACGCGCCCAGAGAGGTCGGCGTCCATGCGCCGAGCTTACCGGCGTTCGCTCATAGCCCGCACGAAGCGCCCCGATAGGCGCGGAAGGCGCTCCCTCGGAACGGTATTTTCGGCTCCCTGGCGGGTTTTATCCCCGGTTTGGGTGGGCATTCTAGGGTGTCCCTCCAGGCAGGGGAGGCTGTGCTCGACGTCGAACGAGCAACGGTATCGACTCCACAGAGGATAATTGACAAGACAACTACTTGGGCGTATAATTCCGACTCCAAGTATCGGATTAGAAGGACGCCTCATGCCTAACTCCCCCAACAACACCACACTGGAGCTCACGGCTCCCGCCACCGACGAGGCCACGCAGGCCGACGTCGAGACGGCCGCGCCTGCGGCCGCGCGGCTGGACAGCCCGATCGAGCGCGTAGACACGGCAGGGACGCCCGACACGTTCATTCCCGAGTCCGTTGACCAGCTGCTGGCGCACTCGCGCCGCTACCCGCTGCTGACGCCCGCCCAGGAGATCGACCTGGCCAAGCGGATCGAGCGCGGAGACCTGCACGCCAAGGAACTGCTCGTGAACTCGAACCTGCGCCTCGTGGCTTCGAACGCCCGCCGCTACCAGAACCAGGGCCTCCCCCTGGCCGATCTGGTGCAGGAGGGCATGCTCGGCCTGATCAGGGCGAGCGAGAAGTTCGACTGGCGCAAGGGCTTTCGTTTCTCGACCTACGCGACGCTGTGGATCCGTCAGGCGATCCAGCGCGGCCTGGAGAACTCCGGCCGCACGATCCGCCTGCCCGTCCATGTCGCGCAGCGCTCCCGCAAGGTCGGGCGCGTCGAGCGCGAGCTGTCCGTGCGCCTCGGCCGCGAGCCGACGCTCGAGGAGCTCGCCGCCGAGACGGGCCTGCCCGTCGAGCAGGTCGAGGAGGTGCGCCACCAGCGCGCGGCGCTCGTCAGCCTCGACCAGCAGATCGGCGAGGACGGCGACACCGCCCTGGGCGACCTGCTCCCCTCCGACGCCGAGGCGCCGGAGGAGACGGCCTGGGAGCACGAGCGCGAGCAGATCGTGCACCGTGCGATCTCGCAGCTGCCCGAAACCGAGCGGAAGGTCCTGACCCTCCGCTTCGGCACCGGGCGCGAGGAGCCCCAGACCCTGACGGCGATCGGCAAGCGGCTCGGCTTCTCCGCCGAGCGCGCCTCCCAGCTCGAGCAGCGCGCGCTGAAGAAGCTCGCGGAGAGCCCCGAGCTGGCGGCGCTGCGCGAGGCCGCATAGCAAGCAACTTCCCGACGATTCCCTCCTGATTGGCCCCGGCCCCCGGTGCGCGAAAGCCGCCGGGGGCCGGCGCTTTTCCGGGGCGGTCCGAGGCGGCCGGCCCCAGCCCGTGCCCGTGGAGATCGCGACGGAGGTGCGGCCGCGTGTGCCGGCCCCGATGACCGCCGTCCTCAGGCTGCGACCGGCTCGATTCCGTGCTCGCGAAGGGCCCGCTCGAACGCCGGGATGCGCTCGCTGTCCTCGTAGAAGTCCTGCTGCTCGACGATCCGCCCCCAGCGCGTGCGGATCACCATCGCCACGCGGTTGGCGTAGAGGCGCTCGCCGCCGGCCGTCGCTTCGTCGTCGAAGCGCACCGCCATCGTCATCGCCCACGGCGGCCCGCCGGTCCAGAGCGCGCGGATCTCGCCTTTGAGCCCCGCCCCCACGAACTCCTGCAGGAAGTGCTCGATCGCGGCCTTGCCGCGGTGCTCGCCGGCCCAGCGGTGCGGGCCGTCGTTGAAGTGCAGCACCGCGTCCTCGGCGTAGTTGGCCAGCAGCGGCCCGTAATCCCCGGCGTTCAGCGCCGCCAGGTTGCGGCCGAACTGCCACAGCAGCACGCGGTGCATCAGCGCGCGGGCGCCGACCGCGGCGGCGACGCCCCAGAAGAACCCACGTCTCATCGAGCCTCCTTCTGTCGGGACAGCGAGCCTACTCCCCCGCCCTCGGATCGGTCCGCCCCGCGACTAAGCTGGGGCGGTCAACCATCGGGGGGGTGGGAGGTGCGCAACATGGAGCACAAGACGCTGTGGGACCGGACGGTCGACCTCACGATCCGCGTCGGGGAGCGGATCCTCGCGCCGATCGAGCGCTTCATCGGCAAGCGCTCGCTGGTCGGCGACGCGACCTTCTTCCCGCTCGAGCGCTTCCCCTGGGTCGAGCACATCGAGGCGAACTGGGAGGTGATCCGCGACGAGGCCGCCGCGCTGCTCGCCGACCGCGACGCGCTCGCCAACTTCCAGGACATCTCCAAGGACCAGATCGAGATCACCGACGACGACCGCTGGAAGACGTTCTTCATCTACGGCTACGGCTTCGAGGCCAAGCTCGGCGTCGAGATGTGCCCCCGCACGGCGCAGCTGATGCGCGAGATCCCGGGCATGAAGACGGCGATGATCTCCATTCTCAGTCCCCGCAAGCACATCCTCGACCACCGCGGCCCCTACAAGGGCGTGCTGCGCTACCACCTCGGCCTGATCGTCCCGGAGGACGCCGAGAGCTGCCGCATCCGCGTCGGCGAGGACTACCGCCACTGGGAGGAGGGGAAGTCGATGATCTTCGACGACACCTTCAACCACGAGGTCTGGAACGACACCGACGAGACGCGTGTGGTGCTGTTCGTCGACGTGATGCGCCCCCTCCCGTCCCCGGACGCGGCGATCAACGAGGGGATCGTGAAAGCGATCGGCTACTCCCCCTTCGTGCTCGACGCCAAGCGCAACCAGGAGGCCTGGGAAGCGAGCTTCCGCGAGCGGCGCGCGGCACGCGAGGCGGCCGGCGCCTCGGCCGGCTGAGCGGCGCCGGGCGGGCCGCTCACACGTTCGTCGTCGGCAGCCCGAGTTCGCTCGTGAGCTGCTGGGCCTTGTTGTTGAGGATCGTGAACTCGCCGGTGACGATCAGCAGGCCGAGCGCGATCATCACCACGCCGCCGATGCCGATGATGACCGGGAAGTGGCGCTTGACGATCGCAAGCGCGTTCGTCATGCGGTCGAACGCCACGGCGATCAACAGGAACGGGATCGCCAGGCCGAGCGAGTAGAACGCGAGCAGCAGCGCGCCGTGCGCGGCGGAGCTCGAGATCGCCGCCTGCGTGAGGATCGCGCCGAGCGTGATGCTCGTGCACGGCGTCCACGCGATCGCGAAGGCGGCCCCGGCAAGCAGCGGTCCGCCCCGCCCGGCGAGGCGCAGGAGCTTCTCGGAGTGCCACTCGCGGTTGAGCATCGAGACGAACGGCGTCGCGAGGAACACGACTCCCATCGCGATGATCAGGTAGCCCCCGACCTGCTGGAGCGCGTGTTTGTGCGAGTTCAGCGAGTGGCCGATCACGGTCGCGCTCAGCCCCAGCAGGATGAAGATCGCGGAGAAGCTCGCGATGAACAGCAGGCTCGGCACGAGCACCCGCCTGACCCCCACCCCCTCCTGCAGGTCGTGCGGCGTCACCCCGATCACGGTCGAGAGGTAGCCGGGGACGAGCGGCAGCACGCACGGCGAGAGGAAGGAGACGAGCCCGGCCGCGACCGCGACCGGGATGCCGACGCCGGTCGCCGTGTCCGAGGAGGCCGCCAGCACGGTCAGCGTTGCGCCGCCCACGATCAGGCCCCGCCGTTCGCGTGCGCGGCCTGCTCCGGCCCCCCGCTCCCTGCGTGCGAGCGCAGCTCTGCGACCTCGAGCTCCAGCCTCTCGATCCGCGCCTCGAGCCTCGCGAAGCCGTCTCCGGGCGGTGCAGCTTCCGGCTGGGGAACGGCCGGCGCCGGCTGGCCGGTCTCCTCCTCGGCCCCCTCCCCGAGCAGCTGGCGGTAGCGCTCCTCCTTCTGGCCGGGACGGCGGGCGAGGCGCGCCGCCAGCCCGCGCTCGGTCAAGCGCTCGAGCGTGTCGTGCAGCTCGGCCAGCGAGGCGAACGGATGCATCCGCTCGCCGCGCTGCTTGAGCTCCCCGGGGGTCTGCGCTCCGCGCAGCATCAGCACGCAGATCACCGCCTCCTCGCCACGGTCCATCGGCAGCGCTTCGGCGAGCAGGTGCCGGTACTTGGCGGCACGGCTGCCCGCGCCGCTGGCGAGCCTGGTCAGCCCTCGCCGTTCCAGCCGGTGCAGGGCATCGCGGATCGTCGCCTCGTCGTAGTCGACGACGGGCTCGCGGTTCGTCGACTGGTTGCAGGCCAGGCGCAACGCGTTCAGAGACAGCGGGTAGGCATCCGGCGTGGTGCGCTGCTTCTCGAGCAGGCTCCCGAGCACGCGTATCTGCTCGGCTGAGAGGTCGTGGGGTCCCTTCAAGGGCATGCCCTGAGCGTAGAGCCTGGGAGCGATCTCGGCCGCGCCCAGCGCGCTTTCGCGGGCCGCCCGATGCCGCCGCCCGGTCCGCGGGTGCGGGAAAACCACCTGCATACGTGCGTGTTTGCCGCGGTGATCGTGGTACGCGCCGCGGATGCTCCGCGCGTGCGGCGGCAAGAGACTCTCTCCAGTCAGCAAACGCGCAACGGAGGAGGAAGGACATGAGACGGGCATTGGAGCTGGGCGGGATGCTTGCCGCGGTCGTGCTGATCGCGTTCGGCGTCGGCGCGATCGTGATGGGCGCCGACGGGCGCAGCACCGTTCACAACAGCCTGGCCGAACAGAGGATCGTGGGCACGCCCGACATGACGCCGACGGCCATCAAGGCCGAGGCGGCCAAGTCCGGGCTCGACGTCAGCAAGCTGTCGATCCCGACCTGCACGGTGGCCGGAAAGCGCATCGAAAGCGGCTCTCAGGCCCGCTGCTTCGCGCAGTACATGACGATCCACGCCCTCGAGGCGACCGGTGGTCTGTACTACTCGCAGATGCCGCGCTACTCGACGGCCGACGGCAAAGGGACCGACGTCGAATCGCAGGCCCTGAAAACGCCGAAGGGGACGCCGGTGAACAACCCGGCCCGCGAAGTGTGGGTTCAGGAGACGGCGCTCGCCGGCGCGCTCAACTCGAGCTACATGGCCACTCAGGTCGGGCTCTTCGGCATCGTCGTCGGCATCGCCCTGCTGCTCAGCGGCCTCGGCTTCGCGATCCTCTCGATCGCCGGCGCCCTGCGCAACCCCGAGAGCGTGCTGCACTCGCTTCGCTCGCGGCGTGAGCACCACGGCGGCGGCGCCACCGCGGCTCCGACCGGCGCCTAGGCCGCTCGCATCGTGCCGGCCGCGGATGCCTCTCCGCGGCCGGCTCATCGGCCCCGATCGCGCCGGCCGTGGCGCCTCTCTCCCGCGGCCGGCGCGATCTCGCGCCACGGTGAGGCATTCGCGTCCCCGCTACAGTCAAAACGGTGAGCGCCCAGCCTTTCTCGCCGGGGCGTTCGGGGGACGGCCACGGGCGGCCCGCACCGGAACTGGGCCCCGAGGACGTCCCCGCCGCTCCGGTCTCACTGCGCCGGATCGCGCGGCTGTTCATTCCGTACCGGCCAAGGCTCACCCTGCTGCTGAGCCTGATCTTCCTCGCGGCCGGGCTGGGCGTGATCAGCCCGTTCCTGCTGCGGGAAATCATCAACACGGCCTACCCGCAGCACGACACGACGCTGCTGGTCGAGCTCGTGGCGGGGATGATCGCGCTGTCGGTGCTGACGAGCGTGATCGGGGTCGCGCAGACGTGGATCTCCAACCAGGTCGGCCAGCGTGTCATGCACGACCTGCGTGCCGCGGTCTACGCGCACCTGCAACGGATGTCACTGGCCTTCTTCACGCGCACCCGCACCGGCGAGGTGCAGTCGCGGATCGCCAACGACATCGGCGGGATCGACAGCGTCGTCACCTCGACCGCCACCTCGATCGTCCAGAACGTGACGACGGTCATCGCGACGGTCGTGGCGATGTTCCTGCTCGACTGGCGCCTGGCGGTCTTCTCGCTGATCCTGTTGCCGTTCTTCGTCTGGCTCACGCGTCGCGTCGGCGAGGAGCGCAGGCGCATCCAGTCGGTGCGCCAGAGCCGTCTGGCCGACATGTCGAGCCTCGTCGAGGAGTCGCTGTCGGTGTCGGGCATCTTGCTCGGCAAGACGATGGGCCGTTCCCCCGAGCTCGTGAGCCGCTTCAGCGACGAGTCCGGGGAACTGGCCGATCTCGAGGTGCGCGCTCGCATGGCCGGGCGCTGGCGGATGGCCACCGTGCAGATGAGCTTCGCGATCATGCCGGCGCTCGTCTACCTGTTCGGGGGCATCGAATTCGCCGGCGGCCCCGCGATCTCGGTCGGCACCGTCGTCGCTTTCACGACGCTGCAGACACGGCTGCTGTTCCCGATCCAGTCGCTGCTCTCGGTCGGCCTCGAAGTGCAGACCTCCCTGGCGCTGTTCGGGCGCATCTTCGAGTACCTGGACCTTCCGGTGGACATCGTCGAACGTCCCGATGCGCGGGCGCTCGAGGATGTCCGCGGCGACGTTCGCCTGCAGGACGTGTGGTTCCGCTACGCCCCTGACGGGCCCTGGACGCTCTCGGAGATCGACGCCGATGTCCCGGCGGGCACGCGCACGGCGCTGGTGGGTGAGACCGGCTCGGGCAAGACCACGCTCGCCTATCTGGTCGCGCGCCTCTACGAGCCCCAGCGCGGGTGCGTCAGCATCGACGGCGTCGACATCCGCGACATGACCCTGCAGTCGCTCGCCCACACGGTCGGTCTCGTCTCCCAGGAGACCTACCTGTTCCACGCCTCGATCCGCGAGAACCTGCGCTTCGCCTGCCCTGAGGCCAGCGACGAGGAGATCGAAGAGGCCGCGCGCGCGGCGCAGATCCACGAGCTGATCTCCTCCCTGCCCGACGGCTACGACACGCCCGTCGGCGAGCGCGGTTACCGGTTCTCGGGCGGCGAGAAGCAGCGCATCGCGATCGCGCGGACGATCCTGCGCAACCCGCCCGTCTTGATCCTCGACGAGGCCACCTCGGCACTCGACACCGAGACCGAGCGCGCGGTGCAGCAAGCGCTCGACGAGCTCTCGCGCGGTCGCACGACGATCGCGATCGCGCACCGCCTCTCCACCGTTCGCGACGCCGAGGAGATCCTCGTGCTCGACGGCGGGCGCATCGTCGAACGCGGTACCCACGATGAGCTCCTCGCAGCTGGTGGCCGCTATGCGGCGCTCACCGCAGGCGCCGAGGAGCCGCCGGGGCCCGAGCCCCCCGCGGCTGTGTCGCTCAGCGCCCGCGCACGAGCGTGACCGTCTGCAACGCGCGCCGTGGCGGCGCAAGCCCCGTCGAAAGCAGCAGCCTCACGCGCGCGCGCCGGTGGGGCCGGAGCAGCCGCCGGGCGCGCCTGGCGAGCGGGATCGCGACGGTCACGGTGCGCCCGGCGCCGACGGTGGCCGACGCCCCGGCCAGCCGCCTGGCGGCGTGCGCGCCGTGTGCGGCGATGCGCCCGTGCAGGCCGTACAGGACGAGCGCGGTCGTGCACGGGATGCCGGCGCCGACGCAGTGCAGCCGCGCAAGCGCCTCCCAGCGGCGGTCGACGCGCAGCTTGCGCGAGACGAGGACCGCCGCCGGGCGCACCGGGCTCGCGGCGATGACCGGCAGCGTGAGCGAGGCGCCGTCGTCGCCGGGCGCGTAATCGGCCTGGTCGGCCTGGACGCTCGCGGCGAGCTGGAGCGTCCCGGGTTCGAGCGGCTGCACCTTCACGGTGAGCGGCTGCGAGGTGCCCGCCGCGAGCGCTCCCACGCTGCACGTCAGCACCGTCGCCGGGAGGTAGCTCGCGGTGCAGCCGGCCGGCGAGGAGACGAGGTTGGCGAGCGCGGGCAGCGCGATCGTGGCGGTGAGGCCGCTCAGCGCATCGCCGCCCGCTGCGGTGACGGTCGCCGTCACCGAGAACGGGCCTCCCGCGCTCGGCGGGTTCGGGCTCGCCGCGAGGGAGACCGCCGCGTCGGCGGCGCTCTCGAAGGCGCCCAGGTCGCAACCGGCGCCGCGCGGACGCGCGACGCCTCGCTCGTCGACAGCGGCGCCTTCAACGACGCTGCCCGGGCAGAACACGCCGCCGGCGTTCAACGCCGCGCTGCCGCGAAGGAGCGGCAGCACCGTCACGAGGCCGCTCGTCGCCGGCGCGCCGAGCACCGGATCCGCTTCGCTCGGCGGGACCCCTGCCGTCGCGCACCCCGGGGCGCCGCCGCGGAGGATCCCGGGCCCGCCCGAGCTCAGGGGGACCCCCGGCGCGCAGGAGACCCCCGGCGCCCCGCTGAGGATCGAGCCTTCGACCGCAGCGCTCGAGCCCGCGCCCAGGCCGAGACCCGGGCCGGCGCCTGCGACGACGGTCGCGTCGCGGATCGCCACGTCGCTGCCGGTGCCGGCCGCGATCGCGCCGGCGGCTCCCGCGCCATTCGCGGCGACCGTCGTGTCGACGAGGACGAGATGGGAGCCTTCGAGCGCCCCGATCGCGGCGGCCTCGAGCGGTGCTTCGCTGCCGGTCACGCTGGAGCGTTCGAGCGCGAGCGTCCCCTGGTCGACGATGATCGCCCCGTCGGCGCGCGCGCTGTTGCCGGCCAGCGCGCTGCGCACGATCCGCATCGTCGCCTTTTCGAGCTGCACCGCGCCGCCGGCGCCCGCGGGGTTGGAGTTCCCGGTCAGGCGGGTGTCGGCGACGAGCACGGGCGGGCCTTCCCGGTCTTCGAGCGCCCCGCCGCTCGCGGAGGAGCCCGTCAGCGTGAGCCCCGAGACCGTCACGGCGCCCGCGCCTTTGGCGATCCCGATCAGGCCGGTGGCGCCGTCGCCGTCGATCACGGTCGCGTCCGCGCCGGCGCCCGCGAGGACGAGCGGGCACGCCGGTTCGGTTCCGCCGGGCCCCCGGCAACGGGCCGTGTCACCGAGGAGCAGCGGTTCGTGCCGGGTCAGGGTGAAGTGGCCCGAGGGGACCGAGACGACGACTTCCGCGGCGCCTTTGGACAGTCCGGAGAACGTCGCCGCTGCTTCGCTCGCCGCGCGCAGCGTGCACACGCTCTGCAGCGGCCCTTTGCCCTGGTCGCAGAGCTCGGGGTGCTCGGCGAGCGACATGTCCGCTGTGGTGTTGACGAACAGCATCGCGGCCGCCGACGCGCCGGCGGGTGTCCACAGCGCGACCGCGCCCACCGACACGGCGATGACGCTTCGCAGCCTCACGCCCTGCGAGTCTAGGGTCTCTGCCCGGACGCGGCGTCAGGCGCGGGCGTCGATGTTCAGGCGCACGTAGTCGACGACGACCGGCTCGCCGAGTTCCTGCATCACCGCGTCCATGAAGGTCTCGCGCAGCTCCTCGGGAAGGGCATGGACGTAGGGCTGCAGGACGATCGTCTGCAGGAACTCGCGCGGGTGCTCGGGCTGCTGCGGCGCGGGCGTCAGCCAGCACTCGGCCTCCGCGAAGCCCGCCGCGAGCAGCCGTTCGCGGGTCTGCTCGGGCCCCGCGTAGTTCCACGGCGGCTCGAAGCTCCGCAGGTGCCCGGCGAACGGCTCGCGCCCCCCTGGCACCATCGCACGCGCTCGCAGGCCGGTGATGTTGCCCTCTCCGCCGCACTGCGCGAGCAGCCGCCCACCGGGGCGCAGGCATGCGCGCAGCCGCGCGAACAGCCGCTCGTGGTCGGCGATCCAGTGGAAGGTCGCGGTCGAGAGGATCGCGTCGACGGGCTCCTGCACCTCGAGCTCGAGCAGGTCGGCGACCCGCAGCTCGACGTCTCCTCCGAGGCGCTCGCGCGCGGCTTCGATCATCGAGGGCGACTCGTCGACGCCGACGACGCGGCCGCGCGGCAGGCGGGCGATCAGCGTCTCGGTCACGCGCCCGGAGCCGCATCCGGCGTCGATCACGGTCTCGTCGCCGTCCAGCTCCAGCCGCGAGAGGACCTCGAGGCCCATCGACTGCATGACCGCGGAGATGCGGTCGTAGCTCGATCCGTCCCACTGACGTACGGGCATACGAGCGTACGTTATCACAGACGCGCGGTCTCGGCGATGAGCCGCGAGAGCTGTCCTCCCTGCCAGGCGATCGGCGAGCGCTCCGGCTCCTCGACGACGAGCCGTGCACCGGGCAGCCACTGCGCCCAGCGCTCTGCGACCTCGAGCGGGTGGCCCGGGTCGGGCTCGTCGCGGCTGCCCACGATCACCGCGGGCGCGCTCACGCGCGCCAGCTGCGCAGCGTCCTCGAACGGCGCCGAGCGCGGCACCGCTTCGAGCGCGTCGGCGACGGCCTCCGGATGCTCGTGTGCCGCGAGCCGCTGGCGCAGCACCGTCTCGACGGTGCTCCTGATCGCCGGCGCGACGCTGTCGAGGTCGTACGCCTCGATGAAGCCCTCCACCCCACCCTCGCGCAGCCCGCGCGCCAGCGCGTCCCAGCGCGCGAGCTCCTCGGGGCTGCGTGCGGACGAGGGATCGAACGCCGGCGTGACGAGCACGAGCGCGGCGACGCGCTCCGGGTGCTCGAGGGCGAGACGCACCGCCGTGTGCGCGCCCATCGAGGCGCCGGCCAGCAGGGCGCGCTCGAAGCCCGCGCGGTCGAGGGCGGCGGCGAGATCGCCCGCCAGGCGCGGGTAGCCGTAGTCGCCGTCGGCGGCCGGGTCCGAGGCGCCGTGGCCGCGGGCGTCACAGGCCAGCACGCGGTGCCCGGACCGCTGCAGCGCGCGCGAGCCCATCACGACGTAGCGCCGCGTGGCCGTGAGCCCGTGCAGCAGCACGACCGGGACGCCCTCGCCGCTCAGCTCCCCGCTCAACCGCGTCCCGCCTGCCAGGACCTCGATCGGCTCGGGCTGCTCTGCCGCCACGGCGGTGTCCGAGCTCAGGCGCGCACGGCCGCGAGGGCGCGGAGGAGCTCGGCGCTGCGCTCCGGGCGCTCCCAGAAGAACAGGTGCCCGACGTCCTCGAAGATCTCGAGCTCGGAGGCGTCGATCCGGTCCGCGATCGCGCGCCCGTTGCCGACCGGAAGCATCTCGTCGAGCGTGCCGTGCACGACGAGCGTCGGCGTCTCGATCGTGCCGAGGCGCGCGCTCGTGTCATGGGCCGCGCACGCCTGCAGCTGGGCGAGCACGACCGGCAGGGCGACCGCGCGGCGCTCGGCGATCCCGCGGAACCGGGCCCAGGCCTCCTCGTCGGCCGCGTACGCGGGCGAGACGTTCACCTCCCAGCCGGCGCGGATCGCCCGTTCCCGGTCGCCGGAGCTCATCGCCGCGTTCAGCCGCTCGATCACCTGCGGCGGCGCCAGCTCGCCGCCGGCTCCCCCGCAGTATGTGCAGCCGAGCGCCAGCGTCCGCACGAGCTCGGGACGGGCGAGCACCAGCTCCTGGGCGATCATCCCGCCCATCGAGATGCCCATCACGTGGGCGGACTCGATGCCGAGCGCATCGAGCAGCGCCGCCGCGTCGGCGGCCATCTGCGCGATCGTGATCCCCCCCTGAAGGCGTGTGCTCGCGCCGACGCCGCGATGGTCGAACGCGATCACGTCGAAGTCGCGGCGGAGCTCCTCGAGGAACGGCTCGCCCCAGTGCAGGGCGGTCCCGCTCATGCCCATGATGAGGAGAAGAGGAGGTCCGCCCTCCGCGCCGCTGCGTTCGACGTCCAGCTCGGCATCGTCGATGCGCACGAGCGTCATCGCTCGATCCTATCCGCGCGCGCCATCCTAGACCGGCAGCGCGAGCTGGTCGCTCGCCGGCGCCGGCGCGTCCGCGGCATCGTCGCCGTGCAGCCCTGCGACCCGCACGCCGAGCAGCCGCACGGGGCGCGGCGGCGCGTACTCGTCGAGCAGCCTGAGCGCTTCGCCGGCGACCAGCTCGGGGTCGCGCGTGGCGGCCGGGAGCGTGTGCGCCCGCGTGACGGTCGTCCAGTCGTCGAGGCGGACCTTGATCCCGATCGTGCGGCCGCTGCGTGCGTTGCGCTCGAGGCTCGCGCACAGCTGGACGGCCATCTCGCGCAGTACCGACCTCAGCTCGCCTGCATCGACGATGTCGGTGTCGAAGGTCCGCTCGCGCGACTCGGAGACGACCTTGCGGGCGCTCGAGATGCGTCCCACGTGCTCGAAGCGCGCGCGCCGCTGCAGGTCGCGGCCGAGGTTCGGGCCGAACCGCTCGACGAGCACGCTCTCCTCTGCGGCGGCGACGGCCCCCAGCGTCGTCAGCCCCATCGCCGCGAGCTTCTCAGCCGTCTTCGGGCCGATGCCCGGGATCAGACCCGGCGGAGCGCCCGCGAAGCGAGCGCACGCCTCCTCGCGCGTCAGCACGACGAAGCCCGCCGGCTTCTCGGCGTCGGAGGCGACCTTCGCGACGAGCTTGTTGGGGCCGATGCCGACCGAGCACGTGATCCCCACCTCGGCGGCGATCTCGGCGACCAGTCGCCGCATCGCGGCGCGGGGCGAGAACAGCCCTGACAGGTCGAGGTAGGCCTCGTCGAGGCCGACGACCTCGACACGGTCCACCTGCCGGCGGACGATCGCCATCATCCGCGCGGAGACCTCGCGGTAGGTCGTGAAGTCCGGCGGCAGGAACACGGCCTGCGGGCACAGCCGCCGCGCGCGCGCCGCCGG
The DNA here is from genome assembly GCA_963836035.1 of uncultured Solirubrobacteraceae bacterium. Taxonomy (GTDB): domain Bacteria; phylum Actinomycetota; class Thermoleophilia; order Solirubrobacterales; family Solirubrobacteraceae; genus Palsa-744. The sequence goes on along the minus strand of CAWIHX010000006.1, from coordinate 236,941 downwards.
CATCGCCGAGCCGATGCCGTAGCGGCGGGCCTCGTAGCTCGCCGTCGTGACGACCGAGCGCGGGCCGCTCCCCGCCACCACGACCGGCCGTCCGCGCAGCTCGGGGTGCCGTCCCAGCTCGATCGAGACGTAGAAGGCGTCCGCGTCCAGGTGGGCGACGCGCAGAGACGGCTCGCTCGCCACACGATGAATCTAGCGGCGCTGACGGCCGTCGCCGCCGAGCGTGCTCGGCGCCAGCAGCTCGCGGCGCGATGCGACCCCGAGCTTGCGGTAGATGTGGCGCGCGTGGGTGCGCACCGTCTCGATGCTGACGTGCAGCTCTGCGGCGATCTGCGCGTTCGAGCGGCGGCGCTGCAGCCCGCTGAGCACGTCGACCTCGCGCGCCGTCAGCAGTCCCGACCCGCGTGTCAGCCCGTGCGCGTCGCGCGGCGTCAGCTGCAGCCCGCGCGAGGCGAGGTGGATCGCGTTCAGCACGTCGCGGGACTGCGTGGACTTCGCCAGGCACGCGGCTGCCCCGAAGGCGAGCAGCTGTGCGGACTCGACGCTGCTGGGGCGGTCCGCGAGTAGCAGCAGGTGGGTGGCCGAATGACGTGTGGAGAGCGTGCGAACCTCCGCGGGGTTGCGCAGGGAGGCGGCGTCGAGGATCGCCACATCGGGAGCGTGCCCCCGCAGCAGCGTCGGCAGCCGCGCGGGGGTGACGTCATCGGCGACGAGCTCGAGCCGTTCGTCTTCGTCGATCAGCGCGCGCAGCCCGCGCGCGATCAGGTCGTCGAAGCGACCCACCGCCACGGTGATCGTTCCCTGCTCGGCCACGCCGCGATCATATCGGTCCGGCGCCCTAGCGGGTGAGGCTTGCATCACCCGTTGCCTCACCCCTCCCCTCACTCGAAGATCCCCCCACAAAGGGGATCAATACGTGCGGTGCGAGCGGGACACTGAAACGGCGCTAGCCGCATCTCCTGGAGGGGGAAGCTGCGGGACGGAGATCAACAGGTGAATGTGGCAACGCCGAAGGGAGCCAACTACCCATGGAGCGGGACCGGATAGGCGGAACTGGATGAGATCGGGCTCCGCACTCGACCCCGAGAACACCGAGCGTCCGTCCGCTCGAAAAGCCGCAAAGAGGGTGCGCCGCAACCGGCTGCTCGCGCTGGCGATCCTGGCGATCCTCGGGCTCGTGGTGCTCGCTCCCGCGGGCCTTGCGAGCGACGGCGAAACCACGCCGGAAACGGAAACGGAAGGCTCGCCGCGAGCGCAGCGCGAGGCAAGAGACCGGGCGCGCGCACAGCACAAGGCCGACAGGCAGGCGCGCCGCAACCAGATGGCCGCCGAACGCGAGACGCGCCGCAGGGCGCGCGAAGCCGAACACCAGGCACGCGTCGAAGCGCGCGGGATCAAGGGGCTCGCCCACAAAACCGACGCGAACGCCGAAGTCGAAATCAACTGCACGAGCATCACGGTGCACTACCACGACTTCCCGGTGGTGCCGGGCAGCCCCAACGTCGTCAACCAGTACGTCGTGATCAGAAGGCTCTCGCCGCCGCCGATCCGCATCCCCTTCCCCGCGAAAACGTTCACCTTCGAAGGCAGCGGAGCGACGAGCGTGATCCCGATCGCGGCGCCCGTCGGCTCCACGACCGTCGACATCCGCTCGAGCTGGAACACCAACGGGCTGAGAGGCGGCTTCGACATCCATGAAGCGGTCCGCTGCGGACCGCTAGCCGCCTTCGCGATCGAAAAGCTCCAGTCCCTGGGCGGGCCCTTCACGAGCGAAACGCTCACCGGCGCGCTCGGGCAGACGATCCTCTACGAGATGATCGTCGCCAACACCGGCAACACGCCGCTGACGTTCAGCAACTTCACCGACGCCGTCTGTGACGCCGGTACGATCGCGGGCATCCCGATCACGCCGGTCGAACCGATGGGCGCGTTCACGATCGTGTGCGCTCACAAGATCACGGCCGCCGACGTCGCGGGCGATGAGGTCGTCAACGTCGCGGGCATCACAGGCACGCCCGAAGAAGGGGAAGGCGAACCGATCAAGCACGAATCCAATCGTGTCGTGGTGACCCCCACCGGCGAAGACGAAGAACCGAAAAAAGAAGAACCGAAAAACGAAGAACCGAAAACCCCGCCGCCCACCACTCCCACCACGATCCCGACGCCGAAATCCGGAGTGCTCGGCACCTCCGGCGCGAGCTCGACCTCGACGAGCAAATCGGGTGTCCTCGGCTTCGCCTCCGCGACGGTGCCGTCGCTGCGCGGTCCTCAGGGCTGCGTGCGCAGCGCCTTCACCGCCGGCGTGAAGTCGGCCGGGGTCAGCAGCGTGATCTTCTACCTCGACGGACGGCACCTGAAGCGGCTGACCTCGCACAACGCGCACAAAGGGCTGATCTCGATCAAGATCGACGTGTCCAAGCTGAAGGTCGGCCCCCACCGGGTCAAGGCCACGATCACGATGAAACCGGCCTCCTCGGGCGCGAAAGCGGCGAAAGCTTCGCGCGGGCTGACCGTCGTGCGCTGCCACTCCGCTGTCATCACCCCGCACTTCACGGGGTAGGAGGAGAGACATGGACGCCGCGAGCAAGCTCCGGCCGCTCGGCAGCTTGCCTGCCCGGCCCCCGCGACGGGGAGCGCGCTTCGCGGTGCTGGCGGTCCTCGGCGCCTGCCTTTGCCCCACGGGGTACGCGCTGGCTGCCGCCCCGTCGAGCGCGGCCGCGAGCCCCTCGCCGCGCCTCGTCGTGAAGCGGCTCTCGAACCTGCAGACGCTCTCGCGGTGGGCCTACCCGACGAGCAGCTCGCCGATCCGTGCCACGCCCTCCGCGCACGGGCGCCCGGTCGGACGCCTGCGCTTCCTCACCGTCGACGACCAGGCCGAGCTGTACGTCGTGCTCGCCTCGGCGCGGGCGCACTCGGGTGCGACCTGGCTGCAGATCGAGGTCCCCGCCCGGCCGAACGGGCGCCGCGGCTGGGTGCCACGCTCCGCGCTCGGCTCGCTGCACGCGGTCAAGAGCTACCTGCTCGTCGACCAGCGCTCGCTGACGGCGACCCTGTTCCGCGAAGGCCGGGCGATCTTCAGCGCTCGCGTCGGGGTGGGCAAGCCCAGCACCGTCACGCCCTCCGGCGACTTCTACGTGCTCGAGAAGCTGCGGGCGGTCGGCTCGCCGGTCTACGGGCCCTTCGCGCTCGGAACCAGCGCCTACGCGCCGACCCTGAGCGAATGGCCGGGCGGCGGCGTGGTCGGCATCCACGGCACGAACGAACCGCAGCTGATCCCCGGGCGCCCGTCGCACGGGTGCGTCCGGATGCGCGACGCCGACGTCGCGCGGCTGTGGTCTCTGATCGGGCTCGGGACGCCGATCCGGATCACCTGAGAGGCGATCCCCGCCCGCCCGGTCACACCGCGCCAGATGTCTCACCCGGGTAGGCTGTGGCACCCCCATGGACCTGACGTTCAGCCCACAGGAGATCGCCTTCCGCGACGAGTTGCGCGGCTGGCTCGCGGAGAACCGGCCCGAGGCGGAGCCCACCGACGGCGGCGAGGACGCGCACTATTCCTGGCGGCGCGACTGGCAGCGCCGGCTCTACGACGCGGGCTGGGCCGCGCCCGCCTGGCCGACCGAGTACGGCGGCCGCGGCGCGTCGCTGACCGAGTCGGCGATCTACTTCGAGGAGATCGGCCGCGCGCGCGTGCCGATGGCCGCCAACGTGCTCGGCCTGCTGCTCGGTGGCCCGACGCTGATGGTGTGGGGCACCGACGAGCAGAAGGAGCGCTACCTCGCGCCGATCCTCTCCGGCGAGGAGATCTGGTGCCAGGGCTTCTCCGAGCCCGAGGCCGGCTCGGACCTCGCCGCGCTGAAAACCCGCGCCGTCAAGGACGGTGACGAGTGGGTGATCAACGGCCAGAAGGTGTGGACCAGCGGCGCCCAGTACTCGAAGTGGTGCATGCTCGTCGCCCGCACCGACACCGAGGTCCCCAAGCACAAGGGCCTCACCTACTTCCTGATGGACATGGAGCAGGATGCCGTGCAGGTGCGCCCGCTGCGTCAGATCACCGGCGAGGCGGAGTTCAACGAGCTGTTCATCGAGGACGCCCGGATCCCCGACGAGAACGTCGTCGGCGGCGTCGGCAACGGCTGGAAGGTCGCGCTCACGACGCTGATGAACGAGCGCGCCGGTCTCGGCTTCGCGCTGCAGATCCGGCTGCGTCAGCTGCTCGACGACACGATCGCGGTCGCCGCCGAGCGCGGGCTGCTCGAGGACCCGCTCTACGCGGACGAGCTGGCCGAGCTGCACATGCGCTGCGAGTCGATCCGCCTGCTCGCATGGAAGGGCCTGACCGACGTGGAACGCTACGGCCAGCCCGGCCCCGAGGGCTCGCTGGTCAAGTGGCTGTGGTCTGACACCAACCAGCGCCTCACGCAGCTCGCGGTCGACATCGTCGGTCCCGCCGCCCTGACCTCCGGCACGAGCTGGAGCTACGAGTTCCTGCGCGCCCGCGGCAACACGATCGAGGGCGGCACGACCGAGGTGCTCAAGAACATCGTCGCCGAGCGCGTGCTCGGCCTGCCCCGGCTGAAGGCCGCCGTCTAACCATGGACTTCGGCCTCTCCGACGACCAGCGCGAAATCCAGCGCACCGCGCGCGAGCTGCTGGCCGAGCGCGCGAAGCCCGAGCGCGTGCGCGAGCACGCCGAGACGGGCACCACCGACGAGGCGCTCTGGGGCGAGCTGCGGGAGCTCGGCTGGCCCGGCATCGCCGTCGCCGAGGAGCACGGCGGCCAGGGCCTCGGCCAGGTCGAGCTGTCGATCCTCTGCGAGGAGCTGGGCCGCTCGCTTGCGCCCGTGCCGTTCCTGGGAAGCGCGATGGCGGCGACCGTGATCCAGCAGGACGGCTCCCCCGAGCAGCGCGAGCGCTGGCTGCCCGGCCTCGCCTCCGGCGAGACGGTCGGCGCCCTCGGCGAGCTTCGCGACGGCGTCGCCGAGCTCGTGATCGGCGGCCGCGAGGCTGGTGTCTTCGTCCTGGTCGAGGACGACGGCAGCGGGCGCATCGTCGCCGCCGAGGAAGCCGAGGTGACGCCGGTCGACTCCGTGGACCCGACGCGTTCGACGGCCCGTGTGTCGGCGAGCGGCGGCGAGCCGGTGGGCGACGGCAGCGCCTGCGCCGGCCTCGGCCGCGCGATCGTGTCGGTGAGCTCGGAGCTGGTGGGCGTCTGCGATCGGGCCCTGCACATGACGGTCGAGTACGTCAAGGACCGCAAGCAGTTCGGGGTCCCCGTGGCCTCCTACCAGGCGGTCTCGCACCGCTGCGCCCAGATGCTGCTGGAAACCGAGAAGGCCCGCTCGACGGCCGCCTTCGCGGCGTGGACGGCGGACGCCGACCCGGAGTCGCTCGCCGAGGCTGCCGCGATGGCGAAGGCCTCCGCGTCGGCCGCCGGACGCGAGGTGACCGCGAGCGCGATCCAGATGCACGGCGGCATCGGCTTCACCTGGGAGGCCGATGTGCACTGGCTCTACAAGCGCGCGCAGATGGACGCGGCGCTGCTCGGCGGCGCCAAGCGCCACCGTTCCCGCCTTGCGGCGATCCTCGCGGATCGCGTGGCGGCCTCGACCACCGCCTGAGTCGCCCGGCGGCGCCTGCCTGCCGCGCCGGGTACCTTGCCCCGATGCCCACGCACGCCGCGTTCCTGAAAGGCATGAACCTCGGCAAGCGCCGGCTCACCAACGACGAGCTGCGCGGTCACTTCGAGGCGATCGGGCTGGCCGACGTGGCGACGTTCCGCGCGAGCGGGAACGTCGTCTTCTCGGCGCCGAACCGGGAAGGCGAGCGAGCGCTCAGGGAACGGATCGAAGCGGAGCTCGCCGGCCTGCTCGGATACGCGGTTGCGACCTTCCTGCGCTCGGGGCGCGAGCTGCTCGAGATCGCGTCCGCCGAGCCGTTCGAGGCGGCAACGAGCGCGCGGCTGCACGGCAAGCCGCAGGTGATGCTGCTCGAGCGCGCGCCGGACGGAGCCGCCCGCCGCGATGCGCTGTCGCTCGCAGGCGACGATGACGCGCTCGCATTCGGAGAGCGCGAGCTGTTCTGGCTGCCGGCGGGAGGCATCAGCGAATCGGCGCTCGACATGAAGGCGCTCGAGCGCGCGCTCGGAGGAATGACGATCCGCACCATGGGCACCGTCGAGCAGATCGCGGCGAGACACTTCGGCGCGTGAGCCTCATTCCGCTGTAGGCTCACGGCGCAAGCGAGGAGGAGAGACAGCCGTGCCTGAGCCACTGCCGCGGGGCCGCAACCCGTTCGACGAGTCCGGAGTGGAGCGCGACGAGGACGGCCGCGCGCGCTACCTCGAGCGTCCCGATTCGCTGGTCGCGATGCTCGGCGCGAGCGTCGAACGCGACCCGGCTGCGACCGCCGTGCTCGAGGTCGGCGGCCCGACGCTGAGCTACGGCGAGCTGTGGGAGCGCGCCGGGCGCGTCGCCGGTGGGCTGCGCGCCGCGGGGGTCGCTCGGCGCGACCGCGTCGCGATCCGCCTCGGCAACGGCATCGACTGGGTGCTCGCCTTCTTCGGCACGCAGATGCTCGGCGCCGTGGTCGTGCCCGTCAACACCCGCTTCACCGAGGAGGAGGTCGCCTACGTGGTCGGCGACTCCGGTGCGAAGTTCACGTTCGAGGCCGGGGCGACGCTGCCGGCCGGGCACGCCGTCGAACCCGAGCACATCTCCCCCGACGACCTCGCGGCGATCTTCTACACGAGCGGCACGACCGGGTTCCCGAAGGGCGCGATGACCTCGCACCGGAACTTCCTCACCAACAGCGAGAACGCGCTGCGCTGCAACCCGATCGACCGCTCCGAAGGCCCGGAGATCTCGACCCTGGTGTCGGTGCCGCTGTTCCACGTCACCGGCTGCAACAGCCAGCTGATCCCGCTGCTCGAGCTCGGCGGCCGCGTGGAGATCCTCTCCGGCCCGCTCGACTTCGACGGCTTCTTCACCGCCGTCGGCGAGCACCACGTCAACCAGCTCGTCTCCGTGCCCGCGATCTACCACGCCGTGGTCAACCATCCGCGCTTCGCCGAGCTCGACGTCAGCCACGTGCGGTGGATCTCCTACGGCGGCGCGCCGATCGCCGAGAGCCTCGTGCACCGCATCAAGCAGGCGTTCCCGGGCGCGCGCGTCGGCAACGGCTTCGGGCTCACCGAGACCTCCTCGCTCACCTCCTTCCTGCCCGACGAGGAGGCCGAACAGCATGCGGACTCCGTCGGCTTCGCGATGCCCGTGGTCGACCTCGCCGTGGATCAGCCCGACCCCGGGACCGGCGTGGGCGAGCTGCTCGTACGGGCGCCGAACGTCGTCGAGGGCTACTGGAACAAGCCCGAGGCGACGGCCGAGACGTTCGTGGACGGCTGGCTGCACACCGGCGATCTCGCGCGCCTCGACGGCGACGGGCTGCTCTACATCGTCGACCGCAAGAAGGACATGATCAACCGCGGCGGCGAGAACGTCTATTCGATCGAGGTCGAAAACGCGCTCGCGGGCGCGCCGGGCGTCGGCGAGGCCGCAGTCGTCGCGGTGCCCGACGAGATGATGGGCGAGAAGGTCGGCGCCGTGATCGTGCCGGCGGGCTCCTCTGAGCTCGACGTCCAGGCGGTGATCGCGCACTGCCGCGACCACCTCGCCGACTTCAAGGTGCCGCAGTACGTCGCCACACGCGGCGAGCCGCTCCCGCGCAACCCGGGCGGCAAGCTGCTCAAGAAGCAGCTGCGCGACGAAACCGAGTGGGGCGCGCCGCTGCGCTGAGAGAGACCGCGCCGCGGCGAGGCACGACAGACACAGCAACCAAAGAGGAGGCAACGGTGGCGCAGGTGCAGACGGTGCAGGGCCCGGTCGATGCGGGCGAGCTCGGGATCGTGCTCGGGCACGAGCACGTCCGTTTCCGTGACGAGGCTGTGGCCGAGCAGTGGCCGGGGCGCTACGACGACGCCCTCGAGCTCGACGCCGCCCTTGTGGCGGTCCGCGCCGCGGCGGAGCACGGGGTCCGCACGATCGTCGACGCGACGGCGATGTTCGGCGGTCGCGACGTGCGCTTCATGAAGCGGGTCGCCGACGAGACCGGAGTGCGGATCGTCGCCTGCACCGGCATCTACAGCTACGACTACCTCCCCCACTACTTCGAGAACCGCGACGTCGACGTCATGGCCGACCATTTCGTCGAGGACATCGAACGCGGCTGCCAGGGCACCGAGATCCGCGCCGCCTTCCTGAAGTGCGCCGCGGACGCCGCCGGCGTCACCGAGCACGTCGAGAAGATCCACCGCGCGTGCGCGCGCGCGAGCCTGCAGACCGGCGCGCCGATCATGGCCCATTCGATGCCCGCCGTCGGCACCGGGCCGCGGCAGGTCGAGATCTTCGAGGAGGAGGGAGTGCCACTCGATCGCGTGCAGATCGCCCACTGCGGCGACAGCGAGGACGTCGGCTACATCGAGGGGCTGCTCGCCAAGGGGGTCTACGTCGGCCTCGACCGCTACGGCCTGGAGATGTACCTGCCGATCGACAAGCGCAACGCGACCGCGGCCGAGCTGCTGCGCCGCGGCCACGCCGAGCGGCTGATCGTCTCGCAGGACTTCTGCGCCTCGATCGACTGGTTCCCGCCCGAGGCGGCCGAGGTGTTCGAGAGCCAGGGCGCGATCCGCAACTGGTCGATGACGCTGGTCTTCGAGTCCGTGTGCCCGACGCTTCGCGAGATGGGAGTCATGGATGATGCGGTGTTCAACACGATCTTCGTCGAGAACCCGCGCCGGTGGCTGGTTGGCGAGTAGGCACTGCCCGGGCCAGCGCGCGTCCCAATTACGTGCTCGCGTGAGGCGACGGACAGGCGGCATGCTCGCCGCCTGCGGGTAGTGCGTGGCCATGATCTGCATCCGCTCGTGTGCTGTCACTGCCGTGCTGGCGTCCCTCATGCTCCCGGCACCAGGCCACGCCGCTTCGCGCCGCAAGCTCTGTAGGCAAGCGCCCTGCCATGTCGTGCTCCGCGTCGGCCCGATCACGGTTCTGCGCGCGGTCGCCCGCTCGACTGCGCGCCACCCGAACGTCGAACCACTACTACGCACGATCGCGTGCTGGCGTTCCCGCGACACCTGCAAGTGGCTCGGCGACGAAACGCAGCCGACGTACGAGCTGAACGCGCGACCCCTCGCGGCGGCTGGTCGCTTCCTCGTCTACGGGCTTCAACTCGGCGGAGAGCAAGAGCCCGATCAGTGGCGCGTGCGGAGGCTCGACGTTGCGACCGGCCGCTTGGAAACGATCGAGGTTCCCGGAGGGTTCTCGCGCATCCACGGCGGGCTGCTCAGCATTGTCGTGGACCCGTCGGGTGCGGTCGGTTGGATGACGATGGGGGAATTCGTATTCCCTCCCCAGGGTGAACGTTTTGTCTCGCCCGAACAGAAGGTCTACGCGCTGGCCGCGCGTTCGAGAACGCCACAACTGCTTGCGAGTTCCCCAGCCGTCGAAGCCGGGTCCCTCGCCGCGTCCGATACCCGGCTCTACTGGAGCGAAGGCGGCAAGGCGAGGCAGGCGCCGCTCTAAGCATCATCGGGTCGTGCGGCGCCGCGCCCATGACCCTGGTCTTGGAGGAGGTCGTGCCGGCGCTCCGGGAGATGGGCGTGATGGACGACGACGTCTTCAACACGATCTTCGTCGCGAACCCGCGGCGCTGGCTGACCGGCGAGTAGCTCAGGCCGGCGCCACCAGCAGCTCCGGCCCTTCGGGCACGTCGTCCCCCACCTTGTTCACCGCCGGGTTCGCCGGATGGGCGGACAGCCGCGATTCGGGCAGCGCTCCGCACAGCGCGAGCGCTTCCTCGGCGCCGGCCGAGGGATCGAGCCACGCGTTTTGCGCCTCCTCGTCGGCGAGGATCACCGGCATGCGGTCGTGGATCGAGGCCGCGACGCGGTTCGGCGCCGAGTCGCAGGTGAGCAGCGTGATGCTGTGCAGCCAGTCCCCTTCCACCTTCGCCGGCGTCCACAGCGAGGCGAACGCGAACGGCACGCCGCCGTCGACCTTGAAGTGGAACGGCTGGCGCGGCTCGCCGCGACGCTCGGGTTTCAGCCACTCGTAGTAGCCGTCGGCGAGCTGCAGGGCGCGGCGCGCCGCACGCGGGATCAGCCGCCGGTACGCGGCCTTCTCGGTCACGGTCTCCAGGCGGGCGTTGATCATCAGCGGGCCCTTCATCTCGGTCGACCACGACGGCACCAGCCCCCAGCGCATCAGCTCGGCGCGCCGCTTCGATGGCGCGTCCTCGTCCAGCACGACCGCCAGCACCTCTTCGGTGGGCGCGACGTTGTAGCGGTGCGTGCCCTCGGTGCCGCCGATCGGGACGTGGAAGCGGTCGTTGAGTTCTTCCGGGCCCGCGGTGTTCGTGTATCGCCCGCACATGCCCCGTCACGATAGGTGCCGGGCTACAGCGCGCCCGTGATCGACTCGAGCATCCGGGGCTCGACGGGCAGGTCCGCGAGGGAGGCGGCCACCTCGGCCGCCTGCTCGATCGTCGCCGCGCCCGTCTCGGCGACCCAGCGCCCGAGCCAGCGCAGCGCGTAGGCGTCGTACTCGCCCGGGCTCGCCGCCGCGATCAGCGGCAGGAAGCGCGCCGCCGTCGCGAGCTCGATCGGCCGGCCGCGCTGCAGGCGCAGTTCCTCGGCAAGCGCGACCGCGTGGCGCAGGTCGCCCCGCTCCAAGGCCTTCTCCAGCTCCCCCGCCGGTCTCCACGGCCTCGGTCCCATGCGAACGTATGTTCGCATGGATGTCAAGCCGTGCCGCGCAACGGCGGCAGCGTCTGGACGCCCTGAGGCCGCGGGCCGCGGCGTCCAGAATCGAGTGGCCGAACGTCCGATTGCGTGCGCGGGAGCGGTGCCTGATCCTTGCTGGCCAATCGACAGGGGGTAGAAGAGGATGCTCGGCACACATTCATCGCGTTCGCGCCCGGCTCGCGCTCTGGCGCTCGCGGCTGCGACGGTCGGCGCGGCGCTCGCGCTGGCCGCTCCGGCGGGCGCAGCGGAAAACTTCGTCATCGGCGACGAAAACGCCGTCGTCGGCACCCAGGTGGAGTTCTGGGGTGCGCAGTGGTGGAAGCTCAACTCGCTCTCCGGCGGGACCGCCCCTGCCTCGTTCAAGGGCTTCGCCAACGAAGTCGAAGGCAGCTGCGGGGGCACGTGGACGACCGACCCGGGCAACAGCTCCGACCCGCCGGAAGGCCCGCTGCCGCCGGTGATCGAAGCGATCTCCTCGCACTCGATCACGAAGAAGGGGAGGGTGATCTCCGGCGACGTCGTCTCGGTCGTGCTGATCGCCACGGAAGCGGGCTACGGCCCGAGCCCCGGCCACGCGGGCACCGGCACCGTGCTCAGAGTTCTCTGCGGCCCCGGCTCCGAAGAACCGAAACCGAGCTGATCCGCCACTGACGTCGGACGAGCCGGGCGGGGTCGAGCACGACCCGCCCGGCTCGCGCTTTCTCACGTCGACACCCAGCCGGGGCGCCCCAGCCGGTACACCACGTGCCGTGCGAGCGGGCTCTCGCCCCGGACGCGGGGATGGTCGAAGCCGGCCGCGGCGTCGTAGCTCATGCCGAGCCGCTCCATCAGCCGGCGCGAGCGGTCGTTGCCGGTCGCGGTGTAGGCGACGATCTCATCGAGCTCGAGCGTCGTGAAGCCGTATGACAGCGCGGCCTCGGCCGCCTCGCGGGCGATCCCCCTCCCCCAGTGCTCGCGGGCCAGGCGCCAGCCGACCTCGACGCCCGGGGCCAGCGGGATGTCCTCCGGCACGGGCGAGAGGCCGACGAAGCCCGCCAGCGGGCTCTCGTCGCGCACCTCGACCGCCCAGAACCCGTAGCCGTCGCGCTCGAAGCCGGCCTCGAGGCGGGCGAGCAGCAGCGCCGCCTCGGTGCGCGAGAGCGCGGCGGGGAAGTGCTCCATCACCTCCGTGTCGGCGTTCAGCTCGGCGAGCGGGTCGAGATCCTCGGCACGCCAGCGCCGCAGCAGCAGGCGCGGCGTCTCGAGGACCGGACCCGGTCCGCTCGCGGGCACGGGCGGCTCAGCCGTGCAGCTTGACCGGCAGCGTCTTCAGCTGGTTGATGAACGGCGATTCGACGAACTCCGGCGTGCCGTCGATCGCGACCTGCGGGTAGCGCTTCAGCGTCTCCTCGATCAGGATCCGCAGCTCCAGCCGTGCGAGCGCGGTGCCGAGGCAGAAGTGCCGCCCGCCCGCGCCGAACGCCTGGTGCTCGGCCTTGCGGCGAAGGTCGAAACGGTCCGGGTCCTCGTAGCGCGTCTCGTCGCGGTTCGAGGACACGTACCACATCACGACCTTCTCGCCCTCCTTGATCTGCTGCCCGTGCAGCTCCGTGTCCGCCGTCGCCGTGCGGCGGAAGTGCGCGAAGGCCGGGAACATCCGCAGCGCCTCCTCGACCGCGTCCGGAACCAGCGAGGGGTCCTCGAGCAGCAGCGCGCGCTGCTCGGGGTCCTCCATGATCGCCCGCATGCCGCTGCAGTAGGTCGCCTTCGTCGAGTCGTTGCCGGCGGCCATCAGCAGGAAGAACCCCATCACGATCTCGTGCTCCTCGAGTTTCTGGCCGTCGACCTCGGCGTGCACGAGCACGGACGTGAGGTCGTCGCTGGGCGACTCGCGTCGTTGGGCGATCAGCCGGTTGCAGCGCTCGAAGATCTCGGGTACGAGCTTGCCCATGATCGCGTCGATGCCCTCCGGGTTCAGGTCCTCGTCGCCGCCGCCGAGCGTCGCGTTCATGAGCTCGGCCCAGATCGCGTCTTCCTCGGGGCTGATCCCCATGAAGCTCCCGATCACGCGGGCGACGACGGGCTGCGCCACCTCGTTGACGAGGTCGCTCTTCTCCCGGCCGTCCAGGCGGTCGAGCACTTCGAGCACGATCGCGCGGATGCGCTCCTCGTGGTCGGCGATCCGCTTCGGGGTGAAGCCACGCTGGAACAGGGCCTTGACGCGATCGTGCTTCGGCGGGTCCATGCCGATGAACATCGCCTGCGAGAGCTCGAGCGGCAGCACCCCGGCCGCGGTGATGCCGCCGCGTTCGGAGGAGTAGGTCTGCCAGTCGCGACTGACCTCGTGGACGTCGTCGGCCAGCGTGACCGACCAGAAGCCCGCCTCGTGCGGGAACTCGGGGATCTTCTCGGTCCAGTGGACCGGGCACTCGGCGCGCAGGCGCTTGAACGTCTCGTGCGGCGGGCCGTCCTTCCACAGCTCCTCGTCGGTGATTTCAACGTTGCGGATGTCGCTGCCCACCGTCGCCATCGGGACCTCCGAGATCGTTTCGCCGAACGCCCGGGAGATGTTACTGGCTGCGCAGCCAGTCGGCGCCCCGCCCGTTCTCGACGCGGTCGAGGACGAGCGTGCCGACCTTCAGCCGCCCGACCTCGAGCGAGTCGAGCGCCACCTCCCCGCCACGCGCGCGGCCGAACGCGACGCGGCCGACGGCGAGCCGGCCGATCGCCAGGCGCCCGACGGCGACGGCGCCGAGGGCCACCGAGCCGCCGGCGAGGGCACCGAAGGCGAAGGCTCCAACCGAGCCCGCCCCGATCGCTGCGCCCGGAAGCGCCTGCGCCCGGCGGCGCTTCTCAATGCGTGCCATGCGTGCTCCGCGTGTTCTTCGCGAGCGCCCGGCCGGCGAAGCTGAGCATCGCGGGCAGGTGGACCTGCACCGTTTCCATGTTGTGTTCGCCCGGGTAGACGGCGCTGTGCGCGTCGGCCCCCGCGGCCCGCAGGGCGGCAGCGAACGGCGCGTCCTCGCTCGGGTCCGCGATCTTGTCCTGCTCGCCGCCGTAGACGAAGGCGGAAAGGCCGAGCGCCCGGATCGAGTGCGCGTCGAGCTGCAGCTGGTCTTCGAGGCCGTTGAAGAAGCCGAGCCAGCTCTCGACCACGCCGAAACGCGAGGGGTTGTCGAGCGCGAGCTCCATCGCCCCGTAGCCGCCCATCGAGACCCCGGCGATCGCGCGGCCACCGCGCGAGGCGACGGTCGGCAGCGTGCGGTCGACGATCTCCTGCACTTCCAGCACGTAGCTTTCGTAGTACTGGCCGTTGAGGTTGCGCCAGTTGTTGGCGCCGCCGCCGCCCTGGATCATCACCGCGATCAGCGGCGGGACGGCGTGCGCGGAGATGAGCCGGTCGAGCTCTTCCTGCAGCCCGACTTCCAGGAACGCCGTCGCCTTCTGGCTGTTGCCGTGCAGCAGGTAGAGCACCGGGTAGCGCGTCGCGCTGCTCGCGCGGCGGAACCCGGGCGGCTCGTAGATGTAGAAGGAGCCCTGGTGGCGCAGCGCCGCGGACGGGTAGAGGGCGTGCACGATCGCGCTGCCGGCGGCGTCAGTGCTCACCGGCCGCAGCTCGGGGCGGGCCAGCAGGCCGGGCGGTGTGGTGGCGGCGACGCGGGCCGGCGCGACCGCTTCATGGCCGCCGAAGCCGAGCCGGCCCTGCAGCGCCAGCGCCAGGCTGACCGCGGCGAGCGCGCTGAGCAGCACGCCCACGACGAGCCGCCGCGCGCGCTGCCAGGGAGCCGGGAGCGCCGCCGCGTCGCCCGCGTCCTGGCGCGACGGGGCGGGTGGCCGCGTGGGGACCCACGGCGGCGGGAGCACCTCGGCGGCGGCCGCAGCACCGTGCCCGGGCCAGGCCCACTCGCCGAGGTTGTCCAGCCACGTCGGGCTGCTTGCGCCGGGAGACATGCAGGTGATTGAACGGTCCGCGGTGCGGAAACCCAACCCCTGCACGAAGCCTCCCAGGCGCATGCGGCCCCCGGGACGTTGCGAGGATCGCCCGGCGCTCCATGCCGGGCTCAGCTCGTCAGTTGGTGCTCCAGACGTTCCCGGTGTCGCCGAAGCCGAGCGCGCGCTTGGTCGCTTCGGTGAGGTCGTATTCGCGGCCCGCGACGTACGGGCCACGGTCCACGACCGGGACGCGGATCGTGCGGCTGCCGTAGTGCAGCGTGACGAGCGTGCCGCACGGCAGCGTCTTGTTGGCGACCCCGAGGGTCGAGCTGGTCAGCTGGCCGCCGCAGGCCAGGCCGCCGCCGCCGCCGTACCAGGAGGCGCCGGCGAGGTGGTAGACGTTCAGCCGGCCTAGGCGGCGACGTGAGGAACGCGCCGTCGAGTCGCCCTTGAAGCGCAGCCGCAGCAGACGGGAGCCGAGGTGCTGAGGGCGGAAGCTGAAGCGGAACCGCCCGCGCGAGGACGTGTGGGCCAGCGCCATCGTGTGCCAGCCGCGCCGCACGAGCACCTGCAGGGAGACGACGCGTCCCGCGCGGCCGGGCCGGTGCGCTTCCATCAGGGTGCCGGCGATCGAGCCGGGGTGTCCGGCGAGCACGTTGAGCTCCTCGCGGCGGATCTTCAGGGATGTGGGAGCCGGTGCCGGGAACACGGCCGGCGCCACGGCTGCGACGTCCACCGGCGCCAGGGCAGGCGCAGGCTGAGCGGGCGTCGCGGGGACGAACAATGGGATTTTGGGACCTCCTTGTGGGTCCGCCTGCGGGGTTAGCTGTCGGGCTCACGACGGTTCGCGTGCGAAACAGACGCATGCGAATCCGGGCCGTTACCGCCGCATCAGCGGCGGATTCGCCCCATCCGGCGCCCGAAGGGGGGCGGCGCCGGCAGTGGTTCCCCCGTTCGCTCTCATCCGGAAAGCGACTCGGCGGTCGAACAGTTGTTCGCCGATGCTAGGTGCGCCGACAACGATCTTCTGTGATCACCATCACACGACGGGCAAGTGGCAAGCGCAACGAAAGCGCCGATTTGCAGGGGTTTCTCTCGAGGGCGCCGGCCGTGTCGCGATCGCGCGACGGTGGGAGCGGGTGCGCGGATGCGAGCTCGTCAGCGGCTCGTTGCCGCCGCCGCCCGAATCAGCGACAATCGCAGGCGATGGCCAACCCGGACCGCTTGACCGCGCTGGACACGACGTTCCTGCACCTCGAGGATCACTCGACCGCGCACATGCACGTCGCCTCGGTGATGGTCTTCGCGGGCTCCGCCCCGACGCACTCCGAGTTCGTCGATCACGTCGAGTCGCGCCTTCACCTCGTGCCGCGCTACCGGCAGCGGCTCGCCTACGTGCCGCTGGGCCAGGGGCGCCCGGTCTGGGCCGACGACCCCCACTTCAACCCCTACTACCACATCCGCCACACCGCGCTGCCGAAGCCGGCCGACGACGCCGCGCTGAAGCGCCTTGCCGGGAGGCTGTTCTCCCAGCGCCTGGATCGGCACAAGCCGCTGTGGGAGATCTGGCTGGTGCAGAGCCTGTCCGGCAACCGCTTCGCGGTGATCGCCAAGACCCACCACGCCCTCGTGGACGGGATCTCGGGCGTGGACATCACGACCGTGCTGTTCGACACCTCGCGCGATCCCGCCCCCGTCGCGCCCGGCGAGGAGTGGAGCGCCAAGCCGCTGCCGGGCTCGGCGAAGCTGCTCGGCGAGGCGCTGATCGAGCGCGGGACGGTCCCGAACGAGATGATGCGCGGGGCGCGGGCGCTGATGCGAGCGCCGCGTCGTGCGGTCTCGCAGGTGCGCGAGGGGCTTGTGAACGTCGGCGCGACGACGATCGCGGGCGTGCGCTCGCCGGCGCCGGCGAGCCCGTTCAACGTGGACATCGGCCCCCACCGCCGCTACACGTTCGTCGACGCCGACCTCGACCGCTTCAAAGCGATCAAGGACTCGCTCGGCGGCACCCTCAACGACGCCGTCCTGACGTCGGTCACGCTCGCGCTCGGGCGCTACCTGCGCCGCCAGGGCGAGGACACCGACGGGCTCGTGCTGAAGGCGATGGTCCCGGTGTCCGTGCGCACGAAGGCGCAGCGCGGCGCGCTCGGCAACCAGGTCGCCGCGATGTGGGCCCCCCTGCCCGTCGGCATCACCTCCCCGGCGGAGGCACTCACCACGGTCGCGGCCTCGATGGAGGACCTCAAGAAATCCGGGCAGGCGGTCGGCGCCCAGGTGCTCACCAACCTCGCGGGCTTCGCGCCGCCCACGATCCTCAGCCAGGCCGCGCGGCTGCAGGCACGCCAGCAGTTCTTCAACCTCGTGGTCACGAACGTGCCCGGACCGCAGTTCCCGCTCTACCTCCTCGGCCGCGAGCTGAAGGGTCTCTACCCCGTGGTCCCGCTCGCCGCCCGTCAGGCGCTCGGCATCGCGGTCATGAGCTACAACGGCCACCTCGGCTTCGGGCTGCTCGGCGACTACGACGCGCTGCCCGAGCTCGAAGCGATCGCCGACGACCTGAAATGGGCGATCGCCTCGCTCTACCGCGCCGCGGGACTGGCCCCCACGGGCGCGCGCGGCAAGCGCAAAGCAGCCGCCAAGAAGCGCTCGCAGGGGGCTTCGCGCGGCGCGTCGGCGCCGAAGCCCGCCAGCGCAGGCTGAGCCGCGGCGCGGCGGGCGTCCAGCCCGCTTGCTGCGAGGATACGCCGCGTGAAAGCACTCCTGATGCCCGGCAGGGGCTCCTAGCTTGCGCCTGGCCCTCGCCCAGATCGACGCGACAGTCGGCGACATCGCGGGCAACGCGCAGAAGATCCGAGGAGGCATCGAGGACGCCCGCGCGGCCGGCGCCGATCTCGTGCTGCTCCCCGAGCTCGCGCTCACCGGCTACCCGCCCGAGGACCTGCTGCTCAAGGAGCACTTCCTCGCCGACGCCCGCCGCGCGCTCGAGCAGCTCGCCTCCGGCGTCCGCGACATCGTCGCGGTGGTGGGCTTCCCCGAGCGCGCCGAGGACGTCTACAACGCCGCCGCCGTGCTCGCCGAGGGCGCCGTTCACGCGATCTACCGGAAGGTCTACCTGCCGAACTACGGCGTCTTCGACGAGCAGCGCTACTTCCGCTCGGGGGGCGGCGGCGCGGTCATGAGCTTCGAGGGCCAGACGCTCGGCCTGACAGTGTGCGAGGACATCTGGGAGCCCGGCCCGCCCGCCAGCGAAGAGGCGCAGGCCGGAGCGACGCTGATCGTCAACATCTCCGCCTCCCCCTACCACGCGGGCAAGGGCATCGAGCGCGAGCGCATGCTGGCCCAGCGCGCGCGCGACAACATCGCCTGCGTCGCGTTCTGCGGGCTCGTCGGCGGCCAGGACGAGCTCGTCTTCGACGGGCACTCCGTCGTCATCGACCATCGCGGCGAGACGATCGCGCGGGCCACCCAGTTCCGCGAGGAGCTGCTCGTCTGCGACGTGGACCTCGCGGCCGCCGGCGCCGCGCGCCTGCGTGACCCCAGCATGCGCGCCGCAGCCGGGCGCTCGCCGGGGGCGGTGGAGCGTCTCCCGGCCGCTCCCGGGCAGGCGAGCGCCGGAGGCGGGGGCGGGCCGGTCGCGCCGCTGCTCGAGCCGGTCGAGGCCGAGGTGCACGCCGCCCTCTGCCTGGGGCTGCGCGACTACGTCGAGAAGAACGGCTTCTCACGCGTGGTGCTGGGCCTCTCCGGCGGCATCGACTCGGCGCTCGTCGCGTGCGTCGCGGCGGACGCGCTCGGCTCGGATCGGGTGGCGGTCACGATCATGCCCTCCCCCTACTCCTCCTCCTCGACCCAGCAGGACGCGCGCACGCTGGCCGACGCGCTCGGCGTCGAGCGCTTCGAGCTGCCGATCGCGGCGATCATGGACGCCTACGAGCAGGATCTCGCCGGCCCGTTCGCCGGGCGGGCGCCGGACACCACCGAGGAGAACCTGCAGGCGCGGATCCGCGGCAACCTGCTGATGGCGCTCTCCAACAAGTTCGGCTGGCTGGTGCTGGCGACCGGCAACAAGTCGGAGATGTCGGTCGGGTACACGACCCTCTACGGGGACCTCGCCGGCGGCTTCGCCGTCATCAAGGATGTGCCGAAGACGCTCGTCTACCGCCTCTGCGAGTGGCGCAACTCCCCCGCGGGCGCCGCGGCCGCCGAGGATCAGCCGCCACGCGCCCCCGCGCCGATCCCCGCCTCGATCATCTCCCGTGCGCCGTCGGCCGAGCTCCGACCCGACCAGCGCGACGAGGACTCGCTGCCGGTCTACGGCGTGCTCGACCAGATCCTCGAGGGCTACGTCGAGCTCGACCGCAGCCGCGAGCAGCTGATCGCCCAGGGGCTGCCCGAGAGCGATGTCGACCGGGTGATCCGCCTCGTCGACCTGGCCGAGTACAAGCGCCGCCAGGCGCCGCCAGGGATCAAGATCTCCGCGCGCGCCTTCGGGCGCGACCGCCGCATGCCGATCACGAACGCCTACCGCGGCTGATGCGCGAGACACCGTCCTCTCGCGCCGTGCGGCGTGCGACCGCTGCCGTGGCGGCGGCGTTCGGCGCGCTCGCGCTCGCCTCCTGCGGCGACACGCTGCAGGACAAGCCCGTGCCCCACAACGAGCTGGAGAAGATGGTCGTCTCGCCGTTCCCCGTGTACTGGGCCGGCGGCTCCTTCCACGGCATGCAGCTGACCGACGCCGGCGCCGACCCGAGCGGCGCGTTCACGGTCCAGTACGGCAACTGCGTGCACGGCGGACAGGGCACGTGCACGCCGCCGCTGCAGATCGTCACGAACCCCGACAACAGCTTCCTGCCCGGCGGCGGCACGCCCACCTCGGTCACGACCCTGCGCGGCGTGCCGGCGAAGCTGACCGAAGCCGGGCGGGCGGTGGCGATCCCCACCGGCCCGGTGGTCGTCGACATCTACGCGCGCGACGCCGCGCTCGCGAAGGCGGCGGCGAGCGAGATCGTCGCGATCAACCGCCCGAGCAACCCGGGCGAAGCGCTGCCGGCGCCGCATCCGGACACGGGGTTCGGCTCCGAACCGCTGCCCTCGCAGCAGCCCGTCGGCGGGAAGCTGCCGAGCTAGATGATCGATTCCACGGCGATGTGCCGGCGGTGCATGGTCGTGGACTCGCTCACCTAGGAGGCCGCCGCGGGGCGCACCGCGATCGTCATCCGCGTGATCGCGCAGACGCGCCCCTCATCGTCGCTGATCTGGACGTCCCACACCCACGTCGTGCGGCCGCGGTGAAGGCGCGTCGCGCGGGCGTGGATCGTGCCCGCGGTGATCGGGCGCAGAAAGCTCGTGGCGTTCGAGAGCCCCATCGCCATCTCGCCCTGCCCGGCGACGGCGACGTGGGTCGCAAGCGAGGCCAGCGACTCCGCGATCGAGGCGTAGATGCCGCCGTGCACGAGCCCCGCCGGCTGCTTGATCTCCTCCCGAACGGGCACCGTCGCAGTGACCTCGGTGTCCGAGACGCTCAGCAGCTCGAGCCCGTACAGACGGTCGAAGCCCCTGATCGCCTGCTTGAGCTCTGCGGTGCCCGGCGTGGCCATCGCGCCGCCACGATAGCCTACGTCGAGCCGCCGGGCCGCCCCATCGCAGCACGCCGCGGCGCCCCGAGCAGATGAGCAGCATCGACGAGCTTCCTACCGACCAGCGCGCGGCGCTTTCGCTTCTGCTGGGCCAGCAGAAGCGACACGACGAGGTCGCCGGGTTGCTCGGCATCGAGACGCAGGCCGTGCACGACCGCGCGCACGCCGCGCTGGCGGTGCTCGCGCCGGCGCAGGCGAGGCAGCTCGACGCCGCGCAGCGCGAGGAGATCGGGGAGTACCTGCTGGGTCAGCAGGCCGACGCGGGCGAGCGGCTGCGCACCCGCACGCTGCTCTCCAGCTCGCCCGCCGCGGGCGACTGGGCCCGCGCGCTCGCCGTTCAGCTAGAGCCGGTTGCGCCCGGCGAGCTGCCCGAGATCCCGCCGCCGGCGGGCACGGAGCCCGGCGCGAGCGACGCCTCGCCTGCGGCCGAGCAGCCGGCCGCGGAGGCGTTCGCGCCGAGCGAGCAGCACGCGCGTCCCAGCTCGCGGGTCGGAGGCGCGCTGCTGCTCGCCGCGATCATCGCGGCGGTGGTCGTCGTGATCGTGGTGGTCACCGACGGCAGCTCCTCGCACAAGAAAGCCTCGACGACGACGAGCACCTCCGGCGCGCAGGCGAAAGCCCAGGCGCGCATCACGATGCACCCGCAGAACCCGGCGAGCCCGAGCACGGGAACGGTGCAGATCCTCACCGAAGGCGAAAAGAAAGCCTTCTTCATCCAGGCCGAACACATCCCGTCGACCAGCGGCAAGACGTTCTACGCGGTGTGGCTCTACAACTCGCCCAGCAACGCGCTCGCGCTCAGCAAGAGCCCGCCCGTGGGCGCCAGCCACAAACTCGCCGGAGCGGCGCTGCTGCCGAGCAACGCCGCCGACTACAAAGAAATCCTGCTGACGCGCGAGACGAGCGTGCGCCCGAGCCGGCCCGGGCCGGTCGTCCTGCGCGGGCACCTCAACCTGTAGTCAGAGAGGCAGGAGCTTGCCGGGGTTCATGATCCCGGCGGGGTCCAGGCGCTCCTTCGCCGCCGCCAGCGCCTGGACGCTGCCGGCGCCGATCTCCCGCTCCATCCACGGCACGTGGTCCACGCCGATCGCGTGATGGTGGGTGATCGTCCCGCCGGCATCCACGATCGCGTCGCCCGCGGCGCGCTTCACGACCCGCCACTGCTCGATCTCCGCGCCCTCGATCTGGCGTGCGATGAGGGTGAAGTAGAGCGATGCGCCGGTCTCGTACACGTGCGAGACGTGGCACATCACGATCCCGGGCGTGCCCTGAGCTTCGAGCGCGCCAGCGATCGCGTCGCGCACGGCCCCGTGCAGGCGGGCGAGACTGGACCACTGCGTCGCCGTCTCGAGCGTCTCCACCATCACCCCCGCGTCGAGGAGATCGTCGCGCAGGTAGGGCGCCGCGAAGCGGCCGTGCCGCCACGCCTCGCCCGGTGAGGAGCCGAGCGCGAGCCCGCCGGCGCGGCGCAGCAGCCGCATCGCCCGGCGCCGCCGCGCCGGGACCTCGTGGCTGTCGCCCTCGAAGCCGAGGATCGCGATGCAGCCGTCCGCGTACCCCCTCGCGCCGATGTACGCGCGGCCGATCCGCCCCTTCACGCCGCCGTCACCCGCGAGCGCCAGCGAGACCTCCGTCTCGGCGCGGTCGGAGAGCCGCGCGACATCCGGCAGCGCGTGCGCACGGGCCAGCTCGCGCAGCGCCCCGCAGCCGCTCGCGAAGTCGCGGAAGAACATGCCGTCGTATGCCCGCGCGACGGGCGCCGGGCGCACGCGCAGCGCCAGCTCGGTGATCACGCCGAGCGTCCCCTCCGAGCCGACCAGCAGCCCTCGCATGCCTGGTCCCGCGGCGGTCGCGGGGAGCGCCTGCAGCGCGATCTCGCCGGCCGGCGCGGCGAGGCGCAGCCCGAGCACCATCTTGTCGATCGCGCCGTAGCCGGTCGAGGCCTGGCCCGCAGAGCGGGTCGCGGCGCAGCCCCCGAGCGACACGTACTCGTAGGACTGGGGGAAGTGGCCGAGGGTCAGCCCGTGCGGTGCCAGCGACCGCTCGAGCGCGGGCGCGCGCATGCCCGCGCCGACCGTCGCTGTCGCCGACGCGGTGTCGAGCTCGACCAGCTCGCCGAGACCGCGCATGTCCAGCGCGACGACGGCCGCGTGCTGCCCGCGCAGCGGGGCGACGCCGCCGACCACGCTCGTGCCGCCCCCGAAGGGCACCACCGCCACGGCCTCCTCGGCGCAGCGCTCGAGCAGGGCGCGCACCTGCTCGTGGCCGCGTGGGTGCAGGACCGCGTCTGGCGCGCCGTCGGGCGTGCCGGCGCGGAGCCTGACGAGGTCCGGGTAGCCCTTGCCCGCCGCGTGCAGGACCCGTTCGGAGTGGTCCTCGCGGACGCCCCCCTCCCCCACGACCGCCGCAAGCGCGGCTCGCGCCCGTTCGGGGAGCCTCGACGGCTCGAGACGCACCTGCTCGAGGGGCACATGCTCGCGGGGGCGCGCCCCGGCGCCGATGCGCTCCTCCAGGAACGCCTGCGCGTGGGCCGGCAGCCCCGCGCCGCCGCCTTCGGCGCCCCAGCCCCACCAGCGCATGTCGGGCGCCGGCTCAGACACTGATCTCCTCCAGGCCGTCGAGTGCCTGCTTGATCGTGCGCTGAGCGGCGCGGCGCAGCAGCCACCCGCCGAGGCTCGGTTTCCGTTTCTTGGCGGACAGCTCGCCCGGGTCGGCCGCCACCGCAGGCGCGTGCCCCGAGAGCTCCTGGCGCATCTGGATCGTCACGTCGCTGGCCTCTGCGGCCGGCACGACGCGCAGCTCGGTCTCGGAGAAGGAGAGCACGCCGGCGAACGGGGTCCCGGCGAGCCGCTGCTCCCACACGACCGTGCCCGCAGGCTCGTCGGCGCGCACGAGGTCGAAGTCGGCGCGCACCGTGCGGCCCTTCTTCGTGCGCATCACCTCGGTGAAGGCGCCCGCGTGCACGTCCTCGACCCGCTCCACGCGCGGCCACCAGCGCGGCAGGTGATAGGGGTCGCTGACGATCCGCCACAGCTGCTCGGCCGGCGCGGCGATGCGGCGGCTGGCCTGTGCGGTCGGCATCGCGCGAAGCTTACGGCCGAGCGCTCACGAGGCGTACTCCAGCAGCGCGTGCACGTGGCGGCCGGCCAGCCGGCGCCGTCCCTCCAGGAACGAGAGCTCGATCAAGAAGCTGCAGCCGACCACCTCCCCGCCGAGCTGCTCGACCAACTCGCAGAGCGCCTGCGCGGTGCCGCCGGTGGCGAGCAGGTCGTCGTGCACGAGCACGCGCGCGCCGCTCGCGAGGGCGTCGCTGTGCAGCTCGAGCTGGCCCGCGCCGTACTCGAGCAGGTACTCCGCGCTCACGGTCTCGTACGGCAGCTTGCCGGGCTTGCGCGCGAGCACGAAGCCGGCGCCGAGCTCGAGCGCGAGCGCCGGGCCGAGCAGGAACCCGCGCGCCTCGGCCGCGACGACGAACTCCGGGCGTAGCGGCCGCCCCAGCGCGGCCAGCTCCTGCACGGCGAGGCGGAGCGCCTCCGCGTCGGCCATCAGCGGCGTCAGGTCCTTGAAGACGATCCCCGCGGTCGGGAAGTCGGGGATGTCGCGGATCAGCGCCCGCAGGCGCTCGGCCGAGCCGGGGGCGTCGGGCGGGCGGGGCTCCGGCTCGCTCACCGGACGATCTTGCGCAGATCCCTGATCAGCAGCAGGTGCTTCAGGTGGGTGGCGACCGCCGCCAGGTTCTCGAGCGCGTCGACCGCCTCCTTGCGCCGCTCGGGGTTCCGCGAGCGCAGCGCGGGCGCGAGGATCTGCTGCAGCAGGTTGGCCTCGCGATCGGCCGAGGAGCGGAACACGCGCAGGTTGCGTCCGCCGACGCCGTAGCGCGCGAGCTCGGCGACCGCGGCGATTATCTCCCTCTCGGTCTCGTCGAAGTAGCGCACGCCGCTGCGCACCTCGCCCTTGACCACGCCGTACTCTTCGAGCTCCTTGACGAGCTTGCCCTCGGCCTTCGTCTCCTCGAGCACGTCGTCGAGCGAGTAGAGCGCGCCGGTCGCCTCTCGAACGCTGACGCTGGGCCGCCACGCGCGGGCGTTGCCCTCGCGGTTGAGCGGGCGCCCGGGCGGGCCGCCCTTGGCCAGCTCGGTATCGCCGGAGCGCCCGGCGGCGAGCTCCTGGCGGATCACCCGCAGGGGCAGGAACTCGTCGCGCTGCATACGCAGGATCGTGCGCAGCCGCGCGACGTCGCCGGGCGTGTAGAGGCGGTAGCCGCCCGGCGTGCGGCGCGGGTTCAGCAGCTTCTGATCCTCGAGGTAGCGGATCTTCGAGATCGAGATGTCCGGGAACTCCTGCGCGAGCGCCTTGCAGACGGCCCCGATCGTCAGCGACTTCTGGCGCTTGCCCGGCTCCGAGGACGCAGCAGCGAGCTCGGCTTCGAGCTGCTCGGCATCGCTGCTCCTGGTCTGAGAGGCCATCAGCGCGCGTGGAAGGTGAGCTTGTACTTGCCGATCTGCAGCTCGTCGCCCTCGTCGAGCCGCTGGGACTCGATCCGTGAGCGGTTCACGTAGGTGCCGTTCAGCGAGCCCATGTCGTCGAGGTACCAGTCGCCGCCGCGGCGGATCAGCAGCGCGTGGTCGCGCGAGACGGTCACGTCGTCGAGGAACACCGCGGAGTCCGGGCGCCGGCCGATCGACATCCGCTCGCCTTCGACGGGAAAGCTCTCGCCGACGCGCCCGCCCCCCGCGCGGATCACGAGCGCCGGGCCGTGCTCGGTGACCTCGCCGATCTCGACCGGGACGAGCTCGCCCGTGTCGTCGATCCGGTAGGTCGCCGTGTTCGCTTCGCCGCCCGCCGCCGGCGCGCCCGCCTCCCCCGAGAGCAGCGCGCCGCAGCGCTGGCAGTAGTTGGCTCCCTCGCTGTTGAGGAAGCCGCACTCCGTGCAATGCAGCGGCATCGGGCTCCGCCTATGCCGCCCGGCGGACGCGGCGGTGCCGCGTGGCTATCGCTGCGGTCGCGAGCACGGGCGATCCCTCACTCCGCGCCCTCGGGCTGACGCTGCGCGAGGATGTCCGTCAGCCGCTGGACGTCCTCGCCGGTGATCGCGATGTCGCCGTCGTCGTGCTTGTTGCGCAGCCGGTTGACGAGCTCCGCCCGGAGGATGTCGATCTTCCCGTGCAGGATCCGCCGCCGGTAGGAGATCTCTGTCTCCTCCTCGGTCAGCTGGCGGATCACGTCTTTGAGTTCGACGTCCGACAGCGAGCCGAGGTCGGGGAAGGTCTCGTCCATGTCCTGGTGTCTCCTTCTCGCAGTTGGGCCGCTGCCGGTGCGGCGGAGCGAGGAGTATAGACCAGAACGCTGAGGCTGAGCTTGAGAGTCGGGGCGCTCCCGGCGCCGTTCCGTCTGCGAGAAAGGTCTACGCCGCGCTCGGGCGTCAGACCGCGTGAGCTTCCCAAAGCGCGGCTCACTCACCCCGCAGCGCCCGTAGCTGCCGCGCCCCGTCGCGCACGTACAGCGCGGTCGCCAGGAGCGCGAGCGCGAGGCCGATGTAGAGCAGCACTTCGCCGAGCGCCAGGAGCCCGGTCATCGGGAAGAACAACCCGCCCATCACGGGCGCGACCGCGAGCCTCCCCGGCCAGTTGATCCGCAGCTCCACACCGCGCTTCTGCGCGTAGCGGCCGAGCACCAGCATCAGCACCTCGCGTGCTGCGAGCACCGCCAGCGCCCAGCGCGGGAGCAGGTCGAACTTCCAGCACACGATCACGCCCGAGACGACGAGCAGGCGGTCGGTGACAGGGTCCATCAGCGCGCCGAGCCGGCTGTACTGGCGCGTCACGCGCGCGGCGATCCCGTCGGCGTAGTCGCCCCAGCCGATGACGGCGAAGAGCACCGCGGCGAGCGTGTCCTGCCCGTCGTCGCTCGAGAGCGCGACGACGAGGAACACCGGGATCAGCGCGAGCCGCGCGAAGCCGATCACGTTCGGGATCGTCCACGGGTTCAGGGGCGCGCCGGCCTGCGTCTGCGGCGGCGGCGGCCCGGAGCGGTCCAGGCCGGACAGGCGCCGGAACGTGAGCCGGGGCGCGCGCCAGCGCTCTCGCGGCGCGGCGGGCCCGGGCGGCCGCTCTAGGGGAGGCTCCGCCACAGCTCGTGCACCGCGGCGAGCAGCGTGTCGGGCTCGGCGCCGAGCTCGAGCGGCGGCGCCTGCTCGCGCCCGCGCCGGATCTGGACCTCGATCTCGCCGGACTCGAGCGAGCGGCGCCCCACCGTCAGCCGCAGCGGGCAGCCCAGCAGCTCGGCGTCCGCGAACTTCTCCCCCGGGCCCAGATCGCGGTCGTCGTAGACCACGTCGAGATCGCTCGCGTCGAGGATCCCGTACAGCCAGTCGGCCGCCTCGCGCTCGGGCGTGCCGGGCTTGCCCAGCGTGACGAGGTGGACGTCGAACGGCGCCAGCGCACGGGGCCAGGCGATGCCGTGCTCGTCGGCGTACTGCTCCACCGCCGCCGCGACGATGCGCGCCGGCCCGATCCCGTAGGAGCCCATCCAGATCGGCTGCTCGGCGCCGTTCTCGTCCAGGTAGGTGGCGCCGAGAGGCACCGAGTAGCGCGTGCCGAGCTTGAAGATGTTCCCGATCTCGATCGCAGGCTCGATCCGCACCGCCGCGCCGCCGATCGTGTCGCCGGGCTCGACGGTGCGCACGTCGGCCTCCCGGAAGGCGAAGTCGCGCCCGGGCACGACGCCGCGCAGGTGCTCGTCGGGGCGGTTGGCCCCGGTCACGTAGGCGGGTGGGTGGGATCCTCTCATCCCGCCCGCGACGGCGCTGTCGAGCACGACCTCGACGCTGTCGGCGAGGCCGACCGGCCCGATGAACCCCACGGGCCCGATCGCAGCCTCGATCTCCTCGGGGCGCGCGGGGCGGCAGCTCGCGCCCAGCGCGGTGGCCAGCTTGACCTCGTTGACGCGGTGATCGCCGCGCAGCAGCACCATCACGAGACGCTCCTCGCCACCGCCGGCGGGCGAGGCGAGGACGGGATAGGCCTTCAGCAGCGCGCCCTCGGCCAGCCCAAGCTGGGCCGCGACGTCACGCACGGTCGTCAGGCCCGGCGTGCTGACGGGCTCGGGCGCCTCGGGCGCCTCGGGAAGCGTCACCGGCACGGGCTCGGCGCTCGCGACCTCGATGTTGGCGGCGTAGCCCTCGGCGAGCACGACGTCGTTCTCGCCCGCCGGACACGGCGCCATGTACTCGTGCGCGCCGGAGCCGCCCATCATCCCCACGTCGGCCTCGACCCTGTAGAAGCGCAGCCCGGTGCGCTCCATGATGCGGTCATACGCGCCGACGTGCAGCTCGTAGCGCTCGTCGAGCCCGGCCGCGTCGCGGTCGAAGGTGTAGGAGTCCTTCATGATGAACTCGCGCGTGCGCAGGACGCCCGCACGCGGCCGCGGCTCGTCGCGCTCCTTGACCTGCGCGTGGTACAGGATCAGCGGCAGGTCGCGATAGGAGCGCACGAGCTGCGCGACGTGCGTCGTGACCGCCTCCTCGTGGGTCATCGCGAGCACGAGGTCGGCGCCTTTGCGGTCCTGCAGCTTGAACAGCGCGTCGATCTCGTAGCGGCCGGTCTTGCGCCACGCCTCGGCCGGCTGCAGCACCGGCATCAGCATCTCCTGACCGCCGATCGCGTCGATCTCCTCGCGGATGATCGACACCGCGCGCTGATGCGAGCGCCAGCCTGCCGGCAGCCAGGTCCAGATGCCCGTGCCGAGCTGGCGGATCAGCCCGGCCCGCACCATCAGCTTGTGCGAGATCGCCTCGGCGTCGGCCGGGGCCTCCTTCTCGGTCGGCAGCAGATAGGAGCTCAGGCGGGTCATCGCCCGCGAGCGTATATGACGGCCGCACCGGCGGCGGGCCGCGGGCGGCCACCCCTGAGCCGCCCGGGGAGGGTCCGGGCGGCTCCAGGGTTGGCCCTACTCAGACCTGCTCTGAACGGGCTATTTCTCGAACCCGTAGGCCTGAGTCTGGATCGCGACGGTGTTGACCAGGTTGCCCAGCGCGATGTTGACGTCGTAGAGGTGCAGGCCCCATTCAGGCCCGATCAGTTCCAATGCGACTTCGTTGTGCGCCGCCAGGTCTTCCTGGACTTCCTGGCTGATGCCTTCTTTGAACGCGATGTTCAGCCACGTCGCGCCGTTTTCGTGCTTGCACTGCGCCGTCGAGGTGCCCGTCGTCTCCACCCACGGCGTGGACGCCGTCGGTGTCGGCGAGCCGGGCCCGATCACGCCGGGGAACGGCGTCGTCGGTGCGAGCGGGAGCAGCGTCCCCGCCGACCCGTTCTGCTGGAGGATCGCCGGGTTCACGCAGGCCACTTCCAGGCCGGGGGGCAGCGTGCCGCCGAAGAGCGGGCTGTTGGGCCGCCCGAAGAACGAGTTTTCAGGCGGTTCTTTCAGGAACGACGAGTACGCGATCACGCACTGCGTGTCGGTCGCCGCGGTGCACAGCGGCACGTTGTTGAACGTCCCGCCCTCGAGCTGGCCTTCGGGCACGAGCACCTGGCCGCCGAGCAGGATCGCCGAGACCATTTTTTCGCGCAGCGCCGGGTTGGGGTCGATCTGCTGCGAGATCAGGGCCTCGAGCATCGCGGAGCCCTGCGAGTGGCCGATCAGGACGAACGGACGGCCCTTGTTGAACTTGTGCAGGTATTCCGAGAACGCGACCGCGACGCCTTCGAAGGCTTTGAGCTGCTCCGCCGGCGTCACCCCGCCCGGCGTGTTGATCGCCTTCAGCGTGAGCTGTCTGTACATCGGCGCGTACACGCGGCAGTCCTGCGAGAACCGCGAGGCCTGGTCGATCGCGATCTGCGTCTCCTGGGGTTCGATCGTCAGGTCGGCGTTCGGGCCTTCCTGTTCGGAGACCGTCGGGTAGACGTAGAAGCAGTCGATCGGTGGTTTGTGCGTCTTCGCCTGCGCCTGAACCGTTTCCTGGCGCGTTTCGCCGTTGTAGCTGACGATGGTCGTCGCCCTGCTGGTCAGGCAGGGGCTCGATTTCTGGCTCCCCTTGCACAGCCAGACGGTGCTGCTCTTCGCGGAGGCGACCCCGGCGAGCGAGGCGGCCACGGCGAGCGCGGCCACCAGCGCGACGACGAAGGTCGCGGGGCGCAGCGCGCAGGAGCGCGCGGACCCCATCCTCTTCTCTCCCATCCTCAATCCCCTCTCCTCATGCTCGACGCGGCCCTCGCCATCCCGCCGCGGTTCAACGCCCTATTCTAGTCAGATCGGCGGAAAAGACTCAAATGTCCAAAGGGAGCAGCGCTCCTGCCGGCCTCAGGGATCGAGGCCGAGCAGCGCCGCCTCGATCTGGCGCAGCCGCTCGTTGTCGCCGGTGACCCCGGCGACCGCGTCGTTGTAGAGGAAGGCCTCCGCGAGGCGCACGATCGCGTAGGCGAGCAGGTCCGGGGCGAGCGCCGTCTGGAAGCCCGCGCGCTGCTCGGCTTCGATCATCCCCTGCACGGCGGCGACCATGCGCGGCTGCACGACGCTGCTGCTCGAGGTCAGCACCCGCAACGCGAGCTCGTGCTCGGAGGTGAGCAGCGCGCGCAGCCCCTCCGCGGCGGCCAGCTCGCGGTTGAACGCGTCGAAGCTGTCGAGCAGCGCCTTGGCGCCGCGCCCGCCGACGCGCTCGCGCAGCACCGTCAGGCGCTCCTCGCCGAGCTCGGCCATCACCTCGCCCATCAGCAGCTCGCGGGTCCGGAACCAGCGGTGCATCGTCGCCCGCGCGAGGCCCAGCTCGCGCGCGATCGCCTGCACGTCGATCCGTTCGCCGGCGAGGAAGCGCGCCCGAGCGAGCGCGAGGGCGTCCTCTCGGGAGGCCGCCGCCGGCCGGCCCGGGCGGCCACCGGCGACGCTCGGGCGTGCCGCGGTCATCCACGAAGCCTAAACGTCGGCGCGACGGGCCTCCCCGCCGCGCCCGCAACCGCGCTCTGCGCCTCTGATAGAACAGCGCCAGCGAGGTGAAACCCCGAGGAACGGAGCCCCCATGGCTTACACAGTCCCACCGCTTCCCTATGCCTACGACGCGCTCGAGCCGCACATCGACAAGGCGACGATGGAATTCCACCACGACAAGCACCATCAGGCCTACGTGGACAAGGCCAACGCGGCGCTCGAGGGCACGGAGTGGGCCGACAAGCCGATCGAGGAGGTCCTGCAGAACCTCGACAGCCTCGGCGACAAGAAGGGGCCCGTCAAAAACAACGGCGGCGGCCACTACAACCACAGCTTGTTCTGGGAGAGCATGGGGCCGGACGGCGGCGGCGAGCCCTCGGGGGTGCTGGCCGATGCGATCGCCTCGACCTTCGGCTCGTTCTCCGACTTCCAGGCGAAGCTGAAGGAAACGGGCGTCAACCAGTTCGGCTCCGGCTGGGCCTGGCTCGTCAAAGACGGCTCCGGCCTCGCGATCGTCGGCTCCGCCAACCAGGACAGCCCGATCTCCGACGGCAAGACGCCGCTGCTCGGCGTCGACGTCTGGGAGCACTCCTACTACCTGAAGTACCAGAACCGCCGCCCCGACTACATCGACGCCTGGTGGAACGTCGTGGACTGGAGCCGCATCGCGGAGCGGTTCTCGGCGGCGGGCTAGGGACGGCAGAGCCATGAGCGTCGGGCCGGCCGGCAGGGCGGCGCGGTGATCCTCCCCTTCGACGCGGTCGGCGAGGGGCCGGCGGTAGTGCTGCTGCACGCCGGGATCGCCGACCGCACGATGTGGCGCGAGCACCTCGTGCCGATCGCCGACGCCGGGCGGCGCGCGGTGGCGCTCGACCTGCCCGGCTTCGGGGAGGCCGGGCTCGAGCCTGGCCCGCAGTCGCCGTGGGAGGACGTGCTGCAGACGCTTCGCGTCATCACCGGCGAGCCGGTCGCCCTCGCCGGCAACTCATACGGCGGCGCGATCGCGCTGCGCGTCGCCGCGCTCGCGCCCGCGGCCGTCTCGGCGCTCGCGCTGATCTCCGCGCCGGCGCCCGGCGCCGACGAGGAACCCTCCGAGGAGCTGGCCGCCGTCTGGGAGGCCGAGGAGATGGCGCTGGAGGACGGCGACATCGAGCGCGCGATCACGGCCGTCGTCGAGGGCTGGACGCTGCCGGGCGCCACCGACGAGCTGCGCGAGCGGATCGCGGCGATGCAGCGGCGCGCGTTCCTGCTCCAGCAGGCGACGCTGGACGCCGATCTGGCCCCCGACCCGCTGGAGGACCGCCTCGACCGCCTCGGTGAGATGCAGATGCCCGTGCTCTGCACGGCCGGCACGCGCGACAAGCCCGACTTCGTGGAGGGCGCGCTGCAGATGGCCGAGGCGCTGCCCCAGGGCCGTCACGCCACGATCTCCCGCGCGGGGCACCTCGCGCCGCTGGAGCAGCCGCGCGTGTTCAGGCGCCAGCTGCTCGGGTTCCTGGACGAGGTGGTGCCGCTCGGCCGAGAGCGCCTAGTGTGAGCCGATCACGCGGCCGCGCCCGTCGCGCGCGACGTAGGTCTTCGCGTGCCGGGCCTGCGCCTCGCGCCGCTTGCGCTCGGCGGCTGCCCGCCGCCAGGAGACGCTCGGCTTCTTGAATCGCAGCATGTCGAGAGTATCGGCCAGCACGGGCCCGCCTTCATCCGCGCAACGCAGTAGGCAGCTTGCGGGATTTGTGCAGTCCGGGCGCGGGAAGCGGGCAGCCGGCCGGTCAGCCGCGGGAGAAGCGGCGGCCGGCGACGGGCGAGGCGTCCTCGTCGAGCACGACACCGGAGCCGCTTCCGTTCCCCGCGGGCTCCAGCATCTCGTCGAGCACCTGCGCCGCCGCTTCGTCGTTCTCGGCGGCCGCGGCCTCCATCGCCGCGATGCGCTCGGGCGTCATCTGCGAGTCGTCCTCGTTCTCTTCGAGCCAGGCGCGGGCCTCGGCGGCCGCGTCGTCGTCACGCTGGACGGTCTTGCCGGCCGCGTACCAGCGGTCGATCTCCGTGAAGAGCTCGTCGACGAGCTGCCCCGTGGGCACCTTCTTCAGCGGCTCGCCCTTGGAGTAGATCATCCCCATGTCCTTGGCGCCGGTGATGCCGAAGTCGGCGTGGCGCGCCTCGCCGATCCCGTTGACCGCGCAGCCGAGCACCGAGACCTCGATCGGGTCCTCGTAGGCTTCCAGGCGCTTCTCGACTTCGGCCACGACGGTGTCCATGTCGAACTGCAGGCGCCCGCACGTCGGACAGGCGATCAGCACGGGACCCTTCTCGCGCAGCTTCAGCGCCTTGAGGATCTCCCACGCGACCTTGACCTCTTCCTCGGCATGGAACGTCGAGAGCGAGATCCGGATCGTGTCGCCGATGCCGTCGGCGAGCAGCGTGCCGAGCCCGACGGCGGACTTCAGCGAGCCCGACCACTTCGTACCCGCCTCCGTCACGCCGAGGTGGAGGGGGTAGGGGATTTTTTGGGAGAGGAGACGATTCGACGCGATCGTGTTCGGGACCGAGGTCGACTTCATCGACACCTTGAAGTCCTGGAAGTCCAGGCGCTCCATCAGCTCGACGGTCTCGACGGCGGCGGTCACGAGCGCCTCCACCGGGCTGTCGTACTCGAGCTGGCGCAGGTGCTTGGGCAGCGAGCCCGAGTTGACGCCGACGCGCAGCGGCGTGCCCTTCTGCTTTGCGAGCGCGATCACCTCGGCGACCTTCTCCGGGCCGCCGATGTTGCCGGGGTTCAACCGTACGCAGTGTGCGCCCGCCTCGATCGCCTTCAGCGCGAGCGTGTGGTTGAAGTGGATGTCGGCGATCACCGGGATCGGCGATTCGGCGACGATCGTCTTCAGCGCCTCGGCGTCCGGCTCGCGCGGGACCGCGACGCGCACGATGTCGGCGCCCGCCTCGGCGACCGTGCGGATCTGGCGCATCGTCGCCTCGAGGTTGGCGGTCTCGGTCTTGGTCATCGTCTGCACGGCGACGGGCGCGCCGCCGCCGACAGGTACCGATCCGACCACGATCTGGCGTTCTGAGGCCACAGGGGGATTCTAGATGAGGGCGCCCGCCCCGCCGCTCAGGCGGGCGCACGAGGCTATCCTCGCGCGGCGTGTCCGACGTCTACGCCACCGCGCGCGGGCCGCTCGCGCGCCTCGCGAGCCCCTTGGCCGCCAGGGCGCGGCGCCGGCGCCACGAGGCCTTCTTCCCGAGCCTGCCCGCCGGGGCGCGCGTGCTCGATCTCGGCTGCGGCGCGCTCGGCCTGCGCGCGCTCGAGCCACAGCTCGACATCACGGGCGTGGACATCGCCCCCGAGCCCTCCTACCCGGGGCCGTTCGTGCAGGCGGACGCCGCCGCGGGGCTGCCGTTCGCGGACAGGGAGTTCGAGCTCGTCTACTGCTCCAGCGTGATCGAGCACGTGGAGCCGAGCCGGCGGGAGGCTTTCGCTGCCGAGCTGCGGCGCGTCGGGCGCGGCTGGCTGGTGCAGACGCCTGCGCGCTCGTTCCCGATCGAGCCGCATTCCCTGCTGCCGGCCGCGCATTGGCTTCCGGTCTCCGCGCGCCGGCGCTACTGGCGGCTCGGCGCCGCGCGCGAGTGGGAGGAGATCTCACTGCTCTCGCGCTCCGAGCTCGAAGCGCTGTTCGGCCCCGCGCGGCCGGAGCGCGCGCTCGGGATGGTCAAGAGCTGGGTGTGCGTGCGGGCGCCAGGAGGCTGAGAAGGCGGCGTCAGCCGCCGAGGTGGCCGATGTCGTTGCTGAACCCGTTGATCACCAGGAACAGCATCAGGATGATCCCGACCGAGCTGTAGCGGTACATCGCGCCGACGGAGATGCGCTTTCCGCGCACCTTCTCCGCCAGCGACCACACGATGTGCCCGCCGTCCAGCGGGAGGAACGGGAACAGGTTCAGGATCGCGAGCGCGAGCGAGAAGAAGCCGAGGAACACGAGCCCGAAGCCTGCGCCGGCTGCCACCGATTCCTGCGCGGTCTCGGTGATGCCGATCAGGCTGTGAAGCTGCTTTCGTTCCTTTTCGCTCGTGAGGGCGCGGCCGAGGCCCGAGACCGTTTCCTTGAGCGTCCCCCACATTGCCGCGCCCGCGCCCGCGGTTGCGCCGCCGAGCCCGACCGGCGTCGGCCGGCCGCCGAACTCGAACCCCATCAGGGCACGCCCTTCCTTCGCGTTGTAGCGCGGGTAGACGGACAGCGCAACGATGTGGCCGTTGCGTTCGACCGTGAGGTGTACCGGGGTCGTCGTGACGCACCCGTTCGTCTGCTTGCCCGCGCAGCGGTGCTCCCTGGTGGCTTCGACCACGCCTTCCGGCGTCGCCCGCCCGCCTTCGACGCTCACGATACGGTCGCCCTTGTGCAGCGCCTGCGCGGCGGGCGTCCCGGCTTTCACGCCTGCGACTCTGTCGGTGATCTGCGTCGTGCTCTTGCCGCTCAGGTTCGCCAGCACGACCGCGCCGTTCAGGTTGCCCACCAGCAGGATGCCGGCGAAGATCACGAACGCGATCAGGATGTTCACCGCCGGCCCGGCGAGGATCACGACAACGCGCTTCCAGGTCGGCTGGTTGTAGTAGGCGCGGCGGCTGACCTCCGGGTGCAGGTCCTCGAGCTCTTCCGGGTTCATGCCGGTGATCTTCACGTAGCCGCCGAAGGGCAGCGCGCCGATCGCGTACTCGGTCTCGCCGCGTTTGACCTTCGCCAGGGTGGGCGGGAAGAACAGCGAGAAGCGCTCGACGCGCATCCCGACGAGCTTCGCGGCCGTGAAGTGGCCGAGCTCGTGCAGGATCACGAGCATCACGATGCCGAAGATGGTCAGGACCCAGGTCATGAGGTCCGGATCAGTGTGGCACGGCGAGCACAGATCTCCGCCGCTCTGCTGCAACGGTACGTGCGCGCCTCGGCCGGCACGGGGCGCCGGCCGAGCCTCCGTCGATCGGCACCGAGGCCGGCCGACCCTCCAGTCGAGCGGCGGGCCCGCCCTTGCAGTCGCTCAGCGGAGCGCAGCCACCGTCTCGCCTGCGAGCTCGCGCGCGCGGCGGTCGGCGTCGTACAGCGACTCGAAGTCCACGACCGCCCGGCTCCCGAGCGCCTGCAGCGTCTGCTCGATCACCTCGGGGATCTCGAGGAAGCGCAGGCCACCCTGGAGGAACGCGTGCACGGCGACCTCGTTGGCGGCGTTCAGCACACACGGCGCGGTGCCTCCCGCGGCCGCTGCCTCCCGCGCGAGGCGCAGGCACGGGAAGGCGTCGAGGTCGACGGGCTCGAAGGTGAGGCGGCCCACCGCGGCGAGGTCGAGCGGCTCGATCGGCAGCGCTTCGCTCTCGCCGCCGTGCAGCGCGTAGGAGATCGCGATCCTCATGTCCGGCGGGCCCATGTGGGCGAGCATCGCGCCGTCGGCGAGCCTGACGAGGCCGTGGATCAGGGACTGCGGGTGGACGACGACGTCGATGTCCTCGTAGGGCGTTCCGAAGAGGTGGTGGGCCTCCATCACCTCGAGGCCCTTGTTCATCAGGGTCGCGGAGTCGATCGTGATCTTGCCGCCCATCGCCCACGTCGGATGGGCCAGCGCCTCCTCGACGGTGACGTCGGCGAGCTCGCCGCGGGAGCGCCCCCGGAAGGGGCCGCCGCTCGCGGTGATCGTCAGCCCGGTGACCGCTCCCGCGGGCTGGCCGGAGATCAGCTGGTGGAGCGCGGTGTGCTCGGAGTCGACGGGCAGGATGCGCGCGCCGGTCGCTTCGGCCAGCGCGGTGACGAGCTCGCCGCCGACGACCAGCGACTCCTTGTTGGCGAGCGCGAGGTCGATGCCCTCGCCGAGCGTCGCCACGGTGGGCGCGAGGCCGGCCGAGCCGACGAGGGCGTTCAGGACCAGGTCGGCTTCGGACTCGACGACCATCCGCACGAGCCCCTCGGCGCCGGCCAGGACGCGCCCGGAGGTCCAGCTCTCGGCAGCGCGTGCTGCGGCGTCGGCGTCGGCGAGAGCGATCTGCGGCACCCCGTGCGCCCGCGCCTGCTCGAGCAGAGGCTCCCACGAGCGCTCTGCGGAGAGGCCGACGAGCTCGAACTCGCCGCTGCGTTCGCAGACGTCGAGCGCCTGGGTGCCGATCGACCCCGTGGAGCCGAGGATCAGCAGTCGCGGGCGCGCGACCATCACGCAGGCCCGCCCGCCCGCAGATCGGTGCCCGCCCGCCCGCTGGTTCGCCGCGCCGTGTGCATCGCCCCGATCATAGGGCGCGACCTTTTAGCCCGGTTTCAGAAACCGCTGACCCTCGCTTCAGGAAGGCGGAGCATCCTCTCGGGCAGAGTGATCCTCCTCCTCATCCTCCTCTCCCTGCCGGCGGTCTGGCTGGTCTCCGCGGTGCTCGCCGTGGCGGCCTGCCGGGCCGCCGCGCGGGGGGACCTTCGCCTCGCCGCGAGCGCGGCACGGCGGGGGAGCCGCTGTGAGGACTCCCCCGCCGGGCGCTCAGAGCCGAACGGCTCCTACGGCCTGGCCGTCAGCCAGGGCGTGTAGTCGACCGTCCCGGTGGCGGTGTCGCACCTGGGGCTGTTGTTCGGCCCCTGCTTGCAACCCCACCAGTTGTTCTCCAGGTTCACCGACGTGCCGGTTTCGCCGTTGGCGCCGGCGGTGTTGTGCATGATCGTGTTGTTCGAGCCGGCCACCGTGGCCTGCCCGCCTGCTTCGTCTTCTCCGGTCGGGCTCGTCTGGGTGACGAGGACGCCGGTGCCGAAGCGCTGGATCGAGTTGCTCGACAGCGTCGCGGTGACGTCGCCGAAGCCGAAGCCCAGCAGGTCGGTCGTGATGTAGGCCCCGTAGGTGATGCCTTCGCTCACCGTCGCGCCTTCGCCGCTGACCTTGTTGGCCGTGAACGTCGGGCCCTGGCCGGAGACCTGGCTGCCGAACGCGGCCAGGCCGACGGCGCAGCCGCTGACCTTGTTGTCTTCGATCGTCGCCGAGACGTACGGCGCGAACGTCCAGATGCCGTAGCCGTTGACGCTGCATTCGGAGACCTTGTTTTCCTTGATCGTGTCGGCGACGCCGCCGGAACCGCCGTTGTTGTCGGTGTGGATGCCGCTGGCGGATTTCGTGATCTTGTTGCCGACGAACGATGTGCCTTTCGACCAGTTGGCCGAGATCGCGTCGTTGCTGGCAGAGACCTTGTTGTCTTCGAAGCTGCCGGAGCCTTCGAACTGGAACATCGCGATCGAGTTCGCTTCGCCCTGGACGTTCCGCACGGTGTCGTGGTTGAAGTCGAAGGTGCCGCCCGAGGAGGCGTAGATGCCCCGCAGGTAGATGTCGGCAACCGTCACGTGCGAGACCGTCAGGTTGTTGTATTTCCCGGCCAGGTGGTTGGTGATGATGCCGTTGCGGGCGTCGATGTCCTTGCCGCCCGCCACCACGCCGCTCGTCAGGCCGGGGTTGTCGCCCTCGACCGTCAGCTTCGAGATCGTGACGTTGTTGGCTTCGACGAGGATCACGTTGCTCGCGGCGCCGCTGCAGAGCGAGCCGGGTTCGCAAACCGGGTTCGAGCTGGCCGGCTCGATGACCGTGCCCTTCCCCATACCGATCAGCGTCACCGGCTTGTCGACGACGACGTTTTCGACGTAGGTGCCCTTCCCGATCGTGATCGTGGCGCCTTCGGCGGAGCCGTTGATCGCGGCCTGGATCGTCGTGTACGCGCAGTGTGCGGCGCACACGGTCCTGCTCATCATCGCCGTCGCCGGGCCGGCCGCGGCCAGGCATCCAGCGAGCACGGCGCAGGCCAAAGCGGCCCGGACGGTCCGTCCCATGGTTCCCTCCATCTCCGTTCCCCCCCAATTACTGAGGCTTGACGCGAGATCGTAAGGTGTTTTCCGCCCCGATGCCCGTATCTGGTCAGGATTCTGACCCACAAACTGGGGCTCTGGGAACGGCCCCACGATCCGGCTGCGCCCGCTTGAAATCGCGCCAAAGCGGGCATCGCAGTTTCCGATGCCGTGTGATCTGAGACGGCCCGATCTGGCGGTCGTGATGCCGCTCGACCCTCACACCCCCCGCTCGGCGCGCCACGTGGTCGCGCAGGTCGACCACCCCTCGCCGGATCTCCGCGACGTCGTGATGCTGCTCTGCAGCGAGGTCGTCACGCAGGCCGTCGAACGCGCCCCCGGCGGGACCGTGCAGGTGCGGGTCTGGATGCCCGAGGACGTCGTCCGTGTCGAGCTGGTCGGTGCGCTGGACGGGCTCGACGTCGCGATCCGCGAACACGCCGACCACGCCGAATACGCCGCGATCCTGCTCGACGAGCTCGCCGATCGCTGGCAGATCGAGACGGGCGAGGACGCCGACGACGGCAGCCGGATCTGGTTCGAGATCGACCGTCACCCGGCCGAACGCCCCGTGCAGGCCGCCTACTGAGCGCGGCCGGCCCGGCGGCGCAGGCCGTAGCGCTCGGCCCAGCGGTCCTCGCAGTCGAGCTCGAGGTCGAAGTGCAGCTCGCGGTCGGGGGGGATCGCTTCGTCGACCTGCTCCGAGAGCTCGCGGGCGCCGCGCTGGACGCCGACCAGGGCGGCCTTGGCGAGCGCGGTGTCGATCGCGACCCAGTCCTTCTCGGAGAGCTTGACCTCCAGCCGCTCGCGCAACTCGGCGACGATCGGCACCGTCGCCTCGTCGAGGGCCTCACCGAGGTGGTCGAACTCGGGTGCCATGCACCCAAATCTACTACCCGCGGAGGCTCAGGGTTCGGGCGCGTCCGCGCCGGGCTTCGGGTGCGCGGAGAGCAGCACCGGCGCGGCGGGCGGACGTTCGAAGTCGAGCCGTGAACGGCGGCTCTGGACGGCGGACCGCGGACCCTCAGTGCACGTACG
This sequence comes from uncultured Solirubrobacteraceae bacterium, assembly GCA_963836035.1. GTDB lineage: Bacteria > Actinomycetota > Thermoleophilia > Solirubrobacterales > Solirubrobacteraceae > Palsa-744. The sequence continues at coordinate 197,811 of CAWIHX010000006.1, read as the reverse complement.
CGGCCCACACGTAGTAGCCCGCCACCGCAGTGAACAGCACGGCGTCGAGCCGGTCCAGCGCGCCGCCGTGGGCGCCGAACACGCCACCTGAGTCCTTGACATGAGCGTCGCGCTTGACGAAGGACTCGAACAGGTCGCCGACCGGCGCGGCGACGGCGACGGCCGCCCCGATCACCAGCGCGTGGGTGCCCGGCAGCCATTCCTGGTAGCGCCCGGCGATCCAGACGCCGAGGATCGCGAAGAGCATCCCGATCGCGAGGCCCTCGACCGTCTTGTTCGGCGAGATCCGCGGCGCCAGCGGCCGCTTGCCGAACATCCGCCCGCCGAGGTAGGCGCCCGTGTCCCCCAGGAAGGTCCCGACGAGCACGTCGATCACGATCGCTTCGCCGTGAGGCAGCCCGCGCAACAGCACCGCGTGGGCGAGGGCGAAGCCGATCCAGTAGATCCCGAGCAGCGTCAGCGCCATCCCCCCCACGCTCGGATGCGGCGAGAGCAGCGTCAGGCCGAACAGCATCGGCAGCGCGAGGGCGGCCACCAGCAGCACCTGGAACTGGTCGCCGTACTGGGCGGCCAGCAGCAGCGCGGCCAGCGCGATGAAGCCGGCCAGCCGCACCGGGTTGGCGCGCCGGTACATCGCGTAGAGCTCGTGCATGCAGATCGCGCCCAGCACGAACAGCCCGGCCGTGAAGACCAGACCGCCTTCGAGCACGAGGAAGAGCGCCAGCGCGATCGCGGGGATCGCTGCGAGGACGCGCCGGCTGAAGTCGGACCGCGGCTGGCGCCTGCGCGTGCGCCGGCGTGCGCGGGCAGCGCGCTCGCGGCCGCGCTCCGAACGCGCGGCGGGGGTCGCAGCCCGCGGGCCGCGGCGGCGCGCGCCCGCCGGCGTGCTGGGCTCCCGAGCCATCAGCGGAGCCTCACCGGCCACCGAAGCGCCGTCTGCGCGCCGCGTACTCGGCGAGCGACTCCTCGAGCGCCCGCCGGCTGAAGTCCGGCCACAGCTCGTCGCGGAAGACGAGCTCGGAGTACGCGGACTGCCACAGCAGGTAGTTGGACAGGCGCCGCTCGCCGCTGGTCCGGATGATCAGGTCCGGGTCGTGCATCTCGGGCGCGTAGAGGCACGCGCGGAACGCCTCCTCCCCGCCGCCGGTGTACCGCTCCACGGCGTCGAGGATCTCGGCGCGCCCGCCGTAGTTGAAGGCGACGTACAGCGTGATGCGCCCGTTTGTCCCGGTGACGCCTTCGGCCCACTCCATCTGCTCGATGAGGCTGTCCGAGACGCCCTCGCGGCGGCCGATGAAGCGCATCCGCACGCCTTCGCGGTCGAGCTCCGGGGTTTCCGAGGCGATGCGCTGGGAGAACATCGCCATCAGCCCTTGGACCTCCGCGGGCGGGCGCGACCAGTTCTCAGTCGAGAAGGAGTACACGGTCAGCTCCTGCACCCCCAGCTCGGCGGCGTCGCGCAGGCGCGCCTTGACGGTGTCCGCGCCGGCGCTGTGGCCCTCGTTGACCGGCAACCCGCGCGCGCTGGCCCAGCGCCCGTTGCCGTCGGTGATGATCGCGACGTAGCGGGCGCGCCCGTCATCCCCGGCGGAGCCGGTGGCGTCGGCCGCCGAGGACGGCTGCCCGGCCGGCCCCATCAGACCGCCAGGATCTCCTCTTCCTTGATCTTCAGGACGTTGTCGAGCTCGCCCACGCGGCCGTCGGTGAGCTTCTGCAGCTCGACCTCGGCACGGTGCTCGTCGTCGGAGGAGGCTTCGCCCTCGGCCTTCAGCTCCCGCAGGTGGTGCATCGTGTCGCGGCGCACGTTGCGGATCGCGACGCGCCCCTCCTCGGCCAGGTTGCGGACGACCTTGACGAGCTCCTTGCGGCGCTCTTCGGTCAGCTCCGGCACGACGAGGCGCACGACGTTGCCGTCGTTGGAGGGCGTGAGGCCGACGTCGGACTCGTTGATCGCCTTCTCGATCCCCTTGATCGAGGACTTGTCGTATGGCTGCACCGTCAGCAGGCGCGCCTCGGGGGCCGAGATCGTCGCCAGCTGGTTCAGCGGCGTCATCGCGCCGTAGTAGTCGACGACGATGCGGTCGAGCAGCGAGGGGCTCGCGCGGCCCGTCCGGACGGTGGAGAACTCGTGCTGCGCCGCTTCCACGGACTTGTGCATCCGCTCCTTGGCGTCCTCGAGCAGTTCGTCGATCACGTTGTCAGCCATCCTGCTCTCCTCCGGGGGTCGATACCAGCGTGCCGACGCGCACGCCCGAGATTATCCGCGGCAGGCTCGTCTCGTCGTCCATGTTGAAGACGTTGATCGGCATGCCGTTGTCCATGCACAGCGCGAGCGCCGTCGAATCCATCACCCGCAGGCGCTTCTCGATCGCCTCGAGATGGGTGATCTCGGGGATGAACGTGGCCTCCGGGTCGAGCGCGGGGTCGGCCGTGAAGACGCCGTCGACGCCGTTCTTGGCCATCAGGATGATCTCCGCGTGGATCTCGGCCGCGCGCAAAGCGGCCGCTGTGTCCGTCGTGAAGAACGGGTTTCCCGTCCCGGCGGCGAAGATCACCACGCGGCCCTTTTCGAGGTGGCGCATCGCGCGGCGGCGGATGTAGGGCTCGGCGACCTCGGAGATGCTGAGCGCCGACTGCACGCGGGTGTCGGCGCCTACGTGCTCGAGGGCGTCCTGGAGCGGCAGCGCGTTCAGGACGGTCGCCAGCATCCCCATGTAGTCGGCGGTCGCGCGGTCCATGCCGGCGGCCGCCCCCTTCATGCCGCGGTAGATGTTCCCCGCGCCCACCACGATCGCGACCTCGACGCCCTGCGCGCGGACGTCGGCGACCTGACCGGCGACCGCGCGCACGCGCTCGGGGTCGGTGCCGTAGTCGAGCTCGCCCATCAGCGCCTCGCCGGAAAGCTTCAGCAGGATCCGTTTGAAGGCAGGGGCCATCGGCGCTGAGAGCCTATTCCCCGCGCGGTCCTACTGACCGATGGCGAAGCGAACGAAGCGGCGGATGACGACGTTCTCACCGGTCGTCGCCGTCAGCTCGTCGCGGAGCTGCTGGACGGTTTTGCCCTCGTGCTTGGGGTTGTGGAGCACCTGCTCGAGCAGCACGATCGTCTCGAGCCAGGAGTCCAGCTTGCCTTCGACGATTTTCCCGCGCACGTTCTCGGGCTTGTCGGCGGCTTCCTGCTCGTAGATGCGGGCCTCGGCGTCGCGCTCCTCCGCCGGCACGTCCTCGCGGGTCACGTACTTCACCGTCGGCGTCGCCGCGACCTGCAGGGCGACCTCGCGGGCGAAGCCGATGAAGTCCTCGTTCTTGGCGACGAAGTCGGTGTTGCAGTCGACCTCGATCAGCACACCGACCTTGTTGCCCGGGTGGATGTAGGACTGGATCGTCCCCTCGGTGGCGGCGCGCTCGCCGAGATCCTGGATCTTCTTGCCCTGCTTGACGCGGAGCAGCTCGATCGCCTTCTCGGCGTCTCCCTCGGCTTCGATCAGCGCCTTCTTGGCGTCCATCATCCCCGCGCCCGTGCGGTCGCGCAGGGCCTTCACGTCCTTGGCTGAGATCTCGGTGGTGCTCATTTCTGCTCCTCGTCGGCGGGCTGGGCGCTCTCGTTCCTCTCGGCGACGGCCACCGGCTCGGCGGGCGTCTCGGCCGCCTCGGCCTGCTCGGCCTGCGGCGGCGCCTCACCGGCCCCTTCGGCGCTCTCGGCCGCGGTCTCCGCGGGCGCGGACGTCGGGTTGGCCGGCTGGCGCGCGTCCGTGCCGGCGCTCATCGGCGTGACGCTCTCGCTGCCCTCCTCGAGCGTCGCCGGATCGGCGGGCGGCTGCACCGGCTGGCTCTCCGTCGGGGGCTGCTGAGCGGCCGCAGCGGCCGCGGCCCGTTCGGCGGCGGCTTTGTCCTCGGCCTCTTTGGCGGCCTGTTCCTCCGCCTCGCGCTTGGCCTGTTCTTCGGCCTCGCGCTTGGCGCGTGCTTCGGCCTCGGCGCGGGCGCGTTCCTCGGCCTCCTTGCGGGCGCGCTCCTCCTCGGCGCGGAACACCGAGTGGCCGTCGGCGACGACCTGGCCGACCGCCTGGGTGATCAGCGCGCACGAGCGGATCGCGTCGTCGTTGCCGGGGATGATGAAGTCGATCCCGTCGGGGTCGCAGTTGGTGTCGACCAGGCCGATGATCGGGATCCGCAGGCGCTGCGCCTCTTTGACGGCGATCGCCTCGGTTTTGAGGTCGATCACGAACATCGCGTCGGGGACGCGCTGCATGTTCTTGACGCCGCCGAGGTTCGCGCGCAGCTTCGCCAGATCGGCCTGCGCGGCCATCCGCTCGCGCGTCGGCAGCAGCTCGAGCTGGCCCTCGGCCTCGTAGCGTTCGAGGTCGTGGAGGCGACGGATGCGCTGGTTGATCGTCTGGAAGTTCGTCAGCAGGCCGCCCAGCCAGCGGTGGTTGACGTAGGGCATGTCGGCCGCCTCCGCGACGTCCTTGACCGTGTCGCGGGCCTGCTTCTTGGTGCCCACGAAGAGCACGGTGCCGCCGCGGTGGGCGAGCGTGCCCGCGAACTCCTGCGCCTGCGCCAGCAGTGCCTGGCTCTTGAGCAGGTCGATGATGTAGATGCCGCCGCGCTCTCCGAAGATGAAGCGGCGCATCTTGGGGTTCCAGCGGCGCGTCTGGTGGCCGAAGTGGACGCCGGCCTCCAGCAGCTCCGCGATTCCTACTTCGGCCACGGTGCTACTCCCTTGTTCTTGATTTCGGTTGTGCCGTGCGCGGGTCGCGGACCCGGAGTCTCAGCGGCAGGCGCTCACTCCGGGCAGGGCCGCGATCCGTTGCTCGCACGGGTCGAGTTGCAGGATCGAACCACTCAGGATACCTGACCACCGGCTCCGCCGGCGGTGCCCGCCCGCTCCAGCGCGGCTTTCAGATCCTCGGGAAGCGGCGAGCGCAGCTCCAGCCTCCCGCCTTCGATCGGGTGCTCGAACGCGAGCCGGGTCGCGTGCAGGAACTGGCGCTCCAGGCCGAGCAGCCCCGCGTGGCCGTATTCGGGGTCTCCGGCGACCGGATGACCGATCGCCTGCAGGTGGACCCGGATCTGGTGGGTGCGGCCCGTCTCGAGCAGCAGGCTGAGCAGCGAGGTGCCGGCGAGCGCGCGCTCGAGCGTGAAGCGGGTGCGCGCCTCCCGCGCGCCGGCGCCCCCGACCGCCATCCGCGTCCGCACGCGGGGGTCGCGCCCGACGGGGGCCTCGATGGTCCCTGTGCGCGAGGGCGGCCGCCCCTCCACCAGGGCGAGGTATTCGCGTTCGATCTCCCTCGCCGAGAGCGCCGCCTGCAGGCGCCGGTGCGCCTCCTCGGTGCGCGCGACGACCATCAGGCCGGAGGTGTCCCGGTCGAGGCGGTGGACGATGCCCGCGCGCTCCGGCTCCCCCCCGGCGAGGAGCGGCCCCAGCAGCTGGGAGAGCGTGTCCTCGCGGTGGCCGCGCCCCGGGTGCACGACGAGCCCGGGGCCCTTGTCGATGACGATCAGGTGCTCGTCCTGGTGGACGATCTGGAAGCTCACCGGTCGCGCCCGCGGTCGATCACGATCACCAGCGCCAGGATGCCGATCGTGATCGAGGCGTCGGCGATGTTGAACGGCGGCCAGCCGAGCGGAAGCTTGATGAAGTCCGTGACCGAGCCGGCCCGGATGCGGTCGATCACGTTGCCGATCGCGCCGCCGATCAGCAGCCCTGTGGGCAGCCAGATCAGCGGCCGGTCGAGATGGCGGGCGAAGTAGACGAGCAGCACCAGCAGCGCCGCCGCGATCAGGATCGTGACGCCGACATGGCTGCCCGGCAGGAAGCCGAACGCGACGCCGCGGTTGCGCGTGTTCACGAGCTCGACCCCGGGCAGGAAGCGGTGTTCGTCGCCCGGGGTGATGCCGTTGCGGACGAGGCTCTTGGTGAGCTGGTCGACGATCACGACGGCCGCGGCGACCGCGAGCGCGAGCAGCCAGGGCCGGGCCGGAGCGGACCCCCACCGCCCCCGGCGCGCGTCGCGGTCTGCCGGCGCGGCCATCGCCCGTTCAGCCGTGGATCAGATTCTGCACGACGATCGAGTTGATGAGCTGCAGCGAGATGATCGCGAGGATCGGACTGAAGTCCCACCCGCCGAAGCTCGGCAGGAGGCGCCGGAACAGCCGCAGGAACGGTTCGACCGTGTCCCGCAGGAACTGCAGCACGGCGTTGCTCGTGCGCGAGTACGGGGGGCGCAACCCGGCCGCGAACAGCAGCTGGATCACGATGTAGACGATGATGATGATCGTGTAGACGTAGATGATCGCCGAGAGCACCCCGGCGATCTCGGTGCGGGCCGTTGCGAGGAGGAGCATCAGCGCTTCTCGAGCACGGCGTCCAGCGCGTCGCTGAAGGCGGCCCTGATGCCGCCCCGCTCGAGCGCGTCGAGCCCGCGTGCCGTGAGGCCGCCCGGCGAAGCGACCTCGCGCCGGATCGCCATCGTGTCGTTGCCGCGGCGGCGCAGCAGCTCGGCGGTCCCGGCGAGCGTCTGCACGACGAGCTCCGCACCCTGCGCGGACGGGATCCCCTTCCTGACGCCCGCGTCGATCTGCGCCTCGGCGACGAGCGCGACGTACGCCGGCGCGCACGACATCAGGCCCATCGCCACGTCCACCAGGCCGTCGTCGAGCACGACCAGCGTGCCCAGCTCGGCGAACAGCTCGCCCACGGCCGTGTCGGTCGCCGCGTCCTGGGCCGGCCCGGCGGCCTGCACGACCGCGCCCTGGCGCACCTCGACCGGGAGCGAGGGGATGAAGCGGTAGACCGGGCGCCCGGGGTAGGCGTCCTTCAGCGCCGCGAGGGGCGTCGCCGCGAGGATCGAGGCGACCGCCTGGGCGTTCGGCGCGACATCGGCCGCGACCGCCTGCAACTGCGCGGGCTTGTGGCACAGCACGACGAGATCCGCCCTCCTTGCCACCTCGGCGTTGCTCGCGAGCGCCTCGCCGCCGAGCTCGTCGACCAGCGCCTGCGCGCGGCCGGGGATCGGATCCGCGCAGAGCACGGGCCTCCCCCACCCGCGCGCCATCGCGCGCGCCATGTTGCCGCTGCCGATCAGACCGATGTTCATCGCTGGGTCAGCCTATCCACCGGCGAGGCGCCGGCCGTCGGCGCTCAGGACTGGTTGAAGAAGCCCTTCTCGATCAACCGCGCTCGCTCCTCGGCGGAGATCTCGACGTTGCGCGGCGTGAGCATGAAGACCTTGTCGGCGATCCGCTGCATGCCGCCGTCGAGCGCGTAGGTGAGTCCCGAGGCGAAGTCGATGAGGCGTTTGGAGAGGTCGGTCTCGGAGGTCTGCAGGTTGAGGATCACCGGCACCGAGTCCTTGAACTTGTCGGCGATCTGCTGCGCGTCGTTGAAGGACTTGGGCACGACGAGGTGCACGCGCACGTCCCCGTTGGTGCGCTGGACCGGCTTCAGCACGGTCGTACGGCCGCGGCGGCCACCGCCGGCGTCCTCCTCGTCGTCGGCGAAGATGTCGTCGTACTCGTCGCGGCGCTTGCGCAGGCGCCTGACGTTCGGCCGGTCGCGGTAGCGGTCCTCGAGGTCCGCCTCTGCACCCGCGACGGGCTCGTCGTCGTAGTCGTCGTCGTGGTACTCCTCGGCGAGGCCGAAGTACACGAGCGCGCTGTGCCAGGAGTCGCGGAAACTCATCTCTTCTTGCGTGTTCGCCCGGCGGGGCGGTTTCCCTGCAGATGCTAGGGACTCCGGGCGGCCGGGGCGGTCACTGATCGTACAGAGTCGTGCCGATCCGCACGATGCTCGCGCCCTCCTGCACGGCGACGGGGAAGTCCTGCGAGGTGCCCATGGAAAGCTCGGCGAGGCCGTGCTCGCGGGCCAGCCCGCGCAGCGCGGCGAACCACGGGCGGCTGGCCTCGGGGTCCGCCGCGAGCGGCGGCATCGTCATCAGCCCCGCGACGGGCAGCGGCGAGCCGGCGATGTAGCCGGCGATCTCCTGCGGCGCGATCCCGGCCTTCCCCTCCTCGCCGGAGACGTTGACCTCGAGCAGGATCGCGAGGCCCGGGCGCGCGTCGTGCGCGTGCTTGGCGAGCTCGCGCAGCGCCGAGCGCGAGGCGACGGAGTGGATCAGCGACACGTGCGGCACGATCGCGCGCACCTTGCGGCTCTGCAGCCGGCCGATGAAGTGCCACTCGAAGAGGGCGCCGTGGGCGGCGACCTTGCGCTCGAGATCCTGGGCGCGGTTCTCGCCCACCAGCTCCACGCCGGCCTCGGCCAGCGCCGGCAGCTCCTCGTCGGGGACGTACTTGGTCGCCGCGAGGATGCGGACGGGCCGGCCCGGCGCGGCCTCGTCCACCTGCTCGCGCACGCGCTCGAGGTTCGCCGCGACGCGCGCGGGATCGAGCCCGCGGATCAGCTCAACCATGCGATGCCCGCCTGGCGGCCCGCCGCAGCGCCTTCGCGACGGTGGGAGAAGAAGCGCTCGTCGCAGATCGTGCACCCGCCGAGCGAGGAGACGGTGGCGACCCCCGCCGCGTGCAGGCGCGCGCGAGCGATCAGGCGCAGGTCGACGTTCGCGTGGCGGTCGATCCCGGTTCCGAGCGCGTCGTGGACCTCCGGCCCGACCTCGTAGCAGCAGGGCCCGGCGCACGGCCCGAGCACCGCGACGACCGGTCCGTCGGAGAGCGTGCGCAGCGTCGCCACGCCCTGTTCGAGCACGCCTCCCGCGAGCCCGCGCCAGCCGGCATGCACGGTCGCGACGGCGCCCGGCGCGAGCAGCGCTACCGGCAGGCAGTCGGCCGCGAGCACCATCACGCCCACAGAGCGCGCCGCGGTGGCCTGGCCGTCGGCGCTCCCGAGCTGCTCCTGTGTGCGCCCCTCGGTCCCGCTCGAGGCGATCAGAACGCGTGTGCCGTGCACCTGGTACCCGCGCGCGATCCCGCCGAGGCCGAGCGCGGCGCGCAGCTTCGCCTGGCTCTCGGCGCCCGCGCGGTCGCCCGCGACGGTCGACATGTTGCCGGCGGCGCGGTCGGTGAAGCGGACGCCGCCGTATGAGAGCTCGATCGTGAGGTCGTCGCTCACGTCTCGATCCGATCGGGCTCGGCTTCGAGGGCGGCGGCAAGCTCCTCCTCGCGCCCGCTCGCGAGCCCTTCGCGCTTGCGGGCCAGCGCGAGGAGGAGCCTCGCGCCCACCTCCGGCCCCTGCGGGACCCCGGCCGCGATCAGGTCGTGGCCGTCGATCTCGAGCCTCACGTGGCGCTGCGTCTGCAGCCAGTCGCGAGCCGTCTCCAGGGCGGCGGCCGACTGGCGCCCGGCGAGCACCGCGCCGATCGCCACGGCCTCGAGCGAGTGCTCGTCGAGCGCCGGGTGGGCATCCGCCGGCTTCGCCGAGAGCAGGAGCCGGGCGAGACGGTCCGATCCTCGGGCCGCCTCGGCGACCGCGGCCGCCTGCTGCCGGGTCGAGCCCAGCCGCTCGATCGCGTCCTCGGCCGCGCCGCGCATCGCGACCCCCATCAGGAGGATCTCGCCGGCGCCCTCGCCGGGCAGCAGAGCGGCCGCCTCCTCTGCCAGCGCGTCGTCGAACGGCGAGGGCATCCCCAGCGCGGCGAGCGCCCCGAGCGAGTCGAGCGCGCGCAGCGCCGCGCGGCCGCCGGCTTCGCGCGCCGCGAGCCACAGCTCCGTTCCGATCCGGTCTCCCGAGACCGTCTCGAGCGCTCCCGCGGAAACGGCCTGCACGGCCAGCTCGCGAGTGTGGGGCTCGATCTCGAATCCCAGCCGCGCGGAGTAGCGGGCGAGGCGCAGGATCCGCGTCGGGTCGTCGATGAAGCTCTGCTCGTGCAGCACGCGCATGAGCCCGGCGCGCAGGTCCTCGAGCGCGCCCTCGACCGACACGAGCCCCTCGTTCTCGGCTCCGTGCAGCGGCAGTGCGATCGCGTTGACCGTGAAGTCGCGGCGGCGGAGGTCCTGCTCGAAGTCGCCGGGACGGACCTCCGGCAGCGCGCCCGGCGCAGAATAGGACTCGGCGCGGCGCTCGGCGATGTCGATGCGCCCGTAGCGCCAGGCGACCGAGGCCGTGCCGAAGCGCTCGTGCAGCACCGGGCGCACCGGCTCGCCGTAGGCGCGCTCGCTCGGGGAGACCGAAGCCGCCAGCTCCTGTGCGAGCCCGGCGGCGTCGGCGGCGACCGTCACGTCCAGCTCGCGCGGCCAGTGGCCGAGCAGGACGTCGCGGATCGCACCGCCGACGAGCGCTACGTCCTCGCGCCGGCGCGCCTGGGCAAGCAGCTCAGGACCGCCCGGCAGGCCGGTCAGCCGCTCCAGCACCTGCGCCGCGCTGTGGACGGGATGCACGGCGCTCACGCCGCCTCGCGCACCGGGATCCCCGCGCCGGCCAGGTGGGCCTTCGCCTCGGCGATCGTATAGCGCCCGTAGTGGAAGATCGAGGCGCACAGCACGGCGTCGGCGCCGGCCTGCAGCGCCTCGACGAGATGGTCGAGCGTGCCTGCGCCGCCGGAGGCGATCACGGGCACCCCCACCGCCTCGCTGACCACCCCGGTCAGCTCGAGGTCGTAGCCGTCGCTGGTGCCGTCGCGGTCCATGCTCGTGAGCAGGATCTCCCCCGCCCCGCGCTCGACCCCCTCCTGCGCCCAGGCGAGCGCATCGCGCCCGGCGGGTGTTCGCCCACCGGCGACGTACGCGTCCCATCTCCCATTAAAGAAATCCTCACCGTCCGCGCCGCGCTTCGCGTCGATCGCCAGCACGACGCACTGTGCACCGAACGTCTCTGCCAGTTCGCCGATCAGCTCCGGGTTCGCGAGCGCGGCCGAGTTCACCGACACCTTGTCCGCGCCGGCGTCCAGCACCGCCTGCGCGTCCTCCACCGAGCGAACGCCGCCCCCGATCGTGAACGGCACGAACACCTCGTCGGCGGTCTTGCGCGCCAGCTGCGCGATCGTCTCCCGCTTCTCGTGCGTCGCGGTGATGTCCAGGAACACCAGCTCGTCCGCGCCCTCGCGGTCGTAGTGCGAGGCCAGCTCCACCGGGTCGCCGGCGTCGCGGATGTCGACGAATTCGACGCCCTTCACGACACGCCCGCCGTCGACGTCGAGGCACGGGATCACGCGCTTGTAGTGCACGCGCTCACCGTAGTGGGCTCAGCCCGCGAGCGCCGCCTTCGCCTCGGCGACCGTGAAGCGGCGCTCGTACAGCGCCTTGCCGACGATCACACCCTCGATCGCGTCCAGGCCGCGCTGCGCGCGCAGGCGCGCCAGCGCTGCGAGGTGCGCGGTCGTGCCGATGCCGCCCGAGACGATCAGCTCGCCGTCGCCGACGGCCAGCGCGGCGCGCTCGACCGCGGCGAGATCCGGGCCGTCCAGCATCCCGTCGTGGTCGATGTCCGTGAACGCGAAGCGCCCCACACCCTGCGCGTGGAGCGCCTCGAGCGCCTCGGACGCCGAGACCGCCGAGGCCTCGAGCCAGCCGTGGGTCGCCACCGCGCCGCCGCGCACGTCCACGCCGACGAGCACGCGCTCCGGGCCGTGCGCGGCGAGCGCCGCCTGCACCAGCTCGGGGTCGCGCATCGCGGCGGTGCCGATGACGACTCGCGCGGCCCCTGCCGTGAGCGCCTGCTCGATCGCCTGCTCGGAGCGCAGGCCGCCCCCGTACTGGACGGGCACGCCGCTCTCCGCGGCGATGCGGCGGAGATGCTCGAAGTTGACGGGCTCGCCCGCACGGGCCCCGTCGAGGTCGACGACGTGCAGGCGCTCGGCACCTTCGCCGATCCACTTCATCGCCGCGTCGAGCGGGTCGGCGTCGTAGACCGTGCTCTCGGCGAAGTCGCCCCTGACGAGGCGCACCGCGTTTCCGCCGAGGATGTCGATTGCCGGGTAGAGGTTCACCGCGGCAGCGCCGGACTCGCCTCGGCCAGGCAGGCCGAGGCGAAGTTGGCGAGCATCCGCAGGCCGGCCGCGGAGGACTTCTCGGGGTGGAACTGGACGCCGTAGAAGGAGCCGCGCTGCACGGCGGTGACGAAGGGCTCGCCGTAGGTGGCCGTCCCGACCAGGTCCTCGGGGTCGTTGAGGACAGGCGCGAGCGAGTGCACGTGGTAGAAGGCGCAGCGCCGCGGCAGGTCCCGCACGAGCGGCGAGTCCGCGGCGCGCAGCTCGACCTCGTTCCACCCGATGTGCGGCAGCTTCAGCCCGCCCGTCTGCAGCGGGCGCACCTCGCCTGCGATCAGCCCGAGGCCCGCGGCGCCACCCTGCTCCTGCGAGGAGTCGAACGCGAGCTGCATGCCGAGGCAGATGCCCAGCAGGGGGACGCCCGCGCTCACGCGCTCGCGCAGGAGCTCGTCGAGGCCGAGCGCTTTGAGGTTGCTCATCGCCTTCGGGAAGGCGCCGACGCCGGGCAGCACGAGGGCGGGCGCGGCGGCGAGACGGTCCGGTTCGGAGCTGATGAAGGGCCGCGCACCGACGTGCTCGAGCGCCTTCTCGACCGAGCGGCGGTTGCCCATCCCGTAGTCGACGATGCCGATCTCGACCGGCTCAGCGAGCAGCGGCGGCGTCACGAGGTCAGCGTGCCCTTCGTGCTCGGGACCCCGGTCTCGGTCGGGTCGATCGCGACGGCCTCGCGCAGCGCGCGTGCGAACGCCTTGAAGGCGGCCTCGATCATGTGGTGCGCGTTGCTCCCGGCCTCCACCTGCAGGTGCAGCGTGAGCTTCGCCGAGTTGGCGACGGCGCGGAAGAACTCCTCCGTGAGCTCGTGGTCGAAGCCGCCGGTGGAGCCGGGCGGAAGCGCGGCCTCGAACACGGTCAGAGGCCGTCCGGAGATGTCGATCGCGCAGCTCGCCCGCGCCTCGTCCATGGGCACGGTCGCCGCGCCGTAGCGGACGATCCCCGCGCGGTCGCCGAGCGCCTCGTCGAGCGCCTGCCCGAGCACGATCCCCGTGTCCTCCGCCGTGTGGTGCGCGCCGGTTTCCAGGTCGCCGCTGACCTCGACGTCGAGGTCCAGGCGCCCGTGCCGCGCGAGCAGGTCGAGCATGTGGTCGAGGAAGCCGACGCCGGTGCTGCGCGCGCCCTCCCCTGTCCCTTCCAGGGACAGCCACAGGCGCACGTCGGTCTCGCCGGTCTTGCGCTCGATGCTGGCGGTGCGGCTCATTCGGAGCCATTCTCCCCGATGCGCGCCTCCATCGAGGCTGCGTGGACCTCGAAGCCCTCCGCGCGCGCGATCGGCGCGCCCGCCGCGGCGAGCTTCGCGGCCGCCGGGCCCACGTGCAGCTCGGTCATCCGCCGGCGGAAGTGGCGCGGGGTGAGCCCGGAGGCGAAGCGTGCGGCGCCCGAGGTCGGCAGGATGTGGTTCGAGCCGGCAACGTAGTCGCCGAACGCCGTCGCGCTCTCGGCGCCCACGAACACGCACCCGGCCGACTGCACGCCGCCCGCCAGGCGCTCGACGTCCTCGCCGATCAGCTCGAGGTGCTCGGCTGCGAACGCGTTCGCGAGCGCGATCGCCTCGGCGGCGCCCGCCGTCTGCACGATCGCGAACTCGGCGTCGCCCACGGTCGCGTGCTCGACGACGCGCCGGTCGAGCTCGGCAGCCAGCCGCTCGCACAGCTCGCCGGAGGGCGAGACGGCCGCGACCAGGCTGCCGGCGCCGTGCTCGGCCTGGGCCAGCATGTCGAGCGCGGCCAGCCCTGTCTCGCGCTCGCCGGCGGCGGCTCCGAGTACGACCAGCAGGTCGGAAGGCCCGGCGAAGCCGTCGATCCCGACGACCCCGGAGAGCTGCCGCTTGGCCTCCTGCACGTACAGGTTGCCGGGGCCGACGATCACCTCGACCGGCTCGACCGTCTCGGTGCCGTAGGCCAGCGCGGCGACGGCCTGCGCGCCGCCCATCCTGTAGACGCGCTCCACGCCGCAAAGACGGCAGGCGCCGAGCACGACCGCGTCGATCTCCCCGTCCGGCCCGGGCGGGGCGCACACACGGACGTCGATCACGCCCGCCGCGCGGGCCGTGACGACGCCCATCACGACCGTGCTCGGGTAGGGCGCGCGGCCACCGGGCACGTACACGGCCGCGGAGGCGACCGGGACCTCGCGCAGCCGCAGCCGCTGGCCCTGCGCGAGCTCCAGCGAGGCGTCCTGTCCAGCGCCCGCGTCTGCCACCTGGGCAACGTTGGCGATCGCCACCTGCAGGCCGGCGACGAGCTCCAGCGGCATCTGCCTGATCGCCTCGTCGAGCTGCTCGGGGTCCACGAGCAGCGGCCCGGGCTCGCGGCCGCCGGTGTCGAAGCGCGAGGTCAGCTCGCGCAGCGCCGCGTCGCCGCGCTCGCGCACGGCGGCGACGATCTCGGCGACCTCGCCCGCCACCGACTCGCCCGCCGGCACCAGCGCGCGCAGGCGCGCCGCGGCGGCGGCCGGCCCGCCGAGCCCGGCCACCTCGGACTCGCTGAGGCGCAGCAGCTGCATCTCAGAGCTTGACCGCTCCCCCGGGGCCGGCCGGCAGCGCCCGCAGGCGCCGGCGCAGCTCGTCGATCTCGGCGGCCTTGAGCTTGTAGCTCACCGGGTTGGCGATCAGGCGCGCGGTGCACACGAGGATCTCCTCGCGCACGACGAGGTTGTTCTCGCGCAGCGTCGTCCCGGTCGCCGTGAGGTCGACGATCGCCTCGACGATGCCGGTCAGCGGCGCGAGCTCGACCGAGCCCTTCACCTCGACGATCTCGGCCTGGCGGCCGGTCTCCTCGAGGTGGCGGGCGGCGATCCGCGGGTACTTCGTCGCGACGCGCATCACGCCGAGTCGCCTGAGCGCCTCCGCCGCCGGGTCCGGGCCGGCCTTGCCGGCGAGCACCATCGTGCAGCGGCCGTAGCCGAGGTCAGCCAGCTCGTAGACGCGGCGGCCGCCGTCGGTGTCGGCGCCTCCGCCGCCCTGCTCGAGCAGGACGTCCTTGCCGGTGATGCCGAGATCGGCCGCGCCGGCCTCGACGTATGTCGGCACGTCGGAGGGGCGCATCGTGATCACGCCGATGTCCTCGAATAGCAGCTTGCGGTCGTTCGAGCGCAGCTCGGCTGTGTCCACGCCGAGCGCGGTGAGCAGCTCGACCGTCTCGTCGAACAGCGCGCCGCGCGGGACGGCCATGGTGAGTCCACCGAGCGCGTTCACCGCGCGGGCTCCCCCTCCTCGGGCGCGCCGCTCGCGTCGTGCGCCGCGCCGTCGGTCGCGAGTGCAGCCGGGGCGTTGCCCGCAAGGCCGTCGCCGAGCGCGCTCTGCAGCAGCGCACCGGTCCCGCGCTCCTCCCCGGCGAGGGCGAGGTGCAGGCGGTCGATGCCCAGCGCGAAGCCCACGGCGGGCAGGCGCCGCCCGAAGCGGCCCAGCAGCTCGTCGTAGCGCCCGCCGCCGCCGATCGGCGCGCCCAGCGCGGGGTCGTAGACGTCGAAGACGGCGCCCGTGTAGTAGCCGATGTTGCGGATCAGGCCGAAGTCGACGATCACCCTCGCGGCGACGTCGGCGTCGAGCAGCTCCAGCACCTGGCGCAGGCCGGTCACGGCCTCGGCGGCCTCGGCCGGCGCCTCGGCGAGGAGCTCGGGGCCGCCGCGGCGCTGAGGGACCTCCGTCAGCAGCTGGGCGGCCTCGCCTGCCATGCCCGACTCGCCGACGCGGTGCTCGAGCTCCACGAAGTCGCGCCTGACCAGCGCCTCGAGCAGACCCTGGCGCGCCTCCTCGGGGACGGCCAGGCTCGCCATCAGGGCGGGGAACAGCGAGGCGTCGCCGACGCCCACGCGGTAGTCCTTCAGGCCGGTCGCGTCCAGCGCGCGGCAGAGCACCGTGAGCGCCTCGGCCGTGCCCTCGGGGGCCGGCGAGCCGATCAGCTCGATGCCGGCCTGGAGCAGCTCGCGCGGCTGGCCCCGGGCGGGCGCGACGCCGCGGTAGCAGTGGGCGAAGTAGCAGAAGCGCAGCGGCGGCTCGGCGGCGGCGTAGCGGCTCGCGACGACGCGGGCGATCGGCACCGTCATGTCCGAGCGCAGCACCAGCACGTCGCCGTTCTCGTCGAACAGGCGGTAGGCGGGCTGCGCTTCGGCCAGCGCGGCGCGGCCGAGCACGGACTCGTACTCGAGCGCGGGCGTGTAGATCTCTCCGTAGCCGTGGCGCTCGAAGACCGAGCGCAGCGCGTCGGTGATCGCGCGCGCCTCGCGCGTCTCGTCGGGCAGCACGTCGCGCGTGCCGCTGGGAATCGGGTGGATCATGGGGACCCGAGGTTACTCAGGGGCTGTCGGGATCGCGGCCCCGAGGCCGGCACGGAGCGCGGGCCGACCCGGCCTCTGGGGCCGGCAGGGAGCGCTGGCCGGGCCCACCTCCGAGGCCGGCACGGAGCGCCGGCCGACCCCGCCTCTTACGCGTGGACCGGCTCGGTGGCGACGCGCTCGATGTGGGCGCCGAGATCGCGCAGGCGCTCGTCGATGCGCTCATAGCCGCGATCGATCTGGCGGATGTTGCCGATCTCGCTGCGTCCCTCGGCGCAGAGCGCCGCGAGCAGCATCGCCATGCCGGCGCGGATGTCGGGCGACTCCACGCGCTCGCCTTTGAGGCGCCGCGGGCCGGTGACGATCGCGCGGTGCGGGTCGCACATGACGATGTCGGCGCCCATCAGGATCAGCTTGTCGGCGAAGATCAGGCGGTTCTCGAACATCCACTCGTGGATCAGGATCGAGCCCTCGGCCTGCGTGGCGAGCGCGACCGCGATCGAGGTGAGGTCGGCGGGGAACGCGGGCCAGGGACCGTCCTGGATCTTGCTCTTGTATTCGCCGACGTCGGCCTGGACGACCAGCTTCTGCCCGCCCGGGACGAAGACGTCGTTGCCGCGGAGCTCCGAGCGCAGCCCGAGCCGTTCGAAGACGAGGCGGATCATGCGCACGTCGTCGGGCACGGTGTCCTTGATCAGAAGCTCGCCGCCGGTGACGCCGGCGAGCGCCATGAAGCTGCCGATCTCGATGTGGTCGGGCGCGACGTCGTGCTCGCAGCCGTGCAGGCGCGCTGCGCCGTTGACGGTGAGGAGGTTGGAGCCGATGCCCTGGATGTCGGCGCCCATCTTCACGAGCATGCGCGCGAGGTCCTGCACGTGGGGCTCAGAGGCGGCGTTGCCGATCACGGTCGTGCCCGGAGTGAGCGCCGCGGCCAGCAGCGCGTTCTCGGTCGCCATCACCGAGGGCTCGTCCATGAAGACGTCGGTCGGCCGCAGGCCGTTGGGCGCGCTGAGCAGGATCCCGCCGTTCGCCTCGACGCTCGCGCCCATCGCGCGGAAGGCGTCGAGGTGGGGGTCGAGCCGGCGGCGGCCGATCACGTCGCCTCCCGGCGGCGGCATCACGGCGCGGTGGAATCGGGCCAGCAGCGGGCCGGCGAGCAGGAACGAGGCGCGAATCTGCTCGGCGAGCTCGCGGTCGATCTCGACCGCGTTCACGTTCGCGGCGCAGAGGGCGACCTCGTTGGGACCGCGCCAGGACACCTCGACCCCGAGACCGGCGAGGATCTCGAGCATCGCGTCGACGTCGCGGATGCGCGGGACGTTGCGGACGATCACCTGCTCGTCGGTGAGGACGCTCGAGGCGAGGATCGGCAGAGCGCCGTTCTTGTTCCCGGCCGGCACCATCGTGCCGGACAGCGGCGCACCGCCTTCGATCACGAACTTCTCCATGAGCTTGCGGCGCCGCGACCCGGTGACGATCGGGCCGATGCGGCGGCGTTGGGAGAGCGTAACAGCCATCTGATCAGTCAAGTTCGAGCCGGGTGGCCGGGAACCTTCATGGCCGCCGCGGCCTCCGGGGCGGCCCTGAAGCTCCATGCCGAGCGCGGCCCGCTGCAACATCCGTTGCAGGCTCGGGCCGCAGGAACGGCTCTGTAAAGCCGTTTCCCGCGCCGCCTCCGGTGCGTACACATGTTCGCACACCTTCCGTCCGAACGTCTTCCTACGGTACGAACACATGTTCTCGTCACTGCGGACATCGCCACTTGCCCAGCGGACGCTCGGCGCGCTGGACCTGGCCCGCTCGTTCCTCTTGCTCGAGGACGACGTAGGCGTCGACTGGGAGGTCGACCGGAACGAGCACCTTGCGCCGGTCCATCCGCACCGGGTACCGCTGCGCGGGTGGCAAGTCAAGCGCCGGCCGGGCATGCCCGCGCCGGCTCGCAACGAGTGCATCTCCCCCACCTTCTACGGCCAGCCGACCGCGCGAGGAGGGAACGCGTGGGCTGAGCGCCGGGAGCGCATCCCGGCATGCCATGGGTGGCGGGCCGCCGGCACGGAGACGCCGCCGGCTCGCTGTCGCCACGCCCGCCCCGCCGGAGCCGACTGCCGGCGGGGCGGCGGCGGTGGCGGAACGTGAGTCGCCTTCTCGGCGCTCACCCCGGTAGGTTCGGACTGTGCCGATCCGGTCACTCGACGACCTCGTCCTGACCGTCGGGGACATAGAGGCACGGTGCCAGGCAGCCGGAAGGGAGTGAGAATGGAGCAGCGGGTCAGCCTGATAACGCTCGGAGTCGACGATCTCGGCCGGGCGCGGAGCTTCTACGAAGGGCTCGGCTGGAGCACGGGCGCGGCGCCGGCCGATGACGTCGTCTTCTTCCAGACCGGGTGCTCGGTGTTCGCCCTGTGGGGCCGCGAGCAGTTGACCGAGGACAGTGCGGTGGTGGACGGAGGCGGCTACGGCGGCGTCACGCTCGCCTACAACGCCCGCGATCGCGAGGAAGTGGACGCTGTGATCGAGGAGGCGCGGGCCGCCGGAGCCCGGATCGGCCGTGAGCCCGCAGAGGCGTTCTGGGGCGGGTACTCGGGAGTGTTCGTCGATCCCGACGGCCATCCCTGGGAGGTCGCGCACAACCCGCACTGGACGGTGGCTGCCGACGGGAGCGTGTCGCTCGGTGCCTAGGAGCGATGCCGCCGGCCCGGTGGGCTCGCGGCGCTGCCGGTCTGTGGTCCTCAGTCGCGCCGGGAACGAGCACGTCGCTCGGCCCCGCGCCTTAACGGCGCCGGGCCGCCCTGGGGCGGCCCGATCGCTCTAAAAAAACCGGCAGCGTCCTACTCTCCCAGGCCCTTGCAAGCCAAGTACCATCGGCGCTGAGGGGCTTAACTGCTCTGTTCGGAATGGGAAGAGGTGTTTCCCCCTCGCTAAAGCCACCGGAAACCGGTGAGAAACCAAGGCCCCGCCACGGGCCTTGAAAACTGCACCAGAAGCCACCGGGTATCACTCGCGCCCTGCATGGGGCGCGAAACAGAAAAAATCCGTCAAGCCCTCGACCCATTAGTACCGGTCTCCTTCAGGCGTTGCCGCCCTTCCAGATCCGGCCTATCAACCTGGTGGTCTACCAGGGGTCTTACTCCCTCAAGGGGATGGGAGAGCTCATCTTGAGGCCGGCTTCCCGCTTAGATGCTTTCAGCGGTTATCCGATCCACACGTAGCTAGCCTGCTATGCCCTTGGCAGGACAACAGATACACCAGAGGTGCGTTCATCCCGGTCCTCTCGTACTAGGGACAAATCCTCTCAACTCTCCAACGCCCACGGCAGATAGGGACCGAACTGTCTCACGACGTTCTGAACCCAGCTCGCGTACCGCTTTAATGGGCGAACAGCCCAACCCTTGGGAGCAACTCCACCCCCAGGATGCGACGAGCCGACATCGAGGTGCCAAACCGGGCCGTCGATGTGGACTCTTGGGCCCGATAAGCCTGTTATCCCCGGAGTACCTTTTATCCGTTGAGCGACGGCACTTCCACTTGCTACCGCCGGATCACTAAGACCTGCTTTCGCACCTGCTCGACTTGTCAGTCTCGCAGTCAAGCTCCCTTGCTACCTTTGCGCTCTACACACGATTTCCAACCGTGATGAGGGAACCTTTGTGCGCCTCCGTTACATTTTGGGAGGCGACCGCCCCAGTCAAACTACCCGCCTGGAACTGTCCAGCGCCCGGATTCACGGCGCGCTGTTAGAAATCCAATACATCAAGGGTGGTATCTCAAGGTTGGCTCCACGCCGGCCGCAACCTGCGCTTCAAAGCCTCCCACCTATCCTGAGCGAAATGCACCGAATCCCAATACCAAGTTGTAGTAAAGGTTCACGGGGTCTTTCCGTCTAGCCGCGGGTACTCGGCATCTTCACCGAGACTGCAATTTCACCGAGCTCCTCGTTGAGACAGCGCTGAAGTCGTTACGCCATTCGTGCAGGTCGGAACTTACCCGACAAGGAATTTCGCTACCTTAGGACCGTTCCTCCTGTTACTACCTGCGCAGATCGCGCAGGCGGGCCGGACATTTCTGCCGACCTCTCATGGTCGCCCATGAGAGCGGACTATCTCATCCCGCGATCGCTCCAGATCGCAGGCCCGGCGTATAGTCTCTGAGGATTCCATCCATCCGGTGGCGTCTCTTCCCACCACGGTTCATCCGTTCCCGGAGAGCAAGAACCTGGTGGTAGTCATGGTCGCTCAGGGCACCGGCGGCGAGCAACAACGTCGCTCGACGCCAGTAGTCAAAGTCAGCTGCCTTTTGTCCCACGACCGGGAACCGGTCGAAGAACGGCACTATGCGGTCTCGAAGGTCTACAAGCTTGTTGACCTCCCAGTACCAGCCGTCGTGCCCAGCGCGTCGCATCGTCCCGCGACCGAGGGTCTCTCGAAAGAGATCCAGCGGCACACGGTCATGCTGCGACACGTTGAAGGCGGCTGAGAGTCTGAAGCCTCGAGCTGCGTCACCGCGCTTGCGGCACACAACCATGAAGCTTCCCTCTCCCATCGCGAAGCCAGACAAGAAACTACCGAGCGAGGCGGGAATCGCCTCTATGGATGGCCTTTCCTGCTGATTGTCCGCACCCGTCACATTTTCACGGTACCGCCCGTTTGGGACGGAACACGTAGTGCGGGATACTCGGATGTTCCAGCATATAGCCAGGTTTTACAACTACCTCGGTCAACTGATAGTTACGGCCGCCGTTTACCGGGGCTTAGCTTCGCTGCTTCGAACCGAAGTCCTAACAACTCCACGTAACCTTCCGGCACCGGGCAGGCGTCAGCCCCTATACGTCGTCTTTCGACTTAGCAGAGACCTGTGTTTTTGGTAAACAGTCGCTTCAGCCTATTCACTGCGGCCCTCTCGGGCTCCACTCGCGAGGAGTTTCACCCTACCGGGGCGCCCCTTATCCCGAAGTTACGGGGCGATTTTGCCGAGTTCCTTAACGAGGGTTATCTCGATCACCTTAGTATTCTCTACTTGCCCACCTGTGTCGGTTTTGGTACGGGCACGCGCTTCCTCCCTAGAGGATTTTCTCGGAGGTATGGCGTCAGGGACTCGCCGGCTTACAGCCAGCTGGCATCGCACCTCAGGTTATGCGGCCCCGCATTTCACAAGGGCCACCCCTACATGCTTACCCCAGGGCAACCATCGCCTGGGTTCCCTTAGCCTTCCTCGTCCCCCCATCGGTCAAACGGAAGCGACGTGGTACAGGAATATCAACCTGTTGGCCATCGACTACGCCTTTCGGCCTCGCCTTAGGTCCCGACTAACCCTGAGCAGACGAACTTTACTCAGGAATCCTTGGGCAATCGGCGGAGGGGATTCTCACCCCTCTTTCGTTACTTATGCCGGCATTCTCACTTCCCAGGCCTCCACGGCTGGCTTACGCCGCCGCTTTACCGGCCTGGGAACGCTCTCCTACCGCGTGATCGGTCCGAAGACCTCTCACACCCGCAGCTTCGGTGACTAGCTTGAGCCCCGTTGTATTGTCCGCGCTCGAACACTTGACCAGTGAGCTGTTACGCACTCTTTCAAGGATGGCTGCCTCTAAGCCAACCTCCTGGTTGTCTATGCACTCGAACATCGTTTCCCACTTAGCTAGTACTTGGGGACCTTAGCTGGCGGTCTGGGCTGTTTCCCTTTTGACGCTGAAGTTTATCCCCCAGCAACTGACTCCCGGAGTAAACGTGATTGGTCTTCGGAGTTTGCCTGAAGTCGGTAACCTGGTAGGGCCCCTAATCCAAACAGTGCTCTACGGCCAACACGCAATTCATCCGAGGCTATACCTAAATATATTTCGGAGAGAACCAGATATCACTGAGCTTGATTAGCCTTTCACTCCGACCCACAGGTCATCCGCCCAGTTTTCAACCTAGGTCGGTTCGGCCCTCCACGAGGTCTTACCCCCGCTTCAGCCTGCCCATGGGTAGCTCGCTCAGTTTCGGGTATACCGCCTACGACTATGTCGCCCTATTAGGACTCGCTTTCGCTACGGCTCCGCTCATCGCTTAACCTTGCCGCAGACGAGTAACTCGCCGGCTCGTTATGCAAAAAGCACGCGGTCACAGAACAAGTCTGCTCCCACCGCTTGTAGGCACGCGGTTTCAGGTACTATTTCACTCCCCTTCCGGGGTACTTTTCACCTTTCCCTCACGGTACTAGTCCGCTATCGGTCACCTAGGAGTACTTAGCCTTGGAGGGTGGTCCCCCCAGTTTCAGTCCGCGTTTCACGGGAGCGGACTTACTCAGGAACGTCTGACAGGAGACCATGCAGTTTCGTCTACGGGACGGTTGCCCTCTTTGGTGCGCGGTTCCACACGCTTCGACTACCACATGATTTTGTAACTCCTGCCGGGCCGGACACGGCCCGGAACAGACGCCCTACAACCCCCAACAGGCAACGCGTGTCCGCTTACACCTGCCGGGTTTGGGCTGATCCCTTTTCGCTCGCCACTACTCAGGGAGTCTCGGTTGATTTACTTTCCTCGGGGTACTGAGATGTTTCACTTCCCCCGCTTGTCCTCGCCCGGTCTATGTGTTCAACCGGGGATAACGCCGCATTACCAGCGCTGGGTTTCCCCATTCGGGCATCCACGGGTCAATGGCTATTCAGCGCCTCACCGTGGCTTATCGCAGCCGTTCACGCCCTTCTTCGACTCTAGGTGCCAAGGCATCCACCGTGTGCCCTTACTATCTTGACGGTGATCAGGCCCGTCCGGTCCGGTCCGCCCCCGCAAGGGGAGCTCGCCTGTTCCGAGCGGGCCCGGTGATACCCGTTTTCAGCCGCCGCTTATCGATGGCGGCTGATGTGGCTTCTGTGCAGTTTTCAAGGACCGTGGAGAGGCTTGTAACGCCGGCCGTCCCGCGCCATTCGGTCGCGCCCTTCAGACGCGTCCAACGCGGACCGGCGGACGCCGGTCTCTCAAAACTCAACAGCATGCTGGCGTCGTTTGCTTGCGCCCCGTATGGGGTATGCCCCCGGCTCGCCTCGCCCACAAGTAGGAGAGGGCTCGAGCGCCCGGTGGCGATCCAGCCAGGTTCGGTCGACGTGCTAGGCCCGGTCTGCTGTGTCACCCCTGGCCACCGGCGCCTGCTAGAGGCGCGTCGGGCCGGAGGCCGCAATGGACCGGGGCACCTAGTCAGGTGCTCCCTAGAAAGGAGGTGATCCAGCCGCAGCTTCCGCTACGGCTACCTTGTTACGACTTCACCCCAGTCACGAGCCCCACCTTCGACGGCTCCCTCCCAAAAGGGTTAGGCCACCGGCTTCGGGTGTTGCTCACTCCCGTGGTGTGACGGGCGGTGTGTACAAGGCCCGGGAACGTATTCACCGCGGCAATGCTGATCCGCGATTACTAGCAACTCCGCCTTCATGCAGGCGAATTTCAGCCTGCAATCCGAACCGAGACGCACTTTAAGGGATTCGCTCCACCTCGCGGTATCGCAGCCCTCTGTATGCGCCAATGTAGCACGTGTGTAGCCCTGGACATAAGGGGCATGAGGACTTGACGTCATCCCCACCTTCCTCCGGTTTGTCACCGGCAGTCTCGCATGAGTCCCCAACTAAATGCTGGCAACATGCGACGGGGGTTGCGCTCGTTGCGGGACTTAACCCAACATCTCACGACACGAGCTGACGACAGCCATGCACCACCTGTGAAAGTGCCCCGAAGGGAAGATGTGTTTCCACACCGGTCACTCACATGTCAAGCCCAGGTAAGGTTCTTCGCGTCGCGTCGAATTAAACCACATGCTCCGCTGCTTGTGCGGGCCCCCGTCAATTCCTTTGAGTTTTAGCCTTGCGGCCGTACTCCCCAGGCGGGCAACTTAATGCGTTAGCTTCGACACGGGGGGAGTCGACACCCCCCACATCTAGTTGCCATCGTTTACAGCGTGGACTACCAGGGTATCTAATCCTGTTTGCTCCCCACGCTTTCGCGTCTCAGCGTCAGTCACGTCCCAGCGAGCTGCCTTCGCCATTGGTGTTCCTCCTGATATCTGCGCATTTCACCGCTACACCAGGAATTCCACTCGCCCCTTCCGGACTCTAGCCCGACAGTATCCACCGGCATTCCAGGGTTGAGCCCTGGACTTTCACAGCGGACTGGTCGGGCCGCCTACACGCTCTTTACGCCCAATAATTCCGGACAACGCTTGCACCCTACGTATTACCGCGGCTGCTGGCACGTAGTTAGCCGGTGCTTCTTGTGAAGGTACCGTCACCCCGAACGGCTGTTCACCGCCGAGGCTTCGTCCCAACTGAAAGGGGTTTACAACCCGAAAGCCTTCTTCCCCCACGCGGCGTTGCTGCGTCACGCTTTCGCGCATTGCGCAAGATTCCCCACTGCTGCCTCCCGTAGGAGTCTGGGCCGTGTCTCAGTCCCAGTGTGGCTGATCGTCCTCTCAGACCAGCTACCCATCGAAGCCTTGGTGAGCCGTTACCTCACCAACAAGCTAATGGGCCGCGGGCCCATCTCGATGCGGAGGCCGAAGCTTCCTTTCCCCTTGCGGGCACATCCGGTATTAGCCCGAGTTTCCTCGGGTTGTCCCGGTCATCGAGGCAGGTAACCCACGTGTTACTCACCCGTTCGCGGCTCTGCCCCAGGGCAAGCCCTGGTTCGTCGCTCCACTTGCATGTGTTAAGCACGCCGCCAGCGTTCGTCCTGAGCCAGGATCAAACTCTCCGTGAAGAACTTCACGAAAAGCCTGTCATGGTCTGCCGCCGCCCGAAGGCGCCGGCGGTCGAGGCCTATACACGTGGCCTCGATCCATGACGGGGTACTTCCCTACTTGACTCTTTGCCGTCCCACGCGAGCGTTCAAGACGCTCCCGCGGACGGGTCGAACCTGGACGCACATCACGGTCCGTGCGGACCGCAGATGCGCATGCTGTTGAGTTTTCAAAGACCGTCGAGCCTTCTCGAAGGGTCATCCTTCAGAGGAAACCGATGCGGCCCAGCGCCCTGAGGCGGCTGAGGGCCGACCAAGGAGTATAGCGCGCAGGGATCGCGGTGCGAAGGACACCGCCGCTCGTGCGGACCCGGCCGCCCGAGCGTGCCTGCTGCTCGGCGCAGCGTAGCGGACCGCCAGGCGGAAAGCGGGCGCTCAGGAGGCGCGCAGCCGCCGGAAGCGGCGCCGGCCGACCCTGAGGACCTCGCCGTCCGCGGCGGAGGCGTCGAGGTCCTGGTCGGCGACGCCGAGCTGGCGCTCGCCGAGCCACACGCCCCCTTGCTCGAGCAGCCGCCGGGCCTCGGAGCGCGAGATCCCGAACTCCTCGGCGATCAGCGCCGGGACGTGCACGGTGGCCTCGTCCGGGAGCAGGGCATCCTCGATTTCCTCCGGCAGCTCTTTCTCGGCGAAGACCCTGTCCCATTCGCGCTCCGCGGAGAGCGCGGCATCTTCGGAATGCAGCCACGCGACGAGCTCCCGTGCGAGCCGGCGCTTCGCGTCTCGCGCGGCGGTGCCGTCGAGCTGCCCCGGGCCGGGCCCGGCCGACTCGCCGAGGCGGGGCACGAGCAGCAGCCGGTAGTACTCCTCCATCGCCTCGTCGGGGATCGCCATCGTCTTGCCGAACATCTCCCCTGGCGCGTCGGTGACCCCGATCTGGTTGCCGAGCGACTTCGACATCTTGCGCGTGCCGTCCGTGCCGACCAGGATCGGCATCGTCATGATCGCCTGCTGGGGGCGGCCGTAGTGGCGCTGGATGTCGCGCCCGAGCAGCAGGTTGAACTTCTGGTCGGTGCCGCCGAGCTCGACGTCGGCATCGACCGCGACGGAGTCGTAGCCCTGCAGCAGCGGATAGAGCAGCTCCAGCAGCGAGATCGGCTCCTTCGCCTCCCAGCGTTTTGCGAAGTCCTCGCGCTCGAGCAGCTGCGCCGCCGTCGTCGTGCGCACGAGGGCGAGCAGGTCGGTCATCGGCATGTCGAGCCATTCGCGGTTGTGGCGCACTTCGAGCTTGCGCGGATCGTCGTCGAGGATCTTCATCGCCTGCTCCTGGAACGTGGCGGCGTTCGCGTCGATCTCCTCGGGGCTGAGCATCGGGCGCAGGCTCGAGCGCCCGGACGGGTCGCCCACCCGTGCCGTGTAGTCGCCGATGATCAGGACGACGACGTGGCCCGCGTCCTGGAACTCCCTCAGCTTTCCCAGCACGACCGCGTGCCCCAGGTGGATGTCGGGCGCGGTCGGGTCGATCCCGAGCTTGACCCGCAGCGGCCGGCTCTCCTGGGCGGCCTGCGCGAGCCGCTCCGCGAGTGCCTCCCGTGGCAACGAGTCGACGGCGTTGCGGGCCAGCCTGGCGGCTTGCTCGGCGGCCGCGGAAGTGTCCTGGGGCATCCGGCGCAATGCTAGACTCTCGCCGGCGCGAGGGGCCGTCCAGGCCGCGCGCATCGCCGCGGCCGAGCGCCGTCCGAGGCCGGCAGGGCGGGCGGGCACATCTCATGGGTCCACGCTCGTCGCCCCGCGTCAGACGCCGCCGATGAGCGCCACCGTTTCCCCCGACATCCCTGCCGAGTCCGCGGCCGCCCCGAAGCCGCGCGTGAAGCGCCTCCGGTTCGCCGCGATCCTCCTCGCCGTCGCACTGCTGGGGCTCGTCTCGTTCGTCTTCGGCCTGTTCGTCTCGGTCGCCTCAGACCTGCCCTCGCTGGAACGCTTCTCGCAGATCAAGGACGCCCAGAGCTCGCAGCTGCTGGACGACCTCGGGCACCCGATCGGCGTGCTCAGCCAGCAGAACCGGGTGATCCTCACCGCCGGGCAGATCCCGCTGATGGTCAAGCAGGCGGTGATCTCGATCGAGGACAAGCGCTTCTACTCCAACAGCGGCGTCGACATCCGCGGCATCGCCCGCGCCTTCGTCCAGGACGTCCTGCACAAAGGCAGCGTCCAGGGCGCCTCGACGATCGAGCAGCAGCTGATCAAGAACTTCCTGCAGGCGCAGTCGCACCGCACGATCTTCGAGAAGCTCAAGGAGGCCGCGCTCGCCTACCAGCTCGCACACAAGTGGTCGAAGGACAAGATCATCACGGCCTACCTGAACACCGTCTACTTCGGCAACGGCGCGTACGGGATCGAGGCCGCCGCCGAGACCTACTTCGGCCGCGACGTCAACCATGAAGGCTGCGGCATGCCCGGGCACCAGCTCTGCGTGCAGCAGCTCCAGCCGTGGGAGGCCGCGCTGCTCGCAGGCATCATCCAGAACCCGAGCGCGTGGGATCCCACGACCCACCCCACGGCCGCGCTGGAGCGGCGCAACACCGTGCTGCGCCAGATGCTCGACCAGGGCTACCTGACG
Source organism: uncultured Solirubrobacteraceae bacterium (assembly GCA_963836035.1). Lineage (GTDB taxonomy): Bacteria > Actinomycetota > Thermoleophilia > Solirubrobacterales > Solirubrobacteraceae > Palsa-744. The sequence goes on along the minus strand of CAWIHX010000006.1, from coordinate 170,284 downwards.
CAGGCGGTCTACGCCGAAAGCGTCAAGCAGGCCCTGCCCGCGCCGCACGAGGTCCAGGCGCCCGAGGTGCCGACGGTGGAAGGCGTCGACGCCGGCTACTTCACGAGCTGGGTGCGCCAGCAGGTGGTCGAACGGTTCGGCGCGGCTCGCGCGTTCGAGGGCGGCCTGAAGATCCGCACGACGCTCGACCTCGGCCTCCAGCGCGCGGCCGAACAGTCGGTCAACAACTACCTCGCCTACCCGGGCGGCCCGACCGCGTCCCTCGTCGCGATCGAAAACTCCACCGGCGAGGTGCGCGCGATGGTCGGCGGGCGCGACTACAACGCGAGCCCGTTCAACATCGCAACCGAGGGCGAGCGCCAGCCCGGTTCGTCGTTCAAGGCCTTCGACCTCGCCGCCGCGCTGGAGGCCGGCATCTCGCCCGACTCTGTGTGGAGCTCGAAGGTCAAGGAATTCGTCGTGCCGAACACACACGGCACCGAAAAATTCGTCGTCCACAACGACGAAGGCGCCTACTCGGGGTCCAACACGCTGACGGGCGCCACGGCCTTCTCGGACAACTCGATCTACGCCGAAGTCGGCCTCAAGGCCGGCACGCACAAGATCGCGCTGCTCGCCCACCGCATGGGCATCACCACGCCGCTGTCGACCAACCCGGCGATGACGATCGGCGGTCTCACCGTCGGCGTCACGCCGATCGACATGGCCCACGCGTACGAGACGCTCGCCCACGGCGGCGAGCGCGTCACGGGCTCGATGGCGCTCGCGGGCCAACCGGTCGGGATCCAGGAAGTCGACGCCGGCAGCCACACGCTGCCGAGCGGCGCGCACCACGAAATCAACCGCGTGCACGTGAAGCGGGTGCTGCCCGCGCCGATCGCGCAGACCGAGACCTCGATGCTCGAAACCGTGCTCCAGTACGGCACCGGCAAGGCGGCGGCCCTCGGCCAGTTCGCCGCCGGCAAGACCGGCACGACCTCCAACTACGGCGATGCGTGGTTCGTCGGCTGGGACTCGAAGTACACCGTCGCCGTCTGGGTCGGCTACCCCGACAAGCTGATCCCGATGGAACACGACTTCAACGGCGGCCCCGTGCTCGGCGGCACCTTCCCCGCGCTGATCTGGCACGACTTCATGAGCTCGGCGCTGCAGATCGACAAGACCCGTGCCGAAGAAGCCGCGGCCAAGGGCAAGGTCTCGGGCGGCGCCGGCGGCGAAACCGAAACCGGCTCCGCCGGCGAAGAACTCCCCGCGCCGACCTCGACCTCAGCGGGCTCGAAGTCCAGCGGCGGCTCGGGCTCCGCGGGCTCCAAGTCGGCGCCGCCCGCCGGCACCGGCGGCGGGCACACCGAAACACCGGCCGCCGGCGGCGGGGAAGGCACGGGCACGCCCCCCGCCCCGGCGAAAGAAGCGCCGCCGGCTCCGGCCCCCACGCACGAAGCGACGCCCCCGAGCGAACCCTCGACGCCCTCCCCGTCGCCGACCGGCGGCGTCAGCCCGAGCGGCTAGAGCGCTCGCGCACCGGCCGCCAGGGCCACGGCCGCGAGACGTTGCGGTTGCCGGCGGCGGCGAATCGCCAGGGCAGCTCCACGGCCTTCGTGATGCCGACGCGCGGCGCCGTCGCGAGCACGGCCGGCGCCGGCCCCTCTCGCCGCAGGATCGCGATCGGCCCGCCGTCGAGCTCCGTCCCGTTCAGATCGAGGTCGATTCCGAGCGCCTCGGTCAGGCGGCCCGGTCCCGAGCACAGCTCGCGCTCCTCGGCGACGCCGCGCCGCTCGCGCATCAGCTCCAGACCGGACGCCGGCGCCAGCGCGCGGATCAGCACGGCCGCGCCGACGCCCTCCGGCTCGCAGACCGCGTTCAGCAGCGCGTGGATCCCGTAGGAGCGATAGACGTAGGCGACCCCCGGCGGGCCGAAGATCACCTTGGTGCGTTCGGTGAGGCCGACGTACGCGTGGCTGGCCGGCTCCTCCTCGTGGTAGGCCTCGGTCTCGACGATCGTCCCCGCCGTCTCGCCGTGCACGACCGTGCAGCCGACCAGCTCCGGGGCGACCTGGAGCACGGGGCGGGCGTAGAACTCAGGCGGAAGGGGCTCCACCCAGCACCCGCTCGGCAAGCGCGAGCTGCTCGGCGAGCCGCGCGGAGGCGGTGCCGCCCTGCGAGACCTTCGACTCGAGCCAGGAGGAGGACTCGAGTACCGCGTGGAACTCGCCGGCGTGCGCCGCGAGCAGCTCGCTCCGGGCCGCCAGCTCCTCGTCGGAGAGCTCCGAGAGGGCGCGACCGCTGTCGACGGCGTGCCGCACCAGCCCCGCGACGACCCCGTGCGCCTCGCGGAACGGCATCCCGAGACGCACCAAGAGGTCGGCCACGTCGGTCGCCGCGATCAGCTCGTCCGAGGCCGCGGCCCGCATCCGCTCGCAGTCGAAGCTCGCGCCCGCGACCATCCCCGTCGCCGCCGCCAGCACCAGCTCGAGCGTGTCGGCCGCGTCGAAGAGGTGCTCCTTGTCCTCCTGCAGGTCCTTGTTGTAGGTGAGCGGCAGCGCGTGGATGACGCCGTGGAGCGCCGAGAGGTGGGCGACGATCCGCGGCGCCTTGCCGCGCAGCAGCTCGGCCGCGTCGGGGTTCTTCTTCTGGGGCATGATCGAGGAGCCCGAGCTCCAGGCGTCCGGCAGCTCCACGAAGCCGAACTCACTGCTCGACCACAGCACGAGCTCGGCGCCGAGCCGGGAGAGGTGCGTCGCGCACGTCGCCGCGGCGCCCAGGTAGTCGAGCACGAAGTCGCGCCCGGACACGGCGTCGACCGAGTTCGGTGCGACCTCCTCGAAGCCCAGCCGGTCGGCCAGCAGCTCGCGGTCGGTCTCGAAGTTCACCCCCGCGAGCGCGCCGGAGCCGAGCGGCAGCCGGCCCGCCTGGCGGCGGGCGAACGCGAACCGCTGGCGGTCGCGGTCGAGCATCCAGAAGTACGCGAGCAGGTGATGGCCCAGGTAGACCGGCTGGGCGCGCTGCAGGTGGGTGTAGCCCGGCATCGGCGAGGCGGCGTGCTCGCGCGCCCGCTCGAGCAGCGCCGCCATCAGCGCATGGCAGAGCTGCTCGGCGCGCAGGGAGGCCTCGCCCGTGTACATCGCGAGGTCCGTCACCACCTGGTCGTTGCGCGAGCGCGCGGTGTGCAGGCGCCCGCCGACGGGGCCGGCGAGCTCCGTCAGGCGCCGCTCGATCGCCATGTGGATGTCTTCGTCGCCGTCCTCGAACGGGAACGTGCCCTCGCGCAGCTCCGCCTCGACCGCGTCGAGGCCCGCGAGCAGCGCGTCGCGGTCGGCCGCGGAGACGATCCCCTTCGCGGCGAGCATCTCCGCGTGCGCGCGCGACTGCTCGAGGTCCTGGGGCCACAGGCGGCGGTCGAAGCCGAGCGACGTGTTCAGGCGCTCGAAGGCAGGGTCCTGGGGCTCGTGGAAGCGCGACACGGGCGCTGATCCTATGCCGGTGCCCCGGTCAGGACCGCGCGCAGCTCGCTCGCAACGCGCTCAACCTGTCCGTCGCTCATCTCCGGGAAGAACGGCAGCGCGATCGAGCGTGCGGCGACGTCCTCGCACACGGGGAACTCGCCCTCGCGGTGGCCGAAGCGCTCGCGGTAGAAGCTCATCAGGTGGATCGCGGGCAGGTAGGGCTTGCTCTGGATGCCGCGCGCCGCGAGCGTGCGCACCGTCTCGTCCCTGTCGGTACCGCGGGGGAGCTGCACGACGAACACGAACCAGCCGCGCCGCTCCGCTCCGCGGTCCTCGCATGGCAGCGTCAGCCCCTCGATCTCTGCCAGCGCCTCGCGGTAGAGCGCGGCGACGCGGGCGCGCCCCGCGAGCATCTGATCGAGGCGCTCGAGCTGCGCCAGGCCGAGCGCGCAGGCCACGTCGGAGAGCCTGTAGTTGAAGCCGAGACGGTCGTGGTCGAGCCAGCCCATGTCCGGCGCCCTGCCCTGGTTGCGCTCGGAGTCGATGCGCTCCTTCATCTCCGGCTCGCCGAGGGCGACCATCCCGCCCTCGCCGGTCGTCAGCTGCTTGTTCGCGTAGAAGCCGAACACCGCCGGGTTGCCACGGGCGCCCACCGCGCGCCCGTCGCCGTGGCGGGCGCCCAGCGCCTCGCAGGCGTCCTCGACGACCTCGAGCCCCTCGCGCGCCGCGAGCGCCTCGAAGGCGTCCATGTCGGCGGGGTAGCCGAAGATGTGAACCGGCAGCAGCGCCCTCGTCCGGGACGTCACCGCCGCCGCAGCGGCGTTCGGGTCGAGGTTGAGCGTCACCGGGTCGATGTCGGCGAAGACCGGTCGCGCGCGCTCGTAGAGCGCTGCGTTGGCCGACGCGACGAACGAGAACGGGCTCGTGATCACATCGTGCCCGTCCTGCACCCCGACCGCGCGCAGCGCCAGGTGCAAGCCCGCCGTGCCGCTGCTGACCGCGCTCGCGCACCGCGCGCCGAGGCTCGCCGCGAAGGCGCGCTCGAACTCCTCCAGCCGGGGGCCCAGCGACAGCTGGCCCGAGCGCAGGACCTCGATCACCGCGCGCTCCTCGGCCTCGCCCAGGACGGGTTTGGCGAGCGGGATCTGCTCGTAGCTCACGGCTTCTCGCCGGCGGCCGGGATGGCGCTCCTGCCCTCCTCGGGCCTGCGCCCGGGCTGCATCCCGTACTCCAGGGAGTCCACCAGGGCGTCCCAGGAGGCGGCGATGAGGTTCTCCGAGACGCCGATCGAGCCCCACACCTGGTGTCCGTCGGAGGCGTCGATCAGCACGCGCGTGACCGCGCCGGTGCCGTGGCTCTCGTCGAGGATCCGGACCTTGAAGTTGACGAGATCGATGTCGCGGAGGTGCGGGTGCAGCTCGCCGATCGCGTCGCGCAGCGCGGCGTCCAGCGCGTTCACGGGCCCGTTGCCCTCGGCGGTGCGCACGAAGCGCTCGCCGCCGAGCCAGACCTTGATCGTCGCCTCGGTCGCGACCTTGCCGTCGGCGCGCTTCTCCACGAGCACCCGCCAGGACTCCAGGCGGAACAGCGGCTCGTACTCGCCGGCCTCCTTGCGCATCAGCAGCTCCAGCGAGCCGTCGGCGGCCTCGAACTGGAAGCCGTCGTGCTCGAGCTCCTTGATGCGCCCGAGCACGCGCTGGGCGAACTCCTCAGCGCCGTCGCCGCGCCCGATCCCGGCCTCGGCCGCCTTCTCCGTGATCGCGGCCTTGCCGGAGAGCTCGGAGACGAGCACGTCGCGGGAGTTGCCGATGAGCGCCGGGTCGACGTGCTCGAAGGTGCTGGCGTCGGCCTGGATGCCGGCGGCGTGCAGGCCGGCCTTGTGCGCGAACGCGTGCTTGCCGACGTAGGGCTGCGCGGGGTCGGGCGTGCGGTTGAGCAGCTCGTCGACGAAGTGGGCGGTCCCGGTCAGCCGCGCGAGCTTCTCTGCGGGCAGCACCTCCACGCCCATCTTCAGCTGCAGGTCGGCGATGATCGTGACGAGGTTGGCGTTCCCCGTGCGCTCGCCGATGCCGTTGATCGTCCCCTGCACCTGGGTCGCGCCCGATTCCAGCGCGGTGAGGGAGTTCGCCACGGCGCAGCCGGAGTCGTCGTGGCAGTGGATGCCGAGCGCGGCCCCCGGCAGCGCTTCGCGCACGACCGCGAGCGCCGTCCGGATCTGCGGCGGCAGCGAGCCGCCGTTGGTGTCGCACAGGACGAGCCGCTCCGCGCCGGCGTCGGCGGCTGCCCGCAGGCAGTCGAGCGCGTAGCCGGGGTCGAGCGCGAAGCCGTCGAAGAAGTGCTCGGCGTCGAGCAGCACCCGCTTGCCGGCGGCGGCGAGGAACGCGACCGACTCCGCGATCATCGCGAGGTTCTCCTCGCGGCTGACGCGGACGACCTTCTCGACGTGCAGCACCGAGGCCTTGCCGACCAGCGTGCAGACGGGCGCGAACGACCCCGCGAGCACGCGCAGGCCCTCGTCCTCGGCGGCCGGCGTCTCGCGGCGGCGTGTCATCCCGAAGGCGACGATCTCGGCGCCCTCCAGGCGCTCGCGCTCCAGCAGCGCGAACAGCTCCTGCTCCTTGGGGTTCGACGCCGGGAAGCCGGCCTCGATCAGGTGCACGCCGAGCTCGTCGAGGGCGTGGACGACGCGCAGCTTCTCGGCGGCGGTGAGGGTCATCCCTCCCCCGCCCATGCCGTCGCGCAGGGTCGCGTCGTACAGCTCGATGCGGGTCGGATCGGTGCTCATGCGGGTCTTCCTTTCAAGCTTGGCGGGACGGGCGGCGGGACGCGTTCAGCGACCGGCCGCTCGGCGTCGCCGCCTAGCCGGTCGCCCCGGTAATTCGCTCGCCCGGCGCCTCTCCCGTGGGTGTCTCCAGATCGCGCGGCTGCACGACGTCGAGCCACTCGCGGTAGCGCTCGGAGCGGCCGTGGATCGCGTCGTCGAACGCAGCCCCCAGAACCCTCGTGATCTCGCCGGGAGCGCCGCCGCCGATCGCGTGGTCGTCGATCTCCACCACCGGGACGAGCTCGGCCGCCGTGCCGGTCATGAAGACCTCGTCGGCGAGGTAGAGCTCGGCGCGGCCGACGTCGCGCTCGGTGACCGTGTAGCCGAGGTCGCGCGCGATCTGGATCGCCGAGCGCCGCGTGATGCCGTCGAGGATCGAGTTGCTCTGCCCCGGCGTGACGATCTCGCCGTCGCGCACCAGGTAGACGTTCTCGCCGGTGCCCTCGCACACGTAGCCGTGGTCGTCGAGCAGGATCGCCTCCTGGTAGCCGGCCTTCATCGACTCGATCTTGGCGAGCACGCTGTTGAGGTACTGGCCGGAGGCCTTCGCGTGCGGGATCAGCGAGTCGGGGCTGATGCGCCGCCAGGAGGAGACCTTCGCGCGGATGCCGTTGGCCTTGCCCTCCTCGCCGAGGTAGGCCGCCCATTCCCAGCAGGCGATCGTCACGTCGACGTTGCAGTCGAGCGGGTTCAGCCCCATCTGTCCGTAGCCGCGGAAGATGATCGGCCGGATGTAGCACGAGCGAAGCCCGTTGCGGGCGACGAGCTCGAGCGTCGCCGAGCGGATCTGCTCGGCCGTGAACGGGACCGGCATGTAGTAGAGCTCGGCGGAGCGCAGCAGGCGCTCGACGTGCTCGGCGTTGCGGAACACGGCAGGGCCGAGCTCGGTGTCGTAGCAGCGCACCCCCTCGAAGACGCCCGTGCCGTAGTGCAGGCCGTGCGTCAGGACGTGGACCTTGGCGTCCTCCCAGGCGACGAAATCTCCGTTCATCCAGATGAGGTCGGTGGGGTCCACTTTCAATGCTCCTATCCGAGGTTGTCCAGCACCGTTCGGGTCGCCTGCGCCGTTCCCTCTTCCCCGCCCAGATCAGCGGTGCGCAGGCCCCCGTCCAGTGCGCGCTGCACGGCCGATTCTACAGCCGCCGCCTCGCTGTCCAGGGAAAGTCCGTGCCGCAGCATCATCGCGGCGGACAGGAACATCGCGAGCGGATTGGCCGCGCCCGTGCCCGCGATGTCGGGCGCCGAGCCGTGCACGGGCTCGAACAGGCCGGGGTCGCCCTCCGCCCCGAGCGAGGCGCTCGGGAGCATCCCGATCGAGCCGGTCAGCATCGCCGCCTCGTCGGAGAGGATGTCGCCGAACAGGTTCTCGGTCAGGATCACGTCGAAGTGCCGCGGCGAGGAGACCAGTTGCATCGCGGCGTTGTCCACCAGCACGTGCTCCAGCTCGATGTTCGGGAACTCGCTGGAGTGCACGCGCGTCACCGTCTCGCGCCAGAGCCGGCTCGTCTCGAGCACGTTGGCCTTGTCGACGCTCGAGACCCGCGAGCGGGCAGCACGGAAGCCGACGCGGGCGATCCGCTCGATCTCCTGCACGCTGTAGGCGCACAGGTCGGAGGCGCTGTCCTCTGTGCGCCGCTTCTCGCCGAAGTAGATGCCGCCGGTGAGCTCGCGCACGACGAGCAGGTCCGTTCCCTCGATCCGCTCGCGCCGCAACGGCGAGGCGTCGTACAGCGCCGGCAGCGGCTTGACCGGGCGCAGGTTGGCGTAGAGGCCGAGCCCCTTGCGCAGGCCGAGCAGGCCCTGCTCGGGGCGCGGCGCGTCCGGGTCGGTCGTGTCCCACTTGGGTCCTCCGACCGCCGCGAGCAGCACCGCGTCGGCGCTGCGGCAGGCGCCGAGCACCTCGTCGGTCAGGGCCGTTCCGTGGGCGTCGATCGAGGCGCCGCCGAAGACGTGCTCCTCGAACTCGAAGTCGCCGAGCCGGTCGAGCAGCTCCAGCGTCGGGGCCATGATCTCGGGCCCGATGCCGTCGCCCGGGAGCGTGACGATGCGCTGCGCCATGAGGCGGCGACGCTAGCAGCCCGCGGCCGCGCTGCGAGCAGCCGCCCGGCGGGCGCACGGAGCCCTGCGGGGAGCGCCTACCACGACAGCCCGGAATAGAGCGCCTGCACCCGCGCGATCAGCCCGCCCTCGTCGTACTCGTGCAGCTCGCAGACGGGAGTGCCGTCGGCCCAGCGGTAGGTCATCGCCAGCGAGCTGACGCCGGCGTACACGCCGTCGAGCTCGAAGCGCAGGTCTTGCAGCCGCTCCAGGCCCCGCGCGAAGTGCTCGCGCAGGCGCGCGGCGCCGGTCACGACGCCGTCGGGGATCCCCAGCGTGTCGATGATCGTCGGCGTCTGGAAGACCACGCCCGGGGCGTAGAGCGCCATGATCGCGTCGAGGTCGTGCGCGTTCCACGCGGCGACCCACTCCTCGGCGAGCGCGCGCGCACGCGCGTCCCCGAGCGGGACCGCGAGCGCCTCGCTCACAGCGCCGTCGTCGGCACGGGCTCGAAGGCGGCACCGTCCTCGCGCTCCGCTTCGAACTCGGCGATCCGGGCTTCGGAGGAGAGCGTCACGCCGATGTCGTCGAGCCCGTCGAGGAGCCGCCGGCGGATCTCGTGGTCGATCTCGAACGCGACCTCGCGCCCCTCGAATCGCACCTCCTGCGCCGCCAGGTCGATCTGGCCGTGGCCGGCGTGCGCGAGCGCGCGGCAGTCCTCCTCCGAGAGCACGACCGGGAGCAGCCCGATCTTCGTGCAGTTCGAGTAGAAGATGTCCGCGAAGCTGGGCGCGACGATCGCCTGGAAGCCGTAGTCCTGCAGACCCCACGGCGCGTGCTCGCGCGAGGAGCCGCAGCCGAAGTTCTCGCCGGCGACGAGGATCGCGTTGGGCGGCAGGTCCCAGTCGGCCTCCTTGGCCCAGTCGAAGAAGAGGAACTCGCCGAAGCCGGTGCGCTCTACCCGCTTGAGGAACTGCTTGGGCATGATCTGGTCGGTGTCCACGTTGGCGCGGTCGAGATGGCTGACCTGGCCGGTGATCGTCTCGATCTTCTCCACGGGCTTTCCTTTCACTCCGGCTTGATCGCGCCGAAGATCGCGCCCTCGGCCCATTTGAACTCCAGTTCGACGTCCTCGAAGCCGGCCTCGCGCAGCCATGCGAGCTGGTCCTCGGCCGGATCGGGCCGGTCTTCGCCGTGGTCGTCGAAAGGCTCGTCGCGGTCCTGCTCGGAGCCGGGATGCATCGCCGCCGCGTTGGCGAGGATCTCCTCGTCGAAGAGGCCGTCGAGCGGGCCACCGATCTTCACGACGTCCATGTTCACGAACATCGCGCCGGGCGCGAGCAGCCCGAAGACCTCGGCGCAGAGCGCTCGCTTGCGCTCGGAGGTGAGGTGGTGGATCGCATACGAGGAGACGGCGGCGTCGAAACCGCCGTCGGGCAGCGCCTGCAGCCAGGCCGGGGTCGAGAGGTCGGCCTGCACCGCCGTCCACCGCTCGCCGCCGAGCCGGCGCTCGACGCGCGCGAGCATCGGCGCGGAGAAGTCCACCAGCACCGCCTCGGCGCCGGGGGCGATCGACCGCAGGAGCTCCGAGGACGCGCCGTCGCCGGCGCCGATGTCCAGGAACCGCGCCACGGGGCGCGCGCGCCGCTCGAACATCCGCCGCACGAGGTCTTCCTGCACGTCGAGCAGCGGCAGCAGCTGCTGGCGGTGCTCGAGGAACTCCTCGGCCAGCTCCTGGCGCTGCCAGTGCGCTCCCGTCGTCTCGCTCACGACCACTCGCGGATGTCGACGAAGTGACCCTCGATCGCGGCCGCCGCCGCCATCTCCGGAGAGACCAGGTGCGTGCGCCCGCCGCGGCCCTGCCTGCCCTCGAAGTTGCGGTTCGAGGTGGAGGCGCAGCGCTCGCCGGGCTGGAGGATGTCGGGGTTCATGCCCAGGCACATCGAGCAGCCCGCCACGCGCCAGTCGAAGCCGGCGTCGCGGAACACCTTGTCGAGGCCCTCGGCTTCCGCCTGGGCGCGCACCTGCTGGGAGCCGGGCACGACCATCGCGTCCACCGAGCCGGCGACCTTGCGGCCGGCGACGAGGGCGGCGGCCGCGCGCAGATCGCCGATCCGCGAGTTCGTGCACGAGCCGATGAACACGCGGTCGATCGCGATCTGCTCGATCGGCGTCCCCGGTGCGAGCGCCATGTACTCGAGCGCGCGTTCGGCGCTCTCGCGGTCGGCGGGCGAGTCGAACTCCTCGGGGCCGGGCACGGCCTCGGTCACCGCGCGCACCTGCCCGGGGTTCGTCCCCCAGCTCACCTGCGGCGAGATCGCGCTCGCGTCGATCTCGACCTCGGTGTCGAAGTAGGCGCCCGCCTCGCTCGGCAGCTCCGACCACGCGGCGATCGCGCGGTCGAGCTCCGCGCCGGCCGGGGCGCCGGGGCGCTCGACGTCGGTGAACCACGCGAACGTGGTCGCGTCGGGGGCGATCATGCCCGCGCGCCCGCCGCCCTCGATCGTCATGTTGCAGACGGTCATCCGGCCCTCCATCGAGAGCGCACGGATCGGCTCCCCCGCGTACTCGACCACGTGGCCGGTCATGCCGCCGACGCCGAGCCGCCCCAGCGTGCCGAGGATCAGGTCCTTCGCGGTGACGCCGAAGCCGAGCTCGCCGCTGTAGGTGATCCGCATCGAGCGCGGCTTGTGCTGGACCATGCACTGCGTGGCGAGGACGTGTTCGACCTCGCTCGTGCCGATCCCGAACGCGAGCGCGCCGAACGCGCCGTGCGTGGAGGTGTGCGAGTCGCCGCAGACGATCGTCATGCCGGGCTGGGTGACGCCCAGCTCGGGACCGATCACGTGCACGATCCCCTGGCGCTCGGAGCCGAGGGAGTAGACGGGGATCCCGAACTCCGCGCAGTTGCGCTCGAGCGTTTCGACCTGCACGCGGGAGAGCTCGTCCTTGATGCGGGCGGCGACGGGCGTCCCGTCGGTGGGCGTGTTGTGGTCGGCGGTGGCGAGTGTGCGGTCGGGCCGGCGCACCTTGCGCCCGGCCAGGCGCAGCCCGTCGAAGGCCTGCGGGCTCGTGACCTCGTGGACGAGCTGAAGGTCGATGTAGAGCAGCCCGGCGCCCGCTCCGCCCACCTCGTGGGCCTCCCAGATCTTGTCGAACATCGTCTTCGCCATCAGCTCCTCCTCAGGCCGGCGGACACGACGGCCAGGAAGGCCGCCTCATCGGTGGTCGGGTTCTCGAAGTGGTGCGGCAGGTCGGCGTCGAAGGTGACGGTGTCGCCCTCGCGCAGCTCGTAGCGGGCGCCGTCGCACACGAGCACGATGCGGCCGTCTTCGACCAGCGCGGTCTCGCGGCTCCCCGGCTCGTGCATCGGCGGGTCGTCGGGAGCGCCCGTGGAGCCGCCCGCGCCGAGTGTGTGGCGCGAGAGCTCGGCCCGCTGTCCCGGCTGCGGCGAGGTGAGAACCTCGAAGCGATGGTTGCGACGCGGATTGCCGCCGCGACGGCGCTCGCCCGAGCGCACGACGGTCACCGCGCCCTGCTCGTCGAGCCGAAGGAGCTGGGAGAGCCGCAGTTCGAGACCGGCGGCGATGCGAGCGGCGACCGTGAGCGTCGGGCTGGTCTCGCCGCGCTCGACCTGGGAGAGCATCGGCGCGGAGACGCCGGAGCGCTCGGCCAGATCGCGCAGGGACAGGCCCTCGGCCTCGCGCAAGGCCTTCACGCGGGCGCCGACGACCCCCGGATCAACGGCTGTCGAAACATCGGTGCTCGCCATCGCGCGCGTACGTTATCACAGACAAACGTTTGTTGAGGATGGCGAGGTCATGCTGTTCGGTCCGCGCATGCGCGGACCGGGGTCGGGCGCATGCGCCCGACCCGAGGGCCGCACATGTGCGGCCCTCTCGGGCTCGCGCATGCGCGAGCCCGGGGATCGCCGCATGCGGCGATCCCTCCCCCAAAGGGGGATTCTCGGTTCCCCGAAGGGGCTCTACGGCAGCGGCCCGTCCGGCGAGCCGTTCCCCGTCGGCCCGTCGTAGCCCTTCAGGCCGTGGCAGAAGTACTTCACTTCGCAGCGGCCGTTGTTCCCGCCCTTGGCGTCGAACAGCGTGCCCTCGGTGTAGAACGCCTCGCCGCCCGGCAGCGCCCGCGAGCTCGCGCTCGCGTGCGCCTCGATCCCGGCCACCAGCGGCGAGCTGACGCTCGTGCCGCACAGGTCGATCCAGCCGCCTTCGGTGCTGTCGTACACCGACACGGGCGTCGCGCAGGCTCCGACCGCGGAGACGTCGTTGGTCATGCGCCCTTTGCAGCTTTCGTCGTGCTGCCAGGACGGCTTCGCCCACGTGCTGCTGCAGCCGCTGCCCGTGCCCAGCCCGAGCGAGCGTTCGCCCCAGGTCTTCTCCTTGAAGCCGCGCGCGCCGCGCACCTTCTTCAGCGCCGTGCCACCCACGGCCGCCACGGTGGGCAGCGCCGCCGGGAAGCTCGGCGATTCCCCGAAGACGTACTCGTTGTCGTAGCCGTAGTCGCCGGAGGAGACCGAGACGAAGATGCCGGGGTGGTTCCAGTCGGCTTCGGCTTCTGCGCATTCCGAGCCGCACGTTTCTTCTGCCAGCCCGTAGCTGTTCGAGATCTCGGTGGCGCCGTGCGCGGCCGCGTAGTTCACGGCCGCACCGAGCGACTTCCAGCTTTCTTCTTCGGCGCTCACGAGCATGATGTGGCATTCCGGGCACGCAGCGGAGACCATGTCGAGGTCGAGCGCGACCTCCGGTTCCCATTCGGTGAAGCCGTGGTTGGCCGGCGTCTTGCCTTCGGAGTTGGTGATCGTCAGGCAGCCGCTTCCAGCCGTGCACGGACCGAGGCCGTAGCGCGAGCGGTATTTCGCGAGGTCTTTTTCCGCCGCTTTGTAGGAGAAGCCCTCGATCACCGCGACCGTCTGCCCGGCTCCCCCGGTCGCTCCGATCGCGTAGGCCTGGCGGAGTTCTTCGGGGTCGATGCCGCCTTCTTCGCCGCCGCCTTCGGGTTTCTTCCTGTTGAAGACGTCCGACTGCAGGCCCGCCGAGGTCGAGGGGAGGGGATCGACGATCGCGTCGCAGAGCCCGTGCGCGCACGCCCAGTGTGGCTGCGAGGCCGCGGCGCGGCTGTCCGAGACGCCTCGGTGGGACGGCCGCGCCGGCGCCGCGCCGGCGATCGCCGCTCCCATCAGCAGGGCCACGATCGCCGCGGCGGTCGCGACCGTCATGGCGCGGCGGGTTCCGGCTGCTCGGCGAACTGCTCTGCCCATCTCGTCCTCCCTTTCGATGCCCGCAAACACGGTAGAGCCAAACCGCGGCAAGCGCGGAGGTTGCGGTCGGGCGGCCCGGCCGCGCGCCTCGGCGGCGGCGCGGGAGTCCGGGTGCGGCCTCGCCGGCTAGGGGGGTAGCGTCGGCTCGGGCAGCCCCAGCGCCTCAGGCGCCAGCGACCTGGCCCGCGCCACCGAGAGCGCGCGCACGTAGGCGCGGGCGGCCGCGTCGATGATGTCTGTCGAGACCCCCTGGCCGGCCCCGGTCGCGCCGTCGAGCTCCAGCACCACGGAAGCCTCGCCCAGCGCGTCCTGACCCTCGGTCACGGCCCCGATCGTGAACTCGCTGAGCACCGGCGCCGTCGCGGTCGCGGCGTTGATCGCCTGGAAGATCGCGTCGATCGGCCCGTCGCCCACGAACGAGCCCGTGACCTCGCTGCCGTCCGGAAGCGACACGGCGACACGGGCGTGCGGCGAGCGCCGCGAGGAGGACTCGACCTCGAACCACTCGAGCGTGTAGCCGGGGACGTCCTCGCGCAGCTCGTCGGTGACGAGCGCCTCGAGGTCCATCGCGGTCACCTGCTTCTTGCGGTCGGCGATCTCCTTGAAGCGCTTGAACGCGACGTTCAGCGCCTGCCCGTCGATCTCGAAGCCCATCTCCTCGAGCGCTTTGCGCAGCGCGTGGCGCCCTGAGTGCTTGCCCAGCACGATCGAGTTGCTGCGCAGGCCGACCGTGGTCGCGTCCATGATCTCGTATGTCGCGCGCTCCTTCAGGACGCCGTCCTGGTGGATGCCGGCCTCGTGCGCGAACGCGTTGCGCCCGACGATGGCCTTGTTCGGCTGCACCGGGTAGCCCGTCAGCCGCGAGACCAGGCGGCTCGTGCGCGCGATCTCGGTCGTGTCGACGCCCGTCCACAGCCCGAGCGCCGGCTCGCGCGTGTGCAGCAGCATCACGACCTCCTCGAGCGAGGCGTTCCCCGCGCGCTCGCCGATGCCGTTGATCGCGCCCTCGACCTGGCGGCAGCCGGCTTCGACGCCGGCCAGCGAGTTGGCGACCGCCAGCCCCAGGTCGTCGTGGCAGTGGACCGAGACCGTCACGCCGCGCAGATCCGGCACCAGCTCATACAGGCGTTCGAACATCGCCCTGTACTCGCCGGGCATCGTGTAGCCGACGGTGTCGGGGACGTTGATGGTGGTGGCACCCTCGTCGATCGCCACCTGGATCACTTCGGCCATGTACTCGACGTCCGAGCGCGAGCCGTCCTCGGGCGAGAACTCGACGTCGTCGGTGTACTCCTTCGCTTGCGCGACGGCGGCGCGCGCCTGCCCGATCACGTCCTCGCGCGTGGTCTGCAGCTTGCGCTCGATGTGCAGGTCGCTGGTCGCGATGAACGTGTGGATGCGCGGGCGCGCGGCGTCGCGCACGGCGTTCCAGGCGGCCTCGATGTCCTGCTTGCTCGTCCGGGCAAGGCCACAGATGATGGGGCCTTCCACCTCCCGCGAGATCGTCTGCACCGACTCGAAGTCGCCGGGCGAGGTGATCGGGAAGCCGGCCTCGATCACGTCCACGCCGAGGCGGGCCAGCTGATGCGCGATCTCGAGCTTTTCCTGCCGGTTGAGCGAGATCCCGGGCGACTGCTCGCCGTCGCGCAGGGTCGTGTCGAAGATCAGGACCCGGTTCGCCGGGTCGCGCTTTCGGTCGCTATCGGTGTGGATGCTCATGCCGCTCGTGCTCCTTCTCTTTCTCGCTTGCCGTTCCTCTCTGCTGTGGGTATGCGGCTACGCGGCCGCCACGCGCTATTCCCCCCGGAGGGGGAGCAGGAGAAGGGCGAGGAGCGAGAACTGCTGCGACATTCAGGCGTTACGTTATCACCGGCCGGCCGGCTCAGGGCAGCATTTCAGAGCGCCAGACCGACAGCTTCGGCCCCGAGCTGTAGAAGGCATCGACCGCCAGCCGCGCGAAGGGGGCGGCCGCGAGCTCGCCCGTGTTCGACGGGGCCGGTTCGGCCGGCGCCCCCCGTCGGGGGAGCACGAGCTGAGTCGTGGGTTCCGAAGGCCAGATGGGGCCCGGGGTGAACAGGATGTCGCCGCCGCCATCGGATGCGAGCGGCTCGCTGTCCGCGGGAACGGGTGCGAACGGCCCCGGCGCACCGACGGTCTGCAGCGACGGGACTGCTACGCCGTTGGAGCCGGTCGTCCGCCAGCTCGCCACGCCGCCGCCGGGAACGGCCGCGCTGCGCGCGCCGTACGCCTGGACGCCAGGGCCGGTGAGCACGGTCGGCGCCGAGAACACCCCGCCCTTCAGCGCGCCGGCGAGCACGGCGCCGGGGAGGTTCCCGACGGCCTCGTCGGTCGAGCAGGCGCCCGCGACCCACGTGGCGAGACCTTCGCCGGCGGCAGAGGTGCCGAGTGCGAGGTCCGAGACGGGTCCGCGGGCAAGGGTGACGATGCGCGCGAAGCGACGGCTGCCGGGGGAGGACATCAGCACGCGGCCGCTGCACGGGCTGTACAGGTAGCCGGTCCCGGCGACGTCGAAGACGGGCCGGGCGCCTTCAGGCGCTTGGCGGACGAGCTCGGCGGCGCTGAAGCCGCGACCGTGCGCGCGCCAGGCCAGCTCGGCGCCGCCCACCGGGCGCGGGCAGGACTTGACGCTCGGGCAAGCGCCCCACGCAGCGAGCACCGTGCCGTCGGGCGCGACGGCCAGTTGCGGATAGACCGTTTCGTGGCCGCCCCCGAACCAGAGATCGGAGTAGTGGCCGAGCAGCCGCGATGGACGCCAGCGGCCTTTCAGCGGCCCGTATGCCGCGCGCACGCTCTGGTAGCGGCCGTTCGGTTGTTCGTAGCTCCAGGCGACCGTCGCTTCACCCCGCGACGAGGCCACCGCGATCCGCATCAAGCCGTTGGCGCGCTGCCGCCACAGCGTGCGAGCGAACAGCTCGCGGTTCGCCGTGTAGACCGCGACCTTGAGCGTCACGATCGGGAAGCAGTCGGGAGGCCGGTGTTCCTCGGAGGCGCATTTCCTCCAGAGCGACGACGGCGGCTTGTGGCTGGTGTTGACCAAAGCGACCACAGCGTCCCCCCGGCCGTCGATCGAGACGGCCGCCGGCGCGTACGTGCGCCCTGATTCGAGCGGGATCGGGTGGGTCCAGCGGGCCAGCGCGGCCGCTGGCGTGGCGAGCAGCGCCAAGCCGAACGACACGACCATCACCGTGGAGCGGGACATGGACCAAACGTATCCCGCTCCCGCCGGCTGCTGATCGGGGAAACACCGCCGTGCCGGGCGGGTTTCCCGTAGCGCGGCCGCGGCTGCGGGCCAGGCGGCGCGCCCGGGCGCGGGCTCAGGGCGTCAGGACGACCTTGCCGACGTTGCGCCGCTCGACGATCATGGTCTGCGCCTCGCCGGTGCGCTCGAACGGGAAGGCACCGGCGATGACCGGGGTGATCGTGCCGTCGGAGAGCATCGCCGTGAGCGGCTCGATCCAGGGCCGCAGCGTGCCGCGGTCCTTCCACAGCGTGAGCATGTTCAGGCCGATCACGGCCTTCGATTCCTGCATCTGCTTGATCAGGTTGAAGCGGGGCATGCGCAGCACCGCTTTGAGCGCCGCCGGCACGTTTTTGCGCTCGCCCGAGACGACCGAGGACGCGCCGAAGGCCACGAGTCGCCCGCCGGGCGCGAGCAGGTCGTAGCTCGTGCGGAAGCTCTTGCCGCCGACCGCGTCGAGGATGATGTCGAAGCTGCCGATCCCCTTCTCCCAGCCGGGGCTCGTGTAGTCGAGCATGCGGTCGACGCCGACCTCGCGGCAGCGCTCGTGCTTCGACGGGGAGGCGGTGCCGTAGACCTCTGCGCCGTAGCGCTTGGCGATCTGCGTCGCGGCGATGCCCACGCCGCCGCCGGCGGAGTGCACGAGCACGCGCTCGCCCGGCTGCAGGTTCCCGTAGCCGATCAGGCCAGCCCACGCCGTCGCGTAGTTGACCGGGACCGCCGCGCCCTGCTCGAAGCTCAGCTGCTCGGGCAGCAGCACCACGTCGCCAGCCGGCACCACCACCTGCGAGGCGTAGCCGCCGAACTGCGTGCCGGCGAGCACGCGCTGGCCGGCCGTGAGGGGTGGGTGGGACTCCCCTAAATCCTCCCCCAGCTCGAGGATCGTCCCGGCGACCTCGTAGCCGACGACGCACGGCGTCTTCGGCGCGTCGCGGTAGAGGCCCATCCGCGCCATCACGTCGGCGAAGTTGATCCCGGCGGCCGCGACCTCGATGCGCACCTCGCCGGGACCGAGCGGCGGATCGGGGCGCTCCTGCACCTGAAGCACCTCAGGCCCCCCGTGCTTGGTGATCACGACCGCGAGCATCGCCGCCGGCGAGCCTAACCGATCGCCGCTGCGCGCCGGTGTGACGGCGCGCACACCGGCGGGGTCTGGATGAGAGATTCAATCATCTAGCCCAGATCCACCGACCAGCCGCCGGCGAAGCCGTCGGAGGCGACGATCTCCTGAACGACGTCGGGCCCGACCGGCGCGTCGGTGGTCACGACCATCGCCGCGTAGCTCCGCTCGTCGCCGTCCACCGTGTCGGGGGTGTGCCCGACCGCGGCCGAGGAGATGTTGATCCCGTGCGCGCCGAAGATCGTGCCGACGAGGCCGATCATCCCGGGCAGGTCCTCGTAGCGGAACACGGTGACGTAGCGCTCGAGCTCGATCGTCAACCGCCGGTTCTGCACCTCGACGAGGTGCGGGACCTGGTGCGGCCCGATGCCCGTGCCCGCGACCGCGACCCGCTCCTCGCCCGCGACCACCGTCACGCGGATCAGCTCGTTGAAGTCCTCGGCCTCGGACACCGCCTTCTCCTCGAAGACGATGCCCCGCTGCTGGGCCATCGTCGGCGCGTTGACGAGGTTGACCTGCTCCTCGGTGCGCCCCTCGAGCGCGCCGACGATCACCGCGAGCCCGAGCAGCCTCGTGTCGAACTCCGAGATGCGCCCGAAGAAGGCCGCCTCGATCCGCTCGACCGAGCTGCCCTCGGCGAGGCTCATCGCAAGGCGCCCCAGCTGTGTGGCCATCGGCAGGAACGGCCCGAGCACCTCCATGTCCTCGGCGCCGATCGCAGGTATGTTGACCGCCGTCGAGACGACGCCGCCGTCGAGCGCCGCGACGACCTGCTCGGCGCTCTGGTAGCCCGCGCGGTCGGTCGCCTCCGCCGTCGAGGCGCCGAGGTGGGGCGTCACGACCACCTCGTCGCGGCCGAACAGCGGGCTCTCGGTCATAGGCTCGCTGGGGAAGACGTCCAGCGCCGCGCCGGCGACCTTGCCGGAGTCGAGCGCGCGCTCGAGCGCGGCTTCGTCGATGAGCCCGCCCCGCGCGACGTTGAGCACGCGCACGCCGTCGCGCATCGCCGCGAACTGCTCGTCGCCGAGGAACCCTTCGGTCTCGGGCGTCTTGGGCAGGTGGATGGTGATGAAGTCGGCCTGCGCGTAGATGTCCTCCGGGCCCTCGGCCTTCTCGACCCCGAGCTCGCGGTAGCGCTCGGCGCTGACGAACGGATCGAACGCGAGCACGCGCATGCCGAAGCCCCGCGCGCGCTGCGCGACGAGCTGGCCGATGCGCCCGAAGCCGAGCACGCCCAGTGTCTTCTCGTAGAGCTCCACGCCGGAGAGCTTCGAGCGTTCCCAGCGGCCCTCGATCAGCGAGGCGTGCGCGCGCGGGATGTTGCGCGCGAGCGCGAGCAGCATCGCCATCGTGTGCTCGGCAGCGGTCACGACGTTCGACTCCGGCGCGTTCGCGACGACGATGCCGCGCCGGGTCGCGGCCGGCACGTCGACGTTGTCCACGCCGACACCGGCGCGGCCGATCACCTTCAGGCGGTCGGCCTTGTCGATCAGCTCCGCGGTCATCTTCGTCGCCGAGCGGATCACGATGCCGTCGTAGTCGGCGATCCGCTCGCCGAGCTCGGCGTCGTCCCATTCGATGCCGACGTCGACGTCGAAGTGCTCGCGCAGCAGCTCGACGCCCGAGTCGCCGATCTTCTCCTTGACGAGCACGCGCGCGCGGCCCCCCTCCGGCTCCGGCGCCGGGGCGCTCACTTGTGCCCCTTCATGGGGTACCGGTCGGTCCTCTCGACGATCCAGTCGACGCACGCCGTGAGCGCCTGCACGTCGCCCGTCTCGATCGCGGGGAACATGCCGATCCGCAGCTGGTTGCGGCCGAGCTTGCGATAGGGCTCGGTGTCGACGATGCCGTTGGCGCGCAGCGTCGCCGCGATCGCCGCCGCGTCGATCTCCTCGTCGAAGTCGATCGTGCCGACGACCAGCGAGCGGCTCGCGGCGTCCGCGACGAACGGCGTCGCGAACGAGCTCGCCTCCGCCCAGCCGTAGAGCGCGTCAGAGCTCGCCCTCGTCCGCGCGACGCAGCCGTCGAGGCCGCCCTGCGCGAGCATCCACTCGACCTGGTCGGCCATCAGGAACAGCGTCGCGACGGCGGGGGTGTTGTAGGTCTGGTCCTTGACCGAGTTCTCGAGCGCGGTGGTGAGCGACAGGAACTCGGGGATCCAGCGCTCGGAGGCGTGGAGCTCGGCGATGCGCTCCTGTGCGGCGGGGCTGAGCAGCGCGATCCACAGCCCGCCGTCCGCGGCGAAGCCCTTCTGCGGCGCGAAGTAGTAGACGTCGGCCTCGGAGACGTCGACGGGCAGCCCGCCCGCCCCCGAGGTGGCGTCGATGGCGACGAGCGCGCCCTCGGCGCCCCCGGGGCGCAGCACCGGGACCATCACGCCGGTCGAGGTCTCGTTGTGCGCCCACGCGAGGAGGTCCGCGCCGTGCGCCTTGATCGTGTTCGGATCGGGCGCCGTGCCCGGCTCGGCCGCGATCACGGTCGGCTCGCCGAGGAACGGCGCGCCCTTCGTCACCGTCGCGAACTTCTGTGAGAACTCGCCGTAGGCGAGGTGCAGCGAGCGCTCGCGCACCAGCCCGAACGCCGCCGCGTCCCAGAACGCGGTCGTGCCGCCGTTGCCGAGCGCGACCTCGTAGCCGTCGGGAAGCGCGAACAGCTCGCGCAGGCCGGCGCGGATCCGTCCGACGAGTGCCTTCACCGGCTTCTGCCGGTGCGAGGTTCCCATCACGACGGCACCCTCGCCTGCGAGGCGGGCGATCGCCGCGGGGCGCACCTTGGACGGGCCGCAGCCGAAGCGCCCGTCGGCGGGCTTCAGCTCGTCGGGGATCGTCAAGCTCTGGAGCTGCTCGGTGCTCGTCGTCATGTGGGCTCCTCGCTTCCTTCGGACCTCGGGGTCGGTCGCTGTTCTGAAGGGTGCCCAGGCGCGCGGCAGAGATGATGTCGCCGCTCCCCGGTGGTTGACTCCACCCGAGCGCCAGTCGCGGCGAGGGGCGAGTGTAGCGAAGTGCGACGCTCAGCTTTCCGGCGCCGTCTCGGTCGCGTGCGCAGGCTGCGGGAGCGCCCACGTCGAGCCACCGGCGTGCAGCTTGCGCTCGACCTTCCACCCGCCTTCGGCGAGCGTGACGACCGCCACGAGGATGCCGCCGTCGCGGGTCAGCAGCTCGCCGCCGGCGGCGCCTGTCGCCCGCGCCCGCAGCTTCGCTTCCCCGGCCATCGCGCCGGTCACGATCTGCTCTGCCCGCGCCGGGTCGAACCGCTCCGGCCGCTGGTCGCGCAGCGTGGTGGCGAGCGCGTTCAGCGAGCGGCTGATCTCGACGTCGGTCGGCTTCACAGCGTCTCCGCGCGGCGGCTCGCGCCCTGGCCGCGCCCGTCGCGTACGCGGTGCCGCTGGGGCGCGACCGTGTACCTGGGGTCGCGTGCCGAGGTGAAGCCCGCCTTGAAGACGCTCCAGCGCTCGCATACGGCGCCCGCGAGCAGCAACGCCGAGCCCGCGAGCGCCGCGGGGCGGCTGCGGCGGGCGACCGTCGCGGTCACGATCGCCCCCGTCGCCGTGAGCGCGCCGGCGGCGCGGCGGTAGCGGGCGGCGGGCGCCTTGCGGTAGGGCTCTCCGAGCTCGCCCAGACGGAGCTCCATCGTCGCTGCGATCGCGAGCTCTGCGGCCGCTCCGATCACCGCCAGCCGCCGCGCCGGCCCGGCTTCCTCGACGGGCGCCAGCGCCGTGGCGGCTGCGCCCGCGCTCGCCGCCGCGCCAGCGCCGAACAGCGCGGGCAGCTCCGCGCGCGCCTCGTGCCAGACAGGGACGGAGGTCTGGGCGATCAGCGCGCCCGTGTACGTGGCGAGCGGCAGACCGAGCAGCCCCGCGAGCGGGCGCGCGACGCGCGCCGGCAGCGGGAAGCGCCCGGTGAGCTCGTGGACCGCGGCCGCGCCTGTCGCCGCGCCGCTGCCGGTGAGCACCCACACGCCGACGCTCATCGGCGAGGTGACCTTGAACATCCGCAGCATGTTCAGGAACCGCTCCGGGCGCCCGAGGTCGGAGATCAGCAGCGGCGGGCTGACCGCGAGCGCGGCGAGGGACGTCAGCCAGGCGCGGCGGGCGAGCTCGGGGTGGGTGCGCCGCGACAGCGACGCGAGGGTTGCCGACGCCCCGGCCAGCCCCCCGATGAAGAAGTAGGTGGGGATCTCGAACTTCCAGACCGGCTCCTTGATGACCGGCTGCCCGTAGTAGGAGTCGTGCTGCGTTGCCTCCCCGCGCGGCGGCGGGCCGCGGAGCTCGGGGGAGATGCCGGGCGCGCTCACCTGTGCCTCCTCATGGGGTGTGGCCGTCCTCCGAACACCGCTGCGGCGATCGCCACGCCGAGCCCGGCGGCCGCGGCGCCCACGGCCGCCCAGGTCGAGCCGAGGTCGCGCGTGGTGTCGACGGGGTCGGGCGGCAGGCCGTAGACCTCCGGCTCGTCCAGCAGCAGGAAGAACGCGCCAGCGCCGCCGATGCCGTCGCCGGAGTCGTGGAGGTAGAGCTGGGCCTTCTCGGCCCCCGCGTCCGTGAGCGTCTGCAGGCGCTCCTCGGCGATCACGCGCAGGTCGTCGAGGTCGCCGAACTTGATCGAGTTGGTGGGGCAGGCGTGGGCGCACGCCGGTTCCCTGTCGTCCTTCAGCCGGTCGTAGCAGAGGGTGCACTTCCAGACGCGGCCGTCCTCCTCGCGCTGGTCGAGCACGCCGAAGGGGCAGGCCGGCACGCAGTAGCCACAGCCGTTGCACACGTCCTCCTGCACGACGACGGTGCCGAACTCCGTGCGGAACAGCGCCCCCGTCGGGCAGACCTCGAGGCAGGCCGCGTCGGTGCAGTGCTTGCAGACATCCGACGCCATCAGCCACCGCACGCCGTCGCCCTCCTGGTAGGTGCCGAGACCCGCCTTGCCCATCAGGTCCTCGAGCGAGGCCTGCTGCACGAGCGAGCCACCCGACGACTCCAGGCCCACCTCCTTGCGCTGCTCGATGAACGCGACGTGCCGCCAGGCGTCCGCCCCGAGATCGCCGGTGTTGTCGTAGGAGTTCCCGCTGAAGCCGCTGGGCGAGGCGGGCACCCGGTTCCACTCCTTGCAGGCCACCTCGCAGGCCTTGCACCCGATGCAGACGCTCGTGTCGGTGAAGAAGCCCTTGCGGGGGCGGGCCTCGCCGTCGTAGGTGTCCGGCCACGCGTGGGTCTGCAGCTTCACGCGCTCACCCCCGCGCGCCGGCGGTAGTCCTCCAGCAGCGCCTTGAGCGCCGCGCCCCGCGGGCGACGGCCGGGCCGGATGTCGCACGTCGAGGCCTTGTACTCGGAGATGTGCACGTTCCGGTCGAGCACGAGCGGCAGCAGCTCGTTCACCGCGTCGCCCTTCACCAACCCCTTCCTGCCCCAGTGGTAGGGCATGCCGACCTGGTGAACCGTCTTGGGTGGGTGGGAGCCGATCACCAGCGGCTTGACCCGGTCGGTGACGAGCACTCTCGCCTCGATCACGGCCCGCGTGGACGCGATCGTCGCCCAGCCGCCGTGCTCGAGCCCGCGCTCGGCGGCGAGCGCCGGGCTCACCTCGCAGAACAGCTCCGGCTGGAGCTCGGCGAGGTACTCCACGCTGCGCGACATGCCACCCGCGGTGTGGTGCTCGGTCAGCCGGTAGGTGGCGAGCACGAACGGGAAGACCTCCGCGCCGGGCTGCCCGTCGCTCGGGTTGTACGGATTCTCGGCGCGCTCGAAGGTCTGCCGCGTCGGGTTCGCGCGCTGCGCGTACATCAGGTTCGCGAAGGGCGACTCGTGCGGCTCGTAGTGGGTGGGCAGCGGGCCGTCGACCAGGCCCTGGGGTGCGTAAAGCCAGCCGAGCCCGTCCGGGTGCAGGATGAACGGGTGGTCGCCGTTGATCGCGTCCATGCCCTTCGCCCCTTCGGGCGCGCGGTAATCCGGCGCCTTGTCGGGGACGAAGTCGGGGTCGTCGCCGAGGCTGGTCCATTCTTCTTCCCCGGCGTCCCACCACACGTAGCGCTTGCGCTCCGACCAGGGCTTCCCGTCGGCGTCCGCGGAGGCGCGGTTGTAGAGGATGTGACGGTTCGCGGGCCAGGCCCAGCCCCATTCGCTCGCGATCCAGTTCTGCTCGGTGTGCGGCTTCTTGCGGGCCGTCTGATTCACGCCGCCGGCGTAGATGCCCGCGTGGATCCACGAGCCGCAGGTCGTCGAGCCGTCGTCCTTCAGCTCCTGGTATTTCGAGACGAACG
Organism: uncultured Solirubrobacteraceae bacterium; assembly: GCA_963836035.1. Lineage (GTDB taxonomy): Bacteria > Actinomycetota > Thermoleophilia > Solirubrobacterales > Solirubrobacteraceae > Palsa-744. Next base: position 146,083 of record CAWIHX010000006.1, on the reverse strand, counting down.
AGCCGTCGGCCTTGCGGCCGTTGATCTCCTGCAGGATCGTCTCGGCGTCCGGCTCGTCCTGGGGCCCCTGCGTCGGGTAGTCCCAGTTCAACTCGCGGACCGGCCGGTCTTTGGGATCGGTGGAGTCCGCGAGCAGGCAGCGCACCCGACGGCCGAGCTGGTAGGTGAACCACAGATCGGAGCGGCAGTCCTGCGGCGGCTCGACGGCCTTGAAGTGCCACTGCAGCAGGCGCTGGGTGTTGGTGAAGGTGCCGTCCTTCTCGGTGTGCGCTGCGGCGGGCATGAAGAACACCTCGGTGCCGATGTCCTCCGGCCGCGAGTTGCCCATCTCGATTTCCTTCGAGTCGTACCAGAAGGCCGCGGTCTCGATCTCGTTGGTGTCGCGCACGACCAGCCAGTCGAGGTTCTCGAGCGCTTTCACCTGTACGCCCGCGTTGGCCGAGCCGACAGCCGGGTTCTGGCCGATCACGATGAACCCTTTTGTCTCCCGGTCGATCATGCGGAGCATCATCGGGTAATGCGAGTGGTCGCCGTTGATGCGCGGGAGGAAGTCGAGGCCGAAGTCGCTCTCCTCGTTGGCGGCCTCCCCCCACCATGCCTTCATCAGGCTGACGAAGTAGCTCCTCAGCGACCCCCACGCCCCGGTGTCCGGCCCGTTTTTCTCGATGTATTCGTCGAGGTCGTCGGCCGAGTTCGGGTGCGGCATCGGGATGTATCCCGGCAGGATGTCGTAGAGCGTCGGGATGTCGGTCGAGCCCTGGATGTTCGCGTGGCCGCGCAGCGCGAGGATGCCGCCGCCCGGCCGTCCGATGTTGCCGAGCAGCAGCTGGATGATCGAGGCGGCGCGGATGTTCTGGACGCCGTGCGTGTGCTGGGTCCAGCCGACCGCGTAGCAGATGGCGCTCGTGCGCTCGCGGCCCGAGTTGCGGCAGAGCGTCTCGGCAACCTGGATCAGCTTCTCCCGCGGCACGCCGCAGACCCGCTCGACGACCTCAGGGGTATATGGGGCGAAGTGGCGTTTGAGAATCTGGAAGACGCAGTTCGGGTGCTCGAGCGTCTCGTCCTCCTGCGGGGGTTCCCCGTGCTCGAGCGTCATGCCATGCGCGCCGTGGGCGACGTCGCCTGAGACGTCGCCGGTCTGCTCCTCCTCACCCGCCGGCAACTCGCCTTCGGTGCCCGCGTAGCCCCAGCTGTCCGGATCGTAGACGCCGTCCTCGCCCTGCCAGCCCGAGAACAGCCCGTCCAGTTCCGCGCTGTCGCGGAACTCCTCCTTGATGATCGCGGGCGCATTGGTGAAGCTGCGCACGTAGTCGGTGAACTCCCGGCGGTTCTCCAGGATGTAGTTGATGACGCCGCCGAGGAAGGCGATGTCGGTGCCGCCCCGCAGAGGCACGTGGAAGTCGGCCATCGCGCTCGTACGCGTGTACCGCGGGTCGACGTGCATGATCGTGGCGCCTTTCTCCTTCGCCTCGATCACCCACTGGAAGCCGACCGGGTGCTGCTCGGCCATGTTCGACCCCATGATCAGGATCGCGTCGGCGTTCTGGAGGTCCTGCTGGAAGGTGGTGGCGCCACCGCGCCCGAACGAGGTCCCCAGACCGGGGACCGTGGCGGAGTGTCATATGCGGGCCTGGTTCTCGATCGAGACGGCACCCGCGGCCGAGAAGAACTTCTTCATCAGGTAGTTCTCCTCGGTGTCGAGCGTCGCGCCGCCGAGCACGTGCATGCCCAGCGTTCGGCGCAGCGGGCGTCCGTGCTCGTCGCTCTCTTCCCATGTCTCCGCGCGTGTCTTCACGAGGCGCTCGGCGATCATGTCCATCGCCTGCTCGAGCCCGAGGTCCTCCCATTCCGTGCCGTAGGGCCGCCGGTATTTGACCTTGTACTCGCGGATCGGGCTGTTGACGTAGGCCTCGGAGGCCGAGCCCTTCGGGCACAGGCGCCCGCGCGAGATCGGGGAGTCCGGGTCGCCCTCGATCTGGACGACCTTCTCGTCCTTCACGTAGACCCGCTGGCCGCAGCCGACTGCGCAGTACGGGCAGATCGACTGGACCACGCGGTCGGCGGTCTTCGTGCGCGGGGTCAGGTCTCGTGAGCGCTCGGAGCGCGCGGCGCGCCCGAGCCCGAGCGGGTCGCCACGGAGCTGATCCAGGAGGGGAGGGATCAGGCGAGACCGGCTCACGCGCCAAATCTACCCACCGCGGCGGGCCGGAAACGAAAGGCGCACGTTCCGCCGCGCGGGCGGGCGCCCTTCCAGCGGGACCGGCGCCGAGGGGGAGCTCTACGCCGAGCCGGGCGTGCGCCGCTGGAGCTGAGCCGCTGCGCCCGGCGAGCGCCGCAGCACGCGCGTGTCGTCGGGCAGCCGCCTCGTCACGCGCGCCGCGTCGAGGTGCTCCAGCAGCGCCTGCGCGTACCTGCGCGAGCCGCCCAGCTCGTCCCGCAGCGAGGCGAGCGTGACCGCACCGCGCTCCTCGACCATCTGCGTGACGCGCGCGGCGAGCCGCTCGAGGGTCTCCGGATGCGCGTACATCGAGCGCCCGACGCGCACCGCCCGTCCCGATGCGCGCAGCTCCGGCAGGTGCGCCCCGAGCGCGCCCAGCTCGCGCTCGCTGGGCGGCTCCGTGCCCGCGTCGCGCAGCAGCTGCTCGAGCTCGAGCGCCTCGTCGCTCAGCGCCACCCCGGGCGCGGGCTCGGACCCGGCTCGCGCAGGGACGGCCGCGGGGCGAGCGGGCTCGGGCCCGGCTCGTTCAGGGGAAGCCGCAGGGCGCCCATCCCCGCGGAGCGCTCGCACCACGGCCTCCGATGGTCCGTGGCGAGCCGGACGCGCGTCGAGCACCACGCCGCCGCCGAGCGTGTCGACGGGGGCGATCGTGCGCACGACCACGCGGTCCCCGCGCGCCGCGAAGAGGGGTCGCTCGAGCCGCGCCTGCCAGAGCTCCTCGCCGAGGTGGACGAGCCGGGCGGGCGCGTCGCGGGTGCCGTGATGGACGTGAACCCGCCCCCGCGGCGGCGCCTCGAGCTCGAGCGCGAGATCGAGGCGGAACGTCGGCGCCAGCTCGCTGCCCGGCGCCGTGAGCACGGCCCCGCGGGCGATCTCCTCGCGCCTGACACCCGCGAGGTTGACCGCGACGCGCTGACCGGCGCGGGCCCGCTCGGTCGGACGGTCGTGGACCTGCACGCCGCGCACGCGCGCCTCCCGTGCTGCCGGCAGGAGCCTCACGCGCTGTCCGGCGGCGACCTCGCCCGACCACAGCGTCCCCGTGACGACCGTCCCGGCACCGCGGATGCTGAACACGCGGTCGACGTGGAGCACAGTCTCGCCCTCCGCCGCGGCGCGTGCCGGCATCGATCCGGCGACGCGCTCGATAGCGAGCGCGAGCTCACCGACGCCGGCGCCGGTGCGGGCGCAGCATGCGAGGACCGGAGCGCCGGGGAGGAGCTCAGCGGCTTCGCGCGCGGCCCGCTCGGGGCCGGCGAGATCCGACTTCGTGACCGCCACGACCCCGGCCTGCACGCCGAGCGCCCGCAGGATCCGGGCGTGCTCGCGAGTCTGGGGCATCACCCCGTCGTCGGCCGCGACGGCGAGGAGGAACATGTCGATCCCGCTCGCACCCGCGACCATCGTGCGCACGAGACGCTCGTGGCCCGGCACGTCGATCATCGACAGCGCGCGACCGCTCGGCAGCGCCAGCTGCGTGTAGCCGAGCGCGATCGTCATCCCCCGCCTGCGCTCCTCGGGCAGCCGGTCGGTCCGTCCGCCCGTCAGAGCGTGCACGAGCGCGCTCTTGCCGTGGTCGATGTGCCCCGCGGTGCCGATCGTGAGCGGAGCGCCCGCGTCGCTCACTCGCCTGCCCCCCGCAATGGGGGGTGTCCCTTCACCGCGTACGCCAGCACCTCGCACACCGCCTGCGCGGCCAGCCTCGCCTCCTCGTCCCCGAGCGTGCGAGGGTCGATCAGCAGCCGGCCGTCGCGGATCAGCACGACGACCGGCGGGTCGTGCGCGCGCAGCGACGCCGCCGCGGCGTCCGCGCCGCCCGCCCCGGGGTCCACGCTGACCGCAGGCCCCGCGAGATCGGTGAGCGGCAACGCGCCGCCGCCGACCCGCGAGGAGACCTCGACCACCTCTCCTCCGGTCGCCCGCGCGATCTCCCGCGCGCGGCGCTCGAGCTCCTCGCGCGGCGCGAGCAGCATCGCGAGCGCCGGCACCTCGCGCGCAGCGAGCTCCGGGTCCCGGTAGAGGGCGAGGGTCGCCTCGAGCGCGGCCAGCGAGAGCTTGTCGATCCGCAGCGCCCGGGCCAGGGGGTGCCGGGCCGCCTTCTCGACCGACGCGGCGCGCCCGGCGATCAGGCCCGCCTGCGGGCCTCCGAGCAGCTTGTCGCCCGAGAAGCAGACGAGCGCCGCGCCGGCGCGGACGGAGCGGCGCACCGGCGGCTCGTCGGCGAGCAACTCGAGCTCCTCGGCGAGCACGCCGGAGCCGACGTCGTCGATCACCGGCACCGGCAGCGCGCACAGCTCCTCGATCTCGACCTCCTCCACGAAGCCGAGCGTGCGGAAGTTCGACGGATGCGCGCGCAGGATCGCGCCGGTGTCGGGCCCGATCGCGTCCGTGAAATCCGACAGCCGCGTGCGGTTGGTCGTCCCGACCTCGACGAGCCGCGCTCCCGCCTGCGCGACGACCTCGGGGATGCGGAACGAGCCGCCGATCTCGATCAGCTGCCCGCGGGAGACGATCAGCTCGCGCCCTCCGCCCGCCAGCGCGGCCGCCGCGAGCGTGACCGCGCCCGCGCAGTTGTTGACCGCCATCGCAGCCTCGGCGCCCGTGAGCTCGCACAGCAGCGAGGAGACGTGGTCGCGCCGCGAGCCGCGCTCGCCGGCGCCCAGGTCGTACTCGAGGTTGCTGTAGCCGGCGGCGACGCGCTCGACGGCGGCTCTCGCCGCGCGCGCCAGCGGAGCCCTGCCGAGATTGGTGTGCAGGATCACGCCGGTCGCGTTGATGACCGGCCGCAGGGAGGGGTCGAGCAGCTCCTCGGCGCGGGCGGGCAGATCGGCCTCGGCGGCGCCTCCCGACAGCAGCTCCTCGCGGCGGCGCGCGAGCACCGTGCGGGCGAGGTGGGTCGCCAGGCGGTCGACCGACGGCAGCTCCCGCAGCCGCCGCGCCCCGTCGGAACCTGGGCTTTCGCGCTCGGAGCTCATGCCTCGATCAGCTTCCCAGGAACGGAGCGACGAAGGAGTCGAACCTTCCCGCCGTGGGGCTGCCACGGCTCGACGGCTTTGAAGGCCGTCTGGGGCACCGGCCCCGGCCGCTCCCCGCTGCTAGGTGACGTGCACCGCGCCGGCGTCGCCATCGACCACGGCTCCGACCACCGCCCCGGGCACCGTCCCTGCTCGCTCCGGCGCGACCGCGACGAGTAGCCCGCCGGAGGTCGTGGCGTCGGCCGCAAGCAGCCGCCGGGCCTCGCTCACGCCCTCGCCGAAGCGGGTCCACCCGAGCGCGTGCTCGAGGTTTCGCCGCGTCCCGCCCGAGAGCCCGGCGCCGCCGGCGAGCAGCTCGCAGGCGCCGTCCAGGCTCGGCACGTCCGCCGCCCACACCTCCGCCGCGACGCCGCTCTGCAGCGCCATCGAATGCAGGTGCCCGAGCAGGCCGAAGCCCGTCACGTCGGTTGCCGCGCGAGCCCCGGCGGCGAGCGCGGCATCCCTCGCCTCGGCGTTCAGCTCGCGCATGGTCGCAACCGCGGACGCGAGCATCTCCTCGCCGGCCGCGCCGCGCTTCCAGGCCGTCGTGATCGCCCCCACGCCGAGCGGCTTCGTCAGCACGAGCACGTCGCCCGGCTGCGCGCGGTCGTTGGTCAGCATCCGCGCCGGGTCGACGATGCCGGTGACGGCCATTCCGTACTTCGGCTCGGGGTCGTCGATCGAATGACCGCCGACGACGGCGCATCCCGCCGCCGTGGCAGCGTCGAGCCCGCCGCGCAGGATCTCCCCGAGCAGCTCGCCGCCGAGGGTGCCGAGCGGGAACGCGACGAGGTTGAGCGCGGTCAGCGGCGCGCCGCCCATCGCGTACACGTCCGAGAGCGCGTTCGTCGCCGCGATGCGGCCGAACTCGTAGGGATCGTCGACGATCGGCGTGAAGAAGTCGACGGTCTGCACGAGGCCCAGGCCCGGCGCGAGCTCGAACACGGCGGCGTCGTCCGCCGTGGCCGAGCCGACCAGCAGCCGCTCGTCGCCCGGCGCCTCCAGCGCGGCCACGATCGGAAGCAGGTCGGCGGCCGGGAGCTTGCACCCGCAGCCGGCACCATGGGACAGCGAGGTGAGAGCGACGGTCGCCATCGGCTCAGAGCGTACCTACCCCGATGCGCGCGGTTGACCGCCGGGATTCGGGCTCGCCGCGGGCTGAGGAGTGGACAGGCTCAGCCGACGATCGGCTCGCGCGCGGCGCTCGTCGCCCGCCAGCCGCCCGGCAGGCGCGTGTCCGAGACCCCCGTCTCGCCCGGATCGCCGAGCTCTGCGCTCAGCAGGCAGAGCTCCGGCGCCGGCCCGAGCACGAGGCTGCGCTGGAACAGCGCGCTGCGCGCCGGATCGAAGCCGTCCTCGAGGAGGTCGGCGATCTGCGGCTCCTCCGCGGCGGAGGGTCGTGTGACCCACACGGCGGTGTGCATGTCCCGAAGATCCTGCGCGCCCTCGAGCAGCCTGTAGACGGCGCCCGTGCCGGTGCCCATCTCGCGCGCGGCGCTCTCGTGAGCGCCGGCGTGCCCGCGCGAGACGGCGGCCGCCTCCAGCACGCCGAGCGCGGTCCAGTTCTCGACCAGGTACCAGTCCTCGTAGCCCAGGCCCTCGCCGGCGAGCCACGGCAGCTCGCTCGCGCGCAGCGTCACCGACGAGGAGAAGCCGGCGGGCCGGTTCTCGGTCAGGGAGTGGTGGAAGCGCGCGAGCGCGCGCTCGTAGTCCTCGGCGTGCACACCCGTGGCGGGGCGGTGCCAGAAGACGTAGGCGAGCACGCTCAGAAGGAGGGCTTGATCCAGTCCATGTGCGCGCGCAGATCGGCGCCCACGTGCTCGACCTGGGTGTCGGCCTGCTCGGCGCGCATGCGCAGGAAGTTCTCCTGCCCGGCGCGGTTCTCGGCGATCCACTCGCGTGCGAAGTCCCCCGACTGGATCTCCTCGAGGATCTTCTTCATGTTCTCGCGCGTCTTGTCGGTGATCACGCGCTTGCCGCGCGTGTAGTCGCCGTACTCCGCGGTGTTGGAGATCGAGTAGCGCATCCCGGCGAGCCCCTTCTCGTACATCAGGTCGGCGATCAGCTTCAGCTCGTGCAGGCACTCGAAGTACGCCATCTCCGGGTCATAGCCGGCGTTCACGAGCGTCTCGAAGCCCGCCTGGACCAGCTCGGACGCGCCGCCGCAGAGCACCGCCTGCTCGCCGAACAGGTCGGTCTCGGTCTCGTCCTTGAAGCTCGTCTCGATCACGCCGCCGCGCGTGCAGCCGATCCCCTTCGCGTAGGCGAGCGCCAGCGCGCGCGCCTGACCGCTCGCGTCCTGCTCGACGGCGATCAGCCCGGGCACGCCGCTGCCTTCGGTGAACTGGCGGCGCACGAGGTGGCCGGGGCCCTTGGGCGCGACCATCCCGACGTCGACGCCGGGCGGCGGCTCGATCTCCTCGTAGTGGATCGAGAAGCCGTGGCCGAAGAGGATCATGTTGCCCTCGGCGATGCCGTCCTTGATCTCGGCCTCCCAGACCGCGCGGTGGAGCTCGTCGGGCAGGAGGATCATCACGAGATCGCCGCGGCTCGCCGCCTCGACGACCGAGAGCACCTCGAGGCCCTGCTCCATCGCCTTCGCGACCGACGCGGAGTCCGGACGGAGCCCGACCACGACCTCGACGCCCGAGTCCTTGAGGTTCAGCGCGTGGGCGTGGCCCTGCGAGCCGTAGCCGATGATGGCGACGGTCTTGCCGTCGAGGAGATGGATGTCAGCGTCGTCGTCGTAGATCATGCGCGGCAGGGTATCCGAGACGCAGCCGCAAGCTGGGCGAGACGCGGCGGCGGTCAGGCCTCGGCGCGCGCGACGAGGGTCCGCGTCGGCACGGCGACCGTCCCGTCGGCATCCGTGAACGGCGCGAGCCGCTCCTCCAGATCGCTGCGGATCTCCTCGATCGTCGCCTGCGGCTGGGACATCACGGCGTCGTGGAAGCTTCGGGAGAGGTCGATCGTCACGTCCCAGAACGCCTCCGCGCTCTCCTGCCGGCGGACGACGTCCACGGGTGTGATCTCGATCTCGGCGAATCCGGCCCCGGCGAGCAGCTCGCGCAGGCGCCGCTCGTCGCCGAGCACGAACGGACCGGGCGCGCTCGCGTCGCCGGCGATGCCCCCCGGGCCGCCCACCAGCCCGCGATCGCGGAGCACGGCGGCCGGCAGCGCCGCCCACGGGTTGACCTCCAGGGCATCCCAAACCGCCAGTCCGGCGCGCCCCCCGGGCCGCAGCACCCGGCGCGTCTCCGCGAGCGCGGCGCCGGGATCGGCCATCAACATGTAGCCGTAGCGGCAGAGCACGACGTCGACCGATGCGAGCGGCAGGTCGATCCATTCCGCGTTGAGCACCTTGAACTCGACATTCGTCACGCCCAGCTCAGCGGCCCGCGCCCGGGCGCCGTCGATCATCCCCTCGGCCTGGTCGGAGATCACCACGCCGCCGACCGGCGCGACCAGTTCCGCCGCCAGCAGACCGGTCTCCCCCACGCCGGCGGCCAGCTCGAGAACGCGCTCGCCGGGCTGCGGCGAGACCGCCTCGATCATCGCCTGGGAGACGGGCGCGCCCCATTCGCGCATGCCCGTCTGGTGGCGGATCCAGCCCGCCGAGGAGGACTCCCAGCCGCTGAGGCTGCTCTCGCGGTAGGCGTCGGCGTCGAAGCTCATGCGAGCTCCCTTCGTAGCAGCTTGCCCGAGGCGGTCCGCGGCAGCGGATCACCGGTGCGGTCGAACTGCTTGGGAATCTTGTAGGCCGCGAGGTGCGCGCGGCAGTGCGCGAGCAGCTCGTCCCAGTCGATGCGCGCGCCGGGGTCGGCCACGATCCAGGCGGCCACCATCTCCCCCCATTGCTCGTGCGGGCGCCCGACCACCGCCGCCTCGATCACGAGCGGATGGGCCTCGAGCACCGCCTCGACCTCGGCCGGCGCCACGTTCTCGCCGCCCGTGACGATCGTGTCCGCCTTTCGCCCCAGCACCTGCAGCCAGCCTCGCCCGTCGACGCGGCCGAGGTCGCCGGTCGCGAGCCACCCGTCGCGGAGCGCGGCGGACGGCGCGACGGTTGGGCCCGAGACGGCGATCTCGCCGTCGGGGGCGATCCGAAGCCCGGTGCAGAAGAGCGGCGGGCCCGCGCTGTGGGCGGGATCGGCGAGAGCCGCGGCCGGCAGCGTCGTCACCTGCGAGGCGGTCTCCGTGAGCCCGTAGGTGAGGCTGACCGGCACGCCGACGCCGAGCGCCCGCTCGCGCAGCGCCGGGGGCACCGGGCCCCCGCCCGTGAGCGCGCAGCGCAGCGCGGGCGGCCGTTCGAGGCCCGCGTCCAGCAGCCGCGCGAGCGTCGTGGCGACGAGGCTCGCGAGCGTGATCCCCTGCTCGCGCAGCGCGTACAGCGCGCGGTCGGTCTCGAAGCGCTCGTGCACGACCGCGGTGGTCGCGTAGATCGCCGAGCGAATCAGGATCGACAGGCCCCCGACGTGCGAGAGCGGCAGCGCGCACAGCCAGCGGTCCTCGGGCCCGCTGCCGAGCGCGACGGCCGAGCCGAGCGCGCTCCAGAGCAGGTTGCCGTAGCTCAGCTCGACCGGGCGCGGCGCCGCGGTCGTGCCGGAGGTGTGGACGACGAGCGCGGTCGCGGCGAGGTCATGACGCGCGCCCGCCTCCAAACGAGCGCCTTCGCTCGGCAGCGGCTCCTCGACCCGGACCGCGGCGCTCGCGCTGACGCGGTCGCGCTCCGCGGGCGCGAGACGCGGGTCGACCGGCACCGCGGGTGCGCCGAGCAGCAGGCACGCGTGCAGCGCCTGCACGAACGCGAGGCCCGGCGGAAGCGCGATCGCGACCGGCGCGCCCGGGCCGGCTCCCTGCTCGTGCAGCCGCGCAGCGCCGGTTCGAGCGGCGTCGAGCAGCCCCTCGTAGGTCCAGCTCGCCGCGGGGGTCTCGACGGCGGAGCGGCCGGGCGCTCTCGAGGCGGCCCGTTCGAGCCATGACCCGGTCTGCATGGCGCAACAGGCTAGCCTTCGCGCCGATGAGCACCGCATGGCAGCCCGGAGAGGGCTCCTACTCCGACATCCGCTACGAGCTCTCCACCGGCGAGGACGCCGGCATCGCCAAGATCACGATCGCGCGGCCCGAGGTCCGCAACGCGTTCCGCCCCCGCACGATCATCGAGATCTCCGAAGCGCTCGATCGCGCCCGCGAGGACCAGTCGGTCGGCGTGATCGTGCTGACCGGCGAGGGGCCCGACGCGTTCTGCTCCGGCGGCGACCAGCGCGTGCGGGGCGACACCGGATACCTGGAGGACCAGGGCGACGGCCTCGCGAAGGTCGGGCGCTTCCACGTCACCGACCTGCACGTGCAGATGCGCCGGCTGCCCAAGCCGATCGTCGCGATGGTCGCCGGCTACGCGATCGGCGGCGGGCACGTGCTGCACGTGGTCTGCGACCTGACGATCGCGGCGGACAACGCCCGCTTCGGCCAGGTCGGGCCGAAGGTCGGCTCCTTCGACGGGGGCTTCGGGGCGAGCCTGCTCGCGGAGCTGGTGGGGCCGAAGAAGGCCAAGGAGATCTGGTTCCTGTGCCGCCAGTACGACGCGCAGGAAGCCCTGGCGATGGGGCTCGTCAACACCGTCGTCCCACTCGATCGCCTGGAGGACGAGACCGTTCGGTGGTGCCGCGAGATGCTCGCGCTCTCGCCGTTCGCGCTGCGGCTGCTGAAGGCGAGCTTCAACGCCACCGAGGACGGTCTCACAGGGATCCAGCAGCTGGCGCACGACACCAACCTGCTCTTCTACGAAAGCCGGGAGGCGCAGGAGGGCCGCGACGCCTACAAGGAGAAGCGCAAGCCCGACTTCTCGCAGTTCCCCCGGCGGGCCTGATGGCCGGACCCGCCACGCTGGAGCGCCCGCGGTCCTCGGCGCTTCGCATCTGGCTGATGGCCGCGCGGCTGCGCACGCTGCCCGCGGCGATCGCACCGGTGCTCGTCGGCACCTCGCTGGCCCTCGGCAACGGCACGTTCCACCCGCTGGCCTTCGTGGCCGCCCTGTTCGGCGCGATCTTCATCCAGGTCGGGACAAACCTCTCAAACGACTACTCCGACGCGCGCCGCGGCGCCGACACCGAGGACCGCCTCGGCCCGGTCCGGGTGACCGCCGGCGGGCTCGTGCCGCCGCGGCAGGTGCTGATCGCCACCTACGTCACGTTCGGGCTCGCGGTCGCCTGCGGCATCTACCTGATCGCGGTGGCGGGCTGGGAGCTGCTGGCGGTCGGGGCCGCGTCGATCCTCGCCGGCGTGCTCTACACGGGCGGACCGCGCCCGTACGGGTACGAGGGACTGGGTGAGCTGTTCGTGTTCCTGTTCTTCGGCATCGTCGCAGTCGCAGGCTCTTACTTCGTGCAGGTGCAGGAACTGCCGTGGGAGGCGTTCGTCTGCGCGGTGCCCGTCGGCCTGCTGGCGAGCGCGATCCTCGTCGTCAACAACGTCCGGGACATCGACACCGACCGCCGTGCGGGCAAGCGCACGCTCGCGGTGCGCCTCGGGCGCGAGCGCACCCGCAACCTGTACGTCGCGATGCTCGCCGGCGCGTTCGTGATCGCGCCGCTGCCGTGGCCGCTCGGCTCGATGGATGCCTGGCTGCTCCTGCCGTGGCTCGCGCTGCCGCTCGCCGTCGCCGTGACGCGCGTGGTGCGCAGCCGCGTCGACGGGCCGTCGCTGAACGGCGCGCTCGCGCGGACGGGCATGCTGCAGCTCGTCTTCTGCCTGCTGTACTCGGCCGGCATCCTCGCGGCGGGCGGCATCCACCCGTGAAGCTCGAGCTGCGCCGCGAGCGGCTGCGGCTCGCCGAGCCGCTGCGGGCGGCGTGGGGCGAGGTCACCGAGCGCGAGCTCGCGATCGTCGCGCTGACCGGGGAGGACGGTGTCACCGGGTACGGCGAGGCGGCGCCGCTGCCGGCCTACGGCGGGCCGCCGATGGAGACGGTCTGGGCGGCGCTCGAAAGCTACGTCGTGGCGCTCGACGAGGCCGGTGAGGCGCGCGGCGATCACCTGATGGAGGCCTGCCGCACGCGCGCGGACATCCCCGCGGCGCTGGCGGCGATCGACCTCGCGCTGTGGGACCGCGCCGGGCGCCGGGCGGGCCGCCCCGTGGCGGCGCTGCTCAGCGACCGTCACGCGCCCAGCATCGCCGTCAACGCGACGCTCACGGCGACCGATCGCACCACGGCCGCCGAGCAGGCGGCGCGCGCTGTCGGCGAGGGGTTCGAGTGCCTGAAGGTCAAGGTCGGTGCGGGCGACGACGCCGGACGCGTCGCGGCCGTGCGCGCGGCCGCCGGGCCCGGCGCGTCGCTGCGGCTCGATGCCAACGGGTCCTGGGACGTCGAGCAGGCGGTGAGCACGATCGAGGCGCTCGCGCCGGCCGGGCTGGAGCTGGTCGAGGAGCCGGTGCACGGCCTCGCGGGGATGCGCGAGGTGCGCGAGCGCGTGCCGGTGCGGGTCTCGATCGACGAGACCGCCTCCGAGCGCGGCGCGCTGGGCGGTGGCGTCGCCGACGCCGTGTGCCTGAAGATCTCCCGCTGCGGCGGCATCGGCGCGCTCGTCGCGGCCGCGGCGCTCGTCCGTGCGTCCGGGGCGGAGGTGTACCTCGCCTCGACGCTCGACGGTCCGCTCGGCGTGGCCGCGGCGCTCCAGGCCGCCGCGGCGCTCGCCTCGCGCGGCCCCCTCCCCCACTGCGGCCTCGCGACGCTGTCCCTGTTCGAGGGCATCGAGAACCCGCTGCCCGCGCGCGGCGGCGCGATCGCTGTGCCGCCGGGCCCTGGGCTCGGGGTCGAGCCGCTCTAAGCGCAGCGGCCCTTCGTATTCTCTCCCCATGGGCAAGGTCTTCGACGGGATCGACGAGCGCCTGCGGGAGTGGATCGCCGGCCAGCCGCTGTTCTTCGTGGCGAGCGCCCCGCTCGCCGCCGACGGCCACGTCAACGTCTCCCCGAAGGGTCCGATCGGGACCCTGCGCGTGCTCGACGAGCACACCGTCGCCTACCTCGACGTGGTCGGCAGCGGCGCGGAGACGATCGCCCATCTCCGCGAGAACGGGCGCATCGTGGTGATGCTCTGCGCCTTCTCGGGTCCGCCGCGGATCGTGCGCCTGCATGGCCACGGCGAGATCGTCGCGGCCGCCGACGAGCGGTTCGCCGGGCTGCTCGCGCGCTGCGGCTTCGAGCAGCCGGCGGTGCCGGCCGCCCGCCGCGCGATCGTCGTGGTGGACGTCGAGCGGGTTGCCGACTCCTGCGGCTATGGCGTGCCGCTGATGTCGTTCGAGGGATTGCGCCCGCACCAGGACGCCTGGGCGGAGAAGAAGGTCAGGGTCGGCGGCGATCAGGCCCTCATCGCCTACCAGCGCGAGAAGAACACCACGAGCCTGGACGGGCTGCCCGCGCTCGATCTCTAGGGCCGTTCCAGCGCTTCGGCGACGCCGTGCGGGTTCTCCAGCGGCAACCCGTGCCCGCCGGCGATGATGCTCAGCGAGCCGCTCGGCAGCAGGGGCAGCGCGCGCCGCGCGAGCGCCGTGAACTGGGCGTCACGTGCGCCGACGACGAGAGTCACGGGCATCTGAAGCTCGGCTAGGCGGCCCCACAGCGGCTCCATCGTCCCTGCCGACAGGCCGTGAAGGGCTGCCGCCAGCGCCACGGGGTCGTTGCGGCGTTGGTCGGCGCGGGCCAGCTCCCCGACCTCCCGCGGATCGGCGGCGAACAGCGGCTGCGTGCGCCACGCCTCGATCCAGCTCTCGAACGGATCTGTCTCCAGACGGCGCGCGAGCAGCTCGTCGGAGGCCGCCCGCTCCGCCCGCTCCTGCGGGTCCTCGATACCGGGGTTGGCGGCGATCACCCACAGACGGCTCACGCGCTCCGGCGCGGCCAGCGCGACGTGCATCGCCACTCGCCCGCCCAGCGAGTAGCCGCACAGCGAGAAGCGCTCCGGCGCCGCGTCCAGGACGGCGGTCGCGGAGGACGCGAAGCTGATCGGGCGGGGAGCATCCGCCGCCGCGCCGTGGCCGGGGAGGTCCAGAGCGAGCGGGCGATAGCGTTCCGGATCCAGACGCTCGATCACGCCGTCCCAGGCCCGGTGCGTGCCGCTGAAGCCGTGGAGCAGGACGAGCGTCTCTGGCACGCGAGGATCCTATGGCGAGCGCAACCGACACCCACCTCCTGCTCCGTGCCTTCGTCGACGAGCTGGCGCGCTGCGGCATGCGCGACGCGTGCACCTCGCCCGGCTCGCGCAACGCGCCGCTGATCCTCGCCCTGGCGCGCGAGGAGCGACTCAGCACCGTCTCGCACATCGACGAGCGCGCCGCCGGCTTCTTCGCGCTCGGCCTCGCCAAGGCGAGCGGCCTGCCCGTGGCGGTCACGTGCACCTCGGGGACCGCGGCCGCCGAGCTGCTCCCGGCCGCGATCGAGGCCCGGGAGGCCCGCGTGCCGCTGCTGCTGCTCACCGCCGACCGTCCGGCGGAGCTGCGCGACGTCGGAGCCGGGCAGGCCATCGACCAGCTCAAGCTCTACGGCAGCGCGGTGAAGTGGTTCGTCGAGGTCGCGCCGGCCGGCGCCGCGCCCGCCCAGCTGCGCTGGATCCGGACGCTCGCATGCCGCGCCTACTGGACAGCCCTCGAAGGGCGCCCGGGCGCGGTGCACCTGAACTTCCCGCTGCGCGAGCCGCTCGTCGGCGCCGAGGAGCCGGCGCCGGACGACACCGGGCGCGCGGACGGGGCTCCCTACGTGCGCCGCGGCTGGGGGCAGGCGGCGAGCACCCCCGGCACCTTCGTGCCGTTCATGGACGCGATCGAAGGCACGCAGCGGGGCGTCTTGGTGGCGGGCCGTCACGAGCGCGAGAGCCCGCTCGGCAAGGCCGCGAGCACGTTCGCCGAGGCCGCCGGCTGGCCGCTGCTGGCCGACCCGATGTCGGGTGCGCGCCGCGGCGACGCCGCGATCGCCCACTACGACGCGTTCCTGCGCGGTGATCGGCTCGCCGCGGCGCTGGCCCCCGATCTGGTCCTGCGCGTGGGCGACCTGCCCGTCTCGAAGCCGCTCCGCGCGTGGCTGGCGGGCCTTCGCGGCACCACGCAGATCGCGCTGGATCCAGAGGGCGCCTGGCAGGACCCCGACGCCGCCGTGTCGCTCTCGCTGCCGCTCGAGCCCGCCGAGACGCTGTCCGCGCTCGCCGAGTTCCTCGGCATGGACGAGGGCCCGCAGCCCGCGCAGCCGGAGTGGCTCGCGAGCTGGCGGGCCGCCGACGAGCGCGCCGCGGAGGCGATCCAGGGCATCCTGGCCGGCGCGGGGCTCTCAGAGCCGCGGGTCGCGGCGGAGCTGGGCACGCTGCTGCCGGCCGAGGCGACGCTCTTCGTCGCCTCCTCGATGCCCGTCCGGGACATCGAGACGTTCTGGCCGGCGCGCCCGGACCCGCCGCGCGTGCTGTGCAACCGCGGCGCGAACGGGATCGACGGGACGGTCTCGAGCGCGTTCGGCGCCGCGGTGGCGAACGGCCGTCGCCCGACGGTGCTGCTGATCGGCGACGTCGCGCTCGCCCACGACGTCGGCGCTCTGATCGCCGCCCGGCGGCTCGGGCTGAAGCTCACGATCGTCGTGCTCGAAAACGGCGGCGGCGGCATCTTCGACTTCCTCGAAGTCGCCGGCTCGCCCCTGGCTGCGCCGCACTACGAGGAGCACGTCGCCACGCCGGCGGGCCTGGACCTCGCGGCGCTCGCCGCGCTCTACGGTCTCGGGCACGAGCGCCTTGAGGATCCGCGGGGCTTCAGGGCGGCGATGGAGAACGCGCTCGCCGCCGAACGCTCGACGATCGTCGAGGTGCGCGGCGAGCGCAGCGCGAACGTCGAGCTGCACCGGCGCGTCTGGGATGCGGTGGCGCGCGGCTAGGGCGCGAGCAACGGCAGGAGCGCGGCGAGCTTGATCTCGGTCTCGGCCAGCTCCTTCGCCGGCACAGAGTCGCGCACGATCCCGCCGCCCGCGTAGCAGCGGGCGACGCTGCCGCTCAGCAGCGCGCAGCGGAGCACGACGCAGAACTCGCCGTCGCCGGTCGCGTCGGTCCATCCGAGCGGCCCCAGGTACCAGCCGCGGTCCAGGCCCTCGAGCGCCGGGATCAGCGGCGCCGCGGCCTCCAGCGGCTCCCCGCCCACGGCCGGCGTCGGGTGCATCAGCCCCGCCAGCTCGAGCGCATCGACCGGCGAGGCGAGCTGCGCGCGGATCGGCGTCGCGAGGTGCTGGATGTTGGCGATGCGCGCCAGCTCGGGCTCCGGCGCGGCCGCCACCCACAGCGAGCAGCCCTGAAGCGTGCGCTCGATGCGCCGCGCGACGATCGCGTGCTCTTCGCGGTAGCTCTCGTCTCGCAGCAGCTGCTCGCCCAGGTGGGCGTCGACGGCCGGATCGGCGCTGCGACGCGAGGAGGCCGCGAGCGCGAGCGTCGAGACGCGCTGGCCCTCGCGTCGCAACAGCAGCTCAGGGCTCGCGGCGATCAGCACGCTCTCGCCGCGCCCGGCGCAGAGCACGAAGCACGAGGGGAACTCCTCGCGCAGGACGCCGAAGATCTCCGCCGGGTCGTACCGGCGCGGCGCGTGTACCTGCACCTCGCGCGAGAGGACGATCTTCTGCATGCGCCCCTCGCGGATCAGCTCGACCGCGCGGGCGACCGCCTGCTCGTAGTGCTCGGGTGGCATCGCGCTCACGACCTCGAAGCGGCCGGTCGGCGCCGGGTCGAGCAGCGGCAGCGGCTCCTGGCGCAGCTCGGCCACCCTCGCGAGCAGCGCCCCGAGACGCTCGCCGGTCTCGTCGTCGGGCGCGAGCAGCGCGCTCAGCGTCATCGTCACGCGCCCCTCGCTGCGCGCGATGCTGAGCTCGGGAACCGTCATGCTCGCGGCTCCGAACTCGCGCCAGTGCGGGGCGCTGCCGCCGTCGGGCGCGAAGGCGAAGCCGCCGACCGCGATCGGCCCGCCGGCGTGCGAGCCGTCAGCCGGGTCGCTGCACGCCTCGCGGTTCAGCTCGCGCCAGCGCGCGGCCACCTGGCCGAAGCGGCCGGGGCCGGCGCCGCGCAGCTCCAGCGCCTCGCCGAGCGCGCCGAGCGCACGGGAGCCCCGGTCGGGCTGCTCGAAGCAGAACCACGGCTCGCCGGCGCGGCGCGAGGCGCAGGCCACGGCCGCCGGGTCGGTGTCGGCGGGCAGCTCGACCGTGACCGATGCGAGCGTCTCGCGACCGCTGCGCCGCGCGCGCCGCACTGCTGCCTGCAGCCGGTCCGAGAGACGGCCCTGCTCGCGCCGCGAGAGCGCGAAGGGCTGTCCCTGGGCGGCTGTGGCCGTCAAGCTTTCAGGTCTCGGTTCGCCCGCGCGAGATCGCTATCTCGCCGGTCCGCATCATCTCGATCAGCCCGAAGGGCCGGACCATCGTCTCGAACGCCTCGATCTTCTCGGTCGTGCCCGTGACCTCGATGATGACCGCGCGCTTGGTGACGTCGACGACCTTGCCGCGGAAGATCTCCGCGATCTGCATCAGCTCGCCGCGCTGAGGCCCGTCCGCGCTGACCTTGAAAAGGGCGAGCTCGCGGGCGACCGTGTCGCCTGGCTCGAGGTCGCGGATCTTCAGCACGTTGACGAGCTTGTGCAGCTGCTTGGTGACCTGGTCGATCGGGTGCAGCGCGCCGTCGACCGTGAGGGTCACGCGCGAGACCTCCTCGTCCTCGGTCGGGCCGACCGTGAGCGTGTCGATGTTGAAGCCGCGCCGCGCGAACAGGCCGGCGATCCGGGTCAGGACGCCCGACTTGTTTTCGACCAGGATCGAGAGGACGTGCTTGCGGCCGGTGCGCAGCCCGGCGGCAGCGTCCAGCTCCTCGAGCGAGAGGGGCTCCTTGGTACCGGGTTCTCCCACGACGCTCACCCCACCATCTCGCGGGCGGCATGCCCGGCCGGGATCATCGGGTAGGTGTTCTCCTCGCGCGTGACGCGCACGTCGACCAGCACGGGCCCGTCGATCGCGATCGCCTTCTTCATGTCCTCGACCAGCGTGGTCTTGTCCGAGAGGCGCAGGCCGGTGACGCCGTAGGCCTCGGCGAGCTTCACGAAGTCCGGGAACTCGCCCATCTCGACGTGGCTGTATTTGCCGTCCCAGAACAGCTCCTGCCACTGGCGGACCATGCCCAGGAAGCCGTTGTTCATGATGAAGACCTTGATCGGGATCTCGTTCTGGGCGCAGGTCGCGAGCTCCTGGGCGTTCATCTGCACGGAGCCGTCGCCCGCGACGCAGCACACGAGCTGATCGGGACAGCCGACGGCGGCGCCCATCGCGGCCGGCAGCCCGAAGCCCATCGTGCCGAGCCCGCCGGAGTTGACCCAGCGGCGCGGGGCCGGGAAGTCGTAGTACTGCGCGGCCCACATCTGGTGCTGGCCGACGTCGCTCGTGACGATCGCCTTGCCCTCGGTCGCCTGCCAGAGCGCCTGGATCATGTACTGCGGCTTGATCTCGTTGTCGGCGCTGTCCTCGTAGGCGAGCGGGTACTTCTCGCGCCAGCCTTCGATGCGGCCCCACCAGGCGTCCAGGCGCCCCGGGTCCGCGCCGATCGCCCGGTACTCGACGAGCAGCTTGGCCAGCACGTGCTTGGCGTCGCCGACGATCGGGATGTGCGCCGGCACGTTCTTGGAGATCTCGGCCGGGTCGACGTCGATGTGGATGAACTTCGCGCGCGGCGCGAACTCGGACAGCTTGCCGGTGATGCGGTCGTCGAAGCGCGCACCCACCGCGCAGATCAGGTCGGCCTCGTCCATCGCGTAGTTGGCGGCCCGCGTCCCGTGCATGCCGAGCATGCCGAGCCACTGCTCATCCGGCGCCGGGTAGGCGCCGAGGCCCATCAGCGTGCACGTGACCGGGAAGCGGTCGGAGCGGACGAACTCGACCAGCTCGGCCGAGCCTTCGGCGTTCACCACGCCGCCGCCGGCGTAGATCACGGGCCGCTGCGCGGCCGCGAACGCCTTCGCCGCCTGGCGGATCTGCTTCTGGTTGCCCTCGACGCGTGGCTGGTACCCGGGCAGGCGCACGTCGGTGACCGGCTCGTAGTCGATCTCGGCCCGGGACAGGTCCATCGGTATGTCGACCAACACGGGCCCCGGGCGGCCGCTGCGTGCCACGTGGAACGCCTCGTGGATCGCGCGGGGCAGTTCCTGCGGGTCCTGGATCATGAAGGAGTGCTTGACGACCGGCATCGTGATGCCGATCGTGTCGGCCTCCTGGAAGCCGTCGGTGCCGAGCAGCTCGGTGCGCACCTGGCCGGTGACGAACACGCACGGCACCGAGTCCATCATCGCGTCGGTGATCGGCGTGATCAGGTTTGTCGCGCCGGGGCCGCTGGTCGCGAACGCCACGCCGACCTTGCCGGTGGCCTTGGCGTAGCCCTCGGCGGCGTGCCCGCCGCCCGCCTCGTGGCGCACGAGGATGTGGCGGATGCCGCCGTCCACGAGCGCGTCGTAGGTGGGAAGGTTGGCGCCGCCGGGGAGGCCGAAGACGACGTCGACGCCCTCCGCCTTGAGGCATTCCATCAGTGCATCGACTGCCCGCATCTCGACCTCCTTCCAAAAGGGTCGGAAAACGACGAATCGCGGGGAGGCCTCCCCGCGCTGGAATGCCAGTCTACCAGCGGGTTTTCGGGCCGTTGGAGCGGACGGGACGAGCCCCGCGTGCGACGCTCCCGCCGCGCGCGGACGCGATCCTCATTCGTAGGTGTAGCGGTCCGCGGCGGACTTCTTGCTCTTGCCTTTGCCGCCGACGATGCTCGCGCGGACGTCGACCGTCCCGGCCTTCGCGGCCGCCGGGGTGCTCATCGTGCATTGCGTCGTCGAGGCGCACTCGACTCCCGTCGCCGCGACTTTCCCGAACTCGAACGCCGTCGTGCCGGCGCCGGGAGCGAAGCCGGCGCCCGTCACCGTCACGCTCGTTCCGCCCCCGCGGGGACCGGAGGCCGGGCTCGCGCCGGTCACTTCGAGCCCCGTGAAGCCGAACACGACTTTTCTCGACGCGGGGCTCTGCCCGCCGGGCGAGACGACGCTCACACCGTACTTCCCCGCCGCGTGGGCGGGCGTCGTGACGGTGAGCGAGCCGGCGGACCGCGACTGGATCGTCCCCGCGGCCGAGCCGAAGAGCACTTCGGTCACCCCCTGCAGGGCGCTCCCGGTGATGACGAGCGTCGTGCCGCCCGCCGCCGGCCCCTTCTTCGTGGAGAGCTTCGTGATCACCGGCGCTTCGACGAGGGTGAATTTGCCGACGACGACTTCGTTGCTCGCGTCGTCGAGAAGGGTCACGGTCACTTC
Source organism: uncultured Solirubrobacteraceae bacterium (assembly GCA_963836035.1). Taxonomy (GTDB): domain Bacteria; phylum Actinomycetota; class Thermoleophilia; order Solirubrobacterales; family Solirubrobacteraceae; genus Palsa-744. The sequence goes on along the minus strand of CAWIHX010000006.1, from coordinate 125,521 downwards.
GCCCGGAGCGAGGGCGGGGACGACCGCGCTCAACGAGGTGGGCGAGAGGTGTTGGACGTCGGTCGAGGCGACAGAGCCGAACTCGACGGTGCTCACGCGTTCGAGTTCGGTCCCGGTGAAGATGACGGTGTCGCCGTCCTTGCCTTCGTGCGGGGAGTATTCGGAGACCGTCGGCGGTTCGTGCGGGCCGGTGGTGAATTCCGCGTCGGAGCTGTAGGTGGTCCCGTACCCGTTGGTCGCGACGATCCGGAAGTGGTAGGCGGTCGAGTCGCTGAGGCCTTCGAGCGGGGCTTCGACCGCGACCGGCTGATCACCGGAGCCGGGCAGTGCCGTACAGGGCGCGCTGGCTTCGTAGAAGACAGACGTGCCGTATTCGAACTCGCACGCGCTGACCGGGCTGTCCTGCGGGCTCACCTCGCCGCGCAGCGTCGCCACGTGGGCGTACACCGGGGACGCCGGCTGGGTCACGGCGACGGGGCCGGTTTCGGGGTTCGCGTAGGAGAGTTCGATGACCGGCGTGGCGGTCGGCGCCGCAATCGTGACGCTGCCGCCTTCGGGCACGAGCGAGGAGCCGCCGCCGCCTCCGGCGCCGATCGAGTGTTCGAAGAAGATGAAGTCGACTCCGCCGCCGCCGCCACCGTATAGGCCACCGCCACCGCCACCGCCGGCCGCCGCTTCGCCGCCGTACCTACACCAGCCGCCGGACCCTCCGGTACCTTCGCCACCGTCGGTGGCGCGAGTCAGTTTGCCGTCGCATTCGAAGATCACGCCCTGGCTGCCGCCCTGGGTCTGCGTCCCGGGTTCCCCGCCTTCCGCTTCTTCTTCGCTTTCGCCCTGCGCGCCGGCGTCGCCGCCATGCAGCCCACTACTTCCGTCGCCGCCGCTTCCCGCCGCGACCAGCAGCCGCGAGCTGAGCGTTCCGGCCCCCTGGCGGGGGACCGTGCGGAGGTCCGTGGCGCCGCCACCGCCGCCCGCTTCGAAGTCGCCGCCTTCACCCCCGCCGTTGAAGCCGCCCTGCCAGCCCGAGCCGTTGCCGCCCACCTCGAGGTAGAGGGTTTCGCCCGGGCTCACCGAGAGGCCGCTCGACACTTCGGCGGGACGCGAGTCGCCCGGATAGCCGATGCCGCCGACCGCGCGCACCTGGATCTCGTCCACGCCGCCCGGCACGACGAACGACTGCTCGCCCTGCAGCGCGTAGACGTGCAAGACCTGTTCGGATGCCTGCGCGCCGGCCGCGCTCCACAGCCACAGCGCCAGCACGACCAGCGCGACCGCCGGACCGAGCGGGGCCGGCAGCGCGTAGAAACCTGTCCGCCCGCTGCTCCGCATCGCCACTCTCCCTCTCGCGCTGAACTCCATCCCTCCCGGGTGACTATAACCGCGCGGTCCACGCAGCGGCAACCGTCCGCATGGCGGAATCACAGCTTGGTAACCCGGCGGTGAAGCCGCCGAGCGCCAGAAGCTAGACCGCGGCCTCGGCCGGGTCGTGCCCCTGCTCCCACACGAGCAAGACCAGCAGCAGGAGCGCGAGCACCCCCTCGACGACCCACGCCGGCACGCCGCCCGACACCGCGACCCACACAAGGCACGCGACGGCCGCGGCCAGCTTCTCCCAGCCCAGGCTGCCGGCGATCCGCAGCCGGAACGCCACGCCCCCGATCATCCACAGCGCGACCCCTCCGCACAGGGCCAGGCGCGCCGGGTCGGCGAGATGGCCAGTGACGTCGGCGACGGCCTCGCGCGCGCCGACCGCGAACACGATGATCCCGGCGACGATCAGCAGGTGGATGTAGCTGTAGGCGTCCGCCGCGACGAGCACCGGGTCCGCGACGCTGCGCAGCCGCTCCTGCGCGGTCGCCGCGAACCGCGTGAAGTACGCCCACCACAGCTCGCCGGTGATGATCAGCGCCAGGGCCACGCCCAGCACGATCTCGGCGTCCAGCAGATGTGCCTGCGCGCCGACGCCGATCGCCACGACGCTCTCGCCCAGGCAGATGATCACGAACAGGCCGTAGCGCTCGGCGAAGTGCTCGACCGCGACCGTCTGCAACCCTCGCAGCCGCTCGCGCGTCAGCCAGGCCGGCCCCGCGTAGTCGATCAGCGCCGCCGCGGTCCACAGCCCCACGCGCCAGCCGCCGTGCAGGAACGAGCCCGCCAGCAGCAGCGCCATGCCGACGCACGTCCAGGCGCCGAAGCCCACGATCGCGCGCCAAGATGCGTTGCCGCGCCGCGAGACGTCGGCGTACAGCGCCAGGTGCCCGAGCCGCACGAGCACGTAGGCGACCGCGAACAGCACGCCCTCGCTGCCGTATGCGTGGGGCACGGCGAGACCGGCGATGAAGATCACGCCGCCCGCCGCGAGCAGCGCCGGCCGCAGGACGGGACCCTCGGGGTCCTGGGCGTTCGTGACCCACACGTACGCCGACCACGCCCACCAGACGAGGGCGAGGACCAGCATCGAGCGCCCGAAGCCGGCCCACGTCTGGTCGGACCGCAGCAGCGTCGTGACCTGCGTGACCGCGAACACGAACACCAGGTCCCACAGCAGCTCGACCGGCGCGGTGCGGCGCGCCTCGCCCGCCTCCTCGGCCGCCTGCGCGGGTTGGGCGGTCGAGACGCTCGGCATCCGGTGTCGGCGCGGGTGGCTAGGAGGCGCCGAGCGCGACGCCGATCGCGAGCGAGATCGCGCCGCCGACGGTGACGATCAGCAGCGAAGAGCGCATCGAGACGCCGAGGAAGCGTTTGCGGACCCACGCGATCGCGAACAGCTCGACGGCGACCACGCCGCCCGCGACGATCAACGCGGTGTGGACGTTGGCGATCAGGAACGGCAGCGTGTGGAACAGGCCTCCGATCGCCGTCATGCCGCCCGTGATCGAGCCCCTGACGACCGCCGAGCCGCGGCCGGTCTGTTCGCCGGTGTCCGACAGCGCCTCCGACCAGCCCATGCTCACGCCGGCGCCGAACGCGACGCCGAGGCCGACCACGAACGCGGTGTGCGAACTCGAGGCGATCGCGGCGGCGAAGATCGGCGCGAGCGAGGAGACGGTGCCGTCGATCATCCCGACGAGCGCCGGCTGCACGACGCGCAGCACGAATTCGCGCTCGCTCTCGAAGCCGACCCGCTGGATCAGCCGGTCGACCGTCGAGACGGCCGGTTGCAGCGTCGTGTTCGCCTCTGTGCTCACCGATCAGAGCGTATGCGACGGACCGGCTTAGGCCGCCCTGATTCGGCTTAGGGGACCCGAAGCCCGCTCAGCGCGGCGCGGTCGGCGCGCGCTGCCAGGATTCGGGCTGCACCGGCACGTCGGGGTAGTCGAACTCCTCGCCGCAGCGGGTGCAGATGGCGTCGTAGATCTTCGTCACGCGCCCGCAGCGCGGGCAGCGCCGGCGCAGCTCGTCGCTCTCGAAGCGGTAGGCGATCGCCGCCAGCAGCCCGAAGAAGGGCACGAGCCCCGAGATCAGGAACCACAGGAAGAACGAGCTGCCCTTGATCCTGCCGACGATCCCGCCCGCGAGCCCGAAGCAGACGGCGATCACGACGTAGGCCATCGCGCGTTACAGCAGTACGCGCAGCGCCCAGATCACCGCGACGACCGCGAGCACCAGGAGCAGCGTGCTGAACAGGAACGACAGCACGTGCCCGATCACGCCGAGCAGCAGCCAGGCGGCGACGATCACGACCAGGACGGCGACGGCGGTGCGCCCGAAGGAGGAGCGCTCTGAGGACTCGTTCATCTCGCTGAGCATTTTACCGGCAATACGGCCGGACAGGGAGGGATTCCCTGTCCGGCCGCACGCCGAGGCGCTCGCCGAGGGAAGCGTGCGCCGTCGTGTCGGGGGGGGTCAGCTCATGTTGGCCCGAGGGGTGGGTGGGACCCAATTCCCGGCCATCCTCGCCATCGCGACGTCCGGGCCACGACGGCCGGAGCGGACTGCACCCGTCCCCGACCCGACACCCGTGAGGCCGGCACGGAGCGCCGGCCGACCTCCCATGAGGAGGTAGCGGCGGATCCTCGGAGCGTTCTGCCGGCCGTCGGCCACGGCCTCCGGCAAGAGGACGAAGCGCCGAGGTGATGAAACGCTCGCTTTGTTCATGGCAGGCATGTTCGCGCGCGGGCGCCCGCCTGCCTTTGGCCGCATGTCCAAGATCTGCGCCGTGCCGATGCGCGGAGTGCGAGCCTCAGCCCGCGAGCTGCTCGGCGATCAGCCGTGAGACCTCGGTGCCGTCGGCGCGGCCGCGCGTCTCGCGCATCACGTGCCCGACGATCGGGCCGATCGCCTTCGCGTTGCCTTCCTTGACGCGCTGCGCCGCGTCGGGGTTGGCCTCGAGCGCCGCCGCCACGATCGCGGCCAGCTCGTCTCCCCCGTCCATCGCCGCGAGCCCCTCCGCCTCGACGATCGCCGCCGGGTCGCCGCCGCCGGCGATCAGCCGCTCGAGCACGGTGCGTCCCGCGCCGACCGTCACGCGCTTCGCCCCGACGAGCCCGACGAGCGCCGCGAGCGCCGCGGGCGTGACGTTCGAGGAGGCGGGGTCCTCGACGCCGTCGAGCCGGCCGAGCAGCTCGACCACCACCCAGTTGGCGAGCTGCTGCGGCTCGGGCGCCGGGTCCGCGCCGGCGCCCAGCGCCGCCTCGAAGAAGTCGCCCACCTCGCCGCGGAAGGCGAGCAGCTGCGCGCTGTCCGCGCTCAGCCCCTCGCGCGCGAAGCGCTCGGCGCGGTCGGCCGGGAGCTCGGTCATCTCGGCCTGGGCGGCCGCCAGCATCCGCTCCTCGATCGCCACCGGCACGAGATCCGGCTCGGGGAAGTAGCGGTAGTCGTGTGCCTCCTCCTTTGAGCGCAGCGAGGTGATGGGTGGGTGGGCACCCGGCCTTGGGTCGAAGTGGAGCGTCTCCTGCACGACCACGCCCCCGCCTTCGATGATCTTCGCCTGGCGGGCGACCTCGGCGCGGATGCCGCGTTCGATGAAGCGGAAGGAGTTCATGTTCTTCAGCTCGGTCTTCACGCCGAGCTCCTCGGTGCCCGCCTCGCGCAGCGAGATGTTGGCGTCGCAGCGCAGCGAGCCCTCCTCCATGTTCACGTCGCTCACGCCCAGCCTCCGCAACGTCGTGCGCAGCAGCCGCAGCCATTCGCCCGCCTGCTCGGCGCTGCGCAGGTCCGGCTCGGTGACGATCTCGGCCAGCGGGGTGCCGCCGCGGTTGAAGTCGACGATGCTCGCGTCGGAGCCGTGGATGCGCCCGCTCTCGCCGACGTGGGTGAGCTTCGCCGCGTCCTCCTCGAGGTGCACGCGGTGGATGCGCACCTCGCCCAGGTGCCCGCCACGGCAAAGGGGCTCGTCGTACTGGGAGATCTGGTAGCCCTTCGGCAGGTCGGGATAGAAGTAGTTCTTGCGGTGGAAGATCGAGCGCGGCGCGAGCTCGGAGCCGAGCGCGAGGCCGATCATCAGCCCGAAGTGGACGGCGCGCGCGTTGGCGACCGGCAGGCTCCCGGGCAGGCCCAGGCAGACCGGGCAGGTGTGCGTGTTCGGCGGATCGCCGAAGGAGTTCTCGCAGCCGCAGAACATCTTCGTCCGCGTCGCGAGCTGGATGTGGATCTCCAGGCCGATGACGGGCTCGAGCTCAGACACGTGCCGAGCTCCCGTCGAAGCCGAGGGCCTGCTCCAGGGCGTGGGCCGCGTCGAGCAGCCGGTTCTCGCTGAAGGCCGGCCCGGCAAGCTGCAGGCCCACCGGGAGCCCGCCGGAGAGCCCGCAGGGGATCGAGATCGCGGGGATGCCCGCGAGCGACATCGGCACCGTGCAGTAGTCGTTCAGGTACATCGCCAGCGGGTCGCCGGTCTTCTCGCCGAGGGCGAAGGCGACGGTCGGCGCCGTCGGCGTGGCGATCACGTCGACGTGGCCGAACGCGGCGGCGAAGTCCTCCGCGATCTTCGTGCGCACGCGCTGCGCGCGCCCGTAGTAGGCGTCGTAGTAGCCGGAGGAGAGCGCGTAGGTGCCGAGCATCACGCGGCGCTTGACCTCCGCCCCGAAGCCGTCGTGGCGGGTGCGCGTGTACATGTCGAGCAGGTCGCGGACGTCGGGCGCGCGCAGGCCGTAGCGCACGCCGTCGTAGCGCGCGAGGTTCGAGGAGGCCTCGGCGGGCGCGAGCACGTAGTAGGCCGACAGGCCGTGCGGGGCGTGCGGGAGCGCGATCTCCTCGATCTCCGCGCCGAGCGAGACAGCCTCCTCGAGCGCGGCGCGGAAGGCCTCGAGCACGCCCGCTTCGATGCCCTCGCCGGTCAGCTCGCCGGGCACGCCGATGCGCACGCCGTCCATGCGCTCCGCGCTCGGCACGACGACCGCCTCGGGCAGCTGCAGCGAGGTCGCGTCGCACGGGTCCTGGCCGACCATCTGGGAGAGCAGGAGCGCGGCGTCGCGGACGTCGCGGGTCAGCGGCCCCGCCTGGTCGAGCGAGGAGGCGAAGGCGATCATGCCGTAGCGCGAGACCGAGCCGTAGGTCGGTTTCATGCCGACGATCCCGCACAGCGCCGCAGGCTGGCGGATCGATCCGCCCGTGTCGGTGCCGAGCGCCCACGGCGCCAGCCCCGCGGCGACGGCCGCGGCGCTGCCGCCCGAGGAGCCGCCCGGCACGCGAGCGCGGTCCCAGGGGTTGCGCACGGGGCCGTAGGCCGAGTTCTCGTTGGAGGAGCCCATCGCGAACTCGTCCTGGTTGGTCTTCGCGAGCAGCGGCGCGCCCGCGCCGTGCAGCCGCTGCACGGCGGTCGCCGTGTAGGGCGGGCGGTAGCCCTCGAGGATCTTCGAGCCGGACTGGCTCGGCACGCCCTGCGTGCAGAAGAGGTCCTTGACGGCGAGCGGCACGCCGTTCAGCGGCGCGACGGCGGCGCCACCGAGATCCTCGGCAACCCACGTGAAGCAGTTCAGCCCGTTCTCTCCGGCGCCGCGGTCGGCGGCCGCGCGCTCGCGGTAGAACGCGAACAGCTCCTCGGCGGACAGCTCGCCGCCCGCGATCCGCTCGGCGGCCTCGGACGCGGTGAGGGAGAGCATCACGCCTGCGGGCTGGGGACGAGGAAACCCTCGCCGGTCGCGTCAGGCGCCTGTTCGAGCGCGACCTCGCGCGGCAGGCACTCGTGCGGCTCGTCCTCGCGCAACCGCCCGGTCACCTCCACGACGTGGGACGTGGGCGGGACGCCGTCGAGGTCGAGCTCGCCGATCTTCGCGACGTAGCCGCTGATCGCCGAGAGCTCGCGGGCCATCGGCTCGATCTCCTCCTCGCGCAGCTGAAGGCGCGCCAGGCGGGCCACGTGCAGGACCTCGTCGCGGTCGATCACGGTTGGCAGTCTAGGGCCGCGGCCGCGGCTCGGGTTCGGCCGGGCGGAAGCGCGAGGGACGTTCGTCGCTCATCGCCACCCAGGAGCCGGCCAGGATCAGCAGCGCTCCCGCCAGCCCCAGCCAGGCGCCGGCGCACAGCCCCGTCGCGTGGTCCGGTCGCTCCAGCACGCGCACGAGCGCGGCGATCGCGCCGATGAAGCCGAGGACCACCGACCAGACCTCGGTCGGAACCGCGACGGCCGGGCTGTCGCGCTCGAGCAGCGTGGCCAGCACCATCGCCGCGGCTGCGGCCAGCGCCGCGAGCATCAGCACGGCGGCACCGCCGAACGTGTCCCAGAAGCTGAGGTTGCCCGCCGGCGATTCGTACCAGGGGAAGAAGAAGGAGGCGATCACGCAGCCGATCCCCGCCAGCGCCGTCAGCTCGCCCGCGCGCAGCTTCATGCGAGACGACCCGCCTCGAGCCCGGCCTGGTCGCGGGCAGCCTGCAGCGTGTTGCGCAGCAGCATCGCGATCGTCATCGGCCCGACCCCGCCCGGCACGGGCGTGATCGCCGCCGCGATCTCCGTGACGGCCGCGTGGTCGACGTCGCCGACGAGGCCGCTCTTGTTGCCGGCGTCCTCGGGGCTGATGCGGTTCATGCCCACGTCGATCACGACCGCGCCGGGCTTCACGTGCTCGGCGCCGAACATGCGCGGGCGGCCGATCGCGGCGATCAGGACGTCCGCACGGGCGCAGACCGCTTCGAGGTCGCGCGTGCGCGAGTGGCAGATTGTCACCGTCGCGTTGGCGCCGAGCAGGAGCTGGGCCATCGGCTTGCCGAACAGGTTCGAGCGGCCCACGACCACGGCCTCGGCTCCCTCCAGCTCGACGCCCGCCTCCGAGAGCAGCACCATCACGCCGAGCGGCGTCGCGCCCACGAGTCCCGGGTCGCCAAGGGCGAGACGGCCGGCGTTGATCGTCGTCAGGCCGTCGACGTCCTTCTCGGCACGGACCTGCTCGGTGAGCGCGCGCCCGTCGAGGTGCGCGGGCACCGGCAGCTGCACGAGGATCCCGTTGACGGCCGGATCTTCGTTGAGCGCCTCGATCTCGGCCTGGACCTGCTCGGTGCTCGCATCGGCTCCCAGCCGTCTGTCGACGGGGACCATCCCGACCTCGGCCGACGCGCGCTGCTTGCCGCCGACGTACACGGCCGACGCCGGGTCGTCGCCGACGAGCACCGTCGCCAGCCCGGGCGGGCGGCCGTGCTGCTCGGCGAACGCCGCGACTTCGCCTGCGACCTCGGCACGGATCCGAGCCGCCACCGCCCTGCCGTCGATCAGCTTCGCCGCCATCGCGTGGATGCTATGCGCCCTCAGCGGCGCGTGACGGGCGCGTACTCGGCCATCAGCTTGCGTTCGGAGCCGTCGCCCGCGAAGCGCACGACGATCACGCCGTCGGGCTCGACCGCCGTGACGACGCCGTCGCCGAACGCCGCGTGCACGACGTCCTCGCCGAGGCGGAAGGAGACTCCCCCGGTCCCGGTCCCGGCTCCGCGCGAGGCCTTGACCTGCCCGGCCGGCGGGCTCCAGCTCGTTTCGGATCTCAGCCCTCCGCGCGCGAGCGAGGGCGTGAAGCTCGCCGCCCGGAAACCCCCGTCATCGACCCCCTCGTCGAGCAGGTCGCCCGGGATCTCGGTGAGGAAGCGGCTCGGCATCCCGTAGCTCTGGGCGCCGAACACCGCGCGCCGCCGCGCGTAGGTCAGGTAGAGCTTGCGCATCGCGCGCGTGACGCCGACGTAGAACAGGCGCCGCTCCTCCTCGAGGCCGCCCTCGTCGATCGCGCGCGAGTGCGGGAACACGCCGTCCTCGCAGCCGGTGATGAAGACAGTCGGGTACTCCAGGCCCTTGGCGTTGTGCAGCGTCATCAGCGTGATCAGCCCGTCGTCGTCGCTGCGGGAGTCGGCGTCGGCGACGAGCGCGATCTCCTGGAGGAAGCGCTCCAAGGTGCCTTCCTCCTCGCCCTCGTCGAACTCACGGCCGACCTCGACGAGCTGCTCCAGGTTCTCGATCCGTCCCTGCGCCTCGATCGTGTGCTCGGCCTCCAGCGCCTCGATGTAGCCGCTGCGCGCGAGCACCGCCTCCAGCAGCTCGGCGATCGGCACGGAGGAGCCCTGCTCCACCGGGGCGTCCTGCCGGGCCTCGAGCGTCGTCCGCCCCTCCAAATCAAAATCTTCTTCCCCGCCCAGTGGCTCCGCGCCCGTCATCGCCCGCAACTCCGCCATCGTCGCCATGAACCGGGACAGCGCCTTCACCGCCGCGGCGCCGAGGCCCGGCACCTGTCCCGGGGAAGACGCCGCCTCCCACACCGAGGAGTCCATCGCTTCGGCGTGCGCGGTCACGCGCGCCACCGTCGTGGCGCCGATCCCGCGCCGCGGGGAGTTGACGACACGCGTGAAGCTCACGACGTCATACGGGTTCGCGAGCAGGGACAGGTAGGCGATCGCGTCCCTTATCTCCGCGCGCTCGTAGAACTTGGTGCCGCCGATCACCTGGTAGGAGATCTCGCTGCGCACGAGCGTGTCCTCGATCACCCTCGACATCGCGTTGGTCCGGTACAGGACGGCGATCTCCGCGCGCGAGGCGCCCTCGTCGAGCAGCCGCTGGATCTCCCCCACCACGTACCGCGCCTCGGCGTGCTCGTCTCCCAGCGCGCGCAGCTCGATCTGCTCGCCCTGCCCGAGCTCGCTCCACAGGCGCTTGGCGATCTGGCCGCGGTTGTTGGCGATCACCGCGTTCGCGGCGGCGAGGATCGTCTCGGTCGACCGGTAGTTCTGCTCGAGCTTGACCACGCGCGCGTCCTCGAAGTCCTCCTGGAAGTCGAGGATGTTCCTGATGTCGGCCTGCCGGAAGCCGTAGATCGACTGCGCGTCGTCACCCACGACGGCGAGGTTCCGGTGCCCGACCGGCCCCGCGTAGGTCGGCCGGTCCCCGTTCGTCTCTCCCCCGCGCCGCGGCGGGCGCCCGCCGCCGACCAGCAGCTGCAGCAGCCGGTACTGCGCGTGGTTGGTGTCCTGGTACTCGTCGACGAGCACGTGGCGGAACGTGTCGCGGTAGCGCTCGCGCGGCTCCTCGAACAGCTCCAGCAGGTTCACCGTCCGGAACAGGAGGTCGTCGAAGTCCATCGCGTTCATGCGCACGAGATCGCGCTGGTAGATGTCATAGACCTCGCCGATCATCTCCTCGAACGGCGAGGCCGCCTGTTCGCGGTAGGCGTCTACGTCGAGCAGCTTGTTCTTGGCCGCGGAGATCTGATTCAGGACCGCCGCCGGCGTGTAGCGCTTCGGGTCCACCCCGACGGCGTCGGCGCTCCGCTTCGCCAGGCGCCGCGAATCGGCCTGGTCGTAGATCGTGAACTGGCGCGTGTAGCCGAGCCGCGCCGCTTCGGCGCGCAGGATCCGGGCGCACGCGGAGTGGAACGTCATCAGCCACATCCCGCGCGTCGCGTGGCCGAGGAGCCGTTCGACCCGCTCGCGCATCTCGGCGGCCGCCTTGTTCGTGAACGTGATCGCCAGGATCTCGCCCGGCTGGGCCTGGTCGGTGTAGATCAGGAACGCGATCCGGTGCGCCAGCACGCGCGTCTTGCCCGAGCCCGCGCCGGCCAGGATCAGCAGCGGCCCCTCGCCGTGCGTGACCGCCTCCCGCTGGGGCTCGTTGAGCCCCTCCAGGAGCTCGGCCAGGTGCTCTGCGTGGGGGTTGGCGGCCATCGCACTGAGCATAGATGTGGTCGCGGCAGCTCTCACGCGCCGCGCCGCGCGATACTCGACCGGCGCGGCCCCGGGGGCCCCGCCTACCAGACGACCCGCACCCCGGGCACGCCGCTCTCGCGGATGGCTCGGTCCTTGGTGACGAGGGGCAGGTCGAACTCCACGGCGGTCGCGCAGATCAGCCGGTCAACCGGCACGAGCGCACCGGAACGATCAGCCCCCGGCCGGGTTCGGCCCCCGGACCTCCCTCAGCGGCCTGACCTCGGCCACCGGCTCCGGCGGCTCGTCGGAGAGCTCGGCCACCATCCGTTCGAGCTGGGCGATCCGCCCCGACAGCGCCTGGATCGCCTCGGCGATCGGGTCGGGGAGGTGGATCCAGTCGGCGTCCGGGCCCTCGACGCGCCGGCCTTCCACGCGCACCGGGTGGCCCGGGTTGCCTACCACCGTCGAGTTCGGCGGCACGTCGGTGATCACGACGCTGTTGGCGCCGATCTTGGCGCCGTGGCCGATCGTGATCGGGCCGAGCAGCTTCGCGCCCGAGCCGATCGTGACGTTGTCCTGCACGGTCGGGTGGCGCTTCCCGGTCGCGAACCCGGTGCCCCCGAGGGTGACGCCCTGGTAGAGCGTGACGTTGTTCCCGATCTCGGCGGTCTCGCCGACCACGACGCCCGTGCCGTGGTCGATGAACAGGCCCTGGCCGATGCGCGCGGCGGGATGGATCTCGATCCCGGTGACGGTCCGGGTGAGCATCGCGATCAACCGCGGCAGCAGCGGCACGCGCGCGGCGTACATCGCATGGGCGACGCGATGGGCGAGCAGCGCGTGGATCCCGGGCCACGTGGCGACGATCTCGGCGGGCTGGACGCCGCGCGCGGCCGGATCGCGCTCGCGCGCGGCGAGAACATCACGCCGAACCTCGCCTGCCACCCGGGCGAACGCGCCGAAACCGGCCATGCCGAAAGCGTAGCGACGATCCTTGCGCCTACAACCTTTTTTTGATTTGGGGGGTGTCGCGGCGTGTGGCGGCCCGTGCCTCGTGGGGCCCCCGGCCATGACGCCCGGCGTGTCAGGGCGCGAAGAAGGACTGCGAGATGTAGCGCTCGCCGGAGTCCGGCATCACGACGACGATGCGGGCGTCCTTGGACTCCGGCCGCGCGGCGAGTTGCAGCGCGGCCCAGAGCGCCGCGCCGCAGGAGATGCCCGCGAGCAGGCCGAGCTCTTTCGCGCAGCGCCAGGCGGTGTGGATCGCGTCGTCGTCGGAGACGGTGACGATCTCGTCGAGCAGCTCGCGGTTGAGCACGGCCGGCACGAAGCCGGCGCCGATGCCCTGGATGCGATGCGGGCCGAGGCGGCCGCCGGAGAGCACCGCCGAGCCCTTCGGCTCCACGGCGATCACCTTCAGCTTCGGGTTGCAGCGCTCGCGCAGGTACTCACCGACGCCGGTGATCGTGCCGCCGGTGCCGACACCCGCGACGAGCACGTCCACCTCGCCGTCGAGCGCGGCGGCGATCTCCGGGCCGGTCGTGCGGCGATGGGCCTCGGGGTTGGCCGGGTTCGTGAACTGGTCCGGCAGGAACACGTCGTCGCGGCCGGCGAGCACCTCCGCGGCCTGGACGGCCTCCTCCATGCCGCCGAGCGACTCGGTTATCTCCACGCGAGCGCCGTAGAGGCGCAGCAGGCTCTCGCGCTCCTTGCTCATCCCCTGCGGGAGCGTGAGCACGAGGTCGTAGCCCTTCGCCGCGCAGACGAGCGCCAGGGCGATACCGGTGTTGCCGCTGGTGGCCTCCACGATCGTCGTGCGCCCGGGCTCGATCCGTCCCTCGGCCTCGGCGGCCTCGATCATCGCGACGCCGATCCGGTCCTTGACGCTGCCGCCGGGGTTGAACGCCTCGAGCTTGGCGAAGAGCCGGGCCCCGTCCGCCCGGGGACCGAGCGCCGCGGGCAGCTCGACCAGCGGCGTGGCGCCGACAAGCTCCGCAATGTTGATCGGGATTCCGGGCATCGCGCCCGACACTATCGGAGGTCGGCCGCCCCTCAGCGGAGCGGCTTGGCCATCACGAGGTGCGCGCCGATCCCTGGGATCTCGAACTCGCCGCCTTCGACGTGGAAGCCGGCGCCCTCGTAGAAGCGCCGGGCGCCGGTGCGCGCGTTGCACCACACCCTGCTGCCGCCGTGCTCGCGGGCGTGGCGCTCGAGCTCGGCAAGGACCATCCCGCCCAGCCCGGCGCCGCGCAGCGCGGCGCGCGTGGCCATCCCTCGCACCCGCCAGTCGCCCTCGCGCGGGTGGCGCGGATGGGCCTCCGCCATCACGCTGCCGACCGCCAGCACCTCCCCGGCCGGATCCAGAGCTGCGTAGTGCGCGGTCGCGGGAGCGTCCTCCAGCGGGTACATCGGCTCGCCCGCCGGCTGATGGGGGCGGAGCACCTCCATCCGCAGCTCGCGGCCCCTCGGCGCGTCGACGGCACGCACGGCCACCCCCGTGGAGGGGGCGCTCACTGCGCCGACTGCTCTACGGGCAGCCGCACGCGGAACACGGTCCGTCCCGGCTCTGTCCGCAGCGTCAGGCTGCCGTGATGGCGGTCGACGACGATCCGCCGCGCGGTGTCGAGGCCGAGGCCGGTCCCCTTGCCGACCTCCTTGGTCGTGAAGAAGGGGTCGAAGATCCGTTCCGCGGCCTCGGCCGGCACCCCCGGCCCGTCGTCGGCGATGTCCACCTCGATGCAGTCCCCGTCGCGGTGCGCGGAGATCGTGATCGTGCCGGAGTCGCCGAGCGCGTCGATCGCGTTGTCGAGCAGGTTCGTCCAGACCTGGTTCAGCTCCGCTCCGTAGGCCTGGAAGCGCGGCAGGTTCTCCTCGATGTCGCGCCGCACCTCGATCGTCGTGTGCTTGAGCTTGTGCCCGAGGATCGTCAGCGTCGTATCGAGCCCCTCGCGCACGTCCACCTCGACGAGCCCGCCGCGGTCCATGTACGCGTACATCTTCACCGCGCCGACCAGCTTGCTCATCCGCTCGGTGGACTCGGCGAGCTCGGCGGCCAGCTCGCGCGCGAGCAGCGAGGCTGCGATCCAGCGCACCGCGGCTTCGGTCGCCGGCCCCGCCAGCTCTTTGACCCGCTGCAGCTGCTGCTCGTCGAAGCCGGCCTGCGCCAGCGGCTCGACGATCCGGTAGGCCTCGGCGATGCCGGCGCCTTCGAGTGCGCCCGTGAGCGCCTCTTCGGCGTCCGCGAGCTCGAGCTGGGAGATCGACGCCCGGGCGCGGCAGGCCTCGAGCACGGCGCGCTGGATCTGCACCAGCTGCTCGGCCTGCTCGCGTGAGACGCCCGATTCGACGAACACGCCGATCGTCGAGCTCAGCACCGCGAGCGCGTCGGCGAGGTCGGCCGACGCACGCTTGGCGGCGGAGGCGGGGTTGTTCAGCTCGTGGGCGAGCCCGGCTGCCATCGTGCCGAGCGATTCAAGGCGCTCGCGATTCTGCTCGATCGCTGTGATCCGCCCGACCACCGGCCGCACCCGCTCGAGCACGCGCTGCATCACCGAGCGGTTACCGACGGCGAGCTCGAGGAACTCCTCACCGCCGATCTGGGCCAGGCGCACGTCGGTCTTGGCCTGGACCCGCACCGCGAGACCCGAGCCGGTCAGCGCCCCGATCGCGCCGAGATAGGTGGGCGCGACGTGGTCGCCGGAGGACTCCTGCCCCCCGTTCACCTCCCGGAACGTCTCCGCGGTGCCTTCGATCAGCAGATAGACGCGACGCTCGGGCTCCCCCTCGCGGGCGATCGTCTCGCCGGCGCCGCACTCGCGCAACTCGGCGTGCGACGCGATCTCGGCGAGGTGCTCGTCGTCGACCCCCTCGAAGAGATCGATCGGGCGCAGCTCCGCGGCCGTCGGCCGGCTCATGCGCTCGCCAGGTACTCGTGGATCAGCGAGACCGCCATCGAGCCCTCCCCCACCGCGCTCGCCACGCGCTTGATCGAGCGGGAGCGCACGTCGCCGGCGACGAAGACCCCCGGCACGCTGCTCTCCAGCGGGTAGGGGTCGCGCTCGAGCGGCCAGCCGTGCTCGCGCACTTCCGGCCCGGCCAGGATGAAGCCGCGCTCGTCGCGCGCGAGTACGCCGTCCAGCCAGTCGGTGCGGGGCGCGGCGCCGATGAAGATGAAGCAGGCGTCGAGGAGCTCGCGGGTCACCTCGCCCTCGCCGTCGCGGATCTCGAGGCTCCTCAGCCGCCCGTCCTCGCCGTGCGCGGCGACCGCCTCGGTGCGTGTGCGCACCTCGACGTTGGGAAGCCCGGCGATCTGCTCGATCAGGTAGTGGGACATCGACTTCTCCAGCGACTCCCCCCGCACCAGCATCGATACGCGGCTGGCGTAGCCGGAGAAGTACACGGCGGCCTGGCCGGCCGAGTTGGCGCCGCCGATCACGACCACGTGCTGGTCGGCGCACGAGCGCGCCTCGGTCAGCGCGGCGCCGTAGTAGACGCCCGCGCCCGTGAAGTCCTCGAAGCCAGGCGCCTGCATGCGCCGGTAGGAGACACCGGAGGCGACGAGCACGCAGTTCGCGCTCAGCTGGGTGCCGCCGGTCAGCTCGACGATCCGCCCGGCGCCCTCGACGCGCAGGACCGCCGCGTCGTTGACCGTCAGCAGCTCGGCGCCGAGCCGCCGCGCCTGGTCGGTCGCGCGCCGCGCGAGGTCCGAGCCCGAGAGCCCCGCCGGGAAGCCGAGGTAGTTCTCGATCCGGCTCGACTGGCCGGCCTGCCCGCCGGGCGCCTCGCGCTCGACCATCACGGTCCGGAGCCCCTCCGAGGCCCCGTAGACCGCGGCGGCGAGCCCGGCCGGGCCGCCGCCGACGATCACGAGATCGTAGTGCTCGGCCGCCGGCTGGCCGGCGACGCCGATCTTCTCGGCGAGCTCGAGCACGGTCGGCTGCTCGAGCACCGTGCCGTCCTCGAGCAGAGCGACCGGCAGCCGCTCCTCGGCGACGCCGGCCACGGCGATCAGCTCCCGCGCCTCGGCGTCGCGCTCCACGTCCAGCCAGCGCCCGGGCACGCGGTTGCGCGCGAGGAAGTCCCGCAGCTCGTGGGTGGCGGCGGAGAAGCGGTGGCCGATCACCCGCACGCCCCCCGACTCGAGCGCGGCGCCCGCCTCCCAGGTCGTGAGCAGGTCCTCGACGACGGGGTAGAGCTGCTCCTCGGGCGGGTCCCAGGGCTTCAGCAGGTAGTAGTCGAGCGAGACCTCGTTGATCGCCTGGATCGCGGCGTCGGTGTCCGCGTAGGCGGTCAGGAGCACGCGCTTGGCCTCCGGGTAGATCGCGCGCGCCTTGACCAAGTAGTCCGTGCCGTCCATGCCCGGCATCCGCTGGTCGGCGACGAGCATCGCTACCCGGTCGCCGCGCGTGAGCATCTCGCCGAGCAGCTCGAGCGCCTCGGCTCCCGAGCCGGCCCGCAGGACCCGGTAGTTCTCGCCGAAGCCGCGGCGCAGGTCACGCGCGACAGCCGCCAGCACCGCCGGCTCGTCGTCGACGGCCAGGATCGCGGGATGGCGCGTCTTCACCGGGGCCGGCTCGCCGGCCACTTCAGCTGAGCATCGGCGAGGGCGGGATCCGGGTGCTCCCGTGGACCTGGCTCAGCACCATGCCGACGTCGTCGAGGAAGCACCACGACCACTGCTCGCCGGGCTCGAGCGAGCGGATCAGCGGGTGCTCGCCGGCCCCCGCGTGGGCGCGCGCGTGTTTGTTGGGCGAGTCGTCGCAGCAGCCGACGTGGCCGCAGGTCAGGCAGATCCGCAGGTGCAGCCACACTCCCCCCATGCGCAGGCAGTCCTCGCAGCCTGCGACCTCCGCCGGCAGCTCGGTGACCTCGACCATGTCGAGGTGACTGCATTCGGCGCTCATGCGCTCAGCATGACACGCCCGGCGCAGCTGCGCCGGGCGGGCAGCCGGCGTTTTCCGTCCGGGCCGCCACTACACTCCCGCGGCGGGGATGGAGGTCCCCACGGAGCCCACGGATCGGGAACGCAAGGATGGGGCTGTCTCGGCGCTCCGGCGCACAGCCGCCTGCCTGCTCCCCGCATGGGGGGCGCCCCGCTGGGGTGCAAGGCTCACAGGGCGCCGACGCCGAGACACAAGCCCGCGCCTGCGGGCGGCGCGTCGGGCGGCTGCGGTCGTCGCGCGCCGCCCCGCCTGGCGCCGCGCACCGGCGCTAGGGGACGTTCGCGACGAGGTTCAGCTGCGTCGTGCGCCGCGCGGCGAGCGTGACCGGCGCGGAGGGCAGCTGCGTGGGATGTCCGCCCTGACCGGCGAGCGTGCCGCTGAGGAGGTACCGCCCCGGGGCCAGCGGAAAGATCCCGAAGTGCCCGGCGCGCACCCGCCGGCGGGCGATCACCTTGCCCGCGGGGGTCGAGACGACCACAGTCCCCGCCTCCGGGGAGCCACGACGGCAGTTCGGGCTCGTCTGCAGCGGGCCGCCCTGGAGGTAGAGGCCGGCGACCAGCTCGGTCGGCCCCTTCGTCACGATCGGACCGCGTCGCGGCGGGCCCGGGTCGGCCGGCTGCGCGCAGAGCGGCTCGACCCACACCGTGACGCCCTGCGAGCGAGCACCCGCCGAGGGCCTCTGCCGAGCCACGAGCTGGCGCGCGTCCGCGCTCGCCGGCGTGATGTAGCTGCCGTGCGCGGGGAGCTGGCGGACCGTCAGCGCGCAGCCCGAGTCGCCGAGCGCGCGGCGCGCCATCGCGAGGTCCACGCCGACGACATCCGGCGCGATGCAGCTGCCGCGGGAGGCCGCCGCGCCGCCGCTCGCCGGCAGCGAAGCAACCGTCGCCATGGTCAGCAGGGCGATCGGAACCGCTGTTTTGTACGGACGTTGCATGCGAGGTTTCGCAAGGTTTGCGGAGAGTTGACAATATTAACCGCTGATTTCCGTCCTGGAGCGGCCCGCTCTGCGGCGCCGGTCGGAGGAGGTGGGTGGAGATCTCGGCCCGCTCACCGCTGACGCATGGCGCGTGGGCGCAGGCTGATGCGGGAGAACCTCCTCAAAGCTGCAGATCCGGTGAGGGATGAACGCTTCGAGTTCGACAACCGCCCTGGAGCGCCGCGGCCGTGGCCGCGCGCGGCTGCACGAGCGCCCGCACGGGCCGGGAGGCCCGGGCCGCACGGTCGAACGCTGGCTGCTGCTGTGGCGCTGGGAGACGTGGGCGAGCGAGTCCGAGCTGGCGCGCAGGCCGCGCGGAGGGTGGGCGATCACCTACCGCCGCGCCGTGATCGCGAGCCAGGACGCGCTCGACGACTACGAGCTGGCCGGCGCCGCAGCCTGAACGCCGTAGCGGCGCATCGCCGCGACCCAGTCGGTCGCGATCTGGCGCTGCGCGGACGCGAGCGTCAGGCGCCGGGCGCACACGAGGCGCTTCAGCGCGGTCTCCAGGCGGTCCTTCGGATTCAGGTAGAAGCCGTGCCGGCTCGGGTAGTCCGGCTCGGGCCACAGGTTGCGCGGGTCGTTGACGGCACCCCCGAGCTCGAGCGGCACGAGATGGTCGTACTCGAAGCGCGAGGTCCCGCTCTCGCCGTACGCGCGCAGGCTGCCGAGCTTCTCGGCATCGGTCACGCGCACGGGCGGGCGCACCGTCGCCGTCCAGCCGCTGCGGCAGATCGTCGAGTCGATGCTCGCCTGCGCGACGGCGGGGTTCACGGCGCCGGGCGTGCAGCGCCGGTCGGGCAGCTGGCTGAGCCTTGAGCCGCCCGCATGGCAGCTGCCGGCCGGCGGCTGGCGCTGCACGACGCTCGCCGGCGCCGTCGAGTACGCGAGCCCCGAGGGCGCGACGCGTGCCGCTGCGCCGGGCGCGAGCGAGGCGCCGAGCGCCAGCGCCAGTGCGAGGGGGTTCACGCTCGCCTCGGGCTCATGCCATGAAGGATGGCAACCGGGCGGGACGGGACGCGCTACTCGGCGGGCCTTTTGAGAACGGGCAACGCGAACGTGGTCAGCGCCGGCCGGGGATGCCGGAGCATCCAGTCGGTCGTGCGCCGGTAGAGAGCGTTCAGCGGCGGCACGCCGCGGAAGAAACCGTGGCCGAAGAAGCCGAAGTAGCGATCGACCTCGTACCCCAGCCCGCGCAGCCGCTCGAGCTGGCGCCGCGTCGGGCCGCGGCACCACGAGTAATGGGCGGGGAACTTGACGTTGCGGTCGGTGATCCCGAACAGCAGGCCACGCGAGAGCCGGTCGGGTAGCACCTTGTTGACCGTGAACGGCAGCGCGTACAGCGTCGGGAACAGATGAAGCGCCACGCCCCCCGGGCGCAGGATCGAGAACACGTTCTCGTGGAAGGCGCGGCCGTCGCGCATGTGCTCGGCCGCCCATCTGCTCACGACGAGGTCGAACGGCCCGCCCTGGTCGAGCAGCCGCTGCGCGGTGTCGCGCGCGAGCATGTCGCCGCACACCTTCGAGTACTCGGTGGGCGCCATCGCGAGCTCCTCCTCGTCGATGTCGCTCAGCACGTAGTCGAGCTGCTGGCGCACGATCCGCTCGAGCTTCAGCGCGGGGTGAGCGCCGCCGCCGATGTCGCAGACGCGCAGGCCCCCGGGCGCGGTGAGGCGCGCCAGTTCCTTGTTGAAGAGGTCGAAGTACGCCGTGTAGCGCCCGTAGGCGACCTCGGGACGCTCAGGATCGGCCGTCAGCTGCGCGCCCGCGCCTAGCTCCTCTCGAACGCCCCTCGCCATTTCGCGGGGCAGCATTGCATGCGGGGCCCGCGGGCGCGGACGCCGATCCGGGCGTGCCCGCGGGGAGCCGGGCCGCACGCGAGGCGCGGCCCGGCCCTCTCCGGCTCAGCGGGATACGTCTACGGGCGGACGCCCGCCTTCAGCATCGCCAGCTCGACGTAGGAGGCGAGCGCTTCCTCGCCTTCGGCGTTCGGGTGCACGGGGACGCCGGTCAGCGAGCCGACCAGCGGTTCGATCCAGCGCACGCCCGGTTCCTGGCAGGCGTTGTGTTCTTGGCTGCCCTTGAAGGTCTCCACGAAGGTCGCGCCGTGCGCCTCGGCGCCGGCCTTGATCATCTTGTCGCCGACCTTCTCGACCTTGTTGCGGAACCACTTCATGTCCGCGTCGTGCCAGGGGAACTGCAGGCAGTGCCCGTGCTTCGGCGCGATGTCGGGATAGCCGACGACGAACACCTTCGCGTGCGGGGCCAGTTCTTTGATGTGCACGAGCGCGGCTTCCTCCGCGGGTTTGTCGGCCGCGAAGGTTTCCGTGACGAAGTTTTCGTACTTGGCCCGGCACGGCGCCTTGCCCGGTTCGGGTTTGAGCACGTCGGATTCGGTGCAGCCCTGAAGCAGCCCGCCGAACAGCCCGCCGTCGTTGCCGCCCATGCCGACCGTCACGACTTCCGTCGATTCGCTCAGCGCGTCGTCCTGCGGAGGCGTCACGCCCGGAATCTGTTCTTCGGTCTCGTCGGAGGTCGTCGCGCCGCCGCAGCTGACGTCGTTCAGCGTCAGGTTCAGCGCCGAGGCGACCAGGTGCGGGTAGTTCTGCGTCGAGCGACCGCATTTTTCTGCCGCTTCGTTTTCTTCGTAGGGCAGCACGCCCGGGCCCGAGGTGTACGAGTCGCCGATCGACACGTACGAAATCGGGTGCGCGCTCGCCGCCGCCGGCAACGCCCACAGAAGTGCCGCCGCGAGCCCGACCAGCACGGCCAGCGTGCGCCGGCGGGTGGGCGCGCACCGGCGCGCGTCAGACATCCCTCTCATCATCTCCCCTTTCGATCCGGAGCCGGGCCCCGGAAGCCCCTCCACCCGTTCCCTGGCGGCCTGGGAGCCCCCTCCTCGAGCCCATGAGCCAATCACGCGCGAATGTAGCAAAGCCACGCCCGGCAGGCGCACGGGAAGGACGCCAACCCCGCCTCGCCCTCCGCGCGCGTTTCGGGCGCGCTCCGCAAGGGCCACGCGCCGCCCGCGCTGAGCGCCTGGAACGCCCTCTCGCGCGCCCCTTCGGGGTCCGTGTGGTGAATCGCCATACGCGAGCAGCCACCACTGCCGCGACCACGACGCCGCGTAGCCCGACTCCGCCGCCCAAAACATCCGTGCGACCAACACTTTGAAACGCGCCGGCGGTGCGAAAGTTGGCGAGGGAAAAGTGTTTTGTCAGAACACCGCCAGAAGGGTTGACACCTCCGGACTTCCGCGTTAGACCGTTCAGCGAGGGATGAGGAGGAGAGAGATTCTCGTCGCGCACGATGTGACGCCGTTTCGCCGTTCATCGGTGGTCGGCTGGCTTGGTGGCCGGCGTTCTCCCGCGCTCCGAAACCTCTTGATTAGTCAAACAGAAGCGCAGCTGAGGGAAAAGGAGCAGTTCACAAGATGAAACGCATGTCGACTCTGGTACTCGCGCTGGCGGCCATGTTCGCCCTCGCTGCGGTTATGGCCGCCGGCGCATCCGCGGTCAAACCGACGTGGAAATACTGCGCCAAGACCGCCAAGAACGAAGAAAAAAAGTACACGGCCAAATACACCGACAAGCTTTGCTCGATTGAAGCCTCCGAAGCCGAAATCGAAGAAGGCAAACACAACAAGTACGAACTGACCGAAGGCATCGGCAAAGGCAAGGGCTTCAAGGGCAAGGGTGGCGTCGCCGTTCTGCACAACGTGATCCCGGGCAAAGGCGACATCACTGTCGAATGCCAGCAGTTCAAGGACTCCGGTGAAGTTGTCGTTCCGTCGGGTGTCGTGAACGTCAAAAGCGAATTCAAGAAGTGCAAATCGCTTGGCTTCCCGTGCAAAACCGAAGGCGGCAAAAAGGAAACCATCACGACCAACACGCTGGCCGGCGAACTCGGCTGGCTCGACAAAGCGCACACGGCCGCTGGTGAGTCCCTGACGAACCAGGCGGAACCGGGCAGCGGCTACCTCGCGGAATTCGAATGCGAAGGTGTCGCCAAAGTGCGCGTGCACGGTGCCGTCATCGGCAGCGTCTCGCCCGCTCACGCGATCAGCAAGGAATCGATTTCTTCCTTCGCGGTCGCCGAATACGGGATCGGTCAGCCTGAATCGCTGAGCAACCCGCCCGCCTTCGAAGAAGGCGAAGAACCGGTTGGCGTCCTGCTGACCGAACTGAACGGTCCGGAAACCGGCAACACGTGGCAGCCTGAAGGCGGCCTCGTCTCCGGTCAGGAAGCTACGGCGACCAACAAGGGCGAAAAGCTCGAGATCTCCTAGCTGCCGCCGGCCACGCTCACGATGTGAGCGGTCAGCAAGAAGTTCAGCAGTGCGCGCGGGGCCCTCGGGCCCCGCGCGTCTGGCGTACATCAGCCGCAGAAGGCACAGCTGACCGGCTGGCTCTGAGGTGCTTCAAGCAGGTGGCGTCTCGCACCGATGGTGGAGGAACTTGATACTCCTGGTCGGGGTCATCGCAGCAGTGCGCAGCAGCTTCTTGATCGTCGCTGTCACCGCGCTTGCCCTGCTACCCGTAGCGATCTTTGGACCGATGCTCATCTGAGTGACGGCGCGTTTTTGCGCGGCGCACCAGCGCGCGGTACTCGAGGAATTGGCGCTGTGTCGCTCGATCCTGGCGTCGCTGCTCGCCGCCTTTCGGCTAAGCGAACCGGAAGCGCACCACGACTGATCGTGGCCGGAGGTGAGTCCGGTTTGTTCGCTCGGCGACAACGGGCCCCGGCGCAGTGGGGTGTGATCGAGCGGGGCGCGGCGAGTAGCGCCGGCGGCCCCTTAGATGTGGTACATGCTCGCGCCCGCCTCGCGGATCTCGCGCTCGATCACGTCGGCGATCGAGGTTTGCGCGAGGACGCGGCGGGCGGCCGCGGCGGCGTCGGCGAACACGCCCTCGGAGTCGCGGCCGAGGGGGCCGTCGAGCAGCTCGACGATCTCCAGCACGCTGACCGTCTCCGGGGCGCGGGCGAAGCGGTAGCCGCCCTTCACGCCGCGCTGCGAGCTGATCACACCGGCGCGGCGGAGCACGGCGAACAGCTGCTCGAGGAACTGCACGGGCACGTCGCGCCGTCGCGCGAGCTCGCCGATCGGGACCGGCTCGGTCGTGCCGCTGCGCCCGAGCTCGGCGAGCGCGAGCACGGCGTAGGGCGACTTTGTCGTGATCGAGATCATCGCCGGAGAGCGATGCTACGCAAGCGGCCGGCTGCGTAGCCGCCAGCCGCGACGCCGGGGCCGGTGGCGACCGGCCCTCAGACGGGCCTTGGGCTGCGCGCGGGCGAAGCGAGGATCGCCCCTGCGAGCCCAGGACCCGCCTCAGAGCCAGCCGCGCTCGGTTGCGATCAGGACTGCCTGGGCGCGGTCGACGGCGCCGAGCTTGCCGTAGATGTTGTGCAGGTGCGTGCGCACCGTGCTCGTCGAGAGCGTCAGCTCATGCGCGATCTGCTTGTAGACCTTGCCCTCGGCGAGGCGCTGCAGGACGCCGAGCTCGCGTCCGGAGAGCGGGCACGGGTCGACGTGGCGCTGACGCTGCACGTTGGCGCTCGGAAGTTCGTACATCACCCGGCGCAGCTCCTGGGGGCCGAGACCGACCGCGCGGGCGGTGTGGAG
Source organism: uncultured Solirubrobacteraceae bacterium (assembly GCA_963836035.1). Lineage (GTDB taxonomy): Bacteria > Actinomycetota > Thermoleophilia > Solirubrobacterales > Solirubrobacteraceae > Palsa-744. The sequence continues at coordinate 101,931 of CAWIHX010000006.1, read as the reverse complement.
CAGCTCGCTCGGGCTCACGCGGCCACCCTGCTCGTAGTGGGCGAGCATGTCGGCCAGGCGGATGAACGCCGCCTCGCCCTCCGCGTCCGGGTTGTGATGGCGCTCGATCGGCGCCGCCAGCGAGGCGGGAAGGCCCCAGCGGCGGACCAGGACGCCGCCGACGAGGGCATGGTCGACGCCCAGCTCGCGGCGCTCGGCATGGACGCGTTCCTCGGGCGTGCGCGCGCCCTTGTGCACCTGGGCGGGATAGCCGGGGTAGGCGTGCAGCAGCACCAGCTTGCCGACGTCGTGAAGCAGGCTCGTGACCGTCAGCCGGTCGCGGTTCTCGTACCCGACCTCCGCCGCGAGGCGATCGGCCGCGTGCTGGGTGGCGAGCGCGTGGAGCCGGAAACGCTCGGGCGCGGCGTCCCAGACGCTGGCGCGCTCGAAGAAGTCGAAGGTGCGGACGCGGTTGGCGACGGCGTGCACCGTCTGCGGGCTGAGCAGCTCGACCGCACCCACGGCGGTGTCGACCTTGCCGGCCGACGCCGTCACGCGGTTGGCCAGACGCAGCACGGCGATGATCAGCGCCACGTCGGACTCGACGGCGGCCACGACGTCAGCGGTCGCGACGTTGTCCTTGGCGATCACCGCGAGCAGGCGGTTGCGCGACTCGGCGAGCGCCGGGAACGCCTCGAGCGCCTCGAAGGCGAGCGTGAGGCGACGGCCATGACCCTCGTTCTGGTGACGCTCCCCCGTGCTCGGGGCAGGGGCAGACGTGCGCTTCGCCGCCTGGGCCGCGCGCGCAGTTGCCGCGTTCGTCGACTTCTTGGGTTTGGCCTTCTTGGCCGCTGCCGTTGCCTGCATTCGATTTGTTCCCCTTCCTTGGGTGAACCGGCCATCCAGGGCCGGAGTCAGTCCGCTTCCGGGTTCGTATCGGCAGCGGCGCAAGCCGAACTTTAGGCTTCGTGAAATCCGCTTTGCAATGCGGGTTTGCGGGATGCCTTCCCGCGCCGGAGGGTTACCCCCCGGGTGTCGCCGCCGGCGCGCTGAGCGCCGCGTCGATGCGCTCCAGCGCGCGCTCGCGGCCGATCAGCGCGAGGCTCTCGAAGATCCCGGGCGAGATCGTCGTGCCGGTTATGGCAACCCGCAGGGGCTGATAGACCTCACGCGGCTTGGCTCCGAGGCGCTCGATCAGCTCCCCGAGAGCCCTCTCGATCCCCTCTTCCTCGAACGGCTGCACCCCCTCGAGCGCCGCGCGCGCGTCCGCCAGCCGCGCCCGCCCCTGCTCGTCGAGCCAGCGCTCGCGCGCCTTGGGATCGTCGACGGGCTGGTCGAGCAGCGGGCCGGCGAGCGGCCAGAAGTCGGCGAGCGTGTGGATCTTCTCCTGGCTGATGCGCGCCGCCTGCTCGAGGCCCTCACGGCCCGTGAACGCCTGCAGGCGCCGCGCCAGCTCCTCCGGGGCCAGCGAGCGGATGTAGACGCCGTTCAGCCAGCTCAGCTTCTCCTCGTCGAAGCGCGCCGGGTTGCGGCTCACGCGCTCCAGCGTGAAGCGCTCGATCAGCTCCTGGGTCGAGAGCACCGTGCTGTCGTCGCCGGCGCCCCAGCCGAGCAGCGCGAGGTAGTTGCGCACGGCCTCCGGCAGGTAGCCCTTCTCGCGCAGCTCCTGCACGGAGGCCGCCCCATGGCGCTTGGAGAGCTTCTTGCCGTCGGGGCCGTGGAGCAGCGGCAGGTGCGCATACAGCGGGTCCCGAGCCTCGGTCAGACCGGCGGCACGCGCGGCCTCGATCACGAGCAGCTGCTTCGGCGTGTTCGAGACGTGGTCCTCGCCCCGCACCACGTGCGTGATGCCGGCGTCGAGGTCGTCGATCGCGACCGCGAAGTTGTAGAGGACCGAGCCGTCGGCGCGGGCGATCACCGGGTCGTCCATGTGCAGGTGCTCGAAGCGCGTCTCCCCGCGGATCGCGTCGTGGACCGTGGTCGCGCCCTCGTCGCCGACGTGCAGCCTCACGGCCCCCTCCGCCTCGGGCTCGCCTCGGAACCCGCGCTCGGCGCCGTGGCGCCCCTTGTAGGCCTTCACATCCTCGGCGGTGGCCTGCGAGCGGTATGCGAGCCCGGCGTCGAGCAGCGCCTGCAGCACCTCCTGGTGGCGCGGCGTGCGCTCGGTCTGCATGATCGGCCCGACGTCCCAGTCCAGCTCGAGCCATTGCAGCGCGTCGATGATCTGCGCGATGTTCTCCGGCGTCGAGCGCTCGCGGTCGGTGTCCTCGATGCGCAGGACCAGCTCGCCGCCCTCGTGGCGGGCGAGCAGCCAGTTGAAGAGGGCCGTGCGCGCCCCGCCGATGTGCAGAGCGCCGGTGGGCGAGGGGGCGAAACGGACTCTCACCCCCTCGACCCTAGCGTCAGCCGCCCGGCGTCGCGGCCAGGACTCATAATCAGCCGCCATGCTGATCGGCGCGCACGTCTCCCCCTCCGGCGGGCTCTACAAGGCGATCGAACGGGGCAAGGCACGCGGCGCGGAGGCGATCCAGATCTTCAACCAGTCGCCGCGCATGTGGCGCCCGACCGCGTACACCGAGGAGGACTTCGCCGCCTTCCGGGAGGCGATGGCCCCGAGCGCTGTGGAGGCGGTGCTGATCCACGCCGTCTACCTGCTCAACTGCGCCAGCGAGGACCGCGAGATCCGCAGGAAGTCGCTGACCTCGCTGACCCATTCGCTGCGCGTCGGGCACGCGATCGGCGCCGCCGGCGTCGTCCTGCACCCGGGCTCGGCGCTGAAAGGGCACGTCGGCGAGGCGATCGAGCGGGCCGGCGAGACGATCGCCGCGGCGCTCGCCGACAGCGAGGGCTGCGAGCTCCACCTCGAGAACACCGCGGGCGCCGGCGGCACGCTGGGCCGCTCGTTCGGCGAGCTGGCCGCGCTGCTCGACGCCTCCGGCGGCGGCCCGCGCCTCGGCGTGTGCCTGGACTCCTGCCACCTGCTCGCCTCCGGCTATGACATCCGCACCCCGCGCGGCATGGACGCCGTGCTCCGCCAGGCGCGCCGCGAGCTCGGCGCCGGGCGCATCCGCTCGCTGCACCTCAACGACTCGAAGACTCCGCTCGGCTCCAACCGCGACCGTCACGCCAACGTCGGCGAGGGAGAGCTCGGTGAGACGGGCTGCGCCGCGTTCCTCTCGGCGCCGGGCCTCCAGCGCCTGCCGTGCGTGCTGGAGACACCCGGCGAGAAGCGCGAAGGCGCCGGCCCGGCCGAAGTCGGGCTCGCGAAGCGCCTGCGCGAGCGCGGTCTTGCCGCGCGGCGGCGCTGAGGTTCAGACGGCGACCGTCGCCGGCTCTGCGCCCGCAGGCCTCACCGGCTCCCGCGCCGCCCCGCGCTCCTCGCCCTCGGCGTCCCCGCCCGGGCCGGCGGGCAGGATGCTGTTCAGCTCGGCCCGGAGCGTCGATGTGTTCGCGACGCGGTAGGCCTCGCCGAGGCGCAGCTGGCGGCGCGTGCCGCCGGGCATCTCGATCTGGGCCAGGACTTCCGCCGCTCCCGGGCAGTCCTCGCAGATCTGCTTCAGCGAGTCGATCAGCTCCTGCGTGAGGTCGCTGGCCCTGATCGGGCGAAGGTGCAGCGGCTGGGCCTCGGCCTCCGCCTGCACCGCCGCGGCGCGGGCCTTCTCCCGCGCGCGCCGGATCTCCTCGGCCGAGGGCGCGAAGCGCTGCACCTCCTGCACGATCAGGCACGTGCTGCCCGCTTCCTTGTGGTCGACGCGCCCCTTCACGAGCACGAGCTCGTCGGGGACGAGAACCTGCTCGTACTCGCCGAGCGCCTTGCCGAAGACGAGCATCTCGACGGCTCCGGCGAGGTCGTCGAGCGTCGCGAACATCATGTAGTCGCCGTTGCGCGTGCGGATCCGCTTGGTCTCGGTGATGATCCCGCCGACCGTCACCTGATCCTTGTCGCGGCGGTCGGGCAGCGACGAGAGCGGGCAGTCCGTGCGCGCTCGCAGCACGTCTTTCAGGGGCTTCAGCGGGTGCTCGGAGATGAACAGGCCGATCGCCTCCTTCTCGGCGGCCAGCAGCTCCTTCTGCTCGAACTCCTCGCCCAGGATCGGCGGGTGGGTGTTCGTGAAGGCGTTGGTAGGGGCCCCGGGCGCAGGAGCCTCTTCGACCAGCTCGAAGATCGAGCCCTGCCCGATCTGCGCGTCGAGCTGGACCTTCTGCCCGCGCGACTGAGCGTCTTCGAGCACGTCGAGCATGCCGCGGCGCGTCGCCCCCGTCGAGCCGAACGCGCCGCACTTGATCAGCGCCTCGATCGCCTTCTTGTTGACCGTGCGGCAGTCGACGCGTTCGCAGAAGTCCCACAGCGAGGTGAACGGGGTGGCGGGGGTCGGGTGGGCGGGGCTCGATTCACCGCGCGCGCGCTTGATCGCCTCGACGGCCTGATAGCCGACGCCCTTGACCGCGTCGAGGCCGAAGCGGATGTTGCCCTCGACGACCGTGAACTCGTGGTCTGAGAGGTTCACGTCCGGCGGCAGGATCTCGATCCCCATCTCCTCGCAGCGCGCGACGAAGAACGGCACCTTGTCCTTCGTGGACATCACCGAGGAGATCAGGGCGGCCATGTACTCGGCCGGGTGGTTGGCCTTCAGCCAGGCGGTGCGGTAGCCGATCAGCGCGTAGCAGGCGGCGTGCGAGCGGTTGAAGGAGTAGTCCGCGGAGCGTTCGTTGGTCGTCCAGAGGAACTCGATCACGTCCGCGCTGGTGCCCGAAGCGCGGCAGCCCTCGACGAACTCCGGCTTCAGCGCCGCCATCGCCGCCCGGTTCTTCTTGCCGATCGCCTTGCGCAGGTCGTCCGCCTTCGCCCCCGAGAAGCCCGCGAGCTCCTTGGAGATCTGCATCGCCTGCTCCTGGTAGAGGATCACGCCCTTCGAGGATTCGAGGATCGGGCGCAGCCGCTCGTCGCGGTAGGAGATCGCGCCGGGGTTGTTCTTGCCCTTCGCGTAGACCGGGATCTGGTCCATCGCCCCGGGGCGGTAGAGCGCGTTGAGCGCGATCAGATCCTCGAACTCGTCCGGGCGCACCTTGCGCAGCGCCTCGCGCATCCCCTCCGACTCGAACTGGAACACGCCGGTCGAGTCGCCGCGGGCGAGCATCTCGTACGTCTTCGGATCGTCGAGCGGCAGCGTCGTCATGTCGGGCCGGCTCCCGGTCGAGCGCTCGATGATGTCCAGCGCGTCCTCGATCACGTCGAGGTTCCGCAGCCCCAGGAAGTCCATCTTGAGCAGGCCGATCTCCTCGATCGGCTTCATCGAGAACTGGGTGACGGTGCGGAACGCGCGCTCGCCGCTCTCGTCGGTGCCGGCGTCGGCCAGCTGCAGCGGCACGATCTCGGTCAGCGGCCGGTCGGCGATCACGACGGCGGCGGCGTGGATCGAGGAGTTGCGCACGATCCCCTCGAGCCCCTTGGCGACGTCGACGATGCGGCGCGCGTCGGGCTCGTCGTTGTAGGCCTTCTGCAGGGGCTGGCCATCCTTCAGGCACTCCTCGAAGGAGGGGGCGCGGCCCATGATCGGGTCGGGGATCAGCTTCGCGAGACGGTCGCCGGTCGCGTACTCGAAGCCGAGCACGCGCGCCGCGTCGCGGGTCGCGGCGCGGGGGAACATCTTGCCGAAGGTGACGATCTGCGCGACCGACTCACGCCCGTACTTGTCGGTCACGTAGCGCATCACGCGCTCGCGCCCGCGCACCGAGAAGTCGATGTCGATGTCCGGCATCGAGACGCGCTCGGGGTTCAGGAAGCGCTCGAACAGCAGGTCGTAGCGCAGCGGGTCCACGTCGGTGATCGCGAGGCAGTAGCTCACGATCGAGCCGGCCGCGGAGCCCCTGCCGGGCCCGACGGCGATGCCGTTCTCCTTGGCGAAGCGGACGAAGTCCCACACGATCAGGAAGTAGGCGTTGAAGCCCATCCGGTCGATCACGTCGAGCTCCATCTCGGCGCGCTCGCGCGCGGTGGCGGGGACGGGATCGCCGTAGCGCAGGCGCAGGCCGAGCTCGACCTGCTCGCGCAGGTACTCGCGCTCGCCCGTCCCCTCCGGGGTCGGGTAGCTCGGGATCAGCTGCTTGCCGAGCTCGAGCTCGACCGAGCAGCGCTCGGCGATCTCCAGCGTGCTCGCGACCGCCTCCGGCCACTCCGCGAAGGCACTCGTCATCTCCGCGCTGTCGCGGAGGTAGAACTCGTTCGTTTCGAAGGTCATCTTCGGCGCCGCGAGCGTGCTCTTCGTCTGCACGCACAGGAGCGCCGTGTGGTGGTCGTAGTCCTCGCGGCGCAGGTAGTGGACGTCGCCGGTGCCGACCAGCGTCCCCCCCACCTCGCGCGCGATCCGCACGATCCCCTCGTTGCACTTGTCCTGCGGGGCCAGCCCGTTCTTCTGAACCTCGAAATAGACGTTCTCGGCGCCGAACACGCGCAGCAGCTCGTCCGCGTGCGCGCGGGCCTCCTGTGGCCGGTCCTCGAGCAGCCGCTGGCAGAAACGGGACGCCAGGCAGCCGGTCAGGGCGATCACGCCCTCGGAGTGCGCCTCGATCTGGGCGAGGTCGACCGTCGGCTTGCCGCGCTGAAGGCCTTCCAGGAAGCCGGCGGAGGAGAGCTTCACGAGGTTGCGATAGCCGGTGTCGTCGGCCGCGAGCAGGGTCAGGTGGTTGCGCTCGGCGCGGGTCTGGCCGCCCGCGGTGTGGTCGTCGACGAAGTAGATCTCGCAGCCGACGATCGGCTTGACGCCATGCTTCCGGCAGGCCTTGTAGAGCTCGACGGCGCCGTTCATCACGCCGTGGTCGGTGAGCCCGAGCGCCGGCTGCTCGAAGGCCGCGGCGCGCTCCGCCAGCGCGTCGATCTTGCACGCGCCGTCGAGCAGCGAGTACTCGGAATGCACGTGGAGATGGGCGCAGGAGGAGTTGCTCACGCTCGGCCCAATGCTAGGCGCCCGGGCGGCGGAGGCTCGGGCCCCGCCACGCTCGAAGCGCGCTCTTCCTAGCGGCTTCGCCGCTCTTTGCGTCGATCGCGAAGACGCCTGAGCAGCGAGCGGCTGTGTTTGTGTTCGCGCTGGGCGGCGGGGTGGGCGGGACTCGTTTCCATGCCGGCCGCGGGCTCCGCGGCGCGCGGCGCGGGAAGAGGCAGCGGGACCTCATACGGCGGTGGCTCCTGGGCCTGCGGGACCAGCGGCGGCCGGCGCGACGGCGGTGCGGCGGGCGGCTCCTGCTCCGGTGCGCCCGTCCCGGGGGCCGGTCGTGGCGCTTCGGGATCCGCGGGCAGCGGCGCGGTCGGCGCCTCGGCCACCGCGCCCGGGAGCCGCGGCTCGGCTGGGTCCTCGGGCAGGGGCGGCGCGCTCAGCGCCCGTGCCCGCAGGCGCTCCACCGCGGCGGCGAGGGCCTCGGCCATCTCCATGCCGCGCTGCTGGCCGGCGAGCGCGGCGGGCCGCCGGGGCGGCAGTGGACCGGCCTCGCGCGGCGCCGCATCCTCGCGCGGCCGCGCCGGCGCGGCGGGCGCCTCGCGGCGCAGGCCGCTCAGCATCGCCGCCAGACGCCCGACGAGCGCGCGGATCTCGCCGAGGAGGCCCTCCATGCGGCGGTGCCCCTCGCGGATCTCCGCCAGCTCGCGCTCGGCACGCTCCCGCGCCCCGCGCTCGGCGCGCAGCCCGCGCTCGATCTCCTCCGCGCGGCGCTCGAGCTGGGCCACGCGCGCCTGCAGCTCCGATTCGGCGCGGCGCAGGCCGGCGCGCTCGGCCGCGGCGCTCTGCTCGGCCTCGGCGAGCTGGCGGCGAAGCTGCTCGATGCGGCGGGCGAGCTCGCCGCTCTCGCTCTCGCCGGCCGTGACGCGCTGCGCGAGCTGCTCGGAGCGCTCGCGGCTCTCGCGCTCGAGCCCCGAGACCCGATCCTCGGCCTCGACGCGAAGCTGCTGCTCGGCATACTCGCGCTGCTTGACCCGGCGCAGCTCGCTCTCGCGCTCGGCGCCGTGGGCACGCTCGGCATCGAGCAGCTCGGCGACGCGCCGGCGTTCCTCCTCGGCGTCGCGCAGCCGCTGCTGCAGGCTCGCGACGTGGCTTTCGAGCGTCTGCACCGTGGCTTCTGCGGCCTCGGCGCGGCGCAGCAGCGCAGCCTCGCCGCTCTCGGTGGCGCGCCGCGCGCGCCGTTCGGCGAGGAAGTCGGACTCCCCTGCGCCAGGTTTTTCGCTCTCCTCGATCATGCCCTGCGCTCAAGGTATTGCGCCCGGCGGACGGCGCCGCCTCCGGTGCGCCCGCCCTGGCGAGGCCCAACCCCGACTATGCTCGCGGGCATGTCAGGCGAGCCCGATGAGCGTGACTGGCGCCTCAGCGGAGACCTGGGAGGCGTGGCCGGCGGCTACCTGCACGGGCTGGTCGCCCGGCGCCGCGAGGCGCACGCCGCCGACGACGCCCAGGAGGCGGTCGGACCCGACGTGGTCGTCACGCACGACGGCAAGCGGCTGTTCGCCTACGCCGCGAGCCGCGAGGCGATCGAGGACGCGCGGGCCAAGCTCCAAGCGGCCCTCGCCCGCGACGGCATCGAGACGGCGCTCGCGCTCGGCACGTGGTCGGAGGAGCACGACGCATGGATCGACCCCGATGCTCCCCCGCCTGCGCCCGCGGCGAAGCCGGCCGGCGCCGAGCCGCCGGCGACCCGTACGTACGTGGTGACGCTCGGGCGCTGGGTGCGCGAGGAATTCGAGCAGTCGCTGAGCTCGTGGGCGGCGCAGCTCGGCCTCCGCACCAAGATCGTCGAGCACCCCCACCTGCTCAGCAGCCAGGTGGCGTTCACGGTGACCGGGCCGCCCGACAGGCTCGACAGGTTCGCGGCCGCGATGAAAGCCGAGGAGCGGGCGACGATCCGCACCGAGACCGCAGTCATGGCGAGCCCCCTGTGAGGCGGGGCGTCCGCGCGCCCGCAGCAAGCGGCTCGCTCTCCATGGCGGTCTGGTCGAGCGCCGGGCGGCGGGAGCGGCGCGCCGCGACGAGCAGCCCCACGAGCGCGACCGCGGCCCCGAACGCCAGCCGCACCGCGATGCGGCGCCGGCGCGCGTACAGTCGCCAGCCGCGCCAGGCGAGCAGCCCGAGGTAGCGATGGCGGTGCACCCGCCTCGCGCCGCGCCACGCCAGCAGCCCGAGCAGCTGGTAGCGGCGGACCCGTCTCGCGCCGCGCGTCATCTGGGCCGAGGCTCGTTGTGCAGGCGCCAGGCCATGCGCGACTGCAGCGAGAACAGCTCGATGAAGCCCGGTGAGGCGTCCTGCGAGAACAGCCCGCCGGACTCCGCGAAGGACGCGAGCGAGGCGTCGTAGACCGCGTTCGGCGAGGAGCGCGTGACGACGCGCACGTGGCCCTTGTAGAGCTTCAGGCCGATCGTGCCGGTGACGCGCTCGTTGACGCGGTCCATGTAGGCGTCGAGATCCTCGCGCAGCGGCTCCCACCACAGCCCGGCGTAGACGAGGTAGGCCCACTGCCTGTCGAGGTCGCCCTTGAACTGGTTCTGGTGGATCGTGCTGACCAGCCGCTCGAGCTCCTTGTGGGCAGGAAGGATGACCGCGGCGGCGGGCGCCTCGTAGATGTCGCGGACCTTCAGGCCGACGATCCGGTCCTCGATGTGGTCGATGATGCCGACGCCGTGACGGGCGGCGATGTCCGCGGTCGCTTCGATCAGCTCGACGAGGCCCATCGCCACGCCGTCGAGCGCGACCGGCACGCCGCGCTCGAAGGTCAGCTCGACGATCTCGCCCTCCTCGGGCGCCAGCTCGGGCCGGGTGACGAGCTGGAACACGTCGTCCTCGGGAGCGTGGCTGAGGTCCTCGATCCAGCGGCCCTCGGAGGAGCGGCCCCACAGGTTGTCGTCGATCGAGTAGGGCGCGACCTCGGTTCCGCCCTTGACGGGGATCCCGTGCTCGCGCGCGTAGGCGATCTCCTCCTCGCGGCCCATCCGCCAGGAGCGCACGGGCGCGATCACCTTCAGCTCGGGCGCGAGCGTGGCGATCGTCGCCTCGATGCGGACCTGGTCGTTGCCCTTGCCGGTGCAGCCGTGAGCGATCGTGTCGCAGCCGCTGGCACGGGCCTGCTCGACCGCGAGCTTGGCGATCAGCGGGCGCCCCAGCGAGGTGAACAGGGGATAGCCGTCCCCGTAGACGGCGTTCGCCCTGATCGCCGGGACGAGGTAGTCGCGCGCGAACTCCTCGCGGGCGTCCACGACGTGCGTCTCGAGCGCGCCGAGCATCCGCGCCTTGCCCTCGATCACCTCGTAGTCCTCGCCGGGCTGGCCCAGGTTGACGGTGAGGCAGACGACCTCCGCGCCGTAGCGATCCTGGATCCACTTCAGCATCACGCTCGTGTCCAGGCCACCCGAGTAGAGCAGCAGCACGCGCTGCACCTGCTCGGGGTCGGCCTCGTAGGAGGCGGTGCGGGGACGGTCGATCGGATCCTCGGCGCTCACGGCGGCAAGGCTATCCCGCCGGCGGCGGGGTCGCGGTGCGCGGTCGTTCCATCAGCGGGTAGCGCAGCGGCCCGGAGCGGAACCCGAGCCGCTCGTAGAGGTCCTGCGCATCGCGCGTGTGGAGCATCCAGTGCACGTCGGGCGCGCCCGCGCCCTCGATCATCTCGCGCACGAGCTCGACGCCGAGGCCGAGCCCGCGGTGGGGCTCGGTGACGTAGACGTCGGCCAGGTAGGCCATCGTGACGCCGTCGGAGATCGCGCGGGCGAAGCCGACCTGCTCCGCGCCCAGGTAGAGCCCGACGACCCGCCGAGAGCCTTCGATCGTGCCCTGCACCCGCTCGCGGCTGCGCCCCCGCCCCCAGTAGGAGCGCTCGCTGATGAAGGCGTGGATCGCATCGACGTCGAGCCGGCCGGGGTCGTCGTCGAGCTCGAAGCCCCCCGCCAGGCGGCGGATCATCTCGCCGGCTCCACCACCGCGCTGCCCAGCACGGCGCCGAGCCGGCCGGCCGCGTCCTCGACGTGCTCGAGGGAGATCGTCAGCGGCGGCAGCAGCCGCACCGTGTCCGCGCCGGTCGCGTTGAGCACGAGGCGCTGCTCGAGCAGCGCCCGGCGGACGACCTCGGGCGCGTTCACGTCCAGGCGGCAGGCGAGCATCAGCCCGCTGCCTCTGACCGAGACGACGTGCGGGAGCTCGCGCAGCCGCTCGGCCAGGGCCGTACCGAGCTCGCGCACCCGCGCCAGCAACGCCTCGTCGTCGGTGAGCTCCAGCGCCGCGCACGCGGCCGCGCACGCTACGGGCCCGCCGGCGAAGGTCGAGCCGTGGTCACCCGGCGAGAGCACGTCGGCGAGCCGCTCGCCGGTGACGAGGGCGCCGATCGGCATGCCGCCGCCGAGCGCCTTCGCGACCGTCATCGCATCCGGCACGACGCCGGTCTGCTCGTAGGCCCAGAGCGTTCCCGTGCGTCCCATCCCGGTCTGGATCTCGTCGAAGATCAGCGCGGCGCCGTGCTCGTCGCAGGCGCGGCGGGCCGCCTCCAGCAGCTCCGGGTCCAGCGGGTGCACGCCCGACTCCCCCTGGATCGGCTCGAGCAGCACCGCTGCGGTGCCCTCGTGGACGGCGGCGGCGAGCGCGCCCGCGTCGGGCTCGACCGCGCGGAAGCCCGGCACGAGCGGCGCGAACGGCGCCTGCTTGGCCTCCTGCGGCGTGGCCGAGAGCGCGCCGTAGGTGCGGCCGTGGAACGCGCCCTCGATGACGACCACTTCTCCGTGCGGGCGCGCCTTGCGGGCGACCTTGATCGCCGCCTCGTTGGCCTCGGCGCCCGAGTTGCAGAGGAACACCTTGCCGCCGAGGCTCGAGCGCGAGAGCCGCTCCGCCAGTCGCATCGCGGGCTCGGTGTAGAAGAGATTGCTGACATGCATCAGCCGGCCCGCCTGCTCGCGGACCGCGGCGACGACGGCCGGATGGCAGTGCCCGATGCTCGTGACGGAGATCCCGCACAGGAAGTCGAGGTACTCGTTGCCCTCGTCGTCCCAGAGCAGCGGCCCCTCGCCGCGGACGAACTCGACCGGGAGCCGCGCGTAGGAGCCGATCATGCGCTCGGACTCGATGCGCTGCAGCTCGGCGAGCGTCACGCGTCCTCCGCGTCGTCGCCTTCGGTGATCTTCGTGCCGATCCCCGCGTCGGTGAACAGCTCGAGCAGCAGCGAATGCGGCGTCCGCCCGTCGAGGATGTGCGCTGCCGAGACGCCCGCGTCGATCGCGTGCAGGCAGGCTTCGAGCTTGGGCCTCATGCCTCCTTCGAGGGAGTCCAGGGCGCCTCGCACCTCGCCGGCGCCGGCCTGTTTGATCAGGCTGCCCGCGTCCGCCGGATCGCGCAGCCAGCCGCCGACGTCGGTGAGGAACACGAGCTTGCAGGCGCCGAGCGCCCCGGCGACCGCACCGGCCGCCTCGTCGGCGTTGACGTTGTAGGAGCTGCCGTCGCGGTCGGCGCCGACGGAGGCGATCACCGGGATGTAGTCGCTCGCGACGTGCTCGATCACCCCCACGTTCACGCGCTCGATGCGCCCGACGAAGCCGATGTCCTCGCCGCTCGGCGCCGTGCGCCGGGCGACGCGGAACAGCGAGCCGTCGTCCCCGCACAGGCCGACCGCCGGCTGGCCGTGGCGCTGCAGGCGCAGCACGATCTCCTTGTTGACCTTGCCGACGAGCACCATCTTCGCGACCTCGACCGTGTCCTCGCTCGAGACGCGCAGGCCGCCGACGAACTCGACCGGCAGGCCGAGCCGCTCCATGTAGCCGGTGATCTCCGGGCCGCCGCCGTGCACGACGATCGGGTTCAGCCCGACGTACTTGAGCAGCACGACGTCGCGCGCGAACTCCTCACGCAGCGCATCGTCCTCCATCGCCGCGCCGCCGTACTTGATGACGACGGTCTTGCCGTGGAACTCCCGGATGTAGGGGAGGGCCTCGAGGAGGGTGCCGACGTCACGCATCAGGTCGTGTAGGCGGAGTTGAACTCGACGTAGTCCTGCGAGAGGTCCGAGAAGAAGACCTCGGTCTCGGCGCCCTCGCCGGGCAGCCCGACCTCGTACTCGACCTCGTCGCGCTGGACGAGGCGGTCGAGCTCGCCCTCGTCGTAGGGGATCGCGGCGCCCGCCGCGCACACCTGCATGCCCTCGATCGTGACGTCGACGGGCAGCGGCGCGGTGTCCGGCAGCGCGGCGCCGACCGACTGGACGATGCGTCCCCAGTTCGGGTCGCCGCCGTGCAGCGCGGCCTTCACGAGCGGCGAGTTGGCGACGGCGCGCGCGGCGGTCTCGACGGCCTCGGGGCTCCCGCCGCGGACGATCACGCGGGCTGCCCGCGCGGCGCCCTCGCCGTCGACGACCATCATCACGGCGAGCTGGCGGAGCAGCGCGTCGAGGGCCTCGCCGAAGCGCAGCTCGTCCTCGCTCTCGGAGGCGACGGTGACGCCGGAGGCGCCGGAGCACAGCATCAGCGCCGTGTCGTTGGTCGACAGCTGGCCGTCGACGGTCGCGCGGTCGAACGAGCGCTTCAGGCAGACGCCGAGCAGCAGGTCGGCGGTCTCGGGTGCGAGCGCGGCGTCGGTCTCCACGAAGCAGAGCATCGTCGCGAACCGCGGCGAGATCATCCCGGCGCCCTTGCACTGCGCGTTCAGCTGCACGACGCCGGACGCCAGCTCGACCTCGAGGTTCGCGCGCTTCTCGAACGCGTCGGTGGTCTGGATCGCCTGCTGGAAGGCCCCGTCGCCGTCCGGCGCGAGCTCCCGGCGCGCGGCGAGGATCCCCTTCAGGACCGCGTCGACGTCGAGGTACTGGCTGATCCCGCCCGTCGAGGCGAGGGCGACCTCCGCGGGGTCGGCGCCGGCGGCCGCAGCCGCGGCGCCTTGGGTCTTGGCGGCGTCTTCGAGCCCGCGCCGCCCGGTCGCCGCGTTCGCGCAGCCGGAGTTGACGAGCACCACGCGCAGCGCGCCGAGGCGGCTGCGCTCGCGGTTCAGCAGCACGGGCGCCGCCGCGGTGCCGGAGGAGGTGAAGCGCGCCGCGCTGACGGGGCTCTCGGCGTCGCAGATGAGCAGGCCGACGTCGGGGCGCCCGCTCGGCTTCAGCCCGGCGGCGACCCCTGCAGCACGGAAGCCGCCGGGGAGACCGGAGTCGAGGGGCAGCTCGCGCACGTGCGCGGGGCGCGGCACCCAGCGCGAGCGGAAGAAGGCCGCGGCGCTCATTCGATCCCCTGCCCCTCGGGCAGGCCGAACATCACGTTGAGGTTCTGCACCGCCTGCGAGGAGGTGCCCTTCCAGAGGTTGTCGAGCGAGGAGAAGACGAGCACCTTGCCGGTGTGGGCGTCGGCGGTGGCGAAGAGCCGGCAGTAGTTGGTTGCGAGCGTCTCGCGGGTGCCCGGGGGCATCTCGGCGACTTCCACGAACGGCTCATCGGCGTAGGCGTCGGCGTAGAGCTCGCGCAGCTCCTCGGCCCCGACCTCGCGCGTCGGGGTCACGTAGCAGCTGGCCATCTCGCCCTGGTCGAGCGGCACCAGCGAGGCCTGGAACTGCACGCGCACGTCGCAGCCGAGCGCCGCCAGCTGCTCCTCGATCTCCGGGGTGTGCCGGTGCGCGCCGACCTTGTACGGGAGGATGTTCTCGCCGGCCATCGAGAGGTGGGTCTGCTCGTCGAAGGCGCGCCCGGCGCCGGAGATGCCCTGCTTGGCGTCGACGACCACGTCGGCGATCAGCCCGGCTCGCGCCAGCGGCGCGAGCGCGAGCACGGTCGCGGTCGGGTAGCAGCCGGGGTTCGCGACGATGCCCGCCGCGGCGATGCCCCCGCGGTGCAGCTCGGTCAGCCCGTAGACGGCGTCGTCGAGCAGCTCCGGGCGCGGGTGCGGGCCGTACCACTGCTCGTAGGTGTCCAGCGAGGCGAGCCGGAAGTCCGCGCTCAGGTCCACGACGCGCGCGCCGGACTCACGCAGCGCCGCCACTGTGGGCGCCGCGGCCGCGTGCGGGTAGGCGACGATCGCGGCGTCGAGCGCGCCGAAAGCGGCCGGGTCCTCGAGCGCCTCGATGCTCAGCGGCACGCGGTAGCGCGGGTAGAGCTCGGCGAGCGGCCGTCCGAGCTCCGAGCGGCCGGTCACGCCCGCGAGCTGGAAGCCCGGGTGGCGCCAGAGCAGGTGCGCGGCGAGCGCGCCGGCGAACCCCGTCGCTCCCGCGACCAGGACCCGCGGCCCGCCCGCACCAGGCTGGTCGTGGACCGCGTCACCCACGCAGCTCGCCCCCCAGCCCTGCGACCGCGGTGACGATGCGCGCGCGCAGCGGCGCCACGTCGTCGTCGGTGAGCGTGCCCTCCAGCGACCTGAAGCTCAGCGCGAGCGCGAGCGAGCGACGCCCGGCACCGACCTGCTCGCCGCTGTAGACGTCGAACACGCGCGCCTCGCCGAGCGTCTCGCCGCCGGCCTCGCGCACGACCGCGAGCAGCTCCGCGGCGCTGACGCCGTCGGGCAGCGTGACGGCGATGTCCTGGCGCAGCTCCGGATAGGCGCCGAACGGCGCGAACAGCACCGCCTCGGGCGTGACCGCGGCGAGCTTGCCGAGGTCGACCGCGAACGCGGCGCTGCGCGGCAGGTCCCACTGCGCGGCGACGAGCGGGTGCACCTCGCCGAGGAAGCCGAGCGTCTCATCGCCGGCAAGCACCGCCGCGCTGCGAGAAGGGTGAAGGAACGGCCAGCGCTCGGGCTCGGCCGCGGCGACCGACCAGCTCACGTGCAGTCGGTCGAGCAGTCCGTCGAGCAGCGCCTTCGCAGCGAAGAAATCCGCCTCCACGCGCTCGCCGCGCCAGGAGCGCGGCGTCAGCGGCCCGCTGAGCAGGGTTCCGAGCGCGTGGTGCTCCTCGGCCCCGGTCGGTCCGGTGCCGGGCGGGTGGGCTTTGTACACGGTGCCGGACTCGAAGATCCCGATCTCGGTCGAGCCGTGCGCGAGGTTGTGACGGGCGGCGTCGAGCAGCGACCCGAGCAGGGTCGGGCGCATGATCGAGAGGTCCTCCGAGAGCGGGTTCTCGATCGCGACGACAGCGCGCAGCGGGTGCTCGGGAGGCAGCCGCAGGCGGTCGAGCAGCCCCGGGTCGGTGAAGCTCCAGCCGACGACCTCGTAGAGCCCGCGACCGGCCATCGCGTCCTCGGCGGTGCGGCGCACGCGCTGGGGGTGGGTGAGCAGCCCGGCCGCGCCTCGGCGTGCGGGCAGCGTCGCGGGCAGGCGCTCGAGCCCGTCGATCCGTGCGACCTCCTCGATCAGGTCGATCTCGCGCGTGACGTCGCCGCGCCGGAGCGCGGGCACCGTCGCCACGAGCCCGTCCGCGACCGGCTCGGTCGCGAAGTCCAGCGCGGCGAGGATCTCGGCCTGGCGCCCGACCGCGACCGGCAGGCCGAGGATCGCCTCGACGCGGCGCTCGCGCAGCTCGATCGTCTGCAGCGCCGGTCCCGCGCCCCCGACGTCGATCGTCCCGGGCAGCACCTTGGCACCGCACAGCTCCCCGATCAGCGCGCTCGCGAGTGCCTGCGCCTGCAGCGTCTGCTCGGGCTGCAGCCCCTTCTCGAACCGGCCCGAGGCCTCGCTGCGCAGGCCGAGCGCCCACGAGGTGCGGTGGATGTTGGGGCCGTCCCAGGTCGCGACCTCGAGCAGCACCCGCGTCGTCGCCGGCTCGACCTCCGAGCGCGCGCCGCCCATGACCCCGGCGATCGAGGTCGGCCCCTGCTCGTCCTCGATCACGACCATCTCGCCGTCGAGCGTGCGCACCTGCCCGTCGAGCGTCTCCACCTCCTCGCCCTCCTCGGCGCGGCGCACCACGAGACGGGAGCCCGCGACGCGGTCGAGGTCGAAGGCGTGCAGCGGCTGGCCCGTCGCGAGCATCACGTAGTTGGTGATGTCGACGACGTTGTTGATCGGCCGCTGCCCGGCGGCCGTGAGCCGCGCCCTCAGCCACAGCGGCGAGGGGCCGATCGTCACGTTCTCGAAGACCCTCGCGGTGAAGCGCGGGCACAGGTCGGGGCACAGCACCTCGACGCGGGCCGCCTCAACGGCGCCCGGGGCGCCGGGGTCCTCGTGCCACGGCTCCTCGGACAGAGGCGCCGCGGTCGCTGCATGCAGCTCACGCGCGACGCCGTAGACACCGAGGCAGTCGGGACGGTTCGGGGTGATCTCGAGCTCGATCACCTCGGTCACGATCGGCAGCACTTCGGCCAGCGGCGTGCCCGCAGCGAACTCGGGGTCCGGCGTCAGCTCGTCGAGCACCATGATTCCGGCGCTGCGGTCGCCGTCCGGCTCCAGCCCCAGCTCGGAGGCGGCGAGGATCATTCCTTCCGAGACGATCCCCCGCAGCTTGGCCGTCCCCAGCTTCGTGCCGCCGGGCATCACCGCGCCCGGGCGTGCGACGGCGACGGTCTGGCCGGCGTCGACGTTCGCCGCGCCGCAGACGATCGTCGCCGGCTCGCCGTCGCCGAGATCGACGGTGCAGACCTTCAGCCGGTCGGCGTCGGGGTGCTGCTCTGCCGCGAGCACGTGACCGACGACGAAGTTCTCGCCGGACGGCGGGCCGACGTGGTGGATCGCCTCGACCTTGGTGCCGGTCATCGTGAGCCGCTCCTCGATCGCCGCGACGTCGAGGTCGGGATCGCAGTACTCGCGCAGCCAGGGAAGCGGGACGCGCATCAGAACTGCTCCAGGAAGCGGAGGTCGTTGTCGAACAGGACCCGCAGGTCCGGCACGCCGTGCTTGAGCATCGCCATGCGGTCGACGCCGAGCCCCCAGGCGAACCCCTGCACCTTCTCGGGGTCGTACCCGGGCGCGTTGGCCTCGGTGGTGGGAACGTGCGCGTAGACGTCGGGGTCGACCTCGCCCGCGCCGAGCACCTCCAGCCACCCCTCGCCCTTGCACAGCGGGCAGCGCGCGCCGTCGCCCATGAAGCCCTTCCCGGCGCAGTTGAAGCACGAGATGTCGACCTCGACCGACGGCTCGGTGAACGGGAAGTGGTGCGGGCGCAGCCGCACGTCTCGCTCCTCGCCGAAGAACGCGCGCGCGAAATGCAGCAGCGTGCCCTTCAGGTCCGCGAGCGTGATGTCCTCGTCGACCGCGAGGCCCTCGATCTGATGGAACTGCGGCGTGTGCGTGGCGTCGAGGTCGCGCCGGTAGACGCGGCCCGGGACGACGATGTACAGCGGCGGCGGGTGCTGCTCCATCGCGCGCACCTGCATCGGCGAGGTGTGCGTCCTGAGCACGACCTCGTCGGAGACGTAGAACGTGTCGGTCCTCGCCCGGGCCGGGTGCGTGCGGCTGTGGTTGAGCGCGTCGAAGTTGTAGTGGACGGTCTCCACCTCCGGCCCTTCCATGACCGTGAAGCCGAGCCCGAGGAAGATGTCCTCGAGCTCGCGCCGCGTCTGGCTGAGCACGTGCAGCGCGCCCAGCGGCTGCGGCGGCGCGCCGGGTAGCGTGACGTCGACCCGGTCCTCGACGAGCTGCGAGGAGAGCTCCGCGCCGGCCAGCTCGGCGGTGCGCGTGTCGAGCAGCGCCTCGAGCGCCTGGCGTGCCTGGTTGGCCGCCTTGCCGACGGCGGCCCGTTCCTCTGCCGGGAGGCTCGCGACCTCGCGGAGCAGCTGCGGCAGCTCCGCGCGGCGACCGAGGAAGCGCACTCGCAGCTCCTCGAGCGCGGCGGTGTCCTGGGCGCCGCCGATCGCGGCCTCCGCCTCGCTGCGCAGCTCTGCGATCCGATCGGTCATGACGCGGGGACCCTAGATGAGTTGCGGGTCATCTCGTACAGCGCCACGGTCGCGGCCATCGCCGCGTTCAGGGACTCGGTCGCGATCGGGATGCGGGCGTGGCGCTCGCAGGCCGCGGTCACCTCGCCGGACAGCCCCTCGCGCTCCGCGCCGATCAGCAGCGTGACCTCCTCGAGCACCTCCCCCGCGACGTCGCCCAGCGTCTCCGGGGCCGATGCCGAGAGCGCGATCAGCCGCCCTGGCAGCTCGGCGGGTGTGGCGGCGCGAGCGAGCGGGACCGCGAAGATGGCGCCCATGCTCGCGCGGACCGCCTTCGGGGAGTGCGGGTCGGCGCAGCCGGGCCCGAGCGCGACGCACGAAGCGCCGAACGCGTGGGCCGAGCGCAGCACGGTGCCCACGTTGCCGGGGTCGCGCACGCCGTGCAGGTACACGCACAGCGGCCCGAGCGGCCGCGGCGCCCAGCGCTGCGCGTACACGGCGACCACGCGCGTTCCCGACCCGAGCGCCGAGGCGCCGCCGAGAGCGCGGCCCTCGACGTCGTGGAAGCCAGCCCCGCCGAGCGCGGTGCCGGCGAGCCGGAAGCCTTCGAGTGGCTGCCAGCCGGCCCCGGCGGCCGCCTCGAGCAGGTCCTCGCCCTCGGCCGCGAACTGGCCGCTCGCCGCCCGGCCGCGCTTGGTCTGGAGGCGGCGCAGGCCCTTCAGGCGGGGGTTGGAGGTGGAAGCGATCGTTGTCAACGGTGTTCGTGGTGTGGTTGGGGAAACAAAAAGGGCGCCGTCCTTGTCAGGAGCGGCGCCCGGGAGGGTTTCGTGTCGGTGGCCGGTTCTAGTCAGGCAGCCGACGCCTCACGGGCGAGCTCCGTAAAACGTCGGAAGGCGTCGGCGTCGCGCACGGCGATGTCGGCGAGGATCTTGCGGTCGAGCTCGACGCCGGCCAGCGAGAGCCCGTGCATCAGCTGCGAGTAGCTCATGCCGTTCTGGCGGGCGGCCGCGTTGATGCGGGTGATCCACAGGCGGCGGAAGTCGCGCTTGCGGTTGCGACGGTCGCGGTAGGCGTAGGCGTCGGCCTTGAGCAGCGCCTCCTTGGCGCGCCGGTAGTTCGAGTGCGCCTCGCCGCGGAAGCCCTTGGTCTGCTCCAGCGTGGAGCGCCGCTTCTTGCGCGCGGCGACGGAGCGCTTGACGCGGGTCACTTGCCCGCCCCGAGCAGCTTCTTCACGCGCGGGGCGTCGTGATCGGAGAGGATCACCGGCCGGCCGAGGGCGCGCTTCTTCTTCGGCGACTTCTTCTCGAGGATGTGGCTCGTGAAGGCGTGCCGCGCGCGCACCTTGCCCTTGGCGGTGACTTTGAAGCGCTTCTTGGCGCCCGAATGGGTCTTCATCTTCGGCATGGCGAGCGGCTGATTATGGCACGGAAGCGCGCGCTTGCCGGCCGGGGCAGGCGACGGTGCGCGCTCAGGCCGCCGACGCGGCCTCGTCGCTGGGCGGCTCGGCGGCCTCCTGCGGCACGCTCTCGCCGACCTTGGCGGCTTCAGGGTTGGCCTCGCCCGCCACCTCGGGCGGCGGCGTCGGCGAGCCGCCGTCCTCCACGTCGCCCTCGGCGTCGACGCGACCGGCGAGCACGGCTTTCGAGGGGGCCATCATCATCGTCATGTTGCGCCCTTCCTGCATCGGGCGCTGCTCGACGACACCCAGCTCCTGCAGTTCCTCCGCGAGCCGGTCCAGGATCGCGGTGCCGCGCTCGGGGTGGGTGACCTCGCGGCCGCGGAACATGATCGTCACCTTGACCTTGTCCTTGTGGCGCAGGAAGCGCTCGACGTGGTGCTTCTTGGTGTCGTAGTCGTGCTCCGCGATCTTCGGGCGGAACTTGATCTCGCGCACCGTGATCTGCTGCTGGTGCTTGCGGGCCTGCTTGACCTTCTGCGCCTGCTCGTACTTGTACTTGGAGTAGTCGAGGATCCGCGTGACCGGCGGGCGCGCCTCGGGGGCGACCTCGACGAGGTCGAGGTCGCGGTCCTGCGCGAGCGCGAGGGCGTCCGGCGTCTTCATCACGCCGACCTGGTTGCCCTGCTCGTCGATCACGCGCACCTCGGGCACGCGTATCCGCTCGTTGATCCTCGTCGTGTCCCGCTCCGGCGGGCGCCGGTCGAACCTACGGGGGACCGGCACTAGCTGTCGTGGCCGCTCGTCAAGCGAATGCTAGGAGTGGCGCTGTGAGGTTTTGCGGGGCGTCAACGCCGGTGAGTATAGCTGCCCCTTTATGTCGCCAACGAAGTCGCCGAGCGAGCTCGCGCCGAGGTCCCCGTCGCCATGCGAGCGCACCGAGACGGTCCCCTCCTGCTCCTCGCGCTCGCCGACGATCAGCATGTAGGGGACCTTGCGCAGCTCGGCCTCACGGATCTTGCGCCCCACCGACTCCGATCGCCGGTCCACCTCGACGCGCAGGTCCTCCTCGCGCAGCTCGGCGCCGACCTCCTCGGCGTAGTCGTTGAAACGGTCGGAGACCGGCAGCACGATCGCCTGCAGCGGCGCCAGCCACAGCGGCAGCTCGCCGGCGTAGTGCTCGATCAGGATGCCGATGAACCGCTCGTAGGAGCCGAACATCGCGCGGTGGATCATCACCGGCGTGTGCTCGGCGTTGTCGGCGCCGGTGTAGCTCAAGCCGAAGCGGGCCGGCATCGAGTAGTCGAGCTGGACGGTGCCGAGCTGCCAGGAGCGCCCGAGCGAATCGGTCAGGTGCATGTCGATCTTCGGCCCGTAGAAGGCGCCGTCGCCCGGGTTGAGGTCGTAGGAGAGCCCCATCTCCTCGAGCGCGCTCGTCAGCTTCAGCTCCGCCCGGTCCCACAGCTCGTCGTCGCCGATCCGCTGATCGGGCCGCGTGGAGAGCTCGAGGCGGACCTCGAAGTCGAACAGCTCGTAGGTGGCGAAGGCCATCTCCAGGCAGCCGCGCACCTCGTCCTGAACCTGCTCCTCGGTGCAGAAGATATGGCCGTCGTCCTGGGCGAAGTGCCGGACGCGCAGCAGCCCGTGCAGGACGCCCGAGGCCTCGTTGCGGTGCAGCAGCCCCGGCTCGGAGTAGCGCAGCGGCAGGTCGCGGTAGGAGTGGCGGGTCATCGAGAACAGCTGGCAGTGGCCGGGGCAGTTCATCGGCTTGACCGCCATCTGGCGGCCCTCGACGGCCTCCAGCAGGAACATGTCGTCCCTGTACTTTTCCCAGTGGCCGGAGGTCTTCCAGAGCTCCGAGTCGTAGATCAGCGGCGTCTTGACCTCGCTGTAGCCGCGCTCGGCTCCCATCCGCCGCGACAGCGCGACGAGCGCGTTGAAGACGCCGGTGCCGGCCGGCAGCCAGAAGGCGGCGCCCGGCGATACCTCCGAGAAGCGGAACAGCCCGAGCTCGGGGCCGAGCTTGCGGTGATCGCGCGCCCGCGCCTGCTCGAGGCGCTCGAGGTGCTCCTCCAGCGCGGACTTGGAGAAGAACGCGGTCCCGTAGATGCGTGTGAGCATCGTCCGGTTCGAATCGCCGCGCCAGTACGCGCCCGCGACCGACCCGAGCCTGAACGCCTTCACACCGGCCGTGCTCGGCGCGTGCGGGCCGCGGCAGAGGTCGGTGAAGGGGCCGTTGGTGTACAGGGAGACGGTCTTCAGCGTCGGGTGCCCACCGGCGGCGCCGGTCTCCGAGGCGGCGAGCAGATCGTCGATGAGCTCGACCTTGTAGTCCTGGCGCTCGGCGAGGAAGCGCTCGCGCGCCGCGGCGACCGAGACGTCCTCGCGCACGAACGGCTCCGCCGCCTTGACGTGCTCGCGCATCCGCGCTTCGATCGCCGGGAAGTCGGCCTCCGAGATCGTCGTCCCGTCGGGGAACTCGAAGTCGTAGTAGAAGCCGTCCTCGATCGGCGGGCCGATCGAGATCTTCACCCCGTCATACAGCTCGAGCACCGCGGTCGCGAGCAGGTGCGCCGCGTCGTGGCGGATCAGCTCGAGCGCCGGCTCGCCGCTGCGCTCGGTGAGGATCGAGATGCGCGCGCCGCCCGGGAGCGGCCGGGAGAGGTCGCGGAGCTCCGGCTCGGAGCCCGGCTCGGTCACCTCCACCGCCAGCGCGGCCTTCGCGAGCCCGGGCCCGATCGCGGCCGCCGCGTCCGCGCCGGTGGCACCGTCGGACAGCTCGAGCTCGGTTCCGTCGGGCAGTGTCACGGTCAGCGCCATCGCGCCGTGGAGGCTACCGGTGGCCAGGCGCCGGCAACATTGCCAGAAACACGCATTGCCGACAGCTGTCTGCCGCTGCGAGGATCGCCTCGTGCCGAGGAGCGCGAACCTGTCCATCTCGATCATCCTCTCCCCCGCCCAGGTGGACGACGTGTTGCGTGCCGCCTCGCAGAGCCGCGCCTCCTCGCTCACCGCTCTGATCTGCTCCGCGCTGTCCGAGCCGGAGAGTGCCGCGGCGCTCGTGCCCGGCGAGGCCGCCGAGAACGGCCACCGTCGCGACCCTCGCCAACCCGCGTTCGACGCCTGCGACCGGCGCCTGTCGCGCTCGCTGCTGCGCGGCCTCGCGATCCTCTCCTGCTTCACCGTCGAGCAGCCCGAGCGCGGGATCCTCGAGCTCGCACGCGAGCTGTCACTGAGCGCCAGCACGACGCACCGCTACGTGCTGACGCTGCTCGAGGTGGGGCTGCTCGAACGCTCCCCCCGCAGCCGCCGCTACCGGCTACCGCGACCCGAGATCGGGCCGCAGGCAGCCGGCGCGCTCTGAGCCCTGTGACTCAGGTGTAATAGAAGCCGTTGAAGAAGCTTTCGAACGTCGAGTGGTTGTGGATGTACGGTTCGGAGCTGACGTCGCCGCCGAGCACGACCGCGACGGCTTCGCCGGGATGCGTCTCGCAGACCACGCCCGAGATGCCGCGGATCCCGGCGCAGCCGAGGCCGCTTCCGTAGCCCGCTGTTTCCGAGACGAACAGCCTCACGAAGGGCCCGAAGGCGTTACCGCCGCCGCCGACCCCCACGTGGTGGGCCCATTCGACAGCGCTCGCGCTGCCCGTACCCGCCGTGCCGAGGCACGCGAGCGTCACCAGCAGCGTCGCCAGGTGCTTGTTTCTCATCTTCATCCTCCCGTGATCGCCGTGGGTTCCGAGCCGGGCGCCGGCGGCTCGCTGCCGCTTCGCGCCCACGCGTTGCCGCTGACCGCGATCCTCGCGCGGGTGCCGTCGGCGAGCGCGGTGCGGACCGCCGTCACGCCATCGGGCACCACGCCCGCTTCGATCACGCGGCCCGGCATGCCCGGGATCTCCGAGACCTCGATGCTCGCGCCGTCCCCGAAGCCCCCGGGCGAGGAGCAGCTCTCGTCCACGGCGGCGACGCCTTCGACGGGCTGCCCGTCGTAGAGCAGCAGGCACACCCCGCCCGCCGCCGAGCGGGCGATCCACGCCTGCAGGCCGGACGGGGCCAGCTTCAGGCGCCTGATCGACGTGGTGACGGGCCAGGAGCCGCCGGTCCCCACCGGCGGGCTCGCGGGCCACGCCGGGCCCGCGGTCGATGACGCCTTCGCGGCGTGCGGGTCGGCCAGGGTGAGGCCCGTCGGTTCCGCGGGCCCTTCGAGCGCCGCGTAGGTCGGCGGCGCCGCCGGCGTCGCGGCGGCAGGAGCCCCGCCGCCCGCCAGCGATGCCGCCGCCAGCCCGAGCGCGACAAGTGCCGGCGCGACCGGGAGCAGCGACCTGCGCAGCCGCGATCGCCGCCGCGACTGCCCTCTTCTGGATGCCATTGTCATCGGTCCTTTCTATGTAGGCTCGAATGGACGTCGGTTTCGAACATTCGGATCGTGGGGCTCAACGCGACATCAGCTCATCGGGCGAGTTCCGCTCTCCGGAATATAGGATCGTGCGTACCGGTGGCCTGAGGCATGCAACAAGACCCCCTCCGCCCCGGCGACGACGATGCCCAGCAGTCAGATAGTCTGAATGATTCCGCGGCGGAAGATCCTGGCAGCGCCCCCGTCGCCGGTCTCTCGCCGCGGCTGGCGGCGTTCGAGCGCCTGTACCGCTCCGAGTTCGGGGCGGTGGCCGCGTACTTCTCACGGCGCTGCGAGGACCCGCAGCTCGTCGCGGATCTCACCGCCGACACGTTCGTCGCCGCGATCCGGTCCTTCGAGGAGTACGAGGCCGGAAGGAGCGGCAGCCGGGCCTGGGCGATCTCGATCGCCAGGCGCGTCTACGGGCGCTACCTTGAATCCGATCCCCGCGACCAGGCGACGGGCAGCCGCAGCACCGCGCACCGGCTGCTCGACCGGGCCGAGACGAAGGAGCTGATGTGGTGGATCGATGTCGAGCGGTCCAGCCGCGAGCTGATGGAGCGGCTCAGGACGATGTCCGCACTTGACCGGGAAGCGGTCGAGCTGGTCGACCTGTGCGGCCTGAGCACGGCCGAGGCCGCGCGCGAGCTCGGCGTCTCCCCAGGTGCCCTGCGCGTGCGGCTCGTGCGCACGCGTGCGCGGCTCAGGCGGGAAGGAGGCGCTCGTGGCTAGGTTCGAAGACCGCCTGTTCGCAGAGCTCGTCGAGCAGCACGGCGCGCTGCTCGCGCGGCCGCCCGCCCGCGCGGCGGTGGCGCCGCGACCGCGGCCCCTGCGCCGCCGCGGGCCGATCGCGGCGTTCGGCCTCGCCGTTGCCGCGGCGATCGCGGCCCTGGCGATCGGCCTCTCGCACAACACGGGGACGAGCGCCTACGCCGTCGTCGCCAACCCCGACGGGACCGTGACCGTGACGATCCGCGAAATCGAGGGTGTGGCGCCCGCCAACCAGCGGCTCGTGATGCTCGGCGTGCCGGTGCGGGTGGCGCCCGTGACGCAGGGGTGCCCGGTGACTCGTGAGCGGCTGCCCTCCGTTCAGCTGCCGCCTGAGGAGGCGAGGAAGATCTACGAACCCGAACCGGGCCCCGCAGGGTTCAGCGTGCGCGTCGATCCGGCGGCCGTCCCGCACGGCGACACCGTGCTGTTCACGGCACGTGAAGTGCGGCCCGGGCTCGTCGTGTTGCGGGAGCTGCTGATCGAAGGCTCCGCCCCCTCCTGCGTGGCGCCCGTTCGGGGCGAATGACGCGCCCGCGCGGTCAGGCGCCGGCAGGCCGTCCGGACTCGCGCTCGGCGCCGGCGGCAGCCAGGACGTCCGCGTAGGAGAGCAGGGCGGACACCAGCGGGTTGCGACGGTCGTCGTGCCCGACGAGGGCGATCCGCGACGGCGCCGCGTCGCCGACCGGGATCGCCGCGATCCCGGCGACGACGTTCCTGAGGACGTTGGCGGCTGCGAGCGGCACGATCGTCACGGCGCCGCTGGCGCCGAGCGCCGCGAGCACCTCCTGGGGGTTGGCCGCGTGGTCGCCCGTCACTCGCTCCGGCGGTCCGCCGCGGTGGTCGTCCAAACTCCAGAATCCCGCCCAGGCGGGATCGACCGACGGGGCGAAGCCGATGTAGGTCTCCTCCAGCAGGTCCGCGACCGCCAGCTCCTCGGCCCCGGCAAGCGGGTGCTCGCTCGGCACGAGCGCGACGCGCGGCTCGTGGCGCACCACCCTGCTCCAGACACCCTCGTCGGGAGGCGGCAGATGGCATACGGCGACGTCGACGCCCCCGAGCCACGCCGAGGTCGAACGCGACGGGAACGGCATGTCGTGGTAGCGCACCTCGATCTCGGGATAGGCCATCGCGAAGCCTTCCATCTCGATCCTGCCCTCGATGCTCGGCGGGGCGCCGAGGAAGCCGAACTCGAGCGTGCCCTCCTGGGCGCGGGCCAGCGAGCGCGCCGTGTTGAGTGCGTCCCCGGTCGCCGCGACGGCCAGGCGCGCCTTCGCGTAGAAGGACTCCCCCGCGGGCGTGAGCCGCACCCCGCGCGCATGACGCTCGAGAAGCGTGAGGCCTGTTTCCGCCTCCAGCTGGGCGATTGCCTGCGAGAGCGCCGGCTGCGCGACTCCCAACCTGCGAGCGGCACTCGTTATCTGCCCCTCCTCTGCGACGACGACGAAGTACTCGAGGTGGCCTCGCCTGAACGACATCGCTCCTCCTACGGGCAGATGTGCAGCCCCAACAATACCGGAGGTTGGATCACTGCGATAAGGCGTGCGTATGCCGCGAGCGGGAACTTCTATTGGACTGCGGGGGTCATCGCCAAGAGACTCATGTTCGACCTCCTGGAGGAGACGGCTGGGGGCTTGGACTTGGCGTGGACCTTTCTCGAGAGGGCCCGGACCACGTCCGAGGCGAAGTGGAGGACAGCCTCCGTCCTCCCCGTCGCGGCTTACCGGGCGTGCGGGCATTTCTCTCTCGGTGCCCCCGCGCCCGGGCCGCGGCTGCCCTACAGCGGCGCGCCACTACAGCGAGCAGGGCCGCGCCCGACGGTCGACGCCGACTTCCGTCAGCCCGGCCGAGGTGACCTTGATGCGCGTGGGGACGTTGCCGCGGTCCAACAGCTTCGCGAGCACCGACTCCCCCCTTGTCTCGATCGCCGTCCGGAGCGGGTCCTCGAAATGCTCGGCTCGCAGCTGCGCCGCGATCTGGACGTAGACGTGCTTCTCAGCCGTCCCGTCCTGCACCTTCCACCGCCAGGTCTCGCCCTCGCGCGGGGCCATGATCGGGGTGGGACCGCCGACGATGCGGGGAGCGGGTGTCGTGCTGAGCTGCCCGAGCGGCATGGGCGCCATCCTCGCCCCCGCCGGACGCCGCCGCCACGGCCGCCCGGCCAGCATCCGAGGCGCGGCCTTGGACACCTGGCCGAGCGTCAGCTCGCGGGCGCCGCGGGCGCGCTACGGTGACGAACGCGCCCAGCGCGCAACACAACCGAATGATCGGGGGGCACCAGATGGCAGGCACGGAGCAGCACGCGCGCGCCGACGCGGCGAACCAGGAGGCGATCACCGCCTGGGACGGGCCCTTGTTCGACCGCTTCCTGCGCTTCCAGCACCTGATCGAAGGGGGCTTCGCGGCACTTGGCGAGGCGGCGATCGAGCTCCTCGCGCCCCAGCCGGGCGAGCGCGCGCTCGACATCGGCTGCGGCTTCGGGGACACGACGCGAGAGCTGGCCGGGCTCGTCGCCCCCGGCGGGACCGCCGTCGGACTCGACGCCGCGCCGCGGTTCATCGAGCACGCGCGCGAGGCGGCGGCGCAGGCCGGCATCGCGAACGCCTCCTACGCGGTCGCCGACATCCAGACGATGGAGCCGGGCGAGCCATTCGACCTCGCCTTCTCGCGCTTCGGCACGATGTTCTTCGCCAACCCGGTCGCGGCGATGCGCAACGTGCGCCGCTCGCTCGTGCCGGGCGGCCGACTCGCGATGGTCGTGTGGCGGCGACGCGAGGACAACGACTGGCTCTACCGCGCACAGCGGATCGTCGAGGAGATCGTGAGCCGTCCCGAGGAGTACGAGGAGCCGACCTGCGGGCCGGGCCCGTTCTCGATGGCGGACGCCGACACCACCAGCGACGTGATCCAGCGAGCAGGCTTCGAGGACGTCGCATTTCACCGTCTCGACCGGCTGATGACCATCGGCGCCGACATGGACCAGGCGATCGACATCGTCACCGCGCTCGGGCCGGCCGGCGAGATCCTGCGCCTGCAGGGCGAGCGCGCGGCGCACCTGCACGGCCGCGTCGAGGAGGCGCTCCGCGAGGGGATGGCCGACATGGCGACGGCGGATGGCATCGCGGCCATGGCCTCGACCTGGGTCGTGACGGCGCGCGCCGGCGAGGCGTGAGCGAGGACGGCCTCACCCGGGCCAGGCTCGACCGCGACAGCGGCGAGCGCTTTCAGACGCTGCGCCGCGAACTCGGTGTCAGCAGCTTCGGGATCAACGCGATCGTGCTCGCCCCCGGCCAGCGCGGCCGCATCCACTCCCACGATCGCCAGGAGGAGGTCTACCTGGTGATCGAGGGCGAGCTGACGCTGATCGTCGAGGGCGATCCGGCCGTGCTCGGCGCCGACGAGCTGGCCCGGGTCGAGCCGGGCGTGCGCCGCCAGCTCGTGAACGCCGGACCCGTGCGCCTGGTGCTCCTCGCCCTCGGCGGCTCCGGCGAGCACGCGGGGCGCGACGGCAGCGCCTGGAGCGAGTGGGACGAAGCGGGTCCCGGCCGCCCGCCCCAGGATGTTCCGCTGCCCGCGGACCTGCCGCGCCCGTAAGAAAAA
Organism: uncultured Solirubrobacteraceae bacterium; assembly: GCA_963836035.1. GTDB lineage: Bacteria > Actinomycetota > Thermoleophilia > Solirubrobacterales > Solirubrobacteraceae > Palsa-744. The sequence goes on along the minus strand of CAWIHX010000006.1, from coordinate 73,068 downwards.
TCTCCCCAGCCGGCCAACCTTCGCCCGCGAACCACGTTGTCCATGATGGGAACGAACGCCCGCAGGCAGTTGTCTGCGGCCACACAGGTAGAGCCATTGCTTTCAGGGGTATACATGAGTAGCTTTTGTCAGGGATCAAGCCCCGCGACGGGGAGTTAGGGAGGGCGATCGTTGTACAACAGCGGTCCAGTCGGCAAGGCGGGCTCGAAGGTCCGCCTCGCGCTCGCATCTGACGAGTGGCTCGTCGCCTGTGTGCGGCGCGGCGACACGGCGGCCTTCGAAACGCTGTATGACCGCCACGTCCGCGAGCTGCTCGGCTTCTGCGTGTACATGCTCGGCTCCAAGCAGGACGCCGAGGACGCGCTGCAGGCGACGTTCGCGTCCGCCTACAGAGCGATGCGCGCCGACGGCCGGCCGGTCACGCTCCGCCCGTGGCTGTTCACGATCGCGCGCAACAACTGCCTGACGATCCTGCGCCGCCGCCGGCCGTTGGTGGAGCTGAACGGCGAGGTCGCGCCAGGACCGGACCCTGTCTCGGAGATCGAGACGCGCGAGGAGGTCCGCAAGGTCTTCGAGGGGCTGCGTGAGCTGCCCGAGAGCCAGCGTGCAGCGCTCGTGCTGGCCGAGATCCACGGCCTCAGCCAGCAGGAGATCGGCGGCGTGCTGGGCGTGCGTGCCGAGCAGGTGAAGGCCTACGTCTACCAGGCGCGATCGAAGCTCATCTCCGAGCGCCGCGCCCGTGACGCTGACTGCACCGAGATCCGCGAAGAGCTCGCCAGCGCCCGCGGCGCGGCGCTGCTGCGCGGCCGGCTGCGCCGGCACGTGCGCTCCTGCCCGGACTGCCGCCTGTACGCGGACGGCGTCGCGCGCCAGCGCCGCCAGCTCGGCGCGCTGCTGCCGATCGTGCCGTCGCTCGGGCTGAAGTACCGCGCGCTCGAAGAAGCGCTGAGCTTCGGAGGCTCCGAGTCGGCGACGGTCGCGGGCGGCGCAGCCGTCACGGCATCTGTTGCCGGTACGGCCGCGGACCTCGCGGGCGGCGGCGTGAAAGTGCTGGTCTGCAAGCTCGCCGCCGGAATGGTCTGCCTGGGCGCGGGCGCCGGCGTCGGCGTGTCGGTGCTCGAGGCGCCGAGCGCGACCCAGGGCGTCGCGACGACGGGGACGACGCAGGCGACGAGCGCGGCGATGGTCGCCTCAGCCCACGGGCCGGGCGGCGCGGCGGGTTGGAGCGCGACACTGCCGGCTTTCCCCGGCGGGACCGGAGGTTCCAGCGCCAACGGCGGGGGCCGCGGCGGATCCCAGGGCGCCGGCCTGCCCGTGCTCGAAGCCAACGGCAGCGGCCTGCCCGGGACCGGCGGCCAGAAGACCTCACCTGCCTCGAGCGGGCACGGCGGGCACAGCGGCGGCGGCGCGGGCACGGGCGAGAGCGTCCAGACCGGCCGCGACGTCCACGCCCGCTCCAACGGCGCGACCGGCGAACGGGAAAGCCGGCGCCAGAGCTCGCGCGAACGGGTCGGGCTGAGGCGCGAAGCGCGCGAACTCATCGCCGAACAGCGACGCCTCAACCACGAAGAATCGAAGAAGACAACCGGCGAGTCCGGCGTTCCGCCGAGCGAACAGGAACTGGCCGAACGCAAGGAACGCCACAAGCTGAAGGTGCAGGAAAAGCGGCCGATCGGGACGTCGCGGCAGCCGCACAAAACCGCCGAGGAATACGCCGAACGCCACGAACGCAACAAGCGCAAGACGGAAGAAAAGCGCCAGCGCGAACGTGAAGAAGAAGCGGCGGCGCCGCCGGCCTGACGGCCCGAGCCGCCCGCCGTCCCTTTGTCGCCCGGGGCCGGCGTGGCGGCCGCGACCCGCCCTACTTGGGGGCCTTGTACTTGAAGCGGTCCTTCTTGGTCACCGTGGTGGTCCCCCCGCCCGTCGTGACCCGGACGTCGACGGTTTCCGCGGTGTGGGGCGGCGAGGTCGCGACGAGGGTCGTGCTCGATTCGAAGACGACGTGGGTGGCATTCGTGCCGCCGAAGGTCACGGTCGCTGAGGGCGTGAAGCCCGTGCCGGTGATCGTCACTTCCGTCGCGCCGGCAGTCGAGCCCTTCTTCGGCTTCATCTTCTTGATCGTCGGCACTTCGAGCTCGCGCTGCTGGCACGATTCGGTTTCGTTGCTCCACACCTGCTGGTACCAGTAGAAGTCGCCGTTGAGGATCTCGTTGTACTTGGAGCCGTTGACTTTCCCGAGTTCCGTGCCGTATTCGGTGGCTTCGCCTTTGCCGCGGCACTTGTCGGCGATCTCGTTTTCTTTCGAGTCCTTCCAGGCTTTCAGCGTCGGGTCGGTGACGCCCTCGGCATGCTCGTGGGTGATGCCGCCCGCGAGCGCTTCGTCAGAGGGGCTGCCATTCGGTTTGTTGTTTGCGTCGCCGCAACCGAGGCCGACCGTGTACGGGATGTCGGCGTAGATGATGAGCCCCCCCCCGGCCAGTTCCATGTAGCTGTGGTAGGCGCAGTACTCACCGCCTTTGGCTCCCACCGAGCAGGACTTGCCGGTTTCGTCCACGCAGCTTTCGAGCCCGGCCGGGGTGAGCAGGAAGTACATGTGTTCGAGGTCCTCCGGCAGCGCGTGAGCCTGGATGTACGACCTGAGCTCGGTCTGCAGCTGCGCGTCGGTGAGACACCGTTCCGCCGCTTTGCAGCCGTTGCCGGGGTACGGGTCGGTGTCGACGAGCGCCTGGGCGAAGTGCGAGTTGTAGTTCGCGCCGTACTGCACGAGCAGCGAGTCCGTGTTCAGCATCCCGCCGCTGTCGTGGACGAGGTCTTCGAACCACCTGTCGATCCCCGACATGTAGCCGGCGGGGAAGGCGGATCCTCCCGAGGGATCCCAGTAGATCGCGTAGTTGGTGTTGGAGGCCATCACGGGGCCGCCGTGGTAGGTGACGTTCTTGTTGCTCAGCGGCTTCGCGCCCCCCTTGGCGCTCGGCTTGGCGGCGGCGACGCTCCGCCCCGGCGCGAGTTCGAGGCTCAAACGGTGCCCGTCGATGTTGGTCACGATGACCGCCTGCGCCGTCCCGGCGCCGAGCGCCACCGCAGCAAGGGCGAGGACCGCCGCCAGCGCCAGGCGTCTTGCCGTCCTCCCAATCAACTGATCCGTCATCGAAAGCTCTCCCGGTTTCGCCGTGGGATTGTAGGGCCGGGGCAGCCATGTGTCACGGCCCCGCGCGACGTCACCTCCCCGACGAGATGAACGCTGGCGAGCCGAGAAGGTTGGAGGGCGGCATCAACGCGGCAGCGCTCTCGTCAGCTCGACACCGCCCCTTGGAACGTGGGCCTGCCCCCCTACTGGTCCAACCAGCTGCTAAGCTGCCGCCCGTATGCCCTTGAAGGCGCTCGACAGACGCTCCCTCCCCGACAGGGTCTTCGAGCAGCTGACCGCGGAGATCGTGGGCCGCGGATACGCGCCGGGCGACGCGCTCCCCTCCGAGCGCGAGCTCAGCGAGCAGCTGCACGTCAACCGCCACGTCGTCCGCGAGGCGGTCAAGCGCCTCGAGCAGGTGGGGCTCGTCCGCGTCAGCCAGGGCGGGCGGACGAGCGTGCTCGACTACCGCCGCACGGCGGGGCTCGACCTGCTGGCGATCATCGCCGAGCACGTCGAGCCGGTCGAGGACCTAGCGCCGCTGCTCGCCTCCGCCCTGGAGATGCGCGCCGGGATCGCTGCCGACCTCGCACGCCTGTGCGCCGAGCGGGCGCCGCGGACAGTGGGCTCCGAGCTGCGCGAGATCGCCGCGGAGCTCGCGGGGGGGCCGGCCGGCGAGGAGCTGCTGGAGCTCGATCGGCGCTTCTGGCAGCTGATCGTGGACGGCGCCGGAAACCTCGCCTACCAGCTCGCGTTCAACAGCCTGATCCGCGCGGTCCATTCGCAGCGGGAGCTGAGCCTCCCGCTGCTCGAAGCGGAGCTCGAGCGCAGCGGCCACCGGCTTCCGATCGCCGAGGCGATCGCGGCGGGTGACCCGGCGCGCGCCGAGGCGGCGGCGCGGCAAGCCCTGATCACCGTCCCTCCCCGGCGCAGGAGGCTCAACGGTGCGCGGTGAGGAGGTTCCGGCGGCCTACGACCGCTCACTGACCGCCAAGCGGGCCGAGCTCGACCGTCTCGGCTCGTGCTGGCGCGAGTTCATGACGCACTTCTCGCCGTGCGCGGTGCTCGCGGCGACCGCGGTGGCGCTGGCGGCCCGGCTCTACGTTGGCCAGTGGTCCTGGCGGGACCTGATCCCCCCTCTCGCCCTGCTCGCGGCCCAGCCGTTCGTCGAGTGGGTGATCCACAAGTACCTGCTGCACCTCCCCCCGTTCGAGCTGCGCGGCCGCAGGGTCGAGCTGTACGGCTCGATCCAGCATCGCAACCACCACCTCTCCCCCTCCGATCTCGACCGCGTCCTGCTCAAGCAGGTCGAGGTCACCAGCTTCATCGTGCAGATCGCGCTCGCGATCGCGCTCGTGACGCTCGCCGTCGCGCTCCCGCTCGGGGCGCCGGTCCTCCCGCTTGCGCTCACCGGGATCGTGTTCGCCTACCTCGGGCTGTTCCGCTACGAGTGGTCGCACTTCCTGATCCACACGCCCTACGTGCCGAGGAGTCGCTGGTACCGCACGATCTGGCGCAACCACCGGCTGCACCACTTCAAGAACGAGGGCTACTGGATGGGCGTCAGCTCGAACGTCGGCGACCGCGTCCTCGGCACGAACCCGAACCAGCGGACGGTGCCCCGCTCACCGACGGCGCGGACGCTGCGCGCCGATTAGCTCAGCGGACGCTCAGCAGCTCCCAGCGTTCCGGGATCCCCCGCAGCCGGTGCGAGCCGCGACTCGCGAACACGTACTCCGAGCCCGCGACGAGGTCCTTGACGGTGCGCGACACCAGCAGCTCGCCGGTCCCGGCGAGCGCCGCCACGCGTGCGGCGATGTGCACGCCGATGCCCGAGACGTCCTCGCCGCGCAGCTCGATTTCGCCCGTGTGGATGCCGGCCCGGATCGCGATCCCGGCGTGCGAGAGCGCCGAACGCAGGCGTTTGGCGCATTCGATCCCTCGCGCCGGCGCGTCGAAGACGGCGAGCACGCCGTCGCCGGTCTCCTTGACGAAGCGGCCGCCGCAGGCCGCGATCGCGCTGCGGGCGATCGCGTCGTGGCGGTCGAGGACCTGCGCCCACAGGCCGTCGCCGAGCGCCGCGGCGCGCGCGGTCGAGTCGACGATGTCGGTGAACAGCACGCTCGCGAGAATCCGCCCCGCGGGCGCCTGGACGATCAGATCGCCCGCGACGAACTCCTCGAGCAGCGAGAGCGTGCTCTCGGTTTCGCGGGTCCCGCCGGGCGCCCGCCCTTCCTTCGCCGCGTTCGGAGCGGCAGGCAGCAGGTCGAGTAGGCGGCGGGGACGATCGGCCGCCGGGCGGCGACGGCGTACCCGGTAGCCACCGCCGTCGAGAGGCACGCGCCGCACCGGATCGAGCACCGCGCCGACACCCCTCGCTCCCATGCGCTCACCTTGCGCCCGCGCTGCGCTTGTGTCAACTGCTGCAAGCCGTGTGGCAGCGGAAGGTGGCCATCGCGGGGTCCCGAGTCGGGGTTGCTCAGGCTCCCGGCGCGCGGGCGAAGTAGCTGTGGCCGGCGGTGATCGTGAAGTGGCGATGGGTCACGAGGTTCGTCACGAACACGCGGTGGAGGAGCACCTTGATCAGGGTGCCGCCGCAGAGGTCCTCGGTGATCCAGCGGGTGCCGAGCGCGGCGCCGGTGGCGTAGTTGCCCTTGGTCGAGTATTTCCCGTGCCCTTCGGCCCACAGCTTCCGGACGGGTTTCTTCTTCGTCGCCACCTGAGCCGACCGGGTGTGATGCCGCCGACCCTTCGCGCGCGGGCAGGACCCGAGCTTGCCGCCGACGAGCGTGGCCACGACCAGACCTGCGTGGTCCTGGGTCAGCTTGAACTCGCCGTCGTAGTAGCTGACGGTCTGGGTGCCGCCTCCGGGCTGCGCGGTCGTCACCGACACCTTGCCGAGCGTCGCGTCGACGATCGTCCCGAAGGGCACCTGGATGCTCGTCCCGACCGGGACGAAGCGCGTCGAGCCGGGCAGCTCGATACGGATCCTGCCTGTGACCGGGAGGAGGTTCCCGGCGACGCCCAGCTTCGGCGCCTCGAGCCCGGTCGTGATCGTGGAGAGCACGCCCGCGAGCAACGCGCCCGTGTCGCCGGTGCCCTGCGCGGGGGGCGCGGGGCCGCCCGTGTAGGTGAAGGACGGCGAGCCACTCGAGCTCCCGTAGAGGTCGCTGACCACGACTTCGCGGCTTCCCGCCGCGCCCGGGGCGGTGACCGCCGTGATCTCCGTTTCGGAGACGACGTCCACCGAGCTTGCAGGCGAGCCGATCCCCACGCTCGCGCCGGGCAGGAAGCCGCTACCGGTGATCGTCACGGCCGTCCCCCCCGCACTCGGCCCCGAGGCCGGCGCGATCCCGGTGACGGTGGGCGCCGGCTCGGGCGTGCCGAGGAACGCCCAGGCGCTGCCCGCGTTCGAGCCGTCGTGCGGGGCGCCCACGAGCGCGACGCCGTCGTTCGCCGAAAGCGCAAGAGCCCAGCCGAAGAAGCTGCGGGGTAGGGGTTCGCCGGAGAGGTGCTTGGACCCCTGCTGGGACCAGCTCGAGCCATCGCGCGCGAACACCCAGACGGCGCCCTGCGAGCCGGCGTCCCGTGGCCCGCCGATCAGCGCCGTATCGCCGTCGAGCGAAAGCGCGACGCTCGAACCGAACTCGCCCGTGCCACTCTCGTCGCCGGGGAGGAGCTTCGGCCCCTGCTGTTCCCAGCGGGTTGCCCCGTGCGCGAAGACCCACGCCGCCCCGTTCGTGCTCCCGTCGGCGCGCCCACCGATCACCGCGGTATCGCCGTCGAGCGAGAGGGCGACGCTCGAGCCGAAGCGGCCGAGCCCGCTCTCTTCGCCGCCGGTGAGCTCGGTGCCACGCTGGGTGAAGTTCGCGCCGGTGCTCCGGAACATCCACGCCCCGCCCGTGTGGCCCGCGTCGCCCGGCGCGCCCACGAGCGCCGTCGTGCCATCGGCAGAGACGGCGAGGCTGCGCCCGAAGAGGCTCTCGCCGGTCCCTTCGGGACCGACGAGCTTGGGGCCTTGGTGGACGAACCCGGCGCCGGCGCGGCGGAAGACGAACACGGCGCCGTGGCCGCTGCGATCCCTCGGCGCACTCACGAGGGCCGTCGTCCCGTCGGCCGAGAGCGCGACGTTGCGGCCGAAGCGTCCGGGCCCCTGCTCTTCGGGGCCCGGCTGGAGCTGTTCGAGCAGCGTCCACGCCGACCCCGAGCGCACGAACACCCAGGCGGCGCCGGCTTCGCCGTTGTGGTTCGGGGCACCCACGAGCGCGGTGTTGCCGTCGGCGGAGAGCGCGACGCTCACGCCGGTCCGGCATTCGCCCGGTTCCTGCGTGCAGAGTTCGCCTTCGGCTTCGCCGGGGATTTCGGGGACCGTCAGCTTCGCCCCCTGCTGGGCGAACCCCGGCCCGGAGCGGGTGAACGCCCAGACGGCTCCGAGGTGCTCCGCGTCGCCGGGCGCCCCCACGAGCGCGGTGCTGCCGTCGGCAGAGAGGGCGACACTCGTCCCGAAGCGACCTTCGCCTTCCTCTCCTTCTGGGGACACCGGACCGGCGGATTCGAGGAACGGATCGGCGGCGAAGGCCGGCTGCGCCGCGGCTGCGCCGCCCGGGCGCGCCCAGAGCCCGGTGAGCAGCAGGACGAGCAGCACGCCCGCGACGAGCGCCGCGCGTCCGGCCGGCCCGGGGCGGCATGCTGCTGGCATCGGCGTGTCCTCCTCCCCCTCGCGGCGTCCGACAGCCGCGCACTGAAATCCCGGGCGGGCAGAAGCTGTTCCACCCCCTGGCGTCCAGGAAGCCTAGACAAAGCCGACACCGCGTGTTTCCAGGCGCGCGTGGCGCGCGCAGCGTGCCATACACTCGCCGGTCTGATCCCGGGGGGCACTCTGATATGGCCGCGGCCGCGCCCGTGCGAGAGCGAGACACGATGACGTGGCCCGCGCTGTTCGGGGTCTTCCTCCTCTGCCATCTCTTCGGCGACTTCCTGCTCCAGACCGACTGGCAGGCGAGCAACAAGGCGCGGGGGCTCAGAGACCGCGGGGAGAACCTGCGGGCGCTCTCCTCGCACGCCCTCGTCTACACCCTCTCCTTCCTCCCGGCTCTGATCTGGATCGGGATCGAATCCGGCGCGCTCGTGGCGGTGGCCGTCGCCGCCGGCGTCGGGATCCCCCACGCGATCGTCGACGACGGCGCGCTCATCACCGCCTGGATCCGCCGCGTCAAGCACGTGCACGGCACCCCGAGCACGGTCGTGCGACTCGGCGCCGACCAGAGCGCGCACGTGCTCGCACTGGCGCTTGTGGCGTACCTCGTGACGGGATGATCGCGGCGCGTGCAATCCTCGACGGCGAGCGAGGAGGGGGCCGGTAGATGCACATGCGCCACAGACGCACTCGCGCGCTCGTCCTGATCGCGTTGCTCGCGGCGGGCACGGGCGTGCTCGCCTACGCGACGCATGTGCTGCGGCGCAGCGAACTGCAGACGATCGACGCGCGGTACTCGATTCGGGGCAGGCAGAACGTGCCCGCCGACATCGTGCTCGTGCCGATCGACAACGCGACGGTGCAGGACTTCCGGAGGACGAAGCGTGGCGACTTCCCGTTTCCGCGCCGGTATGACGCGCAGGTCATCGACCGCCTGCGCCGCGCCGGGGCGAAGACGATCGCGATCGATCTCGAGTTCACGCAGGAAACCGATGTCGCGGACGACAACGCGCTGATCGAAGCGATCGGTCGGGCCCACGGGAAAGTGGTGCTGGCGGCGACCGAAGTCGAAGCGCCGCACGGGCGCACCGAGGTGCTGGGCGGCCCGGCCCTGCTGAGTGAACTCGGTGCGCGCGCCGCCGAGGCCAGGCTCCGAAAGGACAAGGAGATCGACACCGACGGGGTGACCCGCCGCCTCGGCTACTCCTACAACGGCCTGCGCAGCTTCCCCGTCGTGACAGCGGAAGTCTTCACGGGCCGGCCGATCTCGGCCTCGCTCTTCGAGGGCGGCACCCTCCCCATCGACTACGTCGGCGGCCCCGAAACATTCAAGTCCGTCTCTTACTCGAAGGTGCTGAACGGCCAGTTCGCTCCGGGCAGCTTCGCTGGCAAGATCGCGATCGTCGGCGCGTCCGATCCGATCCTCGGCGACATCCACGCGACGCCGACGACCGGCGGCGGCCAGATGGCAGGGCCCGAGATCCAGGCAAACGCGACGAGCACGCTGCTGCGTGGCGTGCCGCTGCGGGACGCGCCGGCCTGGCTGGATGTGCTGCTGATCGTGCTGCTGGGGATCGCGGTGCCGCTCGGCAGCCTGCGCCTGCGTGGCTGGCGCTCGCTGGTCGATGCCGTCGCGCTCGCGGTCGCTTTCACGATCGCGGCCCAGATCACGTTCAACAGCGGTGCGATCGTCACCTTCGTCTACCCCCTGCTCGCTCTGGCGATCGGGACGCTCGGCACGCTCGCGGTCCTCTACGTTGGCGAAGCGATCGAACGGGAACGGGTGCGCGACGTGTTCTCGCGCTTCGTCCCGGCGGGGGTGGTCGACGAGGTGCTGGCGAGCACGAACGAGAACCTCCGGCTCGGCGGCGTCGAGCGCGACTGCACGGTCCTGTTCTCAGACCTGCGCGGGTTCACGAGCTTCTCCGAGAGCCAGCCGGCGGCGTTCGTCATCGAAGTCGTCAACCACTACCTGAACGAGATGAGCGAGGCGATCCTCGCGGCAGGAGGAACGCTGATCTCCTACATGGGCGACGGCATCATGGCGGTGTTCGGCGCGCCGCTCGAGCAGGACGACCATGCCGACCGGGCCGTGGCGGCCGCCAGGGAGATGGTCGGCCCGCGCCTCGAGCACTTCAACGCCTGGATCGCGGAGCAGGGCTTCGAGCGCCAGTTCGCGATGGGGGTCGGCCTCAACAGCGGCTCGGTGATGGCCGGCAACGTCGGCTCCGAGCAGCGCGTGGAGTACACCGCCATCGGCGACACGACCAACACGGCCTCGCGGCTGGAGGGGATGACCAAGGAGAGCGACGCGATGGTGTTCATCGCGGACTCCACACGGGAGCGGATGCGCGGCTCGACCGCCGGGCTCTCGCGCGTCGGCGAGTTCGACGTGCGGGGCCGCAAGGGCAAGCTCACGGTGTGGACGATCTCGCCGGAGGGGGCGCCGCCACCGCAGCCGGACACGGCGGACGAGGCCGAGGACACGCTCCAGACGCCTCGCGTCGGCTAGCGAGCCGGGCGCAGCGACATACTGGCGATCGATGTCCGAGGCGAACCTCGACACCGCCCGCGCTGCAGTCGAGGCATGGAACGAGGGCCGTGCCGAGGAGGTAGTCGAGCTGCTGCACCCCGCCGTGGAGATCGAGACGCCGTTCTCCTCGCTGGCGGGCACGCCCTACGTCGGGGTCGAGGGATACCGCCGCTGGCTGGCGGACATCCGCCAGCAGTTCGAGTCCTTCGCGCTGCGCCTCGACGAGCTCCGTGCCATCGGCGAGACGCGGGTCGTGGTGATCGGCGCCGCCCAGGTTCGGGGCCGCGGCAGCGGCGTGGAGCTCGTGCAGCCGGCGGTGAGCATCGTCGACTTCAGCGAGGGCCGCATGAGTCGTCTCCACATCCACCTCGACACCGCGGCCGGACTGAGAGCCGCGGGGCTGTAGCGGTCGTGTCCGCCCAGGACGTCGAGACGGTGCGCAGGGCGCTCGAGGCGTGGAACAGCGGTGAGCTGGACCGGATCGTCGCCCTCACGGCCGAGGACTTCGAGGGGCAGGTGGCGCCCGAGCTCTCGGCCGAGCCCGACACCTACCGCGGGCGCGAGGGGATCGAAAGGTACTTCGACTCCTTCGGCGACGCCTTCGAAAAGATCCACTTCGAGATCGAGCAGATCACAGACGCCGGCTCCTCGGTCGTCGTCGCACTGCGGATGACCGCGGTCGGCAAGCAGACGAAGATCGAAGTCGAACAGCGCAACGCCGGCGTGTGGACCGTCTCCGGCGGCAAGATCGCCGGGATCGACACCTACGCGTCGCTGGAGGGGGCGCTGGAGGCGGCCGGGATCGAGCCGTAGCTGCCGGCGTCGGGTCGCGCGAGCGGAGTTACGATCTCGGGTGGCATGGATGTGGTCGGCCAGCTCGGGCCTGCTGACGTCGCCGCACTGGGAACGCGGTTGTCGGCCAACGTGTCGAGCGCCGTGCGCGTCCCGCCCAACGCGGTGCGGGCGATGCTGATCGCGCTGCTGGCCGGCGGGCACGTCCTGATCGAGGACTACCCGGGCGTGGGCAAGACGGCGCTCGCGCGGGCGCTGGCAGCGTCACTGGATGCCGACTGCGCGCGCGTGCAGTGCACCTCCGACATGCTCCCGGCCGACCTCGTCGGCGCGAACGTGTACGTCCAGCGCGAAGGGCGTTTCGAGTTCCGTCCCGGCCCCGTGTTCGCGAACGTCGTGCTCGTGGACGAGATCAACCGGGCCTCGCCCAAGACCCAGTCCGGGCTGCTCGAGTGCATGCAGGAGCGGCGCGTGACCGTCGACGGCACGACGCACGAGCTCGCGCGGCCGTTTCTCGTGATCGCGACCCAGAATCCGATCGAGTTCGACGGCACCTACGCGCTCCCCCAGGCACAGCTCGATCGCTTCATGGTGCGGCTGTCGCTCGGTTATCCGTCGGCCGCGGAGGAGTCCGCGATGCTCGCCGACCACGCAGGCGGCGATCGCGTGCTCGGGCTGACTCCGGTCAGCACCGTCGCCGAGGTCGTCGCGGCCCAGACCGCGCTCGCCGCGCTTCACACGAGCGATCCGCTCCGGCGCTACGTCGTCGCGATCGCCGATGCCACGCGGCGCGACCCGCGGGCCCAGCTCGGCGCGAGCCCGCGCGCGGGCCTGATGCTGCTGCAGGCGGCGACGGTCCAGGCGGCTCTGGAGGGGCGCGACCACGTGCTCCCAGACGACGTCCAGGAGCTGGCCCACACCGTGCTCGGCCACCGGCTGCTGCTCGCACCCGGGATGCCAGGCGCCGCGCGGGCCGCGATCGTGGACGACGCGCTCGCGTCGGTGCCGGCGCTGTGAGCCGGGCCCTCCAGCTCGCGCTGATCGGTGTGGGGATGTGCCTGCTCGCAGGCGCGTTCGCCGTGTCCGCGCTCTACGTTCCCGGCGTGACGCTCGCGCTCGTGGCGCTCGCCGCCGGCGTGACCGTGTCGGGCGCCGCCCGCGGCGCCGGCGTCGAGCTCGATCTGGACGCGGGGCGGATCGAAGAGGGGGAGGAGGTGACCGTCCGTGCGCGTGTCAGCGGCGGCCTCGCCGCCTTCTGCCGCGGGGCGCTCACGATCCTCCCGGGCTCTCCGCCGGCCAGGCTGAGCTTGCGCAACCGCTCGGCGGCGCAAGGCCTGCGGCCGGTCCGGCGCGGGCGCGTGGTCCTCGGTCCGAGCAGCGCCCGCTGGGCCGATCCGTTCCAGATCTGCGTTCGCGAGCGAACGAGCCGGACGCGCGAGCTGCTGGTGCTCCCGCGCGTGCGCGCGGTCCCCCGCGCCGACCTCGAGCGGCTCCTCACGCTCCCGGACCCGAAGCCGTCGCTCTCGGCAGGTCTCGATCCCGATGGGCTTCGTCCCTACCGCCCGGGCTCGCCGGCGTCGCGGATCCATTGGCTGACGGTCGCGCGGACCGGGGTCCCGGCCGAGCGCGGCTTCATCGAGGAGGCGAGCCGGCTGCCGGTCACGGTCGTGCTCGACGCCGCCGATCCCGCGAGCGACGAGGCGCTCGACAGAGCAGTGCGCGCCGCGGCCTCGCTGTGCTTCGGGCTCGGCGCCGCGGGCGGCTGCGCGGCGATGCTCCCCGGCCTGCGGCGCGTGGAGTCCCTCGGCCCCGGACTCGAGGCGTGGCCGCAGCTGCACGCGCAGCTCGCGCTGGTGGAGCCGGGCGCGCCGCCGTGCTGGGAGCTCGCACGCGAGCTGCGGCGGATCGTGCTCGTGCAGGCCCGCCGTCCTGAGGTCCCCGCCGGCGTCAGCGTCAGCTGCACGGTCTCCGCGCTCGCGGACCCTCACGCCGGGTCGCTGTTCGATGTCGCCGGATGCGCCGTGCAGCCGGCCGGACGCGCACGCGCGGAGCGGGCCGCATGAGCGCGGCGGCCGGGCCGGCCACAGCGGTGGCCCCGCCGCGCGAGCGCGAGCAGCTCGGTCTCGAGCTGGCGGCGTTCTTCAGCCTGGCTGCGTTCGCTGCCGTCCGCTACGCAGCCCTGATCGCGACGCCGCCCACCGGGCGAGTCCTGCTCGTGGCGGCCTGCGCCACGCTCGGCTGCGGCCTGCTGGCCGCCACCGGCCGGCTGACGAGGGCTCGCCCGGCGATCGCCGTGCTGCGGATCGCGCTCGTCGCGGGCACGTTCGCGACCTCGATGCTCGTGCTGCGCGTACCGGCCCACCTCCTCGCGCCGGGCCAGTGGACCCACCTCGCGCACAGGCTCTCCGGCGGCCTCGACGAGGTCAGCGGCTGGCTCTGGCCCTACCGGGGCGGCGACCGCTGGGCGCAGGCGGCCGTGCTGCTGCCGGTCCCGGCCGTGCTCCTCGCCGCGGGATGCGCGTCGTTCTGGCCGTCGCCGGCGATGCGCGCCACGCGTCGTGTGCTCGCCCTCGCGGCGCTGCTGGCGGTCTTCGTGACGGGCACGGCGAACGCGCCCTCGCCGCTGCCGGCGTTCGACGGAGTCGTGCTCGCGGCACTCGTCGCGGCGACGCTCCTGCTGCCGCTCGCGTCCGCGTCCGAGACCGGCCGCGCGCTGTGCTGGCTGGCCGTGTGCGGCGCCGCTGCGCTCGCCGTGCAGTCGGCCCTCGGCTCCGCGAGCCCGTGGATTCACTACCGCGACGCCGGAGCGGCGGACGTCAACGGCACCTTCCAGTGGGATCAGGTCTACGGGCCGGACCCCTGGCCGTCCTCGCAGGCGGCGATGATCGAGGTCTCCGAGCGCAGCCCGGCATTGCTGCGCGTCACCTCCCTCGATCGATTCGACGGCCTGGGTTTCCTCCGCTCGCCCGAACCGCCGGGCGTGCTGCGCGCCGATCTCCCGCGCGCGAAGCTCCCGCGCTGGACCGATCGTGCGAGCATCGAAGTCCAAGGTCTGCGGTCGTCGATGCTGCCAAGCGCGGGAGGCCTCCCTGTGGGCGTGCGCTGGCTCGACGACATCGCGCCCCCGGTGACCTGGCAACGCGATCGGACCGCCGGAACCACGGCGACTCCGCAGCGAGGCACCGCCTACGTTGTCAGCTCGTACGACCCCCGGCCCTCGCCGAGCGAAGCCGCGCGAGCGCCCCGCACCTATCCGCGTCTCTATCTCCCGTACGTCCTGTTCGAGTTGCCGACCGCCGCCGCGACGGCGCTCGCGCGCCCCGACCTGCACACCGACGTCCGGATGGGCGGCGCTTCGGGGCGCGTGGTCGGACCGAGCGCCCCGGGCCGCACGCCCGCCTCGGACCCGAGGACCGCGGCGCTGATCGGGGCATCGCCGTACGCGCCGATGTTCGCGCTCGCGCGTCGCCTGGCCGCGGGCGCCCGCTCGAACTACGAGGTGGCGGTGCGCATCGAGCACTTCTTGCGCAGCAACTACACCTACGACCGCCAGGTTCCGTTGGCCCGCTATCCGCTGGAGGCGTTCCTGTTCAGCCAGCGCCGCGGCTACTGCCAGCAGTTCTCCGGCGCGATGACGCTGATGCTGCGCATGGACGGCGTCCCGGCCCGCGTCGGCGTCGGCTTCCGTCCGGGCACCCGGGACGCGCACGCCGGCGTCTGGAGCGTGCGGGCCTCCGATGCGCACGCATGGGTGGAAGTGTTCCTCAGCGGCCTCGGCTGGGTCACCTTCGACCCCACCCCTCCCACCTCCACGCCGATCCCGCTCGCGGGATCGACCGCGCTCTCGCGCGCGGCCGTGTTCGGAGGCCAGAGCAAGGCCCACGGGCGCCGCGCCCTGGCGGCTCGTGCGGGCGGGCCCCTTCCAGCGACGTCGCGTGGTGGCCCCTGGTGGCCGCTCGCGGCACTCGCCGTGGCGCTCGCCGCGCTCCTCGCCCTCGCCGCACGTGTGTGGACGCGGGCCATGTCCCGACGTGGGCCCGACACCGACGAGGAGGCGGTCGCCGAGCTCGAGCGCGCGCTGTCACGGCTCGGACGGGCAGCGCCGCGGCTGACGCTGGCGCAGCTCGAGCGCACGCTGGAGCGCGAAGGCCACGCGGTCGCGGCCGGGTATGTCCGGGAGATCCGCGCGCGGCGTTTCGCTGCCGCTCCCGCGGCGCGTGCCGTGGGCGGCCGCGCCTCCCTGCGCCGGGCCCTCGCTCAGTCGCGCGGGCTGCGCGGATGGGCCCGCGCGCTGAGGGCGCTGCCGCCCGCCTGGGCGCGCTGGTGAGCGCGCGGGCCGGCGAGCGCCCGGCGCAAGGACATCGTCGGCACCGGCATGACGATCGCCGGCGGGCGCGACGAGCTGGTGGCCGGCAACACGATCTCCCGCAACAAGGCCGGGGGCGTCAGCGCAGGGAGGCACACGCCCACGCCGCGATGGTGTTTAATAGCGGCGTGGGGGTGTGCTGGAGGGGACAGCTCGGGAGAGTGCCGCCGCGGCGTTGCGCGCTGGTCGGCGCCGCCGTCGCGATGCTCGTGCTTCTCGTGAGTGCCGCGAGCGCCTCGGCCTTCAGCGCCCACGGCAGCGTCGAACAGGTCTACGTCACCGGCCTGGAACCGGGCGCCCAGATGTCGCTGCTCGGGCCGAAAGGCGAAACCGTCGCCACGCAGAACGCCGACGCGCTCGGGGGGCTGCTGTTCCGCCACGTCGCGGCCGGCAGATACCGGGTCAAGCTCGCCTCGCCGGGCGAAGAATCCGGTCCGATCAAGGTCTACACCCAGAAGGCGGCGCCGTGGGACCGCCACGTCTACAAACAGTCGATCGCGGACAGCGGCTACGGCTATCTGACGACACGTGACGGCACCAAGCTGGCGATCGACGTGCACATGCCAGGGCTGCCGGAAGGCGCGGGCCTGCACAAGAAGCTCCACGCGATGGCCTCGGGCAAGTTCCCGACGCTGATCGAATACGCCGGATACGGCTACGCGAACCCGAAAGGCCCGGAAAGCGGCATCGCCGCGATCGCCAACCTGATGGGCTTCGCGGTGGTCGATGTCAACATGCGCGGCACCGGCTGCTCGGGCGGGGCCTTCAACTACTTCGAACCGCTGCAGAACCTCGATGCCTACGACGTGATCCAGACGATCGCGCATCAGCCGTGGGTGCTGCACCACAAAGTCGGGATGCTCGGCGTCTCCTACGGCGGCATCAGCCAGCTGTTCGCCGCGCAGGAGCGCCCGCCGGCGCTCGCGGCGATCGCGCCGCTGTCGGTGGTCGACGCCACGGCGACGACGCTCTACCCCGGAGGCGTGCTCAACACCGGCTTCGCGGTGCCATGGGCCGAAGGTCGTCAGTTCCAGGCCGAGCCGGCCGGTCCCAGCACCGGCGAGCACTGGGCCTACGAACAGATCCAGAAAGGCGACGCAACCTGCGAAGAAAACCAGGACCTGCACGAAGAGGCGACGAACCTCCTGGAAGAAGTCAAAGAAAACTCGACCTACAACCCCTCCGTGGCCGACGCGCTCGACCCGGTGACGTTCGTCCACAACATCGACGTCCCGACGTTCATGGCGTGCCAGTTCGAGGACGAGCAGACCGGCGGCCACTGCGCCGACCTCGCCGAGCACTTCACCGGCACGGAACGCAAGTGGTTCACGTTCACCAACGGCGCCCACATCGACTCACTCGACCCGGCCACGTTCAACCGGCTCTACGACTTCCTGCAGCTGTACGTCGCGCACAGTCCGCCGAAGACCAACGCCTCGCTCGTGAGATTCGCGGCGTCCAGCGTCTATCAGGCGGCGTTGGGGCTTCCCAAAGGTGACGAAGTCACGCTTCCGGCGGACCCGGTCCAGGAACTGGCGAAATACCCCCAGGCGCTCGCGGCCTTCAATGCGCTTCCGCAGATCCGGATCCTCTTCGACAACGGCGCGGGCGCCTCGCCGAAAAAAGAAACGATCGCCGGCAACCCGTACCCCGGGTTCGAAAAGTCGTTCTCGTCGTTCCCGATCCCCGGCACGACAGCGCGCTCGTGGTACCTCGCTCCCGGCGGCGAACTCACCGATGAAGCGCCCGCCGGCGAAGGGACCGACACCTACACCTCCGACGCGACCGCCACGCCGCTGACCGATCACGGGCCCAACGCCGGCCCGGGCGGCCTGTGGGGCACCGCTTCGCAGTGGGAATGGAACTGGCCGCAGCCTCCGGCGGGCGATGCTGCCTCGTACGTGACGGCACCGCTCGGCAGCGACACGACCGCGATCGGCGCCGGCGCCGTCAACCTCTGGGTGAAGTCCTCGACGCCCGACGTCGACCTCCAGGCGACGATCAGCGAGGTGCGCCCGGACAATCAGGAGACCTTCGTCCAGAACGGCTGGATCCGCGCCAGCGAGCGCAAGCTCGCCACCACGTCGAACAACATCCTCGCGCAGGAACCGACGGCGCTCGAGCCGATCCCGACGATGCTCGCCTCCGACGTGCAGCCGATGCCGTCGAACGAATTCGTCCCGGTCACGATCCCGCTGTACTTCGAGGGCCACGCGTACCGCGCCGGCTCGCGGATCAGGGTCACGATCTCGGCTCCCAACGGCAACCAGCCGGTGTGGTCCTTCAACAAGACGCAGCCCGAAGGCGGCACCGCTCAGGTCTCGATCGCGTTCGGGCCCGGGATGCCGTCCGACCTCGTTCTGCCGATCGTGCCGGGTGTCGAAGTGCCAACCGCGCTCCCGCCGTGCCCGAGCCTGCGCAACGAGCCCTGCCGGGAATACCAGGCCTTCGTGAACAACGGGTCCTGACGGTTTCGCTGCCGTCACACCTCGCGGGGTGAGCTGGCCTGTCGCGCGAGAACCTGGAGATTCTGCAGGAGCGCTACGAGTGGTTCCGCGAGCACGGCAACCGGTTCCCCGCCCATCTCGCAACGCCCGACTTCGTGTGGGACATGTCCCACTTCCACGGCTGGCCCGAGCAGCGGGTCTACGAGGGCATGGAGGGAGCGAACGAGTTCCTCGCTGCGTGGGGCGACTCGTGGGACGAGTGGGTGGTCGAAGTCCAGGCGATGCACGACGTCGGCGAGCGAGTCATCTCGATCATCCGCCAGCGAGGCCGGTCGAAGCTCAGCGGCATGCCCTCTGAGATGTCGTTCGCGATGGTATGGACCTTCCGCGACGGCAAGGAGGCGAGAATGGACATGTACTCGGATCCGGACGAGGCTCGCCGAGCGTTCGGGGTCGAGCGTTAGCGCCGGGCCGGAGTTACGCCTCCAGCGCCTCCTCCTCCGAGTAGAAGGTGCGGTGCCTGTAGATCCGCCCTTCCCGGAGCCAGAGCACGCCGAAGATCCTCATCTCGGCCGGTGCGTCGCTGCCACGGCCCCGGCCGCTCGACGGTTCAGCGCTGCAGCACGGCGGCGAGGTACTCGGCGTCCGCGGCGAATCCGTCGGCCTGAGCCGCGCCGTGGGCGTCAGCGATCTCGATCAGCTCCGCACGCAACGGTTGCCACGCCTGCCGCGCTTCCAGGGCCGCCCTCGCCCTCACCATCGGGCCGTACGCGCCGGCCATGAAGTCGACCCACTCCTCGGCGGATCCCGCCGGCATCTGCACGCGCTCGCGCTGGAACCGGACCTCCGACGCGGGCCGGCCGAGGAGCTCGGCTACCTTCTCCTCCCGCCCCCAGTCGAGCGGGCCGGGACGGCGCGCGTCGCCCCCGCTCGCGGCCGTGATCGCGGTGAGAACCCGGCCGATGAAGCCCTCGGGCGTCCACGAAGCGACTGCGACGCGGCCACCGGGCCTGCATACGCGGCAGAGCTCTGCCGCCGCCGCCTGCCGGTCGGCGCAGAACTGGACACCCACGCAGGAGACGACGTGGTCGAAGCTCGCGTCGGCGAACGGCAGCGCCTGCGCGTCGCCTCGCACCCACTCGATCTCGAGGCCGGCCCTCCTCGCCCGCTGCTCTCCCTGCTCGAGCAGCTCCGGGGTGATGTCGAGCGCCGTGACCGACGCCCCGGCGGCCGCGGCAGGCAGCGACGCGTTGCCTGATCCCGCGGCTACGTCGAGGACCGCGGAGCCGGCGCGGACTCCCGCGAGCGCGACCAGACGCGCTCCGAGCGCGGGGATCATCCGGTCGGAGACCTCTGGGTAGTTCCCGGCCGACCAGAGCTGGGCCGGCGCTGGTGCTGGACCGCTCGTCGTGCTCATGAGCCCAGCCTCGCCCCGCGCAGGGCTCGGGTCAAGTAGCAAAACGCGACCGCCCCGCCCTATGCTGCGCCGGTGGACGGCTACGGCCAGTTCTGCCCTGTCTCGCTGGCGGCCGAGGTGATCGCGCGCCGCTGGACGCCGCTGATCGTCCGCGAGCTGCTCTCCGGCAGCACGCGCTTCAACGAGCTGCGACGTGGCATGCCGAGCATCTCTGCGAGCATGCTGTCGCGCCGCCTGGCCGAGCTCGAAGCTGCCGGCATCGTCGTGCGCGGTGCCGACGAGACCTACAGGCTGACGGAGGCCGGCGAAGAGCTGCGTCCCGTCGTCGAGCAGCTCGGCGTGTGGGGCAGGCGCTGGCTGCCGACCGAGTACCGCGAGCAGGACCTCGACCCCAGACTGCTCGTCTGGGACATCCATCGGAACATCCGTTTCGACGCCATCCCGGAGCGCACCGTCGTCGAGCTGTACTTCCCGGATGCGCCGGCGAAGCACCGCGGCTACTGGCTCGTGCTCGCTCGCGACGGAGCCGACGTCTGCCTCGCCCACCCCGGCGGGGAGATCCAGGTGCGGGTGGTGGTCGACGTCCGCACTCTCACCGACATCTGGATGGGGAACACGACCTGGACCGACGCGTTGGGGAACCGCACGCTCCGGGTGACCGGGGACGGCCGGCGGTGCAGAGAACTTCCTGGGTGGCTCCAGCTCAGTCCCTTCGCACAGGTCCGGCCCGCCGCGGCGAGGCCCGCGACGCCGTTGGCGGGATGAGGCAGCCGGCCTGCCGGTTCCGTGGAGAGTCAGGCCGCCTGCTGCCGAGCTTTCTCGCGCAGCTCGACCCGCCGGATCTTCCCGGTCAACGTCTTCGGCAGGTCGCCGACGAACTCGATCTGCCGCGGATACGCGTAGGCCGAGAGGCGCTCGCGCACGAAGGCCTTGATCTCCTCGGCTAGCTCGTCGGAGGGCGCGGCGCCGGCGGCCGGAACCACGAACGCCTTGACGATGTTGCCGCGGCGCTCGTCCGGCGCCGCGACGGCGGCCGCCTCGGCCACGGCGGGGTGCTCGAGGCAGACGGACTCGACTTCGAACGGCCCGATCCGATAGCCGGCGGCGATGATCACGTCGTCGGCCCGGCCCTCGTACCAGACGTACCCGTCCTCGTCCGTGCGCGCAGCGTCTTTGGTGTGGAACCAGTCGCCGCCGAACGTCTCCGCCGTCGCGTCGGGCAACCGCCAGTAGCCGAGCGGGTAGTGCGGGTTCGAGCGCGCCCGCAGGCAGATCTCGCCACGCTCCCCTGCCGGCAGGGGGCGCTCGTCCTCGTCGAGGATCGCGACCTCCCAACCTGGCATCGGCCTGCCCATCGAGCCCTCCCGCACCTCCATCCAGGGGAAGTTGCCGCAGAGCGGGTAGGACTCGGTCAGCCCGTAGTAGTCGAGGACGGTGACGCCGTACTGGTCGCGGAACCAGCGGATCGCCTCGGGGTTCAGCGGCTCACCGGCAGAGCAGACGACGCGGAACTGCTGGGGGTAGCGGGTCCCGGCGTCGCCGATCCCCATCATCGAGCGGATCGCCGTCGGCGTCGCGAAGACGTTGCTGGCGCCGTGACGCGAGAGGAAATCGAGCTGGCGGTGAGGATCGAAGCCGCCGCGGCGCTGCAGGACGAGCTGCACAGCGCCGAAGCGCCAGGGTCCGAGCAGCGGGCAGACGCCCGCCGCCCAGGCCCACTCGCCCATGCCGTGGAAGCGCTCCCCCTCCTGGACTTCATGGCAGTACTCGAACTCGTTGTGGGCGAGCAGGTACCGGTGGGCGTGAACGATCCCCTTCGCCAAGCCGGTCGTTCCTGAGGTGTAGTAGAGCTGCGCCGGATCGTCGGCGGCGGTGTCGGCGGTGGTGAACGTCTCGCTCTCCCGGGCGAGGTCGGCGGGATCGAGCACCAGCACGCATCGTGCCGCCGACCCCTCGAAGCGGGGCGCGTTCTCGGCGTCCGTGATCAGCAGGCGCGGCTCGGAGTCCTGCAGCCGGTGCGCGATCGACTCGTCGCCGTAGAGGACCGACATGGACAGCAGGATCGCTCCCAGCTTCCAGGTTGCGAAGAAGACCGCGGCGGTCTCGGCGGTGGGCGGAAGCACCACCGCGACACGATCGCCGCGCTGCACGCCGTGGGCGGCGAGCAGGTTCGCGGCGCGGTTGGACAGGGACTGGAGCTCTGCCCAGTGCACCTCCCGGATGGCGCCGTCGGGATCCTCGTGCACCATCGCGAGTGCCTCGGGCGGTCGCGCGTCGCAGACGTCGGCGGCGATGTTGTAGCGGTCTGGCACCTCCCAGGCGTGGGAGGCGCACTCGCGCCGGTAGCGCTCCGATCCCGTCTCCTCCACGGCAGCGAAGCCTACGCCTCCACCGGGGGCTCCGCCGCGAGCACCGTGCGCGACCCGTGCGCCGCCGGGACGCTCGACGCGACCTCCTGAGCGCCTGGGATGGCCACCAGGTCGAAGCGGGACAGATGCGTGCGCTTTCGCCCATTCCGCGATCGCGAGGAAGCCCGCACGGCCGTAGGGCTTGACGCCTAGGCGATGTCGCGGGGAAACGTGGAGATCGTGCGGCTCGCACCGGCTTCGGAGATGGCCTCAGGGGCGCGCGGCACACGCGCTCCCGCCGGGAGCGGAACGGACCTGCAGCGCGGCCGGCCCGGTCTCCATCCGGGCGATCGGCCGCTCGGCCTGGCGCAGCGCCCGCGCGAGGTCCTCCGCGAGGCCTGCGGCGAAGCGGCGCGAGGCGAGCGCCGGATCGCGCAGCATCGCTCGGACCCGCGCCGCGTCGAGCCGCACGATCACGACGGGATCGCGGGCGTGCGCGACCACGGGGGACGGACCGTTGTCGAGCGCGCCGACATGGCCCACGAACCTGCCGGGCCCGGCGAGGCGCACGCGCCGGGCGCTGTGCGAACCGCGGATCGAGACATCGAGTGCGCCGCGGATCACGAGCAGCAGCTCCCGGACGTGCTGAGCTGGCGCCATCGCAACCGCCCCCGCTGGCAGCTCAACCGCCTCGGCCCCGTCCAACGCCCGCTCTATCTGGCCGTGGTCGTGGAAGTGCCTGAAGCAGAGCAGCGTCTCCAGATAGGGGCCGGAGAGGTGCGTGCCCGCGGCTGTCGCTCCCGTGGCGCGCTCGGGCGCCGCACCCGCGGCGAGATCGTGGCGCGCCAGTTCGGCGGCGATCGCTCCGTAACGGGCGCGCAACCGAGCGAGCACGAGCTCGCTGAGACGTGCCACGAGCTCGACCGCGCCGGGGGCCGGATCGAGACGCAGCATCTCGAGGCTGCTCCGGTGCAGCAGCCAGCCGCTGACGGGGGTTGCTGCGACAGCCGTCCCCGAGCGTCGCGCACCACCGAGCACGGCCATCTCGCCCAGCGACTCGCCGGCGAGGACCCTCGCGAGCGGGCGCGTACGGCCACCGGTGAGCTCGACGTGCACCTCGACCCGGCCGGAGCTGATCGCGAACACCCGGTCGCCATCCTCACCCTGACGGAAGAGCACCTCCCCTGCCGCCACGCGGAACGGCGCCATGAAGTGCTCGACGCGGTCGAGCTCCCCCGGATCGATGCCGGAGAAGAGCTCGATCGACTCCAGCGGCACGCGGGCCTCCGCGTCGGCCGAGAGCAGGTCCGGGGCGCTCATGCCAGCTCCCACAGGTCAGCGTGAGCGCAGCCGTCGTCGCCCCGTTCGAGCACGAGCATCGAGTACTCGGGAGCCTCGATCCAGCCCGCCGTGCTCTTGGTCAGCGGCTCGCTGGCGATGACAACCGAGCTGAGACGCCCGGGCTCCATGCCGAAGGTGCCGTCGTCGCGGCGGCCGAACGGCCCGCCGATCGAATACCAGAGCGAGGTGAAGTCGTGCTCGCGCTCGCGGGCGAAGAACGAGCGGTCCTCCGGGTACCAGCCGTAGTCGAAGGCATATCTGGTCGCAACCATCCAGCTGCCGTCCGTGAGGACGAGGTTGACGGGCGACTGCGTCGCGAGGCCGCGGACGCGGCGCGCCTCGCGGAGGATCTCGAGTGTGGCCTTGACAGCCAGCAGCGCGTCCTCGGGACCGATGCGCGAGAACGGATCGGGCAGTTGCGAGAGGATCAGCGCATAGACCCACTCGGTGTCGGTCGTCCCCTCGATGCGACGGAGGAGCCGCGAGTCGATCTTCTCGACGAGGTCGTATCGCATCAGCCCGAAGTCGTAGAGGTCCCCGTTCTGGGCGAGCGCGAAGCTGGCGCCGTCGAAGTAGAAGGGGTGGACGTTCTGCAGTCCGACGACTTCGCTGTGGTCGTAGATCACGCCGCGCACATGCGCGACCATCGCAGAGACCCTGAGCTTGGCTGCGAGCGACCGCAGGTTGCGGTCGAAGTTGGGGATCGACGGCACGCGATAGGTGAGCGGCCGCCCGGGCTCGGAGGTGGTCGGATCCCAAGCGGCGAGCCCAAAGCCGCCGAGGTTGAGCAACGACATCAGCTCGGCATCGACCGCCTGCCGGACGAGCGCGCCGTCGGGCTCGTAGAGCAGATCCTCGAGCGCTACCGGTTCACCGAGATATGCGGCGAACCTGCAGATCTCCGCCACCCCCTCCGGCCGAGCGGGCGAACCGCGACGCCACGCCGCAACCGCCCCCTCCTGCTTTACGCGCGAGCCGCACGCGAGAATCCTCCCCCACCGGATCCCGTGCTGCCTTCGACAGCTGTCGAGGGTCCTCGGCCAGGGTGTAGCCAGTTGCCGATGGCGGGGACCCGGGCGCTCGGGCATGGGTGATACTCCAGTGACCTCCGCCTTGTCGAGGGAGTTTGGCGGGTTGCCCTCCCACTGTTGCCCAGAGTTGAACGGGCGGACGCTCCGGATGCCGTCTTGGACGGGAGGGTGGCGTTCGGCAACGCGAGGGGTGGGTCGACGTCTGGGTGGGAGGTTTGATCGAGCGATTTACAACGTACGGCTGCCGCCGAACGCCTCACCGAAGAGCGGGACTAGCCGCTCGAGCAGCTGCCGGATCTGCTCTGCAGCGGTGCGCGCGACGCTCGCGGCGGTCTGTAGCCTCGTCGTCCGGCTCGGGTTCGCCGGACGGCTCGACGATGTCGTGGTCGCCCGCCGCCGGCGGACGAGTGCAACCGGTTGTCCAGCGTCTGTCGGCGGCTCGCCGCTCAGCCCCTGTTGGCGATGTTCACAGCGCCCACCTGCTTGTAATGGACCGGCTTCACGCCGGGAGATTGGATGACGCCCTTCGGTGGCGAGGGCGAGCCCGACACTGTCCGGCCCTCTGCGTCGTAGTCGACGATGGCATTCGATGATTTCTTCGCCCCGGCGAGAGACTCCTTCGTCCCGGGCGATGCCTTCACGTTGAACGTGCCGCCACCGCTGACGGCCAGGTTCGCGACGCCCACGTACGGGACGGGTTCGCCGGCCCCCTGCGCCACGGTGGACGGGGTGATGGTCCACGTCACCGCAGGTGCGGGTTCCGGGTCGATCAAGGCCAAGGTCGGCACGCTGAGCGACCCCCCGATCGCGCCTTGGATCTGCTGCGCGGTCTCGAGGGTGAGACTGACGACCGCGGGCGGCGTGATCGCCGCAGAGACCGTGATCTGCCCGGCGTTCGTGGCGCCGACAAGGAGCTTCTTCGCGTTGACCGCCGCCATGTCGGCTTGCAGGAGGCTGAGAGTGCTCGGCTGACTGCTCCCGAGGTTGATCGGCTGGCTTGTGCTGACTGGAGCCAGACTGACGGACTTCGACGTCAAGAGGCCTCCGGCGAGACTCATCCGGTCGGCATCCAGCGCGACCTTCCCGCCCGAGATCGGGCCGGTCGCCGTCGCTTCGGCCTGGGGGTTCGTCAGCTCGACCGAGACCTTGCCTTTGCCCGGCGCCGAGACGGCGTCGAGGCCCATGCTCGTCTTGTTCGTGTATTCGACGTTGCCGCTCGCCGTGGCGATCGCTTCGAGCCTTTCGGCCGCGTTTGCGGTGCCCGTCAACTTGATGCCCTCGGCGGCCGACAGCGCGAGCTTTCCGGCTGCGAGGGTCGCGGACTTTTCCTGCGCGAGCTCCTTGCCCTTGATGACCGTTTCGGTGTGCGCCGGCGTGCTGATCTTCCCGAGGGTCAGCACCCGTTCGTTGGCGAATTCGGCGTTCCCGCTTTCGGTGTTTTCCATTTCCAGACTCGACACCGAGTTCTCTTCGTTCTTCAGCTCGATGCCCTTCTGCGCAATCACATCCAGCTTGCGGCCTTCGATCTTCGTCGCGAGCTCCTGTTCGATCTGCTCCGCCTTGATCTTGGCGTCCATGTTCGCCTGCAGCTGCACCTTCCCGAGCTGCAAGGGGGCTTCGTTCACGAATTCGGCGTTCCCGCTTTCGGTGTTTTCCATTTCCAGACTCGACACCGAGTTCTCTTCGTTCTTCAGCTCGATGCCCTTCTGCGCAATCACATCCAGCTTGCGGCCTTCGATCTTCGTCGCGAGCTCCTGTTCGATCTGCTCCGCCTTGATCTTGGCGTCCATGTTCGCCTGCAGCTGCACCTTCCCGAGCTGCAAGGGGGCTTCGTTCACGAATTCGGCGTTCCCACTTTCGGTGTTTTCCACTTCCAGCTTCGACACCGAGTTCTCGGCGTTCTTCAAAGTGATGCCGGTCGCCGCGATCACGTCCAGTTCGCCCGTCGAGATCGGCGCCGACTGGGAGACCGAGCCCGTCGAGATCAATTCCAGCGAGCTGGATTCCGAGCCCGTGACCGGGCTCGCGATGTTGATCGACGTATTGGGAACTTCAGTGGTGAGGGTGGCTGTCGCGTTGTTACCCAGGCAAGCCGTCAGGGCTTCCGCACTGACTCTTGCGTGTTCGCCTTCGATCGTGAACGAGCAGCCGGACTGGCTGACTTCGCTGCTGGGCCCGGTTGAGACCGTCGCCGTGCTGGCCGGTATGAACGGCCAGACGCCACCATCGTTCGCGTCCGAGGTGCGGGCGCCGATCATCACGGTGCTCCCGTCTGACGAGATGGCGACGCCGGATCCGAACTGTCCTTCGCCGGTCTCCCCGGTGCCCTGATATTCACATTCTTCTGAGCAGTCACCGACGACCTTCGAGCCGTCCTGTGTCCAGCTCGAACCCGCGCGCCTGAACACCCACGCGGCCCCGATCGCGGAGTCGTCTCCGTTGGCCCCGATCACAGCCGTGTTTCCATCGCCAGAGAGCGCCGTGCTGTGCCCGAACTGCCCGTTGCCTGCCTCGCCGGTCCCCTGATGGGCACATTCGCTTGTGCAATCGGCGACGAGCTTGGTCTGTTCGGACCACGTCGCGCCCGAGTCGGTGAAGACCCACACGGCGCCCTTGAGGTTGTCGTCGACTTCGCCACCGATCAGGGCAGTCGTGCCGTCTGTAGACAGAGTTACCTGCGAGCCGAAGAACCCTTGGCCGATCTCCCCCGTGCCCTCGTTCGCGCATTCGCTCGTGCAGTCGCCGACGAGCTTTGGCTGGGCCGTCCACGTCGACACTGACCGATCGAAGATCCAGGCGGCACCGGCCGCGCCCGTGTCTTCGGAGGCTCCGATCAGTGCCGTGTTGCCATCGCCTGACAGCGCGACGGCCTGACCGAAGCGCCCGGATTCGCTCTCGCCGGTGCCCTGGTGGGGACATTCGCCCGTGCAATCGGCGACGAGTTTCGCCTGTTCACTCCAGCTGGACCCCGAGCGGGTGAAGACCCACGCCGCTCCCTCGGATTCGTTGAACGGCGCGCCGGCGATGAGCGTGTTGCCGTCGGAGGCGAGCGCGACGCCGGAGCCGAGACCCCCGAACGACCCCTCGCCGGTCCCTTGGTTGGCACATTCGCTGGTGCAATCGGCGACGAGCTTCGTCTGTTGGGTCCAGCTCGACCCCGAGCGCGTGAACACCCACACTGCACCCTTGAAGGCATCGTCGTCCAGTGCGCCGATGGCGGCCGTGTTGCCGTCGGCGGAAAGGGCGACGCTGCCCCCGAATTCGGCGTGGCCGATCTCGCCGGTGCCCTGATGGGCGCAGTTGCTGGTGCAGTCGCCGATCAGCTCAGCCTGCTGGGACCAGGTGGAGCCGGAGCGGACGAACACGAACGCCGCCCCGATTTCTTTGTACTCGCGGGGCACGCCGACGAGGACGGTGTTGCCGTCGGAGGACAGAGCGACCGTCGACCCGAACAGACCGCTGCCCACCAGCCCTTCGCCGCCGGGTAGGTCGGTGAGCACCGGGCCCTGCTGAATCAGCGGATCGATCAGCACGGGATAACGTGCTCCGCGCGTGTCGACGCGCACGAGCAGGTGGCCACCGCGCAACGACAGCCAGGCATGGAGGGGGCGGCCTCGCGCATCGGTGGCGGCCAGGCCGCGGTAGTTGAGGCGCCTGTTCGCCCCGGCTAGTACGAGCGCCTTCCCACCGGCGCTCACGCGCGCCTTGAGGGTGCCGGACAGGGCGAGTGAAAGCGTCAGGGGGCCGCCGCTGCCGGCCGGAGCATGCGCGATCGTGAAGCGCTGGTCGACGCCGAGCGGACCGTTGACGAACGACTCGCTCACGCCTCGATATCTGTAGACGACACGGTTCGCGTCAGCGCTCGGGGAGACTCCGGCCAGAGGCGTCAGCGAACTGCCCACGCCCAGACCGGCCAGCAGCAGGCCGACACGCGCCTTGCCGGCGCGGATCTCGGCGCCGGAACGGTCGAAGCGCGCGCGCAGATGCTGGTCGGGATTTGCCGCGACGAGCTTCCCGTCCTCGACACGAGCCGCATAGCCCGGGCGGGCGGCACCGATTGCCGCCGACACCGGCGCTTGGGCCGCCAGCGGCAGGCTCGCGAGCCCCTGAGGACTTGCGGGCCGCGCGACGGGGGCACGATGCGAATCCGAGCCCAGCCGCGACAGCGGCCCCACGATCAAGAGAATGAGCACGGCGAGCAGCAAGATGGCGGCGATCCGTGAACGGCCGGCGCGCGCCTCTGCCCAGCCCCAGACGCCGGACCGACCAGCCGCGGCAGGCCCGAGTTCGATCGCGATGCCACCCGAGCCGAGCGGCGAGCGGTTTAGCCCAGCGTGCATCGCGCCCGTTGGCTGCTTCGATCCCATTCTCACAGAAGACCTCCCCCTCGGCCAGTCGCGCTGCCCACCACGACCGGCAACTCGTACCGCCCGACCCTCTTCGGCGGCACCCGCCCGCGAGCCTATCCGGGCGTCAAGGATCGTGTCAACCGGCAATGCCAGGATCGTCCGATCGCCGACAAGTCACGAGAAGTCGGAGCCGCCCAGGTCCAGGGTCTTCGGAGCATGGGCGATACTGGGCTCGAAGGAGAGTCCGGGGACGCGGTGGAGAACTGCGAGGCGTGCCGGCGGCTCTGAGATCACCTGAGATTCGCCCGATTAGGGACCACGTGAAGGACCCCCGGCCCGAAGGCGCGCGCATAGCCGCGTTGTATGGCGGGCGGTGCGATCGCTATATCGCCCGCTCGTTCCGCCCTGAGCGGCGGGTTACGATTTGACGGCTGAGACATCGAGACGGAGGGGGCGACCATGCGCGCACGCACGACTTTTCTTGGCTTGCTAACCGTGGCGGCTGCCCTTGCGGCATCCGTGACTTCGATTGCGGCCGCGAAGGAATACGTGCTGAAGCACCCCAAGCACGAACACTGCAAAGCGCGCTACGTCAAGAAGGGCAAGACCCTGCACAGGACAGTCCACGGGCACAAGGTCACGGTGCACGAGATCGTGTGCGTGTACTCCCCACGATCCGGCTCTCATCCGAGCCCGGTCCCGCAGTCGGCGAAGCTCGAAGAATGCGTGGCCAAAGTCAGCGGAACAGGGCAGAACCCCGAAACGCACCTGTACGCCTACCAGGTGATTCTCGGCTGCGAAAAGGGAGAATTCAGCTCCTTCCAGGTCTCGACGAACAGGACAATCGCGCCGGGAAGCGTCACGGCCCAGATCGGTAGCGCCCACACCTACACGTGTACGTCCTCGGGCACGTCGTTCTCGTGCAGCGGCGTCAGCGCACAGATTCCTGCCGGCGAAGGAGCCGCCATCCGCGCTTTCTTCAAGTCTCCCCAGCCGGCGTGCGAAGGAAGTGTGCCCGAGTCAGCCACGATCACGACGCAGGGCCAGACCTTCGAAGCGATGATCGGGGAAGCCCAGAGCCCGTGCTGAGATAGCCCGGGGGGTTCCTCTGGGGCGTGTCCTCGAGCGCGCGGGGCGAACGCAAATCGGCGGCTGCCGACGGCGGCGGAACGCCGAGCGGATCAACCGCCCGGCCTTCCGCCGCGAGAGACCGCCGGCGCTCAGCCGGTGATGTCGCCCGAGTTGCCGCCCTTGTCAGCGGAGGCGTTCTTCCAGACGCCGTGCTTCTTCGCCTGGTAGTGGAGGTCGTATGACGTCACTTCGTATGTCGCACCGGCGCCGAAGAAGGCGGCGACGAATTCCGACGTGTAGCAAAGAGCCGAGCAGGTCGCTCCTGCGTTGTACGTCCCGCCGCTCACGACGAGCGAGAACGAGCCCTGCATCTTGCCTGTGACGGTGCCGCTCAGCGTCCCGCCGGGATTCGTTCCACACGCTCCCGGGCTCGGTCCCGCGAGCGTCGTGAAGGTGCCGTTCTTGAACTTCTCGACGACGCTGTACGAGCCGTTCTTCGGCTTGGTCTTGACGGTGTAGAGCCGATTGAACGTGTCTTCCGCCCACGTGTTGCCGCACGTACCTTCGTCGGGCGAGTTGCTCGCGTACGGCCCGAAGTGCGCAGCTGCCGAGCCCCAAGCGTTCGCCGTGATGGCGAGCGCGACCGTCATAGCCGCTATGGCGGCGATAGCAATACGACGCATCTGTGCCTCCTCCTTGATTCCCTTGCCAGGCCAGTCGGCCTGTGTCTCTCCAGAGCAGGCCATTCTACGGGGCTCGACGCGGTTCGCTCGCTGTGCCGACGGTTGGAGCGCAACCCGTTCGGCTGGTCGGAGGTGGGCGATACTCGTCGAACAGGCGCGAAACCTGGCTTGCTAGAGCCAGATCACGGCATGGCCTGCGGCCGCTCGCGTTCGCACCGACGCTCTCCTGACCAGGCACCTGGGACCTGAGGGTGCCGGCGGGCTTCGCTCCCAACCTGCGGAGAGGTAGGCTGGCCGCGCATTCGCGCGCTCGAACGTCTACGAGGGGGAAACACCGATGCGCAGATACCTGATCGTCGCCGCCGTACTCGCCGTCGGCTCGGCGTACGCCATCCCCACAGCCACAGCGAGCGCGGCCACGCTCAAGGACTGCGGCAAGCTCACCGTCGTGAGCGGCTTCGGAGGCGGGCTCCCACACGGCGTGCCGGCGGGCTCCAAACCGCGGCTCGACGGGTTCAGGGTCAGAGGCAAGGTCAAGTGCTCGATCGTGGTCCACGTCCTGAATGCATTCGAGGCGCATGCGAGCGATGCCGAACACCTCAGCGACCCGCCCGCACCGGGCTGGTCGCCTTGCAACTTCATCGTCGGCTCCGGCTACGCCTGCCGGAGCGGGGGGAACGTGATCCTCGCAGGAGTCGTGTGGCTGAAGGGCGGGCACGAGGTGGGCCCGAAACCGCACGCGCCGGCGCCCAGTAAGGACCGCCCGTCGTCGATCTCGGTCGCGTGCAACTTCGTCATCGCCACGGCTACCGACTCCTGTACCGCGACCGTGCAAGACGCAGGCTCCGCGGGGCGCTCGACGCCGAGCGGCTTCGTGAGCTGGACGAGCGCCGGCGGCGGCAGCTTCACGAGCGGCAACTCCTGCTCCCTGGCGCCCAGCAAGGTCAACGGGGTGCCGACGGTGGGCACGGCGAGCTGCGAAGTGCAGTTCAAGCCGCCTGCGACGACTTCCTCGACGGTCACGGCCACCTACATCGGCGGCCCGGAGCACCTCGGCAGCCAGGCCAAGTCGAATACCCTCGTCCCGGGTAACGTCGGCTGATCCCGGGCGGGCAACGGCCATGCATCGGCGGCGACGGCGGCTTTCCAGCCGGCCGAACCGGTGCCGTCGAAGCCGATGCCGAGCGCGGCTGAGTAGCCTCATCGAGACGATCGGGAGGCGGCTGACACAATCGGCCCCCCGGGACTCGCGTGCGGCGCTTCCTGGCTCGCTTTCCCCTGCGCTGCCGATAGTCATCGGATGTGCCGAAGCGGCAGAGCGATGGCTACCGTCGCGCGGTCATGGGCGATAC
Source organism: uncultured Solirubrobacteraceae bacterium (assembly GCA_963836035.1). Lineage (GTDB taxonomy): Bacteria > Actinomycetota > Thermoleophilia > Solirubrobacterales > Solirubrobacteraceae > Palsa-744. Next base: position 41,515 of record CAWIHX010000006.1, on the reverse strand, counting down.
TGGTTGGGAGCGTGCGAAAGTTGGCTTGGTAGAGCCGATCGCAGGATCGGCTGCGAACGCTCTCGCGTACGCAGCTGACACACCCCGCGTTCAGCCGTCGTCGTTCGAGGCTGTTGACGACCTAGCGGCGTCAACATCTTCGGGCGCGCCGCGCTGCTCGCCGTCGAGGTCGTCGATTGGATCGGCAGTTTCGCCGATTATGAGCGGGAGGCTGACGAACTGCTCGACCCCGGAAACGGTGTCCCCTCGAACACGCGTGTGTGAGACGATCGGTGGATGAGCACTCCCGAGCAGTCCCCAATCCGCCTTGTCGCCGTCGATGATCTCGATGACTCACATGTCACCGTCGTGGAGGAGACGCCCCACGGGGCCCTTGCGGTGGGAGTGAGCGCGGGAACGCCGTTCGCGGTGTCAAACCGCTGCCGCCATCTCTTCGCCTCGCTGGGGAGGGGTCGTGTGACGGACGACGGATGCCTCGAGTGCCCGCGCCACGCGGCGCTCTACGACATCTCCACCGGGAAGATGACCCGCGGTCCCCAGGGCGCGTTCAAGCCGCTGGCGGGGGCCGTCAAGGCGACGGCCGGCTCCCGCTCGCTGAAGACCTTCCCGGTCGAGATACGCGACGGCGCGATCTGGCTGCTCGGCTGAGCGCCCGCCGGCGGAAGGACCCCGCCCCGGCGCTCGCCGGCGCTAGCGGGGCAGGTGGAACAGGCCGCTGGGGCCGATCGTGAAATGGTCGGCCGGGAAGTCCGCCCGCGATAGCGCGGCGACGACCTTCGCGGCGGCATTGGAGAAGTCGCGCCGCGGCAGGCCGCCGAGGAGCTTCACCGACATCCAGCGGGCCGCCAGCAGCCGCCCGTGCGCTCCGAGCGTCACGCGAAGGATGCCGCTGTCGTCGAGCAGCCCGCCTCCGGCTAGCGTGTGGTAGCCGACGAAGTTGCCCAGCGAGTAGGCGATCAGATGCCCGCCGTCGCGCTCGATTCCCCGTATCACGTGCGGCCCGGAGCCGAGCACGATCGAGGCCCCGGCGTCGATCACGGCGTGGGCGAACGCCCGGGCGTCTCCCCGGTCCTCGCCGAGGTAGTACTCGCTCCCGCCGGGAGTGTGAGCGCGGTTCGCGCCCTCGGCGCCAGCGTGGATGATCACGACAACAACTGATGCCTTCTGCTTCGCGCTGCGCACCAGCCTTCGGGCAGCCGGGATGTCGAGTAGATCGCCGTCGTAGGCGTAGGGCGCGAAGCCGAGGACGGCGACCCGCAGTCTCCTCACCCGGAGGATCGTGATCTGCCCGGGCAGCCCGGTGGAGGCGACACCGGCGCGGTGCAGCGCGGCGATCGTCTGACGCCTGCCGGAGGGCCCGTAGTCCAGCGAGTGGTTGTTCGCCTGGTTGACGAGATCGAAGCCGAGGCTTCGCAACTCCCCGGCGACCGAGGCGGGAGCCTGGAAGGCGAAGCAGACGCTGCTGTTGGCGCCGCCGCACTTGGAGACGCCGCCTCGAGAGAGGGTGCCCTCCAGGTTGCCGAGGGTCAGGTCCGCTCCTCGGAGCGTCCTGCGCAGCGGGGCGAGCGCACGGGAGAGGCCCCCCGGCGGGAGACCGAGCTGCGAGCTGAGCGCGATGTCGCCGACCCACTCGAGCGTGACCGGCTCCGCGGGCCGGGCCGGCACCGGGGGCGAGGGAGGTTCACCGGCCTGTGCGCTCGCGGGCGCCAGCGCACAGGCCAGGGCGAGCAGGAGAGCCGCGAGAAGGAAGCGCGCTGCGGGGGAGCCCGCGTGAGCGACGACCACCTCGGCCGCCGTCCGGCCGGCCTTCAATTCGTCTAGCCGATCGGGCTCGGTCGGCTCGGGCACGGGATCAATCCCCATTCGCTTACGCGCGGTCGCACTCAACCCGAGTTCGGCGCCAAGTTCCCGCGCCTCTTTCCCGATCCGGCGCAACATCGCGGTCGCCGGATGCGTCACCACGCGATTTCCGAGCACTTCACCGCGCGGGCTCACGATCGGCTCCTTCAGCGTCGCGCCTTCATTTGCCACGATCGCGCGCAGCCTCGCGGCTTCATCCTCCAACCGCGCCAACCGCTCCACGCTCACCACGTCGGCCGGCTCGATCCGCGACAAGCCCCAAACCGCCTCCCAAACCGCGAGCCCCGCAGCCTCAAGATCGCCCGGTGCAGCCGGAATCAGCCTCACCGGCACTCCACCATCCCCCGGCCTTAGAGCGGCCTCACCGTTGCCTCTGGGGCTCATCTAGCCCCCTCCCGGAAAAGTCCACGCCAATGGAGGGAATTTTCTGTCTGGGCTCCGGTCAGGCAAGAGCCCCTGAACCTTCTAGGGGCGCGCGGGGGTGCCTCACAAGAAGGTCGCGATAGCGGGATACTGGGCGGGCGATGTCTGAGGAGTCCGAAATTGACCTGGTTGCGCTGGCGCGCAGAAGCATCGAGGCGGAGAGCATCGACGCAGCCATGAGCTTCTACGCTCCGGACGGCGTATGGGACGCGTCGCCCTGGGGCATGGGCGTGTTCGAGGGTCAGACAGCCGTGCGGGGCTTCTTCGAAGACTGGACTCGCTCCTACACCGATATCGAGTGGGAGGCTGAGGAGCTTCGCGACCTCGGCAACGGAGTGACATTCGCCGTGATCTTGCAGAAGGCGCGCGTCGCCGGCAGCAGCGCGTCCGCTCGGCTTCGCTATGCGGCGGTTGCGGAGTGGAGAGATGCGTTGATCGTGCACAACACGACCTACACGGACATGGACGCGGCCCGCGCCGCTGCCGAACGGCTCGCCGAGGAACGGGAGTAGGCGATGTCGGAGAACCTCGACCTTGTGCGCTCGATTAACGCCGCTCATGAACGTGGCGACTACGGCTCTGCGGAGTGGGCGCATGCCGATATCGAATACGTCATCGTCGGCGGACCGACGCAGGGAAGCTGGAAAGGCCGCGTCGCGATGGCGAAGGCAGCACGCGAGCTGTTCAGCAGGTCGGATGAACATCGGACTGTGGTTGACGAGCTTCGCCCGCTTGACGGCGAGCGCGTGCTCGTGCTCTGCCACAGCACCGGGCGCTTCAAGGCCAGCGGCATCGAGCTTGATGCGGCCCAGCGGCAGATCGCCACGCTTTATCAAGTCCGCGACGGCAAGGTCATCAGGCACGTCGTCTACATGGACCGCGCCGACGCCCTCGCCGACCTCGGCCTGACGGAGTAGGCGATGTCGCAAGAGAACGTGGAGCGGTTCCGAGATGCTCTTCAGGCCTGGGACGAGGACGATGTTGAGCGCTACGTCGCCGCTACAGCCCCTACCCTGACCTTCCGTACGGTCGGGCCATCCCTGCCCGTTGATCCGGTCTACCAAGGACACGACGGGTTCCGCTTCTTCTGGACATCCTTCCGCGAAGCATGGGAGCGTCTCACCATCGACGTCGCGCGGATGGAGGATCTCGGTGACCGTGTGCTGGCCCTTCTCATTCTGAACGCCGTGGGACACGGTAGCGGCATGACCGTCGAACGGCAGATCGCCAACATCGCAACCTTCGATAACGGCCTCATCGTCGACCTCTGCGCCTACAGCACATGGGAGGAGGCTCTCGAAGCCGCAGGGCTGGAGGAGTACGCGATGTCGCAGGAGAACGTGGCGTCGGTACGCCTTCCGCGACGCTGAACGGCCTAGAGGGCCGAGAGGAGCCACAAAATGCCGCACGAGTCGCCGTTTCACACAGACAGCCCGGAGTACCCACCGACCCACAGGAACGTGTATCACGACAACTCCCTGTGCGACCACGGCAAAGCGATCAAGCAAGAGCATCGAGCCGCGGGCACTGGCGGCCGGCCTCGGTGCGACCGCTGCGAGACCCTAGCCGCCGGTGAACACGACAGGCCACTCCTAAGAGTCATTTCGGCACCCTTTCGGCTGGTCGGCAAACTCATCAGCAGACTCGTGCGCTCTAGCAACTGACTCTGGCTCTGCGACATACCGCTGAACGGCCAAGCGAATGACGGCTGACAGCGAGCGGTCCTCGAGTTCGGCGCGCTGTTGAGCTTCGGTGACAAGCTCACTCGGAAACCGCGCTGACGGCGGCGGCTGGCGAAGCTCCGAGCGCCCGGCCTGCACACATTGGAACCTCATTGGAACCTTGAACGGCCCCGAGAAGGCGAAACGCCCCGTAAACACGGGGCGCTACGCGATGGGCGATACTGGTCGAACGGGTGCGAAATCTTGCTTTGCAGAGCCGATCGCGGGATCACCTGTGAATCTCGACGCATACACGCACCGCCGCTTGCAAATCACAATGACTTCGGAGGAGAGCAATGGCCGACACGACCTGCCACATGTCGATCTCGCTCGACGGCTTCGTCGCCGGGCCGGATCAAAGCCGCGAGAACCCGCTCGGCAAGCGGGGTCGCGAGCTTCACGGCTGGCATCTCGGCGACGAGCGCGCGAACGAGGCGGATGCCACCGCCGAACGCCGTTTGCTGCGTCCCCGGGGCGCCTACGTCATGGGCCGCAACATGTTCGGCCCGGTTCGCGGCGAGTGGGATGAGGAGTGGTCGGGCTGGTGGGGGCCCGAGCCGCCCTACCACGTGCCAGTCTTCGTCCTGACCCATCACAGTCACCCGCCGATCGATATGGACGGCGGGACGACCTTTCACTTCGTCACCGACGGCTTCGACGCGGCCTACGCCCACGCGAGCGCGACTGCGGGCGGAGACGGCATCGACATCGCGGGCGGCGCCTCGACCGTCCGCCAAGCACTGATGGCGGGCGTCATCGACGAGCTCTGGCTCGACATCGTCCCCGTCGTGCTCGGGTCCGGCGAGGGGATATTCGACGGCGTCGCCGAGTTCGATCTCGAGCCGGTCGAGGTCCTCCATTCCCCACTGGCGACGCACGTCTGCTACCGCCGGGCGAGATGAGATGCGTGCCTGGCAGTGGGCGATACTGGGCTCGAACCACGACCTGGGCCTGTTCTGAGCTCACACGGGCCCGGTGACGGGCGCTGAGATGCCCGCGCCTGCTCTGAGGTGATCTCTCGGAGACCACCTGCGGGACCACGGCCACCCCGGCCAGCTTCGCCGCGCGGGGCGGCCGGGGGCAGCTCGTCCGGTGTTCGTCTGGTGAGCGGGAAGCGTGGTCGGCGAGGACCGGCGCCGAGCGCCACCCGCGAGCTCTGGATCGCACCCGCGGACAAAGGAGCGACCGGGGGTCGCCCCTTTGTCCGCGGTGGGTGTGCTTGTCAGCGACGGCGGGAGGCCGGGCCGCTCACCCGGCTGGCTCCCGCCCGGCAGGCCGGCGCCGCTCAGCCTGTGATGTCGCCGGAGTTGCCGCCCTTGTCAGGGGAGGCGTTCTTCCAGACGCCGTGCTTCTTCGCCTTGTAGTGCAGGAAGCCGTCGAAGCCGCGATGTAGGCGGATTAGGAGGCGCCGCCCCAGCGGGGGCGGCGCCGTAACTCGTCCGTGCGACTACCAGCTCACTTGCACAGCGGGTTCTTTGGCACCCCCTTGCACGGGTTGGGCATCGTCCGCTGGGGCGGCGGAGGCGGTTGGCCGACCGGTTTGCGCGCCGCCGCCGCTTCTTCCGCGGCGGCGATCACGTAGAGGTACGCTTCGAGCCCGCCTCCGGGGTTCGGCGTCGTTTCGTGCTGGCAGCCCCATGTCCCCTGGATGTTTGCCGGGAACGTCCCGTCGGGGAGCACGTTTGCGCTGACGCAGTTGTTCTTCGATTGCGATTCTTCGCCGAGGAAGACTTCGCTCGCGCCGCTGACCAGCGTGACATCGCCGGCGAACTGGCTCCCGCCTCCGCCGTAGCCGTTGTGCGCGAAGACGTTGCGGCTGATCCTGTTTCCGGCGAGCTGGAACCAGATCGATCCCGGGAACCCTTCTTCGAAGGGCACTGGGTACTCGATGCCGAACAGCCCCGTCTTTTCGTTGTTGACGATTATGTTCCCTTCGACGAGGTCGGCGTAGGTGCCCGGCAGGATGACCCCGTTGCCGAAGCTTGCCTGCGCCGTGCTGTTGTTGACCGGAACCGTCGAGTTGTTGTTGCCGATGATGAGGTTGTGACTGATCACCGTGCAACGTTCCAGCCGGGTGGTGGTGATGATCGGAGTGGGGTCAGGGTGTTCGATGTTTTCCCTGCCGCATTCGCCGTCCTGCGGCGGTGGGCCGTCGCCCGGGTTTTCGGAGTTCGGGACCACCCCCGAGGAGTTGTTCCTGAACACCGAGTCTTCGATCGCCAGCTTGCCACCTGCGTTCGAGCCAGAGTAGCCGAGCGAGTTGTTTTCCATGACCGCCCTGGTAACGCGGGCGTCACATTCCTGGCACGCACCGATGTACATACCCGAATCGTTGAAGCCGGAGGCGTAGATGTTGTCCCACGAGCCTTCCGTCTCGTTCTGGGTAAAGATCCCGTAGCCGCCGTTGAGGCCAGTGTCATATGTGGTGAGATAGGAGCCCCACCAGCCATGCGCGCCGACTTTGCCGGTGCCTGACCCACCGTCCCACCAGATCTCGTTGCCGCACTCTTCCACGGGGCATCCTTTGCCGGTATCGAAGTTGCGCACGGTGAGGTTTTCCACCCAGACGTCGTTGGCCTTGTAGATGTCGATCCCGTTCCCGGTCGTGTTCCGGCCGTCGATGATCACCTTGTTGCGGTTCATGCCCCTGATCCAGATCCCGGACTGGGCACTCGTGACTTTCACTTCTTCGTAGTAGATCCCCGGTTCGATCAGCACGTAGTCGCCCGCCGTGGAGGCGGTCACGGCCGCCTGGATCGTTTTGAAATAGTGCGTGTTCGGGGGGTGTTTCGTCGGCGGTTCGCCCCCCCTCACGATGTTCACGTTCGCCGCCTGGGCACTGCCCGCGGCGCCGAGCGTCACGAGCGCGAGCGCCAACAGCGCCGCTACCCTTGCTAGCCGGGGTCCGCCGGATGAAATCCTGGACCGACGCATCCGTCTACACCTCCTTGACGGTCGGTGGAAGCCGACCGGGGAAGCGGGTGGCCCGGGACGGTGGAGCGCGGACGTCGCCCCCAGACTCGACTCCATCGACACGCGCTACGGGCGCCTGCGATCGACCTGGAACCGCCCGAGTCTATCCGATTGAGCCATCCTGGGCTTCCGTGGAGACTGGTGCTGTAGGGAACCTATCTTCATTGGGTGGGTATTGTGGCTGCCCACTGCGCAGCGTCGAGGTCCCCGACTTCCACAGTGGCCGGTCATCGAGAGCTTCGTGCAGGCGCCCGTTGTTGAACCAGACGGACTCGAGAACGGCGAGCTCGACCTGGGAGTGCGTCGCCCAGGTCCGGTCGGCGCCGAGCTCAGTCTCAGCTGTCGCCGAAGCTCCCGGCGACAGCGTTGTCATAGGCATAGCCGACGGTTCCGATCGAGACAGGACGCCGTGATCGCTCAGCGTCTGCGTGTATTCGAAGCTGGGGGTACTGGCTGCCGGCGTCGCCGTGGTGGACGAGCGTGGTGCGGATGTGCGGCGCGAACTGCCAGCCGGCGATCCGGGGGCTATAGGCGTCGAGCACGAAGCCGAAGAGCACGACGCCCTGGGATCTTGTGAGGTGGGCGATACTGGTCGCACCGGTGCGAAGCATGGCTTGCCAGAGCCAATCACGGGACTGGTTGCGAACGCTCGCGTACGCAGCCGACGGCCTCGGCCTGTTCGAGCCTGGCGAGCAAGCCCCGCCGAACGCGCGCTTCTCATCGGTTTAGGAGGCGACCAGCAACGGACTATCGTCCGGTGTCATCGGGCGAGAACGACGCGGCCCATGTGCCGCCCGATCGGGACTGCGTCAGCGCGTATTCAAGGAAGTCGCGTTTTCGGCCGTTGTTTGAAGCAGGCCCCCATGCCGCCGCAGCCCAGCAACCGGCAGCGATCCCAGCGCCTCGCTCGCCGGAGCGCCGGCGCGGACCCTGTGACGGGCAGACGACGTGGCGCTGCGCGAGGGCGCCCCGACCGGACTGCGCTCGAACGAGCCGAGCAACTCGCCCAAACCGGTACTTGGGAGTGGGACCTCGATACCGATGTCCTGTCGTGGTCGGACAACATGTTCCGTCTCCTTGGTGTCGAGCCGGGCTCGGTCGCTCCCACCCCCGAGTACGTGATCGGGCGCGTACACCCGGACGACCGCGACCGCGTCGAGCAAGAGGTTGAGCTGGCAAGACGGGATGGCGGCCTTCCCGCCCCTGTGTATCGCACGATCTGGCCCGACGGCACGCTCCACGTCCTGCGTTCCTTTCCGGCCGTGGCCGACGAGCATGCGGGCCGTCCGCGCCGTCTCGTCGGTGCCGTCCAGGACGTGACGGCTCTTTCCGAGTCCGAGCAGCTCACCGCTGAGTCGTTGACGCTCATGGAAACCCTCCAGTCGGCCGCCCCGGTCGGCTTTGCGTTTGTCGATCGCGATTACCGCATCGTTCGAATCAACGAGACGCTCGCGGAAATCAACGGAGCTCCGCCGCACGAGCACATCGGCCGGACCGTGGCCGAAATGGTCCCCGACATGTGGCCCCAAATGGAGCGCGTGTACCGTCGCGTGCTGGAAACCGGCGAGCCCGCGACGAACATCGAGGTCGAGCGTCAGACGCATGGTGAGCCCGACTTTCGACACTGGCTTGCGAGCTACTACCCGGTTAGGGTCGATGGAGACGTGCGCGGGCTCGGCGTCATCGTCACCGACATAACCGAGCGCCAAGAAGCGGAGCACTTTCGCGCCGCCGTGATGGACACCATGGTGGAGGGCCTCTACGCACTCGACGACCAAGGCCACCTGACGTTCATGAACGCGGCAGCTTCAAAGCTGCTCGGATGGAGCGAGGATGAGCTGCGCGGCAAGCCGATGCACGACGCCATCCATTTCCAGCATGCGGACGGATCGCCTTGCGCGGACGGTGAATGCGAGTTGTTGAAGGTCGGGGCGCAAGGCCGGCCCGTGCGCATGGTCCATGACGCGTTCACACGCAAAGACGGCACGATCTTCCCCGTCGCCTACTCGGCGGCGCCTCTGATGAGCGGGACGCACGTTCGTGGGGTCGTTGTCGTGTTTCGCGACACCAGCGTCGAGCACGCCGAGGAGGACCGAGCCAGGCGCGAGCTCGACACGCTCGCCTGGGTCGGTCGCATCCAGGACGCGCTCGAGCAAGACCGGTTTGTCCTCTACTCACAGCCGATCGTCCCCCTCGCAGGGGGCCAGCCGAGGCAAGAGCTGCTCCTGCGGATGCGGGGACAGAGCGGCGGAATAATCGCGCCCGGGAGTTTCCTGCCAGTGGCTGAGAAGTACGGGCAGATCGGCGAGATCGATCGCTGGGTAATCGGCGAAGCGGTCCGGCTGGCCGCCGGCGGCCTGCGCGTGGAGGCGAACATCTCGGCAGCATCGGTCGGGAACCTCGACCTACTGTCTTTGATCGAGCGAGAGATGCACGCTGCCGGCGCTGATCCGTCGAATCTCATCTTCGAGATCACAGAGACGGCGCTGATGGACGACGTCGAGGCCGGCACGGCGTTCGCGCGCGGCCTGGCCGGGATCGGCTGTCAGCTCGCTCTCGATGACTTCGGCACAGGGTTCGGCAGCTTCACCTACCTGAAGGCCGTGCCCGTCACCTATTTGAAGATCGACGTCGACTTCGTGCGGGACCTAGGGTCCAATCCGGCCAACCAGCACCTCGTCAGGGCGATCGTGGGGCTGGCCGACGGCTTCGGCTGTAAGACGATCGCCGAGGGAGTCGAGGACGCCGATACGCTCGCCCTCCTCACGGACTACGGCGTCGACTTCGCCCAGGGGTTCTACCTCGGACGTCCGACACCGATCGAGGGCGCCTAGAGCCCCCGTAACGGCGACCGCTCGCACCGCGCCCGGCGTCGCGGCACCGGCGCCGAACCCATCTCGCGAAACGTCTCGCCACTTCGGGCTGAGATGCGGCGATCCCGCCGTCCGCTTGAAGCCGGCCTGGTCCGACCTACCGGTGTATGCGAGGGCCGTCTTTACTCGCCATGCCGCGGCCGCATCGGCTACGCCGGCGACGGTGAGGCGGTCGATCCCAGACCTCGGAAGGAGGCCAGGACATGGCTGACCTGATCGTGATCGGCTACGACGACGAGCAGACGGCGTCGCACGCGGCCGAGGAGGTCGTCCGGCTTGCCCACGACCTCGTCATCGAGCCGGAGGCAGTCGCCGTGATCTCGCGCGACCGCGAGGGGAAGTACCACGTCACGACCACGCACCACCCAGTGGCTGAGGGCGCGACGTGGGGCATGCTCTCCTGATCGTGGACAAGGTAACCCCTGACAAGGCGATCGACGCGCTGAGCAAGTTCGGCGGACGCGTCCTCAAGACCTCGCTGCCTGTCGACGCCGAGCGCCAGCTCCAGGAGGCGTTGCACGGCGAAGAGGGCGCAGCGCGGGTGCACGCAGCGCCGGACGCCGTGGCGTCCTAGCTTCCACGCGGAGGAAGCACTGAGACTCGTCTTCGGGGCGCTGGGTGGACCCGTTCCTCCGTGCGACTCCCGAGCCCTGGTTGGCGCACGCCGACGTGGGATAGTCCAGAACGTGCACGGACATGCGACGAGCAGGCAGCCACGAGCCTGCGGCTGCCGCGCTCCCCTCTGCGAGCACGGTCGGAGGTCGCGCTCGCTGTGAAAGCCCCCGGGGGCCCCGGCGCGGTGCTCATCCTCGGCGAGGCGGGCGGGCTTGCCGCAGCGCTCGTCCGTAGGCTGGAACAAGAACGCGTGCCGGCGAGGACCGCGGTCGATCTGAGCGACAGCGAGGTTTCGGCCGCGATCCGCGCCGGGAGCTGGCGGGCCGTCGCCGTCCTGTCGCGGGATGACGTCCTGACCCTACGGCTGACGTTGCTGAGCGCCCACCTGCGTCCCGACCTGCCGCTTTGGGTGACAATGTTCGACCGCACGATCACCCGCGAGCTCGAGCATGTCGCCCCGGACGTTCACGTCATCTCGCCGACCGAGCTCGCGGCGAACGACCTGGCGCAGCACTGCATCGCGGTCGCCGGCAATGCCGCCGCAGGTGGGTGGCGCGGGATCCGGCTGGTGGACGACTCTCTGCGTCTGCTCGTGAGGGCCGGCGCCATCCTGGTCGTGCTGCTGCTGCTCGACGCGGCGATCGGCATGATCGGGCTGCACGAGTCGGTCGTCGACGCGTTCTACTTCAGCACGAGGGCTGTAGCGACGGTCGGCGGCGCGCCGGGGGCCACCACCGCACCGGTCTGGTTCAAGGTGGTCTCGGCGGCCGATGTCGTCCTCGCGCTCGTCTTCGTCGCGGTCTTCACCGCAGCTCTCGTTCGCCGCCTCAGCGGGCCGCGGCTCACGACGGTCTTCGGGCTCAGGGCGGCGCCGTCCAGGCGACACATATTGCTCGTCGGCTTCGGCCAGGTCGGCTTCCGCCTGGCCCAGGAGCTGCGGCGCCGCGGCGTGGCAGTGCTCGGCATCGAGAGCGATCCCGACGCTCCCTGCCTGCGGCTGGCAGGCAAGGCGGGGATTCCGGTCGCGATCGGGCGCGGAGACGACCGGCAGACGCTGGAGCGAGCCGGGATTCGCCGCTGCGCCGCGATCGCCGCCGTGACCTCGTCGGACCTCGTCAACGTGGCCGTCGGTCTCGCTGCCGACGAGCTCTCGCCCGGGATTCCGCTCGTTCTGCGCCTCGGAGACGGCGAGGTCGCCGCGGAGACCGACTCGCTGTTGCATCTCGGGCGGATCTGCGACGTCCACAAGATCGCTGTCGACACCCTCGTGCGCGGCCTTCGGCGTCCGTTCGCCGCCGCGAGCGCGCAAGACGTGCAGTGAGCCACGTCAACCTGCGTGGGCCCCGCGCTGGCCGGAGGTCGCGATGGGGTCCGCGCTTCAGGCGATGGGCGATACTGGTCGCACCGGTGCGAAAGATGGCTTGCTGAAGCTGATCCCGTCGTGATCTGCGACCGCTGCTGCGCACGTGCCTCGTGCGGGACCCGCCTTTGACCTACCGCGCCTTAGGGTGGCCGGTCTCCGAGTGCTCCCGACAGCTGGGGGTTCGATAGGTCTTTGAGGTTTGGACGGGTTCCCCGGCCGGGGAACCCGTCCGTGCCTCGGCTCAGGCTGCCTCCTTCACCGCCAAGTGAAGAGAGAGGTTGAGCCTGATGACCAAGGATGACGTGCTGTTCGGCTATCGCCAACAGCTGTTTGCGGAGGCAGCGAGGACGAGCGTCTCGGCGGCGTGCCGGACGTTCGGGGTGCATCGTTCGACCTACTACGCGTGGAAGCGCCAGGTCGACCGGCATGGCCTTGAGATGCTTCGTCCCAGGGAGCGCCGTCGGCCGCAGATGCCCAACGCGCTGCCGAAGATGATCGAGGAGCGGATCGTCTCGTTCTCGCTCGCGCACCCCGGCCTTGGGCCCAGGCGCGTCGCCTCCGAGCTGGCTCGCGAGAAGTGGGTCGGGATCGTGGTCTCACCCAATGGTGTCTGGAAGGTGCTCTGCCGCCACGGGCTGAACACCCGCGCCAAGCGCCTCGGGTTGATCGCGGGCTACGCCGCGCCCTACGAGCCACCGAGAGATCCAGGGCCAGAGCAGCACATTGAGGTCTCAGCACCGGGTGAGCTGGTCGGGATCGACTGCTTCTACGTCGGACGGTTGAAGGGCACCGAGGGCGCAATCTGGCAGCTCACCGCGATCGACATCGCCTCCTCTTACGCCTGGGCGGAGCTCGTGATCTGCAAGCAAGGCAACCCGACCGCGAGGCAGACCTCAAAGCTCGCCGAGCGTGTCGCCAAAGAGCTGAAGGCCGCCGGCTGGAAGCTGCAGCGGATGCTCAGCGATAACGGCAACGAGTTCCGCGGCGTGGATTTCATGCTCACCCTCGAGAAGCTGGGAGCCCGACACAGCCGCATCCACGCCGGCAGACCACAGACCAACGGAAACGTCGAGGCGCTCCACAAGACGATCCTCGACGAGTGCTGGAGACCAGCGTTCGCCCGCTACCTCTACCCCCGCTACAGCGGCCTACGACGAGAGCTCGACACCTACCTCAGCTTCTACAACACCGACCGCGTCCACCACGGCAGACTCACACTTGGGCGCATCCCCGCAGAGATCGTCTACGGTGCCCGAAAGATGGAGGCCAGATGAGCCGCGACTGTCGGCACATCTCGGAGGCTGCCCACCTTAGGCGTGGACATTACGCGCACCTAGGCGCTTGTGCTCCTAGGGGCAGCCGTCACCTCACCGCTGCTCGATGGGCCAACGCTCGGCCCGCCTGCCCTTTAGCGTGACGGCGGCCACGGTCGCGGATGCGGGGAGGACGGAGATTCGTCCTCCTCGGGATCGCCGTTTGGTTCGTCAATTTTGATTGACTTGAGCTTGTCGCTTCGTGCATCAAACAAGGTCACGTACCGAGGGCGCGGTTTTTCGCCCGGGTGGGTGTCCTTGTCACGTTGCCAGCGGCCTTTGGCCCATTTCACGGCGAGCCAAAACGGCGCCAGGACTGACGCCGTGTCGCCTGCGATTTCCCCGATCTCCATGTAGATCCGGAGTACCTCCGCGAGCGTGACGCCGTATCCGACCTCCTCGCCCACGTGGATCTCGGGGTTCTGGGAGGGGTCGGCCTCGCGTATCAGCGTGGCGAGTTCCTCAAGGTCGGCGCGCCCAAGATCGTGAGGGTTCCCTGGCTCAAGAAATAGGTGTCGCTCGGGCATACGGCGCGGAGGCTACAGCGTGCGAAAAGCTGTAGCGAGGCGATTAGGCCGCCGCAGTCCTTCTCGGCGCCATTGGTATCTAGCCCGCTCCGCGAAAGCTGTCCGGGCGGCCTTTCCCTTGGGCCGACCGTCCGCCTCGTAAAGAGCGATCTCGATCAGGTCATGGCCTGCCGCGGCCGCCGCTCGCGCAGCTTCGCGCTCAAGCAACGAGGCAAACCCTCGCCTTCGAAACCGCGGGTGCACAAGTAGCTCCTCGATCACCGCGGCCGACGGGGCTCTCTCGGGTTCGTGGAACAGGTGGGACCTAGCAATCGCGCGACCCGCTTGTCGCAACTCGAAGATCTCGACTAGGGTGCGTGCGAAGCTCGGTCGCCAGCATTCCTCGAGGATTGTCTGCTGGACGCGCTCGACGCAGCCGTTGGAGGTCGGTCTGCCGGCCTTGATCCGCCGCTGGCGGGCTCCGTGGCGCTGGACGGCATCCCCGAACTCGCTCGAGACGAATTCCGAGCCGTTATCGGTGGAGACCGTCTTGAGCTTCCAGCCGGCGAGAGCGAGCTCGTGCGCGACGCGGTGCAGCAGGCTCTGGCAGTGACGTGAGCGGGGGTTTCGCTCTGAGGAGTGCAGTTCCGCCCAGGTGTATGCGGAGGCAACGTCGATCGCGGTGTACTGCCAGACCGAGCCCTTGCTCCCCGACAGCCGGCCGATGAAGAAGCAGTCCATCTGAACGAGCTCCCCGGGCTCTGAAGCATCGATATGGCGTTCCGGGGGCGGCGGCGAGGGCGCCCGCTCGTAGGGGTCACGGTGGCGGGCGATCAACGCCAAGCGTCTCGTGCGGGTGTTCAGCCCGACGCGGCGCACTAGGGGACCGCGGAGGGAATAGGTGGTGAAGTGAGCCAGGGTAGTCCTGACGCCGCGATGGATTAGGCCGCCCTCGACCGGCGGGTTCGGGGTGAGCCACGCCCTGGCTAGCTCCTGCGGCGAGTAGGTCGCGCCGAGCCTGGCGAAGGCAGCATCGGCCGGAGGGTTTAGCCCGATCGCGACGGACCGCTCAAAGTAGACGTCATCTGCGTACGCCTCGAAATAGTCCCGCGAGATCAACCCTTTTCCGTTGTTGCCCCACCGCCCCCAGGAGTTGGTGAACACGAGGCTCTCTCCCCCATCGTCCCAGCCCGAAGCGATGACTCGGTGGCGGCCACGAAAGGGATCGTCGCTGCCGGGCATCGGAAGTCTCCCGTCGGGCACGCGCAGCCCCGAGTCGAACCATTCGACGCCGAGCGTAACTACCGGAAGGAATGCCTCCGGCACACCTGCGCCATCCAGCTCTCGCTGGAACCGAAGCAGCCGAAGTGCGTCCTCGTATGTGCTCCCGTACTCGTAGAACGGTTGGGGCCATAGCGATTCGAGCCAGGTCACGCGGGAGAGGAACACCGAGAAGGTCCATTCGGTATCCGGGTAGCCGTCGATCTGCTTCGCCCACGCCCACAACTCGTTGGGGAACCGCGGTTTCCGTCGAGGCCGCATACGTTCGCGTCTAGCTGCTGGCATACAGTCTGGGGACTCGCGCGGGCGCAGACCCGCCACGCCTTCGCTCAGCCCTCGATCTCCTCGCGGAGCGCGGACAGCGTCGCGACCGCCCGGGCCTGCACCTGCGCCCAGGCGGCCCCCCAATCGAACACCGGCAAGGACAGTCCGAGGCGTGCCATTCCGCGGGCGCCGCGTTCGTCTGTCCCGGGGTGCTGGCGCCACACTGGTCGCGGCACCGGGGACGCACGAGCACCGTTTAAGGGCAGTTCCACCGACAGGCCATTAGGTGGTGGCGCCTACACCGCTACGTCAGTCAGGCGCACCGACAGCCCATACGCGCACGGGGGCCCCTGCGCCGATCTCCGAACCGCGAAGGTCGCCGCCGCGCGGTCACCGGCGATCTGCGAGGACGCCCGCGACCATAAGCGGCGCACGTGCAGGGACATCTCGAAATGGAGCTAGCCGGACTCGAACCGGCGGCCTCCTGGGCGCGGTGCGCCCAATCTGGGGTGGAGTGCTGGTCCGAAAGTGCGCGAGTAGCTGGGCATTTGCGATTACCGCGTGAGCAGCAGAATCCGACGTATAGCTGTGGATATCCTCCGATTCCTGTTGGGTTCAGGCATTCTTGGCGAGCAAGTGCCTGAAACCGACCGGTGGAGGTGAGCGACGGCCTCAACGTGTGACTACGACGTGATCGTCCTCGGCGGCGTGGGGTCGGGCGAGCACTGCGCCGAAGCACTCGCCGGGCGGCGCATAACGAGGTTCATTTCAATTCGATTGGAGGCCGATCATGCGCGCCGACATTGAGATCGGGGCACGCTTTCCCGACTACGAGCTGCCGGACCAGGACGGTGTGCAGCGTCGTCTGTCGGATATACAGGGCTCAAACCCGATGGTGCTGCACCTCTCGCGTGGCGGGTTCGATCCGAAGGAGCACCGCTTCCTCCGTCGCCTGGTGGACGCGGCCCTCGACTTCCGGGTCGGCTACACGCGGGTCGTCGTCATCTCGACCGACAACCAGCTCGAGACCAATGAGTTCCGCGACAGCGTCGGTGCGCAGTTCCCGTTTCTCTCGGACCCGGAGCGAACGCTGCAGAAGGATCTCGACATCGTCGAGTACACGGACCCCGTCCACGACCCGATGGTCCCGCACACATTCGTGCTCGTCCCCCGACTCGAGATCTCGGCACTCTACAATGGCTATTGGTACTGGGGACGTCCGACCGTAGAAGAGCTGCACCGCGACCTGCGCGAGGTGATGCGTGTTCTGCGGCCGGACTTCGATCTGGGCGCACCGGGGTTACGCGAGGCCTGGGATCGCGGCGAGCGCGAGCAGTTCCTCGTGAACCCCGTCGAAGGGGAGCCCATTCGCTACACCGAGGGAACCGCGGTGGGTGTGAAGCGATGAGCTACAAGCGCGAGACGAGTTCGGCAACGATCGCCGCCGCTGGTTGTAGCTCGCGGGCGAGCGCAACGCTCTGTCCGGCCCACAGCGACAGTGCCTCGATGTCGCCGGTGGTTCCAGCGAGCGGCGCCGCGGGTGAATACCGAACGATCGGATCGCCTGAAATGAAGTGCGCTATGACCTCCCCTTCTCCCGGCCGGCGCCCAGGTTGCGGCCGGCCTGACTCCTCC
Source organism: uncultured Solirubrobacteraceae bacterium (assembly GCA_963836035.1). Lineage (GTDB taxonomy): Bacteria > Actinomycetota > Thermoleophilia > Solirubrobacterales > Solirubrobacteraceae > Palsa-744. The sequence goes on along the minus strand of CAWIHX010000006.1, from coordinate 24,688 downwards.
CATCTCTCAGCCGTGGAGTTGTGAAGGGCGCGGTGCGGGGAGTCGGGCCATCCCACCTCATAGAGATCCGCGTACCACTCCGCGTCGGTCTCGGCCGCGGCTATCAGAAGACGCCGGTATTCCTCGTGGATCGGCATCTCATCGGCCAGTAGGAACCGCGTGCCCAGCCAAGCGGCCTGCGCGCCAAGGGCGAGCACGGCCGCGACCCCTCGAGCATCGCCGATCCCACCGGCCGCGATTACCGGTACGGGCGCCACGGCGTCGACCACCGCTGGCACCAATGGGAGCGTTGCCACCCTCCCAGGTACGTGGCCGCCCGCCTCCCAGCCCTGCGCGACGATCACGTCCACGCCACATCCGACTGCGCGCCTGGCCTCCTCCGCGCTGCTGACCGTGTGCATGATGAGCCCTCCGGCGTCGTGCACCATCTCGATGTAGCCCTGCGGGTCGCCCTCGAAGAGCGACACGATCCGCAGACCAGCCGAAAGAGCCTGATCGACGTGGCGGCGTTGATCGGAGTTCAGAGCGAAGTTGCCGCCGAATGGACGATCGGTCAGTGCTGCCGTTTCACGGACCACAGTTCCGGCGTCGTCCATCCACCACAGCTCCGTGGTACCAAGCGCGCCGGCATTTGAGACGGCGGCAGGGAGCCGCGGATCTGCAGCCAAGGGCGCGCACACGATCGGGTGCTCGATCCCCAGCAGCTCGCACACCGGCGTGTGGGCACTCATCGGGACAGCCCCCTTTCTGACGCACGCGGCGCCAGTCGACTACGCTCGACGCGGACCAGACAGGCTCCGGGCGAGCACGTTACTACTGGTCCGCATCCATGCCGCGGATCGGCGGTCGGACACGTGGGAGCGCTGGGCGCGGATGGGCACGTCGGGATCCCGTCGTGACTCCCCAACCGAAGACAGGAGCGGCTCATGCGCAGCGACATCGTCCCGGGCGGCACCTTTCCAGACTACGCGTTGCCCGATCACGAGAACCGTGCTCGCAAGCTCAGCGAGATCCAGGGCGAGGACCCCCTGATCCTCACGCTCGCGCGGGGGCACTACTGCCCCAAGGAGCACCAGCAACACCTCGAACTCGCGGCCAACTACCCGAAGATCGCCGTCACCTACACGCAGGTCGCCACGATCTCCACGGACACCCATCACACCAGCCAAGAGTTCCGCGCGTCGACCGGCGCGCAATGGCCCTTCCTCTCCGATCCCGAGCGGAGGGTCCAGAAGGACCTCGAGATCAAGGAGTACACCGACCCCGAGCACAACCCGATGATCCCCCACACGATCGTCCTCAAGCCCGGGTTGGTGATCCACACCATCTACGACGGCTACTGGTTCTGGGGGCGCCCCTCGTTCGTTGACCTCTGGCACGACCTGCGCGCGGCCAGCAGCGAGGTCCGTCCTGACTGGGATCTCGGCAAGTCAGGCCTACGCGAGGCGTGGGACGCGGGCGACTACTCGCCGTTTCACGGATGGAACAAGCGCTCGCCCGGGTCGATGCCGACGTCTTACCACCAGTAGCACGGAATCTGAGAGGGTCCTCCGGTGCCGTTCGTGCCCGAGCTGTTCTCCGCGCCGACACTCGTTCGGATCGAGGAGGAGAAGCGCCAGCACGACCTCGTCGCCGTCCCTTTCTTCGATGGTTTGATGGCAGGGGAGCCCGATGCGCTCGTCGACTCGTTCGCCGGCGTGCCGGAGCTGCACGACCCCGTACAGGGTCGCGTGAAGGGCGAGCGGGCCTTCCGGGCGTTCACCTCAGAGATGGGCTCGTGGCTGAGACAGCACAACGCCTCGGTCGAGGAGGTGGGGCACGCGATCACCGAGCGACACGGCTTCGAGGAGGTCGTTCTCCACTCCGGCGACCAGGACGGGCGAGTCGATCTGCCTTTCGCCATCGTCGCCGACCGGCGGTCCGACGGGCGGATCGAAGAGCTACGGCTCTACTACGACAGCCGGCCGCTCGCCGGCCCGCATGGCCGCCGTCCACCGCTGCTGCAAGCCGACCCCGAGCTGCGCGAGCCGGAGGTCGTGGGCGAGTACCGGCGGGCGCTCGCGGGTGGGGACGTCGGCGCGACTGTGGCGGCATTCGAACCGGACGGCTACACGCGCGAGCCGGCAGGCGGCAGCCGGCTGCATGGAGGTCGCGAGCGCTTGCGCTCGTTCTACGAGCGGTTGCTGGCAACCGGCGGCATCTCGCTCGAGTCCTGTGCGGCGATCGATGACGGGCGGTCGTGCGCGCTCGAGTACAACGTCGTGCGGTGGGGCGAGGCGCAGCTGCCGCCGACAGCCGGGATGACCGTCTACGTGCGCGGCGAGGCCGGCAAGCTCGCCGCCGCCCGCATCTACGACGACACCGACCCCTTGGCCCGGCCTGCCTGAACGGCGAGCGACCGAGGCCGGCCGCGAGGGCGCTCGGCCCCCAGCTTCAGTGACCGGCGGATTGGCCGCCGTCGATGTGCAGGATCTCCCCGGTGACGAACGTGGCGCGCTCGAGGTGGAGGATCCCGTCGACCACATCGCTCACCTCTCCGAGCCGCCCGAGCGGATGCAGCGCCGCCATTCCTGCGTATGAGCCCGCGTCGTGCACCGGCGTCTTGATCACGCCGAGCGAGACCGCGTTGACGCGCACGCCGCGTGAGGCGTACTCGATCGCGAGCGACCTCGACACGGCAGCCAGGCCGCCCTTGGTGAGCGCCGTTAGCGCGCACGGCCGGCTGCTGTCGGCGTGGTCGACGAGACTGGTGCTGATGTTGACGACGTGACCTGTGCCCTGGTCGGCCATCTGGCGGATCGCGCGCTGCGTGATATGGAAGAACCCACCGAGGTTGACGGCGGTGATGGCGTCGAAGTCCTCGACGGTGCAGTCCGTGAACGGCTTGCCGATGTAGATCCCGGCGTTGTTGATCAGCGTGTCCAGGCGACCGAACCGTTCGAGGGCCTCGCCCACAACCCGCTCAGAAGTGGACGGTTCGGTGATGTCGCCCGCGACGGTCGCGTAGTCGCTCCCGTCCGAGGGCGGCATCGACAGCGCCGTTCCAACCGCGGCGTAACCGGCGGCGCGAAAGGCTTCGATCAGCCCCGCCCCGATGCCCTGGGAGGCGCCGGTGACGATGGCCACCTTCTGCGGTGCCGCCGAGCTCATGCGACGAGCTCGTTTGCGTGGAGGGCTGCTGTCTCCGTCACGCTCCCAGGCTACGCGAGTCGCACGGCGCGGGCGGATCGCATCGACTTCGGGCACTCTTGTGGTGTAAGCCTGAAACCGCGCGACGGAGGTGAACGATGGTCCCCACGTACGACTACGACGCGATCGTGCTCGGCGGCGGAGCCCCGGGCGAGCATTGCGCCGGAGCGCTCGCGGCGCGTGGGTTGCGCGTCGCGATCGTGGAGCGTGAGCTGGTTGGCGGCGAGTGCTCGTACTACGCCTGCATCCCGTCCAAGGCGCTGCTGCGCCCGGGGGAGGCGGTGAAAGGCGCGCGCGAGGCGGCCGCATCCGCCGATGTCGACGTCGAGGCGGCACTGGCGTGGCGCGACTTCATGGTTTCGGGTTACTCCGACGCCGGCCAGGAGCGCTGGCTCGCCGGCCGGGGCATCGATCTCCTGCGCGGAACGGGGCGGCTGGCCGGCACGGGAGTGGTTGAGGTCGACGGCGTGCGGCACACCGCGGAGCACGTCGTCGTGGCGACAGGTGCAGATCCGAACATGCCTCCGGTCCCGGGACTGCCCGAGCTCGACGGCGTCTGGGGGACGCGCGAGGCGACCAGCATGAAGTCGGTCCCCAGGCGGCTAATGGTCCTGGGAGGCGGGCCCGCAGGGGTCGAGCTCGCACAGGTCGTGCGCAGACTCGGTGGCGAGGCTGTGATCGTTGAGGGGTCCGACCGAGTGCTTCCGCGCGAGGCCGCGCCGCTGGGCCACGCGCTCGGCGAAACGCTGCGCCGGGACGGGATCGAGCTGATGCTCGGGACGCATGTGAGCGCCGCGCGCCGCGAGGGCGACGAGTACATCCTCGAGCTCGGCGGCGGCGCCGAGCTGCAGGGTGGCCACCTGCTGGTCGCGACCGGCCGGCGTCCGCGCGTCGCAGGTATCGGCCTGGAGACGGTCGGCGTCGAAGCCAACCCCCATGGCATCCCGGTCGACGAGTACATGCAAGCGGGCGAGCGCCTGTGGGCGATCGGCGACGTCACCGGCGTCTGGCCGCTGACCCACGTCGGCGAGTACGAGGGCGACGTGGTCGCGGACAACATCGCGGGCGAGCGCCGCCCGGCGAACTACGAAGCCGTGCCGCGTGTCACCTACACAGATCCGCAGGCTGCGGCGGTGGGCGCGATCGAAGCGCCCTACAGCGCGACGGCGCCGCTGTCGGAGGAGCCGAAGACCGCCGCCTACACGCACGAGTACGCCGAGTCGAGCGGCTTCTTGACGCTGCTCAGCGACGGCGAGCGTCTCACCGGTGCCTATGCGCTCGGGCCCGAGGGCGGCGAGTGGCTGCAGCAGGCCACGCTCGCGATCCGCGCACAGGTGCCGATCGACGTGCTCCGCGACACGATCCAGCCTTTCCCAAGCTTCTCGGGCATCTACAACACGGCGCTGACGAAGCTCCGCATGGCGATCGCGGAGATGCCGGCGCCGGTCACGCCGATCGCCGCGCAGATGGCCCGCATGTAGGAACCGGAGGGACCGAGGGCGAGCGCGGCAGCTCAGGGAGCCGCGCCGCGGTAAAGCGATCACCGCGCGCCGGTGAGCGACCGCGCTTGTGCGGAGCCGGCAACGAGATCGTGAAGGTCGCCGCCAACCTCGAGACGCCCCGACTGGTCGAGCTTGCCGGCGTTCGCCGGCGCGAACCCGGCTGCTCGGATCACCCGCTCGACCTCCTCGCCGGCGTCGTCGTCGTTTGTCACGTAGAAGAGGACCGCCGGGTCCGGTGAGCGGTGGGCCGACGACTCCAGGACATCCGCTGAGAGCGTCCCGAAGGCCATCGCCAGGCGCGCCCCCGCCGGCATCCACCTGGCGACCGTCTCGCCGGATGACTGCCCCTCGGGGAGCAGACGCGAGACGTGACCCTGCGCGTCGGTGCCGAGCGGGTTGCTCGGGACGACCACGAGCCTGTCGACGAGCGCTTCGGTGAGCTCGTCGACGACGCTCTGCAGGACAGCGAAGCGAAGCGCGAGGACGACCGCATCCGCGCCCTGCACGGCGTCGCCGTTGTCGACGGCGACGACCGCAGCCGGACCGATCTCCCCGGCCAGCTTTCCTGCCGACTCCGGGTCGGCGCCCGACAGGCGCACGGTCTCGCCGCCTGAGGCGAGCAGTCGTGCGATCGCCGACCCGAGCACGCCGGTGCCGATGATCGCAGTCGTCATCCGGACTCCGCGCCGGGCGTCCTCGACAGCCATGCAGGGCGCGACCAGTCGCCCTCGGGGTCCGTCGTTTGCCCCACCTCGATCAGATGACCGTCGGGGTCGCGGATGTAGCAGCGGATCTCGTAGGCGTGCTGCTTCGGCGGGGTCAGGAACTGAGCGCCCCGGGCGCTCCATTCGGCGTAACGCGCCGCGATGTCCTTGACGCGGATGTTGAGGAAGCTGCTGACCCGGTCGAGCTCGCGCGGCGTCTCCAGGGTGACCGTGGGCTTGTCGTCGGTGGGACCTCCACCGGTGTTCACCACGATCCAGCCGTTGGCCAGCGCGACGTTGGTCGGTTCTGGAGAGAAGACCACCTCGCCGCCGAGCACCTCGCTGTAGAAGCTCCTAGAGCGCGCGACGTCGTCCGAGACGATGAAGTGAGTCAAGACCATCTCCACCGGGTGCTCGCCGGAGCTGCTCAAGCGCCAGTGAGGCGGGGACCAGTCCCCCTCCGGGTCGGTGGTCTGTCCCACCTCGATCAGATGACCGTCGGGATCACGGATGTAGCAGCGGGTCTCGTAGGCGTGCTGCTTGGGCGGCGTCAGGAACTGAGCGCCCCGGGCGCTCCATTCCGCATACGCGGCCTCGATGTCCTTCACCCGGATGTTGAGGAAGCTGCTGACCCGGTCGTGCTCGCGTGGCGTCTCCAGAGTGACCGTGGGCTTGTCGTCGGTCGGGCCTCCGCCCACGTTGATGATGATCCAGCTGTTGGCCAGCGCCACATAGGTCAGCCCTCCCGGGCCGGAGAAGGCTACCTGGCCACCGAGCACCTCGGTGTAGAAGCGCCGGGAGCGCGCGACGTCCTCGGAGACGATGAAGTGGGTCAACACGATCTCCTCCACCGGCGCGCGGGACCCGGTAGGGGCTCCAGTGCTCGGGCCGCTCATGCTGACCTCCGTTCTCGATCACTCAAGGAGCAGCCACGTCACCGCGACTGCGGTGCAGGGGGCGGTCATTGCGCGTCCGGCTAGGTCCCGAGCGTGCCACGATGCCCGGGCGTCAGCATAAACCGCCGCTTGCCCTGGCGGCAGGCGCCCCGGCGTGATTTTTGGTTGCCTCGCGACGCTGGGCTGCCGACAGGCCGTTGTCGGCGCAGGCCCAGGCACGAGGCCGTCCTCTTGGGCTCGTCAGAGACAAAGCTGCTCAGCCCGTACGGCGGCCGTGGTGGGCCACACGAAACGGTCAAGCGTGTAGAGCAAGCCGGCGCCTTTGAGCCGGGCAACGCTGTCGGTCGGGTCTCGGCCGAGTTCACGGCCGAGATCCTCAACGGAACGCGGCCAAGGCTGCTCTCGATCGAGAACGATCAGCATCACCGTGCGGTCGGTGTTCTCATCCTCCTCGCTCGGAGCGGGGGTACGCTGCCCGCGCATGGGAAGGTCCTTCCTTTCCGTGCCAGGCCCCCGGCAGTTGGCGCTGCGCGGGGGCCACCTTTTCGTTTGCGCGCGAGCCTACGACGCGTGTGCGATGAAATCCGTCGCTGGCAGCGCGACCACGGAACGTACGCAGCGTACGCAGGGCTGCGACCGTTGTGCGTACATAGTGTCAAGGCCGGTTGAAAGTGCACCCCCTTTGGCCGGTTGAAAACTGACCCCCTTGGGGTGCCGCCGGGCTGCGTGTGGAGCGAAGGCGCGTAGCGCCGAGCGGAGTGCGCTGACCGGCGGGTGTGCTCAGGTGTCGGGGGTGGTGGGCCGTGGGGTGCGGCCGAGGTCGCGGTCCTTGAGGCGGTAGCTGTCGCCCTTCAGCGAGAGGATCTCTGCGTGGTGGACGAGCCGGTCGATCATCGCGACCGCGACGGCGTCGTCGCCGAAGATCTCGCCCCAGGCGGAGAAGGGCTTGTTGGACGTGATGATCAGGCTGGCGCGCTCGTAGCGGCGGGAGACGAGCATGAACATCAGGTTCGCGGCCTGCGGGTCGAATGGGATGTAGCCGACCTCGTCGCAGATCAGGACGGGGATCCGCTCGAGGCGTTTGAGCTCGTCCTCCAGGCGCCCTTGGCGTTGGGCGTCGGCGAGCAGGGCGACCCACTCGGTCGCGGTCTTGAACAGCACGCGCTGGCCGGCCAGGCAGGCGCGGATCCCGAGCGCGATCGCGAGATGGGTCTTGCCGGTGCCGGGGGGTCCGAGCAGGACGATGTTCTCGCGTGCGTGCAGGAAGTCGAGCTGGCCGAGGTGCTCGATGACCTGCTTCTTGATCGAGCGCTGGAAGGTGAAGTCGAACTCCTCGAGCGTCTTTCTCGCGGGGAAGCGGGCGGTGCGGATCCGGCTCTCCCCGCCATGAGCATCCCGCGCTTGGGTCTCGGTGGAGAGCAACGCCTGCGCGAAGCGCTCATAGGACCATTCCTCGCTGCGGGCACGCTCGGCGAGCTTCGGCAGCGCCTTCGCGGCCGCGGGGGCCTTCATCGCCCGGAACAGGTGCTGGAGCTCGGAGGTGGCGCTCATGCGATCAGCTCGTCATAGACCGCCAGCGGCCGCTGCTCGACCACGACCTCGCTGGTCCGCGCGCCGCGGCGCTCCTTCAGCGTCCGGGCATGCTCCAGGGCTGTGATCGTGCGGTGCTTGGCGAAGCTGCGTTCGTGGCGGGCCGCGAGCTCGCCCGAGTCCAGAGCGACCGCTGTGATCTCGCGCTGGCTGACCCGGACTTCCACGCGCCGGCCAACCAGCGCCGGATCGAGCGAGTAGTCGTTGGTGTCGAAGCGCAGATAGGGGTCCGGGGGGACCCTCATCACCGAGCGGCGATCGAGGTCGAGCTCGCGCTCCGGCAGCAAGCGCATCAACGGGAGCTCTTCCGCGAGGCGGTCGACGGGCCGCTCGCGGAGCATCCGGTGCGCCCGGCTGTTGGCCTTCTGGAACCACGCATCCAGCTGCAGCTGGAAGTCCAGATGGTTCGCGAACCGCCGGCCCGGCTCGAAGTTGCTCTCCATGAATCCCTGCAGCCGCTCGACGGCGCCCTTGGCCTGCGGGTCGGCCGGTTTGCAGAAGTGCCAGTCGAGCATCAGCTGCCCACAGAACGCCGCATAGGCATCGGTCGGTCGTCCCCCGCCGGCGTGCAGGCACCCCTCGCGATCCCAGACCAGTAATTGCGGCAGCGCGCCCAGTGACCACAAGCAGCGGCTCATCCCCCACAGCACGTCCGGCGCCTCCTTGCTGAAGATCAGCGCCCCGGCACCGGCGCGCGAATAACCCAGGCAGGCGACGACGACCCACGCCCGCCGCTGCTGGCCGTGACCGACCGGGACCGGACTGGAGGTCTCCCACAGATCCCACTGGCAAATCTCCCCCGGCCGATAGACCGTCCGCTGATGCGTGCGCTTCTTCTCGAACAACGGGCGCACCTCGCGCAGATAGTCATCCACGATCGACTTCCCGCCATCGAACCCGAGCGGCTCGATCAACTCACGGACCCGCACCCCCGGCAGCTTCGGATCCCCGCGCAGCAGCTCATGGATCTCCTCCTTGAACGGATCCAGCTTCGACGGCCGTGGCGAGCGTTCATAACGCGGCGGCGACTCCGAGCGCAACGCCAGCCGGACCGTGTTGCGCGAGAGGCCAGTCCGCCGCGCCAGCTCCTTGATCGACACACCCCGCACAAAATGCTCCCGCCGCAGCTCAGCCCAGCGCTCCACGTCCAGCACGACCCTTCTCCCGGTCTCGACGACGACGATCGAGCCAGGCTCAACACAACCCCGGACGCCCCCGCCACCGCCCCAAGGGGGTCAACTTTCAACCGGCGAAGGGGGGTCAGTTTTCCACCGGCGCCGACACATAGGCGCCTCGACCGTCCCGCAAATTGGGGACTTCGTTCGGAGTGCTTCGCAGCGGCTCGTCCGAAGAAAGCCCTGCAGAGAGGCGAAATTCGCGCTTCTTCGCGCCGGGCACTACCAGTGGGCGATACTGGGCTCGAACCAGTGACCTCCGCCTTGTCGAGGCGGCGCTCTCCCAGCTGAGCTAATCGCCCTGGGAAGGAGCCAAGGGTATCAGCGTGCACCCGGGCGATAGGCCCGTATCGGCGGTCCGGTGTACCGGGTGCCGCCCGGGCTCGTCCACCGCATCCGCCACGCGCGGCCGGGCACGGTCGAGCTGAGCGACCAGTAGCCGAGGGCGTTCGTGTGGACTTCGCCCAGCACCGTGAAGCGAGACGAGCCGCGGCGCCGGACTTCGACGGTCGCGGTGGTCGGTTCTCCGGCCGGTCGCACGAGGCCCCAGAGCGAGTAGCGGGAACCGACGCGGGTGACCGTCAACGGCACCGGGAAGGCCGTGAGCACCGGCTTGGCGCGCCCGCTGTAGTACTCGAGCCCGGTCTGGAAACCGACGCTGTGCCGCCGCATCGGGTCGTCTTTGAGCAAGTACTGCGAGAACGACGCCACGCGCGGGTTGCGCCAGGCGATCTGCTCGGCCATCGCCTCGTACTCGGCCTGCCGGGCGACCGGCACCCCCTGATAGGGGTTGGGCCGGCTCATGATCCCGAACTCCGTGATGTAGAGGGGGAGATGCCCCGGCAGCGCGCCCGCGCGTGCAGCCGCGTCGAGCGCTCGCGTCATCCGCGACAGCGAGCCGATCGTCACCGTTTCGCGGTTCGCCGGGACGAGGTAGGGGCTGGCGCCGTTCCTGTACGGATGCAGGCCCCATCCGCTCGCGGGCAGCCGCCCGCACGACCGTGCGCGGTGGTAGGAGGAGCTCAGACACAGCATGCTCCTCAGGAATGTGAGCGGAGCCATGTTGTGGCGGCGGCCACGGACCGGCACGCGCGGTCGCGTTTCTCCTTCGGGCGCCGTTTCTCCGATCAGCACCTTCGGGCTTGGGATCCCCGCCGTGCGCAGGCCCGCGTAGCCCGCCTGGTAGAGCGCTCGGTAGATGCGCGGCGAGGCCGGGCTGCCGTTGCGGTTGAACTGCGGTTCGAGGAATTCGTGGTGGTTGGGCTCGTTCCAGATCGAGAACAGCTGCACCCGGCTGCCGTAGTGGCGGCCGACGGCCGTCATGAAGCGTCCGAATTCGCCCGCGCTCGGGCGGTAGATGAGTGAACGTGGCCGCGGGCTCGCCTCCGCCCACCGCGGGACGGGCGAGGTGACCGTCAGCAGCACCTTCCAGCCCAGCTGGCGGGCCTCTTCGACCAATGGGTCGTACAGGGACCAGTTGTACGCCGCCGGGTCGGTCGCGTCGAACGACGGGCGGCGCGTGCTGCCGGCGCGCGGCGCGACCGCATGCCAGCTCAACTCGACGCGCAGCGAGGTCACGCCGAGCCGCCGCAGCGTCGAGAGGGTCGCCTCGCGTGTGCGGGGGGTTAGCAGCAACTTGGGAGACTCGAAGAACGTCTGCTGGGAGTGGGATGCGTACGCGGGCGCGGGCGCCAGGAACGCCGCGAGCGCCGCGACAGCCAGCAGGAGCTTCAGCTTTCGTGGGAGCGTCATCGTCCTCGCGCGCCTGGGGGACTCGATCGCGGCGCCGCGCGCAGGCGCCGGATACGCGTGTAGACACGAGGACCGTCGTCGGGTTGCGGTTTCAGCCGTCGACGACGAGCGCGTCGAGCGGCCCGAGCAGCGCCTTCGAGCGGCGCGAGACGCCCGGAAGCTCGACCAGGCGCCCACGGGCGGGCTCGTTGCGCCGCCGGCGCGCGAGCTCCTCCTTCGCCCGCGGCCGCCATAGGCGGTCGAAGACCGCTGAGGGCTCGCCCGAGACGTCCTCCACGGGCATCTCGAGGTGCTCGGACCACAACCGCAGGCGCGTGTCGCGAGCGAGCTGCTCGTCCTGGCAGAGCACGTTCATCTCGGTGTCGTTGAACAGCGAGTGGTCGTTGAGGTTCGCCGAGCCGACCGTCAGCCAGCGGTCGTCGACGATCGCGACCTTGGCGTGGACGTACAGCGGCCACGTCAGGGCCCCGGTGCGCGAGGACACCGTGGCGGCGAGGAAGCGTCCCCGGCCCTCATCGGCGGCCGCGAGCACGCCGAGCTGACCGCGTGTCGAGTCCGCCCCGTTGTTCGGCTTCGCCGGCAGCAGCACGACCAGGCGGAACCTCTCGTCCGGCGGGTTGCGCAGCTTCCCGGCCAGGATCTCGACGACGTGCGGCGACCACAGGAACTGACTCTCGATGTAGATCAGCCGCCGGGCCGAGCGCAGCGCGCGCCTGTACGCCTCGAGGATCCGGAAGTCGCCTCGCGGCGCGAAGTCGTAGATCCGCTCGGGCACCGTACGGGCGACCTGCACCGTGCGCGTGCCCGCCGGGGGCGGCGGTCCGGACGCCGGCAGGGTCTCCCCTGCGACCTCGCGCCAACGCGAGCGGAAGTGCTCGGCGACGTCGCCGACGGCCGGGCCGCGCAGTCGCACGCAGGCATCGTGCCAACCGAGCCGCGAGCGCATCGGATGCGCGGAGCTGTCGAAGCGGTCTCCGCCGAGCGAGGTGAGGTCGATCCCCCCCACGAACGCGACCTCGTCGTCCACGATCACGAGCTTCTCGTGGTGGCAGTGCATCGGTCGCTCGCGGGCGTCGAGCTCGCAGCGAATCGACGTGCCTTCGGTCAGCTTGCGCCGGGTCTCGCGCACTTCGGCGCGGTCGGGCGTGAACACGTGCAGCGGTGCGCCCGCCCAGAGCAGGACCCTCACCTCCACGCGCTCGGCGAGCTCTCCGAGCAGGTCCCGCAGCCGACGGGTTCGCTCGTGGCGGTGCAGGCCGAAGTCGTGCGTCAGGTGCCAGCCGGCGAGGTGGACGCGCGAGCGGGCGGCTTCGAGGGCTGCCGCGATCCCGGCCAGCGCGCTCTCGCCGTCGATCAGCACCTCCAGCTCGCAACCCTCGCGCGGGGAGGGCTCTCCGGAGACCCACAGCGACCCATCGTCGGGGGGGTGCAGCTGCGAAGCCCGGCCGAGGCGCTCGAGCCGGCGGTCGTGGTGGGCCATCACGCGGCCCTCGACGGCGCCGCCGATCAGATCGTCGGCGCGCGCCACCGCGCGGGACACGATCAAGGCTCGCCCTTCTCCTCTTGGAGCAGCGTCATGGCGAGTTCCTACCCGCCAGGCCCGTCCCCAGACGGCAGAGGGCCCCGTCCCGGAGCGGGACGGGGCCCTGCTGCCCCTCTGCGGAAATCGCCGCCTAGTTGGCGTTGACGGCGAAGACCGGCTGGTAGTTGACGCCCTGGCAGCCGACGCCTTCCTCAGGCCCGAGCGTGCCGATGTCTTTGGCACCCGGGCAGTACATTTCCGAGGAGGTCGAGTTGGCGAACCATTCTTCGACCGGCTGGCCGCCGACCGACAGCGTTTCTTCTTCCGGTTCGCTGACCGAGACGTTCAGCGACTCGGCCGGACCGCTGGAGTGCGGGAAGGCGACCGTGATCACCGAGTACTTCGGCATTTTCTTCAATTTGCCGAGTTTCAGGGAGATCGGGAAGGCCAGACCGTGCGAGCACGCCGTGGTGGCCGCGTCGTACCAGGTGCCTGTGGGGCACTGTTCCGGGCTTTCCGAGGGCCGGTACTTCATCTTGATGTTCTTCGTGACGCTGGCGACCGGCCCCTCGCTGAGTTCGTTCGCGGCGTAGACCTTTACGGTCACGGGAACCTTGAAGCCTTTGTTGGGCTTCGGCGTCGAGCAGTTCCCTTCGTTCCAGCCGCCGGACTGACATGACCAGCTGCTCATGACGACCGTGACGGTCGGCTTCGAGCGAGCCGCGCCGGCCAGTTCGACCTCGCCGCCGAATTCGTTCGTGGAGGTCGCAGCCAGCCCGATCGACGCGAAGTTTGCCGGCAGCGGGCTGGGGACGTTGTTGTAGACGACTTCCGCGCCGGCGGTCCCTGCGCCGATCGCCGCCAATGCCGTGACGGCAAGCAGCGCCACAACAGCGCTGACCGCCCTCCGGGGCGTTGCACCCATATCTGACTCCGTTCCTTGTCGTTGCGGCCAGGACTCCGCCCGGCCATTCGACCCCCTCCAGGGTCATGGACGCGGGAGTCGCCATCTCAGCGCTCCCGCGACAGCGGGCCCGGTCGTAACCCCTCCTGACCGACCCCCGTCGCGGCGGACCTTAGAGGAGTTCTCGGCGGAATGTCAACCTGGGCGACAGACTCCTGACAGCCCGGGCTGCCGGCTCAGGGAATCAGCAGCTGCGGCTGTTCGCCGGCTTCGGCTTCGACGCCTTCGCGTTCGGCTCCGCTTTCACCGGATCGTTCGGATTCGGCTTCGCCGGATTCGGCTTCGGACCGGCCGGGCGCTTCTTCGCGCTGGCCGCCGCGAAGCGCTTCTTCTCCCTGCCCTTCCCGGCCGGGCAAGCCGCCACCGCCATGTTCCTGGCGCGAGGTTCCTTCAGAGCTGCTGACACCGTGGCCGGACTCGATCGCCTTCACGGCCCTGGCGACCGTGTCCGTCGAGATCGCGAAGCCGACGCCGGTGCTGCCCGGCTGGGAGCCTTCGGAGCTCGCGGCGTCGCTGGCGATCTGCGAGTTGACGCCGATCACTTCGCCCTGTTCGTTGAGGAGCGGTCCGCCCGAGTTGCCCGGGTTCAGCGCGGCGTCCGTCTGGATCACGCCGCTGATCTTGGCGCCGTCGGGCGCGGCGATTTCACGGTTCAGCGCGGAGACGATGCCCTTCGTGAGGGTCTCTTCGAGCCCGAAGGGGTTGCCGATCGCGTAGACCTGCGCGCCGATCTGGACGCCCGAGCTGTCGGCGATGGTCAGCGGCTTCAGGCCGACGCCCGAGGGGTCGACTTTGATCAGCGCGAGGTCGCTGTTGGCTTCCTCGCCGACGAGCTGAGCGGCGGCGGAGTGCGATGCCGAGCCGTCGGCGCTGACCTGCATTGCCGTGGCGCCCGCGACGACGTGGTCGTTGGTGAGAATCAGGCCTTCGTCGTTGATGACGATGCCCGTGCCCTTGTCTTCGCCCTCGGACGTCCGCGCCGTGATCGCGACGACGCCCGCAGAGTCCTGCCGGTAGATCTGGGTGGCGCTGAGCCCCGTGTTGCCGACGTTCCGGCGCGTGCCGGCGCTCGACGAGGGAGTGCCGACACCAGACGCTTTCCGGGCCGGCGACGCCGAGCCCGCGCCCACCAGCGCGATCATCATCACGGTGACCACGCCGCCGAGGGCGGCGGCGACGAGCAGGGGTAGGAAGGCGCGGCGCCTTCTCACAGCTCACCTCTTGCGATCGGACTCATGGCCGTCATCTTGAAAGGCATCTCTGAGCCGGCCCTAACGAGTTGCCCAAGCGCGAATAAGCGAGCCCCGAGAGGATCCTGGGGAGCGCTTCTGGCGGCTCCGGGCCGTTCGCGACTGCGCGCGCGGGACCGCTAGGCTTGTCCGGCATCCGGCGACGTGGCGGAGTGGCTACGCAGCGGCCTGCAAAGCCGTCTACACCGGTTCGATTCCGGTCGTCGCCTCTCGAAACCCCTGCTGACGCGGGGGCTTGGGGCTGTCACCGCCGCCCAGAACGACGAACGCCGTCCCCCCGGGGGACGGCGACGACGCTCGCGGCGATTCGCGTGCCGCGACCACGATCCACGGTCGCGCGCTGCACGCGACCGACGCGCGTAGCCCGCCGACCGGCTGGCCGACCGCGCGGCCGACGTACCACGAGCCGGGCAGCCCTTCCGCGCCCTTCAGGCGTTGGGCGTAGCGAAGGCGAAGTGCGAGTCTTCTACTTTCCATTTTTCTTCGATTTCAATGAGGTTCTGGACTCTGACCTCATACTGCTGCCCCGGTGTGAGTCCGGTGATGGTTGTGCTGCAGGGGCACATTTTCGGTGCGATTTCCCAACGGATCCATTTTTCGGACGTTTCGCTTTCGGCTTCGGTTTCTGGCAGGGTCCGATAGGCGGTCTTGAATTCTTCGGCAGCGAACGTCCAGCTGACCGTGATGCTGCTCTGACCGGCAGCGATCGTGAACTCCGGCGGGGGTGCCGAGCCGCTCTTCAGCCATGCCAGCGCGTGGCCTTCACCGGTCTCGGCCACGCCGGCCGAGATCCCCCCGGCCGCGGACAGACCCGCCACGCGGACCGGCGATCGGCTGCAGTCGTCAACGCCGCATTTTTCGGGGCCCGCCAGCGATCCGTCGCCGAGTTGGCCGTGTTCGTTGAGCCCCAGCGAATACACCGTGCCCGCTTGGGTCAGCGCGACCGTCGTGGACGGGCCCTCGGAGATCTGGGTGATCTTCTTGAGGCCCTTGATGGCGATCGGCACCTTTGCTCCGGCGGTTTTGCCGCCGAGCTCGCCGTCGGTGTTGGAACCCCAGCCGACGACAGATCCGCCTTGTTGCACAGCGACGGCGGACGTTGCCGAACCGGAGACTTCGAGCACGCCTTCCAGATGCGCACTGCACGGCGCCTTGGCATGTACTGCACAGACGTATCCCGGTACGGTGCCGATGGTCGGGGACAGGCCGTTGCCGAGCTGACCGTACGTGTTTTCGCCCCACGAGAGGACCTGGCCGTTGCTGAGCCGCGCGAACGTCGCGTTGCGGCCCGCGGCGAGAGCCGTCACCTTGACGCCTGCGGGCAGGGCCGGGATCGCGATTTCTGCTGGTTCGGTCACGCAGGTCTGCCAGCCGCCCGCCCCCTTGCATTCGCGCGTCGGGGTTCCGGCAACCACGCCGAGCCGGCCGCCGGTGTCGATGCCCCAGCCCCACACCTTTGTGACTCCGCCTTCTTCGGTGATCGCGAAGCTGGCGGCGCCGCCCGCGGCGACGTAGACAACGTGTTTCAGCGCGACGGTTGCCATCGCGACTTCGCGAGGGTCGATGTAGTTCGAGTTTTCGTCGGTCAGAGATGCATAGCCGTATTCGCCGTTTCCGCGCTCGCCGTATTCGCTTGCGCCCCACGTGAACACTTCCATTGCGTGTTCCGAGTTTTCTACCAGCGCCAACGCATGCGTAAACGCGCCGTAGGCCGCTGCAAGTTGCTTGACGTGACCGAGCGGTTTGCGTTCGCCGAGCCCGTTCTGTTCGAGCACCGTCACGGGCCAGCGCGCGGTGGCCAGCGGTTTACCTTCCGCGGCGGACCGGTTGATCCCGTCGCCGAGGTTGCCCTTGACACCGGCGCCCCAGGCGCGGACCGTTTCGTCGGGCATCACCGCGTAGCTCGAGGACCCGGCGGTAAGCACCGTCTTCACGTTCGTGAGCCCGAGGACCGGCTGGATGCTGGCGTTACCCGCTCTATCGCCGTATCCGGCGCCCAGGTCGAAACGGTAGTTGTCGCCCCAGCCGACGATCGCCGTGCTCGTCGCCGGTGCGGCCGCCGGCAGCGCGAGCGCGGCGGACAGCGAACACCCCGCCAGCACAGCGATCAGGGTCCCCCTCCGCCGTATCCCTGCCGCGCGTCCGGCGCGTACTCCAGTGCATGCTTGCCACGTCACCATCGAGGCCATGTGCTTCATCATCGAGGCCATGTACTGCAAACGCCCGGTGGGGCAAGAAGTTGGCACCCGGTCGCATCTTCACTCCTCCGCTCGTGGCCGGCCTTTGCTCATGGCAGAGCGCCAGGACGAGAGCGCCCATCGAGGTACCCACCGATGCCGTCCCCAGCCGCGCGGCGCTTGAAGAGAGCGGAGCGCCGCAGGACTGCGGAGCCTGCAAAGCCGCCTACTCCGGTTCGATTCCGGTCGTCGCGTCTACCGGATCTCAGGCCGTTCTGCCGGGGGGTATCCGCCTGGGCGAACCCGTGGACGCTGCTGGACAGCTCGTCAAGGCCGGGACGGTCGACGTAGGTGGAGGCCGTAGGGTCCACGGAGGCGTGCCCGAGGAGCGCCTGTGCGGCACGCAGGCCGGCGTTGGCCCACCCCTGAGTCTCGGACCGAGCGCACCTCCCGGTAGACGGCGATGCGCACGACCCGCGCCACGAGTCAGTCGCCGTCCCCGTCGCCCGTCAGACCAGCGCGCTCGCGCGCTTCACGTCTGCGGCGCTCAGCGATGCCTTCTTCTTCGTGGTTCTTGGCTTCGTTGTTCTCGCCGCAGGCGTAGTGACCGGGTTCTCCGTAGGCTTCTTTCCCCGAGAGCGCGAGCGTGCCGCCTTCTTCGTTCGTCATCACGCCGCCACGCTCGCCGTACCACTGGAAACCATGGTCCAGCTCGTCGTGGACGGGGTTGTCGAAGTCCCCGATCTTGCCGGTGACCGCGCCAGAGAACACTCCATAATCGACGCCGGCGATCACGAGGTCGAACGCCATCGGCCGGGTGATGAGACACGGCTGGCAGTCGCTGCCGAGTTCGCCGCTCCACGGCATCAGGACCGGCGTCGCCGTCACTTCGCTATCGCAAGACAGCGTCATGCTGGTCATCGTTGCGAACGCTTCCGTGGTGGTCGGGTTGCTCAGCAGCTCTCGACCGCGCGCAGCACAGTCCGCCCGTGCGTTGTGCTCGCCCGCCAGCCGGACTTTGAGCTTCCATTCGCCTTCGGTCGGGATTTCGACCGACTGTCCGGCGGGGATCCGGGCGCGTTGGCCGTGCCCGCCCGTCTGGACGTGCCACTGGTTCGCGAGCGCGGCCGGAGCCGCACCGAGGGTGAGGACGGTGGCGAGGAGGACGGGCGCGGACTTCCGAATCATGCTGCTTCCTTTCGTCGATGACCGGCGAGCACGCGGTTTTAACAGCCCGAAGACGCCAATAGGTTGATAGTCGGGCTTGACTGGCTGCCAGCCCGAGCCGTTCGCAGGAGACTTCGAGTTCTTTGCTTCGACTTCGAGTTTCGTGAGGGCCTTCTCCGGCTTTCGTGGCGTCGGCGCCTTCACCTCCTGTGTCGCCGACGATCACCCGGTTCTTCGCTTTGTCTTCTCGTTCGCGCCGGTGTTCTCTTCGAGTTCGATCAGCGCCTTGTTGACGGCCTTCTCGATCGCCTCAGCGGTGCCGCCGAACAGTTCGCATTCCCGGCTTCCGGCGGGGGTTTCACCCGTTTGCAGCCGGTGTTGCGCGAGTAGACACATCCGGGCGGAGAGCCCGGGCCTCAGTAGTAGTCCTGCACGCTCATCGACCAGCGCGCCGAGTCGCGTCCCCCCGACACGACCAGCCGGTAGAGACCGGGGCCGCCGGTGAAGACGTGGCTCTTCTCTTCCCCTTCGTCGAGGCCGAAGCTGCCGGCGCTCCCGCCCCCGTTCTCGTCACGGGCTTCCGCGCTCGGGCCGTCGCACACGAACAGAAGCAGGCACGTGCCCTTGTAGGCCATGTCGTAGACCACGCGCCAGCGGTCGCCGAGGATCCGGAACGGGACGGACTTGCCGTCGTCCACCCCGGAGAAGCTCGTCAGCGTCCGCCACTCGGGCGTCTCGGCCACCGAGAGCGCGACGGTGGAGCCGCGCGGCGCGCGCGCGGGCGCGTCCGGCGACTGCCTGACGACGACGCCGGGAGCAGATCCGGGGGCCGGGACGTGTGTGAGCGAGTAGCGCAGCCCGGCATCGGCGATCGTGCTCCCCGCCGTCGAGGAGGGCTTGCCGACGACACCCGGGACCGCGACCGGCGGCGGGCCGGAGCTGAGGACAACCCTCACGGCGGTGTCACGGTCGACGCGCGTCCCCGGCGCCGGGCTCTGCGCGATCGCGATCCCCGCCGGGGTTTCGGAGTGGCGCGTCGAGAACACCGGCCGTACGTGCAGGCGCCTCGCGCGCGCGTCGACCCCGCCGCGCGGCAGCCGGCGCAGCTCCGGCACGATCGTCTTCGCGGCCCCCGACGTCGCCACCACCGCCACGACCAGGGCGGCCACGGCCGCCAGCATCACGGCGAGGGCGACCAGCGCGCGCCGGCGCCGCGGGCCGCCGGTCCGGCGCGGCCCGCTCGGTGGGTCGGCCGGCGGCGGGCCGCTCGGCGGCTCGGCCGGCGGCGGGCCGGAGAGCACCCGCGTGCGCTGCGCGCCGCGGTCGAGCGGTCGCGTGGCGGCAGCGCCGCGCTCGAGCACGCGCGTGGATCCGGCCGCCTCGCTCGCGGCGGCGCCCACGGCGGCCACGGGGCGGCGAGCGCCGGGCGCCCTTGCATCCGCAGCCGCGCGCAGCGCCTCCTCCATCTCCCCGGCGTCGGCGTAGCGTTCGCGCGGCTGCTTGGCCAGCGCCCGCTCGACGACCGCCCGCAGCTGCCCCGGCACGTGCTCGGGCAGCGGCGGCGGCGGGTCCTGGAGGTGGCGCAGGCCGAGCTCGACGAGCGAGCCGTCCTCGAACGGAGGCTTGCCGGCGAGCATCTCGTACAGCAGCACGCCGGCGCTGTAGACGTCGGTCGCGGCGCTCGTCGGACGCCCGCGTGCCTGCTCGGGGGACATGTAGCGCGGCGTCCCGGCCACGGTCGTCGAGAGGGACTGCGCGGTCCCCTCGGCGACGCGCGCGACGCCGAAGTCCGCGACCCTCACCCTGCCGTCGTCGCCGAGCAGCACGTTCGCGGGCTTGACGTCGCAGTGGACGACCCCCTCGCGGTGCGCGCCCGCGAGCGCCGAGCAGAGCTGCTCGGCGATCAGCCGCGCGTCCTCGGGGGGGAGCGCGCCGCGGCCCAGGCGGTCGGCGAGGCTCTCCCCCTCGATCAGCTCGGTGACGTAGTAGGGGCCCTCCTCGGCTTCGCCGATGTCGTAGATGCGGATGATCCCCGGGTCGCTGACGCGGGCCAGCAGTCGCGCCTCTCGCTCGAAGCGCTCGACCCAGGCGTCGTCCTCCGCCCACCAGGGCTTGATCACCTTGACGGCGACGACGCGGCCGAGGCGGCGGTCGCGGCCGCGGTAGACCCGGCCGAACGACCCCTCACCGAGCAGCTCGAGGAGCTCGTAGCGACCGTCCAGCGCAGATCCGGCCAGATCCGGAGCGCGAGGCATCGATGGTCAGTATTCCGTGCCCGAGGGCCGGAGGTCGCGGATGCGCGCTAGCGGCTGGACGCCGCGACCTGCTCGGCGAGCGTCACGAGCAGGGGCCAGTGCGTCTCGGGGTGTTCGCGCAGGAAGCCTTTGAAGTTCCATTTGCTGAGGCCGCCGACACGCACCGGCGTCGCGGAGCGCACCGTCGCGGTCCGCTTCGCGTCGGGAGCGAGCATCGCAATCTCGCCGAAGTGGTCGCCGCGGCGAAGCCGGCGCACCTCCTTGCCGCCGACGAGCACCGACAGCTCGCCGTCGAGCACGACGAAGAACGCGACCGCCGAATCGCCCTTCTTGACGAGATCCTCACCCGCCGGCACGGTGCGTTCGCTCATCCGCTTCGCGAGGCCCTTGAGGACCTTGTCCTTGAGCGGCTCGAGGAAGCGCACCTGCCTGAGCTCGTCGGCGTCGACGGCCATGCGCGAAAAGCTACTGGACACCCGCTCCGCTCGCCCCGCGAGCGACGGCCTCGAGGATCTCCCCGGCGATCTTGCGCGCGTCGAAGTGCTCGACGGCGATCTCGCGCGCGGCCGCGCAGTGCCGGGCGTAGTCGCCGTGCACCTCCTCGAGCGCCGCCTGGGCCTCGCCCACGGTCGAGAAGCGCAGCACGCGAGATGCACAGCTGGCCCGGCGGGCCCTACGCAGAGGTGTTCGCAGCGGGCTGAGCGTGCCCCCTCTCACGGGAAGTTCTGCGCGCGCGGGACATCCTGAGAGGCATGGAGGACTTTCGCGACATCTGGCTTCCTGACGGGCGGCTCGTGCGCGTCCGCCCCCTGCGCCCCAGCGACCGCACGATCTACGAGCGCGCCGTTCTCGACCTCTCGCCCCGCTCGCGCTACCTGCGCTTCCTTGCGCCGATCCACAAGCCCAGCGAGCGGTTGCTCGACCAGATGACGCAGACCGACGGGCGCCGGCACGTCGCCTACCTCGCGCTCACGCCGGATGAGACCACCGGCGTGGCCGTCGTTCGTTACCTGCGCTCCGAGGAGGATCCGCTATCGGCCGAGGTCGCGATCGCGGTAGCCGACGAATGGCAGGGCCGGGGGCTCGGCGTGCAACTACTCGGCCGCGCGGCGGCGCACGCCCGCGCGTCGGGGGTGCGGGCACTGCGCGCCACAACGCTGCGGGAGAACTCGGCGAGCCTGCGCCTGCTCGCGGCGAGCGGGTTCACGCCCGTCGGCGTGGACGGGATCCACAGCGACCACGAAGTACGGCTGCTGTCCTAGCGCTCAGGCAGCGGCGCCCGCGGCCGCCGGGTGCGCGAGCAGGCTGCGCGCGCAATCGACGATCGACTCTTCGACCGGGCGGGGCTGCCAGCCGGTCCGCCGTCTCGCGTTCTCGGCCGAGTACCGGGCTTCGTGCCCGAGCTCGGAGGCGACGGAGCGCACGGCGGGGTCGACCATCGCCATCGCGCGCACCACGAAGTTGGGCACGTTGCGGGTGGGCACCCGGCGTGCGTCCTCGCCGAGGCGCTCGCGCAGGATCCGCGCCACGTCCGAGAACCAGAGGAACTCGCCGGCGGCGATCAGTCGCTGCCCGGCCGCCTCGGGGGCGGTCATGGCGAGCAGGTGCAGCGCCGCGACGTCGCGTACGTCGACGAACGCGAACCCGAGCCGCGGCAGTCCCGGCATGCGGCCCTCGAGCAGCCGCGAGATCGCCTCGAGCGAGTATGAGCGGTCGCCACCGAGCACCGGCCCGACGATCGCGCCCGGCTGGATCGTCACGAGCCGGTCCTCGGCGCCACGTTCGCGCATCAGCTCCCACGCCGCACGCTCGGCGACGTTCTTCGACTGCGCGTACGGGCTCATGTGCGGGTCGGCCGGATCGCTCCAATCCTCCTCGGTCAGCTCGCGCCGGCCCTCGAGCGCGCCGTCGCTGCCGTTGCGGACGGCAGCCACCGACGAGGTCATCACGATCCGCTTCACGCCGGCGTCGAGGCTCGCCCGCAGCACCCGCAGCGCGCCCTCGCGGGCCGGCACGATCAGCTCGTCCGGATCCTTGGGCTGTTTCGCGGGGAACGGCGAGGCGACGTGCAGGACGTAGTCGCATCCGCCGATCGCCTCCGGCCAGCCCTCCTCGCTCATCAGATCGGCGGGCAGCACCTGCAGACGGTCTCCCGCGTCGAGGACCGTCGCGACGTTGGCGCGCACCTCCGCCTCGCGGGACAGCGAGCGCACCGTCGTGCGGACTGGATGGCCCTTGCGAAGCGCTTCGACGATGCACCAGCCACCGAGGAAACCCGAGCCGCCGGTCACGAGCACCGTCCCGTCGCCGTTCATGTGCCTCCCCTTTCATCGGTTCGCCTTATGCCGAGAAACGAAAACGTATTTGACCTGGGGCCCGGCCGTCGCGGAGACTTGCCAGCGAAGCCGGTGCGCCTTGTCTCTGACGCCGCGCACACGCTCACAGAGGCGCGAATCGCGCCGCTTACGAACAGGAGGGGGAACCATGCGCAGGCTATGCGCGCTGGCCGTAGTGCTCGGGTGCGCCGGGATGTTGATGGCGCAGACAGCGGGCGCGGCCAGCGAGGTCGCCTACAACAACCTCAACACCGTGCCGTCGACGGTCAACGGCAAACCCAACGAAGACACCTACTCCCAGGACTACGAAGCGTTCATGGGCGGCGGCATGTTCGGCGGCCAGATCGAAACCGTGATCACGAACAGCCGCGTGGTGAGATCGCTGACGACGCAGCTCGACGTCTTCGCCTGCGAACACGGCGAATATCAGCTCGAAAACTGCTACACGCTCAAGCCGGGCAAGAAGTTCGCCCAGACGTGGACCGCGAGCATCTACGAAGTCGGCCTGGGCAACGAACCGGGCGCGCTCGTCGCGACTGCGAAAACCACGGCGAAGCTCCACTACCGGCCGACGACCAACGTCAGCTGCCCCGCGACCGGCGAAGGCAAGGGCTTCGGCGCCAACTGCGACGTCGGTGGCTACCTGCAGACCGTGACGTTCAAGAAATTCACCCAGGGCAAACCGCTGCCGGTGAAGGCGATCGTGCTGCTCACCAACGGCTGCGAAGCGTGCGCCGGCAAGATCGTCAACGTCGGCGTGCAGACGTCCTACAAGGAATTCGCAGGCGGCGAATTCGTAGGCGAACCGCCTGCGGACGGGGGCGTGCCCGCCGTCGGCGCGGACCCGCTGCCCGAAAGCATCTACTACGACAGCAAATACGAAGCGACCGGATGGGCGGAATTCCAGCCCGTCTTCAAGCTCGAAGTCCGCTAGCTCCCTCCAAGGCCGTGCGGGGCCCCGTCTGTCGACGGGGCCCCGGCGGCCGCGCGGTCAGGACGCTTCGACGGCGGCGAGCGCCCGGCTCAGCGAGGCTTCGGTCTGCGGGCCGCGCAGCGTGCGGCGGATGTGCCCCTTCCCATCCAGCACGAACGTAGTCGGCAGATCGGCTATTTCGTATTCGTTGCCGACCGTCCCCTCGCCGTCGCGGACGTTGGGGAACGTCCACCCGTAGCGTCGGACGAACGCGCTCGCGCCCGAGCGCGCATCGCTCCAGTCGACGCCGACGATCCTCCCCCGCCCCGCGGCGCTGCGCGAGAAGCGCTCGAGCGCCGGGGCCTCGTGGTTGCACGGGGGGCACCAGCTCGCCCAGAAGACGATCAGCGCGGGGCGGCCGTGGGCGGTGTGCTCGAGCGTGGCGAGCGTCACGGGCGCGCCGGCGACGCGTTCGCGTGGAAGCTGCGGAGCCGGGCGCCCGTGCTTGGCCCCGTTGGAGGCGAGGCCGAACACGGCCAGCGCCGCGATCGCCGCACAGCCGAGCGCGACGGTCAGCGCGAGCCTCACCCGCCTGCTCACGCCAGCTCCTACTCTTCGGCGAGCAGCGGCACGTCGTGGGCGATCTCGCTCGGCTTGAAGTTCGCCGAGTAGATCGTCAGCCGCTTACCCGAGCCGGTGATCCCGTAGACGAGGCCTGAGTGCTCGACCACGTCGGGGTGGCCGGCGTCGCGTTCGGCGCCCACCCCCCAGGCCTTCCACGCGGCCGCCAGTTCCTTCGTGTCGCCGATCAGGTACTGCATTTTGCCGGTCTGCTCGTGCTCCGCGAGGAAGTGCGCGACGGTCTTGGGCGTGTCCCCCTTCGGGTCCACCGACACCGCGATGATCTGCACCTTGGAGGCTTCCTTGCCGAGCAGGTGCTGGGCGTTGTGCAGGTTGGAGATCATCAGCGGGCACACGTCCGGGCAGTGGGTGTAGACGAACGTGATCAGCACCGCCTTGCCGCGGTAGCTGTCGATGTTGACCGGCTGGCCGAGGTAGTTGTACAGCTGCAGCGGCGGCGCCGCCCTCACAGGTTCGAGGATCCCGGCCGCCTCGAACTTGGCAGCGTCCGTCGCCTTGGTCGCGGAGGTGCTGCCCTGCGAACTCGCCTTGCCGGAGGAGCCGCAGCCGCTCGCGAGGATGCCGCAGAGCGCCAGCACGGCGAGCATCGCCGGCAGTGCGGCGCGCGTCCGTCGGCTTGGCGGGGGAAGCCATCGGGGCGCGAACATACCACCC
>CAWIHX010000005.1:0-535401 GCA_963836035.1 uncultured Solirubrobacteraceae bacterium | reverse complement strand
GGACCGAGGAGTCGAACCTCGCGTTGCGGTTTTGGAGACCACCGTGTTACCGATACACCAGTCCCCCGGGGGCACAGGATTGTAGGGGCTGGCACCTCGCAAGCGACAATTCCAGACTTTCCGCTAGGTGCATCCGGCGGTAAGCTCGTCGCGCCGGGACGGCCGTGTCCCGGAACGTCAGGAGCGGCCACGGAGGGGCCCGAGCGAGATGACGATCCCAAGGACCGGAGCGACCCTTTCCGCTTTGCTCGTGGCGCTGCTGCTCGCAGCCGCGCCGGCGTTCGCGTCCGGGATCACGAACTCCTCCGAAGACCTGCGCACCGGCTGGTACCGGAGCGAATCGGCGATCACCCCGGAACTCGTGAGCGGCGGCACCTTCGGCCAGGAGTGGTCCGCGAACGTCGAAGGCCAGGTCTACGCCCAGCCGCTGCTCGGCGAAGACACGCTGCTCGTCGCGACCGAGCACAACCGGGTCTACGGCCTCGATCCGGCAACCGGCGCCAAGCAGTGGTCCACCGTGCTCAACGGAACGCCCTGGAACCCCGGCGACATCAGCTGCGCGGACCTCACGCCCGAAATCGGCGTCACGGGCACACCCGTGATCGACCCGGCCACGGACGTCGCCTACATGACACACAAGGCGTACGCCTCCGGCAGCTCCGGCGCGGTGAAGTACTGGCTGGACGCAATCGAAATGGCCAATGGACACGAGAAGGCCGGCTTCCCCGTCGAACTGGCCGGGACCGCCCAGAACGAACCGGGCAAGACCTTCCACGCCCAGACGCAGCTCCAGCGCCCGGGGCTGCTGCTGCTCGAAGGCACCGTGTACGCCGCCTTCGGGTCCGATTGCGATGCGGATCCGTTCCAGGGCTGGGTCTTCGGCGTCACGGAGGGCGGCACGGTCAAGGCCCGCTGGACGACGGAAACGAACAACAGCGGCAGCGGCATCTGGCAGTCCGGCGCGGGGCTCACCTCCGACGGTCCCCGCACCTTCATGTTCAGCACCGGCAACGGCAGCACGCCGCTGGCCCCGACGCCCGGCAGCGAACCCCCGGGCACGCTGGGCGAGTCCGTCGTGCGCGTGCGCGTGCAGAGCAACGGCGAACTCGAGGCGACCGACTTCTTCGCACCCTACGACGCGTTCACGCTCGCCTCCTGGGACGCCGACTTCGCCTCCGGAGGGGTGACGGGGCTTCCCGAAACCTGGTTCGGGACCGCCTCGGTCCCGCACCTCGCCGTGGCCGTCGGCAAGGACGGCTACGTCTACCTGCTCAACCGTGACCACCTCGGCGGCATCGGCGAGGGGCCCGGCGAAGGCGACAAGGTCGTCCAGCGCATCGGGCCGAACGGCGGCGTGTGGTCGCGCCCGGGCGTCTGGCCCGGGCAGGGCGGCTGGGTCTACATCCCGACCGCTTCCAACGGCCAATCCGCGGGCGGCTCCGCGGGGAGCCTCGACATCTACAAATACGGCGTCTCGGGAGGCGGCCAGCCGACGCTGTCGCTCGCCGGCGAATCAGCCGACGCGTTCGGGTTCGGCTCGGGCGCGCCGGTCATCACGTCCTCCGGCACGACGGCCGGCTCGGCACTGGTCTGGACCGAGTGGATGCCGAACGGGACCGGCGAAGGCGCGCAGCTGCGCGCGTACGACCCCGTGCCCGTCGGCGGCCACCCGTCACTGCGCTGGAGCGCTCCGATCGGCACCGCCACCAAGTTCGCGACGCCGGGCGTCGGCGCCGGCAGGCTGTACGTGGGCACGCGCGACGGCCACGTCCTCGGGTTCGGCTCGCCGATCAAACAGCCGCTCAGCGGTGCAGCGACCGAATTCCCGGCGACGACGCTCGGCTCGAGCTCGGAACGGACCCTCACGCTGACCGCGAACGAAGAAGTCGAGGTCGACAGCCTCGCGAGCAGCGCGCCGGGCGAGTTCGAAGTCCGCAGCCCGTCGCCCCCGCTCCCGGCGCAGCTGAACACCGGTCAGAAGCTCGCGGTCCCGATCCGCTTCAGTCCCGCCGGCACCGGCCCGCGCGCGGCGACCCTGACCGCCACGACGAGCACCGGCGCGAAAGTGCAGTTCTCGCTCTCCGGCACCGGCCAGACCCCCACCGCGAAACTCGAAGCCTCCCCCACCGTCCTCAGCTTCGGCGGCACCGCCGTCGGCAGCTCGGTCTCGGGCACCGCGACGTTCACCAACGTCGGCGCCAGCCCGCTCGAAGTGCTCGACGCCACCGGGCCGGCCGCTCCCTTCCACGTCGAAGCTGGTGCGCTGCCGGCGCCGAAATCGAAACTCGGCGCCGGGCAGTCGGTCACGGTCCCGGTCAGCTTCGAACCGAGCCAGGTGGGCAGCTACGGTGCCAGCATCGAACTGCACACGACCGCCGGCGATGCGTCGGTGCAGCTGACGGGCGCCGCCGCGACGCCCGGCGTGCTGAAGATCACGCCCGAAGCGGTCGGCTTCGGCGGCGTCGCCGTCGGGCATGAAGCACGCCGGTCCTTCACCGTGTCGAACACGGGCGGTGTGGCGATCACGATCTTCAAGTCCAAGCCTCCGGTCGGCGGCGAGTTCGCGGCCACCACCGCGCTGCCGGAGGACACGAGAATCGCCCCCGGCGAAACGCTGACGGAGACGGTCGCCCTGACCCCCACCGCACTCGGCCCCGCATCGGGCACATGGCTGCTGAACGGGGAAGGCTCCACGATCGTCCACGAAGTCGAGTTCACGGGCACCGGCGAAGCGATGCCCGCGGGCCCGCTGAGCTCCCCCCTGCCCGCCGGAGGCACCCAACCCGCGAAGAGCCCCGGCTTCGCCGCCGTTCTGAGCGGCGCGTCCCTGCGCGCCAACGTCGCCGGCAGGGTGCCGGTGCGGGTGCGCTGCCCGAGCCAGCCGGGGACCTGCACGGGCACGGTCACGCTGCGCACCCGGCACGTCGTTCGCCTCTCGCCACACCAGCGAAAGCCGTTCGTCGTGACGCTCGCGAGCGGCTCGTTCAGGGTCGCCGCCGGACACACCGCGATCGTCAAGCTGCGCCTGACGCTCCGCGGGCGCGAGCTGCTCCATCGGGACCGCACGATGCACGTCGCGGTGCTCGTCGTCTCGCACGACGGCCTCGGCTTGCGCCACGTCGTGAGCGCGCTGGCGACGCTGCGCGCGCCGCTGTCGCTGCGCCACCGCTGAGGACCGGCCCCGCTGCCTGCGGCTGACGCCGCGAGACAGCCGTGTTCAGGGCTCTCACCGCCCGCCTACGCGCGCCCCTCGCTGCTCAAGCAGCGCACGGCGGGTGCCGACACGACCATGAGTACGGAAGCTCTTGTGTCAATGTGCACTTTCCCTGAGACGAAGCCCGCCCGGCGCGGCCGGTTGAACGGCCTGCGCACGGCGCTGCGCGCGCGCCTCAGCGAGACCCGGGCGCAGGACGGCTTCCTGCTGGTCGAGGTCATGGTCAGCGCGATGCTCGTCGCGATGATCGTGGTGGCGACCTTCAACGGCCTCGACGTCGCCACCCGGCTCTCCACCGACCAGCGCCGCCACGACCAGGCCGCGCTCCTGGCCGCGCAGTCCCAGGAACAGCTCCGCAGCGAGCCCGCGAGCGCCCTGAACGCGCTGGTCGGCTCACCGCACTCGTTCACGAAGACGGTCGGCAACACGAAGTACACGGTCACCCAGGAAGCCAAGAACATCGGCTCCTCCGGGAAAACGACCGGCTGCAGCGTCACCGAAAAAACCGCCAACACCGGAACCAACTTCCAGATCAGCTCGAGGGTCGGCTGGGCCGAGCAGGCCAAAGCCAAACGTCCGGAAGTCAAAGAGACCGGCGTCGTGACCCCGCCGACCGGCTCGGCGATCGAGGTCGACGTCACCAACGGCCGCAGCGAAGGCGTCTCCGGCGTGACCGCCAAGGCCACGTTCATCCCGGTCGAATCGGGCTCCTACAACACCGTGGAAGGAACCACGAGCACCGCCGGCTGCGTGGTGCTCACCGGCATCCAGGCGACCAAGGCGACCGTCGAAATCGTCGAAAAAACGGGCTACGTGACGCCCTCCGGCGCGCTGAAAGTGCCGAACAAAGAACTCACGATCGCGCCGAACATCACGACCCACTACCAGGTCCAGTACGCCCAGGCGGGCCGGATCGAAGCGCGCTTCACCTACAAAGGCGCGACGAGCTGGGAAGGCAAAGAAGTCGTCGGCGACACCTTCATCGCCGCCCAGAACGGCGGCCTCGGCGTCAAACCCGAATACGAGCCGGGCGCCACCGTCTTCAAATACGCCGCCACCGGCGAAGAAAACTTCCTGCCCTACGCCGCCAAAGCGCTCGAATCCGCGACCCCGTCCCAGACGCCCTACCTCTACAAGGCGAAAGCCTCGACGGCCGCCAGCTCCAAGTACCCCTACGGCGACCTGTTCCCCTTCAAAGGGGCGTGGGAAGTCTTCGCCGGCGACTGCTCGGCCAACAACACCGGGCCCGAAGCGCGGCCCGAAACCGGCCCAGTCGTCAAAGAGGGCGAAGCCTCGACCGTCGACGTCCCGCTGTCCTACACCCAGCTCAGCATCTGGACCGGCACGGGGCCGAAAGAAAAGAAAGAACTGACGACAAAACGCTACGGGCCCGTGAAGATCACGAACACCGAATGCGAATCGGCGATCACGCCGCCGAACGCCACGGGCACCGTCTACGTCCACGAACAGAAAGAAACGCTCCCCTCCGGCCGCCTCGAAGAGCCCTTCCAGCCGTTCGGAAGCAACTTCAGCCTGTGCGTCGTCAACAGCGAAGAAAAAAAGACCTACACGGTCCCCTTCTCCAACACGACCGCGACCGGCTCGACTCCGAACATCTACCTCGGCGGGCGCCCGATGGCCACGATCAAATCGGAACGGGCCACGCAGGAAGCCCTGATCAAAGCCAAGGAACCGTACAAAGAAAAGAGCGGCTATGTGAACAAGGGCACGGAAGCCGAAGCGGAAAAGGCGAAGTACGAAACCGAAAAGGCGAAGTACGAAACCGCCAAGAACAACTACAACACGGCGAAAAGCAACTACAACACCGCCAAAACCAACTACACGAACGCAAAAAACCTCTACAACACCAAGAAAACCGCGTACGAAAACAAGAAAAAAGAATACGAAAAATCCAAATTCGAAGGCGGGAAAAAAGAAAGTCAGAAAACGGAATACGAAAAATTCGAAGCCGAATACAAAGCCGCCGAAAAAGCCTATAAAGAATACGAAGCCGAATACAAAGCCTACGAAACGGAATACAAAGGCTTCGAAACCGAATACAAAAAATACGAAGCTGAATACAAAAAATACGAAACGGCCTACAAAACCGACGAAACGCAGGCCAACGAATACCAGTACTACCTCGAATACGTAGCCGCGAAGGCCGCCTACGAAAAACTCAAGGCCGAAGAAAAAGAAGCGGAAGAATCCGGCGTGACGGTGGAATCGGGGACGACATGCTGATCCTCGCCCGCCTGCTCGCGCGCGTTCGCGACCGCAGCGGCTTCACGCTCGTCGAGACGATCGTCGCGATGGTCACCGGCATCATCGTCACGGGTGCCCTGTTCGCGATCCTCGAAGTCTCTGTCCGCCAGTCCTCGCGCCTCTCCGGCGTCGCCCAGGCCACGCAGGTCAGCCGCACCGCGATGACGCACATCGTCGACGAGCTGCGCTCCGCGTGCCTCTCCACCAACTTCACTCCCGTGATCTCGACGGGCACCGAAGCAACCAGCTCCGGCGAAAAGAAACTCGTGTTCGTCAACGGCTACGACGAAAAAACGAGCAAAACGGAAGAACCTCCGGCGGAACTTCCCGCGAGCGGGATCCACAAGGACGTGATCGAATACAACGAAGCCAAACAGCAGCTGATCGACAAGACCTACATCGCGACGAGCAACACGCCGACCGAAACGTCCGAAAAATACTCGTTCGCGGCCAATCCGGCGAGCACCGTGATCCTCGCCGAAAAGGTCACGCCGGTCACAGGAAAAGCGGTGTTCGAATACTTCGCCTACGGCACGACGCTGCACACCGGTGCGTCCGAAGAAGCGAGCACCCTGGAAACAAAAGCGCTCTCGGCGAGCCCGTTCTTGGCCGAAACGGATGCGCCGAAGGTCGCCTCCGTGGTCGTCCGCTTCCTGACCGCCCCGCAGACGAAAGAAACGCGGTTGAACGCGACGCCCGAAAAAAACACCTTCGCCGAACAGACCTCGCAGACGATCTTCACGCTGGGCGCGCCCAATTCCGAAAGCACGATCACGGCGGCACCATGCGAATGAGCTTGATCCCCAGACTGCGAGCCCAGGACGGCTTCACGATGATCATCGCGCTCGGCGTGATGTTCGTCACCGGCCTGATCTTGGTGGCAGCCTTCACCGTGGCCAACGGCGACGTCCACAGCTCGCACCGCTCGACGCTCGAGAAGCAGGCCTACTACGCGGCGCTCGCCGGCGTCCAGCAGTACGAGGCGGCGCTCCAGTCCGAACCGAACTACTGGCAGTCGTGCCCGACGCTGAAAAGCCGCGTGCCGGAAGGGAAAACGAGCGTTGAAGAAAAACTTGCCGAAGAAGAAGAAAGAGGCGAGCGCTACGTCGTGAAGCCGGTCCCGGCAACGGGCCAGTCCGCGTGCAACACAGAACTCCCGTTCACGTCGATGATCGAGTCCAAAGGCGCCGTCGCGAACACGTTCCGGATCCGCTCGACCGGCACGGCCGGCCGCCAAGGAAGCAAGTCCGAAAGCGCCGAACGCTCTGTGATCGCGAGCTTCGGGGTCACCGGCTTCCTCCAGTACGTCTACTACACGAACTTCGAAACGATCGACCCGGCGCTGTACGAAAAGAGCGAAAAAACCCTCGCTAACGAATGCCGCGGCAAATACTACAAGGAATGGTCGAAAACGGCGAAAAACTGCGAAAAAAAGGTCATCAACTGGGTCAGCGGCGACCACACGGAAGGGCCCATGCACACGAACGACGCCGCTCTGGTCAGCGGGGGCGCCACCTTCGGCCGCGAAAAAGCGGAACCCAAAGACCAGGTCGAAATCAACGGCGGCACGTATGGCTCCTCCTCCGGCTGCAAAAGCTCCGCCACCTACTACACGACCACGAAATGCTACACCGAAAAGGGCCCCACGCTGGTTCCGCCACCGACCGATGAAAGCCTCGAATTCTACGTCGAAGAAGCCAACCGGCTGAAAGGCGCGACCAAGCTCGTGCTCAAAGGCAACGAAATCTCGGTCACCTACTACACCCTATCCGGCGGCAAATACACGGAAACCAAAAGGCCGAACATGCCCTGGCCCGCAAATGGCCTTCTCTACGTCGAAGCGAACGGGACCTGCGAATTCGAATTCGAATACGAAAAAGCGGACACCTCCACCGAGGCCGAAAAGGAGAAGGGCTGCGCGAACGTCTACGTCGAAGGGGTGTATGAAAAATCCCTGACCATCGCCTCCGCCAACGACGTGATCATCGACGGCTCGATCTATCCCTCGAGCGTCTCGGGCAAACTCGCGTCCTCCGGCAAAGAAGCGACCAAGCCGACGGGCACCGCCGTCCTCGGGCTCATCGCCAACAACTTCGTCCGCATCTATCACCCCTGCACGAGCGGCTGGGGCGGCGGCGAATCCGGCATCAACGACCCCTGGATCTACGCCGGGATCCTCGCCACCCAGCACTCCTTCGTCGTCGACAACCCCGCCTGCGGCAACGAACTGGGCAAACTCAACGTCTACGGCGCGATCGGCCAGAACTACCGCGGCGTCGTCGGCACCACGGGCGGGACGGGCTACTTCAAGCACTACGAATACGACAACCGCTTGGCGACCGACGAGCCTCCGTACTTCCTGGCCCCGCTCAAGGCCGGCTGGAAAATCGTCCGCGAGACGGCTCAGGGCCCCGGCTAGGGGCGGCCCCACGAAAAGGCGGCGCAGCGCTCGCGACGATCCCCCCGATGTCAGTTCTCGTCCACCTCCACCCCCACGACCACCAGCCGCGCCGCACGCGCGAGTGCCTGGGCCTGCTGCTGAAGGTGCTCAACGAGCACGACCCCGGAGTGCTCGAGGACCTCAACCGCATGGGCCACCTCGCTGCCGACACCGCGCGCGCGATCGGGCTCGAGGAGCGCGAGATCGAGCGCGTCGAGCTCGCGGCCCGGCTCCACGACGTGGGCAAGCTCGCGATCCCCGACGCGATCATCTCCAAGCCCGCTGCGCTCGACGAGCGCGAGTGGGAGGTGATGCGCACGCACCCGGAAGTCGGCGCGCGCATCGTCGCCTCCGCCCCGTCGCTCGCCCACACCGCCGACCTGATCCGCTCCCACCACGAGCGCCACGACGGCACCGGCTACCCCGACGGGCTGAAGGCCGAGGAGATCCCCATCGCGGCCGCGATCATCGCTGTCTGCGCCGCGTTCGTGGCGATGATGCGCCAGCGCCCCTACAGCGACGCGATCACCGTCGAGGAGGCGCTTGCCGAGCTGCGCCGGTGCGCCGGCACGCAGTTCCACCCCGGCGTTGTCGCGGCTTTCTCGCGCATGTTCGGCTGACGGGCGGCGTGACGGTCACGAGCGCCGCCGAGGACGGCGCGAGGCGCAGCGTCAGCACGCCGCTGCGGACGGGCGCCGGTTCCCCGGCGGGTTCGGCGAAGCTGCCGCCGGCGGCCACAGCGCGACCGCCGAGCCGCACGCCGTCGGTCGCCGCGGGCGAGGCGGCGCTGAGGCGCAGCACCCTCGCCGCGCCGAACCCGGCGCCGACGCCGACGCTGAGCGCCAGCGGCGGCGAGCCGGGCGGGTCGTCGTCGGAGAGCAGCAGCTTGAGCGTGTGCTTGGCGCCGGAGAAGCCGGCCGCGGCGAGGTCCGGCGTGCCCGCCGACGTGACCGTCGTCGGCACCGGCCGGTAGCCGATCAGCGTGCGCGTCAGCAGCAACGCGTACCAGTCGGGCTGCGCGCGCAGGCGCCCCGCTGCGAGCGCTGCCGGGTCCGGCCCGCACACCGGCGAGTAGCCGCTGCAGCTGGCCGGATGGCCATGCAGGTTCAGCCCGTCGGTTCCCGCCGCCATCGCCTGCGCCACGTAACCCGTTGCCCAGAGCGCCGAGGCGAAGGTGTCGCTCACACCCGAGACGCCGCCGCAAGAGACCGAGTTGGCCTCGTCGATGCGCAGCGGGATGCCCGGCGGCCGCGCGACCGACAAGTAGGTTTCGAGCGACCGCGCCTCGCGGCCGCGCATGGCCGGTTCGAGCAGCCTCTGGATCGTCGGTTTCTGCGAGCAGCCGAGCGGATAGTGGTGCCCGGTCAGCAGCGCCGGCGTCTGCGAGAGGACCTCGTCCCGGCCCCATTCCGGGAACGCCCCCGACCCGGAGACGTCGGGGCCGGCGAGCCGCACCCCGGGCACGAACGTCGCGATCGCTTCGCGGTAGGCGGAGACGTCTTCCTCGTATCCCTGCGCGAGCCACGGCATCGGCCGGTAGCCGTGGCGCCCCAGCGAATCGGGCTCGTTGCCGATCTCGACGCCGGCCAGGTACGGCCCGAGCGCCGCCTTGGCTGCGGCGACCTCGCGCGCGGCCGCCTCGGGTTCGAAGTGCGCGAGACCGACCGTCAGCAGCACCGTCCAGCCGCTGCGCCGGGCCAGCCGCCCGAGAGAGCGCATCTGCGCCGGCCCGATCGTCGCGCTCGCCCACGCGGGCCGTGGCGTGGCCGCGTCGCTCCAGGCGACGTTCTGGTCGGCGGTGATGCCGCCGAAGCGCAGCACCCCCGGGCCGAGCGAGCGCAGCAGCGTGACGAGGTTGCCGTGTTCGCCCATCTCGCCGATCAGCGCGAGCGACCCCACCTCGAAGGAGAGGCCGAGGAAGCGCGCGGGCACCGGCCGCCCGGCGAGAGCCGGGTTCAGCCCGATCGTCACCGGTTCGACCGGCGCGGCCTTCGGGGCCGGCGCGGGCGCGGGCACGGCAGGCTCCGGCGGCGCGGCCGGAGCGGGCGTGGTCGCCGGAGCCGTTTCGCCGGTTCCGCCGGTGGCGGCGGGCGCAGCGGGCGCGGCGAGCGCGCCGAGGGCGAGCGCGGTCGCGGCGGCGCGGGGGAGCTGTGACACGAAAGACGGCATGGGATCGACTGCGCGCGCCGCGAAGGCGCGACGAAGCAATCAAACCCCTAGCACGACCGAAGTCGCGCCGACGCGCGCCCTCGAGCGGCGAGCGCCGGTCCCGCGACCCCTGCGCCCACCGGCTCCCAGGCGAACCCGTCCGGTCCGTGAAGGCTCCCCCGCCGCCACCACGGGCTCCTGAAGGACGAGCTCAGCGCGCGGTTGGCGCGGGTGCCAGCGGTCTGCCGCGGCCCGAAGGCGCTCCAGCCGGCTACCGCCGGCTCGCTCTCACCCGAAGTGTTACCGCGCAAGGAGCCCGGAGCGCCCCGCCGTCGGCGGTCGATCAGGTCGCGCTGCGCGGTGGTCACCGTCGAGTCCGCATCTCGTCGGCGGGGTCCGCGCAATGTGCTACAACTAGCACATGGCGACGTCAGGTATCCGAGAGCTCAGACAGAGGGCGAGCGAGTTGCTCCGCCGCGTCGAGGCAGGCGAGACGATCGAGATCACCGATCGCGGCCGGCCCGTCGCGATCCTCGCCCCGATACCGAATGTCGGTGCCACCGCCGCACTGAGGGCCACGGGCGACCTCATCCCCGCGCCAGATGACCTGAAGACGCTGCCGGAGCCCCTGCCGCTGCGGCCCGACCAGGAACCGCCCGCTCGGGTGCTCGAGCGCCTGAGAGCAGATGAGCGCTGAACGCGCCACCTACCTCGACTCGTCGGCACTCGTCAAGCTCGCCGTGAGTGAACCGGAGTCGGCAGCGCTACGCCGCTACCTGCGTCGCCGGCGACCGCTCGTCTCCAGCGCGCTGGCGCGCACCGAGGTCGCTCGCGCGCTGGCGCCGCTCGGTACCGTGGCGGTGCAGCGCGGTCAGCAGGTCCTCGGCCGCGTCGATCTTCTTCGCGTCAACGATCGCATCCTGCAGGCGGCGGGGTCACTGGAACCGCCCGAGCTGAGGTCGCTGGACGCCATCCACCTCTCGACGGCGCTGCAGTTCGAGGACGAGCTCGCAGGCGTCGTCACGTACGACAAGCGCATGGCGGTCGCGGCCGAGGACCTCGGCTGCAACGTCGTTCAGCCGTCGTAGGCAGAGGCACGCTCCACCGCTTGGCCCGACTCCTGCCTTCGTGCCGCCCCGGCATGCGGGCGAGAGGACTCGAACCTCCAAGGGCTTTCGCCCACCGGCTCCTAAGGCCGGCGTGTCTACCAGTTCCACCACACCCGCGTGGCTCGCAGAGAGCGTAGCCGCCGCGCACGCGCGCTTGCCCACCCCGGCGCCGCGAGCAGGTATCTTCATCCTCGATGGCATTCGACGCCGAGCCGCAGCGTGAACCTGGCGTGGTGGTCACGCACCCCAATCGCGACAAGCCTGTCGTCCAGGCCACGCGCGCGACCGTGATCGTGCTGCTGCTCGTCAGCGCCGGGCTGGTCGCGATCGTGACGATCGGCGGCTGGAGCGCGCTGTCGGGGATGATCCCCGTGCAGATCGCCTACATCATCATCTACGTGACGCTCGCCTACTACGCGTTCCGCTGGAACCGCGGCGTGCTCCCGGTCGCCTCAGCGCTCGCGGTGCTCCTGATGATCTTCGCCGCCGTGGCCGGTCCCGGCTGGTTCAACCGCGACTCGGCGGGCTACGAAGCGACGGCCATCGACGCGGGCATCCTCGGGCTGCTGACGCTGCTGATCGTGCCGGTGCAGATCCTGCTCGTCGCCTTCGCGATGCGCGGCTTCCAGCAGGGCTGGAACGTCGAGCTCGAGCGCCGCGACCCGGCCGCCGCGCCACCGCCGGACGCCGGCGGCTACGCCGCGCCCCCGCCCCACCCCGCCTGAGCGGCGGCTATCCTCGCTACCGCGAGACGCGGCGGTGGCGGAACGGTAGACGCGGGGCCCTCAAAAGGCCCTGTCCG
Organism: uncultured Solirubrobacteraceae bacterium; assembly: GCA_963836035.1. GTDB lineage: Bacteria > Actinomycetota > Thermoleophilia > Solirubrobacterales > Solirubrobacteraceae > Palsa-744. Next base: position 523,423 of record CAWIHX010000005.1, on the reverse strand, counting down.
AAAGGGCGTGTGGGTTCGATTCCCACCCGCCGCATCCAGCGCGAGCGCCCGGCGATGTTTGTCAGGGGACAAACCGGGAAATGTTGTTCCTCTGAGGGACGAGGAGGCTCTCCGATGTCAATGGCCACCTACGGGTGCGCCGACCACTGGAGAGGAGGGGAGGAGCAGCAGAACATGAGACGAGTTGGGATCGTGGGCCTGGCCCTCGCCGCGGCGATCGTGCTCGGCGCCGCCGCAAGCGCGTCAGCGAACCCGCATTGGTACGAATGCGCCAAGGCCGAAGGCGGCAAATACGAAAAGGGCTGCGCCACCGAAGCGGGTCCGGGCGGCAAGGGCGGCTACGAACTCAAAGAAGGCCTCGGCAAGGACAAGCCGTTCAAGGGCAAGGGCGGCGTCGCCATCCTCCACACCGTGATCCCCGGCAAAGGCGACATCACGATCGAATGCCAGGCGTTCAAGGACTCCGGCCAGCTCGCGCTGCCGGACAAGGAGTTCAACGTCGTCGCCGAATTCAAGAAGTGCAAATCGCTCGGCTTCCCGTGCAAAAACGAAGGCGGGAAAAAGGAAACGATCCGCACCGAAAAACTGGCCGGGAACCTGGGCTGGATCGACAAATCGGCGAACGAAGCGGGCGCCTCGCTCTTCGCCGAATCCAACCCCGGCCCGGGGCTGCTCGCGCAGTTCGAATGCGAAGGCGTGGCGAAAATCCGGGTCCACGGCGGCGTGATCGGGAAGGTCGAACCGGTCGACGTCGTGAGCAAGACGGCCAGCGTCACCTATGCGGTGGGCAAATACCTGGGCGGCGAAGCGCTCACCAACCCGCCGGCCTTCGAAGAAGAAGAAGTCGGCGTGCTGCTCACCGAAATGAACGGCGCCGAAACCGGGAACGAATGGGGCCCGGCCGGCGGCCTGCCCTCCGGGCAGGAAACGAGCGCTGTCAACAAGGGCGAAAAGCTGCTGATCAAGTAGCGGCCCGCCTCTGACGGTGCGCCGCGGCGCCCGGGCCCCCGCGGCCCGGGCGCCGGGGCCCCCGCTCCTCAGCCGACGAGCTCGGCGAGCTCCCCGATCAGGTGCGCCGGGGCGACGAGGATCCCCCAGGGCAGCCCGTCCCGCTGTCCCAGCTCGCGCACCTCGAGTCCCGCGCGCCGGCAGATCAGCTCACCGGCGGCGACGTCCCAGGCTTTGACCCCGCGCTCGTAGTACGCGTCGAAGCGTCCCGCCGCCGTCCACCCGAGGTCGAGCGCCGCGCTCCCGAAGCGGCGGATGTCGCGGACCCGCCCGGCGAGCCGCGCGAGCACGCGCGCCTGCCCCTCGCGGACGCTCGCGTCGTAGGCCAGGCCGGTCGCGACCATCGCCGTGCCGAGGCTCCCCCCCGTGTTGCCCGGATCGGCGCTGCGGCCGTGCAGCTCGCTCGCCGCCGTCGCGGTGGCCAGCATGGCGGCCCCGTCGCGGGTGGCCGTGAACAGCTCGCGCCGGTTCGGGTCATAGACGGCGCCCGCCAGCGTCCCCTCCCCGTCCGCGACCGCGACGCTCACCGACCACTGCGGGATCCCGAACAGGTAGTTGATCGTCCCGTCGAGCGGATCGACGATCCAGCGGAGCCCGCTCGCCCCGGCCTCGTCTCCCCCCTCCTCGCCCAGGAACCCGTCCTGAGGGCGCCGGGCCGCGAGCAGCTCGCGGATCGCGCGCTGGGCCGCCAGGTCGGCCTCGCTCACGAGGTCGGTCGGGCTGCTCTTGCTCGCGACGTCGCGCTCGGCTCCCCGCTCGGAGCGCTCCAGCAGGAGCCCGCCCGCCAGCTGCGCCGCCTCGGCCGCGAGCGCGAGAAGATCCTCGCTCACTCGAAGCCGGGCGGCCGGCGCTCGGCCCACGGGCGCTCGGATTCGATCTGCGCGGCGAGCGCCAGCAGCGGACCCTCCCGGCCGGGCGCGGAGACGATCTGCACCGAGAGCGGCAGCCCCTCGGCGGAGATCCCGGCGGGGACCGCGACGGCCGGCTGGCCGGTCAGGTTCCAGACGCCGTTGTATGGCACCCAGCCCGCCACCGTGTTCAGCGTGAGCAGCGCGCCGCGCCCCTGCAGCGCGCCGATCGGCGGCGCGAGCACGGCGACCGCCGGCGTGATCAGGAAGTCAACGTCATCGAAGAGGCGGTTGATCCGCGCGGTCAGCGCCGCCTCGCCGGCCAGGGAGCGCTCGAGCAGCCCGTCGGTGACGAGCCCGCCGAGCCGCGCGAAGGCGCGCGTGCGCCGTTCCAGGCGCTCGGGGTGCTCGAGCTCGCCGACGTCGTCGTGGCAGCCGCGCATGTAGCGTGCGATCACGCTCGGGATCGCGTCGTTTCCGTAGTCGGGGTCGCGCTCCTTCAGCTCGTGGCCGAGCGAGCCCAGCAGCTCGACCGTCTCCTCCAGCGCACGGCGCGCCTGCGGGTCGAGCTTCGCGAGCACGACGCCCGGGAACTTCGTCGACCACGCGATCCGCAGCCGCCCCGGTGCTGTCGCGGCCGCCTGGGAGTAGGGCACCGGCGGCGGGGCGGGGCGGTCCGCGTCGATCCCGGTGGAGCCCGAGGCGATGTCGTGGAAGAACGCGGTGTCCGCGACGCGCCGCGTGAGCACGCCGTCCACGGACAGGCCGTGCCAGGCGCGGGCGCGCGGCGCGAGCGAGACGCGCCCGCGCTGGGGCTTCAGCCCCACCAGCCCGCACCACGCGGCGGGGATGCGGATCGAGCCCGCGCCGTCGGAGCCGAGCGCGGCGCCGACGAGCCCGGCGGCGACCGCCGCTCCGCTGCCGCCGCTCGAGCCGCCGGGCGTGCGCTGCATGTCCCACGGGTTGCGGGTGACGCCGAACGTCGCCGTCTCGGTGAAGGGCCAGAGCGTCATCTCGGGGACGTGGGTCTTGCCGATGATCACGGCGCCGGCCTCGCGCAGGCGGCGCACCACCTCCGCGTCGGCGGCCGCCGGCCGCTCGCGGGCGTTCGTACCCCAGGCCGTCACCTCGCCGGCCACGTCGATGTCGTCCTTGACCGCGATCGGCACGCCCAGCAGCGGCCGGTGCGCGCCGGCCGCGCGGCGGCTGTCCGCCTGGTCGGCCTCGAGCAGCGCCCGTTCCTCGAAGACGACCCTGAAGGCGTTGAGCGTCCGGTCGTGCCGGGCGATCCGCCCGAGGTAGAGCTGGACGAGCTCGAGCGAGGAGATCTCGCCGGCCGCGATCAGCTGGGCCTGCCTGGCGATGCCCGCGTATGCCAGCTCGACCGGCTGCATCGCGCCCAAATCTACCGGCCGCGGATCAGACGGGGGTGACCGGGTTGTGCTTCGCCGGCCAGCGCCGCTGCTTGGCGGCCGCGTGCTCGAAGCGGCGGATCAGCTCGCCGCGCAGGAGCTCCGGCGCGATCACCGCGTCGATCACCATCTCCGATGCGAGGTGCAGGATGTCGATGTCGGCGGCGTACTCGGCGCGCAGCCGCTCGGTCTCGGCCGCCCGCTCGTCCTCATCGGAGATCGCCTGCAGCTGGTTGAAGTAGACGGCGTTGATCGCCGCCTGGGGTCCCATCACGGCGATCGAGGCGCTCGGCAGCGCAATGCAGCAGTCGGGCTCGAACGCCGGCCCCGCCATCGCGTACAGCCCCGCGCCGTAGGCCTTGCGCACGATCACCGAGATCTTGGGCACCGTCGCCTCGCTGACGGCGCTGATCATCTTCGCGCCGTGGCGGATGATCCCCTCGCGCTCGACCTGCGTGCCGATCATGAAGCCCGGGACGTCGGCCAGGAACAGCAGCGGGACGTTGAAGGCGTTGCAGCACCAGATGAAGCGCGCAGCCTTGTCGGCGGAGTCGGAGAACAGCACTCCGCCCTTGTGCTTGGGCTGGTTCGCGACGATTCCGACGGCGCGGCCGCCCAGGCGCGCGAAGCCGACGACGAGCTCCTTGGCCCACCGCGGATGGATCTCGAGGAAGGAGCCGGCGTCGAGCAGGCCGTCGATCAGCTCCTTGATGTCGAAGGGCTTGTTCTCGTCGGCGGGGATCAGCGCGCCGAGCGGCGCGCCGGCCGCGGGCTCGGCGCCCGGCGTGGTGGGCGGCTCGCCGCGCCAGCTGCCGGGGAGGTAGGAGAGGTAGCGGCGCGCCGTCTCGATCCCCTCCTCGTCGCTGCGCACGAGCTGGTGGCCGCATCCCGAGACGCCGGTGTGCATCTTCGCCCCGCCCATCTGCTCGAGCGTCACCTTCTCCCCGATCACCATCTCGGCCATGCGCGGCGAGCCGAGGTACATCGAGGCGTTGCCCTCGCGCATGATCACGATGTCGCAGAACGCGGGGATGTAGGCGCCGCCCGCAGCGCTCGGCCCGAACAGCACGCAGACCTGCGGCACGACGCCGGAGAGCTTGACCTGGTTGTGGAAGATCCGCCCCGCGCCGCGGCGGCCCGGGAACATCTGGACCTGCTCGGTGATCCGCGCGCCGGCGGAGTCCACGAGATAGATCATCGGGATCTCGAGCTCCATCGCGCGTTCCTGGATGCGCAGGATCTTCTCGACCGTCTTCGGCCCCCAGGAGCCGGCCTTGACCGTCGGGTCGTTGGCCATCAGCGCGACCGGACGCCCGTCGACGGCGCCGACACCGGTCACGACGCCGTCGGCGCCGAGCCCGTCCTCCTGCCAGTTCGCCAGCAGCGCCTCCTCGGAGAACGAGCCGTCGTCGAGCAGCAGCGCGACGCGCTCGCGGACCGGCAGCTTGCCCTGCTCGATCGACTTCTCTCGATGGCGCTCGGGCCCACCCTGCAGTGCGCGCTCGACGGCGCCCTCGAGCTCCGGCGGTCCGGTCTCCATGTCGCTGGCGCTCATCGCATGTGCCCGCGATGCGAGCGACGGCGGTGCCGGTGGCGCCCGCGCTCGCGCGGCCCGCGGCCGAGCTCGAGCTGGACGCGGTCGAGGTCGGGCGCCGGCCCGTACAGGCGCCAGCCGTTGCGGAACAGGAACAGCGCCGGGAAGATCAGGAGGAACGCCGGCCAGAACGCCCCGGAGGCCCCCGAGGCGGCCCACACGACGGTGCAGATCACGAACGGCGTCAGCGACCCGCCGGCCTGCTGCAGCAGGTGGCGGCGCAGCTCGGAGCGGCGCGCTGCCAGCTCGGCGCGGCTCGCGGCTGCGGTGACGGGCAGCGCCGGGAGGTCGTGCACGACGGCGTCGAGCTCGGCGATGGTGCGTGCGGCGTAGACGGCATCCAGCCGCTCGGCCAGCTCCTCCTCGGCGATGCGCCCGGCGGCGAAGTGCTCTCGCAGGCTCTGCGCGTAGCGCTCGCGATCCTCGTCGGAGGCGCGCAGCTGGGGTGCATCGCTCATGGTGAGCAATCTAGCTCCCGGCGCGCCTCAGATCCCGGGGTTCTGCTGCGGCGCCTCGCCGGAGTAGTCGTAGAAGCCCATCCCCGACTTGCGTCCGTACCAGCCCGCGGAGAGCATCTTGCGCAGCGTCGGCGGCCTCGCGAAGCGCCGCTCGCGGAACTCGTCGAAGAGCACGTCGCAGATCGAGCCGAGCGTGTCGAGCCCGACGAAGTCGGCGAGCGTGAGCGGCCCCATCGGGTGCCCGGCGCCGGCCTTCATCGCCTCGTCGATCTCGCTGACCGAGCCGACGCCCTCTTCGTAGGCGCGCATCGCGTCGAGCATGTAGGGGACGAGCAGGCGGTTGACGATGAAGCCCGCCTTGTCCCGGGTCGGGATCGCGAGCTTGCCCTCCGAGCGCGCGAACTCGAGCGCCGTGTCGAACGCGGCGTCGCTCGTCGTCACGCAGCGCACGACCTCGACGAGCTTCATCACCTGCGCGGGGTTGAAGTAGTGGAGGCCGACGAACTGCGCGGGACGGGAGGTCGCGGCCGCCTGGTCGATCACGGCGAGCGAGGAGGTGTTGGTGGCGAACACGGCCTCGGCCTTGACGATGCCGTCGACCTCGCGCCACATCTCGAGCTTCAGCGGCAGGCTCTCCGTGATCGCCTCGATCACGAGGTCGCAGCCGGCCAGGTCCTTGTAGTCGACCGTGCCCGCGATCCGCCCGCGCACGGCGTCTGCGTCCTCGAGGCTGGCCTTGCCCTTCTCGACCGCGCGCGCGAGCTGCTTCTCGATCTTGCCGGTGCCCTTCTGCAGCGTCGCGTCGTCGACCTCGCGCAGGACCACCTCGTAGCCCGCTTCTGCCGCCACCTGGGCGATCCCGTGGCCCATCAGGCCCGCTCCCAGCACTCCCACCTGCTTGATCTCCGCCATCAACCCTCCGGTCGCACTCGCTGCCAGTTCCGGCTCTGGAGCCTATCTGCCGGGCGGATCGCGGCCATCGCCCCCGATGGCGACGTCGTCACGTCAACGACGCCGAGAACGCGCTCGACGTGGCGCGCTGAGCTGTCCCGGGGGCGACCCGTCCGCGTTCCTCGCCCCCGGGTCCTCGCTCGCATACGCTTCGGAGTCCACGAGCACAGGAGGAGGCCCGTCGTGAGCATCGTCGAGAGAGAGGACCGGGGCGCAGCCCGCCACATCGTCCTCAACCGTCCCGAGAAGCGCAACGCGATGAACCAGGAGCTGCTGCGCGCGCTCGGCGCAGAGCTGCGCGAGGCGGCCGCCGAGCCCTCGGTGCACTGCGTCGTGCTGCGCGGCAACGGGCCCGTCTTCTCCGCCGGCGTGGACCTCAACGAGCTGATGGACTCGACGGGACGTGTGGGCATGCTGCGCCCGTTCCGCGACGTGTTCCTCGACTGCGCGAACCTGTGCGAAGAGATGGCCAAGCCGGTCATCTGCCAGATCCAGCGCACCTGCGTCGGCGGCGCGCTCGAGGTGGCGCTCGGCTGCGACCTGCGGGTCGCCTCGAGCGACGCTTCGCTGGGCCTGCCCGAGGTCAAGTTCGGGATCATCCCCGACGTCGGCGGCTCGACCCGCCTGCCCGCGGTCGTCGGGCTCGGCCGCGCGAAGGAGCTGATCATGACCGCGCGGCTGATCGGCGCGGAGGAGGCGCACCGCATCGGCCTCGTCAACCGGGTCGTCGAGCCCGAGGAGCTCGAGGGCGCGACGCAGGCGCTGGTGGACGAGCTGCTCGCGAACTCCCCCGTCGCCGTCGGGCGCGCCAAGCGCGTGCTCGACGCCTCCGCACGCCCGGCGCTCGCGCAGACGCTCGAGATGGAGGTCGCCGTGCAGGAGTACTGCGTGGCGGCCGCGCGCGAGAGCGCGCGCGAGGTCGAGCAGGCGCTGGCAGGCTAGGCGCTAGCGGGGCCGGCGCCGCTGCCAGAGGATGAAGGCGATCCGCAGCAGCACCGCGACCGCGACCAGGACCGTGCCGGTCCAGCCGAGCGAGTGCCCGTCCTAGAGGTACCCGGGAGGCGGCTCGCTCAGCGGTGCCACTCGATCGGACCGGCCACGAGCGTGTGGCTTCCGAGCGGGCGTCCGAGCAGCTCCTGCACGCGTTCCGAGCAGGCGAGCAGCGCGGGCAGGTCGATCCCCGTGTCGATCCCCATCTCCTCGAGCATCGAGACCAGATCCTCGGTCGCGATGTTCCCTGTCGCCCCGGCCGGGACCGGGCAGCCGCCCAGCTCGCCGAAGCTCGACTCGAACGAGTCGACGCCCGCCTCGAGCGCGGCCAGCACGTTGGCCAGCCCCTGCCCGCGCGTGTTGTGGAAGTGCGCGGTCAGCTCGACGCCCTGCAGGCTGTCGCGCGCGAGCTCGAAGAACTCCCGCACCTGCCGCGGATTGGCCATCCCGGTGGTGTCTCCGAAGCCGACCTCCTGCGCGCCGGCCTCGTGCAGCGCGACCGCGATCTCCAGCACGCGCGAGGCCGGCACGTCGCCCTCGTAGGGGCACCCGAACGAGGTCGAGATCACGCCCTCGCAGCGCAGCCCCGCCTCGCGCGCGCGAGCGAGCACGCGGCCCACGCCCGCGAGCGACTCGGCGATCGAGCGGTTGACGTTGTGCCGGTTGTGGGTCTCCGAGGCGGACAGGAAGACGTTGACCTCGTCGAACGCCGCGCGCTCGCCGCCGGCGGACTCCCGCACGGCCAGCGCGCGGTCGAGACCGCGCTCGTTGGGGATCAGCACCGACAGGCTCACCTCCGCCGGCACGTCGATCGCCGCCAGCACCTGCTCCGCGTCCGCGAGCTGCGGGATCACGTCCGGGCGGACGAAGCTCGTGACCTCCAGCCGCCGCAGCCCGGTGCCGGCGAGCGCCTCGATCAGCTCGACCTTCTGCTCGGTCCCGATCACCTCCGGCTCGTTCTGGAAGCCGTCGCGCGGCCCGACCTCGCGGATGCGCGCATTTGACGGGAGCCCACCCATCCGCGCGTCCGTGCTCACCACATGGACAGGCCGCCGCTGACGTTCAGCGTCTGCCCGGTCACGTAGGAGGACTGATCGGAGGCGAGGAAGGCGATCGCGTCGGCGACCTCCTCCGGCTGCCCGATGCGCCCGAGCACCGTCGCGCCGACCATCGCCTGCTTGAGCCGCTCGCCGAGCTCGCCGAGCATCGCCGGCGCGGCGTTCAACAGCGGCGTCTCGATCGGGCCGGGAGCGACCGCGTTGCAGCGCACGCGGTAGCGGGCCGCCTCGCGGGCGATCGCCTTGGTGAAGCCGATCACGCCGGCCTTCGCCGCCGAGTACACCGCCGAGCCCTGCGAGCCGACGCGCCCCGCCTCGCTGGCGACGTTCACGATCGTCCCCGCGCGGCGCTCCTGCATCCCGGGAAGGACAGCGTGCGTGACGGCGATCACGCCGCGCAGGTTGACGCCGAGCACCGTGTCCCAGAGCTGCTCGTCGGTGTTGACGAAGAACGCGAAGCGGTCCGTGCCGGCGTTGTTGACGAGCACCTCGACAGGCCCGAGCTCGCGCTCGGCGAGCGTGACGCCCGCGCGCACCGAGGCCACGTCCGCGACGTCCATCGCGCACGCCAGCCCGTCCAGCTCGCCGGCGATCGCGCGCGCGCCGTCCTCGTTCAGGTCGGCCACGGCGACCCGCGCCCCCTCCGCCGCCAGACGCCTCGCGGTCGCCGCGCCGATCCCCGACGCGCCGCCCGTGACGAGCGCGACCGTGTCTTCGAGCATCATCGCGTGAAGCCTATACTCGGCCGCCGTGCCGCCCAGCCGCCACGACCCCGTAGCGATCATCGGCGCGTCAGGCGCACTCGGCTTCGGCCTGGCGCTGCGCCTCGGCCGGGCGGGGATCCCGATCGAGATCGGCTCGCGCGATCCGGAGCGCGCGCGCGACACCGCGCTCAAAGCCGCCGCGCTCGTGCCCGACGGCGAGTTCAGCGGCCGCGGGAACGCCGACGCCGTCGCGGCGGCGCCGACCGTCGTCCTGAGCGTGCCGCTGCGCAGCCAGGCAGAGACGATCGACGTGATCAAAGGGGCGCTCGAGCCGGGGAAGCTCCTGATCGACGCGACCGTGCCGCTCGCCGCGGCCGTCGGCGGCAAGGCCACGCGCATGCTCGGCGTCTGGCAGGGCTCCGCGGCGCAGCAGGCCCAGGAGCTCGTGCCCGAGGGCGTGCGGGTCGTCTCCGCCCTGCACACGATCTCGGCCGCGATCCTCGCCGACCTCGACCACCCTCTCGACCAGGACGTGCTCGTCTGCGGCGACTCGCGCGCGGACAAGCGCGAGGCCGCGCAGCTGATCGAGCACGTCGAGGGCCTGCGCTGCGTGGACTGCGGCCGGCTCGAGAACTCGCGCACGACCGAGTCGCTGACCGCGCTGCTGATCGGGGTCAACGTGCGCTACAAGGTCCACGCCGGCGTCCGGCTGAGCGGCCTGCCCGACGCCCTCTGGGAGTGAGCGCCGCGGGCAGGCCGGTCGTGCTGCTCTCGGGCGGCACGGGCGGCGCCAAGCTCGCGCTCGGGATGCTGGAGGCGTTCGGTCCCGAGCGCCTCGCGGTGATCGCCAACACGGGCGACGACATCGAGATCTACGGCGCGCTCGTCTCGCCGGATCCCGACCTCGTCTCGTTCTGGCTGGCCGGGCTGATCGACGAGCGCGGCTGGGGCCTGCGCGGCGACACGTTCACAGTGATGGACGAGCTGCGGAGCCTCGGCGAGGAGGTGTGGTTCAACCTCGGCGACCGCGACCTCGCGTGGTGCATGCGGCGCTCCGGCCTGATGGCCGGCGGCGCGACCCCGACGGCGGCGCTCGCGGCTCTGAACGAGTCGATCGGCCAGCCCGTGCCGGTGCTCCCGATGACCGACCAGGAGGTGCGCACCTGGGTCTCGACGCCCGCGGAGGGCTGGTGCTCGTTCCAGGAGTTCATGATCCGGAAGCGTGCGCAGGGCGCCGTCGACGGGATCGAGTTCCGCGGCGCCGAGAGCGCCCGCCCGAGCGAGGCCGCGCTCGCGGCGATCGCGGGCGCCGAGACGATCGTGATCGGACCGTCCAACCCGCTCGCCTCGATCGCCCCGATCCTCGCCGTCGGAGGCATGGAAGCGGCGCTGCGCGAGGCCGCGGCGCCGGTCGTGGCCGTGAGCCCGATCGTCGGCGGCGAGGTCCTGAAGGGGCCGACCGCGGCCTTCATGGCGCTCGCCGGGCGCGAGTGCAGCGGGCGCGGCGTGCGCGAGCACTACGGCGATCTGCTCGACGGGATCGTCGCCGACGAGGAGCTGGACGGCCCGCTGCCGGCGCTCCGCACGGCGACGCGGATGGACGACGCAGGCGTGCGGAGGCGACTCGCGGAGCAGGTGGTGGAGTTCGCCGGCAAGCTGCGCCGCGACGGCTAGATGATCGATTCCACGGCGATGTGCCGTGTCCGGTGGTGCGGATGGCCGAGCCTGCCCAGGACGCAGGCCGCAGCCCTTGCCGGTTGGCAAGGGCAAGGCCGAGGACGCCGGCCGAACCGGTAGACGCGCGCTGCGCGCGCATCCCCGAACCGGCCAGCGAAGGCCAGACGTGCCATCCGGCGGTGCATGGTCGTGGAATCGATCATCTAGGCTCACCCCAGCCGTGCGGACCGCCGCGATCCTCCCCGTCAAGAGCTTCGGCCGCGCCAAGCAGCGGCTGGCCGCGGGCGTCGCCGAGGAGCTGCGCCTGTCGCTGGCACGCGCGATGGTCGCCGACGTGCTCGCGGCGCTGGCCGCGACGGACGCCGTCGAGCTGACGGTCGTCGTGACGCGCGAGGCGGAGGCGGCACGCGCCGCGGCGGCGAGCGGCGCCACCGTGATCGAGGACCGCAGCGAGGCCGGCCAGTCGGCGGCCGCATCGCTCGGCGTGCGCCACGCGATCGACGCCGGCTTCGAGCGCGTGCTGCTCGTTCCCGGCGACTGCCCCGCGCTCGACCCGGCGGAGCTCGCGCCGCTGCTCGGCGGGCACGGCCGCGAAGGAGCCGAGGTGGCGATCCTGCCCGACCGCCACGGCACCGGCACCAACGGCCTCCTGCTCGCGCCCCCGCGCGCGATCGAGCCGAGCTTCGGCGAGGGCAGCTGCGAGCGCCACCGCGAGCTGGCGCGCGCGGCCGGCGTCGCCTGCCGCGTCGTGGCGCTGCGCTCGCTCTCGCTCGACGTCGACACCGTCGAGGACCTCGCCGCCCTGCGCGCGGCGCTCGAGGACCTGGCGGCGGCCGCCCCGCACACGCGCGCCGTGCTCGCCGCGCAGGACCCGGCCACCGCCGTCGCGCTCGGCTCGCGGGCCTAGATGATTGATTCCACGACCATGCACCGCCACATCGCCGTGGAATCGATCATCTAGATGGCGGCCTTCAGCGCGCGGGCGCTGCCCGGGATCCCCGAGATCGGCACGGGCGACGACCTCGGCGGCATCCTCGCGGAGGCGCTCGCACGAGCGGGGGCGGGACCGGGCGCGGTCGTGGCGGTCGCCCACACCGCGGTCTCGAAGGCCGAGGGCGCGGTGGTCGATCTCGCGACCGTCGCGGCGGGCGCCCGCGCGCGGGAGCTGGCCGCCGAGCAGGGCAAGGACCCACGCCTGTTGCAGGTGGTGCTCGACCAGTCGGCCGAGCTGCTGCGCGCCGAGCGCGGCGTGCTGATCGCCCGCACGCGGCACGGCTTCGTGTGCGCGAACGCCGGCGTCGACGTCTCGAACGCGGGCGGCACCGATCGCGCGATCGTGCTCCCACGCGACCCGGACGCCTCGGCGCGAGCGCTGCGCGCGCGCCTCGGCCGGCCGGCGCCGGCCGTTGTGGTGACCGACAGCTTCGGGCGCGCCTGGCGCCACGGGCAGGTCGACGTCGCGATCGGCCTGGCCGGGCTCGTCCCGCTCGACGACTGGCGCGGGCGAACCGACGCCGAGGGCGTGGTGCTGGAGGCGACGTGGCTCGCGGTCGCAGACGCGATCGCCGCGGCCGCCGATCTCTCCCGTGGCAAGGACTCGCGCGAGCCGGTCGTCCTGATCGAGGGGCTCGAGCGGTTCGTCACCGCCGAGGAGGGCCCCGGGGCGCGGGCGCTGCTGCGCCCGCTCGCCGAGGATCTCTTCACCTAGAGCGAGGACCAGAAGCGGATGAACTCGCGCTCGTGGCCGATGCCGAGCTCGAGCGCCAGGCGCCACCCCTCCGGAGCCTCCTCGAGGCCCGCGAGCAGCGTCTCGTACTCGGCAAGTCGCCCTTCGTGGGCCCTGAGCTGCTCGGCCGCGAGCTTCGCCGGGTCGGCGCCGAAGAACAGCTTCAACGTCGCGACGTCGCGAAGTTCATAGAGACCGCCGGAGGCATCCTCGCGCCAGCGCGCGAGCGCGGCCCGGCCCTCGTCGGTGAGCGTGTAGATCCGCCGCCGGCGCCCCGACTCCTCGCGCTGTTCGGAGAGCAGGCCCTCCTCCGCCAGGCGCCCGCACTCGGTGTAGATCTGGGTGTGGGGCACTGTCCAGAAGTTGACGGTGCTGACCTGTGCGAGCTGCTTGAGGTCATACGGGGTCGCCGGCTCGATCCGATCGAGCAGGCCGAGCACGATGTAGGAGGTCTCGGTGAGGCGCGGCTGGCTTGACATGTCCCGGAGCATATACTACGGTACGCATCGTTCGATCCGAACTATATAAGGAGAGCGACCATGTCCGCCCCCGCCGTGACCCGATCCACCCCCACGCTCGGCTTCGCGACGCTCGAGCACGAGACCACGGTCGACGAGCTCCCCGTCACCGGCGAGCTGCCGGCCTGGCTGACCGGCTCGCTGCTCCGTACCGGTCCGGCGAAGTTCGAGCTCGGAGACGGCGAGCGGATGCGCCACTGGTTCGACGGGCTCGCGATGCTCCACCGCTTCACGCTCGACGGCGGGCGCGTCTCCTACGGCAACCGCTACCTGGAGAGCCGCTCCTACCGCGCCGCGCGCGAGCGCGGGCGGATCGCCTACGGGGAGTTCGCGACCGATCCGTGCCGCTCGCTGTTCAAGCGCGTGCAGACGATGTTCGCGCCGGGAAACGCGATCTCCGACAACGCCAACGTCAACGTGATGAAGCTCGGCGAGCGCTACATCGCGATGACCGAGACGCCGCTTCCGGTCCAGTTCGACGCGCGCACGCTCGAGACCGCCGAGGTCGCGCCGTACGTCGCGCCGGGGGAGCTCACGACCGCCCATCCCCATCTCGACCGCGCCACCGGCGGGGCGATCAACTACGCGGCCAAGCTCGGGCCGCGCAGCAGCTACCGCTTCTTCGGCATCGACCCCGCGGCCACGAAGCCGCGCGTGCTCGCGAGCCTGCCCGTCAAGGAGCCGGCGTACATGCACTCCTTCGGGCTGACCGAGCGCTGGATCGTGCTGGCCGAGTTCCCGTTCGTCGTGAACCCGCTGTCGCTGGCGCTCTCGGGCAGGCCCTACATCGAGAACTACCGCTGGAAGCCCGAGCGCGGCACGCGCTTCACGCTGATCGACCGCGCGAGCGGGCGCGCCGAGGCGACGATCACCGGCGATGCCTGCTTCGCCTTCCATCACGTCAACGCGTTCGAGCGCGGGGATGAGGTCGTCGTGGACCTCTGCGCGTACGAGGACCCCGGGATCGTGGAGGACCTCTATCTCGAGCGGCTGCGCGCCGGCAAGCCCGTGCACGGCGCGACGCTCACCCGTTTCATCCTCGACCGCGGCGCCGGCACGGCCGAGCGGCGTGCGCTGGCCGGCGAGGACCTCGAGCTGCCCCGCATCGCCTACCCGAGCCACAACGAGCGCCCCTACCGCTACGTGTGGGGCAACGGCACCGGCCCCGGCGGCTGGCTGGAACGGATCTCGAAGGTGGACGTCGAGTCCGGCCACACGCTGAGCTTCTCGGAGCCGGGCTGCTACCCCGGCGAGCCCGTGTTCGTAGCCGCCCCGGGCGGCGAGGAGGAGGACGCGGGCGTGCTCCTGTCGGTCGTGCTCGACGCGGACGCGCAGCGCTCGTTCCTGCTCGTGCTCGACGCCGCCGATCTGCACGAGCTCGCGCGCGCGGCCGTGCCCCATCACATCCCGTTCGGCTTCCACGGGCAGTTCGCCCGCGGGGAGCTCTAGCTCTGGGCGCCGAGCTGCTCGCGCAGGAACGGCAGCACGGCGTCGGCGGTCGCCGCCGGGTCGTCCTGGGAGGGCCAGTGGCTGCGCTCGGGGACGCTCCCCCCGCGCGCCGGGCTCACACCGCGACGGCCGCCTCCACCCCCCACTCGCCCGGAGCGGCGAGCGGGTAGCGGCGGCGGATCTCGTACAGGGTCGTGCGCTCGGCCGCCGGACGCCCGGCGGCGTGGGCGGCGGCGACGAGCTGGTCGGGGTCGAGCTTGACGCCGTGGTAGCTGCCGGCCAGGCGGCTGATCGACTCCTCCATCAGCGTGCCGCCGAGGTCGTTCACGCCCCAGCTCAGCGCCTCGGTGGCGGCGTCGAGACCCATCTTCACCCAGCTCGCCTGGACGTTGGCGATCGTGCGTCCGAGCGCGAGGCGGAACACCGCTGTGTGCTTGAGGTTCTCCTCGCGCGAGATCTCCTGGACGCCGTGCGTACGGCCGAGCAGGGTCTGGAAGGGGATGAAGGAGAGGGGGACGAACTCCGTGATGCCTCCCGTGCGCTCCTGGAGCTCACGCACGACACGCATGTGCTCTGCGAGCTCCCACGGCTCCTCGATGTGGCCGAACATCACGGTCGAGGTCGAGCGCAGCCCGGCCGCGTGCGAGGCCTCGATGATCTCCACCCAGCGTGCGACGGGGAGCTTGTTCGGCGAGATCCGCTGGCGCACGCCGTCGTGGAGCACCTCGGCGGCCGTGCCGGGGGTCGAGTCCAGGCCCGCGTCGCGCAGGCGCGCGAACACCTCGGCGGGCGGCAGCCCGGAGATGTCGCACATGTGCGCGATCTCCATCGGCGAGTAGGCGTGCAGGTGGAGCCCCGGCGAGCCGGCGGCGCGCGCGGTCTCCTTCGCGAGGCGCAGCCAGCCGAGGTAGTCCTCGAGCTGCCAGTCCGGGTGGATCCCCGACTGGATGCAGATCTCTGTCGCGCCGAACTCGAGCGCGTCGTGGATGCGGCCGACGAAGTCCGCGGCGTCGTGCTCGTAGGCATCCGGGGAGCGCTTGCCCTGGCCGAAGCCGCAGAACGCGCACCCGACGGTGCACACGTTCGAGATGTTGATGTTGCGGTTGACGACGAAGGTGACGGTCTCCCCCGCCAGCTCGGCCCGCAGCGCATCGGCGGCCTGGCGCATCTCCTCGATCGCCTCCGGGCGCGTCTCGGCGAACAGCGCGGTCAGCTCCTGGGGGGTCAGCGCGCGCCCGTCGCGGGCGCCTTCGATCGCCCCGGGCACGAGGCTCGGGGCGATCTGTCTGGTATCCCCACCCACCCAGGTGCGCCCGGAGCCGCGGCGCGGGATGAACGACCAGTAGCGCGCCTTGATCGTGTCGAGCACGCCCTGCGCCAGCCAGTCCGGCGAGATGTGCTCGGGATAGACGCACAGGCGCTCGGTGAGCGCGTAGCCCTCGCGCTGCAGCTCCTTGCGGACCTGATGCGGCGAGGGGAAGGGGTGCTCTGGGGAGATGTGATCGCCGTTGGCCGAGAGGCCGCCGAGGTCGGTCGCGCCGGCGGCGACGAGCTCTCCCCACCAGTCGGCGAGGTTGGGCGGGATCTGGATGCCGACGGCCGGCATCAGCCGCCGCGCCTCGGCGATCAGCCGCTTCATGTCCTCGATGTCGACCGGGCAGGCCCACTCGGGCAGCGGCAGCTCGGGCCGTCCATCGGCGACGCCGGTGCGCCAGTACTCGCGCGCGGCCGCATCGGCGATCTCGGCCGGCTCCTGCCCGTAGTAGCGCTGGTGCGGGACGAAGTTCTGGAGGATCACCTCCTGGATGTGGCCGTGTCGGGCGTGGAGCTCGGCGAGCGCCTCGAGCGAGGCCATCCTCTCCTCTTCACTCTCTCCGATCCCGACCAGGATCCCGCTCGTGAAGGGGACTTTGAGCTCGCCGGCGGCCGCGATCGTCTCCATCCGCCGCGCCGGGTGCTTGGTCGGCGAGCCCGCGTGCACCGTCTCCATCAGGCGCTCCGAGACCGACTCGAGCATCAGCCCCTGCGACGCCGTCACCTCGCGCAGCCGGGCGATGTCCCCACGCGCCAGCACGCCGAGGTTCGTGTGCGGCAGCAGGCCGCGCTCGAGCGCCCGCTCGCACGCCCACACCACGTAGGAGGTGAAGTCCTCGTGGCCGTACGAGGACAGCAGCGTCCGCACCTCGGCGTTGACCTCGGGCCGCTCGCCCGTCAGCACGAGCAGCTCCTTCACGCGCCGCTTCGCCGCTCCGTCGAGCAGGGCGATCACGTCCTCGGGCGAGTACAGGTGCGCCTGGTGGGTCGCGAACGCGCAGTACTTGCAGTAGCAGCGACAGGTCCGGGACAGCGACAGCGTCAGGTTGCGCGAGAAGGTGACCCGTCGGCGCATGCGTCGGAGTCTATGACGCAAAGAGCGGGATCCGGGCGCGAAGCCGTCCTGCCGAGGGGTGATACTGGCGCGCATGGACCGAGGGGTTCCGCTGCGAGGGCACGAGGGCGCTGCGCTGGACGAGCACGTCCACCGCGAGCTCCGCGAGCGCCAGAAGCGCGAGCTCCGCCGCGAACGCGACCGGATCGTGCTCGACCTCGCCCGGCAGCTCGGCACCGACGGCCTCGCGCGGAGCCTCGGCACGAGCCCCGGCACCGCCGAGACGCTGGTGCTTCGCGCGCGCGGGCGGATCTCCGCCGGCCCGAAGCGGATCACCGCGCGGCGCACGACGCCCGACCCGGACCGCTGGGGCGAGGCCGACCGTCACTACGAGGCGCTCGGGCGCAGCGTGCGGCTGCCCTGGGTCCCGCCGCGCGACTGACTCGGCGCTCGCCCGGCGCATCGGATGAGCGAGCGGCGCGCGGCGATCGACCACGTCACGGTCGGCGTCAGCGACCTCGCCCGCAGCCGCGCCTTCTACGAACGCGCGCTCGCGCCGCTCGGCCTCGGCGAGACGCTGACGAGTGAGGTGCTTCCCGACGAGGTCGAGTTCGGCAACGGGCGTGAATGGCCGTTCGCGATCTCGACCGCCTACCCGGTCGGCGCGCCGGTTCACGTCGCCTTCGGCGCCGCGGACGTCGAGCAGGTGCACGCCTTCCACGAGACCGCGCTGGCGGCGGGCGCCACCGACAACGGCGCACCCGGGCCGCGGCCGGAGTACTCCGAGCGCTACTACGGCGCGTTCGTGCTCGACCCCGACGGGCACAACGTCGAGGCCGTGACGCGGATCTGATTCCGGCTCGCCCCACTCCCAGGGAATCCTCACGCGGCCCCGGCGCAGGGCGGTTAGGCTCACCCCAGTCAACGACAAGGGGGAAGCGATGGCAGTCGGCCTGAGGCTCAAGTTCGACGGCGGCACCCAGGAGCAGTACGACGCGATCCACAGCCACATGAACGTCGACGGCAACCCGCCGCCGGGGCTGATCTTCCACTCGGCCGGCCCGATCGACGGCGGCTGGGGCGTGATCGACGTCTGGGAGTCGCGCGAGGCGTTCGACGCGTTCGTGGGCGGCCGCCTGCAGCCGGCGGTCGGCGAGCTCGGCGATCGCGCGTTCCAGGGACCGCCGGACATCAAGCAGTTCCCGGTCCACCACTACACGAGGCCGTAACGGCTAGAGCAGCTCCCGCTCGCGCATCGCCGCGAGCAGCGCGCGCGCGACGTCCTCGGCGTCGCGCGCGACGGTGTCGAGCGTGACGTCGATCCCGTCCAGCGCGGGAACCCTGTCGGCGAGCGCGCGGGCATGGGCGATCAGCGCGGCCTTGCCCGGCCAGCGGTCGGGCTCGCGCTCGTCGATCCGCGCGGCGAGCACGTCGCTCGGTGCGCGCAGGCAGATGACGAGCGCGCGCTCCGCGCGGGCGGCCGCGACGGCCGCCGCGAGCTCGGCATCCGATTCGGCCGTGAACGCGATCAGGAACAGGCGCCGGCCCTCGCTGCGCTGAACGCCCAGGGAGCAGGCGAGCTGCTCGACGAGGACCGTGTTCGGGAGCCCCGGGAACCCGCGCGTCAGCTCCTCGCTCTCGATCGCGCCGTGCGCGACCGCTTCTTGCTCGAGCAGCGTCCCCAGCGCGTCGAGGACCGCCGACTTGCCGGCACCCGGGGCTCCGATCAGGAGGACGGCGGCGATCACCTCCTCAGATTCGCATGCCGCTGAGCGCTAGCTAGTGTTGCGAGGACAGCCACGATCACGAGGAACGGTGCCGCCCCCGGCACCCGGAGAGCAGAAAGGCCGGCGAGAGACATGAGCCAGAGCGTCAGCGAGAGCGAGAACCCCGCGATTCCGAGCCCCACCCCCACGGCGCGCCCTCCGCGGACGAACGAGGACTGGTGGCCCGACCAGCTCGACCTGAGCGTGTTGCACCGCCACTCACCCCTCTCGGACCCGATGGGCGAGGACTTCGACTACGCCAGCGAGTTCGCGACGCTCGACGTCGAGGCGCTGCGGCGCGACCTGGTCGAGCTGATGAGCACCTCGCAGGACTGGTGGCCCTCGGACTACGGCCACTACGGGCCGCTGTTCATCCGCATGAGCTGGCACGCGGCCGGCACCTACCGCATCGCCGACGGGCGCGGCGGCGGCGGTCAGGGCGCGCAGCGCTTCGCGCCGCTCAACAGCTGGCCCGACAACGCGAGCCTCGACAAGGCGCGCCGGCTGCTGTGGCCGATCAAGCAGAAGTACGGCAAGAAGATCTCCTGGGCCGACCTGCTCGTCTACACCGGCAACGTGGCGATGGAGACGATGGGCTTTCAGACCTTCGGCTTCGGCTTCGGGCGGCCCGACATCTGGGAGCCGGACGAGATCTTCTGGGGGCCCGAGGACACCTGGCTCGGCGACGAGCGCTACAGCGGCAAGCGCCAGCTCGAGAAACCCCTGGGCGCCGTTCAGATGGGCCTGATCTACGTCAACCCCGAGGGCCCGAACGGCAACCCCGACCCGCTCGCTGCCGCCGCCGACATCCGCGAGACCTTCGCTCGCATGGCGATGAACGACGAGGAGACAGTCGCGCTGATCGTCGGCGGACACACGTTCGGCAAGACGCATGGCGCGGTCTCGCCGGAGGAGGTCGGCCCCGAGCCCGAGGGCGCGCCGCTCGAGCAGCAGGGGCTCGGCTGGAAGGGCAGCCTGCAGCGCAACGGCAACGGCGTGCGCATGCTCACGGGCGGCCCCGAGGGGGCCTGGACGAGCACGCCGACGAAATGGAACAACGACTTCCTCGACAACCTGTTCCGCTACGAGTGGGAGCTGACCGAGAGCCCGGCCGGCGCGAAGCAGTGGACGCCGAAGGACCCGGAGCGCGACGATCTCGTCGTCGACGCGCACGACCCGTCCAAACGGTCCCCCGTGATGATGCTGACGACCGACCTCGCGCTGCGGATGGACCCGGCGTACGAGAAGATCTCGCGCCGGTTCTACGAGAACCCCGACGAGCTCGCGAAGGCGTTCGCGAAGGCCTGGTACAAGCTGCTGCACCGCGACATGGGTCCGCTGTCGCGCTACCTCGGCCCGTTCGTCGCCGAGCCGCAGCTCTGGCAGGACCCGGTTCCCGCCGCCGAGGGCGAGCCGATCGGCGCCGCCGACGTGGCGGCGCTGAAGGAGAAGATCCTCGCCTCAGGCCTCTCCCCCGCGCGGCTGGTCGCGACGGCATGGTCCTCGGCCGCCTCGTTCCGCGGCACCGACAAGCGCGGCGGCGCCAACGGCGCGCGCGTGCGCCTGGCGCCGCAGAAGAACTGGGAGTGGAACGAGCCCGCCGAGCTCGCCTCCGCGCTCGGAACGCTCGAAGGCATCCAGGAGGACTTCAACTCCGCGAACGGCAGGCAGGTCTCGCTCGCCGACGTGATCGTGCTCGGCGGCTGTGCCGCGGTCGAGAAGGCCGCCGCCGACGCCGGCCACACCGTCGGTGTCGGATTCGCACCGGGGCGCACCGACGCCTCCCAGGAGCAGACCGACGTCGACTCGTTCGCCGTGCTCGAGCCGACGGTCGACGGCTTCCGCAACTACGTGCGCCCGGGCGAGCCGCTGCCGCTCGAGCACGGGCTGCTCGAGCGCGCGTTCATGCTGAGGCTGACCGCGCCCGAGATGACCGCCCTGGTGGGGGGCATGCGCGCGCTCGGCGCCAACCACGGCGGCACCGAGCACGGCGTGCTCACCGACCGCCCCGGCACGTTGAGCAACGACTTCTTCGTCAACCTGCTCGACATGCGCACCGAGTGGGAGCCCGGCCCGGCCGACGGCGTCTACGTGGGCAGCGATCGCGCGAGCGGCGAGGCCCGCTGGACAGCGACCTCCGCGGACCTCGTGTTCGGCGCCAACTCGCAGCTGCGCGCGCTCGCCGAGGTCTACGCGAGCGACGATGGCGGCGAGAAGCTCGCGCGCGACTTCGCTGCCGCGTGGGAGAAGGTCATGAACCTCGACCGCTTCGACCTGCCCTGAGCGGCGCGAGCCTGGACATCCAGGTCTTCCTCGCGCGTCACGGGCAGACCGCCTACAACCACGAGGGCCGCTTCCAGGGGCAGCAGCAGATCCCGCTCGACGACACGGGCCGCGCGCAGGCCGCCGAGCTGGCCGAGCGCGCCGTGGCCTACGGGTTCCGCGCGCTGTGGTGCAGCCCGCTGCTCCGCGCCCGCGAAACGGCCGACGCGGTCGCGGCTCGGATCGGGCTCGAGCCGATCGAGGACGCGCGGCTGATGGAGACCGACGCCGGTGACTGGACCGACCGCAGCTTCGCCGACGTGCGCGCGGAATCGCCCGAGCTCTTCGACGCCTTCGCCGCGGCCGAGCCCGGCTTCGCGTTCCCCGGCGGCGAGTCCTTCGCCGAGCAGGACCTGCGGGTGGAGGCGGCGCTCGAGGACGTCGAGCGGCGCGCCCTGCCTGCGCTCGTCGTCTGCCACGGGATGGTGATCCGTGCGGCCCTGTATCGCCGCAGCGGAGGCGACGGGACGATGTTCAAGCGCGTTCCGAACGCCGCGATCGTGCCGCTCGACCCGCGCGAGGCCGAGCAGGCCGAGCTGGGCGGCGGCGAGGCGACGATGCCGAGCTAGGAGCCGTGGCCTGAGCACCGCTGACGGCCCCGCGGTCGGCGTCCTCTCAGCTCAGGATCGCGCAGCCGGTGCTGGCGTGGGCGAAGAGCACCTCAGGGTCCTCTTCCAGGAACAGGCGGCCCTCCGCGGTGGCCGTGCGGCGCCCCGCGTGCACGGCGCGCCCCTCGGCGAGCACCCGCCCCACTCCGGCCCGCATGCCACGCAGGTAGCGGACCTGCAGGTCGGTCGTCGTGTAGCTGACGCCGGCGTCGAGGGTGGTGTGGATCGCGCAGCCCATGCACGAGTCCAGCAGGGTGGCCGCGATGCCGCCGTGCACCGAGCCGAGCGGGTTGTACATCCACTCGGCCGGCTCGACCGCGAACACCGCTCGCCCGCGACCGACCTCGACCACCTCGATTCCGAGCGCGCTCGCGAACGGCGGCGGAGGGAGCGTCCCGTCGAGGATCGCCTGCATCGTCTCGAGGCCCGACAGCCCCGAGGCGGGCGCGGCGAGCAGCGCGGGATCGGCCCATTCGAAGCTCCTGACGCGCGCCTGCTCGATCGCGCTCACGCCGCGTCCTCCACCAGCTCGCCCGCCGGGATCTCGGGCACGTCGACCGGGTCGAGAGCGAGAACCGGGTCGCTCGCCTCGCCGGCCACCTCGGTGCGTCCGATCGCTACGAACGCGGCGGCGCTGAGCAGCGCGCAGATCACGGTGATCATCCAGCTCGAATGGAAGTCGGCGGCGGTGCTCGGGGCGTCGCCGAGCACGGCGACGAGCAGGGCCACGCCCAGCGCGACGCCGATCTGGCGGCCCATCGTCAGGATCGCCGCGCCCGTCGCGAACCGCTCGGGTGCCAGCGAGGAGACGCCCGCTCCCGTGAGCGTCGGGATCACCAGGCCCACGCCGGCGCCGGTGATCACGTTGCCCGGCAGGAAGTCCGCGGCGTAGTGCGGCGTGTCTCCCGTCCGCGCGATGTACCACAGCGAACCGGCGGCGAACAGCAGCGAGCCGGCGATGCCCGGCAGGCGGAAACCGAACCGTGCGCCGAGGCGCGCCCCGGGGATCGCGAACGCCGCGGCGGTGGCCGGGCCGGGGAACAGCATCAGCCCGGCAGTCAGCACGTCCTCGTGCCAGACGCCCGTCAGGAAGAGCACGCCCCCCAGCAGCATCGCGCCGAAGCCCGCGAAGAAGAGGAGCGATGCGCCGACGGCGAGCGCGAAGCGCGGGACGCGCAGCATCGCGGGCTCCACGACCGGGGTCTCCTGTCGCTCGGAGCGCCGCCAGAGCAGCGGCAGCAGGATCGCGGGCACCAGCAGCAGGGCGATGATCGCGGGCGAGCCCCAGCCCCAGGCCTGGCCCTGGACGATCGCGACCACCAGCGCGCCGACGGCGACCATCAGCGTCGCCGCGCCCAGCAGGTCCGGACGCCCCGCACCCTGCTCGCGTCGCTCGCGCAGCGTGCGCACCCCGGCGGCGAGAGCCGCCAGGCCGACGGGGAGGTTGACGAGGAAGACGAGCCGCCAGTCGGCCTTGACGAGCAGGCCGCCCAGCGGCGGACCGGCGGCGGCTGCGACGCCGCCGCTCGCGGCCCAGATGCCGATCGCGACGTGGCGCTTCTCCGGCTCGAACTCCGGCAGCATCAACCCGAGCGAGGTGGGCAGCATCAGCGCCCCGCCCACCGCCTGCACCACTCTCGCACCTACGAGCGCCCCGACGGACGGCGCGGCCGCACACGCGGCGCTCGCGGCCACGAACACGGCGAGCCCGAGAAGGAAGGCGCGCTTGCGCCCGAACGCGTCCGCCCACCGTCCGGCCGGGACGAGCAGCGCCGCGAACACGATCGCGTAGGCGCTCAGCACCCAGGAGAGCGTGCTGAAGGACGCGGCCCCGAAGTGCTTGGAGATCGCCGGGAAGGCGATGTTGACGATGAACAGGTCGAGGCTCGACATGAACACCCCGGCCACGACGACGATCGAGACCTTCCACTTCCGTTGCATGATGAAACCGACCCTACCACAGCGGGGTTGCATCATGCAACCCGACGGGGCTACAATGCGTCGAGATGCTTCGCAACGACTACGAGAACCAGTCCTGCTCGATCGCCGGCGCCCTCGAGGTCGTCGGGGAGCGCTGGTCGCTGCTGATCGTGCGCGACATCCTGCTCGGCCTGCGGCGCTTCGACGAGCTCCAGTCCCACCTGGGAATCGCGCGCAACGTGCTGCAGACGCGCCTGACGCGCCTTCAGGAGGAGGGCGTGATCGAGCGCGTCCCCTACCAGGAGCGCCCGCTGCGTCACGAGTACCGCCTCACCGAGAAGGGCCTCGACCTGTGGCCGACGATCGTCGCGCTGATGAAGTGGGGTGACCGCTACGCGCCGCCCGAGGGCGGCCCGGCGGTGGTGGTGGAGCACCGCGGTTGCGGCGGCACGATCGACGAGCACCGGATCTGCGAACGGTGTGGCGAGCGCCTGCGCGCACGCGACGCGATCGGACGGCCGGGCCCCGGCGCGGCGCCCGACCACCCGCTCCTGCGGCGAGCCGAGCGCGAAGCCGCGGGCGCGGCCTGAGCTCAGGCGGCTCCCAGCCGCTCAGCCGCGGGCCAGGGCGGTGACCAGCTCCGCCCCTTCGCGCGCCATCCGCGAGCGCGGCACGACCATGTCGAACCCGTCGCCTTCTGCCAGCTCGCGGACTCCGGGCTCGACGTGGGAGTAGTAGCCGAGCACCTGCGCGTGTCCGATCAGGCCTTCCTCGCGCAGCTCGCGCACCGACTGCACCCGCTCGAGCTCCTGGGTGGTGAGATCGGCGACGAGCACGTCCGCGGGCGAACGGATCAGCGCGCCGCGGAGCGCGTCCTCTCCCCCGGCCAGCTCGACGTCGTGGCCGGCCGCGGCCAGCATCCCCTGGACGTTCGAGCCGAACAGCAGGTCAGCCGTCAGGACGAGCACGCGTGCCACGAGAGCGGCCGCCGCTACTGCGCTCGCAGCCGGCGGAACTCCTCTCGCGCCGACTGCGGCCGTCCCCACATCTGCGTGACCTCGACGCGTCCGGCGCGCTCCTCGCGAAGCGCCATCTCCCCCTCGATCCCGGCGTCGTCGAGCAGCTTCAGGGCGCCGTGGACCGTCTGCGCCGAGGCGGCGTGGCCGAAGGAGTGCGCGATCACCAGCCGCCAGTGCCAGTCGCTGCGCGAGTAGGGCCGGGCGTTGACGGTCGCGAGGTACAGCGCCGCCTCGACGTAGCGCTCCTCGTCGGCGATCCGGAGATCGAGCTCGAGGTCGGTCCAGTCCTCGGGAAGCGCGTCCACGAGCTGCTGGAAGGTGTCGGCTAGGCCCATGGCGGCCAAGCCTAGCGCGGCTATTCTCGGATCATGGCCTCCATCGGGACCGACGCTCGCACCGCCGGGGAGGACCGGGCGCTGCGCGAGGCCTGCGGGATGCTCGACCGCTCCGAGCGCGGCAAGCTCGCGCTGAGCGGCCCCGATGCCGTCGAGTTCCTCAACGGCCAGGTGACCAACGAGCTCGCGACGCTCAGCCCGGGCGAAGGCCGCTACGCGGCGTTCCTCACCCACAAGGGCAAGATGCTCGGCGACCTGCGCGTGCTGGCCGTCGCGGGCGAGGACGGCCAGCTCGAGCTGCTCCTCGACACCGAGCGCTCGGCCCTGCAGGGCCTGTTCGACATGATCCGCCGCTTCAAGGTCGGCTACCGCGTGGAGCTCCACAAGCGCACGCTCGAGCGCGGCCTCATCTCGCTGATCGGGCCGCGCTCGGCCGCGGTCGCCGCGGCCGAGCCCGGCGCCGCAGAGCACGACAACGCCCCGATCGCGATCGACGGCATCGAGGCGCTCGCGATCCGCACCGACTGCGGCCTGGACCTGCTCTGCCGCGCGGAGGACACCGAGCCGCTCGCCGCGGCGCTGCGCGGGCGCGGCGCGACCGACGTCAGCGACGCGGCGGCCGAGTGCCTGCGGGTCGAGAGCGGCCGGCCGCGCTACGGGCTCGACCTCGACGACACCGTGATCCCGCAGGAGGCCGGACTCAACGAGCGGGCGGTCAGCTTCACGAAGGGCTGCTACGTCGGTCAGGAGACCGTCGCGCGCCTCTTCTACAAGGGCAAGCCGAACCGTCATCTGCGCGGGCTGCGGCTCTCCGCGGCCGCGGGCGGCGGCGAGCCGCTGCTGCTCGGCGAGCGCGAGGTCGGCCGCATCGGCAGCGTCGTGGACTCGCCGCGGCTCGGGCCGATCGCGCTGGCGCTCGTGCGCCGCGAGGCGGAGCCCGGCACGCGGCTCAGGGTGGGCGAAGGCGACACGACCGGCGAGGTCGTCGAGCTGCCCTTCGCAGCCCCGGCCGACGGCCGCGCCTAGATGATCGATTCCACGGCGATGTGCCGTGTCCGGTGGTGCGGCTGGTCGCGACTGCCCAGGACGCAGGCCGCAGCCCTTGCCGGTTGGCAAGGGCAAGGCCGCGGACGCCGGCCGAACCGGTAGACGCGCGCTCCGCGCGCATCCCCGAACCCGCCAGCGAAGGCCAGACGTGCCATCCGGCGGTGCATGGTCGTGGAATCGATCATCTAGCGGCTACTCCTCTTCGCCGCCGCTGATCTGGTGGATGATGCTCTGTTCCGCCGCGCGCAGATAGCCGATCGCCGCATACGGATCGGGGATGTTGTGGCGGATGCGGACCGTCGAGGAGTAGTCGTCGCCGTCGCCGTCGAGCCGTTTGAGGACCTGGACGATCGTGAGCACGGCGCCGATCTCCGCGGCGTCGTCCTCGCCGTAGGCTTCGTCGAGCGCCTCCATCTGTTCAGAGGCGCAGTTCCCGAGCACCGTTCCGTCAAGTGGCATCCGCCCATCGTCCTTTCGATCGCCTCCGTCCCGGCAGCGGAGCCGGCGGCCCCGCCACACCGTAACGAACCGCGAAGGGACGCCCGAGCGCACCGAGCGTCGCGGCGGCTGAGCCCTGGGTAGCATTGGGCGCGGCCAGTCGGCGGGGCACGGAGCGCTCGCCGCCGCACGATCACACGAAAGACGAGGTTCAGAGCCAGTGGCAATCGATCTCCAGCAAGTCTCCGCCGTCGACACCGAGCCCGGTGAGCTGCCCAGCACGATGGCGGCCTGGGTGATCCGCGAGGAGCGCTACGGCGAACCGAAGGACGCCTTCCAGATCGAGGAGGTCGACGTCCCCGAGCCGGGCGCGTTCGAGGTGATCGTGCGCGTGATGGCCGCGGGGGTCAACTACAACAACGTGTGGGCCGCCCTCGGCAAGCCCGTCTCGGTGATGAAGTACGGCGACCACCCTGAGTACGGCCACCACATCGGCGGCTCCGACGCCTCGGGCATCGTCTGGAAGGTCGGCCCCGGCGTGACGCGCTGGAAGCCCGGCGACGAGGTCGTCGTGCACTGCAACATGGCCTCCTACGAGGACCCCGAGGTACACGGCCTCGACCCGATGGCCGCACCCTCGCAGCGGATCTGGGGCTACGAGACGACGTGGGGCTCCTTCGCGCAGTTCACGAAGGTCCAGGCCCAGCAGCTGCTGCCCAAGCCGCACGCGCTGACCTGGGAGGAGGCTGCCTCCTACGGGCTCGTCTACTTCACCGCCTACCGCATGCTGGTCACCCGCTGCAAACTGCAGGCCGGCGCCAACGTGCTGATCTGGGGCGCCGCGGGCGGCCTGGGCGTGTTCGCGACCCAGATCTGCAGGGCGGCAGGCGCCAACTGCGTCGGCGTCGTGTCCTCCGCGGAGAAGGGCGAGCTGGTGAAGCGGCTCGGCGCCGTGGACTACATCGATCGTGGCGAGTTCGCCGGGATGATGCGCAAAGGGGGTGAGACCGCCGAGGAGGAGAAGGAACGCTCGAAGGTCTCGCTGGCGTTCGCCAAGCGCGTCAAAGAGATCCTGGGCGACGCCCCCGACATCGTCTTCGAGCACGTCGGCAAAGCGACGCTGCCCACCTCGGTCTTCACCGCGAAGACCTTCGGGAAAATCGTGATCTGCGCGGGCACAACGGGGATCGACGTCGACTTCAACGTCGCGATCCTGTGGATGAAACAGAAGGAGATCCTCGGCTCGCACTTCGCCAACGCGTACGAGTGCATGAAGGCCAACGAGCTGATCGAGAGCGGCCTGATCCGCCCGGTGCTCTGGCGCACGCTCGGCTTCGAGGGCGTCGCCGAAGCGCACCAGCTGATGCTCGAAAACAAGCACCTCGGCAAGATCTCGATCCTGGTCGGGGCCGACAGCGAGGGTCAGGGCAAGACCGCCGAGGGCCCCGGTGCGATCCACGCCGAGGTCGGAGCCTGATGGCCGGCACGGTCGTCGTCCCCTGGTACGCCACGGGGTTCCGCTCCAACGGCTTCGAGGAGGCCCTGAACGAGGTCGCCGCGGTGGCCCTGCGCTACGGAGCGATCTCCTACGACGTCTACCGGGCGCGGGACGACAAATACAAGTTCCAGCAGTTCGCGGTCTTCGACGAGCACGTCGACTGGGCGCGCTACTGGGAAGGGCCGGAGATGACGTACTTCCGCACCCGCTACTCCAGCTGGTACCAGGTGCCCGTGCTCTACGGCTGGTGGGATCGGACAGCCGGCGGCGCGATCGCCCCCAGGCCGGTCACGAACGGCGTCGGCGGAAACGGCGTCGGCGTCGGCGAGAGCGCCTAGCCGCGAACCGGCCGGCGCTCGCGTGGCTTCACAGAGGTTTCTCATCCCCGCCTTGACCCTCAGGTGACAGACTCCGCGGGGCCGCAGCGCACCCGCGGCCCTACGCGCATGGCAGAACGGCAGACGAGCGCGCAGCAACCGCCTGAGCTCGACCACGGCGCCCGCCTCGAACGGCGCGCCGCCGCACGTCTCAGGCGCCGGCGACAGCGGATCGCGACCGCGGCGGTGCTTGGTGCGCTCGCGGCGGCGGCGGTGCTCGCGCTCATCCTGGCCGGGAGCGGCGGCTCAGCCAAGCACGGGTCGCCGCGCTCCTCCGGCCAACACGCCGCGCGGATCGTCCCCGGCGGACCGTTGGCTCCCGCCTCCGTGGGCGGCCTTGCCGCGCTGTGGGCGCCCCAGAACGTCGTCGGGTACAGCTCCGGGACCGGGGCCGCCTACAGCGCGGCGTCGCGGCGCACCGGGCTGCCCGGCGACCTCGTGATCGCGGACCGCGGCAACAACCGCGTGCTGGTCGTCGACTCGAGCGGGCATGCCGTGTTCCGCTTCCCGCGGCCGGGTGACCGCGGCCATCTCTTCTTCGATGACGACACGTTCGTGCAACCGGGAGGCGAATGGCTCGTCTCCAACGAGGAGGACAACGACGACATCGTCGGGATCAACCTGCGCACCCACCAGATGAAGCGGCTGTTCGGCCATTCCGGCGAACCAGGGTCCGGCTCGACGCACCTGAACACGCCCGACGACGCCTACATGCTCCCCGGCGGCACCATGACGGTCGCGGACGCGGTCAACTGCCGCATCCTGTTCATCCGGGGCAAGCGGATCGTACGCCGCTACGGGTCGGCGGTCGAATGCCGGCACGACCCTCCGCACCGCTTCGGCTCGGTCAACGGCGACACGCCGCTGCCCAGCGGCGGCGTCATGGTGAGCGAGATACAAGGCAACTGGATCGACGAAATCGGTCCCGAAGGGCGGCTGCTGTGGGCGCACAAAGCGCCGGTCGGCTATCCCTCCGATCCGCAGCCGCTGCCGGGCGGCCGGATCCTCCTCGCGGACTACTCGAACCCGGGGCACGTCCTGATCATGGACCGGCGCGGGCACGTGCTCTGGCGCTACGGGCCCTCCAGCGGCTTCGGCCGCCTGGACCAGCCCTCGCTCGCAATGCCCCTGCCGAACGGCGACATCGCGGTCAACGACGACTTCCGCGACCGTGTGCTCGTGATCGACCCCCGCACCAACAGGATCGTGTGGAAATACGGCCACACCGACAAAGCCGGCACCGCCTACGGCCATCTCAACACGCCCGACGGCATGGATTTCGTCCCGCTCAACCGCGACGGCACGCCGGACTACGCGGCGGTCGTCCACCCGTAGGGAGCCGGAGCGTTGAGCACCCCTCTGCAGGATTCCTCCGAGCGGCGGCGCCACGCGCGGCAGCGAACGCTCCGCCGGCGCCGCGGCGCGGCCGCAGCGGCGCTGATCGCGGCCGCCGCGGCGCTCGTAGTGCTGCTTTCGAGCGGCGACGGCTCGAACGGCCACCCCTCGCCGGCGCGGAAGGCTCCGGCTGCGAGCTCGTCCGTGCACGGCCCGATCCGCGTCACGGTCGCGCGAACGGGGCAGCTTCCGGTCGCTCTCCAGGATGCGGCGAGCGCGCCGGTCGCGGGCGGAGTGCTGCTGATGGGCGGGCTCGACAGCGCGGAACGCTCGCTGAGCGACGTCCAGCGGATCACCGGCGCGGGCGTGGCGGGCGCGGGCACGCTGCCCACGGCGCTGCACGACGCATGTGCCTCCGAGGTGAGCGGTGAGGTCTACCTCTTCGGCGGCGGCGTCGTGGAATCGTTCTCGGGCATCCTTCACATCCGGCCGGGTGGCACAGCCGAGCAGATCGGCTCGCTGCCGACCCGCTCCTCGGACGTGGCCTGCGTCTCGCTGAACGGGACCGTGTACGTGATCGGGGGCTACACGGGACAGGAACCGCTGCGCTCGATCGTCGCATGGCGGCCGGGGGGCTCGCCGCGACTTGCGGGCACGCTGCCCAAGCCGCTGCGCTATGCCGCCGCCGGGGCCGTCGGCGGACGCATCCTGATCGCCGGCGGGACGAGCGGAGTGCAAGCCAGCTCGGACGTCTACTCCTTCGATCCCGCGACCGGGAGCGTGCGGGCGATCGGACGGCTGCCGAGCGGCCGGACCCACGCCGCCGGGATCTCGGCGGACGGCGCTCTGCTCGTGGTCGGCGGCCGAGGGGCGGAAGCCGGCACCCAGCAGTCGAGCATCCTCGCGGTCTCCCCGTCCGGCGCCGTCGCCGTCGCGGGGCGGCTGCCCGCCCCGCTCTCGGACCTCTCGGCCGCGCCCGAAGGCGCCGGCGCGATGCTCGCCGGCGGCGTCGACCGCGGCGGAGCCCTCCAACCCGACGTGTTGCGGCTGACGGTCACACGCTGAGCGCGGGGCCCGCACAGCCGGCCGGGCGCGTTCGCGCCGGCCACCCCTGCCGGCCGCCCGCCAGCGGTGCCGCGAGCACCGGCAGATCCACGCCGAGGACGGCGAGCAGCCCGTCGAGCGCGCCGGCGGGCGCCCGCTGGGTGTTCAGCCCTGCTCGAGCGGGGCCATCGTCAGACCCGCGCCCTTGAGCTGCTCCCAGTAGTGCTCGGCGGCCTCCTGATGGCCGCTGTAGACGATCGCCTTGCCGGTGGAGTGGATCACGTTGGCGATCTCCATCCCGCGCTCCACGGTGACGCCGGGGATGAAGCGTGCGAGCGTGCGCGCGACGTGGTCGAAGGTGTTGTGATCGTCGTTGCGGACGATCACCCGCCAGGAGCCTCCGAGCCCGGTTCCGGGGCCGCCAGTGCGTGGCACCTCGACCGTCTGGTTCATTGCGAGCAGGATAGAGGCAGCGGACCAACCGTACAATTGGGCCCATGAGCGACGATCACGCGCCCCGGCTGCCCGAGCCCGACAGGCCGTGGATGATGCGCACCTACGCGGGCCACTCGACCGCGAAGGCCTCGAACGAGCTCTACCGGCGCAACCTCGAAAAGGGCCAGACGGGCCTCTCCGTCGCGTTCGACCTGCCCACGCAGACGGGCTACGACCCCGACGACGAGCTCGCCCGGGGAGAGGTGGGCAAGGTCGGCGTCCCCGTCTCACATCGCGGCGACATGGCGACGCTGATGGAGGGCATCCCGCTGGGCGAGATGAACACCTCGATGACGATCAACGCCACCGCAGCCTGGCTGCTGGCGCTCTACATCGTCACGGCCGAGGAGCAAGGCGTCGCCTCCGCGCAGCTCCAGGGCACGACCCAGAACGACATCATCAAGGAGTTCCTCGCGCGCGGGACCTACGCGTTCCCGCCGGGCGCCTCGATGCGGCTGATCGCCGACATGATCGCCTACACGGTCGAGCACGTCCCGAAGTGGAACCCGATCAACATCTGCTCCTACCACCTGCAGGAGGCGGGCGCGACCCCCGAGCAGGAGATCGCCTACGCGATGAGCAACGCGATCGCCGTGCTCGACGCGACCCGCGAGCGCGTTCCGCAGGAGCGCATCGGCGCCGTGTTCGGCCGCATCTCCTTCTTCGTCAACGCCGGCATCCGCTTCATCGAGGAGCACGCGAAGCTGCGCGCGATGTCGATCCTGTGGGAGGAGATCGGCCGCGAGCGCTACGGCGTGAGCGACGCACGGCAGCTCAGGTTCCGCTACGGCGTGCAGGTCAACTCGCTCGGCCTGACCGAGGCGCAGCCCGAGAACAACGTCCAGCGAATCGTGCTCGAGGCGCTCGCCGTCACGCTCGGCCGCGACGCGCGCGCCCGCGCGATCCAGCTGCCCGCATGGAACGAGGCGCTGGGCCTGCCGCGCCCGTGGGACCAGCAGTGGTCGCTGCGCATCCAGCAGGTGCTCGCCTACGAAACCGACATCCTCGAGTACCCCGACATATTCGAGGGCTCGAAGGTGATGGACGGGCTGGTCTCCGAGTTGCTGGAGAAGGCGCGCGCGGAGATGGCCGTGGTCTCCGAGCACGGCGGCGCCGTCGAGGCCGTGCCGTACATGAAGGCCGCGCTCGTGGACTCGCACCGCGAGCGGATCCGCCGCATCGAGTCCGGCGAGCAGGTGGTCGTCGGCCAGAACCGCTTCACCGAGACCGAGTCCTCGCCGCTCACGGCCGACGCCGAGGGGGGCATCCTGGTGGTCGACCCCACGATCGAAGCCGAGCAGATCGAGGACGTGCGCCGCTGGCGCGCCGGGCGTGACCAGGCCGCCGTGGACGCGGCGCTCGCCGAGCTGGCCGCCGCCGCCCGGGAGCCCGCGAACGCCGGGAACCTGATGGAGCCGACGATCGCCGCGGCACGAGCCGGCGCGACGACCGGGGAGTGGGCGGGGACCCTGCGCGAGGTCTTCGGCAGCTATCGCGCCCCGACCGGGGTCGGCGAGGCCGCCGCCGCGCCCGCGGACACCGACCTCGCCGAGCTGCAGGCGGAGGTCGCGCGGCTGCAGGAGAAGCTCGGGCGCCGCCCCAAGCTCCTGGTCGGCAAGCCCGGGCTGGACGGGCACTCCAACGGCGCGGAGCAGATCGCCGTGCGGGCGCGTGACGCGGGCATGGACGTCGTCTACGAGGGCATCCGGCTGACCCCCTCGCAGATCGCCGCCTCGGCGCTGCAGGAGGGCGTGCACGTGATCGGGCTGTCGATCCTCTCCGGCTCCCACCGGGAGCTGATCCCGGCGGTCATCGCCGCGCTGCGCGAGGCGGGCGTCGAGGCACCCGTGGTCGTCGGCGGGATCATCCCCGAGCAGGACGTCGCGCCGCTGCGCGAAGCGGGCGTGGCGGCCGTCTACACGCCGAAGGACTTCGACATCACCCGCATCATGCGGGACATCCTCGCGCTGCTCGACGGCTCCGCCGCGCCGAACGGCGCTGCTGCACCCGTCGCCGTCGCTGACACCGGGGCGTGAGCGCCGACGGTGCCGCGCTCGGCGCGCGCCTGCGGGAGCGGGACCTGAGCGCCGCACCCGCGGCGCTCAACCTGCTCGAGAGCACGGCCGCCGGCGACCGCGCCGAGGCCGCGGAGCTGATGCGAGCGCTCGCGCCGGCGCAGCTCGGCGCCGAGGGCAGCGGGCACATCGTGGGCGTCACGGGCCCGCCGGGGGCCGGCAAGTCGACCCTGCTCTCGGCGCTGATCGCGGCCTGGCGGAGCCAGGAGCGCAGCGTCGCGCTGCTCGCCGTGGACCCGAGCTCGCGCCGCTCCGGCGGCTCGCTGCTGGGCGATCGTGCGCGGATCGAGTTCGACCCCTCCGACCGCGGCGTGCTGATCCGCTCGACGGCCGCCGGGGAGCGCCTCGGCGGGATCGCGCGTCCGACCCGTGCCGCGGCCGAAGCGCTCGCGGCCGCGTTCGACGTGGTCGTGATCGAGACGGTGGGCGTCGGGCAGGCCGAGACCGAGGTCGCGGATGTCGCCGACACGGTCGCGGTGGTCGTGCAGCCGGGCGGCGGCGACGTCCTGCAGTTCCTGAAGTCGGGGATCATGGAGATCCCCGACGTGCTCGTGGTCACAAAGGCCGATCTCGGCGAGCTGGCGATGCGGAGCAGGCGCGATCTCGTCTCCGCGCTGCGCTCGCTCGGCTCGCGCTCGACCCGGGTGGTGGCGGTCTCCTCGCTCGCGCCGCCGAGCGGCGTCGAGGACCTGATCGCGGCGCTGGACGAGCACCGCGCGGGCATCGACCTCGCGGAGCGCCGCCTGCGCGCGCGGCGCGCCGGCGCGCTCGCAGAGTTCTCGGCCGAGCGCGGCGAGCGCGGCATGCGCGCGCTCGGCGGCCGCGCCGCCGCCGCGCGGCTGCTCGCCGAGCAGGATCCCGGGCTCTCCTCGGCCGCGCTCGTGGATTCCTTGGAGCGCGCGCTCGGCGAGGCAGAGCGATGAGGGGGATGAGAGGGGACCTGCTGATCATGTTCGGCGCGCTCGTGCTCGCGAGCGCGCTGGCCGGGGCGCTCGGGGCGGTCAACCTCGGCACCGCGCTCGCGTTCGGGCAGATCGCGTTCGCGATCGCCACCGTGTACGTGCTGCTCCGACGCTAGGCCGTATGCTGCCGGGCGTGGCGACCGGCTGCTTCATATCGACGGGCCGCTCGCTGCCGGACGCCGTCGAGCGCGTGAAGCTGGCCGAGTCGCTCGGCTACGAGGCCGTGTACGTCACGCACATCGCCGGGCGCGAGTCGCTGACGGTGCTCACCGTCTATGCCCAGCAGACCGAGCGGATCAGGATCGGGACCGGCGTCGTGCCGATCTACACGCGCACGCCCGCGACGATGGCGCAGACGGCCGCGACGATCGACGAGCTCTCCGGCGGCCGCCTGAACCTCGGCCTCGGCGTCTCGCACCGGCCCGTCGTCGAGAGCTGGCACGGACAGACGATCGACAGGCCGGTCGCGGAGATGCGCGAGTACGTCGCGATCGTGCGCGCGATCCTGCGCGGCGAGAGCCCCCCGCAGGGAGAGAAGTGGCAGACCGGCTTCCACCTGGCGGGGCTGGCGCCCCGGCCCGAGCTCCCGATCTACGTCGCCGCCCTCTCCCCCGCGATGCTGCGGCTCGCCGGCGAGGTCGCCGACGGCGTCGTGCTGTGGCTGTGCAACCCGCGCTACATCGCCGACGTCGTCGTGCCTGAGGTGACGGCCGGGCTGGAGCGCGCTGGGCGCAGCGCCGGCAGCTTCGACGTCGTCGCGGCGGTGCCCGGCGCACGCACGGACGACCCCGGCGCCGCCTACGCGGCGATGCGCAAAGACCTGATCCCCTATTTCGGGCTGCCCTTCTACCGCGCGATGATCGAGCGCTCGGGCTTCGGTGAGGACATCGCGGCCTACGACGCCGCCGCGGGCGACCTCGAGGCGATGCAGGCCGCGATCTCCGACCGCTTCATCGAAGAGCTGACGGCGGTCGGCGACGACGCTGCGGT
Source organism: uncultured Solirubrobacteraceae bacterium (assembly GCA_963836035.1). GTDB lineage: Bacteria > Actinomycetota > Thermoleophilia > Solirubrobacterales > Solirubrobacteraceae > Palsa-744. The sequence continues at coordinate 488,431 of CAWIHX010000005.1, read as the reverse complement.
GCAGGCGGGCATCGAGCGATACCGCGCGGCGGGGGCGATCTCTCCCTGCATCGGGCCGATCCCCGGCACCGACTTCCCCGCGACGCTGAGGGCGGGCGCGCCCTAGAGCCGGCCTACCGCCGCGTCTGGCATCGCGGCGTGTAACGCTTCCCGCACCGCCGGGACAGGACATCGTGGTCGTCCTCCTCTCTTTCGCATTCCTCGCCGGAGTCGGCACGGCGCTCTCGCCGTGCGTCCTGCCCGTGCTGCCGGCGCTCCTCTCGGCAGGCGCTGCGGGGGGGCGCCGCCGCCCGCTCGGCGTCGTGCTCGGGCTCTCCATCACCTTCACCGTGACGATCGTCGGCGTGGCGAGCGTCGTTGACGGTGTGGGGCTCGGCAGCGACCCGCTGCGCGCGCTCGCGATCGTCGTGCTGCTCGTGTTCGGCCTCGTGCTGCTGATGCCGGCGCTGAGCGCGCGGCTGGAGGCGCCGCTGTCGCGCCTCGGGCGGTACGGCCCGAAAGGGACCGGCGACGGCTTCGCCTCGGGCCTGCTCGTCGGGGGCGCGCTGGGCTTCGTGTACACGCCGTGCGCGAGCCCGATCCTCGCCGCGGTGATCTCGGTCAGCGCCGCCTCGGGGAGGACGTTCGTGCTGGCGGTCGCCTACGCCGCCGGCTCGGCGCTCGTTCTGCTCGCGCTCACGCTCGGCGGGCGCTCGGTGTTCGAGCGCGTGCGCAGAGCCGGGCGCGGCGAGACGCTGCAGCGCGCGATGGGGGCGGTGATGATCCTGACCGCCGTCGCGATCCTCGCGAACCTCGACGTCAACTTCGATCAGCTGATCGCGGAAAAGATCCCCGACGTCAACCTGACCGCCGGTCTCGAGTGCTCGCACGCCGTCACGAGCCGGCTGCACGAGATCACCGGCCACCGCCAGCGCTTCGCGCCCGCGAACGGGTCCTCGGCCTGCGGCGGCTCGGCGGGCTCGGTCGCCGTCGCCTCCCGCGGCGCCTCGGCGGCGTCGCTGCTGGCGGCCGCCCACAAGCTCCCCGAGCTGGGGACGGCGCCGGACTTCACCGAAACCGAGCAGTGGTTCAACACGCCGGGCGAGCGTCCGCTCAGCCTGCCGGCACTGCGAGGGCGCGTGGTGCTCGTCGACTTCTGGACCTACACGTGCATCAACTGCATCCGCACGCTGCCCTACCTGAAGTCCTGGGACGCGGCGTACCGCTCGAAGGGGCTGACGATCGTCGGCGTCGAGACGCCGGAGTTCGCCTTCGAGCGCGACGCGGGCAACGTGCGCAACGCGATCGACCAGTTCGGCCTGCGCTACCCCGTCGCCCAGGACAACCGCATGGGCACGTGGAACGCGTACGGCAACCAGGCCTGGCCGGCGGACTACCTGATCGATGCCCACGGCCAGGTCCGCTACGTCTCGATCGGCGAGGGCGACTACGGGCAGACCGAAACGGCGATCCGCGCGCTTCTGGCCGAACGCGGCAGCCGCCCGGGCGCGCGCGGACGTCCGCAGGGCGTCGTCCTGCCCTCGCGCGAGGCGACCCCCGAGACCTACCTTGGCACCGCTCGGGCCGAAGGCTGGCTGCAGCAGCCGCGCGCCGGGCTGCACGACTACGGGGCCCCGGCCACCGGTCCCCTCTCGCTGAACGAGCTCGCCTACAGCGGACGCTGGCGGATCGCCGAACAGCCCGCGACCGCCGTCTCCGCGGCGGGCATCGACCTCGAGTTCCAGGCCCGCCACGTGTACCTCGTGCTGAGCTCGCCGGGCGAACGGCCGCGCTCGGTGCGGGTGCTGCTCGACGGGCGGCCGATCTCCGCGCGTGACGCGGGCGCGGACGTGCACGGCGGCGTCGTGACGGTCACGCAGCAGCGTCTGTACTCGCTCGTCTCGCTGCCGGCCGACGGGCGCGGACACCTTTCTCTGCGCTTCTCACCTGGCATCAGCGGTTACGCGTTCACGTTCGGTTAGAGCACCGCACGACAGCTGTCGAGCGCGCTCGCCGGCCGCCTCGCCGCCCGGTAGGCTCTACGGCTCCTTCAACGCGACCGGGGGTCCTCCGACGATGAAGCGTCACAGAAACCTGCTCTCAGGCGTAACGGCTGCGCTTGCCATCGCCGCCGTCGCCGTTCCGGCCGGCAGCGCCGCCGCGGCGAGCGCCGGGCAAGCGGCCGCCTGCACGCCTGCAACCGACGTCGAGGCGATCATCGACGACTCGGGCTCGATGTCGCTGACCGATCCGGGGACTCTGCGGGTGAAGGCCATGAAGCTGCTGATCAACACGCTGCCGGCCACCACCTCCCTCGGCGCGATCGAGTTCGGCGGCAGCTTCTTCGAAGGGGGGCCGCCCGCGGCCGACCAGCTGTTCCCGCCGGAGGCGGTTGGCTCGAACGCCGCCGCGATGGCAACCGCGATGGAAACCAAGATCAAGGCCGACAACGGCACCACCGACTACAACGCGGCATTCGCCCTGTCGGACGCCGAAAACGCGGGTGCGCAGGCGCGGATCTTCCTGACCGACGGCGGTCACGACGTCGGCACCTACAACAACGGCCACCTCGTCCACAAGGTCCCGACCTACGTGGTCGGCTTCAGCGCTGGCGTGGGCCTGCCCGAAGACCAGGCGCGCCTGCTGGCGATCGCCAACGAAACGGGCGGCAAGTTCTTCCCCCAGACGGACTCGAGCCAGCTGCAGTCGATCATGGACGAAATCGACGCTGCGCTGACCTGTCAGACGCCGCCGCGGAAGTTCGTCGACCAGCTGAAAGCGGGCGCGAGCAAAGTTCACACGATCCCGGTCGGCGGCAGCACCAAATCGCTGCAGATCGCGCTCACCTGGGCGAGCCCGCTCGACAAGTTCGCGATCTCCGGGTTGAAGATCACGCGCCACGGCCACACGGTCGCGCGCGCGGCCCGTCACATCCGGAGGCTGACGGTCAAGACGACGACGAGCGAAACGTTCACGATCCTCCAGGTGACGGGGCTCGTGAAGGGCAAGCTGAGCTTCAAGGTCAAGGCCTCGAGCATCGGCTCCGGACAGCCGCACGTGACGCTGACGACGCAGGTCGGCAAAGGTCACTGACCCCCATCGGCGGGGCGCCGTCCCGGCGGGCGGCGCCCCCATGCCACCGAGGCGGCCGCTGGCTGCGAATCGGCGCGCCTACAATGGTCCGATGGAGTCACCAGCGCCTGACACGAGCGCCGGTAGCTGGCTGCGGTGCTACCGCTGCTGGTCGCAGGACCTGGAGGTGCAGGTCCACTACGAGGGGATCCACAAGATCGACCCGGAGACGGGCGAGCGCGCGGAAGTCGTGGACGAGCTGCAGGAGGCAGTCGTGCAGTGCCTGGACTGCATGCACGACCAGCCGCACCTCGGGTTCAACAACGGCCGCGTGGAGCCGATCGAAGACCGCTGGGAGCGGATGATCGCCGGCACCCCCTGGGTCGCGTCGTGCACCGTGACCGTCGACTCCGAAGACGTCGAGAGCTGCTCGGGGCCGGAGGCCGGCGACGCTCTCTCCTACGCCGCCTTCGGCGACCACGGCGTGCGCGAGTTCTTCACGCACGTGCGCTTCCACAAGCACGAGGACGACGCCCGGATCATCGTCCACCTGCTGGTCGAGCTCTACGCGCGCTCGCTCGAGGAGGCCACCGAGGTGCTCGAGTCCTCCGCGCGCGGCGCGCTCACGATCACCTCGCTCGCCGAGGAGTCGCGCCCGCCGGCAGCCGCCGGCGAGACCCACCACGACTAGCGCTCAGGTTCTCAGCGCCGCCCGTCGATGCATCAGTGTCGACATGGAGCAGAGCGCGCAGCCGGTCCTCAAGGTCCTGGTCGCGGATGACCATCCGCTGATCCTCCACGGCCTGCGGCGGACGCTCGAGGCGTGCGACGACATCGACGTGATCGGCGAGGCGCGCACGGGCGACGAGGTGGTGCCGCTGGTCGAACGACGGCGCCCGGACGTGGTGCTCCTCGACATGCGCATGCCCGGTCTCGACAGCGCGGAGTGCATCCGCCTGATCGCCGCCTCCCGTCCCGACGTCAAGACGATCGTGCTCTCGGCGAGTGACGACCGCGCGACGATCGACTCCGCCGTGGAGGCCGGGGCGAGCGCTTACGTCCTGAAGAGCGTGAACGCGCTGGACATCCCGTCGCTCGTGCGTCAGGTCGCCGCGGGCTACACGCTCTTCCACAGTCCGGCCGAGCACGCCGCGGAGGATGGCGAAGGCCCCGGGCTCACCGCCCGCGAGGCGACGATCCTCTCGGCGATCGCAGGCGGCAAGACGACAAGGGCGATCAGCGCCGAGCTGTGGGTGACCGAGCACACGGTCAAGTTCCACCTCACGAACATCTATCGCAAGCTCGGCGTGAGCAACCGCAGCGGCGCGGTCCGCTACGCCGTCGAGCACGGCCTCGTCCGCGACGGCGGCTGAGGACCGCCTCAGGCGCTCGCGGCGCCGGGTTCGGCCGCCGGCAGCTGCCAGCGGGGAAGCGCGATCGCGATCTCGCTCGGCCCGCCGGGCCGGCTCTCGATGCGGCAGTGCCCGCCGAGGAGCCGCACGCGCTCGTAGACCCCGGCCAGGCCCATGTGCCCGCGGCGGGCCGCCCGCAGCAGCTCCTCCTCGACGTCGAAACCACACCCGTCGTCGAGCACGCGCGCGCGCACGCCCGACTCGTCGCTCACGATCGAGATCGCCACGCCCGTGGCGCCACTGTGCTCGCGGATGTTGTTGAGCGCCTCTCCGACGACGCTCAGCAGCGCCATCCGCTGCGACTGGGAGATCCCGTCCAGGTCGCCCTTCAGCTCCACCTCGGGCTCGATTCCGCTGCGGGTGCCGAACGGCGTGAGCATGTCCGCGAAGGAGTCGGCGAAGCGCCGGCTCACCATCACGCCCGCATGGACCGAGGTCGAGATCCGGCGCAGACCCCGCTCGACGCCGAGCAACCGCGCGTCGAGGTCGTCGAGGCGCCCGCCGAGCAGGTCCTTGCCGCGGCGTCCCTCGAGGACCACATCGAGCTGCTCGCGGAACAGGGCGAGGTCCTCGCCGAGCAGGACGAGCTCCTGCAGCGGCCCGTCGTGCAGGTCGAAGCCGAGGCGCGTCAGCCGCCGCTCGCTGGCCTGCACGAGCGCGCGCTCGCTCGAGGCGTTGCGCGCCAGCAGCGTCTCGCGCTCGAGGATCGCCGCGAGCGTGGTTGCCGCATCTTCCAGCAGCGCCCGTGTCAGGCGGACCCCTCCGTCGCGGGGGCTCGCGACCAGCGCCGCCGAGGGCAGTCCGGCCCTGCGCACGGGCACGCCGACCGCCTCGCGCCGCGCCGGGATGTTCGCGCCGGCGATCAGCTTGCGCGCGAGCCTCGCGGCCGGTGCCCCGGTGCGTGCCGTACCCGCGCAGCCGATCTCCGAGAGCTGCCCCGTGGGGCCCGCGGCCCAGAGCGAGACCGTGCGCGGCGCGCAGCTGGCAAGCAGCACGTGAAGAACGCTCTCGACCGCGCGCGCCGGCTCGAGTGCCAGCAGCGACGGGCAGCGCAGCGCCTCCCGTCCCGCGGCGGCGGGAGAGACAAGGCCGGCCCGCGAAAGTCGCGCGAGCGCCGCGCCGGGCAGCTCCGGCGCCGAGGCCGGGTCGCTGACGAGAAAGACCAGGAGCGTTCCGGCGAAGCCGTTCAGGACCGTCGCGGCCGCAGGGTCCCCGGTCGCGAACGCCGCGAGCGAGCGCTCGGCGCGCTCGCGTGCGTGGGCGACGGCACACAGCAGCCGGTCGGGGTCCGCCTCCAGGCCCAGCAGCGCGTCGCAGCCGCGCTCGAGCGCGCCGGCGGCGGCGGCCTTCGGGTTATGTCGCGCTGAGCTCGACAAATCGCGCTGTGCCGTCGGAGATGTGTCCTTATCGGCACGGTGCCGGCGCGACTCAATCGAGCTGCGCGCGCCGGAGCGAGGCCGGCCACGGCAGGAAGCGCCGCTCGCGAGGGAGGCGCCGCGCACGGTCCGCGCGGGCGATCGCGCTGAAGAGCTCCTCGAACGGCCCCCACTTGTCGAGCTCGAGCGCCTGCGGGGAGCCGGGCTCCCGCGCGGCCTCGGCGACCACGACGACGCCGACGGGCGCCACCCGCGCGCCCTGCCGCGCCATCGCGAGCCCGATCGACGCCACCAGGCCGTGCACCAAGGTGTCCCAGGTGCGGCGGCCCTCGGCGCGCGGGCGCTCGAGCACGACGACGTCGACGCGCTCCGAGCCGGCGATCTCGATCGCCTCCTGCTCGCCGGCGGCGGTGAGCGCGGGCCGGTCGCGCCGCCCGACCAGCATCGCGACCGTGGAGCGCCAGCAGCGATCCTGCGACACGACGAGCACGCTGATCGGCCACAGCCTCACGACCTGCGCGCCCTCGCGCGACTCCAGTCGATCTTCACCCGTCTTCTCGATCCGCTCCATCTCCGCTTCCGTTCCGTCGGTTGCCTGTGGGCGTGATCTTGCGGGGGCGGACGCCGTCGCGCTACTGGCCCTTGGTCTAGATCGTGCGCCCGAGCCCGCAGCGGCGGGCCGTCCTGGCAGAAGGTCCAGGCGCGACTGGATGAAGGTCCGGCGCGCAGCGCGCGCACCCGCTTCACCATGCGCCGCACATGGAACGGCGGTGTTGCGGGGGAGCGCGGGTCAGGCCGGGGACAGGCGCATCACAGGGATGCGCCGGATCCCCTCCGTGCGGCGCTCGTAGTCGCTGTAGCCGCGGTAGATCTTGCGAGCCTCGTCGAACAGACGGTCACGGTCAGGCCCCTCGACCTCCTGCGCGCGGTAGGAGCCGGTGCGGCCCTTGGCCTCGAGGGTCACGTCCGGATTGACCTTGAGGTTGAAGTACCAGGACGGCGTTTTCGGGCGGCCGTAGCTCGAAGCGATCAGGATCACGTCCTCGCCGTCGTTGAAGTAGAGCAGCGGCACCTTGCGCTCGACGCCGCTGCGTGCGCCGCGGACGTGCAGCACCGCGACCGGGATCGTGCCCAGCGCGCTGTCGAGCCGCCCGCCGGAGACACGGACGAGCCACGGGTCGATCTTCGCCCCGAGCTTGGAGGAGTACCACGTGCCGGCGGGCGTCAGCGCGAACGAGAACATCCCCCGGCGGAACGCCGAGTTGGCGAACGAGTCGGGCTCGACCCGTGGAACGCCCCCCGTCGCGGCCATCGCGGCGCTGCTAGGCCAGGCGCCCTTCGAGCGCCTTGAGCTGCCCGTGCAGCTCCTCGGGGACGCTTTCGAACTTCGCGTAGTGCTCGTGGAACTGGGGCAGCTGCGCGAGCCACTGGTCCCGGTCCACCGCGAGCAGCTCTTGCATGTCCGCTTCGGAGACGTCGAGCCCGCGCGTGTCGATGCCCTGCTCGCCGACCGGCGGGATCAGCCCGATGGGTGTCTCCTCGGCGGCGCCGTGGCCGGCACAGCGGGCGAACACCCACGAGAGCACCCGCGAGTTCTCGCCGTAGCCGGGCCACAGGAAGCGGCCGTCCTGGTCCTTGCGGAACCAGTTGACGTAGAAGATCTTCGGCAGCTTCGCCCCCTGCGTACGGCCCATCTGGAGCCAGTGCGCGAAGTAGTCCGCCATGTTGTAGCCGCAGAACGGCAGCATCGCGAACGGGTCGAAGCGCAGTTCGCCGACGGTCCCCGCGGCGGCGGCCGTCTTCTCCGAGCTCATCACCGAGCCGAGGAACACACCGTGCTCCCAGTCGAGCGCCTCGGTGACGAGGGGCACGACGGTCGAGCGGCGCCCGCCGAACAGCATCGCGTCGATCGGCACCCCGGCGGGATCCTGCCACTCCGGCGCGATCGCCGGGGTCTGGTCGGCGCGCACGGTGAAGCGCGCGTTGGGGTGCGCCGCGGGCGCGTCGGCGGCAGGGGTCCAGTCGTTGCCCTTCCAGTCACGCAGGTGGGCGGGCGGCTCCTGGGTCATCCCCTCCCACCAGATGTCGCCGTCGTCGGTCTTCGCGCAGTTCGTGAAGACAGCGTCGTGGCCGACCATCGTGATCGCGTTCGGGTTGGTGTGCTCGCCCGTTCCGGGCGCGACGCCGAAGAAGCCCGCCTCGGGGTTGATCGCGTAGAGCCGGCCGTCGCTCCCGAACTTCATCCAGGCGATGTCGTCGCCGATCGTCTCGACCTTCCAGCCCTCGAGCGTCGGGATCAGCATCGCCAGGTTCGTCTTGCCGCACGCGCTCGGGAACGCGCCGGCGATGTACTTGACCTCGCCCTCGGGGGAGGTCAGCTTGAGGATCAGCATGTGCTCGGCCATCCAGCCCTCGTCGCGGGCCATGACCGAGGCGATACGGAGCGCGAAGCACTTCTTGCCCAGCAGCGCGTTGCCGCCGTAGCCCGAGCCGTAGGACCAGATCTCGCGCGTCTCGGGGAAGTGGACGATGTACTTGTTGTCCGCGTTGCAGGGCCACGGCACGTCCTGCTGACCTTCCGCCAGCGGCATGCCGACCGAGTGCAGGCACGGAACGAACTCGCCGTCCCCGAGCTGGTCGAGAGCCGCCTGCCCCATGCGCGTCATGATCCGCATGCTCACCGCGACGTAGGGCGAGTCCGTGAGCTGCACCCCGACGTAGCTCTTGTCCGAGCCGAGCGGACCCATGCAGAAGGGGACGACGTACATGGTGCGGCCGCGCATCGAGGAGGTGAACAGCTCGTTCAGCGCCTCCCGCATCTCCGCCGGCTCGCGCCAGTTGTTCGTCGGGCCCGCTTCGGCCTCGGTCGCCGAGCAGATGAACGTCCGATCCTCGACACGCGCGACGTCGGCCGGATCGGACAGCGCCAGGTAGGAGTTGGGGCGCTTGGCGTCAGAGAGCCGCTCGAACGTCCCCGCCTCGACGAGCTGGGCACACAGCCGGTCGTACTCCTCGGCGCTGCCGTCGCACCAGTGGATCGCGTCGGGTTCGGTCATCGCCGCCGCCTCCTGAACCCACGCCAGCAGTCGCTCGTTCTTGGTCGGTGCGGGGACGGTGGCGTTCATGGGGTACTGGCGACTCCTTCGATTCGCTGACGTGGGCGGCCGGCTGTACGCCTCCTGCGAGGGCCGACCTCGCGCCCGGAAAGCAGAAAACGCCCTCGGGGCGCGGTCGTGAGGAAGCGTACCGTACGGCTCAGGGAGCGGCCTGTGGGTTTCCCGCAAGCCCCGCCAGGAGCCCCGATCGCCCGTCCCGCCGGGCCTCGAGGCGCCCCCGCGCGCCGGGATCAGGAGCTACTCGACGTTGCCCTCGGCCTCGTGTGCACCGGGCTCGCGGCGCGGGACCAGCACGAGCCGCTTGAACTCGGCCACGAGCACGCCGTCCTGGTTGAGCACGCGGGTGTGGACCTTCACGGTCCCCCGGTCCGGCTTGGACTTCGACTCTTTCTTCTCGAGCACCTCGGACTCGCAGAACAGCGTGTCGCCGTGGAACACGGGCGCCGGATGCTTGAGCTCTTCGGTGGCCAGGTTCGCGATCGCCTTGCCGCTGACGTCGCTGACCGACATGCCCAGCGCGAGCGAGTAGACGAGCGGCCCGACGACCACGTTCCGTCCCTGCTGGGATTTGGAGGCGTAGACGTCGTTGATGTGCAGCGGGTGGTGGTTCATCGTGATCAGGCAGAACAGGTGGTCGTCCGCCTCGGTCACCGTCTTCGCGGGCCAGTGCTTGTAGACGTCGCCGACCTCGAACTCCTCCAGGTAGCGGCCGTAGGGGTGCGCCCCGCTGGCCTCTCGCGCGGCCTGCTCGGTCTCGATGGTCTGGGTCTCGCTCATGGCTCTCTCGTGGTCTCCTTGGTCTCTTGCCGGCGGAACTCTAGTGCGCGCCCGTCCCCTCGCGCCTGGCCACGCAGTACGCCGGCCGGGCCGCGAGCGGGCAGGCGTATCCGGGCCGTGGGTTGCACGGGGCGCATTCGGGCCGTTCCGGAGCGGGCGGCGCCGGCACCGGCCGTGGCGGGGCCAGTGCCGCCTTCAGCTGCGGCCCGGCGGGCAGCCCGCAGGCGATCTCGAAGGCCTGCGCGACGGCGCCGGCAGTGCCGAGCCCCGCGAGCGGACGTCCCCGCGCACCGAGCGCACGGAGCGCCGGCGCGCGACCGCGGGAGGCGAGCCCGCACAGCCAGGCGGGCGGCGCCCGATGGCGCCCGATCGGGTTCTGGAGGCTCTTGATCCGGACCGGGCCGAGGCCGGCGCCCGCCAGCGCGGACACCTTCACCGAGATGGGCACGGCGAGGTTCGTGGGCCGGTCGGCGACGAGCAGCAGCGCCACGCGCGCGCCGCCGCGAGGGCTCGCGGGCGTGGCGAGCGCGATCGCGTCGTCGGCCGAGAAGCTCGGCGCCAGCAGTCGCAGCGAGCTCCTCGTCAGTGCCCTGCCGTGAGCCGCCGGGAAGCTGAGCCGGGTCAGCGCGAAGTCCCCCTCCACGGGTGACACGACGGCGCTGACGCGCCGAGCGGAGGGCTGCGCGCCGGCCGGGGCCAGGACCGCGGAGAGCGCGCAGCAGGCGGCCGCCAGCGGGCCCAGAACGCGGAAACGACGTGCCATCACCGATAATCGCTCCTACGAAGCAACGATAGAGGCCGTACCCGGCCGGACGAGGAGACCCCCCTTGCGCAGCCCCCGAGACTTCTTCAAGCCGCTCGCCATCGACGCGCCCGAGCCCGTCCGCGAGATCCCCTTCAAGCCCTCGCGGATGATCCACTTCCTCGACTTCTCGAACGAGAAGATGGTCGCGAAGGTCCCCGACATCGCGCCGACCGTCGACATCCTGCTCGGCAACCTCGAGGATGCGGTCCCGCTCGACCGCAAGGAGGCCGCGCGCGCCGGCCTGATCCAGGTCGGCAAGGAGATGGACCTCGGCGAAACGGCGCTCTGGACACGCGTCAACGAGCTCGCCTCCCCCTACTTCCTCCCGGACATCACCCAGGTCGTCCAGGAGATCGGCGACAAGATCGAGGTCGTGATGATCCCCAAGGTTGAGGGGCCGTGGGACATCCACTACGTCGATCGCCTGCTCGCGCAGCTCGAGGCCAAAGCCGGCCTCGACCGGCCGATCCTCGTGCACGCGATCCTCGAGACCGCCCAGGGCGTCTCGAACCTGGAGGAGATCGCTTGCGCCTCGCCGCGGATCCAGGGCATGAGCTTCGGCCCGGCCGACCTCGCCGCCTCCCGCCGCATGAAGACGACGCGCGTCGGCGGCGGGCACCCGGGCTACCGCACGATCGCCGATCCGGACCCCAACATCCCCGACGCGCCGCGCCCGAGCTACCAGCAGGACCCCTGGCACTACTCGATCGCCCGCATGGTCGACGCCTGCACCTCGGTCGGCGCGCTGCCGTTCTACGGGCCCTACGGCGACATCCGCGACGAGGAGGGCTGCGAGACGCAGTTCCGGGCCTCGTTCCTGCTCGGCTGCGTCGGCGCCTGGTCGCTGCACCCGGCCCAGATCGCGATCGCCAAGCGCGTGTACTCCCCCGACCCCGAGGAGGTCGCGTTCGCCAAGAAGGTGATCGAGGCGATCCCCGACGGGCGCGGCGTGCACATGATCGACGGCAAGATGCAGGACGACGCGACCTGGAAGCAGTGCAAGGTGATGGTGAACCTCGCGGAGATGCTCGCCAAGAAGGATCCGGAGCTGGCCGAGGCCTACGGGTTCGAGCCGGCGGCCGTGTGACGCCGCGCTCGTTGTAGGCTTCCGCGCCGCATGCGCTTCTTCGAGTTCGAGGCCCGCGAGATCGTCAAGCGGGCCGGGATCCCCGTGACGGACTACGGCTTCACGACCGACGCCGCCGAGGCGAAGTCGGTCGCGGAGCGGATCGGCGGCCCGACCGTGATCAAGTCCCAGGTGCTCACGGGCGGGCGCATGAAGGCCGGCGGCGTGAAGTTCGCCGACGCACCGGAGGAAGCCGAGCGGCACGCCTCGGACATCCTCGCGCTCGAGATCAACGGCCACATGCCGCGCGGCGTGCTCGTCGACCCGAAGGCCGAGGTCGCGCAGGAGTACTACGCGGGCGTCGTCTGGGACGGCACCGCCAAGAAGCCGCTGATGCTCTTCAGCGACATGGGCGGGATCGACATCGAGCAGGTTGCCGAGGAGCACCCCGACCACGTCGGGCGCGGCCACTTCTCGACGATCGAGCCCTTCTCGGACTTCCAGGCCAAGCAGGTGATCGCCGCGGCCGGCGTCACCGGCAGGGCGCTGCAGCGCGCCACCCCTGTGCTCGCCCGCCTCGCGCAGCTGTTCCTCGACAACGACATGACGCTCGCCGAGATCAACCCCCTGGCGGAGTTGAAGGACGGCTCGTTCGTGGCGCTCGACGCCCACATGGAGATGGAGAACGAGGGCATGCCGCGCCAGAAGGCGCTGCTGAAGGCGCTCGGCATCTCCGAGGAGGAGGGCACCCGCGAGGGTCACACGCCCTCCGCCTTCGAAGAGGCAGTCAAGGCGATCGACGCCGCCGACCACCGCGGCGTGATCCAGGGCAAGGACGCCGGGTTCAACGGCAACATCGGCCTCGTGATCGGCGCCGGCGGCGGCTCGCTCACGCTCACCGACGCGGTGCGCCAGCAGGGCGGAAGGCCCGCCAACTACTCGGAGATCGGCGGCAACCCCTCCGTCGCCAAGGCCTGCGGCCTGGCCAAGCAGGTGCTCCAGAAAGAGGGCGTCGAGAAGATCGCGGTGATGATGTCGATCGTCTCGAACACGCGCGTGGACATCGTCGCGCGCGGGGTGATCAAAGCCTGCCTGGAGCTCGGCAGGGACCCGGGTGAGACCGTTGCGATCTTCCGCATCCCCGGCGCCTGGGAGGAGGAGGGCTTCAAGATCCTCGACAAGTACGGGATCGAGTACTGCGACCGGTCGGTGTCGCTGTGGGAGGCCGCCGGCCGAGCGGTCGCGAGAATTGAATCCCACCCACCCGGAGCGGCCGCCTGATGTCGATCCTGATCAACGAGGACACGACCTTCATCATCCAGGGCATCACGGGCCGTGAGGCCGTCAACCTCACCCGCGAGTGCCTCGACTACGGCTCGAAGATCGTCGGCGGCGTGACCCCCGGCCGCAAGGGACGCGAGGTCCACGGCGTGCCGGTGTTCGACACCGTCGAGCAGGTCGTCGAGCACACGGGCGGCGTCGTGCCGGACGGCTCTGTCGTCACTGTCCCCCCCGCCGGCACCCGCGACGCCGTGTTCGAGGCGCTGCACGCCGGCATCAAGACGATCGTCATCGTCACCGAGCGGATCCCGCGCCGCGACGTCGCGATGATGGTCGAGCTCGCCGACGCCAAGGGCGCGCGGATCATCGGTCCGAACTGCCTCGGCGTGATCGTTCCGGGCGTCGCCAAGATGGGCGGCATCGGCGGGCCGGCGCGCAACGCCGCCGTCGCCTACCAGCCCGGCTCCGTCGGCGTGATGAGCCGCTCCGGCGGCATGACCACCGAGATCTCCTCGACGCTCACCGCGGCGGGCCTCGGTGTCTCGACCGCCGTCTCGATCGGCGGCGACGCGATCATCGGCTCGACCTACGCCGAGCTGATGCCGTACTTCGAGGCCGACGAGCAGACAGAGGCGATCGTGATCTACACCGAGCCGGGCGGCCGCATGGAGGCGCAGCTGGCCCAGTGGGTCGCCGACAACGACTCGCGTCTGCCGATCGTCGCCTTCATGGCGGGCAAGTTCATGGACGACGAGGAGATGCAGGGCATGTCCTTCGGGCACGCCGGCACGATCGTCGAGGGCAAGGAGGACAGCGCGACGGAGAAGATCGCCCGGCTGGAGGCAGCCGGCATTCCCGTCGTGCAGCGGATCGACGAGATCCCCGACCTCGTCAAGGCCAAGCTCGCCGAGCGGTCGGGCAGCGCGGCATGAGGGCAGACGGGACGTTCATCGCCGTCGAGGTCGACGACGCTGTCGCGGCGGACGCCGAGCTGACGCGCAAGCTGACCGAAGCCTGCCCGGTCGACATCTTCGCCCAGGACGACGGTGGCCGGCTCGAGATCGTGGACGCCAACCTCGACGAGTGCGTCCTGTGCCGGCTCTGCCTCGACGCGACGCCGGCCGGCTCGGTCAAGGTCATCAAGCTCTACGACAACGACGCCGTCCTGGCGTAGCACCGGCGCGGCCGTCGTGGGGTCGAGCGCGATCGCACCGAGCAGCTCGGAGCTGCTGCCCTCGGCGCCGGCGCCGGACCCCGCCGGCGGGCCCGTGGACTATTCTTGAGCCAGCGGAGCGACGCATGAACGAGAACTTCTCCCTGATCATCATGTGCGTGTTCCTGCTGGGATCGCTTGCGTTCCTGGCCCAGCAGCTGACGTCCTACCACTAGGGCGGCCGCATCGCCCGCGGCCGCACGTGGCCGCCGGCCGGCGCATTCCGGTCAGCGTCGTGACATGTCTGGCCGCTGGCATTCGTAGATGCGTCCAGCGGGGGGAAGATGCCGAATATTCGAACAGGCCCCGGGCGACTTCGGAGTCATGGGGTTGCTCCCCCGTTCCCCCGATGCTGCCGGCGGCACGCGCCTGAGGCGCGGCCGGCGCGCGGCGCAGATCGCCGAGCAGGAGATCGGCCGCTACTTCGAGGAGTCCCTCGAGCTGCTCTGGACGGCGGACGCGACCGGTCGGCTGCTGCGGGTCAACCCCGCTTGGCGGCGCTGCCTCGGCCACCCCGCCGAGGCGATGTGTGGCCGCCCGCTCACCGACTTCATCCACGACTCCGACCGCGACGCGGCGGCAGCGGTGATCCTCTCGCTCGCGAACGGCTCATCCGGTACCGCAACCGCGCGCAGCCGCTTCCACACCGTCGAGGGCGGCTTCGTCCTGCTCGAATGGCACGCGCGCTCCTCCAGCACGGACGGCTGCATTCGCGGCTCCGCCCACGACATCACAGCGCAGCGACGGGCCGAGCTGCAGCTCGCCGACGAGGCGCGGCGTCTGCAGACGATGGTCAACGAGCGCACGCGCGATCTCAACGAGGCGCGCGCCGAGACGCTGCAGCTGCTCGGCGTTGCGAGCGAGTTCCGCGACGACGAGACCGCCCAGCACACCGAACGGATCGGCGAGCTCGCCGCCGCGATCGGTGCGCGCATGGGGCTGAGCACCGAGAGCGTCGTGCTGCTCCGCGAAGCCGCGCCGCTGCACGACATCGGCAAGCTCGCGATCCCCGACAGCGTCCTTCTGAAGCCGGGCCGGCTGACCCCTCCCGAGCAGGAGATGATGCACACCCACACGACGCTCGGGGCACGGCTCCTGTTCGGGAGCCGCTCGCCCGCCCTGCAGCTCGCGGGCGTGGTCGCCGAATCCCACCACGAGTGGTACGACGGCGGCGGCTACCCGCAGGGGCTCCTCGGCGACGACATCCCGCTGGTCGGCCGCATCGTCGGGGTCGCCGACGTCTTCGATGCGTTGACCCACGAGCGCCCCTACAAGCCCGCCTGGCCGGTCGAGCAGGCCGTGGCGTTGATCCGCAAGGCCGCCGGGACGCAGTTCGACCCGCGCGTCGTCGAGGCGTTCCTCGAGATCCTCGCCGCCGGCGGCGATCCTCAGGGCGGCGTCGTGCCCGGGCGCAGCGCCGGCGGCGTGCGTGCGCCGGGCGCCGATCTCGAGAGCGCCGAGCCCGAGGGCGGGCTCGCGGCCGGGGCCTCCTCCTCGTCGGAGTGACGCTCAGGAGGCGTGGCGGCGCGCCTTCGGCGTCCGCTCACGCTCGACCTGGCGCTCGACGACGTTGACGATCAGCTTGATGATCTGATCGGGCCCGGACGCCTTGGCCTGGCCGTAGGTGAAGGCCTCGATCCAGTCGGGCACCTTCGCTTCGCGCGCCATCACGTTGAAGAACTCCCTGCGCATGTCGACCCGCACGCGCGCGTCGGCGGCGGGCCCGCGCGTGACCTTGACCTCGGGCATCTCGAGGCGGAACTGCTGGACGTCGCCGCGCCCTCGCAGCTCGACGCCGACCACCAGCTTCACCGGCGCGAGCGCCGGGACCTCCTCGATGAACCTGCGGACGGCGAGTTCGATCAGAGCCTTGGCGTCATCGGCCACGCGAGTTCACCTCCTCCCGGCGGTTGTCAGATCTTGTGACGCTGCAGCACCTTGCGGCCGATCACCATGCGCTGGATCTCGGAGGTGCCCTCGCCGATCAGCAGAAGCGGCGCGTCCCGGTAGATCCTCTCGATCTCGTACTCCTTCGAGTACCCGTACCCGCCGTGGATGCGCAGGCTCTCCTCGGCGCAGAAGCGCCCGGCCTCCGAGGCGAACAGCTTCGCCATCCCGGCCTCGAGGTCCGAACGCTCGCCCGCATCCTTCATCGCGGCCGCACGGCGCACGAGCAGGCGCGCGGCGTCGACCTGCGTGGCCATGTCCGCGAGCTTGAACTGGATCGCCTGGTGCTCGGCGATCGCCTTGCCGAACGTCTTGCGCTCCTGGGCGTATTTGACGGCGAGCTCGAACGCGCGCTGCGCGAGCCCGACGCCGCGCGCGGCGACGTTCACCCGGCCGAGGTCGAGCGCGTCCATCATCTGCACGAAGCCCTTGTTGAGGCCCTCCTCTTCCCCGCCCAGGATGTTCTCCGCGGGGCAGCGGTAGCCGTCGAAGACGAGCTCGGTGGACTCGACGCCCTTGTAGCCCATCTTCTCGATCTTGGGAGGGACGTTGAAGCCCTTCAGCGTGCCGGTGTTCTCGCCGACGCCGGGCTCTTTCTCGCAGATGAAGCACGTCATGCCCTTGTAGCGCGGGTCGGCGTCGGGGTCCGTCTTGACCAACGTGAAGACGAGCGTGGAGAGCAGCCCGTTGGTGACCCACATCTTCTGGCCGTTGATCTCCCAGGTGCCGTCGTCCTGCTTGGAAGCGGAGGTCTTGATCGCCTGCACGTCGGAGCCGAGCTCCGGCTCGGACAACGAGAACGCGGCGCGGATCTCGCCGGTGGCCATCTTCGGCAGGTACTTCTGCTTCTGCTCCTCGCTGCCGAACTTCATCAGCAGGTACGAGCCGATGAAGTGGGTGTTGACGATGCCGGAGATCGAGATCCAGCCGCGCGAGAGCTCTTCGACGATCATCGAGTAGGTCGTCAGGTCGAGCCCCATCCCGCCGTACTCCTCGGGGATCGTGACGCCGAAGAGACCGAGCTCCTTCATCTGCTCGACGATCGGCTCGGGGAACGAGTCCTCGTGGTCGTAGTGCTCGGCGTTGGGGAGGATCTGCTCGTCGACGAACTGATGCACCATTTCGGCGATCGCCCGCTGCTCGTCGGTGATGTCGGAATAAGGGGTTGCCACGGCCATCGGGTTTCGGCGCTCTCCAGGGTCGCTTGATCTCGTGCCAGGGAGAATACCGGCATGAACTTCGCCGCCGAGGTAGTCGACGCCGCGCCCCGGAACCGTCTCGCTCTCGTCGAGCTCGCCCGCGACGGCGCGCGCCGCGAATGGCACTTCGGCGAGCTCTCCGACCGCGCCGCCCGGCTCGCGGGCACGCTTGCGGGCCGCGGGGTCGGCCGCGGCGACGTGGTGATGACGGTGATCGGCAACCGCCCCGAGTGGGTGATCGCGATGCTCGCCTGCTTCCGCATCGGCGCCGTCGTGCTGCCGTGCACCGAGCAGCTGCGGGCCAAGGACCTGCTCCTGCGCATCGAGCACGCCGCGCCGAGCGTGATCCTCGCCGACGAGCGGGACCTGGCGCAGCTGGCGGACGCCACGGTGCCCGTGCTCGCGGTGCCGGACGAGGCGCTCTACGACGCCGAGCCCGCGCCCGCGGTCGAGCTCGAGGAGAGCGAGCCGTGCCTGATCACGTTCACGAGCGGCACCGCGGGCGAGCCGAAGGGCGTGCTCCACGCGCAGCGCTACCTGAACGGGCAGCGCCTGCAGGCCGAGCGCTGGCTGGCGCCTGCGCCGGGCGAGCTCGTGTGGTGCACCGCGGCCAGCGGCTGGTCGAAGTCCGCTCGCAACGTCTTCATCGCGCCGTGGCTGCGCGGCGCGCCGGCGCTGCTGCACGACGCCCGCTTCGACCCGCACGAGCGCCTCGAGCTGCTCGCGCGCGAGCGCGTCGGCGTGCTGTGCATGGCGCCCACGGAGTACCGCGTGATCGCCAAGCGGGCGGCGCTGCACCCGCTGCCCGCGCTGCGGGCGATGGTCGCTGCGGGCGAGGCCCTGAACCCGGAGGTCCTCGACGTGTTCCGCGAGGCCACGGGCCTGGAGATTCGCGACGGCTACGGCCAGACCGAGACCGGCCAGCTCACCGGCGCCCCGCGCGGCGGCGAGACGCGAGCCGGCTCGATGGGCCCGCCGCTGCCCGGCATCGAGATGGCGATCGACGACGGCGAGCTGACCGTGGCGCCGGCGAGCGTGCCGACCTTCTTCCTCGGCTACCTGGGCGAGCAGGCCGTCCGCGACCCGGACGGCACCTGGCAGGTGCGCGACCGGCGTGCCGGAGGCAGCTGGCGGACCGGCGATCGCGTCGCCCGCGACGAGGACGGCTGGCTCTACTTCGAGGGCCGTGACGACGACGTGATCGTCTCCGCCGGCTATCGGATCGGACCCTTCGAGGTGGAGTCCGCGCTCGTCGCCCACCCCTTCGTGGCCGAGGCGGCCGCTGTCGCCGCGCCCGACGAGGAGCGCGGGGCGGTCGTGCGTGCCGTCGTCGTGCTGCGCGACGGTCATGCGCCGAGCGACGCGCTCGCCGCCGAGCTGCAGGAGCACGTCAAGCGCGTCACGGCCCCGTACAAGTACCCACGGATCGTCGACTTCGCCGAGGAGCTGCCGAAGACCGCCTCGGGGAAGGTCAAGCGCGCGCAGCTGCGGGCGAGCTGAGCCCGCCGCGCTCGACAGCCGGCGGACGGGCGCCCCGGAGGCGGCGGGGAGACCGCCTCCGGGGCGAGGGAAGCCCGCCGGGCTCAGGACAGCGTCGCGGTCCCGATTCGGTCGCCGATCCGCCCTGGCGGGCGGGCGACGGGCGGGCGCCTGAAGCGCCGCGCCGTGTGCCGGACGCGTTCGGCCCGGGCCGCGGCGGACCAGCCGGCGGAGGCGTCTTCCGCCGGCCGGTCCTCGCGGAGGAGAGAGCGGGCCATTTCGGTCAGCACGGCGTCGTTCGCGCGCCGCAGCCTGATGTCGTGCCGGTCTGTCGTCGCCATCGCGATCACGCCGCCTGGGCGACCGGCTCGCCGGCCTGCACGGGCTCGATCAGCTCGAGCTCCGGGTCCTCGACCTCCTGCATCGTGGGCCCGGCCGGCCCGCGCAGGAACAGCAGCGCCGCGAGGATCCCGACCGCGACCGCGCCCGCCGCCACGAGGTAGGCGAGGTGGTAGCCGCCGGTCAACGCCGCCAGCGCTCCTTCGCCCTGTGCCGCGAGGGTCTTGCTGTGGTCGGTCGCGATCGTGCCGAGCGTCGCCAGCCCGATCGCGCCGAACAGCTGGACCGAGACGTTGACGATCCCCGACGCCAGCCCCGCGTCGCGCGGCGGCGCGTCGGACATGCCGATCGTCAGCAGCGGCAGGAAGGAGGCGCCGGCGCCGAGGCCGAGCAACGTGAGGGACACGAACAGCCCCGGGAAGTAGCTCGCGCCGATCCCCTGTCCCGCGAGCAGCGAGAGCCCGACGATGATCGAGGCGAGTCCGCCCACCAGCGTCGTCACCGCGCCGTAGCGCTCGACGAGGCGCGCCGAGACGCCCAGCGACATCGTCGCGATCCCGAGCGTGAGCGGCATGAACGCCAGCCCGGTCTGGATCGCGTCGTAGCCGAGCACGCGCTCCAGGTACAGCGAGCCGAGGAAGAAGGACGAGAACATGCCCGTGACGAGGAACCCACGCACGAGGCTCGAGCCCATGAGCATGCGCAGCCGCAGGATCCGCAGCGGCATGATGGGGTTCTCGATGCGCGCCTCGAGCGCCAGGAACGCCGCTCCCAGCAGCAGCGCGCCGCCTGCGGCCGCGAGCGTGCGCGGGTCGCCGAGCCCGTAGTCGCTGGACTTCACGATCGCGAACGCGCCGAGCATCGTCGCGGCGGTGATCAGGACCGAGCCGAGCACGTCGACGCCGCCCTTCAGCCCGATGCCCTCGTTCTCCTCGATCAGAGCCCAGCCGAGCACGAACGCGATCACGCCGATCGGGACGTTCACGAAGAAGATCCAGTGCCAGTCGAGCGACTGCGTGAGCGCGCCGCCCGCGACCAGCCCGATCGAGCCGCCGCCGGCGGACACGAAGGCGTACAGGCCCATCGCCCTGGCCTGCTCGGCGCGCTCCGGGAACTCGGTGACGATGATCGCGAGGATCACGGCCGAGGCGACGGCGCCGCCGGCGCCCTGGAGAAGGCGGAAGGCGATCAGCATCGCCTGGCTCGACGCCAGGCCGCACAGCACCGAGGCCCCCGTGAACAGCACGAGACCGGTCAGGAAGACGCGCTTTCTCCCTACGAGATCGCCCATGCGCCCGGCCAGCAGGAGCAGGCCGCCGAAGGTGATCAGGTAGCCGTTCAGGACCCACGTGAGGTTGCCCTGGCTGAAGTGCAGGTCGCGCTGGATCGACGGGAGCGCGACGTTCACGATCGTCGCGTCGAGGACCATCATCAGCTGGCCCAGGCAGAGGACGGCCAGCGCGATCCAGCGCCGTCGCTCATTGCGGCCGCTCTCCGGGGCCGCGCTCAGTCTCGTGGGGGTTTCGATCGTCGTGCTCATGCCGCTCCCTTCAGTTGCTCGTGGGAGCACCATATCATGGATAATCCATGCATCAAGGATTATCGTCAGGCAATTTATGATCTATGCAGAGCGGGTGATCTTTGGTAACATGATGGCCGATGGGAAGATGACCACACACGCTCCGACAACAGGTACACTCGCTTGCGTGGGTGAGGAGAGGCCCTGCATCCCAGGTTCGATGGTGCTGATGTCGCGCTTGGCCAAGCAGTTCTACAGGCGCAGCGACGAGGACCAGCTCGGCATGCAGCTGCGCCATCTGGTCGCGCTGTCATATGTCTCCGACCACGACTGCTGCCCCCAGCAGGAGCTCGCCGACGCGTTCTGCATGGACGCCAACAACGTCGTGCTGCTGCTCAACGAGCTCGAGGAGCTCGGCCACGTGACTCGCCTGCGCGACCCCCACGACCGGCGCCGTCACCTCGTCCAGATCACGAAGTCCGGCCGCCGTGCGCTGGCGCGCGCCGAGAAGGCGACCGAAGCGATCGAGGACGAAGTGCTGCACTCGCTCGCGCCCGAGGAGCGCGTGACGCTGCTGCGGCTGCTGGGCCGCGCGCTGCGCGCCTCAGAGCCCCTGCAGCCCGAGGACGAGCCGGCCCCGGAGCCGCAGACCGTCTCGGCGTAGCGGGTACAGCGACCCCTCAGAGGGCGACGATCGCATCGATCTCGACCTGCGCTCCGCGCGGGAGCGCGGCCACGCCGATCGCGACGCGCGCGGGTGGCTCGCCGCCGGCGAAGAACGAGCCGTAGACCTCGTTGACGGCGGCGAACTCACCGAGGTCGGTCATGTAGACCGTGAGCCGGGCCGCCCGCTCGAGCGACGTGCCGGCCTCGGCGCAGACCGCCCGCAGGTTCAGAAGGCACTGGCGGGCCTGCTCTGCCGCGGAGGAGCCCACGAGCTCGCCGGTGCCCGGGTCCAGCGGGATCTGCCCGGAGCAGAAGAGGAGCTGGCCGACGCGCACGGCGTGGCTGTAGGGCCCGATCGCCGCGGGCGCGCCCGCGGCCTCGATCGCCTCGCGCTCGATGCTCATCTGAGCGCAGACTACCTACCGGCTCCGCTCGGCCGCCCAGGGCAATAGATTTCAAGCAATGGGACGACGGCTCGGAGGGGTGCCGGCGGTGGTGCTCGCAGCGCTGGCGCTCGGGGGGCCGCAGGCACGCGCGCAGATCTCCTACTCCCCGTGCCCGCGGGGCAACAACTTCGCCTGCGCGCACCTTGGAGTGCCGCTCGACCCCTCGGGCGCCACGGGCGGGACCGTGAGCCTCGCGATCCGCCGGCACCGCGCGGCCGTCGGCGACGCGCGCAGCGCGATCATCGCCCTCGCCGGCGGCCCCGGGCAGGCGGCGATCCCCTTCGCGGAAGACTTCGACGAACTGCTCGGCCCGATCGCGGCGACTCGCGATCTGATCGTGTTCGACCAGCGCGGCATCGGGCTCTCGCACCCGCTCCGCTGCCACGCCTTCGAACACGGGCCAACGCTCGACCCCTCGCCCGGCGCCGTAGCGGCCTGTGCCACGCAGCTCGGCCCGGGCCGCGCGTTCTACTCGACCGAGGCCAGCGTCGCGGACATCGAGGCGATCAGGCGCGCGGGCTCCTACGAAAAGCTCGTCCTCTACGGCACCAGCTACGGCACGAAGCTCGCCGAGCTGTACGCCCAGGCCTACCCGCAGCACGTCGAAGCGCTGATCCTCGACTCGGTCGTGCCGCCCGCGGGCCCCGACCCGCTGAACCTGCCGACGTTCGCGGCGCTGCACAGGGTCCTCAGCTCGCTCTGCACGCGGCACGCCTGCCGCGGTGTCACGCGCAGCCCCTACGCCGATCTCGCCAAGGTCGTGAGGCGAATGCGCGACCGTCGCCTGAAGATCCGCGCGATCGGGCCGCGCGGGCACACGCGGAACGTCGCGGCGACGCCCGAAGCGCTGCTCAACACGCTGCTGGCCGGCGACTTCTCGGGGCCGCTTCGCGCGGCGCTCGTGACCGCGGACCGCGCGGCCGCGACCGGCGACGACGCGCCGCTGGGGCGGCTGCTCCAGACCGTCCCGGGCGAAGAAAGCGGCGGCGAAGAATTCGACGCGCCGCTGTACTTCGCGACGAGCTGCGAAGACCAGGCCTTCCCGTGGAGCCGCACGGCGACGCCGGCCGTGCGCCTCGCGCAGGCGGGCGCCGCCGCGCGCGCGCTCGGCGCGCGTGCCTTCGCGCCGTTCAGCGCCCGCGATGCGATCGCCTTCAGCGACGAGCGCCAGTGCGCCGCGTGGCCGTACTCGACGCCGTTCGCGGCCGCGCCGCCCGCGCAGCTGCCGGCCGTCCCGACGCTGATCCTGAGCGGCGAGGAGGACCTGCGCACCCCCACCTCCGGCGCCCGCGAAGTGCAAGCGATGATCCCGGGCTCGCACCTGCTGGTGGTGCCGATGGTCGGCCACTCGGTGCTCGGCAGCGATCCCAGCTCCTGCGCCGAACACGGTCTGCAGGCGCTGTTCCGGGGGCGGGCGATCGCCGCCTGCCGGCGCGGCCGGACGCCGTCGCGGCTGCGCCCGGCGCAGCCGCCGCCGAGGTCGCTCTCGCGTATCTCTCCCACCCGGCACTACAACGGGCTGCCCGGGCGCACGGTCCACGCGGTGCAGATGACGATGTCCGACCTGGCCGGTCAGCTCGCGCTGATGCTGGAAACGAGCGTCTCCGCGGAAGACCTCTTCTCGCTCCCGACGCTTCGCACCGGCGGGCTGCGCTCCGGCTGGGCGCAGTTCACCACCCGCGGCGTCAGCTTCCACGACTACTCCTTCATCCCGGGCGTGACGGTCAGCGGCGTGCTGCGGGTGGAAACCGGGGACCTGCGCATCGGGGGCGCCGCCGCGGCGCACGGCACCCTGCGGCTCGGCGCGCACAACATGCTGGTCGGGATCCTCGGCGGCAGAAGCGTCCACCTACCGGCGTCGGGGGACCGCTCGGCGGCTATTGTCGCGGGGCATGCCGCGCCGAGTTCAGCTCCTTACGACGGCAGCGGTGCTGGCCGCGCTCGCGCTCGGCGGCTGGCCCTCGCCGTCGCGCGCCTCCTCGGTTCTTAGCTTCACCCCCTGCGCCGGCGAGCCGAAGCTCTCCTGCAGCGACCTTCCCGTGCCGCTCGACCGCTCCGGGGCGGTGCCCGGCACGATCGCGCTGTCGGTCGGGCGCAAGCTCGCCGGCAGCTCGCCGAGCGCGAGCGCGCTGCTCGCGCTCGCGGGCGGTCCGGGGCAGCCGGCGCTGCCGTTCGCGGAATTCAACGCGCAGACGATGGCGCCGGCGCTGCACGGACGCGACCTGCTCGTCTTCGACCAGCGCGGGACGGGCGCCTCCGATCCGCTGAGCTGCCCGGCGCTCGAAAGCCCGGGACGCTCGCTCGAACGCATCTTCCAGCGCTGCGCCGAACAGATCGGTGCCGTGCGCGGCGCGTTCACGACGCAGGAATCGGTCCAGGACATCGAGGCGCTGCGGCGCGCCGCGGGCTACGCGAAGCTCGTCCTCTACGGCACCTCCTACGGCACCAAGGTGGCCCTCGAGTACGCGGAACGCTACCCGGAGCACGTCGAAGCGATGGTGCTCGACTCGGTGGTGCCGACCGACGGCCCCGAACCGTTCTCGATCCCGACCTTCGAGGCACTCCCGGGCGTGATGCGCGAGCTCTGCTCGCATGACGTGTGCCGGGGCATCACGCCGGAACCGCTCGCCGACCTCAGCGTGCTGATCGGACGCCTGCGCCGCCACCCGCTCGCCGGCTCGGTCTACGACGGGCTCGGCCACCGCCACGACGCGCGCCTCACCGAGCAGCGCCTGCTCGACGTGCTGCTGGCGGGCGACCTGAACCCGGCGCTGCGCGCGCTGCTGCCGGCCGCGATCCGCTCGGCGCTGGCGAACGACCCCGACCCGCTGCTGCGGTTGCAGGCGCTCGCCGAGGGGCTGGTCCCGAACGTTCCGGCCAGCCGTGGCGAGAGGCTGCCGGGCGTGGCGGATGCCGCCTCAGAGGAAGCCGACGAAGCGCTGTTCGTCGTCACGACCTGCGAGGAGGCTCCGTTCCCCTGGCAGCGCACCTCGCCACCCGCGACGAGGCTCGCTGAAGCGCTCAACTTCCTGCACTCGCAGCCGGCGAGCGACTTCGCCCCCTTCGACGAGACGACGGCACTGGAGGGCAGCCTCGTCGGCGCTTGTGCGGGCTGGCCCTACGCCTCGGCCCCGCCGCCCGCCGCGGCGCCGCTTCCGGATGTGCCGACGCTGATCCTCTCCGGCGCCCAGGACCTCCGCACGCCGACCTCGAACGCGCTGAAGGTCGCCGCGCGGATCCCCGGCGCCTCGATCGTGGTGGTGCCGTTCACCGGCCACTCGGTGATCGGCAGCGACCTGACCGGCTGCGCCGAAAAGGCGCTCGCAAGCTTCTTCGCCGGCACCCCGCCCGCGCAGTGCACCGGCGCGAAGGACGTGCTCACCCCGACACCGGTGACGCCGCGCCGGCTCTCCGCCGTGCGCTCGCCGGCGAGCCTGCCCGGGCGGCCGGGCCGAACACTCGTCGCAGCGCTCGACACGGTGCTCGACCTGAACCGCCAGGTGATCGCGGCGACGCTGCAGGCCGAGGCGGTGCTGCCGAGCGGAGCGAGCTTCGGCGGGCTTCACGGTGGCTACGCGCGGCTGACGGCCCGCTCGGCGGTGCTGCACGACCTGTCCTTCGTTGCCGGCGTGCGCCTCTCCGGCGCGTTCAGGATCAAGCACGGCCGGCTGCAGCCCGCCACGATCCGGATCAGCGGCCCGAGCGCCGCAGCGGGAACCGTGCGGCTGGGTCTGAGCTCTCACCGCGTCACCGGCACGCTGGGCGGGCGGCACTTCGACATGCCGATCGCCCGGGTGCGGCTCTCGCGCGCGAGCGCGGGAGCATGGCCGTCGGTGGCGCCGGCGCTCTCCGCGCTCGGCCGCAGCGCGCTCGACGGAACGCCGGCGGGCGCCCTGCTCCGTCGCGGCTAGGCTTTCCCCACGATGGCGAACGCCCTCGCGCGGGAGACCTCCCCCTACCTGCTCCAGCACGCCGAGAACCCGGTCGACTGGCGGCCCTGGAGCGAGGAGGCCTTCGCCGAGGCCGCCGCGCGCGAGGTGCCGGTGCTCGTCTCGATCGGCTACTCCTCCTGCCACTGGTGCCACGTGATGGAGCGGGAGTCCTTCGAGGACGCGGCGACGGCGGCGGTGATGAACGAGTCCTTCGTGTGCGTGAAGGTCGACCGCGAGGAGCGCCCGGACGTCGACGCGCTCTACATGGAGGCGGTGCAGGGGATGACCGGGCGCGGCGGCTGGCCGCTGAACGTCTTCCTCACGCCGGAGCAGATCCCGTTCTACGGCGGCACGTACTTCCCGCCCGAGCCGCGCCACGGCATGCCGGCGTGGACGCAGGTCCTGCAGGCGATCTCGGAGTCCTGGCAGCAGAACGGCGGGGAGATCCGCGAGGGCGCCGACCGCCTGCGCGAGCAGCTCACCGGCGCCGGCAGGCTGGAGCCGCGCCGGCAGCCCGTCAGCGAAGCGGACCTCGACCGCGCGGTCGAGAACCTGCGCGCGATCAACGACGAGCGCTTCGGCGGCTTCGGGCCGGCGCCGAAGTTCCCGCAGGCATCGGTGATCGAGTTCCTGCTGCTGCGCGGCGAGCGCGGGATCGCCGGCGCGACGCTCGATGCGATCGCCTCGGGCGGGATCGACGACCAGCTCGCCGGCGGCTTCGCCCGGTACAGCGTCGACGCGACCTGGACCGTGCCCCACTTCGAGAAGATGCTCTACGACAACGCGCTGCTCGCGCGGGCCTACCTGCACGCCTGGCAGGCGAGCGGCGAGGGGCGCCACCTGGAGACGAGCCTGCGCACCCTGCGCTGGGCGCTCAGCGAGATGCGCGGGCCCGAGGGCGGCTTCTACTCGGCGCTCGACGCCGACTCGGAGGGCGTGGAGGGCCGCTACTACGTGTGGCGGGAGGGCGAGCTGCGCGAGCTGCTCGGCGCGGACGCCGGCGCGGCAATCGCCTGGCTCGGCGTGAGCGAGCAGGGGAACTTCGAGGATCCGCACCATCCGGAGCCCGGCCTGAACGTGCTGACCGCGCGCGGGCCCGAGCCGGACGCGCCCACGCGCGCGCGCATCCGCGAGCGGCTGCTGGAGGCCCGGCGCCTGCGCGTGCCGCCGGGACTCGACGAGAAGCGGCTGACCTCCTGGAACGCGCTGATGATCTCGGCGCTGGCCGATGCGGGGGCCGCGCTCGCCGATCCCGCCGCGCTCGAGATCGCGCGCGCGAGCGGCGAGATGCTGCCCTCGGGTGAGCAGCTGCTGTCCGCCGCGGTCGGCTGCGCCGAGTTCCTCGACCGCGAGATGCGCGAGGGCACCGCCGCCGACGGCGGTGGTCGCGGGCGGCTGCTGCGGAGCTACAACGGCGGCGAGGCCAAGATCGAGGCCTTCCTCGAGGACCACGCGTTCCTGCTGGAGGCAGCGATCGCGCTGTTCGAAGCGACCTGCGAGGGGCGCTGGCTCGACGAGGCGGTCGCGCTCGCAGACGAGACGATCGCCCGTTTCGCGGACGCCGAGCGCGGCGGCTTCTTCTCGACTGCGGCCGACAACGGGCTGATCGCCCGGCGCAAGGACATCGAGGACAGCCCGATCCCGTCCGGCAACTCCTCCGCCGCGGCCGGCCTGCTGCGCCTGCACCAGCTCACCGGCGAGGATCGCTACGAGCGCGCGGCAGACTCCGTGCTCGCGCTCCTCGGGGAGATCGCGCCCCGCCACCCGGCGGCGTTCGGGCATCTGCTGCAGGCGATGCACTGGCGCCTGGCGCCGGCGCGGCCGATCGCGTGCGCCGTCCCCGGCGCGGCCCCTCTGGTCAGAGGATCGCGAGGTAGCGGTCGAGCTCCCACTGCGTCACCTGCACCCGGTAGTCGTCCCACTCCTGGCGCTTGATCTCGACGTAGCGGTTGAACATGTGCTCTCCGAGCGTGCGCAGAACCAGCTCGGACTCGGCCGTGATCTCGATCGCCTCGCCGAGGTTCTCCGGCAGCTGCTCGACGCCCAGCCGCCGGCGCTCCTCGCTCGAGAGGTGGTACAGGTTCTTCTCCATCGGCTCGGGCAGCTCGTAGCCCTTCTCGATCCCTTCCAGGCCCGCCTGCAGCAGCACCGCGAAGGTCAGGTACGGGTTGCAGGCCGGGTCCGGGCAGCGCAGCTCCATGCGCGTCGCCTTCTCGCGGCCCGGGTGGTACAGCGGCACGCGCACCAGCGCCGAGCGGTTGCGTCGCGACCACGCCACGTACACCGGCGCCTCGAAGCCGGGCACGAGACGCTTGTAGGAGTTCACCCACTGCGCGAAGATCGAGCAGATCTCGCGCGCGTGCTTGAGCTGCCCGGCGATGAAGGCCTTGCCGACGTCGGAGAGGAAGTACTGGTCGTCGGGGTCGTAGAAGGCGTTCTTACCCCCCGCGAACAGCGACTGGTGCGTGTGCATGCCCGAGCCGTTCTCGCCGAACAGGGGCTTCGGCATGAACGTCGCATGCCACCCGTACTTCATCGCGATCTCCTTGACCGTGATGCGATAGGTCATGCAGTCGTCGGCCATCTTCAGCGCGTCGGCGTAGCGCATGTCGATCTCGTGCTGGGAGGGGCCGACCTCGTGGTGTGTGTACTCGACGTGGATGCCGAGCTGCTCCAGCGCCAGCACCGTCTCGCGGCGGACGTCCGAGCCGGCGTCGAGCGTCGTCAGGTCGAAGTAGCCGCCCTCGTCGAGGACCTCGGTCGACTTCGAGTCCCTGAACAGGAAGTACTCGAGCTCGGGGCCGACGTTGAACGTGTCGAAGCCCATCGCGTTCGCGCGCTCGACCGCACGGCGCAGCACGTGACGGGGGTCGCCCTCGTACGGCGTCTTCTCGGGCGTGATCACGTCGCAGAACATCCGCCCCACGCCCTGCTCGCCCGGGCGCCACGGGAGCACGGCGAACGTGCTCGGGTCGGGCATCGCGATCATGTCGGACTCCTCGATCGCGTTGAAGCCGGTGATCGACGAGCCGTCGAAGCCCATCCCCGCCTCGAAGGCGTCCTCGAGCTCTGCCGCGTTGATCGAGAACGACTTGAGCTGACCGAGGATGTCGGTGAACCAGAAGCGGATGAAGCGGATCTCGCGCTCTGCGACGAGCGCCTTCACGTCCTCCGCTGTCGTCGGCCGGTCAGCCATCACGGCGTGACCCTAGCCGATGGCCCCCGCGGGCCGGTATCGACGCCTGTAGAAAAAGCCGAGCGCGTCTACTGCAGGTAGTTCTCGACGGTCCCCGCGTCGCGGGCCTCCGCCTGGTCGGGGTCGCCCCCCGTCTCCCGCAGCGCCCGGCGCTGGCGAAGGAGGTCCCAGCAGCGGTCGAGCTCGACCTCGACGGCGCTCAGCCGGCGCCTGTCCTCGGCGAGCCGCTCCTCGTCCTCGCTGTCCTGCTGCTCGGAGCTCCGCAGCTCGCCCTCCTCGGCGACGAGCCGCTCGATCCGCGCGGCGATGCTCTCGTCGGACATGGGGGGATGCTAGCGCCCCGCCGGCGGAGAATCAGGGTGCCGTAAGGCTACGGCGCCGCGATCAGTGGCCGGCTACCGCGGCTACGAATTCCGCGATCTGTTCGGCTTCTTTGCCCTGGTAGAGCAGCGCGGGCATCTGGCCGAGCCCGCGGGCGCGGCCTTCCTTGATCGCGTCCAGGACGAGCGCCTTGCGCCCGGCCGGCGTCGAGATCTGGTCGCCGACGCGGATGTCGAGGTCGGGGCCGATGCGGCCGACCGACTTCGTCGCAGCGAGCGTGTGGCAGTAGCCGCAGGAGCGGGCGAACAGTTCGCGGCCCTTCTGCTCGTTGGGGGTGAGGTGCACTCCTCCCACGCCGACGCTCGCCTTGTGGTTGCCGTTGAACGCGAGGACGAGGGCGGGCACCGACAGCCCGAATGCGAACAGGACCACGACCCCGATCATCACCAGCCGGCGGCTGACGGTCGATTCGGTGTGCAGAGCGGCGCGCGCGCCCCGCGCCCCACCGCGGATCGCGAGGAAGAACACGGCGAGGCCGACGAGCAGCCAGAAGAGCACGAACACGATGACCATGCGGCCGGGAACATATCGGGTGCGAGCCCTGGAAGCACGCCGGGACAGGCCCCCGGTGCGCCTGGTTAGAGCGCTCTCAGCTTTAGAAGCGCTGAAGGCCCGGCGCTAACCTTGGTGTCGAAGGCCAGCGCAAGGCAAGGAGCCCACACCGATGAACGTCCTCCGCCGTCTCCCCCTCTCGAGGCTCCTGCTGCTGTGCGCGCTGGTCGTCGGCATCGGTGCCTCGATCACCGCGATCGCCCTCGCCCTCGGCAACGGCGAGAAGCCCCCGCCGAAGCCGCTGGCACAGGCCGTCCACGACGCTCTCGCGGCAACGCCGGTCGAAGGGCTGAGCGCGAACATCAAGCTGACCGACAACCTGCTCGAAGGCGCGAGCCTCGCGGGCGAACACGGCTCCGGCCTGACCTCGAACCCGCTGATCACGGGCGCCTCGGGGCGTCTGTGGATCGCGAAGGACGGCCGTGCCCGCCTCGAGCTCGAGAGCGAAAAGGGCGACACGAACGTGATCTGGGACGGGACGAGCATCACCGTCTACGACGCCGCCGAAAACAAGGTGTACCGCTACACGCCGAAGCAGAGCAGCTCGACCGGCACGTCAAGCGAGCACGGCGAAACGCCGTCCGTCGGCAAGATCGAAGAAGCGATCGCGAAGCTCCGCAAGCACGCGACCGTCTCCGACGCGACCCCCGCGAACGTGGCCGGCCAGCCCGCCTACACCGTCCGCGTCGGGCCGGACGAAAGCGGCAGCCTGATCGGCGGCGCCGAGCTGTCCTTCGACGCCAACACGGGCGTGCCGTTGCGCGCCGGCGTATACAGCTCGACGAGCTCGAGCCCGGTTGTCGAACTCGCGGCGACCGAACTCTCCTACGGGCCCGTCGCGGACTCCGTCTTCCAGATCTCGCCGCCCCCCGGCACGAAGGTCGAAACGCTCGAACTCGAAAAGCCGGCGAGCGGAGGCCGCACGGCGAAGACCGGAGAAGCGCCCGAAGTCACGACCCGAGGCCACGGCATCACCGCGGTGCAGGTGCTGAAGGCCAAGAGCGGCAGTGGCTCCTCGACCTCCTCGCTCGAAGGCCTGCCGAAGGTGAAACTCGCCAACGGCGTGAGCGCGAGCGAGCTCCGGACGGCGCTCGGCACCGTGCTGACGTTCGAGCGGGCCGGCGCGCGCTACGTGGTAGCCGGCGCGCTCGACCCCTCGGCTGTCGAGGCAGTCGCAGGGAGCCTGTAACCGTGGCGGCCGATGCGCCGGACGGGGCCCCTCCCGTCCGGGCCAGGGGTCTGGTCAAGCGCTACAAGGAGGTCCTGGCGGTCGATCATGTCGACCTGAACGTCGAGGCCGGTGACGTCTACGGCTTCCTCGGCCCCAACGGCGCGGGCAAGACCACGACGTTGCGGATGGCGCTCGGGCTGATCATGCCCACCGCCGGCAACGTGGAGCTGTTCGGGCGCGACCCGCTGCGCGAGGGCGCCCGCGCTCTGGAGGGCGTCGCGGGCTTCGTCGAGGCGCCGCGCTTCTACCCCTACCTGCCGGCGCGCAAGAACCTCGAGCTGCTCGCGGCGCTAGACGGAGACGGCTCCTCCTCGCGCATCGACGAGGTGCTGGAGATCGTCGAGCTGACGCCGCGCGCGAAGCACAAGGTCGGCGGCTTCTCACACGGCATGCGCCAGCGGCTCGGGATCGCCGCCGCGCTCCTGCGCCGGCCGCGGCTGCTGATCCTCGACGAGCCCGCGACCGGGCTCGACCCGGCGGGCATGCGCGACATGCGCACGCTGATCAGGCGTCTCGCGAGCGACGGGATCACCGTGCTGCTCTCCAGCCACCAGCTCCCAGAGGTCCAGGAACTGTGCGACCGCGTGGCGATCGTGGACTCCGGGCGCGTCGTGTACGAGGGCGCCCTCTCGGATCTGCGCCGCCAGGGCGGCGCGGGCTACCGGATGCGCACGACCGACGAAACGCGGGCGCTCGAGATCGTACGGGCGCAGCCGGGGATCGATGCCGCCCCAGCGGGCGAGCACGGCCTCGGCTTCCAGGCCGAGGAGGCGAGCGTCGGTGAGCTCACGCTCGCGCTCGGACGCGCCGGCGTGGGCATCCTCTCGCTCACGCCCGAGCTCGCCACGCTCGAGGACCTGTTCTTCCGGCTGACCGACGCCGATGCGGACGCCGGGTCCGGGGCGACCGCCGAGGCCCCGCGCGAGCTCGTGGAGGCGCCGTGAGCAGCGTCTCCGCGACCCCGGCCGCCGTCACCGTCGCGCCGCGGCGGGCGCACAGGCCCTCCACCTTCACCGTGTACCGCTGGGAGCTGCGCAAGCTGGTCTCCCAGAAGCGCACCTACCTCGGCCTCGGCCTCGCGGTGATCCTGCCGCTGATCTTCGTGATCGTCGAGCTGGCGCGCAACCAGCCGGCCCACGGCGACACGATCTTCGCCCAGGAGATCCTGCAGTCGGGCCTGGCGACGCCCGTGTTCATGCTCACGTTCCTGGTGGCGTTCTTCCTGCCGCTGATCTCGAGCCTGGTCGCCGGCGACATCGTCGCCAACGAGGACGGCAACGGCACCCTGAAGACGATCCTCACACGCTCAGTCGACCGTGGCCAGGTGTTCGCCGCGAAGACCGCGGCGGCGATCACCTACGCGGCCCTAGCGGTCTACACGGCGGGGACCGTCGGCACCGTCGCGGGCGTCGCGGCCTGGGGCTTCCACGGGCTGCGGACCCTCTCGGACACATACGTCTCGGCCTCCAAGGCGCTGCTGCTCGTCTTCGCGGCGCACACCTTCTTCCTGATCCCGCTGATCGCCGTGACCGCGATCGGGGTGCTGCTCTCGACGGTCACGCGCAACAGCGCCGCCGCGATCGTGGGCACGATCGGCTTCACGATCGTGATCGCGATCCTCTCCGCGATCCCCGGCCTCGAAGGGCTGCACCCCTACGAGCTCACCCAGCAGTACTTCGCGTGGCAGGGGCTGCTGCGCACGCCGACCGACTGGGCGCCGATCACCCATTCGCTGTGGGTGTGCGCCCTCTATGCGGTGCCGGCGCTCGTCGCGGGCTATCTCGTGTTCCTGCGCCGCGACGTCGCCGGGGGCTGAGAGAGCCCGCCGCGCGCCGGCGGCCGAGCTAGGTGACCTCAGCCGGCGTCTCGACCAGCGAGATCTCGACGTCGCCCATCAGCCTGCGCGCCTCGCGCGGATCGAGCTGGCCGGCGCCGAAGCGGACGGTCGACTCGGCGCCACAGGCGACGCCGAAGCGCACGCACTGGTCGGGCGGACGGCCTTCGTAGCGAGCCGCGAGATAGCCGGCCAGGAACGCGTCGCCCGAGCCGCGTTTGGCGATCGGCTCGCGCGGCTCGATGCGCGCGCGCTTGAGCCGCCGCTGGCCGTCGACGAGCATCTGTGCCAGGCAGCCGTCGGGCAGGGTCATGATCACTTCGCGCGGCCCGAGCGCGCCGATCTCGGCCATCGCCGCCGAGCGCTCCTCCTCGCTCGAGAACTCGTGCCCGACGAGCTCCTCGGCCTCGAGCACGTTCGGCGAGACGAGGTCGGGTTCGGCTTTGACCGCCTGGCGCAGCGGTTCCCCGTCTGTGTCCACGACGGTCGTCACCTCGGAGCGCTCGAGGTCGCGGATCAGCGACGCGTACAGATCCGGCTCTACGCCTCGCGGCAGCGAGCCGGCGAAGACGACGATCGCGGCGCCGCGGGCGAGGTAGAGGAGCTTGTCGCGGAAGAGCTCGACCTCGCGAGCCGTGACCGCCGGGCCCCGTTCGTTGATCTCGGTCTGCACGCCGCTGGTCGGGTCGAGCACGGAGGTGTTGGTGCGCGACTCCTCGCGGATGCGGACGAAGTCGTTGAGGATCGACTCCTCGGTGAGCTGCTCGACGATGTGCGTCCCCGTCGCGCCGCCTGCGAAACCGGTTGCTATCACCGGCTGGCCGAGCGCCTTCAGCGTGCGGGCGATGTTGACGCCCTTGCCGCCGGCCATCGTGCGCTGTTCGACGGTGCGGTGACGGCGACCGAGCCGGAAGTTCGGAACCGCGAGCGACTTGTCGATCGCCGCATTGAGCGTGACCGTGATGATCATGCTGGCAGGCCGCCCCGGTAAGGGTCCGCCTGGGCCAACAGCCGTCCCCTGCGATGCACGACACACAGGCTAGCGAACCGCCGAACCCTCACCGCAAGGCCTCGGAGGGCCGGGCTCAGCCGGCGCTGACCGTTCGCTCGGAGAGGCGCCACGCCGCCTCGCGGAGCCTCTCAGCCTCGGCTCGCGCCGCGTGCGCGGGCGCGCCGCCCGCCTCGAGATGGGCGCCGGCGATGCTCCGCGACGCCGACACCAGGCCGCCCGCCCGACCCGGCGCGAAGGCGGCGCCGAGGTCCTCGACGCGCCCGCCCTGCGCCCCGATCCCGGGCAGGAGGAACGGCGCGGAAGGCATCAGCTCGCGGGCACGGGCAAGGCTGCCCGGCGCGGTCGCGCCGACCACCGCCCCGACGTCCGCGATCCCCGCGCTGCCGGCCTCGCCGAGCTCGTCGACGAGCGCCGCGAGGCGCTCCCACACCGGGCCGCCGCCGGCGAGCTCGAGCTCCTGCACGTCGGCCGCGCCCGGGTTCGACGTCCGCACCAGCGCGAGCACGCCGGCGCCGTGCGCCCGCGCCGCTCGCACGAAGGGGACGACCGCGTCGCGCCCCATCAGCGGGTTGACGGTCACGAGGTCGGCGCCGAGGCCGTCGAGGTGCCCGTAGGGCGTCTCGACGCCGCCGAACAGGGACGCCGCGTACGCCTCCGCGGTCACGTCGATGTCGCCGCGCTTGCCGTCGGCGATCACCAGCAGGCCGGCCGCGCGGGCGTGTGCGACGACGGCGCCGAGCGCCTCGCGGCCGGGCGCTCCGAGCAGCTCGAAACGAGCGAGCTGCGGCTTGACGGCGACGCACGCCTCCCCCGCCGCGTCGATCAGGGCGAGGCAGTGCGCGAGCGTGGCGCCGGCCGCCGCCGCCATCGGCCCGGCCGAGTCAGTGGCTGCCGCCGCGGCTTCCGGCCACAGCGCCGCGGGATCCGGGTCGAGGCCGAGGACGAGCTGCGAGCTCCGCTCGGCGACCCGCGCGGCCAGGGTGTCGCCGAGCAGGGGCGCCGTCTCAGCGCCCCTTGACCGCGCTCTTCAGGCCGCTGCCGGCGGTGAACCGCGGCACGCGCGACGCGGCGATCTGGATCCGCTCGCCGGTGCGGGGGTTCACGCCCATGCGAGCGCCGCGCTCGCCGACGTGGAACTTGCCGAACCCGGACACCGACACCTCGCTGCCGCGCCGCAACGCATCCTCGACCGTCGCGATGACCGCGTCGACGGCGCGCGATGCGTCCTGCTTCGTCAGCTGGGCCCGGTCGGCGACCTGGTCGACCAGCTCGGACTTCGTCACTTGACCCCTCCTGTTCGCTCAGCCTTGGCTCTCGACGCTAACACCGCATTCGGACAGGCGCTTGCGCGAGAATCGGGGTGTGGCAATCGAACGTATCGCGTGGATAGCGACCGTCCTGGTGGCGCTCCTCACGGCTCTGCTCCTGCTCCTGTCGGGCTACAACGGCTACGCAGGGCTGGGGCTCGCGGTGGCGATCTCCGCCGCCGTCAACCTGCTCTGAGCCACGCCAGCAGCTCGCGCGCCGCCCGCCCGCGATGGCTGATCTGGTCCTTCTGCGCGTCGCTCAGCTCGGCCATCGTGCGTTCGGGGGGACCGTCGTCGGGCAGGAACGCCGGGTCGTAGCCGAAGCCCCCCTGGCCGCGCGTGTGCCCGGCCATGCGCCCGACGCAGCGGCCCTCGAACAGCTGCTCCACGCCCGCCTGCGGATCGACGAGGGCGATCGCGCAGACGTACTCGAGCCCGCTGCCGGCCGGCGCTTCGCGCATCAGCTTGGCGAGGTTCTCCTCGTCGCCGGCGTCCTCGCCCGCGTAGCGGGCCGATCGCACCCCCGGCGCGCCGCCGAGCGCCTCGGCGGTGATGCCGGAGTCGTCGGCGATCGCTGTCCTCCCCGTCTGCGCCGCGGCCGCCCGTGCCTTGCCGAGGGCGTTCTCGGCGAAGGTCTCGCCGTCCTCGGGCGGCAGCTCGACCTCCGGCCCGAGCGCGTCGACCGCGATCTCACCGCCGAGAAGGCGCTCGAACTCACGCCGCTTGTGCTCGTTGCGCGTCGCGAGCAGGAGCCTCATCTTCAGGCGCGCGCCGCAGAGACGGCGTGCGCCTGGACGTCGCGCAGCTCGGCGATGCCGCCCTCGGCGAGCGCCAGCAGCTCGTCGAGGTGCGCGCGGGAGAGCGGGGTGCGCTCGCCCGTCGTCTGCAGCTCCACCAGACCGCCCTCGCCCGTCATCACGACGTTCGCATCCACCTCTGCGCGGGAGTCCTCGCTGTAGTCGAGGTCGAGCAGCGGGACGCCGTCGATCACGCCGCAGGAGATGGCTGCGACGGAGCCGGTGAGCGGGCTGCGCTCGAGCCGTCCCTCTCCCTGCAGCCGCGCGCATGCGAGCGCAAGCGCGACGTAGGCGCCGGTGATCGACGCGCAGCGAGTGCCGCCGTCGGCCTGCAGGACGTCGCAGTCGAGGTAGACGGTTCGTTCGCCGAGCGCCTCGAAGTCGACGATCACCCGCAGCGAGCGCCCGATCAGCCGCTGGATCTCAACGGTGCGCCCGTCGGGGCGCCCGCGACTGACGTCGCGCTGCTTCCGTTCGCCGGTCGAGGCGGGCAGCATCCCGTACTCCGCGGTGACCCAGCCCCGGCCCTTCCCGGCCATCCAGCGCGGCACGCTCTCCTGCGCGGAGGCCGTGCAGATGACGCGCGTCTCGCCCATGGAGATCAGCGCCGAGCCCGTCGCCGTGCGCATGAAGCCCGCCTCGATCGACGCCGGGCGCAGCTGCGCGGCGTCGCGACCGTAGCTGCGGCTGTCCGCCGTGCGGGCCTCCATCGCGGGCCATCATTCCAGAGCGCTACGGTCGGGGGATCGTGCGGGCGCTCGTGGTGTCGAACATGCGGCCCGATCGCGCCCACCCGGAGCGGGGCAGCTTCGTGCGCGACCAGGTCGCCGCGCTGC
Organism: uncultured Solirubrobacteraceae bacterium; assembly: GCA_963836035.1. GTDB lineage: Bacteria > Actinomycetota > Thermoleophilia > Solirubrobacterales > Solirubrobacteraceae > Palsa-744. The sequence goes on along the minus strand of CAWIHX010000005.1, from coordinate 451,661 downwards.
GCGCGCTCGGCGACGTCGAGATCGAGCTCTACGAGTTCCCGCCGGGGCCGCGCGCCCTCGGCGCCGCGGCCGGCGACCTGCGCCGCCGCCACCGGCGCCGCGGGACCCGTTTCGACGTCGTCCACGCGCATTTCGGACTCAGCGCCTGGCCGGCGCTCGCGGTGCCCGCGCGAGTGCGCGCGCTGACCATGCACGGCACGGACCTCGCGGACCCCCGCACGAGGCTGGCGACACGCGCCGTGCTCGGACTGATCGACCTGCCGGCAGCGGTCTCGGCGCCGCTGGCCGAGCGCATCCCGGGCCGGGCGCGGGCCCGCGCGCAGGTGCTCCCCTGCGGCGTGGACGTCGCGCGCTTCGCGCCGCAGGAGCCGCGCACGGCCCGCGCCGAGCTGGGGCTCGACCCCGAGCGGCCTTTCGCCCTGTTCCCGGCGGACCCGTCACGGCCGGAGAAGCGCCACGACCTCGCCGTGGCGCTCGCAGCGGCAGCGGGGATCGAGCTGCGCTCGCTCGGCGGCGTCGATCCAGCCCGCGTGCCGCTGTGGGTCAACGCGGCGAGCGTCGTGCTCGTGCCGTCCGAGCGCGAGGGCTTCGGGCTCGCGGTGCTCGAGGCGCTCGCGTGCGACGTGCCCGTGCTGTCCACGCCGGTCGGGATCCACGCGGAGGCGCTGGCGGGCGTCGGGGGCACCCTCTGCGCGCCGTTCGAGCTCGCCACCTGGCGGGCGGCACTCGAGCCGCTGCTCGCCGGCGAGGAGCGCCGCGTCGAGGGCCGTGCCGCCGCTTCGCGCTTCTCCTCCGGCGCGATGGCGAAGAGGGTCCGCGCCGCCTGGCAGACCGCGCTCGCGCAGGGAGGTTAGGGCCCGCGGCACCGGGCCCGACGGCACACGTGTCCAGAGCGAGCCGTTCGCTTCTCCGATCCGTGTCGGCGGTGGGTAGTGTTAATCGGGCGTGGACGAGACATCCGGCACGAATCCCACGGACGCGTCAGCGGAGCGGGGTCCGGACAGCGGCCAGCCAGCCGAGTCGCCACCCGTCGAGCAGCAGGGCTTCCGCTCGCGCGGGCGTGCACGGCGGCGTGCCCGCTTCCTGCGGCGCGCCCGCGAGCTCGCCTACCGCGACCTCGGCGGCCTCGTCTACAACCTGCACCGCTTCGGGCAGCGCAACGACCCGCTGGTGATGGCCAAGCTCAACACGCTCGGCCTGATCGACAGCGAGCTGCGGACGATCGAGACCGCGCTGCACGAACGCCGCTCGGTGACGGTCCTGCGGGAGGCCGGGATCACCGCCTGCCCGCGCTGTGCGGCGATCCACGGCAGCGAGGACCGCTACTGCCCGAACTGCGGCCTGCCGATGTCGCGGCACGCGGACCTGCCGATCGCGGGGGCGCCCGCGGGAAGCCCGCCCGGCGCCGCCGGCGCCGCGGTGGCACCACAGCCCGCGGCCACCCCCGAGCCTGCCCCGGCCCCCCAGCCGGCTGGCAGCGCGGCTGCGCCCCTGAGCCCCTCGGTGCCGCAGCCCGCCTCACCCCCGCCGGCCCCGGCCACCGCGAGCGCACCCGGGGCCTCCGCGCCGGAGAGCGGCGGCGCGCCCGAGACCCAGCGTCACCAGACGGTCCCGCCCGTGAGCGCCGCCCCGGGCCGCTCGCCCTCGCCTCCGGCCCGCCCCGAGGAGGGAGAGCCCGCGGTGAGCGCGGGCCGGCGCACCACCACCGACGAACCGACGGAGATCATCCGGCCCTCCGGCTCGTGAGCGCGCAGGCAAACGTCTCCCAGCAGCCCGCGGCGCCGGCTTCGCTTCACGCGGCGACGGCGGCGGACGCCTGCCCGCTGTGCGGGGCGACGCTCGCCGCCGACCAGGAGTGGTGCCTGCGCTGCGGCGCAGCAGCCCGTACGCGGCTGGCGGCGGCGCCGAACTGGCGGGCGCCGCTCGTCGTGCTGGCCGTGGTGGCTGCGATCGCCCTCGCGGTGCTCGCAGTCGCCCTCGTGAAGCTCGCGGGAGACTCCGGTCCGGCACCCGCGCCGGTCACGCGGACCGTGACCACGCCGGCGGCTGCGACGCCGGCGCCGACCACGCCCGGTGCCACCACCACGCCCGGTGCCACCACCACGCCCGGTGCCACCACCACGCCCGGCGCCACCACCACGCCCGGCGCCACCACCACGCCCGGCGCCACCACCACGCCCGGCGCCACCTCGACGACACCGGGCGCCACCACCACCGGAACGGGCACGAGCACGACCGGGCCCACCCACGGGCTGCTGCGGTCGCTCCTGACGAAGCACTAGCTCGCCTCGCGGCCCGCACTCGCGAGGTCCGTGCGGATACGGTTCCCGCGATGCCCGTCACCCCCACGGCGAGCACCCACGACGCCGACGTGGCGGTCGTCGGCGCGGGCGCGGCGGGACTCTACGCCGCACTGTGCGCTGCGCGCGCGGGAGCAGACGTGGTGCTCGTATCGGCGACGCCGCTGGCTCAGACGGCGAGCTACTGGGCTCAGGGCGGGCTCGCCGCGGCGCTCGCGGCCGACGACAGCTTCGAGCTGCACCTCGCCGACACCGAGCGAGCCGGCCGCGGTCTCGTGCGCCGCTCGGCCGCCGAGGTGCTCGTGCACGAGGCCCCGGCACGCGTCGCCGACCTGCAGGCACTCGGAGTGCGCTTCGACGCCGACCGCTTCGGCCAGCTGGCGCTGGGCCTCGAGGGGGGACATTCGGTGCGCCGCGTCGTGCACGCCGGCGGCAGCGCCACCGGCCGCCGCGTCGTGAGGCAGCTCTCGGCGCTGGCGGCGGCGGACCCGCGCATCACGGTGCTGGAGGGCGCCAGGGCGCGGGCGCTGTGGGTCTCCGACGGGCGCTGCCGAGGGCTCGCCTGCGACGGCCGGCTGGTGCTCGCGCGGCGTGCGGTGCTGCTCAGCACAGGGGGCGCGGCCGCGCTCTGGGCGCGCACCACCAACCCTCCGGGCTCGCAGGGGATCGGCCTGCTGCTCGCCCACGCCGCCGGCGCGGCTCTCGCCGACCTCGAGCTGATGCAGTTCCACCCGACGGCGGTGATCGGCGTGCCCGGGCGCGAGGGGTTCCTCGTCACCGAGGCGATCCGCGGCGAGGGGGCGACGCTGCACGACGCCGGGGGCGAGCGCTTCGTCGACGAGCTCGCACCGCGCGACGAGGTCGCCCGCGCGATTCAGGAGCTGCTCGACCGCACCGGGGAGCGCTCCGTCGGGCTCGACATGCGCGGCATCGACCCTGCGCACTTCCCGAACGTCTTCTCGGCGCTGCGCGAGGCCGGCGTCGATCCGAGCTCAGAGCTCGTGCCCGTGGCGCCGGCCGCGCACTACATGATGGGCGGCATCGTCACCGACCTCGACGCCCACTCGACGGTCCCCGGCCTCTTCGCGGTGGGCGAGGCATCGTGCACGGGCCTGCACGGCGCCAACAGGCTCGCCTCGAACTCGCTCAGCGAGTGCTTCGTGTTCGCGGCGCGGGCGGTGGCGAGTGCGCTGTCGGCGCCGGCAAGCGCGTCCGCACAGCCGACAGCTGCCGAGTCGCAGGCGCTGTCCTCGGCCCCCGAGCCGACGGTTGCAGGTGCAGAGACGCGTACGGCGCTCTGGCACGAGGCCGGCATCTTCCGGACCGGCGAGAGCCTCGAGCAGCTGGCGGTGGATGCTCATCCGCTCGCCCGGCTGATCGCCCGTTGCGCGCTGGCGCGCACGGAGAGCCGCGGCGCGCACCTGCGCACCGACCATCCGGCCACCGACCCCGGGTTCGACCTGCGCCATGCGGTCGTCTCCGGTGAGGACGAGCTGGACTGGCAGACCTGGCGCTGAGCGCCGCGCACAGTTCCCTGCCGGCGCGGCCGGCGATCATCAGGTGGCATTTAGGTCGGCGCGCGAACCTAAAACATCAACCGATCGGCCTTTATCTCGATCCTTTGCGGTGGCCTTCGTGTTGGCGATCGTTGGAAGGAGTCTCAGGCGATCGGAGTCTGAGGGAACGGCGGGCGTGCTCCAAGGAGAGTTCGATCGACAGAGAGGTTCAGGAGCAGTAGCCATGTATCAATTCAGTCGGGCCATCTACAGGGAGCTTGCGCCCCAGATCGTGGCGGCGGCCCCCGGGGCCCCGGCCGCCAGCAACCATGCCGCCGTTCTCGCCGCGTGCGAGGCCGTGATCACTCGCATGGCAATCGACAGGCATTACTTCGCACGTCCCGAGCGCACGCTCTTCCACGACATCCGCGGGTTCTTCCCGATGTCATCGCAGGCGCGCGTCCACATGGTGGTCACGCGCTACCTCGGGCTCGCCGAGCAGTACCTCGAAGAGCACCCGCACGAGGGCTACACGGCCGTGAGCGGCGCGCCCCCGCGCTGCCGCGCCACGACCCGCAAAGGCTCGGCGTGCCAGCGCACGCCGCTCGCGCGCAACGGCTACTGCCCCTCCCACCAGCACCTCGCTGACACCGAGGACCGCGAGCTCGCCGCGGCGTAGCCGGCGGCACCGCCGCCGCGGACGGGTCACATCGGAAGGCGCTGCCCGCCGCCGTCGGGCGGCGCGCCACCCCACAGGCGCGAGCTGCTCTCGTAGGCTCCGGGGATGCTCCTCGGCGTCGACGTCGGCGGCACGTTCACCGACGCGGTGCTGGTCGGTCCCGACGGGACCGTCCACACGGCCAAGGCGCTCTCGACGCCCTCCGACGAGCAGCGCGGCGTGCTGCGCGCCGTCCACGCCGTGCTCGGGCGTGCGAACGCCGCGCCCGGGCAGGTCGAGCGCTTCGCACATGGGATGACCGTCGCCACGAACGCGCTTCTCGAGGGTCGCACCGCGCGCACGGCGCTCGTCGCGACCGAGGGCTTCACCGACGTGATCGAGCTCGGCCGGCAGAACCGCCCCCATCTCTACAGGCTGTGCGAGTCGGGGCCCGCCCCGCTGGTCCCGCAGGAGCTTCGCTTCGCCGCCCGCGAGCGCGTCGGCCCAGAGGGAACCCTCCGCGAGCTCGACCCCGAGGATGCCGAGACGCTCGCGGAGCTCCTCTGCGCGACCGAGCCCGACGCGGTCGCAGTGTCGCTGCTGCACTCCTACCGCGACGCCCGGCACGAGCAGCTCGTGCGGGCGGCGCTGCGCGAGCGCGCGCCGGCGCTCGCGGTGTCGCTCTCGAGCGAGCTGGTCGGGACCTTCCGCGAGTACGAGCGCACGGCGACGACCGCACTCGACGCCGCGCTCTCCCCGCCGCTCGGCTCCTACCTCGCGGGCCTCTGCGACGAGGCGTCGCGGCTCGGGCTCGCCGAGCCGCGGATCATGCAGTCGAGCGGCGGCCTGACCGACGCGGCGCGAGCCGGCGAGCACGCCGCGCTGACCGTGCTCTCGGGCCCCGCGGGCGGGGTCGCCGGCGCGCTGCTGGTCGCGGCCGCGGCCGGCGAGCCCCACGTCGCCTGCTTCGACATGGGCGGGACCTCCTGCGACGTCTGCCTCGTCGAGGGCGGCCGGGTGCCCGAGACCGCCGAGCGTGTGATCGCAGGGCGTCCGGTGGCGCTTCCCGCGCTCGACATCCACACGGTCGGCGCCGGGGGCGGCTCGATCGCCTGGCGCGACGCCGGCGGCGCGCTGCGCGTGGGGCCCGCCTCCGCGGGCGCCGAGCCCGGCCCGGCCTGCTACGGGCGTGGCGGCACCGAGCCGACCGTCACCGATGCCAACCTGATGCTCGGCAGGCTTCCGGACGACGCGCGCCTGGCCGGCGAGGTGAGCCTCGACCGGGCGGCCGCGGAGAGCGCGATCGCCCGCCTGGCCGGGGAGCTCGGCCTCGATCCCCTCGGTTGCGCCGAGGGGATCCTGCGGGTCGCCGAGGCCGAGATGCTCGCGGCGCTGCGCGTGGTGACCGTCGAGCGCGGCATCGACCCGCGGCCTTTCGCGCTGATGCCCTTCGGCGGCGCGGGGCCGCTGCACGCGACCGCGCTGGCCGACGGTCTGGGCATCTCGCGGGTGCTGTGCCCGCGCGCCTCCGGCGTTCTGTCCGCGCTGGGCCTCGCCGCCGCGCCGCCGCGCCGCGATGCGGCGCGCACGGTGATGCTGAGCTCCGAGCAGCTCGACGGGCCGGCACTCGAGGCGGCGCGCGAGGCGCTCCTCTCGGACGCGGCTGTGGCGCTCGGAGAGCAGCCGCGCCGCGCCCGCGTGCGCCACGAGCTGCGCTACCGTGGCCAGTCCTTCGAGCTGCCGGTCGACGAAGAGCGGGGCCGGATCAGCCCGCTCACAGGGGCGGAGCTGCGCGAGGCGTTCGCCGGCGCGCACGAGGCGCGCTACGGCTATCGCGACGAGCAGGCCGAGGTCGAGCTGGTCAACCTGCGCGCGTCGGTGTGGGGCCCCGCGCCGCACCTGCAGCCGCGGGCCGCCTCCGCGGCGCCCGTGGAGGCCGGGGAGACGCAGATCGTCCTCGGCGGGCGGCGGCTCGCCGCGAGGATGCTGCGCGGAGAGCCCGCGCCGGGGACGCTCGTCGAGGGCCCGGCGCTGTTCGCGCTGCCCGAGTCGACGCTGCTCGTGGCCCCGGGGTGGTCGGCGCGGGTCGACGAGCAGGGCACGATCGTGCTGCGGAGAGCCGGGGCATGAGCCTCGACCCGATCGAGCTGCAGGTCCTCACCGGCGCGCTGCGGGCGGCCTGCCAGGAGATGGGCGTCGTGCTGATCCGCTCGGCGCACTCCTCGAACATCAAGGAGCGACGGGACGCCTCCACCGGGCTGTTCGACGCCGACGGTCAGATGGTGATGCAGGCCGAGCACATCCCGGTCCACCTCGGCGCGATGCCGGCGGCGGTGCGGGCGGTGCTCTCCGAGCGCCACCAGCCGGGCGTCTCGTGGGTGCTGAACGACCCCTTCGCCGGGGGCACGCACCTGCCCGACATCACGGTGATCACGCCCGTCTTCCATGCGGGCGCCCTGGTCGGCTTCGCCGCGAGTCGCGCGCACCACGCCGACGTCGGCGGGGACCGTCCCGGCTCGATGCCCGCCGACAGCACCGCGCTCGAGCAGGAGGGCGTTGTGATCGCGCCGCGCCCCCTGACCGCGCAGGCGCTCGCCGAGATCACCCGGGCGATGCGCCAGCCGCGCGAGCGGGAGGCCGACCTGCGCGCACAGCTGGCCGCGAACCGCGTCGGCGCCGAGCGCCTGGAGGACTGGGCGCAGCGGCTGGGCGCCGGGCGGCTGCGCGAGGGGACCGAGGAGGTGCTCGACTACTGCGAGCGGCGCACGCGCGCGTGCCTGGCGGCGCTCGGCGACGGCGTGCGCTCCTCACGCGATGTGCTGGAGGCGCCGCAGGAGGATCTCGAGCTGCGCCTGCGCGCCGAGCTCCGCGGCGAACATCTTCTTCTCGACTTCGCCGGCAGCGCCCCCCAGCACCCCGGCAACCTCAACTGCCCGCTGGCGGTGACCGAGTCGGCCTGCCTGTTCGCTGTGCGCGTGCTGACCGACCCGGACATCCCGCCGACCGCGGGCGCCTACCGACCGGTCGAGGTGCGCGCGCCGGAGGGCAGCGTGCTGAACGCGCGCCCGGGCGCCGCGGTCGCGGCGGGCAACGTCGAGACCTCCTCGCGGGTCGCCGACCTCGTACTGAGCGCTTTCGGCCAGGCGCAGGGCCAGGGCACGATGAACAACCTCTCGCTCGGTAACGAGCGCTTCTCCTACTACGAGACGCTGGGCGGCGGCCAGGGGGCGTGCGCCGACGCGGACGGCCCCAGCGCCGTGCACGTCGCGATGAGCAACACGCTGAACACGCCGGTCGAGGCGCTCGAGCGCGAGTTCCCCCTGCGCGTGATCGAGTACTCGCTGCGGCGCGGCTCGGGCGGCGCGGGGCGCCGGCGCGGCGGCGAGGGCGTCGTGCGCGAGCTCGAAGCGCGCGAGGAGATGAGCTTCTCGCTGATCGCCGAGCGCCGGCGCCACGGCCCGCGCGGCGCGGCCGGCGGCGGCGACGGCACGCCCGGGCGCGACACGCTGGATGGCCGCCCGCTCCCCGGCAAGGCGGCGGGAACGCTGAGCCGCGGGGAGCGGCTGCGCATCGAGACCCCCGGTGGGGGAGGATTCGGCGATGAGCGCGGCGACTGAGCGGGTCGGGTTCCTCGGACTGGGCATCATGGGCTCGCGGATGGCCGCCAACCTGGCGCGGGCAGGCTACGAGCTGGCCGTCTGGACGCACACGCCCGGAAAGGCGCAGGCATGGGCGGGCGAGCACGGCGGGAGCGCGTTCGGCACGCCGGCCGAGGTGGCGGCGGCGAGCGACGTCGTCTTCAGCATGGTCGTCGACGGCGAGCAGGTGGCCTCTGTCCTGCTGGGGGAGGGCGGCGCGATCGCGGCGGCCCGCGAGGGGCTCTTGTGCGTCGACTGCTCGACGATCTCCCCGGGCGACACGCGGCGGATCGGCGCGGCGCTGGCCGAGCGCGGCGCGAGCATGCTCGACGCCCCCGTGACCGGGTCCTCGCCCCGGGCCGAGGACGGGACCCTCACGATCATGGTCGGCGGCGAGGAGGAGGACTTCGCGCGGGCGCGGGAGATGCTGGAAGCGATGGGCCGCCTGATCGTGCACGTGGGCGAGCTCGGCCAGGGCGAGATGCTCAAGCTCATCAACAACTCGCTCGGCGCGGCCAACGCCGCGGCGCTCGCGGAGGCGCTGCTGCTGGCGCAGGCGACCGGCGTCGACCTCGACGCACTCGAACAGGTCGTCTCCGCGGGCTCGGGGGCCTCGGCGCAGCTGGACCTGAAGGCGGCCGCGATGCGCACCCACGACTTCACCACGCTCTTCAAGACCGCGCACATGCTCAAGGACGTGCGCCTCTGCCTGGAGGAGGCGCAGGGCGCCGGCGTTCCGTTCCCGGCGGCCGCTCACGCGCGGGACCTGCTGAGCGCAGCCGAGGGCCGCGGGCATGGCGAGGAGGACTACGCGTCGCTCGTGGAGGCCGTGGAGGGGCTGGCGGGGAGACGCTTGGAGGGGTAGAGCTGCGGCTTCGCCGCCGGAGCCGCCCCGAAACCCGAACGTGACTCCGCCCGTTGACTGGCCAGTCAGCTAGGAACCCGCGAAAAACCCCTCAATTTGCAGGGGATTTGGGATTTTGGCCCATGTTTCGTATCTTTAACACCGCCTGCGGGCCGTCGAAAGCGGCGTTTGCAGGGCAAAGCCGGTCGTCCCTCTGGAGTCTGTCGTCCCTATGCCAATTGCTTTCAAAGAATGGGCCGTTACGGTCCGCGCCCTGGCTGAAGGTGAGCAGCTCCTGACGATCCGCAAGGGCGCTGCGCCCCAGCCGGGCCGCCCGTTCCGGCTCGCGCACGAGCGCTTCTTCCTCTACCCGACGTTCGACCACCAGGCCCGTGACCTCGTCCGCGAGTCCCACCAGCCGGAGCTGCGCCGCGCGCTGGAGGAGGGCGTCTGGAGCGACGGCGAGCCGCCGCTGCACACCTTCGTCTCGGGCGCGCCCGTGCAGCAGCCCGACCGCGTCCGCATCCGCGCGTGGGCCGAAGTCACCGACCACTTCACGATCGTCGACCCCCGCTGCGTCGACGCCCTCTCCCCCTTCTACGTCTGGACGCCCGACTACGCCCAGAAGCGCCTCGGCTGGCGCGGGCGCCAGCCGCTGCACGTGCTGCTGCTGCGCACCTACCGCATCCCGCGCCCGGTGACCGTCAAGGTCAAGGACGAGTACATGGGCCCCCACGCCTGGGTCGAACTGCAGCGCGAACTCCCCTTCGAGGGCACCCCCGTGCTCTCCGACGCCGAGTTCGAGCGCGCCTCCGAGGAGATCCGCGGGATCACCTCCGAGGCCCGCGCGCTGACGAGCGAAGCCGGCCAGCCGGTCCTCGTCTAGGCCGGCGCCGAGCGCCGGGCGCCTCCTTCTACTCGCTCGCGGGGTGCGGCGCGAGCGCTTCGCGCGCCGCCTCGGCAGCCGACTCCGGCACGAAGATGTCGCGCGGCCCGGCCGCCAGGAAGTCCGGCACGTCGGCTCCGCCCGCGCGCCGCTGCAGGCTCGGGATGCCCTCTTCCAGCAGCAGTCCCTCGATCAGCTCGGCCTCGGGCTGGTTCGCGGCCCGCGCCACTTTCACCAGCTCACCTTCGGTGTACTGGGGCTTCACCTTGCGCGCGCGCCGCTGGCGCTCGCTCGCTTCGCGCTCCGGACCTGGCATGAACACGAGCAGCATCCCGCACTTCGAGCAGAAACGCTCGCTGCGCTCGTGCGTCAGCCCGCAGCCCGGGCAGACGAGCGGCCTGTCGCTCACTGCTCTGCGGCGGCGATCGAGACCTCCTCGATCGCGCCGCCGTCGACCAGGTAGGAGCGCACCTCCGGCTCGGCGCCCGCGGCGAGCCCGACGATGATCCACTCGACGCCCGGCCAGCTGGCGGCGAAGTTGACGTCGGTCTGGGAGGGGTAGGGCGGGCTGCGCACGTGCGAGTGGTAGATCGCCCCGAGCTCGTAGCCCTCGTCCTCGATCGCGTTGTGGAGGTCCAGCAGTTCCTTCGGGTCGATCTCGAACTTCATCGGGCTCTCGTGCACGTTGCGGGCACGGTAGACGCGCGCGGCGGCGCGCTCGCCGTCGGTGCTGACGGCGACGAGGCCGCAGACCTCGTTGGCGGGGTCCTCGAGCGCGTGGCCCACGACCTCCCGGAGGAGCGGCGTGGAGATCTTCACCGTGCCGGCGCCCCCGCCGCCACGCGCCTCGCGACGACTACCACCAGACGGTCGACTCGAGGTTCTCGATCTCGTCGACCGGCAGCGTGTAGATGCCGCTGGACAGGTACTTCCAGCCGTCGTCGGCGACGACGAAGACGACGTTGCCCTCGTCGAGCTCGTTCGCGATCCGCACGGCGATCGAGGCGATCGCCCCCGTCGAGACGCCGGCGAACAGCGCCTCGTCGTCGAGCAGCTTGCGCGTCCAGAGGATCGCGTCGCGGTTGGTCACGAAGATCTTCCGGTCGAGCAGGCCGATGTCGATGATCGGCGGGATGAAGCCGTCGTCGAGCGAGCGCAGCCCCTGCACGGGCTCGCCCTGCATCGGCTCGGCGGCGACGATCTTGACCGCGTCGCCGAGCTCCTCCTTCAGGCGCCGGCCGTTGCCCATCAGCGTGCCGCCGGTGCCGAGGCCGGCGACGAACGCCGACACCTCGTCGAGCTCTTCGAGGATCTCCAGCGCGGTGCCGTTGTAGTGCGCGCCGGGATTCGCCTCGTTGCCGTACTGGTAGGGCATGTAGTACGAGGGGTCTTCGCCCGCCATCTCCAGCGACATCGCGACGGCCCCGTTCGAGCCCTGGTCGCCGGGCGAGTAGACGATCTCGGCGCCGTACATCTTCAGCAGCTGCGTGCGCTCGGGCGTGACGTTCTCCGGCATCACGACCTTCAGCTTGTAGCCCTTGCGCGAGCAGATCATCGCCAGCGAGATGCCGGTGTTGCCGGAGGTCGGTTCGAGGATCGTCGAGCCGGGCCCGACGGCTCCCTTCGCCTCGGCGTCCTCGATCAGCGCGCGAGCGACGCGGTCCTTCACCGAGCCCGTCGGGTTGCGCGACTCGAGCTTGGCCCAGATCCGCACGCCGGGCTTCGGCGAGAGGCTCGGCAGCTCGACCAGCGGCGTGTTGCCGATCGACTGCACGACATCGCCGTAACGCCCCCCGCACGGCCGGTTTCTCAGCCTCTGCACCGCCATTACTTCACGGAATATAGCGGGGTCTGGACAAGCGCCGGGCGATCACCGGGGCGGGGCGTTCGTGGCGGCGCATCCTCGTGGAGTCGCGAGGCCGGGCGCGGTGCGGAGGCTCGTTGAACGATGATTCCCCGATGGACGCAGGCGGCGCAGGCGCATATCGGGACGAACGTCCGGACGCACTCACGCGAGCTCGCCTGAGGCAGTTCTCGCGCCGGATCGCGATCCTCACCGCGATCGTGGTCGCGCTGCTGCTCGCCGGGACGCTCGTGCTGTCCCGCAGCGAGGGCGTGGGCTTCTGGTACGCGTTCCGGTGGGCGCTGGACACGGCGGCGACGGTCGGCGGGTTTTCGCAGCCGAGCAGCGTGCCCGGCCAGGTCGCCCAGGTCGCCCTGATCCTGCTCGGCGTGGGTACGCTCTTCTACGCGCTCGCCGTCGTCGCCGAGCTCCTCCTCGCCGGGCACCTCGCCGAACTTCTCGCACTGCGCCGCACACGCAAGATGATCGACTCGCTCAACGACCACCACATCGTCTGCGGCTTCGGCCGCGTCGGGCGTGCGGTCGTGCGCGACCTGCGCGCCGCGCGCGCGGACTGCGTCGTGCTCGACCAGAACGCCGAACATCGCGCGTTGGCGGAGGCGCTCGGTGCGTGTTTCGTCGCCGGTGACGCCAGCGATGAGGCCGCGCTCAGAGAAGCAGGGATCACCCGGGCACGCTCGATCATCGTGGCTGCCGACTCCGACGCCGACAACGTCTTCATCACGCTCACCGCGCGGGAGCTGAGGGACGACGTCTCGATCGTCGCGCGCGCGGCGCTCGAGGACACGGAGAAGAAGCTCAAGCGGGCGGGCGCCGACCGCGTCATCTCGCCGTACAAGACGAGCGGGATCGAGATGGCGCGGCTCGCGTTGCACCGTCATCTGAGCGGGGTCGTCGACGTCGACGTTCACTACCGCCTGGAGGAGATCGAGATCTCCGAGCGAGGCTCCGGGGGCGGCCAGACCGTCGGCGAAATACGCGGAGACTCGATGATCGTCGGGCTGCGCAGGGGCGCCGCGTTCGAGCCGCAGCCGCCGAGCGACACGGTCCTCGCGTCCGGCGACACGATCATCGCGATCGGGACAGCCGAGACGCTGGAGCGCCTGGAGGCGCTCCTGGAAGCGCCCGGCTCCTAGCGCCCGCCGCACCTCGGCCACCGCATCCGGACGCGTGCGCCGAACCGCCCCGGCCCGCGACGGCAACGCCCTCGCCCCCGCACCGGCGGTTCGACTGGCCACACAGCCAAACACCATCTAGACTCTGTCGCGCCCCGGAGGAGGGGCGTCTCGCACGATGGCAACGGCAGAGCAGCGATACGACTTCGACTGGCTGGTGATCGGGTCCGGCTTCGGCGGCAGCGTCTCCACGCTGCGTCTCTCGGAAAAGGGCTACTCGGTCGGCGTGCTCGAGTGCGGGCGGCGCTTCGCCGACCACGAGTTCCCGAAGAACACGGGCGACGTGCGGCGCTACTTCTGGAGCCCCAAGCTGGGGATGAAGGGGATCTTCCGCTTGACGCCGTTCAAGGACGTCTCGGTCGTCTCCGGCTGTGGTGTCGGCGGCGGCAGCCTCGGCTACGCCTGCACCCTCTACGTGCCGCCCAAGCAGTTCTTCGAGGACCGCCAGTGGTCGGGGTTGCGCGACTGGGAGAGCGAGCTCGCGCCGCACTACGCCGAGGCGCAGCGGATGCTCGGCGTCGTCGAAAACCCCCACGACGACCCTGCCGACCAGCTGCTGCGCGAGCTCGGCGAGGAGCTCGGAGTCGCCGACACCTACAAACACACTCCGGTGGGCATCTACTTCGGGACGCCCGGCAAGACGGTCCCGGACCCCTTCTTCGGTGGCGAGGGGCCCGAGCGCACGGGCTGCCACATGTGCGGCCGCTGCATGGTCGGCTGCGTGCACGGCGCGAAGAACACGCTCGTCAAGAACTACCTGTGGCTCGCCGAGCGCCTCGGCGCGGTCGTCACGCCGGAACGGACGGTGATCGACATCCGCCCGATCGGAGGCGCCGACGGCAGCGAGGGCTACGAAGTCGAATCCGAGCGCTCCGGCGCATGGCTGCGCAAGGATCGCCGCGTCCAGCGGGCGCGCGGCGTGGTCGTCGCGGCGGGGCCGCTCGGCACCAACCGGCTGCTCCAGCAGTGCCGGCTCGGCGGCTCGCTGCCGGCGATCTCCTCGCGCCTGGGCGAGCTGGTGCGCACGAACTCCGAGTCGATCCTCACCGTGACCGTTCCCGAGGACTACCACGACGACCTCGTCAAACGCGTGGCGATCACCTCGTCGATCTACCCCGACCCCAACACGCACATCGAGACCGTCACCTACGGCGACGACGGCGACTCGATGCGCATGCTCTACACGTTGCTGACGGGCGACGGCACGCGGCTGACGCGGCCGCTGAAGCTTCTGGCCCAGATCGTGCGCCACCCCGGCCGGCTCGGCAAGGTCCTGTTCGCCAAGCGCTGGTCGCGGCGCACGATCATCATCCTCGTGATGCAGACGCTCGACAACGCGATCGCCCTGCGCCCCCGCAAAGGGCCGCTCGGCTCCTTCTGGCTGCAGACCGAACAGGACCCCGAGCGCCCCAACCCGACGTTCATCCCCGTCGCCAACCAGGCGGCCGAATGGTTTGCGAAGCGAACCGGCGGCATCGCCCAGAGCTCGTTCATGGAGGCGATGTTCAACATCCCCTCAACCGCGCACATCCTCGGCGGCGCAGTGATCGCCGCCGACCCGAGCGAGGGCGTCGTCGACGCCGACCAGCGCGTCTTCGGCTATGAGAACCTGCTCGTCTGCGACGGCGCCGCCGTCCCGGCGAACGTCGGCGTGAACCCGTCGCTGACGATCACCGCGCTTGCCGAGCACGCGATGAGCCGCATCCCGGCGAACCCGGATGCGCTGCTGGCGCCGAACGGGACCTCCGCCGAGCAAGACCCCGGCGTCACCGCAGAGCCCGCAGCCTGATCGCGCTCCGCCGCGGGGCCAGAGCGAGCGCCGCGCCCCGACGTCAGCCTCGGCGGAGGCGGCCGCGTCTACGCCCGGTAGCGGACGAGCACAACGTGCCGGCAGCCGGCGAGCCGGAAGCGCCGGTTCTGCGGCAGGTACCGGACAACCAGCGTCTTCACGCCGGGCCCGTTGCAGTGGACGGTGCCGTGGCCGTAGACGAGCGCGACGTGGTCGTTCCCTGCCCCGGTCCAGATTTCGTTCAGCCCGTGGCTCGCGTAGATCCAGTCGGGGCCGGGGCCACCGAAGAGGTAGTCGCGCTGGCTTTCCGGCTGCCCGCCCGGATGGGAGTCGCCCCAGATCACATCGCCGAGGTTCCCCGCGTAGATGTTGTCGTCGCCGTCGCCCCCGAGCAGCATGTTGTGGACCCCGTCGAGGCCGCGCATGGTCCCGCTTTCGTTGTGCGGATGCCCCTCGTGATGGCGGGTCTGCGGCCACCCCTCGTGGGATGCCATCCCGGACGCGGCGCCCGCGCCGAGCGCGGCACCGACCGCGCAGCCGGCAGCCGTCGCGCCGAGCGCTCGAATCGCCCTCCGAACAGTCATGCCTCCCATCCATACCCCATCGGCAGCGCGCCGCTCGGGCGCGCGGACGGGCGTTGGATGCTCGGACGGGCGTCCAGAGCTGGACGAAGGCGACCGGCGCCGTCAGGCGCTCGGCGGCGGCTCAGGGACGAAGGCGACCGGCGCCGTCAGGCGCTCGGCGGCGGCTCAGCGCCCGCCGGCCATCGCCGGCAGGATCTGCAGCGTGTCCCCCGCGCCGACAGCCGTGTCGAGCCCGTCGAGCACCCGCACGTCCTCGTCGTTCAGATAGACGTTGACGTAGCGGTTCAGCGCGCCGTCGGCGCCGAACAGCTGGCTCTCGGTGGCGGGATGCGAGGAGGCCAGATCGCGCAGCACCTCGCCGACGCTGGCACCGGAGGCCTCGACCTCCTTCTCGCCCCCGACGGAGGCGCGCAGCACGGGTGGGATCTTGATCGTCGCCATGACTCGCGGCAGGTTAGCGCGCCGCCACGCGCGTCAGCGGTCCGCCGGCCGAGCGGGCACCGACGCTAACCAGCTGCTGCGCAGAACGCCTCGTAGTCGGGGAACACGCCCATCTCCTCATCGGAGATCTCGCTCGGCGCGCGCGAGCAGATCGGGCACTCGGGGTCGCGGTGGACCTTGACCTCGGTGAGGGTCGCGCCGAGGGCGTCATAGAGGAGCAGCCGCCCGATCGCCGGTTCGCCGATCTCGAGGATCAGCTTCACGACCTCGGTCGCCTGCAGCAGGCCCATCGTCCCGGGCAGCACGCCGAGCACGCCGTTGGCGCCGCAGGACGGCGCCAGCTCGGCCGGCGGCGGCTCGCGGAACAGGCAGCGGTAGCACGGCCCGTCGTAGGGCTTGAAGACGGAGAGCTGGCCGTCGAAGCCGAGGATCGAAGCGGAGACGACCGGGATCCGCAGGCGCACCGTCGCGTCGTTGAGCAGGTAGCGCGTCGGGAAGTTGTCGACGCCGTCGACGATCACGTCGTAGCCCTCGATGATCTCCATGATGTTGGAGGCGTCGATGCGGGTCTGGTACTTGACGACGTTGACGTCGGGGTTCAGCGCGTGGATCGACTCCTCCGCGGAGTCGACCTTCGGGATCCCGACCCGCTGGGTGGAGTGGATCACCTGCCGCTGGAGGTTCGAGAGGTCGACCTCGTCGTCGTCGACGATGCCGAGCGTGCCGACGCCCGCCGCGGCCAGGTAGAGCGCGGTCGGCGAGCCGAGCCCGCCGGCGCCGAGCAGCAGTACCTTCGCGTCGAGCAGCCTCTGCTGTCCCTCGGTGCCGATCTCGGGGATCAGCAGGTGGCGCGAGTAGCGGTCGCGCTGCTCGGCACTGAGCGCGCGCGGGACCTCGACCTCGTAGCCGCGGTCCTTCCACAGCGCGATGCCGCCGGTCATCGAGCGCACGTGCTCGTAGCCCATGTCCTCGCTGAGCGTGCGCGCGGCGTAGGCCGAGCGCTGGCCCGAGGCGCAGTAGAGGATCAGCTGTGTCGAGCGGTCGGGCACGACGCTCTCGATCCGCGACTCCAGGTGCCCTCGCGGCACGCTCTTGGCGCCCGGGAGATGGCCGGTCGCGAACTCTTCGCTGCCGCGCACGTCCACGAGCGTGACGCCCTCGTGGGCGAGCTCGGAGACCTCGGAGGGATCCACCTCCTCGATCTGGCTCTTGATGCGACGGAGCAACTCGGATCCAGACGTGCTCATTCGGGAAACTCCTAAACCAGGGTCGGGATTCATTGACTTCAGAAAGTATAGCGCCGAAAACGCCGCGCCACCGTGCTCCGCGCGAGCAGGACCGAGAGCCGCGCCGCCGGCACCGGGTGCCTCCGTTGGGGCCTTGCTCGCGTACGCTGGCGGGCATGCAGCGGCACCCCCGATGGATCCTCCCGGTCACGATGGGCGTGCTGGTGCTGGCGGCGCTGGTGTTCGCGATCGTCGCCACGAAAGAATCGGAAAGCGGGAGCTCCTCGGCGCCCGGCGCCACGGGCGGAACGACCGCCCAGACGCCGCTCACGCAGGGCGGCTTCGCGGGCGCTGAGATCCCGGCGCCGAAGCCGGCGCCGCCGATCGCGCTCACCGACCAGTACGGGCGTTCTGTGTCGCTGGCGGCGCTCCGCGGCAAGCCGGTGCTGGTCGCCTTCCTCTACGCGGGCTGCGGCGCTCCGTGCACGCTGATCGCCCAGCAGATCCGTGGCGCGCTCGACGAACTGCACGAACCGGTCCCCGTGCTGATCGTGAGCGCCGACCCGGCAGGCGACACGCCGCCGGCGGTCAGGCGCTTCCTCGCTGCGAC
This sequence comes from uncultured Solirubrobacteraceae bacterium, assembly GCA_963836035.1. Lineage (GTDB taxonomy): Bacteria > Actinomycetota > Thermoleophilia > Solirubrobacterales > Solirubrobacteraceae > Palsa-744. The sequence goes on along the minus strand of CAWIHX010000005.1, from coordinate 434,150 downwards.
CTCGCTGAGCGGCCGCGTCCACTACCTGACCGGCTCGCCGGCCGCGCTCAAAGAAGTCTGGCGCGCCTACCGGGTCACTCCGGCCGGCGCGGGCGCGCACGCCTTCGCCAACCATGCGGTCGTCCTGCTGATCGGCCCGGACGGCCGCGAGCGGGTGCTCTACGGCCCGGAACAGCTCACCCCCGAAGCGCTCGCCCATGACATCGGGAGATTTTCGTGAAGCCTCGCGCCCGTTGATACCCTAGCCCGCAGGTAGGAAATAGATCATGATGTTCTCGACAAAGGCCGAGTACGGCGTTCGCGTGATGGTGGAGCTGGCCCGCAGGGGCGGCGACGAGGCCGATGGCCTCGGCGCGAATCCGGTCCCGCTGGCCGAGATCGCGGCCGGGGACGGGCTGCCCCTCGCCTACCTCGAGCACCTCGCGGCGCGCCTGCGCAAGGCCGGGCTGGTGGACTCGCGGCGCGGCTCGCGCGGCGGCTACATGCTCGCGCGCCCGGCCTCGCAGATCACGATGGCGGAGGTCGTCGAGGCGCTCGAGGGCTCGATCGCGCCGATCGAGTGCATCTCGCAGTCACCGGACGGCTCGATCGTGTGCGCCCGCGAGTCCGAGCGCGACCACGTGTGCCCGACGAAGCTGCTGTGGACGCGCGTGCGAATGTCGATCATCGGCACGCTGCGCGAGACCACGCTCGCCGACCTGCTCATCGCCCCGCCGCTGGCCGCCGGCGCACAGCCCGGCCTGCAAATCGAACCGCTCCCGACCAGAGGCTGACAAGGAGAACATGGCCGACCTAGAGATCAGAGACCTGCACGTGCGCACCGAGGAGCGCGAGATCCTCAGAGGCGTCGACCTCGACATCAGCCGTGGCGAGATCCACGCTCTGATGGGCCCCAACGGCTCGGGCAAGTCGACGCTCGCCAACACTCTCCTCGGCCACCCCTCCTACGAGATCACCGAGGGCTCGATCACCTTCAAGGGCGAGGACATCACCGAGGCCGAGCCGCACGATCGCGCGAAGGCCGGGCTGTTCCTCGCCTTCCAGTACCCGGTCTCGATCCCCGGCGTCTCGGTCGCCAACTTCCTGCGCATGGCGATCAACGCCAAACGCGAGGAGCCGATCCAGGTCAAGGAGTTCCGCACGCAGCTGCAGCACGCGATCGAGTTGCTCGACGTCGACCGCTCGTTCACCTCGCGCCACCTCAACGACGGCTTCTCCGGCGGCGAGAAGAAGCGCGCGGAGATCCTCCAGATGGCGATGCTCCAGCCCGACATCGCGATCCTCGACGAGACGGACTCGGGGCTCGACATCGACGCGCTGCGCACCGTCGCCGAGGGGGTCCAGCGCCTGCACGACGAGCAGGGGCTCGGCGCGCTGATCATCACCCACTACCAGCGCATCCTCCACTACGTGAAGCCCGAGTTCGTGCACATCCTGATGGACGGCCGCATCGTGCTGGAGGGTGGCGTCGAGCTGGTCGAGCGCCTGGAGCGCGAGGGCTACGACCAGATCCGCCAGGAGCACGGCGGGCAGGGCGAGCTCGCGGCATGAGCGGCGCGGCCGCTTCCGAGACCAACGGCGACGCGCCCGTGAAGGTGAAGGCCGGGCGCCACCGCGAGGCGACGCTCTACACGGCACTCGACGGAGCCGGCGCCGGCGAGGGCCGCTCGCTCGCGGAGCTTCGCGAGCTGGCCCTGAAAGCGTTCGAGGCGACCGAGCTGCCCGTGTGGCGGCGCTCGGGATTCTGGACGACGAGCCTCCAGGGGCTCGAGCTCGACGCGCTGGAGAACGTGCTCGACGAGCGCGAGGTGCCCGCGGTCGTGACGCAGACGATCCCGGACCGGGCCCATGCCGGGCGGATCGTGCAGAGCGCCGGCGCGGTCGTCGCCGTGGAGCTCGATCCCGCGCTGGCCGAGAAGGGCGTGATCCTCTGCTCGCTCGAGGACGCGTTCGAGCGCCACCGGGAGCTGGCCGAGCGCTGGTACTCCAAGCGCCTGGCGATCGACCGAAACAAGCTCGAGGCGGCCAACGCCGCCTTCTGGACGGGCGGCGTCTTCCTGTACGTGCCCGAAGGGCTCGTGGTGGAGGACCCCTTCGAGATCGTCTACGCGATCGCGCGGCCCGGGATCGCCCAGTACGGCCGTACGCTCGTCGTCGGCGCGCCCACGAGCGACTTCAAGGTCCACGAGTACGAGCTGGCCGAGGAGTTCGGCGCCGAGGACGACGCGCCGGCCGCGCAGCGCCAGGCGCTGCACGCGGGTGCCTTCGAGCTCTACCTGCAGGACGGCGCACGCTGCCGTCTCGCCCAGGTCCAGGACTGGGGCTCGGGCAACGAGATCTACGACGTCTCCACGCGCTTCGTGCAGGTCGGGCGCGACGCGTACTGCCACTGGCTGCCCGCGCTGCTCGGCGGCCATCTCGTCCGGCCGCACATGGAGCTTGCGGTCTCGGCGCCGGGCGGCGACATGGCCTTCCGCGGCGTCTTCTTCGCTGAGGAGCGCGAGCACCTCGACGCGTTCGCCGTCGACCTGCACGAGACCGGGCCGTCGGGGGGCGACGTCCACTGGCGCGGCGCGGCCAGCGGCGCGGCGCGGGCCAGCTTCGAGGGCCTGATCAAAATCGACCCGGGAGCGCAGCAGACCCACACCTACCTGCAGATCCACACGATGATGCTCTCGCCGAAGGCCCGCGTGGACGCGATCCCATCGGTGCTGGTGTCCTCCGACGACGTCTCGGCCTCGCACGGCGGCACCGTCGGCGAGCTCGACGAGTCGTCGATCTTCTACATGCAGAGCCGCGGTATCGATCGCGCAGCCGCGGTGCGCATCATCGTCGAAGGGTTCTTCGAGCCGCTGATCTCGGAGCTGGCCGACGAGCCGCTGGAGGAGCTCGTGCGCGAGAAGATCGCGACGAAGCTGGCGGCGGCGCGCGAGGACATCGAGACCTATGCCGTCAGTCGCTGAGAGCAGCCTGGCGGTTCGCGCCGACTTCCCGATCTTCGAGCGGCGCTTCGCGGGCAAGCCGCTGGTCTACCTGGACTCGGGCGCGACCTCGCAGAAGCCGCGCGTCGTGATCGACGCGCTCGCCGGGCACCTGGCCGAGCACAACGCCAACATCCACCGCAGCGTCTACCCCCTCGCCCAGGAGGCCGACGAGGCGTTCGAATCGGCGCGCACCCGCATCGCGGCCTTCACCGGCGCGGAGCCGAAGACGACGATCTTCACCAAGAACGCGACCGAGGCGATCAACCTCGTGGCGCGCTCATACGGGGCCGCCCACCTCGGCCCGGGGGACGCGGTGCTGATCACCCAGATGGAGCATCACGCGAACCTCGTGCCCTGGCAGCAGATCTGCCGCGAGCGCGGCGCCGAGCTGCGCTACCTCGAGGTCGACGAGCGCGGCGAGCTCTCGCTCGCGCAGCTCGACGCCGAGCTGGCGCGAGGCGACGTGAGGATCGTCGCGTTCGCGCACGTCTCGAACGTGCTCGCGACGATCAACCCGGTCGCCGAGATCGCCGCCCGCGCGCGTGCCGCGGGCGCCGCCACGCTCGTGGACGGTGCCCAGGCGGTGCCGCAGATGCCGGTCGACGTGGAGGCCCTCGGCGTGGACTTCTACGCCTGGACCGGCCACAAGGCGCTCGGCCCGACCGGCATCGGCGTGCTGCACGGCCGCCGCGAGCTGCTCGAGGCGATGGACCCGTTCCTGACCGGCGGCGACATGATCGCCTCGGTCTCCCAGCTCGAGACGACGTGGAACGAGCTGCCGTTCAAGTTCGAAGCCGGCACGCCGCCGATCGCCGAGGCCGTCGGCCTCGCCGCCGCCGTCGCCTACCTCGACGGGCTGGGGATGGAGCGCGTCCGCGCGCACGAGCGCGAGCTGACCGAGCTGATGCTCGCGCGGCTGGTAGAGGTCCCCGGCGTGCGCGCGGTCGGCCCCCCGGCGGGACGCGAGCGCGGCGCGCTCGTCTCCTTCACCGTCGAGGGCATGCACCCGCACGACGTCGCCGAGCTGCTCGGCCGCGAGGGCGTCTGCGTCCGCGCCGGCCACCACTGCGCGCAGCCGTTGATGCGCTGCCTCGGCGTCGCCGCCACGGCGCGCGCGAGCCTCGGCGTCTACAACGACGAGTCGGACATCGAGGCCTTCCTCGCAGCGCTCGCGAAGGGCCGCGAGGTCTTCGGACTCTGATGGACGACCTCTACCGCGACTACATCCTCGAGCACTACAAGCGCCCGCGGAACTTCGGCGAGCTCGAGCCCCACGATCTCGAGGCGCTCGAGCACAACCCCCTCTGCGGCGACGAGCTGGGCGTGCACATCCGCGTCGCCGACGACCGCATCGAGGACATCCGCTTCCACGGCCACGGCTGCGCGATCTCCCAGGCGGCGGCCTCGATCGCCTCCGAGGAGCTCAAGGGCATGGCGCTGTCGGACGTCGGCGAGCTCGACGCCGACTGGATGATCGAGCTGCTCGGGATCCCGGTCTCCGCGACCCGCCGCAAGTGCGCGCTGCTGAACCTGAAGGTGGTGCGCGGGGCCGTGACCGGGGACAACGGCTGGCCGACCTGAGCCGGTAGGCTCGCGGCCGAGCGGGACTCCCCGCTCGTGACCTCCAAGGGGGACGAGATGGCAGTCAAGGTTGTCGGAGCCGGCGTCGGCCGGACGGGGACACACTCGCTGAAGATGGCGCTCGAGCAGCTGCTGGGCGGGCGATGCCACCACATGGTCGAGATCATCGCCGACCCGCCGCAGGCGGCCGGGTGGACGGACGCGATCGAGGGACGCGGCGTCGACTGGCAGCAGGTGCTGGACGGCTACGTAGCGGTGGTGGACTGGCCCGGCGCGTCCTTCTGGAAGGAGATCTCCGACGCGAACCCCGATGCGCTCGTGCTGCTCTCCACGCGGGACCCCGAGTCCTGGTACCGGAGCGCGTCCAACACGATCTTCAACCCGATCGAGGCTTCTCCCCCGGGGCTCGAGGAGTGGTTCGGCACCACGATGCCGAAGCTGTTCGAAACGCGGTTCTCGGCCGACCTCGGCGATGCCGCCGCCATGATCGAGGCCTTCGAGGCCCACAACGCGGCGGTGCGCGCCGGCGTGCCTCCGGAGCGGCTGCTGGAGTGGACGGTCTCGGACGGCTGGGAGCCGATCTGCGCGCGGCTCGGCCTGGCGGTGCCCGACGAGCCCTTCCCGCTCACGAACACGACGGCTGAGACCCGCGAGCTGCTGGGAATGCCTGCGCTGAGCTAGACGCAGGCCGGCGCTCGCACCCCGAGCTCGCCGAGCAGCCGCAGCGCCCGCTCACCCCTCCCGGCCGCGCATCGGTGCGCGGGCTGCCGCCGCCCGCTCATCCGGCCCGCTCCGCCGCGCGCTTGCGCACTTCGGCCTTCTCGTCGAGCGTCATCGCGCCCGGATGGCCCTCGCCGGGCCACGGGCTGAGCAGGAGCAGCAGGCGGGCGTCGCTGTGCGCCCTCACCTCGTGGCGCTCGGCGGCAGGGAAATGGAGGAGGATCCCCGGCGTCAGCTCGACGGTCTCACCGCCGGGGCCGGTCACGCTCAGCTCGCCCTCGACGGCAGTGATCCAGGCTCCCTCGTGGACCTGGTGGTCCTGAAGCTCCTCACCGCCCGGCAGATCGAGCAGGATCGCGCGTCCTTCGTCGTTCGAGAAGAGGATCTCCGGGCTGTGCGGTTTGGCTGCGGCCGCGCTGAGATCCCATCGCTCCATCCACCCGCAGTCTTGCACCTGGCGCCGCTCAGGGGCCGGAGCGCTTGCCCGCGGGCGCGCGGGCTGGGCGCTTGGCCCGCGCCGGGCGGCGCCTGCCGGACCCGCCGGCGGCGCCGTTCGTCGCCGGCGCACCGGCCGCCGCGTCCCCGGGCGTGACCGCGCCGTTCGGCGCCACCTCCTGCGCGGCGCCGTCGAGGTCGGCCTCGGCCGAGAGCTCGAACGACAGCTCGTCGAGCTCGTCCTCGTCCGACGGCGCGTCGTGGCGAGATGGCCCGTCATCCGCCGGGACCTCGCCGATCGTGACCCGGTCGCGCCCGGCCACCTTCGCCGTGTACAGCCCTTCGTCGGCGATCCGGAACAGGAGCGAGGCCGCCTGTGCCTGCTGCGTGTCGCTGACGCCGAAGCTGACGGTGAAGCGCGGCGTTTCGCCGGGGTGGGCACGCCCGAGCGCCGCCCGCAGCCGTTCGAGCACCTCGCTCGCGCCGAAGCGGTCGAGGCCGGGCAGGATCACGACGAACTCCTCGCCACCCCAGCGGGCGATCGTGTCCCGGTCGCGGATCGAGCGCCGCGCGATGTCGGCGAACAGGCGCAGCGCGCGGTCGCCCGCCTCGTGCCCGTGGGTGTCGTTGAGCTGCTTGAAGCGGTCGAGGTCGCCGAGGGCCAGGGCGAACGGTCGTTTGGCACGCAGCAGCGAGCGCATCTGCTCCTCGGCGCTGCGCCGGTTGACGAGCCCGGTGAGCGAGTCGGTCGAGGCCTGCAGCTGGGTCTTCTGGAAGGCCCGCACGGTGCCGATTCGCGCCCCGGCCTGCGCGGCGAGGGTCCGAAGCCGCTCCACGCGCTCGGCGCCGGGCACCTCGCCGTCGGGACCGGTCGTGTGCAGCACGCCGAGCGAGCGGCCCATGAAGGAGACCGGGACGCACACGGCCGAGCACGCGCCGACGGGGCGCCCGCGCAGGTGCGGGCAGGCATTCAGGTGCTCGCTCGACTCGAAGGTGACGGCGCTGCCGCGGCGCACCGCGACGCAGGAGAACGGCGAGCGCACCGGGCAGCCGGGTGGCTCGGCCCCGTCGTTCGCTGCGACGCGGCGCAGGCTCGCACGGCTCGAGTCCGAGAGCAGGAGCTCCATCGGCGTCGCCTCGGAGACGTCGGCCATCGCCTGCTCGACGACCTCGCAGACATCCGGTTCCTCATCGGCCATCTCGAGCGCCTCCGACAGCTGGGTCGCAAAGCCGTCGCGGCTGGCCTTCTCACGCAGCTCGGCCTCCAGCCGCACGCGCTCGGTGATGTCGCGCGCGTTGACCACGACCCCCCGCAGGTGGCGCTCCGAGCGCAGATCGGTGACGTGCGCCTCCAGCGTGCGCGGCTCGCCTGCGGCATCGATCAGCACGAACGTGAAGGTCGCCGGCGTGCCGTTCGCGGCGACGCTGCGCAGCAGCTCGTGCTCCTCCTCGGGCACGTGCGCGAGCAGCCCGTCACCGAGCAGCTGCGGCGCGGGCCTGCCCGCCTTGGCCGCGAGCGAGTCGCTGACGTAACGGCAGCCGTGGGCGTCGATCACGGCAACGAGATCGGTCGAGGACTTCGCGAGCGCCCGGAAATGCGCCGTCTGGCGGCTCAGGATCAGGATCAGCAGGCCCGCCAGCAGGAGCGAGACGATCAGCCCGCCCACCGACAGCGCGATCTCGGCGTCGAGCAGCCGCTGCACGCTGTCGTCGGCCCGCGCGGCGATCGTGCGGGCGGCGTTCAGCGCGGTCGCAGAGGTGAGCGCCACGAGGATGCGCTCGTGCATCAGCGGGTTGCCCGCCGGGAGGGCCTCGCCTCCGGTCGGTTCTGGCGCCGGGGCGCCGTTCAGCAGCGCCTGCCCCGAGCCCCTGAGGTCGGCGATCAGCCTGATCTGCTCTTCCAGCTGGCGGCGCAGGACGGTGCCGGTCGCCGCCGTCACCGTGGTGCCGTCGTCGTCGCCGTTGACGGCGGGCACCGTGCCCCCTTCGAGCAGCGCGTGCGCGCTTTCGTTCAGCTCGGCCCCGATCGTCTGCGGGTCGGCCTGCTGGCCCGCTTTCGTCAGCAGCAGCTCGTTCAGGTAGCGCTCGGCCAGCATCCGCTGCCGCGCCGCCACCTGGACCACGGCCGAGCGGTCCTTGGCACGAGCCGAGAGGGTGAGGGTGACGACGATCCCGACGGCCGCCGTCACGAGGAAGGTCAGCGGGATCGCGGCGAGCAGCCAGCGCCCCCGCGCGTGGAAGGGCCTCAGGATGCCCGGCCCGAGGTCCATCAGCGGACCTCCACTTCGGTGTGCATCCCGGCCATGAAATGGCCCTCCATGTTGCAGAAGAAGACGTAGCGGCCGGGCTTGAGCTGGAGCGTGAGATCGCGCGTGCTGCCCGGCTCGCCGGGCTCGAGCGACCCGGGCTCGGACGCTTCGACCGCTTCCTCGTCGACGGTCAGGCCATCGGCGCGCAGCGGCAGCGAGGAGAGCGTGCCCGGGACGACGATCAGCTCGTGCTGGTCGGGTCCGTCGTTGTGGATGCGCAGCGTGACGGTGCCGCTGCTCAGGACCGACGGGGCCGTGATGTGGAAGTCGCGCTCGGAGACCGGAACCGCGTGCTCGGTGGCGGCGCTGGCGCGCGTGGAACCGCAGCCGCTCAGCCCGAGAGCGGTGAGAGCGCAAGCGGCGGCGAGGGTGAGCGCTGTTACGACCCCCCCTGGCCGCCCGCGCGAACGCGTGGACGTCCGGATCGTCACAGGTCACCCATCGGACCGCCGGGATCGCTGCTTTAGGCCCGGAGGAAGCGAGCCGGGCCGCCGGCGCACCTGAGGCCGGGGGGCGGCGGAGCCCCTCGATACAATTCCTACCTCAGGACACAGAATTCCGCAGCCCCCCCACCACTGCGAGGACGAACATGGCCACCGTTGACCGAATTTCCAAGCCCAGCCCGATCGTCGAGGACGACCAGGGGCAGCTGATCGCGCGCAAGGGCATCTCACGCGAGGTCGTGCGGGAGCTCTCCAAGGTCAAGGGCGAGCCCGACTGGATGGCCGAGAAACGGCTGAAGTCGCTGGAGATCTTCGAACGCAAGCCGATCCCGCACTGGGGGCCCGACCTCAGCGGGCTGAACCTCGACGAGCTCGTCCTCTACTCCCCGCCGACGGCCGGCCGCTTCAACTCCTGGGACGAGGTCCCCGACGAGATGAAGAAAACCTACGAGGACCTCGGCATCCCGCAGGCGGAGCGCGAGCACCTCGCGGGCGTCGTGGGCGTGTGGCGCCAGGAGCCGGTCTACGAGGGCCTCAAGGAGGAGTACGCGAAGCTCGGCATCCTGTTCTGCTCGATGGACACGGCGATCCGCGAGTACCCGGAGCTGGTCCAGAAGTACTTCATGAACAAATGCGTGCCGCCGCAGGACAACAAGTTCTCGGCGCTGCACGGCGCCGTCTGGTCGGGCGGCTCGTTCCTGTACGTGCCGAAGGGCGTGAAGGTCGACCTGCCGCTGCAGGCCTACTTCCGCATGGAGGGCGCCGGCGAGGGCACCTTCGAGCACACGCTGATCGTCGCCGACGAGGGCTCGGACGTGAACTACATCGAGGGCTGCACCGCGCAGACCTACAGCGTCAACTCGATGCACTCCGCCGTGGTCGAGATCTTCGTCCACGAGGGCGCGAAGGCCCGCTACACCACGGTGCAGAACTGGTCCAAGGACGTCTACAACCTCAACACCAAGCGCGCCGTCGTCGACGCCGAGGGCACCGTCGAGTGGGTCGGCGGCTCGATGGGCGCCAAGTACGTGATGCTCTACCCGGGCTCGTTCCTGATGGGCGAGGGCGCGCGCGCCGACCACCTGAACGTCGGCGTCGCCGGCAAGGGCGTGCACAAGGACACGGGGGCCAAGGTCGTGCACCTGGCGCCGAACACGACGTCCAACATCCTCGCCAAGTCGATCTCCAAGGACGGCGGGATCATGGGCTACCGCGGGCTGGTCAAGATGGGCTCTGGCTCGGCCGGCTCGAAAGCGCGCGTGCAGTGCGACGGGCTGATGATGGACGGCGAATCGCGCTCGGACACCTGGCCCGACATCCAGATCCAGAACCCGCATGTCACTGTGGCGCACGAGGCGACGGTGGGACGGATCTCCGACGACCAGCTCTTCTACATGGGCTCGCGCGGCTTCACGGAGGACGAGGCGGCGGCGATGATCGTCAACGGCTTCATCGAGCCGGTGACGAAGGAGCTGCCGATGGAGTACGCGGTCGAGCTGAACCGGCTGATCCAGCTGGAGATGGTGGGTTCGATCGGCTGAGAGGTCAGATGCATCGTCGCGGGCGGATCACGCTGGAGCTCTGGATGGCGCCGATTTCCCGCGGGATCCCGCTGACCGTCTGACCTTCGCGACGGCACGTGTCGCGAGCGGCCGCCTGGTCACCCGCGACGAACGCATTCTCTCCTTCTCGCCGGAGGAGACGATCTGGTGACCCGCGCTCCCGTCGACAACATCGCGGCCCCCCTCTTCCCCCGCGGCCTGCCCTGGGTCAACGTCCCCGAGGGCAGCCAGGTCAGCATCCTCCAGCGCGACCGCCCGCTGCTCGTCGAGTTCTGGGACTTCTGCCGCCCGAACTCGGTCCGCACATTGCCCTACCTGAAGGCATGGCACGAGCGCTACGCCGATGACGGGCTGCGGATCGTCGGCGTGCACAGCCCGGGCTTCGACCCCTCGCGCGAGGAGCAGGGTGTGCGGGACGCCGTGCAGCGGCTCGGCATCTCCTACCCGGTCCTGATCGACGCGGACTTCGTGCTCTGGCAGGACTACGAGAACGAGGGCTGGCCCGCGCGCTACCTCTTCGACGGCCGGGCGCGGCTGTTCGAGTACCACTACGGTGAAGGCGCCTACGCCGAGACCGAGCTCGCGATCCAGGAGCTGCTCGGGCTCGAGCGCGAGCCGCTTGCGCCGCTGCGCCCCGAGGATGAGCCCGGTGTCACGCTCGCGCCGCCCAGCGCCGACCGCGAGGGCGCCTACACGGGGCCCTACGAGGCCGGCGGGGTGTGGGTCGTGACCGAGGGGGCGGGCACGCTCACCGCGAGCTCGGGCGCCGGGACCGCGACGCTCACGCTCCAGGCGCCGGGCGCCTACCCCGTCTTCGAGCACGGCCGCCACACGCGAGGCGAGCTGCGGATCGAGCCGGGCCACGGCGTGCGCGTGCTCGCGACGTGCTTCACGCCGGGCGCGCTCGCAGGCTGAGAGCGCCTGCGCCGGGGCCCGAGACCGGTCGGCTACCGTCCTGCAATGCGCGCTGCGCGCCTACTCGCGGGGCTGCTCGCCGCGGCCGCCATCGTGCTCGCGGCGGTGGCAGGGCCACTTGACGCGCTCGCCCCGGCGGCGGCGCCCCGCGAAGCGTGGCTCGGGCTGAACGGCAACAGCGCCGGCGGAGCACCCGAGGAGTTCGTCGAACACCGAATCGTCTACGACCGCGGGGGCACCGTCGAGCTGAAGGCGGGCAGCACGCTCGCGGAAATCGACGGCGGCCTCGAACCGTCGATCAAGGCGGGGATGATCCCGGTGGTCACGATCGAGTTCGCCGGCTACTCGAAGTGCACCTTCGGCAAGGCGTGCCTGCCGACGGACCGGAAGCTGCTCGGCGAATACGCCCGCGGGTTCGTCTCGACCGCCGAGGAGATCGTCCGGCGCTGGCCCGCCGCACCGATCTCCTTCGAGGCGATCAACGAGCCGTGGGGCTACGGGACCCCCTCGCAGTACGCGGCCTTCCTGGCGCAGCTGCTGCCGGCCGTCGCCCACTCGCGCGTGCCGCTCAGCGACGTCTACGTCGCCGCCGCGGGCGAGCGTTGGATCGCCGGCCTCTATCAGGCCCAGCCGCAGCTCCGCAACGAAGTGCAGGGGTGGTATCTGCACCCGTACGCGAAAGAGCGCAAACCCGGCGAGGGGATGGCCGAAGTGCCCGGGATCCGCTCCGAAATGGCCTCGGGCCGCGACAACATCATCGTCTCCGAGATCGGCTTCTGCGCGTACAGCGTCAGCCGGCAGTGCGACGGCTCGGCGGCGCCGGCCAGCGACCCGAGCGACGCGGCCCAAGCGCTCGTCAAGGAACTCGGGCTCGCCCTCGCCTACCACCGCGAAGGCTGGCTGCGGGCGCTGCTGGTGTACGCGCGCAGCGACGGCGGCTGGGCGATGCAGGAAGCGAACGGCCGGCTGACCGCGCCCGGCCGGGCGCTCGAGGCCTTCGGGGACCGCTACGGCTGAGCGCCCGCCGGGGCGAGCTCCTCGAGCGCGCGATCGGCCAGCAGTCGCAGCAGGCGCGGCGGTGTCGCGACGGTGTTCTCGCCCTCGACGAGTACCGCGCCGCCGGGCCAGTAGGGATTCGCGGGGCCGCTCGCGCCGAGGAAGATGTCGGCGAAGGCCCAGCTGCCGCAGTTCACCAGGCGCGCCCCGCGCCGGCCCCGCCACTCGTTCTCCTCGTCGCCCTCGAGCGGCCCGGCGCGGTGGGTGTGGCCGAAGACGACATAGGCGTCGCCGAGCCCCAGCCGCGCCGCCACCTCGCCCATCGCGGCGAGCCCTGCCCGCCGCAGCTCCCCGCCGGAGACGTCGGCGCGGAGCGGGCCGATGCCTGCCCGGTTGAGCACGCCGACCGCGAGCGGGAAGCCGGCCACGAGCGCGCGGCGGCGCAGCTCGCGCATCAGGCGGGCAGCCGGCGCGCGCCGGCGCGCCGGCACCTCGGCGGCATCGGCGTCGGAGCTGCCGCCGAGCGCGCGCCACGCCGCCACCGTGGCCATGCCGTTGAGCGCTGCGCCCGTCCGCGCGTCGCGCGCGACCGCGTCGCGCCAGGCGAAGACCGGCGCCCCCATCGCCTCGTAGTCGTCGACGGCCTCGAAGCCCGCAGCCGGGCGGCCGAGCAGGCGGCTCATCGCGCCGACGGTGAGGCGCTCGAGCGTCGGCACCGTGAGGTGGCAGTCGAGGTAGTGGCCGTGCATCGCGTAGACGTCCTCGCGGATCCACAGACCCGGGTAGGCGACCCGGGTCCGCGCCGGCGCTGCCCACTCGGCGATCTGGGCGAGCGCCGGCGACGCGGCCGCGGGCTCGATCAACTGCTCCAGACCGAGCGGGCCGGGGTCCGCGCCCGCGCCGCGGGCGAGGAGCCAGGGTTCGACCAGCGCGTGGTCGTGGTTGCCCGCGGTCAGGACGAGCTCGCGGCCCGCAAGGGCACGGCCCAGGTCCTCGAAGACCGGGCGCGCGGCGCTCATCGCATCGCGCATCGGCCCGTGGCGCAGCTCGAGCACGTCGCCAAGCAGGACCAGGCGGTCGATCCCGTCGAGGCTGTCGAGCAGCGCCGCCCGCAGCTGCCGGCGGCGCAGCACGTCGACGCCGGAGTTGCCGCCGAGGTGCAGATCGGAGACGATCAGCGTCCGCATCGTGCCGGTGAGGCTCAGCCGGTCGCGGGCGGCGTGGCCGCCGCCGCTGCCGAGGCGGTCGCGATCAGCCCGCTCCGGGCGCGGGCGGGCGGGCCTCGATCTCGCCCGCGGCAGCCGCCGCCACGCGGATCTGCTTGGGCAGCATGAAGCGGACGTCCTCCTTGACCACGTCGAACTCCGAGACGTCGGTCACGCCACGGCTGCGGAACAGCTCGACGAGCTCCTGGACCAGGTGCTCGGGTGCGCTGGCGCCTGAGGAGATCCCGACGACGCGCCTGCCCTCCAGCCACTCCTCCTTGACCTCGCGGGCGTTGTCGATCAGATGACCTTCGGTGCCGCAGTCGCGCGCGACCTCGACGAGGCGTTTCGAGTTCGACGAGTTCTTCGAGCCGATCACGAGCATCAGGTCGCATTTGGACGCCATCTGCCGCACCGCCGCCTGCCGGTTGGTGGTCGCGTAGCAGATGTCATCGGTGCGAGGGCCGACGATCTTCGGGAAGCGATCGCGCAGCCGCGCGATGATCGAGGCCGTTTCGTCGACGGCGAGTGTCGTCTGGGTGATGTAGGCCATCCGCTCGGGATCGTCCACCTCCAGCTCCTCGACGTCCTGCTCGTCCTGCACGAGCACGATCCTCTCGGGCGCCTCGCCCATGGTCCCTTCGACCTCCTCGTGGCCGGCGTGGCCGACGAGCACGATCGTGTAGCCGTCCTGAGCGAACTTGACGGCCTCGCGGTGGACCTTCGTGACCAGCGGGCACGTCGCGTCGATCGTCTGCAGGCTGCGCTGCTCGGAGCCCTCTCGCACACTCGGCGCGACGCCGTGCGCCGAGAACACGCAGACCGCGCCCTCCGGCACTTCCGTGTGCTCCTCGACGAAGATCGCGCCCCGGTTGGAGAGCTCCTCGACGACGTGCTTGTTGTGCACGATCTCCTTGCGGACGTACACGGGTTCGCCGTGCAGCTGCAAGGCCTGTTCGACCGTCTGCACGGCCCGGTCGACGCCCGCGCAATAGCCGCGCGGCGCCGCCAGGATCAGCTTCTCGACGCTGTTGTCCACGCCCACATTCTATTCGTCGGGGGGGTGGGCCCCTTCTCACCCATCCCGGTACGCTAAGCCGTCATGGCTCAGCGTCACCTCGACCGCCTGACGCCCGTCGACGCGTCCTTCCTGCACCAGGAGGGACCGAGCTCGCACATGCACATCGGGGGCCTGACGCTGGTCGAGGGCCCGCCGCCGAGCATGGAGGAGTTCCTCGAACAGATCCGCCGGCGCCTGCACCTCGTCCCGCGCTACCGCCACAAGCTCGCCTACACGGCGATCGACAGCGGCCGCCCGGTGTGGGTCGACGACCCCAGCTTCAACCTCGAGTACCACGTCCGCCACACCGCCCTGCCGGCGCCGGGCTCCTTCGAGCAGCTTCAGGAGCTCACAGCCCGCATTTTCTCCCAACAATTGGACCGCTCCAAGCCGCTGTGGGAGATGTGGCTGATCGAGGGCCTCGAGGACGACCGCTTCGCGCTGATCACGAAGACCCACCACTCCCTGATCGACGGCATCGCGGGCGTCGACCTCGCCACCGTGCTCTTCGACATCTCGCCGGATCCGCCGCAGATCCCCAACTCCGGCCGCGCCTGGCAGCCGCACGCGGAGCCGGGCGCGACGCAACTGGTCGCGGCTGGCGTCGTCGGCGCCGCCCGCGCCGGCCTCGCGCTCGCCGAGGGCGCGCTCGACGCGCTGGCACACCCCGAGCGCGCGATGGCACGCGTCCGCGAGGCTGCCGAGGGGATCGGCGAGATCGTCTGGGCCGGGCTGAACCCGGCGCCGGAAACGCCGCTGAACGTGCCGATCGGCCCGCACCGGCGCTTCGTCGCGGTGACGGCGAGCCTCGACGACTTCAAGACCGTCAAGAACGCCTTCGGCGGCACCGTCAACGACGTCGTGCTCGCCGTCGTCGCGGGCGCGCTGCGCGACTTCCTGATCGCGCGCGGGCGTCGCACCGAGGGCGTCGAGATGCGTGCGCTCGTGCCGGTCTCGGTCCGCACCGAGGATGAACACGGCACCGCCGGCAACCGCATCGTCGTGATGCGGGGGCCGCTCCCCGTCTACATCTCCGACCCGCTCCACCGGCTGCGCTTCGTCTCGCAGGCGATGGACGGCCTGAAGGAGTCCAAGCAGGCGCTCGGCGCCGAGGTGATCTCCGGAGCCCAGAACTTCGCGCCGCCGACGATCCTCGCGCAGGCCTCGCGGCTGAACTTCTCGACGCGCCTGTTCAACCTGATCGTCACGAACGTCCCGGGCCCGCAGTTCCCCCTGTACGTGCTCGGCAGGGAGATGTTGACCGCGATCCCCGTCGCCTTCCTGCCGGAAAACCACGCGATGGCGATCGCGATCATGTCCTACAACGGCCAGATGAACTTCGGCCTGCTCGGCGACTTCGACGCGCTACCCGATCTCGACAGGATCGGCGAGAGCATCCGCTCCGAACTCGCGGGGCTCGTCGCGATGGCGCGCGAGACGGCCGCCACACCGGCCTAGACGGCCGTGGAGGGCGCGGCGCCGCGGCGGGCGCGGCCGGAGGACCTGGAGGCCGTGACGGAGACGCTCTGGCTCGCGTTCGCGGAGGATCCCCTGTGGAAGTGGGCCTTCCCCGACCACGCGCAGCTACGGGCGCTGTGGCGGCTGTACGTCTCCTCGGCGCTGAAGCACGAATGGGTCTGGACGATCGGCGGCTTCGCAGCGGCCACCGTCTGGATCCCGCCCGGCCAGAGCGAGCTGACGCCCGAGGAGGAGGCGGAGGTCCCGGGCCTCGTCGGGGAGCGCGCGGGCGAGGTGATGGCGCTCTTCGACGCCTTCGAGGCGTCCCACCCGCACGAGCCGCCGCACTACTACCTGACGCTGATCGGCACGCATCCGGAGCGGCGCGGCCAGGGACTCGGGATGCGACTGCTGGCATCCAACCTCGATCTCATCGACGCCGAGGGCGCCGCCGCCTACCTCGAGTCGAGCAACGCCGGCAACGAGCCGCGCTACGAATCCGTGGGCTTCAGGCGCAGGGGCTCGTTCACCACACCGGACGGGGCGCGCGAGGTGGTGACGATGTGGCGCTCGTGAGCACGGACCGGGGTCTCGACACGGGGCCCCGGCCCGCTGTCGCGTCGGCGGCGAGGTGAAGGGGACGAACCGACGCCCGCCGGCAAGCGAAGCTCTCAGTAGCCGAGCGCGAACTTCGCGTCTTCGCTCATCATCTCCGGCGACCAGGGCGGGGTGAAGACCATCTCCGACTCGACCGTCTTGACGCCGTCGAGTTCGCCGACGAACTCTTCGATCTGTTCGTTGACCTGAGGGCCGATCGGGCAGCCGGGGGTGGTGAGCGTGAACGTCACCTTGACGTTGCCCTCCGCGACCTCGACCGTGTAGATGAGGCCGAGCTCGACGAAGTCGAGTCCCAGCTCGGGGTCGATGACGTTCGACAGGGCGTCCATCACATCGTCCTCGGTGGGCATCGCTTCGAGCTCGGGCATGAGAACAGTCTAACCGCGGCGGAGCCTCTCGCGGGTGCCCGGTTCAAGCGCGGCGCCGGCCGGCGCGGACGGCGAAACGCAGGTCAGTGCCGACGCGGCGCGGATGATCGGTCCAGGAAGGCGGAGCCTCCGATGCCCTTCACGCGCAGCCTAGTTGTCCGACCCGAGGCGGTCCCACATGTACAGCTGAATGCACTCGTTGGCCAGTTCCACCGCGCGCTCGTGCGAGAGACGCGGCAGCACCGTGTCGAGCGCCTGCTCCTCGGCGACGCCCGCCTGGAAGGCCTCCTCGCCGCGGAACCCGGCTGCGATCTTCAGCGCCTCGCGCCGGTTGTCGCCGAGGCTCGGGAAGACGCCGACCAGGAACTCCGTGTTCGGGATCGGCTGGCCGACCTCGAGCGAGGCGTGCCAGGCGGCGAGCAGGTGGAGATCGTCCTCGTCCAGGTCTGCGATCGCCTTGGCGTAGTGCACCGACAGTTCCTGTTCGGGGATGTCGTCGACCCACGCGCGCACCACCTCGCCTACGAGCTGGCGACGAGCCTCGCGGCCGAGCGAGTCGGCGATCACGCGAATCGCGTCCTGGGGCTGGATGAAGCAGAGGGGCATTGCGCCTCCGGGGTCCGGGTGGAGCTGTCCCGATGGACTGTAGGTGGCGGTGTGGACGGCAAGTCGCGCACGCGCGAGAGCGCCCCGAGGCGATCAGCCCGGCGGTCGCTCAGACGCCGAGCGCGTCGCCGGCGCCGCCGGGAGAGAGCTCCCCCTGGGGCCGGAACCCGAGCGTCGCGCGCCCGGCGCCGGCCGGTTGCGACCAGTTGAACAGCGCCAGGTCGAGCGCTTCCAGCGGCACGCCGGCGGCCTCGGCGAGCGCGGCGGCGCGGCGGTCGAGCAGCAGCGGATCGCCGATGCCGAACACGCGCTTGGCAGCAAGCGCCGCCTCGTCCTCGCCCGCGGCCACGCCCCGGCCGATGCCGAGGTGCAGGGAGTCCGCGCGCAGGTCGTAGATGCCCAGGCGCCCGAGCGCGACCAGCAGCTCGTAGCGCGCCCCTCGGTGCAGCCCCGGGAGGGAGAGCCGTTCGAACAGACGCGCGAAGCGGCGGTCGGGGGTCCATCCCTCCTCGCCCGTGAACGCGGCGTCCTGCCCACCGGCGCGCTCGGCCCACTGCGCGTAGGCGACCAGCGTTCGCGCGCCGCTTCCGGCGCGGTGCGCGCTGCGCGGCCCCCGCGCGACGGTGTCGAGCAGCTCGCCGAGCTCGGGGCTGGCGTCGCCCGGCGCGGGCGCCGCCGCCAGCGCCGTCTCCACTCCCGCGAAAGGGGTCTCGTCCTCCGAGGGCCCGAGGTATGCGAGCAGGAAGCACAGCCATCCGGCGCGCTCGGGATCGCCGGCTGCGGCAGCATCGGCCGCGCTGGCGTAGGCGCCCGGCGGCTCCGTCGCCAGGGCCGCCAGCCGCGCGCTCGAGAAGGCGATCTCCTCTGCGAGCCGCCGGGCGTCGCTGGACGCCCGCAGCCCCGGCACGAGCGGCGAGGCGTAGCCGTCCTCGATCGCACGGCCCTCGCGCCGCACGCGCAGCCCGTCGGCCTTCCCCCCTCGGGCCGCGCGCTGCGAGCCGCGCGCGCGGCCGGCGGCGCCTGCAGTCGAGGCCCGCCGGGGCGATGCCGTCGAGGGCTCGTTGCCCGGCAGCGTCTTGCTGCAGATCGGGCAGCGCTCGATGAAGCGGTTGTGGCGGCAGAACGTCGGCATCCGGGGGGCGCCGTCCACGGGGCGGCGCGTGAGCCAGACTAGCTACCCGGCGGGAACGCCCGGGCCGACGTGCTGGGGCGGGCCCTCCGGGCCCTCGTCGGCGTCGGCGTGGCCGGCCAGACCCTCGTCGCGGCTCGGCTCGCTGTCCAGCCCGGACAGGTAGCGGTCGACCATGCGGGCGCACTGGCGCCCCTCGTTGATCGCCCAGACGATCAGCGACTGGCCCCGGCGCGCGTCACCGGCTGCGAACACGCCCCTGACCGACGTCGTGTACGGGCTCACGGCCTTGACGTTGCCGCGACGGTCGCGCTCGACGCCGAGCTGGTCGAGCAGCCCCTGTTCGGGGTGCAGGAAGCCCATCGCGAGCAGCACCAGCTGGGCCGGGAGCCGGCGCTCGGTCCCGGCGACCGGGGCGAACGGCGGCTCCGGCGCGGCCGCGGCCACCGTCAACGCCTCGACGCGGCCCTCGCTGCCGCTGAGCTCGGTCGTCGCCACGGAGTAGTCCTGCTCGCCCACGCGCAGCTCGCGCGCCTCCTCCATCGCGTAGCTGAGGCGGTACTTCAGCGGCCACTCCGGCCACGGCGTGCGATCGTCGGGCCGCTGCGGAGGCGGCTCGGAGAGAAGCTCGAGCTGGACGATCGAACGCGCGCCCTCGCGCAGCGAGTTGCCGACGCAGTCGGCACCGGTGTCGCCGCCGCCGATCACGACCACGTCCTTGCCCTCAGCGGTGATCGGCTGCTCCGGGGGCGCGGGCGCCGCGACCGTTGGAACAGGGCCGAACTCGCGAGCGGCCCAGCGGTTACGCCCGTAGAGGTAGTCCATCGCGAAGTGAACCCCGTCGAGCTCGCGGCCCCGCACCTCGAGGTCGCGTGGAACACGCGAACCTGTCGCGAGCACGACCGCGTCGAAGCCCGCGAGCAGCTCCTGCGCCGAGATGTCGACGCCGACGTCGACGCCGCAGCGCAGCTCGACCCCCTCCGCGCGCAGCTGCTCGACCCGGCGCTCGACGACGGTCTTCTCGATCTTGAAGTCGGGCACGCCGAAGCGCACCAAGCCGCCGATCGCCTCGTCGCGCTCGAAGAGGGTCACCGCGTGTCCGACGCGCCGCAGCTGCTGGGCGGCGGCCATCCCGGCCGGGCCCGAGCCGACGACGGCCACCGAGCGCCCGCTCTCCCGCCGCGGCGGCTGCGGCTTGACCCAGCCCTCCTCCCACGCGCGGTTGATGATCGCGTTCTCGATCTGTTTGATCGTGACCGCGTCGCCCTCGCGGATCTCCAGCACGCATGAGGCCTCGCATGGCGCCGGGCACAGCCGCCCGGTGAACTCCGGGAAGTTGTTCGTGGCATGCAGCTGGCGGATCGCGTCGGCGAAGCGGTCGCGGTAGACGAGGTCGTTCCAGTCGGGGATCAGGTTGCCGAGCGGGCACCCGTTGTGGCAGAAGGGCACGCCGCAGTCCATGCAGCGCGCGCCCTGCTCCTGGAGCTCGGGCACCGGACGCTGGAGCTGGAACTCGCGGTAGTCGTGCGCGCGTTCGGCGCTGTCCCGGTAGGGCACGCCGTGGCGCTCGATCCTCAGGAAGCCGCCGAGTTCGCCCATCAGGGGCCCGCCTCGCTGGCCGGTTCGGGGATGCTGGCCGGTTCGGGGATGCGAGCGGAGCGAGTGTCTCCCGGTCCGGCGGAGCGAGTGTCTCCCGGTCCGGCGGAGCGAGTGTCTCCCGGTCCGGTCGCATCCAGCGGCCGCGCGCCGGCTACCTGCTCCCCCATGACGGCCGGCTCGCCGCCGGTGTCGACCGCAAGGGCCTCCTCCTCGGCCCGTTCGCGCAGTACGCGCTTGTAGTCGTGGGGCATGACCTTCACGAACGCGTTCGCGGCGAGCAGCTCGTCCCAGCGCGCGAGCACGCCCGCCGCGACCGGGCTGCCGGTGCGCTCGGCGTGCTCTTCGACCATCGCCCGCAGCTCGATCGCGTCCGCGTCGGAGAGCTCTTCGAAGCCGACCATGCCCATGTTGCAGCGCCCAGGGAACTCCTTCAGCTCGTCGAGCACGTAGGCGACGCCGCCGCTCATGCCGGCGGCGAAGTTGCGCCCCGTCGGCCCGAGCACCACGACGCGTCCCCCGGTCATGTACTCGCAGCCGTGGTCGCCGACGCCCTCGACGACGGCCCAGGCGCCGGAGTTGCGCACCGCAAAGCGCTCGCCCGCGAGACCGCGGAAGAACGCCCGCCCGGCAGTTGCGCCGTACAGCACGGTGTTGCCGACGACGACGTTCTCCTCGGCGCGGAAGTGCTCGCCCATGCCGTCGCGCGGGCGGATCGCGAACACGCCGCCCGAGAGGCCCTTGCCCGCGTAGTCCTGCGCGTCGCCGCGCAGGGTGAACGTGACGCCCGGGGCGAGCCAGCCGGCGAAGCTCTGTCCCGCCGAGCCCTCGAGCTCGACCTCGATCGTGCCCTCCGGCAGGCCCTCGGCGCCGTGGCGCGAGGCGATGTGGCTGGAGAGGATGCCGCCGACGCAGCGGTTTCGATTCCTCACGGGCAGCTGTACGCGGACGCTCTCCCCGCGCTCGAGCGCAGGCTCGGCGGCGCGCACGAGCTCCCAGTCCAGCGCGTCGTCGAGCACCGGCGGCGGCGGTTCGACGCGGTGGCGCGGGGCGCCCTCGGGCACCTCGATGTGCGTGAGCAGGTGGGTGAGGTCGACGCCGCGCGCCTTCCAGTGCTCGATCGCCGGCCCGACGCCGAGCAGGTCGACACGGCCGATCGCCTCGTCGAGCGTGCGCAGCCCGAGGGAGGCGAGGATCTCGCGCACTTCCTCGGCGACGAAGAAGAAGAAGTTGACGACGTGCTCCGGGGTGCCCTTGAAGCGCTTGCGCAGCTCCGGGTCCTGGGTGGCGATGCCGACGGGGCACGTGTTCAGGTGGCAGGCGCGCATCATGATGCAGCCGGTGGCGATCAGCGGCGCCGTCGAGAAGCCCATCTCGTCCGCGCCGAGCATCGCTGCGATGACGACGTCGCGCCCTGTCTTCAGCTGACCGTCGGTCTGCACGACGATCCGCGAGCGCAGGTCGTTCAGCAGCAGCGTCTGCTGGGTCTCGGCGAGCCCGATCTCCCACGGCACGCCGGCCGACTGGATCGAGGACAGCGGCGAGGCGCCGGTGCCGCCGTCGTGGCCTGCGATCAGCACGCGATCGGCGTTTGCCTTGGACACGCCCGCCGCGACGGTGCCCACGCCGACCTCGGCGACGAGCTTGACCGACACCTCCGCCCTCGTGTTGCCGCAGCGCAGGTCGTAGATCAGCTGCTTGAGGTCCTCGATCGAGTAGATGTCGTGGTGCGGAGGGGGCGAGATCAGGCCGACGCCGGGAGTGGTGTGGCGGATCGAGCCGATGTAGGAGTCGACCTTGTGACCGGGGAGCTGGCCGCCCTCGCCGGGCTTGGCTCCCTGCGCCATCTTGATCTGCAGCTCGTCCGCGTTGACGAGGTAGTGGACGGTCACGCCGAAGCGCCCCGAGGCGACCTGCTTGATGGCCGAGCGGCGCTCGTCGCCGTTCGGGTCCGGCGTGAACCGCACCGGGTCCTCGCCGCCCTCGCCCGTGTTCGAGCGCCCGCCGAGGCGGTTCATCGCGATCGCGAGCGTCTCGTGTGCCTCGCGCGAGATCGACCCGAGGCTCATCGCGCCGGTGCAGAAGCGCCGCACGATCTCCTTCGCGGGCTCGACCTCCTCGAGGGGGATCGGCTCGCCGCGCGGACCGTCTCCGGCGCCGATCTCGAGCAGGCCCCGCAGCGTCGCCTTGCGCGCGGCGTCCTCATTGATCGCGCGCGCGTACTCGCGGAACTTCTCCATCGCGGGGCTCTGGCGCACCGCGCCGAGCGCCTCCGCGTCGCCGCCCATCGCGGCGTTCACGTCCCCGTTCGCGGACCGGACCGCGTGCTGGACGAGCGCGATCGTCTCGGGGTTCCACATGTGGTGCTCGCCGTCGCGCCGCCAGGCATAGACGCCGCCGACGGGGAGCAGCTCGTCAGGCGTGACCGGATAGGCGCGAGCGTGGCGCTCGAGCGCCTCTTCGGCCAGGACCTGCAGCCCGACGCCGCCGATCCGCGAGGCGGTGCCCGTGAAGTAGGTGTCGATCAGCTCGCGCTCGAGGCCCACCGCCTCGAAGATCTGGGCGCTCCGGTAGGACTGGATCGTCGAGATGCCCATCTTGGAGATCGTCTTGAGCAGCCCTTTGCCGATCGCTTTGACGAGGTTCTGGGCAGCGTCCTCGGCGCTGATCTCGATCGTCTCGCCGTCGCTCCCTCGCCTCACGATCCGTTTTTCGATCACGAGCCCGTCGAGCGTCTCGAGCAGCAGATACGGGTTGATCGCGCTGGCGCCGTAGCCGATCAGCGTCGCGAAGTGGTGCACCTCGCGGGGCTCGCCGGACTCGACGATGATCCCCGCGCGCAAGCGGGTGCCCTCGAGCACGAGGTGGTGGTGGACGGCGGCGACGGCGAGCAGCGAGGGGATCGGCACGCGCCGGGGCCCGAGCAGGCGGTCGTTGAGGATCAGGATGTTGGCGCCTTCCTCGATCGCCTCGGTCGCCGTCCGGCACAGCCGCTCCAGCGCCTCGACCATCCCGGACGGCCCCTTCTGGACCAGCCAGGTGGCGTCGATCGTGCGGGCTTTGTAGACCTCGTGGTCCACCTCGCGCAGCGTCTCGAGCTCGCGATTGAGCAGGATCGGCTGGTCGAGCAGCAGCTTGTGCGCGTGCTCGGGCGTCTCCTCGAACAGGTTGCGCTCGTTGCCCAGCGACGTCGCGAGGCTCATCACGATCTCCTCGCGGATCGGGTCGATCGGCGGGTTCGTGACCTGCGCGAAGAGCTGCTTGAAGTAGGAGAAGAGGGGCGGCGCCTGGTCCGAGAGGACGGCCAGGGAGAGGTCGTTGCCCATCGAGCCGACCGGCTCCTGGGCCTCGATCGCCATCGGCGCCAGCAGGACGCGCAGGTCCTCCTGGCTGTAGCCGAACGCCCGCTGGCGCAGCCGCAGAGGCTGGTCGGAGAGCGTGACTTCGCTGGACGGCGGGAGCTGCTTGAACGGGATCGCGTTGCGCTCGTACCACTCGCCGTAGGGATGCGCGGTCGCGACCTCGCGCTTGACCTCCTCGTCCTCGACGATGCGGCCGCGCTCCAGGTCGACGAGGAAGAGCTTGCCGGGCTGCAGGCGCCCGAGGCGGCGCACGTTCTCGGGCGCGATGTCCAGCAGGCCGGACTCGGAGCCGAGCACGACATAACCGTCCATCGTCTCGACCCAGCGCCCGGGTCGCAGGCCGTTGCGGTCGAGCGTCGCGCCGACGACGCGCCCGTCGGTGAAGGCGACCGAGGCCGGCCCGTCCCACGGCTCCATCAGGCAGGCGTGGAAGGCGTAGAAGCCCTTCAGGTAGTCGGGCAGGTCGTCCCGGTTCCTGTAGGCCTCGGGGATCATCATCATCGCCGCGTGGGGCAGCGAGCGGCCCGCGAGCATCAGCAGCTCGAGCACGTTGTCGAACGTGGCCGAGTCGGAGTTGCCGGCGCTCACGACCGGGAGGATCTTCTCCAGGTCCTCCCCGAACAGCTCGCTGTGCAGCTCGCTCTCCCGCGCGCGCATCCAGTTGACGTTGCCCATCACGGTGTTGATCTCGCCGTTGTGGCAGATCACCCGGTACGGGTGGGCGAGCTCCCAGCTCGGGAACGTGTTGGTCGAGAAGCGCGAGTGCACGAGCGCCATCGCGCTCTTGCAGCGCTCGTCGCGGAGGTCGCTGTAGAAGGCCGCCAGCTGGAAGCTGATCAGCATCCCCTTGTAGTTGACCGTCCGCGAGGAGCTGGACGCGACGTAGAGGCCGGAGTCCGGAGCCGCCAGCTCGCAGATGCGGCGGATCACGTAGAGCTTGCGCTCGAACGCCTCCTGCATCGTGCCCTCGGGGTAGGCGAGCCCTTCGGCGGCGCCGACGAACAGCTGGCGGATCACGGGCCGGCAGGCGCCGGCGACGGTGCCGGTGTGCTCCTCCTCGATCGGCACCTCGCGCCAGCCCAGCAGCTGCTGGCCCTCGGCCGTGACGGTCCGCTCGAGCAGCGCCTCGAGCTCGGCGCGCCGGGCCTCGTCGGTCGGCAGGAAGCACATCAGCACGCCGTATGAGCCCAGCGGGGGCAGCTCGAAGCCACAGGTGGCCCGGAACAGCTCGTCGGGCATCTGCATCAGGATCCCAGCGCCGTCGCCGGTCCTGGGGTCGGCGCCCGAGGCGCCGCGGTGCTCGAGGTTCTCCAGCGCGGTGATCGCGCGCGTGATGACCTCGTGCGTCGCCTGGTTGTCGAGCCGCGCCACCATGCCGACGCCGCACGCGTCGTGCTCGAAGCGAGGGTCGTAGAGGCCGACGGCCCCGGGGGGGTTTGTGCTGTGCTTGGACATGGAAGTGCTCGAAGGAAGGTGCTTCCCCGCGCGTCCTCACACGTGCGGGCAGGCGGGCACCTGAGGCGGAGCAGAAAGGGTATCAGCGCAGACCGCCCGGAAATAGGCGTCGTGGCCCGATTTTTCAGCGCTCCGGCCGCCCCGCGCCGGTGTCCACGGGATTCTCGCGCATCGTCTCCTGCTCGCTCCAGGAGCAGAGGCCGCCACGCCCGGGGCAGGTGAGACAGAGGCCCCGATGTGGCTCACCCGTGACGGCGAACGGCCGCGCCCGTAGCGCCGCGAGCCGGCGCGCGAGCTGCTCCTCCAGCGAGGGCCGCTCGGCAAGCGTGTAGCGCGCCACGGCCGGCTCGGCGGGCCGTTCGAGGAACCAGTGCACGACATCGACGACCAGCGCCCCCTCGCGCAGCACGGCGAGCGCGTAGAGGAGCCGCTGCACGGCGTAGTCGCGGGCCGCGAGCGCCTCCGTCTCGGACTCCGGCGCCAGCCGGTCGCTCTTGTAGTCGACCAGCAGCGTCGTCCCGTCGGGCTCTTCGCAGAGCAGGTCGAAGACCCCGGTCACGAGCGGCGCGCCCTCGCCGAGCCCGAACGCGAACGGGTGCTCGCGGCGCACGCGCCGGCTCGCGGCGATCCGCCCGGCCATCGCGGTCCCGAGCGCCCCGGCCACCAGGGCGGCCAGCTCCGCCCGCTCGCCGTCGCTCGTCTCCATCCCCAGCTCGCCGGCCGCCGCCGCAACCGCCTCCTCGGAGGGCCCGCCGGGCGCGGCGAAGTCGTGCGTCTCCAGGAGCCGGTGGACGAGGACTCCGCGCGCGCGCGCCTCGAGGCTCTCGCCTCCCGAGAACCCCTGCACCGCCTGCTCTGGCATCCGCAGCACGCGTTCGAGGTAGTAGCGGTACCCGCACCGCTCGAGCAGGGTCAGCGACGTGTAGCTGAGCGTCGGCGGGAGGCCGGGCTCCGCCTCCGGTCCGAGCGCCGGCCCGGCGGGCGGGTGCTCCTCCTCGCGCGGCCGGGCGGTGGCGCCGTCCGCTGCGGGCGGCGCCGCGACCGCCGGCGGGGGCGCCTGCAGCGGGTCGCGAAGGACGCTGCCGTAGCCCGCCGCGTCGCTGAGGGTGATCCTGATCGAAGGCCCGCCGCCTCCGCCTGCCGCGATCGTCCGGATCCCGCCTCCCGAGGCCGCCAGCTCGGGGAGCTCGGGGAGCAGCGCCGGCCCCAGCCAGCTGATCGGCGCCGCGGTGTCGCTCTCCTTCGGCCACGAGCCGAAGTCGACGGCCCCGCTCAGCAGCAGGCGCTCGCGGGCCCGGGTCATCGCGACGTAGAAGACGCGGCTCTCCTCCTGGCGCTCGCGAGCCTGCCGCTCGGCTCGCAACTCGTCGAACTCGAGCGTCTTGACCCCCTCCCCCGCCCCCGGGCGCCACAGCCGCAGCCCCACGCGGTCGCCGTCGACGAACAGCCGGTCATCGGGGCTCGGCCGTTTGCGCCCGAGGTCTGCGACGCACACGACCGGGAACTCGAGGCCCTTGGCCGCGTGGATCGTCATCAGGCGGACGGTGTCCGGCTCGACGTCCTCCACGGGCGCGTCGGGCTCGGTCCCGCCCGCGCGTTTGAGCTCCTCGACGTGATCCACGAAGGCGCGCAGGTCGCGCCCCTCGGAGGTCTCGAAGGCGTGCGCGAGGCGCAGCAGCTTGTGGACGTTCGCGAGCCTTCGCTCGGGCCAGTCGAGCGTGACGACGTGCCGCAGATAGCCCGAACGCCCGAGGGCGCGCTCGAGCAGCTCGGAGATGCCCCGGCCCGCGGCACCGGCGCGCTCCGGCTCGAACCAGGCGCAGAAGCCCGCGAGCAGCGCCCGGTCTGACGCGCCCAGCTCCACCTCAGAGCCCTCCTCGGCGAGCGCCAGCGCCGTCTCCCAGACGCCATGTCGCCCTGGCGCCGAGGCCATCGCCAGCAGCGCGAGGCCGTCGCGGGAGACCCCGACCAGGGGCGAGGCCAGCACGCCGTACACGGCCTCCTCGTCGCGCGGGTTCGCAAGCGCCCGCAGATAGCCGTGCAGGTCGGTGAGCTGCTGACGCTCCCAGAACGTGCCCACGGTCGCGAGCGTGCGCAGTCCCTGGAGCTGCAACGCCCGCTCGAAGGTCTCGATGTCGCCGCTGGCGCGCAGGAGCACTGCCACGTCGCCGGCGCGGGCCTCGCCGGCGTCGATCAGCTCTCGCACGCGCTGGGCCAGCAGCCGCGCCTCCGCCGCCCGCGCGAACGTACGGGTGTGCGGCATTCCGGCGGCGATCGCGGCGGCGCCCGGATGCCCCTTCCAGGCGTCGCTCGCATCCGTCAGCAGCACCTCGACGGCGGGGTCCGGAGCGGGTGCCGTCGCGTCCTCGCGGCCGGCCTGCAGCGGCGCGAAGTCCTCGAAGCGCTCGGCGAAGACGACGTTGACCGCCTCCAGTACCTCGTCCCGGCTGCGGAAGTTGCTCCTCAGCGCGAGCGCCCCACCGGCCGCGGCCAGCTCGGTGCGGCGCGCCCGGAAGAGGCTCACGTCCGCGTGACGGAAGCCGTAGATCGACTGCAGCTCGTCGCCGACGGTGAACAGGTTCCCGCGTTCGAGTGCGCGCAGGATCGCGAGCTGGCGCGGGTTGGTGTCCTGGAACTCGTCCACCATCAGCAGCTCGAAGCGCTCTGCCCACGACGCGCGCAACACCGCGTTCCCGGCCAGGAGCTCGCCCGCGATCAGCTCGAGGTCGTCGAAATCCACCGCCAGGCGCTCGGCCTTCAGAGCCTCGTAGCGCCCGCCGAACGCCTGCAGCAGTCTGTCGAAGAGCGCCACGGCGGCGAGCGCGTCGGCCTCGTCGCGGCCGCCCTCCGCAGACGCGGCCGGCGAAGGGAGCCGCGGTCGCCGCTGCCCGCGGCTGCGCAGCTCGGCGTAGACCTGCTCGACCATCGCTCGGGCTTTGTCGATCCCGTAGGCCGCCAGCAGGTCGACCGCGTGCTCGCTGCCCGCGATGAACCCGGCGAGCGCGTCTTCGTAGGCGCGACGCCGCAGCCACGCGGCGCGCGAGGCGTCGAGGATCGCGAAGCCGGGGTCGAGCCCCGCCGGGAGCGGGTGGGTGCGCAGCAGGCGGGCGCAGAAGCCGTGGAAGGTGCCGACGAAGGCAGCCTCGGTGTCCCTCGCGGCCTCGCGCCGGCCGAGCTCGAGCAGGCGCTCGCGCACACGCGCGCGCAGCTCGCCGGCCGCGCGCTCGGTGAACGTGATCGCGAGAACCGCGGCCGGCGCGAGGCCGTCGTCGCAGACCGCCTGGACGAAGCGCTCGACGAGGACCGATGTCTTCCCGCTGCCCGCTGCCGCCGAGAGCAGGATCGGCCTGTCGCGCCGGCGAACGGCCTCTCGCTGCTCGGCTGTCAGCTCGAGGCGCTCCGGGCCGGCCACGGGCCGCTCGCCGAGGAGCTCGTCGATGTCGATGCTGAGCTGCTCCACCGTTCAGCGCTCGCAGCGGCAGATCGTCGGGTGCCGGCAGCCGCTCCCGCCCCAGCCGCAGCTCTCGGGCCGCGCCTGCAGCGCGCCGCGGCCCGCCTCCTCAGCAGCCGCGCGGGCGGCGTCGAGCACGTCTCCGAGCAGCTCGGCGAGCGCCTCCGGGTCCAGGCGGTCGGTCCGCACGCAGTCGCCGGCCGCGTCGTGATCCTCGAGCAGCACGCCGCGCGCCCGCAGGTCCCGGCCCGAGAGGGGCTGGTAGAGGCCGCCCACGACCCGCAGCCCGAGCAGCTGTTCGGCCGCCTGCATGTAGAGAGCGATCTGGAGGCTGCGCTCGGCGATCCACTTCTCGCCGGCCGTCGCGCTTTTGGCCTTGTAGTCGACGACCACGGCCTCGCCGCCGGCGCCGACGTCGATGCGGTCGATCCGCCCGCGCATCCGCACCCCGCCGCCCAGCTCGAACGCGGGCAGCTCGCTGGGCTCGCCGTGATCGTCGGCGTCCGGCTCGTCGAAGCCGAAGCCGAGCTCCAGCTCGCGGGGCTCGAGCGAGCCCTCGAGGCCCGCGGCATGCTCGAGGTAGCGCTCGAGATCGGCCCGCAGGCTGCGCACGATCGCGGCGGCGCGCTCCGGGCTGACCGAGATGCGCAGCTCGGGATCCTGGAGCGCCGCGCCCAGCGAGCCGCGCATGAGCCCGCGCGCGCGGTCGAGCGAGGCGGGCGTGATCCGAGCGCTGCCCGTCTCCCGGCGCAACCCCTCCAGCGTCTCCTTGAGCACCAGGTGGGCCAGGCCGCCGCGGACGAGCGGCTCGGGCTCGGCCTCGAAGCGCTCCGGCGCGAGCAGCCGCTCGACGAACCACGAGACCGGGCAGCCGATCCACTTCTCGATCGAGGTCCCCGACCAGACGCGGTCGCGCAGACGCGAGAGCACGCGCTCGTCGCGCAGCGGCTGCTCGGAGGGCGACGCGGCGGCGGCGCGCTCCACGGCGGGCGGCGACGAGCCGTCCAGCGCCCCGAGCGCCCGCCGGGCTCGCTGCTCGGAGAGGCGCGCGTCGAAGAGGTCGCAGACGTCGTCGACGAACAGCGAGCGCGACAGCGGCGCGGCGTCGTCGTCGCTCTCGTGCCAGCTCAGCGCGAGCAGCTCCTCGGGCCGCGAGACGATCGCGTAGAAGAGATATCGCTCCGCCGCCAGCACGTCCTCGGCCTCGCCGAGATGGAGCCCCGAGGCCTGGGCGACGCGCGCGCGCTCGCGCTCGCCGAGCAGCGGCTGCGGGCGGGCGCGAAGCGGGAACTCGCCCTCCTGCAGCCCGGTGAGGAAGAGCGCCCGCACGCGCCGCGCGCGTAGCTGCAGGGGGTCGAGCACCGCCACCCGTCCCGGGCCTGGCAGCTCGCCGCTGTTGACCTCGATCTCCGAGAGCACGCCTGCGAGCTCGGCGGCGCTCGCGGGAGCGGCCTCGCGAGCGAAGCGCGCGAGCTCGCGCAGTTCCGCCAGCGCCGCGCGGCCGCCGGCGAGCGCCCGCGCCTCGTCCATCTCCTGCGATTCCAGCAGCGGCGCGCGACCTCGACGAGGGGCTGCGAACAGGCGCACGAGCTCGCGCCCGGCGCGGTCGGCGAGTGCCGCCGGCCCTCGCGACTGCGCAGCAGCGAGACCGTCGATCTCCGAGAGCTCGAACCCGCGCTGCGCGAAGCGTTCGCGCGCCTGCCCCGCGTCGCGCATCCCGCCCCGCCGTGCCTCCAGCTCGAGCGCGTCGGCGAGCCCGGGACGTTCGAGCACGCCCGGGGCGCGCAGCCAGGCCAGCAGGTCCGCCGGCGTGCCGGGCGCGTTCCCGTCGGGCCCGGGAACGCAGCGGAGAAGCCCGACCAGCGCGCGGCCGACCGCCGTGTCCCCGAACGGACGCTTGACCGGCATCGCGAACGGGATCCCGGCGGCGCCGAAGACCTCCGTCACGAGAGCTGCGGCGCGCGCCGGGTGGCGCACGACGACCGCGACGTCCTCGGCGGGCACCCCGCCGGCCAGCAGCCCGGCGACCCGGGCGGCGACCAGCTCGAGCTCCGCGCGCTGGCCTCCCCCCTGCAGCAGCTCGAGCGCCGCGCCGGGGTCGACCCGCTGCGCCTGTGGCTCGAACAGCGAACGCTCCAGGTGCGCAAGCGCGGCTCGCGAGGCCGGCGCGTAGTGTGCGTCCTGCGCCTGGAGGGGGCGCTCGGCGGCGATCGGTGCGAGCGTCTGGTAGGTCCGCGCACGGCCGGCGAACGCGGTCCGGCCCGCCTCGTAGGGCAGCGACACGGTCACCTCCGCGTCGACGAGACGGCCGAGCGTCTCGATCGCGTCGAGCTGCAGCGGCGTGAGGTCGTCGAAGCCGTAGAACAGCACGGGCGTGCGGCCCCACAGCGCCGGCTGCTCGCGCAGCGTGTCCAGGGCGCGCAGGGCCCGCTGCTGCTCGTCGAGCCTGCCGAGCCGCTCGAGCCGGCGCTGGTAGGAGGCGTAGGCATCCGCCAGGTCGAAGCCGACCGCCGCCCTGCCGTCCCCCAGCCCGGCATCCAGCGCGGAGGCCAGGCGGCGGGGGGCGACGCGCTTGATCTGGAGCTCGGCGAGGAGCTCGCCGAGCTCGCGACGGAAGCCCGGACGCCGACTTCCTCCCGCGGGCGAGAGCGCGCCGAGCAGCCGGTCGCGAGCCAGCTCGCCCAGGACCGGCGCACGCACCCCGGCGCGCCGGACGAGCTCCCCGACGAGGTCGGAGAAGACGCCGACGCGCACGCCGACGGCGGCCTCCGACCCGGCCAGCTCGCGCAGGTAGTACTCGGCGTCGGTGCGGGTCGGCACGACGAGCATCGGCTCGGTGCCGTGGGCGAGGTGGCGGCGAACGGCGTCCATCACCACCTGCGCCTTGCCCGAGTTCGCGGGCCCCGTGACGAGCGTGATGCTCACCCGGCCATCCTGGCGCACCCGCCCGACACCCGCCGGAACGCGCTCGCCGGAGGTCAGGCGGCGCTGCCGGCCACCGCGGCCGTGCTCTCACCGCCGGCGGCGGCCTCGGCGTCCGCCTCAGCGTCGGGCGGCTTGGCTCCCTCGCGCGCCCACGGCTCGTCGAACTCGACGCGCCATTTCCCCTCGTCGGTCTGCTGCAGCGCCAGGCGCGCGCGGAAGCTGCGCCCGCTGCGCCCGCGGAAGCCGGTCACCTGCTGGGCCGTGTAGCCACGGCGGATCAGTTCGCGCGCGATCGCGACGGGAAGCTGCTTGCCCGCTTTCGCCTTCCAGATCACGAAGCCGCAGCCCGGGTCCTCGCGCGACCAGCACGAGTAGCCCTTGCGGTTCTCGACGATCTCGTGGCCGCACACCGGACAGGGCCCGAGCCGTGCGCGCGGGATGCGCACGTCTTTGAGCGTCTCATCCAGCGTCTTGACCGTCTCGGTCGCGAAGCCCGCGATGTCGCCCATGAACTGCTCGCGGGAGTCCTCACCGCGCTCGATCTTGCCGAGGCGCTGCTCCCAGCTCCCGGTCAGCCCCGGGGAGGTGAGCGCATGCTCGCCGAGCAGCCGGATCACGTTCAGCCCCTTCTCGGTGGCCACGAGCGCACGGCCGTCCCGCTCCACATAGCCCACGGTGATCAGGCGCTCGATGATCGCCGCGCGGGTCGCCGGCGTGCCGATCCCCGAGTCCTTCATCGCCTCGCGCAGCTCGTCGTCGTCCACGAGCTTGCCCGCCGTCTCCATCGCGCCGAGCAGCGAGGCGTCGCTGTAGCGCCGCGGCGGTTTCGTCTCCTTGCGCGCGCTGTCCACGGCCGCGGTCTCGACCTCCTCCTCGGCGACGAGCCGCGGGAGCTGCTGGTCGGCGCCCTCGTCCTCCTCGCCACGGCCGTCCTCCGCGCGGGCGTCGGCGGCGACCTCGTCGTAGACGCCGCGCCAGCCCGGAACGAGCAGCAGCTTGCCGCGCGTGCGGAAGACGTGGCCGCTGCCGTCCTCGCCCGCGACCGTCGTCTCCACGCGGGTGTTCTCGAACACGGCCTCGGAGTGGAAGACGGCGAGGAACCGCCGCACGGCCATGTCGTAGATGCGGCGGTCGTCGTCGTTCATCTTCTCGACCGGGTGCTCGGAGCGCGTCGGGATGATCGCGTGGTGGTCGGTGACCTTCTCGTCGTTGACGACGCGGGCGAGCGGAAGCACGTCCAGGCCCGTGACGTACTCGGCGCCGCGGCGGTACTCCGCGCGGGCGCCGACGAGCTCGGCGATCGGCTTGATCTCCTCGACCATGTCGGTGGTCAGGTAGCGGGAGTTGGTGCGGGGGTAGGTCAGCGCCTTGTGCTCCTCGTAGAGGCGCTGCGCCGCCGCCAGCGTGCGTTTGGCCGAGAAGCCGAAGCGGGTGTTGGCCTCGCGCTGGAGCGTCGTGAGGTCGTAGAGCATCGGCGCTTTCTCGCGCTGCTCTTTCTTCTCGAGCTTCGTGATCGTGCCGGTCCGCCCGCGCACGGCCGCGACGATCGCCTCGGCCTCCTCCTCGGTGCCGAGCCGCGGGCCCTTGGTGGATGAGGACCCCACCCGCCCCCCCGGCGGTGCCTGGTAGTGGCCGACGTAGACGCGCTCGCCTCCCTCGCCGTCGAGCGGCGGCGCCTTGAAGGTCGCGTCGACGAGCCAGTAGGGCTCCGGCACGAACGCTTTGATCTCCTCCTCGCGGCGCGCCACGATCGCGAGCGTCGGCGTCTGCACGCGACCGAGGGAGACCGCGCCGTCGAATGAGCTGCGCAGCCTGATCGTCGCCGCGCGCGTCGCGTTCATGCCGACGATCCAGTCCGCCTCCGAGCGCGAGCGGGCGGCTTCCTCGAGCTGCGAGAACTCGTCCCCCGGCCGCAGCGAGGCGAGCGCGGCCTTCATCGCCGCGCTCGTCATCGAGTTCAGCCACAGCCGCTGGACCGGCTTCTTGGCTTTCGCCTTCTCGTAGAGGTACGCGAAGATCAGCTCGCCCTCGCGCCCCGCGTCGCAGGCGTTGACGACCTCCTCGACGTCCTCGCGGCCGAGCTGCTTGGTGACCACGGACATCTGCTTGCGCGAGCGCTCGTCGCGCACCACGAGCTTGAAGCGATCCGGCACGATCGGCAGGTCCGCCATCCGCCAGCTCTTGTACTTGGGGTCGTACGCTTCGGGTTCGGCGAGCTGGACGAGGTGGCCGACGGCCCACGTGATCACGTGATCGGGACCCTCGAGGAAGCCCTCGCTCTTCTTGAACGGCCCCGGCAGCGCGCGCGCGAGGTCCTGCCCCACGGAGGGCTTCTCGGCGACGAGCAGCGTCTTGGACATG
Organism: uncultured Solirubrobacteraceae bacterium; assembly: GCA_963836035.1. Taxonomy (GTDB): domain Bacteria; phylum Actinomycetota; class Thermoleophilia; order Solirubrobacterales; family Solirubrobacteraceae; genus Palsa-744. The sequence goes on along the minus strand of CAWIHX010000005.1, from coordinate 400,611 downwards.
GCGGTCAGCGTAGCGGCCACCGGCGGCGGGGAAGCTGCGGCCGGCCCCGGCCCGAGGCGAGCGGCCCGGCGAGGCGAGGCCAGGCCGCGCCTAGATGATTGATTCCACGGCGATGTGCCATCCGGCGGTGCACGGTCGTGGAATCGATCATCTAGCCGGCGGTGCAGGGACCGGTGCTGACCTCGGGCCCGGTGCCCGCGCCGACGCGGCTCAGCAACCCGGCGACGGTTTCGTTCGCGACGCCGTAGCCGCCGCGCCCCGTCGCCCCCTCGGTCGAGGCGAAGACGGTCGTCAGCACGTGGCCGGAGCCGTCGACGACGGGGCCGCCCGAGTTGCCCGGCCGCACGAGGCCGCGCAGCGGCGTCAGCAGCCGCGTCACCGGCCCCTGCCCGTAGGCGTCCTGCGTGACGACGGGCTGCGTGTGCCCGATGCGGGCGGGCTCGGCGTCGAACGCGCCGTTCTCCGGGTAGCCGAGGATCGCCCCGCTCGTGCCGGACGAGGTGGAGCTCGCGAGCGACAGTGCCGGGACTTCGAGCGTGCGCACCCTCAGGATCGCGATGTCGACGTGCGGGTCGTAGAGGATCGGTTCGGCCCCGAGCTCGACGTCCCCGCCGCCCGCCTCGACGGTCGTGTCTCCCTCTCCGGCGACGACGTGCGCGTTGGTCACGATCAGGCCGGGCGCCGCGGCCCAGCCCGAGCCCTCGATCGCAAGGCCGCATGCGGTCCCGAGCACGCGCACGACGCTGCGCGAGGCCGCTTTCACGCCGGGCAGCCGGGTAGAGCCCGGCGAGGGCGCCGCGACGTCGGGCGAGGGCCCGGTGATCGAGGGCAGCGGGTCGAGCCGCGCGAGCGCGTCGAGGATCGGCCCCGACGGCGGCAGGATCGAGTTGAGCTCGCGCAGGATCGCCGAGCGCTGGATGTCGGCGCGGAGCTGGTGGGCGCCGGGGGTCTGCGCGGCGACAGCCGCCGCGATCCACACCACTCCGAGCGCCAGGCCGGCGCCGAGCACCGCACCCAGCATCCCGTCGGCCAGCCCGAGGCCCGGCAGGACCAGCGTCCGGCGCAGCCGGAAGGCGATGCCCTCGAGCCCGGTGGCGAGGATCGCGCCGCCGAGCAGCGCGCCGAGGAGACCGAAGGCGGGGGCGTACGGCGAGGCCGCCCCCTGGGGCAGCAGCAGCGGCCCGACGCGGGTGCCCAGGAACGCGCCGAGAACGAAGCCGGCGAACGACAGGGCCCCGACGATGAACCCCTGGCGGAAGCCGAGAATGGCGAGGACCGCCGCGAACGCGACAATTAGCCAGTCCAGCCCTGTCACCAAGAGATGTTCTACAAGCTCTTTGTCCGATAGCCGCCACCAGCGCCTGCGGCGAGCCCGTCCCGTGCTCGCGCTCGCGGGCGTCGCGTTCGTGACCGGCGCCATCGTCGGCGCCCACCGCGGCTCCTCGCCCGACATCGGGCTCGCCGAAAGCTACGCGCGCTCGTGGGTGCACCACGACTACGCGCAGATGTACGGCGAGATCTCCCCCGCCGCCAGGCAGCAGACCTCGCCCGGAGCGTTCGCGGCGGTCCACCGCGAAGCGCTCCGCACCGCGACCGCGGCCGGCGCCGCGATCGCGGGCAGGGCGCGCTCGCACGGAGGGGGGCAGGTGACCGTGCCGGTTCGCGTGCACACCCGCCTGTGGGGCACGCTGACGCTGCCGCTGACGCTCGAGATCGTCTCGATCGAAGGCTCCCCGAAGGTCGAATGGTCGCGCTCGCAGGCGTTCCCGGGAGTGCCCGAAGGCAGGACGCTCAGTCGTCACACCACGCTGCCCCGGCGCGCGACGCTGCTGGCGCGCGACGGCAAGGTCCTCGCCGTCAGCCCGCCCGAAGGGCAGCCCGGCGCGCGCAGCTACCCGCTCGGCGAAGCGGCGAGCGCGGTCGTCGGCGAAGTCGGGGCGATCCCCGCGGCGCGACGCTCGGCGCTGGAAGCCGAAGGCGTGCCGGCCGACGCCGAAGTCGGCACGAGCGGGCTCGAGCTGGCCTTCGACCGGCGCCTGCGGGGGCGGCCGGGCGGCGAGCTGCTGGCCGGCGGCAAGCTGCTCGCCTCGGTGCCGGCGAAGGCCGCGCACGCGATGCGCACGACGATCTCGCCGTCGGTCCAGGAAGCGGCGGTGAGCGCGCTCGGCGGCCAGCTCGGCGGGGTCGTCGCGATGCAGCCGGCCTCAGGGCAGATCCTGGCCGTCGCCGGCATCGGGCTCGACGGCCAGCAGCCCCCGGGGTCCACGTTCAAGATCATCACGGTCTCCGGCGCGCTGGGCGCCCACATCGCGACGCCGCACACCCAGTTCCCCTATGAGAGCTACGCCACGCTCGACGGCGTGCGCCTGAACAACGCCAACGGCGAGAACTGCGGCGGCTCGCTCGAACTCGCCTTCGCCGTCTCGTGCAACTCCGTGTTCACGCCGCTGGGCGTCAAGCTGGGGGCGCGGCGCCTCGTGGCGACGGCCGAAGCGTTCGGCTTCAACCACGACCCCGGCCTGCCCGGGGCGGAGCGCAGCAGCCTGCCCGCGGCCGGCTCGATCCAGGGCGAACTCGACGTCGGCTCGACCGCGATCGGGCAGGGCGAGGTGCTGGCGACGCCGCTGCAGATGGTCACCGTCGCCTCAGCGATCGCAGACGACGGGCACCGCCCGGCGCCGAGCTTCGAAATGGACGCGCCGCGCGGCGGCGCGCAGGCCGTCACCCCGCAGGTCGCGCGCACGGTGCGCCACCTGATGACCGAGGTCGTCCGCGAGGGCACCGGCACCTCGGCGGCGATCCCTGGCGTCGTCGTCGCCGGCAAGACCGGCACCGCCGAACTGAAGTCGTGCAGCAACAGCCCCTCTGCGGAAGGAGAAGCGAGCGAAACGAGCTCCGAATCGGAAGAAGGCGCCGTGAGCTGCTCGGACCCCAGCAACACCGACGCGTGGTTCACCGCCTTCGCCCCCGCGGTGCACCCGCGGATCGCCGTGGGCGTGCTGCTCGTCAAAGACGGCGCCGGCGGCGACACGGCGGCACCGGTCGCCCGGCAGGTCCTGGAAGCCGGGCTGCGCTAGACGTCGAGCTCGGCGCTGACCTTCTCGCTCGCGTCTTCGGGGTTGACGATCTTGACCTTGAGCGGGCGGTTGTCCAGCGAGACCGTCTTGATCTTGAACAGCAGCAGCGCGCCCTGGGTCGGCCCGAACGAAGCGGTCGTGTCGGCGTTCGGGAGCAGGCCTTTGGATGGCACGTTCACAGCCCGGTAGACGTAGTGGTTCGTGGGCAGGACGGCGACCGGGTGGTAGACGTTGCCCTCGGTGTCGCTGATCGTGATGTTTTCAGCGGCTTTGTGGGCTTCTTCGGTGTTGTTGTAGACCTGGATGAAGACGCCGAACCACTCCTCCCCCGGCAGCAGCCTGCCTTCGGCGAACGGCACCCCCTGCAGGTAGCCGGCGTCCTCGCTGTTCGCCGGGTTCAGCTGGCGCGAGAGCTGGATCTGGTAGATCAGCGGGCCGAGGTTCAGGTACGGCGCGTTCGCGCCGGACTCGCCCGCGTAGGTGCCCGTGCTGACCTTCGTGTGGGATGAGCCGCACGCGCCCAGGGCGAGCGCTGTGAGCAGCGCGAAAGCGAGCAGGACGAGCTTGCGCAGGGGGCTTCTCATGCGCGCGGCAGTCTACCCACCGGCGACCGTCACGCGCGGCCCCCGCTTCGCGTCGCGCGCGCTGGCGCCGCGGTCCTGCTCGAGAATCGCGCGCAGGCGCCGCAGCGCCCGCTGGTGCTTGCGGCGCAGCCACCCGCGGGCGCCGAAGCTCTCCATCAGCCGGTCCGAGAGCGTCACCGGCCACGTCTGCAGCGTGAAGGTGAGGCGCGTGGCGCCGCTCGGGCCCGGGTCGAGCCGCCAGACCCCGAGCGTGCGGATGCGGTTGTTCTTGCCGCTGCGCCCGACCTCGACCACGCGGTGCGGGCGCTCGACCTCAGCGAACGTCACGTCCGCCCAGCCGAAGCGGTTGCCGGGGGCGGCGACGCGGAAGCGCGCGCCGGCGCCGCGTCCGACCGGGTCGACCCGGGTCAACCGCCAGTCGCGCAGGAAGTGGTCGGTGAACTCCGCGTGGTTGGCGATGTCCTGCAGGTAGTCGAAGACGGCCTCGCGGGGGGCCGAGATCACTGTCGAGACGCTGAGGGGATCCACGCCGCGCGCAAGTGTAGTGCCCGCCCTGCCGGGGGAGCGCTCCTGGCCCGGTGCGGAGGAGCTCAGATCGCGCGCGCGGTGAGCCGCACGGTCTGCCCCGCGCAGGCATGCCGCACGGTCTCGCGCGCCACCGGCGCGTCTCGCCGCAGCTGGCTGCAGAGCTCGCAGACGAGCCGCGGCGGGCGCCCCGGCCGGTCCTCGTAGAGGTCCACCTGCTCGCCGATCAGCGGCGTGCGGCCGCAGTCGGCGCAGGCGCTGCGATCCGACTCCAGCGCGTCGAGGCTGCGCATCATGAGCTCGCGCTCGAGCTGGTCGATGTCGTCCTGGATCGATGCCATGCACACCCCTTTCGGCGGCCGCGGCCCCGCTCCTGCCGGTGGGGTTTCGCGCCCGCGCGGCGCGGGGTAGATCAACAGTCGCGCCCCGGTCGTGCGACTGGGGATCGAGGAGAGGATTTGGATATGCAGGATCGGGACGGGGCGAGGTGACTGTTGTTATGATCGCCACAAGATTTCCCCGGCGAGGGAGCGCCCAGTTGGCAGCGCATCCACAGAGGGAGGACTTCATGGAGTCACTCAGCGTAGGCACGTTCGTGGGCTCCGGCTCGTTCCGATGCCAGCGCTGTGGCTATGCCCTCACCCTCGAGGGCTCCGACGTCCTCCCCGCCTGCCCGAGCTGCGGCGGTCAGAGCTTCCTGCGGGCGTCGCTGTTCAGCACCGAGCGGATCTCGCGCGCGGACAGCCAGGAGACCGAAGCAACCCTCGTCCAGGAGGCTCCGCCGGACCTCGGCGAGCGCCTGGAGAAGGCACGCGCGGAGATCGAGCAGCCGGGCGAGTACCTCGTGTACGAGGAGAGCGATGAGCTGCGGACGGTCCCGCTCTCGCGCGAGTGGACGCGGATCGGGCGCAGTCTCGCGGCCGACCTGCGCTTCGACGACCCGACCGTCTCGCGGCGGCACGCGCTGATCGTGCGCCATCCCGACGGCGTGCGGCTGCTCGACGACCGCAGCCTCAACGGGGTGTTCGTGAACGGCGCGCGGATCGACGGACGCCTGCTCCAGGACGGGGACGAGATCATCGTCGGGCGCTACCGGCTCAGGTTCATGCGGGTCGGCTCGGAGGCGCCGGTCGCGCCGCCGCCGGGCTCCGGCGAGATCTCGCCGGCCGGCTGAGCGCTCAGGAGCCGCCGACCCTTCGCAGCAGCGTAGTATCGCGCCGATGGCCAAGACGATCGCGGTGCTCTCGCAGAAGGGCGGGACCGGCAAGACGACCGCCGTGCGCACGCTCACCGACGTGCTGCGGCGCGCCGGCCTGCGCACGCTCGCCGTCGACCTCGACCCGCAGGGCAACCTGTCGGACTACTTCGACCTGCCCCCCGACGCCGAGCCGACGATCGCCGATGTGCTCTCCGGGCGCTCGGCGATCGACGAGGCGATCCTCCAGGACATCGTCCCGGCCAACCTGTCGCTGGCCGAGGCCGAGCTGATGCTCGGCGGCCGCATGGGCCGCGAGCTGACGCTGCGCAAGGCGCTCGCGCAGGCCGGCGCGGACTACGAGCTGATCCTCATCGACTGCCCGCCGTCGCTGGGCCTCTTGACCGTGAACGCGCTGGTCGCCGCCGACTACGTTCTGATCACGGCCGAGGCACAGTACTTCGCGCTGCAGGGCGTCGAGCAGGCGATGGAGGTGGTCGAGCTCGCGCGCGAGAGCCTCAACCCCGAGCTCGCGCTCCTCGGCGTGCTGCTGAACCTCGCAGACATGCGCACCGTGCACTCGCGCGAGGCTCTGATCTCGCTGCAGGAGCGCTTCGGCGAGCAGGTCTTCGACACGGTGATCCGCTCCTCGATCGCCTACGCCGAGTCCGCCGAGCGTGCGCGCTCGATCCTCGACCACCGCCCCGACCTGGGCGCGGACTACACGGCACTGGCCGGTGAGATGGTCGAGCGCCTCGGCGGCCTGGACGGCGCGGGCGAGCGCGTGCGCGCGCTCGCTCAGAGCTCCTCTACGTAGGCTCCCTGCGGCTCGAAGGGCGCGCGCAGGACGCGCGCCCAGCCCTCGGTCTCGCGGCCGAGCGCCTCGGCGACCGTCCCCGTCTGCTCGTAGAAGCACCAGACGAGCACGGTCGGGCCGGCGCCCGAGATCGTCGCCCCGAGCGCGCCGAGCTCGCGCGCCCTCTCGGCGAGCTCGAACGAGCGCGGGAACAGGTGCGCGCGCTGCTGCTGGTGCAGCCGGTCCTGGAGACCCCGAGCGAGAAGATCCCAGTCCCCGCGCGCGAGCCCGAGCGTCAGCAGCGCCCCATGGGCGACGTTGAAGACCGCGTCGCCGAGCGGCACCTCGCCGGGCAGCGCGGCGCGCGCGGCGCGCGTGCGCACGGCCTCCTCGGGGACGACGGCCAGCGCCTCGAGACCCGTCGGCGGCTCGAACCGGGTCGCGGCGCCGTCGGCGCAGATCACGAAGCCCCCGCGCAGCGCGGCGGCGACGTTGTCCGGGTGGCCCTCGAGCTCGCACGCGAGCTCCAGCAGGTCGGCGTCCAGCTCGAAGATGTGGTCGGCGGCCATCAGCCCCGCGACGATCGCCGCCGCGCTCGATCCGAGCCCGCCCGAGAGGGGGATCTCGGAGGCGATCCTGAACGTGAACCCGTCCGCCGGGTGCAGCCGCTCGAACGCGCGCACGCAGAGGTTCTCGCGGCCCCTCGCGACCGGCAGGCTCGACTCGACGCGGAACTCCCCCGTCTCCTCGACCTCCAGTTGCAGCGTCAGCGAGATCGCCGCCGCCATGCAGTCGAAGCCGGGGCCCAGGTTGGCCGAGGAGGCCGGGACCCGCACCACCCTGCGTCGGATCACCGGGGCCCGCTCCGCGCGCCCCGGATCGGCGCGCGCTCCACGCGCGCCTCAGGGATCACCCAGCACCGCTTCCTCGATCGCACCCAGCTCCACCGGGCAGACCATCATCCGCCCGTCGTTGTTGGCGATCGCGGTCTCCGGGTCCTTCAGGCCGCGCCCGGTGAGCACGCAGACGATCTCCTCCGCGCCTTCGGCCCCGTACTTCAAGAGGCCCGCCACCGAGGCGACCGAGGCGGGCTCGCAGAACACGCCTTCGCGGTAGGCCATCAGCCGGTAGGCCTCGAGGATCTCCTCGTCGGTGACGATGCGGATCGACCCTCGGGAGTCGGTCGCTGCCGCCATCGCGTCCTCCCAGCGCACCGGGTTCCCGATCCGGATCGCGCTGGCGATCGTTTCCGGGTGCTCGATCGGGTGCCCTTCGACGAGCGGCGCGGCGCCGGCGGCCTGGAACCCGAATATCCGTGGCGCGGCCCCCATCTCCACGAACCCGCGCCAGTAGGAGGTGATGTTGCCGCCGTTCCCGACCGGGATGCAGAGCGCGTCCAGGGCGCCGTCGAGCGCCTCGTGGATCTCGAACGCCGCCGTCTTCTGCCCTTCGATGCGGTACTCGTTGACCGAGTTGACGAGCACGATCGGGTTCGTCGCCGTCAGCTCGCGCACGAGCGTCAGCGCCTGGTCGAAGTTGCCCTGCAGCGAGATCACGCGCGCGCCGTGCATGAGCGTCTGGGCCATCTTGCCCTGGGCGATCTTGCCCTCCGGGACGATCACCGCGCAGGTGATGCCCGCGCGCGCCGCGTAGGCGGCGGCGCTGGCGGCGGTGTTGCCCGTGGAGGCGCAGATCACCGCCTTCGCGCCGTCCCGCACCGCGGCCGACAGCGCGCACGTCATCCCGCGATCCTTGAAGGAGCCGGTCGGGTTGCCCCCCTCGAGCTTCACGCGGACGCTTGCGCCGACCATCGCCGAGAGCACCGGCGCCTGCAGCAGCGGCGTGGAGCCCTCCTGCAGCGAGACGAGCTTGTCCCCCGCCTCGAACGGCAGACGGGCGAGATAGCGTTCGATCAGGGGCACGTGGGTGCCGGTGGGGGCGCTGCCCTGGATTCGCGGCAGCGGGACGGGCGCGTAGCTCAGGCTCACAGGAACTCCTCTTCGATCACCCGGATGGTCCGGGGAGCAGAGCGTACGAAGTCGAAGGCCGCGAGCTCGTCGACCGCCGCGCGCAGCGCCGACTCGAGCACGGGGTGGGTGACCATCACGAGCCTGGCGTGCTCGCCCATGCCGCGCTGCACGACCGACTTGATCGAGACGCGGTGCTCGCCGAGCACCTGGGTGACGGTCGCGAGCACCCCCGGCCTGTCCGCGACGTCGAGGTGCAGGTAGTAGGCGCTTTCGACGTCCTCGATCAGCGCCAGCGCCAGCGGCGGCGCCGGCGGCCGTGCTCCGCCCGTCATCACGCTCACGACGTCGCCGAGGACCGCGCTGGCCGTCTGGCGGCCGCCGGCCCCGGGGCCCGAGAGCGTGATCTCGGTGATCGTCTCCGACTCGACGGTGACCGCGTTGAACGACCCGGAGATCGACGCGAGCGGGTGGCCCGGGTAAAGGAACGTCGGGTGGACCGACACCGACAGGCCGCCCTGGCGTCGCTCGGCCGTGCCGACGAGCTTCAGCGCGAGGTCGAGCTCGCGCGCGTAGGCGAGGTCGTCGGAGTGGAGGTTCTCGATGCCCTCGTAGCGCACGTCGTCGAGGTTCACCGGCGCGCCGAACGCCAGCCGCGCGAGAATCGCCATCTTGGCGGCCGCGTCGCGCCCGGTCACGTCGTCGCTCGGGTCGGCCTCGGCGTAGCCGCCCAGCTGCGCCTCGGCCAGCGCCTCGGCGTAGCTCGCCCCGCGGCTCATCTCGGTGAGGATGTAGTTGGTGGTGCCGTTGACGATCCCGTGGATGCGGTCGATGGGCGTCGCCGAAAGCGATTCCTCGAGCGTGCGCACGACCGGCACCACGCCGCCGACCGCGGCCTCGAAGCGGAGCCTGACGTCATACTCGCGGGCCGTCTCGTAGAGCTCCTCGCCGTGCCCGGCCAGGAGCTGCTTGTTCGCCGTCACGACGTGCTTGCCGGAGCGCATCGCACGCAGCAGGTACTCGCGCGCCGGTTCGATCCCGCCGATCACCTCGACCAGCAGGTCGGAGTGCGCGAGGATCTCCTCGAAGTCGCCCTGCGTGCGTGTCAGCACTCCCCCGAGCACCGGGCGACGGCCGTTGAAGCGCTCGATCTCGTCCGCGCGCTCGTCGAGCAGCTGCGCGAAGGCCCCGCCGACCGTGCCGTGGCCGAGCAGCCCGACCGTGAAATCGCCTGCCATCCCTCAGGCCCCGGCGCTCTCGCCGCGGGGCGGCTCCTGGTCGCGCGCGACCAGGTCCTCGAAGCTCTCGCGGCGTACGACAACACGCGCCTCGCCCCCGGCGCAGAAGATCACCGGCGGGCGCGGCACGCCGTTGTAGTTGTTGGCCATCGCATACCCGTAGGCGCCGGTGGCCGGCGTGACGATCACATCGCCGCGACGCGGGTCGTCGAGCACCACGCCGCGCGCGATCACGTCGCCGGACTCGCAGTGCTTGCCCGCGAGCACGCACTCGACAGCGCCGCCGAAGCGATCGACGACCTCGGCCTCGTAACGCGCGCCGTAGAGCATCGGGCGCAGGTTGTCGGACATCCCGCCGTCGACCGCCACCCACCGGGAGACGTTCTGGGAGACGCTCTCGACGGTGTAGAGGGTGACGCCCGCGTTCGCCGTCAACGCGCGGCCGGGCTCGACCAGCAGGCGCCCGCTGTGGCCGCCGAGCTCCCGGACGGCGACGGCGACGTAGTCCTCGATCGCGGGCGGCGCCGGCTGATCCTCGAGGTAGGAGACGCCGAGCCCGCCGCCGACGTCGAGCACCTCGAACTCGCCGAGGCTCGCCAGCTGGGCGCAGGCGCGGCGAAAGGGGTCGAGGTCCAAGAGCTGGGAGCCGATGTGCGCGTGCAGGCCGTGCAGCGCGAGCCCGGTTCTCGCGCGGACGCGGCCGATCGCGTCGGACACCTCCTCCATCGAGAAGCCGAACTTCGAGTCCGCCTGGCCGGTCGAGATCTTCTCGTGCGTGTCTCCGCGCACATCGGGGGTGACGCGCAGGAGCACCGGCTGTCCGCCCTCGCGGTCGCCGAGCGCGCCGTCGCCGATCAGCTCACCGAGGCGCTCGATCTCGTCGAAGTTGTCGATCACGATCAGGCCGACGCGGTGGCGCAGCGCCATCCGCAGCTCGGCCTCCGACTTGGCGTTGCCGTGCATCACGAGCCGCTCGGGCGCGAAGCCCGCATTCAGCGCGAGGTACAGCTCTCCGCCCGTCGCGACGTCGCACCACAGCCCCTCTGCGGCGAACAGCGAGAGCACGGCGGTGCACGGGAACGCCTTCGAGGCGAACACCACGTGCATGTCGGGATGCAGCTCGCGGGCGGCGCCGACGAAGGTCCGCGCGCGGGCGCGAAGATCCTCTTCGGCGACCACGTAGGCGGGGGTGCCGAACTCGCGCGCGAGCTCGAGCGCGTCGCAGCCGCCGATCTCGAGCACGCCGCGCTCGTTGAGGCGGCTGCCCAGCGGGAAGACAGGTGAAAGGGTCGTGCGAGTTGCCATCTCGGCGGTGATTATCGCCCTCCGGCGAAGGCCGCGCATGGAGCGCGCGGCCGTTCTCGCCATTTCGTCGGCCGGTCGGGCGGTCCCGCGTCAGGCCGTGACGGCGCGCTTGGAGGTCTGCCCGCGCGCCGCGCCGTCCGCCAGCAGCGACTGGAAGCCGCCGCGGTTCACCAGCACGCCGAGCCAGATCAGCCCGACGGCGATCGCGACGAGGCTCTCGAGCTGCGGTGGGGTCAGCCCGAACGCGACCTCGTGGTTGCGCCGGATGAACTCGATCATGAAGCGCTCGAACCCCGAGCCGACGAGGTACAGCGCGAAGACGACACCGGGCCGCACCCGATCGCGGAGCTGCCAGAGCGCCCACGCCAGCAGGCACATCAGGACCGTCTCGTAGATCGGCGTCGGCAGCACGGTCACGCCGGGCGGCGTCGGCACGGTGCCGTGCGGATAGGACATCGACGTCGGCAGCGTCGAGCGGATGCCGTAGTCGCCGTCCCCCGAGACCTGGCAGCCGATGCGGCCGATCGCGTAGCCGAGCGTGAGCGCCGTGGCGCACATGTCGAGCATCCGCAGTTCGAGCACGTGACGCCAGCGCATCCACCCGATCACCCCGATCGCGCCGCCGATCGCGCCGCCGTACCAGACGAGACCGGAGCCGGAGAAGATGTTGCCGAGCAGGCTGCCGTGCAGCGAGCCGGCCTTTTCGATCAGGTAGTAGACGCGCGCTCCGACGACGCCGCCGATCAGCGCCGCGAAGGTGATCTCGTACGCCCAGTCGACCGGCCGGCCCATCTCCCGCAGGCGCCGCGCGACGAGCGCTCCGCAGGCCAGGAAGCCGAACGCGAACGCCACGCCGAAGGTCTTGATCGAGATGCCCAGGAGTTCGATTTCGGGCTTCATGGGCGGGCGAGGCTCCTCATGAGAGAACGAGCAAGACTTTAGGGGAACTGAAGGCCGGCTCTGCCAGAATCAAGGCGATGGCGAGCAGATCCCGCACCGAGTTCGGACGCGACTCCGGCCTGCAGGCACGGATGCTGCTGACGATCTTCCTGCTCGGCCTGCTCTACGTCGTCTTCGTCGCCGTGCTGTTCGTCGCCGGCGCCGGCGCGGGCATCATCGTCACGGTGGCGGTCGTGCTGCTGCTGGTGCAGCTGTTCGCCTCGGACAAGATCGCCCTCGCCACGATGGGCGTCAAGGAGGTCTCCCCCGCCGAGGAGCCGGAGCTCCACGGGATCGTGGAACGCCTGTGCGTGCAGGCTGACCTGCCCAAGCCGCGCGTCTGCGTGATGGAGACGCCGATGCCGAACGCGTTCGCGATGGGGCGCTCGAGGAAGACGACCACCGTCTGCGCGACGCGCGGGATCCTCGACATGCTCGACTCTGCCGAGCTCGAAGGTGTGATGGCGCACGAGATCACGCACGTCATCAACCGTGACGTGATGGTGATGACGCTGGCCGGCTTCTTCGCCTCGCTGGCGTCGCTGATCCTGCAGTTCGCCTTCTTCTTCGGCGGCGGCTACGGCCGCTCGAACGAAGAGGAGGAGGAGATCTTCGTCGTGATCGCGGCCTCCGCGCTCGTGTACGCGATCTCGTTCTTCCTGCTGCGGGCGCTCTCGCGCTACCGCGAGTTCGCCGCCGACCGCGGCTCGGCGGTGCTGACCGGACGGCCGAGCGCGCTCGCCTCCGCCCTGATCAAGATCTCGGGGGCGATCGAGCGCCAGCCGAAGGAAGACCTGCGCAGCGCGGAAGGCATGAGCGCGTTCTTCATCATCCCGCCGAAGGCGAAGGAATCGCTGCTCAACATCTTCTCCGACCACCCGCCGCTCGAGCAGCGCCTGGCCGCACTGCAGCGGCTGGAGGCCCAGCTGCAGCAGGGCACCGCCGCCGCTTGATCCAGTGGGCCTGCGCGACACCCTTTTTGGCCGCCACGAGGTCAAGGGCCCCGCGCCCGACAAGCTGTTCGCGATCACCACGGCGTGGGTGACGCTCGAGAGCGGGCACTCGATCTCCCCTGCCGGGAAGGCAGCGATCGTCTTCCAGGCGCTCGCCAACAGCGAGTTCGAAGCGACCGTGAAGGAAATGGAGGAAGTGGTCAAGGCGACCGGCGGCGAGAGCGGCACCACCGTCGCCACGCAGGACGACAGCTACGGCTACCGCTGGATGGTGCTGAGCAACCCGGCGGGCGCGCCGAGCGTCGAAGACCTCGCCGTCGGCATCAACGCCGTTGCCGGCTCGATCGAGACGGCGGGGTACGGCGAGCGGCTGCTGTGCGCCGTGTTCGCGTTCACCGACGCCAAGGGCGCGCCGATCTACTTCATCTACAACTACAAGCGCGGCCACTGGTACCCGTTCGTGCCGAAGCAGGGAGCCGACCAGGAGCGCGACACCGAGCGCGAGCTCCAGATCAAGGCCCAGGTCGGAACGGAACTGCCGGTCGAGCCGGAAATCGAGCGCTGGTTCCCCCTCTGGGGGATCCCGATATAGAGGGGCGAGGGCCGGCGTGGACCGGCTGCTCGGCGCGGCCTAGTCCGGGATCAGCCCCTCGCCCGTGAATTCCGACTCGGCCTCCTGCAGGGAGGTGTCCGAGGGCGGCAGGATCACGTCCGAGCCCTCGAGCGTGTCCTCGGCGACGGCGCTGCCGGCCGAGCGGACGTGGTCGAGCAGCGCGGCGAGCGCCTGCTTGAAGGCAGCCTCGTCGCGGGCCTCGACCGCCGCGACGACGGCACCCTCGAGCTCGTTGAGCCGGCCCGACTCGCTGTCGGCGAGGTCGAACTGCCCCTCGCCGGATATGCGCACGATCATTGCTGGCCGCTCTCGCCGGCGGGAGCGCCCTCACCCGATGAGATCTGGGCCGCCTCGCCGGAGGAGTCTCCGCCGCCGAGTTCGCCCTTCATCTTGGCGAGCTCGTCGTCTACCGCGCTCTGGCTGGAGAGCGACTTGAGCTGTTTGTCGATGTCGTCTTCGCCGGAGCCGAGCTGGGTGATGTCGTCGAAGGTGCCCGCGGCTTCGAGCTCCTGGACCGCGTCGGCGCGGGCGCGCATGTTTTCGGTCTTGTCGACCGCGCGCTGCATCGCCAGGCCGACGTCGGCCATCTGCTCACCGACGCCGGTCGCGGCCTCGGAGATCCGCACCTGGGCCTCGGCAGCCGAGTACTGCGCCTTGATGACCTCCTTCTTGGTGCGGAAGGCTTCGATCTTCGCGCGCAGCTGTTTCTCGGAGTCGGTGAGCTTCTGCTGCTGGGCTTCGAGTTCGTTGACTTGGGTGTCCAGCGACTGGAGCTCGGTCTGGGCCACGTTCTTGCGCTCGAGCGCGGCGCGTGCGAGCTCTTCGTTGCCCTGCGAGAGCGCCTGGCGGGCCTGGGTGTCGAGCTTGACGAGGCTCTGCTGAAGGGTGCTCTCCTGCATCTGCAGGCGCTTCTTGGCCGTGACGACGTCCGCGATCCCCTTCTTGACGTTCTGCAGCTGTTCGACCTGCTTCGTGTAGCTGTAGTCGAGCGTCTCGCCGGGGTCTTCGGCCCGGTCGAGGAGCTTCGAGACCTTCGCCTTCACGACTGTGGACATGCGCCCGGCCAAGCCGGCCATCCGATCCTCCTATGGGTCGCCGCGGGTGGCCGACGCGGGCCGGCCGAACTCCCTTCAGCCTAGCCGACCCGCGGCGCCTGGCAGCTCAGGCGGCTAGAGACCCAGCGGGTGCCGCACGCGGTAGCCGGAGTTGGCGTGCCGCAGCGGGCGCCAGCGCGGTCCCTGCTGGTTGGAGGGGTCGTCCGCCGAGCTCGTGTCGAGCCGCAGGCCGGCGACCGTCATGTACGCGTGGCCCGGGTTCGAGAAGATCGCGATCCAGCGGCCTGCCCCGTGCGAGCCGTAGCGTTCGAATTCCGAGGAGTCCTCGGCCGTCTTCAGCAGGCTCCCGCCGTGCAGCGCGAAGGAGACCGTGCCCGAGCAGTCGTAGCCGCTCGAGGTGAACGAGCCGTGCCCGCCGCCGTAGATGTACGGCAGCCCGATCAGCTCGTTGCCGGCCCAGACGATCTCCTGGACGGCGAGCGGCGCGGACATGGGCGCCGCGGCGAGGCCGTTCACGTAGCGCGCCGTGGTGCCGGGCACGAGCAGCTCCGGGCGCGACGTCGGCCCGTGGGCCGTGCCGATGCCTGCCGGCGGGACTTCGAGCGGCGGCTGTTCGGCCGCTGCCGGTTCGCTGCCGCCGGTCACGCTCGCGGCGGTGCCGGTCGTGCCGGTGGCGGTCTGCGAGTAGGGGATCACCTGGCCGCTCGCGGTCTTCACGTAGACCGGGCCCTTGTAGGCGATGTTCGAGGAGCGGGCGGTGACCGGGAACAGATGTATGGCGCTTTTCGTCGTCGTGGTCGGCGTGGGAGTGGTGGTGCCGGCCGCTGCGCCTCCGGTGTTGGCTGCCTGTGCGGCGTCGGCACCGGAGCCCAGCAGCATGATGCTGCAGACCAGCGCGCTGACGGTGCGTACCTGCAAGTCGAAAACCTCTTTCGTCGGCCTGCGGGGTTAGCTGACGGGCTAGCGCTGAAAGAGCCTGCGCTTCCTGCGGTCTCACCGCGGGATTCGCCCCAACAACTTGGGTCCCCCGTCCCCTGACTCCCAGTCAGGGGCTCGGCGTTCGGCGGCACGCTAGCAAACTGCAATGACGCTTGCAGCGGCGCCGCCCGGATCTGCGTGCGCGGCAGTTGCGATCCTGCTCCGACCTCCCCGGTAGTGTTGCCCGGCGGATGCGCTTCCAGCCAGCTTCGACGCGACCGGCGCGATTCCTTCTTGCTCTCGCCGGTTTCGCCGCGTTGGCGCTGGCGGGCTGCGGGAAGGGCGGCCAGAGCACGGGCCACGCCGCCGGCGGCGGGCCGCTGCCGAGCGTCGCTCCCGTCGCCGAAGAGGGCGCCGTGACGGTCACGACGCGCAACACCACGCGCGTGGGCGGCAGCGACCCGGTCGTCGACGCGGCGGCGGTCGCGCGCGTGGTCTACCCCGGGCTCACGCCCGGCACGCGCCCCGACGCGGTCGTGATCGTGGACCGCAACGACTGGACGGCCGCGCTCGCCGCCGCCGTTCTCGCCGCGGCCCCGCTGAACGCCCCGCTCCTCTATGCCGAAGGGGGCTCGCTGCCGCGGCTCAGCCGTGAAGCGCTCGAAGCGATGCACCCGCGGGGCTCCGCGGTGCTCGGCGGCGCGCAGGTGATCCGCGTGGGAACCGAAGCCTCGGTGCCCGCGGGCTTCAAGGCGAGCACGCTGCCCGGCACAGACCCGGCCGGGGAGGTCGAGCAGCTGCTCGCCAGGACGACCGGCTCGACGCCGCGGGAGGCGATCGTGCTCGGCGCCGAAGGACCGCGCTCGTTGCAGATGGCCGCGCCGGGGCTCGCCGCCGAGAGCGCAGCGCCACTGCTCCCCCTCGGCGCCGGGCCGCTGCCGAGCGCGAGCGAAGCGCTGCTGCGCTCGATGCACCACCCGGCGATCTACGTGATGAACGCCGCGCACGTGAGCCGCGCCGCGCTCGGCTCGCTGGCGCGCCTCGGTCGCGTCACCACCATCCCCGCGAGCGAAGCGGGCGAACCGGTCACGCCCACCCGCGCCTCGATCGCAACCGCCCGCTTCACCGACGGCAGCTTCGGCTGGGGCGTCAAAGACCCGGGGCACGGCCTCGTCTTCGCCCGCTCCTCACGGGCGCTCGACGCGCCCGCCGCCGCGCTGCTCTCGGCGACCGGCGACTACGGCCCGATGCTGCTGCTCGAATCGGCCATCGGGATCCCGCCGGAACTCGCGGCCTACCTCGCCGACATCGAGCCCGCCTACGGCTCCTCGCCGGAATTCGCGCCCGTTCGCGGCGTCTACAATCACGGCTGGCTGATCGGTGGCGAAGCTGCGATCTCGCTGGCCACGCAGGCCGAGCTCGACTCGTTGCTCGAGATCAAGCCCACCAGACAGGGCGCCGCCGAAGAAGCGTCCGTGCAGCAGGCCGAATAGCCAAAGGAGACCTCGCTTGAGCGAAGCCGAAGACCCCCGCCGTCTGCGCCGCAAGGAGAGCGAGCAGGAGGTGACCGTCGAGGACGTGCGCCAGCTGATGGGAGCCTCGACGCCCCACTTCGCCCTGCAGCTGCGCAACCGCATCGCGAAGCTGATCGCCGGCCTGCCCGCCGAGCACCCCGCCCGCCTGGAAGGCGAGCGCGAGATCGCGCGGCTGCAGAGCCTCGGGCTGACCGGCGAGGTCCGCGGCGAGGGGCCTGCCGAAGGCGAGCGGCCGCTGCCCTCGGTGCGCCTTGCGGGGCCGGCCTAGCTGATTGATTCCACGGCGATGTGCCGTGTCCGGTGGTGCGGATGGTCGAGCCTGCCCAGGACCCAGGCCGCAGCCCTTGCCGGCTGGCGAGGGCAAGGCCGAGGACGCCGGCAGGCGAAGGCCACACGTGCCATCCGGCGGTGCATGGTCGTGGAATCAATCATCTAGCTAACGGCGGCGCAGCTCGAACAGCCGCTCGCGCCGCGCGTCTTCGAAGCGGGCGCGCAACCATCGGTAGAGCAGCCAGAACACCGGCACGTCGACAACCAGCGGCGCGATCACCAGCACGCCGCCGCGCGCGCCGAGCGCGTAGAGCCCCAGCGCGACGCCCCCGTGCACGAGCGCGGTCGGCACCGCCGAGAGCAGCGCGGCGTGCGAGCGGTAGCCCGTGCGGTGCTCGCGGATCGTGAACTCGAGCGTGCCGATCAGGACCGCGCCGAGGCCGGCGAACAGGGTGGCTGTCGCGCCCGCGGCGAAGCCGACGAGCGTGCCGATCGCGCCGACGAGGATCAGCAGCTCCGAGAACGGCCACGGATGCCACGGCGCCTGAGGGCGCTCGCCCACGCCACCGGGATCGCGGCGCGCGCGGTCGGGCGTGGCGATGCTCGCGCTGCGGGCGCCGCGGCCGGCGCGACCGCCGCCGGGGCCTCCCCCGCCCCCGGCGCGGCTCGGTGCGAGCTGCGCCGCGGAGGGCTCGGGCGCGGTCTCGGTGGCGCCGGCCGTTGCCGCGCCGGCCGAGCGGCGCTTGCGCGGGCGACCGCGCCTGCCAGCGTTCCGCTTGGACACGGATCAGCCCGGCGGCATCGGCTCGCAGCGCGGCATGGCCGTCGATCGTAGCGCCTATGCTCAGCGCAGATGGCCCTGCAAAGCCGCCCTGAAGAGGCCCGCCCGGCGGGCATTCCCGACAACCCGCTCCCCGGCCCGTTCGCCGTCGGCAGCTACGCCGCGATGCTGCGCCGGGAACTGCGGGCACGCGCCCGCGTGCAGCTCCTCGGCGAGCTCGTCAACCTGCGCCCCGGCCGCACGCAGATGTACTTCGAGCTGCGCGACGCGTCGGGCGCCGTCCCCTGCGCCGCCTGGCTGAACGACTGGGAGAAGATGCTCGCGGCGAACGGTCAGACCCCGGCCGAGGGGATGCAGGTGGTCGTGGCCGGTGGCTGCGACTACTACCCCGGCAGCGCGTCTGCCTCCCCGGCCTTCTCCTTCAGGGTCAGCGACCTGCGGATCGCCGGCGCGGGCGACCTGCTCGCCCAGATCGAGCGGCTGCGCAAGCAGCTCGACGCCGAGGGGCTGCTCGCGCGCCAGAAGGAGCTGACGATCGCCGCGCTCCCGCGCACGATCGGCGTCGTCACGGGCGAGTCGGGGAAGGCCCGCGACGACGTGCTCGCCGCGCTCGCCCGGCGCGGCTGGGCCGGGCGGCTCATCTGGGGCTTCGCGCCGGTGCAGGACCGGCATGCGGCGCCGGCGATCGCCCGGGCGCTGGGCGACCTCGCGGCGCTGGGCGACGTCGAGGTCGTGATCGTCGCGCGCGGCGGGGGCTCGCTCGCCGATCTGCTGTGCTTCTGCGACGAGACGCTCTGCCGTACGGTCGCCATGCTCCCCTTGCCCGTGATCGCCTCCGTCGGGCACCACACGGACCGCACCCTGCTGGACGACGTCGCCGCGGTCAGCTGCTCGACGCCGACCCATGCCGCGGAGGCGGCGGTCGCGGTCGACTGCGCGGCCGCGCGGCGAACGCAGGGCGAGCTGGGCGGGCGCCTGCGCGAGCACAGCCGCAGGGTGCTGGGCGAGCGCGAGCGGGGGCTGCGCTCCGCCGAGCGGCTGCGCGACCACGGCCGGCGCGCGATCCTCGAACGGGCCCGGCGGCTCGCTCTCCTCTCCCGCGCGCCCGGCACGCACATCGAGCGCCAGCGCACCCAGCTGCACCAGAAGCTCAGGGAACTCCGCGCCGGCTCGCGACGCCGCCTGCGCGCCGAGCTCGAGCGCACGGGCACGCGCGCGCTGGTGCTCTCGCGCAAGTCCGGCTCGACGCTGGCGGACTGCCGCGGGCGCCGGGCGCGCGAGCTGGAGCGGCTCGCGCTCGCGCTCGGCGGCCACGACCCGCAGCGCACGCTCGAACGCGGCTACGCGCTCGTCCAGGACGGCGACGGGGGTCCGGTGACGAGCGCCGAGGAAGCCCGCGAGCGCCGCGCGCTCCGCCTGCGCTTCGCCGACGGCAGCGTCGAGGCCGAGGTGTCCGAGCCGTGAGCGCGCCGAGCGGCGAGAGCGGCGCCCAGCCCGAGCGCCTCTCCTACGAGGCGGCAACCGCCCGCGTCGAGGAGATCATCCGGCGCCTGGACTCCGGCGAGGCCAGCCTCGACGAGACGCTCGCGCTCGTCAGCGAGGGCAAGCGGCTGATCGAGCAGTGCGCCGGCGAGCTTGCGGCCGTGGGCGCCGCGCTCGAGGAGCTGCGGCTGGACGAGCTCGTCGCGCGGCTGGAACGGGAGGCGGCCGGATGAGCGCGTGGGAGCGCGTGGCCGGGCTGCCGGTCGTGATCGAGGAGTACGGGCTCGAGGGGCTCGTGCAGTCGGTCTCGAGCGACTTCGAGCGCAAGTCGACCCTGATCGCCCTGCGGGGCGGCGGCGAGGAGGGCGTCGGCGAGGACGTCACCTACGACGCCGTGGATCACGAGATCCTCCAGGCCGCCGGCCCGGCGCTCCCGCTCGCCGGGAGCTTCACGCTCGCCGGCTTCTGCGAGCACGTGGCCGGCCTCGAGCTGTTCGCCGAGCCGCCGCAGAGGGAGGTGTCCCGGCGCTACCGCGCCTGGGCGTACGAGTCCGCCGCGCTCGACCTCGCGCTGCGCCAGGCCGGGCTCGCGCTGCACGAGGCGCTCGGGCGAGAGCCCGCGCCGGTGACGTTCGTGGTCTCGCTGCGTCTCGGCGAGCCGCCGACGCTCGAGCCGGTGCGAAGGCGCCTCGAGATCTGCCCCGAGCTGGCCTTCAAGCTCGACCCGACGAGCTCCTGGGACGACGAGCTGATCGCCGCCCTCGTCGCGACCGGGGCCGTGGACTCGGTCGACTTCAAGGGCTTCTACAAAGGCACGGTCGTGGACCAGCCGGCCGACCCGGCGCTGTACGAGCGGGTCGTGACGGCCTTCCCGGACGCCTGGATCGAGGATCCGGCGCTCACCCCCGAGACCGACGCGGTGCTCGCCGCGCACCGCGAGCGCTTCTCCTGGGACGCGCCGATCCACTCGATCGAGGACATCGAGGCGCTGCCCTACCCGCCGCGGATGGTCAACATCAAGCCGTCGCGGCTCGGCGGCCTGCGCAACCTGCTCGACGCCTACGACTACTGCGCGAAGCGCGGGATCGGCAACTACGGCGGCGGCCAGTTCGAGCTGGGCGTGGGCCGGGGCCAGAACCAGTACCTGGCCTCGATCTTCCACGCCGACGCGCCCAACGACGTCGCGCCGAGCGGCTTCAACCTGCCCTCACCGGCGCCCGGGCTGCCGTGCAGCCCGCTCGCGCCCGCGCCGGACGCGACGGGCTTCCGCTGGCGCTAGGCGCAACTTCCGTCGCGTCCCGACGTTAGGAGGCGCAGAGGCGGTAACTTGGCTCGGTCCACCGGGCGGGTCGCGGCGGAACCCGCGGCCGACGGGGCAGGCCAACGACACGAGAGGGCCTTCGTGGACTCGGCGAGCGCAGTACTCACACGACGAGTGATCGTGCCCGCGGGCGCGTTGTTCGCGATCGCACTGGCGATCTTCTGCTGCTGTCCGCTCGCAGCGCTTGCGGCCGGCGCCGGCGGCACCGCGCCTCCCGGCGCGCCGAAGAGCCCGGCGACGAGGGGCGGGAGCGCGCACGTCACGACCGTGCGCATCACCGCCGTCGCCTGCACGCCCTCGGCGCACTGCAGCGCGAACCTGCGCCAGGTCTCGACCCACGGCCAGCTGCTCGTGAAGGGGGTCGGGCTGAAGCCGGGGATGGTGGTCGGCTTCCCGAAGAAGCCCGGCGCCGTCGTGAACACCCGCTCGCCGCGCGCGAGGCTGCGCGGCACGACGGCCGGGCTGATGGCGACGGTGCCGAAGGCCGCGCACTCCGGGCACGTGAAGATCCTGCTGAGCAGGGGCCGCTACACGAGCTCCTACGGGCCGATCTACGTCTTCAAGCACGCGCTGCACCCGCCGCTGCCCAAACTCACCTCGCCGGTGAAGGCGGGAGGGATCGGCGCCGGCGCCTTCGAAGGGCAGGGCATGTGGATCTGGTACGTGAGCAAGTCCAGCGGCGGCTCGCTCCCGGCGATCATCTCCCAGGCGCACGCGGCCGGCGTGACGACGGTGTTCGTCAAGAGCTCCGACGGCTCGAGCAACTACTGGAGCCAGTTCTCGCCTCAGCTCGTCCAGACGCTGCACGCGGGCGGGCTGAAGGTGTGTGCGTGGCAGTACGTGTACGGCTCGAACCCCGCGGGCGAGGCGGCGCTCGGTGCCGAGGCCGTTGCGAACGGCGCCGACTGCCTCGTGATCGACGCCGAGGCGGAGTACGAAGGCAAGTACTCCGCGGCGCAGACCTACATCTCGGCGCTGCGCGGCAAGATCGGCAGCGCCTACCCGCTCGCGCTCGCCGGCTTCCCCTACGTCTCCTACCACGGCACCTTCCCCTACTCCGTGTTCCTCGGGCCCGGCGCCGCGCAGTTCAACCTGCCACAGATGTACTGGCACGACATCGGCGTCTCGGTCGACACCGTCTACGCCAACACCTACATCGCCAACCGCATCTACGCGCGGCCGATCTTCCCGCTCGGGCAGACCTACGGGGGCGTCTCGAACGCCGACGTCCTGCGCTTCCGCGAGGAGGCCGTCGACTACGGCGCGCCCGGCTGGTCCTTCTGGGACTGGCAGGAGACGAGCTCCTCGGGCTGGTCGACCCTGGCGGCGCCGATGGCCCCGCTCACGAGCGTGACCCCGAACACGACCTGGCCCGAACTGCACAAAGGCAGCAGGGGCGACCAGGTGCTGTGGCTGCAGGAGCACCTGGCGGCGGCGATCCCGACGCAGGAAACGACCGGCAACTTCGGCACGCAGACGACCGCGAACCTCGAGTCGTTCCAGAGCTCGCACGGGATCGCCCGGAACGGCGTCGCGACCGCGCAGACGTGGGAAGTCCTGCTCTCGCTCGCACCGGTCGAAGTCGACTGGACGGGGACGAAACCGAGCGCCTGAGCGCCCGGAGACGTTCGGTCGCGCCGCTTGACCGGGCCTCGCGCCGTGTGGCAGGGTTCCCAGGGATGTTCCAGAGCCGTCGGAGCCGTGACAGCGCCCGCGCCACGAGGCTGACAGCAGCCGCGATCCTGATCGGCGTCGCGCTCGCCGCCGCATGGCCCGTCGCGTCGCCGGCGGGAGCCGTGACGACCGCGACGTTCCTCTACACGGGCGCGCAGCAGAAGTTCGTGGTGCCGGCGGGCGTGAGGAGCGTGCACGTGCTGGCAGTGGGCGGGCGCGGCGGCAACGGCGTCGCGCCCGGGGGCGCGTCGGCGGAAGTCTCCGGCGACCTGGAAGTGTTCCCGGGCCAGACGCTCTACGTAGAGGTCGGCGGAACCGGGACGGAAGCGAGCTCCGCCACCATCGCCCGCGCGTTCAACGGCGGCGACTACGGCGGGCAGGGGACGGCCGGCGGCGGCGGCGCGTCGGACGTCCGCCTGAAGCCGCGGCCGGAACCGGACACCCCCGCCTCCCTGTTCTCGCGGCTGATCGTCGCCGGCGGCGGGGGTGGCGGGGGCGCCGCCAGGGAAGGAACCGGCGGAGCGGGCGGCCAGGCGGGCGCCGCAGGCGCCTCCGTGAGCGGCGGCGCGGGGGGCGCCGCCGGCACCGAAGAAGCGGCCGGGATCGGCTGTGGCGGTGTGTGCGACGGCAGGCTCGGCAGCGGCACGCAGGGGAACATCGGCCTCGCCGGGAGCGGCGGCGGCGGGGGTGGCGGCGGCCTCTTCGGCGGCGGGGGCGGCGCGAGCAACGGAACCACCGCCGGCGGCGGAGGCGGCGGCGGCTCCTCGCTGCAGCCCGCGGGCGGGAAGACGGTCGTCCCCGCCACGGTGAGCGCGCCCGAGGTGCAGATCAGCTTCACGCCCCCAGCCACGACCACGGGCGGGGGCAGCGGCACCCCGTCCCCCGGCTCCTCTGCCTCGGGCACGTTCCTGCTCCTGCGCCCGGTCGTCGGCAGGGACAGCTCGATCACGCTCGTGCTCGACCTACCGGGCCGGGGTACGGCGAGCGCTAGCGCGACCGCCACGCGCGTCCTCACCATCAGAAGGCACGGCAGGCGCGTCCGCAGGAAGGTGCGGGTCACCTTCGGCACGGCTCGTGCGACGGTCACGAGCATCGGCGCCCTGGAGCTGACGATCAAGCCGTCCGCCGCCGGCAGGAGGGCGCTCGCGGCAAGCCGGCGCCTGCCGGTCGCGATCGCCGTCAGCTTCGCCCCGACAGGCGAAAAGGCCTCCACCGCGAAGCTGAACGTGACGCTGGCGCGCCGCTAGGCGCGTCTTCGCTGTTCCGCCCGGCGCATGCGCCGGGCGGCGGAGGGGCGCATGCGCCCCTCCGAAGCCGGGCCGCATGCGGCCCGGCTTTGGGGCCGCACATGTGCGGCCCCACGGGTCGGCGCATGCGCCGACCCGGCCCCCGAAGGGGGCAGCTACAGCATCGGCCTCTGAGGATCAGGCCCGCTGGATCAGCGTCCCGGTCCCCAGACCGCCGCCGCAGCACATCGTCACGAAGCCGATCTCCTTGTCGGAGCGCTCGAGCTCGTGCAGCAGCGTCGTGATCAGCCGCGCGCCCGTCGAGCCGAGCGGGTGGCCGAGGGCCATCGCGCCGCCGTTGACGTTCACGCGGTCCATGTCGGGGTCGAGCTCGCGCCGCCACGCGGCGACGACGGGCGCGAACGCCTCGTTGATCTCGATCAGGTCGATGTCGCCGATCTGCATGCCGTTGCGCTCGAGGATCTTGCGCGTGGCCGGGATCGGCCCCTCGAGCATTTTCACCGGGTCGCAGCCGACCGTCGTCTGGTCGACGATGCGCGCCCGCGGCGTCAGGCCGAGCGCCTTCGCCTTCTCGCCGCTCATCAGCAGCACGGCCGCCGCGCCATCCGAGATCTGCGAGGCGTTGCCGGCGGTGATCTTGCCGTCGGGCTTGAAGGCCGGCTTCAGCTGCGAGAGCGCCTCGAGGCTCGTTTCGGGGCGGATGCCCTGGTCGGTGACGAGCGTCTGGCCCTCGACGCTCATCGGCACGATCTCCCTCTCGAAGCGGCCCTCCTCGGTGGCCTGGTGGGCGAGCTGGTGCGAGCGCACGGCGAGCTCGTCGAGCTCAGAGCGGGAGATCTCCCACTGGTCGGCGATCATCTCGGCGCCGAGGCCCTGGCCGACGATGTTGTGCTTGGCCATCAGCTCCGGGGTGAAGGCGTAGCCGAAGTCCTCCTGCGTCTTCATGCCCGCCGCGAACGGCAGGTGGCCCATGTGCTCGACGCCCGAGCCGATCATCGCGTCGTGCACGCCCGCGGCGATCAGCGCCGCGGAGAAGTTGACGGCCTGCTGCGCCGAGCCGCACTGGCGGTCGACGGTGGTGCCGGGCGTCTCGATCGGAAGGCCGGCTTCGAGCCAGGCGTTGCGCGCGATGTTGAAGCCCTGCTCGCCGAACTGCTGCACGCAGCCCGCGATCACGTCCTCGACCTCGGATGCGTCCACGCCCGAGCGCTCGATGACCTCCGTGTAGGTCTTGGCGAGCAGCTTGTTCGGGTGGGTGTCCTTGTAGTAGCCCTTCTCGCGGTGCCCGCGGCCGATCGGCGTGCGCACGGCCTCGACGATCACGACTTCGCGGCCCTCTGGTTGCCTCATCTCTGGAGTCCTCTCAGGTGTCGGTTTCCGGCGGCTCGACGGACCCGAGCCAGGCGCCGCAGGGCCAAACGTGCGCGTCTGAAAGGATGCGCGAACCCTGCAGCGCGTACTGTAACGCCTGTCCGCGGGCTCCTGGCTGCCCGGCCAGCCACGCAGGGAAGCGGAAACCCCCCGAGCAAAGGAGCGACGTGAGCACTGATCTGGCGGTGGCGGGAAGCGGCGCGATCGCTTGCGGACTCGCGGCGACGGCGGCCCATCACGGGCCGGTCTTCCTGCTCGCGCGCTCGGAGGAGTCGGCCGATCGCGCCCGCGCGACGGTCGAGAAGACGCTCACACGCCTCGGCGCCGAGGTGGACCCCGAGCACGTCCAGATCGTGACCGAGCCCGCCGAGCTGGCCGAAGCGACGTTCGTCGTCGAGGCCGTGGTCGAGGACCACGACGTCAAGGCGGGGCTGCTGGCCGAGCTGGGCACGATCGTCGGCCCCGAGGCGATCCTCGCCAGCACCACCTCATCCCTCTCGGTGCAGGCCCTCGCGGAGGAGTGCGGCCGCCCCGAGCGCTTCGTCGGCCTGCACGTCTTCAACCCCGTCACGAAGATGCAGCTCGTCGAGCTCGTGTTTCCGCGCGAGGCCAGCGACGAGACCCGCGCGCGGGCGCTCGGGCTCTGCGAGATGTTCGAGAAGACGCCGGTCGAGGTCCCCGACATCCCCGGCTTCGTCGTCAACCGCCTGCTGTTCCCCTACCTGTTCAGCGCCGTGCGCCTGATGGAAGAGACGGGCCTTGCCCCCGCGGACATCGACACCTGCATGAAGCTCGGCGCGGGGCACCCGATGGGGCCGCTCGCGCTGCTCGACCTGGTCGGGCTGGACGTCTCGATCGCGATCGGCGAGACGATCGGCGAGACGGTCCCCGAGCGTCTGAGGGAGCTCGCCGCCGCGGGCGCGCTGGGGCGCAAGAGCGGCCGCGGGCTGCTCGATTACTGAGCTCCCACCCCCCTTCCGAGAACATTCAACGTCGCCTAATCGGACTTTTACCTAGCGTTGATCCTGGCGCGGATACTGGGTGCTGCGGCGTGATTCGTCGCAATGCACACCCGCCTCCTCCCAGTGCGCACGATCCGGTCCGCTCCCCCCGCGGGCCGGACGTGTTTAAGGGAGCGGGCGCCGGCTAGCTCGTCTCGCGCTCGCGCTCGGCGCCGCGCGCGACCGGCCGGCGCTCGCGGATGCGCACCGACTCGATGCGGTTGTCGCGGACCGACTCGACGCGGATCGAGTAGCCGTCGGCCGCGACGGTGTCGCCGCGCTTGGGCAACCGCCCGAGCTGGGCGAAGACGAAGCCGCCCACCGAGTTGTACGCGTCGGTGTCCGCGGGCAGCTCGATGCCGTAGTCGGCGAGGTCGGTGACGGCGACGTGCCCGCGCACGAACCAGTCGCCGTTGGCGAGGCGGCGGATCTCGCCGGCCGTCGGGTCGGTCTCGTCGGCGATCTCGCCGACGACCTCCTCGATGATGTCCTCGACGCTGATCACGCCGACGACCCGGCCGTACTCGTCGACCACGACAGCGAGCGAGGTGCGGCTGCGCTGGAGGTCGGCGAGCAGGTCGTCGAGCGGCTTGGTTTCGGGGACGATCAGCGCGTCGTGCACCGTCGGCTCGATCGGCGCATGCGGGCCGTCGGACATGAGCAGCCCGGCGAGCTCGGAGACGTGGACGATCCCCTTCACACGGTCGCGGTCTTCGTTTTCGGTGACGACGAGCCGCGTGTGGCCGCTCGAGACGCCACGGCGCAGCGCCGTTTCGACGTCGGCGGAGACATCGATCGTGATCACGGCGGGGATCGGCGTCATCACCTGACGCGCCTCCTGCTCGTGAAGGTGGAAGACGCCGGTCAGCATCCCCGCCTCGCCCGGGTCGATGTGCCCGCCGGCGTAGGACTCGGCGATCAGGCGCTTGAGCTCGTCCGGAGTCCCCCCTTCGCCCCGGAAGTTCATGTCGACCCCCAGCAGGCGCAGGATCCGGTTCGAGATCGCGGTGACCGCCGCGATCACCGGCTCGAACACGACCCTGAACGCGCGCAGCGGGCGCGCGACGCGCCGGGCGACCGCCTCCGCACGGTCGATCGCGTAGAACTTCGGCACGATCTCGCCGCCGATCAGCTGCACGAACGAGATCACGGCGAAGGCGAAGATCGCGACGATCGCCGCCGCGATGCCGTGACTCCATCCGCTCGGGAGGGCTTTCTTGAGCAGGTCGGCCAGCGCGGGCTCGGCGAGAGCCCCGATCGCGATCGAGGTCATGGTGACGCCGACCTGGACGGCCGAGATGTAGTCGTTGATCTGGTCGAGCTGGCTGAGCGCCAGCGCCGAGCCCTTCTGGCCCTCCTCGCGCATCACTTCCAGCCGCGCCCGGCGCGAGCGCACGAGCGCGTACTCGGCGATCACGAAGAACGCGTTGATCCCGACCAGGACGGCCGCGAGGATCAGCTTCAGCCCGTTCACGAGCGCAGGGCGGTCCTCACGGCGCGCCCGTGGGCTGAGTCGAGGCCCCGGCCGGAGCGGGATCGGCCGCGCGCTTCGCACGGGCCGCCCGGCGGGGCGACGCTACTTCGAGGAAGTTCTTCGTCGTCGATCATCAAGACGGTCGGCCGCTCAACGGTAGCAAGGGCGACAGCCGGAAGGTAGAGGGGGCTCAGGCGAGCTCCGAGACGCGGGCGGCCTGGGCGAAGTCGGCCGCGGTGAGGCCGCCCTCGGAGTGGGTGGAGTAGGTCAGGCGGACCTTGTTCCAGCCATGGAGCAGGATGTCGGGGTGGTGGTTGGCGTCCTCGGCGGCCTCGCCGACGCGCTGCACGAACGCCATCGCGGCCGCGAAGTCGGCGAACTCGAAGTCGCGCGCGATGCTGTCCGGGGGCTCGCGCCTCCAGCCGTCCAGCCCGCCGAGCGCGCGATCGATGTCGGCCTCTCCGAGAAGCGCCATCGAGACCAGCTTACCCGCGCCGAGGCCTTACATTCTCTCGCGTGAGGATCGTCAGCCTCGTCCCCCACGCCACCGAGCTGCTGTTCGCGCTCGGCCTCGAAGACGAGGTCGTCGGCGTCACGCACGAGTGCGATCACCCCCTCGCGGCGCTGTCGCTGCCGCGGGTCACGCGCGATGCGCTGCCTCCGGGACTCAGCGCGGGCGAGATCGACGCCGCGGTGCGAGAGCGCACCCTCGCCGGCGAGTCGATCTACGAGCTGGACGCCGCGATGCTGACCGAGCTCGAACCCGATCTGATCGTCACCCAGGCCCTCTGCCCGGTCTGCGCGGTCTCCTACGAGGACGTGGCGGCGCTGGCCGACGAGATGCCGACCCACCCGCACGTGGTCGCGCTGGACCCGAAGACGCTCGGCGAGACGCTCGGCGACGTGCGCACGCTGGCCGACGCGACCGGCCGCCGGCGGGAGGGCGTCGAGCTCGTCGCGCGAACCGGCGGGCGGATCGATCGCGTGAAGCTCGCGGTGCGAGGTGCCGGGCGCCCCCGCGTCGCCGCGATCGAGTGGCTCGACCCCGCGTTCGTCGCCGGCCACTGGACCCCTCAGCTGATCGAGCTCGCCGGTGGCGAGGACGTGCTCGGGATGCCGGGCGAGCCCTCGCAGAGCCTTCCCTGGGAGGCGCTCGCCGCGGCGCGGCCCGAGGTCGTCGTCGTGATGCCGTGCGGCTACGACGCGCCCCGCGCGCACGAGGAGGCGCTGGCGCACGCCGGGCGCCTGCGCGAGCTCGGCGCCACGCGGCTGTTCGCGGTCGACGCCGCCGCCTACTTCTCGCGCCCCGGCCCGCGACTCGTCGACGGGCTCGAGCTGCTTGCGCGGCTGCTTCACCCGGAGCGGCTGAGCGGCGTCTCGATCGACGGCCGCGCCGTCGAGCTGGACCTGCTGGGCGCCCCGCGCTAGCGGCTGGTGCCGCGGCTCAGGCGAACCCGGTTCCGCCCACGTTCGAGATGGCGATCGAGGCCGCCACCGCGATCGCGCTCAGCGCCAGGCAGGCGAGGAAGCCGAGCGCGGGCACTTTGCGGGCGTCCGCCGTCCGGATCGCGAAGGCCGCGATCGCGCCGCCGATCAGTCCGCCGATGTGGGCGCCGACCGAGATCCCCGCGAGCGTGAAGCTGAGCACGAGGTTCAGGATGATCAGCCCGCCGATCCCGGACTGCATGACGCTGAAGCCGCGCGCGCGCAGCTCGACGGCCGCGGCGCCCATCAGCCCGAACACCGCGCCGGAGGCGCCGAGCGTCGGCGCCGGCGTGGCGAGCAGCGCGCCGAAGGAGCCCGCCAGCAGCGAGGTGAAGTAGATCGCCGCGAACCGCGCGCTGCCGATCGCCGGCTCGAGCATCAGGCCGAGGATGTAGAGCAGGTACATGTTGAAGCCGATGTGCAGCAGGTTCTCGTGCAGGAAGCCGGCGCTCACGAGCCGCCAGTACTGGTGAGCGACCGCGACCGCTTCGCGGTAGAGGATGCCTTCGGCGATCACCGTGCCGTGGATGGTCGTGCCGGCAAACGTGAGCTGCCCCTGCTCGGTCAGGAACACGATCACGTTCGCGGCGATGAGCCCGTAGGTGACGCGCGGGACACTCGCCACGTCGCGCAGGCGCTTGACCGTCGTCTTCTGGCGCGCGCACTCCGGGCAGCGCATGCCGACCGGCGTGCTCGTCATGCAGTCTGGGCAGATCGGGCGCCCGCAGTTCGAGCACGAGACCCCCGTCTCGCGGGAGGGGTGGCGGTAGCAGGTGGCCATGCGGAGGGAGAGCCTAGCTGGGGGCGTGGCCCGCGGCCGCGGGTTCGCGCGAACTGCAGCTAGCGATCGCCGAGGAGCCTGCGGGTCTCGCGCTCGATGTCCTCGAGCGTCCGCCCCGCGGCCTTGCGCATCCCCGCCACGCTTCGCGGCGGAGCGGCGGAGGCGCGCCGGCGCGCCCGCAGCACGACGAGCGCCGTGCCCGCGGCGCCTCCTGCGACGAGCGCGGCGGCGGGGCGCACCCAGTTGCGGGGATCGCGCATCGCCGAGAGCTCCCACGCCTCGAGCTCGTCCGCGGCCATC
Organism: uncultured Solirubrobacteraceae bacterium; assembly: GCA_963836035.1. Classification (GTDB taxonomy): domain Bacteria; phylum Actinomycetota; class Thermoleophilia; order Solirubrobacterales; family Solirubrobacteraceae; genus Palsa-744. The sequence continues at coordinate 370,724 of CAWIHX010000005.1, read as the reverse complement.
TCGGTGATGCTCTGCAGCGCGCCCTCGAGGCGCTCGGCGAGGTCGGCCGGCGGCTCCACCGGCGCAAGCGCTTCGCGCAGGAGCCCCTCGAAGTTCGTAGCCGCCTCAGTCATCGCCCGCTCCGTCTGCGCCGGCCGCGGAGGCTCGCTTCGAGGCTCGTCCCGAGGCGTCCTCGCCGACGATCTCCTCGAGCTGCCTGATCGCGCGATGGATCAGCACCTTCGTGGCGCCGTCGGAGCGTCCGAGCGCGCGCGCGATCTCCCGGTTGTCCATGCCCAGGGCGAAGCGCATGATCAGCGCCTCGCGGCGGTCGTCGGGCAGCTTCGCGACACCGTCGAGGATCCGGCTCAGCTCGTCGCGGCCCTCGACCAGCTGCTCGGTCGTGTGCGGGGCGGTGATCGTGGTCGTCTCGTCGATCGGCGAGGCCGGCTTGCGCGCGCGGTCGCGATAGAGGTTCGCGGCGAGGTTGTGCGCGATCCGGATCAGCCAGGGCCGCAGCGGGCGCCCGTCGGATTCCCGCTGCGCGCGCTCGAAGTGCCTGTAGGCCTGAAGGAAGGTCTGCTCGGTCAGGTCCTCGGCGTCGTGATGGTTGCCGACGCGGTAGTACGCGTAGGAGTACACGTCGCGCAGGTGGGCTCGGTAGAGGTCCGAGAACTCCGCGTCCAGCTGCGCCTTGGACTTCGGGCTTACCTGCGCGGCCACTCATGCACCCTACCTCCGAAGCGCCGATGAGCAGCGCTCAGGCCGCTCGCGTGACCTCGCTCGGCCGCCGCCGTGCGGCGGGCTCTGAGGCGGCGCTCCGCGGGGTGCCGCCCAGCCACTCCCACTGGAGGCTCACGCATGCCCAGATCCGTTCGGTCACGGCGCCCGCGAGCGCCGGCGAGCAGCGCTCGACCGTCGGGTAGTGCAGCGGGCGCCCGACGCGCAGGCACACCTTCCGCGGGCGCACGCGCCAGCCGCGGCGCACGTCCTCGGTCCCGATCACGGCGACCGGCGCGACGGGTGCCCCCGTCTCCAGGGCGAGCCGCCCGACGCCGCGGCGGGGGTCGCCGAGCGGGCCCGGGCGCACGCGCGTGCCCTCCGGGAAGAGGACGACGCAGTCGCCGCGTTCGAGGATCGTCCGCGCCGTGGCCATCGCGTCGCCGTCGCCGGCACCGCGGTCGACGGGGAAGGCTCCGAGCGCGTTGAGGATCCAGGCCTGCCAGCGCTTCTCGAACAGCTCGCGCTTGGCCATGTAATAGACGGGGCGTTTCGCGAGCGTGCCGATCACGAATGGGTCGAGGAAGGAGCGGTGGTTCGCCGCCAGCAGCAGCGGCCCGCTGCGCGGCAGGTGCTCGCGGCCGATCCGCTGCATGCGGAAGTAGATGAGGAAGAAGGGAACGAGCAGCGCGCGCAGGCCCCAGTAGGCGACCGGGTTGACGCCCTTCTGCAAGGAGCGCTCGCGAAAGCCGCCGAGGTCGACCGCGGGGCGCCGCGGCCGCTCCTCGCCCGGGCCTATGGCCTCGTGGAGGCGGCGGTTGGGGTGGGGTGCCGACACGCCCTCAGTACACCGTGCGCGGTGGGGGCGTTACAGCCCCTCAGCCGGTCGGCAGGGCGGCCAGCCGGGCCACGTCCCCGAGCTCGCCGGGCGGCTCGCCGCTCAGCACCCAGCCGGCGTCCGTCGAGCGCACCAGCCCGCGACGGGAGAGGCCTGTCAGCGCGCTCGTCACGGTCGGGCGCCGCGCCGCCGCGAGTTCGGCCAGCACGGCGTGCGTGAGCCGCAGCGGGACGGTCACGACACCGCTGCCCACGCGTCCCCAGCGTGAGGCCAGCTGCCAGAAGAGCATGTGCAGGCGCACGTCCACGCGCGCCTGGTGCACGATCGCCATGTTGACCGCGATGTTGCGCGACCGCGCGACCGCCCGGCCGACCAGCCGGCCGCCGAGCTGCGGGTAGTCGGCGAGATGCGCCATGAAGGCCTCGTCGAGCACGGCCAGCCGTGCGGTCTCGAGCACGCGCCAGGCGGTCGTCAGCGGCAGCGTCGGCAGTTCGTCCTCGCCTTCCCACGGGCGCAGCAGATCGCCCTCGCCGAGCAGCTCGGCTCCGAAGCGGCCCTCGATGCCGACGCGCCTGACCACCAGCCCGTCGAGCGCGAGCAGCCCGATCCCCGCCCGCCCGGTCACGGCGGGAGCGTTGCGCCAGCGCCCTGTGGGAAGAGTGATGACCCGCGCCACGCACTCGGCGACGGCGCGCTCGCGGCGCTCGGCCGGGATCGACTCGGCAAGCCCCGGGTCCACTTCGAGAACGCGGCAAAGCTCGCCGTCGGTGGCTGTCGGTCCAGTGCTCATCAGCATGTCTCGCCGGGTCCTCGGGGGTCGTTCGTCGTCCTCCAACACCCGGATCCTTCCCGTCCCTTACCCGAAACGGGCGCGGCTCAACGGCCCTACCACGTCTGGGCGACTCCGATCAGGCGAGGCCGTCGCTCTCACGGAGCGGCAGGATCTCGATCAGTCCCGTCACCTCCAGCATCTTGCGCTGCCCTTCGCCCGCGATCACCGACAGCTCGGAGCCGTTCTCGGCGCACATGTCCCGCGCGGTCAGCAGCGAGCGCATTCCCATCGAGTCCATGAACGTGACGCCGCGCAGATCGAGCTCGATCTGCCCGCCGCTGCCGCAGAGCCGGCTCAGCGCGGTCTCGAGGTCGTAGGCGGCGGCGAGGTCGAGTTCGCCGTTCAGCGCGAGCCGGTGGCCGTCGCCACGTCGCTCCTCTTCGATGCTGAATCCGGCGGTCATCGGCTCTCTCTCCCGCGCTGCCCTCTCATTGACCCTAGCGAATGGACGGCGTCGGCCCGTACATGTCCAGCAGGCGTGCTCCCGGCGACGCCGGCCCGGTTCCGAACCGGGAGTTCGCATCGTTCAGGAGAGTGGGCGACGGGAAGGCGGGCGGCCGTACAACGCGTACCTCTTCCAGGACAACGGACGCTTCGCAGCGAACATGTGCCCCTGACGCCGCCTGCCGCATGGCCCCGTGCCGCCTATCATCGAGCGCGGCCTACACGGTGGGAGGCCCAGTGCGAGCACCGTTCTGATTTCCGCCCTGCAGAGCCGGATATGCCGGAGTAGCTCAGCTGGTAGAGCGCCTGTCTTGTAAACAGGGGGTCACGGGTTCGAGTCCCGTCTCCGGCTTGGGGCCCGCGCCGGGCACAATGCCCCCATGGGCCGCACCCAGGTCCGGCGCCTGATCGCCGCAACTCCCCGCGCCGTCTACGAGGCGATGCTCGATCCGGCGGCCGTCGAGCGCTGGAAGGTCCCCGACGGGATGAGCAGCGTCGTGCACTGCTTCCAAGCGCGCGTCGGCGGCCGCTTCCGGGTCTCGCTGACCTACACCGACGGCGGCGAGGGCAAGACCTCGGCGCGGACCGACACCTATCACGGCCGCTTCCTCGAGCTCGTGCCCGAGACACTGATCGTCGAAGCCGTCGAGTTCGAGACGCGCCGCGAGGAGCTGGGTGGCGTGATGACGATCCGCACCGCCCTCGCTCCCGCCGGCGCGGGAACCGAGGTGCTGATCGACCACGCCGGGCTGCCCCAGGGCGTGCGGGAGGCGGACAACCGGCTCGGCACCGAGATGGCCCTGGCCAAGCTCGCCGCGCTGCTCGAGGCCGACGGCGCGGCTCAGTGAGAAAAGCCCCACCCTTCCAACCTCCCGGCTGCTGGCGCGTTCTCACAGGTGGTCTCGGCGGCGCTGGAAGCGGCGCCGGGCCCATGTCGACGACTTGAGGCGATCGAACTGCGCGGGGTGAGGGCCATCGCGCCGACCGCCGAGAGCTCTCGCAGCCCCTCTGCGAGACGGGGGCCCCGCTCCGGCGGGGCCCCTAATTTCTTCAGGACCTTCCGGGCAGCGGCCCGTCGGCGTGTCCAATGGGTTGACATGAGAGGTACATCGTGTTAGACCTGGCGGCGTGAGGGGCCGGGCGAGCGCCCGGGTGCGCCTTGAGGAGGGGGCGCTCAGGAATACTCGGTACCGGCCCGCAGCGAACGGCTCGCAATGTCCGACCCGTTCGCGAAACCGGGAAAAGGAGACCGAGAGAGATGCAGACTTCTGGCAGCAGGGCGCGGAGAGGCCTCCTCGCCCGCGCGCGAACGCTGATCGCAGCCGGCGCGCTCCTGTGCGGGGCGGCCCTGATCGCGGCACCGGCGGCGCCGGCGGCCAACACGCAGCTCAAGGAAGAATTCGCCGAGTTCCTCGACTGTCCGGAGGCGACCGCGGGCGTGTGCGCGGTCGCGCACACCACCTCCGGCGAATTCAAGATGGGGCTCAAGCAGGTCCCGATCGAAAAGACGATCACCCTTCAGGGCGGGCTTCCGTTCGCCGGCCTGGAAGACGAGAACCTGATCCCGGCGCGCGACGGCAACACGCTGACAAGCCCGCCGCAGAAGGTCCCCGGGGGGCTGCTCGGGATCGGCCTGCTCGAAGGGATCACCGGCGAAGTGACCGCAACCGCGACCCTCGCCGGCCCTGCCAGCGACATCGTCGTCAACCAGTTCTTCGTCGCGAAGGGCGGCGCTGGTGTCGCCGTCGTGCTGCCGCTGCAGATCAAACTCGACAACCCGCTGCTGGGCGAAACGTGCACGATCGGCTCTGAATCCGAACCCGTCGTGCTCCACCTGAAAACCACGAAACCGGGCGTGCTGAGCAGCCCGGGCAAGGGGAAAATCACGAAGCTCTCGGAAGTCACGCTCGAAGACGACACGTTCGCCGTGCCCGCGGCCAAGAACTGCGGCCTGAGCACGGTTCTCGTCAACCTGCTGGCGGGGCTCCCCTCGGGAGCGGGCCACAACAAGGCCGTGATGATCGGGGACTTCGAGGAGACGCTCGACAAGTGGGCGTCCAAATTCGCGAAGCCGCCGAAGGAAAAAAGGAAAAAATAGGGTCGGCAGGGGCTCGCGGGGCGGCGTACGTCAACCGCTGTCCCGCCGCCGGCCATGGCGCCTCGGGCCGCCGGATCCCTCCCCGGCGGCCCGGAGCGCGCCGCCTCGCAGCGGGTGCGCTCCGCGCCTCTGCAACGGGCCGGGCCGCTAGCCCGCGTACATCGACTCGATCGCCTGGTCGTACTTCTCGGCGATCGGCTTGCGCTTCAGCTTCATCGTCGGCGTCAGCTCGTCGCCGCCGGGCAGCCAGTCGCCGCAGACGATCGTGAACCTCTTGACCTGTTCGACTTTGGCGAGCTTCGCGTTCGCCGCCTCGACGCCCTCGGCGACCGCGGCACGCATGCGCTCGTCGCCGGCCAGCGCCTCCAGCGAGGTGTCCTCGATGCCCTGCTGGCCGGCCCACATCGGCGCGAAGTCGGCGTCGAGCACGATCAGCGCCGTGTTGTAGGGGCGCCGGTCGCCGATGCAGCACGCCTGGCCGATCAGCGGTGAGGCAGCCTTCAGCGTCGCCTCGATGTTCGCCGGCGACATGTTCTTGCCGGCGGCGCTGATGATCAGCTCCTTCTTGCGGTCGACGATCCTGAGGTAGCCCTCCTCGTCGAACTCGCCGATGTCGCCGGTGCGCAGGAAGCCGTCCTCGGTGAAGGACTCGGCGGTCTTCTCGGGCAGGTTGCGGTAGCCCATCATCACGACGTCGGAGCGGATCAGCACCTCGCCGTCGCTGTCGAGCCGGATCTCGACCCCGGGCGCGGGCGGGCCGACGGTGCCGATGCGGATCTTCTGGGGCGGGTTGACGGTGCCCGCGCCGCAGGTCTCGCTCATCCCCCAGAGCTCGGCGAGCGGCAGGCCGATCGCGTGGAAGAACTCGAGCACCTCGACCGGGGTCGGCGCGGCGCCGACGTTGATCGCCTCGACCTGGTCGAGCCCGAGCATCGTGCGAAGCCCCGCGAAGATCTCCGCGTCGGCGCGGCTGACCTGCTCGGCGAGCTCCGGCGGCACGGGCTCTCCCGCCTGTTCGAGGCGCACCTTACGCAGCGAGGCCTCGAGCGCCTCCTCGACCTTCGCCCGCTGCTCCTCGGGCTGGGAGGCGAGCATCGTCTCGAGCCCCGCCTTGAGCTTCTCCCAGATCCGCGGCACGGCGAAGAACCAGCTCGGGCGCACTTCGGGGAGGTAGGAGAGCACCTGGCGCGGGTCCTCGCAGCAGGTGATCTGCAGGCCGTAGACGATCGGCAGGTAGTGGTGGGCGTTGCGCTCCGCGACGTGCGCGGAGGGAAGCCACGAGATCACGCGGCCGTCCTTGGGGAATTCGATCATCTCGTCCAGGCCCTCACAGGCGGCCATCAGGTTGCGGTGGATCAGCTGCACCCCCTTGGGCGGACCGGTCGTGCCGGAGGTGTAGATCAGCGTCAGGATGTCGGTCGACTCGAGCGCGGCGACGGACGCCTCGACGTCGAAGTCGTCTCCGGAGCCCTCGACGTCGGCGAGCGCGAGTGTCCCGCCGGGGGCCTCGCCGTCGATGACGATCACGTGCTCGAGCCCGGGCAGCGTCTTGCGGGCCTCGAGCACGCGGTCGAGGTAGGCCTGCTCGCAGATCAGGATGCGCGCTTCGGCGTCGGCGACGAGGTAGGCGATCTGCTCGGCCGTGTAGGTGGCGTAGATCGAGAAGGGAGCCGCGCCGACCATCATCCCCGCGATGTCGCAGAGGTGGAACTCGGGGCGGTTGCCGATCATCAGCGCGAGCGTGTCGCCGCGGCGCAGGCCGAGCGCGTGCAGGCCGGCGGCCAGCGAGTCGGCGCGATCGCGCAGCTCGCCCCAGGTGATCGTGAACGCGTCGTCCTTGGTGCGGATGGCGACGTCGCCCTCGCGTTCGGCGGCGGTGATGCGGAACGCCTCGGCGATCGTCGCGGCGCTCGCAGCGGGTGGACCGCCTTGCGTTTCCCGACCTGAAACTGCGGCCTCCATCGATTCCTCCCTCTCTCCACCCCGCCCAAAGCCGGCGGACGGGTCGATGATAACCCCGATGCGCGCCCCGCACTAGGCTCGCAAAATGCGGATCGGCGAGCTCGGCTTCTGGTGGCGTTCGCTGGGCGGCCCGCCCCCCCCGCGCCCGCAGCTGCCGGGGCCGGCCGAGGCCGACGTCGCGATCGTCGGGGCCGGCTTCACGGGTCTGTGGACCGCCTACTACCTCAAGCAGGCGGAGCCGTCTCTGCGGGTCGTCGTGCTCGAGGCCGAGCAGGCCGGCTTCGGCGCCTCGGGACGCAACGGCGGCTGGCTCTCGGGCTTCTTCTCGGGCCCGGCTCGCGCGTATGAGCGCAGCCGCCCCCGCGGCAGCTACGTGGCGCTCCAGCGCGAGATGTTCGCGACGGTGGAGGAGGTAGCGCAAGTGCTCGACGCGGAGGGCATCGACGCGGAGCTCCTCAGGAGCGGGGTGCTGACCGTCGCGCTCGGGAAGGCGCAGCTCGCGCGCGTTCGCGAGCAGGTCGCGGCGGCGCGGGCGCTCGGCCTCGGCGAGGAGGACGTGCGCGAGCTCGGCGCCGCCGAGCTCTCGGCGCGCATCGCGGTCGCGGGGGCGCTCGGTGCGAGCTTCTCCCCGCACGTCGCGCGCGTGCACCCCGCGAAGCTGCTCCTCGGTCTGGCCGCGGCAGCGGAGCGGCTCGGCGTCGAGATCTACGAGCGCACTCCGGTGCGCTCGATCGCGCCGCGCGCGGCCGAGACCGAGCGCGGACGGGTCACGGCCCGGTGGGTGGTGCGCGCGACCGAGGGCTACACGGCGAGCCTGCGGGGGCAGCGGCGCGCGCTGGCCCCGATCAACAGCTCGATGATCGTGACCGAGCCGCTGGGCGAGGAGATCTGGCGGCAGATCGGCTGGCGGGGGCAGGAGCTCCTCGGCGACGGCGCGCACGTCTACGTCTACCTGCAGCGCACGGCCGACGGGCGCATCGCGATCGGCGGCCGCGGGACCCCCTACCGCTACGGCTCGCACACCGACGGCCGCGGCGACACAGCCGCCTCGACGATCGCGAGCCTGCGCGCGAAGCTCGCCGCGATGTTCCCCGCCGCCGCCGGCGCCGGGATCGATCACGCCTGGTCGGGGGTGCTCGGGGCGCCGCGGGACTGGTGCGTCTCGGTCACCGCCGATCCCGTGACCGGACTCGCCCGCGCCGGCGGCTACGTCGGCGAGGGCGTGGCCGCCTCCAACCTCGCGGCCCGCACGCTCCGGGACCTGATCCTCGGGCGGGGGAGCGAGCTGGCGTGGGTCGGGCGCGAGCCGCGCCGATGGGAGCCCGAGCCCCTGCGCTGGGCCGGCATCCGCTCGGTCTACCGGCTCTACCGGCGTGCCGACACGGCCGAGGGCCTCAGCGGACGGCCCTCGCGGCTCGGCGCGCTCGTCGACCGGCTGTCGGGCCGCGAGTGACGGGTAGCATCGCCGCCGTCCATCCGAGGAGGCCCGAGATGCCATACGAGACGGTGCTCTACGACACCGACGGCGCGATCGCGACGATCACGCTCAACAGGCCGGAGCGGCTCAACACGATCGTCCCGCCTATGCCCGACGAGCTGCAGGACGCCGTCCACCGCGCCTCGCTGGACCCCGCCGTCAAGGTGATCGTGCTGCGCGGGGCGGGCCGAGCGTTCTGCGCCGGCTTCGACTTCGCCGGGGGCTTTCACCATTGGGACGAGGGCATGACGACCGCGGGTCGCTGGGACCCCGGCAAGGACTTCGCGATGGCGACCTCCCCCGCTGCCGGACCGATCCCCAAGCTCATGAGCATCTGGCGTACGCCGAAGCCGGTGATCGCCCAGGTCCATGGCTGGTGCGTCGGCGGCGGCAGCGACATGGCGCTGTGCGCGGACCTCGTGATCGCCAGCGACGACGCGCGCATCGGCACCCCCTACTCGCGCATGTGGGGCGCCTACCTCACCGGCATGTGGCTTTACCGGCTCGGGTTGACCAAGGCGAAGGAATACGCGCTCACGGGCCGCCCGCTCTCCGGCGCCGAAGCCGCCGATGCCGGCCTGATCAACCGCTCGGTGCCCTTCGCCGAGCTGGAGGCGACGGTCGCCGCCGAGGCGGGCCGCCTCGCCGAGATCCCGCTCTCGCAGCTCAGCGCGATGAAGCTGATCGTCAACCAGGCCTACGAGAACATGGGTCTCGCCTCGACGCAGACGCTCGGGCCGATCCTCGACGGGCTGATGCGCAACACCCCCGACGCCGCCGAGTTCATCTCGCTGGCCGAGTCGGAGGGCGTCGGCGCCGCGGTCGCGCGCCGTGACGGGCCGTTCGGCGACTACAGCCAGGCGCCGCCCGGCGAGCAGCCGGACCCGGCGCACGTGATCGAGCCGTAGCCATGGGCGGGTTCCAGGAGGTCTGGGAGCAACGCGCCGAGGAGTGGGTGCGCTGGGCCCGGAGCGCCGAGCTCGACTTCGGCTTCTGGGAGCTCAACCTGCCGGCGATTCTCGACCTGCTGCCGGCTCCAGGGCGGCTCACGCTCGACATCGCATGCGGGGAGGGTCGGCTGAGTCGCGAGCTCGCGCGGCTCGGCCATCGCGTGATCGGGATCGACTCCTCTCCCTCGCTGCTCGCGGCCGCACGCGACGCAGACCCGGACGGCGAGCTGCTGTTGGCCGACGTCACCGCGATTCCGCTCGAGGACGGCGCGGCCGACCTCGCCATCGCGTCGATGGCGCTGATGACCGTCGACGACATGCCCGCCGCCGTTCGAGAGGCGGCGCGGGTGCTCGCGCCCGGCGGCCGCTTCTGCATCACGCTGCTGCACCCGGTCGACACCTGGGGCGACGCCGGCGGGAGCTACTTCGACGAGACGCCGTTCGAGAAGGAGATCGTGCGCGCGGCGGGCCGGATGACCTTCCGCGACATGCACCGCCCGCTCTCTGCCTACTGCCGCGCCCTGGAGGACGCGGGGTTCTCGATCGAGCACCTGAGCGAGCCCATGCCCGGCGAGGAGTACTTCCGCCGCTTCCCCGAGGCGGAGCACCTCCGGTGCCGCCCCTTTCTGCTGCACCTGCGCGCCGTGCTCGCGCGCTAGCGGCCGACGCCCGTGCTGAGCTGGAGCCGTAAGCGTCAGGGGCAGCGGCTTGCGGCCGTCGCCCTCAGCCCGCGCGCTCCGGCTTCACCGCCCCGTAGCGCTGCCAGTGCCGCTCCGGGATGTCGTCCGGGTCCTTGTACCAGTGCCACGTGCACGGGTCCTTCGCGTAGTCCTGCGGCGGCTCGGAGGGGTAGAGCGGATACCCCGACCACTGGATCGGCAGCGACTCGTTCATGAACGAGCAGTGCGTGCAGTAGAGGGGGAAGCCCTTGCGGTCGAAGGACCAATCGTGGGCCTCCTGGGTGACGCCGCCGCCCGGCAGCCCCTCGTAGGCGCCGTTTCGCACGAGCCGCTGACCGGACCCGCACGGGTTCATCGCGAACGTCACCTTCTCCTCGTCCTCGCTGATCGTGAAGGAGCCCGGGTTGGGACCGACGCCCGAGCACGAGTGCGCGCGCCAGGTCGCCGCGAGCAGTTCGACGAGGTCGCGCCGCTCGAGCGCGACGATCGCGTCGTGGTGGCGGCGCCAGCCACGGTTCATCGACTCGCTCCAAGCTTCGGCGACGCCGTCCTCGCCGAGGCGCTGCTGGATGAACGAGACGAGGTCGAGCACGCCCGATGCCATCAGGTCGTGCAGCATCTGCCACTCGTGCTTCATCTCCGAGCACAGCCGCCGGGCCTCGTCGAGATCGCCGGCGTCGATCGCCTCGATCGCCCTGTCCATCGTCGGCCGCGAGAGCTCGGCGAGCTGCTCGTCGGTGAACCAGCGGTCTGTCATGGTTCCCTCCCTCGATGATCGTCGGAGGCCAATTGTGACCGACCGGCCCCGTGCGCTGGTGACGGGCGCCGCACGCGGGATCGGCGCGGCGATCGCCGCGCGGCTGGCCGCGGACGGCATGGACGTAGTGACGCTCGATCAGCGCGAGGGCTGCGACATCGCGCTCGACGTCGCGCGCGGCGAGTTCCCGCCGCTCGGCGACATCGATGTCTGCGTCGCGAACGCGGGCGTGACGACGACCATCGCGCCCGGGCACCGCATGAGCGCGGAGCAGTGGCAGCTGGACATCGACGTCAACCTCACGGGCGCGTTCCGCACGATCCAGGCCTGCCTGGGCGGGATGCGCGAGCGCCGGCACGGGCGGATCGTCGTGATCTCGAGCGTCGCTGCGCTCGGCGGGCTGCCCGGCCAGGTCGCCTACGCGGCCTCCAAGGCCGGCCAGCTCGGCATGGTGCGCACCCTGGCCGCGGAGAACGCCCGCCGCGGCATCACCGTGAACGCGATCCTGCCCGGGCTGGTCGGCACCGAGCAGGTGCTCGCGATGCCCGCCGAGGTGCGAGAGCGCGCGCTCGCCTCCGCGCCGGGCGGCCGGCTCGTCGAGCCGCACGAGATCGCCGCCGCCGTCTCGTTCCTGGCCGGAGCGGAGGCGGCCCAGGTCAACGGACAGGCGATCGCGGTCGACGGCGGCGCGTCGCTGACGCAGCTGACGCTCGGCAGCTCGCGCTAGCCGGCGGTCGCCTACACCTCTGCCAGCACCTCCGCCGTCTCCTCCCGCGCATGTCCGCGCATGCGCAGCCCCAGCGCCGGGAAGAACAGCGTCGACAGCACGGCCGCCCCGACGAGCGCCGCCGCCGTCACCGTGCGCATGTGGTGGTCTTCGACGGCGAGCGTCGTGATCGCGACCACCAGCGGCAGCTGGGTCGCGCACATCAGCGCGAGGGTGATCCGGTCTCGCTCGTCGAGGACGCGCCGGTAGAGCAGCACCGCCGGCGTTCCGCGGACGACCAGGAACAGGACGAAGAACAGCAGCATCTTCATCACCCCGGAGGCGCTGGCGAACAGCGCGTCGATGTCGACTTTCATCCCGCTCACCACGAAGAAGAACGGCACGAACACGCCGTAGGCGACGGCCGTCAGCTTCGACTCGAAGCCGGGCAGCTCATGCCCTTTGAGAACCTGCCTGGTGATCACGCCCGCGGCGAAGCCGCCCAGGAGCAGATCGAGCCCCAGTTCGAACGCCAGCAGCGCGAGCGCGAAGATCAGCACCACGATCCAGCGCACCGCGAGCTGGCCGCTCGCCTCCATCGTGCGCGCCATCCATGGCAGCGTCCGCTCCGCAGAGCGCACGGCGAACACCGCGACTCCGACGGCGAGCGCGACGAAGGCGATCAGGATCACGGCGTTGTGCGCCGTCCCGTCGGCCGAGAGGATGAGCGTCAGCAACAGGATCGGCCCGAACTCCCCGGCCGCGCCGGCCGCCAGCAGGAACGTGCCGAAACGGGTGCGCAGCTCGCCCGAGTCCGAGAGCGCCGGGATCAGGGTGCCGAGCGCGGTGGTCGCCATCGCCGACCCCGCGTACAGCGGTGACTCCACGACCCCGGAGACGGCAAGCACCCCGGCGAGTGCGTAGGCGATCGCCAGCGACATCCCCCACCCGGCGGTTCCCAGCCGCAGCGGTCTCCCCGCGATGCGCTGCAGATCGATCTCGTAGCCCGCGAAGAAGAACAGCAGCCCCAGGCCGAGCGCGGAGAAGAACGAGATGAACTGGCTCACCTGCAGACCGAGAGCCTGCGGCCCGATCGCGATCCCGAGCAGCAGCTCGACGACCACCACCGGCAGGGCGAGCCCGCGCGCCGAGGCGAACGCGGCGATCGTCGCCGCGAGTGCCGAGCAGGCGACGATCGCGAGGAACGTGCCGGGCGCGATCGTGACGGCGAGCGGCATCTTCAGCTCCGCTGCCGACCCGTTCCCGCTGTCCTGGACGCCGCCCCCACCGCCGCCGACGGTAGCGCCCCCGAGACCCGCCACGCCAGCGCTCTTGCAGCGCCTGGACGGACGCTCCAGCAACCGCATCGAACGTCCGGCGGGGGGGTTAGGGCTAGGCGGAGGAGCGATCCCCACGATCCCGACAAGGAGAAGGCATCGATGCGTTACCCCAAGCTGACGCAGGCGGCCACGGCCGTCGCTGCACTGGCGCTCGCCGTCCCCGCTGCGGCGGCGGCGCGCGCCCATCACCACGGCGCCGCCAGGCACGGCGCAAAGGCCGGCCGGTGTCGCGTCTCCCTCAACGTGGCGCCGAGGCTCGTGACGAGCGGCGAAACCGCGCTCGCCTACGGCCAGGGCTCCTGCCCGGCGGCCGGCCCCGAAGCGGGGCAGACCGTCACCCTCTACGAGCACTCCGCCGGCCCGGGCGGGTTCAGCGTGGCGGGCACGGCCGCCACCGACGCGCACGGCTTCTACCAGCTCACGACGCCGGCGCTGACGCAGAACTCGACCTTCTACGCGACGCTCGCGAGCGCGCGCAGCGCGTCTCGCGACGTGCGCGTGATGGCCCAGGTGACGCTCGCCGGGCCGCCCGAACTGAAACAGCTGTTCGCCGGGATCCGCACCGGCCGCCGCAACGCAGTCCTGTTCAGAGGCAGCGTGGCGCCGAACGACTCGGGGGCGGAGGTCGTGCTGCAGCGCCAGAACGAAGTCCGCGGCCGCGGCTGGCACTCGATCGGCCACACGATCGTCGACTCCACCGGGGCATTCGCGATCACGCACATCTTCCGCGTGCCCGGAGCCTCGGAGATCCGCGTGGTGGTGCGCTCGAACAGGCGCAACGTCGTGAGCCCGTCGAACACGCTCAGCTACGACATCTCCCAGGCGCAGCACCCGTCGCTGACCATCTTCACCTCCGCCGACCCGATCTCCTACGGGGGCTCGGTGGTGATCAGCGGCGTCGCGGCCGGAGCCGCACACGCTCCGCTTACCCTGCTGGCGCGGAACGCGCACGGCTCCTTCGCGCCGGTGGCGACCACGACGAGCGACGGCGAAGGGAAATACGCGTTCCCGGCCCAGACGACGCTCGCGAGCACCATCTACCGCGTCAATGGCGCCGGCCGCAGCTCGGCGGCGCTCTACCAGGGCGTCAAATACGTGCTGAGCGCCAACCCCGCCACGAGCACGGTCACCTCGGGGCAGCCGTTCTCCGTGAGCGGCACCGTCACGCCGGTCCGTGCCGGCCACGAGATCTACCTGCAGCGGCTGAACGCGGCGGGTACGAGCTTCCACGTGGTCGCGGTCTCCTCCGTGGCCGCCGACGGCAGCTACACGATCAGCCACGTCTTCTACGCGCCCGGCACCGACGTGCTGCGCGTGAAGATCCCCGGCGACCACGAAAACGGCGGCACGTGGAACGCCCCGTTCAACCTCGCCGTCACCCCTGCGCCCTCGGCCGCGGCGCTGAAGCCCGAGCCGCAGGGCAACTCGAGCCAGCCCCCTCAGGGCCAGCTCTAGCCGTCTCCCCGCCTGCGGCGCCGCGCGTCCGAGACGCGCGGCGCCGTAGCGTTCGGAGCTCCTTCTAAGCGCCCGCCGCCGCCGGGTCGGGCCGGATCACCACCGTGTCGAGGACGGCGATCACCTCGTCCGCCGGCAGCTCGGCACGCTGCGCGTGCTCGCGGATCGCCTCGGGGCTCGAGGCCTCGTAGATGCAGACGGTCCCGACGCGGCCGTCGCCCTCGTCGAGCACGTAGCTGCGGATCCAGCGGATGTCCTCGGACATCTCCTCGTCGCCGACGGCTTTCGAGCGCTGTGCGGCGATCCCGAGCTCGTCTCCCGAGCCCCAGCCGCCGCGTCGCAGGATCACGTACGTTTCCATCTCGCTTCCCCCCTTTGGTTCGAGGATCCGTGTCCCCTCCGGGCGGCGGCGCCTGTGCCGCTCGACCCTGGGGGGGATCGTAAACGGGGCCGCGAGGCCCGTGTGTGATCAGACGCACGCCGGGCGCATACCTCCCCCGGCGCCGTGTGACGTCGCGCACCCCTAAGCTTCAAGCTGTCCAGCCGTCGCGAGGAGAGGCGCAAGTGACACCGATCCTGTTCGTCGTACTGCCGCTCGTGGTGCTCCTGTGCGTGCTGATCGGGAGGATCAACAAGGCCGAGCACTACGCTCCGCAGGCCTACTACCGCCGCAAGCGCGGCGGCGCGCCCGTGACCTACGGCTTCGAGTCGCTGGGCCCGCGCCCCCGCAAGCGCCCCCCGGGCTGGGAGAGCTCCGAGGGCCCCGGCCTGCAGGAGCCCCCGGAGGCGCGCTAGGCGGCGACGGCGCGCGAGTCCAGGTGCGCGCCGACCTTGCGCTTGACGCGCTGCAGCGCGTTGTCGACGGTCTTCGTGTCGCAGCTCAGCCGCTCGCCGACCTGCTCGTAGGAGTAACC
Source organism: uncultured Solirubrobacteraceae bacterium (assembly GCA_963836035.1). Taxonomy (GTDB): domain Bacteria; phylum Actinomycetota; class Thermoleophilia; order Solirubrobacterales; family Solirubrobacteraceae; genus Palsa-744. Next base: position 355,572 of record CAWIHX010000005.1, on the reverse strand, counting down.
GTCGAGATAGAGGGACAGGACCCGGCTCTCGAGCTCTGAGAGCGCGGTCGAGAGGCAGCCCACGAGCGAGCGCAGCTCCTCGGAGCTGATCACCTGGTTGACGGGGTCGTGGACCGTGGGCCCCGGCAGCATCTGGTCGAGCGTCGGCACGTCGTCCCCGCTGCCCGCCGGCGTCGAGGAGAACGAGACGTACTGGTTCAGCGGCGTGTGCTTGTTGCGGGTCGCGGTCTTGACCGCGGTGATGATCTGGCGGGTGATGCAGAGCTCGGCGAAGTTGCGGAAGCTCGACTCGCGGTCGGTGCGGAAGTCGCGAATCGCCTTGTAGAGGCCGACCAGGCCCTCCTGGATCAGGTCGTCGGAGTCGCCGCCGGCGAGGAAGTACGAGGACGCCTTCAGCCGCACGAAGCCGTGGTAACGGCGGACGAGACGGTCGTATGCGTTGCGGTCTCCCTGCTTCGCGAGGGCGATCAGGAAGACATCCTCAACCTTAGGTTCAGAGTTAGAGCTTTGGGAGATACGTGCCACGAGCAGTCCATCCTTTCTAAGCACCGCCTACCTGGCGATGCCGGGTGTTTGCTCAGTGGCGCACTCCTCCCCTGGCGCCAAAAGCTATTCAATTCCTGAGGTTTCTAAACCTCAGGTCAAGCGTTATGCGCGGCAGCCTGACACAGTTATGAAGAGCTGTCAACCTTTCGTTGCAAGATCTCGTACAGAATCGCACTTGCCGCGGCGGCAACGTTGAGCGAGGCGATTCGACCCCGCATCGGCAGGGCGATCAGCTCGTCGCATGCGCCTGCCACGCGCGGGCGCAGACCGCTCCCCTCGCTGCCGAGCACGACGATCACGCCGCTGCCGCGGTAGTCGGGGCGGTCGTAGGGCACGGGCGCTCGCCCTCGCTGCTCGGACGCGCTCGCGCCGTAGCTCCAGCAGCCCGCCTCCCGCGCCTCGATCAGGAAGTCGGCGAGGTTGCGGACCCTCGCCACCGGCAGGTACTCGACGGCGCCCGCCGAGGCCTTGCAGACGGCGGGCGTCACCTCCGCCGCCCGGCGCTCGGGGATCACCACGCCGTCTGCGCCGGCGCACTCGGCGGTCCGGCACACCGAGCCCAGGTTCTGCGGGTCCTGGACCTGGTCGAGCGCCACGAGCACCGGCTCCCGCCGGGCGAGCAGCTCGGCGGCGCCGGCGTAGGGATAGGGCCCGGCGAGCGCGCACACGCCCTGGTGGGCGCCCGAGCCGCAGCGGGCCTCGATCTCCTCGGCGCTCGCGATCCTCGGCGAGAGTCCGCTGAGCCACTCCTCGCGAGCCGCGGGCGCCGTCGCCCACACCTCCCTCACCGTCCCGGACCGTCGCCCGCGCAGCGCCTCCCTGACGGGGTTGCGCCCGTAGAGGATCACGACGGCAGCAGCTCGAAGCCCTGCGCGCCGTCGCGGACCTCCCAACCCAGCGCGGCGATGCGATCGCGCAGCTCGTCGGCCGCGGCGAAGTCACGCTCCGAGCGCGCGCGCTCGCGCTGCTCGGCGAGCTCGACGACCTCTGCCGGCGCCTGCGCGTCGGGCGCGAGCAGGCTCTCGAGGCCGAGCACCGAGAGCATCTCGCGCAGGTCGCCGTCGCCGGCAGAGCGCTGCGTCGCCTCGCGCAGCCACTCGTTCAGCGCCGCCAGCGCCTCCGCGGTGTTGAAATCGCGCCTCAGCGCGGCGAAGAAGCGCTCGCGCAGCGGCGCCAGCTCGGCGGCAGAGGGCTCCCCGGCCGCCAGGCGCCGCCCGGCCTCGCGGATCCGCCTGACGTTCGCGGCGGCCTGCTCGAGCGCTTCCTCCGAGAACGCGAGCGGCTGGCGGTAGTGCCCGGAGATCAGGTACATCACCACGGCCTCGGGGCCGTACTGCGCGATCACCTCGTGCAGCGGCGCGATGTTGCCGACGGACTTCGCCATCTTCTCGCCGGTCGACTGGATCATGCCGTTGTGCATCCAGATCGTCGCGAGCTCGTGCCCGCGGGCAGAGCGCGTCTGCGAGGCCTCGTTCTCGTGGTGCGGGAACACCAGGTCCGAGCCGCCGCCGTGGATGTCCACGCCGCCCGGGAGCGCCTGCTCGGCCATCGCCGAGCACTCGATGTGCCAGCCGGGGCGGCCCTCGCCCCACGGCGCGGGCCAGGACGTGTCCTCGCCCTGCTTGTGCGCCTTCCAGAGCGCGAAGTCGAGCGGGTCGTGCTTGAGCTCCGCGCCCTCGACTCCCTCGCCCTGGTCCATGCCGTCGGGATCGCGGTGCGAGAGGCTGCCGTACCGCGGGTCCGAGCGCACGCGGAAGTAGACGTCGCCGTCGGCGGCATAGGCGTGGTCGGTGTCCAGCAGCTCCTGGATGTAGTCCTCGATCTCCCCGATCGTCTGCGAGGCCAGCGGCTCGGCGTCGGGGCGGCCGATGCCGAGCGCGTCGGTGTCGGCGAAGTAGGCCGCGGTCATCTCCTCGGCCAGCTGCTCGCTCGGAACGCCCCGCGCCCGCGCGGCGTCGTAGATCTTGTCGTTGACGTCGGTGACGTTGACGACAAGCTTCACCTCGTAGCCCTCGTGGCGCAGGAACCGGGCCAGCAGGCTGAAGACCACGAAGGGCCGCGCGTTGCCGATGTGGATGCGGCTGTAGACGGTCGGCCCGCACGCGTAGATGCCGACCCTGCCCGGCTCGTGCGGGCGCAGCGGCAGCAGCTCACCGCCGGCGGTGTCGTGGATCTCGATCTCGGCCATCGCCGCGCAACCCTAGATGATTGATTCCGCGGCGATCCACGGCGCGCGCCGTTCAGCCGCCGGCGTCCTCGATCATCGCGATCGCCAGCGCCGCGGCCCCCTCGCCGCGCCCGACGAAGCCCATCCCCTCCCCCGTGCTCGCCTTGACGTTCACCTGCTCGACGCCGACCCCCAGCGCGCCGGCCAGGCGGGCGCGGATCGCCTCGCGGTGCGGCGCGAGCTTCGGCGCCTCCATGACGACGGTGCAGTCGACGTTGCCGATCCGCTGGCCGCGGCCGGCGAGCATCGCCACGACCGCTTCGAGGAGCACGACCGAGTCGGCGTCGCGCCAGCGCTCGTCGGTGTCCGGGAAGTGCTGGCCGATGTCCCCGAGCGCGGCGGCGCCGAGCAGCGCGTCGATCACGGCGTGTGTGAGCACGTCGGCATCGGAGTGCCCGTCGAGCCCGCGCTCGTGGGGGATCTCGACGCCGCCCAGGATCAGCCGGCGCCCCGCGGCGAGCCGGTGCGAGTCGTAACCGGTACCGACCCTCACGACGCCGTCTCCGAGGCGCCCACGGGCTCGAGGCGCCGGCGGCGGCGCTCGAACACGGCGAGCTCCCGCACGCCGAGCTCATCGAGCAGCTCGAGCGCGACCTCGTATCCGGCGCCGACGTCGGAGGGGCGGTGGGCGTCGCTCGACAGCGCAAGGGGCAGCCCCGCTTCCACGCACATCTCGAGGAACGGCCGCGCCGGGTAGATCTCGCCGACCGGCTTGCGCAGCCCGGCGGTGGAGATCTCGACCGCCACGTTCGCCTCCGCGAACGCTTCCACGGCCGGCTCGTAGAAGAACCGCGGATCGCGGTCGGGCGTGCGCTCGGGGCGGGCGGACCCCCAGATCTTCACGAGGTCGGGGTGGGCGATGATGTCGAACAGGCCGCTGCGCGCGCTCTCGGCGACCGTCTCGAAGTAGCGGCTCCAGACCCGATCGGCGCTGATGTCGGGCCGGCGCGGGTCCCAGATGCCGTAGTCGTCCATGTCCACGGCGCCGTCGCGGATGAAGTGCACCGAGCCGACGACGTAGTCGAACTCGCGGGCCTCCAGCAGGCTCGCCGTGCGGTCCTCGGCCCCCGCGACGAAGTCAGCCTCGATGCCGAGCCGCAGGTCGGTCTCTTCGCGCACGAAACCGCAGTAGTCGTCGAGGTCGTCGACGGCGTAGCGTTCCCAGAACGGGTGGCGCCAGAGCTCCAGCGCCTGGCGGAAGCGATAGACGTGTTCGGCGACGCCGAGCTCGGTGATGCCGTGCTCGGAGGCGTTCAGCCGGTAACGCTCGGCGTTGGCCGGCGTGTGGAAGCGCTCGCGGCTCGCGTCCTCGTCGTCGGGGCGCAGATGCAGGTGGTAGTCGGTGAGCATCTCGGCGGCGATTCAATCAGGGATCGCCGCTCGGCCCGCGCTCCGGCTCACGCGCCGCCCTGCTCGCGCTCGGCGAGCAGCAGCTCCGCGAGGCGCAGGTCGAGGATGGTCGTGACCTTGAGGTTCTCGGCGGGGCTCGGCACGACGATCACCCTGCCGCCCGCGCGCTCCACGAGCCACGCGTCGTCGCTCGCCTGAGCCAGCGTCTCGGCCTCGACGTCGAGCGCACGCGCGAGCGCGGCGCGGCGGAACACCTGCGGCGTCTGCACCGACCACAGCTCGCGCCGGTCGAGCGTCTCGAGCACCGGGCCGCCGTCGCGCCCCGCCCGCTTGATCGTGTCCGTGACGCGCGCGGCCGCGATCGCCGCCGCGGCGCCGGGATCCTCCTGCAGCGCCGCGAGCACCTCCTCGGCCAGCGCCGGAGTGAGCAGCGGGCGCGCGGCGTCGTGCACGAGCACGACCTCCGCGGGGTCGGCCGCCTCCAGCGCGTGGCGCACGGATTCCGAGCGCGACGCGCCGCCGGTCACGCCGAGCGTACCTGGCGGCGCGCTCTCCCCCTTCGGCATCGCGACGACGATCTGCTCGATCCCGGCGGTCGCCGCGAGCGCCTCGACGCTCCAGCTGAGCAGCGTCCTGCCGGCGAGCTCGACGAGCGCCTTCGGACGGCCGGCGCCGAGGCGCTCGCCGCTCCCGGCCGCGACGATCAGGGCGACGGCCATCGGCGGAGGGACTGCCGCGCACGCGCCATGCCCGGTGGCTGGCGCGTGCGCGAGAGTCTCGCTACTTGCCGGCGGCCGCCAGCTGGCTGCTCGCGGAGTCGGCCAGCAGCTCGTCGAGGTAGTTCTCGGCCTCCTCCTCGTCCTTGTCGAGCGCGTACATGAGCTCGGAGGCGAGGATCTTCTTGGTGCGGGTGAACATCTGCTTCTCGCCGGTGGAGAGGCCCTTCTCGCTCTCGCGCAGTGAGAGGTTGCGGACGACCTCGGCCAGCTCGTAGATGTCACCTGTCTTGATCTTGTCGCGGTTGTGCTTGAACCGGCGGTTCCAGTTCTTGGGCATCTCGGACACCTCGTCGCGAAGCACGTCGAGAACCTTGTTCACGGTTTCCTCGTCGATCACACGACGGAGGCCCGCCAGGGCGGCGTTCTCGGTGGGCACGCGGACGGTCATGTCGTTGTGGAGGATCTTGATCGTGAGGTACTCGCGACGCTCGCCGAGGATCTCCATCTCCTCCTTCTTGAGGACCTTGCCTGCGCCGTGGTGGGGGTACACGACGTGGTCTCCCAGCTCGAACTCGATGTACTCGACTTCGCGGGTGACCTCGAGCTCCTCGCTCAGCGTCCCTTCTTCGGATGTTTGTGCGGAAATGGTGTCCTCCTTCGTTCTCAGCCGGCCGCGCAGGGCCGGCCCTTGTCAAGTCTGTAGGTAGCGATCCACGAGGTTGAGCTCCTGCAACCTGCGCAGGCCCTCGCGGATGTCCTTCGCGCGGATCTCGCCAACGCCCTCCACGCCCTCCAGCTCCGAGTCGCTCGCGGCCAGCAGCTCGTCCAGGCCGCCGAACTCGGCGACGATCTGGGTGACGACGAGCTTGGGCAGCCGCGGGATGCGGCCGAGCACGCGGTAGCCGCGCGAGGAGACGGGGTAGTCGAGCGTGTTGAGCTTGCGGTCGTAGCCGAGCAGCTCGGCGAGCCGGCCGAAGTCGAGCAGGTCCTGGTGGCTGAGCCTGCCGATTTCCTCGAGCGCGGCGGCGAAGCCCTCGTCGGAGTAGCCGGAGAGGTAGTCGCGCACGAGCGCCGCCTTCTCGGCGGCGGCGCCCACCATCGTCTCCTCTAGCTGCATCTCGATCAGCCGGCCCTCGCTGCCCAGCTCGACGATGTAGCGCTCGATCTCGACGGCCATGCGCGACACGAGCTCGGAGCGCTGCAGCACCGTGAGCACGTCGTGCAGCGTCGTCGCGCCCTCGAACTCGAGCGCGGTCAGGCGCGTGGAGACCTGGTCGAGGCGGGTGCGGAACTTCTCGAGCGTCGCAAGCGCCTGGTTGGCCTTGGCGAGCACGATCGGGATGTCGGCGAGGATGTACTTGCCACCGTCCACGTAGACGGAGACGACCTCGCGACGCTGGGAGATCGCGAGCACGAGCGCGTCCGTCTGCTTGGAGACACGCTCGGCCGTGCGGTGGCGGGTGCCCGTCTCGTGCGAGAGGATCGTCGGATCGGGCATCAGCTGGACGTTGGCCATGGCGATCTTGGTCGCGTTCGCGTTGAGGATGATCGCGCCGTCCATCTTGGCCACCTGGTACAGGAAGGCCGGCGTGTAGTCGATGTCGAGCTTGATCCCACCGGAGTTCAGAAAACTGAGGTCCTCGGGCTCGCCGATCACGATCAGACCGCCCGTGCGAGCGTGCAGGATGCTCTCGATGCCCTCCCGGAGCGCGGTGCCCGGGGCGATCATCTCCAGAGCCCTCATGAGCCCCGGATCCGGCCTTACTGCGTTGTCTGCATCTTCGCCGGATCGGGGTGCCACAACCCCAATTCTAGGGCATTTAGCGAATTTTCAGCTCCCGCTCCGGGGGCCCGAAACGGCTAGGCAGCGCCGATCGCGGCCTCCGCGGAGGGCTCCACGCCGCTCGGGGAGGCGGTCCGCGAGGCGGCTATCCGCGGTCCTCGCCCGCCTCCGGGAAGCGCCAGCGCGAGCGCCTCGCGAAGGTTCCGTGCGCTACGCGCGCGCGGGTCGCTGTCGGGCGGCGCGACCACCGCGCGCAGCCCGTGGCGCGCCGTCTCGTCCACCCGGCGCTCGGGATGCCCGACCCACCGCAGCTCGCCGGTCAGACCGAGCTCGCCGAAGCAGGCGAGCGGCTCGTCGCCATCCCCGCCCGGAACGGCGAGGGGCTGGCCACGCGCGGCGCTCGCGACCGCGAGCGCGACCGCCAGGTCGCAGCCGGGCTCGTCCACTCTCACGCCGCCGACGACGTTCACGAACACGTCGCAGCCGCCTGTGCCGACCCCGCCGTGGCGGGCGAGGATCGCGAGCACGAGCGCGAGCCGGTTGCGGTCGAGGCCCGAGACGACGCGCCGCGGCTGCTCCAGCTCCGAGCGCGCGACCAGCGCCTGCACCTCGACCAGCAGCGGCCGCGAACCCTCCATCGTCGCCAGCACCGCGCTGCCCGGGGCGCGCGTCGCCTCGGACACGAAGCGCGCCGAGGCGTCGAGCACCTCGACGAGCCCGCCCTGGCGCATCTCGAACAGACCTGCCTCGTTGGTCGAGCCGAAGCGGTTCTTCAGCGCCCGCAGCTCACGGTATGGCCGCTCCCGCTCGCCCTCGAACTGCAGGACGCAGTCGACGAGGTGCTCGAGCACGCGCGGGCCCGCGAGCGCGCCGTCCTTGGTGACGTGACCGACCAGGATCACGGCCGTTCCCTGCTGCTTGGCCAGCTCCATGACGCGCGCGGCCACCTCGCGCACCTGCCCGACCGACCCCGGCGCGCCGGAGAGGTCGCCCGAGCGCAGGGTCTGGACGGAATCGATCACGCACACCTCGGGTCGCTCGGCGGCGAGTGTGTCGAGGACGGCCTCGAGCTCGGTCTCGGCGACGATCGGAACCTCGAGCGCGCTCGGTGGCCGCAGGGGGACGACGGTGCCGCCGCCCGCACGAGCGGCCGCGTCGCGGCCACCGCTGCGCTCACCGCCGAGCGGCGCCGCCGGCGCCGACAGCCGCTCCGCGCGCAGACGGACCTGCTCGGCGGACTCCTCGCCGCTGACGTACAGCGTGCCGTGCCCTGCGCCCGCCAGATGGCCGAGCACCATGTTCGTGAGCGTCGACTTGCCGATCCCCGGCGAGCCGCCGAGCAGCGTCAGCGAGCCCGGGACGAGGCCGCCGCCGAGCACGCGGTCGAGCTCGCCGATGCCGGTCGCCAGTCGCGTGACGGGCGCCGCGCCGACCTCGCGCAGCGGCCTGGGCGGCGTACGCTCGCTCCGGCCCCGCCGGCCCGCCGCGCCGCGGGCTCGCGACGATCCCGTGGCAGCCTCCGGCAGGAGCTCCTCGACGAGCGTGTTCCAGGCCCCGCAGGTGGGGCACTGACCGTGCCACTTCGCCTCCTGGGCGCCGCACTCGGAGCAGACGTGGACGGTGCTGCGGGGCATCCAGCCAGGCTACGCGGCAGTGGGGACGGCTCGACGAACTCGGCTCACCGAACCTCACCGGCACAGCCTCGAGGCAGATCAGCCTGGGTGAGACCGGTCGAACCGGGGCGCGCGGGCCGGGCGAGGCGCCCCGCGCCCTGGTCGGGCTCTCGCCTACGACTCGTCCGCGGGCGCGTCCGAGGCCGGCACGTCGGTGTCGGCGCCCTCGGTCAGCTCGGGCTCATCGGCTCCCGAGCCGCCCTCCGCACCGACGCCGACCGGCGTCTTCTGCTTCTTGGGCTGCACGATCGAGAGCTTCACCTCGTCCTCGCTGCCGTCCCCGCCCGGGTTGACCACCACGGTCGCGCCCGGCGTGAGCTCCTCGCGGAGCACGAAGTCGGCCAGCGGGTCCTCGATGTAGCGCTGGATCGCGCGGCGCAGCGGCCTCGCGCCCATCGACGGATCCCAGCCCTTTTCGACCAGCAGGTCCTTGGCGGGCTCGGTCAGCTCGAGCTGCAGCTCGCGCTCGGCCATCGACGCGCGGATCCTCAGCAGCAGCAGCTCCACGATCTGCTTGATCTCGTCCTTCTGCAGCTTGTGGAAGACGATCACGTCGTCGATGCGGTTGAGGAACTCGGGCCGGAAGACTTTCTTCAGCTCGCCCATGATCCGGTTCTTCATGTCGTCGTAGGTGATCCCGGTCTCGTCGTCGGATACGGCGAAGCCGAGCGGCGTGTTCCGCGCGATCTCCGCGGCGCCGATGTTCGAGGTCATGATCACGATCGCGTGCCGGAAGTCGACCGTGCGCCCCTGGGCGTCGGTCAGCCGGCCGTCCTCGAGGATCTGCAGCAGGATGTTGAAGACGTCGGGGTGCGCCTTCTCGATCTCGTCCAGCAGCAGCACGCTGTATGGCTTGCGGCGCACGGCCTCGGTGAGCTGTCCGCCCTCGTCGTAGCCGATGTAGCCCGGAGGCGAGCCGACGAGCCGTGAGACCGCGTGCTTCTCCATGTACTCGGACATGTCGATGCGGATCAGCGCGTCGTCGTCGCCGAACAGGAACTCCGCCAGCGTGCGCGCCAGCTCGGTCTTGCCGACGCCCGAGGGGCCCAGGAAGATGAACGAGCCGGTCGGGCGCTTCGGGTCCTTCAGGCCCGCGCGCGAGCGCCGGATCGCCTTCGAGATCACCTCGATCGCCGGGTGCTGGCCGATCACGCGCTTGTGGAGTTCGTCCTCCATGCGCATCAGCTTCTGGGTCTCGGCCTCGGTCAGCTTGAAGACGGGGATGCCGGTCCACATCGAGACGATGTCGGCGATCTCCTCCTCGCCGATCGACGGGCGCTCACCGGACTCGCCGGATTCCCACGCCTGCTCGAGCTCGCGTTTCTTGTTCGTCAGCTTGCGCTCCTTGTCGCGCAGCGACGCCGCCTTCTCGAACTCCTGCGCCTCGATCGCGGCCTCCTTCTCGCGCCGCGTCTTCTCGACTTCGTCCTCGAGCTCGCGGTTCGCGGGCGGCGAGGTCATCGACTTGATGCGCATGCGCGACGCGGCCTCGTCGATCAGGTCGATCGCCTTGTCGGGCAGGAAGCGGTCGGAGATGTAGCGCGAGGCCAGTTCGCCGGCGGCCTGCAGCGCCTCGTCGGTGATCTGCACCTTGTGGTGCTGCTCGTAGCGGTCGCGCAGGCCCGTGAGGATCTCGACGGTCTGGTCGATCGTCGGCTCGTCGACGCGGATCTGCTGGAAGCGGCGCTCCAGCGCGGAGTCGCGCTCGAGGTACTTGCGGTACTCGTCGAGCGTCGTCGCGCCGATCGTCTGCAGCTCGCCGCGCGCGAGCGCCGGCTTCAGGATCGAGGCCGCGTCGATCGCGCCCTCGGCGGCGCCGGCGCCGACGAGGTTGTGGAGCTCGTCGATGAACAGGATGATGTCGCCGCGCTGGGTGATCTCCTTCATCACCTTCTTCAGGCGCTCCTCGAACTCGCCGCGGTACTTCGAGCCGGCGACCAGAGCCGCCAGGTCGAGCGTGTAGATCTGCTTGTTCTTCAGCAGCTCGGGCACCTCGGAGCTCGTGATGCGCTGGGCCAGGCCCTCGACGACGGCCGTCTTGCCGACGCCGGGCTCGCCGACGAGCACGGGGTTGTTCTTGGTGCGCCGCGAGAGGATCTGCATGATCCGCTCGATCTCGGTCTCGCGCCCCACACAGGGGTCGAGCTTGCCGTCGGAGGCCAGCTTCGTGAGGTTGCGCCCGAACTGGTCGAGCAGCTTCGAGGACTTCTTGCCCTCGCCCGCGGGCGAGCCGGCGCCGGAGCCCGAGCCGCCCGAGGAGCCCTGGCGGCGGCCGCCGGGGCCGGACAGCATCCGGATCACCTCGTTGCGGATCTTCTCCGAGTCGGCGTCGAAGTCGAGCAGGATGCGCGCGGCGACGCCCTCGTTCTCGCGCACCAGGCCGAGCAGGATGTGCTCGGTGCCGATGTAGTTGTGGCCGAGGCTGAGAGCCTCGCGCAGGGCCAGCTCGAGCACCTTCTTGGCGCGCGGCGTGAAGGGGATCTGGCCGGAGGTGACCTCCTCACCGGAGCCGACGATGCGCACGACCTGCGCGCGCACGCGCTCGACGGTGATGTCCAGGCTCTCCAGCACCCGGGCGGCGAGACCCTCCTCCTCGCGCAGCAGACCCAGCAGGATGTGCTCGGTGCCGATGTAGTTGTGCTTCAGCGTCCGCGCCTCCTCCTGCGCGAGGACGACCACCTGTCTAGCCCTTTCTGTGAACCGCTCGAACATTTTGTGATTCCTTCCTGCCGGGGCGGTGCCCCAAATAGGGTCTTCTGGTGGTCCTTATGACGCCTAGAGGAGCAGTCTACCAACCGGTCGGGCCGCTCCTACGGGGTCCATCGGCACCCGGAACGAGTCCCTTGATCCAAGAAACGTCGAGCCGATCTCATACGTTCGTCCACGCTCGGGACCGCACCCTAAAGGCGGCTGCGGTGTATGCCTCCTCGAGCCTCGGCGCACCCTCCACCGACTCCTCTGGAAGGTTAGCGAGAGGGTTCGCGAGACCCGGTCATCCGTCCGCGCTCAGTCCCGCATCGCCGGGAACAGCACGACCTCGCGGATCGACTCGCGCCCTGTGAGCACCATCACGAGGCGGTCGATGCCGAGCCCCACGCCGCCGGTCGGCGGCATGCCCTGCTCGAGCGCCTGCACGAACGCCTCGTCGTAGGGCATCGTCTCGGCCTCGCGGTCGTCGAGCGTCTCGATCCGCTCCTGTGCCGCGAAGCGCTCGCGCTGCTCGTCGGCGTCGATCAGCTCGCTGAAGCCGTTGGCGATCTCGATGCCGCCGGCGAAGGCCTCGAAGCGCTCGACCACCTCGGGATCGTCGGGACGTTCCCGGGCGAGCGGCGAGATCTCCTTCGGGTAGTCGACCACGAAGGTCGGCCGCTGCAGGCCCGGCTCGACGTACTTCGAGAGCAGGTCGTCCGCCATCTCGAACCAGACCTCGCTCGTCTTGACGTCGAGCCCGTGCGCGCGGATCTGCTCCGCCAGCGCCTCCGCCGTGCGGTGCGCCCCCAGGTCGACGCCGGTCGCGTCGCGGACGGCCGCGACGAAGCCGACGCGCGGCCACGGTGCACGGAAATCGTGCTCGCCGTCGTAGGCCACCGCCGCCGCGGCCGCGCGCACGATGTCTTCGGTGCGCGCCATCGCGCCCTCGTAGTCGACGTAGGCCTCGTACCACTCGACCATCGTGAACTCGGGGTTGTGCTTGTGCGAGATGCCCTCGTTGCGGAAGTCCTTGCCGAGCTCGTAGACGCGCTCGAGCCCGCCGACGATCAGCCGCTTGAGGTACAGCTCGGTGGCGATCCGCAGGTAGAGGTCGCGGTCGAGCGCGTTGTGGTGGGTGGTGAACGGGCGCGCCAGCGCGCCCCCGTAGAGAGGCTGGAGCACCGGCGTCTCGACCTCGATGAAGCCGCCGGCGTCGAGCGCCGCGCGCACCGCGGACACGATCCGCGCGCGGTCGATGAACAGCCGCCGGGCCTCCTCGCTGGCGATCAGGTCGAGCTCGCGGTGGCGGTAGCGCGTCTCGACGTCGGTGAGCCCGTGGTGCTTGTCCGGCGGCGGCCGCAGCGCCTTGCCGAGGACCGCGAAGTCCTCGACCCGCAGCGAGATCTCGCCGTGGCGGCTGCGCATCGCCGCACCGTCGACGCCGAGCAGGTCGCCGAGGTCGAGCGAGACCAGCTCGCCGAAGCGCTGCTCGCCGAGCACGTCCTGGCGCGCGTGCAGCTGGATCTTCCCGGTGCGGTCGACGAGGTCGAGGAAGGCGGCCTTGCCGGAGCCGCGCCGCGCCGCGATCCGGCCGGCGACGCGACGGCGCTCGTCGGTTTCCTCGCCCGTGTCGAGGTGCTCGTAGGCCGCGAGCACCTCGGCGACCGGCTCCACGCCCGCGAACGAGTGCGGGAACGCGCCGGGGTCGGACTCGCGCAGACGCTCGAGCTTCGCGCGGCGCTCTGCGATCAGCTCGTCGAGGCCGTGCCTGCCGGCCTGTGCCCCGTCATGGGGTGCGCCGTCGGCCTGGCCGTCAGCTGCGCTCATCGCGCGAGGTTATCGGGGCCCGCCCCCGCCCTGGGGCGCGGGCGGGATCTAATCGAGCCCGACGTCGATCTTCGTGATCTTGAGCTTGCGCGCGGGGCCGCGCGGGACCTTCACGGCGACCGTCTCGTTGCGTTTGCGCCCGAGCAGCGCACGGCCGACCGGAGACTCGTTGGAGAGCTTGTGCTCGAGCGGCTTGGCCTCGGAGGAGCCCACGATCGTGTACTTGACCGACTTGCCGGTCTTTTCGTCCTTGACGTGGACGACCGAGCCGATCTGCACGACGTCGGTCGAGAGGTCCTTGGCCTCGATCACCGTCGCCATCCGCAGTTTCTCCTGCAGCTGGGCGATGCGGCTCTCGATCATCGCCTGCTCGTTCTTGGCGTCGTCGTACTCCGAGTTCTCGGAGATGTCTCCGAACTCGCGCGCCTCCTTGATGCGCTCGGCGACCTCGCGACGCTTCTCGGTCGACAGCAGCTCCAGCTCGTCCTTGAGCTTCTGGAGACCTTCTGGAGTGAGGATTACGTCCTTCGGCATGAGACCCTCGATAGCGGTTGTTTCCCCCCCTTGCGCCGAGACGCAAAACCCCGCTGCTAGCGGGGAACCCGGGGACCTGCGGCTGTTTCGAGCGCAGCAGTATAGCGGGGGCAAACGGCGCCGCCGAAGGGCCGCAACGGGCGCTTCAGAGCCGTCCGGCGAGCTCCGCCGGAGGCCCGTCGAGCGCCAGCAGCCGCCTCGCCTCGGCGATGCTCTCGGCCGCCTGGAGAGCTTCCTGGAGCGCGCGCGTGCGCTGCGCCGGGAGGCCGAGCCGGGGCAGGTACCAGGGGTAGAACTTGCGCAGGTAGCGGCTCGCGCGGGGCTCGCCGAGATGCTCGACGGCGCGGTCGATCGTCCAGGACAGCTCGGCGCGCACCTCCTCTGGGGTCGGCTCGCTCTCGCGGACCCCGAGCAGCCGCTCGAACAGCCACGGGTTGCCGAGCGCCCCGCGCGCGAGCATCACCGCGGCGGCGCCCGTCGCCTCGAAGGCCTCGCGGACGCCATCGGCGTCGTCGAGGCCGCCCGTGAGGATCACGGGAGCGGGCAGCGTCTCGGCGAGCTTCGCGGCGAGCTCGTAGTCGGGGTGCCCCTTGTGGTGCACGGCGGCCGAGCGCGGATGGAAGCCGATCGCCGAGACGCCGGCCTCTTCGACGAGCCGGTGGGCGACGTCGTAGCCGCTGCTCTCGCCGGGGCGTAGCCCGGACCGGAGCTTCACCGTGACCGGTATCCCGGCCTCGCCGTCCGTGCCCTCGGCCGCGCCTTCGACGGCGGCGCGCGCGAGCGCGACGGCGCGGTCGGGGTCGGAGAGCAGCTCGACGCCGGCGCCGGTCTTGCGCACCTTCGGCACCGGGCAGCCCATGTTGATGTCGATCGCGTCGGCGCCGCGCGCGGCGACGAAGGCGGCTGCCGAGCGCATCGTGTCCGGGTCTTCGCCGAACAGCTGGATCGCCACCGGCCCGCCCTCGCGCTCGCGCTCGTCGATCCGGAGCATCTCGCCGCACGTGCGCGTGTTGCGGTGGTGGATCGCGTGCGAGGAGACCATCTCCGAGACGGCCATGCCCGCGCCGTAGCGCTTGGCCTGCAGGCGCACGAACCAGTTGCCGATCCCGGCGAGCGGCGCGAGCAGCACGCGGTTGGGCACGCGCAGGGCGCCGAGCGTCCAGGGTTCGCTGAGGCTGCGCGGCTGCACGAGCCCATTAAAGACAGAGGGGCGCCTCCGGCGCCTGGTGTGCCGCGCGTCCGTCGTCGCGGACGGCTCGTGGCGCCCCCGGCGACGACGCCTTCAGGAGTTCTTGTCGTGGAGCAGGCGCAGGCCGGTCAGCGTCAGCTCTTCGTCGACGTCCTCGATCTCCTCGGAGTACGGGACGACGAGGCCCGCCAGGCCGCCGGTCGCGACGACGTCGGCGCGCTCGCCGAGCTCGTCGTAGATCCGCCGCAGGATCGCGTCGATCGCGCCCGCGTAGCCGTAGACCACTCCGGAGCGGATCGCGTCGACCGTGTTCTTGCCGATCACGCTGCGCGGCGGCGCGAGGTCGATCTTCGGCAGGCGCGCGCCGCGTTCGGAGAGCGCTTCCAGCGAGATCTCGATGCCGGTCATCAGCGAGCCGCCGAGGTACTCCCCCTCCCGCGAGACGACGTCGAAGGTTGTGGCCGTGCCGAAGTCCACGCACACGGCGAGGCCGTCGAAGCGCTCGCGCAGCGCGACCGCGTTGACGAGCCGGTCGGCGCCGATCTCGCGCGGGTTGTCGTAGCGGATCGCCATGCCGGTGCGCGTCCCCGGGCCGACGGCGAGCATCTCGTGGCCGAGGTAGCGCTCGGCGACGGCCATCCACTCGGGCTCCAGCTGCGGCACCGTCGAGGAGACGATCGATGCGTCGAGCTCCTCGAAGGAGCAGCCGCGCAGCTCGAGCAGGTTGCGCAGCGCGGCGCCGAGCTCGTCGGCGGTGGAGGTGCGCACGGTCGCGAAGCGCCAGTGCTCGAGCAGGCGCTCGCCGTCGAAGGTGCCGAAGTGCGTCTGGGTGTTGCCGACGTCGACAGCTAGCAGCATCGCTCGTGGATTATGCTCGGCGTCCAGATGGCAACCAAGCTCTACGTCCTGCCGGGCTCCCACCCGTGCGCGGCGGTCGAAGCGGCGCTCGCGCTCAAGGGCATCGACTTCCGCCGCGTGGACCTGCTGCCGATCGTGCCCGTGCTGGCCGGTCCGCTGCTCTACGGCGGCACGACCGTGCCCGGGATGCGGATCGATAGCGAGCGGCTGGTCGGCTCGCGCCCGATCATGCGCCGCCTCGACGAGATCGCACCCGAGCCGCCGCTGCTGCCCGCGCCGGGCGACCCCGCCCGCGAGCAGGTGCTGGAGGCCGAGCGGTGGGGAGACGAGGTGCTCCAGTCCGTGCCGCGGCGGCTGATCGACGCCGCCTTCCTGCGCGAGCCGGCCGCGATCGAGAGCTACGCCGCCGACGCGAAGCTGCCGCTGCCGCGCGCGTGGCTACGGCCGGTGCTGCCGCTGACCGCCCGCGCGATGGCGCTGAAGAACCGTGCGAGCGACTCCGCCGCGCGCGCCGACCTGCTGGCGCTGCCGGGGCTGCTCGAGCGCGTCGACGGCTGGGTCGCCGAAGGTGTCCTCGGCGGCCAGCAGCCCAACGCTGCCGACCTGCAGATCGGCTCGGCGATCCGCCTGCTGGCAAGCATCGGCGACGTCGCGCCGCTGATCGCCGGACGGCCGAGTGAGCGCCTGGCCGGCTTCTTCGGCCCCCTCGCCGGGCACGTGCCGGCCGGCGCGCTGCCGGCGGAGTGGCTGTCGATCGTGGGCGGCGCGCCGCAGGCCGTCAACGGCGCAGCGTCAGCCGCCGGCTGAGAACGCTCCGCGGCAGCGACCCGAGCGCGCGCCGCATCCGGCGGCGCTACAGTCGGCAGGGAAGGGGCTCGGTCGCGCGTGCGCGCGGCCGCTGAACGTCCATGCGCACACTCGACCCTCAGTCGCTCCCTCAGCACGTCGACCGCCTGTATCGCGCGGCATGGGCCCTGTGCGGCTCGCGCGAGGACGCCGAGGACCTCGTGCAGGAGACCTTCGCGCGCGTGCTCTCGCGCCCCCGCGTCCTGCACGGCGACGACGACGCCTACTACCTGATGCGCGTGCTCCGCAACACGTTCCTGACGAGCCTGCGCACCGCCTCGCGCCGGCCTCAGACCGTCGCCACGCTCGAAGACGTCGTCGCGGCCGACCCGCGGCCGACGGCGCGGCCCGAGCGGGCGCTCGAGGTGCAGGAGCTCTACGAGACGGTGGCCGAGCTGCCCGAGGACTTCAGGCTCGCGCTGGTGGCGGTGGACGTGCTCGGTCTGTCCTATCGTGAAGCTTCGCGAGCGCTGAAGGTGCGCGAGGCGACACTGACCACACGCCTGTTCCGGGCCCGCAAGCAGATCGCCCGCAAGCTCGCCGTCGAGGAGCAGCCGGCCGACCGGGAAGGAAAGCCTGCGGGAGGAGTCCTCTCCAGTGGTGAGAGCCCATGACTGACACGCCGAGGAACCCCCCGCACGACGAGCAGGAGCTCGTCGAGCTGCTGCGCTCGGTCGACGATCGCGCCCCCGCGAGCCTGCACGCGCGCGTCCAGTCGATGGTGGCCGAGCGCGAGCCGGACCACACGACCGTGCGTGGCGCCCTCGGCGGGATGCGCATGCGGCTGGGCGCGCTGGCTGCCGCCGGCGCCGCGGCGGGCGCCGCCGTCGCGCTCGCCCTCGGCGGCCCGGGCAGCGCCGGCCTCAGCCTCGGCGAAGCCGCGGCCGTGACGCTGCGCCCGGCGACGCTGCCCGCGCCCGCGGAGAACCACAGCCGCCGCGGCGAGCTGAGCGCCGAAGTCGAAGGCGTCGCCTTCCCCTACTGGGAGGACCGCTTCCGCTGGCGCTCCTCGGGCTCGCGCACGGACGTCGCAGGCGGGCGCCACGTGCGGACCGTCTTCTACAACGACGGGCACGGGCACCGCGTCGGCTACGCGATCGTGTACGGAAAGCCCGCGCCGAAGATGCCTCCGGGCGAGGTGCGCTGGCGCGAAGGCACCGCCTACCACCTGGCGACGGTCGGCAACACGCAGGTCGTCACCTGGCAGCGCGACGGGCACCTGTGCGTCGTCGCCGGCCAGGGCGTCGCGCCCGCGAAGCTGCTGACGCTGGCCAGCTGGGACGACATCGGACATTGACCGGGTGAGTGCGCAGGCCGCCGGGAAGGTTCGCGCTCTCGCGGGGTCCTCTCCGGCGAGCGCGCTGTAGAGAGAGAGAGGAAAGGAGCGTGCGATGAGAACGAGACGAAGGATCGCGACGGCGATCGCGGCCACGGCGGCTGCGGCGGCGGCAGTGGTGCCGGCAGTGGCGCTCGGCGGCGGCGCACGCGCCTCGGGCACGCACATCGTGATCCTCAAAGAAGTCCGCTTCCACCCCTCCACGCTCACGATCAAGCACGGCGAAACCGTCACCTGGGAGTGGCGCGACGGCGGCGAAAAGCACAACGTCAGCTTTCAGCGCTTCCACTCCCACACGATGAGCCACGGCGCCTACACGGTGCGCTTCCTCGGCAAGGGCACCTTCAGCTACCGCTGCACGATCCACGAAGCCGAAGGGATGCGCGGCAAGGTCGTCGTCCACTGAGGCCCGGTTCCTCCAGCCGGCGCCTCACGCGCTAGGGGCGCGGCGCTGGGCAGGCCAGGGGTGGCCCTGCCCAGCGCACGCCCTCCGTCACGTCCAGTCCGGCGAGCGCGTCGGCCAGCCGGATCTTCCGGGAGTCCCGCCCGGGCGCGGCCAGCGCCATGTCGAGCTCGAGCGCCGGTATCAGCACGAAGCGCCGGCTGAGCAGCTGCGCGTGCGGGAGCGTCATGCGCTCGTGCTCGAGCTCGAGCTCCCCGAGCAGCAGCACGTCGATGTCGATCGCGCGCGGGCCGTGGCGAACGCCGCCGGCCTCGCGCCCGAGCCGAGCCTCGAGCTCCTTGACCTTGTCGAGCAGCTCGAGCGGCTCCAGCGAGGTCTCGACGAGCAGGCACGCGTTCAGGAAGCTCGGCTGGTCGAGCACCTCACCGACGGGGTCGGTGTCGTAGGTCGAGGAGGCCGCAAGGACCTCGATCCCGGACGCGGCGATCGCGTCGACCGCGCTCTGCAGGTGGGCGCGGCGGTCCCCGACGTTCGAGCCGAGCCCCAGCAGGGCTCTCTGGGATCCCGCCCGCCCCGCCGGCGTGCTCACGCCCGCGTCGTTGCCAGCCCCGCCGCCTGGACCTTCTCGCCCATCGCCTGCGCGAAGGGCAGCAGCCCGGAGACCGGGCGCAGCATCACGGTGAAGTCGGCGATCAGGCCATCCCCGCCGAGGCGCAGCAGATCGATCCCCTCGAGCTCGCGCCCGTCGATCCCCGCCCGGAAGATCAGCGCGTGCACCCCGCCGGGCGCTTCGAGCTCGTCGGTGTAGCGGAAGTCCTCGAAGGTCTGCGAGACGATCTCGAGCAGCCGCCCGACCGTGTCCTTGCCGACGAACGGGTGGAACGTCGCGGGGCTGTGGAAGACGATGTCCTCCGCGAGCAGCGCACGGGCGGCCTCGATGTCCTCGCTCTCGACCGCAGCGCGGAAGGCGCTTGCTGCGTTCATGCGAGAGAGCCTACCCGTCGGCTTCGCGCCACACCTCGACGGAGACCTCCTCGACGCTCAGGGCGATCGGCGGCTCCGGCTTGGATGCCTTCACCCACACCCCCTCGAGCTCGTAGTCGGCGAGCAGCCGCTCGGCGATCGTCGCGCACAGGCGCTCGAGCGTTCGATGCGAGCGCTGCTGGGCGATCAGCGCCACGAGCTGGCAGACCTCGGCGTAGTCGACGGTGTCCTCGATCGAGTCCGTCACGGTCGCGTCGGTCTCCCCCACGTCGAGCCGCAGGTCGAGCACGAGTCGCTGTCCGACCTCCCTCTCGGCCTCGCTGACGCCGTGGTGCGTGTACAGCGAGAGCCCGGTGATCTCTACCGTGACCGACTCGGCGGCCTGCTCGCCGTCCTCCTCGAGCTCCTCGGACTCGTCGTCTAGCTCGTCGGAGTCGTCGTCTCCGGGCTCTGGGACCATCGCCCGCCCAACGTAGCAGCCGCCACCGCCAGCGCATCGCGCACCGGCGCGACGTCGTGAACGCGGAACACGCTCGCACCGCGCTCGAGGGCGAGCACGTTCGTCGCGATCGTCCCGGGCAGGCGTTGCTCGGGTGGCGCCGGGGCGACCTCGTCGATCTCCCCGCCCGTCGCCACGGCCGCTCCGATCCGGCCCAGGAACGTCTTCCGCGAGGTGCCGACGACGAGCGGGCGCCCCAGGTCCACCAGCTCGCCCAGTCGGCGCAGCAGCTCGAGGTTGTGCGTGGCCGTCTTGCCGAACCCGATCCCGGGGTCGAGCAGGATCCGCTCCTCGGCGATCCCCTGCGCGAGCGCGAACTCCAGCCGCTCGGCGAGGAACGCCTTGACCTCGGCGACCACGTCGTCATAGCGCGGTTCGCGCTGCATCGTGCGCGGCTCGCCGAGCATGTGCATCAGGCAGCACTCCACGCCCCGCGCAGCCACGAGCGCGGCCATCTCCGGATCGCCGCGCAACGCCGTCACGTCGTTGACGAGCGTGGCGCCCGCGTCGAGCGCGACCGCCGCGACCGCGGCCTTGGATGTGTCGATCGAGACCTGCGCGCCGGCGCCGGCGAGCCCGGCGACGACGGGCTCGACGCGCGCGATCTCCGCGGCGGCGCCGACCGGCTCGGCGCCGGGCCGCGTGGACTCGCCGCCGACGTCGAGGATGTCCGCGCCCTGCGCGGCCAGCTCGCGGCCGTGGGCGACCGCGGCGGCAGCGTCCAAGAACCGGCCGCCGTCGGAGAACGAGTCCGGGGTCACGTTGACGACCCCCATCAACCGAAACGCGCGTCTCACGCGGCCAAACTAGCGTGGACCGGGATGGAGTTGCGCATCGCCACGCCGGCCGAGGCGCCCGCGCTCGTCGCGAATGTCGCGGACGGGTTCGCCAGCTACCGCGCCTGGGCGCCGGACGGCTGGTCCCCGCCCGTCATCGGACATACCGAGACCGCGCGCCTGACGGAGCGGCTCGCGCAGCCCGAGGTGTGGTGCCTGATGGCCTGCGACGGCGAGCAGGTGGCCGGTCATGTCGGCCTCGGGCCGACCACACGCGAAGACCCGGCGCCGGCGCCGGCCGGAACCACGAACGTCTGGCAGCTGTTCGTGCGCGCACCCTGGCGCGGGCGCGGGGTGGCAGCGTCGCTGATGGAGCGGGCAGTCGCCGAGGCGGGCGCTCGCGGCTACGAGACGATGCGGCTGTGGACGCCCCGGGGCGCAGCCCGTGCGCGCCGCTTCTACGAGCGCGAAGGCTTCGTGCTCACCGGAGCGGTCCACGAGCGCACGCCGAGCGGGCTCGTAACGGTGCAGTACGCGCGCCCGGTAAGCGCCGGCTAGCTGACGCTCGGCCCGGAGGGGCCGTCGTCGCCACGCATCTCGGCGGTGCCGCCGGCGAGGCCGGGGCGCGGGATCGTGCGCGGGACCTCGCGCTCGGAGCGCTCCGGCGCCAGCGGTGGCGCGGGCAGCTCGGGCTTGGCGCCGTCCGGGAGCCCGAAGACCTCGTCCTCGCTCTTGCCGTCGAGCAGCGCGAGGAACTCCTCCTTCTCGATCGTCTCGCGGCGGACCAGGATCTCGGAGATCTTCGACAGCGAGCTCTGGTGCTCGGTGAGGATGCCCCGCGCGCGCTGGTGGGCGGATTCGATGATGCGCCGCACCTCGTCGTCGATCTCGCGCGCGATGTCGTCGGAGTAGTCCGGCTCGGTGTTGAACTCGCGCCCGAGGAACGGCTGGCCGTGGTCGTGGCCGTACACGCGCGGGCCGAGCTTGTCGCTCATCCCGAAGCGCATGACCATCTGCTTGGCGGTCTGCGTGACCTTCTCGATGTCGTTGGAGGCGCCGGTCGTGATCTCGCCGAAGATCAGCTCCTCGGCGGCGCGGCCTCCGAGCGTCATCGCCATCGTGTCCTCGAGCTCGGCGCGCGTGGTCAGGAAGCGGTCCTCCTGCGGCATCGAGATCGTGTAGCCGAGCGCCTGGCCGCGGGAGATCACCGAGATCTTGTGGACGGGGTCGGAGTGCTCGAGGAAGTGCCCGACGATCGCGTGGCCCATCTCGTGGTAGGCCGTGACCAGGCGCTCTTTCTCGCTCATCACCCGCGTCTTCTTCTCGGGGCCGGCGATCACGCGCATGATCCCCTCCTCGAGCTCGTCCTGGCCGATCTCGCGCTTGCCGGTGCGGGCCGCGAGCAGCGCGGCCTCGTTGATCAGGTTCGACAGGTCCGCGCCGGTGAAGCCCGGGGTCTGCCCGGCGAGCGCGTCGATGTCGATCACCTTCGCGAGCGGCTTGCCGCGGGTGTGGACCTCGAGGATCTTCGCGCGGCCCTTGCGGTCGGGGCGGTCGACGGCGATCTGGCGGTCGAAGCGCCCGGGGCGCAGCAGCGCCGGGTCGAGGATGTCGGGCCGGTTGGTGGCCGCGATCATGATGATGTTGTCCTTCGCCTCGAAGCCGTCCATCTCGACGAGCAGCTGGTTGAGCGTCTGCTCGCGCTCGTCGTGGCCGCCGCCGAGACCGGCGCCGCGGTGGCGCCCGACGGCGTCGATCTCGTCCATGAAGATGATGCAGGGGCTGTTCTGCTTGGCCTGCTCGAAGAGGTCGCGCACGCGCGAGGCGCCCACGCCGACGAACATCTCGACGAAGTCAGAGCCCGAGATCGAGAAGAACGGCACGCCCGCCTCGCCGGCGACAGCGCGTGCGAGCAGCGTCTTGCCGGTGCCGGGCGGCCCGTAGAGCAGCACGCCGGTCGGGATGCGCGCGCCGAGCGCCTGGAACTTCTTCGGGTTCTCGAGGAATTCCTTGATCTCGTGGAGCTCCTCGACCGCCTCGTCGACGCCGGCCACGTCGCGGAAGGTGATCTTGGGCGAGTCCGCGGACATGCGCTTGGCGCGCGACTTGCCGAACGACATCACTTTCGAGCCGCCGCCCTGGACCTGGTTCATCAGGAAGATCCAGAAGCCGAAGAACAGGACGAACGGGATGATGTACATGAGCAGCCCCAGCAGCGCGCTGCTCTTTTCGGATTCGATGTTGTAGGCGACGTTGGCCTGTTTGAGTTCCTTGATCAGTTCGGGGGCGGCCTGCTCGATGTAGCCGACTTCGTACTGTTCTTTGTTCTTGAGCTTGACTTCGAGCGCCTTGTTCTTGTTCTTGAACTCGACGGATTCGACTTCGCCTTTCGGCAGCTCGGAGG
This sequence comes from uncultured Solirubrobacteraceae bacterium, assembly GCA_963836035.1. Taxonomy (GTDB): domain Bacteria; phylum Actinomycetota; class Thermoleophilia; order Solirubrobacterales; family Solirubrobacteraceae; genus Palsa-744. The sequence goes on along the minus strand of CAWIHX010000005.1, from coordinate 332,927 downwards.
CGACCAGCAACTGGTAGCTGTGCTTGCGGTGGTTCTGCGTGTTGCTGTTGACCAGTTTGACGGCCAGGAACGCAAGGACCACGACGATCAGGATCGGGAAGGCGGCGCTCTTGAAGAAACGGCTCATGTTCTTGTCCAGAGTCTGCTGGCGCCGTCCGAAATCGTGGACACCAGTCCCTTAGCCTACCATGGCGCCCCCGCCCCTCCGCCGGTTTTGGCCCGCGCTGACGGGCTCTGAGCGTCCTGCGTGCGGCGTCCCGCCGCGGCGCTGAGCGCAGGGCGGGCGGGGGTCCTAGTCCTCGAGGACCGCGACGAACGGCAGGTTGCGGTGGCGCTCGGCGTAGTCGAGGCCGTAACCGACCACGAAGCGGTCGGGGATCTCGAAGCCGACGTAGCGGGTCGGGAGGTCCACCTTGCGCCGCTCGGGCTTGGTCAGCAGCGCGCACACCTCGAGGCTGCGCGGATTGCGCGAGCCGAGGTTGCGCAGCAGGTACTGCAGCGTCAGGCCGGAGTCGACGATGTCCTCGACGATCAGCACGTCGCGGCCTTCGATCGCCGCGTCGAGATCCTTGAGGATCCGCACGACGCCCGAGGAGTCGGTCGCCGAGCCGTACGAGGCGACCGCCATGAAGTCCACCTCCACCGGCACGTCGATGTAGCGCATCAGGTCGCTCAGGAAGAACACGGCCCCCTTCAGCACGCCCACGAGCAGCAGCGGCCGACCGGACTCGGCGCCGTAATCGGCGCTGATCTCGCGCCCGAGCTCGGCCACGCGGCGCTGCAGGTTCTCGGCCGTCACGAGCACCTCGCCCAGCCCCGGCTCGTTCGACGCGCGCCCGGTACTCGCCACCGCAGGGAGTCTAGAGATCGGCCGGGCGGCGCTCGGGCCGCGGCGGCAACCTGACCATCCGCAGGACGCCGTCCTCGATCACCGCGCCCGCGCGGCCGCCGACGTGCAGCTCGGCGCGGCCGCCGCGCCGGCCGAGGTCGAGCAGCTCCCCCACGCGCTCGCCGGCCTGCGGCACGAAGCCCCCCGTCGCCTGCTCGGCGAGCCGCACGACGACCATCCGCGCGAGCGCCGGCGGCATCTCCTTCAGCCGCGACAGCTCGACCGCGTCGCGACCGGCCAGCTCCGCGTCCACGAGCCCGTCGAGCAACTCGGTCTCCTCACGCAGCAGCAGCGCGGTGCGCAGCACGTTGGACTCGGCGGCGGGGTGCACCGCGCGCAGCGCGGGCACGAGCCCGTGGCGCACCCGCGCGCGTGCGAAGCGCGGGTCGTCGTTGCTGGCGTCGTCCGCCCACGTGAGGCCCCGCGCGGCGCAGTACGCGCCCGTCTGCTCGCGCGTGATGCCCAGCAGCGGGCGCACCAGCCGGCCCTCCGCCGCCGGCATGCCCAGCAGCGCGCGGCGCCCGGGCGAGGCGGCGAGGCGGTAGAGGATCGTCTCGACCTGATCGGAGGCGGTGTGACCGGTCGCGATCAGCGCGTCGCGCTCGGCGGCCAGCCGCTCGGCCGCGCCGTAGCGCAGCTCCCGCGCCCACGCCTGCAGGTTGCCCGCCTGCCTGTCCCCCGTCATGGCGGGCGCCCCGGCGCCGGGGGCGCCTTCCCCGTGCCCGGCGGCGGCGGCGAGACCGGCGCGCGCCTCGGCGCCGTCAGGGCGCACGACCTGGAGCTCGACGCCGAGCCCGGCGCACAGCTCCCGGCAGCGCTCCTCCTCGGCGCCGGCCTCGGGGCGCAGCGCGTAGTTGACGTGCAGGGCGAACACGTGCGCGGGCCCCAGGACACCGATCGCGACGTCGAGCAGGCAGGTCGAGTCGCGCCCGGCGGAGATCATCGCCAGCAGCGGGCGGTCGCGGGCGAACAGCCCCGTCGCGCGGACCGCCTCGCGCAGCTGCTCGGGGTCGGCCATCCCCTACTCCTCGCGCGCGGAGGCCGTGAACAGCTCGGTCGGCTCGGAGAAGCCCTTCAGGCGGACCTCCCCGATCAGCCTGAACTGCAGCCCGTCGACGCCGTCCGCCAGCTCGACCACCGGCCGCGTCACCAGCACCTCGCCGCCGCCGGCGCGTGCCACCACGCGCGCGGCCTGGTTGACCTCGCGCCCGAAGTAGTCGCCGTCGCGGTAGAGCGCCTCGCCGTAGTGGACGCCGATCCGGGGCGCCGGCTGGCCGGGCTCGACCGCCTCTTGCAGCGCGACCGCCCAGATCGCGAGCGCGGCTGCGTCGGGGCCCACCACCATCACCTCGTCGCCGAGCGTCTTGATCACGCGCGCGTCGGCGGGCAGGCTCTGGCCGACCGCCTCGAGGAAGCGCTCGACAGCGCCGACGGCGACCTCGTCGCCCTGCTCCACCGTCAGGCGCGCGTACCCGGAGAGGTCGGCGAACGCGATCGCCACGCGCAGGCGCCCCTCCTCGAGCTCCTCCTCCCCCAGCTCCGCCTCGACGTGTCCGATCATGTCCTGCTCGACGAAGTGCGAGAGCAGGCGCTCGTGCAGGTAGGAGATGAACGGCGCGGCGAGCGGCAGCACTTCGCGCGTCATCGCCTCCATCTCCTCCGCGATCTCCACGTTCGGCACGCCGGCGCGCATGAGCGGCTTGTGGACGTAGAGGTGCATGAGGCGCACCTCGGCGTCGGCGATCTGCGCCATCACCTGGCCGTAGACGCGCAGCAGCTGCAGGTAGGCCGGCAGCGGGAACCCCGCTGTGAGCACCGCGGCCGCGTAGCGCATCATCTCGAGGTCGAGATCCGAGTAGCCGTCCGGCGGTGCCACGCCGAGCCCCATCGTCGAGTAGATCTGGCGGATCAGCCCGGGCGGCAGGCCGCTCTCGCGGGAGACGGTCCGCAGCGAGTGGCTCCCGCCGGAGGAGCTGAGCAGGTCCTCGATCGGGCCGATCGCGAGCTGCCCCTCGTCGCTCGCGCGCTTGATCCGCTCCAGCGAGTGCCCGCGGGCGCGCAGCCGGGCCACGACCCGCACGTAGGCGATCGCCGAGGGCGTCCAGCGCCCGTCGAAGCCGGGCACGAGCCCTTTGGCGACCCAGCGCCGCACCGTGCCGGGCGTGACGCCCACCCGCGCGGCGACCTGCGCGAGCGTCGGTTCGGCCGGCTGCGGCGCCGGCTCCTGCCCGCGGCCAGCCATCAGCCGGCTCGCCAGACGCGCGGGGGGACGGTCGCCTGCATGCGCCTGAGTCTATGCTCGCCGGCCGTGCCGGAGCCCGAGCAGCCCGCCCCCCCGCACCTGCGCCCGACGGCGCCCCTGGCCGAGCGCGTGCTGCTGCCCGGCGACCCCGGCCGCGCGCTCGCGCTGGCCCAGGCCCTGCTCGTCGAGCCGCGCATGTTCAACCACCATCGCGGGCTGTGGGGGTACACCGGGGCGGCCCCGGACGGCGCGCCGCTGACGATCCAGGCCACCGGCATGGGCGGCCCGTCGGCGGCGATCGTGCTGACCGAGCTGGTCGCGCTGGGCGCCCGGCGCGCGATCCGCGTCGGCACCTGCGGCGCGCTCGACGCCTCGCTGCGCCTCGGCGAGCTCGTCCTCGCGACCGAGGCGATCAGCGCCGACGGCACCTCGCGCGCGCTCGGCGCGGACGGGCGGGTCGCGGCGGACGAGCCGCTGACGCGCGCGCTGCAGGGCGCGGCGCCGGCGGCCCGCGCCGGCGCGGTGGTGAGCGTCGACCTGTTCTACGAGCGCGGCCCCATGGGCGCGGGCCACAGCGCGCTCGCCGTGGAGATGGAGGCTGCGGCGCTGTTCGCGCTGGGACGCGCGGAAGGCGTGCCGGTCGGCTGCCTGCTCGCCGTCTCGGACACCTTCGACGAGCGTGGCGAGCGCACGCGCATCTCCGACCACGACCTGCTGGCCGCCGCCGAGCGCATGGGCGCGGCGGCGATCGCAGCCCTGTCCTGAGGGCTGGATCAGGTTTTCCCGGGCGCGGCGCGGCCCGCGCGCGAGCGTGCGCCGGGGCTCTTCGCGCCTTTCGCAGAGCGCGTGGCTTTGCCCGTGCGCCCGGCTTTCGCGGCTCGCGCCGCTCCCACCTGTTTGTCGGTCTGCGCGATGCGGGCGCCCGCGCGCTCGCCGGCCGCATCTCCCCGCAGCGCGCGGTCGAGCTTCTCCGAGAGGAGCTCGAGCTGGGATTCGATCGCCGCCAGGCGCGCCTCGACGCCGCTCGGCATCAGCGCGCGGTCGAGCCGGTCCACGCCGTCCTCGATGCCCTCGAGGCGGTGCGAGACGGCGCGCAGCCGTCGCGTGAGCCGTTCGATGTCGGCAGCCGAGGGGATGTTCAGGGCGCCCATCGCCACCTCCTGGGCCTGCGCGGCCTTCTCCCGCGCGTCGAAGGCGCGGCCGATCGCACCGGTCAGGAGCGGGTTCTCGAACAGTTCCGAGAGCGCCCTGCCCAGGCGGTCCTCGGCGTTCCCGCCGAGCCGCTCGCGCAGGCTTTTGGCGACGTTGCCTGTATCGGACATGCGACTCCTCTGTGTGGGTGGGGGCGCCAGCCGTCGGCTTTGCTTGCCGGCCTGCGGCCGTCGAGGTAAGGATACGCACGATGCCCGAGCAGCTGTTCGTGTTCCTCCAGCTCGAGTTCCCCTGGGCGCTCGGCCCCGCGGACGGCCGCTACCTGCTGCGCCGCGGGCGCGGCGGCGAGCCCGAGCGCGTGGTCGTGATCGAGACGCTCGTGCACGGCGGGCGGGCGGGCACGCAGTTCAGCGTCGGCGGCGAGGCCGGCGGCGGATGGCTGTTCCCGCGCCGCCAGGAGCGCCGTGCCAGGCGCGAGCGCGAGGCCGCCCCCGAGCCCGGCCCCGCCCGCAACCCGACCACGCGCGTCACGGTGATCGACCCCGTGCCGCTCTCGGCGGAGGGGCAGGCGCGCGCGTGGCTGGAGGAGCTCGACCGCGAACGCGACGTCGCGGACGCGGTGGCGATCGTCAACCGCGTCGTGCACATGCACCGCATCGCCGCGGCCGACCCCTACGTGCGCGAGGTCTCCACCCCGCAGGCACTGGTCACACGCGCGGGCTGGGGCGAGGGCGAGCAGGTCGCCTACGGGCAGTGGCTGCACGCGCGCGAGCTGGGTGCCCGCCCGCCCGCACGCACGCGGCGTCGCGGCTCCCGCCGTCGCGACCGCTCGTGGGCGCTGCGCCCGCAGGAGCGCCTCGCGGCGCTGCTCGGCGCGCGCAGCACCGGGCTGCTCTGCGAGGAGCTGGCGCTGCGCGCGCGGCTCGACGTGGACCAGGGGCGCCTGCTCCACGCGGCGGTCGGCCTCGAGCGGGCGCTGAGCGCGGCGGTCGCGGAGCTGGGCGCAGAGGAACGCCAGGACCTCGCGCTGCGCATCTCCGAGCTCGAGCAGCTGCGCGGACGCGTCGCCGAGCAGGCCTCCGCCGCGCTCGCCTGGGCCGCGGAGCGGGCCGGCGCGGGTGCCGAGGAGGAGCTCGACGGCCCCGCCCTCGACGAGGAGCTGCTCGAGCACGCGCTCGGCCGGCTCGAAGCGGCGCTGCGGGCGCGGACCGCCAGCGGTGTCTAGGCTGCGATAGAGCATGGATCCGACGAGAACGGCGATCGGCACCTGGAGCGGCGGGCGCTTCATGCACTTCGGCGAGCCGCTCTCCGACGAGCGCCTCGGCGCGCTGCTGCGCCCCGGCGACGGCATCGACACGGTGATCACCGCCGACGCCTACGGCGCCGGCGAGGCGGACAGTGTCCTCGGTCACGCGCTCGCGGGCGTGCCGCGCGAGAGCTACTGCCTCGTGGGCGCGATCGGCCACGACTTCTACGAGGGCGCGCGCGACGGCGCGAAAGGCTTCCCGCGCTTCACGGACCCGTCGCTGCGCGGCGAGCGCGACTACGCCTCCTACATCCGCATGGCGGCGGAGCGCAGCCTCGAACGCTGCGGCGTCGAGGGCTTCGACGTGCTGATGCTCCACAACCCCGATCGCACCGGGTATCGCAGCGAGGTCGTGTGGGAGGGCATGCGCGCGCTGCGCGACGCCGGGCTGACGCGGCTGCTGGGCATCGCGCCCGGTCCGGCCAACGGCTTCACGCTCGACCTGATCGACTGCCTCGAGCGCTTCGGCGAGGCGATCGACTGGGCGATGATCATCCTCAGCCCGATGGAGCCGTGGCCCGGAGAGCTGGCGCTCGCCGCTGCCGAGGAGGCGGGCGTCGGCGTGATCACGCGCGTGGTCGACTACGGCGGGCTCTTCCACGACGACGTCCGCCCCGGCCACGCCTTCGCCGAACGCGACCACCGCCGCTTCAGGCCCGAGGGCTGGGTGCGCGCGGGGGGCGAGAAGCTCGAGGCGATGCGTCCCTACGCCGAGCGCCACGGCCTGACGATGCTCCAGCTCGCCTGCCTGTGGAACCTCGCCCAGCCGGCGGTGCGCTGCGTCACGCCCACGCTGATCCAGGAGAGCGGGGCGGGCGGGGATCCGGTCAGGCCCGTCGAGGACAAGCGCGCGGAGCTGGCGGACGTCTCCGAGCTGCTCGAGGCGCTCTCGCCGCGCGAGATCGAGGAGCTGCGGAAGATCGGCGACAACACAGGGTCAATGGCCTTGAAGGGCGGCAGCATCGCCTACGAGGGCGCTCCGCGGGCGGACCGTTGGGAGCTCGACGACCAGCTGGCGGCGGTCGCCGCGCGCTGGCAGATCGATCCGCGGCACGATCTCGCCGAGCGCGAGTCCGTGGGCGCAAACGACGACTAGACGGGGGGCAGCATGAGCATCGACGTGGCGGGCTTCAAGGAAGGCCAGAAGGCGATCTGGGCCGCGGGCGACTACGCGGAGGTGGCGCAGCGGATCGTGACTGTGGGCGAGTACATCGCCCAGCGCGCGGGCGCGGGCCCCGGGATCGCGCTGCTCGACGTCGCCACCGGCACAGGCAACGTCTCGGTCCCGGCCGCAAAGGCCGGCGCGAGCGTCACCGGGCTCGACCTGACCTCGAAGCTGCTCGAGGACCAGCGCGCTCGCGCGGCCGCCGCGGGGGTCGGGATCGACCTCGTCGAGGGCGACGCCGAGGAGCTCCCGTTCGCGGACGGGTCCTTCGACCGGGTGACGAGCTGCTTCGGGGTGATGTTCGCGCCGCGCCAGCCCGTCGCCGCGGCGGAGCTGGCGCGCGTGACGCGCCCCGGCGGGGAGATCGTGGTCGCCGCGTGGACGCCCGAGGGGATGGTCGGGCGCATGTTCCGCGCCTCGGCGCCGTACATGCCGCCGCCGCCCGAGGGCTTCGTGCCGCCGGTGATGTGGGGCGAGGAGAGCCACGTGCGCTCGCTGTTCGCCGCGTCCGGGGCGGAGCTGTCCTTCGAGCTGCGGACCGTCGTCTTCGAGGGCGAGTCGGTCGAGGCGTGGGTGCAGCGCGACGAGACGATCCTCGGCCCGGCGGTGATGGCCAAGGCGGCGCTCGAACAGCAGGGCCGCTACGACGAGCTGCGCCGCGACACGCTCGACCTCTACAGCGAGTTCAACGAAGCGTCCGACGGCAGCTTCCGCGCGCCGGCGGAGTACCTCGTCACGGTCGCGCGCAAGCCCGGCTAGGGCGAGGAGCAGGCCGCGAACAGCTCCCACTCGCCGGGCACGCCCTTGAGCGCGTGCGCGCCGCGCTGCTCGAACTCGAGCCCGGAGCCGGCGACCAGGTCGGTCACGGTGCGCGAGACGAGCACCTCGCTGGGCGCCGCCAGCGCGCCGACGCGCGCGCCGATGTTGACGGCGATGCCGCCGATGTCGTCGGTCATCACCTCGACCTCGCCGGTGTGCAGGCCGGCGCGGATCTCGAGGTCGAGCGAGCGGACGGCATCGCGCGCGGAGATCGCGGCGCGGATCGCCCGCGCCGGTCCGTCGAAGGTGGCGAGGAAGCCGTCCCCCATCGTCTTGATCTCGCGGCCGCGGTGCCGGGAGATCACGTCCCGCACGAGCTCGTCGTGGCGCTCGACGAGCTCGCGCCAGCGGCGGTCGCCGAGCTGGACCGCGCGGCTCGTGGAGTCGACGATGTCGGTGAACATCACCGTCGCGAGCATGCGGTCGGGCTCGCGCTCCTGACGCTCCCCGGTGAGGAACTCCTCGAGCTCGTCGAGGATCTGCTCCGGGCGCACGATCGGCAGGTGGTCTTCGCCCGGCAGCTCGACGAGCCGCGCGCCGGGGATCCCCTCCGCGACCGCGCGGCCGGCTGCGAGCGGCATCAGCCGGTCTTCGCTGCGGTGCAGGACGAGCGTCGGCGCGGTGATCGTTCCCAACACCGCGCGCACGTCGATCTCCGTGTAGAGACGCAGCAGCGCCGCGGCACCCGCGGGGCCGCTGCCGCTGCGCAGCAGCCTGGCCCACCAGCGCTCCGCCTGCTCGTCCCCGGCCAGGCCGGGCGCCCACAGCTGCAGCGCGACGGGCCCGCCCCAGTCCTGCACCGCCATCTCCACGAACACGTCGAAGGCGTCAGCCGGCACCCCCTGCGGGTAGTCGTCGGCGCGCAGCAGACGGGGCCAGGTCCCGTACAGGACGAGCGCGGACACGCGCTCGGGGTAGCTCGCCGCGAGCAGGGTGCTCATCGGCCCGCCCTCGGAGATGCCGTAGACGGCGGCGCGCTCCACGCCGGCCGCGTCGAGCACCGCGCGCGCGTCCTCCATCGACTGCTCGAGCGTGGGCGGCGACGGCGGGCGGTCCGAGAGGCCCTGACCGCGCTTGTCGTACAGCACGACGCGGCTGAAGGACGCCATCCGGCCCAGGTAGCGCTCCACGTTCGGAGCCTCGAACATCAGCTCCAGGTGCGAGACGAAGCCGGGGATGCACAGGAGATCCAGCGGGCCTTCGCCGAAGGTGGTGTAGGCGATGTTCGTCCCGTCCGGGGCCTGGGTGTAGCGGACGTCCGGCGAGCTCAGCATGTCCCGAACATAACGGTCGCGAGGCGCCCGGCGTGACTCAGACGCCGAGCGCGGTGCGGAGCGCGTCGAGCTCCTCGACCACGTCGCCGCGCAGGCGCACCGCGGCCAGGGAGTCGAGCGGCGTCGGGCCCTGCGTGAGGATCGCCACCGCGCCGCCCGCGGCGTCGGTCAGCAGCGGCAGCGAGGCGACCGGGTGCACCTCGAGCGAGGAGCCGATGCACAGCAGCACCTCCGCGCCCTCGCACAGCTCGCGCGCGCGCTCCAGCGCGCCGGCGTCGAGCAGCTCGCCGAACAGCACCACGTCGGGCTTCAGCGGCTGGCCGCACGACTCGCAGCGCGGCACGCCGTCGGGCGCGGCGGCGATCCGCTCGCGCGCCTCGCCGATCGGCACGGAGCCCGGGCACGACAGGCACGAGCAGCCGGCGATGCTGCCGTGCACCTCGACGAGCTCGACGGTGCCCGCGCGGCGGTGCAGCAGGTCCACGTTCTGGGTGATCACGGCGTCGAGCCGCCCGCCGCGCTCGAGCGCGGCGAGCGCATCGTGCGCACGGTTCGGGCGCTTCGCCCCGAGCGTCGCGAAGCGCTCCCCGTAGAAGCTCCAGAAGCGCACCGGGTCCGAGCGGAAGGCGTCGATGTGCGCGACCTCCATCGGGTCCACGCGCTCCCACAGCCCGGTCCGGATGCCCGCCCGCCCGCGGAAGTCCGGGATCCCCGAGGGGACGGAGATGCCGGCACCCGTCAGCGCGACGACCGAGCGGGCCTCGCGGATCAGCTCCGCCAGGCGCGCGACGTCGGCGGACAGGCCGGTCTGCGACGGCGCGGCCACGCCTCAGCCGCCTTTGAACTGCGGCGCGCGTTTGCCGAGGAACGCGGCGATCCCCTCACGGGCGTCCTCGGAGGCGAAGGCGGTCGCGAAGCCCTGCTTCTCGGCGGCGATGCCCGCGTCGAGGTCGCCGTTGCCGGAGACCGACTTGATCTCCGCTACCGCGAGCGGCGCCTGCCCGGCGAGGCGGTGCGCCCACATCAGCGCCGTGTCGAGCAGTTCGTGGTCCTCGACGACGCGGTTGACGAGGCCGAGCTCGAACGCCTCCTCGGCGAGGATCGGGTCGCCGACGAGGTTCATCTCGAGCGCCTTGTTGGTCCCGACGAGCCGCGGCAGCCGCTGGGTGCCGCCGAAGCCCGGGATGATGCCGAGCTTGATCTCGGGCTGGCCGAACAGCGCCGAACGCGCGGCGATCCGCACGTCGCAGGCCATCGCGAGCTCGTTGCCGCCGCCGAAGGCGAGGCCGTTGACGGCGGCGATCGTGACGATGCCCGAGCGCTCCATCTCGCGCAGCAGGCCGTGCGTGTCGTCGAGCAGCGTGCGGCCGGCGGCCTCGTCCATCGTCGTGAAGGCCTTGATGTCGGCGCCGGCGCTGAACAGCATCGGGTTGGTGGAGGCGAAGACGAGCGCGTGCGTGCCGTCGGCCTTGACCTTCGCCCACACCTTCGCGAGGTCCTCGACGACCTGCGGCGAGATCGAGTTCATCTGCCCGTTCGCGAGCCAGGCGATCGTCACACCCTCGCCGCGCGACTCGAGCTTGATCACCTCGGCGGGCTGCTCGGCGTCGGGCTGCGGGTAGGCGTAGAAGCCCTGGCCGGTCTTGACGCCGAGCCGGCCCTGGGCGACCAGGCGGCGCAGGATCGTCGGCGGCGCGAAGCGCTCGCCGTGGCGCTCGGCGGCGTTCTCCATGCGCTCGAGGATCGAGTCGAGCCCTTCGGTGTCGGCCTTCATGAACGGCGGCATCAGCCCACGCCTCGGGTCCAGCCCGGCGCCGGCCATCATCCCGAAGTCGATGTCGCGGTGGGTGGCCACGCGCTCCTCGAGCACCAGGCACGCCTCCAGCAGCGTCTTCAGCGACAGCAGCTCGACGAGCTCCGCCACGTCGGGCTCCCCGTCGCCCGAGATGTTGGGCTCGCCGGAGGGGTCGTAGAACCCGTCGCCGCCGGTCTTGGCGCCGAGTTTGCCGTCGGCGACGAGCTTCTGCATGCCCTTCGGCACGTAGAAGCGTTCCTCGCCGTAGGAGGAGACGAGGTGCTCGGCGACGTGCAGGACGGTGTCGAGGCCGAGCAGGTTGACGAGGTAGTAGGGCCCGACCGGGATGACCCCGGCGGCGCCGACCCCCTCGTCGATCTTCTTGATCGAGAGCCCCTTCTCCTCCTGCTCGCGCCAGACCTCGGCGATCCCCGAGTTGAGGATGCGGTTGACGACGAAGCCTGGGACCTCCGCGCAGGTGATCGGCTGCTTGCGGATCGCCTGCGCGAAGACGACCGCCGCGGTGACCGTCTCGGCTGAGGTGTCCTCTCCCTCGACGATCTCGATCAGCGGCATGATCGAGGCGGGGTAGAAGTAGTGGAAGCCGATCACCTTCTCCGGGCGCAGCGTCGCTTCGCCGATCTCGGTGATCGACAGCGACGATGTGTTCGAGGCGAGGATCGCGTGGCCGGGGGTGGCGGCGTCGAGCTCGGCGAACACGCTCTGCTTGATGTCCATCCGCTCGGGCACCGCCTCGACCACGAAGTCGACGTCGCCGAAGGCCTCATACGAGGTCGTGCCGTGGATGCGGTCGAGGATCTCCCGGGCCTGCGCTTCGGCCTGCTCGGCGGTGATCTTGCCCCGCTCGGCGAGTTTGCCGACCTGCCCCCGCGTGACGTTCTCGGCCTCCTCGAGCCCGGCCCGCACGAGCGCGTCGTCGATGTCCTTGAGCACCACGGGGATGCCCGCGGCCGCGATCGTCTGGGCGATCTGACCGCCCATCGTTCCAGCGCCGACGACGGCTGCCTTTGACACGAACATGCTTGGATCTCCTCTGTTTTCCCGGGGCGCGCCCGCCCCGGCCGGGCCCGGGAGCCTAGCGACGCTCGCGCCGCGCCGCACCTCCGGCCGGGCGGGCGGGTTGGATGTGCGGGAAGGGGTGCAGAAACAGGCGAAATGGGTAAGGAGACGGACATGAAGGCAGAGAGAGGCGCCGGGGGGAGAGATCCCGCGGGGAGGAGACGCAGGAGCTCGAAGGCGGCGACCGCGGCCCTTGCTGCATGCGCGCTCGCGCTGGTGGGGGGCGGATGGGGTGTGTTGGCCGTCGATTCCGCCTCGGCGGCTGCTCCCAAAGCCACGACGGGAGGCGCGAAGGGCGTGTCCTACGGCGCGGCGACGGTGCACGGCACGATCAACCCGGGCGGCGAGGCGACCTCCTACTACTTCCAGTACGGCCCCACGCACGCCTACGGCGGGCAGACCGGGATCGGCTCGGCCGGCGCGGGCGACAAAGGCATCCCGGTGTCGGTCGGCCTGACGGGCCTGCAGCCGCTGACCGTCTACCACTACCGGCTCGTCGCGGTCAACGGCGCCGGCACCGCGTTCGGGAAAGACCGCACGTTCCAGACCACGAAGGTGCCGCTGTCGCTGTCGATCCTCTCATCGCCGAACCCGGTCATCTACGGCGGTCCCGTTGTCGTCCAGGGCACGCTGTCGGGCACCGGCAACGCCGGCCGCCAGGTGATCCTGGAGGGTCGGCCGTTCCCGTTCAGCGCGCCGTTCGCGCAGATCGGCAACCCCGAGCTCACGACCGCGACGGGGAGCTTCAGCTTCACCCTGCTCGGCAGCGCGACGAACATGCAGTTCCAGGTCGTGACGACGACGAAACCCGTCGTCGCGAGCCTCGTGGCGACCGAGAACGTCGCGGTCCGCGTCTCCAGCCACCTCTCGCGCACGCACCGTCACGGCTTCGCGCGCGTGTACGGGACGGTGACCCCCGCCGAGGACGGCGCGCAGGTCGGCATCCTGCGGATCACCCACGGGCACGGCGCGCTCGCCGGCGGCACGATCCTGCGCCACCACAGCAGGACGAGCTCGAGCTTCAGCCGCGTGGTGCGCGTGCACAAAGGCGTCTACCGCGTGCTCGTGCGCGTGGTGGGCGCGGCCCAGGTCTCCAACTACGGCCAGCCGCTGCTGATCCGCTAGCTGGCGAGCGCGGAGACGACCTCCTCGGCGGTGAGGAGGAGCGCGCAGATCCCGGCGAGCTCCTTCTCGCCCGCCCATGGCCTGCAAGGACGCGACTTCTTGCTGTGCGGCTCGCGCATGCGCGAGCCGGGGGTCGGCACATGTGCCGACCCCAAGGGGCGGCGCATGCGCCGCCCCAGGAGGGGCGCATGCGCCCCTCCTCCGCCCGGCGCGAGCCGGGCGGTACCATCCGGCGCCCTAGGCCGGAACCGCGGCCGGTTCCTGCACCTGGCGCGGCAGCAGCGTTTCGCGCGCGATCACCAGGCGCTGGATCTGCGAGGTGCCCTCGTAGAGCTGCATGATCTTCGCGTCGCGGAAGAGCTTCTCGACCGGGTACTCCTTGATGAACCCGTACCCGCCGTACACCTGGACCGCGTCCGTCGTGACTTTCATCGCGGTGTCGGCCGCGAAGCGCTTGGCGTGCGAGGACACGAGCGTGTTGCGTTCGCCGTTGTCGAGCATCGACGCGCCCTTCCACGTCAGCAGGCGCGCGGCTTCGATTTCGGTCGCCATGTCGGCGATCATGAACTGGATCGCCTGGTGCATCGCGATCGGCACGCCGAACTGGACGCGTTCCTTGGAGTAGTCGACCGCGAACTCCATCGCCGCGCGCGCGATGCCGGTCGCCATCGCCGCCACGCCGGGGCGCGTGCGGTCGAGCGTCATCATCGCGAGCTTGAAGCCCTGGTTCTCCTCGCCGAGCAGGTTCTCGGCCGGAACCTCGACTTCGTCGAAGGAGATCGTCGCGGTGTTCGACGCGCGCTGCCCGAGCTTGTCCTCCTTCTTGTCCACGACGACGCCCCACTCGCGCTCGACCACGAACGCCGAGATGCCACGGTGCCCCGCGTCCTTGTCGGTCTTCGCGTAGACCGTGTAGTAGTCGGCGTGGCCGCCGTTGGTGATGAAGCACTTGGTGCCGTTGATGACGTACTTGTCGCCCTTCTTCACGGCCGTCGTGCGCATGCCCGACACATCGGAGCCGGCGTCGGGCTCGGTCAGGCAGAAGGAGGCGAGCTTGGGCGCTTCGGTGAGGGCGCCGAGGTACTTCTTCTTGGTCTCCTCCGAGCCGCCGAGCGCGATCGGCGCCGTCGCCAGCCCGTTGCAGCCCAGCGAGGTCTGGATGCCCGAGCAGCCCCACGACAGCTCCTCCTCGATCAGGCAGCCGTCGAGGTAGGAGGCGCCGGCGCCGCCGTACTCCTCCTCGATGTGGCTGTTCATCAGGCCCACGTCCCAGGCCTTCTGGATGATGTCCGCGGGCCAGGTCCCGTCTTTGTCGTACTCCCAGGCGACCGGGCGGATCTCTTTGACGGCGAAGTCGTGCGCCATCTCGCGCAGGGCCTTCTGCTCGTTCGTGAGCGTGAATTCGACCATTCTCTCTAGCCCCTCCTAACGGGCTGGCACAACGTTAGATTGACTGGTCAGTCAATCGGGCGAAAGCAGGGTAGCGGAGCGCTCGCCGATCGGCAAGAATCGGTCCGGTGCTGGGCTTCGCCTCGAACGGCCTGACGTTCGTCGTTTTCGGGACGGTGGCGTTCTCGATCGTGATGTCGGTGCTGTTCCTCGTGACACGCGGCAGCGACTCGATGTACGACCACATCGGCCAGGGCGGGCTCACCAAGGACAGCGACCATGCAAAGCCGGGCGCCGGCGCTCTGGAGACCCCTGCCGCGCGCTCCGAGCAGGAGCAGGAGATCCGCCAGATGCTGCGGGCCCGCAGCGACCGCCGCGTGCTGCGCGGCGAGCCGGCGCTCGACATCGACGCCGAGGTCGCCAAGCTGCTGAGCGACGCCCGTTCCCCCGCGGAGAACGATCCGGCGCTCGTCGCGGAGGTCCGCCAGCTCGTGGAGGCGCGCAACGAACGGCGTCTGCGCCAGGGCAAGGAGGCGCTCGACGTCGACGCCGAGATCGCCCGCACGCTCCAGGAGCTCGACCCGTGACGGCGACCGGCCCGAGCGCTCGCGGTTGGGGTATAAACGCGCGATGAGAGGAGCCCGCCGTTTCCAGCTCGACGAGCTGATCCTGCGCCCGGGCACGTACTTCAACCCGCAGACCGAGATCATGGTCGTGGTCGACGACTCGCCCGAGGTCGACCACGAGATCTTCGAGGCGAGCGACCTCGATGCCTCCGAGTGGGTCCAGATCTCCGAGGAGACGCCGCTCGACGAACACCGCCGCGACGACCTCGTCGAGCGCTTCCAGCTCGCGAGCTCCTCGGGCTCAGAGCTCGGCGACGACGACCCTGTCGACGACGCGGACGACCTCGACGCGGACGAGCTCGACGAGGACGAGGACGGCGACGAGGACGACCTCGACGCCGTCGACGACCTCGAGTTCGAACGCGAATAGCGGGGGGGCGGGACCCCGACAACGCAACCTCAGGCCCCGGAGGGGTGTTCTGGCAGGCGTGGACGCCCTTCGTGCAAGGTCCGCTGCAGCGCGGCGGCGCCTGGAACCTACGATCCGGCGCGTGCGCCCTCCGGCTCTCGTCGCGATGCTCGCCCTGCTGGCGGCCGCCCTGGTGCCGGCCGGCGCGGCGGCGATCAAGCCGAGCGCGCGCACCGAACTCGGCCCGCTGGGCGCACCGGTCAGCGCTCCCGCCGCGAGGCACGCGGCGAAGGGGCCGCGCGCGCACGCCGCGGCCGGGCCGACCGTGACGAGAGCGCTCTCCACGCTGCTCTCCTCTCATCAGATCACCGAAGCCGTCTATCGCAAGGACTACTCGATCTACACGAGCGCCAAACGCGCGCTCAGGCGCCTCTCCGGCACGCGGCGCGCCGAACTCGGCGCGGTGATGGCGAACACGCAGGCGATCGCGGCGGCCGGCCAGCTCACGGCCTCGCGCCAGGCGGCCGTCTTCCTCACGCTCGACAACAACCGCTACTGGTGGACGACCAAGCCGCTGCTGTCGGGGGAGGTACGGGTGAGCTTTCCGCCGTCGAAGCTCGTCTGGCA
The DNA here is from genome assembly GCA_963836035.1 of uncultured Solirubrobacteraceae bacterium. Lineage (GTDB taxonomy): Bacteria > Actinomycetota > Thermoleophilia > Solirubrobacterales > Solirubrobacteraceae > Palsa-744. The sequence goes on along the minus strand of CAWIHX010000005.1, from coordinate 317,089 downwards.
GCGCTACCCCGGCCAGGGCATCCAGATCCAGTGGCTCGGCACGTTCGGCGCAGGCAACGGCTACTTCCTCTCCGGCCACGAGAACTCGAACCTGCGCCAGCTCGTCGAAGAAGTGATCCCGCTCGCCACCAGGCGCGCCGGCGGGATCGCGTGGGAGTACCTGTTCCACTTCGACGGCGGCTCGCCGCCGTGGACGAGCGGGCTCTCGCAGGGGACCGCGCTGCAGGTGCTGGCGCGCGCCGGCCAGCGCTTCAGAGAACCCGCGTTCACCGAAGCCGCCCGGCAGGCGCTCGGGATCTTCCAGCAGCGGCCGCCGAACGGCGTGCGCGTCGCGACGAAGGGCGGGGCGTGGTACGCGCAGTACACCTACGCGCCCTCGGACCGCATCCTCAACGGCTTCATCCAGGCCGACGTCGGCCTCTACGACTACACCACGATCACGAAGGACCCGCTCGGGCAGAAGCTGTTCGAAGAAGGTGACGCCGAGGCACGCGCCCAGGTGTCTCGCTACGACACGGGCGCGTGGTCGCTCTACGACCAGTACGGGGAATCGGACCTGAGCTACCACGAACTGCTGACCGAATTCCTCCAGCACCTGTGCGAACGCACCCGCAAGGGCCCCCCTCTCTCGCCGGGCGCCCCGCCGCCGGCGGGCACCGCGCCGCCGCCGACGACGCCGGTCCCTGTCACGCCCGGCGGCGGCACCTCCTCGTCCGCCGGAAGCGCGCGCGCCGCCGCGACGACGACCCCGATCGCCGGCGATGAGATCTACTGCGCGACCGCCAAGCGCTTCGGCGAATACGAGAAGACGCCGCCCCTGGTCGCGCTGCTGAGCAGCAAGCTGAAGGGCGGCACCCGGGCCGGCGTGCAGGTCTCGCTGTCGAAGATCTCGACGGTCTCGATCAAGGTGCTGAAGGGCTCGAAACTCGTCTTCACCAACAGCGCCACGGTCGCGGCGGGCAAGCCGAGGCTGCTCTGGCCGACCCCCGCGGGCGGCGGCACCTTCAGGGTCTCCGTCGCCGCGCGCGACCTCGCGGGCAACTTCGCGACGACCAGCGGGACCGTCGTCGTGAGCCGTCACTAGACGAGTGGATCGGCGGCGGTGTGCCGTCTTCCGCTGGTGTCCGCTCATCTGAGCGCCGCCGCGGCGGGCCTAGACTTCCTCAGCGATGAGGATCACCGGCGGTCAGGCTTCCAGGCGCGGCGGGTGGCGATGAGCCGCGTGGGCCACGTCTGGGCGGCGATGAGCCGCGAGCGGCGAATCGCGGCGATCGCGGCGATCGCGCTGCTCGTGACGATGTTCCTGCCCTGGTACGGGCTCCAGAGCCTGAACCGCAAGACCGGCGTGATCCACTCGCACGACATCAACGCGTTCGGCGACGTCTCGTTCGTCGAGGCCGCCGTCTTCCTCGTCGCGGCCGGCGTGCTCGTGCTGCTGTTCGCCCGCGCCGAGGGGCGCGAGTTCAACATGCCCGGCGGCGACGGCACGATCGTCGCCCTCGCCGGCGCCTGGGCCGGGCTGCTGATCTTCTACCGCGTGTTCGACCGTCCGGGTGGCGACGGCTACCCCGTGGGCATCCAATGGGGCTTCTTCCTCGCCTTCGTCGCCGCCGGCAGCCTCGCGTACGCGGGTTGGCGGATGCGCGCAGTCGAACGGCCGGCGATGCCGGTGCGCCGCCGCCGCCCGCGGCCCGAGGAGAGCCCGCCGGGGCCGCCCGAAGGCGGCCGCGGTCCCGTCGCCGCCCACCCTGCGGGCGAGGAGCCCTCCCGCCGCCCGCAGGAGACCGCCGAGACCGCCGAGACCGCGCCGATCGGCGTCGCCGCCTCGCGCGGAGACGGGGAGCGGGCCGCCCCGCCCGCGCGGCCCGCGCAGCCGCGACCGCGACCGCGACGGCCGCGCTACCCGCCGGCGCCCGGCGAGAGCGCGGGTGAGCAGCTCTCCTTCGAGGACCCGCCGCCGCCCGGCGAGGACCGCTGAGCCGGGCGAGGCCTATCATTGCCCGGGCAATGAGCTCGCCCGAGAAGCCGACGCCCGCCTCGGTCACCGACGTCGCCGACGGCCTGCGTTCGGTCGGCTACCTGCCCGGCTCCTCGACCGCGCTCGTCGCGTTCCTGGCGACCAAGCTCGGCAAGCCGGTGCTCGTCGAGGGGCCCGCCGGCGTCGGCAAGACCGAGCTCGCGAAGGCGCTGGCCTCCTACCTCGGGCGCGAGCTCGTGCGCCTGCAGTGCTACGAGGGCCTCGACGAGGCCAAGGCGCTCTACGAGTGGAACTACCGCAAGCAGCTGCTGCGCATCCAGGCCGAGGCCGAGGGCACCGGCTGGGAGGCCGTGCAGGACGACATCTTCGGCGAGGAGTTCCTGCTCGCCCGCCCGCTGATGACGGCGATCGCCTCCGAGTCTCCGGTCGTGCTGCTGATCGACGAGATCGACAAGACCGACCAGGAGTTCGAGGCGATGCTGCTCGAGGTCCTCTCGGACTTCCAGATCTCGATCCCCGAGCTCGGGCGCGTCGAGTCGCGCACGCACCCCGTCGTGCTGCTGACCTCGAACAACTCGCGCGAGCTGACCGAGGCGCTGAAGCGCCGCTGCCTGTACCTCTGGCTCGACTACCCCGAGCTCGAGCACGAGCTGGAGATCGTGAGGCTGCACGCGCCCGATCTCTCCGAGACCGTCGCGAGGCGGCTCGTCGAGGTGATCGGGATGGTCCGCGACCTCGACCTCAAGAAGCCGCCGTCGATCGCCGAGTCGATCGACTGGGCGCGGGCGCTGCTGCTGCTCGGCGTCAGCGACATCGACGCCGAGACGTTCAACGAGACGATGTCCGTGATCGTCAAGCACCGGACCGACATGGACGTGGTGGCCGAGCGCGTGGGGCTCAAGCTCGGCACGCCGGCCGATGTCGCCTGAGGACGGAGAGGAGGGAGTCGGCCGGCGCCTGATGCCGGCCTCCGGCGCCCGGCCTCGCCGGACGAGCGACGAGCCGGAAGGGCTGCCGGCACGCGTCCTCGAGTTCGGCGAAGAGCTGCGCCGCGAAGGCGTCGCGATCGGCACCTCGGAGATCCTGGACGCGTTCGCCGTGCTCGGCGAGGTCGACTGGACCGCGCAGCAGGACTTCCGCGAGGCGCTCGCGGCGACGCTCGCGAAGAGCCAGGAGGATCGCCGCGTATTCGAGCTGGTGTTCGAGCGCTTCTTCTTCCGCGCGGTGGAGATCGCGGCCGTGCGAGAGGGCATCTCCGAGCAGAGCCTCGCCGAGCTGGGCGAGCTCAGCGATGCGGAGCTGGACGCGCTGCGCGAGCAGATCGCAGCCGCGCTGCGCGACCAGGACGAGGGCGCGATGCGCGACCTCGCGCGGATGGCGATCGCCGCCTTCGCGCGGCGCCAGGAGGGCTCCGGCGTGATCGGCGTGGACGTGCAGCGCATCCGCCGCGCGCTCGGCCTGCGCGCCGAGCCCCAGCCCGAGCTGCCGCCGGAGGACCCGCGCCACGAGGGCCTGCCGCGCGACACGCTGCGGCGCTTCGAGGCACTGCTGCGGCGCGAGCTCGAGCGCGCGCAGATCGAGCGCACGGGCAAGCTGCCGCCCTCGCGGCCGCTCGGCGAGCTCGACCGGGCGCTGCCCTCCGGCCCGCTCGCCGACCTCGCGGCCGTGCACCGCGTGGTCGCCCAGCTTCGCAGGCGGCTTGCCACCCAGGGCCTGCAGATGCGCGGCCACCGCAAGCACGCCCACGTCGACGTGCGCCGCACGATGCGCGCCTCGCTGCAGACAGGGGGCGTGCCGGTCGAGCTGAAGTTCCGCCCGCGGCGCCCGAAACGGCCCGAGATCTACGTGCTCTGCGACGTCTCGACGAGCGTCACCTCGGCGTCGGTGTTCTTCCTGTCGGTGCTGCACGCGCTGCACGACACGTTCCGCAAGATGCGCTCGTTCGTGTTCATCGAGCGCATCTCCGAGGTCACGGACATCTTCGAGCACGAGCGCAACTTCAAAGCCGTCAGCGAACGCATCTCCAGCGACGCCGGCGTGGCCGACATCTCCGGCTACACCGATTACGGGCGGGTGTGGTCGGAGTTCCTCGTCCAGGTCGAGGACGACCTGCACCCCCGGGCGACGGTGATCGTCCTCGGCGACGCGCGCACGAACGGCCGCGACCCCCGCGCCGACATCTTCGCCCAGATCGCCTCGCGCGCCGGGCGCACGTTCTGGCTGAACCCGGAGCCGCGCCTGTACTGGAACTACGGCGACTCGGTGATCGCCGCCTACGAGCAGTACTGCAAGGCCTTCGAGTGCTGGACGACCGCGCAGCTCGAGGACTTCGTGCGCGCGCTCACGCGCCCGGCGATCTCGGCCGGTGTCTAGCGCCTCGGGCGAGCCCGACGTGGCGTGGGTGGGCGGGGTCCATTCGGGGTAGCATCGACGCGGAGTGACAACAGGGGTGCTGGCGGGTAGGCCGGCTGAGATGGTGCCCGGGAGACGGATCCCCCGGCGCCGACCCTTTGAACCTGTGGGGTAATGCCCGCGAAGGGAGCGACGTGTCCACCGAAGTCCAGGCCCCCCGAGAAGCCGCAGGCGGCAAGCGTGGAGCGGCCGGGGCGCTGCGGGTGCGGGTCGTCTCGCGCAGCTACCGCGACGGCCGTGGCCGCGCGGTCCAGGCGCTCGGCGAGGTGTCGCTGGATGCCGAGCCGGGCGAGGTGCTCGCGGTCGTCGGCCCCTCGGGCTGCGGCAAGACGACGCTGCTGGAGCTGATCTGCGGCCTGCAGGCGCCCGACGGCGGCTCGCTGAGCGCGCCGCCCGCCGTGCTGATGCCGCAGCGCGACCTGCTGCTGCCGTGGCTCGACGCGCTCGACAACGCGGCGCTCGCACTGCGCATCGCCGGCGCCTCGCGGGATCAGGCTCGCGCGCGGGCGCGGGCGATGTTCGCCGAGCTCGGCCTGGAGGGCTTCGAGGCGGCGCACGCGAGCGAGCTCTCCGGCGGGATGCGCCAGCGCGTCGCGTTCCTGCGCACGCTGCTGTCGGGCAAGCCGCTGCTGTGCCTCGACGAGCCGTTCGGCGCGCTCGACGCGATCACGCGCGCGGAGATGCAGGAGTGGCTCGCGGGCGCGCTGCTGCGCGAGCCGCGCACCGTCGTGCTGGTCACCCACGACGTCGAGGAGGCGGCGCTGCTCGCCGACGAGATCGTCGTGCTCTCGCCCCGGCCGGGGCGCGTGCGCTCCTCGTTGCGGATGTCCCGCCCGCGACCGCGCCGGCGCTCGGACGAGCAGGTGCTCGCGCTGCGCGCGCGGGCGCTCGAGCTGCTGGCGGAGGGACGCGGGTGAGCGTCACCGCTCGCGCGCGCGAGCCCCGGCCCGCCGCCGCCGCGGCGCCGGCCGAGCACCCGCGGCGCCGGGCGCTCGTGGGCGCGCGGCTGAAGCGCCTGGCCCCCCCGCTCCTGCTCGTGCTCGCGCTGGTGGGCGCGTGGGAGCTGTACGTCGTTCTCTTCGACGTCGAGCGCGAGCTGCTGCCCGCGCCGCACGAAGTCGCCTCCGCGATCTGGCACGGCGGCCCCGTGCTGTGGCGGAACTTCGCGGTCACGGCCGAGGAGGTCGCGCTCGGCCTCTGCATGGCGATCGCCGCAGGCTTCGGTCTCGCGGTCGCGATGCACCTCTCGCCGCTGCTACGGCGCGCGGTCTACCCGCTGGCGGTGGGCTCGCAGGCGGTGCCGATCCCGGTGATCGGCGTGCTGCTCGTCTTCTGGTGGGGCTTCGGCATCTTCCCGAAGCTGGTCGTGATCGCGCTGATCTGCTTCTTCCCGGTGCTCGTCACGACCGTGGACGCGCTCGCCTCCGTGGACCCCGACCAGCTGAAGCTGATGCGAACGCTCGACGCCTCGCGCTGGCAGGCGTTCCGGCTCGCCGAGCTGCCGGCCGCGTTGCCGGCCGCGCTGAGCGGCGCGCGCGTCGCGCTCGCGGTCGGCGTGATCGGCGCGTTCATCGCGGAGGTCGCGACGCCGACGAGCGGCCCCTACCCGGGCCTCGGCCGCCAGATCACGACCGACATCAACCTGGAAGTCGCGCGCGCGTACGCGGGCACCGTCGTTCTCGTCTGCTTCGCGCTGCTCTGCTTCCACTCACTCGCGCTCGCCGAGCGCAGGCTCGCGCCATGGCGAGCCCGACCGACAGGAGACCGCCCGTGAAGCATTCCCGCATCGCCCCGCCCGCTCGACCCAGGGGCCCGCTCGCCCGCGCACTCCTCGCGCTGGCGCTGGTGGCGGGCGCGCTCGCGCTCTCGGCGTGCGGCTCCAAGACGGACGCCCTCTCGGCGCCGTCCAGCAAGCACTTCACGGTGATGCTCGACTTCTTCCCCAACGCCGACCACGCCCCGCTCTACGCCGCGATCTCCCACGGCGACTTCCGCGCCGCCGGCCTCGACGTCGTCCCCGAGACGCCGGCCGATCCCTCCGAACCGCTCAAGCTGCTTGCCGCGGGGCGCGTCGACATGGCGATCTCCTATGAGCCCGAGGTGCTGCTGGCGCGCGACCGCGGCCTGAACCTCGTCGCGATCGGCGCGCTCGTGCAGCGCCCGCTGACATCGATCATCGCGCTCCCCGGCAAGCACGTGTCGAGCGTCGCCGATCTCGCCGGCAAGCGCGTCGGCACCGCCGGCATCCCCTACCAGGCGGCGATGCTGCACACCGCGCTCGAACACGCCGGGGCGAAACCGGGCTCCGCCAAGGAAGTCAACGTCGGCTTCGACCTCGTGCCCGCGATGATCTCCGGCCGCGTCGACGCCACGCTCGGCGGCTTCTGGAACTACGAGGCGATCCAGCTGCAGATGCAGCACCGCCACCCGCTCGTGATCCCGATCGACCGCGCCGGCGTGCCGAGCTACAACGAGCTCGTGCTCGTCGTGCGCCAGGACGAGGCGCGCAAGGACGGCCAGGACCTGCGCGCCTTCATGCAGGCGCTGACCGCGGGCGCGCGGCAGGTGCGCGCGAACCCGTCCGCCGGCGCCGACGCGGTGCTCGCGGCGAACCCGTCGCTGCCGCGCAAGCTGCAGCTCGAATCGATCAAGCAGACGCTGCCCGCCACCCAGCCGAGCGAGCCCGGCAAGCCCTATGGCTGGCAGAACCCGCAGGAGTGGGCGACGTTCGGCGCCTGGATGTTCTCGCACCGCCTGCTGCAGTCACGACCCGAACACCGCAGGCTTCCCGCCGTTCACGAACGAGTTCCTGCCCGGGGAAGGGATCTAGGCGGACACGGGCCACCACCGCCCGTACTGCGCCACCGCCGCCGCCACGAGCGGATCGCCGGTGCGAGCGCTCTCCCCGTGCTCCCCCTCCCCCGCCAGCGCCGGCAGCAGCGCGCAGACGCACTCGGCCAGGATCGCCGGCTGATAGCCGCCCTCCTGAACGAGCCCGAGCCCGACGCCGAGCTCCGCGGCGAGCGCCCGCATCCGTGCCGCCATCGCGACGAACGTCTCGGTCTCCAGCAGGCAGTGCGCGAGCGGGTCGCCGACGTGTGCGTCGAAGCCGCTGGAGACCAGGATCAGCTGTGGCTCGTACGCGCGCGCCGCGGGCACGATGACACGATCGAACAGCTCCATCCACAGGTCGGGACCGGTGCCGGGCGGGACCGGCAGGTTGATCGTGTAGCCCTCCCCTGCGCCGCTGCCCGCGTCCTCGAGCGGCCCGGTGCCCGGGTACAGCGGCGACTGGTGCAGCGAGACGAAGAGCACGTCGCTGCGCGTCCTGAAGAGCTCGGCGGTGCCGTTGCCGTGATGGACGTCCCAGTCGAGGATCAAGACCCGCTGCAACCCCAGGTCGCGCAGAGCGAGCGCCGCGGCGACCGCGACGTTGTCGAACACGCAGAAGCCCATCGCGCGGCCCCGTTCGGCGTGATGGCCCGAGGGCCGGATCGCGCAGTAGGCGGCGGGGGCGTCCCCTGCGATCAGCGCCCGCGCCATCTCGCACGTCCCCCCGGCCGCGTGCAGGGCGGCCGGCCAGGACTCGGGAACGACAGCCGTGTCAGGGTCGATCAGCCCGCCGCCGGAGTCGCAGAGCTCCCGGACCTCGCGCACGTAATCGGGCGCGTGCACCAGCTCGAGCTCGGCCTCCGCCGCGGCCGGCGCCTCGCGGCGCTCCCACCCCAGCCACCCGCGCTGTGCGAGCGCGGCTTCCAGAGCCAGGATCCGCTCCGGCGTGTCGGGGTGCCTGGGCATGAACGGGCGCGGGTCGTGCCCGATGCTCGCCGGGTGGCTGAAGTACAGCCCCCCGCTCACGCCGCGTCCCGACCTTCGCCTCGCATCGCCGTCAATATGACTGAGATGGCCCCGGCGCGCACGATGCGGGCGATGAGCTTCCAGGCACCGGGCGAGCCGCTGCGCGCCGTCGAGGTGCCGGTCCCGGAGCCCGGCCCGGGGCAGCTGCTGATCCGTGTCCACGCCTGCGCGGTCTGCCGCACCGACCTGCACCTGCTCGACGGCGAGGTCGAGATCGCCGATCCGCCGCGGATCCTCGGCCACCAGATCGTCGGCACGGTCCTGGCGCGCGGGGAGAGCTCCGGCGAGGCGAAGCTGAACACGGGCGATCGCGTCGGCGTGCCCTGGCTCGGCTGGACCGACGGGACCTGCAAGTACTGCACGAGCGGGCGGGAGAACCTGTGCCCGAACGCGCGCTTCACGGGCGCCGACATCGACGGCGGCTACGCCGAGTACACCGTCGCCGACGAGCGCTTCTGCTTCCCGATCCCGGGCTCCTACTCCGACGAGCAGGCGACACCGCTGCTCTGCGCCGGGCTGATCGGCTACCGCGCGCTGCGGATGACCGGCGACGCGCGCCGACTCGGCTTCTACGGCTTCGGCGACTCGGCCCACGTGCTCGCCCAGATCGCGCGCTGGCAGGGTCGTGAGGTCTACGCGTTCACGCGGCCGGGCGCCGACGAGGCCGCCGGGGTCTTCGCGCGCGAGCTCGGCGCGGTGTGGACCGGCCCCTCCGACGAGGAGCCTCCCGAGCGGCTCGAAGCCGCGATCGTCTTCGCACCCGTGGGGCCGCTCGTGCCGGCGGCCCTGCGTGCGCTGGAGCCGGGCGGGACCGTCGTCTGCGCGGGGATCCACATGAGCGACATCCCGCAGTTCCCCTACGAGATCCTCTGGGGCGAGCGCTCCGTCCGCTCCGTCGCCAACCTCACTCGCCGCGACGGCGACGAGCTGCTCGGCCTCGCCCCGCAGGTGCCCGTCGCCACGCGCATCACCACCTACCCGCTCGAGCGCGCGAACGACGCGCTCGGCGACCTGCGGGCGGGCGCGTTCACCGGCGCGGCCGTGCTCGTCCCCTAGTCAGAAACACCCGCCCGAGCGTGATCGCCCGCGCCGCGGGGACTTTGCCCGACGCGGATCGACTACTCGGAACGATTTGGGCAAGATGACAGGGCGTCGGCTATGGTCGGGCGCAAGAAGCGGGCGAGGAAGACGCAGGGAGCGATGGGGAGCGCAAGTCCGGAGAAGACGAGATGGATGCGCGGTCCGTCGACGCCGCTGAGGGGCGCCCTGCTCGGCCTCCTGCTCGAGCGGCCGGGGCACGGCGGCGACCTCGCCAACCGGCTCGCGACGCGCCTCGGCGAGACCTGGCGCGTGGACACCAACGACGTCTACCGGCTGCTCGAGCAGCTGGAGAACACCGGTCTCGCGCTCTCGCGTGCGGAGCCGAAGCGCAGCGACGAGCGCCGCACCCATCTCGTCTATCACCCGACGCCCGACACCGCCGAGGCACTGACGCTGTGGATGGAGACGCTGCTGCCGCGGGAGCCGGTGCGGCTCGGCCTGCAGGCGAAGCTGTCCGTCGCGCGCGAGCAGGACGCGACGCGGCTGCTGATCGCGCTGCGCGCGTACGAGCGCGAGTGCCTGGTGCTGGCCCAGGTCGTCTGCCCGACCGACGGCGAGGCGCGCTCGTGGGCCGCGCTGTGCATGGACTGCTCGCGCGACGCCGTCTACGCCCAGCTGCAGACGGAGGTCGACTGGGCGGCGAGAACGAGGCGGCGAATCAACGAGTTCGTCGAGATCAGCGGCTGAAGCCGGGGCGCACCGACCGCGGATGGCCCCGCTGATCTGCTTCGAAGACGTCAGCAAGCGCTATCCGGACGGAGGGCGCGAGATCACCGTGCTCGACCGCGTCTCGATGCGCATCGAGACGGGCGTGGCGGTCGGCGTCTACGGGACGCGCCGGTCGGGCAAGTCGACCCTGCTGCGTGTCGCCGCGGGGATCGTGCTGCCCGACTCGGGGACCGTGCGCTTCGACGGCGCGGACATGACATCGATGTCCGGCCGCGAGCGCGGGCGGCTGCTGCGGGGCGAGATCGCTTTCATGTCGGCCGCCGACTGGAGGGCGCTGCCCGGGGAGAGCGTCGTCGACCACGTCGCCACCTCGCTCGGCAGCGAGGGAGTGACGATGCGCGACGCCCGGCTGCGCGCGCTGCGGATCCTCGAGCGCGTCGGCGTCGGCGGCGCCGGTGCGCAGGAGGCGGCCGCGTCGCTGTCGCTCACCGACCGCACGCGCGTGATGCTGGCGCGGGCGCTGGTGCGCGAGCCGCGCCTGCTCGTGCTCGACGAACCCGCGCTGATGCCGAACCTCAGCGATCGGGATCGCTTCTACGCGCTCCTGCGCGCGGCCGCCCAGGAACGCGGCATGGCGCTGCTCGTCGCCTCGGAGGAAATCGCGGCCCTGCAGGGGGTCGGCGTGCTGATGTCGATCGCCGACGGCGAGCTCTGCTCGACCGGGCGCGGCGAGAACGTGGTGGCGCTCCCCAGGCGCAGGCGGGCCGCGGGACAGCGATGAGCGGCCTCGAGCTGAGCGGTCTCTCGAAGGCCTACGGCTCGGGCGCACAGCGCGTGATCGCGCTCGACGGCGTGTCCCTCACGGTCGCCCCCGGTGAGTTCGTGGCCCTGTGCGGGCCGAGCGGCTCGGGCAAGACCACGCTGCTGCTCCTCGCCGCCGGGCTCGCGGACGCCGACAGCGGCCGCGTGCTGTTCGACGGCCGCGACGTCGGCGGGCTCTCCGACCGCGAAGCGGCCGCCTTCCGGTTGCGCGACGTCGGGTTCGTCTTCCAGTCCTTCCACCTGCAGCCGCACACCTCCGCGCTCGACAACGCGACGATCAAGCTGACGGGCGCTGGCCAGACGCTGCGCGAGGCGCGCCGCAGGGCCCTGCCCTGGCTCGAGCGCGTCGGGCTCGGCGCGCGTGCGTCGCACACCGCTCAGCAGCTGTCGATGGGCGAGCGCCAGCGCGTGGCGATCGCCCGGGCGCTCGCCAACGAACCGCGGTTGCTGCTCGCCGACGAGCCGACCGGCAACCTCGACAGCGCCCGCAGCGCCGAGATCCTCGCGTTGATGCGCGAGGTCTGCCACGAGCACGGCATCCCCGGGGTGCTGGTCACCCACGACCCGGAGGCGGCCCGTCACGTCGACCGCATCCACACGCTCCGCGACGGGCGGCTGACCGGCGAGCCGATGCCGGCGCCGTCCGTGGCCGGCTCGTGAGGCGCCGGCTCAACCCGCGCATCGCCGGCGTCCGCCTCAGCGTGCTGGTCCACCTCTACCGGGTGCGGTTGCGCTCGCACGCGGTCCAGGAGCTCCTCGCCGGCAGCGGCATCGCGGTCGGCGTCGCGCTCGTGCTCGGCGTGCTCGTCGCCAACCAGAGCCTGACGGGTTCGGCCGGCCAGCTCGTGCACGAGGTCGTCGGCTCGGCCAGGCTGCAGGTCGACTCGCGCTCCCAGCTCGGCTTCGACCAGCGCCTGGCGCTCGCCGTCCGGATGCTGCCGGGAGTGCGCGTGACCGCGCCGGTCCTGCGCGAGAACGTCGCCATCGCCGGCCCGGGCGGGCGCGACTCGGTGCAGCTGATCGGGATCACGCCGCAGGCCGTGCGGCTGGGCAGCCTCGCCACACACACGCGGCTTCCCCGGCCGGCGGGCTTCTCGAGCGGCCTGCTGCTGCCCGCGGCCGTCGTGAGGGCGACAGGCGCGGCGCCCGGAGGGACCGTGGCCGTCCATGCCTTCGGACGCATCCGGCGGGTGCCGGTGGGCGGCGTGCTCGAAGGGCATGCGTTCGGCGCGCTCGCCTCGAGCCCGGTGGCCGTCACGACGCTGGGAGCCGCACAGCGCCTGACGGGGCTGGCGGGACGCGTCACCCAGCTCTACGTGGAGCCGCGTCCAGGACAGGACGCCCGCGTCCGGGCCGAGCTCTCGGCTCTCGCCGGGCCGGATCTCGACGTGCAGGGCGCGGCACACGAGCTCTCGCTGCTGGAAGGCGCTGCAGCGCCGAACGACCGCTCGACCGAGCTGTTCGCGGCGATCAGCGTGATGGTCGGTTTCCTGCTGGCGCTGAACGCGATGCTGCTGACCGTCCCGGAGCGTCGACGCTTCGTCGCCGACCTGCGCATCCAGGGCTACGACTGGCGCCAGATCGTCGTGATGCTCGCCTTCCAGGCGACCGTGCTCGGCGTCGCCGCCTCGCTCGCCGGCGTCGGCCTCGGCGCGCTGCTCAGCCACGTCTTCCTGCATCGCATCCCGGCGTACCTGGTCACGGCGTTCCCGATCGGCAGCCAGGAGATCCTCGGTGTCGGCACGGTCGCGGTGGCGATCGGCTGCGGGGTGCTGGCGACGATGCTCGCCTCGCTTTCACCGGCGCTCGACCTCAGACCCGGCCGCCCGGCGGACGCCGCCCTGCACGAGCGCGAGGGTGGCAGCGAGGTGATCCCGCCCCGCACGACGACGCAGCTCGCGGCGCTCGCGCTGGCTTCGACCGCGCTCATCACGGGGCTCGTCCTGACCGAGGCAGACCTCACGATCGCCGGCGGCGTGGCGCTCGCGCTCAGCACGCTCTGCGCGATCCCGGCGCTGTTCGCGCTGCTGGCGCGGGCGCTGCGCTGGACGGGGGAGCGGGTGCGCTCGAGCGCGCTGATCGTGGTCGTCTCGGAGCTGCGAGCGACGACCACCCGCGCCGTCGCGCTCGCCGGCATCGCCGCGCTGGCCGTCTACGGGAGCGTCGCGATCGGCGGCGCCCGCGACGACCTGCTGCGCGGCCTGGACGCGAACTTCGCCGAATACCTCCAGACGGCTGACATCTGGGTGACAACGGGCGGCAACGACCTCACCACCAACGCCTTCGCACCGGGCGGGCTGAAGCAAGGGATCGCCCGGCTCCCGGGCGTTGCGGGCGTGCGGGTCTACCAGGGCGGCTTCCTCGACGTCGGCGGGCGACGCATGTGGGTGATCGCGCGACCTCCCGGGGACGCTCCTCTCGTCCCCGCCACCCAGCTCGTCCGCGGCAACGCCCGCCGAGCGGGAGCCCTGCTCGCCGGCCACGGCTGGGCGACGGTGTCGAGCGCCTTCGCCGGCGAACACGGGCTTGCGCCTGGCTCGCGGTTCTCGCTGCCGACGCCCGCGGGGGAGCTGCCGCTGCGCGTGGCCGCGGTCACGACGAACCTCGGCTGGGCGCCGGGCGCCGTGATCGTGGGCACCGCGGACTTCGCACGCTGGTGGGGCAGCGACCACCCCTCGGCGCTCGAGGTGAATCTGAGGCCCGGCGCCCAGGCGTCTGCCGTGCGCGCCCGCATCGCTGCGCTGGCCGGTCCCGGCCTCGGCGTGCAGACGTTCGCCGAACGGCGCGATCAGTACGCGGCCGACTCGCGCCAGGGCCTGCAGGCGCTCAGCGAGATCGCGACGATGCTCCTGATCGCGGCCGCGCTCGCGGTCGCATCGGCGCTGAGCGCCGCGCTCTGGCAGCGTCGCGCGCGGCTGGCCGCCCTGAAGATCCAGGGCTATGACACGACGCAGCTCTGGCGCGCGCTGCTGCTCGAGAGCAGCGTCGTGCTCGGCGTCGGCTGTCTCGTCGGGGCGGTGTTCGGCGTCCTCGGCCACGCGCTGGCGGCACGCTGGCTGCGACTGAGCACCGGCTTCCCCGCCCCGTTCACCGTGGGATTTCCGGGGGTGTTTCTCACCATCGCGCTCCTGGCGATCATCGCTTTGGCCGTGATTTCACTGCCCGGATTGGCCGCCGCGCGCGCACCCGCGCGCACCTCGTTCGGCGAGTGACTTCCAATGCCACTCGCGCCGCGCAGAGACTGCGCGCGTGCTCGGAGGTCCTCGCTCCTCGCCGGCCTCGTTGTTCGCGGGCGCCGCGCGGGACTACTGGCTGGAGGTGTTCCCGAAGGTGACTGTCGAGATCGCGTTGCGGCGGGAGCGCGCGCGCCGGATTCCCGACCGGCGCCTGCGCGCGCTCGCGCTCGGCACGCAGCAGAGCGAGCGGGGAAACCTCGAGGGGGCGGCGGCCTTCGCGCTCCTGGTGCCACGCGAGCGCCGGCGCGAGGTGATCCGCGCCGCCGTCTGCTTCCAGGCGCTCTACGACTACCTGGACACGCTCGCCGAGCAACCCGCCGCCGACCCCGCGGCGCACGGCCTGCGCCTGCATCTCGCGCTGTCTGCCGCGCTCGAGGCGCACCCGCCGGCGCGCTCGCAGCGCGGCGAGCTCGAGCGGCTGCACGCCGGCGACGGCGGCTACGTCGCGCAGATGGTCGGGGACTGCGCCGCCGCGGTGGCGCGGCTGCCGTCCTGGCCGGCCCTCGCCGCCGAGGCGCAGGCGGCGGCCGGGCGCATGGCCGTCTACCAGGGGCTGATCCACGGCGAGGGCCCGTCCTGCGGCAGGCGCCTGGAACGGTGGGCAGCCGGGCTGACGCCGGCCGGCTCGGGCCTGCGCTGGTGGGAGACGGCGGCCGGCGCCGCCTCCTCCCTCGGGATCTTCGCGATGCTCGCAGCCGCGGCTCGCCCGGCGCTCGACACCGCCGAGACGAATGCGCTGCGCCGCGCCTACTTCCCGTGGATCGGCGCGCTGCACGTGCTGCTCGACAGCCTCGTAGACCGTGCCGCGGATGCTCGGAGCGGGCACCGCAGCCTCGTCGGCCACTACGCCGGCGCCGAGGAGATGGCCGCGCGGCTCGCCGCGATCGCGGCGCAGGCGCTCGCTCACGCCCGCAGCGCGAACGAGGGCGAGCGCCACGCGCTGATCCTCGCGGCGATGGCCGGCTTCTACCTCTCGCGCCCGGGCGCGCGGGCCCCCGACGCCCGGCTCGCCGGGGACCGGGTGCTGGCCACGATCGGGGCGCCGGTGCGTCCCGCGATGGCCGTGCTGCGGACGCGCCGTCGCCTCGAGCTGCTCCTGCGAGGTGTTCGGGCGCCCGCGAATAGCTGCCTTGATCCCGTTACTTGAAACTCAAGTATTTGACTTTCCAGTTGCCTGGGGGGCGGCGCCGGAGAGATCATCAGGCATGGCTCGAAGCGCGAGCGCCTCCACGATCACGATCGAGCTCACGCGGCCCCAGGTGGATCGCATCGTGCGCGAGTCGGCCAACGGCACCGGCGTCTCGAGTCTGCTGCGCGGCCTGTCCGGCAACGAGACGCTCGCCTCGCGCTACGAAGCGCTGGCCGAGAGCCCGCGCCTGTCGCGCTCGCTGCTGCTCGGCCTGCTCGTGCTCGCGAGCTTCCCCGGCGACGGCGACTCGCTCGCGGTCAGCGACGTGGCGGCGCAGCTCGGCATGAGCCCGAGCACGACGCACCGCTACATGACGACGCTGCTGGCAGTGGGGCTGCTCGAGCAGGATCCCCGTACGCGCCGCTACCGGCTGCCGAGAGAGGGCTAGCCGTGCCGAGGCGAGGACCGTCCCGCCGTCCCTGCATCGAGCCCCGCACGCGCCTGCGCCTTTGCCGCAGCGTCGCCGGTGCGGGTGCAGCCGCAGCGACGCTGCTGCAGGCCCGTCGCGCGCGCAGCAGCTGTCGCGTGCGCGAGGACTTCACGGGCCGCGGCTTCGGCCGCGTGCGGCTGCGCCAAGCGCGCTGAGGCGCGCGCCTCAGAGCCCGATCGCGTGGGCTGCTGCGAGCCCGGCCCACTCCCCGTAGGGCGCGAACAGCTCACGCACCTGCGATTCCTCGGCGAAGGCCTCGGGATCGCCGCCGGACAGCACCCGGCCCGCGAACCGCAGCAGCCCGAGGTCGCCCGCGGGAAGCTGATCGTGGCGGCCCTGACCGTGCAGGGCCATCATCTCGACCGTCCACGGGCCGATCCCGGGGATCGCGCGCAGGCGCTTCCAGCCGTGCTCGTGGCTCTCGTCGTGGAGGTCGATGCGCCCCCGCGCGACCTCGCGCGCGGCCTTGACGAGCGTGATCGCGCGACAGCCCGCGAGGTCGAAGGACTCGAGCAGCGCGGGGGCGGTCCCGGCGAGCCGCTCCGGGCGCGGCATGTCGGCGAGCGTGCTGTGGCTGCCGTCCCACGCGATCCAGCGGCGTCCGAGCGCGCCGATCACGCGGCGCTCGATCGCAGCCGCGCGCTCGTACTCGATCAGCTGCTCGCAGATCGCCAGCACCAGCGCCTCGAAGGGGTCAGGCCGGCGGCCGACCCGAAGCCACGGGCGGGCCCGCACCGAGCGGCCGATCAGCGGGTCGGTTGCGAAGCGACGCGCGAACGGACGCGTGTCCTCGTCCACGCCGAGCGCGAAGCGCATGCGCGCGATGCCGTGCTCGGCAGCCTCCCTGCTGGCGGCCCGCGCACCGAGCAGGACGCGATCGCTGGAGGGCTGTGCGACGCGGACGAGCACCGGCTGCTCGCCGTGGTGGAGCAGCCGCTCGAGCACGCCGCGCCGGCGGCGGGTCATGCGATCCATCCCGTTCCGCCGCGGCAGGCGGAACGGGCCGCCCGGCGTCACCTCGACGCGCAGCTCGACCGGGACGGGCACCGGCCCGGGGTGCTAGCGGCCTGCGCCCGGGCCGCCGAGCAGGTGCACGTCGAGAAGCAACGAGCGGCTGCCGACGATCTGGAGACGGTCGGCGGCGGTGCCGCCGCGAGCCGCGGCGCGGCGGCCGAACAGCGAGCGGTGGGTGGGCGGGCGGCCATAAAGCGCCGCGCGGCGGCGGTGGTGACGCCCGACGAGCCCGACCACCGCGGCGCCCGCCACGAAGCCCCCGGCAGCGGCGGCAGCGGCCTGCACGGCCGGCAGGGCGGCGGCGGGACGGCGGCCCTGTTCCAGAGCCGCCCCGGCGGGCCGCGGCTCGACGACTTCGCCGTGCTCTGCCGCTACGGGCAGCGCGTCGCTGTGGTCAGCCTCGCTCACCAGCCGGAGTGTAGAGGTCGCATCAGACCCCTAAGCCGGCGTCGCGTCCGGCGGCGCCCCGGCCTGCGCCTCCGCGCCGGCCGGCTCGGCACCCGCAGCGAGCATCCGCTCATAGACCCGGTAGCGCTTCACGACCCTTCCTCCCATCGCTTCCATGCCGCGGTTCATGGCCGTGTTGGTCTCGAGGATCCAGCCCATCTCGCCGCCGCCCTGCGGGGTGCGTTCGGCCGCGTTGTAGTGCTCCTCGTAGAGTGCGGCCGCCACGCCGGTGTGCTGGTGCTCGGGTTTCACGCCCAGGAAGCCGACGCGGACCCGGTCGATGCGCCTGGACTTCGTCAGGAACTTCCACCAGCCGAGGGGCAGCAGGCGCCCGTGCATCTGTTCGAGCACCTGATTGAGGTCGGGAACGGTGATCGCCATCCCGACCACCTCCCCGTTGTCTTCTTTCTCGGCGATCATGAACCAGTTCTTGTCGAAGGCGAGCTGGAGCTCTTGGGCGTAGGCGTCCAGGTCCTTCTTCGAGTAGGGGACGAAGTCCCAGTTCTCAGCCCACGCCTCGTTGTAGACAGCACCGAAGAAGTCGAGGTCTTTGCGCAGCTGGCGACGGCGCATCGGACGGATACGGATGCCGTGCTCGGTGCGGGATTTCTCGGCGAGCTCCCAGATCACCGGCAGGACCTTGTCGCGGCCGGTGACCTCGAGGTTCCACATCAGCAGGTCCATCGCCTTGGTCATGCCCGCCGCTTCGAGCAGCTCCGCGTGGTAGGGCGGGTTCCAGGGCTGCAGGATCATCGGCCGCTTCTCGTAACCCTCGATCAGCACGCCGCTCTCGTCGTTCATCGCGAAGCTCGCCGGCCCGGCCATCCGTTCCTGCCCGCGTTCGGCCAGCCAGGCCGCGGCGACATCCAACAGCGCGCCGAGCGCCTCCGGATCGGGCTCGAAGTCGAGGAACCCGAACCAGCCCCAGCGCGAGCCGCGGTGCTCGTTGAAGGCGTGGTTGATGTGCGCGCTGATGCGGCCGACCACGCGCCCGTCGCGGCGCGCGAGGAAGTACTCGGCTTCGCCGTGGCTGAAGAACGCGTTCATCCGGCGGCTCAGGAAGATCCGCCGCTCGAGCTTCAGCGGCGGCACCCACAGGGGGTGGTTAGCATTGAGCCGGTACGGCAGGTCGATGAAGGCCCGCAGATCTCGCCCGCCCGAGACGGGTTTCACCTCGACGCTCACCGCGCCCGCACCCTACATGCACACCTCCACCGACGTCTTCGACAAGGTCCGGGGCCACGAGCGAGAGGAGCTGCTCCGCGCCGCGCTCGAGGCCGACGTCCTCCCCTACTTCCACGTGCTCGAGTCGCCGGCGCTGCCGGTCGTGGAGATGGAGGGAGCCGAGCGCGTGATGCTCGGCTCCAACAACTACCTCGGCCTGACCGGTGACGAGCGGGTCGTGCAGGGCGCCGAAGAGGCCCTGCACCGCTACGGCACCGGGCTGACCGGGTCGCGGCTGCTGAACGGCACGATCCCGCTCCACCTCGAGCTCGAGCGGGAGATCGCGGAGTGGATGGGCACCGAGGCGGCGCTCGTCTTCAGCACCGGCCACCAGGCCAACGTGGGCACGCTCGGCACGCTGCTGGGCCCCGGCGACACCGTCGTGGTCGACTCCGGCGATCACGCCTCGATCCTCGACGGCTGCCTGCTCTCGCGGGCGAAGCTCCGCCCTTTCCGCCACAACCGGCTCGACAAGCTCGAGAAGATGCTCGAGCGCGCCCAGAGCGACGGCGGCGGCGTGCTGGTCGTCGTCGACGGCGTGTTCTCGATGGAGGGCGACCTCGCGCCGTTGCAGGAGATCTGTTCCCTGTGCGAGCGCTACGGCGCGCGCCTGATGGTCGACGAGGCCCACGGGGCCGGCGTGCTCGGCGCGAGCGGCGCGGGCGCGAGCGAGCTGCTCGGGGTCGCGGACCGGGTCGACCTGCGCATGGGCACGTTCTCGAAGTCGCTCGCCTCGTGCGGCGGCTTCGTCGCCGGCAGCGAGGAGGTGATCTCCTACCTGCGGATCTCATCGCGCGCGTTCCTGTTCACGGCATCGGCGGTGCCCGCCGCCGTCGGCGCCGCGCTCGCGGCGCTGCGCGTGCTGCGCTCACCGGACGGCCCGCCCCTGCTCGAGCGCGTCCTCGCCAACGCGGCGCGGCTGCGCGACGGCCTCGAAGGGCTGGGCTTCGCGGTGGTCCTCCCCCAGCAGCTGCCCGCCGAGGGCGTGCAGGCGAGCGCCCCCGGCGTCCGCAGGGCGGCTGACGGCAGCCTCTCGATCGTCACGCCGGTGGTGCCGGTGCTGGTCGGCGACGACTGGAAGGCGGCGCTGCTCTGGAAGGCCCTCTACGACGGCGGCGTCTTCGTCAACACCGCGCTGCACCCGGCGGTGCCGCCGGGCGGCGCGCTGCTCAGGACGAGCGTGATGGCGACCCACGACGAGGCCACGATCGACCGGGCGCTCGGAGTGTTCGCCGCCGTGAAGCGCGAGTTCGAGTCCGAGCACGGACCCCTTCCCTCCTCCTCGCACACGGCCTGATCGCGGCGCCCCTCCATCCGTAGTAGGGCTCGCCCAGCAGGCGTGGACGAGGCCGCCGACGCCCGCGACTTGTCCATTTCTTCACAAGTTTCCGCAGCTCACAAAAAGCTCGCTTCTAGCGCACGAACCGCGCAGCATGATGTTGACCGCGGCGGCGCTCCTGCCGTAGCTTCCAGATGCGCTCTGCATGACCGTTCGGGTTCACGCCCTTAGGGATTTGAAGGTGGTTGGAGGGGTGATCTGCCGGGACAGCCGCGCCCGGCTATCGATGAATCCTGGGCGGTCATAGAGGGCGCACCCACACGTCCAAACGAGCAACAGCATGTTGCCGCCGGAGAGCCCTGCGGCGGCAACGGGGAGATGCAAGAAATGAACGCGACAGCGACGGTTGCCCCTGCCGGTCCCCAGTACATGCGCGCCCTCGAACGCGCGAACCAGGTTCGTCTCGCCCGCGCCGAGCTGAAGCGGCGCGTCGCGATGAACGAGCTCGGCGTCGCCGAGGTGATCATGGACTGCCCGTGGGAGGCGGACAGCATGGCGATCGGCGACCTGCTGATGAGCCAGCGCCGCTGGGGTCAGACGCGCTGCCGCAAGTTCCTCGCCCAGGTACCGATGTCCGAGAAGAAGACCGTCGGCTCGATGACCGACCGGCAGCGCCGCACGCTGGCGGCGATGCTCACCGAGCCCCGTGGCCGCGCGTTCGCGCCGGCCGGCGGCGTGCCCTACCTGACCGGGGCCCTCGAGACCGTCTGAGCGAGAGCGGGGCCGCGCTCCGGCGCGGCCCCCCGGCTAACGGACAGCCGGAGGACAGCGTCAGCTGCCACCAGCCCGCCAGCATGCCGATCAGGCCGTGGCGGGGGCGCACTTCGTAGACGCCGCAGCCCGTGCCGCCGAGGTCGCGGACGGGCACGCGGTAGTACTTGTAGCGGCCCGGTTCGAGCCGCATGCGCTCGAGCAGCTCGCGGGCACGACGTTCGTGCTCGCCGCGGTGCGCCGAGCAGGCGCGCAGCCTCTGGAGTCGCGCCGCGAGCCGGTCGCGGCTGCGCTCGAGCTCTCCGAGGCCCTGTAGGCGCGGCCCGGCCCCTACGCCTCCACCGGGGACGGCCGCGGGTGCGGCGACGAACGGGAAGCGCTCGGCGAGCAGGTGCGAGACCTCGTTCTCGAGCTTCGCGATCTGCGCGCGGAGCGTCGCTCGCGCGGCGCGCTCGGCCTCGAGCTCTTGCGACGCCGGCGCGGTCACGAACGGCGCGAGAGCCGGCGGGCCGGGCTCGCGGTCGTGACGCGTCGCGACCGCTCCCTCGGGACGGTCGGCTACGGGCTGACGGCGCTCGATCAAATGCTTCCTCCCTGCTCCTGCTCGGTGCCTTTCGAGCATCACTGATGCTACCAGCGCACCCGTGCGTGCTCGCCGGTTCCGGGCGCTGCTCAGGGCGCGAGCAGCGCGCTGGCGCTCGCCCACAGCGCCTCCTCGGCATACAGGTCGGGCACCCCGGGAACCTGCACCGCATAGAGCACGACGCGCTCGGTCTGCGCGCGCGGCTCGTGGCCGGGAGCGACGTCGCCGAACAGCACCGCCACGGGCCCTTCGGCGTCGGCCACCACGAGGCGCCCCTCGGGCAGCAGCGGTGGCTCCTCGGAGCGGCCGAGGTGCTCCCCGTCGCGGCTCGTGCGGATCCCGAGCGGGCCCTCCACGCGCGTCGCATCGAGCGCCCACACGGGCACCCCGGTGTCGACCAGCGCGATCAGCAGGATGTCGTCGAGCATCCCGCCGGTGAGGAAGCCGCCGCGCAGCATCCGCTCGAGCACCGCGGCCTCCATCGGCGTGCGCTGGAGGTCGGGATCGAGCCCGACCTGCCGGAAGAACACGCGGTAGGCGGCGGGGATCGGCTCGCGGCGCAGCGAGATCGCGCGTGCTCCTCGCACGCGGTTGGAGAGCTCGCGCAACCGCGCCTCGATGTCCGGCGGCGAGTCGCCGGTGAGCGATCCCGAGCGCCGCACCTCGACCTCGCTGAAGAGCAGCCTCAGCCCCGGCAGCTCGACCTCCACCTCCGGCGCCCGCCAGCCCACGGCGGGCTCGGCGGGGGCCGGCCCGCTCATCCTCCGGTCCCGGAGGAGGATTCGGCGACGAGCTCTTCCACGCGCGCGCGCAGCGCCGCCCGCGAGGGGCGGTCGAGGATCGCGTGCCCCTGGGCCGCGCCACCTCGCTCGGCGAACGTGAGCTGCGGGCACGAGGCGACTTTGTAGAGCGCGGCGAGAGCGCCGTCGCGGTCGAGCCCGACCGGGAACGTCAGCCGGCGCGAGCGGATCAGCTCGCGCACGCCCGAGGTTCCGCCCTTGATCGCCACAGCCGCGAAGGAGACGTGCGGGAACTCGTGGCTGAGCGCCTGCATGTCGGAGAGCACCTCGGGGCAGGAGCCGGAGTCGACGAACAGCGCCAGCACGACGGGGCCGTGTTCGTAGAGCTGGCAGATGTTCAGCACCTGCGGCCCGCGCACCGAGCACGCGGGCACCGAGCCCGCCGCACCCTCGTCGGCGTGCGTCGCGACGTTGACGTCGCCGCTGAGGTTCCCGAGCGCCAGCGGGGCGGCGAACGGCGGCAGCTGCGCGCCCGGCGCGACCCCGGCGCTGCCGTTCGGCTTGGTGGAGATCGTGTTGATCGTGATCGCGACGAGGATCACGATCGCCAGCAGCGCGACGTAGCGCCCGTACCGCGGCAGCTGCACGACCGGCCCTGCCGCGCCCGAGCCGGCGGGCGGCGGCCTGTCCGGCGGCTCGGCGTCGCCGCCCCGGCGAGGAGACGCCTGCGGGGGCTCAGGCGCGGCCATGCCCGGACCTCGCCCGCCGCCCGGCGAGCGGCCGGCCCCGCGGCCTGCGCAGCCGCGGCGCCCGCGCCCGCACGCCGCCGCGCTCGGCCAGCACCAGCACGGCGGGCAGCGCGACGAGCACCCCGAGCAGCGAGACGGTCAGATCCACGAGCGTGACGAGGCCGAAGTCGCGCAGCATGCGGATGTCCGAGAGCGCGAGCACGCCGAAGCCGAAGATCGCCGTGGCCCCCGACGCGGCGACGGCAGCGCCGGTGCGCCGGTAGCTGCGGCGCAGCGCCTCCAGCGTGTCGTAACCGGCGCGCATCTCCTGGCGGTGGCGCTCGGCGAGCAGCACGCTGAACTCGGTGGAGATCGCGATCACGAGCGCCCCCAGCGTCACCGACATCGGGTTCAGCGGGATGCGCAGCACGAACAGCACGAGCGCGGACCAGCCTGTCGCAAGGACGATCGGCGCCAGCGGCACGAGCGCGCGGCGCACGTCCCCGCGGAACGCCGCCAGCAGGACGAGCGCGACCGCGAGGAGGCCGGCCAGCAGCGTCTCCAGACGCCGCCACGGGTCGGCGACCGCGCTGCCCGAGCGGGCTGCCAGCACGGGCAGCCCGACGAGCTGGGCGTGCACCCCGGGCGGCGGGCGCAGGCTCGCGTGCATGCTGTCGATCAGCCGCTGCTGCTGGTCGAGACTCATCAGGCGGATGCCGAAGGACAGCGTCGCGTAGCGCCGGTCGGGAGTGATCACGTCCTGGGAGAAGTAGGGAGGGATCGCGGCCAGCAGCCCGTCGACCGCGGATGCCGTGAGCTTCGGCGCCTGCTGGCCGGCGGCGGGCTGCGTGCCGAACAGGTCGGGCAGCGAGAAGGCCGGGCACAGCTGCGCGCGCCCGCAGCCGCGCGTCGCGTCGTATCCGAAGCGGGCCAGCACGCGGCGCTGATAGGCGGTCATCCATTCGATCGTCGCGGGGCTTGCGAGGTTGCGTCCGGAGACGAGCACCGCGACTTCCCCGCCGACCCCCGTTTCGCGCTCGAGCGTGTCCAGCGCGCGCAGCGAGGACAGGTCCTGCGGCACGAGCTTGGTGATGTCGGTCTCCACCTTGGTCTGCGTGTCGAGCCCCCAGCCGAGCGCGGCCAGGACCAGGCCGGCGGCGAGGACGCGCTCGGGACGGCGGAGCACCGGGCCGAGCGCGAACGCCGGCACCGCACGGGTGACCGCGTTGTCGCGCACCAGCTCGCCGGCTCCGCGCCAGGCCGAGGAGAGGGCGCGCAGCGGCGCCGGCGCGGGGCGGGCGGGGGCGGCGGTGCCGGCCCGCCGCGGGAGCACCGCGAGCGCGGCGGCGCCCGCCGTGAAGGCGCAGAGCAGGGCGAGCGCGACGCCTGCCACGAGCAGGGCTCCGAACCCCCTCACCATCGGCACCGGCGAGAGCAGCAGCACGAGCATCGCCGCGGCGCTCGCCGCGGCGGCGGTCGCGATCGTGGGGCCGCCGGCCGCGGCGGCGCGGGCGATCGCGCCCTCGCGCTCGCGTCCTCCGGGCGCGGCCCCGCCGGGGGCCCCCTCCGCGAGCGCCTCGCCGACGCGCGACTGGAACTGGATCGCGTAGTCGACCGCGAGGCCGATCAGGACGGGCAGCACGGCGATCGCGGCGACCGTCAGCGAGGCGCCGGCGAGCGACAGCGCGCCGAACGTCAGCGCTGCTGCGAGCAGGGCCAGCGCGAGCGGCAGCAGGCGCGGGCGCCCGGTGAACACGAGCCCCAGCGTCCCCGCCATCACGATCACGACGGCGATCAGCAGCAGCGCGATCGCGTTCGAGATCGACTTCGCCAGGTCGGTGACGATCACGGGCTCGCCGGTCACGAGGTAGCGGGCGCCCGGCGTCGTGAGCTTCCACTGCGGCATCGCCACCGCCGAGCGGATCGCGGCGATCGTCCTGTCGCGCGTCTGCTGGGAGAGGCCGGGGCGCAGGCGCACGGAGATCAGCGCGCTGTTGCGGCTCGGGAAGAGGTAGGCGAAGCGCTGCTTGGGGGTTCCGGCGGGCTTCGAGGAGTCGAAGACGACGTCGGAGATGAATTCTTTGTTCTGGAGGCTCGGTTGCGAGGTGAGGCCGTATGAGAGCGCGAGCGAGACCAGCTGCGAGCGGTACCCGGCCGAGGCGACCTGGCGCGCTTCGCCGCCGAGCTGGCGCGCTTCGGCATCGCTCAGCCCGCGCGCGCGGGCGGCGCGTTCGACGGTCTGCTGCGCCTGCCGGCCGCTCTGCGCGGCGTGCTTGTTCAGCGACGTGAGCTTCTGCTGGATCTGCACCGCCGCCTCGTTCAGGAACGTGCCCGGCCCGAACACGACCTTGACCGTGCCGAGCTTCGAGAGCCGCCCGCAGGGGCCGTTCGCGCCCCCCACGCCGCCCAGCGCCGAGGGCGGCACGCGACCGGACAGGCAACCCTCGAGGCCGACGAGCCGGCCGAGGTCGGCGCCGAGCACGAGCTGCTGGAGATCGCCGTGCACGAGCACCTCGACCGGCTCTTCCCCGAAGTGGCGGTAGAAGGTCTGCGTGCCCTTGTAGGGCGCGCTCGAAGAGGAGACGAAGCTGCTCGTCGCGGCGGTCGGCTGCAGGCGCAGCGCGAGCAGCACGCCGCCGATCCCGAGCGCCGCGGCGAGCGCGAGCACCAGCGCCGGCCGTCTGGCCGCGCCGCCCGCGAGCGCGGCGAGCGCTCTAGAGGTTCTCATCTGCGAGCGGGCACTGCGAACGCCGTGGACGCTAGTCCATGCCGAGCGGCCCGGCCGACGCGCCGGCCAGGAACTGCTGCACGAACGGGTCTTCGGAGGCGAACAGCTCCTCGGCAGGCCCCGATTCGACGATCCGTCCCTTCCAGAGCACCGAGATGTGCTCGGCCACGCGGCGCGCGCTCATGATGTCGTGGGTGATCACGGTGTAGCAGCCGCCGTTCTCGGCGTGCACTTCCTTGATCAGCTCGCACAGGAGCGCGGTGCGGACGGGGTCGAGCCCGGAGTCCGGCTCGTCGAAGAGCACGATGTCCGGTTCCATCACGAGCGCCCGCGCGAAGCCGGCGCGCTTGCGCATGCCGCCCGAGAGCTCGTTGGGCATCTTCTCGTTGGCGTCGCCGAGCCCCACCTCCTTGAGGCGGCGGTTGACGATCTCGGCGATCTCCTCGTCGCCCTTCTCGGTGTGCTGGCGCAGCGGGAACGCGACGTTGTCGTACAGGTTCAGCGACCCGAACAGCGCGCCGTCCTGGAACAGCACGCCGAACTTCTTGCGCAGCTCGAAGAGGTCGGCGTCGGGCAGGCTCGGGATCGAGTTCCCGTGCACGATCACGTCGCCCTGGTCGGGGTAGAGCAGCCCGACGATGTGCTTGATGCAGACCGACTTGCCCGTTCCCGAGGGGCCGAGGATCATCGAGATCTTGTTCTCGGGCAGGGACATGTTCAGCCCGCGCAGCACCTGGTTGCGGCCGAAGGCCTTGTGGACCTCGACGAACTCGATCGCGTCGGGCTCGTTCGCAGGGCGGATCTTGCCGGAGTGGTAACGGAACTCCTCCTGCTGCGCCTGCGGCGGCTCGGAGACCACCCGCGTCTCGCCGGCGGCCACGCCCGCGGCCGGCGGCGCATCGAAGCGCGTGTCCTCGACCTCGTCGACGTCGTGCGCCGACCAGAATGCCGGTTCGCCCGCGGGCTCCTTCTCGGGGAACTGGTCGATCGTGTGGTAGGTGGGGTGCGAGTGCCCGCCGACCGCTTCGGTCGCGTCGTGTTCGGAGACGCGGTCGAACGTCGGCTGCTGCTGCTGGTCGGTGGACCCGCTCGCGCCGCCGTCGGAGGAGGGCTGCGCCTCCGCCGCCGGCGGCTCGCCGGCAGGCGACGCCTGCGCCGGCGGAGTCTCCTCCGGCGGCGGGGTGGGCGGGCTCGTCTCCCGCCGGCCCCAGGGGATCCCGCGGCGCCCGCCCTCTGGAGCCATCACCTCAACCTCCGATCGGCGCCCGCGGGTTCGCGCCCCAGAAGATCTGGGTCCCGAGCATCCCGATCACGTGCACGAGCACAAGGTTCAGCACCATCGACTTCGCCGTCGCCTTGCCGACGCCCACAGGGCCGCCGCTGGCGTTGTATCCGTAGTAACACGCTACGAGCACGATAGCCGTGGCCATGAACATCGCCTTAATGAGGCTGTATAAGAAGTCCGGCGGGTTCTGGAACTGCCAGAAGATCAGGAAGTAGCCGCCCGAGGAGACGTAGCCGATCTGCTGCACGACGGCGATGTAGGACGCCAGGAACGCGGCGCCGATCCCGGCCATGTACATGAACGGGAGCACCAGCCACGAGGCCAGCAGGCGCGTCGCGCAGAGGAACGTCATCGAGTTGATGCCCATCACCTCGAGCGCGTCGATCTCGTCGGAGATCCGCATCGCGCCGAGCTCGGCGACGATCCCGGTGCCGACCTTCGCGGACATCATGTAGCCGAACGCGTACGGGGTGATCTCGCGCAGGTCGCACCAGGCGGTGAACACACCCGAGTACGCGGGCGCGCCCTGCGCGGCGGTGAAGTAGGCGCCCTCGATGCCGCACTGCAGCCCGAGGATGAACATCAGCGTCCAGATGATCGTCGTCGAGCCGACGATCAGGATCCCGCACTGGCGAAGCGACTCGCCGAAGAAGCGGAAGACGCGCAGCCCGTAGACGTCGCGGACGATCGTGCCGGTGAAGCGACCGATCTCGCCGGTGGCGCCGAGCCATTCGCGCGGCAGTGCGAGCCATTCGTTCACTTGATCACCAGGATCTGCGGGTGCGTCGCCAGCAGCGTCTGCGTGAAGACGTAGTCGAAGGAGAAGATCGCGGTGAACGCGAGCACGACGGCCTCGTTGACGGCGCGTCCGACGCCCTCGGCGCCGCCGGAGGCGGCCATGCCCTTGTAGCAGCAGACGATCGCGATGATGGCGCCGTAGATCGTCGTCTTCAGCACCGAGCCCCAGAGGTCGGTGGTGGAGGCGTTCGCGAACAGCGTCGCCCAGAAGGGGCCGAGCGGCTGGCCGTTGACGAGCTCGGCGATGATGCCGCCGAAGATCCCGAACAGCAGCGCGTAGATGTCGAACAGGCCCGTCACCAGCATCAGCGCCAGAAAGCGCGGCACGACGAGGTTCTTGACCGGGTCGACGCCGAGCACCTGCAGCGCGTCGAGCTCCTCGCGCACCTTGCGCGCGCCGAGGTCGGCGGTGATCGCGGTGCCGGCGACGCCCGCGACGACGATCGCGGTCACCGACGGGCCGATCTCGCGCACGGCGCCGAGCACGAAGAAGCCGCCGAGACGGTCCAGGGCGCCGAAGATCGTGAGGAAGTTCGCCGCCTGCAGCCCCGGCGCGGCGTAGCAGATGCAGACCGTCGAGATCAGCAGCGGAAACCAGCACAGCCGCAGCGCGAACAGGAACTGGGACACGAACTCACCGCCATACGGGTACGGCGGCCTGAGAGCAGACCAGATGGTCTTGCCCGTCAGGATCATCATGTCCCCGAATTCCTCGAGCAGATGCCGCGCGGACGGGAACACCCGCTCGGCAACGCCGCGAACCATCTCTGCCTGACCCTCCCTCGGGTTGCAATCGGTGGTCGCGGTAACTCTACGCCATGCTCACCCCCCGCGCCACAGCGAACCCCCCGCCGTTGCAGGGGATCCGCCTCCCGCGCGCGATCCCCGCTGGTATCGTGGCGCGATCGTGTGGGGGAGGTTGAACGGATTCCCGCGGGCCGCCCGCGCCGGCGCCGGCCGCCCGCTGCGCGCCGCCCTTGCGCTGGGCGCGCTGCTCGCCACCTGCGCCCTGGCCGCGGGCTGCGGCGGCGGCTCGCCCGCCACAGCCGGCGAACCGTCTCAGACGTTCGACCTCGAAGTCGTCCGCACGAGCTTCGCGCACCAGCAGTCGATCGCCAAGCACGAGCGGCTGCTGATCTCGGTGCGCAACACGAGCGACAAGACGATCCCCAACCTCGTCGCGACCGTCGACTCCTTCAACTACGCCTCCAACTACCCCGAACTGGCGGCGCGCGAGAGGCCCATCTGGGTGGTCGAACGCGGCCCGGGCACGCCCGCCCGGCCACCGGTGGAAACCCAGGAAGTGAGCATCCCGGGCGGCGGGCAGACCGCGTACGTCAACACCTGGGCGCTCGGGCCGCTGCCCGCGCACCACACCGAGACCTTCTACTGGCTCGTCGTGCCGGTGAAGTCGGGGGCGTACACGGTCCACTGGGCGTTCTCCGCGGGACTCGCGGGCAAGGCGAAAGCGCGCCTCGCGAGGGGCGGGCCGGCGAGTGGCCACTTCCACGTCGTGATCGCCGGCGTGCCGCCGGAAACGCATGTCGACCCGAAGACGGGGCAGGTCGTCCCGGGCCCGTACGCCGGCAACAAGGCGGAACTCGGCCACTGACGGAGACCGGCATGGAGCGCCCGGCCGACCGCACTCGATCGACGGCTCGTTTGGACGCCTGTCGAAGTCCCGCCCCGCCGGTTTTGGCCATGCGGGGATCCCGTTGCGCGCGCCTGCGATTACGATTCCAGATGGCTCGCCTCGAGGGCGGCCCGCTCACGCCACCGTTTGCCATTAGGAGGGATTCGACCCACCCCATGCCCAGGACCCGCCAGCAGAACGTAACCGCCGCGCAGTGGAGCGCCAACGGAGCGGCCCTCGGCGCGCTCGACCTCACCGTGCCCGACAACCAGGTCTTCGGGGCCAACGTCTTCTCGCCCGCCGTGCAGCGCGCGCGGCTGCCCAAGCACGTCTACAAGGCGCTTCAGCGCACGCTCGAGCGCGGCGAGGCGCTCGACACCACGCTCGCCGACTCTGTCGCCCAGGCGATGAAGGAATGGGCGATGGAGAAAGGCGCCACGCACTACACGCACTGGTTCCAGCCGCTCACCGGCTCCACCGCCGAGAAGCACGACTCCTTCTACGCGCCTGTCGGCGACGGCACGGCGATCGCCGAGTTCTCCGGCAAGGAGCTGATCCAGGGCGAGCCCGACGCCTCCTCGTTCCCGACCGGCGGCATCCGCGCGACCTTCGAGGCGCGCGGGTACACCGCGTGGGACCCGACGAGCCCGGCCTTCATCCTCGAGAACCCGAACGGCGCGCTGCTGTGCATCCCGACGGCGTTCACGTCGTGGACGGGCGAGGCGCTGGACAACAAGATCCCCCTCCTGCGCTCGATGGACGCCCTCTCGCGCGCCGCCCTGTCAGCGCTCGAGCTGCTCGGCGTGGACGACGCGAAGCGCGTGTTCACGACCGTCGGCCCGGAGCAGGAGTACTTCCTGATCGACGAGCAGTACTACTTCGAACGCCCCGACCTCGTGACGACCGGCCGCACGCTGTTCGGCGCCAAGCCGCCGAAGGGCCACGAGCTCGACGATCACTACTTCGGCTCGATCCCCGAGCGGATCCTCGCGTGCATGCTCGAGACCGAGCTCGAGCTCGCGAAGCTCGGCGTGCCGATCAAGACGCGCCACAACGAGGTCGCCCCCAACCAGTACGAGGTCGCACCGATCTTCGAGAACTCGAACGTCGGCTCCGACCACCAGCAGCTGACGATGCAGGTGATGCAGAACGTCGCCCGCCGCTACGGGCTCGTGTGCCTGCTGCACGAGAAGCCGTTCGCAGGGGTCAACGGCTCGGGCAAGCACAACAACTGGTCGATGGGCACCGACACGGGCATCAACCTGCTCGACCCGGGCGACACGCCGTCGGAGAACATGATGTTCCTGTTCTTCTGCACGGCGGTGATCCAGGCCGTGAACTCCGTACCAAGCGCTGCTGCGCGCCTCGATCGCCTCGCCGGGGCAGGACCACCGCCTCGGCGCCAACGAGGCGCCGCCGGCGATCATCTCGATCTTCCTCGGCGCGGAGCTCGCGAAGGTGTTCGAGGCGATCGAGTCCGGCAAAGCGCAGAAAGCGAAACCGGGCTCGTTCCTGGGACTCGGCACGCCGGTGCTCCCGACGCTCCCGCTCCACGGCGGCGACCGCAACCGCACCAGCCCGTTCGCCTTCACCGGCAACAAGTTCGAGTTCCGCGCGCTCGGGTCCTCGATGTCGCTGGCGCTGCCCAACACGGTGCTGAACACGATCGTCGCGGAATCGATCGATGACCTCGCGGCCAAGCTGAAGACGGCGATGAAAGGAAACGCCGCCAACCTCGAACGCGCGCTCGCGAAAGTCGTCAAGGACAGCTGGAAAGCGAACAAGAGGGTCGTCTTCGAAGGCGACAACTACGCCGAGGAGTGGCACGCCGAGGCCGAGAAACGCGGGCTCTACAACCTGCGTTCGACGCCCGACGCGCTGCCGTGGCTGGTCGACAAAACCACGGTCGCGCTGTTCAAGAAGCACGGGGTGCTCTCCAAGCGCGAGCTGGACGCCCGCTACGAGGTGTACCTCGAGCAGTACGCGGTCAAGATCAACATCGAGGCCGAGACGGCCGCCTCGATCGCCCGCACGCAGATCCTCCCGGCGGCGGTCCGGCACCTTGCCGAACTGCAGTCGGTCGGGCTCGACGAGATGGCCGGCGAGATCGAACCGGTGATCAAGGAGATGCACTTCGCGCTGCGGGCCCTCGAGGACGCCAACCTGGCCGACAACCAGGACGACGCGACGCCGCTCAAGTGGGCGAAGTACGTGCACGACCGCGTGATCGGAGCGATGGAAGACGTGCGCGAGGTCTCCGACCGTCTGGAGAAGCTCGTCGCCGACGACCTGTGGCCGCTGCCGAAGTACTCGGAGATGCTGTTCATCAAGTAGCCCCCGGTGACCCGTGTTGGACTCGAGACGCCCGCACGACTGCGGGCGTCTCCTGTTCACGGGTGCGTCCTGCGAGCCGCTCCCACGAGCACCCGGGGCGAGGGCTCCGGGTGCGTCCCGGGCGGCTTGGCGATGCGCGCCGAGCCGATCTCGCGCGGCGGATGCCCGGCCACCGCGTAGAGCACTTCGATCGTGGCGATGCGGCGTCCGCACGCGTTCACGAAGGGGTCGCCGACCGCTTGGCTGACGAGCTCGCCGCGGGCGATGTCGCGATCGGTTGACGCGCCGCTCCAGCCACCGGCCGTTCCATGACAGCGTCCGATCGGGATCCGCACCTCATAGCGCTGCCCCGCGCCCTTCGCGTCGAACGGCGCGCGGAAGCGGACCACGGCGTCACGGATGCGGTGCTGTGAGACGCGGAGCCTGACCGCGATCGGCCGGTGAAGCGGCTTGGCCGGTGACGCGGGGCGTCCGTACTCCGATTGCGGCGGCGGGCACCGGCGAGCCGCGCGGCGGCCGGGAAGCGGCCGTTCGCACACCTTCCCGTGGAGCCGGTAGGTGATCGACGTGAGCGGTGCGACAGGGCTCAGCCCCCCGAACGAGCCGAACGATCCACCCCCCGTCGCCACCGCCTCTCGCGGCTTCGTCGGCGCGACGATCAGGTACGCGCCGAGGCCGGGCACGACGGCCTCGGAGCGTCGCTGCCCGCCCAGCGAGTAGCTGACGGAGAGCGCCTGCGGCCCGAGCAGGCCGTAGTGCAGGTCGCGCAGACGGCTCCGCGGCACGCGGGTCGTGTCGAACGGGCCGCCGCCGCCGCGGGCGACGCCGAGCCGTTCGCCGGCGAACGGCTGTGTCGGCAGCGTGCACGTCGTGTTCGGCGCAAGCCTTTCCACCCCCCGCGCGCCCCCGGCGTCGGGCAACGCCGACGCGGGCAGCGGGTGGAAGCGGCCGTCGTCGTGAAACGCGCCGTCGATCCCGAGCACGCCGAGCCCGCCGTCCTGGAAGCGCGCGATCTGCACGCAGACGAGCCCCCTGGTGGTGCGAACCACACGCATACCCCAGGCGGGACCGCCCCCGGGATCGGGATAGGTGAGCGACAGCACGACGCTGCCGCCGGGCGCGGGGACGCCGCTGCCGGCGCGCGGGTTCAGCCCCGGCGGCACATGCACCGCCGACCCGAGCGGGATCACGCCCGTCGCGGCGAGCGCCGTCCCGGCGGTGACCGCGCACAGCGCGACGGCGAGCGCCAGCCGCCGGTTGCGCCCGGCGAGACGCCCGCGCCGCCCCGTCCGGCGCATTGCCGTGGTGAGCTCACGCTCGACCGAGGCGAAGTAGTCCATCACCGTCCCTCCATCTGCGATCTGAGTGTCTTGAGCCCGCGGCTCACGCGCTGCCTCAGGACCATCTCCGAGCATTCAAGGCGCTCGCTCAGCTCCGCGTAGGTTCGCTCGTCGAGCACCCGGCCGACGAGGGCGGTTCGCTGGTCGGCGGGCAGCGCTTCGAGCAAGGCGGAGCCCTCGCCGGTCGCGCCCACCATCTCCTCGACACGCTCCAGGTCCGCGTCCGTCAGCGCCAGCGGTTCGACGCCGAGCCGCCTGCGCGCAACGTCCTCGACGCGCCGCCGCCGCGCGCTCTCGCGGAGCTTGTTGCGCGCGATCCCCAGCAGCCACAGACCGGGGGAGCCGAGTTGCGGGCGATAGCGGTGCGCCGATATCAGCGCCGCCGCGAACACCTCGGCGGAGAGGTCGGCGGCGGCCTCGCGGTTGCCTGTCTGCCGGTAGAGCCAGCCCACGATCACGGGGAGATGGCGGCGGTACAGCTCCGCGAAGGCTCGCTCGTCGCCCCGTGCGATCGCGGGCATGAGCGCCGCTTCCCGGTCGTCCTCACGTGCTTGCATGTACTCAAGAGGTTTGCGCGAGCGCGCCCCGGTGTGACAGCCGCCCGCGACAACTCCCCAGCTAGCATGGCTTGATGCCCCGCGACTACCTGAAGGCCATAGACAGCCACGTCGTCATCTACGACGGCGGCATGGGCGCCACGCTCGAGCAGTTCGAGCTGACGAGCGAGGACTACGGCGGCCTGCAGGGCAAGTGCCACGAGGCGCTGGTCCTCAACCGCCCCGACGTGATCGAGGGCGTGCACTCCTCGATGCTCGACGCGGGCGCCGAAGTGCTCGAGACGGACACGTTCCAGGGGTCGCGGCTGAAGCTCGAGGAGTGGGGCCTGGGCGAGCACACCCTCGAGATCAACACGAAGGCCGCCGAGATCGCGCGCAAGGCGGCGGGTGAGAGCCGCTACGTGGCCGGCTCGATCGGGCCGACGGGCTTCCTGCCCGCCTCGGAGGACCCGTCGCTGGGCCAGATCCTGTTCAGGGACCTCGTCGGCGTGTTCGCCGAGCAGGCGGAGGGCCTGATCGCCGGCGGCGCGGACCTGATCATCATCGAGACCGCTCAGGACATCCTCGAGGTCAAGGCGGCTGTCTTCGGGGCCCGCGAGGCCTTCGCGAAGGCGGGCCGCACGCTCCCGATCCACACCTCCGTCTCGCTCCTTCCGAACGGCGGCAAGATGCTGCTCGGCACCGACATCTCGGCTGTCCTCACGACGCTCAGCGCGCTGAAGGTGGACGTGATCGGGCTGAACTGCTCGACGGGGCCCGAGGACATGCGCGATGCGATTCGATTCCTCGGGGAGTTCTGCCCGGTGCCGGTCGCGTGCATCCCGAACGCGGGCCTGCCGCTCCAGGGCCCCGACGGCGAGACGATCTTCCCCGAGCAGCCCGAAGCTCTCGCCGACGCGCTGAAGGAGTTCGTCGAGCGCTACGGCGTCGGCATCGTCGGCGGCTGCTGCGGCACGACCCCGGCGCACATCGCGGCGATCGCCGAGCGCGTGAGAGACCGGGCCGTGGCGCCGCGCCCCGCGCCGCGCGCGGCACACCTGTCCTCGATGATCGCCGCCACGCCGCTCGTCCAGGAGCCGCGCCCGACGATGGTCGGCGAGCGCGTCAACTCCCAGGGCTCGCGCAAGGCCAAGGAGCTGCTGCTCGCCGACGACTACGACGGCCTCGTCCAGATCGCCGAGGACCAGGTCTCGGGCGGCGCCCACGTGCTCGACCTCTGCGTCGCGCTCACCGAGCGCGCCGACGAGGACGAGCAGATGCGGATCCTCGCCAAGAAGGTCTCGCTCACCCAGCCGGCGCCGATCCAGGTCGACTCGACCGAGCCCGAGGTGATCCAGCGCGCGCTCGAGCAGATCCCGGGCCGCGCGATCGTCAACTCGGTGAACCTCGAGGCCGGGCGCGAGAAGCTCGACCGGGTCGTGCCGATGGCGCTCGAACACGGGGCCGCGCTGATCGCGCTGACGATCGACGAGACCGGGATGGCGAAGACCGCCGAGCGCAAGGTCGAGATCGCGAAGCGGATCCGGGAGCTGTGCTGCGACGAGCACGGCCTCGACCCCGAGCTGCTGATCTTCGACTGCCTCACGTTCACGCTCACGACCGGCGACGAGGAGTGGCGCCCGTCGGCGGTCGAGACGATCGAGGGGATCCGGCGCATCAAGGCCGAGGTCCCGGACGTGAAGACCTCGCTCGGAGTCTCGAACGTGTCGTTCGGCGTCTCGCCGGGCGCGCGCGCGGTCCTCAACTCGGTCTTCCTTCACCACTGCGTGCAGGCGGGGCTCGACCTCGCGATGGTCAACCCGAACCACATCACCCCCTACGGCGAGATCTCCGAGGGCGAGCGCGAGCTGGCCGACGACCTCGTCTTCAACCGCCGCGAGGACGCGCTCGAGCGCTTCATCGCCCACTTCGAGTCCAAGGGCGAGGAGGACTCGGCGCAGTCAGCCGCCGACCCGACCGAGGGCATGGAGCCCGAGGAGGCGCTGCACTTCCACATCCTGCGCCGCCGCAAGGACGGCGTCGAGGACTGGATCGACAGATCGGTGGAGAAGATCGGCGCAGTCCCGACCTTGAACGACGTGCTGCTGCCGGCGATGAAAGAGGTCGGCGACAAATTCGGCGCCGGCGAGCTGATCCTGCCGTTCGTGCTGCAGTCCGCCGAGGTGATGAAGCGCGCCGTCGCCCAGCTCGAGAAATACCTCGACAAGATCGAGGGGTACACCAAGGGCACGGTCGTGCTGGCGACCGTGTTCGGCGACGTGCACGACATCGGCAAGTCGCTCGTCAACACGATCCTCACCAACAACGGCTACACCGTCGTCGACCTCGGCAAGCAGGTGCCGATCCAGACGATCGTCGACGCGGCGCAGGAGCACGAGGCGACCGCGATCGGGCTCTCGGCACTGCTGGTGTCCACCTCCAAGCAGATGCCGGCGTGCATCCAGGAGCTCCACGCCAAGGGCCTCGGCTACCCGGTGCTGATCGGCGGCGCCGCGATCAACCGCGCGTTCGGCTACCGCGCGCTCTTCCCGGGCGGCAAGGAATCGGAGGAGATCTACGAGCCGGGCGTCTTCTACTGCAAGGACGCGTTCGAGGGACTCGCCGTGATGGACCAGCTGATCGACGCCGACGCGCGCTCCGCGCTCGACGAGAAGCTGCGCGCCGGCGCGAAGGCGTTCCGCGAGAAGGGCGAGGAGCCCGAGGAGGAGCTGGACTTCTCCGACGACTCCGTCCGCTCCGCCGCGCGGACCGACGCGCCGATCCCGGAGCCGCCCTTCTGGGGGGTGCAGGAGATCCCGGTCGACATGGACGAGCTCTACCGGCACCTCGACACCCACGTCCTGTTCAAGCTGCACTGGGGCGGGCGTGGCGTCAAAGGCGAGGCGTGGCAGAAGCTGCTCGCGGAGGACTTCCGCCCGCGCCTGGAGCGGATGTGGCTCCAGGCGCGCGCGGACAGCGCGCAATCCGGTCAAGGCTCCGAGGGGACACCAACCGCCTACCTGCATCCGCGTGCGCTGCTCGGCTTCTTCCCCTGCTACGCGCTCGGCAACGAGATCGTCCTGCTCGACCCGGAGGACCGCGCGCGCGAGCTGACGCGCTTCGTGTGCCCGCGCCAGCCGAAGGGCGACCGGATCTGCCTCGCTGACTTCTTCCGCCCCGCCGTGGACGGCGAGGCGCCCGAGGAGCTCGACGTGATCGCCGTCCAGGCGGTCACCGTCGGCACCGAGGTGACCGAGCTGATGGCGCGACTGGAGGCGGAAGGGGAGTTCGCCGAGCAGCTCTTCGTCCACGGCCTCGGCGTGCAGACGGCCGAGGGGCTGGCCGAGTGGCTGCACTGGCGCGTGCGCGAGATGCTCGGCATCGAGGCCGCCCAGGGCCGGCGCTACTCCTGGGGCTACCCCGCCGTGCCCGAGCAGTCCGAGCACCTGAAGGTCGAGGAGCTGCTCCATCTCGAGGAGATCGGCATGCGCATCACCGACGGCTACGCGCCGGACCCCGAGCAGTCGACGCTGGCGCTCGTCGCCCACCACCCCCAGGCGATCTACTTCGGCACCAGACAGGGCCGGCTGCTGCCCGACGGCAGCCCCGACGATGTGATCCGCGGATCGGCACGCGACGCCTCGCTGTTCGGCGAGCTCGAGGACTCCGAGCCCTCCGAGGGCGGTGTCGAAGAAGAGGATGAGCCGGCGATGGCCGGCGACAGCGGCTAGCCCGGCCTGCCGGCAAGCAATTCGGGTGTCAGTCCGCTGACCGGCTGTTGGTGCGCCCGGCGTCCGCGGCCTTCGGCGCGGAGCCGTCTCCGGTCCGGGCCGACCGCGCCGCCTTGCCGGCGTTGGCGACGCGGTGATGGGTCGCCATTTCGAGCACCTCCTCTGCCGACAGCGGCCGAGCGAAGTGAAAGCCCTGCCCGAAGTCGCAGTGGATCCCCTGCAGCCGTGAGACCTGGTCGGGGCTTTCGACGCCCTCAGCGACCGCTTTGAGGTTGAAGATGCGGGCGAGCTCGACGATCGAGGCCGTCATCTGCTCGACCTGGGGGTTCGTGTCGGCCAGGAACGAGCGGTCGATCTTGAGGATGTCGACCGGCAGCTCGCGGACGTAGTTGAGCGAGGAGTAACCGGTGCCGAAGTCGTCGATCGCCAGTTTGACGCCGAGCGCGCGCAGCGCTTCGAGGCGCAACAGGCTGACCTCCATGTCCTGCATCATCACGCTCTCGGTGAGCTCCAAGGTGAGGCTCGAGGGGACGATCGCGGTTTCCTGGAGCGCCTCGTCGACCTCGTCGATGAACTCGGGGCGCTGCAGCTGGCGCGCAGAGACGTTCACGGCCATCGAGAGCGGCGGCTCGCGCGGGCATTCCTCCTGCATCCGGGCCGCCCACCCGCAGGCCTCGGAGAGGATGCGCCGGCCGACCTGCACGATCAGGCCGGTTTCCTCGAGCAGCGGGACGAACTCGGTCGGTGCGAGGGTGCCGCGCTCGGGATGCTCCCAGCGCGCGAGCGCCTCCATCCCGGCCATGTCGCCACGCTCGAGGTCCATGATCGGCTGGTAGCGCAGCGTGAACTCGCCGGCGTCGAGCGCGCGCTGCAGTTCGGCCTTGAGCTCCATCCGCGCCACGGCGCGCGCGTGGATCTCGGCGTTGAAGAGCTGGTAGTTGTCCTTGCCGTGCTCCTTGGCCATGTACATGGCCGCATCGGCGTTGCGCAGCACCTCGTCGGCGTCCGCTGAGGAGACCATGTGGTGATCGGCGAAGGCGATGCCGATGCTGACCGCGAGCGTGACGTCGCGCCCCGCCAGCGCGATCGGCGCCTTGAGCGCCGCCATCACGCGGCTGGCCACCTCGATCGAATGGAGCTCCGACTCGGTGTCGCGCAGGAGGACCGCGAACTCGTCACCGCCGAGGCGCGCGGCGGTGTCCACGGGGCGCATGCAGTCGGCCAGCCGCCCCGCGACCTGTTGGAGCACCTCGTCGCCGGCGGCGTGTCCGAGGCTGTCGTTGACGTACTTGAAGTCGTCGAGGTCCAGGAACAGCACGGCCACGGGGCGCTGGTCGCGGCGCCGTCCCACGAGCGCGTGCTCGACGCGGTTGCGGAACAGCGCGCGGTTGGGCAACCCGGTCAGCGTGTCGTGGAAGGCCTGGTGCTCGAGCTCGTTCTGGAAGGCCTTGCGCTCGGAGATGTCGCGCATGTTGAGGACGATCCCCCGCACCGCCTCGTCGCTCAGCAGGTTGCACGCGGCTGCCTCGACGTCGCGCCAGGTCTCCTTGCCGTCGCGGCCCTCCCCGGCCCGGCGCACGCGGAACTCGATCAGCATCGGCTGCCCCGCGGGCTGGCTGGCGAGTGAGGAGACGAGTGCCCGCAGGCGCGGCACGTCCTCGGCGTGCACGAAGTCGAGCAGCGCGGCGTCGGCCAGCTCGGCGGGATCGAGCCCGAGCGTGGTCGCCACGGAGTCGCTGACGTACCGCACGCTCCCTTCCGCGTCGAGGATGCACACCACGTCGGAGGAGTTCTTGATCAGCGAGGCCAGGCGCTGCTCCGAGCGGCGGTGCATGGTCTGTTCGGTCAGCTCGATGCGCAGCGCCGCCTCGCGCCCGGTGAGCACCTCGTGGCGGCGCAGGATCCCGGCCATGCGCACCAGCACCAGTGCGAACATCGCCGCGGAGGCGCCGACCAGCACGTAGAGGTCGACGTGCTCGCCCAGCGCGCGGCGCACGACGATCACCGCCGGCACGGTCATCGCCGCGCATGCGAGGAGCGCGAAGCGCGCGCGCGTGAACGTCGACTCGGTGTCCGGCCCCGGTTCCGAGAGCCGGCGCATCGAGGGGTGCATCGCGGCCGTGCCGAGCAGCGCGTAGAAGACGGCCCAGCCGGCCATCGTGACGGGACCCGGCTGGAAGTGCCCTTCGAGCAGCCGCCAGCCGTACACGGCGTCGCTGAACAGCAGCGCCGCGATCGCGCACAGCATGAAGTTGAACGCCGGCTCGCGGCGATGGCGGCCCGCTGCCATGCGCGCGAGCACGCCGACGACGAGGATGTCCATCGCCGGGTAGCCGATCGAGGCCAGGCGCCCGATCTCGGACATCGTGCTGTCGTTCATGTAGGGGGAGATCAGGTAGACCCACAGGAGCGTCGCGAGCGCGAGCGTCACGATCAGCGAGTCGATCAGCGCGCTGCGGTCGCGGTCTTCCCGGCGTTCGTGGATCAGCAGCAGCAGGCCGCCGACGAGGAAGGGGTAGAACGCGAGGTGGAAGGAGTCGGCGATCGACGGGAACGGGAGCGCTTCGCCGAACAGGCGCTGGTAGTTGTAGGCGAGCACGTCGCTCGTGACGAACATCGCCTGCCCGATCGCAAGCAGGTACCACGGCAGGCGCCGGCGCGGGGCGTGCAGGTTGGCGCCGGCGATCAGCCCCGCGACGCTGAGGCCGCCGATGAGGTTGAAGACGAGGCCGCTGTGCAGCGACCCCGGGCCCCAGAGCCCGGCCACCACGTAGCCCGCCGTCGCGAGCGACATCAGCGCGAGATACGGCACCCAGATCGTCTCGGGTGCCCGCTCCGGCTCGCTCCGGCGCAGTCTCGGTCCGTCAGGCGGGGTGCCGGCCATGGCTGGCCTCCCGCGAGCGGGCGATTCGCGCCCGTCCGAGCCCGACCCGTTCGGAACCGTGCCGCGGCTTGCGCAGCCGCGTCAGCTCTACGCGAACGAGGCGCGTGTCGAGCAGTTCAGGCAGCGGCGCGTCGGCTTGCGAGCTGCCCCCGGCGCCGATCCGGCGCAGGGGCGCATCGTCCGGCTCGGCGACCGCGGCTCCGGAGTCGTGCATGCCACGTACATCGGGGGCGGGCCGTGCGTCGCTTGAGGCGTGAGAGCCTGCGTGCGCAGGGGTTCTAGCGCCCTCGGCGCTAGTCGTCCTCGCGCGGAGGCGGGCGGAACAGGATCCGCTTGACCTCCGCGGCCGAGCCGCCGCCGAGCCGCAGCGCGGTCTGGACGCCCTCGTTGCCGAGCTCGCCGGCGTCGAGTGCCCGGCGCAGCTCGTTCAGCGACGCCAGGTCGTCCTCGGCGACGTTCTCGCGGGCGGTCTCGATCAGGATCAGGTGGCGC
The DNA here is from genome assembly GCA_963836035.1 of uncultured Solirubrobacteraceae bacterium. GTDB lineage: Bacteria > Actinomycetota > Thermoleophilia > Solirubrobacterales > Solirubrobacteraceae > Palsa-744. The sequence continues at coordinate 276,847 of CAWIHX010000005.1, read as the reverse complement.
GGGCGACGCTGGGACGCCGCCGCGCGCAGGAACGGCTCGCGCTCCTCGGGGGTGAAGCCCTCCGTCTCGAGCACGACCGTCTGGCGGCCCTCGAGCCGTTTCTGCACTGCGGAGGCGAGCAGCTCGCGCGCGCGCTCGTCGAGCTCCTCCGCGCCGACGCGCCCCGCGAGCAGGGCTCTCACCTTGCGCAGCGAGAAGACGGCGGAGCGCTCCTCGACCAGCCGCTCGAGGAAGGCGTCGAGCTCCTGGCTCGAGCCACACGAGACGATCAGCAGGCTGCCGGGCGAGTAGCGCAGGCGGTCGGTCGGGCGCAGCACCCGGCAGTGCACGGTGAGGTCGGCGGGACGCTGCGGCGCGCCGTCACGGCGCGGCCGGTCCGAGGACCACCCGCCCCGCTCGTCGTCGGAGATCTTGACGCTGCGGCCTGTCGGCCTGCTCGACATGCTCCCATCATGCCGCAAGCCCGCGGCGAAGGCCGCCGCCAGCTCGGCGAGCCCTACGCGCGGGCGCCCTGGCCCGCGATCAGAGCGAGCTTCGCGGCGCGGTCCAGCCGCTTGATCCGGGCCTCCTCGCGCATCGCCGAGCCACGGTCATCCATCTCGCGCGCCATCACGAGCTCGACCGGCAGGCGCGAGGCCGTGTAACGGCTCGCCCGCCCTGCCCGGTGGCTCGCGAGCCGCCGCTGCACGTCGGTGCTCCAGCCGGTGTACAGCGAGCCGTCGCCGCAGCGCAGCATGTAGACCCAGGCCTCGGCCATCGGGGGCGCTACTCGACGGCGCGCACACCCGGGCCGCGGCCGTGCTCCAGGCGCGGCAGGCGCACCGGCGTCGCGTGCATCGTGCGCAGCCGCACCTCGCGCCACGAGAGGCCCTCGTTGAGCAGGGCGGGCAGTCCCATCAGCAGCGCGGTGGCGAGCTCGACCGCCTGCAGGACGATCCCGTAGGCGATCGCGTCGGGCGTCGAGACGTGGTAGGCGCCGGCCAGCACGGCGACGCATGCGGCCTGGAAGACGCCCACGTTCGCCGGCGTCGCCGGGATCAGGGCGGTCACGTTGACCGCGAACAGCACGGCGGCGGCAGCGCCGGCCCCCGCGCGGCCGTCGAGGCCGAACGCGGTCAGCAGCAGCCAGCAGGCGAGCCACTGGAGCGCCCACGCGGCGATCTGGGCAGCGGTCGCGCGGGTGGCCGCGCGCGGGTTCCGGAACACCGAAAGGCCGCGCCGCAGGCGCAGCAGCGCGCGGCGCACGCCGGCGAGCGCAGCCTGCAGGCGCCGGAAGCGCGAGACCGCGGCGGGGGGCGCGAGCACGGGCGCCGCGAGCACCAGCAGCAGCGCCGCGACCGGGGTCAGCGCGAGCAGCATCAGGTCCCGATCGTGCCCGTCGAGCACGCTCACCCGCGAGAGCGTGACGATGCCGAGCGCGCTGAGCGCGAGCAGGTTCAAGAGCGTCTGGGAGACCATCGTGCCCAGCACCACCGGCAGCGTCTCGCGAGCGCGGCCGAGACGCCGGGCAAGGATCAGCGCGCGCGAGGGCTCGCCGAGGCGGGCCGGAAGCGTGGCGGACATCAGCACGCCGATGAACGTCCCCTGCATCGCATCGCGCCGTTTCGCGCGGCGCCACGTCGGCGCGGCCGCCAGGATCGCGTGCCAGCTGATCGCGCGCGCGAACATCGCCGCGCACATCAGCGCGAGCGCCGCGGCCACGAGGCCGGGCTTGGAGGCGAGCAGCGATGTGGCGACCCGCGTGACGCCGACGCGCTGGAGCGCCAGGACAGCGAGCGCAGCGCCGGCGAGCGTGCTGAGCGCGAAGCCGGCGCGCCGGAGCTTGCGCAGCCGCCCCGCGCCGGTGCTCACCGGCTGTCGCGGACGCGGCGGCTGCAGGCTCGGCAGGCGCTCGGCCGGCACCGGCGTGAGCATGTCGCGCGGCGCGAGCCCGAAACGGCGGGCGCTTCGCACGAGCGCGCCGCCCGCCTCGGCCCGGCGCGCGGTGGCGATCGCCTGCTCGTAGCTGTCGGCTGCTTCGGCGGCGACGTGCGGCCAGGCAAAGCGCTCCGCGCGCTCGCGGGCCGAACGCGCCATGCGCGCGCGCCGGGCAGGGTCGAGGGCGAGCGCTCGCAGCTCCTCCGCCAGCGCCAGCGGGTCGCCCGGCGCGGTGAGCACGCCGTCGATGCCATCGCGCACGACGTCGCGGTAGCCGGGGATGTCGGAAGCGATCACCGGCGTGGCGGCTGCGAACGCCTCCGTGAGGACCATCCCGAAGCTCTCGCCGCTGAGCGACGGCGCGCACAGCACGTCGGCTTCGCGCAGGCGCGAGAGCTTCTCCTCCTCGGAGACCTTGCCGAGCGCCTCGATCCCGGAGCCGTCGAGCGTCATGTGAGCGACCTCGTCGGCACTTGCCCCGACGAGCGTCAGCCTGGCGGGCACGTGCTCGCGGAGCGCCTCGAAGGCGGCGAGCAGGACCGGCAGGCCCTTGCGCTGCACCGCCTGCCCGATGAACAGGATCCGCAGCTCCCCGCCTCCGGCGCGCCGGGGCTCAGGCAGGGGCTGCAGGTGCACACCGTTGGGGACGATCCTGTAGTTGCCCCCGAAGAAGCGGCGGGCGGTCCAGGCCGCCGCTTCGGAGACAGCGAGCCGCGCGTGCAGCCGGTTCATCCGCCGGCGCCCGCCGAGCGGGACGGCGGCGATGCCGTTGGTGAGGGCGTTCTCCGAGTAGGTGTGGAAGGTGCCGACCAGCGGCAGATCGCCGGCGGAGCAGAGCGCGTCCCAGCAGACCACGGGGACCACGGGCTCGTGGATGTGCGCCACGTCGTAGCCGCCGTCGCGCAGCTCGCGCCGCAGCGTCGCCACGGCGTGCGGCGTCAACGAGAGGTTGGAGACCGCCCCGTTGGCCGGGATGCCGACCGTGCGCCCGAGCGAGACGAAACCCTCGGGAGCGGGGTGGCGCTGTGGGCTCGCCCCTCTGTGCAGGCGCGCGGAGAGGCGGTCGTCGGGGTCGAAGGGCGCGATCACGCGCGGCTCGTGGCCCTGCGCGGCGAGCTCCGCCGCGAGGGCTTCGATGTGGCGGGTGACCCCCCCGGGATACGTCCACGAGTACGGCGAGACGAGCGCGATCCGCACGAACAGGAACTCTATCCACAGCCGAGGCCGATGAGAGCGCTCGCTGCGATAATCGAGCGCAGTGAGCGCACGCCATTTCGTCAAGTACACGTTCCTGAAGACCGAACCCGCGTGGCGGCGGCTGCCGGCCGAGCAGCGCGAGCGCGACAAGCGCGAGTTCATGGCGGCCTGCGAGGACTTCGCCGACGGCCACCTGCTGCAGTCGTTCTCGCTCGTCGGCACGCGCGGCGACGCCGAGCTGCTGCTGGTCGCCGAGGCCGAGAACCTCGAGCGGATCCACGAGTTCCACGTCGTGCTCGCCCAGAGCGGGCTGATGAAGTGGTCGCAGATCACGCACTCGTTCCTGGGCATGCGCAAGAGCTCGGAGTACTCCGAAGACGAGCGCACCAGCCCGCGAGCGTTCCGCGGCAAGTACGTGTTCGTGTACCCGTTCGTGAAGTCGCGCGAGTGGTACGGGCTGCCCGCCGAGCAGCGCTGGCGGATCATGCAGGGACACATCGAGGTCGGGCGCGAATACCCGGGCGTGGACAACCACACGACCTACTCCTTCGGCCTCGACGACCAGGAGTTCGTCGTCGCGTTCGACACCGACGACGTCGGCACGTTCCTCGACCTCGTCCAGCGGCTGCGCACGACCGAGGCCTCCGCCTACACCGCCCGCGACACCCCGAGCTTCACCTGCATCGCGATGTCGGTCGAGCGTGCTCTCAACGCGCTCGACGGCGAGCCGCTCGGCGCCGAGGTCCTGCCCGCTGCCTAGACCGCGCGGCCTCGCCCACCTGAAGCGCGCCGACCCTGTGCTCGCCGGGCTGATCGACTCGGTCGGCCCGCTCGGAGATCCCCGCGACGGGCGCCCGCACCCCGATGACCACTACGGCGCGCTCGTGCGCACGATCGTCGGCCAGCAGCTCTCCGTGCTGGCCGCGCGAGCGATCTACGGCCGGCTGATCGAGCGCTTCGGCGGGCGCCCGCCCACGCCGCAGGAGATCCTCGACGACGATCCCGGCGAGCTGCGCGCCGCCGCCGGGCTCTCGCAGGCCAAGGTGCGCTTCCTGCGCTCGCTGGCCGAGCACGTGCTGCGCGGGGAACTGGAGCTCGAGCGCCTCGACGAGCTCCAGGACGCGCGGGTCGCCGAAGAGCTCAGCGCCGTCAAGGGGATCGGCCAGTGGAGCAGCGACATGTTCCTGATGTTCCATCTCGGCCGGCCCGACGTGCTGCCGGTCGGCGACCTCGGCATCAGGCGCGCGATCGAGCGCGCGTACCGGCTGGCGGAGCTGCCCGAGGCGGAGGAGATGGAACGGATCGCCGAGCCGTGGCGGCCTCACCGCACGCTCGCCTGCCGCTATCTGTGGCGCTCGCTCGAGAACGAGCCGGCCTGAGCCTCGCGCCGACGGGCGCTATTTCAGCTTCAGCGCGTACGTCTTGCGGGCATGCGCGATGCAGCCCCGCATCTTCTTCTTGTGCTTCCTGTCCTTCTTCTTGCAGGTCGCCACCGCCTTGACCTGCTTGCGCGCGGTCGCTTCGCACTTCGCGCGCTTCTTGTGCTTCTTCAGCTTCTTGCATTTCGCGAGCAGCTTCTGAAGTTCGGTCTTCTTCTTGTGGACGACTTTTTCGCCGCACACCGCGCCACCGGGTTTGTCGATCGAGCTGACGAGCTTCGCTTTGGTCGTGAGGCTGAAGCCGGCGCCGTTCTGGCCGACGAATTCGGTCGGCAGGTTCTGCGGCGTCGTGCAGAGATCGCCGAAGCCGCTGAAGGCCGAGTGCGGGCCGCGCGGCAGTTTGACTTCGAAGGTTTCGACCGGCGCGTCGGGGACCGACTCGAAGGTCGAGCTCGTGACGCCTTTTTTGATGTCGGTCTTGCCGTCCAGCACGAGCTTGATGCCTTCGCCCTGGAGCACGAACTCGGCGTCGGGGAACGACGCGTTCGCGTGGGAGACGAGGTAGGCGGGACCGACCAGCGGCGATTTGAGCACCGGCGTTTTCGCGATCGCTGTGCCGATCACGGAGCCTTCGGGGCAGTTGGCCGGGTTGACGTTGAAGATGTGGTCGTCGCAGGCTTTCTGGATCGTCGTCAGGCGCGACGGGATCGTCGTCGGGAACACCAGTTTCGTCTTGTGGATGTTGGCTTCGCCGGGGCTGGCTTTGACCTTCACCACCAGGCCGGTGCCGTCGAGGCGGCTCACGTCCGGTTCGAGTTCGACCGAGAGCGTCGGTTTGAAGCGCAGCGAGCCGCAGTTGCTGGCGACGAACGGGTAGCTCACAGTGCTCGCGGCTTCGGCGATGCCGGGGTTGCCCCAGCCGGAGAAGTGGCCGACGATCGGCATCGGGTTGCAGTTGGTCGGGTTGAACGTGAAGCCGGGCCGGTTGACGTTGATGTTGAGCTGGTGGATCTGCGACGGGAAGCCTTTGACGAACTTGGGCGCCGGTTCGCTCGTGACGGTCGCCTGCGCCGTGTTTTCGTCGACCGTGATCTTCGACATCACCGGGATGTGGCCGAGGTTGAATTCGCCCACGTGGGTGGCGTCGGTGACGTCCAGCAGCCCGAACGGCGCGCCGTGGAAGGGACCCGTCAGGTAGGCGGTGCCGTGTAGGGAGACATGCGAGGTGCCGAGACCGGCGATCGCGGTCGATTCGCCGATCGCGCTGCTGGCGGGGCAGTTCGGTTCGGCCTTTTCGGCCTCGGCGGTCGGGCACGGGGTCACCGACGCGAGCATCGCCGCGGCGCCCGGAGGCTCGGTCACGGAGATCGTTTTGAGTGCCTGGTCGCCGTCGGCGCGGCCGATCGTGACCGTGAAGGGAGCGAACGCGCCACCCTGGGTGGTCCCGCCGCTCCCGGCCACGAAGCCCGGGTTGAAGGGCTGGGTGCCGGGCGGCGAGCACGGGGCGCCGTTCGCGCCCTGGCCGATCGCGAGCGAGCCCTGGCCGGCGCCCGGCGGCGTGTAGGACTGCGCTTCGCGTTCTGCCGGACTACCGCTCACCGACCACGGTTCGAACCTGGCGGCGCCGGGGAACGTGCCGCACGTTTCGGGCGTCGACTGGGACGCGCGCGCGCCGTCCATCAGGTGGACGATCAGTTCGCTGAACGGCAGGGGCGGCGTTTCCTTGAAGACCGAGGTGAGCGCGCCGGTGTTCGGGTCGGGGATGACTTCGCCGGCGAGCTTGACCGTCACGCCCGCCTTCTTGTCTTCGGCGAAGAGGAACAGCACGAGCGGGGACTGGAAGGGGTTGACGTGGATGTGGGCGAGGTAGGCGGAGCCTTCGACCGGGTCTTCAAGCAGCGGTGTGATGATCTTCACCGTGCCGACCTTCGCTTCGTCGGGGCAGGTGACGGCGGCCGTGTTGAAGTTGGTGTTTTCGGTCAGGCCCGCCAGCGCGGAGTCTTCGCCGAACGGCGATTCGCCGATGTAGCCGAACTCGCTCGTCGTGCACGTCTTCAGGCTGTTGGCGGCTCCGGCGTTGGCCTCCACGCCCGCCGGCAGCGTGAGGACCGTTCTGCGCACGCCGGCCTCGGCAAGCGCGCCTTCCGCGCCCGAGAGGGTCGAGTCCTGGGGCACTTTGACCTTGACCGTCATCCCTGACGGCGTGGCCGCCTGGGGGTGGTCCGCTTCGTATTCGACCGTGGGGCTGAAGGGGAGCGCGGCGCAGTTGGTGAAGGGCGTGAACGCGAATTCGCCTTCGCCTGAGTGGCCGCCGAAGGTGGCTTCGACGAGTTCGCCTTCCGTCTTTTTCGGCCACGATTCGCCCGTCGCGTACGCCACCGGTTTGTCTTCGCAGGATGTCGGCATTGACAGGAACGCCGTCGGTTCTGCTTCTTCGGAGGGCTTGCACGGGCGGGGTTCTGAGATTTCCTTGACCTGGAAGCCTTCAGCGAGGCATTCGAAGCCACGACTCGCGTCGTGGCGGTGGTCGCCGGGCACGCCCCAGAACGTCAGCGTGGTGCCCTCGACGTACGCCGCCTCGGACGCGTAGTGGACGCTGACTTCGACCTCGTATCCCTTTTCGGGCAGGACCTTCGTGGTGAGGACGACGGGTACGGAGGCGAACTCGAAGCCGAACCGCGCCGGTTCGCCCGGCGCCGGAACCAGGTTGAACACGGGCGTGGGGTCAGAGCTGAAGCCGACGACGTTCGGTTCGAGGAACGTCACCAACGCCACGCCGAGCGCGGTGTTCTCGCGGCAGTTGTTGGAGTCCCCCGTGAAGATCGTGTCGAAGTCGGATTCCGTGCACTGCGGGCGGTCGGCGACGTTGCCGATCAGCCCGCGAGGCAGGAAGAAGTGGAGGTTCTTCGCGAAGTACGGCGGGATCGAGTTCAGGGTTTCTCCCGAGAACCCCGGAGTCAACGCGACCTTCTCGTTGAAGTTGACCGTCGAGGTGAACTGGAAAGGATGCGCTCCAGCCTGATGGATGACGTGCCCTTCGGAGTCTTCTGGACGGAAATCGAAGCGCTGAAGGCCGAACGGCACGGGTTCGCTGGAGATGTTCATCGCCTGTTCGGCTTCCTTGCCGGGTTCGGGCCATTCCTTCGCTTCCATTTCTTCGCCGCTGCCGTCCTTGCCGCCTTCGATCCTGACGTGGTTGACTGGGTGGTCCCCCAGTTCCAAGGGCGCTCCTTCTCCACTTTCGACTTCGACTTCGAATTTCAGCCGGAAGCTCTCGTAGGGAAAGATCAGCGACTTCGGCGTGAGCGGGAGCGCGCATTTCACGATCCTGCTTTCGGTCACCGTGCACTGCAGATTTATGGGCAGCTGCCCCCCGAAGTTGTGCCACACGCCTGCTTCCGCCGCCTGGATGCTGAGTAGCTTCATCCCGACCGGGAGCGTGTCGGTGATCGTGATCTGGCTCGCGGTCCCGTTCACGGTGGTGTAGCCGGCGTTCTGGGCGTGGACGACGATGACCGACTTCTGCCCGGGCACGAGGTTCGTCGGACCCGTCGTCGAGTCCATCAGCCACCACGCCGAGTTCGCCGAGGCAGGCCCTGCCCCTAGGGCAAGCAGCAGCGCCGCGCATGCGGCCCCAGCGATGACCAGCGCGCGGAGGCGGTTTGTAGCCGAGCCGGTCATCGCGCGCTCCTGCTCGACTTGTGACTCTTGTGCGACTTCTTCTTGGGCCCGTACTTCTTGCGGGCGGTGTGTTCACACGCGGCGCGTTTCTTGTGGTGCTTGATCTTCTTGCAGGCCTTGAGCGCCTTCTTGAGCTTCTGCGCGCGGGTCAGCGGCTTCTTCTTGGTGGATTTCGTCTTGCTTTCTTCTTTGCTCGGCAGCACTTCGGATCTGGCGGTGTTGCCCGGGCCGGTCGCGGCGCTGCTCGTCGGCAGGACGAACGTCGGGGTTGCGGAGACTTCGCCTTCCAGCGGCCGGCACGTTTTCAGTTCGGTGCAGACCGGTTCGGTCGCTTTGGGTTCGGGTAGGCATTCGCGCGTGCCTTCCCGGCCCCCGCACACCGTCGCGTCGTAGACGTCGAAGCTGGTGTCTTCGTCCTGCGGGACAAGTTTGCCGTTGGTGAGGAAGAAGACGTCGTTGCCGTTGGCACTCGCGTCGAGGAACGTTGAGGCCCGGTCGGATTTCCCGGAGGAGATCAGCGAGATGCACCCGCCCGTCCCTTCGGTGAAGGCTTCGGTGTAGGTTTCCGCCGCCGGCGTGCAGCCTCCCACGCCGCTCGGCTCCCACTCGTACACATCGGGCTGGCCGTTCGTGTCCTGCGGAACCAGGCCTTCGACGCTGTTGAAGAAGACGCGACCCTGGTTGTCGAGGTAGCGCGACTGGACATACGCCACATTGAGTTCGTACTTCGTCCACGGCGGCACGTTCGCCGAGAGCTGGCGATCGAGCCACAGGAAGCTGCGGTCGATCTGCATGCCGATGCCTTCGTTCGCGAAGTTCGTGTCGAACACGCTGCGGGGGCGGCCGCCGTCGCGGTTGCAGGAGACGCAGGCAAGCTTGCCGGCCGCACGGCCGTAGCCGTAGACCTCCTCCGCACCGCGGCCGGTCGCGGCGCTGCGCGTGTCGTACCCGGTCAGGTTGCGGTCGGACATGAACGACACCCATTCCCCGTCGGGCGAGACCCGCGAGGTCATCGTGCTCAGCGGGCCGCGTTCACCGGCCTTCGGGCCTACGCGCAGCGGCGCCCAGTCCAGTTCGTCTTCGACCGACAGGCGAGCGACCAGCTTCGGCGTTCCCCAGTTGCCTTTCGCTGCGTCGAACCGCTGGACGTACAGGTTGCACAACTCCCCTGCCGGTCGTGCTTCGACTTCGACCCCTTCTTCGAGTTCTTCGCCTTCTTTCAGTTGTTCGGCGAGCCTGGGAGCGCATCTGGACAGTTCGGCACCGGGTGCGAGGCGCCCGTTGGCGACGTAGTAGACCGAGGTGCCCGAGCCGTTGGCTCCTGCACCCAGGACGCCCTGCACGCCGGAGCGTTCTTCGGCGCTGCTCGAGACCGTGAGGTCCGTCAGTTTGCACTTCGGTTCACCGGCGGGGACTTCGATGTGGCAGGCGTACAGGTCGGGCTGGTTTGCGGAGGCCTGCGAGTCCGGCGTCAGGCGCCACTGGTCGGTGAAGAACACGACGGAGCCATCCGGCGTCGCCAGCGAGAAGTTGGCGACTTCCCACTGCGTGGTCACGCCGGGATACAGAGATGGGGGGATCGTCACCCCCGATTGCTGCACGTCGAGCTGGATCGTCTTTTTCAGTGCGGTGTCCCGCATGTAGAGATGACGTGCGCCGCCCCCTTCGCCGGACGTGGAGAAGAAGACGCGCGAGCCGTCTTCTGAGACCGCGCCCTGGACGCTGCGCAGTGGCCCGCTCCCGAGGACGGCTTTGGCCGCCGGCGCTTCGTTCGGCAGCAGGCTCACGAGTTCGAGCGTCCCCGGCGCGCTCGCGCTCCGCTCGTACAGGTTGCCCGTGCCAGGAACCGTCTGGGAAGTCAGGGCGCCCGTCGCTTCGAGCACCACGTGGCTCAGGGCGGCGTTGCCCCCGGCGAAGGTCACGTTGGCGATTCCGGAGCTTCCCCCTCCATAAGGATGGGTCGTGTTTTCCGCGTTGGCCAGCGCGTTGAAGCAGCTCCGAGGGGCCGGGGAGGCGAGGCATTCCGGTTGCTGGCTGCGCAGGTAGGGCGCGCGTTCCTGCCCATCGACGCCGTTCAGCGGCGGTTCTTCGACAGGGGTGAGGCTGATCTTCTGCAGGAGGCCGAAGCCCAGGTCTTCGGAGAACTCCCGCCAGCCGTTCCCTTTGCCGGTGATCACGCCTTCCCCCGTTTCGCGGGGGATGTCGAGGTCGTGCGCGGACCACCCGGTCGGGGTCCAGTGGCCGTACATCTGCGTCAGGTACGGCGCGGCGTTGCCTTCCGGTGAAGGGTTGCCTTCGCTGTTGGGGATCGCCCCGAAGCCGACGTAGGTGAGCGCTTCGCCGTCGGAGGATGCCTGGGTCACCCCGCCTTCGGTCGGCGGGTTCGGCTGGAGCGAGGACCCGTTCTTTTCGACCGGCGAGACCTGCTCCCAGACACGCCCGTCGGGCAGCGTGCTGCCCGGGGCGTAGAGCGTCGTGAAGGAGAATTCCTGGCTCTCGGCGGTGAGCGTGGTCGCGCCGACTTTGTTCTGTGCGAACACCCGGTAGCGATAGTGCGTTTCGGGCGTGAGGCCTTCGAGCTTCAACGGCCCGACATGCACTTCTTCGAAGCCTTCCGAGCCGAGTGCTGAGAGCGGCGATTCGACGCAGGGGCTCGTGCACGGTGCTTCGGGCCCCGGCACGGCGCCGGTGCTGGCGCGGATCGAGTATTCGGCCTGCTGGCCGCCCGTCGGGTTGATCGCGGCCGAGATTTCGGTCGACGTGCCCGTCGTATTCGACGTGGAGGAGGACCCGAACGTCGGTCTACCTGGCGCTTCCGGCCCGAATTCGAGCACCTTGCCGGTGGCTTCGTCGGCGACGTAGATCTGTTCGGTTTTGCTGTTGACCGCGACGCCGGCGCCCTTCGTCAGTTCTCCTTCGCCGAGCGTCTGGACCAGCTGGTTTTCTCCGCCGAGCACCGCGACGCTCTTGATGTTGTCGACGACCAGGTCCCCGCTCGTGTGGTCGTAGGCGATCCCGGAGGACGACTTGTCGTAGATGTTGTCGATGAGGGGTTCTCCGCCCTGCGGCAGGAACTCCGCGTACACCGCCGGGTAGCTCTGGTGGAGCTGGTTCAAGGGCTGCGAGTTGCCGACGTAGATCTTGCCCCCCGAGCCGATGGCCAGCCCGGGAACCCCTGCGCCCAGTTCTTCGACTTCGACGAGGCTGATCGCCTTGTTCACTTCCTCGTCGTCGAACTTCACGACATATTCTTCTTCGTCGAAGAGGTAGAGATTGCCGGACGGGTCGACGCTGATGCCCATCGGTTCTTCGATTTCTTCCTTTTCGCCTTCGAGCCGCCAGCTCTTGATCAGGGCGCCGTGTGCGACGGTTTTGCCGTCGGGCGTGAACTTCATGATCGCCCCGGGTTCGAATTCGATTTCTTTGTTCTTGAGCGTCGTTTCGAACGGCGGGATTTCGACGTAGACGTCGCCTTTGGACGGGTCTTTCGGGTCGGTCGAGTTGTCGATCGCGATTTCCCGCGCGTTGTAGAGATTGCCCTTGGTGCCGGCGGGCTGGCCAGCCTGGCAGGTGGTCGTGCAGGTCTCGAGCTGGTGTTCTCCGTCCGCGACGCCGAAGCCGAAGGCGAACTTGAATTTGCGGTCCGACCCGAACACGTCCACGCGCGCGTTGCCGTGGTCGACCACGTAGATGTCGCCGGTCGCTTCGTTGACCGCGACCCCCTCCGGTTCCTTCATTTCGCCGGCGCCGCTGCCTTCTTTGCCGAGGGAGCCGACGGGCACGTGACCGCGCTGGGAGAGCGCCATCGAGGCGGAGGTGGGGATCGCCGCGAGGGCCGCCGCGAGCGCGAGCACGCACAGCACGACACGCGCCGTCGCGGCACGCCTTCTCCTGTGCGACCCCATGGTCTCCCCGGCTTCCCTCATCCGTTCCCTCTCCCGTCCCTACAGAACCTCTCGAAGTCTATTCGGCGGTATTTGCTTGTCAAGCAGCAACCGTCGCCTTGCGTTCTATCTACCCCGCGAAGACGGCGGTCAGCGCTCTTACCAGCCGATGTTCTAGTCCAACTCGCACGTCTCCCCGGGCCGAAACGGCCGTTTTCGCGCATCGGTGCGACCCGGATCCGGCCTGCGAGCCGGGGCACGGCGGCCGGCGGAGCCCGTTTAACGACGCGCGGGGCCCGAGGGCCCCGCGCGCACTACTGAACTTCTAGCTGACCGCTCACATCGTGAGCGTGGTCAGTGGTCGCTAGGAGATCTCGAGGGCTTCGCCCTTGTTGGTCGCCGTAGCTTCCTGACCGGAGACGAGGCCGCCTTCAGGCTGCCACGTGTTACCGGTTTCCGGACCGTTCAGTTCGGTCAGCAGGACGCCAACCGGTTCTTCGCCTTCTTCGAAGGCGGGCGGGTTGCTCAGCGATTCAGGCTGACCGATCCCGTATTCGGCGACCGCGAAGGAAGAAATCGATTCCTTGCTGACCGCGTGAGCGGGCGAGACGCTGCCGATGACGGCACCGTGCACGCGCACTTTGGCGACACCTTCGCATTCGAACTGCGCGAGGTAGCCGCTGCCCGGTTCCGCCTGGCTCGTCAGGGACTCACCAGCGGCCGTGTGGCCTTTGTCCAGCCAGCCGAGTTCGCCGGCCAGCGCTTCGGTCGTGATGGTTTCCTTTTTACCGCCTTCGGTTTTGCACGGGAAGCCAAGCGATTTGCACTTCTTGAATTCGCTTTTGACGTTCACGACAGCCGACGGAGCGACAACTTCACCAGAGTCCTTGAACTGCTGGCATTCGACGGTGATGTCGCCTTTGCCCGGAATCACGTTGTGCAGGACGGCGACGCCGCCCTTGCCCTTGAACGCCTTGCCTTTGCCGATACCGGCGGTGAGTTCGTACTTGCCTTCTTTGCTTTCCGATTTCACCGAGCAAAGCTTGTCGGTGTATTCAGAGGTGTATTTTTTTTCTTCGTTCTTCGACGTCTTGGCGCAGTATTTCCACGTCGGTTTGACCGCGGACGCGCCCGAGGCCATGACCGCGGTCAGCGCGAACACAGCGACCAGGGCAAGCCCCAGGATCCTCATGCGTTTCATCAGTGAACTGCTCCTTTTCCCTCTTGATTAGTTGACCGGCTTCGGAACGGCCTCTAAAAGGACGAGGCTGCCCCCAAGCCCGTCGTGGCCGCGTCGCTGATCCTCAGCTTCGCGGTGCTGCTCCCGACCTTGGCAGAAAACATCTCATGCGTCAAGGTCAAGCCCTCTGGGCGGAAACGGGCAACTCGGACGGCCCCTCCGCGGGGTACGCACGCGTTGCCGCGCGTCTGGGCGTCCCTCCCCATCTCCACCCCTGACGTCATGTCGCGGGCGACCGTAGCACACGATCGAAGCGGACGTCAACCGCCCTACTTCCCTGCAAAGCAACGACATTTGCTGGCTGGCGAGCCAGATAACGGGCGCTCCGGAGCGCATTGCCCGCGCTGCGCAAGGGCGTTTCCGGCTGGGACCGGGAGGATTCCCGCCGGGCCGGGAGAGTCTCCGCTGGCCCTTGTCCTCAGCCTCTACTAGAGCCTCAGTGTTGACCCCCGTGAGAGAACGCCAACCACAGCGAGTAGGTGCCGTAGAGCCGCCGGAGGCTCGGATCGACGAGGCCGACCGGATAGGCGGGATCCTCGCGGAAGGAGTACTGGAACACCGCCGCCACGCGGGGATCGGACGACCACGCGCTGAGTTGGCGCGCGAGCGCCCCCCGCGATCCTTCTTCCTCGCCGGCCGTGGCGGCGCGAGGCCTGCCCGGCCGCGGCGCGCCGGCGCCCGCCTCGGTCACCCAGAGGCGCGCGCCCGCGGCGCAGCCGCCGCGAGCGTCGAGCGCGCGCTCGAGCTTCGTGACGGGATCTTCTTCTCGGGGAGCCCGCGCGCGCCCGTAGGCCGCGTAGGCGTGGACGGACCAGTCCCGCGCCAGACAGAGCACCTCGGCAGGGAGCGCACGCACGAACTCATCGACCGCGAGCCGGTGAGGGGAGCCGGTCTCGTAGCCGCCGAGCTCCCCCAGCACCATCCGGGCTCCCGTACCGGAGGCATCGAGCTCGCCGGCCATCGCCCGGGCGAGCGCCGCGTAGGCCTCGCTGGCCAGCGGCGGGCCAGAAGCTGCGCAGCTCTCGCGCTGGGGCGCGAGGAAGCGCGGGTTGTTCGGCTCGTTCCACGGCGTCCACCAGGGCAGCGCGACGCCCTTCTGCCGGCCGAGCGCGATCAGCTGCGCGATCAGGGCCCGGTACGCCGGGAGGGCATCGGCCCGAACGGCGCGCGCGGTCGGCGGCGTGCCGGGCGCTTCGCACCCGTGCGGTGGCTGCACGGCCCAGGGCGGCGCGCCGAGCATGTCGACCACGACCTGCGGCTCCGGTTCGCCGCGGCCGCGCGCGGCCCGCTGCTGCGAGGCGATCGCTTCCAGCTCACCTGCCACGCCCGGGTAGGAGCCGCACGGCGGCGTGCCGCGGGCGCAGCCGTCGACCGGCCGTTCGAGGTCCGCGGGCGCGGCCTGCGAGGGCTGCAGCTGCGCCCAGTCGATCAGCAGCCTGAGGTAACGGGGATGCAACGCTGCCAGCTCGCGACGCGCGGCGAGGAAGGGGGCCGCCTGCGGCGGCGCGTCAGCCGCCGGAGCCCAGAGCAGGTCGGCGTTGTCCTCGGTGATGCCGAACGCGGGACCGCTCGGCGCGGAGGGGGGCGCGACGGTCTTGGTGGAGCTGTGAGGCGGTGACTTCGCACCACCGCATCCGAGCGCCCAGAGCGCCGCTGTCAGGACTGCCGCGAGCGGCGCCGCGCGCCTGGACGCTGCTGAGCCCCGGCTCCCAGGCCGGGGGCGGCGAGCCGGCCTCAGACCGCGGAGACCTGCTCCTCCTCGGCGACCCGGAAGGAGGAGCCGCAACCGCAGGCGGCCACGACGTTCGGGTTGTTGACCTTGAAGCCGGCCCCCTGGAGGCTCTCCTCGTAGTCGATCGTGGAGCCGCGCACGAACTGCAGGCTCTCGCGGTCGACCAGCAGCTTCAGGCCGTGGCTCTCGAAGACGACGTCGCTGTCGCGCTGCTCGTCGAAGGCCAGCTGGTACTGGAAGCCCGAGCAGCCGCCGCCGCGGACACCCACGCGCAGCCCGGCGAGGCTCACGTCCGCCTGCTGGGCGCTCAGAAACTCGTGCACCTTCTCGGCACCCTTGTCGGTGATCTCGATCATCGGCTGTGCTCCTCTTGACGGCTCCAAGACTTTCCAAAGTATAGCGCCGGTCCCGCGGGCGCCGCGGGCAGGCGGGTGGGGTCTCTCACGATCTTCTACGCTAGGAAACCGGTGCCCACGCCAGCGGAGATAAAGCAGCGGATCGAGGCGGCCCTACCCGGCGCCACGGCCGAGGTCGAGGACACGACCGGGACCGGCGACCACTTCCGCGCGACCGTCACAGCAGAGTCGTTCGAGGGGCTGAGCCGCATCCAGCAGCACAAGCTCGTCTACAGCGCGCTCGAATCCGACATCGGCGGCGCGATCCACGCGCTGGCGCTGAAGACCCACCCCCCCTCCACGATCCAGACCCCCTGAAGGCAGGAGCCCCCAGATGTCAAGCAACCAGTTCGACCCGATCCCGATGGCCGGCGAGGCGCCGGCAGCCACGCCCGCGGCCGAGCCCGCCGAGAGCAGCCCGTTCCGCGACGCGATCAAGGAGGCGATCGCCGAGCACGACGTGATCCTGTTCATGAAGGGCACGCCCGAGGCGCCGGCGTGCGGCTTCTCCGCACGGACCGTCGCGATCCTCCAGTCGCTCGAGGTCCCCTTCGCCGCGGTCGACATCCTCCCCGACCCACGGATCCGCCAGGAGCTCTCGGCGATCTCGGAATGGCCGACGATCCCGCAGCTGTTCAAGAGCGGGGAGCTGATCGGCGGGTGCGACATCGTGACCGAGATGTACGAGTCCGGTGAGCTCGAGGAGGCGTTGCGGTAGCGTCTCGCGCCGCATGGCTCCCGTCGCCGTCGCCTCAGACAGCACCCACTACCTTCCGCGGGCCCTCGCCGACGAGCGGGGCGTCCATCAGATCAGCCTGTACGTAGGCTGGGCCGGCCAGCCCGAGCGCGAGCTCGACATGGCGAGCTTCGACCCCTTCTACGAGCGGCTGCGCACCGATCCCGAACTGCCCAGCACCTCGCAGCCCTCGATCGGCGACTTCCTCGCGGTCTGGGAGCCGCTGCTCGAGGAAGGGCGCGACGTCGTCTCGATCCACCTCGCCGGCGGCATCTCCGGAACCGCCGAGGCGGCGAGGCAGGCACACGCGCTGCTGGCCGAGCGCGGCCTCGGCGAGCGCGTCGAGGTGATCGACGGGGAAACCGGGTGCGGCGGGCTCGGCATGCTCGTGCTGGCCGCTTGCGCCGCGGCGGAGGCGGGTGGCGACAAGGACGCGGTCGCAGCGCGCGTGCGCGAGGCGCGCAAGTCGCTGCGGATCTGGTTCTGCCTCGACACGCTCGAGTACCTGCGCCGGGGCGGGCGCATCGGCAAGGCGCAGGCGTGGCTCGGCGGCACCCTGCGCATCAAGCCGATCCTCTCGCTCGAGTTCGAGATCACGCCGGTCGAGCGCGTGCGTACGGCCGCCCGCGCGTTCGAGCGCATGGTCCGCTACGCGGAGGAGCTGCGCGACGCGGGCTCTGACGGCTGGGTCGTGCAGCAGATCCAGGCGCCCGAGCAGGCCGAGCGCCTGATCGAGCGCTGCCGCGAGATCTTCGACTCCGAACCGCTCTTCTCCTCGGAGGTGGGCCCGGTGATCGGCACCTACACCGGCCCGGGGCTGATCGGGATCGGCGGGGTGCCGCGGTCGCTGCTGAGCTGAGTCCCCGCTCGGCCCTCAGAAGATCGAAAGCGCTTCGCCCTTGAGCGGGAAGGTCGCTTCGACGCCCGAGTGGTAGCCCCCTTCGGGCGTCCATTCGAATTCGCTCTCGGGCGAGTTGATTTCCGTCTGGAGCGTGCCGACGAGGCGTTCTTCGAACGCGGGCGGGTTCGTCGGCTCGTTTTCTTCTTCGAGGTACTGGCCGACGGGGTAGGTCAGGGTGCGTTCCCTGCTGACCGGCCCGTTCGCCGGAAGCTCTCCGATGAACGCGCCGTTCGAGCGGAATTTGGCGACCTGGCCGTTGCTGAACGTGCAGGAGAACTGCACGACCAGGCCCGAGCCGGGTTTGGCTTCGTTCGCCAGCGAGACGCCGGCGAGGCCCGTTTCCCGGTCGAGCCAGCCGAGTTCCCCGCTCAGCGCTTCGGTCGAGATCGTCCCGCACGGGGCGTCCAGCAGTTCGCACTTGGAGAACGTGATCCGCACCCCCGCGACGCCACTCGGCGCGATCGGGCGCCCGGAGATCGAGGCCTTGGCGCATTCGACGTGGAGTTCGGCCTTGCCGGGGATCACGATCAGGAGCGCGCGCGGCGCCGGTGCGTCCTTCCCCTTGAAGCTCTTGCCCTTGCCGACGCCTTCGAAGAGTTCGTACTTGCCGTGCCCCGGTTCGCTGCTCACCGAGCACGCCTTGTCGCTGTAGCTGCCCGTGTTCTTCGGCACCGCCTTGCCGCAGTAGTGCCACGCCGGCGGCGCGGCGGAAGCCCCGCCCGCGAGCGCCGCACCGGCCACCAGCACAGCCACCACTGCCGTCACGAGAGCCGTCGCGCGCCGCATCTCCCTCTCCCCTCGACGAAGTCTCCGCTCAGACTATTCCGTTGCGTCCCGCGCTGTCCAGCCCGCCGCTGAGAAGGAGCGGCCGGGGACGCCGACGCCGCGTCCCCGGCCGGTTCACCTGCTGGAGGAACCCGATTCGGCCAAGGTGATACTCCCTCGTGCGCCGTTGCGGCGCCCGCGATCCCGGACGATGCGGGATCTTCCGCGAGCCGCTCCGGGTGCGCGCACCGTTCCGGTTCGCAGCCTGACCGAACGACGCCGCGTGCAGCGAGCCGGGCGCCGCGGTCAGTGCGACGCGCCGCTCTGGCCTTTGCCTCCGGCTTGTGCTTCGGGCTTGCCCGAGCCGGCGTTGCCCGACCCGCCTTTGCCGGTGCGTTCTTCGGGTGTGCCGGACGGTTCTTCGGACTTGCCCGGCGGCGAGTGTTCTTCGACTTTCTTCGTTTCTTCGCTCTTGCCCTTGGCGGGAGCTTCTTCGCTCTTGCCTTTGGCGGGAGCTTCTTCGCTCTTGCCTTTGGCGGGCGCTTCGCTCTTGCCTTTGGCGGGCGCTTCCTGGCGAACGGGTTTCGGGGAACCCGTCTGAACCGGGGCACTGGGCTTTTCTTCGCCGCCGCCGCTCCCCGCCGACGTCCGTTCGTCGCTGCGGGCCGGGCCCGCGACGGTGCCCTGGACCACCGCGCCTGCCGCCGGCGCGTGCGGCGTCACCGCACCGGGCGCTGGCGCGGCGCCGGGAGCCCGACTGTGGCTCTTCCCGCGGTGCGAGGCGGCCCCGCGCTTCGGATGCACCGTCACAGCGCTCACGTTCCGAGAGGCGCGGTTCGCGGTCAGAGCCGCCACCGAGGAGCCCGTCGCCGCACGCGCCGCCGGGTGTTCGTGGTAGCGGGCACGCAGGCCTGAGGCACCGGCCACCCCGAACGTGGAGCTGGTCGCCGCGACGCCGCCGACGAGCGCGGCAACCGCGACCACTTTGGCCGCCGAGGCGACCGAGGCCGCGCTGGCCGACAGCCACGACAGCATGCGCTCCGGCAGGCTGCAGACGAACGACCACAGCGCCAGCGGACCACGTCCCGCGTAGTGGCCGCAGAAGGCGCGCACCGCGTCGGGGTCGAGCTTGGTTTGAGCCTCCCCGCGCAGGATGTCGATCGCCTTGCGATGCGGGCTGGCGGCACGGTAGGGCCGGGCCGAGGTGATCGCGTCGAATGTGTCGGCGACCGCGATGATGCGCGCGCCGAGCGGGATCTGATCGCCGGTGAGGCCGTCGGGGTAGCCGCTGCCGTCCAGTCGCTCGTGGTGGTCGCGGATCATCGCGGTGAGCTCGGGGTCGCCGAGCACCGCGGTCATCTCGGCCCCCTCCCCGGGGTGCAGCTTGATGATGCGGTACTCCTCGTCGGTGAGCCCGCCGGCCTTGTGCAGGATCGTCTTCGGGGTCTTCGTCTTGCCGACGTCGTGAAGCGCCGCGGCGGTGCGCACGCGCGCGACCTCCTCGGCGGGAAGCCTCATGTGGCGGGCGATCATCCACGCGTGACGGGCGACACGGCGCGAGTGGCCGTGCAGATAGGGGTCGCGCGTCTCCATGCCGGCGACGAGCCGCTCCAGCAGCCGGGTCTGCGATCGCACGGCGGCGGGGTCCGAGCGCTTGCGGGCGTGCCCGGGGACGGCCAGCTGCGCCGCCAGCTCGGCGGCGGAGCCGAGCCGCCGCTGCGTGCGCAGCCGGTGCAGGTAGCCCCACACCATCAGCTCGTTGAACAGCAGGTCCTCGGATCCCTGGTGGCGCTCCCAGACGATCCGGCCGGCCCAGGAGGTCAGCAGCGAGATCACCACGCCGAGCGCGACCGTGATCGCCGCCGAGTCGATCGTGCCCGACCCGCGCAGCCACCAGACCGCCGCGACGGGCGTGCCCGCGACGAGCAGGGTGGCGAGCGTCACCTGCGTCAGCTGCTTGGCGTAGGGGGAGTGGGTTTGCTGGCTCATCGCGCGGCGTCGTGGTGGCAGCTCACGCTTCGGCGCGCACGAGCGCCCGACTGGAGGGTTTGACCCGTCCGTAGGCGAAGATCCGGCCACTGTCACCCTTCTGACGTAGGCCCTTCGAGCTCCCGGCTGGTCCGCCGGGGGCAGGTTCTAGTCGCGGCGGCGACGGCGCCGCAGCATGCGCGCGCCGACGAGCAGGCCGACGACAGCCGCGCCGGCCATGATTTCGGGCCGGTGGCGCTCGACGTGCGCGCGCCAGTCGGTGATGCGGGTGACCTCGCCGCGCAGCCGATCGACCGACAGCGCGAGCTCACGGCGGTTGGCCTCGATCGACTCCCGGATCTCCTCCGGCGAGCGCTGCGCCGCCATCAGCCCTCGTCCCCGGTCCCGGCCGGCGGCGCCGGCACGGGCGCGGCGGTCGCGCTCGGCGGGACGGGCGCGACCGGCCCGCTCGACGGCACAGGTGGCGAGGAGGGGTGCGGCGCCGCGACCGTCTCGCGGATCTTCTGCGCCTCTTCGATCGCCATCGTCGGCACCGGGGGCGCGCCGCGTTTCAGGGCGCGCGCCGCGATCAGCCCCGCCGCGACGCCGAGCGCGATCAGGATCAGCCCGACCGCGAAGAACCCCCAGAAGTAGGCGAAGTCGCCGACCGGCAGGTAGAAGTAGAGGAGCCACGCGAGGCCGATCAGCAGGAACAGGACGGCCCACACGAAGAAGATGCCGGCGATCGCGCCGACGGCGGCGCCCTTGGCGATCTTCGTCGTCTTCTCCGTCAGCTCCGCCTTGGCGAGCTCGATCTCCTCGCGGACCAGGACGCTCGCGCGCTCGGAGATGTCCGCGACCGCCGCAGCGATGTTCTGCGGCGGCTCGCCGCCGTTCTGGTGGGGGCTCACTCCGGCGGGTCCTCGTCGAAGATCCGCCGCCAGGTCATTGCCGCCGCGCGGCTGGCGGCGATGCTTGCGAGCGCGCCGAAGCCGGCGAGCAGCCCGGACCAGACAAGCCTCTTGACCAACTCGTTATCCATGCCGCGCCAGTCTATTGCCCCGGCCCGTCGCGACCCAAAACTCTCCGCTCGCCCCTCAGCGGACGCCGGCCTTCCTCTGCCCCCCTGTCGACCCCTCCCCCGCGCGCGCCTCGAGCCCGCCGCAGATGGTCTCCACGACGAGCCACTTCGCCCGCTCGAAGTCCTCGGGGCTCTGCGGCAGCAGCCCGAAGATCCAACCCGTCAGCAGCTGCTCGATCGCGCCGTAGAAGGCCATCGCCGCGAAGCGCGAGTCGATCTCTCCCTTGAACTGCCCGCTCTCCTGTGCCGCCGCGATCATCCCGCCGATCAGATCGTAGGCCTCGCGGATGGTGCCGATGTGGGTGTCGCCGAAGGAGTTGGCCGCACGCGTGACCTCGACGATGATCACCTTCATCAGGTCCGGGTCGTGCTGGTAGCTGTCGACGATGAACGACGCGATCGCCCCCAGCTTCTCGCGCACCGGCAGCTCCTCCCCGTCGACGTTGCGGATCACCTCGAGCATCACGTTCCAGCGCTCGAGGAACAGCGTGTCGAGCACCTCGTCCTTGGAGCCGAAGTAGTGGTAGACGAGCCCGTAGGCGACGCCGGCCTCGTCGGCGATGTCGGCGACGCGGCAGGCGTGGAAGCCCTGGCGCGCGAAGACGCTCACCGCCGCGTCGAGGATCAGCCGCCGCTTCTCGGCGGCGGGCTTCGCGCGGGCTTGGATCGCCCGCCCGCCCGCCCGCGCGCCCGTCTTCTCCGAAGCGCTCATCGCCCCGCCTCCGCGGGCGCGGGCTCGGGCCAGCGGTAGGCGCCGGGCCGCCTGTTGGCCAGGGAGGGCAGGCTGGCGCGGATCTCCTGCTGGCGGTCGAGGTCGAGCTCCGCGACGAGCGCGGCCTCGCCGTCCTCTCCCGCCTGCGCCAGCACCGCGCCCCACGGGTCGACGATCATCGAGCGCCCGCCCGAGTGCTGGCCGCCCGGGTGCTCGCCGGTCTGGTTCGCCGCGATCACGAACGCCTGGTCCTCGATCGCGCGGGCCCGCACCAGCGTCTCCCAGTGGTCGCGCGTCGTCGGCAGCGTGAACGCGGCCGGGATCGCGATGATGCGCGCACCGCGCACCGCGAGGATCCGGTACAGCTCCGGGAAGCGCAGGTCGTAGCAGACCGACAGCCCGAGCTCGACGCCGTCGCCGGTGCGCGAGAGCACGATCTCCTCGCCCGCCTGCTCGAGCTCGGACTCGCGATAGACGCGCCCGCCAACCTCGACGTCGAACATGTGCACCTTGCGGTAGGTGGCCTTGATCTCCCCATCGGCGCCGACGTGCACGCTCGTGTTCGCGAGCTTCTCCTGGCCGGGGACCAGCTCGAGGATCGACCCGGCGACGATCTCGACGCCGAGCTCGCGGGCGCTCTCGCGCGCCCAGGCGATCGCGGGCCCGTCGAGCGGCTGGGCTGAGGCGCGCTGATCCTGGTCTCCTCCCATCGCCGTCCACTTCTCGGGGAGTACGATCAGCCGAGCGCCGTCCGCGGCGGCCGCGCGGGTCAGCCTGTCCGCTGCGGCGAGGTTGGCCTGTTGATCGGCGCTTGAGTTGAGCTGAACGGCTGCGACCTTCACGACCACGTCCTACCCGGCCAGGCCCAGAAATAGATTGACTGGTCAGTCAACAGCCGGAAGCATAGTGCCCGCGACGCGTTGCGGCTCAGCCGAGGCCTTCATCGCCGGGCGCGGCATGTTCGCGCGCGGCCGGCCGCTGAAGCGCTGGCGCTGGGTCGGTGTCTTCGACGAGGAGCTGATGCTCTGCGCCGCGCAGGTTCGGATCGGCCCGGGGCGCCAGAGCTTCTGGGCGCTGCATGCGCCGGGTCCGACAGCGCTGCGCGAGCGAACCCGCCTGCTGCCCCGGCGGGGCGAGGTCGAGCTGGAGCCCGGCCGGCTGCGGATCGCCGACCGCGGCGTGCAGCTCGAGCTCGCCCTCGAGGAAGAGCCCGGCGTCGAGGCCCGGTGTCCCAACGGGCGCTCGGAGTCCTGGACGCGCAAGCAGGCGGGCATCCGCGCCAGCGGCACACTCGCGTTGGACGGCGGCTCCCCTCGGCCCGTGACGGCGCGCGCCGTGATCGACGACTCGGCCGGCTGGCACGAGCGTGTCACCGAGTGGCGGTGGAGCGCCGGTGTGGGCGAGGCCCCGGACGGCACGCCGCTGGCGTGGAACCTCGTCACGGGCATCAACGACCCGGCGCACGGCAGCGAGCGCGCGGTGTGGATCGATGGGGTGCCGCACGAGGTCGGCCCGGTCGAGTTCGACCCTGCGCTGCGCATCGTCCGCGGCGGCGACGGCTCGGAGCTGCGCTTCGCAGCGGAGGCCGAGCGCGCCCGCCACGAGAACCTGCTGCTCGTCAGCTCGGAGTACCGCGCGCCGTTCGGGACGTTCTCGGGCACGCTGCCCGGCGGGGTCGAGCTGGCGTCCGGGCGCGGGGTGATGGAGCACCACCGCGCGCGGTGGTAGCCCTCAGCTCGGCGCGAGCGGCATCACGCTGACCAGGCCGAGCGACGACACGGCCTTCGCCAGCGAACGGTCCTTGGTCACACTCCGGTGCGCCGCAGTTGCTGCCCCCTGCTACGACGAGCGCTGCCGGCCCAGCTCCGCGAGCAGCAGCTTGGAGTGCATCGCGCCGATCAGCTCGCGCAGCGGCTCGGTGCCCGCCGCGACGATCTCCATCGCGCGCTCGACGTCCACCTCGCCGGCGAGGCGCTCCAGCAGCGCGCGCACCTCCTCCCGGACGAGCGGCTCGAGCGCGTCGCGATAGCGCAGCGTGTCGTAGACGGTGAAGCCGAGCGCCTCCTCGTAGCCGCCGGCGCGAAAGCTCGCGATCGCCTCGATGATCTCGACGTCGTCGCGGTCGTAGCCGCGCGCGTTCGGCGTCAGCACGCCGATGTCCGCGAGCCGGTCGAGGACCTCCGGCGGCACGCCGTAGCGCTCCGTGGCGGCCTTGCGCGAGACGCGGCCGCGTCCCTCCGCGCTTGCGATCGCACGCTCGATGATGCGGTCCTCGAGCTCCATCAGCGCGCGCACCCGGTCCGGGTCGTCGCGCAGGGCGCCGCGGATCACCCGCAGGGGCATGAAGCGCTCCTCCTGCAGGCGCTTGATCAGCGTGATCCGCTCGACGTAGTCGGGCGGGTAGTAGGCCATGTTGCGGCTCGTGCGCACGATGTCGGCGCCGTCGCCGAGCAGCCCCTCGCGCAGGTAGTAGCGGATCGTGCCGGGGCTGACGCCGGAGCGCTCGGCGAGCTCGCTCATCTTGAGCAGCTCGCGCTCGCCGGCGGGGGCGGGCGGGCTTGCATTGACGGCGCCCGTGCTCGCCGCCACCGCGCTCACGCCCTCAGCGTCGTGCCGTGCTCGGTCTCGGCGGGCCCGGCCGCGGCGCCGCCGGCCAGGAGCTCGGCGATCTCCGCCTCCGAGTAGCCGGCCTCGGCCAGCACCTGCTCGGTGTGCTCGCCCAGCGCCGGCCCCGGCAGGCGGTCGTGCTCGCCGGGCGTGCGGTCCAGCTTGACCGGGACGCCGAGCTGGCGCACCGGCCGCTCGGCGCCGGGCTGGTCGAGCTCGACGACCATCCGCCGCGCGCGCACGAGCTCGGAGTCCAGCGCCTCGTCCAGCTCCAGCACCGGCTCGAGGCAGCAGTCGTGCTCGCGCGCGAAGGCCTCCCACTCCGCGCGGGTGCGGGCCTTGAAGATCTCGCAGACCTGCTCGTGCGCTGGGGAGCCCGGCGGCTGGAACTGCTCGCCGATCAGATCCTCGCGGCCGACGCCGCGGCACCACCCCTGCCAGAACTTCGGCTCCAGCGCCCCGAGCGAGACCCAGCCGTCGGCGCACTCGTAGGGGCGGTAGCAGACGAGCGCCCCGGCGAGCGGGAGATCGCCGCGGCTGGGCACGTTGCCGTCGGCGAAGTAGCTCGCCGCGACCATCGCCAGCCAGGACAGGGCGCCGTCCGCCATCGAGACGTCGACCATCTGCCCTTCCCCCGAGCCGTGGCTGCCGGCGCAGGCGGCGCGCCCGGCCACGGGCGGCTGGGGCGAGGCGCCGTCGCGCTCGCGCAGCGCCGCCAGGATCCCGAACGCGGCCATCAGCGCGCCGCCGCCGATGTCGGCGATCTGGCCCGCCGCCTGCACCGGCGCGCCGCCACGCTCGCCGGTCAACCCGAGCAGCCCGATCAGCCCCAGGTAGTTCATGTCGTGCCCGGAGGCGTCCCGTTTCGGCCCGTCCTGCCCGTAGCCGCTGATGGCGCAGTAGACGATCCCGGGGTTCGTCTCCTTCATCCGCTGGTAGCCCACGCCCAGGCGGTCGAGCACGCCCGGGCGGAACGACTCCAGCACGACGTCGTGATCGCCCACCAGCCTCAGCAGCACCTCGCGGCCGTGCTCGTTCTTGAGGTCGAGGCGGATCGAGCGCTTGTTGCGGTTCAGCGCCAGGAACAGAGCCGACTTCGCGCTGTCGTGCGCGCCCTCGTAGTAGGGCGGCGACCAGCGGATGTAGTCGCCCATGCCCGTGTCCTCGACCTTCAGAACCTCCGCGCCGAAGTCGGCAAGCAACAGCGAGCAGAACCCGCCCGGCAGCAGCCGCGAGAGGTCGAGGACCCTGATGCCCTCCAGGGGGAGCGTCATGCGGGGCTCCCCACCGCCGGCTTGGCCGGCACGTTCAGCATCGCCCGCGCCTCCGCGACGGTCGCCGGGCGGCGGCCGATCTCTTCGGTCATCACGCGCGCCTTGGCGATCAGCTCGCCGTTGGACTTCGCCATCGTGCCGTCCGGCAGGTACAGGTTGTCCTCGAGCCCGACGCGGATCGAGCCGCCGAGCGTCAGCGCTGCGGCGACGAGCATCCACTGCTCTCGGGAGATGCCGATGACCCCCCAATGCGATCCCGGGGGGATGTTGTCGACCATCGCCGCGAGGTTGCGCGCCGTCGGCGGGATGCCGCCGACCACGCCCATCACGCAGTCCACGTGCAGCGGCGTGTGCAGCACGCCCATGTCGATCAGCGGCGCGAGCGAGCCGACGTGGCCGATGTCGAAGCACTCGTGCTCGGGTTTGATGCCGAGCTCGTTCATCGCCTCGAGCAGCTCGATGATCTCGCTGAACGGGTTGGCGAAGACCATGTCGAACACGAACCCTTTGCGCGACTTCGAGTACTTCGCGTAGTTCATCGAGCCCATGTTCAGCGCGGCGACCTCGGGGCGGCAGGCCCTCAGGTAGGCGACACGCGTTGCAACCGGTACTCCGATCGTGCCGGTCGAGTAGTTGACGATCGCGGCGTCGCCGACCTCCGCGCGGATCGCGTCGGTGATCGCGGCGAAGTCCTCCACCTCATAGGACGGGGTGCCGTCCGGCTTGCGGGCGTGGATGTGGATGTGCACGCCGCCCTCGTCGACGATCCGCCGCGCCTCGGCGGCGTACTCCTCCGGCGTGTAGGGGATCGCCGGGCACTGCTCGCGGTTGGCGATCGCGCCCGAGATCGAGCAGGTGATGACTACGGGGTCGTCAAGGGACATGGTGGAGCCTCCCCAGGGTGGTTTGACCGTGCTCGGGTGTGAGGCCCGTAGGCCAAGCGATACGGCGACGCAGGGAGCGAAGTGTGCTTTGCACACGAGCGACCCCGAAGTGCCCCGAATGGGGTAAGGACGCAGTGGCGCGCCGGCATACGGGCCTCATACCGGCACCACTCCCTGCCGCTTCCATGGCCGCTCGATCTTCTTGTGCTCCGCCATCTCCAGTGCGCGGCAGATCGTCGCGCGCGTCTCGCGGGGGTCGATCACGTCGTCGATCATGTCGTTGCCCGCGGCGATGTAGACGTCGATGATCTTCTGGTAGGCCGCGATCAGCTCGGCCTTCTTGGCCGCGGGGTCCTCGGCTTCCTCGACCTGTTTGCGCATCACGATCTCGACCGCGCCCTCGGCGCCCATCACCGAGATCTCGGCGCTCGGCCACGCGACGATCAGGTCGGGCTCGTACGCGCGCCCGTTCATCACGTAGTAGCCCGCGCCGTAGGCCTTGCGGGTGATCACCGTGATCTTCGGGACGGTCGCGTTGGCGACCGCGTAGAGCATCTTCGCGCCGTGGCGGATGATGCCCTCCGCCTCGACCTTCGTGCCGACCATGAAGCCGGGCACGTCCATCACGAACACGAGCGGGATCGAGAACGCGTTGCAGAGGTTCACGAAGCGCGCGGCCTTGTCGGCGGAGTCGTTGTCGAGGATGCCGCCGAGCTGCTTGGGCTGGTTGGCGACGATCCCGGCCGGGCGCCCGCCGAAGCGCGCGAAGCAGGTGATGATCGTCTTCGCCCACGCGCCCTTCATGTCGAACCAGTCGCCGTCGTCCACGATGCGGCCGATCACCTCGTACATGTCGTATGGCTTGCGGTTGGACTCCGGCAGCACGTCGAGCAGCTCCTCGTCGCCGCGCTCGATCGGATCGCTCACCGGCCGCACCGGCACCGGCGTCTCGCAGTTCTGCGGCATGAACGAGAGGTATTCCTTGATCCGCTGGATGCACTCCTCGTCGCTGCCGACCTCCATGTCCCCCACTCCCGACTTGCGGCAGTGCACGCGCGAGCCGCCGAGCTCCTCCTGGGTGACGTCCTCGCCGACCGCGGCGCGCACGAGGTGCGGCCCCGCGAGCGCCATCGAGCCGCGGCCCTTGACCATCGGCACGAAGTCGGCCAGCCCGGGGATGTACGCGGTCCCCGCGGCGCACGGTCCCATCAGCGCCGCGACCTGCGGGATCACCCCGCTCATCACGACCTCCTCCCGGAACAGGAAGCCCGAGCCCGCGAACAGCGAGCCGACCGCCTCCTGGATGCGCGCGCCCGCCGAGTCGAGCAGCCAGATGAACGGGATCCGCTTCGTGAGCGCCAGCTCGCGCAGGCGCGTGACCTTCAGCTCGCCGGTCATCCCCATCGAGCCCGCCATCACGGTGAAGTCGTATGCGCAGACCGCGACGAGACGCCCGTCGATCTTGCCGTAGCCGGTGATGACCCCGTCCGCCGGGGCCTCGACGCCGTCCATCGCGCGCTGCGAGGAGTGCGGCCGGCCGTGGATGCCGAGCTCGACGAACGTGCCCTCGTCGATCAGCAGCGCGAGCCGCTCGCGGGCGGTGAGCTTCTCCTTCTCGTGCTGGCGGGCGATCTTCTCCTCGCCACCGCCGAGCTTGATCTGCTCACGGCGCGCGGCGAGATCCTCCACCAGCGGGCGCAGGATCGAGGTACCTGCGCCGCCATCCGCGCGGCGCTCCCGAGCGGGAGGCGAGCCCTCCCGGCTCGCGTCCGATGCCGTGTCAGCCATTCACTGTCCTTTCCAGGTCGGCTCGCGCTTCTCGAAGAACGCGGTCACGCCCTCCACGATGTCCTCGGTCGACTGCGCGACGGTGAGCTGGGCGCGCAGGTAGTCGAGCGCGTCGTCCAGGGGCATGTCGAGCTGGCGGCGCATCGCTTCCTTGCCGAGGCGCATGATCACCGGCGAGGACCCGGCCAGCTTGCCCGCCCAGTCATCGACGGTCGGCTGGAGCTCCTCGTCGGGGACGACGCGGTTGACGATCCCGGCTTCGAGCGCCTGCTGGGCGCTCCAGCGCTCGCCGAGCAGCAGCAGCTCGTTGGCCTTCTTGCGCGGCACGTTGCGGTAGATCAGCGCCATGATCATGAACGGGAAGGCGCCGATGTTGATCTCGGGCGTGCCGAAGCTCGCGGTCTCGCCCGCGACGATCAGATCGCACGTGAGCGCGATCCCGAGCGCGCCCGCGAGCACGTGGCCGCGCGCGGCGCAGATCGTCGGCTTGCCGAGCTCGCCGATCAGCTTGAACAGGCCGACGAAGCGCTCACCGCCGAAGTGCTTGTGGACGAGGGCCATCTCGGCCGCGAAGCCGCCGAGGTTCGCCCCCGAGGAGAAGGTCCGCTCGTGTGAGGAGGCGAGCACCACGCAGCGCACGCCGTCTTCGTCGCGGGCGCGCTCGAAGCTCTCGATCAGCCCCTCGAGCAGCTCCGCCGAGAGCGCGTTGCGCGTCTCCGGGTCGTTCAGCGTGATCGTCGCGACGCCGCGTTCGTCGAGCGTGTAGAGGACCTTCTCGGTGGGCACCGGCGCATCCTAGCCCACAGGTGGAAAGTGCGCAGCGCTACTGTTTACTTCCAGGCGACGCTGCGTTAGCGTCCTAGGCCCGAGCGCCGGCGCCCGTGAGCGCGGCCGCCCCGCGAAGCCCGACCAAGGAGACGACGCCAGCCATGGCAACCGCCGAGTCCGTCCTGAAGCCCGACTTCAAGACCCAGCGCAAGCACTTCATCTTCACCGACGAGCACGAACAGCTCCGCGAGTCGATCCGCAACTTCGCGATCAAAGAGCTCGCGCCCCACGCCGAGGAATGGGAGGAGACGACCTTCCCCGACTCCGTCTTCCCGCGCTTCGGCGAGCTCGGCTTCCTGGGCCTCGACAAGCCCGAGCAGTACGGCGGCCAGGGCGGCGACTACTACACGAGCCTCGTGCTCGCGGAGGAGATCGGCAACGCGAACTCCGGCGGCCTCGCGATGGGGATCGCCGTGCACACCGACATGGCGATGCCGCCGATCCTCGCGTTCGGCACCGAGGAGCAGAAGCAGGAATGGGTCGTGCCCGCGATCAAGGGCGAGAAGATCCTCTGCCTCGGCATCACCGAGCCCGACGCCGGCTCCGACGTCTCCGGGATCAAGACGCGGGCGGTCAAGGACGGCGACGACTACGTCATCAACGGCTCGAAGACCTACATCACCAACGGCCACCGCGCCGACGTGATCGTGCTGGTGACGAAGACCGACCCGGACGCCGGCTACGACGGCTTCACGCTGTTCCTCGTGCCGATGGACAGCCCGGGCGTGATCCGCGAGAAGAAGCTGGTCAAGCTCGGCATGCATGCCTCCGACACGGCGCTGCTGGCCTTCCAGGACGTGCGCGTGCCCTCATCGGCGGTGCTCGGCCAGGTCGGCAAGGGCTTCTACCACATCATGTGGGAGCTCCAGGGCGAGCGCCTGATCGGCGCCGCCGGCTGCGTCGCGGGCGCCCAGAAATGCTTCGAACGGACGCTCCAGTACGCGAACGAGCGCAAAGCCTTCGGCCGCTCGATCGGCCACTTCCAGGTGATCCGCCACAAGTTCGCCGAGATGGCCACGAAGATCGAGTCGGCGCGGCAGATGGTCTACGTGACGGCGTGGCGCTTCAACAACGGCGAGTACCCCGTGCGCGAGATCTCGATGGCCAAGCTCCATGCCTCGCGGATCGCCTGCGAAGTCGCCGACGAGTGCATCCAGATCCACGGCGGCGCCGGCTACATGCGCGAGTACGGCGTCGAGCGCGTGTGGCGCGACATGCGCCTGAACCGCATCGGCGCGGGCACCGACGAGATCATGCTCGACGTGATCGGCCGCAGCTACGGGCTGTGAGGCCGGCACGGAGCGCCGGCCGGTCTTCAAGCCAGTTATCCGCGCCCGCGCGCGAGAACCTCGACGGTCGGGGCCAGGCGGCGGCGCAGGCGCGTCGTGAGCACGCCGACGACGAGCGAGGGCGCGACCATGCGCGGCACCGACGGCGTCGCGTGGCTGTGCCTGGCGTGGGACGCCCGAAGCTCGGCTTCTCGCTCGGGCGAGGCTTGCGGGTGGCGGCGCATGATGTCGGCGACCTCGGCGTTGGCGGCCTCGCGCTCGCGCTCGAGGTCGGGAGTGCGCACGGGCTCGAGGCGACGCGTGAGCTCGGCGCCGGCGGCGCGGGAGCCGATCAGGGCGAGCGTGCGCCAGAGTGCCACGCGGCTGCCGGTCCGCCGATCGACCGTGCGCGTGCCGAGCAGCCGCTGGCCGGGGGAGCGCAGCTGCTCGCGAAGCACCTCGACCGGGATCGCTGCCAGCCGCGCGCCCACACTCCCCTCGCGCACGAGACCCCGCGAGCGGGCGAGCCAGAAGAGGCCGCCGAAGGCAGCCATGTCGACGAGGTTGGCGCCGGTACGACGCCAGGCGGGCGCGTTCACGTGATCCATGGCCCCCATCCTCTCCTAATCTCCCGAGTTGAGGGGTCCGCACATGTGCGGACCCCGGGGCGGGCGCATGCGCCCGCCCCCCGATCGGCGCATGCGCCGATCGGCGGACCGGTACATGTACCGGTCCGAACAGCAGGAGGAGCAAGGACGTGACCCCCGACCCCCCCTTCACGCCCGAGCACGAGGAGCTGCGCGAATCCGTCCGCGGCTTCATCGACCGCGAGCTCGCCCCCCACGCCCAGGAGTGGGAGGAGGAGCGCTGGTTCCCGAACGACGTCTTTCCGAAGATGGCCGCGCAGGGGCTGCTCGGGCTGAAGTACGAGGAGCGCTACGGCGGCCAGGGCGGCGACTACCTGCACGAGGCGGTCCTGTGCGAGGAGATGGCGCGCACGGGCTCCGGAGGCACGGCCGCCGGCATCGGCGCTCACATCAACATCGCCACGCCGCCGATCTGGAAGTTCGGGACCGACGAGCAGAAGCAGCGCTACCTCGTCCCCTCGATCGCGGGCGAGCTGATCGGCGCCCTCGGCATCACCGAGCCGGGCGCCGGCTCCGACGTCGCCTCGCTCTCCACGCGTGCCGAGCGCGTCGACGGCGGCTACGTGGTCAACGGCGAGAAGACCTACATCACCAACGGCGTGCGCGCCGACTTCATCGTCACCGCCGTCAAGACCACCCCCGAGGGCGGCCACGGCGGGATCTCGTTCCTGATCGTCGACCGCGGCGAGGGCGTCACCTCCTCCAAGCTCGAGAAGCTCGGGTGGCACGCCTCCGACACCGCCACGATCGCCTACGAGGACGTCTTCGTGGCAGAGGAGAACCTGCTCGGCGAGCTGCACGGCGGCTTCAAGCTGATCATGGCCAACTTCCAGTGGGAGCGCCTGGCGATGGCGCTCGGCGCCGTCGGCGCGATGCGCCTGGCGTGGGAGCGCACCGCCGAGTTCGCGCGCGAGCGCAAGACGTTCGGACGCCCGCTGTCAGGGCACCAGGCGATCCGCCACAAGCTCGCCGACATGGCCACGAGCGTCCACGTCTGCCGCTGCGTCACCTACGACGCGTTGCGCCGCTTCGTCGCCGGCGAGGAGCCGCTGAAGGAGGTCACGATGGCCAAGCTCGCGACACAGCGCGCGTCGTTCGACCTCATGGACGAGTGCCTGCAGATCCACGGCGGCGCCGGCTACATGCGCGGGGATGATGGCCCGCCCTCCCAAATCGAGCGCGCCGCGCGCGACGCCCGCCTCGGCCCGATCGGCGGCGGCAGCGACGAGATCATGCGCGAGATCCTGGGGCGCGTGCTGGGGCTGTAGGCCAGGTCGAAGGATCCGAATCCGGCCGCAGGGAAGCGGCGGCGCCCGCGAAGCAGGCGGATGACGCGTAGCGCCCAGCTCTGGGCAGCCTCGTGCAAGGGTGTCCAAACTTCAGCAATCCGCTCATGCAGGGAGCGCGCGCGGCCGATAGGCCCGCATGGCCCGTTCCCCGCTCGCCGCGGCCGCTGCGTCGCTCTGCCTTCTTCTCGGCGCCGGCTCCGCGCTCGCTGCCCACAGATCCAGCTACCAAGGCTGCAAAACCGCCCGCTCGTCCAACTACAACGGCTCGAAATGCGGGCCCGGGCACCGTCACAGGGGACCCGGCCAGGCGAGGCACGTCCTCTTCTTCACGGCCAGGAACGGCCACTGCCCGTACGCGGCGCTCCGGCCGACCGCCCGCAACGTCGCCCGCGTGCGCGCGGCGGCGCTGTGCCTGGTCAACCGCGAACGCGCCGCCCACGGCGAGCGCGTACTGCACTGGAACATCCACCTGATCGCCTCCGCCCAGGCGCACACGGAGAGCATGGCCTACGGCGACTACTTCGAACACGTGAGTCCCAACGGCCTGACGCCGGCGATGCGGATGCGCCGCACCGGCTACATCTCGAGCTCCCGCGTCGGCTTCGAAGTCGCCGAGAACATCGCCTGGGGCAGCCTCTGGCTCGGGACGCCGAAGGCGATCGTGGCCACCTGGATGCACTCCGCCGGGCACCGCGCGAACATCCTCGACCCGCACTTCCGCGACACCGGCATCGGCGTCTCGCCACACACCAACGGGCTCGCCCACGGGCAGCGCGGCGGCATCTACACGCAGGACTTCGGCGTCATCGTGGGGTGAGCGCGAGGGTCAACCGCCGTGCCCGCGCGCGAGCGGGCCGGTGAGGCCCCCGCGTTCGGCCTGCACGGTGACGGTCGCGTGCACACCGCGCGGCACGAAGCGGACGCCCACGGTACGCGCCCGGCCGCTCAGGAAGAAGACCTGGCCGCGGCCGTCGCTGAGCCGGACGGCGACCGTCTGACGGCTCGCGCCAGCGCCGGGGCGGAACGAGATCAGAAGGGTCGAGCCGCGGCGGCGCACCACGATCGCGCGGGCGCGCCCCGGCCGGGGCGGCGCTGCGGTGTAGCGAGCGACGGTCAGCGTGGGGCGCGGCGTGCCGTCCCTGGCGATCAGGAAGGCGAGGATCGTGCGCGGGCCGCGCTTGGCGTCGGAGGGGGTGAAGCGGATCGTCCCGTGCGCGCGCCGCGTGGTCCCGAGCGGCGCCGCGCCGCCGTTTCCCTGCTCGTAGAAGCGCACGGTCGTGCCCTTCGGGATGTTCTTC
The DNA here is from genome assembly GCA_963836035.1 of uncultured Solirubrobacteraceae bacterium. Lineage (GTDB taxonomy): Bacteria > Actinomycetota > Thermoleophilia > Solirubrobacterales > Solirubrobacteraceae > Palsa-744. The sequence goes on along the minus strand of CAWIHX010000005.1, from coordinate 243,376 downwards.
TCGGTGTAGGTGAGGGTGCGCTTGGCCCCGGCGCCGCCGATGCGGGCGCGAATCGAGGGCGAGCCGAGCTGGCTCGTCGCTTTCGCATCGAGGATCGGGGCCGAGCCCGGCGCGGCTTCGACCGTCCAGTGTCCCGGTTCGGGCCCGGCGATCTGGATCTCGGTTTCGCCGCTCGCGCCTATCCGCGCGACAAACGCGTGGCCGGCCACCGGGCCGCTGGCGCTGGCCGTGATCGTCTGCCCGCCCGGGGCGTGGAGGATCGCGGCAGGGGCACCACCAGAACCGTGCAGGAGCACGACCGCGGTCTGCTCGCCCTTGGCGACGTCGAACGCGTAGCTGCCGGCCGCCGCGGCACGGCCCGCGAGCGACGCGCGTTCGCCGGGCAGCCCTTTGGTCGGCGGCAGGTCGCTGTATTCGTTGACGTTGCAGCCGTCGGCTTTGAAGCCGAAGTGCGAGGCCAGGTAGGCGAGCGCGCCGCCGGAGTAGCCGAAGAGCTGACGCGGGTCGTACTTGGCCCCGACGCCGAGGCTGAAGGTGTGGCTGAAGCCGAGGAAGCTGACCGACACCGAGGAGCAGAGCGCGGCGCCCTGGTCGGAGATGATCGCCTGCGCGCTTAGGCCCGTGTCGCCGCCGAGGCCGAAGAGGCCCGCGGAAGCCGACACGTTGCCGTCGGCCCGAATGTGCAGGTCGGTCGGATCGCCCTCGAGTTTGAGGCTGCCGACGATCGCCAGCGCCGTCGGGAGCACGAAGTTCACGTAGGAAGCGGCCGTGAAGCTGCCGTCCTTGTCGATGTGGAAGAAGTCGCCGGGGGCCACCAGCGGCTGGACGCAGAGCACCTCGGGCGCTCCCTGCGCGAGCAGGTCGAAGGGTTCGACCGTGATGTTGACGAAGCCGTTGATGCCCGCGACGCCGCAGTTACCGGCCACTTCGATGCCGCCGCCGAGCGCCGAGATGTGCGCGAACAGTTCGAGCGTCTTGGTGTCGAAGTTGAGGTCTCCGACCGCCTTCGTCAGCTCGAGGAACGGCGGCACGATGTCGATGTTGCCTTCGTAGTCGGCGTGGAAGGTCTTCAGGCGCGGAGCGTGGCTGATGTCGGCCACGACCGCGCGCACGGTGAGCAGACCCTTGTAGATGGGTGTCTGCACGGTCCCGCTGAGCGAGTCCGGGTCGAGGTTGAAGCCTGCGGGGAACGAGCCCTTGCCGCAGCTGGTAGCGCCCCCCGGGCGCGAGTACTCGAGGACGAGGTTCTGCAGCCGGACCGGCCCGAAGAACGCGTTCACGGGCCCGAGGCAGAAGTCGCTCACCTGCAGCCCGGTGGCGTTGTCGGTCTGCATCGCAACCGCGATCGGCAACCCCGATTCCTTGCCGAGCAGCGACCCGAAGGGCAGGTTCTGGAGCGCGATCGGCACATTGGTGATGTAGTCGCCGTCAGCGCCCTTTTCGAACTTCAGCCGCGCGAGCGACCGGTTCGCTTCGGCGACGCTGACGATCGTGCCGGCCAGCCACGCGAACGGTTCGGGTAGCGCATGCGCGAGCCCCGAGAGGTCGATGCCGCCAATGGTCGACGAGCCTTCGTTGGGATCGCCGACCGGCCCCCCGTTCCAGTGCACGTAGGTTCCGGCGCTCGTGACCGGCACGGCGCCGCTGGAGCCGACGTGCGTGAGCGTGGTGGTGGCGCCCTTGACCGTCGAGATGAACACGTCGCTGGACTGCAGCATCGTCGTCGGGAACGCCGCCACCGAGAGGATCACCGGGTGCCCCGGCAGCGGTGTCAGCACCAGCCCGTTGACCTTGACCTGGCCGAACGCCACCCAGAAGATGTCGCCGGCGCTGTCGACTTCGGGAGGCGTGAGCCTGTGGAGACAGCCGAGTTTCCCGCACAGAGTCCCCTTGAACGGGATCGTGGTGCGGTCTGCTTGGGGTATTTCGGAGAGCGAGACTTCCGTCAGGCAGCCGCGGACGTCGACGTAGCCGACCTTCTCTTCGTTCGGTTCCAGGCAGACGAGGGACTTGTTGTACTTGCTTTTCACGGGTGCTTTCCCGGTCGTCGACGAGCACGAGTACGCGACGAGCGCGCTGCGCCCGGCGAGCGCGCCGTGGACGCTCTTGCGTACCGCCGAGGTGACGGTGAACGGCGCCGACGCCGGCGCGCTCGTGCCGGCGGTCGTGGTCACGGTCATGCTCACCGCACCCGAGGCGGCCGCGTTGAACGTGGCGCCGAGCACCGGCTGCGAGCCGGAGCAGCTCGCCGTCGCGCCGCCCGGGAACACGTACTGGTAGCGCAGGGCCGGCGCGCCGCGCAGGTCGCTCGAGGCGGCGCTGAACAACAGCGGCCGGCCGGCCGGCGCGGACGCCGTCGGAGCCGACAGCACGGCGCCCGGTGGCGGGGGAGTCCCGCCCGTGCCGGGGGAGGTGCCGGTGCCCGTGCCGCTCCCGCCTTCGCTGTAGGAGATCGTCGCCTGCAGGAGCAGCTGCTGGTTGCCACCCGCCCCTTCCGCGTGCCCCGGGAAGTCGGGCGAGAGCGAGCCCAGTTCATCGGCCGAGGAGGGGCTGTCCACAACCGGCACGCCCCCGCCGGCGCCGCTTGCGAAGTGCAAGCCGATGCGGTCGCCCGCCTGGATCGGCAGGCCGCTCGCGAGCGCGACGGTCTTGACCGTGTCGCTCGCGTCGGGCACGGTGACCTGGGGGCTGCGCGCGCTGACGGTGAAGTTGCCGCCACCGGTCGGGCGCAGCACCTCCAGTTCGTAGGCGTCGCCCATCTGCCCGGACCGGTAGCGCCAGGAGGTGACGGTGCCGGAAACCGGGGCGGCCTGCGCCAGCGTGCTGCCCGGCTGCGCCAGCTGCAGCGCCGTGCAGGGGTTGTTCGCGCAGATGCGCGCGGAGTCCGTTGTCGTTTCGCTCGAGAAGTCGTTCCCGATCGCGACGGTCGCCCCGTTCGCGAGCGCCGGCGAGGCCGAGCTCAGCGCCGCCAGTACAAGCAGCGCACCGACCAGGCGCACGATGCCCTTCGCCCAGCACGCACGGCGTGGCACGGCCAAGATGGCCCCCCTTTTGTGGTTTTCCCGGCTCTGGTCAGAACTCTAACCACTCGGGGTGCGGACTCGCGCCCGCCCCTCGCGCCCGCCGCGCTTGGATAACCTCCCGCCCCCCAACGGACAAGGAGAAGCGAACAGCTATGGGAGTACTCGACGGCAAATCCGCCATCGTCACGGGCTCGGCCCGCGGGATCGGCCGCGCCACCGCGGAGCTGCTGGTCGCCGAGGGCGCGCAGGTCCTGATCAACGATCTCGACGGCGACGTCGCCGAGCAGGCGTCCAGCGAGATCCAGGGCGAGACCGCCGTCTACGCCGGCGACCTCACGAAGCCCGGCGCGGCCGACGAGCTCGTCAAGACCGCGATCGACTCGTTCGGCAAGATCGACATCATCGTCAACAACGCCGGCTACACGATCGACGAACCGGTGCACAAGATGACCGACGAGCACTTCCAGGCGATGCTCGACATCCACACGATCGTGCCCTTCCGCGTGATCCGCGCCGCCGCGCCGCACCTGCGCGAGCCCGCCAAGAAGGAGCGCGAGGAAGGCAAGGAGGTCTTCCGCAAGATCGTCAACGTCTCATCGACCTCCGGCACCTTCGGCAACGCCGGCCAGGCCAACTACTCCTCGGGCAAGGCCGGCGTCGTCGGCCTCACGAAAACGGTCGCCAAGGAGTGGGGCCAGTTCAAAGTCAACGTCAACGCGGTCGCGTTCGGCTTCATCGACACCCGCCTCACACAGGCCAAGGTCGACGAGAACGCGATGGAGATCGGCGGCGAGAAGGTGCAGCTCGGCATCCCCGAGCAGATGCGCCAGATGGCCGCGATGCTGATCCCGCTCGGACGCCCCGCCTCCCCCGAAGAGGCCGCCGGCGGCATCTTCTTCCTCTGCTCGCCGTGGTCGAACTACGTGCACGGCCAGACGCTGCACGTCACGGGCGGGCTGTTCGGGGGGATGAGCGGCTAAGGACGCGCGCCGCGCAGGTCCAGCTGGCAGCCTGAGAAGTAGGCGCCCGCGGGCGAGGCCAGGTAGGCGACGAGCTCGGCCAGCTCGGGCGGGCTCGTCGCATCGGAGGAAGCGACCGCGACGGTGCGCGTGGCGAAGCGGGCCCACTCGATCGAGAGCGTCCGCGCGAGGTTCTCGAGCCCGGCCCTTGCCGCGTCGGCGTGCTCGCCCGCGCCGGGCGGCGGCGCGATCAGCACGACGAGGCCGCCCTCGCCGGCGATCATCGCTCCGGCCGCGACCGCGCGGGTCAGCTCCCAGCTGGCCTGCATCGACGCCGGCAGCTGAGCCCCGGCGCCGGCCGCCGCGTAGAGCCCGGGCCCGTCCACGACGAGCAGATCGGCGCCTCCGAGGTGCCGGAGCGCCTCCGCGGCGACGCTCGCCTCTGTGTCCTCGGCGGCCGCTTCGGCGCCGGGTGCGAGCTCGCAGCGCGCGACGCGTGCGCCGAGCGTCTCGAGGCGTCCTTCGACGGCCTCGGCGATCTCGTCCGCCTGGGGCGCCGTGGCGACGACGGCGCGCACGCCCTCCAGCACGCCCGCGCGCAGAAGCTCCTCTCCGCCCGCGCGGGGGCCGTGGCCGGCTGTCGACTTCCCGCTCAGCGCCCGCCGTCCGCGCTAGGAGCCGCCGAACGGATCGATCGGCGCGGCGGCCGGCACGACCTCAGGCTCGGCGCCCTGGCCGTGGGCGCGGCGCAGTTCGAAGTACAGGACCGCCGCGGCGAGCGCCGACAGCGGCGCGGTCAGCACGCCGAGCACGACGCGGGCCACGATGCCGGCTGCGGTACCCGCCGATTCGGCCGCGATCTCGATCGCGCCGGAGACAACCGCCACCGCCAGGGTGAGCACGAGGATCACCCCGAACACGGGCCAGCCGTTGCCGGAGACGAGCTCGCGGCTGCGCCGCATCGCCTTCAGGCCCGGCGGGCGCTCCAGCACGACCACCGGCGCGGCCACCGACCAGACCGTCATCGCGATCAGCCCGGGCACGATCACCAGCGCGAACCCGACCAGGGTCAGGACGCCGACGACGATCGCGATCAGGATCAGCGGGCCGAGCACCGGCACCGCCGCGCGCAGGAGCTGCCCGGGGCTCGCGTCGCGGCGCCCGTCCTGCACATCGGCGACGAGCTCCACGACCATCCCGGTGAAGAGCGTCGTCGCGATCAGCCCGATCAGGAGCGCGAGCCACGCGAGCCCGGAGCTCGACTGGAGCAGGAGCACGGAGATGATGCCGGTGAAGACGAACACGACTGCGGCGGCGGGCATCAGCACCGGCGCCTGGTCGACGTAGATCGACCACACCTTGCGGATCACCGCGCCGACTTCGATCTTGCCGGCGGCGCGCCCCTCCATCACGCGACCGCGGCGGGCGCGCGGCGCTGGGCGCGGCGCTGCTCGCGAAGCCGGCGGATGATGCCGCGCCGGCCGTGCTCCTCGAGGCCGCCGTAGAGGCGGCGGATCTCCACGAGCACCGCATCGGCCACGGCCTGCTGCTGCTCGCGCGTGGGGTTCTCGATCGCCTCCCAGCGCATCGGCTCGCCGTACTGGATCGTCACCTTCGGGAACTGCAGGCGCTTCCAGTTGCGTACGCGCGAGGAGCCGTGGATCGCGATCGGCACGATCGGCGCGCCGGTCTCGAGCGCCAGGCGCCCGATTCCCGGCTTCGCCTTGTCCGCGAGTTTGCCGGTCCGCGAGCGCCCGCCCTCGCAGTACATCGTGATCGCGCCCCCGCGCGCGAGGATCGCGCGCGCCGTGATGAACACCTCTTCGTCGCGCGCGCCGCGCCGCACCGGGAACACGCCGCCGTGCCTGTAGATCCACTGCATCGGCGGCTTGAAGAGCTGCGACTTGGCCATGAAGCGCACCTTGCGCCGGATGTAGCAGCCCATCAGGAAGTGATCCATGAACGAGAAGTGGTTGGGCGCGAGGATCACGGCGCCCGCCCCGGGCACGTTCTCGACGGCGAGCGCCCGCGCGCGCAGGAGCGTCCACGCGTAGAGCGAGGTGACCAGGCGGACGGCGTCGTAGACGAAGTCGGGTTCGCGCGTGCGCGCGCGCGCGTGGAACCGGTCGAAGTGCTCCTTCGGGCGCGGGTCCGTGTAAACCTGCTCGCGCATCGAGGCAAGTTCGCTCATCTCTGTCCGGTCTACCTCCCCCGCCGCGTTTGGTTACGCCGCCGCGGGCGCGAGCGGGCCACCCGTCCGACCCACCCTACTCACCGCGCCGCGTAGGCGCGCGCGAAGTCGAGCAGCTGCCCGGCGCGGTGGGCGAATCCCGCCGCGGTCCTGCCGGTCGCCCGGTGGGAGAGCGCCAGCTCGATCTCGGCGACGCGGGCGCCGCCGCGCACCGCGTCGATTGTCATCCCCACCTCCATCCCGAAGCCGTGGGCGAACGGCACGACGCGTTCGAGCGTGGCGCGGTCGAGCGCCCGCTGCCCGGAGATCGGCGCCACGGTCTCGAGCCCGCAGCCCCGGCGGATCGCCCACCGCGCGAAGCCGCGTGCGATCCCGAACCCGCCGCCCACCCGCTGGGCGAAGGCCGCGACGGCGAGCTCGCACTCGCCCGATGCGACCGCAGCGGCGAGGGGCGCGAGGCCGGCCGCCGACTCGCCGAGGTCGCCGTCGCAGAGCACGAACACGCCGCGCGGCACGCCCGGCGCCTCCGCGAGGGCGCGCGCCGCCGCAGCGCTCATCGCCTCGCCCTTGCCGAGCGGACGCCCCGTGCCGGCGAGATGCGCCCCCGCTGCGCGCGCGAGCTCGGCGGTCGCGTCGCGCGAGCCGTCGTCGGCGACCCACAGCGCGGCACCCGGGAAGGTCGCCGCGAGCGCCGCCAGCGTGGCGTCGATCCGGTCGGCCTCGTCGCGCGCGGCGACGAGCACCGCGAGCACGGCGGGCCGCTCCGCGCCCGCCGGCGCGGGCCCGCCGTCGTTCGCGCTGTCTATTGTCCCCACCGAGGCGACCGCCAAAGCGCGACGGAGGGCAGATGACCGACATCGAGGCTCATATCACCGGGACCGTATGGAAAATCGAGTGCGCCGTCGGCGACACCGTCGAGGAGGGCGACACGGTCGCGATCCTCGAGTCGATGAAGATGGAGATGCCGGTCGAGGCCGAGGACTCGGGGACGGTCAGCCAGATCGTGGTCCAGGAGGGCCAGGCGGTCAACGAGGGCGACACGCTCGTCGTGCTCGACTAGGACCGCGGCAGCAGCTCCTCCTGCTCGCGCCGGCGCCGGGCGCGAAAGTCCCGCTCGAGCAGCAGCGCGAACACGCTCGCGATCGGGGGCGCGACGAAGAAGGGCGCCCTCCGACGAGCTCCGCGAGGCCCCCGACGGCGCCCACGGTTCCCGCCAACAGCTTCGGAGTCGCCGGCTCCGAGCCGCGCAGCCGGCGCCACCCCGGGGGCGGGGCGACGCCGAACGCCGCGCCCGCCGCGTGCGCCTGCTCGGCATCGGTCCGTTCCACGTTGCGGAATCTACGCCACGCGGCACCCGGCCGGTAGCCTCTCGCGCGATGTCCAGCGCCCCGCCCGCAGAGGAGCTCGCCGACGGCAAGCTCCTGATCGACCGGCCGGCGACGGGGGTCGTCCGCCTGACGATCTCCAACCCCGCCAAGCGCAACGCGCTCGACCACCCGATCCTCGACGCGATCACGGCCAGCCTCGAGCGGCACGCGTCGCGGGAGTCGGAGACGCGCTGCGTGATCGTGACGGGCGCGCACGGCATGTTCTCGGCCGGCTACGACATCGGCGAGATCCCCGACGAGGAGTTCGAAGAGCGCGCCGAGGCGCTCGTCGCGCACCCGTTCACCGAAGCGATCGACGCGCTCGAGGCGTTCCCGTACCCGACGCTCGCGGCGCTGCCGGGGCACACGATCGGCGGCGGGCTCGAGCTCGCCCTCGCCTGCGACCTGCGCGTCGCGCTGGAGGGGATCAAGCTCGGCATGCCGCCGGCGAAGCTCGGGCTCGTCTACTCGCACACCGGGCTGCGCCGCTTCATCGACGCGATCGGCGCGGCGCGCACCCGTGAGCTGTTCCTGCTCGGCAGCTACATCGACGCCGCCACCGCACTGCAGTGGGGACTCGTGACGCGTGTCGCTCCCGCCGAGGAGCTCGAACCGTTGACGCTCGAGCTCGCGGCGGAGCTGGCGGGCAACGCACCGCTGTCGCAGACCGGCAACAAGCGCGTGATCGGCGCACTGCTGGCGGCCGAGAGCGAGCTGCCCGCAGATGTCGAGCAGGAGCTGATCGAGCTGCGCCGCGCGTCCTTCGCGTCGCAGGACATGCGCGAGGGGATGCGCGCGTTCGCAGAGCGCCGGCCGGCGCGCTGGCAGGGCCGCTAGCGAAGACGGTCCTGGCGCGCCGCCACTAGAGCCGCTCGCCCATCTGGAGCGAGAAGCGGGCGAGCAGGTCCGGAACCGACTCCGGCCGCATCTCCAGCGCGTAGCGCTCGCTCAGAGCGGCCAGCTCCTCGGGGTCGGCGGCCAGCGACCCGCCCAGCCCGTCCAGCTCGCGGAAGTACCCCTCGAAGCCCGCGGGCGAGATGATCTCGAGGATCCGGCACGGCTCCTCGCCGGCGTTCCAGAACGTGTGCCACTGGTTGCGCGGCTTGAAAACGAGCTCGCCGGGACCCGCCTCGACCACCTCGTCGCCGAGAAGCGCGCCCATGCGGCCCTCGAGCACGTAGCTGTACTCGTCCTCGCGAGCGTGCCGGTGGAGAGGCGCCGCGAGCGCCCGTGGAGACATCGGGTGTTCGACGAGCGAGAACCGCTGCCCGGCCTGGTCGCCGTCGATCATCCAGCGCACGCCGATGCTGCCCAGGAAGCCGAGCGTGCCGTCGTTCGGGCCGACGACCGTCGCCTTGGCGCTGTCTGTCGATGCGGTGTCCATGGTCCTCCCTTTCATGAGACAACAATGTCGCGCGAAAGCTACCACGATGCCGTGCGGCCTGTCAATATTGAACGGACACCGATGATCGACGAACCTCGCAGCTACCGCATGAGCCGGCGCGCCGAGTCCCAGGAGCAGACGCGCTTGCGGATCACCGAAAGCGCCGTCGAGCTGCACGGCACCGTTGGCCCGTCCCGCACGACGATGAGCGGCGTGGCCGAGCATGCGGGCGTCCGCAGGTCGACCCTGTACCGCCACTTCCCCGACGAGCGCGCGCTGTTCGCCGCCTGCTCGGCGCACTGGAGCGCCGCGAACCCGCCACCGGACCTGACGGCGTGGGCCGCAGTAAAGGACCCCGCCGAGCGCCTGCGCCGGGCGCTGGGCGAGCTCTACGCGTTCTATGGCCGCACCTGGCAGATGCTCGAGAACCTCCTGCGCGACGAGCCGTCGAGCGAGATCGTTCGCGAGCGGTTGGGAGTCTTCCACTCCTACCTCGAGGCTGCGCGGGACGCCCTGCTCCCGGGCCGGGGCCTCCGCGGGGCGTCGCGCCGGCGCACCGCAGCCGCGCTCGGCCACGCGGTCGCGTTCTCGACCTGGCGCTCGCTCGTCCGCGAGCAGGGCCTCGCCCCGGACGCTGCGGCCGAGCTGATGTGCGGGCTCGTCGCGTCGGCCTCTCGCGTCTAGAGGATTGATTCCACGGCCATGCACCGCCGGATGGCACGTCTGGCCTTCGCCTGCCGGCGTCCTCGGCCTTGCCCTTGCCAACCGGCAAGGGCTGCGGCCTGCGTCCTGGGCAGTCTCGGCCATCCGCACCACCGGACACGCCACATCGCCGTGGAATCAATCATCTAGGGCTTTCCGGGCTCGGCGCGGCTTGCACGCGCGCCCGCGCGTCGCCGCGCTCCGGGTGTCCATAACCCCTCCGACCCGTCCGCCGCGCCTCATACGGTTTCGCCATGCCGCCGCTGATCACCCGCGAGGAGGCCCGGCGCCTGGGCGAGCTCGAGGACCACGCGCAGATCGAAGCCCTGATCGAGCGCGCATGGCTGGCCCGCGTCGAGCGGTTCGCCGACTCGACCGACATGTGCTCGCTGGTCAACGCGAAGTCCGGCGGCTGCGCCGAGGACTGCGGCTTCTGCGCGCAGTCTCGCTTCGCCGAGGCGGACACGCCGATGCACGCGATGATGGAGCCCGAGCAGATCCTCGAACACGCCCGCGCCGCCGAGGCGGCGGGCGCGCACCGCTTCTGCATGGTCACCCAGGGCCAGGGGCTCTCCAAGCGGGACTTCGAGAAGTACCTGCAGGGCGTGCGCCTGGTCGCCGAGAACACGAACCTCAAGCGCTGCGCTTCGGTCGGCCACATGTCCGCCGATCGCGCACGCGCGCTGCGGGAGGCGGGCGTCCAGCGCGTGCACCACAACGTCGAGACGGCATACAGCTACTACGACGAGGTCACGACGACCGTCCGCTACGAGGGTCGGCTGCGCACGATCCGCGCGGTGCGTGAGGCGGGGCTCGAGACGTGCGTCGGGGGAATCCTGAACCTCGGCGAGACCCGCGAGCAGCGCGTCGAGATGGCCTTCGAGCTGGCCGAGATCGACCCCACGAGCGTGCCGATCAACATGCTCAACCCGCGGCCCGGCACGAAGTTCGGCGAGCGCGAGTTCATGGACCCGTGGGAGGCCGTGAAGTGGATCGCGATCTTCCGCCTGATCCTGCCCGACGCCCTCTTCCGCCTCTGCGGGGGTCGCGTCGAGAACCTCGGCGAGCTCCAGCGGCTCGCGGTCAAGGCCGGCATCAACGGCGTGATGATGGGCAACTTCCTGACGACGCTCGGCAACGAGCCGCAGGCCGACCGCGAGATGTTCGCGGAGCTGGGGCTCAACGTCGCGCGCCAGCCGGACAACGCCTCCAACCCGCGCCCGGACAACCGCTCGGGATGGATGGACGGCGAGACGCCCGACGTGATCGAGGAGCTCGTCTCCGGAACCGGGCACAGCCGGGCCGAAAGCGACGGCGAGCTTGCGATCAGGCTCTGGGACCCGTCCACGCAGCTGCGCTTCAAGGCCAAGCGCAAAGCGCCTCCGCGGCCCGAGAGCGGCCGCGCATCCGACACGCTCCCGGTGGGCTAGCGCGATGAGCGAGATCGCCGAGCGCCTCGCAGAGCTGGAGCGCCTCGGTCTCTCGCGCCGCATGCGGATGATCTCCGGCCCCCAGGGGCCGACCGTCCTGCTCGACGGCAGGCCGGTGCTGCTGCTGTGCTCGAACAACTACCTCGGGCTGGCCGACCACCCGCGCGTGCGCGAGGCGGCGGCCGACGCGGCGCGCCGCTGGGGCGTGGGAGCCGGCGCCTCGCGCCTGGTCTCCGGCTCGATGACGATCCACCGCCGGCTGGAGGAACGCCTCGCGGAGTTCGAGGGCACCCAGTCGTGCCTGCTGTTCGGCTCGGGGTACCTGGCGAACCTCGGCGTCATCGGCGCGCTGGCCGGGGCCGAGGATGTGATCTTCTCCGACGAGCTCAACCACGCGTCGATCGTCGACGGCTGTCGCCTGTCACGCGCCGAGGTGGTCGTCTACCGCCACCGCGACGTCGAGCACCTCGACTGGTGCCTGCGCCGCCACGGCGAGCGCCGCGGCGGGCGCGTGATCGTGACCGACTCGGTGTTCTCGATGGACGGCGACATCGCCCCGCTCGCGCACATCGCTGAGCTCGCCCAGATCTACGGCGCCCGGCTCGTCGTCGACGAGGCGCACGCGACCGGGAACGTCGGGCCCGACGGGCGTGGCGCGATCGCCGCAGCCGGCCTGGAGGGCGAGGTCGACGTGGTGATCGGCACGCTCGGCAAGGCCCTCGGCTCCTACGGCGCCTACGCCTGCGCGAGCACCGAGATCGTCGAGTACCTCATCAACACCGCGCGCTCGTTGATCTTCTCGACCGCGCCGGCCCCGCCGCAGGTCGCGGGCGCGCTGGCCGCGCTCGAGCTGCTCCTCGAACGCCCGCATCGCGTCGCTCGGCTGCGCTCGAACGCCCGCACCCTCCGCAGCGCCCTCGCCGCGGAGGGCTTCCCGGTCAGCGAGGGCGAGATGCACATCGTTCCGCTGATCACGGGCGACGAGCGCGCAGCGCTGGCCTTCTGCCGGCACGCGCTCGACCTCGGCGTGTTCGCGCAGGCGATCCGCCCGCCCACGGTGCCGGCCGGCACCTCCCGGCTGCGCCTCACGGCGATGGCCTCGCACACCCCCGGCGAGCTGCGCGACGCCGCAGCCGCGCTCGGCACCGCCGCCCGGCGCGCGGGCATCGAGCCCGAGCAGTTGCTCGCGCCGGCGCCGGAGCCCGCCGAGGAGCTGGCCGAGATCGAGACCGCCCTCGTCCGCGCCGAACGCATCTCCGCGCAGCTGAGCGCGGGCGAGACGGGCCCGTTCGACTTCGAGCGCGACTCCGGCGCCCCGCGCGTGTCCGGCCCCTTCGACCAGGACGAGCCGGCCGTGGCGGCCGCGAAGCCCGCCGAGGTCGCGCCTGCGCCCGCAGCGGCCGAAGCCGAGGCCGCGGGCCAGGAGATCGGGGTGGCGCTCGGGCAGGCCTCGGCCGGCGCCCCGACCGAGCTGTTCGACTTCGAGCGCGAGACCGCCCGCGCGGCCTGACCCGGCGCGCTGCGGTGCCGCGCGGCCTGTTCGTCACGGGGACCGACACGGCCGCGGGCAAGAGCGTCCTGAGCGCCTGCCTGCTCGCGGCGATGCGCGAGTCCGGCGAGCGAGCCGTGGGGGTCAAGCCGGTGATCACCGGCCTCGATGACGCGCCGGCGGGCGAGTGGCCCCCCGACGACGAGCTGCTGGCGGGCGTCACCGGCACCGAGCGCAGCGTGGTCGCGCCTCTGCGGTTCGGGCCCGCCGTGTCGCCGCACCTGGCCGCCGAGCTGGCGGGCGAGGAGATCGACGCCGGCGAGCTCCTCTCGCGCACCCGCGCCGCGATCGCCGCGGCCGGCGTCGCGGTCGTCGAGGGCGTCGGCGGGCTGATGGTTCCGCTGCGCGGCCCCTGGCTCGCCCGCGACCTCGCAGTCGAGCTCGGCCTGCCGCTCGTCGTCGCAGCGAGGCCGGGCCTGGGCACGATCAACCACACGCTGCTCACGCTCGAGGCAGCGCGGGCCGCGGGGCTGCACGTGAGCGCCGTGGTGCTCACTCCCTGGCCGGCCGCGCCGGGCGAGATCGAGTGCTCGAACGAGGCGACGATCGCCGACCTCGGCGCGGTCGAGGTCGCGACGCTCCCCGAGCTGCCCGGGCCCGACCCGGCGGCGCTGGCGCGCGCGGGCGCCGCGCTGCCGTGGGCCCGGTGGCTCGAGAGGTCAGCCGGCTGACCCCGAGCTGCGCCGTGGCCGCGCCGCGGTGCAGTAGTCTGGCGCCGTCGTTCGGCAAGGGGCGAGCATGAAGGTCGCAGCAGATCGCAGCGGGGGACAGCGAAGGGGTCGTCGGGCATGGTCGCTCGCGTGCGCGCCCGCCTGCCTGCCCCCCGTCATGGGGGGTGCCACCTTGTGGGGTGTGCTCGCGGCGCTCGCACTCGGCGCCGCGCCGGCGGGCGCCGGCCCGCTTCCGCCGGGGCCGAGCTCGGCGATCCACGACCGCATCTACTCCCCCGCGGCGATCACGGTCGCGGCCGGGCAGACGATCAGCTGGCACAACGAAACGCTCGGCCCGCACACGGTCACATCGACGAGCGAACTGTTCAACTCCGGGCGCCTCGACCCGGGCGCGGGCTACTCGCTGAAGTTCTCGAACCCCGGGACGTTCGACTACTACTGCACGGTCCACCCGACCATGAAGGGCGTCGTGACCGTGCTCGCCATCCCGGCGGAAAAGGTGCTCGTGCACGTGTCCTCGCGCCACACGGCGCACGGCGCAGTCGCGACCGTCCGCGCCCAGGTCGCGCGCGCGGGTGTCAGGGCGCTGCTGCAGGCGGCCGCCGGGGGCGGACGCGCGTTCAAGACGGTGGGCCGTGCGCTGCTCGGCTCGCAGGGCACCGCCGCCTTCAAGCTCGCCGGCGGCGCGCACCGGAAGGTGCGCGTGGTCGTGCCCGCCGCCTACGGCGAGCCCCGCCTGGTCAGTCGCACCGTCGCGTTGCCGTCCTGACTGACACCGCGCGCGCCGAGGGGGAGCGCGGCCCGCTCAGCGCCGCTCAGCGCCGCTCAGGCCCGCTCAGCGCCGCTCAGCGCCGCTCAGGCCCGCTCAGGCCGCTCGGCGCCGGCGCACCCCCTTCGGGCTGCACCAGAACAGCGGCGCCTCGCCCAGCGCCGGCGCCCTGCCCCCCTTCGCCGGCGAGTCGTAGGCGGAGGAGCTGATCGCAAGCCCCGGCCGGCGCACGACCGCGCTGCGGCTCGCGGCCGCCGCCGGTTCGCGCACGACTTCGATCGTCGCCATCATGCCGTGGTCCTCGTGGAAGGTCACGTGGCAGTGGAAGACGAACCTGCCGGTGAAGTCGGTGGCCTTCACGAGCACGACGGTCTGGGACCCGGGCGGCAGCGCGACGTTGTCCTCGTAGTCGACGTACGGGAGGGCGACGCCGTTCTGGCTCACGACCTGGAAGTCGTTGACGTGCATGTGGAACGTGTGCCATTCGCGCGTCGTGTTGACGAGCGTCCAGCGCTCCAGCGACCCGAGCTTCATCGTCACGTCGGTGCGGCTCGGATCGAACGCCATCCCGTTCAGCAGGAACGCGGAGGAGCCGGACGGTTCGACCATTTCGCTGAACTGGATCGTCCGTTCGCGCGCGACCGGCTCGCCGCGCAGGTCGACCGGGTGCGAGAGCGCACCTCGCGGAGCGGCGTTGCGCGCCGGCCGGCCGGCGGAGCGCAGCGTCAGCAGCGTCTGGTTCGGGACCGGCCCCCCGTTGGAGGCCTTCTCGCCCCCCGGGAACTGCGCGAACGGGATCGCCTTCAGCGCGTAGCTACCCGGCGGCCCGCCCCGCACGAGCACGTCGCGGCGCGAGCTCGGCGCGATCATCAACGTGCGGACGCTGCGGGTGCGCCCCAGCGTGTGGCCGTCTTCGGCGAGCAGCTGGAAGGGCCGCCCGCCGGCCATGCGCAGCACGATCACGCGGTCCGCGCTGGCGTTGAAGATGCGCCACCGCTGCAGCTGGCCCGGCCTGATCTTCGCCGTCGGGTTCAGCGCGCCGTTCACGTAGATGCGGGCGCCCGCTTCGGTCGATTCGTCGACGCCGAGGACCCGGCCGTGGCGCACCTCGGTGTTGTCGAGCACGATCCAGCGCTGCGGGACCCGCCGCAGCGCGGGCAGCCGGTCGAGGCCCCCCTCCTCGACGATCGCACCGGCCATGCCGCGGAAGATCTGGTCCTCGACGTGCATGTGGATGTGCGGGTGGTACCAGTAGGAGCCGGGGGACATGTCCGTGGGGATCGCGTATTCGTAGGTGAACTGCTGGTGCGGTTCGACCCGCTCGAAGATGTTGTCGCTGTTGCCTTCGGGCGAGACGTGGAAGCCGTGGGTGTGCAGGTTGGTCGCTTCCGGCAGCTCGTTGTCGAGGTGCACCGTCACGTGGTCGCCCGCGCAGATCACGAGCGTCGGCCCGGGGACGCTGCCGTCATAGCTCCATGCGCTCACGCGCGCGCGGCCCATCCGTGCCGGGCCGACCGCAGCCCGCAACCGCACGTCGAGCGAGCCGTCGTGGCTGTAGAGCGCGGGCGGCTCGGGGAAGCCGTCGTGCAGCACCGGCGGCACGCCCGCATGGCAGTCCGCGGCGCCCGCATGCGCGAGCGACCCTGATGCGAGCAGGCCGAGCGCCGGCGCGACCCGCAGCACGCATGCAGCCAGCGCGCCCGCAACCGCGGCCGCGACGGCCATCGACCTCTTGCCCCCTCCCTCCATCAGCGCGCATCCTAAACCCGGCCGCGGGCAAGGCCGCGGGCCCCGCAGGTCAGGAGTCGGACCCGCTCGCGCCCGCTCGCGCGGCGGCGACCATCGCGCCCGTGACGGCGTCGAGCTCCTCGGCGCCGATCACGTACGGCGGCATCGCGTAGACGAGCTCGCGGAACGGGCGGAGCCACACCCCCCGCTCGACTGCCGCCGCGCTCGCTGCGGCCACGTCGACCGGACGCTCCAGCTCGATCACCCCGATCGCGCCGAGCACCCGCACGTCGCGGACGCCGGGCAGCGAGCGCGCCGGCTCGAGGCCGGAGCGCAGGCGCTGCGCGATCGCCGTCACACGCTCCCGCCAGTCGCCGCTGCGGAGCAGCTCCAGCGAGGCGAGCGCGACCGAGCATGCGAGCGGGTTGGCCATGAACGTCGGCCCGTGCATCAGCCCGCCCCCCTCCCCGCTCGAGACGGTCTCGGCGACCGCGGGCGTGCAGAGCGTCGCGGCAAGCGTCATGTAGCCGCCGGTGAGCGCCTTGCCCACGCACATCACGTCGGGGACGGCGTCCGCGTGCTCGCAGGCGAACATGCTGCCGGAGCGCCCGAAGCCGGTGGCGATCTCGTCGAGGATCAGCAGCAGGCCGTGCTCGTCGCAGACCTCGCGCAGAAGCCTCACGCAGGCCGGGGAGTGGAAGCGCATGCCGCCCGCCCCCTGCACGACGGGCTCGGCGATCACCGCCGCCAGCTCGCCGGCGTGCTCGGCCGCCAGCTCGCGGACCGCATCCGCCCAGGCGTCGTCGAGCGGCGCGTCGAAGCCGTCCGGCGGGCGCGGAGCGAAGACGTGCTCTCCCAGCACGCCGGCGAACATCGCGTGCATGCCGCCGACGGGGTCGCACACCGCCATCGCGCCGGTCGTGTCGCCGTGGTAGCCGCCGCGGACGGTCAGCAGCCGGGTGCGCCCTGGCCGCCCCCGCCCGCGCTGGTACTGCACCGCGAGCTTGATCGCGACCTCGACCGAGACCGAGCCGGAGTCCGCGAAGAACACGCGCTCCAGGCCGTCGGGCGCCAGCTCGGTGAGCCGCTGCGCGAGTCGCACGGCGGGCTCGTGCGTCAGCCCGCCGAACATCACGTGGGCCATACGGTCGAGCTGGTCGCGCACCGCCGCATCGAGGGCCGGGTGGCCGTAGCCGTGGATCGCGCACCACCAGGACGCCATGCCGTCGATGAGCTCGCGGCCGTCCGCGAGCCGCAGACGCACCCCGCGCGCCGAGGCGACCGGCAGCGACGGCATCGCCGCGGGCAGCGCTCCGTAGGGATGCCAGACGCGCTCGGCGTCGAGGGCCAGCAGCTCGTCCCACTCCGCGCACGTACCGGCACGCAGCGGGTGGTCGAGCAGCTCGGTCACGCCGGGAGCCTACGGGCGGCGCCCGACGTCCGACGGCTTCCTAGTCGTCGTAGAGCGTGAAGTCGCGCTTACGCGCACCGCACACGGGGCAGAACCACGTGTCGGGGATCTCCTCGAAGGCGGTTCCGGGCGGGATGCCGCCGTCGGGGTCGCCTTCCTCGGGGTCGTAGATGAAGCCGCAGGACTCGCAGATCCAGCGCTGAAGGGTCTCGGTCGTGCTCATGCTCCGGACCCGGGGGTGGTGTTGGCCATGCGGCCAAGGTTAGCGACATGTAGGGTCAGCCGATGCGTGCATCCGAGCGTCCGGGGCCGGGCGAGGAGCTGAACACCGGGCCGCCGTCGCGGCCTCGGCAGGCTGCCAGCGTGATCCTTCTGCGCGGTGGCGAGGAGACGCTCGAGGTGCTGCTCGTCAAGCGCACGCCGGAGGCCCGCTTCATGGGTGGCGTGTGGGTGTTCCCGGGGGGCGCCGTGGACGCGGACGAGGGCGACGGGGACGGCGCGCACCGGCTCGCGGCGGTTCGCGAGCTGCAGGAGGAGGCCTCGATCGAGCTCTCCGGCCCGGACGAGCTCGTCAAGTTCTCACGCTGGATCACGCCGGCGGTGGTCAAGACCCGTTTCGACACCCACTTCTTCCTCGGGACGCTTCCCGAGGGGCAGGAGCCGGCGATCGACGGGCAGGAGTGCGTGGACCTCGGCTGGTTCTCGCCGCGGGCGGCGCTCGACGCCCACGCGCAGGAGGAGATCCTTCTCGTCTTCCCCACGATCAAGCACCTCGAGCAGCTGAGCGAGTTCGCCACGGTCGAGGAGCTGCTCGCGCACGCGCGCGGCAGGGAGGTCCTTCCGGTGGAGCCGCGCGTGGTGGTGGAGGGCGAGGTCGCCCGGATCCTGCTGCCCGGCGAGGAGGGATATTGAGAGGAGAGGTCCTCGACGCTCTGGGTCAGGTGCGCTGCTGGTCTGCGATCACGTGCGTGACTGCGTTGATCAGGCCCAGGTGCGTGAAGGCCTGCGGGTAGTTGCCGAGGTGGCGCCCTGAGGAGGCCTCGAGCTCCTCGCCGTAGAGGCCGAGCGGCGAGGCGTAGGAGAGAAGCCGCTCGCACAGGTGCTCGGCTTCGCGTGCCTCGCCGATCTCCGACAGCGCCGAGACGAGCCAGAAGGAGCAGATCAGGAACGTCCCCTCCTCGCCGTGCAGGCCGTCGTCGGTCGTCTCGGTGCGGTAGCGGAGCACGAGCCCGTTCTCGGTCAGCTCCTCTTTGATCGCCTTCACGGTCGCCCGCACCCGCTCGTCGTCGGCGGGCAGGAAGCGGAACAACGGCACGAGCAGCGTCGAGGCGTCGAGCGCGTCGGTCTCGTAATGCTGGCGGAAGACGCCCCGCTCGGAGACGCCGCGGTCGAGGATGTCCTTCTTGATCTCGGCCGCAAGCGACTGCCACGGCTCGATCAGATCCTCCTGGCCGCGGCGCTGGGCGAGGCGTGCGCCGCGGTCCAGCGCCACCCAGCTCATCAGCTTCGAGGTGACGTAGTGCTTGGGCTCGCCCCGCCCCTCCCAGATCCCCTGGTCGGGCTCGCGCCAGACGCGCGCTGCGCATTCGACCTGGTCCTTCAGCACGGGCCACAGCCGCTCGGGGATGTGGTCGCGGTTCTTGGAGTGCAGGTAGACGGAGTCCAGCACCGCGCCGTAGACGTCGTTCTGACGCTGGGCGAAGGCGGCGTTCCCCACGCGCACCGGACGCGACCCTTCGTAGCCCTTGAGGTGTGGGAGCGTGCGCTCCTCGAGGTCTTTCTGGCCGCGCAGCCCGTACATGATCTGCAGCGAGCCGTCGCCGTTGCGGTCGAGGTCGGCGACGTACTGCACGAAGTCGTCGGCCTCCCAGTCCAGGCCGAGCGCGTGCAGCCCCCACAACGTGAACGACGCGTCGCGCATCCAGCAGAAGCGATAGTCCCAGTTGCGTTCCCCGCGCGGGGTCTCCGGCAGCGATGTCGTCGGCGCGGCCGCGAGCGCTCCCGTCGGCATGAACGTGAGCCCCTTCAGTGTGAGCGCCGAGCGCTGCAGGTAGTAGCGCCACGGGTGGTCGGGGTAGTCGCCGTCGGCGAGCCAGTTGCGCCAGAAGTGGGCCGTGCGGTCCAGGTGCTCCTGGGCCTCCTCGACCGTGTGCGGTCCGCCCAGCCCCTCGGTCCACGACAGAGCGCAGAAGCAGCGCTCGCCTTCTTTCATCGTGTGACGCCCGTGCACGCGGTTGCCCTCGATGCCGAGGCGGATGTCGCTGAACATGCGGAACGCGACGCCGTCCTCCCGGGCGCCGTCCGGGGACGTCGCGCCCGCGCCGTTGCCGGCGGCGCCGTACTCACGCGGCCCGCTCGGACCGTGCGCGTCGATCGCGCACACGCCATCCTCGCCGGTCTGCACCGTCGACCAGCGCGCGGGCGTCGCGCCGTAGTCGAGCATCGGCTCGCAGACGATCTCGACCTGCACCATCCCCTGGATGCATTCCACGACCCGCACCAGCACGTGGTCGGCGTCGTAGTCGGTCGGCGGGCGCGTGTGGCTCGAGCCATGTGCGTTGTCGTGCCAGGCGCCCATCGCGAGCGCGTCGAGCACCCGGATCCACCCCTGCGGGGTCATCCAGGTGGTCTCGATCACGTTGGTCCCGGGGATGTAGCGGCGGCCCGCCGGCACGAACACCCCGTAGGGCCCCACGCGCCAGCTGCCGGCGCCGCGGTCGAGCATCGCGCCGAAGATCGAGGGCGAGTCGAAGTAGGGGACACAGGCCCACTCGATCGAGCCGTCGTAGCCGACGAGCGCCCCGGTGTGGCAGTCCGAGAGGAACCCGTAGGCGCCGATCGGCGGGAAGGGCGATTCGAGCTGCGAGGTCCACGCCAGCTCCGTTTCGCGCGCCGGCCAGTAGCTCACCACTCGGTCCTCTCGAAGCGCGGCCGCTCGACGCCGGCCGGGAGAGCCTGCTCTTCCTCGAGCTTGTCCAGGTGGGCGGCGAGTGTCGCCTCGGCGACCGGGCGCAGCTGCGCCGGCACGTCCCACCAGACGGTGTCGAGCAGCTCGGAGATCGTGCGATGGCCTTCGCCGAGCGCCATGATCAGGTGGTTCTCGCGGTCGATGCGGTGCGCCGCGTACTGTTCGAGGCGGCTCTGCGCATCCCAGACGGGCGGCCCGTGCCCGGGGCAGAGCACGTTGAAGTCCTCGCGCAGCCGCAGGCGGGTCAGCGCGAGCAGGTAGCCGGCCATCGCGCCCGGGTAGGGGCTGATGAACACGCTCCCGGTCCCGAGCACCGCGTCGCCCGTGAAGCAGGCGCCCTCCCCGACGAGCGCGAAGTGGTCGGCGGCGTGGCCGGGGGTGGCGACGGCCGTGAACGGACCGATGCGCGCGCCTTCGGCGAGCGCGATGTCGACCGCGCCGCGACCGGCGGCGAGCGGCGCCCCGTAACGGCCGGTCACGATGCGGGCCGCCTCGGAATGGTCCTGGTGGTCGTGCGTGAGGACCGCGCCGCCGAGGCCGCCGCGCTCGTCGATCGCCTCGTACAGCGCCTCGAGGTGCCCGTCGATCGCCGGTCCCGGGTCGACCAGCCAGGCGGGCTCGCGCCCCACGACCCAGCTGTTGGTCCCGCTCAGGGTCAGCGGCCCGGGGTTCGGCGCGCGCACGAGCACCACGTCGTAGTGCTCGCGCAGATCGGCGCGCGACTCCTCCTCGCTGGGCTCGCTGGGCTCGACTACGTCCCCGTCGCGCTTGACCATGCGCGCGACGTTAGCTGACGCCACAGCGGCGCCGACGAGCCCTGGCGACCGGGCTGCCGCTGTCAGGCGCTCCGGATCAGCTTCTTGTTGACGAACTCGTCGGCCCCGTAGCGGCCGAGCTCGCGCCCGAAGCCGGAACGCTTGAACCCGCCGAACGGCAGCTCGGGGCTGTCCGCCCCGACGATGTTGACGTACACCATCCCGGCCTCGATCCGGTCCGCGACCCGTGCCGCCTGCTCGGGGTCGTTCGTCATCAGATAGGACCCGAGCCCGAACTGGGTGTCGTTCGCGAGCGCGACCGCCTCCTCCTCGGAGGAGACCTTGTAGACCTGTGCCACCGGGCCGAAGAACTCTTCCTGGGAGGCAGCGTCGCCGGGTTTGATGCCGGTGAGGATCGTGGGCTCGTAGTAGTTGCCGTTCCGGTTGCCGCCGATCACGACCGTTGCGCCGGCCTGGACCGCGCGCGCGACCTGGTCCTCGAGCCGGTCCGCGGCGGTCTTGGAGGAGAGCGGCCCGATCGCGGTGCCCTCGGCAGTGGGGTCGCCCGTCTTGGCGCCGCTCAGCTGGCCCTTGAGCTGCTCGAGGAACTCGTCGTACAGGCTGTCCAGGACGATGAAGCGCTTGGCCGCGTTGCAGGCCTGGCCCGCGTTCTCCAGGCGCGCTTCGGCGGCCTGCTCCGCCACCGCGGCGACGTTGTCGGTCCCGAGCAGGATGAACGGGTCCGAGCCGCCCAGCTCGAGCACGACCTTCTTCAGGTTCCGGCCCGCGATCGCCGCAACCGCGCCGCCGGCCCGCTCGGAGCCCGTGACGGAGACGCCGCGCACGCGAGGATCCGCGATCACCCACTCGATCTGCTCGTTGGCGGCGTAGATGTTCTCGTAGCAGCCCTCGGGGTACCCGGCGTCCTTGAAGATCTGCGCGATCGCCTCCGCCGATTCGGGGCATTGGGGGGCGTGTTTGAGCAGGACCGTGTTGCCGATGACGTGGTTGGGCCCGGCGAAGCGCGCGACCTGGTAGTAGGGGTAGTTCCAGGGCATGATCCCCAGCAGCACGCCATACGCGCTGCGGCGCACGATCGCGGTGCCCTCGCCGCCGAGCAGCTGGATCGGCTCGTCGGCCATCAGGCTCTCGGCGTTGTCGGCATAGAACTCGTAGATGGCGCCGGCGAACTCGACCTCGCCGACGGCCTGCTCGATCGGCTTGCCCATCTCGCGGACGATGATCTCGCCGAGCGCCTGGCTGCGCTCGCCGTGCAGCTTGCCGACGGCCCGCACCAGCTCCGCGCGCTCGGCGACGGTGGAGCCCGCGGCCCACGCGCGGTACGCGGCGTCGGCGCGGCCGATCGCGTCGCGTAGCTCGGCGTCGGAGATCTCCGGGTACTCCTTGACGACCTCGTCGGTGGCCGGGTTGATCACTGCGTAGCTGCTCATGTCTCTCCCTCGCGTCGGATCGGGGTGATTTTCCTGCGCCGGGGGCGCGGCGCGCCACTCACGCGCCGGCGGGCAGCTCGAGGGCCTCGGCCACCGCCGGGTGCATGATCTCGCCTTCTCTCACGTTCAGCCCCTTGGCGAGGCCGGGGCTCTCCTGCAGCGCCTCGTCCACGCCGCGCTCGGCGAGCTCGAGCACGTAGGGCAGGGTCGCGTTCGTGAGCGCGTAGGTGGAGGTGATCGGCACGGCGCCCGGCATGTTCGTCACGCAGTAGTGCGTGATGCCGTCCACCTCGTAGGTGGGGTCCGAGTGGGTCGTCGGCCGTGAGGTCTCGAAGCACCCTCCCTGGTCGATCGAGACGTCGACGAGCACCGCGTTCCGCTTCATCAGCTTCAGCTGCTCGCGCGCGACGACGTGGGGGGCGCGCCCGCCGTGGATCAGCACCGCGCCGATCACGAGGTCTGCGGCCGGAAGCATCTGTTCCACCGCCAGCGCCGAGGAGTAGACCGTCGAGGCGCGCCCGCCGAACGCGATGTCCAGTTCGCGCAGCCGGTCGATCGAGCGGTCGAACACGAACACGTCGGCTTCCATCCCGATCGCGATGAAGGCGGCGTTCATCCCGACGACGCCCCCGCCGATCACCAGCACCGTCGCGGCGGCGACGCCCGGGACGCCGCCGAGCAGGATGCCGCGCCCGCCGAGCGGCTTCTCGAGCATGAACGCGCCCGCCTGCGTGGCGATCTTGCCCGCGACCTCGCTCATCGGCGCGAGCAGCGGCAGCCTCCCGGCCGCGTCCTCGACCGTCTCGTAGGCGATGCACGTGGCGCCGGAGGCCATCAGCCCGCGCGCGAGCTCCGGCTCGGCCGCCAGGTGCAGGTAGGTGAAGAGCGTGTGCTCGGGGCGCAGGCGCGCGACCTCCTCGGGCTGGGGCTCCTTGACCCCCAGGATCAGCTCCGCGCTGTCGAACACCGCATCCGCGTCGGGAACGATCGTCGCCCCCTGGTCGCGGAACTGCTCGTCGCTCATCGCGCTGCCGTCTCCGGCGCCGGACTCGAGCAGCACATCGTGCCCGCGCGAGGTCAGCTCGCGCACGCCGGCCGGCGTGATCGCGACGCGGTACTCGTCGGTCTTGATCTCGGTCGGCACGCCGATCTTCATCTGGACAGCTCCCTCCCGCGCAACGCCAGCCAGAACTCGATCCTGTCACGGGCGCTGGAGAAGCTGCGGCCGGTGAGCTGTTCGATGCGACGGATCCGGTAGCGCAGCGTGTGCCTGTGGCAGTAGAGCGCCGCGGCGGCCTTCTCCCAGTGCCCGTTGTTCTCGATGAAGACGTCGAGCGAGCGCACCAGCTCGTCACCGTAGTCGCCCTCCCCCTGCTCGATCGGGCCGAGCACGCTGCGGCAGTAGGAGCTGAGCGCCTCCTCGTCCTGCAGCGAGAGCAGCAGCTGGAAGGCACCGAGGTCCTCATAGGTGGCCACCTCCGGCGCGCTGCCGTTGCGCAGCCGCACCGCCTCCAGGGCACAGCGCGCCTCGTGGAAGCTCATGCGCAGCGAGTGCGTGGGCCCGACCCGGCTGGCGGCGGCGCGCACCTCCCCGACACGGGGCGCGAGCGCGGCACGGATGCGCGCCGCGAGAGCAACCGCGTCGAAGGGAGCGCCGCCGCGCCCCTCGCCGGCGTCCACGACGGCGCAGACGAGGCCGCCGCGAATCGCCACCAGCTTGCCGACGTGCTCGGCGTCCAGCAGCCGCTCGACGATCGCCGCGGCGGCGCTGGCGTCCTGGACGGCGAACGCCAGCACGGCGATCCGTTCGCCGATCCCGAACGGCCGCAGCCGCGCCTGCAGGTCCTCCGGGTAGAGGTGCCCGCTCAGCGCCTCCGCGAGCAGGTCGCCGACCATGTTGCGCTGCAGCAGCTCGTAGCGTTCGTCCAGCAGCCGCGCGAACGCGCGCTCGGTGATCGCGATGAAGGGCAGCTCGTAGGGAACCTCGAACAGCGGGAAGGAGTGCTCGCGCGCCGCCTTGAGGAGTGCCGCAGGCACCTTCTTGTGCCGGAAGCCCGTGCCGAAGCCGAGCGCGGCGATGTCGTTGTCGACCAGCCGCTCGAGGTACTCGCGCTGCACCTTCGGACCCTCCAGCTGCAGGCCCGTCGTGAGCAGCATCTCGCCGCCTTTCAGCCACGGCGTGGGATCGGCCAGCTCGGTGCTGTGCACCCAGCGCACGTGCACCTGAGCTGAGGACTCGCCACTGATCAGCTCGAGCCCGAGCTCGCCGATCAGGCTCTCGACAGTGAGCTCCATGACTCCATACGTTCGCCCGCCTCGGTGAGCACCGGCCGCAGGATGCCGACGATCTCCTCGAACTGCTCGCGCCCGGCGATCAGGGGCGGCGAGAGCTGCACGATCGGGTCACCGCGGTCGTCGGTGCGGCAGATCAGCCCGCGCCGGTACAGCTCGCCGGAGAGGAAGCCGCGCAGCAGCTTCTCGGATTCGGCGTCGTTGAACGTCTCCTTCGTCTCCTTGTCCTTGACCAGCTCGATCGCGTGGAAGTAGCCGGCGCCGCGCACGTCGCCGACGATCGGCAGCTCGCGCAGGCCGTCGAGCATCTCCCTGAAGACGCCCTCGTTCGCCCGGACGTTCCCGGGCAGGTCCTCGTTCTCGAGCACGTCGATGTTCGCAAGCCCGACCGCACACGCGACCGGGTGGCCGCCGAAGGTGAAGCCGTGGGCGAAGGAGCTCGTCCCGTGCAAGAACGGCTCGGCGATGTGGTCGCCGGCGATCACCGCGCCGAGCGGCGCGTACGCCGAGCTGATGCCCTTGGCGGTCGTGATCAGGTCGGGTTGGTAGCCGTAGCGTTCGCAGCCGAACCAGTGACCCAGCCGGCCCCACGCGCAGATCACCTCGTCGGAGATCAGCAGCACGCCGTGGCGGTCGCAGATCTCGCGCACGCGCTGGAAGTAGCCGTCCTGCGGCGTGAAGCAGCCGCCGCCGTTCTGGACGGGCTCGAGGATCACCGCGGCGACGGTGTCGGGACCCTCGAACTCGATCGCTTCCTCGATCGCGTCGGCGGCCCACAGGGGGTCGCGGTCCTCTTTCCAGCGGTAGGAGTTCGTGTTCGGCACGTGCACGCCGCCGGGCGTCAGCGGCTCGAACGGCTCGCGCAGCGGCGGCAGGCCCGTCGCCGTCAGCGCGCCCATCGAGACGCCGTGGTAGGCGAGATGGCGAGAGACGAGCTTGTAGCGGTTCATGTCGCCGCGCGCCCGGTGGTAGGCCTTCGCGAGCTTCCACGCCGACTCGACCGCCTCCGAGCCGCCGGAGGTGAAGAAGACGCGGTTGAGGTTGCCCGGGGCCAGCTCGGCGATGCGCGCCGCGAGCTCGATCGCCGGCGGGTGGGCGTAGCTCCAGTTGGTGTAGAAGCCCAGGCGCTTGGCCTGCTCGGCGGCGGCGCGCGCGATCTCGGCGCGGCCGTGCCCGACATTGACGCAGTACAGCGCCGAGAGCCCGTCGAGGTAGCGGTTGCCGTGCTCGTCGTAGACGTAGCAGCCCTCGCCGCTCACGATCACCGGGACCGCGTGGTGCTCGTCGTAGGAGCCCATGCGGGTGAAGTGCAACCACAGGTTGCGGCGCGCGAGCTTCTGCAGGCGGTCGGGGTCTTCGGCGAGTGCCGGGCCGTCCGGTCCCGGAGCCCAGCTCGTCCCGGTCCCCACTGCCTGGTTCACCTCGCTGCCAGCCATCGCATCGCTCCTTTTCGCGTTCGACCGTCTCCCGAGCCCGGGATCTCGCCGAGCTGCCCGGCTAGACACTCAGGACAACAATAGCCCTGTGACCTTTGCCACTCAAGGGGCTTCGTGGGCAAATCGGCGCGCACGCGCTTGTACAAGCCGTATAGACGCCGACGTCCCTTTTGGGACAGTTGCAACTTGCAGGTCGTCCTACCGGCGGACTACCTTGTGTCCCAGCGAGACAACTGTCCGGCTGGAGGAGAGGAGCGTCGATGGCAACCGAGGCGGCTGCTGTAGGGATATCGGGAGCGCCCGCGACCGGGCAGGTCGAAGACAAGGGCCTCAAGAAAAACGCGATCGGCTACATCTCGAACGTCGTCATCTCGACGGCGTCCGTCGCGCCGGCCTACTCGATCGCCGCGACGCTCGGCTTCATCGTCGCGGACCCCGGTGTCGCGGCACACGCGCCCGGCGTGCTGCTCGCAGCGTTCATCCCGATGCTGCTGATCTCACTTGCCTACCGCTACCTGAACAAGGCGGACCCGGACTCCGGGACCACCTTCGCCTGGACGACGCGAGCGTTCGGCCCCGCGTTCGGCTGGATCAACGGCTGGGCGATCTTCCTCGCCGACGTGCTCGTCATGGCCTCGCTCGGCTTCGTCGCCGCGCTCTACACCTTCAACCTCTTCGAATGGACCTACGGCGAAACGCACAAGTGGGTCGGCCTCGTCGGCTGCGTGTTCTGGATCCTGCTGATGACCTGGATCTGCCACCGCGGGATCGAGCTCTCCGCGCGCATCCAGCAGCTGCTCCTCTCTTTCGAGGTCGTCGTGCTGGTGGTGTTCTCGACCGTCGCGATCGTCGACGTCTACACGGGCAACGCGGCCGCGCACGCGATCGAACCGTCGGCGTCCTGGTTCAACCCCTTCGCGATGCCCTTCCACGACCTCGTCGTCGCGCTGCTGCTCGGCATCTTCATCTATTGGGGATGGGACTCGGGGGTGGCCGTCAACGAGGAGTCAGAAGACTCCAACGAGGGCCCGGGGCGCGCCGCCGTCCTCTCCACGGTCCTGCTCGTGCTGATCTACCTGCTCGTCTCGGCGGGCGCGCAGTCCTACCACGGCACCGCGTTCATCGCGAACGAAGAAAACGCCGGCGACGTGCTCAAAGCGCTCGGCCACGGCGTGCTGGGAACGGTGGGCGTGCGCTTCCTGATCATCGCAGTGCTCACCTCGGCAGCCGCTTCCACGCAGACCACCGTCCTGCCGACCGCCCGCACGACGCTCTCGATGGCGAAGTGGGGCGCGATCCCGTCGGTCTTCGGGACCGTTCACAAACGGTTCCTCACACCGACCGCTTCGACGTGGGGCTTCGGGCTGATCTCGATCCTCGTGGCGGTGCCGCTGATCCTGATCTCTGAAGAAGTGCTCGAACTCGCGGTCGTCGCGCTCGGCATCCCCGTCTGCTTCTACTACGGCTCGACCGGACTCGCCTCGATCGTCTACTACCGGCGCGAGGTGTTCGACAACGCACGCAAGTTCGTGCTCGTCGGGCTGATGCCGCTGATCGGCTGCCTGATGATGTACGGGATCGGGACCTACGCGATCATCTACTACGGGCACGCGAAGAACTCCGAAGGGAAAATCTACGCGGGCCTGACGCTGCCGCTGTGGTTCGGCCTGGTCGGGATGGTCATCGGGATCGTGCTGATGTTGATCTCACGCCCGTTCTTCAAGCCGTTCTTCGCGCGCAAACCCGAAACGGCGCCGCCGGGGCTCCTCGACGCCAAAGTCGAGCGTGCCCCCGCCCACCTCATGGGGCGCGAACACGTCACCCATGGCCTCCATGTGCTGACGCCGGAGGCGGGCGAGGAGCCCGAGCAGCCCGCACCCCCGCCCGCCCAACCCTGAGAGAGCGCCGCGGCCGGCTCTCGGGGGAGGGCCGGCCGGCGCGGCGCCCCGCTGCGCGCCCCGACAGCTGCGGGGCGCGCAGCCGGCCGCGCGCCTAGGCGGCCAGCTCCTGCACGCCGTGGGGAGCGCCGTACTCGGCCAGCAGCGCGAGGAACGGCGCCGCGGGGAACGCCTCGGGCCCGAGCACACCGACGCCCTCCCAATCCCCGCGGTCGAGCAGCTCCAGCGCGACCGCTGGGTTGACCGCGGTCTGCCATACGACGGCCTGGCTGCCGTACTCGCGCATCGTCGTCTCGTTGTCGGCGAGGTGGTAGAGGTAGGTCGAGCGCGGCCGGCCGTCCTTGCCGGTGCCTGTCACCCACGTGCCCGCGCAGGTGCGCCCGCTCATGCGCTCGCCGAGCGTCGCGGGGTCGGGCAGCGTCGCCGCGACGACGTCGCGCGGCGAGACCTCCACGCCGCGCACGCTCACCGGGTCGGTCGAGTCCAGGCCCAGTTTGTGGAGTGTCTGGAGCACGTCGATGAACTCCTGCCCGAGGCCGTACTTGAACGTCACGCGCTCGCACTCCACCCAGCGCGGGATCAGCACCACCTCCTCGTGCTCGACGTTCACGCATTCGACCGGGCCGATGCCCTCGGGGAACTCGAACACCTCGGGCTCTGAGAACGGCGGCGTCGTGTAGAAGCCGCGCTCGCGCTCCCAGATCAGGGGCGGGTTCAGGCACTCCTCGATCGTCGTCCAGATCGAGAAGGTCGGGGCGAAGTCGTAGCCCTCGACAACGAGGTCGGCGCCGTCGCGCACGCCGACCTCGCGTATCTCGGAGAAGAGCTCGTCGGCGGCGTGGCGGGCGAAGATGTCCGAGAGGCCCGGCTCGACGCCGATGCCGGCGAGCGCGAGCAGGCCTGCCTCCCGCCACTGCTCGTCGCGGACGAGCTGGTAGTCGCCGAGCTTCTCACCCGGCTGTTCGTACGGGCGCTCGGGATGCGGGTGCGAGAGCGTCATCGCCATGTCCAGGTAGGTCGCGCGCGCCTCCAGGCACGCGTCGAAGATCGGCTGGTTGAAGCGGGGATCGCACGCGTTCAGAACCGCGTCCGGGCGGGTGCGCACGATCAGCTCGACGATCTCGGGGCGACTCGAAGCGTCCACGCGCTCGGCGCTGAAGCGGTCCGGCTCGCCGAGCCGATCGGCGGTCGCCCGGGCGCGCTCGAGCGCGACGTCCGCGAGTGCCACGCTCTCGAAGACGGGCCGGCGCTGAGCGATCGCGGCGAACGCCGCGCCGACGCCACCGGTGCCGATCACCAGGACTCTCACCAAGCGGAGTGTGACGCAAACCGGCGGCGCCGGTTCGACAGACGCGCCGGCCGCCGATGCGCCGCAATGGCTCAGGCGGCTCCCGTATGCTGCGCCGATCCGAGTGCGCCCTGAAAACCGCCCCTCGTGAGCGCCGGCCTGCCCAGCCCCGCGAGCAGCCCGGCCGGACGGGCGGGCTCATCTGACGGCATCCCGCCCGCCGAGGACACCGTTCGCGACGGCGGCGAGGCCGCCGCACGCTCGCAGCCGTCGCCCCGCGGGGCGCGAACGCGCTGGGCGCCCTCGCCGTCGTTCAGCGCGCGCGAGCTGGTGCTCGTCGCGCTCGGCGGCGTGCTGCTCGCGATCCTCACGACCTGGCCGCTCGTGCTGCACATGGGCAGCCGCATCTCCCCCGACCTGGGCGACCCGGTGCGCACGGCCTGGGAGGTCGCATGGGTCGGTCACGCGATGCTGCACAGCCCGCTGCACATCTTCGACGCCAACGCCTTCTACCCGCATCCGCTGAGCCTCGCCTTCTCCGACTCGCTCCTCGGCTACGGCCCGAGTGCGCTGATCGGGTCGGGCACCGTCGCCGCTCTGGTCCGTTACAACCTGCTGTTCGGATTCGCCTACGCGCTGTGCGTGTTCGGCGGCTACCTGCTGGCGCGCGAGATCGGGCTGAGCCGGCTCGGCGCGGCCGCCGCGGGCATCGCCTTCGCCTATGCGCCCTATCGCGTCACCGAGGCCGGGCACCTGCACGTGATCTCCTCGGGCGGCATCCCGCTCGCGCTGTTCCTGCTGCTGCGCGGGTACAGGCGCGGCTCCGTTCCGATCGTGATCGTTGGCTGGCTCGTGTCGGCCTGGCAGATCAGCCTCGGCTTCACGCTCGGCCTGCAGTACGCGTATCTGCTCGCGGTGCTCGCGATCGTCGTCGCGGTGGCCTGGTGGCGCGGCGTGCGTCCGGTCAAGGTCACCCGCGCGCTCGTGATCGCCACGGCGATCGGCGCGGCCGTGCTCGGCGCGGTGACCGTCTATCAGGCGCGGCCGTACCTGCATGTCTCGCACCTGTACCCCACCGCCAAGCGCACGATCAAGGAAGTCGAGAACTACTCCTCCGGGCCCGCCGCGCTGCTGTCGGCCTCCTCCGAGAACCGCGTGTGGGGCGGCGTGACCTCCGGCGCGCGCGATCACGTCCATTCCAAGAACGAGGACGTGTTCTTCCCGGGCGGGCTGATCCTCGTGCTCTCCGTGCTCGGTCTGCTCGGCCTCGGCGGCTCGCCGCTGACGAGACGATTGCGCCTCGGTCTGCTGACGGGGGTGGTCGTCTGCTCGGTGCTCGCGATGGGCCTAGGCCTGACCGGCGCCGGCTACCCGTACCGCCTGCTGTTCGACTACGCCCCCGGCTGGGACGGGGTGCGCGTGCCGGGACGTGTCTTCACGATGGGGACGCTGTTCTACGCGCTGCTCGCGGGTGCCGGCGCGCAGTGGCTCATCGAGCGCCTGCGCCCCTATGGGGCGCGGCTGCGCGCCCGCAGCCCGCAGCTCGCCACAGCGCTGCCCGCGCTCGCCGGCGGGATCCTGCTGATCGGCATCCTCGGCGAAGGCGCTGGCCATCTCGGGCACCCCCGCGTTCCCCAGCCGGCGCGCGCCGAAGTGGGGCTGCCGGGCCCGCGCCTCGATCTGCCCACCGACGGTGCGCACGACCGCATCTGGCAGTACTACTCGACCGACGGCTTCTACAAGATCCCGATCGGGAACAGCACCTTCGACATGCCGGCCGTCGACGACATCCGCGGCGGAATGCACAACTTCCCCGACAAGGCAAGCGTCGAGAAGCTCCGCTACTACGGCATCAAGACCGTCGTCCTGCACCTCGACGAGATCAAGGAACTGCCGCCGAACCACGGCTGGGTCAAGGCCGAGCCGCCCGACCCCGCGGCCGCCGCGGCCAAACCGATCGCCGGTCTGGGCATCACGCGCCGGCTCACTCCCAACAGCGTGATCTACGAGATCGGGCCGGGGCCGGCGGCGCTGCACGCGAGCGACTGATGGGCGCCGCGGGCCACGAAGCCGCGCCGGCGGCGAAACGCCGCGGCCTCGCACGCGTGCTGCCGAGCACGCGCCCGGGCCGGCTCGCCCTGACCGCGATCCTGCTCGCCGGCCTCGCCTCGGGGCTGATGCTGCAGAACTGGTCCGACAACCAGAGCTCGCACTACGACCTGATCCGGGCGCTCGACGCGGGGCGCACGAACATCGACGCCGGCCCCTACCCGACGAAAGACCGCGCCTACTACCGCGGCCACTGGTACTCGGCGCGCGCGCCCGGCCTCGCGATGTTCTCGCTGCCCTTCTACGAGACGATCACCGCGCTGCAGGCGCCGAAAGTCGCACGCTCCTCCCCGGCACTGCGCGGCGAAGACGAGATGATCGACTTCGTCGGCTGGTGGGGCGCCGTGCTGCCCGCGTTCCTGTTGATGCTGCTCGTCTGGCGCGTGGCCGAGCGCTTCGAGCCGGGATACGGCGCCGCGGCGGCGATCGCGCTGGGCCTGGGCACGATGGTGCTGCCGTTCTCCACGCTGCTGTTCTCGCACGTGTTCAGCGCGATGCTCGGCTTCGCCGCGTTCGCGCTGCTGCTGCGCGAGCGCGAGGGCCCGCCGCGGCCGCTGCTGCTCGCGGCGGCGGGCCTGGCAGTCGGCTACGCGATCACCTCCGAGTATCCGGTCGCGTTCGTGGCGGTCGTGCTCGGGCTCTACGCGCTCTCGCGGCCCGACTCGCTGAGGAGCTCGCGCGCTCTCGCCACGCGTGCCGGCGCCTACGTGCTCGGCGGGATCGTGGGGATCGTGCCGCTGCTGCTCTACAACCACGCGGCGTTCCACTCGTGGACGCACCTCGCCTACTCGAACATCCCGCAGCAGAAACAGGGCTTCTTCGGCATCTCGGCCCCCAGCCCGCGCGTGTTCGTGACCCTGCTGCTCGACTCGCGGGGACTGCTCGTGATCTCCCCCGTGCTGGTGATGGGTGCGCTCGGCACGGTGCTGCTCTACCGGCGGGGGCGCCGCGCGGAGGCGCTGACGATCACGGCCGTCTGCGCCTGCTACGCGATCTACAACAGCGGCTACTACCTGCCGTTCGGCGGCGGCGCACCGGGACCGCGCTTCATGATCACGATGCTCCCGTTCCTGGCCTGCCCGCTCGGCGTCGCGCTGCGGCGCTGGCCCGGGCCCACGATCGCGCTCGCGGGGGCCTCGGTCGCGGCATGGACGATCGTCACGATCACCCACCCGCTGGTCGGCTACGAGAACGAGACGGTCGTGTGGACGCGGCTGCTGAGCAAGGGCGAATTCCAGCCGACGATCGCCACCGCGCTGGGCGCGGGACGCGGCTGGGGCGGCATCTGGCCGATCCTGCTCGCGGTCGGGGCCGCGCTCGTCGTCGCGGCCGCCGCCACACCGCGCCTGCGCCTCCGAGCAGCGGCGCTCGGCGCCGGGCTCCTGGCGCTGCTGGCGTGGGCGCTGTTCGCGGCGCTCGCGCCCACCGCACTCGGGATCGACCACCAGGGGCTGCTCAGCATCGTCAAAGCGGGCGACGCCACCGCGCTCAACCTTCCCCTGCACAGCGGCAGCCGTTACCCGCTGACGCGCCTGACGCTCTACTGCGGGATCGCCGGCGCCGTCGCGCTCGCCGCGATGTGGCTCGCTCGCCGCGAGCGCGGCGACGGCCAGCCCGCCGAGCACACCCCCGGCGCGCAGGTGCCGAGCGCCGTCGGCGCCGCGTAGCGGCGCTCGCGCCGGTGCCGAGCGCCGTCGGCGCCGCCCAGCAGCGTCGCGCCGGTGCCGAGCGGCGTCGCCGCCGCCTACCGGCGGGCTAGTTTCTCGCGGTCCTGAGCGAGCATTTGGCGGCGCGCAGCGCTTTGCACACCGTCACGTAGCCCGGGCGCGGCTGGTCGTTCGCGTTCATCAGCCCCGCGTCGAAGCGCGTGTGGCTGTTGCCGCCGATCCAGTTGTAGATGTACAGGCGCTTGATGCGCTTGTTGGCGGACGCGACGGCGAACATGTACTTGAGGACCCTCGAGGCGCGCGAGAGGCCCGAGCCGTGGTTGTTCTTGAACGACGGCTTGAACTGGACGAGCCCGCCCGTCTCGGTCAGCCACACCTGGCCGCCGAACGCCTTGCTGATTTCGCGCGTGCGCCAGCTCTGGAGCCGGTTCAGGTCGGAGTAGTTGTGCAGCCCCCAGATCGAGGGCATCACGGTGTGCAGGTGGTGGATCTCACGCTTGAACGCGGTGATGTAGCGCAGCGTGGCGTGGATCGTGTAGGCGTCGAGCACGTCCAGGCCGATCACGGTGCAGCCCTTGCAGACGCGCTTGAGCGCCTGGTAGTAGCGCGCGGAGGCGCTGGCCGAGGGGCTCGAGAACGCGTGCTTGACGTTGCCGCGGTTGGCCTCGTTCCAGGACTGGTACTGGCGGACGTGCGGGAAGTCTTTGACGAATTTGGCGACCGACTTCTGGTAGGCGGAGATGCTCGGCATCTTCGTCGGCGTGTGCTCGGAGTGGTAGAAGGCGACGAGGATCTGCTGGTGGGCGGCTTCGGCTTCTTTGATCCAGGCGCGGGCACGGCCGAGCTCGTCGCCGCGGATGGCGGCGTCCCAGGGGGCGATGTAGCGCACGATCTTCGTGTGC
Source organism: uncultured Solirubrobacteraceae bacterium (assembly GCA_963836035.1). Taxonomy (GTDB): domain Bacteria; phylum Actinomycetota; class Thermoleophilia; order Solirubrobacterales; family Solirubrobacteraceae; genus Palsa-744. Next base: position 209,426 of record CAWIHX010000005.1, on the reverse strand, counting down.
AGCTGCTGCCAGAGCGGGTTCGAGAACATCGTGGTCTGCTCGTCGCCGACCCCCGTCAGGTAGCTGGCGGCGGCGTGTGCGCGCGGCTTCGTCGCGGGGCGGCCGAGGGCGCCGGGGACGGCGAGGAGCGTCGCGGCGAGCGACACGGCGAGCATCGCGGCGAGGCGGCGGAGGTTTTGGTGGGAGCTGGTCATGTTGCGTCTCAGAACAAGGCTCGGGGTCAGAGGTTGCGTGATGTTAGTGATCTTTATCCCGCCGTCAGGCCGGTTGTCCGCAGGGCGACAGCCGTGACCTTCAGGCGTTCTGGTCATGGGCTTCGCCGCCCTCCGCGCCGACTCCTCCCGTCTTGAGGAGCTCTTTATCGGCCGGGGCGCCCTGCCGCAGCGATGGGTCGGCGACGATCCTCACGTCCACCCCCGGCAGGCCCTCCAGCAGCCGGCTCAGCAGGCCATCACCCTGCCGGAGGCGCGCGAGCCCGCGCCGCGGGGGCGGCGCCGCGATCAGCACGTAGGTGCTGCCGAGCGAGCGCGCGAGGCGGATCGCGACCGCGGCGGCCTCGTCGCTCTCCTCGATGTGCAGCCGCGCGCCGAGCATCGAGGTCAGGCGCCGGAGCGACTCGAGGCGCCGGCGGTCCTCGGCGCTCGCGCTGCGGGCTCCGGGGCGGACGACCAGCACGTCGAGATCGCCGTCCAGGCGCTGCGCCGAGCGCCAGGCGCGGCGCACGACGGTCTCGGACTCGCGGTCGAGCGTGACGATCGCAAGCAGCCGCTCGGAGATCTGCTGCGGCGCCGGCTCGGCCGCTTCGGCCCGGCCCTCCTCGTCGCGACGCACGGCCGGCGCCGGCTCGCGCACGAGCCGCTTGACCTCGACGTCCTCGGCGACCTGGCGCAGCGCGGTCTCGCGGAGCGCCGCGAGGTTCTCGATCTTGAAGAAGTTGTTGAGCGCGGCCGGCACCCGCTCGGAGGAGTAGACCTTGCCGGCGCGCAGCCGCGCGATCAGGGCCTCCGGGGTGAGGTCGACGAGGACCACCTCGTCGGCGGCCGAGAGGATCTCGTCCGGGATCGTCTCGCGCACGGTCGCGCCCGTGAGGCGTGTGACCTGGTCGTTGAGGCTCTCGAGGTGCTGCACGTTCACCGTCGAGAACACGTCGATGCCGGCATCGAGCACCTCGCGCACGTCCTCGTAGCGCTTCTCGTGCTCGAGCCCCGGTGCGTTCGTGTGCGCGAGCTCGTCGATCAGGCAAAGCTCGGGAGCCCGGGCGAGCACGGCCGGGAGGTCCATCTCCTCCAGCGGCGTGCCGCGGTAGACGACCTGCCGGCGGGGCACGATCTCGAGCCCCTCGGCCTGGGCGACCGTTTCCGCGCGACCGTGCGGCTCGAGGTAGCCGATCACGGTGTCGCGGCCGCTGTCGGCTTCGGCACGCCCCTCCTGCAGCATGCGGTACGTCTTTCCCACCCCGGGCGCCATGCCGATGAAGACCTTGAGGTGACCGCGCCCGTCTGGCATCGCAGATGGTGTGGGACGCTACCGGACGTGACCTCGTTCCAGACCGTGGCAGCCGTCCTGGGCGGGCTCCTGATCGTCGGCGCGCTGCTGTCGGGGATCGCGCGCCGCAGCATCCTCTCGCTGGCGGCGGTCTTCGTGCTCGCGGGCTTCGTGCTCGGCGAAGGCGCGCTCGGCGTCCTCCAGTTCAAGGCTAGCTCCGGGTTCGTGACCGACCTCGCGAGCGTGGCGCTGATCGTGATCCTGTTTCGCGACGGCCTCGAGGTGGATCGCGAGCTCCTGCAGCACCACTGGCAGGTGCCGCTGCGCAAGCTCGTGATCGCGATGCCGCTGACGGCGGTCGTGGTCGCCCTGCTCACCCACTGGCTCGTCGGGCTGGGCTGGAGCGAATCGTTCCTGCTCGGGGCGCTGCTCTCGCCCACCGACCCAGTGCTGTCCTCGGGCGTGGTCACCGACCGCCGGGTGCCGCGCCTGATCCGTCACTCGCTCAACCTCGAGTCGGGACTCAACGACGGCCTCGCGCTCCCCGCCGTGCTGGCGTTCGCGGCGGCGCTGGAAGCGGGACAGAGCGGCTTCGTGTGGTGGCACTTCGTGCTCAAAGACATCGGGCTCGGCCTCGCCTTCGGGATCGTCTGCGGGCTGATCGGGTCGGTGCTTATGCCCGGCCGCGGCGAGCGGCGCTTCGGCGTCACGATCCCCGTCCATCAGCTCTCGCTCTATGCGCTCGGGCTCGCTTTCGCCACGTACGGCCTCACGGTGCTCCCGCCGCGTGGCAACGGGTTCATAGCCGTCTTCGTCGCCGCGATCGTGATCGGCGTCCGCCGACCGGACCTGCGCGAGGTCTTTGCGCAGCGCGGCGCGGAGCTCGTGGAGATCGTCAAGCTCGGCATCTTCGCCGTGTTCGGCTCGCTGCTGACGATCCACGGCCTGTTCGCCGACGGCTGGGCCGCGATCGCGGTCGTGGCAGGGACGCTGCTGATCGCCCGACCCTTCGCGATCACGGTCGCGCTCGCAGGGACGCAGGTGAGCCGGGCGAGCCGCGCTTTCATCGCCTGGTTCGGCCCGAAGGGTGTCGCCACGATGGCCTTCTCGCTGCTGATCCTCGCCCGGCACGTGCACCTCGCCGAGCGTGACTTCAACATCGCCGCGCTCGCGGTGGTCACGTCGATCGTCGTGCACGGTCTCACCGAAGAGCCAGGCATCCGCTGGATCGCCGTCAGGAGCGCGGAACCGGCCCAGGACCGGGAGCCGGCGCCCGTGTGAGTGCTCATACCCGTGTCCTCGCTGCGTGTCATCGCTTTGTCAACGGGTAGTGAATGCCGATAGGAGGTTCGTCGCCCAGCTCGAAGAACAGCAGATGCAACCTGAAACCCCCCGCAACCGACCCGCGCCGAACTGGTCGCTGACGCTGCCCTCCTGGGCGCAATCCCCGCAGGCACCACCCCGCCCGCTGCGGCGCGGCACCTCGCTCGCGGCAGCGGCGAAGAAGGCGCTCCGCCCGCACCGGCGCCGCCCGGTGCCCCGCCGCCCCTCCTGAACGCCCGATCTTGACGAGATCGTTATGCCGATCGCGTGGATCGTGATGCGGCCTTGACGCGGCACGCTCCAGCATTGAGGAGGAGCAGATCCTCGTCAGGAAGGGCAGATGTCCACATTCGGCTCTGCGGTCGGCCGCCTCTCCCCCGCACACCACCGGCGCCGCGAGCGGCGCGTCGGGTCCCCGTGGCTGCGCGTGCGCGTGCTGATGCGCCGCGAGAGCCTCGACTGCATGCTCGAGCAGGGAGCCGACCCGGTCACTGAGCCGGAGCTGACGCTGCGGGCGTTCCAGCTCACGCGCCTCCGGCACCGCGCGCGCCTGGCCGACAGCCTCGACGAGGTGGTCGCGAGTGCCGCGTCGCGGCGACGGCGCTCGGCTTCGGCGCCACCGCTGGCGCGCGCGGCCGTCGCGGCGGCGCGCCTCGACCTGCTGGCGCTCGCCGGCACGCTGCGCGACGAGCCGATCGTCGCCCCCGGCGGCGTCGTGCTCGCGACGCGGCTGCTGACCGACGGGTCGGGGCCGCTCTACGTGGAGTGCGGCGAGGGCGTCCTGCGTCGCGCCGCCGTACGAGCGCTCGCAGCGCTGCACGAGCGCGCCTGACCGGCGCCGCATCACGGCGGCGAGAGCCGCCTGGGGGGGTCGCCGGCGCCGTCTAGGGTTCGTGGCCTTGCGCCCGATCTACTACCTCGCGGCGTTCGTCCCGGCAGCGGTGGCGCTCGACGCGGGGGGCGCGCCGGCCACCGCCGTCTTCACGGTCTCCGCGATCGCGGTGATCCCCGCCGCGGCACTGATGGGCGAGGCGACCGAGCAGCTCGCCGAGCGCTCCGGACCTGGCGTCGCCGGGCTGCTGAACGTCACGTTCGGGAACGCGCCCGAGCTGATCATCGCGCTGTTCGCTCTCGCCGACGGCCTGCACGAGGTGGTCAAGGCCTCGCTGGTCGGCTCGGTGATGGGCAACGCGCTGCTCGTGCTGGGCGCATCGATGCTGGCCGGCGGGTGGGGGCGCGAGCGCCAGCGGTACCACGTCCGGGCCGCGCGCGCTCTTGCGACGGTCCTGCTGACCGGCACGGTCGGACTGCTGGTGCCGTCGGTGGTGCGCCTCGTGGAAGGGGGCTCGCTGCCCACGGTGGGGATCGAGCGCGGCTCGCTCGGCGGCGCGGCCGAGGTCGCGACCGTGCTGGTGTCGCTCGCGCTGATCGGCATCTACGCGCGAGGGCTGCACGAATCCCTGCGCAGCCAGCGCGAGGCCTTCACCGCGCCGGTCGCGCCGCTGCGCTGGTCGCGCCGGCGGGCGTCCCTCGTACTCGCCACCTCGGCCGTGATGGTCGCCGTGGCGAGCGACACGCTCGTCGGCTCGGTCGAGCGCGCATCGCACCAGCTCGGTCTCTCGCAGTTCTTCATCGGCGCGATCGTCGTCGCGATCGTCGGCAACGCCGCCGAGCACTACGTGGCAGTCGTCGCCGCGGTCAAGGACCGGATGGATCTGACGCTCAGCATCGCCGTCGGCTCGGCGGCCCAGGTCGGGCTTCTGCTCGCCCCCCTGGTCGCGCTCGCCTCGCTCGTGATCGGCCCGGCCCGCATGCCCCTCGTCTTCAACGGCTACGAGCTCACGGCGCTCCTCGTCGCGGGCTTCCTGACGACTGCCCTCACGCGCGACGGCACCTCGACGCGCCGTCGCGGCGGGTTGCTGCTCGGTGCATACGCCGCGCTCGCCGTGGCGTTCCTGCTCGCGTGAGCGCGCGGGAGGCCGCTGCCGGCGCCGAGCGGCGCGCCGCGGGGGGACAGCCCCACCGCATACCGTCGCTCAGGCGCCGAGCAGGTTGTGGATGATCAGGTCGATCAGCTTGATGCCGATGAACGGCGCGATGATCCCGCCGAGGCCGTAGATCAGCAGGTTGCGGCGCAGCAGCGCGCTCGCGCCGATCGGGCGGTAGGCGACACCCCGCAGGGCGATCGGGATCAGCAGGGGGATCACGATCGCGTTGAAGATGATCGCCGAGACGATCGCCGAGCGTGGGCTGCCGAGGTTCATCACGTTGAGCACCGACAGCGGCCCTTCCTTTTCGCCGGCGGCCGCCCACGTCGTGATGAAGATCGCGGGCAGGATCGCGAAGTACTTGGCGATGTCGTTGGCGATCGAGAACGTCGTCAGCGCGCCGCGCGTGATGAGGAGCTGCTTGCCCACCTCGACGATCTCGATCAGCTTCGTCGGGTTGGAGTCGAGGTCGACCATGTTCCCCGCCTCGCGCGCGGCCTGGGTGCCGGTGTTCATGGCCACGCCGACGTCGGCCTGGGCGAGCGCGGGGGCGTCGTTGGTGCCGTCGCCGGTCATCGCCACGAGGCGTCCCTCGGCCTGCTCCTCGCGGATCAGCGCGAGCTTGCGCTCCGGCGTCGCTTCGGCGAGGAAGTCGTCAACGCCGGACTCTTCGGCGATCTTCGCCGCGGTGAGCTTGTTGTCGCCGGTCACCATCACGGTTTTGATGCCCATCGCGCGCAGGTGGTCGAAGCGGGCCTTCATGCCCTCCTTGATCGTGTCCTTCAGGTAGATGACGCCGAGCACCTGGTTGTCGCGCGCGACGGCGAGCGGCGTGCCGCCTTCGCTGCCGATGCGATCGAGCTCCCTCTGGAGCTCAGGTGGCGGCGAGCCGCCCTCGCGGACCACCATGTCGATGATCGAGTCGCCGGCGCCCTTGCGCAGCTGCTGGCCGTCGTAGTCGATCCCGCTCATGCGTGTCTGCGCCGTGAAGGGAACGAACTCGGCCTGGATCGAGGCCATGTCGTGCTCGCGGATCCCGTACTGCTTGGCCAGCACCACGATCGAGCGGCCCTCGGGCGTCTCGTCGGCGAGGGAGGAGAGCTGCGCCGCCTCGGCCAGCTCGGACTCGGGCACTCCCGGCATCGGGATGAACTCGCTCGCGAGCCGGTTGCCGATCGTGATCGTGCCGGTCTTGTCGAGCAGCAGCACGTCGATGTCGCCGGAGGCCTCGACCGCGCGACCGGACAGCGCAAGCACGTTGCGGCGCACGAGCCGGTCGATGCCGGCGATGCCGATCGCCGAGAGCAGCGCGCCGATGGTGGTGGGGATCAGCGCGACGAGCAGGGCGATCAAGGTCGTCTCCGAGATCGTCGTCCCCGCGAAGATCCCGAACGGGCGGAGCGTCGCGACGACGATCACGAAGATGAGCGTGAGCGCGGCGAGCAGGATGTTCAGGGCGATCTCGTTGGGGGTCTTGCGCCGCTCCGCCCCCTCGACGAGGTTGATCATGCGGTCGAGGAACGACTGGCCGGCTTCCTGGGTTATCTCGACCACGATCCGGTCAGAGGTGACACGGGTGCCGCCCGTCACCGCGCTGCGGTCGCCGCCGGACTCGCGGATCACGGGCGCGGACTCGCCGGTGATCGCCGACTCGTCGACGGTCGCGATCCCTTCGATCACGGTGCCGTCGCCGGGAATCAGCTCGCCTGCCTCGACGACGACCACATCGCCTCGAACGAGCTCGGACGCGGCCTTGGTGCTGCCGTCGGCGAGTTTGGCGACGGTCTCCTTGCGCATCGCGCGCAGCGTCTCCGCCTGCGCGCGCCCTCGGCCCTCGGCGAACGCCTCCGCCAGGTTGGCGAAGATCACCGTCAGCCACAGCCACAGCGCGATCACGAACGTGTACCAGGCGGGCTCGGTACCGCCGCCGAGCGGCTTGCCGCCGAAGACCTGTTTGAGCCAGGTGAAGGTCGTGATCACCGAGCCGATCTCGACCACGAACATCACCGGGTTGCGGATCTGGACGCGCGGGTCGAGCTTCTTGACGCTCTCAATCAGGGCCGACACGACGATCTCGCGTTTGAACAGCGAGACCGCGCTGCGTTCCCGCGGGGCGGCGACGGGTGCCGGCCCGTCGGGGAGGGCGGGTGCGGGTGCGGACATGATCAGGCTGCTTTCACACGGTCGAGGGCGAGGTTCAGCTCGAGCACGTTGACGGCCGGTTCTCCGAAGACGAGGAGGCCGCGCTCGCTGGTGTGGTTCGAGATCAGGCCGTCCACGGTGGCGAGCGGCAGGTTGCGCACGGCCGCGATGCGATGGGCCTGGATGCGCGCGTTGGCCTGCGAGATGTCGGGGTCGAGGTTCGACGCCGACGTGTTGACTGCGTCGACCGGGACCTTCGCTGCCGTCAGCCCGGGGTCATACGGCTTCTCGAGTTCGAGGTAGGCCTTGAGGTTTTCTTCGTCGGCTTCCCTGGTCTTGATGCTGTTCGGCCCGCGGTTCGAGAACGTGCTCGCGGCCGCGTTGTATTCGCCGCCTTCGGTCGCCGACGGGCGCGACTGGAAGTAGCGCGGGTCGGCTGCGGTGACGACTTCTTCTTCTTCTTCCTTGGGCCTGCCGTTCTTTTCGAGCACGGGCCGCCTGAAGCTCTGCCCGATGCTCTTGGAGCCGACGAGCTTGCCGTTCACGTAGACCTTCTGGCCGTTGGCGTTGCCGGGGAACGCAACCTGTCCCACACCCGTGATCACGAGCGGGTACACGATCCCCAGCAAGAGCGTGAAGAAGATGATCGCGATGGTGGCTGTGACGATCTCTTTGCGCATGTCAGTAGAGGTGTCCGGTCAGGCCCTGGACGATCGGTCCGAGCAGCAGCGCGGGGAAGAAGGTGAGCGCGCCGACGAGCACGATCACGCCGATCAGCAGCACCGAGAAGGTGGTGTTGTCGGTGCGCATCGTGCCGAGGCCCGCGGGGGTGAAGCGCTTGCCGGCGAGCGCGCCCGCGACGGCGAGCGTGAGAAGGATCGGCCCGTAGCGGGCGACCAGCATGTCGAAGCCGCCGAGCAGGTTCGCGAAGGTGATGCCGTGCGCGCCCGCGTTGCCGGCGTTCGGCTGGATGTAGCCGGTGTAGCCCGCGAACGCAGAGCCGTTGTTGTTGGCCTGGGAGAGGTACGCGTAGAAGGTCTCCGAGAAGCCCTGCGGCGTGTGACCGCCGCCCTTCGCCATCGCCCCTTCCGAGATCGATTTCGTCCCTGCGCTCGTGGCGACGCCCATGGCGGTGCAGAACAGCGCGGCCAGCGGTGTGATCAGGATCGCCAGGCCCGCGAGCTTGATCTCCCTCGCCTCGAGCTTCTTGCCGAGCCACTCCGGGGTGCGCCCCACCATCAGCCCGCCGATGAAGACCGCCAGCAGGACGTAGAGCAGGATCGAGTACAGGCCGGTGCCCACGCCCCCGAAGATCACCTCGGACGCCGAGAGGTTGGCGAACGGTACGGCGCCGCCGATGCCGGTGTAGGACTCCATCGCGCTGTTGACCGCGCCGCAGGAGGTGACGGTGGTGATGACGTTGAAGAGGGCGGATCCGGCGATCCCGAAGCGCTGCTCCTTGCCTTCGAGGTTGCCGCCGGAAGACCCTGCGATCGCGTGGGTGTGGACGCCGGCGGCGTGCTGGGCGGGCGAGCCGTGCGCCTCTGCGACGTAGGCGACGATCACCGCGCCGAGGAACATGAACATCACCACGCCGTAGATCGCGTAGCCCTGCCGGCGGTTGCCCGTCATGCGCCCGTACATGAAGATCAGCGCCGCCGGGATGATCAGCACCAGCAGCATCTCGAAGAAGTTGGTGAACGCGGTCGGGTTCTCGAACGGGTGTGACGAGTTGACGTTGAAGAAGCCGCCGCCGTTGGTGCCGAGCTCCTTGATCGCCTCTTGCGAGGCGACGGGGCCCATCGCGATCGTCTGTTCGGCGCCCGTGACCGTGTGAGCCGTGAGGTAGCTCGCGAAGTTCTGGATCACGCCCTGGGAGACGAGGACGATGCTGCCGATCACGACGATCGGCAGCATCACGTAGAGCAGCGTGCGCACGAGGTCGTGCCAGAAGTTGCCGAGGCTCTTGCCGCTGCGGCCGACGATGCCGCGGATGAGCGCGACCGCCACGATGATCCCGATCCCGGCCGAGAGGAAGTTCTGCACCGTCAGGCCGGCCATCTGGCTGAAGTAGCTGAGCGTCGTCTCGCCGCCGTAGTACTGCCAGTTGGTGTTCGTGAGGAACGAGGAGGTTGTGTTGAACGACAGGTCCCACGTGCCTGATTTGAAGTGCTGCGGGTTCAGCCCGGTGAAGTCCCACACCGTCTGCGTGCGCAGGATGATGTAGAGCAACAGCCAACCGGCGAGCGAGAAGATGACGAGGCTTCTCGCGTACTGCTTCCAGTCCTGGGGCGCCTCCGGATCGACGCGCAGGACGCGGTAGATGAGCCGCTCCGCGCCGCCGAGGAGCGGCGAGAGGATCACCCGCTGGCCCGTGTAGACCTTCGCCATGTACTGCCCGAGCGGTAACGCCAGCGCGGTCAGGATGATGGCGAAGGCGAAGATCGTCGCCCAGCCGGAGAACGTCATCTCAGAGCTTCTCCCCGCGGATCAGCGCGTAGAAGAGGTACACGATCACGAGGACCGAGATCACCAGCCCGAACACGTCTGCGCCGCTCATATCCGGTCGATTCCGTCGGCGAGGGCGAGCAGGATCGCGAACGTGATGATCCCGAGGGCGATTGCCAGGATGTCCATGGCAGTCAGTCTGGAACGGCCGCCGTGTCAGCCGCGTGACAAACCGACAGGAGCCCATAACGATTTCGTGACGGTGAGAGCGCCATCTCAGCCTCTCCCGCGGCCCCGCGCGCCGGCGTCCGTGGCGAGTGCGCAGCAGGCTCGGTACTTGGCCGCGGGAGCGGCGGGCCGGCTCTCAGTCCGCGAAGCGGTAGCCGACGCCCGGCTCGGTGAGGATGTACTGAGGACCTGCCCCACCCTCCCCGTGCGGATCGGGCTCGATCTTCGCGCGCAGGCGGGCGATGTGAGTGCGGAGCGGCTGGATGTCGTCGACGTACTCCGGCCCCCACACGTCGACGAGCAGCTTGCGGTGTGTCATCAACCGGCCGCGGTTGCGCGCCAGCACGCGCAGCAGGTCGAACTCGATCGGCGTCAGGTGGACCGGCTCGCCGTCGCGGCGCACGACGCGGGCGGCGAGGTCGACCTCGAGGCCGTCGACGACGATCGTCGGTTCCTCCTCGGCGCGGCCGGCACGGCGCAGCGCCGCCTGCAGTCGCGCGATCAGCTCGCGGGTGCCGAACGGCTTGGTCACGTAGTCGTCGGCGCCCGCCTCCAGCGCCCTGACCTTCTGGCTCTCCTCGCCGACGGCGGAGAGCACCAGGATCGGCATCTCGCTCCACTCGCGCAGCCTGCGCGTCAGGTCGATGCCGTCCCCGTCGGGCAGCACGAGGTCGACGATCGCCGCTTCCGGCGGGCGCACGGCGGCCGCGTCCAGCGCCTCAGCCGCGGTTTCGGCGGCGAACGCGTCGAAGCCGGCCTCGCGCAGGACGACTTTCAACGCCCGCAGGATCTGCGGCTCGTCGTCGACCACGAGGACCCGCGGCCGCGGCGCTGCCTCTGCGGGCGGCGTGCTCACAGAGCGGTCTCTGGGCGCCCCGCGCCGGCCCGCGCTGCCGGCCGCTCCGCCTGTCCTTCGGGCTCGGAGTCGGCGCGGCCGCCGGCCTCCTCTACGAGAGGTAGTTCGAACACGAAAGTGGCGCCCTGTCCGGGTAGCGACTCGACGTGCAGGGTGCCCCCGTTCGCCTCGGTGAAGCCGCGCGCGATCGCAAGCCCGAGCCCCGATCCTCGGTGTTCGCCGCCCGGGGTGCCGGCACGGTAGAACGGTTCGAAGACGCGCTCCAGCTGAGCAGGCGGGATCCCCGGCCCGCGGTCGACGATGCGGATGATCAGCCGGTCGCCACGGGCTTCGGTCACCGCTGGTGCTTCTCCGTCGGAGTCAGCAGGCGCCGCCGAGCGGCGCGAGGGCGCAAGGCTGCGCACGGCGCGCGCCCGCACCGACACCGGGTGCCCGCCGGAATGGCGGCGTGCGTTCTCCAGCACGTTCACGAACGCGCGCTCCATCTGGACGGCGTCCAGGCGCACCAGCGGCAGGTCCGGGTCCAGCGAGAGCGAGAAGTCGCCCGGGTCCCCACCGGCCTCCAGCACCGAGGCGCGAATCAGCTCGTCCAGGGAGACCCACTCCCGGCGCGGCTCCGCGGCGCCGGCCTCCAGGCGGGAGAGGTCGAGCAGGTTGTCGACGAGACGTGAGAGCCGCTGGGTCTCCTGCTGGATGACGGACGCCATCTCGACGCGCTCCGGCTCGGACAGATTCGGCGAGCCGAGTGCCGCACCTGCCGCCGAGATCGCGGTGAGCGGCGAGCGCAGGTCGTGCGAGACGGCACGCAGGAGCGCCGTCTTCACGACGTCAGCGCGGCGCAGCGCGGCCGTCTCGACGGTCCCGCCGAGCAGCCGCTCGCGCTCGAGTGCGGCGCTCAGCACCGCCTCCAGCGACGGCACGACGCGCTCCTGCAGGCGGCGCAGGTTCACCTCCGAGGTGTCCGCTCCGACCAGCAGCGTGCCGATCCGCGCCGTGCCCTCGCGCAACGGGAAGGCGATCGTGCGCTCGTCGCCGTCGCGGGCCTCCATCTCGATCGCGGCCGAGCTCAGCTCGAGCGTCTGCGCGAGGCGCGCGGCCGCGGTGCGCAGCGACTCGCCGAGGCCGTTGCCGCGCAGCAGGAGCCGCGCCATCTCCGCAGCGAGGTCGGCCTCGCGCCTTCGCTCCTGCGCGTCGCGCGTGCGCGCGCGGACGATCTCCGCGAGCCAGCTCGCGAGCATCGCGACGACCAGGAAGGTGACGAGCGCGACCCAGTTGCGCGAGTCGTGGATCGTGAAGCGGCCGGTGGGCGGGAGGTGGAAGAAGTTGAACGCGGCCGCGCTGAGCACGGCTGTGAGGAAACCGAGCCCGCCGCCCCAGATGACCGTCACGATCAGGACCGCCGGGATGTAGACCACGCTCAGCGACGCGATCGGCGCAACGTGCCCGAGCGGGTCGATGATCAGCGTGCAGAGCGCGACCGCGACGATCGCGACGGCGATGCCGACGCGCCGCGGGGGCGGCTCCGGCGCGAGCAGGAAACTCAGGGACTGCATCTCCCGTCCAGCGTAATGGCGGACGGGACGGGAAGGCCGCTCCCGCCCCGCCCGCTGCGCTCTGCAGGCGCGGCTCGGCGGCCGGTCCCTCTGGGGGCTCGCGGTGCGCCGCGCTCGCCCGCTGCCCGTCGCGCGCCGCCGTCCCTGCAGATGTTCCCGGCGGGCCGCCGGGCGGGCGTGACGCGGCCGTGACCAAGCTGTGACGATCCGGTGACTGACGGCCGGGCGTCGCGAGGCGTCCAGCCCCGGCGCGCGCCGCTCAAGCACTACCGGCGCGCTGCCGAGCACATTTCGGAAAGCATCGGAGAATGCGCTCGCCCCTGCCCAAGATCCCCCCGCTGCTGGTGCTGCTCGCGGCGCTCCTCGCGCCGTCCGTGGCATCGGCGGAAGAAACGCCGCTGCCGGAATCGAACTACGCGGTGCGCCCGGCGTGCAGCGAACCGCCGCCGGGCTTCGCGAGCTGCCTGGCGCTGCAGTTGGTGCCGGTCACCCCCGAGGCGAAGCGGCACACGCACCCGCTCGGGATGGTCCGCCGCGCCGGCCGCGCCCGGCCCTCCGTGCCGTCGCCGAAAGCGGGCCAGTTCGGGCTGCGCCCCAAAGATCTGCACAGCGTCTACTCGCTCCCCGCCAGCGCGCCCTCCGAACAGACGATCGCGATCGTCGACGCCTACAACGACCCGGCCGCGGAAGCGGACCTGCAGGCCTACAGCGAAGAATTCGGGCTCCCGCTGTGCACGGAAGCCAACGGGTGCTTCAAACAGGTCTCCCAGAAATCGGGCGCGCCGCGTCCCTTCCCGGAAACCACCGCGGAACTGGAAGCGCTGTGGGAATCCCCGGTCGAAGAAGAAAAAGAAGAAGCCGAAGAAATCGCCGGCTGGGGCACCGAGATCTCGCTCGACATCGAGACCGCCCACGCCACCTGTCAGAGCTGCCACATCCTGCTCGTCGAGGCCGACGACCCGGCCAACGAAAACCTGATCGCAGCCGAGAGCCGCGCCGAGGCGCTCGGAGCGAGCGTGATCTCCAACTCGTGGGGCACTGCAGAGGGGTTCATCGAACCGGCAAGCGACCAGCACGCCCCGTTCTACGACCCCGGCACCGTGATCACGGCGTCCGCCGGCGACGACGGCTTCCGCAACTGGGCCGCGCCACGCGCCGGAGAACGCAACGTCACGCAGTACCCGGCCTCTTCTCCACACGTCGTGTCCGTCGGCGGGACCCGGCTCGCGACGCTCGGCCCCGGCGGCAGCTGGCGGGGCGAGACGGTGTGGAACGGCTCGGGCGCCGGCGGGGGCGGCTGCAGCGTCGTCTTCACCGCGCCGGCCTGGCAGCAGCAGGCGGCCGACTGGAGCGCGATCGGCTGCGCGACCAAACGCGCGGTCGCCGACGTCTCGGCCGATGCCGACCCCTACAGCGGCGTCGCGGTCTACGACACCGACGCGCCGCGCGGACTGTGCGAAACCGAATACGAAGAAGAAGGCGCCCTGCACGCAGTCGCGAGCTGGTGCACCTACGGCGGCACGAGTCTCGCCTCGCCGATCGTCGCCTCGACGTTCGCGCTCGCGGGCGGCGCCGACAGCGTCCCGTTGCCGGCGGAAACGCTGTACTCGAACGTCCGCAACGCGCCCGGCCTGTTCCACGACGTGACCGAAGGCTCGAACGGCAAATGCGCCTCCTTCAACCACCAGACGGGTCGCTCGAACTGCTCCCAGGCCGAAGAGGCAGCGGCGAGCTGCGCGTCGACCCTCGCCTGCCAGGCCGGGCTCGGCTACGACGGGCCGACCGGCGTCGGCACGCCGAACGGCGTGCTCGGCTTCGTGCCCGGGCAGAGCGAAGCGCAGCCGGGTATCGAAGCCTCACCGGCGACCAGCGGCGCAAACGAACGAGTGGCCGGCACGCCGCCGCCGGCGCCCGCGGCAACGCCGCCGCCGGTGACGAGCGTCCGCCTCACCGCGCTGAAGCTGACCGCGCCCGCGCTGAGCGCCCTCAGCCGGCACCGCGCGACGACGCGCAGCATCGCGTTCGCGTTCGTGCTGAGCATCGCCGCCAAGGTGCGCGTGTCGCTCGTGCGCCTCGTGCGCTCCCACGGTCGTGCCCACTGGCGGACCGTCGGCCGCGCGGCGACGATCTCCGCCGCCGCGGGGCACAACGTCAAGCGCCTGTCCGGCTCGGGGCGCCTGCCGAGAGGCGTCTACCGCCTCACCCTCACGCCGGCCTCCGGCGCAGCGCGCTCGATCACGTTCAGGATCCGCTGAGCGCCCTCAGCCCCCCTGCGCTCCGTATTCGATCTTCTTCGAGGCGTGCGTGCAGACCTCGGGGAAGTAGCCCTTCGGCTCTTTTGCCTTGCCGGCCTTGCATTTGAAGTGTTCCGGCGTACCGTGCGTGCTGTTCTTGTAGAGCGCGTCGAGGAACTTGAACGCGGCTTTGCAGCTGAACCCGGACGCCTTGACGTTCTTCGTCTGGACCTTCAGCTTGCGGGTCGGCTGGTTCGCTTCCTTGATTTCGATCGTCACGGCATGGTTGCCGCAGCTCTGCGTGCTCGCCGCCGTCGCGCTCGAGCCGTTCGCGATGAGGCCGACTCCCACCAGGGCACCCGACGCCGCTGCAGCAGCCGCGAGCGTCCTCCATCTGCGTGCGAGTTCCATCTCTCCCCCTCTGCTTGGTGGCGGGCCGTGGTGCCGCCGTGTGCGGCAGCCTACTGCTGCGCGTCCAGCGCCGCCGGCGCGCCATAGGGCACCAGGCACGCGGGCAGCTCGACGCTGCCGTCCTCGCGCTGGCCGTTCTCGAGCAGCGCGACGATCGTGCGCCCGACCGCGACCGCGGTGCCGTTCAGCGTGTGCAGGACGCGCGTCCGTTTCCCGGCACGCATCCTGATGTTCAGGCGCCGCGCCTGGTAGTCGGTCGTGTTCGAGCACGAGGTCAGCTCCCGGTAGCGGCCCTGGCTCGGGATCCACGCCTCGCAGTCGTACTTCTTCGCGGCCGAGTTGCCGAGGTCGGTGACGGCGATGTTGACCACGCGGTAGGGCAGCCCGAGCTCGCTCAGGATCTCCTCCTCCAGCGCGAGGATCCGTTCGTGCTCGTCGCCGGAGCGCTCCGGCTCGATGAAGCTGAACATCTCGACCTTGTCGAACTGGTGCACGCGGAAGATCCCGCGCGTGTCGCGCCCCGCCGCGCCGGCCTCGCGGCGGAAACAGGGCGAAAAGCCCGCGTAGCGGCGGGGGAGGTGCTCGGCGGCGAGGATCTCGTCCTCGTGCAGGGAGGCGAGCGCGACCTCCGAGGTGCCGGTCAGGAACAGCTCCTCCTCGGACAGGGCGTAGATCTGCTGCTCGGTGTCGGGGAGGAAGCCGGTGCCGTAGAGCGCCTGTTCGCGCACGAGCACCGGCGGGATCACCGGTTCGAAGCCGTGCCCCTGGAGCTTCTCGAGCGCCCAGCGCACCAGTGCCAGCTCGACCATCACCAGTGCTCCCCGCAGGTAGGCGAAGCGCGAGCCCGAGAGGCGCGCGGCGCGCTCGGTGTCGATCATCTCCCCGGCGAGCTCGAGGTGATCGCGGGGCTCGAAGGAGAGCTCGGGCAACTGCCCCACCGCGCGCAGCTCTTCGTCCTCGGGCCCCGGCGCGGCCGTCGGGTCGGGGAGGTTCGGCAGCGGTGCGAGGGCGGCCTGCAGCTCCGCTTCGAGGACTCCGAGCTGTCCCTCGAGCTCCTTGGCGCGGGCTGCGACCGTGCGCATCGCGTCGATCTCCGCCTTGCGCGCCTCCTCGTCGGAGGCCGAGCGGATGCGCTCGTTGGCGGCGTTCTGCTCGGCGCGCAGGCCCTCCAGCTCGGGCAGCAGCTCACGGCGGCGGCGGTCGAGCTCGATCACGCGGTCGAGCTCCGCGGCGGCCTCGGGGCCGCGGCGGGAGAGGGCGGCCCGCACCCCCTCGGGGTCCTCGCGGATCAGCCTCAGGTCGAGTATGGGATCCCCACCCGCCCCCGCTTCGGCGGGCTATTTACCGGTGGTGTTGGTGGTGCCGGTCGTGCCGCCGCCAGCGGGGGTCGGCGAGGTGCCCTTGGGTTCCTCTTTGGCGGCTTCGCTGCCCGAGCCGCCTTTGCCGGCTTCGCTCGCGCCCAGTTCGGCCGGCGTGATGTTCACCGAGGGCACGTTCTGGCGCTGCTTGCCCGAGTAGGCGGCGAGGAACTGGGCGACTTCTTCGGCTTCTTTGCCGACCACGATGTTCTGAGGCATGATCGCGCCGGAGAAGCCGCCGTTGCGGATCGCGTAGAGGACCTGTTCGGCGTTCTCCTTGCGGATGTTGAAGTTCGGCCCGTTGGTCGGGATGCGGTTGGCGATGCTGGTCGCCGAGCCCTGGGCGCCGACCACGCTCAGCGTGTGGCAGCCCGAGCAGTGGTCGCGGAAGAGCACCGCGCCGCGGTGGTAGGGGCTGTCCTTCGCGACCTGCACGCCCTGCGAGCCGCAGGCGCCGAGGATCGCGGCACAGGCGAGCAGGACCAGCAGCATGGCGGCGGCCTTCATGCGGGGGGAATATATAGAGAGGAGGACCGGAGAGCGCGGGCTCAGAACCCGTGGGCCGTGCTCGCTGCCCGCAGGGCGAGGAAGACGACGACCAGCGCCGAGGAGGCCATCACGCCGCACTCGCGGCGCATGATCGCGCCGACCAGCTCGTGCTGCTCGGCCTCCGGCAGGGCCGCCACGGCCTGCGAGCCCTCGAGGCCGCGCTGGTCGAGCAGCGTCTGCGCCGAGGCGATGCGCAGCTGCTCCGCGACGAACGCGATCGCCAGCGGCAGCAGCGCGTACAGGTAGAAGAGCTTTTCGTCCGCGGTGTGCCCGGCGACGGCGAGCGATCCGATCGCGATCGCGAGCGCGAACGCCGAGCCCTGGCCCACGCGCAGGAGCACCCAGAAGGAGCGCGCCAGCGGCCCGGAGGTGTCGCCGAGGTAGAAGGCGAGCAGGCCGAGGACGGCGGGCAGCAGGTTCAGCGCGGCGACGGCGATGCAGCCCGCGACGACAGCCTCATTCATCGGGCGATTTCGAGCCGATCGTCACTATGTAACACTCTGCCACAAGGGTGATATAACAGCGTCCGGTGCTGCGGACCTATCTCCCCGCGATCGTCTTCCTGGTGCTCGGCGGGGCCGTAGGCGGAGCGTTCGCCGTGCTCAACTCCGTCATCGGCCCGCGCCGCGCGACGCCGCAGAAGCAGGACCCCTACGAGTGCGGGCTGCCGTCCGAGGTCAAACACGGCATGCGCTTCGGGATCAGCTTCTACCTGATCGCGATGCTGTTCATCCTGTTCGACATCGAGGTCGTGTTCCTCTACCCGATCGCGGTCGAGTTCCGCGCGTACGGGTCCTTCGCGCTGTTCGAGACGATCGTGTTCATCGTGCTGCTGTTCGTCGCCTTCGTCTACGTCTGGCGGCGGGGGGCACTGACGTGGAAGTGAAACGCGAGCGGCTCGGCTCGCCGGTCGAGCCCGAGCGCCTGCGCGTCCGCGACCTAAATGCGCACCAGCTGCTCCGCGGCGCCGACATCGAGGGGCGCAACCGTCCCGCCCATCTCGAGGGCGAGGAGCTCGAAAGCTACGTCGAGGAACGCGTCGTCACGACGACGCTCGACTCCGCCGTCGCCTGGGCGCGCGGGAACTCGTTCTTCCCCTTGTCCTTCGGCCTCGCCTGCTGCGCGATGGAGCAGTTCCACACCGCCGGACCGCGCATGGACATCGCCCGGTTCGGCTTCGAGGCGTTCCGCGCCTCGCCCCGCCAGGCCGACCTGATCATCCTGGCCGGGCGCGTCTCGATCAAGATGGCTCCGATCATCCGCCGCCTGTACGACCAGATGCTCGAGCCGAAGTGGGCGATCTCGATGGGCGCGTGCTGCAGCTCGATGGGGGTGTTCAACAACTACGCGCTCGTGCCCGCCGACAAGTTCCTGCCGATCGACGTCCACGTGCCGGGCTGCCCGCCGCGCCCCGAGGCGCTGATGCACGGGATCCTGAAGCTCCGCGACCTCGTGCTCGCGGACCCGCCCGAGGGGTGGCGGACCCGCTACGCAGCGGTCGGGACTGAGGAGGCGCCGTAGATGCCCGACGCGACCGGCCTGGAGCTGCTCGCCCAGGAGCTCGGCGACTCCGTCCTCGAAACCGTCTACTTCCGCAACCGCGCAACGCTCGAAATCGACCCGGCGAGGGTGCGCTCGGTCCTGGGCGGGCTGAGGGAGCGGGGCTACACGCTGCTCGTGAGCGTGCACGGCGTCGACTACCACCCGCACGAACCGCGCCTCGGCGTGCACTACGAGCTGCTCGACATGGCGCGTGTGGACCGCGTCACGGTGAAGCTGCGCCTTCCCCTCGACGCCCCCGGCGTGGACTCCGTGACGCCCGAATGGCCGACCGCCGACCACCAGGAGCGCGAGATCTACGACATGTTCGGCGTCGTCTTCGACGGCCATCCCGACCTGCGCCGGATCCTGATGCCCGAGGACTACGAGGGACACCCGCAGCGGCGCGACTTCCCGGTCGGCGGCGAACCCGTCATCTTCACGCGCGACGAGCGCAAATGGCTGGAGGCTCGCGAGTGAACGACGGCCCCGCCTCCTCCGGCATCTCCGACTACCGACGGCGCGAGCAGAGCGTGACGCTCGAGCAGCTCGAGCAGCCGCTCGACGTCCCCGGCGTCGAGTCCTCGGCCGAGCTGATGACGCTCAACTTCGGCCCGCACCACCCGGCGACCCACGGCGTGCTGCGGCTGCTCGTCACGCTCCAGGGGGAGATCGTGCGCGACATCAAACCGGTGATCGGCTACGTACACACCGGCATCGAGAAGACGGCTGAGGACAAGTCCTACTGGAAGGTGATTCCCGTCGTCGAGCGCATGGACTACCTCGCCTACTACTTCAACGCGATGGCCTATGTCGGCGCCGTCGAGACGCTGCTCGAAGCCGACGTGCCCAAGCGCGCGCAGTACCTGCGGGTGATCCACCTCGAGCTCAACCGCATCGCCTCGCACCTGATCTGGCTCGGCACGAGCGCGCTCGATCTCGGCGCCGTCTCGATCTTCCTCTACTGCCTGCGCGAGCGCGAGATGGTCCTCGACCTGTTCGAGATGTCCTCGGGGCAGCGCATGCACACGCGCTACTTCCAGGTCGGCGGCGTGGCCGAGGACATCCCGCCCGGATTCGAGCGCAAGGTGAGGGAGTTCCTGAAGGTGATGCCGGCTCGCGCGGACGAGTACGGGGCGATCCTGAACGCCAACGAGATCGTGCTCCAGCGGCTCCGCGGCACGTGTCCGCTGGACGCCGAGACCCTTCTCTCCCTCGGTGTGACGGGCCCCCTGCTGCGCGCCGCCGGCAACCCCTGGGACCTGCGCAAGGCGGCCCCCTACAGCTCCTACGAGGACTTCGACTTCAAGATCCCGGTCGGCACGGTCGGCGACAACTACGACCGCTTCGCGGTGCGCCTGGCCGAGATCTACGAGTCGGTCAAGATCATCGCGCAGGCGCTCGACGGCCTCCCGGAGGGCCCGTACATCACCGAGGACCGCAAGATCGCGCTGCCGCCCCGCCACGAGCTCGCCACCTCGATGGAGGCGCTGATCCACCACTTCAAGCTGGTCACCGAGGGCTTCCGCGTTCCGCCTGGCGAGATCTACAACCCGATCGAGTCCCCGCGCGGCGAGCTCGCGTGCTTCGTCCGCTCCGACGGCTCCTCCAAGCCGGCGCGGGTCCACATGCGCGACCCGTCGTTCGTCAACCTCCAGGCGCTCTCGCACATGGTGAAGGGCAGCTACATCGCCGACATGATCGCGACCGTCGCGATGCTCGACCCGATCCTCGGGGGGATCGACCGGTGAGCGCCGCCGACGGCGCAGAGCGGTTGTTCCGCGAGCTCGAACTCGAGAGCTCCTACGGGAGCCCCCCGAGGGTGCCCCGCTACCCGGGGGGCTCGCGTGTGCCGGGCTGGGACCGCGCCGCCGACCTCGAGAAGGACCCCGCCGAGATCCCCGAGAACGTCGATGTGCCGGAGGCGCTGCGCGCCGAGATCGAGGCGCACATGGCCAACTACCCGGACCGCCGCTCCGCCGCGCTGCCCGCGCTCGCCGCGGCCCAGCGCGTCCACGGATGGTGCTCGCCGGAGGCGATCGAGGAGGTCGCGTGCGTGATGCGCGTGACCCCCGCCTACCTGGAGTCCGTGGCGAGCTTCTACGACATGCTCGAGACCAGCCCCGCCGGGCGCCACAGGGTCTATGTGTGCACCAACATCTCGTGCTCGCTGCGGGGCGCCGACGCCCTGTACGAGGCGATTGCCGCAGCCCTCGACGGCGATGCAGACATCGGCGTGCGCTCGTTCGAGTGCCTCGGCGCATGCGACATCGCGCCGATGGCCTCCGTCGACGGCGTCTACGTGGGCCCGCTCGTCCCCGAGGACGTGCCCGCGCTGCTGGACGACATCCGGGCCGGCCGTGACGTGCTGCCCGCCAAGCAGCTCGCCAGGCGCCTCGTCGCCGATCCCGGCGCGAACAGCCGCGAGTTCCCCGAGCACCCCGTGCACCCGCTCACGATCCCGCCCAACGACCCCGAGATCCCACCCGAGCGGGCGGCATTCGGCGAGGTCGCCGACGAGGACCGGGGCGAGGCCACGGCGCCCCTCGAGCCGGGGCCCGAGCACCACGAGGAGGACAAGAGCTGATGGCCGCGGTGGGTGGGACTCCGATGCTGCTCCTTGCCGACATCGACGAGCCGGGCCTGGCCACGCTCGAGGTCTACGAACGCCGCGGCGGCTACTCCTCCCTGCGCAAGGCGCTCGCGATGACCCCCGAGGAGGTGCTCGCCCAGCTCGAAGCGTCGGCCATCCGCGGGCGCGGCGGCGCGGGCTTCGCGATGGGCAAGAAGATCTCGTTCCTGCCCAAGGGCTCGATGGACAAGTACCTCGTCTGCAACGCCGACGAGTCCGAGCCGGGCACCTTCAAGGACCGCGAACTGATGCAGAAGACGCCCCACACGCTGATCGAGGGGATGATCATCGCCTCCTACGCGGCGGGCGCCAACCGTTCCTTCGTCTACATCAGGGGCGAGTACGTGCTGCAGGCAGACGTGCTCGACGCGGCGCTCGGGGAAGCCCGCGACGCGGGCTACATCGGCGAGAAGATCCTCGGCTCCTCGCACACCCTCTCGCTCGTCGTCCATCGCGGCGCGGGCGCCTACATCTGCGGCGAGGAGACCGGGCTGCTCGACTCGCTGGAAGGCAAGCGCGGCAACCCCCGGTTGAAGCCGCCGTTCCCCGCCAACCAGGGCCTCTACCAGGGGCCGACGCTGATCAACAACGTCGAGACGCTCTCCACCGTCCCCACGATCATCCGCATCGGCGGCGAGGAGTACGCGAAGCTCGGCGTCGAGACCTCCACCGGCACGAAGCTCGTGTCGGTCTCCGGCCACGTGCAGCGCCCCGGCAACTACGAGATCGAACTCGGGACCCCCTCGCGCGAGATCATCTACGGGCTCGCGGGCGGGCCGCCGGAAGGCCGCGGCGTGAAGTGCTGGTTCCCGGGCGGCTCCTCCTCGCCGGTGCTCACGGCGGCGGACCTCGACGTCCCCTACGACTTCGACTCGATGGCCAAAGCGGGCTCGATGCTCGGCTCCGGGGCGATCATCGTGGTCGACGACTCGACGCCGATCCTCGACGTCGCGCTGAAGACCGCGAAGTTCTACCGCCACGAGTCGTGCGGGAAGTGCACGCCGTGCCGCGAGGGCACCAACTGGACGGTGACGATGCTCGAGCGGATCGAGGCCGGGCTGGCGACGCCGGTCGACCTCGAGATCATGGCCTCGGTCCAGGAGCACATCATCGGCAACTGCCTGTGCGTGCTCGGCGACGCGATGGCGATGCCGATCGGCTCGATGATCGCGAAGTTCCGCGCCGAGTTCGAAGCGCACATGGAGCGCGCGCGGATCGAGAGCGGGATCGGCGACGCGGGCGGCGACGAACTGGCGCTCGCGGCGCAGGGCGCGTTCGCGGGCGACGTGGATGCGCTCGCGCCGACGGGCGAAGGAGCGCAGGCCCCGGGCGCCCACGGCGGCGGGCCCGGCACGCAGAAAGGCGGCGCGTAGATGGCCCGCGCGATCGGACACCGGCGCGTGGGCGCCGAGGCGACCATCTGATGCCGAGACCGGAACCGCGCACGATCACGTTCACGATCGACGGCGTCGAGGTGCAGGCGCCGGAGAACGCGATGCTCGTCGACGCCGCCAAGCTCGGCGACGTCGAGATCCCGGTGTTCTGCTACGAGCCGAAGCTCGGCCAGCCCGTCGGCGCGTGCCGCATGTGCCTCGTCGAGATCGAGGGCATCCCCAAGCTCCAGACGGGCTGCTCGACCGCTGTGAAGGACGGCATGGTCGTCTACACGCAGACCGATCGCGTCAAGACGGCCCAGCAGTCGGTGGTCGAGTTCCTGCTCATCAACCACCCGCTCGACTGCCCGGTGTGCGACAAGGGCGGCGAGTGCCCGCTCCAGGACATCACCTTCGGCTGGGGCGGCGGCATCTCCCGCTTCATCGAGCCCAAGCGCCACTTCGTCAAGCCGCTCGAGCTCTCGCCGCTGATCGCGATCGACCGCGAGCGCTGCATCCTCTGCTACCGCTGCGTGCGCTTCTCCCAGGAGGTGGCCGAGGACTACCAGCTGGTGCTGCTCGAGCGCGGCGCGCACTCCTACGTGGCGACGTTCGACGGCCACCCCTACGTGGCGCCGTTCAGCGGCAACATCGTCGAACTCTGCCCCGTCGGCGCGCTCACCTCCCGCGCCTACCGCTTCCGTGCCCGCCCCTGGGACATCGAGGAATCGGGCTCGGTCTGCACGCTTTGCCCCTCGCAGTGCAACGTCAGCGTCACCGTCCGCGACGAGCGCGCGCTGCGCGTCAAAGCGCGTGACAACCAGGAGGTCGACGACGGCTGGCTCTGCGACAAGGGCCGCTTCGCCTACCAGTCCTTCCACGTCGAGGAGCGCGTCACCGAGCCGCTGCTGCGCGACGGCGGCCAGCTCCGCCCGGTTACCTGGGAGCGCGCGCTGAGCGAGGCCGCGAGCGCGCTCACCCGCGCCGGCGCCGCGACCGGCGCCATCGCCGGCGGCCAGGCGACGAGCGAGGAGGGCCTGCTGCTCTCGCGCCTGATGCGCGAGGCCCTCGGCTCGCCGCACATCGACTCGCGGCGCGGCGGCGCGCTGCCGCTCGATCTGCACCGGGCGCTCGGCCGGCCCGATCTGCAGGCGCGCGTCAGCGACCTCGAGTTCGCGGACGCGGTCCTGGTCCTCGCGGCCGACCCGGTCAACGACGCGCCGATCCTCGACCTGCGCCTGCGCAAGGGGGTGCGCCGCCGCGGTGTGAAGCTCGCCGTCGCGATGCCGGGCGCCACCTCCCTCGACGCTCCCGCAACGCTCTCCGCGCGCTTCGGCCCGGGCGCCGGGCCCGCCTTCGCCGTCGCGCTGAGCGCCGCCCTCGGAAGGCAGCCGCCGGACCGCCGCGAGGTGGAGCAGCTGGCCGCCGCGGCGGGCGCGGACGCCGACGCGATCTTGGAGCTGGCCGCGCTGCTGCGAGGCGAGGAGGAGAACGAGGAGCCCCGTGAGGTGGTGATCCTCTACGGCGAGCGGCTCACGTCCGGCCCGAACGGCGCCGCGGGCGCGTACGCGCTCCTTCAGATCGCAGAGCACCTCGGGCTCGCCGGGACAGCCGGCGCGGGCCTGCTCGAGATCCCCGCCGCAGGCAACGGGCGCGGGCTGCGCGAGGCGGGCGTGCTCCCGAACGCAGGCCCGGGGCTCGCCGAGGTCGCGCCCGAGGGGCGCGACACGCGCGCGATCGCCGAGGGCCTCGCCGCGGGCGAGCTGCAGGCGCTCTACCTGCTCCAATCGGACCCGCCGGCCGACCTCCCGGAGAGCGAGCTCTGGCGGCGGGCGATGGCCTCGGCGACGACCGTCGTGGCACACGCGTCGTTCCTGAGCGAGTCGATCGCAGAGCACGCCGACATCGTCTTCCCGGCGGAGGCCTATCCGGAGAAGGAGGGGACGGTGGTGCATCCCGACGGGCGCCTCCAGCGGCTGCGCCCCGCGATCGCGCGACCGGGCGAGGTCCGCGCGGGCTGGCGCGTGATCTGCGAGCTGGCGCTCCGCCTCGGCGTCGACCTCGACGTGCTGAGCGGCGGCTCGGCCGCCCAGCAGCTCTTCGACGCTGTTCCCTTCTACGCCGGGCTCACGCTCGATGAGATCGGCGGCCGCGGCGTCCGCTGGCAGGAGCGCGAGCAGGCCGGCGCCTTCCCCGCCGGGGCCGCCGGGACGCCGCCGGAGCTGATCGGGATCGGTGACGACGCCGTGACGCTGGGAGAAATGCGCGAGCTCGCGGGCTTCCGCTCGGTCTGGGAGTCGCCGGAGGTCGAGCACTCGCCCGCGCTCGCGTTCCTCCATCCAGGCCGCGAGATGGTGGAGCGATGATCGCGCTCGTCGGCTACTACGAACCCGTCTGGATCCAGATCCTGAAGTCGATCGTGATCTTCGCGGTCGGTCTGCAGCTGGTACCCGTGGTGCTGCTCGCCGAGCGCAAGCTCCTCGGCCGCTTCCAGAGCCGCTACGGGCCGAACCGGGTCGGGCCCTACGGAGCGCTGCAGCCGCTCGCGGACATCCTCAAGCTGCTGACCAAGGAGCAGTTCCGTCCCTCGACCTCGATCGGGTTCCTGTTCGCGATCGCCCCGATCATCTCGATCGTCACGGCCGTCATGGCGCTCGCGATCATCCCGTTCGGCAATGTCCAGAACATCCTCGGGACGGACGTCGGCCTGTACGGCATCGACGTGTCGATCGGTCCGCTGTACCTGTTCGCGATGAGCGGCATCGCCTTCTACGGGATCATGCTCGGCGGCTGGTCCTCGGGCTCGAAGTACTCGTTCCTGGGCGCGATGCGCGGGGCCGCGCAGCTGATCTCCTATGAGGTCTCGCAGGGGCTGGCGCTGGTCGGAGTGATCATCACCGCGCAGACGCTGTCGCTGACCGGCATCGTCGAAGCGCAGAAAGGGATGTGGTACTTCATCCCCCAGTTCTTCGGCTTCCTGATCTTCCTGGTCGCGAGCTTCGCCGAGACGAACCGCGCGCCGTTCGACCTGACAGAGGCTGACGCCGAGCTCGTCGGCGGCTACAACACCGAGTTCGGCGGCGGGCGCTTCGCCTCCTACTACTTCGCCGAGTACCTGAACGTCGTCGTGGTGTCGGGGATCGTCACCACCGTCTTCCTCGGCGGGTGGCTGCTCCCGTTCGGGCTCGAACCGCCCGGCTGGGTCGACCCGTTCGTCGTGCTCGGGAAGATGGCGCTGATCACGTTCCTGTTCATCTGGGTCCGCGCGACGCTTCCGCGCCTGCGCTACGACCAGCTGATGTCCTTCGGCTGGAAGGTGCTCCTGCCGCTCGCCACGCTGAACGCGCTCGTCACCGCGATCCTCGTGACGGTCACCCACTGATGTCCGGGGAGGTGGGCCCAACGATAAAAGTCGACGGCTGGAACCCCGGCGAGGACGTGATCGAGGTCACCCGGACGCCCGCGCCTGGCCCCGCCCGCTCGGCGTGGCGGACCTTCGTGGAGACGCTCCGCGGGCTCGGCACGACCTTCGGCCGCTTCCGCGAAACGCCGACCACGGTGCAGTACCCCGAGGAGAAGACGCCCGTCTACCCGCGCTTCCGCGGCCGCCACAAGCTCCACCGCTTCGATGATTCGGACCCCACCCACCCCAACCTCGAGAAGTGCGTCGGCTGCTCGCTGTGCGCGGCGGCGTGCCCGGCCGACTGCATCCGCGTGGTGGCGGCCGAGAACGACGACGAGCACCGGGTCTCGGCCGGCGAGCGCTACGCGGCCGTGTACGAGATCAACCTCTCGCGCTGCATCTTCTGCGGCTACTGCGAGATCGCGTGCCCGTTCGACGCGATCACCATGGGTCACGAGTACGAGCTCTCGGACTACGACCGCACCGACCTGATCTTCACCAAGGAGATGCTGCTCGCCGAGCCGCTCGAGCGCGCGCCGCTCCGGAGCGAGGGCGAGTGAGCGCGGTCGTCTTCTTCATCGGCGCCGCGGGCGCCATCGGCGGCGCGGTCGGGGTCGTGCTGCTGCGCAACCCGTTCTACAGCGTGCTCGCGCTGGTCGCCCATCTCGTGTCGCTGGCGGTGCTGTTCCTGCTGCTCCGCTCCGAGTTCGTCGCCGCAGTGCAGGTGGTCGTCTACGCCGGCGCGGTGATGGTCCTGTACGTGTTCGTGGTCGCCTACGTCGGCGACCAGGGCGAAGGCATCGGCGCGCGGCTGCGCGCGGGCCCGACGGCCGGCCCGTCGGCGGCGGCCCTGCGGCTCGGCGGCGCCGTGCTCGCCGGCGCGCTCCTGCTCGAGCTGCTGATCGCGCTGCTCGGCACGGGGCTCGAGGCGGTCAAAACGGACGGCGCCTCCTACGTGCCGGGCCCGAAGGCCTACGGCACGCCGGCCTACATCGGCAACCTCCTGCTCACCCGCTTCCTGCTCGTCTTCGAGGTCGCCTCCTTCCTGCTGCTGGTCGCCGCTGTCGGCGGGGTCGTGCTCGCGCGCCGCCGGGGAGGGCTCGAGGACGACCAGGACACGCCGGGCGCCCCGCTCAACGTCGTGGCCCCGCCGAGCACCGGCACCATGGTCGAGGGCATCGGGAGCCGCGCGCGATGACGATCGCCTGGTACCTGGCCGTCTCGGCGATCGTGTTCGCGCTCGGCGCGGTCGGAGTGATGACGCGGCGCAACCCGCTCGTCGTGCTGCTGTGCCTCGAGCTGATGCTCAACGGCGGCAACCTGGCCCTGATCGCCTTCGCGCGCATGTGGGGCAACGGCGACGGCCAGATCCTCGCGATCATCGTCATGACCGTCGCCGCCTGCGAGGTCTGCATCGGGCTCGGCATGATCGTCGCGATCTACAGGCGGCGGCTGCCGATCGACGTCGACGAGCTGCGGGAGCTCCAGGGATGAGCACGACGACCTGGGGCTGGCTCGTGCTCGCCTTCCCGCTGGCGGGCACGCTCATCAGCGCGTTCGGCTTCCGGCGGCTGAAGGGCAACACGGCCGGCTGGATCGGCACCGCGGCGATCGCGCTGTCGTTCGTGGCGGCGGTCGCGACGCTGATCTCGCTGCAGGGGCACGACCCCGCCCACCGCCAGCTCGTCTCCTCGCTCTACGACTACGCCACGACGGTCGGCATCAACGCGAAGATGGCGATCCTCGTCGACCCGCTGTCGGTCTGGATGATCCTGATCGTCACCGGCATCTCGACGCTGATCCACCTCTACGCGATCTCCTACATGGAAGAGGACAAGGGGTTCGACCGGTTCTTCTCCTATCTCAACTTCTTCGTCTTCTCGATGCTGCTCCTGGTCCTGGCCGGGAACTTCCTGCTGCTGATCGTCGGCTGGGCGTTCGTGGGGGCGGCCTCGTACCTGCTGATCTCCTACTGGTACCGGCGCCGGACCGCGACCGAGGCCGGGCTGAAGGCGTTCGTGATCAACGTCGTCGGCGACGTCGGCCTGGTGCTCGGCACCTACTTCATCTTCAAGCACACGGGCACGCTCGAAATGCTCGGGACGTTCAGCGCGACCGCGCACGGCGCGTTCGGGGCTCACGGCGACGGTGACCTGACGGCCGGGTGCCTGCTCCTGCTCGTCGGCGCGTTCGCGAAGTCGGCGCAGATCCCGCTCCACACATGGCTGCCCGACGCGATGGAAGGCCCGACGCCCGTCAGCGCGCTGATCCACGCGGCGACGATGGTCACGGCCGGCGTGTACCTGATCGCGCGCATGCACCCGCTGTTCGAACTGGCGCCGGCGGCGCAGGACGTGGGCGCGGCGGTCGGCTGCGCGACGCTGCTGGTCGCCGCCACGATCGCCCTCACGCAGACCGACATCAAGCGCGTGATCGCGTACTCGACGATGTCGCAGATCGGCTACATGATCATGGGCGTCTCCGTCGGCGCGTATGCCGCCGGGATGTTCCACCTGATGACGCACGCCTTCTTCAAGGCGCTGCTGTTCATGGGCGCGGGCTCGATCATCGGCGCGATGGCCGGCGAGCAGTCGCTGGACCGCATGGGCGGCTTCCGGAGGGCGCTGCCGTTCACGTTCGGCTGCTTCGTGATCGGCGGCCTCGCGCTGTCGGGCATCCCTCCGTTCTCCGGCTTCTTCTCCAAGGACGAGATCCTGCTCGTGACCGGCGAGCTGGGCGGCTGGCACTGGGCGCTGTACGTGCTCGGCTATATCGGCGCGTTCATGACCGCGATCTACACGTTCCGGATGATCTTCCGCGCGTTCTACGGGGACCCGGTGCCCGAGGCGCGCGAGCTCGAAGAAGGGCACCTGCACCACGCCGAGCACCCGACCAACCCGGCCACCGGCGAAGTCGAGGACACCGGCGTCGGCTTCCCGGGACCCCACCACGCGATCGCCGAGCGGGCGCTCCCGATGAAGGTCTCGATGTCGCTGCTCGCGGTCGGGGCCATCGGGGCCGGGCTGATCCAGATCCCCGAAGTCGACGACGTGATCACGAAGTTCCTGGAACCGGCCTTCGCCGGCTCGAGCCTCTACACGGTCCACACGAAGGACGGCCTGCTCGTGTTCGGGCTGATCCTCGGGACGGTCCTCGGCCTCGCGGGCATCGCGATCGCCTACCGCGTGTGGGTCAAGGAACCGGGCACGGCCGCGCGCGTGCGCGAGCGCGCCGGCGTCCTCTACGAGCTGTTCGTCAACAAGTGGTACTTCGACGAGCTGATCGACGCCGCCGTCGTGCAGCCGGCGCTCGCCGCCGGGCGCTTCGCGCGCGACGTGTTCGAGCCGCGCGTCGTGGACGAGACGCTCGTCGGCGGGACCAGCGGGATCGTGCGCGCCTCCTCCGCCGCGGTGCGCGCGATCCAGAGCGGCTTCGTGCGCTACTACGCGGCGCTGCTCGTGCTGGGCGTCGCGGCGATCGGCTTCTACTTCCTGCTGCAGAGCTGAGGACGATGCCACCCCTCTCGATCCTCCTCTGGCTCCCCCTCGCGTTCGGCCTGCTCGGCGCGATGCTGCCGCCCGGACGCGCGGGCCGCGCGGCGACGCCGGCGACGGCACCGGGCGGGGAGATCCGCCGCCCCACCTCGGCGGCCGGGATCGCGGCGCTTCTCGGCAGCCTCGCGACGCTCGGTCTCGCGATCGCCTACCTCGTCGACTACACACCGGGCGGCGGGGCACAGCACGTCACGGACACGATGTGGATCTCCTCGCTCGGGATCCACTACAAGCTCGCCGTCACGGGGCTGAACGTCGCCCTGATCGCGATGGCCGCACTGCTGTTCGCCGCCGCGGTGCTCGCCAGCAACGTCCGCCCCTCCGGCCCGCCCGAGCGCGCGCGCAGCTTCTACTTCCAGCTGATGCTCGCCGAGTCGGCGGTGCTCGGCGCGTTCCTCGCGCAGGACCTGATCCTGTTCGTCGCCTTCTTCGACCTGATGCTGATCCCCTTCTACTTCCTGATCGGGGGCTGGGGCCGCGACCCGGAGGGCTCCACGCGCATGCGCGCGACGACGAAGCTCGTGATCTACACCCTCGTGGGCTCGCTGCTGATGCTCGCGGGCGCGGTCGCGACCGGCGTGCTGGCCGCCCAGCAGAACGGCGGCAGCCTCGACTTCGCCTACACCGCCCTTCAACATGCGCCGCTGGCAACCGGATCTCAGGAGTGGATCTTCCTGCTGTTCGCCGCCGCCTTCCTCGTGAAGATGCCGGCCTTCCCCCTGCACGGCTGGATGCCCGACGGCTACCGCGCGATGCCGATCGAGGTGCTGATGGTCTTCTCCGGCGTGCTCTCGAAGGTCGGCGCGTACGGCTTCCTGGCGATCGTGCTGACGCTGTTCCCCCGCGCCTCCGTGCACTTCCAGACGCTGCTGCTGCTGATCGCGCTCGCCTCGATCGTCTACGGCTCGCTGCAGGCGTTCACGCAGACCGACGTGCGGCTGATCGCCGGCTACTCCTCGGTCGCCCAGCTCGGCTTCATCACGCTCGGCATCTTCGCGCTCAACTCGCAGGGCGCCCAGGGCGCGCTGCTGCAGATGGTCAACCACGCGCTCGTCGTCGCGCCGCTGCTGTTCATCTCCGCGCTGCTCGCCCGCCGCGCGGGCGGTTCGGAAGACATCCGCGACATGGGCGGGATCGCGTTCCGGGCGCCCGTGTTCGCGAGCATCTTCCTGATCGTCGCGCTCGCGACGCTGGCGATGCCCGGCTCGTCGAACTTCGTCGGCGAGTTCCTGATCCTGCTCGGCGTCTTCAAAGCCAAGCTCGCGATCGCGATCATCGCCTTCACCGGCGTCGTGATGGCGAGTGTGTACGCGCTGCGGCTGTTCATCCGCGCGATGCACAACCGCGCCGGCAAGCAGGTCGAGTCGCGTGAGATCACGCTGCGCGACGGGCTCGTGCTGGTGCCGATCGTGGCGGTGATCGTGTTCCTCGCGGTGTATCCGCAGGTGGCGCTGCACAAGAGCGAATCGTCGGTCAAGGGAGCGGTTGCCGCGTCGGAGATCTTCTCGGTGTGCGGGACGCTTCCGGAATGTGCGTCCTTCTCGGCACGAACCGGCGCCACCACCGACCTCGACACCTTGTTCAGCGCGCCACCGGCCCGTGAACGCACCGGTGCCGCCACGATCGAAGGCGGGGCGGGCCAGTGACCACCCTCCTCGCCACCACCCACCTCAAAGGCCCGCACATCGACTGGGCCGGCCTCTCCCCCCTGCTCGCGCTGCTCGGCGGCGCGGCGGTCGTCCTGCTCGTCGGCCTGGTCGGCAAAGGCTGGGTGCGCCGCCAGCTCGTCCCCGCGCTCGCCCTGGTGTCGCTCGCCGCGACGCTCGGCCTCACGCTCTGGCAGTGGGGCGAACACACTTCGCTGATCTCGGGCGCGCTGCGGATCGACCCGCTGACGCAGGTGCTCACGCTGGTGCTGGTCGCGGGCGGGGCATGCACCGTGCTGCTCGCGTGGCGCTCGAACGCCGCGCGCGAAGCGGCGCACGGCGAGTTCCATGCCCTGCTGCTGAGCTCGCTGGCCGGGATGGTGATGCTGGTCGCGGCGCAGAACACGGTTGCGCTGTTCACCGGGCTCGAGCTCCTCTCGATCCCGCTGTACGTGCTGTGCGCGGTCGAAATGATGCGCGAGCACTCGCTCGAGTCCGGGCTCAAGTACCTGATCGTCGGCTCGGTGGGCTCGGCGACGCTGCTGTACGGGCTGGCGCTGATCTACGGGGCGACCGGCGCGACCGACTACACGGCGATCGCCGCGAAGCTCGGCGAAGGCGGCCTCTCGACCGACGTGCTCACGCTCACCGGGATCGCGCTGTGCGTCGCGGGGCTCGCCTTCAAGGCCTCGATCGCGCCGTTCCACCAGTGGACGCCCGACGTCTACGAGGGCGCGCCCACGCCGGTGACGGCGTTCATGGCGGTGACGACGAAGGTCGCCGCGATGGGGGCGTTCCTGCGTTTCTTCGACGTCGCGCTGATCGAAGCGCACGCCAGCTGGGGCCCGGCGCTGGCCGCGCTCGCCACGATCACGATCATCGTCGGCAACGTCGGCGCACTCGGCCAGTCCTCGCTGAAGCGGATGCTCGCCTACTCCTCGGTCGGGCAGGCCGGCTACATGCTCGCCGGGGTCGTCGTCGCGACCAAGCTCGGCGTGCAGGCGACGGTCCTCTACCTGATCGTCTACCTCGTGATGAACATGGCCGCGTTCGCCCCGATCGTCGCGCGCGAACGCGAAACCGGCCTCGGCGACTCGATGACCGCGATCTCCGGCCTCGGGCGCGAACGGCCGCTGCTGGCCTGGCCGATGACGCTGGCGATGCTCGGGCTCGCCGGGCTGCCGGCGACCGCGGGGCTGATCGGGAAGATCTACCTGATCCAGGCGGCGGTCGAAGGCGGCTACGCGTGGCTCGGGATCGTGATCGTGATCGGCTCGATGATCTCGCTCGGCTACTACCTGCCCGTGATCGCCACGATGTGGTGGCGCGAGGCGCCTGGACGGCCGGGCGTGCCGACGCCGGGCGCCGAAGGCCCCGGCGGGCTGCCCGCGCTCGCGGGCGGCTCCAGCGAGCTCGACGCCGAGGGCTTCCAGCTGGCGCGCGACGGCCAGCCCGAGATCGTGGCGGTCGCGCTGCTCGCGGGCGTCGGCACGGTCGTGTTCGGGATCGTGCCCCAGCCGCTGTTCGACCTCGTGCGCCACACCGGCTCGGCGCTCGGGTTGTTCTAGACCGCGCTCCCTACAGCCGGCCGGACTGCTCGGCGGCCGCCTCGGCCTGGGCGAGCTGGCGCTCCACGAGGTCGAGCCCGGCGTCCCAGAAGCCCGGGTCGGTCAGGTCGATACCGACGATCGCCGCGACCTCCTCGGGGCTTTTCGAGCCGCCGGCGGCCAGCATCTGCACGTAGCTCGGGACCATCTCGTCGCCGAGCTCTTCGTAGCGCTGGTACACGGAGAGCGCGAGCAGCTGACCGTAGGCGTAGGCGTAGACGTAGCCGGGGCTGCCGATGAAGTGCGGGATGTAGGACCACCAGCTGCGGTAGCCGTCGGTGACCTCCACCGAGTCGCCGAGCAGCTCCTCCTGGCTCTCGGCCCACAGCTCTCCGAAGCGGTCCACCGAGAGCTCGCCCTGCTCGCGGCGCTCGGTGTGCACCGTCTCCTCGAAGCGGTTCATCGCCACCTGGCGGAACACGGTCGCGATCGTGTCCTCGAGGTTCTCCGCCAGCAGCGCGAGCCGCGAGGCCGGCGAGGTGTCCGCCTCCAGCAGCTTGCCGAACACGATCGTCTCGCCGAAGACGGAGGCCGTCTCGGCGAGGGTGAGCGGGGTGTGCTGCTGGAAGATGCCCTGCTTGGCCGCGAGCGCGAAGTGCACCCCGTGGCCGAGCTCGTGCGCGAGCGTGAGGACGTCGCGCCTGCGCGAGGTGTAGTTGAGAAGGACGTAGGGGAACTCGGAGGGGACGGTGCCGGCGCAGAACGCCCCGCCCCGCTTGGCCGGGCGCACGGGTGCGTCGATGCGGTGCTCCTGGTAGAAGCGCCTGACGAGCGCGCCGAGCTCCGGCGCGAAGCCGGAGTAGCAGTCGAGCACGATCTCCTTCGCCTGCTTGTAGGAGAACGTCACCTCGTCGTCCTCGCTGACCGAGGCCATGCGGTCGTAGTCGGCGAGCCGGTCGAGCCCCAGAAGGCGCGCCTTCAGCCGGTACCAGCGACGCGGGATCTCATAGCGGGCGCGGACCGCGGAGATCAGCGCCTGCACCGACTCGTCGCTGGCCTCGTTGGCCAGGTTGCGCGCCGCGAGCCAGCTCGGGTAGCGCCGCAGCCGGTCTTCGGTGGCCTTGTCGGCGAGCAGCGTGTTGAACAGGAACGCGCGGGTGCGCAGCCCGGGCGCGAGCGCGGCCGTGACGCCCTCGGCGCTCGTCCGGCGCACCTCGCGGTCGGCGTCCTGGAGACGGCTGAGCGCGACGTCGAGCGGCACCCGCGACGGCTCGGAGCCCTCGCCGCTCGCCCGCCAGCTCGACCTCGATCACCGAGGTCAGCTCCTCGAACAGCCGCTTCCAGGCGTTCGCGCCGGTCAGCGACTTCTCCGTGACGATCCGCTCCTCGGGCTCGGAGAGCAGGTGCTCGCGGTAGCGGCGCACGTTGTGCAGGTGGTGGCGCACGTAGTCGAGGCCTTCGCCCGACAGGAGCTCCTCGGCGCGCTCGTCGGGCAGGGCGGCCCACTCGAGCTCGAAGAACAGCAGCGTCGTCTGGATCGCCGTCTCCTGCTCCTGGACCCACTGCATCAGCGCGCCGTTGGCAGGGTCCGCGGTGTCGGTCGAGAAGCGCAGGGCCGCGTAGTAGCCGGCGCGCCCCACCAGCTCCTGGACGTCGGCGAGCTCGCCCATCGCGGCCGCGAGGCCGGCGGAGTCGAGCTCCTCGAGCTTGCCGGCGTGACGCCCCGCGAACGCCTTGGCCCGCTCGAGCGCCTCGCTCATGCGTCGCCTGACCCCCTCCTCGCCCTCCCCCGAGACGAGCGGCTCGAGGTCCCAGCTCGCGTGCTGCAGCTCGGGGTCGGTGCCGGTTCTCGCCGCTGCGGCCATCGCGGCCAGCTTATCGACGCGCCCGCGAGGGGCCCGGCGGCCGCCGAGGACCGGCGTCGGGCGCAGGACCCGACCCACCTCGCCTGTCGCGTCTCACTCGGTCGAGATCGCCTGCAGCATGTCCAGCCGCGCCGCGCGCCGCGCCGGCGCCTGGGCCGCGAGCACCCCCGCGAGGGCCGCGACGAGCAGCAGCACGACCAGCGTGCCGAACGGGATCGACTGCACGTAGCCCGAGTTCGAGAGCGCGAAGGTCGTGGTCAGCACCGCGCCGACGACGCCGACCACCAGCCCGAGAACGCCCCCGATCAAGGCGGTGATCACCGACTCGTAGCGGATCATCTGCCTGATCTGGCGCCTGCTCGTGCCGATCGCGCGCATCATCCCCAGCTCCTTGGTGCGCTCGTAGATCGACAGGATCAGGGTGTTGACGATCCCGAACAGCGACACGATCACCGACAGCGCGAGCAGCACGTAGATCAGCGTCAGGAGGCTGTTGACCTGGCCGGCGAGGTCCTGCTTGAACTGCGCCGCCGTGCGCGAACGGGTCTGGGGGTACTGCGCGTTCAGGACGCTGTCGACGGCCGGCTGCACCTGCGCGTCGGATGCGCCGGGCGCGTAGCTGACGAACACGACCGCGTCTTCGCGCTGGCCGAAGTGCTTCGCGGCCACGCTGCGTGCGACCGTGACTCCCTTCAGCAGCCCGGCGTTTTCCCTGATCAGGCCGCGCACCTGCAGCGTCACGTGCTGGGCCGTGGGGGTGAGCAGCGTGAAGGTCGAGCCGACCTTCAGGTGGTGCGCTTTGCTGAACTCTTCGGTGACGATCGCGCCGCTTTCGTCCAGTTCGGAGAGGGTCGCGTCCGAGCCGTGCTTCCATTCGATCCGGTAGGTCTTGGCGAACGACTCCGGTTCGATCGCCGTCACAGTCTGGTTGCTCGACTCGCCCTTCAGACGGCCGACCGTGAACGCCACGGCAGTCACGTTGCCGACCCCTTGCACCTTGCGGACGGCTCCGGCCACACCCGGCGGTATCCCCTGTTCGTTCCCGGACTGTGAGTTCTCCACGATCAGGTTGCCGGCGAACGACTGGTCGACCGCGTGGTCGATCGTGGCCTTGAAGCCGGAGGCCAGCACGGCCACGAAGGCGACCAGCGCGAGCCCGACGGTCAGCGACATCGCCGTGACGAGCGTGCGCCCCGGCTGGCGGATCGAGTTCTCCTCGGCCAGCCGGCCGGTGATGCCGCGCCAGCGCACGAGGGAGCCGAGCGCGTGCCCGAGCGCGGGCACGACGCGGTAGCGCTTCTCCGGGCGCTCGCCGCCGCGGCGCAGGCGCAGGAACAGCCGCACCCCGCGGATCGCGAGGATCACGAACAGCACGATCCCGACGCCCGCGGCGCCGACCGCGATCAGCACGGCGATCACCACCAGGTAGGCGACGTAGGTCAGGATCAGCCGCCTGCGCGTCGGCAGCGGGCGGGGCGGGATCTGTACGCCCTCACGCATAGCGGCGATCGGCGGCACGCGCGTGGCACGCAGCGCCGGGGGCAGGCCCGCGAGCAGCGTGACGATCACCCCGACGAGCAGCGAGACGATCACTGTCCGCGCCTCCAGCACCGTGCCGGAGTCCGGCAGTTCGGCGCCGAACGCCTTGAACAGCTCGTTCAGCGCCGGCGCCATGCCGATCCCGGCGAGTAGCCCGAGGGCGCCGCCGATCAGGCCGAGCAACAGGCCTTCGTAGACGACCGAACGCAGGATCTGGGCGCGCGAGCCGCCCAGGGTCCGCAGCAGGCCGAACTCACGGGTCCGCTGCGCGACCGTGATCGAGAACGTGTTGAAGATGATGAAGGCGCCGACGAGGAGCGCGACGTAGGCGAAGATCAGCAGGAACGTGCGCAGGAAGCCGAGGTTGGCTTCGAGGTCGGAGGTGTCCTTCTTCGCCTGTTCGGCGCCCGTGCGCACGTCGACGACCGACGGCAGCTCGGCCCTGACACGATCGCGCAGCTGCCCCGGCGTCACGCCGCTCTTCGCGGCCACGTTGATCTGGTCGTAGCGGCCGACCTCGCCCAGCAGGCGCTGCGCCTCGGAGGGCACCAGCAGTGCCGCTCCGGCGCCGCCGAAGGATGCTCCCCCGCCGAAGCGCAGGATCCCGACGATGGTGTAGTGAGCGGTGGCGGCGGTCCCGGCGACGATCATCTGCTCGCCGATGTGGAGGTTCCCGCGTTTGGCTGTCGTTTCGTCGACGGCGACCTGCGAGGCGTCCTGCGGGAAGGTGCCGTGCACGGGCTTGAACGACTCGAAACGCGGCGGCTGGACCGAGCCGATGAAGGCCGGAGCGTTCGGCGAGGTGACACGTTTGCGGTGCGTGTCCAGGAGCGTTCCGGGCGTGAAGATGGCCCCTGCCGCTTCAGCCACGCCAGGTGTGCGCCGGACCGTTTCGAGCATCTCCTGCGTGACCGGGGAGACTTCGGCCCGTACTTTGCGGCCGAGGATCTGGGCCGGCGTGACGACGACGTCGTGGCCCTTGCTCGCGGTCTGGAAGATCTGCGCGAACGAGTTGTTGATCGTGTCGGTCAGGATGTAGGTGCCGGCCATCAGCGCGACACCCAGCACGATCGCGATCGCCGTCAGCGCCACGCGCAGCTTGCGCTGCGCCATGCCGCGCAGCACCAGGCGCAGCATCAGCTCAGCGCCTTCATCAGGTCGAGCGTCTGCTCGGTGCTGACCGCCTCCCCGTCGTGGACTATGCGCCCGTCGGCGAGCAGCAGCAGGCGGTCGGCGAACGAGGCGGCGTGCGCGTCGTGAGTGACCATCACCACGGTCTGCTCGAACTGGTCGACCGCTTGGCGCAGCAGGCCGAGCACGTCGTCGGACGACTTGGAGTCGAGGTTCCCCGAGGGCTCGTCCGCGAACACCACGGACGGGCGCGAGACGAGCGCGCGGGCCACCGCGACCCGCTGCTGCTGGCCCCCGGAGAGCTCGGCCGGCCGGTGCTTGAGGCGGTCGCCGATGCCGACGGTCTGCACGAGCGTGTCGAACCACTCCTTGTCGACGGTGCGCCCGGCGATCGAGAGCGGCAGCACGATGTTCTCTTCGGCGTCGAGCACCGGCAGCAGGTTGAACGTCTGGAAGATGAAGCCGACCTTGTCGCGGCGCAGCTTCGTCAGGGCGCCGTCGTCGAGCTCGGTCAGCTCCACGCCGGCGAGACGGACGCTTCCCGAGGTCGGCCGGTCGAGCCCGGCGAGGTTGTGCATCAAGGTCGACTTGCCCGAGCCAGACGGGCCCATGATCGCCGCGAAGCGCTGCTCCGGGATGGAGACGGTGACGCCGTCGAGCGCCTCGACGGCGGCCTCGCCTTCGCCGTAGCGGCGGTGCAGGTCGGTTGCGGCGACGATCTCGCCCCGGTGATCGATTGCGCTCATCGGCCCGAGGGTAGCGGGCCGGGCCTCGGCGCCCCCCGGCAGCAGATCGGGTTGCATGTCAGCCCTCTGACCCGCGCCGTCGCGAGACTGCTCGGAGCCGCTCATGCGTCCATCGTGCGTGTGCGCCACGCACCCAGCACGAGGAACACGGCGAGCCAAGCGGCGATCACGACCACCGCGGTGCCGGGGCTCAGCGTCAGGGTCTCCCCGCCGCGCCCCGGCCGGTCGCCGAGCCCCACGGGGCTGAAGTGGTCGATCGCTTCGCGGAGCACGAGCTCGCGCGCGCTCCCGAGCGAGGTGATGTTGGCGAGGATCGGGCTCGCGACCAGCTGCCAGCCGATCAGCACGACGATCGCGGCGGGCTTGGAGGCCGTCAGCGAGGAGAAGCCCACGGCCACCGCGCAGATGACGCCCGTCGAGAGCAGGGTGAACCCGAGCCCGTTGAGGATCGCGGCAGCGTCCGGCGTGGCCGCGCCGTCCGCGAGCGCGTAGGTCCCGATCGTCGCGACGGCATAGCCGGCCAGCGCGACCAGCCAGGTGAGTGCGATCGCGGCCGGCACACGCGTGGCGAACAGGGCCAGTCGCGAGCGCCCGGTCACGACGAGGTCGCGGAACACACCCGCGGCGACATCGCCCGCGCCGGCATCGGTGCCGATCAGGATCGCCGCCAGCGGCCCGAAGAAGACGGCGAGGATCCGCAGCGCGTCCTGGTACCCGTTGACGCCGCCTGCGGGAGCGTGTTCGGCCGGGTTCGACGAGTGCTGAGCGGCGCTGACGATGAAGTACAGCAGGAGCGGCACGAGCATCAGCAGCAGCGACCACGCAAGCGTGCCGCGGCGCTTGCGCAGCTTCAGGAAGTCGGCGCCGATCATCTGCGTGGCGACGGCGGCGCTCATGCCGGCACCTCCTCATCGGCCGATTCCAACCTCGTGGTGATCTCGAGAAAGCGCTGCTCGAGGCTGTGGCGGACCGGCTCGAGCCGCATCACGCCGATCCCGGCCGTCACAAGCGCCGCGTTCAGGCGAGCGGCCGCAGCCCCGTACTCGCCGTCGCCGGCCGCGAGCACGACGCGCAGCCCCTCGTGCGAGCGGCGCACCGCGACGATCTGCTCGTCGACGTCCAGCAGCGCCAATGCGCGGTCGGGGTCGTCGAGCTCGAGGATCAGCTCGCTCCTCGCGCTCCCGCCGGCGAGCTCGGCGACCGGTCCCTGCGTGATGACGCGGCCGCGATCCACGATCGCGGCCGCGTCGCAGGTCCTTTCGACCTCGTCGAGGAGATGGGAGGAGACGAACACCGTCCGGCCCTCCTGCTCGACCATCGCCCGGATCATCTCCCTGAACTCCTGGATACCGCCCGGGTCGAGACCGTTGGTCGGCTCGTCGAGGATCAGCAGCTGCGGGTCGGCCAGCAGGCAGCGAGCGACGCCGAGCCGCTGGCGCATGCCCATCGAGTACTTCGCGACGCGGTCCCCCCCACGCGCGGTGAGGCCGACCCGCGCCAGCGCCGGCTCGATCCGCGAGCGGATCTCCGGGCCGCGGGCGGCCGCCACCACGCGCAGGTTCTCGCGCCCGGTCAGGTGCATGTGAAAGCGCGGCTCCTCGACGATCGCGCCGACGCGGCGCAGCGCCGCGACGCGCTGGGACGGGACGGGCAGCCCGAGCAGGCTCATCGTGCCCGAGCTCGCCGTCGTGAGACCGAGAAGCGTGCGGATGAGCGTCGTCTTCCCGGCGCCGTTCGGGCCGAGGAAGCCGAACGCGCAGCCGCGGGGAACCTGCAGGTCGACGCTGTCGATCGCGGCTCGCTCGCCGAAACGCTTTGTCAGGCCGTGCGTCTCGATCGCGGCGGCGCCGGACGCCTCACGCTCGTGCTCTGCGCTTGCTGCCATGCCACTCCTTCCGGGTTGCGGGGCCTGGAGAACTCTTGCGCCGAGGTCCGTCGGTCTCAATGGGGGATTGCCCCTAGTGGAACTTCTAGCTACGTGCCACGTTATATCGCACTACGTAGTAAACCACCGCCCGCGTCAGCTGTCGAAGCTGACGAGATGGCGCTGCACGGCCCACCGGCTCAGCTCGTGGCGGCTCGAGAGCTGCAGCTTGCGGAGCACCGCCGAGACGTGGGCCTCGACCGTCTTCACCGAGATCCCCAGCGTGCGGGCGATCTCCTTGTACATGTAGCCGCGTGCGATGTGCCGCAGCACCTCGCGCTCGCGGGGCGTGAGCTGGTCGAGCTCGGGGTCCGAGGGCGGGTGGGCCCCGGGCTGGTGGGTCCTCGACCCATGCGCCCGCCCCGCGGGCGCGGCGGCGAACGCGTCGA
The DNA here is from genome assembly GCA_963836035.1 of uncultured Solirubrobacteraceae bacterium. Classification (GTDB taxonomy): domain Bacteria; phylum Actinomycetota; class Thermoleophilia; order Solirubrobacterales; family Solirubrobacteraceae; genus Palsa-744. The sequence continues at coordinate 169,563 of CAWIHX010000005.1, read as the reverse complement.
GCACGAACCCGGCGAGCCTGGGTGAGAACACCGCGTCGCCTTCGGAGACCCTCGCGACGGCGTCCGCGAGCTCGGGCCCCGAGATCGTCTTCGTCACGTAACCGCGCGCGCCCGCCCTGATCACCGCGATCACGTCCTCGGCCGCGTCGGAGACCGACAGCGCGAGGAACCGCGGCGGCGCCTCGCCGCTCGCCGAGCGGCGGATCACCTCCGCCCCGCCGCCGTCGGGCATGTGGACGTCGAGCAGGACCACGTCCGGGCGCTGCGCCGCGATCGTCGCGACGGCGTCCTCGACGGTGCCGGCGTCGCCGACCACGTCCACCAGCTCCCCGAGCTCCGCCTTGACCCCCGCCCGGAAGAGACGATGATCGTCGACGATCACGACCCGCGGCCTGGACCCGGCGCTCACCCTGCGCCCACCTGCAGCTCGACCTCGGTCCCCTCGCCCGGCCGGCTCCGAACGCGGGCGAGCCCGCGGTGGCGCTCCATCCGGCCCTGGATCGAGTCGCGCAGCCCGCGCCGGTCGGGCGGCACCGCCTGGGTGTCGAAGCCGACGCCGCGGTCGCGCACGAAGACCTCGACGTCACCCTCCCGGACCTCGGCGAACAGGTCGACGCGGCTGCTGCCCGAGAACTTCGCGGCGTTGGTCATCGCCTCGCGCGCTGCGAGCACGAGCGCTTCGAGCGAGGGGTCGAGCGGCCTGTCGCCGACCGTCACGACCTCGATCGGAACCCGGTGCAGCTCCTCGACCTCCGCGGCGGCCTGGCGCAGTGCGGAGGCGACCGTGTCGGCGTGGGGAGCAGCGCGCCCCTCGTGGAGCCAGCTGCGCAGCTCGCGCTCCTGGCGGCGTGCCAGCGCCGCCACCTCCTGCGGCTCGCCGGATCGCGTCTGGATCAGCGCCAGCGTCTGCAGCACGGAGTCGTGGAGGTGCGCGGCCACGTCGGCGCGCTCCTGCTCACGGATGCGCGCGGCGCGCTCGGAGCCGAGGTTGCGCGCCTGCCGCACGAACCACGGCACGATCAGCGCGCCGAAGACGCCCGCCACGATCGCGACGGCGCCGATCGCCGTGCCGAGGCTGTGGAGCACCGAGAAGCTGTGCAGCAGCGCGGCGACGGCGAAGGCCACCATCAGCACTCCGAGGATGACCCGGGGCGCGTCGAGTCGCGCGAGCCCTCTCAGCGCCCCGCGCAGCGAGCGGCGGCCGCCCATGGGGCTCGGCGCGGCGGGCGGCGGCCCGACGGTGGGCCGCCACACCAGCGCGAGCCCGCAGACCCCGACCACGGCGGGCCAGAAGACCGACTGCCCCAGCCCCAGCCCCAGCCGGCGCAGGACCCACTGGACCGCGACCACGCCGAGGATGATCATCAGGGCCTCGCGCGCACCCCCCGAGTGCCGCGTGGCGCCCTCGCTCTCCGGCGCGACGGGGACGAGCGCCCACGCGAGCGCGTAGACCGCGAGCCCGATGCCACCCACGCCGCCGAGCAGCACGGCCATGATGCGGACGAAGCGCACGTTCAGGTCGAGGCGCGCAGCGACGCCGGCGCAGACCCCGCCGAACAGCCCTTCGTCCGGCCGGCGCCGAAGTGGCGGGCGACCGCGCGCGATGGCGGCCTGCTCGGTGGACATGGCAGAGATCATGGCACCGCTCGGTCCCCTGGCAGCTAGGGAATCTCCCCTAGGTGGCCATTCGCCCGATCCGTAGAGCACCCGTCCAAGGCCTCCGCGCCCGAACCTATCCTGTCCCCCATGGCGATGAGCGCACGAGCCGAGAGGCCCGACTCGGGCGCGCGGGAGTTCGGTGCGCCGGGAACCCGTGCGGGCTGGCGGCCCTCCCCCCTCTTCGTCGTCGTCGCACTGACGGCGGCGGGCGCCGCGCTGCGCTTCGCGACCCTCGACGTGCAGTCGATCTGGGGCGACGAGTCGATCACGATCGCGCTCGTCCACCGCTCCTTCTCCTCGATGATCTCCCACCTCTCCTCCAGCGAGTCGACGCCCCCGCTCTACTACTCGCTGGCGTGGGTGTGGACGAAGCTGTTCGGCACCGGGCCCATCGGCTTCCGCACCCTCTCCGCGCTCGCCGGCACGCTCACGATCCCCGTCGTGTGGGCATGCGGCCGCGAGGTCTCGGACCGCGTCGCCGGGTGGGCGGCGGCCCTGACGGCCGTGAGCCCGGCGATGTACTACTACTCGCAGGAGGCGCGCACCTACGCCCTGCTGATCCTCTTCTGCGCTCTCGCGTTCCTGTTCTTCGAGCGCGCTGCCGTCCGCCGCGACGGGCGCAGCCTCGCGTGGTGGGGCGGCTTCTCGGTGCTCGCCCTGCTCACCCACTACTTCGCGGCGTTCCTGTTCGTGGGAGAGGCGGCGATCCTCGCCCGGCGCCTCGGCTGGCGGCGCGTGCTGGCGCCGGTCGCGGCCGTCGCCGTGGCCGGGATCGCGCTGCTGCCGCTCGCGATCGACCAGCGCAACTCCGGCAAAGCCAAGTGGATCGAAGAATCCTCGCTCGTCTCCAGGATCGGCGAGACCGCCAAGCAGTTCCTCGTCGGCCTCTACGGCCCGTTGCAGATCGCCACCGCAGTGATCAGCGGCGTGCTCGTCCTCGGCGCGCTGTGGCTCCTGCTCACCCGCGCCCGCGGCGCCGAGCGCGACCGCGCCCGCGACGCCGCGATCGTCGCCGCCGTCGGCGTGGCACTGCCGCTGCTGCTCGCGGCCGGGCACCTGATCGACGTGTTCGACGGGCGCAACGTGATCGCCGCGTGGATCCCGTACGCGGTCCTGATCGCGATCGGGATCGGCTGCGCGGCCGCAGGCCGCCTGGGCGCCGCGATCGGCACGGTGCTGTGCGCGATCTCGACCGCGGTGATCGTGGCGACGAACCTGCTGCCGGGCTACCAGCGCGACGACTGGCGCGGTGTCGCCGAAGCGCTGCCCAAGCGCCCGGCCTACGCCCGGGTGCTCGTCGTCGAACGGTACGGAGGCTCGCCGCTCTCGGTCTACCTCGGACCGCTGCGCGCCCCGGCCACGCCCCAGGTGAAGGTGCGCGAAATCGCCTTCGCGCACCTGCGCACGCGCCACACCTCCGGCGCGCCCTACGCGCCCTACGTCCAGCTGCGGGCTCCGCGCGGCTTCCGGCTCGCCTCGGTGGACAAGAACGAAGCCTTCGCCGTCACGCGCTTCGTCGCGACCGGGGAACCGCGGGTGCCGGTGAGCGGCCTGGTCAGCCTCAGCGGCAGCCCCTCGAGCGAAGTGCTGTTCGTGCGCTGACGGCGCCCGCAGCTCTGGAGCCGCGGGCGCCGTCTCGCATGAGGCTCTAGAGGGCGAGCAGTTCCTGCGCTGCGGTCGTGTAGGCGCCCTTCGACTGGTCTTCGTGCTGAAGCAGGCCGAAGAAGGCCTCGCGTTCGTTGCTCGCGCCCGCCACCTGCTGGTCGCGGACCTGGTAGAGCATGAACATGCGCAGGCGGCTGCCGGCGATCGTTTTGATTTCCGCGACGCTGCGCTTGAGCTGTTCGGCAGCTTCGGCGTAGGTCATGCACGGGTTGTAGCCGTAGTTTTCGGCCACGCACACGCCGTTGTCGGTCGACAGGCCCCACTCGGTGATGTCGATCGGGATGTTCGACGGCGCGCCGTGCGCGGCGGTCTGCGCGAGCACGCCGAGCAGCTTGGTCTTGCCGTAGGTCCCGTACGGGTGGGTGACCCAGCCCGAGACGTAGTTGCCGAGGTTGGGGACGGCCTGGAACATGCCGTTCATCCAGTTGCCCGAGGGGTCGTCGGCGACGGCCAGCACACCGACCTTGATGCCGGTCGCGCCGATCGCTTCGGCGGCTTCCCTCAGCCGGACGGCGTAGGTCTGCGCGCGCGCCTGGTAGGAGGGTGCCCCCGCGCTGTCGCCGTACTGGTAGCCATAGGAGGTCTCGTTGCCGAACTCGATCGTCTGGATCGCCAGGTTGCCGTCGCTCCGTTTGGCCCAGAAGGTGCCGCCGGGGCCGAACTCGGCGGCCCAGCTGGCGACGTTCTGCGCTTCGGCGGGGGTCGGGATGCGCCCGTAGAAGGACGCCAGCGGCGCCACGCGGATGCCTTTGGCGGCGTAGTTCGCGACCGCGTATTCCAGCGCCGAGGCCGGCGCGCCGATCGCCAGAGAGATGCGCACGACCTTCGCGCCGAGCATCGTGGCGCCCGTGAAGTCCTGCGGGTTCGTGCCGGAGTTGATGCCGGGCTCGAAGCCGTCGCTGCCGAGAACGGAGAAGCTCGTTTCTTTCGGCGCCGGAGCGGGTTCTTTCGGGGCGGGAGTCGCCGGATAGGTGATCGTGACGGTGGGCGCCCAGGCGCTGCCGTCGACGGCGGTGCGGACGCTGTAGGTGACGGTCTTGCCGGGGACCGCGGGCGGCGTCGTCGAGGTGCCGCTGACGGCCGTGAAGGCTTCGGGCTGGCCCGGCACCTTCGTCTCGAGGATGTAGGCGCTGACGTTGGCGACGAGGTTCCACATCAGCGTCTGGCCCGAGACGTGCAGCGCCGGGGCCGCCTTCAGGTTCAGTTCTTCGGCCGGCGGACCCGCGGGGGGCGTCGGCGTCGGGGCGGGCGGCGCGGCCGGGTAGCTGATCTTCACGATGTTCGACCAGTGTGAGTTGCGGACCGCGGTGCGAACCGCGTAGGCGACGGTCTGGCCGGGGACCGGCGGCGGCGTGTCCGAGCTCTGTTTCACGTATTCGTAGTGGTAGGGCTGACCGGGGACCGCGCTGACGACCACGTAGCCGCCGGCGCGCTCGATCGCGTTCCAGTTCAGCTTGACCCCGTTCGCGTGCAGCGTGGGGGCGCTGGTGGGCCCGTAGCTGGCCGCGCCTGCGCTGGCGGCGTGGCGCGCCTTCGCCGCGAGGTTGCGCTGGGCGGCGGTGAAGGTGCGCCCCGCGTGCTGCACGCGGTGGCGCAGACGGGTGCAGGGAGCGCCGCTGCGCAGGCAGGTCCGCAGCGCGCGGGCCCGGCGGACCAGACGGCGGTCGTCGACCTTCGAGCGCGCGGATGCGGCGCGCAGGGCGGCCGCGAACGAGCGTGCCTGGCGGCTGTGGTGCCGCGCCGCGGATGCGGCGGTGGGCAGCAGCGTCAGCAGTGAGACGATGCAGAGGAAGAGCGCGAACCGGCGAGCCGGAAGGTGCATGTCGATCTCCTTCGGTAGCTGGGCTGTCTCGCGAGGAGACCCCTGGCTTTGCGACCTCGCCTCACGGCGAGAGTGCCTTTGTCGGGAGCACGCGGGGAAGCGCTTCTAGTCTCCGCCCCCTCCGTGGCTCGTTTTGCTGCGAGCTTGCTTCACCGCTCCTATCGCGTAGCGGCGGTCGCGACTTTAGCCATGCAGCATTTGTTGCACGAGTTTCTGCTCGCGCGCCGCGGGTATCGCCCGCCGGCTCAGATCATCTAGCTTTCCTGCGCCTGCAGCTCCTGGACCTTGCCCTCGAGCTGCTCCATCACGGTCGGGTCGCGCAGCGTCGTCACGTCGCCCAGGGCGCGCCCCTCGGCGATGTCCCGCAGCAGGCGCCGCATGATCTTGCCCGAGCGCGTCTTGGGCAGGTCATCGGCCCAGATGATCCGCTTGGGCCGCGCGAACTTGCCGATCCGCACCGCGACCGTCTCGCGGATCCCTTCGACGGTCCCGTCGTCGCCTTGTATCTCGGCCTGCAGCGTCACGAACGCGACGATCGCCTGGCCCGTGTCCTCGTCGTGCTGGCCGATCACGGCCGCCTCGGCCACGTCGACGTGCGCGACGATCGCCGACTCGACCTCCGCGGTCGAGAGCCGGTGCCCGGAGACGTTGACGACGTCGTCGATGCGCCCGATCACCCAGAAGTAGCCGTCCTCGTCCTGGCGCGCGGCGTCGCCGACGAGGTAGGTCTCCGGACCGAAGCGCTCGAAGTAGGTCTCGATGAAGCGGTCGTCCTCCTTGTAGAGGGTGCGCAGCATCGAGGGCCATGGGCGGGTGAGCACCAGCAGGCCCTGGCCGCGCTCGACGCGCTCGCCGGTGGTCTCGTCGCGCACCTCGGCGAACACGCCCGGGAACGGCCGCGTCGCAGACCCCGGCTTGGTCTCGGTGATGCCCGGCAGCGGCGTGATCATGATCGCGCCGGTCTCGGTCTGCCACCACGTGTCGACGATCGGGCAGCGTTCGCCGCCGATCACCTTGTGGTACCAGAGCCACGCCTTCGGGTTGATCGGCTCGCCCACCGAGCCCAGCAGGCGCAGGCTCTCCAGGTTGTGTTTGCCCGGCCAGTCGGCGCCCCACTTCATGCAGGCGCGGATCGCGGTCGGCGCGCAGTAGAGGATCGTCACGCCGTAGCGCTCGACGAGCTCCCACCAGATGCCCTTGTTCGGGTAGTCCGGCGCGCCCTCCCACATCACCGAGGTCGCGCCGTTGCAGAGCGGCCCGTAGACGATGTAGGAGTGGCCGGTGACCCAGCCGACGTCGGCCGCGCACCAGTAGACGTCCGTCTCCGGCTTCAGATCGAACACGTACCTGTGGGTGGCCGAGACCCCGGTCAGGTAGCCGCCCGTCGTGTGCAGGATGCCCTTCGGCTTCGCGGTGGAGCCGGACGTGTACAGGATGTAGAGGGGGTGCTCGGCGTCCAGCGGCTCGGCGGGGCACTCCGGCTCTGCCGCGGCGAGGATCTCGTCGTAGAAGACGTCACGGCCCTCGGTCATCGGGCACTCGACCCCCTTGCTGCGCACGACCACGATCCGCTCCAGCGAGGCGAGGTCGCCCATGACCTCGTCGACGCGCTCCTTGACAGGCGCCGTGGTGCCCTTGCGTGCCGCGCCGTCGACCGTGACCAGCGCCTTCGCCTCGGAGAACTCCATCCGCTCCCGCACCGCCTCGGCGGAGAAGCCGCCGAAGACGACGTTGTGGGGAGCGCCGATGCGCGCGCAGGCCAGCATCGCGACGACGACCTCGGGGATCATCGGCAGGTAGATGCCCACGACGTCGCCCTTGCCGACGCCGAGGCCCTTCAACGCGCTCGCGAAGCGCTTGACCTCGGCGAGCAGCTCGGCGTAGGTGATGTCGCGCTCGGTGCCGTCCTCGCCGCGCCAGTGGTAGGCCACCCGCTCGCCGAGGCCGGCCTCGACGTGGCGGTCAAGGCAGTTGTGCGAGACGTTCAGCGTCCCGCCGGTGAACCACTTGTAGAACGGCGGGTTGGAGTCGTCGAGCACCTGCTCCCACGGGCTGAACCAGTCGAGCTGCTGGGCCTGCTCGACCCACCACCCCTCCGGGTCGGCGGCCGCGCGCTCGTACACCGCCGGATCCTTGAGCAGCGCCTGCTCCCGGAACGCGTCGGGAGGCGGGAAGCGCTCGACGTCGAGGAGGCCCGCGAGCTGTGTGTCGAGGTCCTCCCCGGACGCCGTGCGGTCTTCGACGCTCATCGCCCGGACTCTACCTGCGCCCGCGTCCGTCCGACGTTGAGGGGGATCACCGGCAGCACCGTCTTCGCGAAGGTCGCGTTGACGACCGCAGCGAAGGAGGCGTACCAGGCGGCCGCGGCGGTCGCGAGGCCGATGTAGCCGCCCCAGTGGGTGACCGTTTCGTTGGCGCCGACAGCGCCGATCGCCAGCAATATGAACGTGGCCGTCAGGAGCACGAACACGAGCAGCACCGCGCCGCTCACACGCAGTGCGGCGACGGTCATGTAGGCCGTGAAGATCGCCCATGCCCACAGGTACACGCCCACGGCGTGGCCGACGTTGCCGGTGATGTCCTTCGCGTAGAACACGTTCAGCGCCCAGAAGGAGATCCAGAACGCGCCGAACGAGGAGAACGCGACGGCGCCGAACGTGTTGCCGGTGCGGAACTCCCACATGCCCGCGAGGAGCTGCGTGAGCCCGCCGTAGGCGAGCGCCAGCCCGAGCACGACCGGCGCGCCCTTGTTGCTGACGAGATTCGAATTGAACATCGACAGCACGAACGTCGTCATCGCGAACGCCCCGAGCCCCAGGGGGCCGGGGTCTGCCGGTTTGAAGCCGGCGACGGGGGTCTCGACTCGCACCGTCGTGCCGGCGGTCGGGTCTCGTTGGATCGGGGCAGTCGCAGCCATTGCTAGCTCCTTCGATCGCCATACGAGCGAGGCTCAGGCACCCGAACGGTCCCTCCCTCGTTCCCTACGTCGCATACCTACCCACGCCGTCGGCGGCCAATCGAGACGGCAGTCCGGAAAGTGCGGGGATGTCCGAAAGCGGACACCCCGGCGCAGAGCGCCCTCAGCGCTTGCGGCGGCGCTTGCGCGCGGACGTCGAGGGAGAGGGGGACGGCGTCGTGGGCGCAGGCGCCACCTCGCCGCCGGTGGCCCCGGCGGCGGCCGGCGCGGGCTTGCGCCCTGCGCGCTCCGCTTGCGTCTGCGCGCGGCTGGGCCACGGGCGGGCCTCGCCGGCCTCCCATGCCGGCGGGTCGCCGCCCGGCCAGCGCCCGCTCAGCAGCACGCCCATCATCACGAGCCAGAACGCCGGCACGAGCTGGAGCGTCGCGCCCACGTTCGGGAGCAGGATCAAGAGCGCGCTGAACATGCCGAGGAACGCCATCCAGCGGGGCAACAGGCCGGTCCGCAGCGCGTTCAGCAGCACGACGACCATCCCCACCACGAGCGCGAGCCCGGCGAACAGCGACAGGTAGGCGACGACCTGGTTGGCCGCGCCCTTGGTCAGGGCCTGTTCGACGGCGTGGCGCGAGAGGTCGTGCCCGACCGCGAAGTTGTGCGTCTCGATCGCGTACACGAGCTCGTGGGCGACGCTCGCGGCGGCGACCGTGCCGCCCCCCGCGATCACGAGGATGCGCGAGGGCGGCCACGTCTCGGGGCGGCGGAACGACGCCGCGTCGAAGAGCAGCAGCAGCACGAGCACCAGCGCCACGATCGCGATCGCCGCCAGGAGGCTGCCGGCGATGAGCGGGAAGGCGTGATGGGAGATGTATTTGACCTCGGGGGCACGCGGGCTGATCGCCGGTTCCGCGACCCCGTTCACGGTCGGCGTCAGTCCCTGGAGCGGGCCGACCGTCGGCAGCCCGTTCAGCGTCGAGCTGATGACGATCGCGCTCAGCAGGTACAGGAAGCCGCCGGCGAAGGCCGGGACGGCGAGGCGCCCCCGCCGGTGCAGCTCGCGTTTGGTCTGCTCGCGGATCTCCGCTGCGCTGGGCATCGAGCAGGGCAGTCTATGATCTGAGCATGGAGGGCGGTGGCCTCGGTGACATCTTCGGCGACCCGGATGAGATCCAGCGCCGGCTGGCCGAGTTCGCCGAGCAGATGCAGGGCAGCCAGCGCCTGGCCTGGGCCGACAACGCGATCAAGCTGGCGGTGGACATGACGGTCGCCGCCGTCTCGCGCGTGAACGTGCAGGGCAACGCCGAGGCACAGGCCGAGCAGATCCGTACGGTGATCGCGCGCGTCTTCCCGGAGGCAGTGGCGCTGGTGCGCGAGGCCCGCGAGGGCCTTCAGTAAGGAGCGCCCGCCCGCCCGCTCCCGGCCCGGCCCGGCCCGCCGGCCAGCGGCTCGGGCGGCGGCGGGTCCTCGGGCCGCAGGCGCCCCTCCCGCTCGGCTTCCTTCTCGGCCTGCTGCGAGGCCCGGCCGGCGGTGATCACCTCTTTGAACGAGCGGAAGCGGAAGATGAAGATCACGGCCGCGAGCCCGGCGACGGCGGTGAAGGCGGCGATCGCGATCTGCTGGCCGACCGAGTACGCGGCGACCACGGTCGCCCCCGCCTTCGTCGAGAAGACCTTGACGAGCAGCGCCTGCTGCACGCCCGCGCCGCCGGGTGTGAACGGGACTGCGCCGGCGACCTGGCCGACGGCGAACACGAGCAGCACGTTCTGCACCGAGGCGCCGACGCGGAACGCTTCGAGCAGGAACCAGAACGCCGCGAAGCGGCACAGCCACGCGACCGCCTGCAGCGCGGCGACTTCGCGCAGGTAGCGGCGTTTGTCGGTCAGGATCGTCAGCCCCTGGCGGACGCGCAGCCAGAAGGCCCGCGCGCGCACCGACAGCAGCGCGTAGGCGACGATCCCGATCACGGCGAGCAGCGTGATCAGGAACAGCGTGAAGCGGAAGTGCTCGGCGAAGAAGGAGATGTCGAACGAGCTCAGCTTCGCGAAGTCGGGCGGCTTCGGGAAGATCCCCTGCGTGAAGGCGTAGATCAGGACGAGCACGCCGACGCAGGCGTCGAACACCGACTCGACGAAGAACGCGCTCGCCACGGTCGGGTAGCGCGAGCCGGGGATCGATGACTTCGTCAGGAACAGCTTGATCACGTCGCCGCCGCGCGCCGGCACGACGTTGTTGAACCCGACCGCGGCGACGTAGGCGCCCCAGATCCGCCGCCATTCGAAGCTCACCGACGGGTAGGCCGCGCGGAGGCTGTTGAAGAACGCGCGCGAGCGGATCGTCAGGTTGGCGCCGAAGAAGAACAGCCCGAGCAGCAGCGCCCACCAGTGGACCGCCGCGAGATCCGAGAAGAACTTGCCGGCGGCGTCGAAGAACGAGCTGAGACTCTGCCCGAGCGACGTGGCGATTGACACGTCTCAAATGTACGGGAGCCACCCCGTGCGACCCGCTGGACGCCCACAGGAGGCCGCCTGCGAGCAGGGCGCAGCGCATCGCCGCGGGCGCGAGCAAGAGGCCTTGGCGCGAGTAGGCGAGCGCGGAGGGGCGGGCGGCACGAACGGCGGCCGGGCCTGCTCGAGCGCTTCGCGCGCGTGGGCGATGCCGAACAGCACGCCTCAGCGGCCCGCCGGGATCCCTGCCTCGCTGCGGCGCAGCACGTGGACCGCGGCCAGGGCGCAGCCGAGCACGGCCGCGACGAGGACCACGAGCATCGCGTCGTCTCCGGGCCAGCCGAGGCCCGCGCCCTCACCGACCCAGAAGACCCCATAGGCCGTCAGCAGCGCGCCGACGGCGAACTTCAACGTGTTCTCCGGCACCCGTGAGAGCGGGCGGCGCGCCGCGACGCCCGCGACCACCACGGTCAGCGCCGCGAGCCCGGCGGCGGCAGCCGCGAGACCGGTTCTGCCGTGCGCCGCGCCGAGGGTGACGACGATCAACGCGACCTCGAGCCCCTCGACCAGGACGCCTTTGGCGGCGATCGAGAACGAGTAGGCGTCCCACCCCGACTGCGGATGGGTGGGCCCCGCTTTTCGCGCGGCGTCGAGCTCACTGTCGTAGGCGAGATCCTCGTCGCGCATCGCCTTGCGGCCCGCCTCGCGCAGCACCGCCTTCCGCAGCCAGTGCAGCCCGAAGACGAGCAGGAAGGCGCCGACCAGCACGCGCACGAGGTCGACCGGCAGCGCCGAGAGCCCGCCGCCGAGGATGGCGACCACGACACCGAGGGCGAGCAGGGCGACCCCCACGCCGGAAAGCGCCGAGCGCCAGCTGCGCGTCGAGCCCACAGCCAGCACGATCGTCAGCGCCTCGACGCACTCGACCGCGCTGGCCAGGAACACCGAGGCGACCAGACCCACATCGGCACCGCTCATCGGCTCGCAATCTATCGCCGCGCGCAGGGCCTCCCAGGATGCGATAGAAACGCTCCGTGGCTTCCTCCGCTAGAAGCCGGCCCCTGACGGTCGCCGTCACAGGGCCCACCGGTGAGATGGGGCAGGCCGTCGTCTCCGCGCTCGAGCGCTCCCGGGACGTCGGCGAGATCCTCGGCATGGCGCGGCGCCCCTTCGACCCGCGCGAGCGCGGCTGGAAGAAGGTGGTCTACCGCCGGGGCGACGTGCTCGACAAGCGCAAGGTCGCGCGCCTGGTCGAAGACGCCGACGTCGTCATCCACCTCGCATTCATGATCATGGGCAGCGCGCGGGCCAGCCGCCGCGTCAACCTCGACGGCTCGCGCAACGTGTTCGAAGCGGCCGCTGCGGCCGAGGTGAAACGTCTGATCTACGCGTCCTCGGTGGCCGCGTACGGCTTTCACAAGGACAACCCCCAGCCCCTGACCGAGGACGTCCCGGCCCGAGGCACCTCGGGCCACTACTACTCGGCCCAGAAGGCCGAGGTCGAGGCGCTGCTCGCCGACGCGCTGTACGGCTCGCGCACGCAGGCCTACGTGTTCCGCCCGTGCATCGTCGCCGGCCCACGCGCGCCGCTGCTGATCGACAGCCTCCCCTACACGCAGATCTCCGAGCGGCTGCCCGGCCCGGTGCTGAGCCTGCTCGAAGGCGTGCCGATCCTGCGCCCGGTCCTCCCGGACCCGGGGGTGCCCTTCCAGCTGGTGCACCACGACGACGTGGCAAGCGCGATGCGCGCCGCGACGACCGGCCGTGGCAAGCCGGGCGTCTACAACCTCGCCGGGCCGGGCGAGCTGACCGTGCGCCAGCTCGCCGACGAGCTCGGCTGGTACTCGATCCCCGTGCCCGAGCTCGCGGTCGACGCGGCGGCCGAGATGGTCTCCCGGCTGGGCTTCCTGCCAGCGCAGGCGCAGTGGATCGCGGCGTTCCGCGAGCCGGTGATCATGAGCGCCGCGAAGGCCCGCAAAGACCTGGGCTGGCGACCGCGCCACGGCGCGCTCGAGACCTTGCGCGAGACGATCCGCGCTCAGCGGATGGACTCGCTGATCCGCTGAGGGCGCAGCGCGCCCGCCGCCCGCTCGTGCGAGGGGCGACGGGCGCTTCGCCGCTTGCTACTTGACGATGTGGAAGGCGCGCTCCATCCCGAGGGAGGTGTGAACGCGACCGTCCTGCGTGGCCATGAAGCAGGCCTGGATGTACCAGCCCGGCTTCTGCGTGATCGTCTCCTGCTGGTAGGCGTCGGTGCTGAGCGGGCCGTAGAAGCTGAACGGCTGCCCGCTGACCAGCTTGAAGACCTTCTTTTCCTTGCCTTCCTTCATCAGGCGGACCGCCTTGGTGGCAGCGCGCTTGCTCTTGACGGGGAAGGCGACGTTCATGTGAACGAGGAAGCCTTCGTTTTCGAAGCGCACGACCTCGCCGACTTTCAGCGTGGTGGGTCCGCGGAAGCCGAACTCGATCGTCTTCTCGACGGCCTGCGCCGCCGGCAGCGCGGCGGGAGCCGGCGCGGCCGTGATCGTCAGAACCGAGTGCGGCGGGTTGGTCGGGCTTTCGCCTTCGGCGTTCAGCAGGATGTAGGTGCCGGGCGCGAGCACGGTCTGCGCTTCGCTCGTGCCCCCGGGCACGCCTTCGTTGTCGAAGACGATCGAGCCGAGCTTGTCGGCGTTGTTGGGGTCGGAGAACTTCTTCGATTTCGCGAACGCTTCGAATTCAGCCGGCGTGACGCCGGGCTTGAGCAGGAACAGGATGACAGCCGGTTCCTTCAGGCCCTTCTGGGCTGTCGTGACGATGTTGACTGCCCCCGAGACGGTTGAGCCGGAAGCAGCGATCGCGGTCTTCGAGACCGAGACGTTGAGAGTCGGCAGCGTCGCCGCGCCGGACGCCGCAGGAGCGGCCCCGATCGCGAGCAGCAGGCCGACCGCCACGGCGGCGGCGAGGAGCCCCCGTCGCGGAGATGGTTGACGTGTCCAGCGCTTCATGTAGATCCTTTCGTGCGCGGGCAGACCCCTCCGGCCGTCCCGTGCGAGAGCTTTGACGGCATGAACCCCCGGACTGCTGGCGACCCTCCAAAGTCGACCCCCCTTCCGGGCACCCACGGCCAAGCCGCGGCGCGCGAAACCCTAACAAATCGTTGATGTCTCGACGCCGGCATCATCCGTCCGGTATCGAGGCGGAGTCAGACAGGCGACATCCGTGTTTCCCGCGTCCGGGGTACTCGCTTCCAACAGACGGTGAGAAAGCCCCTCAGACGACCGGCGGGGCAGCGTCGCGCAGAGCCGCGAGCACACGCTCGTCGTGCTCGGCGGGCTTGACCTTGCGCAGCACGCTCGCGACGACGCCGTCGGGCCCGATCACGAACGTCGTGCGCTCGTTGCCGAAGTACTTCCTGCCGTACATCGACTTCTCCACCCACACCCCGTACGCGTCGGCGACCGCGTGGTCCTCGTCGGCGAGCAGCGAGAAGTTCAGGCCCTGCTTTTCGTGGAACTTCTTGACCTTCGCGACCGGGTCGGGTGAGACGCCGAGGACAACGGCGCCGGCGTCCGAGTAGTCGGTGAGGTGGTCGCGCACGCCGCAGGCCTGCGTCGTGCACCCCGGCGTTGCGGCCTTGGGATAGAAGTAGAGGACGAGCATCTGGCCGGCGAAGTCGCCGGGCTTCACGGAGCGGCCGTCCTGGTCGGGGAGCTCGAAGTCGGGGGCCTTCTCGCCTGGCTCGATCATGGCGGCATCGTAGCCCGCCGGGAGCGCCCCGCCCTACCCCAGAGCGAAGCTACGGCGAGCTCGTGAGCACAGCCCCCTGCTGGGGGGCCAGCTCCGTCGAGCCGCTGAGTTGTTCGCCCGACGCGTCGTACCACTGCCCCGGCGGCAGGCTGACTTCCGCCGCGGCGAGCGTCGGGTTGACGAGCGCCACGCCACCGGTGAATTCGCGCAGGTAGGCGCCGGAGGGCTGCTCGGCGGCCGGGCCGGCGGGTTCTCCGATCGCTCTTTCGTACTGCGGATACCAGTGCAGGACGCCGTAGTCCTGCTGGTTCAGCTTCTTGCCACGGAAGCCGCTGATCGAGATGTACGCGCAGTCGCCCTTGATCAGCAGGTAGTTGGCGATCGCCCATTCGAGTTCGCCCCCCGGGATCGAGGTCGATAGGCCGGGGAACTCGTTGTTGAGGTCGTAGCAGGACCCCTCTCGCTGCAACGCGACCGCCGATTCGTAGACCTCGAGCCACAGCGCGGGCGCCAGACGGTCGTTGCCGGCCTGCCCCCAGTTGGTCACTCCGCGCTCGTCGAAGACGAGGTCGGCATCTTCCATCAGCGCCATGTTCTCCGCCGCGCTGACGCGCGGATCGTAGGAGTAGTTGATCGAGACCGTCGCCGTCGGCGAGTAGGCGTGGATCTCGTCACGCGTCGTGGCAAGCCATTCCAGAACCGACTGCGTGAACGCCGGATCGCCGGAGGTGCCGGTGTACTGCTGGACCCATGTGCCCGCGGCGTCGAAGTGGCCGCAGCGCCCGGATTCGTTCGTCAGTTCGAGATTGTCCAACGCCATGCCGGCATAGCCTTCGGCGAGGCGCGGCTCGATCTCTTCCTGCCACTGGTAGGCCAGCACTTCGGGGTTGCTGATGTCCAGCGGGACGTTCTTGTGACCGAACTGGTAGGCGGGCTTGCTCTTGCGTTTACCCTTGCCCTTTGGGCACTTGTACTCGATCCACGTGGGATGGTTCGCCGTCCACCACGAGAGCGGGTGCACTTCCAGCTGGTCGCGCGCGTACTTCAGATACGCCGTGTTGTAGACGCTCGCAGGGGCGGGCGGAGAGCTGGCTCCCCAGACGTAATCGATCCGGCCCACCTCGCTCGACTTTTCCTTGACGTCGTAGTTCTGGGCCATGCCCACGCCGATGCCGGACGGCACTTGGGGCATCAGGTAGCCGCGGTCGCCGGGGATTTCGGCGGCCTGAGACGCGGCGGGAAGCGCGCCCGCCAGGAGCACGCAGAACAGCGCCGACGCAGCGACGGAGCACGCGCGGCGGCGTGGGAGGAGCCGTAGCGCCGCCAGCGCGGTCCGAGAAGCGCCTCTCCCCATCGCGTGAGTCTATCCCCGCCACCGCGGCTCAGATTGGGGTTTTGCGCACCCCGGGTCAGGAGCACCTCTTCCCGTCCCAGAGGTGTGATGGGTGGCGGCCCCGGTCCTCAAAGGGCCGGGGCCGCGCCCGCCCTACTTCAGAAGCCGCGAGAGCCGTCGGTCCTTGAGCACGCGGCCCTCGGTCTGCTCGCGGGGGCAGTAGGCAACGACGTAGTCCTCGAAGTGCACCGCGCGCAAGGTCTCGCCGCACCGCGGGCACGGCTCGCCCTCGTGGCGATGGACCTTCAGCGGCATCGGCAGCTTGTCGGGGATCGGCAGGGAGATCGCCTGCTCGTAGTGGGCCAGCGCGCCACCGAGCGTGGCCACGATCGCCTCGCGTAACGCGGCCGCCTCCTGCGCATCGAGGTCCGCGCCGCGCTTGTAGGGCGAGAGGCGCGCCTCCCACAGGATCTCGTCGACCCAGGAGCGCCCGATCCCCGCGATCGTGCGCTGGTCGCGCAGCAGCGAGTGCAGGGGCCGCGGCGCGTCGAGCAGCTCGCGCAGCTGCTCCGCACTGCCGGGGTCCGGCCACGCCTCCGGGCCGAGCTTGGCAAGCGCTTCGTCCTGGTCCAGCTCGCCGGCTGCGAGCAGCTTCACCCACGCCGCCTGCTTGGAGCCGAACTCGCGCAGGCGCAGCTCCGGGCGCTCCTCCTCTCCGGGCAGCGGCTCGATCCGCACGAGCAGGCGCGAGGTGCGGTCGCGCGGGCCGGCGGGCTTGTCGAAGAGCTGCAGCCGCCCCGCAGACATGAGGTGAATCAGGAGAGCGAGATCGCCGTCCACGTCGACGATCAGGTTCTTGCCGCGACGGCGAACGCCCTCGATCGCGCGGCCTTCGAGCGCGCTCAGGGGCGGGTCATACGTCTTCAGCGCGTTGATGCCCGGCGCGAGCGCCGAGTCGATGCGCCGGCCGCCGAGCGCGCGGTCGAGCAGGCGTGCGGTGATCTCGACCTCGGGTAGCTCGGGCATGCAGCCATCGTAGGGCGGCCCGCGCGCCGGGCCGCCCTACGTGGTCCCTCTCCCCTCCCCCTCGAAGGCGGCCGACCCTCCTAGTACGCGTGGACGGCCGGCGCCTCGTAGCTCTTGCCCTGCGGGCTCTTCCAGCGGACGCGCCAGGCCCTGCCCGCCGTGTGCGAGCTGAGCGCCCAGTAGCCGCGGCTGTTGGTGCTGACCGTCTTCAGGACCCGCCATGCGCGCGAGCCCTTGCGCTGCACGAGCACGGTGACCTTGGTCGAGCCGGTCGCCGGGCGCACGAGGCCCCAGAGCGAGTAGCCGCCGTGGCTGCGGTTCACGGTCAGCGGCAGCGGCCATGCGGCGAAGAGCGGCTTGGGCTTGCCGCTGACGTACTCGAGCCCGGTCTGGAAGCCGACCGAGCCGCCGGCGACGCTCGAACCCGGTTTGCCGCCCAGCGGGTCATCCTTGAGCAGGTACTGCGAGAAGGCGGCGACGCGCGGGTTCGACCACGCGATGTGTTCGGCGATCGCGTCGTATTCGGCCTGCTTGCCGGCCGAGACACCGAGTTCGTGGTTTGGGAAGCTCTGCACCCCGAACTCGGTGAGGTAGATCGGCAGGTGTGACGGGATCGCGTGTTTCCGCGCCGCGAGGTTGAGTGCGCGCGAGAGGCGCGAGAGCGAGCCGATCGTCACGTCGTCGCGTTTGGAGCTGACCCAGTGCGGGTTCACGGCCTTGGTGTAGGCGTGGTGGGCGTAGCCGCTCATCTGCAGCTTGCCGCAGGAGCCCGCGCGGCGGTAGTGGGCGTTCAGGCACAGCGCTTCGCGCAGGAACGCGAGCGGCGCGACGTCGTGCAGGAACGCACGGGAGTGTTCGCGGCGGGGGTTGACGGTGTCGAAGCCCGTCGGCGCGGTCTCCCCGAACAGCACCTTCGGGTGGCTGAGCCCGCTCGCGACGAGGCCCGCGTAGCCGGACTGGTAGAGGCCGCGGTAGATGCGCGGCGAGGCCGGCTTGCCGTTGGAGCGCCATTGCGGCATCAGGAAGGCCGGGTGGTTGGGCTCGTTCCAGATCGACCACACCGCGACCTGCGAGCCGAACTCGCGTCCCGCGGCGGTCATGAATTCCTGGAAGTCGCGCTGGTCCGGGCGCGTCACGTACGGCGCTTTCTTGTTCGACGTCGCCCAGCGCGGGACGGGAGAGGTGACGGTCACCAGCACCGGCCAGTGCAGGATCTGCGCCCGCTGGATCACGGGGGCGTAGAGCGCCCAGTTGTACGAGGCCGGGTCGGTGGCGTCGAACGCAGGCTTGGTCGAGCTGCCGGCCGAGGGCACGACCGAGGCCCAGGACAGCTCCACGCGCAGGGCTTTGACGCCGAGCGCCTGCATCTGCGAGAAGTCCTTCGCCTGGGTGCGGCTGTCGAGCAGCGTCGCGCCCGCCTCGAAGTAGGTGGTCTGGCCCTGTGATGCGGAGGCCCCGGCGGGGACGGCCAGGGCCGTGCCGATCAGCACGAGCAGGAGCGAGAGTGAGAGGGAGCGGAGTCTGGGCATGGTCCGTTGAGACACCTCAGCGCAGGGAAGGTTGCGGTCGATATAGGTTCTCGTCCGTGAGCGCCCCGGTCGCGCCAGACGACATCGTCCGCACGACGGAGGACGGGCAGGCTAACAGCCGTCCTCCTCTGCTCGTGCTCGATCCACTCGAGGCCTTCCTCGACGAGCACGAGCTCGGCCACGGCGAGGTGCGCGCGAGCCCGATCGGCGAGGGCCACTCGAACGTCACCTACCTGATCGAGCGCGGCGGGGACGAGTTCGTGCTCCGCCGCCCTCCGCGCCCGCCGCTGCCGCCGAGCGCGCACGACGTGCTGCGAGAGGCGCGCCTGCTGCGAGCGCTGGCGGCAACGCCCGCGCGCGTCCCCGACGTGCTCGCGGTGGGCTCCGACGAGCAGATCATCGGCGCGCCCTTCTACGTGATGGAGCGCGTCGAGGGCGACGTGATCGTCACGATCATGCCGGAGGCGCTCGACACCCCCGAGCAGCGGGAGCGCACCGCGCACGAGCTGATCGACGCCCTCGTCGAGATCCACGCCGTCGACTGGACCGCCGTCGGCCTCGAGGGGTTCGGCAAGCCGACCGGCTACCTGGAACGCCAGCTGCGCCGCTTCCTCGGCCTGTGGGACATCAACAAGACACGCGAGATCCCGGCCGTCGAGAGCGTCGCCGCCTGGCTCTCGGAGAACATGCCCGAGTCGGGGCCGGCGACGATCGTGCACGGCGACTTCCGCCTCGGCAACACGATCTACGCACCGGGCGCGCCCGCCCGTCTCGCAGCGGTGCTCGACTGGGAGATGGCGACGATCGGCGACCCGCTCGCCGACCTCGGCTACCTGTGCATGTTCTGGACCGACGCCGACGATCCCGTCGAGGGGCTGCGCGGCGACCTCGGCAGCGTCACCCGCGCGGAGGGCTTCCCGACGCGCAGCGAGCTGATCGCGCGCTACGAGGAGCGCTCGGGGCGCTCGATGAGCAACATCCGCTGGTACACGACGCTCGCGCTGTGGAAGAGCGTCGTGTTCATGGAGGGCAACTACAAGCGCGCCGTCAGCGGCACGACGGACGACCCCTACCTGAAGACGTTCGGCGAGGGCGTGCTGGAGCTGGCCCGACAGGCCGAGGCGGTGGCTCATGGCGCCTGAGCGCTCGGCGCTGCTGATCGACTGGGGCGGCGTGCTGACGACGAACCTGTTTACGTCCTTCCACGACTACTGCCTGAAAGCCGAGATCGACCCGAAGCTGCTCCTCGGACGCTTCCGCACCGACCCCGAGGCGCGCAAGCTGCTGGTGGCGCTCGAGACCGGCGACCTCGACGAGGCCGGGTTCGAGCAGCGCTTCGCCCCGATGCTGGAGGTCGAGCCCGACGGGCTGATCGACGGCCTGTTCGCGGGCGTCGAGCCGGACACGGAGATGGTCCACGCGGTGCGCATGGCCCGCCAGGCCGGGATCCGCACGGGGCTGATCTCGAACTCCTGGGGAGTCCACCGCTATCCGCACGACCTCTTCGACGAGTTGTTCGACGGCGTCGTGATCTCCGCGGAAGAGGGCATCCGCAAGCCCGCCGTGCGGATGTACGAGCTCGGCGCCGAGCGCGCGGGCGCCGAGCCCGAGGCCGCCGTCTATGTCGACGACCTGCCTTTCAACCTCGCCCCCGCCGAGGAGCTGGGGATGGCGACGATCCACCACACGAGCGCGGAGACGACGATCCCGGAGCTCGAAGCGCTGCTCGGCGTACGGCTGCGCGAGGACGCCGCGGCCTAGGTCGAGACTAGGCTTCGACCGGGTCAAGCGGCAGGTATCGACGCGCGCGACGCTCACCGACAGGCTCCATGAACCCCGCACGGGTTAGCTCTTGTAGGAGCTCACGAGCCTCAACGCGGTCGACACCCAGCAGGCCCCGCACGTCGGAGTTGGCGATGCTGCCTGTGCGTCGTGCGTGACTCAAGATGGTCGACAGCTTGTGGTCGAGCGTTACGCGCCCACGCGCCTGGGCGGCTGCGTCGCCCAGGATGTACCTCGCGCCTCGGCCTCTCCCGGTCACTCTGAGAAGGTCACGCGCGACAAGATCTTGGAGGACGGCTCGACTTTCGTCGCGGTCCAAGCGGCGAAGGTTTCGGAGTTCTTCGTTTCCAATCGATCCGTTTCGCCTCACGTAGACGAGCGCGATCTTTGCGTCCGAGCTCAACGAGATCCCTAGGTCCGCGATCCAAAGCCGGTCCTCGGCCATGAAGACGCTCGTTCCACGAAGGCGGACGAGAAAGGACGATTCGCGCTCCTCGAATTCAGGAGGATCAAGAAGTGCATCCTCCATCTCCTGAATCATCCTGTCGATTCCTGTTCCAGCTTCCTCCACAAGGTGTAGGCGCTCGAATACGTCCATGATGCGCTCGTTGCGGGAGTACTGCGCATCCCGGAGATTCTCGACAGTCACGTAGGCGGGGAGCATCCCCGGACTCTCGATCTCAAGGGCGTCGTCGAAGAGCCGGACCTGAATTGCCGAGCCTCGCAGTGAATAGTCCCGGTGGCCGACAGCATTCAGCAGCGCCTCTCGGATGACGACTGGTGGAAACTCCGGCACGGCCTCGCGAATCAGCCCGCGTACCACCGCGTCTCGACGCATCTCCCGGTAGATCATCTTGTCGGCGTCAGCGACAAGCGTTGGGAGTCGCCCCCCCAACTCAGTGCGTTCACGAAGCTTTGCACCGCACTCCACGGAGCCTTCGAATCGCATGAAAACGACTCCGAAGCGACGATTGCGCTTCTGCGGCTCCTTCCCGAACAGCAGGTCCGTCGCCAGCCGCAGTTCGCCCTCGGCGTTCGCCAAGCCGACATCGGTTAGTGCCGGCCCCAGACTGACCCGGGCTCGACCGAGTCGCGCCTTGAGGTACTCCCGAATCGCGCCGCCGTCCAAGTCGTCGACACTCAGCCCGCGCACAGGCTGATCCTCAGCCGGCACGGAGCCGCGCTCTCTCACAAAGCGGGCGAGTTCGTCACCGACCAGAGCCCGGTTTGTTGGGCCTGCCCGGATGACGAGGCGACCGTTCGACGTGTGGACCCATCCTTGGTCGGGCCGTTGAACCTGGATGAAGGCGACGGTCTTGCCGTCTACGCGGGCAGTCGCTATGTCCGCGGTGAGTGGCGGCTGTGTCTGGCGGAGCGCCTCCTGGACCCTCTCCTCATCGTCCTGCGTCCAGTCGACGCCGACGAGCCTGTGCGGCCGCGCCTCTTCGACCCCGACCACCACCATGCCTCCGTGCGAGTTAGCGAAGGCGACGAGCGGCTCCTGCAGCGGCTTGGCTTTAGGTGTGGCCTCCTTGAACTCGACGGTCCCGGTCTCGTGGACACCAACTAGCGCCCAGAAGCCCGCCTCATCGAGTTGGGGAGGGATGCCGAGTAGCTCTCGTTTGCGCGCCATTGCCGCCGCAGTTTAGCGAACAATCTGGTGTTTTTGTGTTTGTTTCGCATTAATCCCAAAGCCAGCTACGCCATCATCCCTGCACCCAGGTGGAATTTTGCAGGGAAGAAACACAAACCCAGCCAAAGTCGCGGACGGTCATTGAAGACGGCGTTGTTTGCCGAACTCCGAGCCTGGGCTGCCCCGACACGTCCAGACACCGTGCAGCTATGTGTCGCAGAGGCCACCGGAGACGCCGACGGCGAGCAGCTCGATCCGGTTCCCCCACGGGTCGCCGACGTAGAAGCGCCGCACCGGCAGCGCCTCGTCCCAGCGCACGTCGAACCCGGCGGTCGCCAGCCGCTCGGCGAGCGCGTCGATCTCCTCCGCGCGTACACGCAGCGCCGGGTGAGCCTTCAAGGAGGGCAGGAAGCCGTCCTCGACGCCGACGTGCAGCTGGCGCCCGTCGCCCAGCGCGAGCCACACGCCGCCGCGGGCGCGAAGCGGCTCGGGCTTCTCCAGCTCCGCGAGCCCGAGGAGCTCGCAGAAGAACAGCCGTGCTGCGGCCTCGCAGCCGGCGGGCGCCGCGACCTGGGCATGGTCGAGACCGAGGACACCGTGACTCACGCTGTGCGAGTCACAGTTCGGAGGCAGGTTGCGGCGCCTGGCCGGACCAAGCGCCACCCCTGGCCGCGACGGCGGGCTCGCCCTCGCTCTGCGGCCCGACCTCGGTGCGCCCCGAAGTCGTGCCCGTCAGGCGCGCTTGCCGCGGCCGTACATGAACTTGAAGAACCCGGCCAGCAGCTTCGACGTCCGCGACTTGTACGGGTACATGAAGATTTCCTTCTTCATGGCCAGTTTCGGCGTCACCACGATCGCCTGCTGGGAGCAGTACTTGCGGATCCCGCCGGCGCCGTGGCGCGTGCCGAGCCCCGACTCCTTGGCGCCGCCCATCGGCAGCTCCAGCACCGTGTAGTTGATCATCGCGTCGTTCACGTTCGCCGCGCCCGCGTGCAGACGCCGGGCGATCTGCTCGCCCCGCTCGGTGTTCCGAGAGAACACCGAGGCGCCGAGCCCGTAGTTCGAGTCGTTGGAGAGCCGCACCGCCTCGTCCGCGTCCTTCACCTTCATGATCGGCAGCGTCGGGCCGAAGGTCTCCTCGGTCATGCACTTCATCGTGTGGTCGACGTCGACGAGCACCGTCGGTTCGAAGAAGCGCCCGGCGCCCGGGGCCTCGCTGCCCCCGGCGAGGATGCGCGCGCCCTTCTGGACCGCGTCGTCGACGTGGCTCTTGATCGTGTCGAGCTGCGGCGGGAACGTGATCGCCCCCACCTCGACCGAACCGGGGCCCTCCGGCTTGCCGACGCGCAGCTCACGCACTTTCTCGGAGACTTTCGAGACGAACTCGTCGTAGACGGGCTCCTCGACGTAGACACGCTCGATCGAGATGCACGTCTGGCCGGCGTTCTGCATCGAGTAGTAGGTGGCGAAGTTGGCGGCACGCTCGAGGTCGGCGTCGGACAGGACGATCATCGGGTCCTTGCCGCCGAGCTCCAGCGAGGAGGGGATCAGCCGGCGCGCGGCCGCCTCGGCGACCTTGCGGCCGGTCTTGGTCGAGCCCGTGAACATGATCATGTCGACGTGCTCGATCAGCGCGGCGCCGGTCGCGCCGCGGCCGGTCGCGATCTGCAGCACGTTCTCGGGCAGCCCGCACTCGCGCATGCCCTCAGCCAGGAGCATCGAGGTCAGCGGCGTGACCTCCGACGGCTTCAGGATCACGCTGTTGCCGGCCATCAGCGCCGGGATGCAGTCTCCGAAGGAGTTCGTCAGCGGGTAGTTCCAGGGGCCGATCACACCGATCAGGCCGAGCGGGCGGAAGCGGTTGATGAGCTTCTTGCCCTTCACGAGCACCTGGCTGGACTTGATGTGCTCGTCCTCGAGGTACCTCGGCCCGTACTTCGCCCAGAAGCCGAAGGCGTTGCCGGCGTAGCCGATCTCGGCCAGCTCGGCGTCCTCGAAGGTCTTGCCGGTCTCGGACATGATCGTCGTGACGATCCTCTCCGCGTTGTCCATGACCCACTTCTGGGCGCGCAGCATCACACGCGCGCGGCCCTCGAAGCCGTAGGCCTCCCACTCGGGCTGAGCAGCGCGGCCGCGGGCAGCCATCTCGGCGACCTGCTCGGCCGTCATGTCCGGGACGGTCGCGATCGTCTGCCCCGTGGCGGGGTTCTCGACCGGGATCTCGCCGGTCACGGGCGCCGCGACGCCGTTCTGAATCTCCGGTACCTGCTGCTCGACAGTGGCCATGTGGCCCTCCCCTGCGCTCGTTCGACCCTGGACAGGAAGGTTACTCCGACCGAGCTCGCGGCACCGGGGCCGAGACCCGTACGATCAGCAACGTGAGGACGCCGGTCTTCTTCTACGACTTCAGCTCGCCGTACTCGTACATGAGCGCCCACCGCGTCGAGGATGTTCTGCCCGCCGAGCCCCGCTGGCAGCCGATCCTGTTCGGCTCGCTGATCCAGGCGATCGGGAAGGTGCCGTGGTCGATGCGCGAGGGCTCGGCACGCGACGCGCAGATGCGCGAATGCGAGCAGCGCGCGGCCGCTCTCGGGCTGCCACTGCGCTGGCCGCGTGACTGGCCGCTGGGCACGTACTCGGTGCTGGTGCTGCGCGCGACGCTCGTCGCGGAGGAGCTGGGGCGCCTGCGGGAGTTCTCGCTGGCGGCCTACCGCCAGGGTTTCGGCCTGGGACGCGACCTGACCGACATCGAGGTCGTGCTCGAGGCCGCACACGAGGCCGGCGTCGAGGCGGCGGCCGTCCGCGAGGGGGTCGAGCGCCCCGAGATCAAGGAGCGGCTGCGTCAGGTCACGGACGACGCGCGCGAGCTCGGGGTGACCGGGATCCCCACGGTCTACGCCCAGGGCGAGCTCTTCTGGGGCGACGACCGCCTCGCCGACGCAGCGGCGGCGATCGCCGGCGCTGCGTAGCCAGCCGTCGCGGAGGGGTCCTAGTCCGCGAGCTCGATGGCCGCGATCCCGATCGGCTCCTGCGGGCGATCCGCGCCGTCGGTCTCGACACCCTCGAGCTTGTCGACGACGTCCATGCCGTCGGTCACCTGGCCGAACACGGTGTGCTTGCCGTCGAGCCACGGCGCCGCGTCGGTCGTGACGATGAAGAACTGCGAGCCGTTCGTGTTCGGGCCGGCGTTCGCCATCGCCAGCGCGCCCCGGACGACCTTGTGCTCGTTGATCTCGTCGTCGAAGGTGTAGCCCGGGCCGCCCGTGCCGGTGCCCTGGGGGCAGCCGCCCTGGATCATGAAGTCCTTGATGACCCGATGGAACGTGAGGCCGTCGTAGAAGCCGTCGGAAGCGAGCTTGCGGAAGTTCGCAACGGTCTCGGGTGCATCGTCGTCGAACAGCTCGAAGACGATCGGCCCTTCGGTGGTCTGCATCGTGGCTGTGGACATGGCGCCTACTGTACCGGCGCGCGCTCGAGGCCCAGGCGGTGGCCATTGACCTGCCGGCCGTCGACCGCCTCGATGACGCGATCGGCCTCGCCGGCCGGCACCGACAGGAACGAGAAGCGGTCGAGCACCGTCACGTCGCGCACGGCCTCGCCGTCGAGCCCGGTCGAGGACGTGACGGCCGAGACGATGTCGGCGACCTTCAGGCCGGAGGCGCGCCCGCCGCCGAGCACGAGCTTCACGTAGGGCTCGCCGTCGTCGCGGCGAGACACCCGTGGCTTGGAGTGCCGGCGGGGGCGCTCGCGCACCGGCGTCGGCTGCGCCTGCACGCCCTTCTCCCAGCGTGCGATCGACGTGCCGATGTGCCGTTCGATCGCCTCGAGCTCGCGCTTCTGGCGCGACTCCACGAACGTGATCGCGCGGCCGGTGCGCCCGACGCGGCCCGTGCGACCGATGCGGTGCACGTAGGTGTCGGGGCTCGTCGGCACGTCGTAGTTGATCACGTGCGTGACGGTCGAGATGTCGAGGCCACGCGCGGCGACGTCGGTCGCGACGAGGATGGGCACGCGCCCGCCCTTGAACGCGAGCATCACACCGTCGCGCGAGCCCTGGCTCATGTCGCCATGCAGCGCGCGCACGTTCAGGCCGCGGTCGCGCAGCGTCCGGAACAGCTGGTCGGCACGGATCTTCGTGCGCACGAACACGATCGCCTGGTCCGGTTTCTCCGCGTGGAGCACCTCGACGAGCATCTCGGGCTTGTGCTTCGTCTC
The DNA here is from genome assembly GCA_963836035.1 of uncultured Solirubrobacteraceae bacterium. Classification (GTDB taxonomy): domain Bacteria; phylum Actinomycetota; class Thermoleophilia; order Solirubrobacterales; family Solirubrobacteraceae; genus Palsa-744. Next base: position 143,812 of record CAWIHX010000005.1, on the reverse strand, counting down.
GACGGGCAGCTGGAACTGCGCCACCGTGTCGATCGTCAGCGTCGCCGCCTCGACCTGGATGATCTGCGGGTCGTACATGTAGCGGTCGGCGAGCTTGCGGATCGGCGGCGGCATCGTCGCGCTGAAGAGCGCGGTCTGGCGGCTCGACGGCGTCAGCGCGAGGATTTTCTCGACGTCCTCCAGGAACCCCAGGTCGAGCATCTCGTCGGCCTCGTCCAGCACGACGAAGCGGGTGTCGGTCAGCATCAGCGAGTGCCGGGAGATCAGGTCCAGCACGCGCCCGACCGTGCCGACGACGACGTGCCCGCCCGCCCGCAGCTGCGCCTGCTGGGTGCGGATCGGCGCGCCGCCGAACACGGCGACGACATCGACACCCTTGCGCGCTCCGTAGGCGCGCAGCGCCTGCGTGACCTGGATGCACAGCTCGCGCGTCGGCGTGAGCACGAGCGCCTGCACCGTCTGCTCGGAGGGGTCCACGTATTCCATGATGGGAAGCCCGAACGCAGCGGTCTTCCCCGTTCCCGTCTGCGCCTGGCCGATCACGTCGCGGCCTTCGAGCAGCGCGGGAATCGCCTGCTCCTGGATCGGGCTCGGGGACTCGTAGCCGACGTCGCGCAGGGCCTGCAGCGTCGACTCGGACAGGCCGAGCTCGGCGAAGCTCTTGGGCATCAGAGGGGCATCCGGCGGTGCGCTGGTCCGGTCTCGATCATCTAGATCGTGGGGTCCAGCAGCAGCTTGCCAGTCGTGCGCCGCTCGCGAAGGTCGATCTGGGCCTGCGGCGCCTGCTCGAGGGGGTAGGTCGCACCGAGGACCGGTCGCAGCTCCCCGCCGATCGTCCGCGCGAACAGGTCGGCGAGCGCCTCGCCGAACATCTCCGGCCGGTCGAGGGTGTGGAACAGCCAGAAGCCGATCACCGAGCGCGAGTGCCGCAGCAGCGACCCGGTCCGCACCTCGTTCTGCTCGCCGGTGGCGATGCCGTTGACGACGATCCGCCCGAAGGGCGCGAGCGCTTTGATCGACGCGTCGAAGACCGCCCCGCCCGCGGAGTCGATCACGACGTCGACCTCGCGGCCGTCGTTGGCCTCCACCAGCCGCTCGGTCAGGCCCTCGGCATCGGCCGCCACCGCGACGTCGGCGCCGAGCGCCCTGGCCAGGTCGCGCTTCTCCTCGCTCGAGGCGGTCGCGATCACCCGCCCCGCGCCGAAGGCCGCCGCGAGCTGCGTCGTGAGCGAGCCGACCCCGCCCGCGGCGGAGTGCACGACGACGCTCTCACCCTGCGTCAGGCGGCTCGCCGTGCGCAGCAGGTGCCAGGCGGTCGTGCCCTGGATCACCAGCGCGAGCGCCGTGCCGTCGTCCACCCCGCCCGGGATCGGGAACACCCGCTCGCGCTGCGCGGTGACGTACTCGGCGTACCCGCCGGTGCCCACGAGCGCGACCACCCGCTCGCCGGTTTCCTCGAGCAGGCCCGCCACCTCGCCTCCCGGTACGAGCGGGAGCGTCGCCTTCTGCACGTAGGAGTTGGTCCTCGTGTGCGTGTCGGCGAAGTTCAGCCCCGCACGCGAGACCCTGATCAGGACCTCGCCGGGCCCGGGCTCGGGCTGCGGCAGCTCGGCGAGCTGCAGCACCTCCGGCCCCCCGAACTCGGTCATCTGGATCGCGCGCATGCCCCGAGGCTATCTAAGTGCCTGCCGCGGGTCCCCGCGCGTGCGCCGACCGACCGCCCGGCGGCGAGCGCGGTGCTCTAAGGTGCCCGCCGATGTCCATCACCGTGGTCGGCTCCATCGCCTACGACACCGTCAAGACGCCGTTCGGAGAGCGCGAGCGGATGCTCGGAGGCGCCGCCGTGCACTTCGCACTGGCTGCCTCCTTCTTCGCCGACGTCTGCGTGGTGGGGCCGGTCGGCGACGACTTCGGCGAGGAGCAGATCGCCGTGATGGCCAGGCGCGGTGTGAACGTCGACGGCATCGAGCGAGTGGCGGGCGGCAAGACCTTCTTCTGGCAGGGCGAGTACGGCTGGGACCTGAACTCGCGCGAGACGCTCGACACGCAGCTCGGCGTGTTCGAGGGCTTCGAGCCGAAGCTGCCCGACGCGGCGCTCGCGAGCGAGGTGCTGTTCCTCGCCAACATCCAGCCCGACCTGCAGCGCCAGGTGCGCGCCCAGCTGCCGGACGCCAGGTTCGTCGCGCTGGACTCGATGAACCTGTGGATCGACATCGCCCGCGACTCGCTCGTCGCCGCGATCGCCGAGGTCGACTGCGTGATCCTCAACGACGCCGAGCTGCGCCAGCTCACAGGCAAGCCGAACCTCGTGACGGCGGCGCGCGAGATCCTGTCCTGGTCGCCCCCCGGCGGCGGGCCCGGCGGCGGGTGGGCGGGCCCCAGTGTGATCGTCGCCAAGCAGGGCGAGTACGGCGCCGCGCTCGTCACGCGCGAGGGCTTCTTCGCGCTCCCGGCCTATCCGCTGGAGACGGTCATCGACCCGACCGGCGCGGGCGACACCTTCGCCGGCGGCCTCGTCGGCTACATCGCCGCACACCCCGGCGAGCCGCTCGGCGACGATCTGCTGCGCCGCGCGATGGCCCACGCGACGGTGCTCGCCTCCTACAACGTCGAGGAGTTCGGAACCGAGCGGATCGAACGACTCGAGAGCCACGAGATCGGCGCGCGCATCAAGGATCTGCACGCGATGACGCAGTTCAGCGGCGCCCCGCTCGCGATGCGGGGCTGAGACGCCGAAGCCGCGGGTTACTCCGGTGCCCACCGGCGCGCATCGGTAGTTGTCCACCCCGGTGATCCGGGGTTTCCCCGGGTATATGATGGGTCACGGTGGACGTCTGGACCTTCCTCTGGCTGATGCTGTTCTTGAAGATCCCGATCGTCGCGCTGTTCCTGATCGTGCGCTGGGCGGTCAAGCAGACGCCGGAGAACTTCATGGACGAGGACGGCGGCATCGGGCCGCGGCCACGTCCGCGCCATCCACACCGCCCGCGCCGGCGGCCGCCGCGCCCCCCGCGCAGAGGCCCCCACGGCGACCCCGCGCCGCTCTCGCCGCCGCGCGTGCGCGTCGCCACCGCGATGCGCCACGGCCGGCGGGTGTGAGCGCAGCTCGCCGCCGCGCCCGTCCGGGACGAGCGTCCCCCGTACCCCATAATCGGTCGCAGAGCACCGACACGGACAGGAGAGGCCCATGAGCACCGAGACCCAGGCCGGCAGCAGCGACGCGCAGACCGACGGCCGCTCCGGCGGCGACGTGCTCACGGTCACCGACAGCCGCACCGGCCAGACCTACGAGCTGCCGATCGAGGACGGCACCGTACGCGCCACCGAACTGCGCCAGATCAAGGTCGACCCCGGCGAATTCGGGCTGATGTCCTACGACCCGGCGTTCATGAACACCGCCTCCTGCCGCAGCGCGATCACCTTCATCGACGGCGACGCCGGAATCCTCCAGCACCGCGGCTACCCGATCGAGCAGCTCTGCGAGCACTCGACCTACCTGGAGGTCGCCTACCTGCTGATCAACGGCCGGCTGCCGAACGCGACCGAGCTCCAGGACTGGATCGACGAGATCACGATTCACACCTTCGTGCACGAGAACGTCAAGGACTTCATGCAGGGGTTCCGCTACGACGCGAACCCGATGGGGATGCTGGTGGCCTCGGTGGGCGCCCTCTCCACCTTCTACCCCGACGCGAACCAGATCCACGACGAGCGCATCCGCGCGATGCAGATCATCCGCCTGCTGGCGAAGATGCCGACGCTCGCGGCGTTCGCCTTCCGCCACAACATGGGCCAGCCCTACGTCTACCCGGACAACGACCTGAACTACGCCGGCAACTTCCTGGGGATGATGTACAAGATGACCGAGCTCAAGTACGAGCCCGATCCTCGCCTGGAACGCGCGCTGGATGTGCTGTTCATCCTGCACGCCGACCACGAACAGAACGCCTCCACGAGCGCCGTGCGCGGCGTCGGCTCCACGCAGGTCGACCCCTACACCGCCGTCGCCGCCGGCGTCGCCGCGCTCTACGGGCCGCTCCACGGCGGTGCCAACGAGGCCGCGCTGCGGATGCTCGCCCGGATCGAGAAGGTCGAGAACATCCCCGACTTCCTGGAGGGCGTGAAGGCGGGCAACGAGCGCCTGATGGGCTTCGGCCACCGCGTCTACAAGAACTACGACCCGCGCGCCCGCATCATCCGCAAACACCTCGACGCGGTCTTCGAGGTGCGCGGCAAGAGCCCCCTGCTCGATGTCGCCGCCGAGCTCGAGAAGCGCGCGCTCGACGACGACTACTTCACCTCCCGCAAGCTCTACCCCAACGTCGACTTCTACTCGGGCCTGATCTACGAGGCGCTTGGCCTCCCGGTTGCGATGTTCCCGGTCATGTTCGCGATCGGTCGCACGAGCGGCTGGATCGCGCAGTGGAAGGAGATGGTCGCGGACTCCGAGCAGAAGATCGCCCGCCCGCGCCAGATCTACACCGGCGAGCGCGACCTCGACTACGTACCGATCGAGCAGCGCTAGCGGGACCGCTGGAGGCCTCGGGGAGGCAGGGCTCTTCAAGCCGTCAAGGCAGTTGGTACGCAACTCCGGTCCGGCGCAGGAGGTAGTCCCTGAACTTGGGGGCCGTGTATTCGTACTGTCCCTTTCGCACTCGGTAGAGAACTCCGCTGTCGATGAGCCGGCCGAGGAGGACGTTGACGTTTCCCGGCGTCTTGCTGACGGCGTCGTTCAACCCAGCGACGACTAGAGGCGGATAGGTGCACTCTGCGCTGGTGAGGAGTACGTCCTGCCCAGCGGGCGTCAGGGTGTCAACTCGCGGCTCGTAGAAGTCGAAATCGAGCCGACGGAAGATCTCGGACCGCGTCGCATCCAGCAGCCTTTGGCTAGATGCAGACACGCCCACAGCATCCGCTGCGTCCCAGAGCTCCGCGCCCCACAGTTGCACGAAGTAGGGATATCCCCGACTTCCATGACGACCCGCTCGGCAAGACCGGTAGTTCCGCCTTCTGCAGTGACGAGACAGATGCGATCAGGCGCGAGAGCGGATGCTGCCCCGTCGCGCGGGTCTCATCGCGGATGACCTGCGCCTCATCGAGCAAGAGCACGAGTCCATCCCATCCGTGCCGGACCACGCTCTCAACGGCGTCGAAAAGCGCCTTCGGGAGATCGCTCTCGCCAGCGGTAACCCCCGGCTGATAGGTGACTTGGAACTCGCCCCAGCCAATGCCGAGGGTGCCGGCCTTGCCCGCCGGCGTTCCCACGGCGACCTTGAGCTTCTCAACCCGAGAGACCTCCCCGCGTGTCGTTCGGAGCGCTGGAGACAGAGCGTCTGTCACTCCGCTGTCGGTGTTGTGGCCTGACTGGAGTTCAAGGAAGGTCGTCGCCCATCCAAGTTCGCTAGGGTGCTTTACACCATGTCAATATTCCCCACCGAGAGCCAGCTCCAGCACCTGCATTCGCTCCCCTCCGACGAGCCCGTCGTGATGCTGAACCTCCTGCGCTTCAAGGAGGACGCGAGCGCTCCCGACGAGGGCATGAGCGGACGCGAGGCCTACGAACGCTACGGTCGCGAGGCCGCGCCGTACCTGGCCAAAGTGGGCGGACGCATGCTCAACGGGGTCGTCGCGCGCCACGTCGTGATCGGGCCGGAGGACGAGTGGGACATGGCGCTGCTGGTGGAGTACCCCTCGGCCGCGCGCTTCCTCGAGATGGCAAGCGACCCGGGCTACCTGGAAGCGCACGCCCACCGCGACGCCGCGCTCGCGGACTCGCGGCTGATCGCCACCAGCCCGCTGGGCCCCGTCCTCGGCTAGCTGCCCGCGCTCAGAGCACGAGCGTCGCGCCGTTCGCGCTGAGCCACGCGCGCTCTTCGCGCCAGCTCGGCCAGTGGCTGCCGAGCAGCGCCCAGAAGCGCGGCGAGTGGTCGAGCACGGCGAGGTGGCAGACCTCGTGCCAGACGACGTATTCCAGGACGCGCTCGGGCGCGAGCAGCAGGCGCCAGTTGAAGCTCATCCGCCCCCGTGAGGAGCACGACGCCCAGCGCGTGCGCTGCGCGCGGATGTCGAGGCCGCTGTAGGCGAGCCCGGCGCAGGCGCTCGCGCGGTCCAGGCGCGGTGCGATCTCGGCACGCGCCCGGCGGCGGTAGAAGCGCTCGACCGCCGGCCGCGCGTCGCCCACCGGCACGAGCAGCTGCTCGCCGCGGCGGTGCGCGCGGGTGCGCCCCGGCTCGGGGACGAGGCGGAGCGTCCCGTCGAGGTAGGGCAGCGTGCTCCCCCGCCTCGCGACGTGGGCCATCGCCTCGCGTGCCTCGGCGAGCCGCCGCTCGATCCAGGGGCGCAGCTCGACGACCGCCGCCGCCGCTTCGCGCTCGGGGACGCGTGCGGGCAGGACGACCTCCACGCCCGCGTGGGCGTGCACGTTGACGCGCACGCGGCGGGCGCGGGTGGAGCGCCTCACCGTGTAGGGGATCCCGGCGGAGGCTGCGTTCATCGCCCCGGCAGCGTACGCCGCCTGGCGGCGGCCCGCGGACGGGCGGCCTCGAAATACTCTCCAGCCCGATGGTCCCGGACAGCGGACGGCCGAAAAGACGCAAACCGACGCTCGACCAGGAGCTGCTCATGTGGCTCGACGGCGAGGTGCCTGAGGTCCGCGCGGCCGATGCCGACCGCGTGCGCGACATCGCCGCCGAGTTCGCGGCCGGCTTCCGCGCGCTCGCGCAGGTCGAACGCGCCGTGACCGTCTTCGGCTCGGCCCGCGCCGCCCCGGGCTCGCCGCACTACGAGCTCGCCCGCGCGCTCGGCGCCGCGCTCGGTCACGCCGGCTTCGCGGTCATCACCGGCGGCGGCCCCGGGCTGATGGAGGCTGCCAACCGCGGCGCCCGCGAAGCAGGGGCGCTTTCGGTCGGCTGCAACATCGAGCTCCCGCACGAGCAGGCCAGCAACCCCTATCTCGACATCTCGCTGCATTTCGAGCACTTCTTCGCGCGCAAGGTGATGTTCGTCCGCTACGCGAGCGCATTCGTGATCTGCCCCGGCGGATACGGGACCCTCGACGAGCTGTTCGAGGTGCTGACGCTGACCCAGACGCACACGATCCGACACGTGCCGACGATCATGGTGGGCGACGGCGAGTGGGATGGCCTGCTGGCGTGGCTGCGCGAAGGACCGTTCGGGTACCGCTACATCGACGCGGACGACCTCGGGCTCGTCCAGGTGGTCGAATCGCCGGCGGACGCCTGTGAGATCGTGCTCGCCGCGCACGAGCGCCAGCTCGAGGAAGGCCCCGAAGTCATTCGCCGCACCGCCCCGCCGGGGTAGCCGGGCGAGCGCGATAATCCGTGCCATGGCGAACTCCCGGGTGAAGCTGCCCCGCGACGTCCGCGGTCCGTATGAGGTCTACCTGAACGGCGTGCGCCAGCAGGCGGGCGTCGACTACAGCGTGCGCGAAGGGGCGCTCGTCTTCGAGCGCGAGCTGCGCAAGGACAAGATCAGCGGCTGGCGCTGGCTGCTCGGCGCCTGGGGCGTGGGCACCTACCGCCAGGACGACTCGGTGGACGTGCGCTACGAGGCCGCCGACGGCTCGCCGCGCGTGGCCGAGGGGCTCGAGATCGAGCCGGGGTAGACGGCCTTCTCCCAGGGCCTCGCGATCCTCAGCGCGCTCAGGATCGCGCGCGTGGCCGGTGAGCGGTTCAGCGTGTAGAAGTGGATCCCGGGCGCGCCGGCGGCGAGCAGCTCCGAGCATTGCAGCGTGGCGTAGGCGACGCCGAAGTCGAGTACCGCCTCGGCGTCGTCCTCGCGGGCGTGCAGCTCGCGACGCAGCTCCTCGGGGATCTTCGAGCCGCACATCGCCGCCATCCGCTCGATCTGCCCGACGCGCGTGATGGGCATGATCCCGGGGATGATCGGCACCGTGATCCCCGCCGCGCGGGCGCGCGCGAGGAACTCGAAGTAGTAGGCGTTGTCGAAGAACAGCTGCGTGATCAGGAAGTCGACGCCCGCCTGCACCTTCTCGCCGAGGTGGCGCAGGTCGTCCTCGGGGGTGGTGGCGTGGATGTGGGTCTCGGGGAAGCACGCCGCGCCTACTGCCAAGGATGGGTAGTCGGCGCCGATCAGCTCGACCAGCTCGCGCGAGTACTCGAGGCCGCCCTCGGTCTTCGTCCACTCCGTCTCGCCGGCCGGGGGGTCGCCGCGCAGCGCGAGCACGTTCTCGATGCCGGCGTCGCGCATCTCGTCGAGAGTCGCCCGCAGCTCGGGCACGGTCGCGCCGACGCAGGTGAAGTGAGCCATCGCCTCCAGGCCCCACTCCTCCTTGATCCGCTTGACGATCTCGATCGTCTTCTCGCGCGTGGAGCCGCCGGCGCCGTAGGTGACCGAGACGAAGGCGGGCTGCAGCGGGCGCAGGTCGGCGAGCGCCGCGTATAGGTTCTTCTCCCCCTCGGGCGTCTTGGGCGGGAAGAACTCGAACGAGAAGATCGGGCCGTCGGCGCTCAGGATCTCGTCGATGCGCATCTGGGGATTATGCCGTCCAGCGCTCGGGCTCACCGGGGATGCGCCGCGCCGCCCCGGTCTGCTCCAGGTGCGTCAGGTAACCGAGCGTCTGGGAGAGCAGCCACTGGCCGTTCTGCTGCGAGAGCGACTCGCCGTAGACGGCGCCGACCACGTCGAAGGCCGTCACCTCTGTCCCGGCCAGCGCCTGCAGCACCTTGTAGAGGTGCTCCTCGACGAGCGCGCGGTTGCCGTGGATGTGGGCGTGGACGTCGGTGAACGTGCGCCCGTGGCCGGCCAGGCAGAGGCGCGCGCCGAGCCGCTCGACGACCTCCAGCGAGTTCAGGAACTCGCCGACAGGGTCGGGCGAGTAGCCGTACTCGAAGTAGAGCGAGATGCGCCCGAGCAGGTGGTCGCCCGAGAGCAGCAGGCGCCGCTCGGGCTGGAAGAGGCAGACGTGCGAGGGCGCGTGGCCGGGCGTCTCGTAGGTGACCCACTCGCCGAGGTCGGTCAGGAGCGTGACGCCCTCGACCAGGTCCCGGTCGGCCTTCAGCGGCCCGACGATGAGCGGATCCGAGCGCCCGCGCTCGGCGGCGTAGCGGCGCAGCGGCTCCTCCGGGACGCCGCTCTGGCGGGCGACCTCCAGCCGCCTCGCGAGCACGGCGTCGGGGTCTTCGACGAGCCGGCTCATCAGCTCGTGGCTCGGGTGCATCCACAGCTCGCAGCCCGCGCGCTCGGCGATCGGCACGGCCTGCCCGCAGTGATCCGAGTGGGCGTGCGTGCAGACCACGAGCTTCGCGTCGTCGAGACGCAGGCCGCACATCTCGAGCGCGCGCTCGAGGTGCGCCATCGAGTCCTCGTCGTGCACGCCCGTGTCGACGAGGACGAAGCCGTCGCCGGCGGAGAGGGCCCAGGCGTTGCAGTGCGGGACCCCGGGCCACGGCAGGGGCAGCCGCAGGCGGTAGACACCCGGGAGGATCCGTTCGCCCCGTCCGACCTCCCGGCGGCTGCCCGCTTCCGGCATGCGCCGAGACTAGACTACGGCCCTTCCTGGGCGTAAAGGAGGCGGGGATGGCCGAGCGGGACAAGACGGGCGAGGCGAGCACGAAGGTGCAGGAGGTGGCCGCGAACATGCAGCAGGCGGCCGCGACGCGCAAACGCATCTCGGGCAGCAAGGCCGAGAGCGTGGCGAGACGCTACTTCGAGGCGATCGACCGCCGCGACCTCGACGAGGCCGTCTCGCTCTGGGCGCCCGGCGGCCACGACATCGTCCGCGGACGCGTCGACGCCGTCGCGCCCGAGGGCGTGCGCGCCTTCCTCGGCGAGCTGATGGACGCCGTCCCCGACCTCAGCTTCCAGATCGTCTCGACGACCACCGAGGGCGAACGCTGCGGGGTGCAGTGGCACATGCGCGGGACCTTCGCCGGGCCTGGATCGCTCGGCGGCGTCGCGCCGAACGGCAGCCCGATCGACCTCGAAGGCTTCGACCTCGTCACCGTGCGCGACGGGCTGATCGTCTCCAACGACGCCTTCACCGACAACATGACCATCGCGCGCCAGATGGGCATGATGCCGCCGCAGGACTCGGCTGCCGAACAGCGCATGACGCGCGCGTTCAACGCCAAGACCAAGCTCACCGACGGCCTCATGGCCGGCGAGGCCAAGCTCGTCGCCGAGGGCGTGTGGGTCGTCCAGGGACAGCCGGCGCGATGCAACGTCTACTTGATCGAGGATGAGGATGGAGTGACGTTGTTCGACGCCGGCGCGCGCACGATGACCCGCGCGGTCGCTCGTGCCGGCGCGAAGCGCGGCGGCATCAACCGCATCGTGCTCGGTCACGGACACACCGACCACCGCGGCACCGCCCCGGCGATCGGCGCTCCCGTCTACTGCCACCCCGACGAGGTGATCGACGCGGAGGGCAGCGGCGGCTTTCGCTACTGGCCCGAGGGCCTCGCGGGGATCCCGACGCCGCACCGCCAGGTCCAGCGCCTGATGCACCGCTACGCCTGGGACGGCGGGCCGGTGTCGATCGCCGGCACCGTCAGCGAGGGCGACGACATCGCCGGCTTCAAGGTGATCGAGCTGCCCGGCCACGCTCCCGGCCAGATCGGCCTGTGGCGGGAGTCGGACCGGCTCGCGCTCGTCAGCGACTGCTTCTACACGCTCGACATCTGGGGTCGCGACTCCGAGCCTCACGTGCCGTTCCCGGTCTACAACTACGACACCGAGCAGGCCCGTGCGAGCATGCGCAAGCTCGCCGAACTCGAGCCCGCGGCCGCCTGGCCCGGCCACGCCAAGCCGCTCACCGGGGACGTGCGCGGCGCGCTGCTGCGCGCCGCCGACGCCCCCGCCTAGCGTGGGCAAGCGCTCGCGGCGCCGCGCAGCCGGCGAGGCGAAGGCGCCGCGCGCGGCTGGGCGGGCACCCCAAACCGACTACGAGGACGGCGCGGGCAACACGCTGCGCCTGCGCGGCGCGCTGAGCCCCGGGTCGCGAAGGGAGTACTCAGCCGCGCTCGCGGCGGGCGTCTCGCGCGAGGACGCCGAGCAGCGCGCGTTCGAGCTGCTGTTCGAGCACCTGGCGGTGAGCTGGACGGTCTCAGGCGTGCCGACCGAAGGTCAGGCCCAGCTGCTCGGGCGGCTGCGGCTTGCTTCGCCCGGCGAGCGGAAGTGGGTGCGGGAGACGCTTCGCGCGCACTGCGCAGAGTGCTTCCCGGATGTCCAGGTGCCTTAGGGCTCGGCGCGGCTCAGCCCCCGTCCAGCAGTTCCAGCCGCTCCCCCTGCGCGCTGCCGGCGGGCAGGAAACGCGCGGTCGCCGGGTTGAGCACGAACTCCCGGATGGCGCCGCTCTCGTCGCGGACGTCGAGGCGACGGCCCTCCTCCCGGACCGCCACGATCGTCGCCGCCTCGTGGCCGCCGCCGAAGTGGCAGATGCGGGCGCGCGCGCCGGCGCGGGGCATCGGACGGGTGGGACGGAGCACGAGCCGATGCTAGCCCCCCGGTTTCCGGCTCCGCGCCCGATACCGTCCAGGCATGCGCCGCACCAAGATCGTCGCCACCATCGGCCCCGCCTCACGGGAGCCGCAGACGCTCGTGCGGCTGGTCGAGGCGGGGATGGACGTCGCGCGTCTGAACTACTCCCACGGCTCGCTCGACGAGCACGCCGAGACGGTGCGCCGCGTGCGCGACGCAGCGGGCCAGGCGGGGCGCCCCGTCGCGATCCTCCAGGACCTGCCCGGCCCGAAGCTGCGGATCGGGCCGATCGCGTCAGACGTGGTCGAGCTGACGCCCGGCGAGCGCCTCACGATCATCTGCGGCGATGGCGACGTGCCGGGCGACGCCCACCGCATGAGCATCTCCTGGGCGGGCCTCGCGGAGGCCGTCGAGCCCGACTCCATCCTTTATCTCGCAGACGGCTCGGTGCGCCTCCGCGTCACCGCCGTGAGGATCGCCGAGTGCGAGGTCGACACCGAAATCGAGGTCGGCGGCGCCGTCGCCTCGAGACAGGGCCTCAACATCCCCGGCCCGGCGGACGCGTTGCCCGCGGTGCCCGAGGAGGATCTCCGCCTGCTCGACCACGGCGAGTCGATCGGCGTGGACATGGTCGCGCTGTCCTTCGTGCGCTCGCCAGACGACGTCCAGATGGTTCGCGAGCACACGCGGCTGCCGCTGATCGCGAAGATCGAGAAGCCCCAGGCGGTGGAACGGGCGGAGGAGATCATCGGCGCCGCGGACTGCGTGATGGTCGCGCGCGGCGATCTCGGCATCGAGCTGCCGATCGCGCAGGTCCCGCTCGTGCAGAAGCAGCTGATCGAGCTGGCCGGATGGGCGGCGCGGCCCTCGATCACCGCGACGCAGATGCTCGACTCGATGGTCAACTCATCGCGCCCGACCCGCGCCGAGGTGGCCGACGTCGCGAACGCGATCCTCGACGGCACCGACGCCGTGATGCTCTCGCAGGAGACCGCGATCGGCGCCTACCCGGTCGAGGCGGTCGCGATGATGGCCGCCGTCGCCGAGCAGGCCGAGTCGATCGCGCCCTACGAGCGCTGGAACGAGTCCCGCGTGCGACGCACCGGCTCGGATCCCGCCTACACGATCGCCCACAACCTCTGCGACGCTGCGCGCGAGCTGGCGCTCGACGCGCTCGTGATCCCGACGCTCTCGGGCCGCTCTGCCCGCCTCGTCTCCGCGCACAGGCCGACGGTGCCGATCTACGCGCTCTCTCCCGGACGGGAGACGGTCCGCCGATGCGGCTTGATGTGGGGGGTGCAGGCGGCGTCGATGCCCCGCCACGAGACGACCGAGGCCCTGATCGCAGACGCGGCCCGCCGCGTCGTCGAGCTCGGCTGGTGCTCGCGCGGCCAGCGCGTCGGCATCACCGCCGGCCTGCCCTCGGGACGCCCGGGGACGACGAGCCTGTTCCAGGTCCAGGTGCTCTAGCTAGACGCCCTCGCGGGCGAGCTCGAACCAGACGGTCGTGCCGTCCGCGGTGTCGACGCCCCAGGCGCTCGCCGCTTTGGCGAGCAGGTAGAGGCCGTAGCCCTCGCCGAGCCGCTCGGGGTCGCGCGGACGCGGGCTGAACCCGGAGCCGGCGTCCGTGACCGCGATGCGCACGAAGCGGTCGGTGACGGTCGCGTCGAGCGAGATCCCCTCCTCCGGTGGGCCGTTGGAGTGACGCACGGCGTTGGAGACGACCTCGGAGACCAGCAGCACGACGGTCTGGCCGAATGACCCGTCGACGCCGAGCGAGAGCAGCTGCTCGCCGACCGCCGAGCGGGCGAGCGCCGGGGCGCTGATGTCGCGCTCGAGCTGCAGCCGCAGCGAACGGACCGGCCCCGCTTCATCTCCGCGGGCAACGCTCACAGCACCGGCGGCTCGTCGACGAACGGCAGGTTCTCCTCCGCGCGCGTGATCTGGAAGACCGCGAGCACCGGCTTCTCCGGGCGGACGAGCAGCAGGCTCCAGCCCTCCTCGGCGGCGCGGTCCGCCAGCACGATGAACGCGCGCAGCCCCGAGGAGTCGAGGAAGCCGAGCGGCCGCAGGTCGACGAGGAGCTCGCGCGGCCCCTGTGCCAGCAACGCGTCCACGGCCGCGTCGAGCCGAGGGATCGTCGCGATGTCGAGCTCGCCCACGAGCGTCATGCGTGCGCGGCCGTCCTCGAGCTGGGATTCGATCCGGAGCGGGCCCGCGATCGCCATCTACGCCCTCACCGCCGGCTCGGCGGCGTTCGCCGTGCCGCCCGTCCCGTTTCTTTCGCCCGCGCGACGCATCGCGACGAGCGCCGTGTCGTCGGCCTGCGCCCCCACCTGGAAGCGCTCGAGCGCCGCGACCACCCGTTCCCGGATCGCCGCCGGCGAGCCGCCCTTCACCTCGTGGAGGAGCGCGCGCAGCCGCTCCTGGCCGAAGCGTTCGTCGTCCGCGCCGACGGTGTCGGTGACGCCGTCGGTGATCGCCACCAACGACTCGCCGGGGCCCAGCGTGTAGCTGTCTTCCGGCCACTGCGCGCGCGCGAAGGCACCGAGCAGGGTGCCGTGGTTGCCGACCTCCACGACGCCGTCCTCCCCGAGCAGCCAGGGCAGCGGATGGCCACCCGAGGCCACGGTCACCCTCGAGCCCGAGATGCGCAGGCAGAGCGCCGTGCAAACCGACAGCGACGGACGCCGGCGCAGCGCGGCGTTGACCCGTTCCAGCAGGTGGGCCGGCCGCGGGTCGAATTCGGAGGCGGTCCAGGCCGCATGGCGCACCAGCGAGGTGACCGCGGCGGCGCGCACCCCCTTGCCGGTCACGTCGCCGATCATCAGCAGCCAGTCCTCTCCGGCCTCCCACACGTCGTAGAAGTCGCCGCCGACCTCTCCCATCTGAGCGGCGGGGCGATACATCGCCGCCAGCTCCCAGCCGGGCAGCTCCGGCAATGCTTCGGGCAGCAGGCTCGCCTGCAGGGTGCGGGCGATGCCGGCGCGTTCGCCGTAGAGGCGCGCGTTCTCGACGGCCAGCGCCGCCCGCTCCGCGATCTGCTCGGCGAACTCGACATCGCCGGCATCGAAGGTGCGGCCCGATTCGGCGCTGACGAGCGAGATCGTGCCGATCGTACGGCCCCGGATCTTCATCGGGACGAGCAGCACCGCGCGCATCCCCACCTCGCGCAGCAGCCGCAGGTGCTCCTCATCCGCGGCCGCCTGGCGCAGCAGCTCCACCGGGATGTCGTTGTAGAGCACCGGCTCGCCCGTCGCGACCACCCTGCCGATGCCGCGGTCGGGCTGCATGTGCTCCGGCTCGTACTCGCGCAACCGCCTCGCCAGCTCGACCCGAGCCGGATCGACGTGGGCCACGGCGACCGGCTCGCGGCGTCCTTCCTCGTCGATCAGATCGACCCCGCACCAGTCGGCCAGCACCGGCACCGCCAGGCCGGCCACGTTCTGCAGCGTCTGCTGGTAGTCAAGCGAGGACGCCAGCTGCGTCGCCGCGCGCGCGAGGAAATCGCTGCGCAGCTGCAGCCGCTTGCTCGTCGTGACGTCCTCGATGATCGTCACCGCGGCTTCGATCTCTCCCTCCTCCGAGCGCACCGCCGCGGCCTTCAGCAGCACCCAGTGCTCCTCCCCGCGTGCCTTCTCGACCGTCCGCAGCAGCATCGGCTCGGGGCGCTCCTCCCCGCGCAGCAGGCGTACCGAGGGCAGGTCGTCCATCGCCACATCGCGCCCGTCCTCGGTCCACACTTCGTGATCGCGCATCAGCGCGCGCGGGTCGGCTGACGCCAGCTCCTCGACCGAGGCCATCCCGAGGCGGTCGAGAGCGGCGCGGTTGGCGTAGATCAGGCGGTCGTCTGGAGCGCGGATCGTGATCGCCTCGACCAGCGAGTCGACGATCGCCTGCAGGCGCTGCTCGGAGCCGGCGAGCGCGCGCTCGAGCTCGGCGAGCAGCCGCTTGCGCTCCTCCTCGCGGGCCACGCGCTCGGAGATGTCGGTGATGAAGGCGTGAAAGGAATGGCCGTCGTCCTCCTCGAGCGCCGAGACGATCACTTCGACCGGGAACTCGCTGCCGTCGGCGCGGACCCCGATCTGCTCGGTGCGCCGCTCCACGAGCCGCGTCTCGCCGCCGGCTTTGAAGCGGCGGAACCCATCGCGCAGCGCCTCGCGGTAGCGCTCGGGCACGATGAGCTCGATCACATTGCGGCCGACCGCCTGCTCACGCGTCCAGCCGAACGTCTCTTCGGCGCGGATGTTCCAGTAGGTGACGCACCCCTGATCGTCCATCGAGATGAACGCGCTGTCGGCGACGTTGAGGATCTTGCGAGCGCGGCCCAGATCCATGAGCGTTGATTATCCCGATCGCGCCCGCGAAGTTCAGCCGGCCGCGCCGACGCCCGTCCGCCGGTAGAAGTCCGTCTCCTGGCGACCGAGCTCGGTCACGGGCTCATCGCGGTACATCCACTCCCTCGCGATGCGATGCCAGTTGCCGCGCGCGCGCAGCTGAGAGAGCACAGCCAGCGTGAGCATCTCCATGCGCCGGCCGAACAGGTGCTCGGGTCGCATGTCCTGGTGGCGCATCTCGCGGAAGTGGCTGGAGCGCGGGTCCGAGCTCTCGATCATCACCGTGGTCGCGATCTGCGGTGTGAGCTGGACGACGCGGTCGGCGGTCGTGTACCACCAGATCGCATCGCGGATGAACTCCAGCAGGTTCTCGGCGTCGACGCGGTCGGGTTCGGGCAGGAAGCCGGACTCCGCGAGCAGCCGGTGCAGGGTCGCCGGATCGTCCTCGACCACCGCGCGCTGGCACGCGAGCTCGAGTTCGACCGCGGTGGCGTCCATGCGCTTGAACAGCCCGAAGTCGAGGAACGCCACGCGGCCGTCGTCGAGCAGCAGGAAGTTGCCGGGGTGCGGGTCGCCCGAGAACTGGTGGTGGCGGTAGAGACAGCCGAGGAAGAAGCGGAAGACGATCTCGCCGAGGCGATCGCGCTCGGCCTGCGAGCCCTCCTTGAGCTGCTCGAAGCCGACGCCGCGGACGTAGTCGCTGACCAGCACCCGCTCGCGGCTGAGCGAGCTGACCACCTCCGGCACGACGATGAACGGGTGCCCGGAGTAGATCCGGGCGAGCGCGCGCTGGTTCTGTGCCTCGAGCTCGTAGTCGAGCTCCTCCTCGATCCGCTCGCGGATCTCCTTCGTCACCGCCTTGACGTCGAGCCCGGGCGCCATGCGCTTGAGCAGGCGCATGATCATGTCCAGGTTCTGCATGTCGGCGCGGACCGCAGCCGCCACCCCCGGGTACTGCACCTTCACCGCGACCTCGCGCCCGTCGCTCGCGAGCCGTGCCCTGTAGACCTGGCCGATCGAGGCCGCGGCGATCGGCTCCTCCTCGAACTCGCTGAAGACCTCGTCGAGCGGCTCCTCGAGGTCCTCCTCGACGACCTTCCTCATCTGCTTGAAGGAGACGGTCGGGGCGGCGTCGCGGAGCTTCGCCAGCTCACGCTGGAACTCCTCGCGGTGCTCCTCCGGGACGAGCCCGACGTCGAGGAACGACATCACCTGCCCCAGCTTCATCGCCGCGCCCTTCATCGTCCCCAGCACCGCGACGATCTGCTTGGCCGTCTCGAGCTGGCGCCGGGACATCGCCTCCTCGGCGGCGCCCTCGTCGCGCGTGACGTTCGCGGCCCTCGTGCCGAACTGCTTGACGGCCTCGCTCGCGGCGAGCGTCGCCACGGTGGCGGTGCGACGCACGCGCGAGGTGGGGATCTTCTCGTTCTCGCGCGCCATCACTGCATCCTAGGGCCGGGCGGCGACCCCCCTGGACATACGCTCGCCGCTAGCCGCGCTCGACTTTCGAGCCCGGCACGATGTCGTCGGCCCCGTCCGGCCAGCGGATCCAGGCCTTCGTGCCGCCGTCGTAGTCGGCGCCGAGGAGGACCAGCGTAGCCGGCTCGCCGAGCGCCGTGCACGGCTCGGCGCCCTCGGCGTCGATGCCGCGCCAGACGCGGATGAACGCGTTCTCGTCCCACTCGCGCCCGACCGTCGTGTCGTCGGCGTGGCCCGGGTGGATCACGGTCTCGGGGCCGAGCTCCATGAGCGTGCCCATGATCGAGTCGCGCAGGTCGGTGTAGGTCGTGTGGCCGGGCGCTTTGACGCCGCCGACCGAGTCCTTGAAGAGCGTGTCGCCGGTGAACACCGCCCGCGGACCCGAGCCGTCGCCGACGAGGAAGGAGAGCATCCCCCCGGTGTGGCCCGGCGTGTGCAGCGCCCGCACCGTGACCGCGCCGAACTCCTTCTCCTCGCCGGCCTCGATCGTCCCGTAGCCGGATGCCCCGTCGCCCAGCAGCTCGGCCTCGCGCGCGCTGATCAGCACCTCGAGATCGGGCCAGCGCTCGCGGAGCACCTCGACCTCGCAGACGTGGTCGTAGTGGTGGTGGGTGAGCAGGATGTGGCTCGGCTCGAGGTCGAGGCGCTCGGCGGCTTCGATCAGCGGCTCGACGGGCCCGCCGGCGTCGACGAAGAAGGCCGGTCCGCCCTGGCCGTCGGCGACCAGGAACGTGTTCGATACGAACTGGGGGTGGGTGGAGCGCTCGACGATCATGCCTGCCATCCTTGCACCGATCAGCCGGCGGCGTGGGCGCCCTCGGCGGCGGCGAGGCGCGTGAGGCCGTCCAGGTAGCCGCTGTCGCCGACGTCGCTGCGCCACTCGAGCACGGGCACCTTCGCGGCCCAGCCGTGCAGCCGCCGCCGGGCGTCCTCGAGAGCCGGCGCCGTGGTGGCCAGCGCGACCGCGCGCGAGGTCCCGACCGTGCGGAAGATGGAGCCCCGCCCACCCCCGGCCTGCACCGCTGAGGAGAAGAACACGTGGCAGCCGTCGGCTTCGATCGCCTCGACGTCGAGCGGGAACTCGTACGGGCCGCCCGGCCGCAGCGCGTAGTCGGGCGAGACGAGGTAGAGCACGAGCGAGGCCTCGTGGCGCAGCGGCACGTCGGCGTCGCTCAGCTCGCCCGCGGCGATGCGCTCCATCACCTCGGACCAGGAGCCGTCGAACAGGCTCATGATGTTCATGCACTCCGGGTCGCCGAACCGGGCGTTGAACTCGATCACCTTCACGCCGTCCGCCGTCGCGAAGAAGCCGGAGTTCATGATCCCGTTGAAGCGCCTGCCGAGCGCTCCGAGGCGCTCGATCACCGCAGCGACGATCGAGCACGCCTGGCGGTAGTGCTCGGTCGTCATGAACGGCAGGATCGGCGAGGCCAGCGACAGCGATCCCATGCCGCCGGTGCCCGGGCCCTCGTCGCCGTCGAACCGGTACGGGTAGTCGTAGGTGGACGGCGGGAAGACGACCGTGCGCCCGTCGCTGATCGCCTGGATCGTGAACTCCGCCCCGTCGATCCGCTCCTCGATCAGGACCGACTCCCCCCCGCCGCCGCGGCTCAGCAGCTCGCGCGCGTAGTCCCGCGCCTCGTCGTGGTCGGCGAGGTGCGGCCCCATCACCTTCACGCCCTTGCCGCCGGTCAGCCCGGCCGGCTTGACGGCGAGTGGCGTCGCGCCGAAGTCGGCGAGCGCCCGCTGCAGCTCCGCCTCGTCGCCGACGACGTGCAGCCGCGGCACCGCCTCGGGCGCGATCTCGGCGAGCAGCGAACGGGCGAACACCTTGTTCCACTCGATCTCCGCGCCGTCCCGCGTCGGGCCGACCGCGCGCGTGCCCTGTGCCAGCAGCGCATCGACGACGCCCGCCGCGAGCGGCTCGTCGGAGCTGACCATCGCGATGTCGATCTCGCGTTCGCGCGCGAGCGCGGCGACCGCCGCGGGGTCGCAGACGTCGCCGACGACGTGCCCGCCCCCGGAGTCGGCGCAGCGCGCGACGATTGTCGGGTTCTCGTGGCCGACGATCGCGTGCAGCTCGCTGTGCTCGGCCATGCGCGCGGCCAGCGCGCTCTCCCGCCCCCCGTGGCCGACGATCAGCGTTCGCACCCGGGTGAGTCTAGAGGCGGTGTTCTAGGCTCGCCGCGATGACCGACGAGCAGCCGCTCACTGACCACGCCGCGCTGAACCGCCGTCTCTGGGACGAGGTGTCCGACGACTACCAGGCCCGGCACGGCGATCAGCTCGACAAGTCCGGCGGCACCGCCTGGGGCGTCTGGCAGATCTCGGAGGCAGAGCTGCAGGTGCTGGGGGAGGTTGCCCGCCTCGACGTGCTCGAGCTCGGCTGCGGCGCCGCCCAGTGGGCGATCGCGCTCGCGGGCCGGGGCGCGCGCGTCACCGGCCTCGACAACTCGGCGCGCCAGCTCGAGCACGCGCGCGAGCTGATGGCTGCCGCCGGCGTCGAGTTCCCGCTCGTGCACGCCAGCGCCGAGGCCACCGGGCTCGGGGCGGAGAGCTTCGACATCGTGTTCTGCGACTTCGGTGCGATGACGTTCACCGACCCGCACCTGAGCGTGCCGGAGGCCGCGCGCCTGCTGCGGCCGGGCGGCCTGTTCGCATTCTCGGCGCTCACGCCGATCGTCGATCTCGTCTTCCCGGTGGGCGCCGAGCACCCGGGCACCGAGCTCACGGTCGACTACTGGGAGGGCATCAGGCGCTTCGAAGAACCCGGCGAGCCGATCGCGTTCCAGCTCCCCTACGGCGAGTGGATCGCGCTGTTCCGCCGCCACGGCCTCGAGATCGAGGATCTGATCGAGCTGCGCCCGCCGGCGGGCGCCGAGAGCAGCTACCGCTCCGCCGAGGACCGCGAATGGGCGCGGCGCTGGCCGATGGAGCACATCTGGCGCTTGCGCCGCCGGCGCGACGGCTGAAGCCGGTTTTCCTGCTCGATTTCGCTCCACAGAGCGGAATCGCCCGCTTGTCGCGGGCGCACTCAGGCGATAGCGAAACGTCCACCCGAGGCGAAACCTCTCAGCGCGCTCGCTCGGCGGCCGATGGATGACGAGCACCCCACCCCCAGACAGAGAAGAAGATGCAGACCGAGCCGATCAGCGACGACGCGATGGTGCCGGACCGCCCGCAGAGCGAGCCCCCGGAGCTCGACGGGCAGCTGTTCGAAGCGGCAGGCGACGCCCACGCGGACGCCGACGCGCTGGAGCAGACACTGCGCTCGCTGCTCGCCGTCTACCCGCAGGCGGCGGTCGGGGCGATGACCTCCGCCGGGATCTACGTTCCGATGCCGGAGTCGGTCGGGCTCGGCGAACACCAGGTCCTCGAAGGCCGCTCCGGCCTGGATCTGATCGGCACCGAGGACCGGGAAGCCGTGCTGGAGAACTGGGACCGCGCGCTGAACTTCGGAGCCAGCCGCTGCACGATCCACCCCGAAGGCTACGACGAGGTGATCCTCTACGCGCTCGATCTGCGCGAGCGCCACGGCGTCGTCTTCACCCTCCTCGCCTCCTCCGATCCCCTCGCCGCAGCCGAGCCGATCGACTCGGAGACCGTCGCCCAACGGCCCCGTTTCGCGACGATCCACAAGAACGAGCTGAGCTTCCTGGTCCACGTGGACGAGGCCGTCCAGCAGATCCTCGGCTGGGAGCCGGAGGAGATGCTGAACCACCGCTCGCTCGAGTTCGTGCACCCCGAGGACCACGCGCTCGCGATCGACAACTGGATGCAGATGCTCGCCCGTCCGGGGCCGGCGCGCCGCGTGCGCCAGCGCCTGCAGGCGAAGGACGGCAGCTGGGTCTGGTTCGAGGTCACCAACCACAACCTGCTGGCCGACCCCGAGCACGCCGTCGTGGTCTGCGAGATGGTGGACATCACCGAGGAGATGGCCGCGCACGAGGACCTGCGGGCGCGCGAGCAGCTGCTCGACCGCCTCGCCGAAACCGTCCCCGTCGGGCTGATGCAGGTCGACAGCGACACGCAGATCGTCTACACGAACGACCGCCTGCATGAGATCCTCGGCACGCCGCGCGCGGAAACGGCGGCGCAGCAGCTCGCGAACGTGGCCCAGGCCGACCGGCTGGCGATCGAAGAGGCCTTCGCGGAGCTCCTGCGGGCCGGGAGCGACGCCGAGGTCGAGGTCGCGGTGACCGGACGTCAGGACGGCCGCGACCGGCACTGCCAGGTCAGCCTGCGAGCGCTCACGCACGAGGGCGGCGAGGTCAGCGGCGCGATCGCGTGCCTTGTCGACGTGAGCGACAGCATCGCGATGCGCGAGGAGCTTCGCCGCCGCGCGACCCACGACGAACTCACCGGCTGCCTGAACCGGGCCGCGATCACCCGCTCGCTGGAGCAGGACATCGCCGAGGGCGACGAGCGCGCGGTGCTCTTCATCGACCTGGACGGCTTCAAGGAGGTCAACGACGAGCACGGCCACGCCGCCGGCGACGAGCTGCTGCGTGCCGTGGCGGGTCATCTGCGCGCGAGCGTGCGCATCGACGACCACGTCGGCAGGCTCGGCGGCGACGAGTTCCTCGTGGTCTGCCCCCAGATGGACGAGGCGAGTGCCCGCGTGCTCGCCGACCGGCTCGCGGTCTCAGCGGCGGCGGGCGCGCTCGGACGGGCCGCGGACGTCGTGGCGAGCGTCGGCGTGGCCTGGTCGCGTGGGGCGACGGTCGATGCCGAGACGCTGCTGGCACGGGCCGACCACGCGATGTACGACGTCAAGCGCGAGCGCTCGAACGGGCGCCGCGAGACGGCCGGCCGCATCTGAGCGGTCGGGGCGAGCCGGCGGCGTCAGCGCACGACCCGCCGGCTCACCGCTTCCCTGGACGCGCCCCCTCCGAGCCGGTGGCCGGCCGATGAATGCACCGACCGCCGGCCCCGCGCACCCCTACGGCACCGAGACGCCGCTCGACGGTGGAGCCGGCTGGCTCCCCGTGTACGGCGTGATCGGTGAGCTGGAGTCGGGTTCGGTCGTCATCGAGCCGCCGAAGAGGACGATCTTGCCTTCGCGGATCTGCCCCATCTCGGTTCCCCCGTAGCCGCCGTGGACGGTCTTGGAGTACCTGAACGGCACCAGGCCCGGGCCCCGGAACTTCGCGCCGCTTTCGTTGATCGCTTCGACGAGCTTTTCCCGCGTGAGATCCTTGCCCGCGACCTGGAGGGCCTGGGCGAGGGTGTAGGCCGTCGCCATCCCGTACTCGACGTTGCCGTCGAACGGCGCGCTCGAGTCGTATTTGTCGTGCACCTTCTTGAAGAGCGCGACCCAGGGGTTCGACACGTCAGCCGTCGAGGGCAGGTAACCGTCTGTGATCGCGCCTTCGATCAGTTCGCTGCCGGCCTTCCCTTTCGAGAACGATTTGAGCAGCGCGCCGACGGTGGTCGGGTCGATCCCCACGTTCGAGACCACGAGCTGCGGTTTGTAGCCAAGGGTGAAGGACGTCAGCTGCCCGAGCGCGGTGTAGATCGGCACGGTGAAGTCGACGAGCACCTGCGCCCCCGCAGCCTTCAACGCGGATATCTGGGGCGCGACGTTGGTGCCCCCGGGCTGGTAGGCCTGGGTCGAGACGATCTGGCTCGAGGGAAGCTCGTACTGGAGCCCGGTCAGGCCGCCTTTGCCGAAGTCGTCGTCCTGGTAGAAGACCCCGATCTTCTTGCCGGCGAAGTGCTGCTTGATGTACTGCCCGAGGATCTTGCCCTCGATCGTGTAGTTCGGCTGCCATCCGAACGTGTACGGCTGCTTCGTGCCGTTGTCCCAGCAGGGGCAGCCCGAGGCGACGAAGATGTCGGGCACTTTCGAGGTGTTCAGATAGCTCACGACCTTCGTGTGCGTGGGCGTGCCGAGGCCCTCGAAGATCCCGAAGACTTTTTCCTGCAGCACGAGCTGGTGCACGACCGTGACGGTCTTGCTGGGGTTGTATTCGTCGTCCTTGTAGATCAGGTGGATCTTGCGGCCGTTGATCCCGCCCTGGCTGTTCAGGTATTCGAAGAACGCCTTCGAGGCGGGCGCGATCTCGCTGTAGCCGGGCGCCGCCGGCCCGGTGAGCGGCTGGTGGGTGCCGAACGTGACGCTGGTGGCGTTCACGCCGGGCGAGCTCGAGCTGCTCGAGCTCGAGCCGCACCCGGCGGCGACGGCCACCCCGAGCGCGCACATGCATCCCACTGCCCACGTTCTCGGACTTCTGACTGTCATGACTCTCGGTCTCCTCTCTGGTTGCTGAGCGCTGCCTCCCCGGTCGGGGCAGGGGCCATCGGCCCCGGGCGGGTGGGTCCCGATTGCTCCCGCTTGCGCGGTGTCGTCGGGCCCCGCCCCTTGTGCATCCGCCGAAGGCGTGAGATCGCCGCGCGCACGCTGCCCTGGATGCCCGTCGGCCACAGCAGCATCACGGCGATCAGGACGACGCCGTAGATCGCCAGCGGCAGGTTCGAGGACACCTTCGTGGACAGGGAGAAGGAGTGGGCGATGTCGTTGCTCCAGCCCGGGAGCAGGACCAGGAAGGCCGCGCCCCAGGCGGCGCCGGCCAGCGAACCGAGGCCGCCGACGACGACCGCGGTGAGCAGGGACAGGGAGAGCTGGAGCTGGAACGCGCCGGGAGCGGCGAGCTGGAGGACGACGGCGAGCATCGCCCCTCCCAGCCCGGCACACGCCGCGCTGAAGACGAACGCGGTCAGCTGCACCCGCGCGACGCTGTAACCGCACAGCGAGGCGGCGATCTCGTCGTCGCGGATCGCGCGAAACGCGCGTCCCATCCCGCTCCGCCTGAGGTTCTCGGCGAGCAGCAGGACGACGACGGCGCCGATGCCTGCGACCCACGCCTCCCAGCGCTCCAGGGGGAATGCCCCGCCGAGGAACGACGGCGGGGTCGGCGGTTCGATCGTGAGGCCGTTCGCGCCGCCGAACGTGCCGGGGTACCGTTCCGCGAGCGCGGGGAGGCCGATGGCGAAGGCCAGGGTCGCGCCCGCGAGGTAGGGACCCCGCAGTCGCGTGGCGGCCGCCCCCAGCGCGATGCCGACAGCCGCCGCCGCAGCCGTGGCGGCGAGGACGGCGGCCAGCAGCGGCCAGTGCTCGTTCCCGATCAGCAGGGCCGCGGTGTAGGCGCCCACCGCCATCAGCGCGCCGTGGCCGAGCGAGATCTGCCCGCTCAGCCCGGTGAGCAGGGTCAGCCCCGCGAGCGCCGCGAAGTAGTAGCAGCCCGTTGCGAGCTGCAGGTCGTTGTATTCGCCCATCAGCTCGCTCGCGACGAAGAGCGCGATGGCGGCCAGCACCGCGATGACCGGGGCCCGGGCTCCGGCCGGGATCCGCGCTCGACGGGCCCGTGCGCTCATACGCGCCGCTCCCGCGGCGTCGAGAACAGGCCCTGGGGCCGGATCATCAGGACCAGCAGCAGGATCACGAGCGCCGCCAGCGTGACCAGTTCGGAGCCCTCGTAGCCGCCCACGTAGGAGAGGGCGAGGCCGAGCAGCAGCCCCCCGACGAGCGCCCCCGCAGGGCTGTCGAGGCCGCCCATGACGGCGGCGGTGAAGCCGAACACGAGGATCGGATCGAACTGGTTGGGACCCACGAACACGGACGGAGCGACGAGCACCCCGGCGAGCGAGCCCATCAGCGACGCCAGCGCCCATCCGAGCGTCAGCATCCCGCTCACGCGGACGCCGAGCAGGCGGGCGACCTCGGGCGCGAACGCGGAGGCGCGCATCCGCAGGCCGAGCGTCGTGCGCCGGAACAGGAGCGCCAGCAGCAGCGCGCTGCCCAGCACCACCAGGACGACGAAGGTGTCGTTCGGGGCGAACAGCAGCCGCGTGCCGCCGACGCTGTATCCGCGGATCGAGAAGGCCGGCGGGAACGAGCGGGGCGTGTTGCCCCAGATCATCCCGGCCACGGCCTCGAGCAGGATCAACAGGCCGAACGCGACGATCACGGCGTTCAGCGGCGGCTTGCCCTCGACGCGGCGCATCAGGACCCGCTCGACGAGCGCGCCGAGGACGAACCCGCTGAGGAGGGCGAGGGCGAAGGCGAGCCAGTACGACGCCCCGGAGGAGATCAGCGCGGACGCGATGAACGTCGTGACCATCAGCATCCCGCCCTGGGCGAAGTTGACGATGCGCGTCGAGCGCCAGATGATCACAAGGGCGAGTGCGACGGCCGCGTAGATGGCGCCGGTGGAGATGCCGTTCAGCGTCAGGTCGACGAAGCGAGTCATCAGAACCCCAGGTAGGCCCGTCGCAGGCCCTCGTCGGCGATGAGCTCGCCGGCGTCGCCCTCGGCGACGATCCGGCCGAGGTTCAGGACGACACCGCGGTCGGCGACGGCAAGCGCCGAGCGGGCGTTCTGCTCGACGAGGAGCACCGCGAGCTTCCGCTCCGCGGCCAGCCTGCGAACGAGCTCCATGATCTTGGCGCTCACCAGCGGGGCGAGGCCGAGAGAGGGCTCGTCCAGGAGCAGCACGCGCGGGCGCGCGACGAGCGCGCGGCCGATCGAGAGCATCTGGCGCTCGCCCCCCGAGAGCGTGCCGGCGGGCCGGCGGCGACGCTCGCGCAGCGGCGGGAACAGCTCGTAGACCTCCCCGACGGGCATCGCCTCGCGCCCGCGCCAGAGCCCGCCGAGAACGAGGTTGTCCTCCGTGGTGAGCTCGGTGATCACGCCGCGGCCCTCCGGCACGTGCGCGACCCCGAGGCGGACGATGCGCTCGACGGCCAGGCCGGCGAGGTTCCGCCCTTCGAGCTCGACCGTGCCGGACCGCGGCCGGACGAGGCCCGAGATCGTCCTCAGCAGGGTCGTCTTGCCCGCCCCGTTGGCGCCGAGCACGGCCGTCACGCCGCCTTCGCGCACCGACAAGTCGACGCCGTCTACCGCGCGCACCGGCCCGTACTCGGTGACGAGCCCCTGCACTCGCAGCAGCGGGGGGCTCATGCGCCCGCCCCCGGCTCGGCGCCCGGCTCCCTGCCGAGGTAGGCCTCGAGCACCGCCGGATCGCGGACGATGCTCGCCGGGTCGCCGTCGGCGATCACGCGACCGAAGTCGAGGACTGTGACCCGGTCACATGCGGCCATCACGAGATCCATGCGGTGCTCGACGAGGATCACCGCCATCGAGCCGCGCAGACGGTCGATCAGCGCCTGCAGCTCCGGCAGGTCCTCGCCGCCGAGGCCGCCGGCGGGCTCGTCGAGCAGCAGCAGCCGCGGCTCGCCGGCGAGCGCGCGGGCCAGCGCGACGCGCTTCTGCATCGCGTAGGGCAGCGTCTCGGGGAGCCTGCCCGCCAGCTCCTCGCACCCGATGTCCCGAAGGGCCTCGAGGCTGCGCTCGCGCAACTTGCCCTCGTCGCGCCGGGAGCGGGGCAGGCCGAGGAGCGAGGACGCCGTGCCGGAGCGCTGGAAGTGCCGCGCGCCCGCCATCACGTTCTCGAGCACGGTGAGCCCCTTGAAGAGCCCGAGCCCCTGGAGCGTGCGAGCGATGCCGAGCCGCGCAAGGCCGCTGGGGCGCACCCGGCCAAGCATCTGGCCCTGCCATTCCAGCGTCCCCGCCTGCGGCCGCACGAAGCCGCACATCACGTTGAAGAGCGTCGTCTTGCCGGCGCCGTTGGGCCCGATCACGCCGAGCACCTCGCCGCCGCCGACCTGCACCGAGACGTCCTCGAGCGCGGTCAGGCCGCCGAAGCTCACAGTCAGCCCGCGTGCCGCGAACACGTCCCCGCGGCCATTACCTCTCCCCGAGGCGCCCATGTCACAGAACTAACCGTCTGTCGCAAATTGAAAACCGGTGAACCGGATCGGGCGCGTCGCGGCCGGCTCGAGCCGGGCACCCTCGACCCGCCGGCTCGACGAGTTCTGCGAAGCGGCGTACCCGCTCAGACGCGCTCGCGCGCCAGGAGGTACGTCTTGAAGCCCTGCCCGATCGCCTCGAAGCCGAGGCTCCGATAGAAGTCGTGCGCGCCCGTGCGCTCGTTGCCGGAGATCAGGTTGACCTTGTAGCAGCGCGCCGCGCGAGCGAGCTCGATCGCGCGCAACATCAGCGCCCTGCCCACCCCACGACGGCGCGCGCTCTCGGCGACGACGACGTTCTCGACCAGCGCCCAGGGCTGCGCGTGGTGGGTCAGGTTGGGCGCGATCAGCATGTCCACCGTGCCGACGAGCTCCCCGTCGAGCTCTGCGACCAGCAGGCTGCGCGCCGGGGCAGCGATGATCTGCTCGATCACCTCGCGCGGGTCCGGCGCCGGCGCGGGCATCCGCTCCTCGGGCGACCCCGTCAGCTGCTCGTAGAGGCCCATCAGCGCATCCAGGTCGGTGGGGGTCGCCTCTCGAACCCTGACCTGTGCCATGCGAAGAGCTTCGCAGAGGGCGCTACTGCGACGCCCCGCGTAGACTCGCGCGCATGCCTCTCATCCACACCTGCTACCGCATCACCGACATCGACCGCTCGGTCGCCTTCTACGGGGCCCTCGGCTTCCAGGAGGTCGGCCGGCTGCCGATCAAAGACGAGGCGGTCAACGTCTTCATGAACCAGCCGGGTGACGGCGACATGCCGCGACTGGAGCTGACCTACAACTTCGGCGTCGACTCGTACGACATCGGCACCGGCTACGGACACATCGCGATCACGACCGACGACATCCACGGCGCGCTCGAGAAGCTCTCTGCGCAGGGCATCGAGCCCGAGAAGCCCCCGTACTCGGTCCGCGAGGGCGGCTCGCTGCTGTGCTTCGTGAAAGACCCGGACGGCTATCGGATCGAGATCATCGAGCAGCAGGCCGGTTCGAGCCGGCCGGGCTGACCTCCAGCCGCGCCGGCCTTCGCTCGATCCGAGCAGACATCGATACCGCGACGGCGTTAGTGTCAAGCCATGGGGGCAGAAGCCATCGCAGTACGTCCGACCACACCGGACTGGCCGTAGCCTCGAGATGGGCGAGGCCGCGCACTTCACCAGCGAGCAGGCCCGCGCAGCCGGAGAGCGGATCGGGATCGACTGGCCGTCTTCGCCGTTCGACGTGGAGCAGTTCCGCATGGGGATGGACGTCGAGCTCGAGCACGGCACCCGCGACCCCGACACCAACGTCACGGGCGACGACATCGTGGTCACGGCGAAGATCGCGCGGGCGCACCTGAACGAGTTCCCCGACTACTACACGCGCCTCGCCGCGATGGAGTCCGAGGCGGAGGCCTACTGGGACGAGCGCCGCGAGGGCGGGTAGCGCCCCGGACGCGGCCCGCCGGCGCAGCTGGCCGGATCCCGTACCCCGAGGTCGCGCGCCGTCTCTCAGCCCGCGGGTGCGTTGTCCCGCGCCCAGGCGACGATCTCGTCCGACCCGGTGATCACCGCGCCGTCGTCGAGGACGAGGATCGGCACGCTGCGCTGCCCGCTCAGCCGCTCGATCTCGGCGCGATCGCTGGCGCGCGAGGACCAGGTCCAGAACTTCAGCGTGCCGCCTTTGACCTTCCGCCACTCGTAGCGGTGCCCCGCCTCGTCGAGCGCGACGCCGGCCTTCCCACAGGGATGCGCGAGCGGCCCGGGCATCTTGCCGAACGCCTTCCCGTCGGTGCACGTGTAGAGCACCACGCGCGCGATCCTAGCGGGGCGCGGTCGGAGCCGGTTCGCGCGCGCAGCGAGCGGATACCCTGGGGAGCGATGGCCGACACCGGGAAGGTCGCCAAGAACCTCGAGCGCTTCGCGATCGCGATCGCCGCCCACGACCGCGAGAACCCGACCCACACCGCCTACGGGATCGGGCTCTCGCACTTCGACATGGAGCGGCTCGGCTTCGAGGAGGGCGAGGAGGTCCTTCCGGGCATCACGATCCAGTGCGACGCCGGCGTCAGCGGGAACTTCCGTGTGCTGTGCGACGCCGAGCACGACGAGGGCCAGGCCGAGGCCGAGGAGGAGACGGTCGAGGCCATCTCCACCCGCTCGGTCCCGAGCATCGCTCCCGGCGCGGGTCAGACGCGCGAACTCTGAAAGTGCGCGCCTAGATGGTTGATTCCACGGCGATGTGCCGTGTCCGGTGACGTGCCAGCCGGCGGTGCATGGTCGTGGAATCAACCATCTAGACCGCCGGCGGCTCGATCCCGGCGCGCGCGGCGATGATCGTCACGAGCCGGTCGATCGTCGGGCAGGCGAGGCCGTGCCGGGCGGCCGCGCGCAGCACCGAGCCAGGGATCGCGTCGAGCTCCGGAGTGCGCCCCGCAGCGATGTCGCGCTGCATCGAGCTGCCGAGCGTCGCATGCGCGCGATCCAGCTCGGCGACGGCGGTCGTGGCGTCGACCTCGGCGCCCTCCGCGCGGCCGGCGGCGGCCGCCTCCTCCATCGCGCCGACGAGATCGGCGCGAAGCTCGGGCGTCGAGCGGATCTCTCCGAGCAGCTTGTCGTAGGCGCTCGTCGTGCAGGCGAGGGCGTTCAGCCGCACGAGCTTCGACCACATCACCTCGGGCTCGGAGTCGAGCACCTTCGTGGGCACGCCCGCGTGCTCGAGTGCGCCTGCCAGCTCGGCGACGGGCGCCGCCATCTCGGGCGCGGCGCTCGCCATGCTCACGAGCAGGAACGGGCTCGTGTGCACGATCACGCCCGCCTCGGGCCGGTCGGCCTCGACCCTGATCGACCCGGCGACCACGGTCTCCGAGGCGAAGCGTCGCCGCAGGGGCGTCATGTGATCGAGCCCGTTGAGCAGCGGCAGCACGAGCGCGGGCTCGACCACGATCCGCTCGAGGGCCTCCTCCAGGCCGATCGCCTTGGTGGCGACGATCAGCGCGTCCACGGGCTCGTCCAGCACGGCCACGGCGCGCGGCCTCGCGTTCAGCTCGCCGAACCTGACGCTCCGCAGCGCGATCCCCCGCGCCTCGATCACCTCCGCGGTCTCCTCGCGCGCGACCACGACGACCTCGTGCCCGTCACGGTCGAGCACCGCAGCCAGCAGGCCGCCCACACCCCCGGGACCGAGTACGGCGATCTTCACGCGCCGGCCTTCAGGAGCACCCCCGGGTTCATCACCCCGGCCGGGTCGACGGCGGCCTTCGCGCCGCGCAGGGCGGCCGCGAACGGCTCCGGGCGCTGGCGTTCGTACCAGGGCCGGTGATCGCGCCCGACGGCGTGGTGGTGGGTGATCGTCGCGCCCTGCTCGATCAGCACGTCCGAGACCGCCTGCTTGACGGCCCCCCACTGCTCGACCTCCTCGCCCCGGCGACCGGGCGCGAGAACGGTGAAGTACGGCGCCGGCCCGTCGGGGTAGACGTGCGTGAAGCGGCAGAACACGCGGCCGCCCTCGCCGCAGACCTCGCGCAGCGCCTCCCGCGCGGCGCCCATCACCTGTTCGTGGAAGCGCGGGAAGCGCTCCCACGTGATCGCGGTCTCGAACGTCTCGCTGACAACGCCGAGCGCGACGAGCAGGTCGCGCACGTAGGGCGCGCCCAGGAAGGCGTTGCGCCACGAGCCGACCGCGTCCTCGCCGCCTCCCGTGCGCCTCGGCTCCGCCGAGCCGCCGTGCTCGGCGCAGATCTCCAGCGCGCGGGCTAGGGCCGCGTCCACGGGATGGTCGGTGGACTCGAACCCGAGCACCAGCAGCGCGTGGCTGCCGTCCCCCGCGAGCGTCAGCTCGGCCTCGCCCGCATCGAGCAGGCGGCAGTTGGACGGGTTGAGCCCGGACTGCGAGATCGCGCGCACGCATTCGGCCCCGCCGGCGAAGTCCTTGAACCGAACACCCGCGGAGGCGCGGTGCCCCGGTCGCGGCTGGACGCGAACCCAGGCGCTCGTGATCACGCCGAGGATCCCCTCCGAGCCGGCGAGCATCCGGTCCGGGCTGGGCCCGGCGCCGGAGCCCGGCAGCCGCCGCGACTCCCACTCGCCCGCGGGCGTGATCGCGCGGGCCGACTCCAGGAAGTCCTCGATGTGGGTCCAGACCGTCGCGAAGTGGCCGGCAGCGCGCGTCGCGACCCAGCCGCCGAGCGTGGAGAGCTCGAACGACTGCGGGAAGTGGCGCAGCGTGTAGCCCCTCTCGCCGAGCGCCGCCTCGAGCGCAGGCCCGGTCGTGCCGGCGGCGATCCGGGCCGAGCGGGAGATCTCGTCTAGCTCCAGCAGGCCGTCGAGCGCGGCGAGGTCGATCGAGATCGCGCCGTTCTGGCCGGGGCCGACCTCGGGAGTGACGCCGCCCACGACCGAGGTCCCACCGCCATACGGGATCGCCGCGACCTTCGCGTCGGAGCACCACTCGAGCAGCCGCTCGACGTCGCGCTCGTCGCGCGGCCTCGCGACGAAGTCGGGCGGGTGCTCGAACTGCCCGCGAAAGCCGCGCACGACATCGACGTAGGACTTGCCGAGCGCGTGCGAGGCGCGCTCGTAGGCCTCTCCCGAGCAGATCTCCGCGAGCGCGGACGGGATCTCCACCCGCGGCGGTGCGAGACGAACCTGATCGAGGGGCACGGGCTGCTCGGGCTCGCCGAGCTCGATGCCCAGGCGCTCGGCGAGGGCCGGCGCCGCGGCGCGCGCCTGCTCGGCGCTCGGCTGCTGGTCCTCACGGCCCCACCCCCAGTGCTTGCGCCGGCCGCTGCTCACGGGCGCGAGTCTATGCTCCGGGGCTGTGAGCGAGACGGTCGAGCAGAGCAGCCAGGTCCCGGAGATCCTCGCCCGCGGGCCGTGGCAACTGGACCGGGTGAGGACGCGGTGGCTGCCCGAGCACTACGAGCCTTCGGCCGACAAGACCGAGGCAGCCGACGCCGCGATCCGGGGGCTCCAGGACCGCGGATCCCCCAGCCACGACGGGCTCGCAGCTCGCCTGGTGGACTTCGAGCAGGACGACGAGGGTCTCTCGATCGGGCTTCAGCCCCTTCGCTGGGCGCTGCGGCTCGTCGCCGAGGACGCCTCCCTCAGCGTCGCCGCCCTGTGCGTGACGCGCTCGGCGGACGGGCGGTGGCTCGCCGGCCGGCGCGCGCCGTGGGTGTCCTCCTGGGCGGGCCGGTGGGCGCTCGGCGCCGGCGGCGCAGTCGACGTCGGCGAGAGCCCGGCGGACACCCTCGTCCGCGAGCTGGAGGAGGAGTGGGCCGTCGCGCCTGCGCGCGTGCGGGGCGAGGCGCTGCTGCGCCTCCCGCACAACCTCGTGATGTTCGTGGGCCAGGCGTGGCTCGCAGAGGGGGCCGAGGAGCAGGTGCGCCCGGACCCCGAGCACGACGCCTATGCCTGGTGGCCGGCGGACATCGACGACTGGCCCGCAGAGGCGGGCGAGGCGCTCCCGCGCATGGCCCGCTGGCTGTCGATGTGAGCGAGCGGCGAGCGGGCGTCGGGCAGCTCACCTTCACGCGCCTGCGGGCGCTGTCGTTCACTCACTCCTGCGTGTATACGGCGCTGCTGATCTGCGCGTTCGCGCTCGGCGGCCCACAACCGGAGACGTTCATCCTCGGCCTCACCCACGGCTTGATGTGGATCGGGATGTCACTGCTATGCCTGGCCGCCGCGCGGATGAGGATCGTCTCACTGCGCCTGGCCGTCGCAGTCGCCGTGCTGGGCGGCATCGGGCCCTTCTTCGGGAGCTACGAGTTCGTCAGGGAGAGCCGTGTGAGCGAGCCCGGCGCAGGCCGCTGAAGCGGGAGGATTACGAGCTGTAAACACGCCTGTTTCACGCCCGAACGTGGACCGCTAGAGTGGTAGGTCAATGGCCACTGACACGACGACCCAGCAGATCGTGGACGTCGTGACCCCCGCGGCGGGAGAGTCGGTCACCGAGGGCACGGTCCTCGAATGGCACACCAAGGTCGGCGACCAGATCAAAGTCGATGACACGATCGTCGAGATCTCGACCGACAAGGTCGACGTCGAGCTTCCCTCCCCCGCCACCGGCACAGTCACAGAGATCCTCGTGGGCGAGGGCGACACCGTCACCGTCGGGCAGGTGATCGCGCGGATCGCCGTGGGCGGCGCGCCGCCCACGCCCGACGCCCCAGCCGAGCCTGCGAAGGAGCCCGAGGGCAACGGAAACGGGGCCGCCCAGCCCGAGGCACACGCGAGCAGCGAGGGCAACGGGTCCGCCGCGCCGAGCGAGGCGCCGGCGGCCGAGGCGAGCGCGATCGTGGATGTCCTCACCCCCGGCGCCGGCGAGTCGGTGAGCGAGGGCACGATCCTCGAATGGCACGTCACGGTCGGCGGGGAGATCAAGGCCAACGACACGATCGTCGAGATCTCCACCGACAAGGTCGACCTCGAGCTTCCCTCTCCGGCCACCGGCACGGTCACCGAGATCCTCGTCGAGGAGGGCGACACCGTCACCGTCGGGCAGGTGATCGCGCGGATCGCCGTCGGCGCCGGGGCGCCTCCCGGTGAGGGGGCCGGCAACGGGGCGCCGGCTTCCGCACCGGCGGAGCCCGCAGCTGCGTCCGGGGCATCGGCCGGCACGCCCGAGGGCACCCGCGTCTCCCCGGTCGCGGCGCGCGCCGCGGCCGCCGAGGGCGTGGACCTGACGTCGGTTTCGGGCAGCGGGCGCGAAGGCCGGATCACGAAGTCAGACGTGCTCGACGCGGCAGGCGGCAACGGCGCCGCGGCCGCCGAGACGGGGGGCGCGGAGGCCCAGCCGATGCGCGGCGGCGCTGCAGCGCTCGTTCGCTACATGGAGGCATCGCGCGCCATCCCCACGGCGACGAGCTTCCGCACCCTCACCGTGACGACGCTCGACGGGCGCCGCCAGCAGCTCAAGGCCGGCTCGCGCAAGGTCTCCTTCACGCACCTGATCGCCTGCGCGATCGCCCGCGCCGCCGAGGAGATGCAGGTGATGACCAACCACTTCGAGGAGATCGAGGGCAAGCCGAACCGCATCGTCGACGGCCAGGTCAACCTCGGGCTCGCGGTCGACGTCGAGAAGAAGGACGGTTCGCGCACGCTGATGGTGCCGGTGATCACAGACGCCGGCAAGCTCGGCTTCGGCGCCTTCCTCGACGCCTACGACGCGCTGGTCGAGAAGGCGCGTACGAACACGCTGAGCGCCGACGACCTCCTCGGCGCCAACATCACGCTCACCAACCCCGGTGGCATCGGCACGATCGCCTCGGTGCCGAGGCTGATGCCCGGAGGCGGCACGATCGTGGCCACCGGCTCGATCGCCTACCCGCCAGGCCTCGGATCGATCGGCGCGACGATCGGCGCCGAGAAGGTCATGACGATGACCTCCACCTACGACCACCGCGTCATCCAGGGCGCCGAGTCGGGGCGCTTCCTCGCGCTGATCGAGGAGCACCTTCAGGGCGACCACAGCTTCTACGAGGAGGTGTTCGAGGACCTCGGCGTCGAGCTCGGGCCGGCCCCCTCCTCGCCAGCCCCTGCCCCGGCTGCCGCCGAAGCCGCGGCCGCGCCCACGAGCGCCGCCGGCGAGGAGATGCTCCAGGCCGTCCAGCTGGCGACGAACTACGTCGGACGCGTCCGCGGCCATGGCCACCTCGCCGCGCGCGTGGACCCGCTGGGCTCCGAGCCCGAGGGCGACCCGGGCCTGGACCCCGAGGCGCTCGGCCTCACCCCCGAGCTGCAGGCCAAGATCCCCGCGCACCTGTTCCAGATGTACGTCCCCGGCGCCACGCTCGCCGATGCGCTCCCGCACCTGCGCGAGACCTACTGCGGCACGATCGCGTACGAGATCGAGCACATCGCCTCACACCGCCAGCGCGTGTGGCTGCGCGAGCACGTCGAGTCGGGCACCTTCCGCCACGAGTTGACCAACGAGGAACGGCGCTCGCTGCTCAAGCGCCTGGTCGAGGTCGACGCGCTCGAGCGCTTCATGCACAAGGCCTACCTCGGCCAGCACCAGTTCTCGATCGAGGGTCTCGACATGACGGTGCCGATGCTCGACGAGCTGATCCAGCTCTCGGCGGCCCACGGCGGCCAGGAGGTCGTCGTCGGGATGGCCCACCGCGGCCGGCTGAACGTGCTCGCGCACAACCTCGGCCGCGCCTACGACACGATCTTCGCCGAGTTCGAGGGCGCATCGACGCTCGAGGTCGTGACGACGATCCCGCAGGGCGGCACGGGCGACGTCAAGTACCACCACGGCACGCAGGGCACCTACCAGCTGCCCGACGGCGACACGATCCGCGTCAACCTCGAGTCGAACCCGAGCCACCTCGAGTTCGTCTCGGCCGTGGTCGAGGGCGCGACCCGCGCCGCGCAGACCTCGCGCCGCGGGCCGCACGCCCACCAGGACACCAACGCGGCCGTGCCGATCGTGATCCACGGCGACGCGTCGTTCCCCGCGCAGGGCGTCGTCCCCGAGACCCTGAACCTGCAGGCGCTCGACGGCTACAAGGTCGGCGGCACCGTGCACCTGATCATGAACAACCAGGTCGGCTTCACGACCGACCCCGACGACGCGCGCTCGACGCGCTGGGCCTCGGACCTCGCGAAGGGCTTCGACGTGCCGATCATCCACGTCAACGCCGACGACGTGCCGGCCTGCATCAGCGCGGTGCGGCTCGCGTTCGCGTTCCGCCAGGAGTTCGGCCACGACGTGCTGATCGATCTGATCGGCTACCGGCGCTTCGGTCACAACGAGTCCGACGAGCCGGCCTACACGCAGCCGGAGATCTACGCCAAGATCAAGAACAAGAAGCGCGTCTCCGAGATCTGGGGCGAACGCCTGGTGGCCGACGGCGTGGTCACCCAGGAGGAGGTCCAAAAGCAGGCACAGGAGGTGTGGGACAACCTCACGCTGCTGCACCAGCGCCTGAAGTCGAAGATCGCCGAGGTCGCCGAGCAGGGCGGCAAGCACGCGACCGGCGAGTACCAGCTCGATCGCTCACCCAGCCCGGACGTGGAGACCGCGGTGCCGGCAGAGCGGCTGCGCGACCTCGGCGGGCAGCTGCTGCGCGTGCCGGAGGGCTTCACCGTCCACCCGAAGCTGGTCAAACAGCTCGACCGCCGCCGCGAGGCGCTGGAGGCACCGCCGGGCGAGCACGAGATCGACTGGTCGCACGCGGAGGCGCTCGCGTTCGCGAGCCTGCTCACCGAAGGGACGCCGTTGCGCCTGACCGGCCAGGACACCGAGCGCGGCACCTTCAGCCAGCGCCACATGGTCCTGCACGACGCCAAGACCGGCCAGACCGTGTGCCCGATCCAGAGCCTGCCCGACGCGCTCGCGCCGCTGGAGCTCCACAACAGCCCGCTGTCCGAGCTCGCCTGCATGGGCTTCGAGTACGGCTACAGCCAGGAGGCGCCCGAGACGCTCGTGCTCTGGGAGGCGCAGTTCGGCGACTTCGTCAACGGCGCCCAGGTGATCATCGATCAGTTCATCGTCTCGGGTCTCGCCAAGTGGGGGCAGACCTCGCGGCTGACGCTGCTGCTGCCTCACGGCTACGAGGGATCCGGCCCCGAGCACAGCTCGGCGCGGCTGGAGCGCTTCCTCGCGCTCGCCGCCGAGGGCAACATCCGGGTCGCCAGCCCCACCACCCCCGCCCAGTACTTCCACCTGCTGCGCCGCCAGGCGAAGATCGCCAAGCAGCGCCCGCTCGTCGTGATGACGCCGAAGTCCCTGCTGCGCCTGCCGCAGGCCGCCAGCGCGGTCGCCGAGATGGCGGAGGGCACACGCTTCCACCCGGTGCTCGCCGAGCCGGGCATCGACGACGCGCAGGTCACCCGCCTCGTGCTCTGCACGGGCAAGATCTACTACGACCTGGTCGGCCACCCCGAGCGCGCCTCACACACCAGCCTCGCAGTCGCGCGCGTCGAGCTCCTGTACCCGTTCCCCGAAGGCCAGCTGCTCGAGCTGATGGCGCGCTACCCGAACCTGCGCGAGGTGCTGTGGGTGCAGGAGGAGCCGCGCAACATGGGCGCCCGCGCTCACATGTTCCCGCGGCTGATGCAGATCATGGCGCCGGAGATCCACTTCGGCTACGTCGGGCGCCCCGAGCGCGCGAGCCCGGGCGAGGGCTACCCTGTCGCCCACGCGGCCGAACAGAGCCGCATCGTGAGGACCGCGATCGATTTGCGCCAGCCGATCTCGCAATACCCCCGCAAGACACCGGGCGAGCGCTGATGGGGGCACTGTGGCGGCGCTTCAGGCTGATGCTGGCGCAGCGCCGGCGCAAGAAGCGCGCGCGGGGCTAGCGCCCTTTCCAGACCGGCTCGCGCTTCTCCTTGAACGCGCTCGCGCCCTCCTTCGCGTCCTCGGAGCCCATCACGGGCCCGGAGATCTCACCCTGCTTGGCCCACATCTCCTCGGTCGACCAGTCCCACTGCTCCTGGAGGATCCTCTTGGCGGCGCGGAGCCCGAGCGGCCCGTTCTTCGCGAGCGTCGCCGCCAGCTCGAGCGCGACATCCACGGCCGTGCCGGGCTCGGCGATCCGGTTGACGAGCCCGAGCTCGTGGAAGCGCTCGGCCGGGAACGGGTCGCCGGTCAGCGCCAGCTCCATGACGACGTGGTAGGGCATCCTCCGCGGCAGCCGCAGCAACGCCCCTCCGGCCGCAACCAGCGAGCGCTTGACCTCCGGGATGCCGAGCTTCGCGCCCTGCGCGGCGACGATCAGGTCGCACGCGAGCGCGATCTCCATCCCGCCGGCGACCGCGAAGCCCTCGATCGCCGCGATCAGCGGCTTGTCCGAGGCGCGCTGGGCGATCCCCGCGAAGCCGCGGTCGCCGTACCACGGCGACTCGCCCTTGACGAACGCGCCGAGGTCCATGCCCGCGCAGAAGAAGCCGCCCGCGCCGGTGAGGACCCCGACCGACAGCTCGTCGTCGGCGTCGAGCTCGTCGAGCGCCTTGCCGACGCCTTCGGCGAGCGCCGCGTTCACCGCGTTGCGGACCTCCGGGCGGTTGAGCGTGATCAGAAGCACGTTGCCGCGCTTCTCGGTGAGGACGGCGGTCTGCTCGGCGGTCTGCTGCTCGGCGCTCATCGCGGCTCCTTCGGTCTCTTTGCCGCGCGGAGGGTACCGGTTACCCACCCACGCGGCGCCGCGGGAGCCCCGGCCTCAGGCTGCGAAGAGCGTCAGGTCGGGCTCGCGTTCGCCGCGCACCAGCGCGAGGTCGACCTCGACGCAGTCGATCCCGCGGGAGGCGGCGAGCACCGCCGCCTGGGGCTTGATCGTCTGGGCGGCCAGCACGCCGCGGCAGCTGCCCATCGCGGGGTCCAGGCGAATGCGCTCCAGGTAGCGCGTGAGCTGCTCGACGGCGTCGATCGTGCCGACGCGCTTGATCTCGACGGCGATCCACTCGTCCTCGCCGTCGCGGCACATCAGGTCCACCGGACCGATGTCCGTCGGCCACTCGCGGCGCACGAGTCGCAGACCCTCGCCGCACCACGCCGGCGCGTCCGCCAGCAGCTCTTGCAGCTCGCGCTCGATCCCCTCCTTCTCGAGGCCGAGCTCGGCGTCGAGCGGGTGCTCCACATCGGAGAGGACCTCGGCGACGTCGATCTCGAGGCGATCCTCGGCCTTCAACCTGCGCACCACGAGACCCGTCAGCTCGCCGTCGGAGCCGCGCTGCTCCTCGAGCACGTTCGGGGGCGTCATCCAGTTGAGCGGTTTGACCCCGCCGCCGTCGGACCACACCATGAACGTGCCATCGGGGCCGACCATCATCAGCCGTACGGCCTCGGGCAGCGTCGTCGAGAGGCGTCCTGCGTAGGAGACGCGACAGCGGGCGACGATCAGGCGCATCGCGCGAACCTAGCGCGCGCGCCGGATCGTACGGCGCTCAGAGCGACACGATCCCGAGGACCGCGCCGCCCGCGGATCCGTGCGGCCGGGGCGTCACCTTCGTGGTCGTGCCGTCTGCGGCGAGCCATTCGACCCGTACCGGCTCGGTCTGGACTTCGATCGCGTGGAACAGGCGCGACAGCACCCGGTCGAGCGCGCGCTGCTGCGCCTTGCTCGGGTGCTTCGGGAAGTGGACCCGCTGCAGCCGGCGCTCCAGCTTCCGCTGCGCGCGCAGGATCGCCGCCGGCACCTCCAGCAGATAGGCGTTTTCGTGGACCGTCGCGAGCACCGGCGGTCCATGCGGGTAGACGACCCGCACGGCGCTGACGCCGTTGGGAACCACTTCGACGACCGCTTCGGAGCCCGGGCCGGCACCGAACACGCCGAGCGATCGCGCCGCTTCGCTGAACAGCGTGCATTCGCCGCTGCCGAGGAGGCGTTTGGAGCCGAGTTCGACGATGCAGTACGCGGGCGCTGTGCGGCGGCGGGCTTCCTCTTCGACGAGCTCGGCGCGGTGCTTGCGCAATGCCTTGGGCAGGCAGATCGCGGGCGGCACCTCGAACGTGCGCAGGAAGCCGGGGACGACGAGGAAGCGACGGCCGTCCGGCAGCGCGAGCAGCTGACGGATCTCGCCCGGGTAGTAGCTGGACATCCGGAATTCGAGCGAGACGCCGGCGGTGTTCACGGGCGGCAGCTGATCGGCGGCGCCCTCCGGGCGTGCGAACACGCTGAAGCTCCCGAGCACCCCCGCTTCGAGCGTCCCCGGCAGCTCGGCCGCCGGCTGTTCGGAGGCCCCTCCGAGCAGGCTCGCCGCGCGGCACGCTGCCGGCTCCTTCGCGGCCGCGGCGGGCTGCGCGACCGCGGCCCCCGCCGCGAGCGTCAGCGCCAGCGCCGGCGCCGATACCGATGCTCGGAACCTCGCCCCCACGGACGCAACGGTATCTGACCAGGTCCCGCGCGCCTAGGCGCTCACTCGTCGGTGCTCGCGCCGCCCTGCGGCGGCGGGAGCTGCGGCTGGGTGCTCACGGGGCGCTCCGGCGTCGCCGGCGGGGCGCCGTTGCTCGATGCCGTCCCCTCGCGGTCTTCACCCTGGTCGATCGCCTCGCGGAACTCCCTGATCCCTTTGCCGAGGGCTTTCGCCAGCTCGGGCAGCCGCTTCGGCCCCAGCACGAGCAGCGCGATCGCTCCGAGGAACAGCAGGTGCAGCGGAGACTCGATCCCCATCGCGTCCAGGCTACCGTCACCCGCAGCCGCCCGGCGCCACGCCGGCGCCGTCGCGGGGTCCCGCCGATCCGCCGCTTACGCTCTGGCCGTGGCCGCAGAAGCGCCCCCGCCGCCGCCGATCGCGCAGGGCCGGCGTCCGTACCCGCCGCCGGGCGACAGCGAGAGCTTCTGGCCAGTCCAAGCGACGATCCTCGCCGCGATCGTGTTGCAGCTCACCTACTCCGAGCGCCTCACCGTCGGTCCCACCTGGCTCGTGCCGAGCGTCGAGGGCCTGCTGCTCGTCGGCATGTTCTTCGCCACGCCGCGGGAGCTCGAGGGCGAGCACGTCGGTCGCCGCCGCGCGGCGATCGCCCTGATCGCGTTTGTCACCGCCGCGAACATCTACTCGCTCGCCGCCCTGACGCACTTCCTGCTGCACCACAACGTGGGCACGAAAGGGGGCGGCACGGCTCTCGTCGGCTCGGGCACCGTGATCTGGCTGACGAACTTCATGATCTTCGGCCTCTGGTACTGGGAGCTCGACCGCGGCGGCCCGGGACGGCGCGCAGCAGGGCGCGACGGCCCGCCGGACTTCCTGTTCCCGCAGATGAGCGACGACACGATCGAGCCGCGCGACTGGCGGCCGAAGTTCATCGACTACCTCTACGTCTCGCTGACGAACGCGGCCGCGTTCTCGCCGACCGACACGATGCCGCTGACGCCGATCGCGAAGTCGATCATGGGCATCCAGTCGATCGTCTCGCTCGTGACGATCGGGCTGATCGTCTCGCGCGCCGTGAACATCCTCTAGCGCACGGCGCCGGCGCGCGTGGGGCGCTCAGGCGCTCTGGGAGACCGGCCGCGGCTCGAGCGCGAGCGCCTGCGCGATCAGTCCCGGCACCTCTCCCCCCGCACCGAGCTTGCTCGCGCGGCGCAGGGCGTCGAGCGCTCCCTCGCGGTCCATCAGCGTGAGCCGCAGCCGCCCGAGCCGCTCCCACGCGCTCGCGTCGCCCGGCCCTCGCTGCGCGGCGCGGTCGGCGGCCTCCTCGGCGAGATCGACGGCGCCCATGTCTTCGTAGATGCGAGCGGCGAAGCGGTGCGCCGCCGGGCGCGAGCCGTCCACGCGGGCCCAGTCGCGGACCGCTCGCGCGGCCGCGTCGAGCTTGCCGGCCTGCCAGAACGCCAGCGTCATCAGCCTCAGCACCGCGACATTGCGGGGCTCGGCGTCGCGCGCGTAGATCAGCCGCTGCGCAGCGAGGTCGTACTCGCCTTCGGCCATCGCCCGCTGCGCGGCGACCAGAAAGCGCTCGACGCGCTCCTCGGCGGGGTCGGGCTTCGAGAAGTCGACGAATTTGAGGCTGCCTGCCGGCACCGTGCGGATGCCGTGCGCGAATTTGACGCGTGCCCACTGCTGGACCTCGTCCCCGCTCTCCTCGTCGTTGGTGAAGTAGATCCCCGCCACCGTCCCGACGCCCCACTCCGGATAGGAGACGCAGCGCGCGTAGCGGTGGACGACCGAGTGGTCGGGGACGCGCGCCCCGAACGGATCGTGTTCGGCTTTCTCCTTCGCTGCGGCGCGTGCCCGCTGCTCGGCTTCGTAGGCGCGCCGGCCCGCCTCCTCGCGCTCGCGGCGGGCGGCCGCGGCGCTCGCCTTGACGGCGTTTTTCGACACCTTGCCGCCGCGCGAGCCTTCCGCGATGCGCTCGAGCTGGTCGGCGGCCTCGTTGATCGCCTTCAGGTGGCGCTCGTGCTCGAACTGGCGCCCGGCCGGCGCCACGTCGGGGTGCCAGCGCTTCGCCATGCGGCGCCGAGCGAGCTGCACGTCACGCTTGTCGAACGGCGCCTCGAGCTCCAGCAGGAGCAGGTGCTGCTCGATGTCGAGGACCGTCGTGGGC
Organism: uncultured Solirubrobacteraceae bacterium; assembly: GCA_963836035.1. Classification (GTDB taxonomy): domain Bacteria; phylum Actinomycetota; class Thermoleophilia; order Solirubrobacterales; family Solirubrobacteraceae; genus Palsa-744. The sequence continues at coordinate 101,748 of CAWIHX010000005.1, read as the reverse complement.
ATGACCCGACAACGTTAGCGACGAACGCGACCTCCTATCCTGCGTGCCGATGTCCTCTCAGTACATCTTCACGATGCACCGCCTCTCGAAGGTGCACCCGCCCGACAAGACGGTCCTCGAGAACATCACGCTGGCGTTCTACCCCGGCGCGAAGATCGGGGTTCTCGGCTACAACGGCGCGGGCAAGTCGACGCTGCTGCGGATCATGGCCGGGGTCGACCAGGAGTACCGCGGCGAGGCCCAGCTCGCGCCCGGCGCGACCGTCGGGATGCTCGAGCAGGAGCCGCAGCTCGACGAGAGCAAGGACGTACGCGGCAACGTCGAGGACGGCGTCGCCGAGACGAAGGCGCTGCTCGACCGCTTCAACGAGCTGGCCGCCGACTACTCGGAGGAGAACGCGGAGGAGTTCGGCCGCATCCAGGCGCAGATCGAAGCGGCCGACGCCTGGAACCTCGACACCCAGCTCGACTACGCGATGGACGCGCTGCGCCTCCCGCCCGGCGACGCCGACGTGAGCAAGCTCTCCGGCGGCGAGCGTCGCCGCGTCGCGCTGTGCCGGTTGCTGCTGCGCGCGCCGGACCTGCTGCTGCTCGACGAGCCCACCAACCACCTCGACGCGGAGTCGGTCGCGTGGCTAGAGCAGCACCTGGCCGAGTACAAGGGCACGATCGTCGCGGTCACCCACGACCGCTACTTCCTCGACAACGTCGCCGGCTGGATCCTCGAGCTCGACCGCGGGCGCGGCATCCCCTACGAGGGCAACTACTCGAGCTGGCTGGAGCAGAAGCAGGCGCGCCTGGGCCAGGAAGAGCGCTCGGAGAAGGCGCGCCAGCGCACGATCGCCGCCGAGCTCGAGTGGGTGCGCACGAACCCGAAGGGCCGGCGCACGAAGTCCAAGGCGCGCCTCGCGCGCTATGAGGAGCTGGTCGCCGAGGAGCGCAACGTCAAGCTCGAGGACGTCCAGATCCACATCCCTGCCGGACCCCGCCTCGGCGAGAAGGTGCTGACGGCCACCGACGTCTCGAAGGGCTTCGGCGAGCGGCTGCTGATCGAGTCGCTCTCGTTCGACCTGCCCCGCGCCGGGATCGTCGGCGTGATCGGGGCCAACGGAGCCGGGAAGACGACGTTGTTCCGCATGATCACCGGCGATGAAGCTCCCGATTCGGGCACGATCGCGCTCGGCGAGACCGTGCAGCTCGCCTACGTCGACCAGTCGCGCGACGCGCTGGATCCGAACAAGACCGTGTGGGAGGAGATCTCCGAAGGCTTCGAGCACATCAAGGTCGGGGACAGGGAGGTGAACTCGCGCCAGTACACGGCCGGCTTCAACTTCAGGGGATCCGACCAGCAAGCGAAGATCGGCAAGCTCTCGGGCGGCGAGCGCAACCGCGTGCACCTCGCCAAGCTCCTTCGCAGCGGCGGCAACCTGCTGCTGCTCGACGAGCCCACGAACGACCTCGACGTGGACACGCTGCGCGCGCTCGAGAACGCGCTGCTCGAATTCCCGGGCTGCGCGATGGTGATCTCGCACGACCGCTGGTTCCTGGACCGGATCGCCACGCACGTGCTCGCTTTCGAGGGCGACTCGCAGGTCAGCTGGTTCGAGGGCAACTTCGAGGCCTACGAGGAGCACCGGCGCGAGCTGCTCGGGGACGCCGCCGACCGGCCCCACCGCATCACCTACAAGCGGCTCGTGCGTGGCTGAGCCGGCGCGCGAGGCCGCCGCGGCCGCACCGTTCGAGCGCGACACCGCGGTCTCGCTGCGCGAGCGCGCCGGCGAGGTGGCGTCGTTCGACGCGGCGGTCGCCGACGGCTGGGTGGCCGGGCGCGGACCGCACGGCGGCTACCTCGCGGCGATGCTGCTGCGCGCGCTCATCGAGACCGTCGCAGACGAGCAGCGCGCGCCGCGCTCACTGACGATCCACTACGCCCGTGCGCCCGCGCCGGGCCCGGTCGTCATCCGCACCGTGCTGGAGCGGGCCGGTCGTTCGCTCAGCACCGTCTCGGCGCGGATGGAGCAGGACGGGCGGCTGATGGCGCTCGTCCTCGGCGCCTTCTCGGTGCCGTGGCAGGCGCCCGAGATCGACGACCTGCCGATGCCCGATGTCGAGGGGCCGGATGTCGAACGCCGTGCGGGCACCGCGCTGCAGTTCGGCGCGCCGCTGTTCACCGAGCACCTCGTGATGCAGCCGCGCTTCCAGGGCCGGCCCCTGACGGGCGAGCGCCGCCCGATGGAGCTCGGCGCGTGGGTGGGCCTCGCCGAGGCGCGTCCCATCGACGCTCTGTCCGTCGCCTTCTTCACCGACGCCCTGATCCCGACGCCGTTCATGGCCACCGCATCGCCGGCCGCCGCCCCCACGATCGACCTGACGATCCACTTCCGCCAGGCGCTCCCCCGTCCGCAGGACCGGGCGCTGAACCAGCTCTGCTATGCGCAGATGTCTTCCAAGCTGCTCGCGGAAGGCTTCTTCGAGGAGGACGGCGTGGTCTGGGCTGCCGACGGGACCGTGCTCGCGCAGTCGCGCCAGCTCGCGCTGCTGATGCCCGTCGGCTAGGGTCCGCCCATGGCTGATTACACGGCGAAGCGCATACAGGACATGCAGGCGGGCTTCGGGGGCGGCTTCGTGAAGGCGCGCGCCGAGCTCGGAGTGACGGCGTTCGGGATGCAGGTGATCCAGATGCCGCCGGGATACGACGGCTACCCCGATCACGACCACACGGACAGCGGCCAGGAGGAGGTCTTCGCGGTCCTGTCGGGGTCGGGCTGGATGGACATCGAGGGCGAGCGCGTGGAGATGGACAGCGACACGCTGATCCGCGTCGCGCCGGAGACCAAACGCAAGGTTCTCGCGGGTCCCGAGGGGATCCGGATGCTCGTCGTCGGCTGTGCGCCCGGCAAGCCCTACGAGATCGCCGAAGGCACCGAGCTCGAAGCGGTCGACGGCTAGCGCGCGAAGCTCGTGCGCGCGGTGAGCCGCGCCGCGAAGCCCGCGAGCAGCCGCGCGGCGGCCTCGACGTCGGCGAGGTCGACGAGCTCGACGGGCGAGTGCATGTAGCGGATCGGCACGCTGACGAGGCCGGTCGCCACGCCGCCGCGGCTGAGGTGGACGGCGTCGGCGTCGGTACCGGTCGAGCGCCCGCTCGCCTCGATCGTGAACGGGATCTTCTCTGCCTCGGCCGTGTCGTGGAGCAGCTCGAAGACGCCGGGGTTCAGGAACGAGCCGCGGCCGATCGCGGCCCCCGACCCGAGGGGGTGTGCCCCGAGCCGCTTGACCTCGATCCCGGGCGCGTCGGTCGCGTGGGTGACGTCGAGCACGATCGCGGCGTCGGGCTCCAGCGAGAACGCGCTCGTGCGCGAGCCGCCGAACGTCGTCTCCTCCTGCGCGGCGGCGACGGCCACCACCTCCCAGGCGCTGCCGCCGGCCTCGGCGACGAGGCGGGCGGCCTCGAGCGCCACGTAGGAGCCGATCCGGTTGTCCAGCGCGCGCGAGGTCAGCCTCCCGTTGGGAAGCTCGACCGGCTCGGCGTCGATCACGGCGACGTCGCCGATCCTCACGAGCTCGCGGGCCTCCGCTCCGTCGCGCGCGCCGATGTCGATGTGCAGCTCGCGCACCTCGGCCACCTTCTTGGCCTCCTCGCCGCGCAGCAGGTGGATCGGCTTCTTGCCGACGACCCCTTTCACCGGCCCGCCGCGGGTCTCGAGCACGACGCGCTGGCCGACGAGGATCTGGGCGTCCCAGCCGCCGACTTCGGCGAACCAGAGGTAGCCGTCATCGTCGATGTGCGTGACGATCAGCCCGATCTCGTCGATGTGGCCCATGAAGACGAGCCGTCGCGACGGGCCGCGGGCGCCCCGCCGGCGTGCGACGCGTGCGAGCGGCGTGCCGACCGCGTCGACCTCGCCCTCGGCGAACGGCGCTGCGGCGTCCAGCCACGCGGCGGCGGCCGCCTGCTCGTAGCCCGAGGGCCCCGCCACCGTCAGCAGCTCGCGCAGCAGTGGCGGCACGCCGCCTTTGGCGCCGCGGCGCCTGGTCTTGCGCGGCTGGGGGCTCACGCAGCGAGCAGCCCGCGCAGCACGTACTGGAGGATGCCGCCGTGGCGGAAGTAGTCGGCCTCCTGCGGCGTGTCGATACGCACGCGCGCGGAGAACTCGACCGGCTCGGCGCCGTTCCGCTCGGCTCGCACCTGCACCTCGCGCGGCGGGCCGCCGCCCCCGGCCATCGCCTCGGCGAGCCCGGCGATCGAGATCGTCTCCTCGCCGTTCAGCCCGAGCGAGGCGGCGCTCTCGCCGTCGGCGAACTGGAGCGGCAGCACGCCCATGCCGACGAGGTTCGAGCGGTGGATGCGCTCGAAGCTCTGCGCGATCACCGCGCGCACGCCCAGCAGCCGCGTGCCCTTGGCGGCCCAGTCGCGCGAGGAGCCCGAGCCGTACTCGCGGCCGGCGAGCACGACGAGGTCGGTGCCGTCCGCGATGTAGCGCATCGCGGCGTCGTAGATCGGCATCTGCTCCGCGGCGCCGTCGCCGAAGTAGCGTGTCCAGCCTCCTTCGGGGAGCTTCTCGCCGCCGCCGATCAGGTTGCGCAGGCGGATGTTCGCGAACGTGCCGCGCATCATCACTTCGTGGTTGCCGCGGCGCGAGCCGTAGGAGTTGAAATCGCGTGGTTCGACGCCCTGCTCCTGCAGGTGGCGCCCGGCGGGGCTGTCGCGCTTGATCGCCCCGGCCGGGGAGATGTGGTCGGTGGTGACGCTGTCGCCGAGCAGCGCGAGCACGCGGGCGCCGCCCACGTCGGTGACGGCCTCCGGCTCGGCGGGCATGCCCTCGAAGTAGGGCGGCAGGCGCACGTAGGTCGAGCTCTCCTCCCAGGCGAAGCGCTCACCGCCGGGGACCTCCAGCCCGTTCCAGCGCTCGTCGCCTTCGAACACCTCGCCGTAGCTGCGGCGGAACATGTCTGCCTGCACCGCCTGGCCGACCGTCTGCGCGACCTCCTTCTCGGAGGGCCAGATGTCCGCGAGGTGGATCTCGTTGCCCTCCGCGTCGGTTCCGATCGGGTCGCGGACGATGTCGATGTCCATCGTGCCCGCCAGCGCGTAGGCGACGCACAGCGGCGGCGAGGCGAGGTAGTTCATCTTCACGTCGGGGTTGATGCGTCCCTCGAAGTTGCGGTTGCCCGAGAGCACCGAGACGACGGCGAGATCGCCCTCGGCGACGGCCTCCGAGATCGCCTGCGGCAGCGGCCCCGAGTTGCCGATGCAGGTCGTGCAGCCGTAGCCCACGAGGTTGAAGCCGAGCGCTTCCAGCGGCTCGGTCAGGCCGGCGCGGTCGAGGTATTCGGTCACGACCTTCGAGCCGGGGGCGAGCGACGTCTTGACCCACGGCTTCGAGCGCAGGCCGCGCTGCACCGCGTTGCGGGCGAGGATCCCGGCGCCGACCATCACCGACGGGTTCGACGTGTTGGTGCAGCTCGTGATCGCGGCGATCACCACGTGCCCGTGGTCGACCTCGAAGCTCTCGCCGCCCAGCTGCACGGTCCGCGCGGTCCCGTTGTGCGGCAGCGTCGCCGTGCCCGCGGGAGGCAGCTGGGGCGCCTCGACGGAGAGCACCGGCGCGTGGCCCGGGCTGCTCTGGGATGGCGGGTCAGAGGCGGGGTAGGACTCGGCGACGGCCTCGTCCTCGGGGTCGGAGAGATCCCCGTCGTCGGGCATGTAGTCCTCGAGCGAGCGCTCGAACGCCTCCCTGGCCTCGCTCAGCGCGACGCGATCCTGGGGGCGCTTGGGCCCGGCGAGGCTCGGCTCGACGGTCGCGAGGTCCAGCTCGAGCGTGTCGCTGAACGTCGGCTCCTCGGAGTCCTCGTCGTGCCAGAGGCCCTGCTCGCGGGCGTAGGCCTCGACGAGCGCGATCTGCTCCGCGGGGCGGCCGGTCAGCTCGAGGTAGTGAAGCGTCTCGGCGTCGATCGGGAAGATCGCGCAGGTCGAGCCGAACTCGGGGGACATGTTGCCGATCGTCGCGCGGTCGGCGATCGGCAGCGCGCCGACGCCGGGACCGTAGAACTCGACGAACATCCCGACGACGCCGCGCGCGCGCAGCATCTCGGTGACGGTCAGCACGAGGTCGGTCGCGGTCGTGCCCTCGGGCAGCTCGCCGGTGAGCTGCACGCCCAGCACCTGCGGGATCAGCATCGACATCGGCTGGCCGAGCATCGCGGCCTCGGCCTCGATGCCGCCCACGCCCCAGCCGAGCACCCCGAGCCCGTTGACCATCGTCGTGTGCGAGTCGGTGCCCACGAGCGTGTCCGGGTAGGCCTGGGCCGGCCCGGAGCCCGTCTCGCGCGGGAACACGACCCGCGCCAGGTACTCGATGTTGACCTGGTGCACGATGCCGGTGTCGGGGGGCACGACCGAGAAGTCGTCGAACGCGCCCTGGCCCCAGCGCAGGAAGGCGTAGCGCTCCTGGTTGCGCTCGAACTCACGCTCGGCGTTGACCCGGAAGGCGTCGCGCGTGCCGAAGGCGTCGACCTGCACCGAGTGGTCGATCACGAGCTCGGCGGGCGAGAGGGGGTTGATCTTCGCCGCGTCCCCGCCCATCTGCGCCATCGCGTCGCGCATCGCCGCGAGGTCGACGATCGCCGGGACGCCGGTGAAGTCCTGCATCAGCACCCGCGCCGGGGTGAACGCGATCTCCTTGCTCGGCTCGGCCTTCGCGTCCCAGCTCGCGAGCGCCTCGATGTCGGCGGCCTCGACCGAGCCGTTGCCCTCCGTGCGGAGCAGGTTCTCGAGCAGCACCTTCAGCGAGAACGGGAGCCGCGCGACGTCGAATCGCTGCTGCAGGGCGTCTAGCCGGAAGATCTCGTACTCGCGGTCGCCGACCCGCAGCGAGCCTTTGGCCTGGAAGCTGTTCTGCGGCATCTGGACTCCCGACGTCGCGTCTGTGCAGGGACGGCTCGCAGTCTCGCAGAGTCGCAGCCGCGATCCGCGGCCCGCGGTCCGCCGCCGAACCCGCCGCCGTCGTCAGCGCCGCGGTCCGGTGGCGCGCGTCACGCGGCCCTTGCCCTGGCGCTTGGAGCGCAGCAGCGCCTCGTCGCAGGCCGCCAGCAGCTCGTCGGTGCTCATCGGCGGCTGCCACTGCGCGGCGCCGATCGACGCCGAGACGCCTTCGCCGCCGGCGTAGGAGGGAAGCTCGCGCAGCCGCTCGAGCGCCCGGTTCCCGGCCGCCGCGGCGCTTTCCAGATCGGCGTTCGGGAGGATCACCACGAACTCGTCGCCGCCGTAACGCGCGACGCGGTCGAAGGCCCTGAACTCGCCGACCAGCGCCCGCACGACCTCGCGCAGCATCGCGTCGCCGGCCGGGTGGCCGTGCTGGTCGTTGACGAGCTTGAAGTCGTCGAGGTCGATCAGCAGGCACGAAAGCGGCCCGCCGGTGCGCATCGCACGGCCGATCTCCTCGTCCAGGCGGCGGCGCATCGCGCGGTGGTTCATGCACCCCGTCACGGCGTCGGTGCCGGCCTCCGAGCGCGCGCGCACGAGCGCCAGCGCCGTCGCGCCCTGCTCGACGAGGGTGCGCGCGAGGTCGACGGCCCCCGGCTCGTAGATCGCCGCGACGCGGCGCACGAGCATCACGACCGCCTCGACCTCGGCCCGCTCGACGACCGGCAGCAGCAGCACGCAGCTCATCTCGCCTGTGGCGGTCAGCCGCGGGACGCTGGCGGCGAATTCCTCCGCGTCGGCGGCCAGGAAGCTGCGCCGGGTGCGCGCGACCCAGGTCACGCCGGGGGGGCGCTCAGCGCGCGCGGAGAGGTAGCTCAGCCGCCCCTCGGCCTCGAACAGGTAGACGTCGACGAGGTCGTCGCCGGCGCCGTCACGGGCGAGGTGGTGGATGTGGACCTCCTCGGCACCCGGCACCTCGAGCAGCTCGCGCGCGAGCGCGCGGTAGATCGTGTCGGTGTCGGCGACGCCGTCGGCGAGCGCCGTCAGCCGGCGGATCCCGCTGAGGACCCGCTGCACGCCCCCGGACGCCGCGGTATCCGTACCTGAGACGACATCCATGCTTCCAATTTACGGCATCGTCAAGCGAGCGTGACAGGTGCGTGCGCGTTCGTACGCATTCGCTACGCAAACCTACGGCAGCGCGCACCCTGCCGGGGCGGGAGGCGCGGGCTGTCCGACCCCGCGCCTCCCCACCGGCTCAGTGGAAGGTGACCTTCGCGTGCGTGACCGACGTCTTCCCCTTCTTCGGGACGAAGCCGATGCGGACATGCACTTTCAGCGGCTTTTTGCTGCGGCCCGCGCTCGTCAGCGGCACCTTCAGCGTGAGCTTCTGGTGCGCTTTCTTGGCATGCCTGTAGGTCTTCCTCAGGTACGAGCCGCTCGCGCTGACGCGCCCCGCTGCCGGCACCTTGACGGTGACGTACAGCAGGTTGCCGACGACCTTGCGTCCCACGATCTCCACGGGGCACCCGCCCACGTTGATGATCGTGTTCTGTTTGAACGTCTTGCCGTTCTGGGCGGTCATCGTGGTCGGCATCACCAGCTTTTTGGCGCAGATGTTCCCGAACGCCGCCAGCGCGCTGTGCGAGCCGATCGGCAGTTCGACCCGGACGCTCGAGATCGGGACGTCGGGCGTCGAGGCGAACGTCGTCGTCGTGATGCTGTTCTTGATGTTCGTGTTCCCGACCAGGATCACCCGCAGGTGGTTCGGGTCTTCGACCACGAGGTCGAGGTCGGGGAACGCCGCTCCCGCGTGCGAGACCAGGATGGCCGGGCCACGCAGCGGCTGTGGCAGCGTCGGCGTTTTCACGACCGCGCCTCCGACGAACGCACCGCTCGGGCAGCGCAGCGGGTTGGCCGCGAAGACCTGTTCGGTGCACGCTTTCTGCAGCGTCGTCAGCCTCGAGGGCAGCGAGCGCGGCAGCTGGACCTTGACGGACTTGATGTTCGCCTGGCCCGCGGTCTGCGTGACTTCGGTCGTGAGCTCCGCTCCGTTGACCCGCGAGGTCTTCGCTTTGGAGCTCGCCTTGAACTTCGGCTTGAAGTTCAGCTTGTTGCAGTTCGCGACCTGGAACGGCGAGGAAGCGATCGCTGCTACGCCGTCACTCCGCCCGCCTCGAGGGTCGTGAAGCTGCCCAGCGTCGAGACCGTCTGGAGAGCGCGCTGCAGTTCGTCGGGTTGATCATGAAGCCCGGCTTGTTCACCGCCACGCTGATGCTGCGGATGCGCAGCGGCACGCCGCTGCGGATCCGCGGCAGCGTGCTTTCGACGATCACCTGGGAGGTGAACGGATCGACCGTGATCGCCGGCCCGCGTCACGACCGTGCCGAAGTTGAAGGGTCCGGCGACCGCCGGAACCTTGATCGACAGGCCGTACGGGCGCCCTCGTCGGGACCCGTCAGGTACACGGGGCCCGGTGAACGAGAACGGCTGGCTACCGGAGCCCGCGAGCACCGTCGCCGTGCCGATCTGGCTGGCCGTCGGGCACGCGATGGTTTCGCTGTTACGCGGCGGGCTTCGCCGGCAGCGTTCGGCGAGCGAGATCTTGCCGACGAGGCCCGGAGGCAGCTCCGTCTTGACCGACGCAGATGTACTGGTCGCCGTCGTTGCGGGCGAGGTTCAGCGTGAAGCTCGTGCGTCGCGCCGGCGTTGCCGTTGCTGTTGACCGTGCTCTGGCCCGGGTTGAAGGGCGGCGGGCTCGAGACGCAGCCCGTCGACCGTCTGGCCGAACGCGTCCGATCTTCACGGCGTTGCAGCGGTGCGCTGAACGGCGATTCGAACGCGGCCGCGCCTTTCGCCTCGCCGCACGAGCAGCGGGTTCGCGACCGGCGCGAGCACGTTCCGGTTCGAAGTTGATCTTCAGGTTGCTGAACGGCTGTTCGGGCGGGCTGCTGAACATCGTCGTCACCTGCCCCGTGCTCGGGTCCGGGATCACTTCGCGCTTCGAGCCGCACGGACACGCCGTAGCTTTTCGGTGTTCGCGACGACGTACATCGTGAACGGCGGCCCGGTGATCGGAGCCAGCCTCCGGTCCGCCGAGGTAGGCCGCGCCCCGTGAGCGAGCCGTTCGGCAGCGTCGGCACTTCGAGCGTGACGGTGCCGATCTTCGAGCCGGCCGGACATGCGACGCCGAGGTTTCGGTGAACGCTTCGGTGCCTTCGATTTCGTGCGCCTGGCTCGGTTTGCAGGCTTCCAGGCCGTTTGCTGCGGACGGGTTCAGTGTCATGCCTGCGGGCAGTATGAATCCGGGCTTCTCTCACCTGCGAGGTGTCGACTTCTTCCCCTTCGATCTGGTGCGGGATCGTCACGCTTGTGCTGATGCCGTCCGGCGGTCCGTCGTCGCGACGTTCGGGGTCAGCGCGAATTGAGGGGGAAGAGCACGAGTTCGCAGCCGGACGTCCCGATCGGGGTCGTGTAGTTGGCGGTGCTCGCCTTGCCGTTCTCGAAGGAGAGTTTGAGTTTCGTCGTGGTCGCCGAACCAGGCCCGACGCAAGAGCTCGGGTTCGTGAGGAAGTCGCTTCGTGTTCACCGACGCCCGCGCGGCCGTTGAAGATCAGCCGCGAGCTGATCAGCGGCAGTTCCGGCGACACGGCGATTTCGAAGTAGTCGTGGTAGTCGGCCTTGCCCGTGCCAGCGGCCTGCGCGCCCCATTCGACGTTGCCTTCGATGATCGTGTGCGCATAGAGCTGACCTGTCGGGAAGCCGAGCAGTGCTTCGGTCAGTTCTTCGGGCAGCGGCAGGGCCACGCCGAACGTCGCCGACTGGCCTTTGAACTGTTCGAGGTTGTAGACGTTGCCGGTGACGGGCAGGTCGCCACCTTCCGGCGAGGGTTTCGGGCCGAGCCAGATGACGGCTTCGTTGATGCCGATGAGGCTACCGTCAGCGCATTTCGGGGCTTCGAAGAAGATGGGCGTGGATTTCGCCGAGGACGAGTTCTTCGCCGAATTCTTCGACGGAGCACTGTTCGGGTGCGTACGGGTTCGTCACGACGCCCGGAGCGACGTCAGTGCGGATGTGGCGGTCAGCGGACGATCGCGCCGGAGGCGACTTCCGCGCGGGGTATTGCTGGCCGGGACCGAACCTTCAGTGCTGACCTTGAAGTCCGTGATCGCCGAAGTTCGGACGGCCGGCCGCCTGGCTGAAGCCTTCTTCTTCGGCGTTTTCGATTTGCGGTTCTTCTTCGGCTCTTGAAGGCGCCCGGTCGATGCACGTGCTTCACACGTGTTCGACTTCGCAGTTGGCGGCAAAGAAGTTTTCGACACCGGCTTCGGCCGCCATCGCGGCCGCCGGCAGGACCAACGCCAGCAAGACGCCACACACCAACGTCAACAGAACACCCCGAGCGTGCGACCTCATGCCAACCTCCTCCTGAACCGGACAGACATCCTCTACCTCTATTGACTCACAGAGGTCCGCAAAAGTTGCGGACCTAGACGGCCGTATTAGACGAGAGCCGGAAATGTCCTTCCGTGGGCCCGGCGCCCCCTCAAGTGCATCCAGGCGTCGAGGACGCTAGTCGCGCCCTCGGACGCCACCATACAAACGAGCTGGTCTGGATACGAACAGCTGGACGCGGCGAAGCCGCAACGAGCGGCTAGGTGCTCGTGCTTTCGAGCTCCGCGGCACGCCCCTGGCAGTCATAGAGCGTCGTGCCGGAGCGGCCGGAGGCTTCCGAGGAGGACCCTTCGCGGAGGCTCACGGCCGCGCACGCTTTCGCCGCGGCCGCGATCGCCTGGCGCGAGCCGGCGCGCGAGTCGCCCGGGCGGCCGCCGAAGCCCCGCGCCGAGCTCGTGGGCGCGCCGGGGAAGCCCGTCGAGCCGGTGCCCGTCCGTTCTTCGTCGAGCACCCAGCGGATCTTGCCGTCGCGGACCTCCTGGGCGAGCCAGCTGGGCGACACGTCGCTCTCGCGCCCGGAGAAGCCGCCGATGCCGGCCACGTCGGCGTTGCTCGCGATGATCGCGCTCGCCGCGCTCGACTGGCTGGAGACGGCGATCGTGCCGCCGCCGTGGGCCTTGATGTAGGAGAGGACCTCCGAGCTGACGGAGCGACCGAAGCCGCCGGGTGCGCCGCCGCCGGAGCCGCCCGGGCGGGAGCCGCCGAGCCCGCCCGCACGCGAGCCGAAGCCGCGGGCCGAACCCGCGCCGGGCGGAGCAGAGCCGGTGCCCGGGAGCGCACCGGCGCCGGGCGGGACCCCGGCCGTGGCGGAGCCGGCGCCGAAGCCCGGCATGCCGCCGCGCGGGCCACCGAAGCCGCCCGGCCCGAAGCGAGAAGACGACACCGATGCGCCGGGGCCGCCTTCGGGGAACGTGCCGCTGAGCGAGTTCCCGAGGGTGTCGACCGCCCACACCGCGGGCGCGAGCAGCAGTACGCCGAGCGCGGCCACGACCGCCACCAGGCGCGCGCGGCGGGCGGGCCCGGCGGCCAGTGCGACGGCCGCGAGCACCCCCACCACGATCAGCACCGGGACGAGCCAGGGCAGCTGGCCGCTGTAGTCGCCGAGCACGATCAGCTCGCTGGCGATGCCCGCCGCGATCGCGAGGGGTCCGAACACGCGGGCGCCCTCGCCGCCGCGGATGAAGTGCGCCGCACCCGCGCCGACCAGCGCGGCGACGAACGGGGCGAGCAGGGAGACGTAGTAGGGGTGGAAGATGCCGCTCGCGAAGCTGAACAGCACGGCGGTGGTCACGAAGGCGCCGCCGACAGCGAGCAGCCAGCCCGTGCGGGCGTCGGCGCGGCGCAGCCGTGTCGCGACCAGCAGCGCGAGCGCGCTGACCGCCGCGAAGCCGAGCAGCCAGCCGGCCTGGCCGCCGAGCGCGGTGTTGAGCAGCCGCAGCGGGCCGGTGCTGCCGCCGAACTGGTTGCCGCCGAAGCCGCCGGGCCCTCCGGCCTGGCCGTCGACGCGCCCGACGCCGTTGTATTCGAAGATCAGCGAGAGCACGCGGTTGTCGCTCGTGCCGGAGATCCAGGGACGGCTCGCGGCCGGCGTCAGTTCGACGAGCAGCGGCCAGGCGCCGCCGACGATGGTCATCGCCGCGCCGCCGGCCAGCAGCTGGCCGGCGGTGCGCAGCCACGATCGCGTGCGCGGCGCGCTCCACAACCACGCCGCGGCGATGCCGGGCACGACAACCAGCGCGACGAGCATCTTCGTCTCGAAGCCGAGGCCCACGCACACCCCCGCCAGCACGAGCCAGCGTGTGCGGCCGTCCTCGAGCCCGCGGACCGTGAACCAGAGCGCCGCGACAGAGCACAGCACGAGCAGCGCGTCCGGCTGGTTGTAACGGAAGATCGCGACCGCGATCGGGGTGAGGGCGAGCGCCAGGCCGCCGATGAAGCCGCCGAGGCGCCCGAAGCGCCGGCGCACGAGGTCGTAGGCCAGCGCCACCGCGGCGATCCCCATCAGCGCCTGGGGGACCAGCATGCTGAGCGGGTGGTAGCCGAAGGCGCGCACCGACAGCGCCTCGACCCACAGCGCCAGCGGCGGCTTGTCGACCGTCATGACCCCGCTCGGGTCCAGCGAGGCGAACAGGAAGTTGTGCCAGCTCGTGCTCATCGAGCGCACGGCGGCGCTGTAGTAGTCGTTGGCCCAGCCGTTGCGGCTGAGCGCCCACAGGTTGAGGACCGCGGCGAGCACCACGAGGCCGATCAGCTCCGGGCGCGGGGCGCGCAGGGTCAGCCGGCGCGCGCGCTCGCCGCGCAGGGCGGTCAACCTCGGTGCGGGAGCGGCGGCTTGACGGGAGCTCATGGCCGTGCAGCCTCACGCCCGCCGGTGAGAGCGGCCTGGGCCGAAGCTCAGAGCTCGCTGAGCCGGCGGCCGGCACGGAGCGCCGGACCGCCTCCCCGTCCTCCTCAGTCGATCAGCCGCTTGCCGAGCTGCGAGACCGCCAGGCGCCACATCAACAGGGCGAAGGCGATCAACACCGCGGCGTGGCCGAGGTCGCCCCAGTGCAGTTCCCCGAAGCAGGCGTCCCGGATCAGCTGCACGCAGTGGTAGAGCGGGTTGACGTAGGCGATCTGGCGCACGCCGCCCGGCAGCTTTTCGACCGGGAAGAACGTCCCCGCCACGAGGAACATCGGCGTCAGCACCGCGCTCGTGACGTAGTTGAAGTTGTCGATCGTCTTCGCGACCGCGGCGATCGCGACCCCGAACGAGCAGAAGCCGAACCCGGTCACGAAGCCGATCAGCGGTACGAGCAGCATCCCCCACTCCGGTTCCAGGCCGAAGAAGAAGCCGACGATCAGCGGCGCGACCCCGTAGACACCCGCCCGGATCGAGACCCAGAGCACCTCCGCGGTGATCAGCTCTTCGACGTCGACCGGTGCCGCCAGCATCGCGTCGTAGGTGCGCTGGAACTGCCAGCGCACGAACGTGTTGAACATGCCCGGGAAGGCCGAGGAGAAGAGGACCGCCGTCGCGACGACTCCCGTCGAGACGTAGGCCACGTAGCTGACGCCCGCGATCTGCGGGATGAACGCACGGATGCCGAGCCCGAACGCGAGCAGGTAGATCGTCGGCTGCACGATCGAGGAGAAGGTCGTCGCCTTCCAGTAGCGGCCGAAGATCGAGATGTCGCGGCTCATCACGCCTGCGAGCGCGGCGGGTTCCAGGCGACCGACCCGCACCCGCACCGCCTCCATCCGCCCCACGGGGACCTCGGCCGTGCTCATTCGATCTCCTCTCCGGTCAGCGCCACGAAGGCGTCTTCGAGATTCGCAGGACGCACCACGCCCTCGGGCGCCTCGCCGTCGAGCGACTCGGCGCGCAGGATCGCCACCGCCGGGCCGCTGCGCCGGCTCTGCCAGCCGCGCTCGGCGGCGAGGGCGCTGACCTCGGCCAGGCGCGCAGGCGGGCCGTAGACTTCGAGCACCTCGCGCCCGGCGTAGCCGGCCACCAGTTCGGCGGGCGTGCCTTCGGCGATCACTTTGCCCTCCGACATCACCGCCACGGTGTCGGCCAGACGCTCGGCCTCCTCGATGTAGTGCGTGCTCATCAGGACGGTGACCCCCTCGGCGCGCAGGCCGTCGATCAGCGACCACAGCTCCTGGCGGATCTGGGGGTCGAGGCCAACCGTCGGCTCGTCGAGCAGGACCAGGCGCGGCCGGTGGATCAACCCGCGCGCGACGAGCAGGCGGCGGCGCATGCCGCCCGAGAGCTCGCGCACGATCGTGTCCGCGCGCGGGCGCAGGTTGGCGATGCGCAGCGCGCGCTCGACCGCGTCCTCGCGTTCGGCTCGCGGCACGCGGTAGAGACGTGCGAAGACCGTCAGGATCTGGCGGCAGGTGAGCTCGACGTCGAGGTTGTCGAGCTGGGGGACGACGCCCATCTCCAATCGCGCCTGCTTGGATTCGCGCGGCAGCTCGTAGCCGAGCACCGCGATCGAGCCCTCGTCCGCGAGCGCCTGCGCGGTCAGCATCCGCATCGTCGTCGACTTGCCGGCGCCGTTCGGTCCGAGCAGCCCGAAGCAGACCCCGCTCGGCACCTCGAGGTCGAGGCCGTCGACGGCGAGGATCTCGCCGAAGCGCTTGCGGACTCCCCGCAGCGAGATCGCAGCCGGGGCCGCAGAGATCCCGGCCTCCGGAGCCTGTGTCGCGGCGTCGCTCACGACCGCAACTCTAGGAGGGGCGCTCCTCAGCTGTCGGAGCGCGCCCCGGAAATCTCCGACGGAGGTCCATTTCGCCGCGGTGGCGCGCCGGGCAGGCTGTAGCGGTGCCCTCGCGCGTCCCCCAGATCGTCGCCCTCGGCGGGGGCGGCTTCTCGATGGAGCGAGAAAGCTCGCTGCTCGACGACTACATCCTCTCCCTGCTCGAGGTCCCGCGCCCCCGTGTCTGCTTCCTGCCCACGGCCTCGGGCGACGCCGACCACTACGTCGTGCGCTTCTACCGGCGCTTCTCACCGGGCTGCGAGGCGAGCCACGTGTCCCTGTTCCGCCGTGACCAGGGCACGGGGGGCGTCGAGGAGGACCTCGCGGCCCACCTGCTCTCGCAGGATCTGATCTACGTCGGGGGTGGCAACATGCTCAGCATGCTCGGCGCCTGGCGAGCCCACGGGCTCGACTCGATCCTGAAGCGGTGCTGGCGGAGGGGGATCTTGATGTGCGGCCCCTCGGCCGGCTCGCTGTGCTGGTTCGAGCAGGCGCTCAGCGCCTTCCACGGCGCCCCCCGCGCGGTGCGGGGGCTCGGGCTGCTGCCGTACTCGAACTGCGTCCACTACGACGCGGAGCCCGCGCGGCGCGAGGAGTACCATCGCGCGGTCGCCGAGGGGATGAGCGCGGGCTTCGCGGTCGAGGACGGCGTCGCGCTGCACTTCCGCGGCACGCGCCTGGAGCGGGTCGTCAGCTCGCGCGCGGGCGCTCGCGCGTTCCGTGTGGAGCGTCGTGGCGCGCGTGTGCGCGAGCAGCCGCTCGAGGCCGAGTACCTCGGCATCGCGCCCGTGCGCGCGCGGGTCGCCGCGTGAGGAGCGAGCCGGTCGAGCTCGCCGAGCGCGCGATCTTCGCGATGGGCGGCGGCGGCTTCACGATGGAGCCGGCCAACCCGCTGCTCGACGACTTCGTGCTCTCGCTCGCGGGCTCGCGCGAACCGCGGATCCTGTTCCTGCCCACCGCCTCGGGCGACACGACGCCGCAGATCAACGCCTTCAAGGAGCGCTTTCACGGCCGCAACTGCGTCCCGGAGCACCTCTCGCTCTTCCGGCTGCGCGAGACGCGGCGCCCGCTGGGCGAGCTCCTCGACGAGCAGGACATCCTCTACGTCGGCGGCGGCTCGATGCGCAACCTGCTCGCGATCTGGCGCGCGCACGAGATCGACAGGCTGCTGATCGAGGCGTGGGAACGCGGCGTGGTGCTGGCGGGCCTGAGCGCGGGTGCGATGTGCTGGTTCCAATGGGGTCTCACACGCTCGAGCGGTCCGGCCGAACCACTCGAGGGCCTCGGCCTGCTCGAAGGCTCGCTGACGGTCCACGCCGACGGCGAGCCCGAGCGCCTGCCGGTCTGGCTCGGCCACGTGCGCGACGGCACGATGCCGGGCGGCTGGGCGCTGGATGACGGCGTCGGCCTGCTCTTCCACGGGCTCACGCTCGACCGCATCGTCACCTCGCGCCCCGGCACCGAAGCGATGCGCGTCGACTCGATCGCCGGTGAGCTCGTGCGCCGCCGGATCCAGCCCGAGCTGCTCGGCAGCCGCGCGAACGACCCCCTGGGCGGCTACGACGAGGCGGTCGAGGAGCTGCGCCGGGTGCACCGGCTGCGGCGCGGGACGGGCGGTCGCCGGCGCGGCTGAGGGTTGCGCGAGCGGGTGCCCGGGGTACGCTCTCGGGCGATGGCGCAACCCCCCTCCGGCGAGCAGTTCGAGATCGCCCACGGCGAGCAGCACGCGACGATCGTCGAGGTGGGCGGCGGCATCCGGGCCTACTCCGACGGCGCGCGGGAGGTGCTCCAGTCCTACCCGCCCGAGCAGATGTGCGACGGCGCGCACGGCGCCGTGCTCGTGCCATGGCCCAACCGCCTCGGCGACGGCAGCTACGAGTTCGACGGCCGCCAGCACCAGCTCGCGCTGAGCGAGCCCGACAAGCGCAATGCGATCCACGGGCTGCTCAGGTGGGTCCCTTGGCGCGCGGTGGAGCGCGAGCCCGGGCGCGTGGTCGTGAGCGCGCGCCTTCACCCCCGCCCCGGCTACCCCTTCGACCTCGAGGTGAGCGTCGCCTACGCGCTCGGCGAGGACGGCCTCACGGTCACGACGGACGCCCGCAACCTCGGCGCCACGGCGTGCCCCTACGGGGCCGGCCAGCACCCGTATCTCTCCCCCGGCTCCGGCACGCTCGACGGCTGCACGCTCGAGCTGCCCGCCGAGGTCGTGATCCTCACCGACCCGGAGCGCCAGCTGCCGTGCGGCCAGGCCGACGTCGAGGGGGGTCCGCTCGACTTCCGCGCCGGGCGCGAGATCGGGCCGCTCGAGGTCGACAGCCCGTTCACCGGCCTGCGCCGCGACTGGCAGGGCATCGCGACGGCGCGCCTGACCGGCGCCGACGGCTCCTCCGTCGAGCTGTGGGTCGACGAGGCCTACGAGGTGCTCGAGGTCTTCACCGGCGACACGCTCGCGCCGGACCGCCGCCGCACGGGGCTGGGTCTCGAGCCGATGACGTGCCCGCCCGACGCCTTCCGCAGCGGCGACGGCCTGATCCGCCTGGAGCCCGGCAAGAGCACGACGGCGAGGTGGGGCGTGCGCCTCAGCGGCTGAGCGCCGCGCCGTGGTAGAAGTCCGTCCGTGAGCACCGAAGCGGAGCTGCGCGCGCGGCGGGAGGCGATCGTGCGCGAGCACATGGAGTCGGAGAACGTCCACGACTTCGACACCACGATCGGCACGTTCTCCCATCCCCGCTACGAGATCGTCCCGACGGGCGACGTCTACGACGGCGAGGCGGCGGTGCGCAGCTACTACGCCCAGACGCGCCGCGCGTTCCCCGACCAGCGCAACGAGCTCGTCTCGCTGCGCCACGCCGAAGACGCCGTGATCGTCGAGTTCGACCTGCTCGGCACGCACCTCGGGCCGCTGCGCTCGTTGCCGCCGACCGGCCGCTCGTTCCGCGCGCGGATGACGGCCTTCTTCATCTTCGAGGGGGAGCGCATCGTCTGCGAGCGGGTCTACTTCGACCAGCTGACGCTGATGCGCCAGCTCGGCGTGGCGCACGATCCCGCCTCGCTCCCGGGTCGCCTCACGACCGCGTTCAGCCACCCGCTGACGATCGGCCGCGCGCTCGCGCGGGCGGCCACCGGCGGCCGCGCCGGCTGAGGCGATCCGCCGAATCGACGCCGATTGGCTACAGCCCCCCGCGGGTAATGCCGAAACCGCGTCCAACGTCTGACCCCCCCTGACACAACGAACAAGGACGTCCGTTGATGCAATCCCCCCAGCTCACGATCAAGAAGACGCCGACCGGCTACTGGACCGTGCAGCGCGGCAGCGTGCAGCTCGCCGGCGCGATGACCCGCAGCGCGGCCGAACGCGAGCGCGACCTGCTGCGCCGCCTCAGCCAGAGCACGGACCGCCGCGCCGGCAACAGGGCCACCGCCGCCAAGGCCTGAGCCGGGCGGGCGGGCCCGGAGCGTCCTGCCGGCGTCCCCGCTCGAACACGGCCGTGGTCGCCGGGGGCGCCACGGGAGTCCCCGCCCGCGGGGCGTGGCACCCCCCTCCCTCTAAGAACCCACCCACGCGCGCGCGGGGGTCGTCCAACAGCTGTCCAAGATCGCGCGCGTTCCTGTATGCCTGCTGACCTGTCGTCCGAAAGGTACGACATGAGTTGCCCGAAAAGGGCAGCCGAGATGCCCGAAAAGAACGACATGAGCCCTCTCCACGACAACGACGATCACAAGGAGCAGGCGATGCACAGCGCCCACGCACACGGAACGAGGACGCGCACGCCGCGCCGGCTCGCGCGTCACGACGTCGTGGTCGAGATCAACACGCTGGCGCGCCTGCGCCTCGAGCGCGAGGACCGCCCGCTGCGCTGCGTCTCCTCGGGGTACATGGCGGGCGGCTGCTCGTGCCGCTCGGTGATCCCCGCCGGCGTCGTCCTCGCGGCCTGGCAGCGCGAGCTGAAGCTCTCCCCGGCAGACCGCTTCTTCCGCTTCGCCTGGCACGGCGAGGAATGGCTGGCCTTCGGCCTCGCCGACGGCCGCATCCGGGGCGTCTACTGCCCCACCCACCGTGCCGAGCGGGACGCCCGATCGGCCGGCTGCGAGGCCCGTCACCCCGCGCAGCCGGCCGGGGCGGCCGCTGCCTGAGCGTCAGCTGCCCGGCGAGCTGCCGCCGCCGGGCAAGCTGACGCCAGGGACGGAGGGGACCTTCACCGTCACGCTCGGAACGGTCACGCTCGGAACCGTCAGCGGTCCGGCGCTGACCTGGGGCGTGGTGAGCGACGGCGTGCTCACAGGCGGCACGCCGACCGGGGGCACGCTGACCGGGGGCACCTTCACCGGCGGCACCGAAGGCGTTTCGACAGCCGGCGTTTCCCCCGGCGCTTCCGGCAACGAGGAGACCGGCCCGCTGCCGCCCGCCGGCGGCGAGCTGCCCGCGCCGGACGGCTGGCTCGAGACGCCTCCACCGGAGCCGGGCTCGGTGCCCGGGACGGGAATGGGCGTGACCGCCGCGGGCGGCACGACGCCGGTGCTCCGGGGCCGCACCGGCACGGTCCTTGCACCGCCTCTGCCGGAAGAAGGAGCGCCGGTCGCGGCGGGGGGAGCGGGTCCGGAAACGGCTGCCGGAGCGCCTTCGAGCGCTCCCGGGAACGCGGCCTGCAGAGCGCTCGCCGGCTGGTTCGCCGCGGCGCGGGGGGCTCTTTCGTAGCGCGCGCCCGGCGTCAGGGCGAGCAGGCCCGCGGCGCCCGCGGCCGGCAGGATGCCGGCGACCGAGGCCCCGCCGAGGAGGCCGCCTGGCAGGAGCTGCAGCGTGTCGGCGATCCGCGCGGAGACCGCGCCGGCCAGCGAGACCGAGGCGATCGAGCGCCGCGGCGAGCAGCCCCGCACGAACGCCTCGACCGCGCCCGCGTCGAGCAGCCGTCCCGCCTCGGATTGGAGCACCCCGAGCGCCTCGCGCTGGCTGCGCGCACGCCGGTAGGGCCGGTGCGAGGTGATCGCATCGAAGGTGTCCGCGACCGCGATGATGCGCGCGCCGAGCGGGATCTCCTCGCCGCTCAGCCCGTCGGGGTAGCCGCTGCCGTCGCTGCGCTCGTGGTGGTGGCGCACGATGTCCACGAGCCGGGGGTCGCGCACCGGCGCCAGCATGTCGGCGCCGTCGACCGCGTGGCGCTGGACGATCTCGAACTCCTCGTCGTCCAGCGGGCCTTCCTTGTGGAGGATCTCGACCGGCGTGTAGATCTTGCCGACGTCGTGGACGAGCGCGGCGGTGCGGATCTCGGCGACCTCGGCTGGGCCGAGCCGCATCGTGCGCGCGATCCGTTCGGCGTGCCGCGCGACGCGCCGGCAGTGGCCGTAGGTGTAGGGGTTGCGGACCTCGAGCAGGCGGCCGAGGCCTTCCAGCAGCTCGACCCGCACCACGCCGTCCGAGCCGACCGCCGCACGGTAGGCCGCGCCCAGCCGCTTGACCCGGCGCTCGGCCCACACCCGGCGCGCGAAGCCCCAGAGCATCAGGTCGGCGTAGAGGAAGCCGCGCGCGCCGTGCAGCCGCTTCCACGCCTGGGACTCGGCCGTCGCGAACAGCAGCGAGAGCAGGACAGCGCAGAGCACCGAGAGCAGCGCGCCGGCGAGGCCGCCCACCGGCACGATCAGGTCGGCGAGCACGGCCGGAAGGACCGTGACGCTGACGGTCGCGAGGACTGACAGCGGCAGGTAACGGACGATGCCGCCGGAGGGCTCGTGCCACGGGACCCGGTCACGGGCGGGTGCGCTTTCGCGCCCCCCCGTCCGCACCGGGCCCCGGGTACGGGATCCGCCTTGCCGCGGGCCGAACGCCGTGCGGGGGCTGGAGACCGGTCCCCGCCCGAGCCGCTCGCCCTCACGCCGCAGGAGGGATTGCGACGAGCTTGACATGGCCAGCCGATGCTACGGCGTCGTCGGCGGCCTGACAGGAACTCGGACGTATGTACTAAGCCGGGCCGTAACCGAGCAGCACGAGGTTCTCGAGCGCGCGGTCGACGCCGCTCTCGGCGCTCGCCACGCGGCTGCGGGCCGAGTCGTAGTCCGAGACGGCTTCCGCTTCGGCGGCGCCGGCGAGTTCGCCGTACACCTTGCCGGCCGCGACGAGGGCCTGGGAGAGCGCGACCTGGGCAGCCGCCGCCACGGCCGGGGCTTCGAGCCCGGAGACCGCTCCCGACGCCTGCTCGAAGCGCGACGCCAGCGAGCGCGCGGGCGCGATGACGGACGCGGCCGAGGAGCTCGCGGCGAGCTGGCGGCGGGCGCTCCCGCGCGCCGCGTTCAGCGCCCCGATCGCCGGCGCGAGCGCTTCGGAGTACGGAGCCGACGGCGTCAGGGTGAGTGCCGCGGTCCCGGTCAGCGTGACGTTCGCGACGATCCGCTCGCACTGCTGCCCGGCGGCGGTCTGGCGCGCGGGCGCGAAGCAGGCCATCAGCCGCATCCCGCTCGGCGCAGCCGGGATCGCGTACAGGTCGAAGACGCCTCCGTAACCGGGCAGGCTCAGCGCGCTGTAGCGATAGGCCTGGGTTGAGACCAGCGAGACGACTTCCGCGTGCGGCACGCCCCGCAGCCGTTCGAGGAAGCTCGCCGGGAGCGGCGCCGCTTCGCCGGCGGGCGCCATGCCCACGAGCAGGCCCGAATCCGAGCTCCCGCGCGGGCTGAGCGTCACCGCTTCGTTCAGCGTGAGTCCCGGGATCGACTTCGGCGCGGAGGCCCGCTCCCAGTCCACCGGGTATTCCAGCAGCACGCCCGCGGCCGTCGCCACGCGCGACGGGCCGGCCGTCTGCCCGGCGCCCGTGGTCGAAACGCGGTGGCTGCCGAGCAGGTAACCACAGACGGCCGCGAGCACGAGCGCGATCACGATCAGCGGGTGGACCACGCGTGCCGGTGCGTCCATGCTCAGCCCGAGCTTTCGAAGGACGTTCCCGAGCCGGAGCCGGAGGAGCCCGATCCGGAGGAGCCCGAGGGGCCCGAGGAGCGCGGCGCCGGCGAGGGGGTCGGGGTCACCGGCGTCACCGGTTTGCTCGGCGGGGCGACCGGCTGCGCTGCCGGGGCCGGCGAGATGACGGGGGTCGTCGTCGCCGGCGACGACGACGCCGGGGTGGAGGCGGCGGCGGACGACGAGCTCTTCGCCGCTGTGCTCGGCTTGGGCGGCGGGGGCTTGGCCACTGCGAGCTTGATCGCCGGCGCGGAGGCGAGCGAGGCTTCGACGGGGGTCGGCACCGCGGAGAGCCGCGGCGGCGTACGTTCGACGACCGTCTCGCCGGCCCGGCGGATGTGGCCGATGCCGAACGAGATCGCGAACACGCCGGCCAGCACCCCGAGGAGGGTCGCGATGCGGCGCAGCTCACCGCGCCGGCCGACCGGCCTGATGCGCCGCCGCTCGAGAGGCTGCGTGCTCATGACGACGGGCAGCGCATGGGCTTGCCGGTCGTGGTGAGGCAGGCGTCGATGCGCGTGGGGAGCTTGTTGCGACGCGGGATGAAGCGCGTGAGCTTGCCGATCTGGCCTGATTTCGTGACCCGGATTTCGAGCACGGTGCCCGCCTTCAGCGAGCGCGCGAAGCGCGGGAAGGACAGCATCGCGGTGCCGCCGGGAGCCGGGCGCTTGCCGGCGGCCGCGAGGCGGCTCTGCGAGGACGAGCGAATGCCCGTGCCACGGATCCGTACCGTGACGAGTGCCGAGACCGGAGCGGAGACGGTGACGAGCGTGAGCTTGACGCCGCTCCTCGTCTCTCTACCCGCGATCCTCACAATCGGGAATGGTTGCATCAGGGTGAGGGCTTCGTGGCGGACGGTGATCGTCTTGCTGGCGACGCCGGTGCGGCCCAGGGCGTCGGTCACCTGCAGGCGGACCACGTGCGTGCCCGGCGCGCTGAAGGTGGTCGTAGCCGTCGGGTTGCCCGGGCGGAACGGTTCGCCCGCGCTGAGCTCCCATGCGAAGGAGATCACCGGGGAGCCGGCGGCTGCCCAGCTGGCCACGAGCGTGACAGGTTCACCGACTCGGGGAACTTCCGGGAACCAGCTGAACGATGCCGTCGGCGGCGGCGGCAGCGGGGGAGCGACAAGCGTGATCGGCACGTCGGTGCCGGTGCCCACGTTGCCCGCCGCGTCGGCCTGCTGGGCGCGCAGCACGTAGGGCCCGGGCGACAGGCCGGCGAGCGTCCCCTCCCAGGCGCCTTCGCTGGACTGCACTTCGATCGCCTGCACCGGGGTGCCCGACGCTTCGCTGCCTGCGAAGACCTGCACGGTGACAGCCGGGAGGTCGCCCGGTGCCGTGCCCGAAGAGCCGCTGACCGCCAGCGAGCTGCCCTGGATCGTCGTGCCGGGCGATGGGGACGAGATCGCCGGCGCCGGCGCCGTCGTGTCGACGCGGAACGTGACGGCGGGGCTCGTGAGTTCTTCGTGTTCGAGGGTTTCCGGTTCCGGTTCGCCGGCGATCCACCAACGCGTCCCGGTGGCCTGGGCGGTGTAGATGCCCTGTTCCAGCGTTGCGGCCGAAGCGGCGGCCCAGCTGCAGGCGCCTTCGGCGGTCTGTGCCAGCGTCTGGAGCGGTTCGCCTTCGGCCGATTCGCCCGCGTACAGGCGGACGGTCGTTTCGCACCAGTTGAACACTTCGAGCGGGCCTATTTCGCCCGAGATGACCGGGGTCGTGTTGTTGGTCTCCGATCCCGGCGCGGGGCTCGTGATCTGCAGCTGCGGAGGTGCGGCGGCGGCGGGCGCGGGACCGACCGCCGTCACGAGCGCCGCCGCCAGCACGACCGCGGCAGCCGCGCCCCGTCCTCGCGAGGCGATCGCTCTCAGGAGGAGCACGGCACCGGCCTCGGTTCTCGCGCGTTCAGGCACGCGTCGGAGCGGATCGGCAGCTTGCCCCTGCGGATCGCGAAGCGCGTGTACTTCCCGACCTCGCCGGCGGCGGCGATACGCACTTCGAGCGCCACCCCCGCCGGGAACGAGCGCTGCGCCCGCGGGAAGGTCAGCGACGGGGTGCCGGAGGCCTTCCCCTTCGGGCGCGCCACGAGCTTCGAGAGCGTGCGCAGCGGGCAGCCCTTGCCCCTGCACGTCACGGTGACGGTCACGCCCGGCGGCGCTTCGATCCGCAGCAGCTTCACGTGCACGCGCTTCGCCGAGCGCGTGCTGACGATGCGCACGACCGGGAACGGGCGCATCAGCGGCAAGCTCACTGGGACCTGCTGGGAGATCGAGCTCGAGAGCCCCGCGGAGTCGGTCACGCGCAGCGACACCGGATGGGCGCCTGCCGTCGCGAAGCTCGTGGTCTGTTTCTGCGCGCCGGAGGCGAACGCCGACCCGAGGAGGTTCCACGAGTAGCCGGTGATCGGGCTGGCGCTGTCGGTGGAGGTCGAGACGAGCGTGACCGTTTCGCCCACGTGCGGATGCGATGGGAACCAGTTGAAAGCGGCAGCGGGACCGCTCGCCGCCGGGGCGGGTGTCGCGACCACGAACGAGCGGAGGGCGGTGCCGATGTTGCCGGCGGCGTCCAGCTGGCTCGCGCGCACCGTGTAGCTCCCGGGCGCGATCCCGCCGAGCTGGGCCGACCACGCTCCGCCGCTCGCCCTGACTTTCACCGGTGCCTGCACCGGCGACTGCGACGGCGCGATCGAAGCGCCTGCGAACAGCTCGACCGTCACTTCGCCTTCGTCGAATTCGGCCGTCCCGGCGGCGCCCCGAACTTCCAGGCTCGAGCCGACCACGGTCGCCCCCTGGGCAGGCGCGGTCATCGTGAGAGCGGGCGGGACCGTGTCGATCGTGAACTTCTCCGCTTCGGTCGCGCCGAGCGCTCCGGTGGCGCTGCGCTGCGAGGCGAAGGCCTGGTAGCGCCCGTCCGGGAGCGGTGTCGCGAGCGTCGCCGACCAAGCGCCGCCGCCGGCCGAGTGCGCGGTCCATTCTCCCTGCTCCGCGGCGCAGGGGGTCGTTAGCTTGCAGATCGCGACCGTGACCGGGGCGGTGCCGGAAGCCGTGCCGGTGAAGGTCGGGGTCGGCGTGCCGACCTGGCCCTTCGGCGGGGCGAGCGCGGCCATGAACATGCTCGGCGCCCTCGGATCGACGAAGAACCTGATCGGTTTGCTCTTGCCGGTCGGGTTGCCGATCGAGCTCGCCTGGCTTGCGGTCGCGACGTATTCGGCTTCTGCCGAGGGCAGCGTCACCGGCCCGGCCGTCCACTTCCCTTCGGCGACAGGCGCGGTGACTTTTATCGGCGATCTCCCGCCGAGGATTTCGAGCGTCACCGGGCCGCCGTCGCTTGCGGTGCCGGTGAACGTGGGAGCGGTGTTGTTCGACGGCGTCGCGATCTGTTCGAGCGTCACGGTCGGCGGGTTCGTGTCGATCGTGAAGGCGATGGTCGCGCTCTTGCCTGCCGCGTTGCCGAGGCTACTGGGCTCGGTGGCGTACGCGGAGTAGGCGTTGGACCCTTCGGCGAGGGCCGGGGTGACGTTGGTCGCGGTCCATTTCCCGCCCGACGGCGTGGCCGTGGCGGTCGCGACTTCGTGTTCGGCGGCGTCGAAGACGTGGACGGTGACCGTTTCGAACTTCGCCTCTTTCCCGGACACGGTGCCGCTGAAGGCCGGCGTGCGTTTGTTCGAGCGAGCCGGCAGCGCTTCGATCGTCACCGCCGGCGCTTCGGTGTTGACTTCGAATTTGACCGGCCCGCTTTCCCCCGTCGGGTTTTCGATGCTGCTCGGCTGCCTGGCGACGGCTGTGTAGCTGCCGCTCGGAAGCGCCGGCGCGGCGGCGGCGGTCGTGAACGTGCCCGCGGCGGGGGCACCTTCGGCGGTCGCCACGACCGTCCCGGTGGCCGTCGGGCCTTTGTAGACGCTGACCGTGACTGCGGTGCTGTCGCTCGCCGTGCCTTTGAACACGGGCGAGGCGGTGTTCGACAGCGCCGCGATCGCTTCGAGCGTGACTTTCGGCGCGCTCGTGTCGATCACGAACGTCCTTGGTTCGCTTTCGCCATCCGGGTTGCCGATCGAGCTCTTCTGTACGGCCTTGGCCGTGTAGGTGCCTGGTTCGAGCGCTTTCGAGACAGCTCCGGACGCCCATGCGGCCCGTGTGCCTTCGGCGCTGGCTGTTGCAACCGCGGTGCCTGACGCGGACGTGCCTTTGTAGACGCTGACGACGACTTTTTCGGCGCCGGTGGCCGTGCCGCTGAACGACGGGGTGGTGTTCTTGGAACGGGCCGGCGGCTGTTCGAGGGTCACCGTCGGGGCGCGCGTGTCGACTTCGAACGTGCGCGTTTCGCTCACCCCGTCGGGGTTGCCGAGCGAGCTCTTCTGGACGGCTCTCGCGGTGTAGGTACCGGTCACCAGGGGCGTCGAGACGGCGCCGGAGACCCAGGCTCCGCCGGTGCCCGCAGCGGTGGCCGTGGCGACCGGGGTCCCGGTCGCGGACGTGCCCGCGTAGACGCTGACCGTCACGGCCGTCGTGTCTGTGGCCGTGCCGCTGAACGAGGGGCTCGTGTTGTTCGAGCGGCCCTGCGGAGCGGCGAGCGTCACGGTCGGCGGTTGCGTGTTGACCGTGAAGCTGACGATTTCGCTGTGTCCCGCGGGGTTGCCCAGCGAGCTGCTCTGCACTGCCACGGCCGTGTAGCCGCCGCTGACGAGCGCTTTGGAGATGCCGGCGGCCCAGCTCCCGCCGGACGGGGTGCCTTCGGCGCTCGCCACTTCGTGTTCGGCGGCGTCGAACACGTGCACGACCACCGGCGTCCTGTCGCTCGCCGTCCCGCTGAACGTCGGCGTCGCGTTCTTCGACGGGGTCGCGACGGCGTTCAGCGTCACCACCGGTGAGCGCGTGTCGACGATGAAGTGCACTTCTTTGCTGGCGCCGGTCGGGTTCCCCAGCGAGCTGTTCTGCTCGGCGACGGCCGTGTATTCGTGCACCCCGCCTTCGAGCGCCGGACTCGCCTGCCCCGAGCTCCAGCTGCCGCCGTTGCCGATCGCGCCGGCGCTGGAGACCGGCGCGCCTTCTGCTTTCGGGCCCTTGTAGATCAGGATCGTCACCGGTTCGCTTTCGTCGCTCGCCGTCCCGGAGAACGACGGCTGTGTGTTCCCCGATTCCGCGATCGCGTTGAGGGTGACTTTGGGCGCCGCCGTGACGACCGCGAAGTGGATTTCAGTGCTTTTGCCCGTCCCCGAGCCGTGGGAGCTTTCCTGCGTGGCGAACGCCGAGTAGCTTCCTTCGACGAGAGCGATCGCCGGCCCGCCGGAGCTCCATGCGCCGCCCGTGCCGGTTGCCGTCGCGGTCGTGTAAGTGCTGCCGTTCTTGAGGATGTGGATCGTCACCGGTTCGGTGTCGCTCGCCGTGCCGGTGAACGACGGCGTGGTGTCGTTGCTCAGGGCGTCGATCGCGTTGAGCGTCACCGTCGGCGGTTTCGTGTCGACCGTGAACGTCCGTTCCTGGCTGAAGCCGGGACCGTCGCCGAACGAGCTTTCCTGTTCGGCCACCGCCGTGTAGGTGCCATCCGCCAGCGCCGGGCTCGCGCCGCCGGAGCTCCAGCTCCCGCCGGCGCCGCTCGCCGTCGCGCTGGCGACAGGGCTCCCGCTTGCGCTCGCGCCTTTGTAGATCAGCACGGTGACCGCCGATTTTTCGCTCGCCGTGCCGCTGAACGAGGGCGTCGAGTCGGCGGTCGGCGAGGAGACCGCGTTCAACGTCACCACCGGTTTGGCGGTGTGCACCGTGAACGTCCGTTCCTGGCTGACGCCCGGACCGTTGCCGAAGGAGCTTTCCTGTTCGGCGATGGCGGTATAGGTGCCATCCGCCAGCGGCGGGCTCGCGCCGCCGCTGCTCCAGCTGCCGCCGGTGCCGCTCGCGGTCACTTTGGCGAGCACCGTGCCGCCCACGTCGCCGGCCGCGAACACGGACACAGTCACCGCCGTTTTTTCGCTCGCGGTACCGCTGAAGGAGGGCGTCGAGTCGTTCGTCGGCGAGCTCACCGCGTTCAGCGACACGACCGGTTTCGCCGTGTGCACGACGAACGTCCGTTCCTGGCTGAAGCCCGGACCGTTGCCGAGCGAGCTTTCCTGTTCGGCCAGCGCCGTGTAGGTGCCATCCGCCAGCGCCGGGCTCGCGCCGCCGCTGGTCCAGCTGCCGCCGGTGGGGGTCGCCGTCGCTTTGGCGACGGGGCTCCCGCTCGCCGAGTCGCCGCTGAAGATGAAGATCGTGACGCCGGTGGTTTCGCTCGCCGTGCCGCTGAACGAGGGCGTCGAGTCGGCGGTCGGCGAGGAGACCGCGTTCAACGTCACCACCGGTTTGGCGGTGTGCACCGTGAACGTCCGTTCCTGGCTGACGCCCGGACCGTTGCCGAAGGAGCTTTCCTGTTCGGCGATGGCGGTATAGGTGCCATCCGCCAGCGGCGGGCTCGCGCCGCCGCTGCTCCAGCTGCCGCCGGTGCCGCTCGCGGTCACTTTGGCGAGCACCGTGCCGCCCACGTCGCCGGCCGCGAACACGGACACAGTCACCGCCGTTTTTTCGCTCGCGGTACCGCTGAAGGAGGGCGTCGAGTCGTTCGTCGGCGAGCTCACCGCGTTCAGCGACACGACCGGTTTCGCCGTGTGCACGACGAACGTCCGTTCCTGGCTGAAGCCCGGACCGTTGCCGAGCGAGCTTTCCTGTTCGGCCAGCGCCGTGTAGGTGCCATCCGCCAGCGCCGGGCTCGCGCTGTCCGAGGCCCAGGAGCCTCCCGTCCCGCTGGCGTGGGCTTCGGCGACGATCGTGCCGCCCGCCGAGGACCCTTTGAAGATGTCGACCGTGACCTGTTCGGTATCGCTCGCCGTGCCCGTGAAGGACGGCGCGGGGTCGTTCGTCGGCGAGGAGACGGAGTCGAGCGTGACCGTTGGCGGCAGCGTGTCCACGCGGAAGCTCACCGCGCCGCTCGAGCCCGTTTCGCCGCTGAGTTCTTCTGTCTGTTCCGCGATCGCCGAGTATTTGCCGTCTGCGAGTTCTTTGGGGAGCTGGACCGACCATCCGCCGCCGGGTTCCGGCGTGGCGGTCGCCGACTCGACGAACGAGCCGCCCGAGAACACCGTTACCGTGACCGCGTCTTCGACATCGGTCGTCGAGCCGGAGAAAACGGGCCGCACGTGGTTGGTGGCCGAGCCCGACGCGGGCGATTCGATCACCAGCAGTGGCTGCGCCGAGGCCGGTGAGACGGGCGCCGCGACGGCAGCGAGCAGGCCAAGCATCCCCGTGAGCAGGGCGCGCTTGATCATTCTCCTAGGCCTCAACGGAGACCCCGCCCATCCATAATTGTCTCCAAACCGGGCGCCCCGGCCGGCCGTGACACCCCTCCAGGTGCCCCTCGAGCCTCCGATGCGGCTTGTTCCGCCGGAACAGATGATAAAGGGCGCGGGCCGCTACCGCAAAGGGGGCACTTCGGCTACGGAGGGGGAGGGATTCGAACCCTCGTCAGAGGTTAAACCCCTGAAACGGTTTTCGAGACCGCCGCATTCAACCGCTCTGCCACCCCTCCTGGGGGACGGGCCACAAGGCTAGATGATCGGAGCGCCGCGGCGAAGGGCCGCTCAGCGATGCCGGGCGGCCGCCTTGCGTGCGGCCCGCCGAGCCGCCGCTTTCGCCTTGGCGTCTGCGACCGCGGTCTTGTAGGCCGACATCAGGTTCGAGAGCGCCTCGTGGGAGGTCTCGCCGGACGACGGCATGTCGAGGGGACCCTTGGCGCCCTGCGCCGAGACCCCGATCTCCAGGTGCGGCGCGTCCGAGATGCCCACGCGCCCGCAGCCGACGTCCGCGATCGGCTGGCCGGCGCTCACCTTGGTGCCGACCGGGACGAGCGCCGGCGCGGCGTGGCCGTAGTAGACGTAGCGACCCTCGTCGGGCCCGCTTTCGACCAGCAGCACGGGCGCGTAGCGCCCGAAGCCTTCGAGGCCCTCGTGCACGATCGTGCCCGATGCGACCGCGAGCTCGACGAGGCGCGTGCCGCACTGGTCGGCGCTGCCGCCCAGGTCGACGCCCTGGTCGAGCGACCACCAGCTGCGGGCCGCGACCCGCGAGAGCGGATACAGCGGGAACACCCACCCTTTCGCACTCATCGGGTACGGGCTGCCGGTGAAGACCGGCGCGCTCGGCGCCGACGTGGGCGCGGAGGAGCTCGGCGAGCTGCCGCCCGTGGCGGCAGGCTGGACCGGTCCGGACGGGGGAGAGCTCACCGTGCTCGGCTGGGGCGC
Organism: uncultured Solirubrobacteraceae bacterium; assembly: GCA_963836035.1. Lineage (GTDB taxonomy): Bacteria > Actinomycetota > Thermoleophilia > Solirubrobacterales > Solirubrobacteraceae > Palsa-744. The sequence continues at coordinate 70,935 of CAWIHX010000005.1, read as the reverse complement.
CGCCGTGCCGCCGGGCGCCGCGGCGCCCGCAGCGTGGGCTGCAGCGAGCAGGGCCGCGATCGCGATCACGGGGAAAATGACGATGCGCGCACGTGCGCGGCGCAGTCTCCGCATCTGCCTCTCTTGGTCGGCCTACGGGGTTAGCTGACGGGCTAGCGAGACTTCGCCTCCCGCGGATTACCGCGGAACTCGCCCCAACGACACGGGCCCCCCGCTCCCGGGCACAGCCCAGGATTAGGCGGGCGCAAGACTAGCGCACAGCCCGGCCGGGCGTGATCCGGCGCTCAGCGGCGCGCCGCGAAGAACGTCCGCAGCAGCTCCGCGCAGTCCTCGGCCAGCAGCCCGCCGGCGACGACGGGCCGGTGGTTCAGCCGCGGCTCGCCGAGGACGTCGAGGACGCTGCCGCACGCGCCCGCCTTCGGGTCCGGAGCGCCATAGACGACGCGCGGCACACGCGCGAGCACGAGCGCCCCGGCGCACATCGCGCACGGCTCGAGCGTGACGTAGAGCACCGCGTCGTGCACGCGCCAGGTGCCGTCGCGGCGCGCAGCCTCGCGCAGCGCCAGCACCTCGGCGTGCGCGGTCGGGTCCTGGCGCAGCTCGCGCTCGTTGTGTGCCGCCGCGAGCACCTCGCCGTCGCGCACGACGACCGCGCCGATCGGCACGTCGTCGTGTTCAAGGGCTAGCTCCGCCTCGCGCAACGCCAGGCGCATGAAGTAGTCCTCGCGTGGGAAGAAACGGTCGGTCATCGGTCGCGGCCGACGGCACCCGACTCGCCGAGGGGCCGGCACCGTCATCATCATCATTACTCCAAACGCATGCTCCGCCCGCCCCTCCCCCCTCCGGCAGCCGGCCCCCGCCGGCGGCCGAGCCCGTCGCTCCTCGCCGTCGCCGTCTGCCTGGCGTTCGGCGCGGTCCTGGCGCTGCGCGCGCCCGCACGCGCCGAGGCGGCCTCGTTCTCGCCCGGCCGCGTCGTCGTGCGCTTCGGCTCGCGCGAGGGAGCGGCCGCGACCGCCGCGAAGGCCGGCGGGGAAACGAGCGAACACACCGCCGTCGTGCCGGTGCGCCGCGGCGAGAGCGTCGCGCACGCGATCGCGCGCCTGCGGCGCCGGCGCGACGTGCTGTGGGCGGTCCCCGACTACCTCGCCCACAGCTCCGGCACCTTCGTGCCCGACGACGTCGGCGCCGGCTCGACGCCCGGGGGCTGGCAGGAACTGCAGTGGAACCTCTCGGGGCCGTTCGGCATCGGCGCGCCCGAAGCGTGGGCCAACCTGATCGCGGACGGCGCGCCGGGCGGGAGCGGCGTGACCGTGGCCGTGCTCGACACCGGTGTCGCGTATGCCAACCGTGGCCGCTTCAAGCGCTCCCCCGACTTCGGCCAGTTCCAGTTCGTCAGCGGCTACGACTTCGTCGACCACGACCCCTACCCCAACGACCGCAACGGCCACGGGACCTTCGTCGCCAGCGTGATCGCCGAGGAGACCAACAACCACTCCGGCCTCACCGGCATCGCCTACGGCGCGCGGATCATGCCGGTGCGCGTGCTCGACACCGAGGGCGAAGGCGAAGCCGCGACGATCGCGCAGGGCGTCCGTTTCGCGGTCCGTCACGGCGCCCGGGTGATCAACCTCAGCCTCGAGTTCTCTCCCGGCGTCACCGCCGCCGACATCCCCGAGCTGATCGACGCGCTGCGCTACGCGCACCGCCGGCACGTGCTGGTCGTCGCGGCAGCCGGCAACGAGGGCCACGCCGCGATCGCCTACCCGGCGCGCGCGCCGGACGTGATCTCGGTCGGCGCGACGACCGAGCGGGGATGCCTCGCGGCCTACTCCAACGACGGCTCGGGGCTCACGCTCGTGGCGCCCGGCGGCGGGCCTGACGCGGATCTGCCCGGGGATCCGAACTGCAACCCCGAAGCGCCGGGGCGCGACATCTTCCAGGTCACGTTCACGGGCGGCTCGGTCAAACGCTTCGGCATCCCGGGCGGCTACGAAGGCACCTCGATGGCCACCCCGCACGTCTCGGCCGTCGCCGCACTCGTGATCGCCAGCGGCGTGCTCGGGCGCCACCCGACCCCGGCGCAGATCAGCGCGCGCCTGCGCGCCACCGCGCGCAAGCTCGGCGGGGGCGGCGACGAACGGCTCTACGGGGCGGGGCTGCTCGACGCGGCGGCTGCGACCGCGCCCGGGGCCCCGGGCGCCGCTAAAGCCCCTTAGCCGCGGATGCCGATCACTCTCCGATGAACGAAGAGGCTGCTGAGCGCTGCGACATCGCCGTGGTCGGCGGCGGCATCCTCGGGCTCGCCGTCGCCCGCGAGCTGATCGGCCGCCGGCCGGGGAGCTCGATCTGCGTGCTCGAGCGCGAGCAGGAGCTGGGAACGCATCAGACCGGCCACAACTCGGGCGTGATCCACGCGGGCGTCTACTACGTGCCGGGCTCGCTCAAGGCCCAGCTGTGCGTCGCCGGGGCCCGCGAGATGTACGAGTACTGCGAGCGCAAGGGCATCGCGAGCGACCGATGCGGCAAGGTGATCGTCGCGACCGACCGCTCCGAGCTCGAGCGGCTCGACGAGCTCGAGCGCCGCGGGCGCGCGAACGGCGTCCCCGGCCTGCGCCGCATCGACGCCGACGGCATCGCCGAGCTCGAGCCGCACGCGCGCGGCATCGACGGCCTGCACTCGCCCGGCACGGGGATCGCCGACTTCCCATCGGTCGCCCGCGCCTACGCCGGCGACCTCGCCGAGGCCGGGGGCAGCATCGCCACCGGCTGCGAGGTGCAGACGGTGAGCTCGGGCGGCCGCGCCCTGCGGATCGGCCACAGCCACGGCGTCACCGAGGCGGGCAACGCGATCTTCTGCGCCGGTGCCTGGGCGGACCGGCTCGCGGTGGCGGCGGGCGCCGACCCCGACCCGCGCATCGTCCCCTTCCGCGGCGCCTACCTGCGCCTGCGCCCCGAGCGCAGGCACCTCGTGCGCTCCCTGATCTACCCCGTACCCGACCCGTCCCTGCCGTTCCTGGGCGTCCACCTGACCAAGCACATCGACGGCGAGGTGCTCGTCGGGCCGACGGCGCTGATGGCGGGCGCGCGCGATGCGTACGAGCTGCGGCGCGTGCGCCGCCGCGACCTCGCCGACACGCTCGCGTGGCCGGGCACCTGGCGGATGCTCGCGCGCTGGTGGCGGACCGGGATCACCGAGCTGAACCACGCCGCGCTGCGGTCGGCTTTCGTACGGGCGGCGGCGCGCTACGTCCCGGAGCTCGAGAAGAGCGACGTCGAGCCTTCCTTCGCCGGCGTGCGCGCGCAGGCGCTCGCGCGGGACGGCAGGCTCGTCGACGACTTCGTCTTCTCGCACACCGAGCGGGCGCTGCACGTGCGCAACGCCCCCTCCCCTGCCGCCACCTCGTCGCTGGCGATCGCCCGTCACGTCGCCGACGAGGCCGAGCGCGCGTTCGGCTGAGGCGGCGGCAGGCCAGCAGCAGACCGCAGGCGCCCATGAAGGTCGTGAACTGCCACGCGGGCCGCGCAACCCGGCTATGACACGGCCGAGGCCGCGATCAGCCGCGCCACGGCGTCCGGGACACCCTGCTGCGCGGTCGGGAAGCGCGGCTCCCATCCCAGCTCCTGCTTGATCCTCGCGTTCGAGCTGCGCGCCGAGCGCACGACGGCGTCGACCGCGTTGCTGCCGGCGACGAGCCGCGCGAGCGGCGCCGGTATCCGGCGCGGCCGCCCGACCCCGAGCTCCGAGGCCGTCAGCGCCATGAAGTCGTAGAAGGAGATCGGCGCGTCGTCGGCGACGTGGTAGATGCGCCCGTTCGCGGCCTCCTCGGAGATCGCCAGCAGGATCGCCGAGGCGACGTCCTCGACGTGCACGACGTCCCACAGGTTCTCGCCGCTGCCGATCACCGCGAAGCGCCCGGGCTGGCGCAGCCGCGGCACCAGCTCCTCGCCGTACCAGCCGCCGGGGCCGTAGACGTGCGACGGGCGGATCACGACCGCGGGAAGGCCGCTTTCCAGCACCATCCGCTCGCACTCCTGCTTGGACCGTCCGTAGGGCGTCTCGACCGGCAGGCTGCTCTCCTCGGTCAGCAGCGCGCCGTGCGGGTCGCCCGTGACGACCGTGGAGGCGAAGACGAAGCGCGGGCCCGCGGCCGGCTTCTCGGGTGAGAGCGAAAGGCACGCGTCCAGCAGCCGCCGCGTGCCGCCGACGTTCACCTCGATCACCCTCGCGGCGTGCCGCTGGGAGGCGATCTCGGCCGCGAGGTGCACGACGCAGTCCGGCCGGGCGAGCGCAAGCGGGTCGGACAGACCGCCCTCGGCGTCGAGCTTGCCCGCGATCGGGGCGGTCCCCGGGGGCTCCGTGCCCGGCCGGCGCACGAGCGCCGCCACGTCGTGGTCCGCGGCAAGGAGCTGGCGGCACACAACTCCGCCGATGAAGCCGCTGGCGCCGGTGACGAGAACGCGCATCGCCGGCGAGCCTACGTCTCGAATGCGGTGCGCCCGCCGCAGGCGACGAGGTCCTCGAGCAGCGCGCGCCCGTCCCCGATCACCGGCCCGCCGTGCGCCAGGAGCAGCGAGTCGAAGTCGAGCTCCTCCAGCAGCCGCCGGCACGACGCGAGGAGCTCCTGCCGCGTCTGCTCCGGATCGTCCATGAGCGTGTCGGGCACGAAGCCGAGCGGCCCGCCGGCACCCTGCGCGCCGCCTCGCACGACCCCGTCGGCAAGCACCAGCGCTCGCTGCTCGGGCAGGTACAGCGCCGTGTCGTCCGGGCAGATCGCATCCATCCGCGCCGCCACGACGCCGCCGGGCAGGCGCGCGCCGATCTCGAAGCCCGCGACCTCCACGCCGCTGTCCGCGAACTCGTGCAGGCCCGCGCTGTTGCAGTGCACGGTGCACCCGAAGCGCTCCACAAAGCGCGCGGACTCGCGCAGGTGATGGCGGTTGGAGAGCAGGATGGCGCGTGGCGGCCGGGCGTCGAAGGCCTCGATCCCCTCCCCGGGCACGAGCGGGTCGAACAGCACCCCGTCGCCGGCCAGCCAGTAGGAGGAGACGACGATCCCGAGCTTCGGATGCGTGGCAGTCCAGTGACGGACGCCCGGCAGGACCTCCTCCATGCCGCGAGCCTACATCCCCCCCGCGCGCTCGATCACCGCCGCGAGCTGCTCGCGGAAGCGCTCGCGCGAGAAACGCGTGGCGTTCGCGCGGATCGCGCTCTCGTCGAGCACCATGCCCTCGAAGCGCTCGATCGCGGCAGCCAGCCCCCTCTCGTCCTGCTCGGCGAACAGCGCCCCCGTGACGCCGTCGGTCACGGTCTCCACCGCGCCGCCGACCCCGTATGCGACCACGGGCACCCCGGCCGCCTGCGCCTCGACCGGCACGATCCCGAAATCCTCCTCGCCCGGAAACAGCAGCGCGCGCGCCCCCGCCAGCAACTCGTCGCGCTCGCCGTCGGCGACCTTGCCCAGCAGCTCGATGTCCGGCGCGCCCGCCACGCGCGCCCGCACCGCCGCAAGGGCCCGGCCGTCGCCGGCCACGCGCAGAGGCCGGCCGAGCGAGGCGCACGCGCCGACCGCGAGGTCGACGCGCTTGTAGGGCACCACCCGGCCGAACGCCAGGTAGTGGTCGCGGGGCTCGCGGCGGAGGCCCAGGAAGTGCTCGACGTCGACGGGTGGGTGCACGATCTCGCTCTCGCGCCCGTAGTAGCGGCGGATCCGCTCGGCCACGTGGGCCGAGTTCGCGACGAACACGTCCACGCCCGCGGCCCCGGCGAGGTCCTGGCGGCGAAGCCACGCGAGCAGCGGCGGCAGGATCAGGCGTGTCGCGCGGCCGACTTCCTCTTCGGCCATGAACCCCTCCTCCCACGCGTAGCGCATCGGCGTGTGGCAGTAGCAGACGTGCAGCGCGCCAGGCGGCTTGCGGACGTTCTTCGCGCAGGCGTGGCTGCTCGAGAGGATCAGGTCGAAGCCGGCGAGGTCGAACGAGCGGAAGGCGCCGTTCATCAGCGGCAGCAGCTTCGGGTAGTGGCGCCGGGCACCCGGCAACCGGCTGAGCCACGAGGCGTGGACCGGCCGCGAGGTGATCTGCGCGGGCCAGGGGTCGGGGTCGTATACGGAGGTGAAGATCTCCGCGTGCGGGAACATCTCGAGCAGCTCGAGCACGACCTGCTCGGAGCCGCCCGGGACCGTCAGCCAGTCGTGGACGACGGCCACACGCGGGAAGCGCTGCCGAAGGCGCTCCGGCAGCGGCGCCGTGGCCGGCTGAGGCGCTCCTTGCACCATCCCGACACTACAAGGCAGACCTTCGGGCGCCCCGCGGCCTGGGATCATGGCGAGCCGATGGAGCTGCCGGCAGCCCTGCAGGGGCGCGACATCGTCTGCGTCGGGTTCGCCGACTGGGACACCGAGCTGTGGACCAACCAGCATCACCTGATGGCGCGCCTGGCCCGGGCGAACCGTGTGCTGTTCGTCGAGTCGCTCGGCCTGCGCCGCCCGCAGCTCGCCGGGCGCGACCTGAAGCGGATCGCGCGCCGCCTGCGAACCGGCCTGCAGGGGCCGCGGGGCACCGCCCTCGGAGGGGGTGATCGGGACGGGCTGCACGTGCTCTCGCCGCTCGTGCTCCCGCTGCACGGCAACGCCGCGGCCGAGGCGCTCAACCGCCGGCTGCTGCCCGCGCTCGTGGCCCGTGCCGCGGCCAAGATCGGGATGCAGCGGCCGTGGCTGTGGTCCTACGTGCCGCAGGCCGAGCTGCTGCTCGACTCGCTGCGCCCCTCGTTCGTCGTCTACCACTGCGTCGATGACATCTCCGCGCACGAGCGGATCGACACCGCGAGCTTCCGCGCCGCCGAGGAGCGCTTCGCCCGCCGGGCCGACCTCGTGCTCGCGAGCGCGCCCGAGCTCGCACGGCGCATGCGCGAGCTCTCCGACCACGTGCTGGAGGCCCCCAACGTGGCCGACACCGAGCTGTTCGCGGGCGCCCTGCGCGAGGGCCCGGTGGACCCCGCGGTCGAGGCGCTGCCCGCACCGCGGCTCGTCTTCACGGGCGCGATCTCGGCCGTCAAGCTCGACATCGAGCTGCTGGTCGAGCTCGCCCGGGCGCGGCGGGACTGGTCGATCGTGCTCGTCGGCCCAGTCGGCCTCGGCGACCCGACCACCGACGTCTCCGCGCTCGCGGCCGAGCCGAACGTGCACCTGCTCGGGCCGCGACCCTACGAGGCCCTGCCGTCCGTCCTGCGCGGCGCCGCGGCCGGGCTGATCCCCTACGTGCGCAGCGGGCTGACCGACAGCATCTTCCCGATGAAGGTCTACGAGTACCTCGCCGCCGGCCTGCCCGTGGTGGCGACGCCGCTGCCCGCGATCGCCGAGGTCGGGGAGGTCCTGACCGCCCCGGACGCCGCCGGCTTCCGTGCGGCGCTCGAACGCGAGCTCGGCCAGGACTCGCCCGAGCGCCGAGCAGCGCGCTCCGCGGCCGCCGCCTCGCACTCCTGGGACGAGCGCCTGCGGGAGATCGCCCGCGCGGTGCAGTCGTCATGAGCGACCTGCTCGTCACCACGCACACGCCGGTGCTGCGCTCGGGCCAGACGATGCGCACCTACGGGATCGCGCGGGCGCTCGCGGCCGCCGGCGGCGGGCTGACGCTGCTCTACGCGCGCTTCGAGGGCGAGGCGCCCGACGAGGCGTTCGGCTCGATCCCGGGCATCGAGCTGTGCGAGGTGCTGCCCTCGCGCGGGCTGCGGCGCGCCGTCACCTACGCCCGCGCGCGGCTCGCGGGCACGCCCGCCGGCTTCGCGCGGGGGGCCTCGCCCGAGCTCGCGACCGAAGCCGCGCGCCTGGCCCCCGCGCCCGGCCACGGGCGCGTGATCGCCGACGGCCCGATCGCGGCCGCCGCCCTGCGCGGGCTCGCGCGGCGACGCCCGGTGGTCTACAACGCGCACAACCTCGAGTCGGGCTTTCGCTCGGAGCTCGGCCAGAGCGGCTCGATGCGGCTGCTGCGCACCTTCGAGCGCGGGCTGCTTCGACGCGCCGAGGAGTCCTGGATGGTGAGCGAGGCGGAGCTCGCGGCGGCCGCCGAGCTCTGCCCCGGCGCGCGCCTCCGCTACGTCCCGAACGTCGTCGACGTGGCCGCGATCACTCCGGTCGACGCGCGGGCGGCAGAGCAGCGCGCGGTGTTCGTCGCGAACTTCGCATACGAGCCCAACAGCAACGGGCTCGCGTTCCTGCTCGAGCGCGTGATGCCGCTCGTGTGGGAGCGCCTGCCGGCGGCGCGGCTGCGTCTCGTCGGCGCGAACCTCGAGCTGCCGGCCGGCGCGGACGAGCGCATCGAGGCCGTCGGCTTCGTCGAGCAGCTCGAGAGCGCCTACGAAGGGGCGCGCTGCGCGCTCGTGCCCCTGCTCCAGGGGGGCGGCACGCCGCTGAAGTTCGTGGAGGCGCTGGCCTACGGCCTCCCGGTGCTCGCGACGCCCCGCGCGGCGGCGGGCCTCGCCGTCAGCGCCGGGCACGACTGCGTGCTCGCCGAGGGCGAGACGGAGTTCGCGGCTGCGCTCGTGGACATCCTCGAGAGCGGCGCGCCCGAGATCGGCGCGCGCGGTCGCGAGCTCGCGATGGAGCGCTACTCGATCGAGGCGCTCGCGCGGCTGCTGGCAGCCTGAGGACTCAGGCCGCGACCGCGCCTTCAGGCTCGGGCTCGCTCTCCTCGGCTGGAGGCAGCGAGGTGAGCAGCGCGAGCAGGCCGATCTGAGTCGCGAACACGATCGTGAAGCGCAGTTCCGCGCCGGTGAAGGTCGCGGTCGTCTCGGCGACCAGCAGCCCCGCCACCGCGCACAGAGAGGCGAGCCCGAAGGCCCTGAACACCGTCTCGGTTCGCTCTCGCCACACGCGCCAGGCGAGCCGTGCGGTGGCGATCAGCAGCGCGAAGTAGGCGAGCAGGCCGAGGATCCCCATCTTCATCCAGAACCACAGCGCCGCGAAGTGGACGTACTCGCGGGCGTCTTCGTGTTCGACGGGCAGCGGTCGCTTCGTCGCTTCCCAGGGCACGAGGACGCCGAGCCCGGTGATCGGTTTCTTTTCGAGCTGGGCGAGGACGTTCGCGCGCTCGTCGAGCCGGTAGCGGTCTTCGACGTTGTTGGTGATGCTGCTCGGCGAGAGCGAGGCGGCGCGTTTGACGATCGGCGACTGCGACTGGAAGTTGATCGAGCCGAGCAGCCAGATCCCGGCCGCGACGAAGAGCGCCGTCGGGACGAGCAGGCGCCTGCCGACGGGCGAGAGCGCGAGCAGCACGATCAGCAGCAGGCCGAGCACCGCGGCGATCCAGAAGGAGCGCCGGTATGAGAGCACCAGCGAGGCGATCAGCAGCGGCGTGCCGAGCAGCATCCACAGCGGCGGGCGCAGCCGCGCGAGGATCGCAGCGACGATCCCGAGCAGGGCCACCATCACGACCCAGTTGGCGGTCGGTTCGTAGTAGGTGAGGGCAGCGCTGCCCTCGATCGAGACGCCCTTGTGGGCGACGATCTCGAACACCCCGAGCAGCGCCTTGACAACGGCGAGCGCGAACACCCCGCCGATCACCATCCGCATACGGCCGGCATCGACTCTCAGGTTGGCGACCGCGACCGGCAGCACGAGCAGGTAGGCGAGCAGGTTCTCGGCCAGGAGCAGCGACTTCAGCCCGGAGCCGCCCGATCTGCCCATCGCGATCCCGCACGCCATGCCCAGCGCGAGCAGGATGTCTCCGAAGATCAGCTCGCGCGGGTAGCGCAGCGGACGGCGGTCGCGGATCATCTCCAGGGCGACGGAGGCGACGGCGAGGACGACGAGCGCGTCGACCGGCGTGATGCGCTTGTAGAACGGGTCGTAGATGTGCTGCGTGAAGGTGAACAGCCCGAAGGTCGGGCCCTCGAAGAGGATCGGCACGACCACGGCGATGCCGACCGCGAGCAGCGGGTGCATCAGCACGATCACCACGAGCGCCAGCGCCAGGGGTGCCAGCAGCGCGAGCGTCGGGCTGACCTTGTGGTGGGCGATCAGGATGATCAGCGCCGTCGCGACGCTCGCGATGACCGCCGTCAGCGCTTCGCGTCCGTCGACAGCGCGCAGGTGCAGACGCCAGGGCACGGCGCTCTGGGCCTAGACGCGTTCGCGGTTTTTCGCCGAGCCCCGGGCGCGGCGCCGCTGCAGGCTGTCGGCGTTGACATCGACCGTGCCCGCGTTCTCGCCATATGCGGAGTAGGAGTAACGGCCGCCGTCGCGCATGCCCGTGATCACGAGGCCGACGGGCTCGACCATGTGGCGGTCGAGGATCCCGCGCGCGCGACGCACCTCGTCGCGCGTCGTTTTGTTGAGCCGCGCGACCAGCAGCGTGGCCTGGACCGCCGAGCTGTTGAGGAGGATCTGGGCGTCGGCGACAGGGTTCAGAGGCGGCGCGTCGATGATCACCATCGTCTCGCCGCCCTGGCCGAGTTCGGTGATGATCTCGCCGATCACCGGGCTGGCGAGGAGCTCGGCCGGGTTGTGCGGGAGCGGCCCGGACGGGAGCACAGAGAGGTTGGGAAGTTCCGGAAGCGGCTCGACCAGCAGCTCGGCGGGAGCCTCCCCGCGCAGCAGCGCGGCCGTGAGGCCGCGACGCGGGTCCAGGCCGAAGTGGCGCGTGAAGGTGGGCATGCGCAGGTCGAGCTCGAGCAGCACGACGCGGCGTTTGGTGAGCGCGATCACCTGGGCCAGGTCGACCGACACCGTCGTCTTGCCCTCGCCGGGCACGGCGCTCGTCACGAGCAGCGTGTCCATCGCGCGCGTCACCGCGGCGAATTCGAGCGCGCTGCGCAGGATCCGGTAGGGCTCGAGCACCTCCCCGCGTTCGTCGGCGCGCGGCGGGCCCATCGAGGACTGCGGCACGACCGTCAGGGCCGAGAGCCGGTACTCGCGTTCGAACTCGTCGACGGTCTTGATGCGGCGGTCGAGCGACTCGAGCAGGAACAGCAGGGTGAAGGCGAGCGCGAGGCCGACGAGCAGGCCGATGATGATCGCTGTCGAGAGGTGCATGCCCGAGGGCACGCCGGGGGGGGTGGCGCGGCCGATGATGTCCGCGCCCGAGCCGACCACGGCGCGCGCCTGGGTCAGGCGCTGGATCTGCTGTTCGAGCGAGGCCGCGTCGGCACTGCCGGGGGTCGTGGTCGCGAGCTGCTGCTGCAGCTGGCGTTTGGCGGCGTCGATCGTGCTCAGCTGGGAGTTGGCCTTGAAGGTGATGTACTGGTTCGCGAACGCGTTGGCGATGAGCGCGGCTTCGCGCGGGTCGCCGGCGGAGGCCGTGATGTTGAGCACGTCGGCGTTCGGCGCGGCTTCGATGCCGACCATCCCGAGCAGTTCGTCGACGCCGCGCGTGCCGCCGAGCTGGGTGCGCACCGACTGCGCGACTTCCGGAGAGTGCGCGATCGTGACCTGCGTGTCGGCTTCGCGCTGCGGTTCGACGCAGTTGGAGGAGCCGACCTGGAGCGCGCTTTCAGTGATCGTCGAGCAGTGGAAGGCGACGTTGGAGGTCGCCTTGTAGGTGGGAGTGGCCCGCTTCTGCTGGATGGCGGAGACGATCGTGCAGACGAGCACGATGCCGAGCGCGACCGGCCAGCGGCGTCGCAGGACCTCGAGGGCGGCCGAGACGGAGTTGCTCTCCCCCAGCGGCTCGAAGCGGTTGTCGGCTCTCATCGCCTGGTCTCGGTGACGGGTTGCGCGTGGTGCCGCTCGGGATGCGAGGGTCCGCTGCAGGCCACAGTTCTCACGACACCACTCCTATCGTCGCCCGCCGCTCCCTGCTTGAGACCCGGCGTGCGGGGTGCTCGGTGACCACGGATGGTAGCTACCCCGGGCGCTCCTCATCGCATGCAGGCGTGCGGCACTCAGGACGCCGAGCCGCGGGGTTCAGCTGAGCGCAGCGCGGGCGTCGAGCACGAACCGTTCCTGCCCGGCGAGATAGGGCCCGATGCGGAACTCCTCGGCGCGAGCACGGGCGCGCTCGACCCGCGCGGCGGTCGCCTGCGGCTCGGAGAGCACTTGCTCGAGCGCCACGGCCGCCCCGGCGAAGTCCCCGCGCTCGAAGAGCAGCGCGTGCTCGCCGTCTCGCAGCCCCTCGCCGATCCCGCCGATGTCCGAGGCGACGACCGGGACGCCGGCGAGCGCCGCCTCGATCGCGACCAGCCCGAACGGCTCCTCCCAGGTCGAGGGCACGATCAGCGCGTGCGCGCTCGCGAGCGCCGCCGCCGTCTGCTCGGGGCCGAGCTGCCCGCGCCAGCTCACGGCTCCGTCGAGACCGCGGCCGCTGACGAGCGCGCGCATCTCGGCCACGAACTCCGGCTCCTCCTCCGGGCCGATCACGATCAGCCGCGCCCCTGGCCGGCGCCCGGCGCGCAGGATCGCCAGCGCCTCGATCGCGACGCCGAGGCCCTTGTAACGGGCCACGCGCCCGACGTACACGATCTCCGGCTCGCGCGCGGGCGCGCGCTGGACGCCCTCGAACACGTCGCCGTGGGGCGGCACCGGATGCTGCACGCGCTCGAGCACCGCGTCCAGGAAGGCGGGCGTGGACACGGTCCGCTCGAGCGAGTGCGAGTTCCACGAGATCGCCGCACGAAGCGGCGCGCGGGGATCCAGGCGGAGCTGCGGCAGCCGGTTCAGCGCCCGGCAGCCGGCGGCCCAAGCCAGGCGCGCGGGCCCGCGCTCGGCCGGCAGCAGCTCGCGCATGAACTGGTCGTATGTGAAGAGGCCCCCGAACCAGTGCTCGCAGACACGAAACGCGATCGGGACGCCGCGGTCGGCCAGCTGACGCAGCCCCGCCTGCGCGATCCCTGCGCAGTTCCAGGCGTACACGAGCTCCGGCTGCCACGCGAGCAGGCGCCGTGCGACCGCGGCCGACCGCAGGGCGGCGGATGGAGCCCTGAGCGCGCCGCTCGCGTCGCCGCTCAGCATGGTCAGCTCGCGCAGCACGCCCGGCTGCGGGGCCACGCTCCCACCGCGCGGCGCGCTGGTCAGCACCTGCACGTCGTGCTCGCGGCGCAGGTGCTCGGCGACGGCGCTGCACTCCGCCTCGTAGCCGCCCGAGGTGACGGGCGGGAACAGGTTCGAGACGATCAGGATCCGCATCGGCGGGGGCACACGCTATCCGGCGCTCGGGCGTGCGCAGCTCAGGCGGCCGGCTGCCGCCGGCGCAGCACGACGAGGACGTCGTCGATCGACATGCCGCCCAGCGCGAGCAGCAGCGCCGGGTAGCTGACGCACGCGAGCGCGACCAGCACCCCGAGCCCCGCGCCGATCTCTTTCGCGATCGCGAGCTCCGCCGCCAGCAGCAGCGCGCACACGGTCGTGCGCATGATGCGGCCGTAGCCGATCTCGCGCAGCGGCACGCTCTCGGTCACGAGCCTGATCTCCAAGGCGGCCACGAGCGCCTCGGTCGCGAGCGTCATCCAGGCGGCCGCGTGGAAGCCGAACTGCGGCACTAGCGCGAAGTTGCCGGCGAGGTTGAAGACCAGCGCCGCCAGGCAGATCTTCACCAGGCGCCCCTGCTTGCCGGTGACGAGCACGAGGTTGTCGAACAGGTAGCCGAAGGAGATCAGCACGAACGCGCCGCCCAGAATCGGCAGGATCGGGGCCGCTTCGATGAATTCCTCGCCGAAGATCAGCCGCACGACCGGTTCGGAGCACACGGCGGCGAACGCGAGCGCGCCGAAGGACCCGACACAGAGCAGCTCGAGCGTGTTCCGGACGGCTCGCAGCAGGCGCTCGCGGTCGCTCGGCCAGGCGGCGGCGATCACGGGCGCCATCGTCGTCAGGATCGACCCGGGCACGAAGTGCGAGGAGTCGAGCAGCACGTAGATCGACCCGTAGAGCCCCGCCTCCTTCGCGCCCCTGAGCGTGAACACGAGCACCTGGTCGATGCGCGCGTAGGCCATCACGAGCAGCCCCGTGACCCCGACCGGGATCGCGCGCTGCACGAGCGGGCGCGCGTACCGCCTCGTCGGGCGCGGCCAGCGCCCGACGAGCTTTCGCGCGGCGAGCACGTTCACGAACGTCCCGCACAGGTTGGTGACGACCATCGCGATCGAGAGCGCGATCATGCCGCCGCCCTTGAGGTAGATGATCAGGACCGCCGCGCCCCACAGCACGCTGCGCAGGGTCAGGACGATCATCGGCACGCGGTTGTCGACCCGCAGCTTGAACATCAGCGCGATCGCGCTGACGCCGCCGAACGGCATCGCCAGCACCAGGATCACGCCGGCGATCAGCATTTCCTGGCTCTCGTGCAGGAGCACGACCGCCGCCAGCGCGGCCAGCGTGATCGGGCCGAGCAGGATGACGCGCACCATCATCACCGAGCCGAGCCAGTCGAATTCGCGGTCGGGCTCGCGCGCCGCTTCGCGGACCGCGATTTCTTCGATCCCGAAGGTCGAGAAGAACGCGATCAGGCCGACGACGATGAACGTCGTCGACCACTGCCCGTAGTGGGCCTTGCCGAGCGTGCGCACGAGCAGCGCGGTCACGAACGCGCCCAGCGCGAGGTTCGCGACCCGCACGACGACCTGCATCAGAATGTCGGAGGCCGCGCGCTGGCGCGTTACGTCGCGAGCTATGGTCGGCATCTGCTCGACATTCTCGACCGAGGAAGGGTCACGATACCCACCATCGGCCACATGCGCGGCGATTTGTAGCGCCGGCGAGGCAGGACGGCGGCCGCTCAAGCGCCCCCGGGGCCATGCCGATAGCGGCTGTAGCATCGGAGGCGCCGTCGCGGCGGCCCGGATGCTCGGGCGCGCCCGCGCCAGGGCACCCGCACACACGACCAGAGAGGACCAGGACGACGTGGCTAAGACCTTGATCACCGGCGGAAGCGGTTACATCGGCTCCCTTCTGGCGAACGAGCTGCTGGAGAACGGCCACGAGGTACGGGTGCTCGACTCGCTGCTCCACGGCCAGGAGGACATCGCAGCCGAACAGGAGCAGAAGGGCATCGAGGTCGTCCGCGGCGACATCCGCGACGGGGACGCCCGCGCGCGCGCCCTCGAGGGCGCCGAGGCGGTCGTCCACCTGGCGGCGATCGTCGGCGACCCCGCCTGCGCGCGTGACCCGCAGGAGTCCGACGAAGTCAACGTGCAGGCCACGGAGTCGCTCGTCGCCGACGCCAAAGCGGCCGGCGTGCAGCGTCTCGTGTTCGCCTCGACCTGCTCGAACTACGGCCGCATGGCCGACCCGACCGTCCCGATCACCGAGGAGGGCGAGCTGCGCCCCGTCTCGCTCTACGCCGAGCAGAAGGTCGGCATGGAGAAGCTGATCCTCGGCGCCGGCAACGGCAACGGCCTCTCGCCCACCTGCCTGCGCTTCGCCACCGTCTACGGCGTCGGGCGCCGGATGCGCTTCGACCTCACCGTCAACGAGTTCACGCGCGAACTCTGGGCCGACAAGGAGCTGGAAGTGTTCGGCGAGCAGTTCTGGCGCCCGTACATCCACGTCCGCGACGCGGGCCGCGCCGTGCGCACCGTGCTCGAGGCGCCTGTGGAGAAGGTCGGGAGCAACGTCTTCAACGCCGGCCGCTCGGGCGAGAACTACCGCAAGCTCGACATCGTCGAGGAGATCGGCAAGCAGACCGACAAGGGCCACGTCAGCTTCGTCAAGAAGGACGAGGACCCGCGCGACTACAAGGTCAGCTTCGACAAGATCAAGGCGGAGCTCGGCTTCGAGACGCTGATGACGGTGCCCGACGGGATCGCCGAGATCATGCAGGCGCTCGACGAGGGGCGCTTCGGCGACCCGTACGACCCCCGTTACAAGAACATCCCTTAGCGCCGTGGCCTCCACGGAGACGTTCCCCGAGCTACCGCTCTTCGACTTGCAGCTGCAGCCGGAGGACCTCGAGGCGGTCGCCGAGACGCTGCGCTCGGGCTGGCTGACGCTCGGCCCCCGCACCGCCGAGTTCGAGCGCCTGTTCGCCGAGCATCTCGGTGCCAAGCACGCGATCGCGGTCTCGAGCTGCACCGCGGCGCTGCACCTCGCCTACCTCGCCGCGGGCGTCGGCACCGGCGACGAGGTGATCGTGCCGTCGTTCACCTTCGCGGCCACCGCGACGGCGGCGATCTACTGCGGCGCCGACCCGGTGTTCGCGGAGATCGTCTCCCGCGAGATGCCGAGTCTCGATCCCGAGGACGTCGAGCGGCGCATCACCCCCCGCACCAAGGCGGTCTGCATCGTCCACTACGCGGGCTACGCGGCCGCCGCCGATCGGATGCAGGAGCTGTGCGACGAGCACGGCATCGCGCTGATCGAGGACGTGGCGCACGCCCCGAGCGCGACGCTCCACGGCCGCAAGCTCGGCACCTGGGGGCTGGCGGGAGCGTTCAGCTTCTTCTCCAACAAGGTGCTCTCGGTCGGGGAGGGCGGGCTGCTGTGCACCGACAGCGACGAGGTCGCCGCGTCCGTGCGCTCCCACCGCTCGCATTGCATGACCAGCGGCACCTGGGACCGCCACAGCGGCCGCACCGACACCTACGACGTGGTCGGGCTCGGCTACAACTACCGGCTCGACGAGCCCCGCTCGGCGCTGCTGCTCTCACGCATGGGGCGCCTGGAGGCGGAAATCGAGCGCCGCCGCGAGCTGACGCTGCGCTACCGCTCGCTGCTCTCGCGCGTGGACGGGATCATCGTCCCGTTCACCGACGAGGAGGTCCACACGTCCTCCGCCTACGTGATCCCGATCATGCTCGAGGAGGACGGGCGCCAGGGCGAGGTCAGCAGCAAGCTGCGCGAGCGCGGCATCCAGACGAGCATCTTCTACCCCTCGATCCACCGCTTCTCGGCCTACCAGGAGCGCTACCCGGGGGTCTCGCTGCCCATCACCGAGCTGGCCTCGCGCACCGAGCTGACGCTCCCCTTCTACCCCCACATGAGCCACGACGACCAGGACCGTGTCGTCACCGCGCTCGCCGAGGCGGTGAAGCGGTGACCGACTGGCGCGTCCCGCTGACCGACATCGCCGTCCCCGAGCAGGACGTCCAGGCCGTGCTCGCCTGCCTGGAGTCGGGCTGGCTGACGATGGGCCCCCGCACCGGCGCGTTCGAGGAGGCACTCGCAGAGTTCGTCGGCACCCCTCACGCGGTGACGGTCTCGAGCGGCACGGCGGCGCTGCATCTCGCCTGCCTCGCGGCCGGGCTCGGCCCCGGCGACGAGGCGATCGTGCCCGCCTTCACCTTCGTCGCGAGCGCCGCCGCCGTCCGCTACACCGGCGCCACGCCGGTGCTGTGCGACGTCTCCTCCCCGCGGGAGTTCAACCTCGATCCGGCGGACGTCGCGCGACGCATCACCCCGCGCACGAAGGCGGTGATCGCGGTCCACTTCTGCGGCTACCCGGCCCGGATGGCCGAGCTGCGCGCGCTCTGCGACGAGCACGGGCTCGTGCTGATCGAGGACTGCGCGCAGGCGATCGGCGCCACCGTGGACGCGGACGGCCGCCATGTCGGGACCGTCGGCGAGCTCGGCGCCTTCAGCTTCTTCTCCAAGAAGCAGCTCTGCGTCGGCGAGGGCGGCATGGTCAGCTCCGCCTCGGCCGAGCACGCCGAGCGCGTGCGGCTGCTGCGCTCCCACGCCCTGACCAGCAGCACCTGGGACCGTCACCGCGGGCACGACCCCGCCTACGACATCGTCGACATCGGCTTCAACTACCGGATCGACGAGCCGCGCGCCGCGCTCGGGCTGAGCCGCCTGCAGCGCCTCCCGGACTCGCTGGCCTCGCGCCGCGAGACGGTCCGCGCCTACCGCGAGCGGCTGGCCGGGATCGACGGCCTCGAGCTCTGCTTCGACGAGGAGGCCGTCGAGCGCTCCTCGCACTTCGCCTTCCCCGTGCTGGTCTCCGACCGGGAGCGTCGGGACCGCTTCCGCGACGAGCTCAAAGACGCCGGCATCCAGACGACCTGGTATCCGGCGCTGCACAGCTTCACCGACTACGGCGCCTTCGCGCCCGCGGACGGCCTGCCGGCGGCGACCGAGGTCGCGGCAAGGCACTGCGCGCTGCCGCTCAGCTCGAGCACGACGACCGAGGAAGTGGAGACGGTCGTCGACGCGGTTCGCTCGGCCCTCGGTTCCTAGACCTTCGGTATCAACCGGTCCCGCACCGACTCGAACTCCTCCTGCGCCTGCTCGTAGTCGTCGTGGCGTCCGATGTCCAGCCAGTAGTCGTCGCTGATCCATGACCGGACCACCTCGCCCGCCGCGATCAGCCGCAGGATCAGGTCGGGGAAGTCGAGCCGCTCCCCCGGCACGATGTGGCTGAGGGCGCGGGGCGCGAAGCAGTACACGCCCATCGAGGCGATGTAGTCGATCTCGGGCTTCTCGTCGTAGCCCGTCAGGCGCGTGGGGTCGCCGTCGTCGCCGAAGCGCAGCACGCCGAGCGAGACCTGGATGTGGCGCTTCTTGGTCGCGATCGTGGCCGCGGCATCGCTCGCCGCGTGGCGTTCGAGCAGCGCTCCGTAGTCGATGTCCGTGAGCACGTCGCCGTTCATCACCAGCACGTCGTCCGTGGGGAGCCCGTCGATCAGGGCGAGCGCGCCGACGGTGCCGAGCGGTTCGCGCTCGCGGAAGTAGTCGATCTTCACGCCGTAGCTCTCGCCGTCGCGGAAGAACGCCTCGATCAGCTCGGCCAGGTAGCCGGTCGCCATCGTGATGTGCTCGAAGCCGTGCGCCTTGAGCTGGCGGACCACGATGTCGAGCACGGGCCGGTCGCCGATCGGCATCAGCGGCTTCGGCAGCACCGTCGTGTAGGGGCGAAGACGTGTCCCCTCGCCGCCGGCCAGGATCACGGCCCGCCTCATCTGGCTGGACTCCACCGCGCCGCGTGCCGCATCACGGTGAGGATACGGCGCGCCTCCCCGGCCTCCTGCATGCGCCGGCCCGCGCTCATCCCATCACCTGCTCGTAGACCTCAGCCGTGCGCCGGGCGATCGCCGGCCAGGCATAGCGCTCGTCGGCGAGCTGGTGCCCGCGCTCGCCCCGCCGCCGCGCCTCGGCCGGCCCGACCGCGGACGCTGCGACCAACGCGTCGGCGAGCGCCGCCGGCGTCGGCTCGGCACAGACCCAGCCGGTCTCGCCGTCCAGCACCGCCTCCAGCATCCCTCCCGACGGGTAGATGATCACCGGCCGCGAGAAGCCGTAGGCGAGCAGCAGGACGCCGCTCTGGCTCGCCTCGCGGTAGGGCAGCGCGACCGTGTCTGCGGCGGCGAACAGCTCGGCCACGGCGTCCATGTCGAGGAAGCCCTCGCGGATCACGACCCGCTCCGCCAGGGCCTGGAGCTCGGCCCGCACGGCCGAGAGCCCGCCGAGATCCTCGCCGCCGACGAGCAACCAGGTGGCGGGGGCGTGCCCGAGCGCCTCGACGAGATCGTCGAGCCCCTTGTCCGGACGCAGCTGGCCGAACATCAGCGTGACCGGCGCGCCCGGCGGCAGCCCGAGCGACTCGCGTGCCCGCTCGCGGTCGGCGGCGCCGCCGCTCGAGGCCAGCCCGCCGTACTCGCCGTGCGGGATCACGACGGCGCGGCCCGCGAAGTCCTCCGGGAGCCCCGCGAGGTCGGCCTGCGTGTGGACGATCGTGCGCTCGGTGAACCGCGCGGTCAGTCTCCTCGCAAGGTGGCGGGCCCCGCGTGAGGTCGTCGCCCGGTCGAACATGCCGTGGGTCGTCTGCACCACGGGCCGTCCGCTGATGCGCAGCGCCAGCAGCGCGGGCACACCGATCTGCGGCGTCTCCCAGCCCTGTGTGTGCACCACGTCCGCCCGGGAGGCGAGCCAAGCAAGCCGCGGCAGCGCGGCCAGGAAGCGAAGGCCGTTGGCGATCCGGCCGAGCCCGCGGTCGCGAAGCTCGCGGGCCAGGCGCGAGTCGCCGCGCGTGTAGTGGAAGATGCCCTCGATCGCGACGCCGTCGATCGTCCCGTAACGGTGGTCGGCGGCCGTCGCGAGCGTCACCTGCCAGCCCTCGGCGGCGAGCGCGGCGACCAGCTCGCCGGTGTAGTCGGCGACCCCGCCGCGGCCGCCCTGCTCGATCATCAGCAGGCGACGGCCTTTCCCGGCGCTCATGCTGCGGCGGGCTCCTCGCCGGCCTGTGCCCCGTTACGGGGTGCGATCGCCCCCGCCAGCAGCTCCTCGATCCGGGCGGCGACCACCGGCGCCGCGTAGGTGCGCTCGGCGTAGGCGCGGGCGGCGGCACCGTCGCGAGCGACCCGGCCGGGCTCCTGGAGGTAGCGGGCGATCAGGGGTCGCAGCGAGTCCGGCTCGTTCTCCGGCGAGGCGATCGCGCCGAACTCGGGGCGGATCATGTCGGCGACGCCCTCGGCTCCGGTCGACAGGCACGGCCGCGAGGCGAGCATGCCGAGGATCACCGCACGGGGCGCGCCCTCGGTCGGGCTGGGGCAGAAGACGGACACGTCGAAGGCCGACAGCACCTCGGGCACCTCCGCCCCGGGGGTGGGGATGATGTGCGCGCGGCCGTCGAGCGGGGCGGCCAGCTCGCGCAGCTCCGGCTCGGTGTCGCCGCTCCCGGCCAGGATCAGGTGCACACGATCGTCTTCGAGCTCGCGCACCGCGCGCACCACGACGTCGTTGCGCTTCTTGAAGTGGAACCGCGAGATGCAGCCGACGACGAACGCCTCGTCGGGGATGCCGAGCTCGCCGCGCACGCGCGCACGACCCTCGTCGCTGTAGCGGATCTCCTCGGCGCGCATCACGTTCGGCACGACCACGATCTTGCTCTCGGGCACGCCGACGTCGGCGACGGAGCGCAGCGTCCCCTCGGAGATCGCCATCACCAGCGAGACGTCCTCAGCGGCCCGCAGGTAGCGGCGTCGTGGCAGCCCGCGCCGCAGCGGGAACGGGACCGGGCCCCACTCCGCCCAGACGACGGTGCGGCGGAGATCCGCAGGAAGATGAGAAACGAGGAGCTGCTCCTTCTTGTAGTGGACCATCAGCACGTCGTAGGGCGCCTCGGCGCGCAGCGCATCGCGCAGCCGGCGCACGAGCAACGGCCAGCGCAGCGCGAGGCCGGGCCAGCTGCCGGTGGAGAGCTTCGGGCCGATCGAGATCGGCGCGACGCGCACACCCGTGTCGCGCGCCATCGAGGCCATGTCGGTCAGCATCACGGTCTCGTGGCCGCGCTGGCGCAGCGCCTCGAGCATCTCCACCGCCGCGAACTCGGCGCCGCCCGGGGAGTCGGTCGTCATCACGCTAACGATCTTCACGTCTTGATTATCTCGGCGCGCGCGGCCGCGGACTTTATGCCCTGAAGGCCGCATTTCGCCGCCCGCGGGGGCTACTGTCACACTGATCGGCTGCCGATGCTCTCCAGGTGGCTGAAATGCGCGCGCTGATCGTCGACCAGGGCCGGGACCGCGCGTCGCTGGCGGCGGCGCGGATGCTGCACGCCGACGGCTGGGAGGTCGGGACCGGCGCCTTCGAGCGCAGCACGGTCTCGCGCTCGGCCGCGACCGGCATGCACCACCGCGTCGAGGAGGCCGAGGTCGACGAGGACCGCTTCATCGCCGACATCGCCGAGGCGGTGCGCGTGGGCGGTTACGAGGTCGTGTTCTGCTCGTATGACGTCGGGCTGCTCGTGCTGTCGCGCCGCCGCGCGGAGATCGCGCCCGCGATCGTCCCCTACGCCGAGCACGAGGTCGTCGAACGCTCGTTCGACAAGCTGGCCTTCACGCGCGCCGCGGAGGCGGTGGGGCTGGCCGTGCCGCGGACCGTGGAGGCCGGCGACGAGGCGCTCGCAGCGTGGCAGGGACCGGTCGTCGTCAAGGCCCGCATCCACGTGCCGACGCGCTATGAAACCCGGCGCTTCGCCGATGCCGCCGAGGCCCGGGGCTTCGTCGCGCAGCTGCGCTCCGAAGGCGGAGAGCCGCTGCTGCAAGAGCTCGTGGGCGGCCAGCTCGGGGCGGTGGTGGTCGTCGTCGACCGCGAGGGCAACGTGGTCGCCGAGGTCCAGCAGCGCTGCGACCGCTTCTGGCCGGCAGAGGCCGGCGTGACCGCGCGCGCCCGCACGATCGAGCCGGACCCGGAGCTCTCAGAGCGGATCGGCGAGCTGGTCCGCTCGATCGGGTGGTTCGGCCTCGCCGAGTGCGAGTACCTGCTCGACGACGACGGCGTACCCCGCTTCACCGAGCTCAACGGACGCTTCTACGGCGGGATGGCTCTCGCCGCGCGCGCCGGCGTCAACGTCGCCGCGACCTGGGCCCGCCTCGCCACCGGCAGCCCGCCGGTCCCGGTGCCGGCGCAGAAGGTCGGCGTGTGCTTTCAGTGGCTGAACCGCGACCTGGCCGCATCGCGGCACGCGGAGGGCATCAAAGGGATGGCGACGGCGCTCGCGCTGGCACCCCGCAGCGCGCACAGCATGGTCGCCCGCGGCGACTACGGCCCGCTGGTGCGCGTGTACCTGCCCGAGATGGCGCGCCGCGCCGCGTCCCGAGTCGGCATCGGACGGCGCGGTGGGTGAGCAGGCAGACCTCGAGCGCAACCTGAGGCTCCACCTCGGCGCGGCTGCTCCGCCGGCGGGCGAGCTGCCGCGCGAGGCGCGGCGCGCGCTCGCGACGCGCAGCGTCCCGCCCGCGCCAGTGCGCGCCGCCCAGCGGATCGCGGTCAAGCTCGGGCGCCTGGAGTGGGAGAAGGCGTGGCTCGAGCCGCTGATGGGCGCTCGCAGGGCCGTGCTCGGCGACGCCGCCGCCGGGCCCCCGCGCTTCCTCGTGCGCGTGGACGAGTACCCCTACTACACCTCCTATGACCG
This sequence comes from uncultured Solirubrobacteraceae bacterium, assembly GCA_963836035.1. Classification (GTDB taxonomy): domain Bacteria; phylum Actinomycetota; class Thermoleophilia; order Solirubrobacterales; family Solirubrobacteraceae; genus Palsa-744. The sequence continues at coordinate 48,159 of CAWIHX010000005.1, read as the reverse complement.
CCCGCAGGACCTCGACATGTCCGCCCGCTTCCACGAGGTGATGGCGGGCGCCGGGCTCACGCACCTGATGGCTGTCGTCCCGCAGCTGACCCACGACCCCCTCACGCCCGGCTCGCATGGCGGGCGGGACCTCGGCGACAGGGAGATCGCCCAGCTCGAGCGGATGCGCGGCGACGGCGTCACGTTCGCGCAGCATGGCACCACCCACCGCACCCGTCACGCGAGCCCGCGCCGGCGCTCCGAGCTGTGCGGGCTCGACGCGACGGCCACCCGAGCGCTGCTCGAGGAGGGTCAGCGCCGCCTGCTGGCGGCCGGCGTCGGCGAGACACGCGTGTTCGTGCCGCCCTTCAACCGCTTCGACGCCGCTCAGTACGCGCCGCTCGCGGAGCGCTTCGCGGTCGTGTGCGGGGGCCCGGAGAGCGTCGCGCTGATGGGCTTCCACGGCGGCCCGCTGTGGCGCGGGGACGCGGTCTACCTGCCCTGCTACGCGCCGCTGTACGGCGATGCGCGCACGATCCTGCCAGTCGCCGAGCGGTTGATCGAGAAGGCTCCAGGTACGTGGGTGCCGATCGTGCTGCACACCTCCTGGGAGCAGGAGGACGACTTCGGCTCGCTGCGGCGCCTCGCGGAGCGGATAGCGCCGTTCGCGGCAAGCTGGGAGAGTCTGCTCGCCGTCCTCGACAGCAGCTCGGGTGGTTGATTTTTTAGATGGAGATGGAGATCGTCGACACGCTGGAGGGCGCCGAGTCGCTGCGTGGTGGCTGGGACGGCTTGGCGGTGAAGGCAGGGTTGCCGCTCTGCGCGCCCGGCTGGATGCTGAGCTGGTGGCCGCGCATGGCTCCGCCGGAGAGCGAGCTGCGCATCCTGGCGCTGCGTGAAGGCGAGGAGCTGGTGGCGCTCGCGCCCTGGTTCGCGCACCGGGGCGAAGGCGCCCGGCTCGACCTGCGCTTCCTGGGCGCGGAACTCTCCGACCGCGTCGACGTGCTGTGCGCGGCCGGGCGCGAGCGCGAAGCCGCGGCGGCACTGCGCGCGGCGATCCTCTCGCTGGGCCCGGACCTGGTCTCCTTCGAGGCCGTACCCGAGGGCTCCCGCTGGACCCGCGAGCTCAGTGGCCTGCGACTGGCGCGCTACGAGAACTCGGTGATCGTGGCGCCGACGGTCGCGCTGCCCACCGACGGGGAGGGGTTCGAGGGCTGGATGGCCTCCCGCTCGGGCAACTTCCGCAGCCAGATGCGCCGGATGCGGCGGCGGGTCGCGGAGCGCGGCGGCACCGTCCGCCAGATCGTCGACGAGCGGGAGATCGGGGGAGCGCTGGATGCGATGCTGGCGATGCACGCTGCACGCTGGGAGGGCCGGGCGGACTCGAACCTGACGCTGCCCGGCGTGCGCGAGTGGCTGGGCGACGCGGCGGCGTCGCTCGGGCCGGACCGCCTGCGGCTGTGGGCGGTGGAGGTCGAAGGCGAGCTGATCTCGGTGCAGCTCTTCCAGGCGGCCGGCGGGGAGCTCAAGTACTGGAACGGCGGCTGGTCCGAGCAGCACGCCGACGTCAAGCCGACGATGCTGACGATCCTCGCCGCGATCGAGGACGCGATCGCCCGCGGCGAGCGGCGCCTGGATCTCGGCGCCGGTACGCACAGTTACAAGATGCGCTTCGCCGACGGCGAGGACCCGCTCTCCTGGGGCGGGCTGATCCTCCGCAACCGGCGCTGGCCGCGAACGCGCGCGGAGCTGGCCCCGCGCGTGCTGCGCTTCCGCGCCAAGCGGATCGCGCGCTCGCTGCCCGCCCCGGTGTCCCAGCGCATCGAAGGCACGGCGCGCGCCCGCCGCGGCTCTGACCAGCACTAAAGCTGTGTTGAGGCAGGACCGACATCATCATCGGAAGCCGATGAGACCGGTCGTCGTCCAGTACCTGTACGTGCACGAGCCCGAAGAGGGCTTCTTCTACCCTTCCGCGCGCGCCGGACGCTCCGCCGCCGAGCTGGCGCAGCGATATCTGGAGTGCGCGCTGACGCAGACCGCAACGCTCGCCCTCCGCGGGATCGAGTGCGAGCTGCTGCTGGCGACCAACGTGACCGACCGCAGCCGCCTGGGCAAGCGAGGCGAGGCGCTGCTCGCGAAGATCGAGGAGCTCGGCACGCGCGTCGTCGCCACCCCCTACACCCACCGGCCGAAGCCCGGCACCGAGGTCTACGTCTCCTCCCGCTACGTGCTCGACGCGATCGTCACCTGCAGCGAGGGGATTGCGCCCGAGCGGGAGATGTGGTTCACGGACCTCGATTGCGTCTGGGCCGACCCGGACCGCGTGTTCGCCGCCGCCCCGCCGCACGGTCACGTCGGCTGTGTCCACATCGACTACCCGCCCGACTGGGACACGGTCGGCTACGGCGAGTTCGGCCTCACCCGCAACGCGATCGGCGAGCTGGCATCGGCGATGGGCGTCTCGGTCCAGGCGCCGCCCTGGGTCGGCGGGGAGCTGCTGAGCGGCACGGTCGCCGACCTGCGCGCGATGGTCGCCGCAGCCGAGCAGCTGGACGCGCAGCTCGACGAGGAAGGCAAGACGCTGCCGATGGAGGAGCAGATCCTCTCGCTCGCCGGCGCGCTCGGGCGCGTCGCCTTCTCGGACCTCTCTCCCGTCGCGCGCCGCATCACGACAGGCCCCCGCAGCCACGCGCTCCCCGTGCGCGAAGCGGAGCAGATCGGGCTGTGGCACCTGCCCGCGGAGAAGGGCCTCAGCCTCCGGCGCACCGCGCAGCAGGTGCTCCGCGGCCGCACCGGCGCCCTCAGGCGCGACCTGGCAGACCCGGCCCGGCTGGCGCGCCGGTTCAACGTCGGCCGGACGGGGAGGCTGCGCAGGCTCCGCGACGACGGCTGGATCGCCGGCCAGCGGCTGCGCCGTTTCTCCCCCGCGGGCTAGGTCGTGCGGATGATCAGCACCGAGCAGGGTGCGTGGTGCGAGACCTTGTTGGGCACCGAGCCGAGCAGGAAGCGCTTGGCGCCCGTCATGCCCTTGTTGCCGACGACGATCAGATCGGCATCCTGCTCCTCGGCGACGTCGAGGATCGCGTCGGCCGGGTCGCCCTGCCGCGCGTAGGTGTTGGCCTCGACGCCGGCCTCGCGCGCGACACCGGCGGCCGCCTCGAGCGTCGCGTCGACGTCCTCGCGGGGGTTGATCGTCCACTGCAGGTCCTCGGGCGCCTGGCGGCGTTCCTCGCTGAGCCGTTGCGAGGACACGGGCTCGTACGCGCAGACGAGCTCGACCTTCGCGCCGACGTCGCGGGCGAGGTCGACGGCCTGCTGGACCGCCTGGCTCGCGGTGTCAGAGCCGTCGGTCCCAACCACGATCGATTTGAACATGCGTGACCTCCCTCGCGCGCTCGCGTCCCCGGCCGCTCGCCGGAATGCGGCGCGATCATATCCACACCCGATGGCGCCTGGGCGGCGGATAGTGTGACCGCGCGATGATCGACCTGCACAGCCACGTGCTGGCGGGGATCGACGATGGGCCGGCGACGCTCGCCGGCTCGGAGGCGATGCTGGCGGCGGCCGCCGAGGCCGGGATCGAGACCATGCTCGCCACCCCCCACGTGAGCTCGCGCTACCGCAACGACGCGACGACCATCGCCGGCGCGGCCGCCGAGCTCGAGGCCGTTCGCGACCGCGGCGCGGCGCGGGTCGAGGTGCTGCTCGGCGCCGAGGTCGCCGCTACGCGCATCGCCGAGCTCGACCGCGAGCAGCTGGGAGGGCTCTGCCTCGGCGACGGGCCATGGATGCTGTTCGAGCCCCCGTTCGCCTCGGTGCTCACGGGCCTCGACGCGGCCGTCGACGAGCTGCACTCGCTCGGCTACCGCGTGCTGCTGGCCCATCCGGAGCGCTGCCAGGGGTTCCGCCGCGAGCCGGCGCTGCTGGAAGCGCTGATCGACCGGGGCGCGCTCGGCTCGGTGACATCCGGCTCGCTGGTCGGACGGTTCGGCGGCGAGGCCAAGCGCATGGCGCTCGCGATGCTCGACGCCGGGCTGGCCCACAACGTCGCCTCCGACGCACACGACGCCGTGCAGCGGCCGCCGTCGATCGCCGCGGAGATCGAGGCCTGCGGCTGGGGCGAGCTGCGCGAGTGGCTCACGCTGCAGGTGCCGGCGGCGATCCTCGCCGGCGGCGAGATCCCCAGGCGCCCCCAGGTGACGGTGCGCCGGCGGCGCCGCCTGCTGCCGTGGCGGCGCGGCTGAGAGCCGCCGGCCTCAGGCCAGCTTGGTGATCGCGACGATCATCCCGATCAGGACGAACACGACGATCGCGATCTGCATCCAGATCCAGTGAGCGGGCATGCGCAGCCAGCCTAGCTGGGCTGAGAGAGTCGTCCAACCTTCGCCCCACCTTTAGGGCCGCCACTATCGTGTCGAGCATGCATCGAGCTTCCCGCAGGCTCGCCGCGCTGCTCGCGGTGGCAGCGCTGGCGGTCCCCGCGGCAAGCGCCCACGCCGCCGGCGGCCCGCTGGGCGGCGTCAACATCCCCGGCCTGGGCCACCTCTCCTCTTCGTCTGACATCGATCACGCGATCGCGACCGCCTCGCGACTGCACGCGCGCGTCGTGCGGGTCGACTTCGGGTGGTCGCTGTTCGAGCCGGCCGGTCCCTCGCTCGACCCCCAGGCGCTCGCGCGCGCGGACCGGCTCGTCGAAGACGCCTCGCGAGCCGGCATCAAGATCGTGGCCACCGTCGCCAGCACGCCCTGCTGGGCATCCTCGGCGCCGGCGTCGATCCATAAAGGCTGCGCGTCGGGCCGCACCGACGGGGCGGGCGCCTGGCCCCCGCGCGACCCATCCACGTACGCCGCGTTCCTCACCGCGCTCGTGCAGCGCTATGGCACCAAGCTCGCCGCGATCGAGGTCTGGAACGAGCCCGACCAGTCCAACGAAGACTATTTTGCGGGGCCCGAAAAGGCCCAGAACTACGCGCGCATCCTGCGCGCCGCCTACGGCGCGGTCAAGGCCGCCGACCCCGGCGTGCTGGTGCTCGGCGGCTCGCTGGTGGGCTCCAACGGCGCCTTCCTGCGCGCGTTGTACGCCGCCGGCATCAAGGGCTACTACGACGGCCTCTCGGTCCACTACTACCACCTCACGCTGGCCTCGCTGCGCTCGATCCGCGAAGTCCAGGTCGCGAACGGCGACACCAAGCCGCTCTGGCTCGACGAGTTCGGCTGGACGAGCTGCTGGCCGCACCGGCGCATCGAGCAGGAACAGGCGTGCGTGACGCGCGCGATCCAGGCGACGAACCTGCGCAACTCGATCCGCGAGATGGCGCGCGCCCCCTACCTCGCGGCCGCGATGGTCTACAAGCTCCAGGACTCCCGGAACGAACGCTTCGGCGCCCTCACCGCGACCGGCGGCGCGAAGCCCTCCTTCCGGGCGCTCCGCGAAGCCTTCGACCGGCCCTTGGGCCCATACGGCGCGGTGAAGCTGAAGCTGCGCCGCGGCCGCCGCCACGTGATCGCGAGCGGCAGCGCGCCGGTCGGCGACTTCATGCAGCTGGAAGTCTTCCAGGGGCGCACGCTGCGCTATCGCGCGCTGTTCACGCAGGACCGCTTCAACCGCTTCTCGATCCCGCTGCCGGCTGCGCTCGGCACCGGCGGGCTGCGCGTGCGCGTCTTCCAGTACTGGTCAGGCCTCTCGCGCGCCGCCACGCGGCACATCTGACCGAGGCCGGCACCGAGCGCCGGCCGACCCTCTGAGGCCGGCACGGAGCGCGGCCGACCCTCTCGACTTCCTACTCCGCGTTGCGGAACAGCGCGACCAGGGTCAGCGCGAGGATCTTCAGGTCGAGGCCGAGCGACCAGTGGGCGATGTAGTAGTTGTCCCACTCGACCCGCTCGGCCAGTGAGGTCTGGCCGCGCAGCCCGTGGACCTGGGCCCAGCCGGTGATGCCCGACTTGACGCGGTGGCGGTCGCCGTAGCGGATGATGTCGTTGCGGAACAGTTCGACGAACTCGGGACGCTCCGGCCGCGGGCCGACGAGGCTCATGTCGCCGCGCAGCACGTTGAACAGCTGCGGCAGCTCGTCCAGAGAGGTGCCGCGCAGGAACCTGCCGACGGCGGTCCGGCGGTCCTCGCCCTCCACGCCCCCGGGGGCGAGGTCACCCGCCAGCAGGAAGTCGAGCGCGCCGCTGTCGGCCTCGGCCGCCTCCTCGCCCCGAGCCGGCTCGCGCATCGAGCGGAACTTGTAGAAGTCGAACACCCTCCCGTCGCGCCCGACACGGCGCTGAGTGAAGAGCACGGGACCAGGGCTCGACAGCTTCACCGACAGCCCCGCCAGCACGATCAAGGGCGAGAAGAGGATCAGCATGAGCAGCGCGAGGACACGATCGAGCGCGTGCTTGACCGCGAACTGCATCCCCTTCGGGTCCACGGCGGTGAACGACAGCAGCGGCAGCCCGCCGACCGTGTCGTAGCCGACGCGGTCGTTGATGAGGTCGAACATGCGCGGTACCACCGCGACATCGACCCCGAGCTCCTGGCAGCGCGGGATCAGCCGGCTCACACGCGCGTCGGCGACAGAGGAGAAGGCGACGATCAGGTACTCGACACCGGTCCGTTCGACCGCGTCCTCGAGGTCGTCGATCGTGCCCAGGACGGGAACCTCGCGGCCACCCACCTCGGCGACCGAGCGCGGGTCCTCGTCGAGGAAGCCGACCGGCGCGAGGCCGTACTCCGGGTGGTTCTCCAGCCGCCGCGCGACCTGCGCGCCGACGACCCCCGCGCCCATGATCAGAACGGGCTTGCCGATCAGCCGCTTGGCGCGTGCGCGGCGCTGCGCGAGCGCCAGCGCCGTGCGGCCGAGCCCCACGCCGAGGAGCGCGTAGAACCAGGCGCGCGCCCACATCCCCTGTTCGGGCACCTGGTGGTTGAGCGCGAGGCCGAGGATCGCGACCATCATCGCCGCGACCGAGACGCCGCTGATGACCGGCACGATGCCGTCGAGCACCTGCGTGCGGAGCTTGGTGCGGTAGAGGCCGCGGAGGTAGAAGAGCAGCACCACCAGGAACGGCATCAGCAGCAGCGGCGCGCGGAAGCCGTCGGTGTGCAGCAGGCTGCCGAAGCCGCCGAGGGCGATCACGAGCGCCAGCCAGACCATCACGAAGTCGATGATCGGCCGCACGACACCCCAGCCGGCGCCCTCGAGCGCCCATTGCAGCGGGCCGTGGAAGCTGCCTGTGTGCAGCGTCTTCGGGGTCGGGGCGTCGTGCGCCAGCTCGCTTCTCAGCGAGATGGTGCTCGATGTCGTCTGCTGTGTTACTCGCGCACGGTCCATTGACTGCGGGGTCCGTCCTAATGACTACTCGGGTCCTCCGCCCCTTCCCTTTAGCCGCTCCCTGTCGCTCCCGGACCACCGCGCTTCGCGCCGCCGCCTCGTGTCAGCACCACCGTCACGAGAGCTGTCAGCGCCAAGACCACCAGCACCAGCACGACGTATGCCACGTCGCTGCCGCTCAGCCCGAGCGCGGGCGCGCTCGCGGACGTCGCGGTCAGTGCCGGGAGGGCCCGTGCGGCGGCGCCTGGAACGGCGCCGGTGCTGCGCGACGCCTTCCCGTGGTGCGCGGTGGTTCCACTCCCATTCCCTCCGGCCCGTGTCGCTGACGCCGGCGAGGCTTCTATCGAGACTGACTGCGGCGAGGACACTTCCCCGCCGCTCGCGGCGCCGGCGTTGCCGCCGCCGCTTCCGCCCCCGCCGATCAGCGTCGATCCGAGGATCGCCTGGTTGCCCTGTCCGGGGCCGCCGTAGCCACTGAGCAGCGTGCTGGACGCCGACGCTGCCGGCGCAAGAGCGCCGAGCAGTCCGAGCGCGAGCAGCGCAAAGGTCGTCGTCAAGCGATGCTTAGCCATCTGTCCCTACCGTGGGTTCCCTTCTTCGGCCGGGGCAAAAACGCCCTCTGTCCATGCCACTCGACCGGGTTTCGCCTCACTCGGTTGGCAGTCACACGGGGCCCCCCGCCCGAGCTTCAGCGATTCGACGAGATCGCCATACGCTAGCGAAGCGGATACGGCCTGTCGAGGCCGATTTCGAATGTTCGGCAATGCGCCCGTGCGCGGAACCGGCGCCTCGAGCCCGCCGGGACGCTCCTCCGCCCGGCGCAGCCCGGATGGGGGAGGCTCAACCGAACTGCTCCGCCTGCAGCAGGATCACGCGATTCAGCCGCTCCACGTCGACCCGGCGCCCTTTCCGGGCGAGTTCGAGCGCCCTTAGCGTGAGCGGGTCGCGAGGGTTCAACGCGGCCGCGCGGGAGAGCAGCGCGAGCGCCGCCGCGCTCCGGCCCTGTGTCGAGGCGATCGCGCCCCGCTCGAGCGTCGCGTAGGCGTCGTCCGGCGAGCGCCCGAGCGCCCGGGCGAATTCGCGATCGCCGCGGGCCAATTCGCTGCGACGCAGCGCGATCGAGCCGGCGAGGAGGTAGGGCTGGGCGCTGAGCGGATCCAGGCCGGCGGCATCTTCGAGGCGCGAGTAGGCGGTTCCGGGCGCGCGCTGCCAGATGCGCGCCGCCTGCTCCACCTCGAGCCCGCTGAGCCAGGGACCGGCGAGCGCGAGCGCAGCGACGATCGCCACCGCTGCGCCGGCGACGGCAGCCGCGATCAGTGCCGGGCGGGGAAGACCCCGGGGTGAGTCGCTCGCGGTGCCCCGGGGCGCCTCACGGGCCGCCCGCGGCGCGAGCCCGCAGGCCAGGCCGAGCATCGCGAATGCGGGTGCGCCGAGCCCCGCGAACTCCCAGAACCAGTCGACCGAGCCGTGGATCGCCCAGTAGCCGAACCCGGCAAGCGCGGCGGCGGCGACGCCCGCGCCGAGCCGATCTCGTGAGCGCGCGGCGGCCATCGCGGCGATCAGCGCGGCGATCACACCCACGATTGCGAGGATCGCCCCGACGATGCCGGTCTGGGCGAGCGTGCGCAGCTCGACGCTGTGGGGGTAGCGCGGCGTCTCGGTGCTGCGCCCGTGGCGCAGGTACTGCTGCTGGAAGTTGTCGGCGCCGATCCCGCCGACCGGATGCGCGCTGAACTCGTCGAGCGCCACGCGGTAGAAGTCGTAGCGGTTGCTGCCGAGGCCGCTCAGCAGGCGGTCGCCACCGCCGATGCTGCCGTATCCGCCCTTGAAGCTGTGCCAGGCGCGTTCGACGCGGGTCACGGGGTTGCCGGCCGCGGCCAGGCCGACCGCCACGACGGCGACGAGCACGACGACCGCCGCTGCTGCGGTGAGGCGGTGCACCAGGCCTGGAGGCCCGGGCGCGCGGCCCGGGCGGCGTGCCTCCAGCGCGGCGCCCGCCCCGACGGCGAGGGCGACGATCAGCGCCGCGAGCAGCGTCGCGCTCGTCGCCGAGTGGATGTTCGAGGCCACGACTTCGCCCTGGCGCAGGTGGTCGCCGACCCGCAGCACGGCCGGCGCCGCGGCGGCCACCCCCGCTGCGACCGGGACGAGCAGCGCGAATGTCCGCGTGCGGGCGGGCAGCAGCGCGAACACGAGCGCAGCCGTGAGCGGCGTGGCGTAGAGCGAGCCGCGGCTCTGGCTGAGCAGCGCCACCTCGGCGAGCACGACCGCCGCCCCCGCCAGCAGGCCGCGCAGCGCCCAGGGCAGCTCTCGCTGGCGCGCGAGCAGCAACGCGGGCCAGAATGCCATCAGCCACTCAGCCGCGTTGGCGTTCGGGTACCCGCTCGGGAAGTTCAGCCGCCCGCCGGGGATCGCCTGCGAGAGGGTCGCGGCCGAGGCGCCGTCGAGATGGAGCAGCACATAGAGGGCGAGGCCGGCGATGCAGAGCGTCCACACGACCAGCAGCGCGGCGGCCGTCGCGCCGCGCTGGGGCCACCACGCGAACAGGGCGAACACGAGCAGGTAGAGCAGCGTCCGGTCCGCTCCTTCGAGCGCGTCGCCCTGGGACGCCGCCCACGCGATGGAGAGGTAGCTGAACGCCGTGTAGGCGGCGAGCACCCCGACGGCGATGAGCACCGTAGCCGGCGGTCGCCTGCGCGAACGGCGCATCGCGATCGCGGCGATCGCGAGCAGCGCGAGGACGACCAGCGCCCCCGCCGCCCAGCGCGTGACGGGATAGCCCGCCTGGTCGGTCGCCCAGACCACGAACAGGGCGATCGCCGCAAGGCAGGGGACCGTGGCGGGAGCAGCGCGCAGCGCCGCCGTGAGCCGGGCGCTCATCGGGGCAACGATAATCACAGGGGTGGAGGACTCCGCAGGCCTCATCGGCTTCTACGAGCGGGCCTATTCGCACCAGGGCCCCGAGGCGGACATGTATGCGCGCTGGCGCGCGCTCAGCGCGGTCGCCAAGGCCGACCACGTGACCGCCCTCTGCGAGCGTGCCGGCTTCTCACCTGCATCGACACTGGACGTCGGCTGCGGCGACGGCGCGCTGCTCGCGGAGCTGGGCCGGCGCGGCTTCGGGGGCAGGCTCGCGGGGATGGAGATCTCGGAGCCGGCCGCCGCGATCGCGCGCCGCGCGCTTCCCGGCGCGGAGATCGGCGTCTTCGACGGCGCGACGCTGCCGCTCGGAGAAGGTGCCTGCGAGCTGGGGATCCTCTCGCACGTGCTCGAGCACGTTCCCGATCCCCCCGCGCTGCTCGCCGAGACAGCGAGGGTCTGCTCGACGGTCGTCTTCGAGGTGCCGCTCGAGGACAACCTCTCAGCGCGCCGCCCGGCCAAGCGCGTGCACGCCGAGGAGATCGGCCACCTCCAGCGGCTGTCCCGCGATGACGCCCGCCGGATCGCGGCCGGCGCCGGGCTCACCGTCGTCGCCGAGCTTCAGGACGCGCTGCCGCTGGAGGTGCACCGCTTCTTCGCGACCAGCCGCGCGGGCCGGGCGGCCGCCAGCACGAAGTGGGCCGTCCGTGCCGGGCTGGACCTGCTCGTGCCCGCCGTCGCGCGGCGGGCGTTCACGGTCCACTACGCGGCGCTGTGCCGCTGAGCAGGGCGCGTCACCGCTGAGAGCAGCAGACCCAGCACGTTCCCCATCAGCTCGTCCGGCACCGCGTCGGGGTCGGCGAGCTTCTGGCGAGCGATGCCGTCTGCGAACGCGTCGATCACGATCGCCAGCTGCTCGGCCGGGATCGTGAGCTCGAGGTCGAAGTCGTGCGCGCCCTCGGCGATCAGGCCGGTGAGCAGGCGGCGCGTCTCCGCGAAGCAGGCGGCGACGTGGGACCGCATGTCCGCGTCTCTGACGCCGTAGGCCCAGAACTCGGTGAACAGGAGCAGCGTCTCGGACTCGCGCTCGATCATCGCCATCCACTGCCGGGCACCGCCGGCGGCACGCTCGGAGATCGAGCTGCGCTCGCGCACGGCGGCGGCGATTTCCTCGCCGTGCTTGGAGACCTCGTGCGCCATCAGCTCCAGGAACAGGGCCTCCTTGCCGTCGAAGTTGGAGTACAGCGCACCCGTCGAGAACCCGGCCTCGGAGGCGATCTCCTCGACCGAGGCGCCGTGGAACCCGTTGCGGGCGAACACGCTGCGAGCGGCGTCGAGCAGCCGCTCGCGCGTGTTGGCGCGGCTCTGCTCGCGTGTCAGGCGGGTCCCGGCGGACGGCTCGGCCATGCCGACATCGTAGTTGACAGAGCAAACGCTATTTCGATAACGTCCATTATCCCGACTCGTCCGGAGGCTGCATGGCAAGCGCGACCGCTCCCACCCCCGACATCGGCTCCCTGCCGACCGACGCGATCTCCTACGAGGATCTCTACGCGCGCTGGGAGCGGGGCAACTGGCGCGCGACCGAGCTCGACTTCACAGAGGACGCGCGTCAGTGGCGCGAGGACTTCAGCGAGTTCGAGCGCCAGGCCGCGCTGTGGAACTACTGCCTGTTCTTCTGGGGCGAGGATGCCGTCGCCGACAACCTCTCCCCCTACATCGACGCAGCGCCGCTGGAGGAGCAGAAGTACTTCCTGACCACCCAGCAGGTCGACGAGGCCCGCCACGCGGTCTTCTTCAAGCGCTTCATGAAGGAGGTCTGCGGCATCGGGGACGGCTCGATGGCGAGCGGCCTGCAGGCGATCCGCCCCCAGCTCACGCCCGGCTTCCGCAAGATCTTCGACCGCCTCGACACGATGGCCGACGAGCTGCGCGCCGACCGGTCGCCGGCCAAGCTCGCCGCCGCGGTGACGCTCTACCACGTCGTCATCGAGGCCTCGCTGGCCCAGCCGGGCCAGCACTTCATCACGAGCTACCTCGAGCGCCGCGACCAGCTGCCGGCCTTCCGCGAGGGGATGGAGAACATCGCCGCCGACGAGCAGCGCCACATCGGCTTCGGCGTGAAGCTCCTCTCCGACCTGAACCGCGAAGACCCTGTCGGCGTCCCCAGGGCCGTCGCGGCGCTGCTGCGCGACGTCACGCGCTACACGGCGCAGGTGCTGATGCCGCCGGGGTGGGACGAGCGCTACATCACCACCTTCGGGTCCACCTTCGATGAGGTGGGCGTCGAGGGCGTGACCTCGATGACGACGAAGCTGCGCTCCGCCGGACTGCCGGTCGAGTCGCTGCCGGGGCCGCCGCTGCTGCCGCCCGGGCTGACGATGCTCGAGCTCTCACAACGCGGCCGGGCGCTCGCGAAAGCGAACGTGCTCGGCGTGCGTCAGGGGCCCACGAGCCGCGACCCCGAGACCGTCGCGCTGATGTTCGACACCGTCCGCCGGAGCGTGAACCCGGAGCACGGCCTGCGCCGCCCCGCTGTCTTCCAGTGGGAGTTCACCGATCCGGACATCAACACGTGGCACCTGCGCGTGGACAACGGCTCCAGCAACGTGACGGAGGGCGCGGCCGAGAACCCCGACCTGCGACTGCGCATCGCCTGGCAGGACTGGGCCGACATCGTGGGCCAGCGGCTGAACCCGTTGAAGGCGGTCGCGACCGGTCGCCTGCGCCCGCGCGGCAACCCGCTCGCGCTGCACAAGCTGACGAAGGTCTTCCCGCAGGGCTGACCGGCAGCTTCGAGCTAGCCGGGCGCGAACTCCCGTTCCGCCGCGCCGGGTGGACCGCTCGCGGCGGGATGCGCCGCCGCGGTGCGGGCGACCCGCTGCGGCCGCGCTGCCGCCGGCGGCTGCTCGGGCGTGAACTCGCGCTGGGGAGCGGCCGCGGGAGTCGAGCCCGAGACGCTCCGCGGCCTCACAGGCGCACGCGCGAGGGCCGGCGACGCGACGGCCCGGTCGACAGGCGGCGGCGACGCCGCCGCCGAACGCCGCACGGCTGGCGCACCGTGCCCGCGATGGTGACCCGAGCGCTCGAGCGTCACGCACCCCGCGCCCACTCCCAGCGCGAGCAGGCATCCCGCCGCGAGCTTGGCGGCGAGCCCGCCGCCGCCCAGCGCCCAGCCGCCGCCCGCGGCGCCGCTGCCAGCCGCGGCGGACGCGCTCAGCGGCGCAGGAGCCGCGGCGCCGTGACCGCTTGCCGCAAGCGCCGCCAGCCCCGCCCTGCCCGCGCCCGGCAGCGTCAGGACCGGTGGCAGCACGACCGCGAGGCCGCGCAACGAGGCGACGTGGCGCCGGCAGGCGGGACAGCCGCGCAGGTGCGCGATCGCAATCCGGTGGCGCTCACCGGCGGTGTCGAGCATGCCGAAGGCGAAGGCGCGCATCAGCGACTCCTGCTCGCGGCAGAACTCGCCTGCGCTGATCGTCTGCACGAGCGAGCCGATCTTCTGCGACACGCCGGCGCGGCCCGCGCCGCGGCCCTCCATCAGCTTGCGCATCCGCGTCTCGCTGATGCCCATCCGCCCGGCCGCCTCGGCGCGGGAGTAGCCGTGCAGATAGCAGAGCGCCGCCGCTTCGCGCTCGCGCAGGTCCAGGCGGCAGCGCATCCCCTCGAGCAGCTGGCGCAGCCGCGCTCGATCGTCGAGCGCGGCGTCCACGTCCTCCTCGACGCCGGCCGTCGCGTCGAGCTCGGACTCTGTGCAGCGGCGCAGCCGCAGCTCCTCGATTGCGCGGCGGTAGGTCACGAGCGCCAGCCAGGCAGCCGGGTTGGCCACCTGCTCTCCGCGCACGGCCGCGCCGTAGAGACCCTGCCAGGCGGTGGCGTAGCAGGCATCAAGGTCGGCGGCGTCGAGCGTCGCGCCACGGGCCCGCAGCCGGGCGCGCACGATCGCGAGCACCCTCGCGCGCAGGGCATGGAAGTCGCGCTCGAGCATCCGTTCGGCGCGGTACAGACGGAGTGCGGCGGGGCTCATCGGGCCCGAGGGTACGGACCGAAGGGCCGCGCGATCGCGGGCCTGCGGGCCCCCTCGCCCGATCCTCGGTGAATACGGGGCGAACGGGCCTCAGACGCGGCGCGCGCTGTCTCCGACTGGATCGATCAGGCGTCCAGAGCGCCGTCCGGGCCCGGCGCGGCGCCCCCGGGGCGCAGCCCCGGCTGTGGGCCGAGCTCGCGTCCGACCATCGAGGCGACGAGCCGCGTAACGGCCGTTCATGTGCCCACATCGATATGCCGCCGATCATGGGGCCGACGCTCAGCTCCTCGAACGGCCGCCGAACGGAGGCAGCTATCTTCAGCGCATCCCGGCCGAGCCAGCCTCCATGCATTCCGCCGCCACGCCGGCACCCCCTGAGCGGGCCTCGGTGCTCGGTGTGCCGCTCGCCGTCAGCGACTACGCGGAGGTGGTCGACTGGATGGAGCGCACGATCGCCGCCGGCGGGCGCGCCTACCTGACGGCGGCGGCCGTCAACCTCGTCATGAGTGCCCGCGAGGAGCCGGAGACCGCGGCGGCCGTCCGCGACGCGACGCTCGCCGTCCCCGACGGCCAGCCGCTCGTGTGGGCGCTGCGGGCGCTCGGGCACCGACGCGCGACGCGCATCTACGGGCCCGATCTGATGATCGCCTTCTGCGCCCGCGCCGCGCAGCGTGGGATCCCGATCTACCTGTACGGCGGGCGCACGCCCGAGGCTCTCGCGTTGCTGGGAGCGCGCCTGCGCGAGCGCTTCCCCGGCCTGGAGATCGCGGGCGCCTACTCGCCGCCGTTCCGGCCGCTGACCGCCGCCGAGGAGGACGAGGTCGTCGCGCGCATCGACGCCTCCGGCGCGGCCGTCGTCTGGGTCGGCACCGGCCAGCCCAAGCAGGAGAAGTGGATGCACGGCATGCGCCCACGCCTGGCCGCGCCGCTGCTCGTCGGCGTCGGCGCGGCGTTCGACTTCCACGCCGGGCTCGTGCCACAGGCGCCGGCGTGGATGCAGCGCTCCGGGCTCGAGTGGGCGTACCGGCTCTCACGCGAGCCGCGTCGCCTGTGGCGGCGCTACGCGCGCTACAACCCGCGCTTCGTGGCCTGCTTCGCCGCGCAGTACGCGCGGCACCTGCTGGGAAGCGTCCGGGCGGCGCTCAGCCGGAGCGCGTCGCCCTGATCCGCTGCTTCCACGACTCCGGAAGCCGCTTGCGCAGCTGCGCGCGGGCGAGGTCGGGGGCGAGCCCGGCCCATGAGCGGGGCAGGCCCGCGCCCACCGGGATCAGCGCGGTCCACGCGACCGGCTCGCTGTCGTTCGCGATCCGGAGCTTGTTCTCCTGGGTGCCGACGCCGAGGTCGAACCGCTCGCACCCCTTCTCGAACGACGAGCGCAGCACCTGCAGCAGCGCGATCTTCGCGGGCGCGAGGCGTGCGTGCCGCTGGTCCCAGCCGACGTTGACGCCGACCGCCTCGACGCCGGCGCTCATGTGCAGATCGACGCAGACCGTCTCGCCGCCCAGCTCGAGCACGCACAGCCCGACGCGGCCGCTGGCGAGCGTTCCCGAGCACACGTCCTCGAGCCATGGCGCCAGCCGCGGCCCGAGGTCCGCCAGGCGCGACCAGCCGCGCCCCTCCCAGCGCGCGGTGTGCAGGCGGGCGAACGCCTCGGCATCCGCGTGCAGGGTCGCGGCGTCGCTCCAGCGGCTCGTGCCCCCCGCCTCCTCGAACAGCCGCTCGGAGCGGCGCAGGTCCCGGCGCAGTTTCGAGCTCAACGTCGCCAGCCACTGCTCGTAGGAGGGCTCGCGCACGCGGATCGCCGGCACCCCCTCCACCCGCAGCGTCCTGACGAGCGGGCGCCGGCGCCCGGGCCACCCGGCGCGCAACGCCTCCACCCATGGTGTCGCCGCCTGCATCGGCCCGAAGCGCACGCGCCCGGCGCGCGGCTCGCCGCCGTCGAGCGCGCGCCCGACGGAAGCGGCCAGGTCGCGCTCGTGCCCGGGCAGCGCGAGCGGCCGCATGCAGACCCCGAAGTCATCGGTCATCAACCGGTACTCGGCGACGCCGAACCGTCGCGAGGCGAGATAGAGCGGGGCGAGGCCGATCAACCGCGGACCGTCGCGCAGCACGACCACGCGCGCCTGCACGTCCGGCGCGGCGACGTGCCGCCACCACGCCAGCACCCATGCCGGCCCCGCGACCGGGTTCGATGCCGCCACGGCCAGCTCGTCCCACTCGGGCGCAAGCGCCTCGGCGGCGGCGAGGTCTGAGATCAGCTCAGCGCCGGACACGGGCGCTCACGGTAGTGGCTGGGGGCGCCGGAGCGGTCCGGCGGGCTGCTCACGCCACCCGAGCGCGCTCGGGCACGGGCCCGTAGAAGTGCCAGAACACGGTCAGGGCGCGCAGGAGCGGCTCCTGCCAGCGAGCCCGCTCGGCCTCCTCGCCGCGCAGCAGGCCGTGCACGCGATCGCGGTCTATGAGCTCCCACAGCGGCGTCTCGCCGACCGCGAACACCTCGCGCGCCAGCTCTAGCCGGCGCTCGAGCCAGCGGTGCTGGAACGCGTACTGGGCCCGCACCTCCGATCCGTTCCCGGGGGCCGTGACCGGAGCCGCCCCGTGCCGCGGGGCCGGCAGCCGCGCGCGCGCCTGCTCGAGCAGCTGGCGCGTGGCGAGCGCACGCGCGAGCCGGTGGCGCTGGGTGCTGAACGGCTGCTCGAAGCGGTGGTCGCGCAGCTCGGGTGAGAGCTCGCTCAGCAGGCGGTAGTGCGGCGCTTCCACGTAGCGCTCGCCCGAGCGCAGCGAGAAGCAGTACTCGATGAACGGGCGCGAGCAGAACGGGCTGAAGATGTCGTCGGTGCCCGCCATCCGCCGGGGCCCGGTAGCGCCCCAGCGCCCGACCCGCTCGAACGTGTAGAACGCCTCCTGGATCTCCTGCGGGCGCCAGCCCTCGCGCAGGCGCTCCTCCTGGAAGCCGCGCAGGTAGGAACCGATCTGATCGCGCGCCGCCGGCGTCATCAGGCCGCCCTCGTCGCGCGCCTTGACCGCCAGCAGGCGCTGCTGCACCTTCGAGGAGCGGCGCACCAGCGGCACGTTCGTCGCGATCGCCGTCAGGTGGCCCGTGCCGGCGCGCCCGATCTCGCCGCCGACGCCCCACAACTTCACCCCGAGTACGGGGTGCAGCTCCTCGAGGTCGATGTAGTCGCGCAGCTGCAGCAGGCTCACGAGCCCGTCGTTCTGGTGCATGAACAGCGTCGCCGCGCGGGTCCAGTCTTTGTGTTCGGAGTCCGGGTCGTGAACGACGACCTCGTGGTCGAGACCGAGGCACTCCGCGATCTCACACGCGACCACCACGTCGGCGCTCTCGCGTGCCCCGCCGGTGAAGTACAGCGGCCGGCAGTCGGTGTGCTGCAGCAGGGCCGTCATCACGCGCGTGTCGCGGCCCGCGGTCAGCGCGCACCCGACGCGCTCCATGCCTTCGACGGCCCCGGCGGTCAGACTCGTGAGGCTCTTCGCCAGCTGCGCTGCCGGCACCCGGCGCGCACGCCGCCAGGCGCCGATCGACGCCGGGCCGAAGCTCTGCTCGGTGCGCAGCTCACCGCCGCGCACGCGATGGCGCGCGCCACCGTCGAGCACGCTGATTCCCGCGCGCAGCGTCGCCCTGCCCGCGCTCCAGCCCAGGCCCATGAACGAGCTGACCCCGAGCGGGTCGGGCTCGGCCAGCTCGAGCAGCGTGCTCAGGAGCGTCGCGCTGTTGCTGATCAACAGCACGCGCTCACGGCGCGCGCAGAACACCTGTGACAGGCCGAGCGTGTCGGTCAGGACCGTGGCGGAACCATCCTCGAGATCCAGCCGCGCGGCGCTGAACTGCCCCTCCAGGCGCCCGTCGAGCGTCTCCCATCGCAGACGCAGCCGGTGGGCGTCGCGCGCCCAGGTAGCGCCGTCGCGCGCGACCGGCAGGCCGTCGTAGAAGGTGAGCATCCGATCGGAACGGTCCACATAGCGACGCGATCCACATCGCTCGGGCGCGTGGTGAACGCCGGCCGCGAGCAGCTCGCCTCCCGCGGCGCTCACCCCCCACGCCGTCGCGGGATCGAGGCCGAAGTCCCGTCCCAGGTCGAGCAGCGCCGCGGACAGGTCGTCCTCGGTGAGCCGCGACGGACCGGACGCGATCGCGTACAGATGCAAGGTCCCCTCCGAAGTCCCCTCTAGCCTTCTCGCACCGCTTCTCCCACCCTGCTTCCCTGCCCGGTTACGCGCGCGCGGAAACCCCCCGACGCGCATCCCGCGCGCAAGAGGATAACCACCCGGCAGCGCGGGCAGCATGCTGGCCGCGCGCCCCGCATCGCTAACCTCAGCCTCGAAATGAGCGTCCCCGAGAGCACCGCCGAGGTGGCCGTCGTCGGGCTCGGACGGGTCGGGCTCCCCCTGGCCCTCTCGTTCGCCGACCGCGGGCTGTCGGTGATCGGTGTCGACAACGACCCCGCGCGGGTGCGCGCGGTCCGCGAGGGGCGCATGCCGTTCGAGGAGCCGGGCGCGCAGCACGCACTCGAGCGGGTGCGCGCCGCCGGCACCCTCTCGCTCACCGAACAGGTCGCTGACGCCGCCGCCGCGCGCCAGATCGTGATCACGCTCGGGACGCCGTCGTTCTCGCACATCGAGATCGACATGCGCGACATCCGCGCTGCACTCGACGACCTGCTGGGCGTTCTCGCGGCGGGCCACTCGCTGATCCTCCGCTCGACGATCGCGCCAGGCACGACCGACTTCGTCGCCGGCTACCTGGCGAAGCACCGGGGCTTCGAGGTGGGCGAGGAGGTGTTCGTCGCCCACGCGCCCGAGCGCATCGCCGCCGGGCGCTTCTTCTCCGAGATCGACACCCTGCCCTGCATCATCGGCGGCGTCGGCCCGCGCTCCGGTGACGTGGCCGCCGAGCTGTTCGGATCCTTCGGCGCCCCGATCGTGCAGACGACGCCGGTGCAGGCGGAGCTCGCGAAGATCTGGGCGAACATCCTGCGCTACACGAACTTCGCGCTGCCGAACCTCCTGATGATGGACTGCGAGCGCTACGCGGCCAACGTGTTCGAGGTGATCGACCTGATCAACCGGGACTACCCGCGGGGCGGCATCGCCCGGCCGGGCTTCACCGCCGGCACCTGCCTGCGCAAGGACTTCGCCTTCTCGGAGGAGCGCTCGGCAGCCCCGGGGATGCTGCTCGCGGTCTCGCGCGTCAACGAGTCTGTGCCGCTGTTCCTGATCGAAGGAATCAAGCGCCGCCTCGGCCCGCTCGCGGGGCGCCGCGTGGCGGTGCTCGGGCTCGCCTTCAAGGCCGACACCGACGACGAGCGCGACTCGCTGGCGCACAAGCTGATCCGGCTGCTCGAGCGCGAGCTCGCGGACGTCACCGTGCACGACCGGCACGTGCCGACGCCCACCGCCCCGCTCGAGGAGGCGCTGGCCGGCGCCGACGCGGTCGTGATCGCGGCGAACCACTCCGACTTCCGCGAGCCCGCGACGCTCGCTGCGATCGCCGATCGGGCCGCGCCGAACTGCCTCGTCGTCGACCCGTGGGACTGCTGGGGCGCCGCGCAGGTGTTCGGTTACGCGAGCGAGCTCGCGCAGCTCGCGGCCGCCGTGCCGGAGGGCCCGGCGGGATGAGCCGTGTGCTCGTCACGGGCGGCGCCGGGACGATCGGCGCCGCGGTCGTCAGGCGCCTGCTCTCCGACCCCGCCTACGAGGTGCGGGTCTCCGACCAGCGGCTCGCCCCGCAGTGGATGCGGGAGGGCTGCGAGGTCCACACCGGCGACCTGCGCGACCTCGAGCAGGCCCGCGCCGCGACGCACGGCTGCTCGCAGGTCATCCACCTCGCGGCGATCGTCGGCGGCATCGCCAACTTCCACAAACTGCCCCACACGCTCACCGAGGTGAACAACGCGCTCTACAACGCGGTCGTGCGCGCGGCGCTCGACGCCGAGGTCGAGCGGTTCGTGTACGTCTCCTCGTCGATGGTCTTCGAGCGGGCCGAGGAGTACCCGACGACGGAGGCATACCTGCCCCGGTGCCCGGTGCCGTTGTCGGCCTACGGGTTCTCCAAGCTGACGGGCGAGGTCTACTGCCGCGCAGCGCACGAGGAGCACGGCTTGCCGTTCACGATCTGCCGGCCGTTCAACGCCTACGGACCGGGAGAGGTGCCCGACGCCGAACCTGGCATCGCCCACGCCGTCCCCGACCTGATCGAGAAGGTGCTCTCGGGCCAGCGCCCCCTGCAGATCTTCGGCTCCGGCGAGCAGACGCGCACGCTCACCCACGTCGACGACATCGCCGACGGGATCGTCACCGCGATGGGCTCGCCCGCCGGGCTGAACGAGGACTTCAACATCTCGGCCTCGCGCGAGATGACGGTCGCGGAGATCGCGCGCGTGATCTGGGAGGCGTGCGGCGAGGACCCCGAGCGGTTCGAGCTGGAGCACCTGCCGACGTTCGCCGTCGACGTGCAGCGCCGCTGGCCCTCGGTCGAGAAGGCGCGCGAGCTGCTCGGCTGGCAGTCGCGGATCGGCGTCGAGGAGGGGGTCGCCGACACCGTCCGCTGGCTGCGCGAGCTGCGCGCCGCGCGCGGGGAGGGCGCGCCCGCGAAGGCGCCCCGCCGCAACCGGAAGGCGCGCCAGGCGAGCTCGCTGAACGCCGGCGGCAGGCAGACGGTCGGCCGTCGAGTGGGCGACGGCCGATAAGCTGCGCCGCCGTGCCCCAGCGCAAAGCTCTCATCACCGGTGTCACCGGCCAGGACGGCTCCTATCTCGCCGAACTGCTGCTCGAGAAGGACTACGACGTCCACGCGATGGTCCGGCGCGCCTCGACCGAGAAGTTCGAGCGCATCGAGCACCTGCGCGACCGCCTGACGCTGCACCAGGGCGACCTGCTCGACCAGCGCTCGCTCGTCGACGCCCTGCGCGCCAGCGAGCCCGACGAGATCTACAACCTCGCCGCGATGTCGTTCGTCGCGGTCTCCTGGATCCAGCCCACGCTGACCGCCGAGTTCACCGGCGTCGGCGTCACCCGCATGCTGGAGGCGATGCGCGAAGTGTGCCCCCAGGCGCGCTTCTACCAGGCCTCCTCCAGCGAGATGTTCGGCAAGGTGCTCGAGGTCCCGCAGACCGAGAAGACCCCGTTCTACCCCCGCTCTCCGTACGGCGTCGCGAAGGCCTACGGGCACTTCATCACCGTCAACTACCGGGAGTCCTACGGTCTCCATGCCACCTCCGGGATCCTCTTCAACCACGAGAGCGAGCGGCGCGGGCTGGAGTTCGTGACCCGCAAGATCACCTGGCACGCCGCCGCGATCAAGAAGGGCATCGCGAAGGAGCTGCGGCTCGGCAACCTCGACGCCGAACGCGACTGGGGCTATGCGAAGGACTACGTCGAAGCGATGTGGCTGATGCTCCAGCAGGACAAGGCCGAGGACTACGTGATCGCGACCGGCGAGGCCCATTCGGTCCGTGAGTGCTGCGAGGTCGCCTTCGACGAGGCCGGGCTCGGCGACTTCGAGCAGTACGTGACGATCGATCCTGCGTTCGTGAGGCCCGCCGAGGTCGACCACCTGATCGGCGACGCCTCGAAGGCCGAGCGCGACCTCGGCTGGAAGCCGAAGACGAGCTTCGAGGAGCTCATCAGGTTGATGACGCGCTCCGACATCGACCTCCTCGCTGGCTAGCCTGCGCAGGGCGTGGCCGTCCCGCTCTTCGACACCTCCCGCCCGCTCGAGCCGCTTCACGACGAGCTGCGCGCCGCCGTCACACGCGTGCTCGACAGCGAGCGCTACATCCTCGGGCCCGAGGTCGCGGCCTTCGAGAAGGAGTTCGCCGGCTACTGCGGCGTCGCGAACGCCGTCGGCGTGGCCAACGGCACCGAGGCGATCACGATCGCGCTGCGCGCGCTCGGAGTCGGCCCGGGCGACGAGGTCGTCGTCCCCTCCTTCACCTTCTACGCCTCTGCCGAGGCGATCCCGGCGACGGGGGCGACCCCGGTCTTCTGCGACATCGACCCGGACACCTACTGCGTGACCGCGGAGACGGTGAAGGCAGCGCTGACGCCCAAGACGAAGGCCGTGATCGCCGTGCACCTGTTCGGCAACGTCGCGCCGATCGCGGAGATCGAAGCGTTGGGGGTGCCCGTGCTCGAGGACGCTGCGCAGGCCGCCGGCTCCACCTCGCCGGCGGGCCGGCCAGGCGCGCTCGGGGCGATCGCCACCTTCTCCTTCTTCCCGTCCAAGAACCTCGGCGCCTTCGGTGACGGCGGCGCGATCACGACCGGCGACGCCGAGCTGGCGGAGCGGGTGCGCGTGCTGCGCTTCCACGGCTCGCACGACAAGGTCACCTACGAGGAGGTCGGCTACAACTCGCGCCTCGACGAGCTCCAAGCGGCGATCCTGCGCGTGCAGCTCCCCCACCTCGACGGCTTCGCCGACGGCCGCCGCAGGGCGGGGCGACACTACGAGGAGGCCGGCCTCGGGGAGCTGGTCAAACTGCCGGTCCCGGTGTTCGCCTCCTCGCCGGCATGGCACCTCTACGTGATCGGCGACGCCCAGGTCGAGAAAGCCGAAACGTCGCTGCGCGCCGCAGGAGTCGAGTGCAAGCCCTACTACCGCACGCCGGTCCACCGCCAGGAGGCGATGCGCCGGTGGGGCGAGGGGGTCGACCTGCCCGCCACGGAGTACGCGTCGCAGACGCACCTGGCGATCCCGATGGGGCCGCTGCTCACGCGGGAGCAGGCGGATGCGGTGGTCGCGGCGCTGCGGGCCGGATAGACGCCTGTCACGCCACTGCGTGTCACGGGTCAACCCGCGAGAGGGCGTGTGGCGCTTCGGGTATCCCCGTCCGCCAGCTTCTCCGCCCGCTCCCTGATCCCAACGAGCATCTTGCGCTCCATCACGAGCGAAGCCGGCTCCATCGGCAGCATCCCGAGCTTGGCCTTCAGCCCCGGGAGCCGGAAGCGGTTGCGGCTGATCAGCCGCGTGCGGCCGCCCTCCTCGCGCCACGTGCGGATCGGCTCGCGCAGAAGGCGGGCGTAGGCCGCGACTGCGAGCGCTCCGAGGATCAGGGTGCGTACCCGCACCCCTCGGTTCTAGCGCCAGCGCTCCAAGAGATCCGCCTCGCCGACCTCGCGCACGACGCGCGCCGGCACACCCATCACGACCGCGCGCGCCGGCACGTCCTTGGTCACGACCGCGCCCGCCGCCACGAACGCCTCCTCGCCGATCTCGACGCCGGGCACGAGCACGGCGCCGGCGCCGACGCGGCAGGCGCGGCGCAGCCGCGCGCCCTCCGGCCCCGCACCCGGCGGATGGCGGCTCATCGTGTCGTCGTTGCTCGTCAGCGCCCCAGGACCGAGGAACACGTCGTCCTCGACGACGCTGCCGGCCGCCAGGTACACGTTCGTCTGGATCCGGACCCGCGCCCCGAGGCGCACGTCGTTGTCGATCACGCTGCCACGACCGACGACGGTCCCGGCACCGATCCGGGCGCGCTCGCGCACGAAGCTCTGGTCGCCGACGATCGCCCCGGCGCCGATCCGCGCGCCGGCGAGCACGATCGCCCCAGCGCCGACCGTCACCCCCGCCTCGAGCTCCAGCGCTTCGGCCGGGCCTGCCGCCGCCGAGTGGGCCGCGAGCTGCGGCCCGCGACCGAGGACGGCGTGATCGCCGATCACGCACTCGGCGCCGATGACAGCGCCGTCGTAGACCACCACGTAGGAGCCGAAGGCGACGTCCTCGCCGACGCTCACGTTCGCGCCCAGGACCGGCCCGCGATCTCCGAACGCGACCGAGCCCGGCTCGAGGTCGCTCACAGCTTCACGACGTTGGCGGCGGCCCCGGCGGAGCGCGTCACCCCGCGCAGGTCGACGACCAGGCGGGCGCGGCGGGCGATCTCGGCGTGGTCGACGTCGGGATGCGCGGTCACGATCAGCGCCAGGTCGGCGTCGGCGATCGCCTGCTCCAGGCTCACGCTCGAGAGGCCGAGCTCCGCCAGCTCCGGCACATGGGGGTCGTGGTAGCCGACCTCGGCGCCCAGCTCGCGAAGCAGGGCGATGATCTTCAGCGCCGGCGATTCGCGAACGTCGCCGACGCCCGGCTTGTAGCTCACGCCGATGATCGCGATACGGGCGCCTTTGACAGCGAGGCCGCGCTCGTTCAGCGCCCGCTGCGCCTTCGCGACGCAGTGATAGGGCATCTGCTGGTTGATCTTCCCCGCCAGCTCGACGAACTCCGTCGGCATGTCGAACTCCCGGGCACGCCAGGACAGGTAGAAGGGATCGACCGGCAGGCAGTGGCCGCCCATGCCCGGCCCGGGCTCGAAGCGCATGAAGCCGTACGGCTTCGTGGCCGCGGCGTCCACCACCTCCCACACGTCGATGCCCATGCGGTCGGTGAGCATCGCCAGCTCGTTGACGAGGGCGATGTTGACCGAGCGGAAGACGTTCTCGAGCAGCTTCGCGAGCTCCGCGGCCTCGGGACTCGACATCTCGACGATCTCGTCCGAGACCGTCTCGTACAGCTCGCGCGCGCGGTTCACGCACTCCGGCGTGAGACCGCCGACGAGCTTCGGCGTGGTGCGCATCGTGAAGTCGGTGCGGCCCGGGTCGACGCGCTCCGGGGAGAACGCGAGGTGGAAGTCGCGTCCGGCCGACAGGCCGGACTCCTCGAGCAGCGGCATCAGCCGTTCGCGCGTGGTGCCGGGGTAGGTGGTCGACTCGAGCACCACGAGCTGGCCCGCGCGGAGAACGCCCGCGAGCGCACGGCCGGCCTCGACGAGCGGCCCGAGGTCCGGCTCGCGGTTGCGGCTGAGCGGCGTCGGCACGCAGATCAGGACAGCCTCGACCTCGGCGAGCGGCGCGTAGCGCGTGCTGACCTGCAGCTGCCCGCGAACCGCCGCGAGGTCCTCCGTGCTCACGTCCTCGATGTAGCTCTGACCGTCGTCGAGCGCCTGGACCTTGCGCGCGTCGATGTCGACGCCCACGACCTCACAGCCCTCGCGGGCGAACGAGACGGCAAGCGGCAGGCCGACGTAGCCGAGGCCGATGACACCGATCTTGCGCAACTCCGGGCCAGTGTAGGGGCTGGGCGAGACGTGCCCGCGCGCAGCGACGGCGCGAGCTCCTATCGCCCGCCTGCGACCGCCTCCAGCGATCGCAGGTCCGCCCGCACCATCCGCTCGATCAACTCCTCGAACGAGACCTCCGGCTCCCAGTCCAGCTCGCGCCTGGCCTTGGCGGGGTCGCCGACGCTCGGCGTGCGCTCGGGCGCGCGCACCAGCCGCTCGTCGACGCTGATGTACCGCTCGGCGTCCAGATCGACGCATGCGAAGGCCATCCGGGCGAGCTCCGCCACGGTGCGCCCGACCCCGCTCGCGAGCACGTAGTCGCCGCCCTGCGGCTGCTGGAGCATCAGCCACGCTCCGCGCACGATGTCGCCGGCGAACGACCAGTCACGCACCGCCTCGAGCGAGCCGAGCGTCAGGCCCGTCTCGAGCCCGAGGGCGATCGCCGCGGCGCCGCGCGTGATCCGGCGCGTCACGAAGTGCTCCGGGCGCCGCTCGGACTCGTGGTTGTAGACGATCGCCGAGCTCGCGTGCAGGCCGTCGTGCTCGCGGAGCGCCCCGACGAGCTGATGAGCCGCCAGCTTCGCGATCGCGTACGGCGTCGTCGGGCAGCACCGGGTCAGCTCGTTCTGCGGGCTCTCCGGCGCATCGCCGAAGATCGCTCCCGACGTGGACACGAGCACACGGGTGGACGCGTCGAGGTCCCGCACCGCCTGCAGCACGCCCGCCGTCGCGCCCGCGATCGCCGCGGTCGCGCTCGCCGGGTCCTCCCAGGAGGCAGGGGCGAAGGAGGGCGCGGCGAGGTGGTAGATCTCCTGCGGCCGTGACGCCTCGATCGCGCTCCGCAGGGAGGCCGGGTCGAGCAGCTCGCCCTCGACGAGCTCCAGCTCCTCGCGCAGGTGCTCGCTCGCGCCCAGCGAGCCGCCGCCGGCATGCTGCATCCCCGTGACGGCGTAGCCCTTCTCGAGCAGCAGCTCGGCCAGGAAGGAGCCGTCCTGACCCGAGATGCCAGTGATCAACGCGCGGTCCGGCATGCGGCCAGCTTAGGGAGGATCGCCGCGACCCTGAGCCGCGCCCGCCTCGTCGTAGATCGCGGCGAGACCGGCGGCGACGGCCGCGGGCGCGCACAGCTCTCCGACGCGGTTGCGACCGCGGGCGCCGTGCTCGCGGTCGCCGGCCAACCGCCCGATCGCCTCCGCGAGGGCGCCCGGGTCGCCCGGTGCGACCAGCGCGGGCTCTTCGAGCAGCTCCGGCAGCGCCCCGATGCGACTCGCCGCCACGGGCAGCCCCGCCGCCATCGCCTCCGCGGCGGCGATCCCGAACGTCTCGGCCGAGCGCGAGGGCACCAGGGCGATCGACGCGCCGGCTCTGAGCGCGGTCAGCCGCTCGCGCTCCACGGGCCCCTCGAAGCGCACGTCGGCGCCGGCGGCGAGCGCGCGCAGGCGCGCGAGCTCGGGGCCCTCGCCGGCGATGACGAGCGGCATCCCGGCCAGCCGGCAGGCCTCGATCGCCACGTCCAGCCCCTTCTCCGGCGCGAGCCGCGAGACGACCAGGGCGTATCCGCCGCCCTCCGGCTCCGCGGCCGGCTCGAGCGGCACCGGCGGAGCCAGCACCCGCACGCGCCCCGCCGGCAGCGGCGCGCCCATCTCGAGGAGACGCCGCTCGGCGAAGCGGCTCGGCACCACGACCACGTCGGCCAGCCCGGCGGTGCGCCGCTGCCAGAGGGCGAGCGAGGACGCGTAGGCGAGTGCCTCGGCACGGCTGCCGCGGCAGTTGTGCGCGACCCCCGGCAGCGTGTTGAGCGCGTGGCAGCGGGTGCAGTCCGCGCCGTCGGTGAAGCACACGCCGACGGCGCACACGAGGCGGTACTGGTGCAGGTGCAGGACCACGCGCGCGCCGGCCGAGCGCGCCGCGGCGAGCGCCCGCCAGCCGAGGCCGGGGAGCAGGTTGTGGGCGTGCACGACGCGCGCACGGGTGCGGCGTACCGCCGCAGCCACCTCGCGCTCGTCGAGACCGCCCCGCAGCAGGCCCCGTGCCGCCCGCCCGGCTCCGAGCGAGGAGGAGTCGCGAGCGAGCAGCTCCGCGTCCTCGCCGAGCCTCTCCCGCACAAGCGCCAGCAGGTCCTCGACGACCCGCTCCTCCCCGCCCGTCGTGCGGTAGCGGTTGTGCAGGAAGAGGACCATCGCTCACCTCAAACCTAGACTCTCTGCCTGTCATGGACGCCCCGGCCTCAATCGTGATCCCGACGCGCGAGCGCCTTGCCTACCTCGACGTCGCCCTGGGCTCGCTTCGCGCCGAAGCCGCGCGCGAGGGGGCCGAGGTGCTCGTCGTCGACGACGCGGTGCCCTCTGCCCGGGCACGTGCGCTCGCCGAGCGCCACGGCGCTCGCTACGTCGTCAACGAGGGGAAAGGCCTGAACGCCGCTCGCAACACGGGGCTCGCCCGCAGCTCGGGCGGCCTCGTCGTGTTCCTCGACGACGACGTACGCGTGTGTGACGGCTGGCTCGCCGCGCTCCTGCGCGCCGTCGCCGAGCATCCGCAGACCGAAATCTTCGCCGGGCGCATCACCGCCGGCCTCGAAGGCCGGCCACCCCGCAGCTGCGGGCGCGAGCAGCCGCCTGTCACGACGCTCGACCTCGGCGAGCAGGACGCGCCGGCGCGGTTCGCGTGGGGCGCCAACATGGCTGTCCGCCGCTCGGCGTTCGAGCGCCTCGGCCCGTTCGACGTGACGCTGGGCGGCGCCGGCGACGAGCAGGAGTGGCAGGAACGGGACGGCGCGGGTGGCGCCCTGTACGTCGCCGGCGCCCACGTGGAGCACCGCCGCGCGGGTGCGGACGCCCGCCTGCGCGCGCTCTGCCGCGCCGCGTACGCGCGCGGGCGCGCCGCACGGCGCTTCGACACCCGCCGCGGCCTCGCGCCATCGCGGCTCGACGAGGTGGCGACGCTCGCCGGCTGCCTCGGACACGTGCTCGTGCGCCGCTGCCCGGCCGGGCTGACGATGGCCGCCCACAGCGCCGGCCGGCTGCGCGAGTCGCTCGCGCCGGCCGCCGAGCCCACGCCCGCGCCGCAGGACGGCGCCGAGGCCAAGTTCCTCTCGGGCGCCAGCGGCACGGTCGGCGGCCTCGACGGTGTACGCAGGCGTGCCGTCGACGAGCTCGCGGCCGCAACCGAGGTGTTGTCGGCCCGCACGCTGCGCCTCGACCGCGCCGCGCGCCGGGCGCCGCCCCGCCGGCGCGTGCTCGCGCTCAGCGTGCAGCGCCCCGAGCGGGCCCGCCTGACGCAGGCGATCGCCGCCGAGCTCGCCCGCACGCGCCATCAGCTCGAGCTGCACACGACCCCGGCGGGCGACGCCGGCAAGTTCGAGAACCTGAACCGCCTGCTCGCCGAGCATCCGGCGCGGGGTCACGACTGGCTGCTCGTGATCGACGACGACGTGGAGCTGCCGCGAGGGTTCCTCGATCGCTTCCTGTTCCTGTGCGAGCGCTTCTCGCTGACGCTCGCACAGCCGGCGCACCGGCTGCACTCGCACGCGGCCTGGGAGGTCACACGGCGGCGCCATGGCAGCGTCGTGCGCGAGACGAGCTTCGTCGAGATCGGGCCCGTGACCGCGTTCGCGGCCCGGGGCTTCGACGTGCTGCTCCCGTTCCCGGACCTGCGCATGGGCTGGGGCCTCGACATGCACTGGGCGGCCCTCGCGCGCGAGCACGGGTGGCGCTGCGGCGTGGTCGACGCCGTCGCGGTGCGCCACCGCCAGGCGGCCGCCGCCGCCTCCTACCCGCGCGACGAGGCGATCGCCGAGGCCGCCTCCTTCCTCGAGGGCCGCCCGCACATCACCGCGTCCGAGGCGCAGCGCACGCTCGCGACACACACGCGCTGGTGAGCGAGCCGAGCGAGATCCCTGTGCGCGTGGCGGTCGTGGCCGAGTTCTACCCGAGCGAACGCGACCCCGTGTTGGGTGTCTGGGCCCACCGCCAGGCGCTCGCGGCGCGCGCGGCGGGCGCCGACGTGCGCGTCCTGGTCCTGCACCGCCTGGTGCCGCCTCGGGCCACCCTCGCACAGGGGCCCGCCGCCGCGGCGCGCGCGCTTCGCGGGCTGACCGGCGAGCCGCGCCGTCAGGTCCGCGACGGCCTCTCCGTCGAGTACGTGCCCTACGTCTCGCCGCCGCGCGACCGCGGCTACCCGCGCTGGGGGGCGTGGGCCGCGCCGGCGCTCGCCGTCGCGCTACGGCGGCTGCGCCGCTCTCATCCCTACTCGCTCGTCCACGCCCACAACGCCGTGCCGGCCGGCGACGCGGTGCGCCGCGCGCGCATCGGCGTGCCGCTCGTCGTCTCGGTTCACGGCGGGGACGTGCTCTACACCGCGGGCCGGGGGCGCGCGGGAGCCGCAGCGGTCGCCCGCGGTCTCGGCGCCGCACGGCTCGTGCTCGCCAACAGCCACGGCATCGCCGAGCTCTGCGAGCGTCACGGCGCGCGCGAGACCGAGGTCGTGCACCTCGGCGCGGAGATCCCGCCCGCGCAGCTGCGCCGCGGCGCTCCAGGCGAGCAGAGCCTTGTCACGATCGCGCACCTCGTCCCCCGCAAGCGCCACGGCGACGTGCTGCGAGCGCTGGCGGTGCTGGGCGCGCGCTACCCGAGGCTGCGCTACCGGGTGATCGGCGACGGCCCGGAGCGCACTGCGCTGGAAGGCCTCGCGGCGAGGCTCGAAGTGTCCGATCGCGTCGAGTTCGTCGGGCAGCTCCCGCCGGCTCAGGCGGTCGAGCTGGCCCGGCGCTGCACGCTGTTCGTGATGCCCTCGACCGACGAGGCGTTCGGCGTCGCCTACATCGAGGCGATGGCGGGCGGCGTGCCGGCGATCGGATGCCGCGGCGAGCCGGGGCCGGAGGAGATCGCGGCCGCGGGCGACGGTCTCGTCCTCGTGCCTCCGGGAGACATCGAGCGCCTCACGCAGCGCATCGACGAGCTGCTGTCCGACCCGCACCGGCTGCGCGAGGCGGGCCAGCGCGCGAGGGCCACGGTCGCCGGGCACTTCACGTGGGAGCGCTGCGGGCGCCAGACCGTCGCGGCCTACCGGCGGGCGCTCGGTTGAAGCCGCTGCTGTTCGTGACGGGCAGCGTGCCCGCCTACCGCGCCGGCGCGCTGCAGGCGCTGCACGAGCGCGAGGAGATCGAGGTGGCGCTGTTCGGCGGCGGCCTCCACGGCGGGCCGGGCCAGCCCGGCGACCTCCCCTTCCCCGTCCGCACGGTGGGGTCGCGCGAGCTCCTGTCGCTGGCGTCCGGGTCGCGCCACCGCGCCGTCGTCTGCTCGACCGCGGGCAGGACCGAGCTGCTCGCGGCTTGGGCGGGGGCCCGCCGGGCGAAGCTGCCGCTGATCTTGTGGGCTTCGCTGTGGGCGCACCCGCGCACCGCGGCGCACGCCCTCAGCTACCTGCCGCTGCGCCGGCTCTACGCCTCCGCTGAGGCCGTCGTCACCTACGGGCCCCACGTCAGCGCGTACGTCCGGGAGCGAGGAGCGCGCAACGTGCACGTCGCGCCGCAGTCGGTCGACAACGAGTTCTGGCGCGGGGAGGTCTCGGGTGTGGAGCTGCCCGGGTGGCCGGAGCAGGCGCAGGCGCGCTTCCTGTTCGTCGGCCGCGACGCCCCCGAGAAGGGCCTCTCGGTGCTGGCCGAGGCGTGGCGCCGAGCGACGCCTGACGGGGCGGCGCTCGTGATCGCGGGCGGCGCGGACGCGCCGCCCGGGGCGATCCGGCTCGGGGCGCTCGCGCCAGAGCAGCTGCGCGACGTCTACGCGGCCTGCCAGGTGCTGGTCGTCCCGTCGATCGCGACCCGGCGGTTTCGAGAGCCCTGGGGTCTGGTAGTGAACGAGGCTATGAACCGGAAACTGGCCGTGATCGCCTCCGACGCCGTGGGAGCTGCCGCGGGCGGGCTCGTGCGCGACGGGCAGAACGGGCTGATCGTCGGAGCCGGGGACGCCGCCGCGCTCGCGGGCGCGATCAGCCGTCTGGCGGGAGATCCGCAGCTTCGCGAGCAATTGGGTGTTAGGGGCTCGGAGGACGTCCGCGCCTACACGCACGAGGCCTGGGCGGAGGGCTTCTCGGCAGCCCTGGCGACCCTGGGGCTCGCCCGGAGCCGTTGATAGCTTCCGAAGATCGAGCCATGCGAATCGCCTGCCAGCCAAGACGTCTCGCGTTCAGCGCATGCGCCCTGCTCGCCGCGATCCTGATGGCTGCGGCGCCTGCGCGCGCCGAAGACGCCGGTCACAAGATCATCAGGCTCTGCGCGGAAGGGAAGTCGCTGTCCGGCTATCCCCCGAGCGCGTACGCCAAGGCGCTGAAAGAGATCAGCCCGACGACCGAAGAGTATTCCGAATGCGGCCAGCTGATCCGCCAGGCGCAGGCCACCGCGGCCTCCGGGCACGGCAGCGCGCCGGCCCCCACCGCGCTGCCCGGCGCGATCCAGGCAAGCCCGGCCGAGCAGCAGGCGGTCGCCTCCGCCGCGCGCGGCGGCTCGGCGCCTGTCGCGGTCAACGGGGAGGAGATCCACCCCGGGGTCGTGCACGCCAACGTCGCCTCGGCGCTGAGCACGCTGCCCACGCCGCTGCTGGTGCTGCTCGCCTTCGTGCTCGCCTGCGTCGTCGCCTTCGCCGGCAGCGCCGCCCGCAAGCGGATCCGCGGTGAGCGCTCCGACTGAGACCCCGCCTGGCGCGGCGGGGATCCAATCGACGCCGGCGCTCGGCGTGGCGCCGCCGCTCGAGCCGCCGCCGCGGCCGGGCCGCCGGTCACCCGCGGGCTCGGGGCGGATCCTCGGCCAGGGGATGTGGATCGGGACGATCGCTGTCGCCGCGGTGCTCTGCCTGCTCGCGTTCTACGCGCACGGCGGCCTGAACCTCGAAACGCTCACCAACGTCGAGCTCGGGCTGACGCTCGCCGCAGCTGTCGTGCTTGCTGGCGCTGCGCTGATCGCTCCGGCCCGCCGCCCCGCGTACGGCGTCTGGCCGGCGTTGCTGCTGCTCGCGTTCACGCTGCTCAGCGCGATCTCGATCGTCTGGTCGGTGCAGCCGGACGGCAGCTGGCGCGACGCCGGGCGGCTGCTCTGCTACACGGCCGTGTTCGCCGCGGCCGTCGTGCTCGCGCGGCTGCTGCCGCGGCGCTGGCCGGTGCTGCTGGGCGGGATCACGCTCGCCTCCGTGGTGATCTGCGGCTACGCGCTTTTCACCAAGAGCCTGCCGAACCACTTCACCGACGCGAACCTGTGGGCGCGCATCTACGAACCGTACGGCTACTGGAACGCGCTCGGCCTGACGGCCGCCGCGGGCGCGATCGGCTGCATGTGGCTGGGCGCGCGGCGTGCCGGGCATGCGCTGCTCAACGCGCTCGCGTACCCGGCGATGGGCGTGCTGCTGCTGACGCTGCTGCTGGCCTACTCGCGCGGCGCGCTCGCGACACTGGCGATCGCGGCAGCGCTGTGGTTCTGCATCGTGCCGCTGCGCCTGCGCGGCGCGGCCGTCCTGATCTCCGGCGCGCTCGCCGCCGGCGCGATCGGCGCCTGGGACTTCTCGAACCACGCGCTGAGCTCCGAAAAGGTCCCGATCGCCGAAGCGACCTCGGCCGGGCACGAGCTGGGCGCACTCGTGACCGCGATGGTCGTGCTGCTCGGCGCCGTCGGCGTCGCAGTCACGTTCCTGACCGGCCGGCGCGCCCCCTCGCCGCTGCTGCGCAGGCGCGCGGGCATCGCCCTTGCGTGCCTGATGGGGGTGCTCGTGATCGCGTTCGCGGGCGCGCTGGCAGCGAGTCACCGCGGCTTCACCGGCACGATCTCCCACGCCGTCCACGCGCTCACCGACACGCACGCGAAAGTCCCGAACACCCCGGGGCGCCTGACCGCGATCGCGAGCGTCCGCGCGCAGTACTGGGACGAGGCGCTGAACGTGTTCAAGGCGCACCCCGCGCTCGGGGCCGGCGCTGCGGGCTACGAAGTCGCGCGCCTGCGCTACCGCACGGGGCCGCTGCCGGTCAAACACGCCCACGGCTTCATCGTGCAGACGCTCGCCGACCTGGGCGTCGTCGGGCTCCTGCTCGCACTCGCGCTGCTCGGGACCTGGATGGCCGCGGCCGGGCGCCCGACGCGCCTCTTCAACCGTCGCTGGCGGAGCTGGCCGGAGCTGCGTGCCGGAGCGCGACCGGCGTGGCTGGCGCTGCCGCCGGGCCCGGAGCGGCGGTACTCGCCGGAGCGGATCGGGCTGCTGACGATGCTCACGATGGTCGTCCTGTTCGGCATCCACTCGGCGGTGGACTGGACGTGGTACGTGCCGGGCAACGCGATCGCGGCGCTGGCGTGCGCGGGCTGGCTCGCCGGCCGCGGCCCCCTGCGGGGCGCCTCGGCAACCGACGCTGCGGCCGTCACCGGGACGGCGGCCGGCGCGAACGGCCGCGCACCGCGCGAGCAGGGGCGGCTCCGCGACGCGATCGGCCAGCCGAGCCGGACGCGGATCGCGGTCGCCGCGGCGGTCCTCGCCGGCGGCCTGCTGATCGCCTGGACGCAGTGGCAGCCGCAGCGCTCAGAAGAAGCGCGCGAAACCGCGCTGGCACAGCTCGCGAGGAACCCGCGCGCCGCCACCGCGGCGGCTGAGAGCGCCGTCTCGCGTGATCCGCTCTCGGTCGAAGCGCTGTTCGCGCTGGCCGACGTGCAGGCCGCGACCGGACACTCGGCACAGGCGCGGGCGACGTTGGAGAAAGCGGTCCGCCTGCAGCCGTCCAACCCCCGCACGTGGCTCGCGCTCGGGCGCTTGGACCTTCCCCTCGACCCGGCGGCCGCGGTCCAGGAGATGCGCGCCGGCATCTACCTCGACCCGGCCTCGATCTCGCCGGAAGCGTTGACGACGGGGCACCCCGAAGCGGTGCAGACCTACAACGACTACATCCAGGCTCTGCGCGCCGTCGCGCAGCGCGAAACGGCGCTCAGAAGCGCGCACGCACGGCACGTGCGAGCAAGAGCCGCCGCGCGCCGCGCCCGGCGGGCCGCACGGCGAGCTGCTCGAAACCGAACGAAGCGATGAGCGCACGCAGCGTCGCGCGGCTGTAGTGGCGCAGATGGTCGTCGAGCGGGTCGAAGCGGGCGGCGAAGGAGCTGGGCGCGATCGCGGCGGCGAGCAGCTGGGTGCGACCGAGAAGCGGCGTCGTCAGCAAGAGCTGCCCGCCCGAGCGCAGCACACGACGAAGCTCTGAGAGCCAGCGGGCCGTGTCGGCGACGTGCTCGATCACCTCGCCTGCCCACACGACGTCGAAGCTCGCATCGGCGATGTCCCAGTCGCCTTCGCCGTCGATCAGCTGCGTGCGCAGCTCCGGCTGGGCGGCACGTGCACGACGCAGCGGCTCCTCGGCCACGTCGACCGCCAGCACGTCCGCGCCGGCTCGCAGCAGCTCGGCGGCGAACGCCCCTTCGCCGCAACCCAGGTCGAGCACACGCGCTCCCGGGGCGACCGCGTCCAGCAGGAAGCGCCGGCGCAGCTCGAAGGCGGCCGGCTCGAGCCCCGGCGGCACCGAGCGCCAGAGCTCCTCGTGGTAGGCGCGCGACGGCATCGCCGCACCCTAGAGGGGAAAAAGGCCTGCAGCCAGCGGGAACAACGGGCGTCATAGCTGCAGATCCGCTCTCAAACCTATCTAGCCCTGCTCGGAGCGATTATGTTGGCGTGGTGAGGGTTTTGGAGGGAGTGGAGAGCATCAGAGGCGTGCGGCCCCGATGAGGGTCGCGCTCGACAGCCGTCCTGCCGGCGATCGGGACGGCATCGGACGCTACTCGCGCTGCCTCCTGCGGGCGCTCCGCGAGACGGCGGCCGCGAACGACGAGGTACTCGACACCAAGCGCCCCTCGCGGGCGCTGCGCGCGCGCCAGACCGACGTCTTCCACACGCCGTGGATCGACGGCGCGATGCTCCACAGCCCGTGCCCGATGGTGGTCACGGTGCACGACCTGCACGTGCAGAAGCGGCGCAGCGAGCACCTGCGCACGAGCCTGCGCCAGCGCCTGCGACCGCTAGCGCTGCAGCGCGCCGCGTGTGTGATCGTTCCGACCGAGGCCGTCGCCGCCGACGCCGTCGACCAGCTGCGACTCGAGCCGGGGCGCGTGCGCGTGATCGGAGAGGCCGCCGACGGCTCGATGTACCCGCGCAGCGAAGAGGAGGTGGACGCCGCGCGCGCCCGCCACGGGCTGCCGGAGCGCTACCTGATGTGGGTCGGCGGTCTCCAGCACCCCGATCCGAGCAGCCACATCGCCGAGCTCGCCGCCGCGCCGCGGGAGCTGCCGCTCGTGCTGGCCGGCCCGACGCGTCCCTGGGCGCACGAGCTGCCCGGCGTGATCCTCACGGGCGAGATCGACGACGACGAGCTCGCCGCCCTGTACACGGGTGCCAGCGCCCTCCTCGTCTCCTGCGAGCAGGCCGGCTTCGGGCTCCCCGCGGTCGAGGCGCTCGCTTGCGGCACGCCGGTCGCCGCGGCCGAGGGTCCCGCCCCGCGCGAGGTGCTCGGCGACCGCGCGACCTTCGTGCCGGCCGGCGACATGAGGGCGCTGGTGGACGCCGCGCAGCGCCTCGAGCGCCCGGCACCGGCGCCGCCGCGCTGGAGCTGGCAGGACGCGGCGCGCGCAACCTGGGAGGTCTACGCGCGCGCCGCCGCGGCGCCGGAGAGCGAGCGCCCGGCCCCGCGCGGGCCGCTGCGCGGCCGCCCGGCGGGCGGGTTCGAAGCCCCTTAGCCTCAGTAGGCCCCGCGCCGGGAGATCACGGCCGGGATCGTCTTCAGCAGGATCGTCAGGTCGAGCGCGAGCGACCAGTGCTCGAGGTACAGGAAGTCGAGGTGCACGAGGTCGTCGAAGTCCAGCTCGGAGCGCCCGGACACCTGCCACAACCCGGTGATTCCCGGCAATACGAGGTAGCGCTTGCGGTGCCAGTCCTCGAGCATCGTGTAGTCGCGTTCGGGCAGCGGCCGCGGGCCGACGAGCGACATCTCGCCCCGCAGCACGTTGATCAGCTGCGGCAGCTCGTCCAGCGAGAAGCGCCGCAGGAAACGTCCCACCGGCGTCAGGCGAGGGTCGTCGCGGATCTTGAACAGCGCCCCCGAGGCCTCGTTGAGCTCTTCGAGGTCGGCCTGGCGCTCCTCAGCATCGGTGTGCATGGTGCGGAACTTCAGGCAGGCGAACGGGCGCTGGCCGATCCCGCGGCGCATCGAGCGGAACAGGATCGGGCCGCGGGAGGTGACGGCGACGGCGAGCGTCAACGTGATCAGCAGCGGGCTCAGCACGATCAGCAGCAGCGTCGCGCCGATGATGTCGAAGGTCCGCTTGAGCGCGAAGTCGACGCCCTCGAAGGCCGGCGGTCCGAGCTCGAAGAGCGGCACGGACTGCCCGGGCACGAACTCCGCGCGGTGGATCAGGATCTCCATCGTCGAGGGCGCGAGGCGCACCCTGATGCCGCGGCGGTGGCACTGGTCGACGAGCTCCACCGCCGTCTCCTGCGGGAATTCGGGGTCGGCGATGATCACCTCGTCCACGCGGGCCGAGGCGAGCACGTCCTCGAGGTCCGAGAGCGTGCCGAGCGAGCGCAGGCCGTTGCCCGGGAGCGGGGTCGGCGAGAGGAAGCCCACGACCTCGATCTGCGAGTGCGGGGCGTCCGCGAGCGCGCTCGCCACGTCCGCGATCTGGCGGCCGCGCCCGACGAGCACCGCGCGGCGCTGGAACCCGGCGGCGCGCAGCACCATCGCGGTCACCCGGTCGTAGATCGCGCGGAACGCCGACACGTAGAAGATCGCGAACGCCAGCGAGCCGTAGAAGAGGTAGTAGCTGGAGAAGTGTTCGCCGTTGACCAGCGCGAACACCAGCGCGACCAGCGCGACCTCGAACAGCGAGCCGACGATGCGCGTCATGCCCGGCCGCAGCCCGCGCTCGGCGTAGAGGCCGGCGTTCGCGAACAGCAGGACGGTCAGCAGGTAGCAGAAGGGCAGGAACTGTTCGGTGCCATGGACGGCATGCGCGGTTTCGACGCTGCCGTTCACCGCTTCCTTGAGCAGCAGCGCCGTGAAGATCGCCAGCGAGACACCGGCGAAGTCCAGCGCGAGCAGGCTCGCAACCCGCGCCGCGCGCCGCAGAGTCGAGATCCGCAGCAGGAAGCTGAGCGCGGCCGGGCGCCTCGCCCGCACGTCGCGATCCGGCGGCGGGCTGGGCGCCGGCCGGTTGGCGCCGCCCGGCGCCGCCCGGCGCGGGAGCTTGGGCGCCGAGGGCCCCTTGACACGCGGCGGGGAGGGGCTCGACGTTCCCGACAAACGTGTTCCCATCTCGCCACTCACAACACCCTCCGGGGGTGGACGGAGCGGTGACGTCCAGCGCGCTGGACGGTGGATGCGGCGCAGCGCCGGGCGATCAGCGAGACCCTCCCCCGATCAGCACCTCGACGCCCGAGTCCTCGATCGTGCGCCTCAG
The DNA here is from genome assembly GCA_963836035.1 of uncultured Solirubrobacteraceae bacterium. Classification (GTDB taxonomy): domain Bacteria; phylum Actinomycetota; class Thermoleophilia; order Solirubrobacterales; family Solirubrobacteraceae; genus Palsa-744. The sequence goes on along the minus strand of CAWIHX010000005.1, from coordinate 10,446 downwards.
CCCCTCGCGCAGCGGCACCTCGGGCGACCAGTCGAGCAGCTTCTGGGCGAGGCCGATGTTGGGACGGCGCTGCTTGGGGTCGTCGACAGGGAGCGCCTCGAACACGATCTCCGACCCCGAGCCCGTCAGCTCGCGCACCGTCTCGGCGAGTTCCAGCAACGTGAACTCGTCGGGATTGCCGATGTTCACCGGGTCATGGTAACCGGACTCGGCGAGCGCGATGATGCCGCGGATCAGGTCGCTCACGTAGCAGAACGAGCGCGTCTGGCGGCCGTCGCCGAAGACCGTGATCGGGCGGCTGGCGAGCGCCTGGCGCAGGAACGTCGGGATCGCGCGCCCGTCGTGCGGGCGCATGCGGCTGCCGTAGGTGTTGAAGATCCGCACGATCGCGGTGTCCACCCCCTGCTGGCGGTGGTAGGCCATCGTCAGCGCCTCCGCGTAGCGCTTGGCCTCGTCGTAGACGCCGCGCGGGCCGATCGGGTTGACGTGCCCCCAGTACTCCTCGGACTGCGGGTGCTCGAGCGGGTCGCCGTAGACCTCGCTCGTCGAGGCGATCAGGAAGCGCGCACGCTTGGCCTTGGCGAGGCCGAGCGTGTGGTGGGTCCCGTAGGAGCCGACCTTGAGCGTGTGCAGCGGCAGGCGCAGGTAGTCGATCGGCGACGCCGGCGAGGCCAGGTGGTAGACGAAGTCGATCGGCTCCTCGACGAAGTAGGGGTCGATGATGTCGATGTTCAGGTGGGTGAACCGCTCGGGGTCGCGGATGTGCTCGATGTTCGCGAGGGACCCCGTCTCGAGGTTGTCCACGCAGATCACCCGGTGACCGCGCGCGAGCAGCTCGTCGCAGAGATGGGATCCGAGGAATCCCGCCCCCCCTGTAACCAGACAGGTCGCCATCTCCGCGCAGAATACCCGCGCCGGCCCGGACAGACCCGCCCGGCCAGCAGAATTGCGAGGCCCGATCGACGCCGGCGCGGCTGCTTCGCCCTCCCTCCCTCCATATCATCCGTCCCATGGCCACCGAACCGACGACCTCGCCGCGAGGCGACGAGGACCCCGCCGAGACCGTCTCGGTCGCGCCGATCGTCGGCCCCGACGACCCGCGCCGCTTCACCGACTCCGGCATCGAGATCGGCGAGCTCTACACGGAGGAGGACCTTCCGGAGGAGCTGGATCTCGGCGAGCCCGGCTCCTTCCCCTACACGCGCGGCGTGCATCGCGAGATGTACCGCAAGCAGACCTGGACGATGCGCCAGTACGCCGGTTACGCGTCGGCCAAGGAGTCCAACGAACGCTACCGGTACCTGATCTCCAAGGGCTCGACAGGCCTCTCGATGGCCTTCGACCTGCCGACCCAGCTCGGCCTGGACTCCGACAACCCGCGCTGCCTGGGCGAGGTGGGCCGCACGGGCGTCGCGATCGACACGATCGACGACATGCGCACCGCCTTCGACGGCATCCCGCTCGACGAGGTGTCCACCTCGATGACGATCAACGCGCCGGCGGCGTGCCTGCTGCTGCTCTACGAGCTGGTCGGCGAGGAGCAGGGCGTGCCCAGCGAGAAGCTGCGGGGGACGACGCAGAACGACGTGCTCAAGGAGTACATCGCGCGCGGCAACTACATCTACCCGCCCGAGCCCACGATGAGGCTGACGACCGACCTGTTCCAGTACTGCAACGAGCGCGTGCCGAAGTGGAACACGATCTCGATCTCCGGCTACCACTTCCGCGAGAAGGGCTGCTCGGCCGTCCAGGAGGTCGCCTTCACCCTCTCCTCCGGGATCGCCTACGTGCAGGCGGCGATCGACAAGGGCCTCGACGTCGATGAGTTCGCGCCGCGCCTGGCGTTCTTCTTCAACGGCCACAACAACGTCTTCCAGGAGGTCGCGAAGTTCCGCGCCGCGCGGCGGATGTGGGCGCACATCATGACCGAGCGCTTCGGGGCCAAGAGCCCCAAGTCGACGATGCTGCGCTTCCACACCCAGACCGGCGGGGTGACACTGACCGCGCAGCAGCCCGAGAACAACATCGTGCGGGTCGCCCTGCAGGGCTTCGCCGCCGTCTGCGGCGGCACGCAGTCTCTGCACACCAACGGCTTCGACGAGGCGCTGGCCCTGCCGACGGAGCGCGCGGCGAAAATCGCGCTGCGCACCCAGCAGATCCTCGCCAACGAGTCGGGCGCGGCCGACACCGTCGACCCGTTCGCCGGCTCCTACTTCGTCGAGGCGCTGACCGACGAGATCGAAGCGCGTGCGAACAAGCTGATCGCGAAGGTCGACTCGCTCGGCGGCTCGGTCAACGCGATCCAGTTCATCACGGGCGAGATCGACGAGTCGGCGTGGGGCTACCAGGAGCGCTACAGGATCAAACAGGACATCGTGGTGGGCGTGAACGCCTTCGAGGAGGACGACATCGAAGTGCCCGAGCTGCTGCGCGTGGATCCGGAGTCCGAGCGCGAACAGGTCGAGCGGCTGAAGGAGTTCAAGGCGAGCCGGGACCAGGCGCTCGCCGACAGGCGCCTGGAGGAGCTGCGCGAGACGGCACGCGGCAGCGAGAACCTCCTGCCCACGATCCGCCAGGCGCTGAAGGACCGGTGCTCGATGGGCGAGGTCTGCGGCGCGATGCAGGACGTGTTCGGGAAATACGCGCCGACGTTCTGACGTCGCGCAGATGCTGCCGGCCGCCTCCGCCTACGAACTCGTCCTCGCGCTGCACATCATGGCGGTGGTGCTCGCGTTCGGCTGGACCTTCATGCTGCCGATCGCCTTCGCGGTCGCCTCCAAGGCGGACCCTCGCACGCTGCCTGTGCTGCACCGGATCGAATACACGAGCGAGCGGCGGCTGCTGAACCCGGCGCTGACCGTGATCGTCGGCGCCGGCATCTTCATGGCGATCGACGGGGACCTGTGGGGCCAGTTCTTCGTCCAGTGGGGGATCGGCGCGGCGATCGTGATCGGCTACCTCGCCGGCTCGGTGCTGATCCCGGCCGCGAAACGCGCCGAGGCGGCTGCGCGCCGCGACCTCGAGGGTTTCGACGGCGGCGAGTTCCGGCCCAGCGAGGAGTACCGCGACGCGACGCGGCGGCTCACGCTCTACGGCTCGGCGACCTCGCTGCTGGCGCTGGCGACGATCGCGATCATGGTCATCAAGCCCTGACGGCGAGGGCAGGAGAACGCCGCGGCGCCACGTAGATTGCGCACATGGTCATCGCCGTCACCTTCTACACGTTCGTCCTCGCCGTGCACATCGCCTCGATCGTGATCGCGTTCGGCGTCACCTTCGCCTATCCGGTGATGTACGCCGTCGGCCTGAAGCGCGAGCCGCGCTCGATGCCGGGGTTCCACCGGATCCAGGACTCAGTCGGGAAGTTCGTGATCTCCCCGTTCCTGGCGCTCGCACTGCTCTGCGGCATCTACCTCGCGAGCAAACTCAAAGTCTGGAGCGACTTCTACGTGCAGTGGGGCTTCGCCGTGATCGTCGTGCTGGGCGGGCTGGGCGGCGCGTTCTTCGCGCCGCGCGAGCGCAAACTCGGCGAGCTCGCCGACCGCGACGTGGCAGCCGCCGGCGACGGCGAGGTGCGCTGGAGCGAGGAGTACCTCGCGCTGCGACGGCAGGTCGAGATCGTCGGCTACGTCTCCAGCGTCCTGATACTGCTGACGATCTACTTCATGACCGCGCAGACCGGCGCCTAGGTGTTCTGCCCCAGCTCCTCCCCCGCGGGCCTGCCTGCCGTGGCCGGCGGGCGAGACTCATCGGGCGTTCTCACGCAGTGGACGGCCGGCGCGCTCGCCGCGCCGCGTCGCGGGCGAGCAGCGCGGCCGCTGAGGGCCTCATCGGGTAAACCGACAGCCGAACGCACTCCCTGACGTCGCGGCTCCACGCATCGGTCCACGTCTCCTGGCGTCCCATCAGCTCGTAGCCCTCGAGGTCGCGCCGTGCGGCGTCAGCCACGCTCTCGGCGAGCAGGAGCTGGCCCGGCGAGGCGCTCTTGAACTCCTCGTCGTAGCCGACCTTCAGCACCCAGGCGCGCCGCTTCCACTCGAGGTTGACCTGCATCGCCACGCGCCGGCCGGCGATGCGCAGGAACTGCAGCCGGAGCTGTCCGCGCCGGGCCGCCGCGGCGCCGTAGAGGTTGAAGAAGCGCAGCAGGTGCGGCGCGCCGGCGATGGCGCTGCCGCCGCGTCCCTTCCAGGAGCGGGCCTCGATCGCCACCGCCTCGCCGATCAGCTCCGGCGCCTCGTGCTCAGCGGGGGCGAGCAGCTCGACCTCGACCTCGCCGAGCTCCTCGGCGCGCCGGCGCGCGCGGCGCAGGTCGGAGCGCCGCCGGCTGCTCATGCCGCCTCCCGGCTCCCGCCAGGCCTCCGTGAGCTCGATCCACGGGTGGCCGACCGTGGGCTCGACGTGCACGGCCGCCCGCCAGCGTGGCAGCGCCCGCAGCGAGGTCAGCGCCGCCGAGCTCGCGGGCAGACGCTCGAAGCGCAGCGCCCGGCCCTCGGCGACCAGCGCCGCGACGAGGTCGTCCATCGCCTCCCGGGAGGCCGCGAGCAGGTCCGTCGGCTCGCCGAGCTGATCGACCCCGAGTGTCTCCAGACGGCGCCGCCGCACGAGCGGCGCGATCGCGGTCGGATCGTCCTCCCCGCCCCGCACGATCACGCGCAGCGGCTCGCCGAACGCCTCCGCGCAGGCAGCCATCCACAGCGGGGTCTGCGTGGGCAGCCAAGCATGCGCCTCGGCCAGCGCGTCCCATCCCGGCACGGCGGGCAGCTGCCCTGCCCCGGGCGCGGGCTCGGCGCTCATCGGCTGTACGCCTCGTCCGTCGCTCGAACCCGCACTGGGACGCGATCATACGAAGCGCCGGGGACCGTCCCGACGAACATTCGAGCGCGCGGTCCGGTTCGAGCGCTCGGTCACGGGACCGATCATCTAGTCTGGCGACGCAGTTGCTGAGTACAGAGATGATCACCGACGAGGGGGGACTCGGCGACCTGTACGCCGCATGGGACGGGCTGGCGGTCCTGAACTCGGCCCCGATGGCAGCGCCGGCCTGGACCATCGCCTGGTTCCGGCACCTCTCGCCGCCGGACGGTCGGCTGCGCATCGTCGCCGTGCGCGACGGCGACGAGCTGGTCGGGATCGTCCCGCTGTTCGCCAAGGACGATCGCGGCACCGTCGCCTACACGACGCTCGGCGAGCGCCAGCTGTGGCGGGTCACGCCGCTGTCGCAACCCGGCCGCGCCTGGGAAGTCGCCGAGGCGGCATGGACGGCGTTGCTCGACGCCGACCCCGCACCGGACATCGTCCGCTTCCGGAGCTCCTCGCTCGGCGACTGGTACGCACCGTGGCACCTCGCGGTCGGCGAGCGGCCGTGGCGGCAGCGGCCGGTGATCGGGCACGGCGACGTCAACCCCTGCCCCTTCACTGCGACCGGCGGCGACTTCGACGCGTGGTTCGCGGGACGCAGCTCCAACTTCCGTGGTGAGATGCGGCGCGCGCGGAGGCGCCTGGAGCAGGCCGGCGGCACGATCCGCACGAGCTCGCCGGAGACGATCGAGGCCGACCTGCACACCTACGTGCGGCTGCACCTGGCCCGGTGGGAGGGTGGCGGCAGCGGCTTCGAGCAGTACGGCGAGTCGCTGCCGCGAATGCTCGTGGACACCGCCCGCGAGCTGCCGGCGGAGCGGCTGGTCCTCCACTTGGTCGAGCTGGACGGCGAGCCGGCCGGAGCGCAGCTCTTCACGCAGGCGGGCGAGATGCTGAGCTTCCACAACAGCGGCTGGAACCCCGAGCACGCGAAGCTGAAGCCGGGACTGGTGGGAATGCTGCACGCGGTCGAGCAGGCCTTCGCCGGCGCCGTCACGCGCCTCGACTACGGGCCCGGCGACTACTCCTACAAGCTGCGCTTCGCAACCGGCATGGAACCGGTCGTACGGAGCACCTTCCTGTTCCCGGGGCCCCGCCTGGCCGGGGCGGCGGTGAGCCGGCTCGCAACGCGAGCCCGTCGGGGGCGCTAGCTCGCGGCCGACTCCTGCCGCGCCGCCACCAACGCGGGATCGGGGAGCCGGAAGCCCCGCTGGGAGAGCTCCGTCATCACCGGATCGCCGGAATTGCGGCGGCGCTCGATGAAGCGCGCCGCGAGCGGCGGTGAGATGACCGCGACGCCTGCCTTCGCTCGCGTCGCGCCGTCGAACCCGGACCCGGTCACCAGACGCAGCGACAGGCGCCGCGCGTCCGGCGTGCCCTGCTCGACCGCACGGCGCGCTTCCTCGCGCGCGAGCCCGCGCCGGCGCGACTCGAGCAGCGAAGAGGCCAGGCGCCGCTCGGAGTCGCTGAGCGGCGAGGACTCGAGCGCCTTCTCGGTCAGGCGGACCTGGTCGGAGAAGTGCGCGACGCGGTTGCTCGAGGAGCGGCTGCCTTCGGTCAGCCGCCAGCGGTACAGCGGCTCGTGGATGAACGCGACGACGGCCCCGCCGAGCACGAGCCGCAACCAGCAGTCCCAGTCCTCGATCGCTTTCAGGCTCTCGTCCCAGCCGCCCGCCTCGAGCACGAGCGAGCGCCGCACGGCGGGCCACAGGACAGTGCACGTGCGCAGCATCTCCTCCCGCTCGTTCGTCTCCGGGTAGGGATCGATCTCCGAGAGCTCGCAGAGCGGGCCGCCCTCGTACTCGATGACCGCGTCCGTGCTGACCATGTCGATGTCCGGGCGCTGCGCCAAGACCGCCGAGATCGCCTCCAGGCGGCGCGGCTCGAAGACGTCGTCGACGTCGAGTTGGACGACGTAGTCGCCGCTCGCGGCGCCGGCGGCCGCGTTGAGCGCCGAGCCGGTGCCGCCGTTCTCCTTGCGCACGATCTTCACGTGCTCGCGCAGCTCTCCGAGGCCCGCGTCGATGTCGTCGGGCGAGCCGTCGTCGCAGATCACGATCTCGTACGGCGGCACCGTCTGCGCGAGCGCCGAACGCACGGCGTCCGCCACCACATCCTCACCCTTGTAGTAGGTGATCATCACGCTGAGGCGCGGCGGCGCGCCCGCGACCGCTCCCTCCCGGTCGGGCACCGTCACGTCCCAGCCTCCGAGCTGCCGGCGGCTCATCGTCCTTCAGATCTCGCTCACGCTGGCCCGCTCGATGCGGGGACAGTAGCGAAGGACCGGTACCCTGACGAGCGATGGGCGACGGATATCGAGTGGCGGTGGTCGGAGCGACCGGACAGGTCGGCACGTTGATGCTGAGACTGCTCCGCGAGCGGCGGTTCCCGGCCTCGGAGATCGTGCCGTTCGCCTCCGAGCGCTCGGTCGGGCGCGAGCTCGACGGCGGGCTCGTCGTGCGCGGCCTCGACGAGGAGTCCATCGCGGGATTCGATCTGGCGCTGTTCTCCGCAGGCGGCGCGACGTCCGGCGAGTGGGCTCCCCGCTTCGCGGCGGCGGGCGCGACCGTGATCGACAACTCCTCTCGCTGGCGCATGAACGACGACGTGCCGCTCGTGGTCAGCGAGGTGAACCCAAAGGCGCTGGAGGCGCACCGCGGGATCATCGCCAACCCGAACTGCTCGACGATGCAGATGGTCGTGGCGCTGAAGCCGCTCTACGACGCGGCCGGCATCGAGCGCCTGGTGATCTGCACCTACCAGGCCGTCTCGGGCACGGGCCGGGCCGCCGTGGACGAGTTGCTGGACCAGTCGCACGCGCTGCTCCACGAGCAGGACATCTCCTCGCCGAGCACCTACGCCCACCAGATCGCCTTCAACGCGCTCCCCCAGGCCGGCAGCTTCGCCCCCGGCGACGACCACACCGACGAGGAGCGCAAGCTGATCAACGAGACGCGCAAGATCCTCGGCGACGAGCAGATCGCGATCAGCGCGACCTGCGTCCGCGTGCCCGTCGTCACCGGCCACTCCGAGGCCGTCAACGTGCAGACGGCCCGTCCGCTCTCGCCCGAGGACGCCCGCGAGCTGCTGCGCTCCGCCCCGGGCGTCGTGGTCCTCGACGACCCCGGCGCGGCCGTCTACCCGATGCCGATCGACGCCACCGAACGCGACGAGGTCTTCGTCGGGCGGATCCGGCGCGACCCGGGCAACGAGCGGGCGCTCGACCTCTGGATCGTCGCCGACAACCTCCGCAAGGGCGCCGCGACGAACGCGGTGCAGATCGCGGAGGTGCTCCACGAGCGCGGTCTCGTGAGGGCCTCGGCCCCCGCCGTCTAGCCGTTCTCCCCGCCAGGGCGCCTGCATCCTCCGCTTCCGGGAGGAGTAGGCCGCGATCGCTCGAAAGGGGGGTCGATGATCAGATCAGAGGTGCAGAGAACGCTCGTCAAGTCCCCGCCCGAGCTGTGGAGCGAGCTGAGCGACCCCGAGTCGCTGGCGCGGCACCTCGGCGAGCTGGGCGACATCACGATCACGCGCGTGGAGCCGGAGAACCTCGTCGAATGGGAGGCCGAGGGGACCACCGGCACAGTCGAGATCGAGGCATCCGGCTGGGGCACGCGTGTCACCCTCACCGTCTCGCGGGAGCTGTCCGGGGAGGCGCAGAGCGCAGACCAGGCCGAGCAGGACTCGGGCGAGGCTGCGATCGAGGCCGTGGCCGGCGAGCCTGAGGCGGGCGAGGCTGCGACCGAGGCCGTGGCCGGCGACGCCGCCGAGGCGACCGAGCCTGAGGCGGGCGAGGCTGCGATCGAGGCCGTGGCCGGCGAGCCTGGCGGCACGGTCGAGGCCGAGCCCCCCGCCGCGACGGCCGAGGTCGAGCCGGAGGCGCCTGACGCCGGGGCGGACGAGGCCGCCCGGGCCCCGAGCGACGCCGAGCTCGACGCGACGGAGCCGGCCGCAGCCGAGCAGACGGCGCTGACCGATGCCGCCGAGCAGCCGCTCGCGCCGCCGAAGCCAGGGCCGGCGACCGAGGCGGCCCGGCGCGCCGCCGGGTGGCCGAACGCTTCGCACGAGCCCGAGGATTGGCCGGCGGAGACGCCGGCGCCGGAGACGCTGCCGGTCTGGAGCTCGCAGGAGCACGATCTCGACCTCGACGAGACCGAGACGCCCCCCACGCCCGAGCGTCGGCCGGGGTTCTTCGCTCGGCTGTTCCGGCGCCGGCGCAGCGGGCCGGAGGCGCCTGCGGTGCGGCAGCTCGCCGACATCCTGGCCTTCGATACCGATGAAGCCGACGCGACGGAGGCGCTCGAGGAGAGCGCGCCCGAGCCCGAGCCCTTCGCGGAGATCGAGTCGCCGCTCGCAGGCGAGCCGCCCCTGGGCGACGAGCAGGAGGAGCGGTCACCCGCCGGGCGGCAGAACGAGGAGCCCGGCGCCGAGACGCACGAGGAGCAGCCGGTGGCCGAGGAGCCCGAGGAGATGCTCGAGCCGGAGGTCGAGGCCCCCGTCGCCGCAGCCGCGCCGGATGACGGGGAGGCCGCCGAGGCCGAGGAAGCCGGGTCCACCGGCGCCCCCGCGGACCTCTCGGCCGAGCTGCTGGAGGCCGAGGAGGTCGCAGCCGAGCACGTCGAGGCTGTGCTCACCGCCGCGCTGGATCGGCTCGGCTCAGCCCATCACCGCCCGTTCTCGCGTTCCTGAGGGCACAATGACGACTATGAGGACCGGGCTCCGGCGCGCGCCGCTGCTCGGAACCGTGATCGGCTCCGAGCCCGTCCAGCACGTCGTATGGACCGTGCGGGCGGCCCGCGCCGTGCGCGAGCCTGTGCACTTCGCTCTCGCCCAGCTGCTGACCTCGCGAACAGCGTCCTACGAGCTGCGGGGCTCGGGGCTGACGGTCGAGCTGCGCCACGGCACGCGCGACGTCGACATCTTCAAAGAGATCTTCGGTACGGGCTACGCGCACAACAGCTACGACCCGCCGCCGCAGGTCGAGGCGCTGCTCGACGCGGCCTCCGAACCGGCCGTGCTCGATCTCGGCGGCAACATCGGCCTGTTCGGCGCCTACGTGCTCGGGCGCTGGCCGCGCGCGCGGATGACGAGCTTCGAGCCCGACCCGACCAACCTGCCCCTGATCCGCCGCACGATCGCCGCGAACCGGCTGGAGGATCGCTGGCGCCTGGAAGCCGTGGCGGTCTCCAACGAGGCGGGCGAGCTGCCCTTCGTCTCGGGGCTGTTCGCCGAGTCCCAGCTGGCCGGCCTCGAGCGGACGGCCGAGCGCCCGCCTGACTCGGCCTCGCTCGAGAGCGGGCACACGGTGACGGTGCCGGTCGTCGACCTGCTCGCCCAGGACACCCGCGCTGACTTGATGAAGATGGACATCGAGGGCGGCGAGTGGCCCATCCTCGGTGACCCGCGCCTCGCCCAGCTCGGTGCGCGCGCGATCGTGCTCGAGTGGCACGCAGACGGCGCGCCCGACCCGGACGCCCACGCAGCCGCGCTGCGACTGCTCGCCGCGGCAGGCTACGTCGAGGTGCACGAGACCGAGGACTTCGGGCACCGCGGCGTCTTCTGGGCCTGGCGGCCCGAGGGTTAGGCTGG
>CAWIHX010000004.1:0-65086 GCA_963836035.1 uncultured Solirubrobacteraceae bacterium | reverse complement strand
ATCGCCTGTCACTACGCTGGGAGGCCAACTGTTACGGAAAACCGCCGGCCTGTTACGGATTGCGTCCGGGAGGACCCCGGCCCGACCTCGCGCTAAGCCACGAAAGTCGGAAGGCCCGCCGAAGCGAGCCTTCCACGCCGATGCGAATGTTGGCGCTCGTCTAGCAGCCGAGCGCGGCTCGAATTTCTTCCGCCTGTTTGATGAACGATTCGGCTTGTCCTTTGGTGATCTTCTTACCGGTCTCGTGGTTCACGAATTTGATGAACCCGGCCAGCCTTGCGCACGCAGCGCGCTTCCGAGGCTTGGCTGCATAGCGCTGGATCGCTTTCACCTTGTTCGCGAAGCGCGTGCCGGGGCCGACACCGGTCACATCGGCGAGCAGGTTTTCGAGCCGTTCCTGGACGGTCTCTGTGACCGTGTAGGTGATCAGCACCCGCTGCGCTTCGCTCGCGCCCGAAGCGACTTCGCCAGTCGCGCTCGGGGCGATGTAACTCGACCCGGCGCCGCCGCCGCCGCCGCCATAGCCGCCACCGCCACCGCCACCGCCGCCCTTGTAGCCCCCGCCGCCACCGCCACCGGATGCGCAGTAGAAGTTGGCGCCGGCACCTTCGCCGCCGGTTTCCCCAACGCCCGCGAAGCCCGCAACGCAGCCAAAGCCCGCAGTGCCGCCTTTACCTTCGGAGAGACCGCCGCCTTCGCCGCCTTCCCCAGGGTTGATGTTATTTCCATCTTCACCGTTGTCGCCGACAAGTGCTTCGGCGCTCCCGCCACCGCCGCCGAAGGCCCCCGCACCGCCATCGGAGCCGCCAGCGCCACCACCACCACCGGCCACGACCAACGGCGAGGCGGTCAGAACTTCAGAGCGCCCACCACCGTTCCCCGCGCCGCAACCCAGCGCGCCTTGCGCGCCGCCTCCGCCGAAGCGGACTTTCAGCGTTTCGCCTGCGCCTACCGGCACCGTGGCCGTGACCTTCGCGCCAGAACCGCCCGGTGCGCCAGGGGATTCGCAACCGAGGTCGCCGAACCCATCTTCTCCCGCGCCACCGACGGCCAGCACTTCAACCTGCGTCACGCCGGCAGGCACTTCGAAGGACTGTTCCGCCGAGGGTTTGAATTCGACCGTTTCCGCCGACGCCGACACCGCCCCAAACACCATCGCTACCAGCACGGCAACAGCAGCGAACGCCGTCCGCGTACCCACCCGCCAAACAGACATGAGATTCCCCCTCAGTCGCGCTACCGCGACGCAACGCCACCACCGCATGACGCCCCGCCACCTCGAGCGAGCGAGTCTACGCCGATCACGTCTCCCGCGCCGCCCGCTCCGTGCGCCCGGAACGCAACCGGTACGCCTTCATCTTGCAGGCATCCGAGTGATAGCGCCGGTTCCCGTGCGCTGGCGTGAACCTGGCACCGCATCCCGGGCAGAGCCGCGGTTGACGCTTGCTCGCGCGCAGCTCGCGACGATATGCGCGTTCGTCCTTCATGCCGCGATCTCGAGCTGTTGCCCATAGTCCGGCACGATCTCAGGCGCGTAGTCGGTCCTGGTCGCTGACGAGTACGGCCAGCTCTCACGGACGAGCGGGCGCCACGGTGGCAGCGACTGGCGGATATGACATTCACGGATGCCCGCTAGCCGCGCCTCGGGCTCCGTGTAGGCGACTAGCCGGAACGTCTGCGCCGGGATGATCCATCGCTCGCAGGCGTGGCGTTCGATCGTGACGCGATAGGTCGGCAATGGCAGCCGGCGGCTCATGGCTGACACCGCCAACAGCGGACGTGTTCGTTCGGCTCGCCCCGGTTTTCGATCCGCTGCCATTCGCTGTGAAGTCCGGGGTTCGAGCAGCGAGGCTCGCCAGTGCCGAGTTCTGCGAGGAACAAATCCCTATCCCGTTCGTCGCGCGGGGTCAGCTCGACCAGCCGCGGTTTCACGCGTTCCGCGCCTCGGCCAGTAGTTCGGCCTTCATCTGCGATGCGGACTCGGGTGCCACGTCGTAGAGGATCCCGATCAATTCGAGCGCCCGATCACGGTCCAGCCCGTCAACTCCCGGGGCGAATCCGCGCATTCCGCGCACTTGGCTCTCCAACGCGGATTCTTGGCTATCGCTTTCCGCGCAGCCCTTTGCTCCCTGCGCGGAAGGTGAATCCTCACTTTTGGCTTCCCCATGCGGAATGCGCGCAATGCGCGGATTGCGGTCGGGGTCAGAGAGATAGCGCCGCCAGACGGGCTCGAAATCTGTGCGGCGGTAGCCCTTGCGGCGAGCGTCTTCCGCGCCTATGTCCGTGCTCTTGATCTTGTAAGGCTTCAGTCGCTCGCTCAGTTTCCGGCCGGCGCCCTTGCTCGGCTCGACGCGGATGCCGTCCTCGCCCTTGTGCTCGACGCCCCACCATCCGCGCCACGGTGACTCGTCCAGCGCGATCAGCGCGGCCAGAAGCTCGGCGGATGACAGCTCGGCGGGGTCGCCCTTGTCCGTGAACACGGCGCGGATATCGGTCAGGAGTTGGATGCGCTCCCCCATCGCCTCCCCTCCATGGGCGCCCGCAAGCTCTCTAAGCGCGTCCCGGGCTCGTGTTGCCCATCGCTCCCCTGCCATCTCTGCGATGGCGAGCAACAGCCTTAGCGACTCCTCTTGACGATCACGCACGCCTAGACGCTCGGGCCTGGCAGCCTTGAGCTCGGGTATCGCACCTTCAGCCCACGCGGAGAGCGCCGTCTTGATCGGCGTGGCCTCGGCTTCCGCGTCCTCACGGTAGAAATCCGCGACGGGTTCGCCAGTCGAGCGCCGTTGCATTTCGATCTTCAGGCACCGGCTCGCCAGCGTGGGGATCAAATCGTCCAGTCCCGCGATCACCTTCGCCCCGAACGGGTCAAACGACTTCAGCTCGTCGCGGTTGCCGCCACCCATCCGGTAGGCAAGCGCGCCCTTGCGATAGCCCGCGTTCAAGATCCCGAGCAGCTCGCCCTTCGAGTCCCGGTCCTTGAGCAGATTGTCGGCCTCGTCAATGAACAGCGTGGGCTTGTATTGATCGACAGCGCGAAACAGAACAGCCGTGCTGAGGCTCGCCGTAAACATCGGCGTAGGCACCTGCGGCTCGACGGTTTCCATCGCCCGCGTCTTGCCACACTCGGGCTCAGGGCTAGTGAAGTGCAGATATGCGGTCGTACCGGTCGCGTCGAGCGCGTGGGCATGCGCGATCCAGAGCACTAGCGCGACGTGCTGCGCCTCAGTCAGCGCGACATAGCGCCGGTTGAAGGACTCAGACCAATCAAGGATCGTCGCTAGCGGCACCTCGGCGTCATGCCCATTGGTCACCGCTGCCCTGGCTAGGTCCGCGGCAGTAACAGTCACCGCACACCCGCCAGTCGAGTAAGAGCCCGGAGGATGTCGCCCTCATCGCAGTCCTGCCCGCAAACCAAATCGGCGCGATCGGCGAGGCCGTGGAAGTAGACGCTCAGAGTTCCCGTGCCGCAGACCGGACACCATCCGGCGCACGTATCCTCATCGACGTAAAAGAACTTCTCGAGCCCGCCATGCGCGAGCATCCCGTCGATGATTGTCGTGCGGAGTGCTTCGGCGTCTGTGCCGAGTACCCTATGCTGTTTTGTGAGCGCCATCACCGCTCGCCTTCCCTGCGCCCTGGTTCCCCGCCGGGGCGCAGTTGCTTTCAGGGTCAAGTGATTCGTCCAGCCTGCGGCGCGCTGCCTGGTCGAGCAGGCGGCGCACGTTCTCTCTCGCACCCGCCGAAAGTGTCAACGTGTTATGCACCGCACGGCCCTTGTGAAACGGCGCCGTCGATGAGAGCGGCCACGTCAACGGGCCTGAATCTCACAGCGCGCGCGAGTTGAACGCGGGGCAAGAGCCCTTCGTCCGCCCACCTATCGACGGAGCGAGTCGAGACTTTCAGCAACTCCGCAACCTCGCGGCGGGTGAGCAACGCCTCGGGTTGTTTGACCGTCTGCCGCTGACCGTCGTAGACTTGAGATGCCATGAGTGACAGGTTGCGACAAGACGCGAGCCAAGGTGGGGGACAAAACCTCGGCGGCCGTCCTCTCGCGCCGTGGCACACGGAGACTTTCGAGCTGATGGTGCGCTCGATGCGCGCCGCTGCGACTCCCGATCCGGTTATTGCGTCGATCCTGTTCCCGGGAGAAGGATTCGATGAGCGGATCGTGAAGCGGCTAGACCGCGCAGAGCGCAAGCTCCCCCGGAACGCGCGGAACGCTCGCGCTCGTCAGGCGCTCGGGATCGCCTGGCAGAAGATGGGCGAAGCCGACTCCCGAGAGGATGCGCTCTGGCGCTTCATTCGGGTTCTTCGCGCCATGCGGACGGTCCTAGAAGCCGAGCCCGACGAATACCGCGACTGGCTCCCCGAGTTCATCCGCCGCGATCCTGTCAGGCAGATGAATGCGGAGATCGGCAGGACTGTGCGAGAGCTCACGGAGCTAAGGCTCGATCGCCTGCGCCGGCCGTGCCCTGCGCCTCGGGATGAGAGCACGCAAGAGCGGCGCCGGCGCCTTGCGGCGGAATCCCTCTCCGTCTCTCAGCCCCTAGCTACGTCTTAGTTCTTTACGCGCGCGCGGGTATCGAGTCGAGCGCCGCTTTGAGCTCGTCCACCGTCTGGTAATCGAGCCCGAGCATGTGGTCGTGGCGGTGGCGCACGATCCCGTCCTCATCAATGATGATCACGGCGCGCTTCGTCCCGAGCGGCCCGCCCCACGCGCTGTAGAGCTTGGCAACCTCGCCCCCGCGGTCCGCGAGCAGCGGCACGGTCAGTGAGTTTTTCGCCATGAACTCCTGGTGCGAGTCCACGTCCTGCGCGGAGATCCCAACTACGGTCGCGCCGAGTTCCGCGAAGTCGTCCGGGCGGTCCCGTAGCTAGCAGAACTGTTTTTTACACACCATCGTGTTGTCGCCCGGGTAGAACAGCAGCACCACGCGCTCGCCCTTGTGCTCCGACAGGCGGAAGCTCCCGCCGGTGCCCGGCAGCTCGAAGTCCGGCGCCTGCTCACCGACCTGCGGCTCCTTCGCCATGCCTTCCCCTTTTGCTCGTGTGGCGGCCGGGGCGGAGCATAGACCGAAGCCGCCCGCGCCCGCGCCGTGCTCACGCAGGCTGCTGCCAGCCGCGCAGCGAGGGGTCGAGCAGAGCCCGCCACCACGGCGTGACCGGCGGCGGCTCCTCCCACGGCAGCTCGTCGAGCGCGATCTCCGAGGCGCAGAGGAACGCCACCCGCCGTTGCGCGGCGTAATCGCCGAGACCCTCGTAGGCGCCCATGTCGTGCGCCAGCGGCACGCAGTCGTAGCCGAACTGCGCCGCGAGCTCGATCAGCGCATCGCGCGAGGGCAGGAGCGCCACCCCCGAGGCGCCCGCGGCCGCATCGAGCGAGAGCTCGAAGAAGCTCGACGGCGCGGCCGAGACCTCGGTGTCGATCGCCACCAGCTCCGCGCCCACAGCGGCGAGCAGCTCGAAGAGCTCGACCGGCCTGCCGATCCGCTCCAGCAGACCCACGCTGAGCACCACATCGAAGCGCTCGGCGATCCGCCCCCCTGGCACGGGCGCCTGCTCCAGGCGCCAGCGGCCCTCCTCGACCCCCGCCCGCTCGAGCCGGCTGCGCGCGGCCGCGATCGCCGCGGCGCCCCCGTCCACCCCGAGCACCTGCTCGGCGCCCGCCTCGAGGGCCTGCAGCGACCAGTAGCCGTCGCCGCAGCCCGCATCGAGCACGCGCCGCCCGGCGAGCGAGCCGCCGGCCAGCGCGAGCAGCGGCTCGAAGAAGTAGCGCCGCTGCTGCTCGCGGCGAGTCACCCGCGCAACCTCCGCCGCGCGCGGGCCGCCGCGCGCGCGAGCGCGGCGGCCCACGGGTTCGCGGGCGGCTCCGGCGCCTCGTGGAGCCCCGCCGGCGCAGCGCCGGGGGCGCAGACGAACGCGATCCGGCGCCCGGCGAGGTAGTCCTCGCCCCCGAGCCGGCCCGGCTCGAGCTCGTGGGCGAGCGCGATCGCGCCGAACCCGAAGCGCTCCGCGAGCGCAGCGACCGCCTGGCGCGTCGGCACGAGCACCAGGTCCTGCTCGATCGCGTTTCGCGGCTCGTTCATCCGCGCGACCTCGAAGAGCTCGCCGTTCGCGCGGGAGATTCCCGTGTCGATCACGGCCAGGTCGGGGGCCGCCGCCGCGATCAGCTCGAACAGCGCGAGCGGCTTGGCGACGACGTCGAGCAGTCCCAGGCACAGCACCACGTCGAAGCCCCCCGGGAGCTGCCAGTCGAAGATGTTCGCCCGCTCGAAGCGCCAGCGCTCGCGCTCGATGCCGCGCGCCTCGAACACGAGCTCCGCCTGCTCGATCGCGCTCGCCGAGCCATCGACGCCGAGCACGGAGTCGGCGCCCGCTTCGATCGCCTGAAGCGACCAGAACCCGGCGTTGCAGCCGAGGTCCAGCACGCGACGGCCGCGCAGCGTGCCCCCGGCCGCGGCCAGCAGCGGCTCGAAGAAGTAGCTGCGGCGCAGCTCCTGCCTGGCCACGCGCCAGTTGCTCGCGACCGGCGTGGCGATCCCCTCGCCGAGCTCGAAGCGGTAGTTCCAGCTGGGAAACGCCGCGATCCGCTGCTGGAGTTCCTGGGCGTCCACGGCGGCTGGCTCGTTGCGGGCGGGCGTCAGGGAGGCGTCGTGCGGATCGCGGACGGCGGAGGCGCCATCGTAGTGCAAGCGCTTGGTGGGGGTAGCCTGTGTCGATGACGCCCGAGTCGCTCGCGGGACGCCTGCTGGTCGCCTCGGCGACGCTCCAGGACCCCAACTTCGCACGCGCCGTCGTGCTGATCGGCCTGCACAGCGAGGAGGGCGCGCTCGGCCTCGTGCTCAACCGGCCGTCGAGCTCGACGGTGGCCTCGGCGGTGCCACAGCTCGCCGACCTCTTCGACGGGGACGAGCGCGTGTTCGTCGGCGGACCGGTGCAGGAGAGCTCGATCGTGATGCTGGCGGAGTTCACCGAGCCCGGCGCCGCGGGGCTGCTCGTGCTCGGGCGGATCGGGCTGCCGGCGCCGGACACGAGCCTCGAGGCGCTCGCCGCCGCGACCGCGCGCCGGCGTGTCTACGCCGGCTACGCAGGATGGTCCGAGGGCCAGCTCGACGCCGAGGTCGAGGCGGGCGACTGGATCGCCCACGACGCGCTGCCCGACGATGTCTTCAGCGAGGAGCCCGAGCAGCTCTGGAGCGGCGTGCTCACACGCAAGGGCGGGCGCTACGCGCTGCTCGCCCGGATGCCGCTCGACCCGAGCCTGAACTAGAACCGGCTACCCTCACAGGGCGCCCCTCGTCGAGAGCTCCGGGCGCCCTCTCCCCCCGGGTAGTTCCGTCCCTCGCTCACACTGGAGGCCGCTTTGCTCAAGCTCGCCCGCTGGTCTACGACGCACCGGAAGTACGTGGTCCTCGGCTGGATCGTGCTGCTGATCGCAGTCATCGTGCTCGCCCAGTCGGCCGGCACCAGCTACTCCAACAACTTCACGCTGCCCAACTCCGACGCGCAGCGCGCCTCGGACCTGCTCCAGCGCAGCTTCCCGACGCAGGCGGGTGACCGCGACACGATCGTCTTCAAGGTCGATTCCGGCAGCGTCAACGACCCCGCCGTGCGGCAGCGCATGGAAGCGATGCTCAAAGAAGTCGAGAAGCTGCCGCACGTCGCCGCGGTGATCAGCCCCTACGGCGGGGCCGCCGCCGGGCGCTCGATCTCATCCGACGGGCGCATCGCCTTCGCCACCGTCGTCTTCGACGAAAAAGCCAACCTGCTTCCCAAGAGCGCGCCCGAACGCGTCGTGAACACGGCCAAAGCGGCCGCGAAGGCGGGGCTCGACGTCCAGCTCGGCGGGCAGGCGATCGAGCAGACAGAGCAGCCCGGCTTCGGCATCTCGACCGCGGTCGGCCTGCTGGCCGCGATCGTCGTGCTCCTGATCACGTTCGGCTCGCTGATCGCGATGGGCCTGCCGATCGTGACGGCGCTGTTCGGCCTCGGCACCGGCCTCGGCCTGATCGCCCTGTTCACGCACGTCGTGGACACGCCGAACTTCTCCTCCGAGCTCGCCGCGATGATCGGCCTCGGCGTGGGGATCGACTACGCGCTGTTCATCCTCACGCGCTTCCGTGAGGCGTTCCGCACGCCCGGCCCCACGTTCCACGACGTGCGCGAGTCGGTCCTGCGCTCGATCGACACCGCCGGACGCGCCGTGCTCTTCGCCGGCACGACGGTCGTGATCGCCCTGCTCGGCATGATGGTGCTCGGCGTCGACTTCCTCTACGGCGTCGCGATCTCGGCATCGATCGGCGTCCTGCTCGTGATGCTCGCCTCGCTGACGCTGCTGCCCGCGCTGCTGACGATGGCCGGCGAGAAAGTGGCGTACGGCAGCCGTCGCAAGCGCCGCGCCCAGGAAGCCGCGGCCGCGGGCGCCGACGGAGCGGGCGCGAACGGATCGCTGGAAAGCGGCGGCGAGCCGCTCGGTGGCCGCACCTGGCTCCGCTGGAGCCGCTTCGTGGGCTCGCACGCCACGGCGGTGGCGACCGCCTCGACCGCGCTGATGCTGGCGATCGCGGCACCCGCGCTCGCGCTGCGACTCGGCTCGAGCGACGCGGCCAACGACCCCTCGGGCCAGACCACGCACAAGGCGTATGAGCTGCTCGCCGAAGGCTTCGGCCAGGGCTTCAGCGGCCCGCTCCTGGTGGTCGCGAAGGTGCCGGACAAGGAAGCCGTCAAAGCGATCTCCACGGCCGTCGAAGGCACGCCGCGCGTCGCCTCGGTTGTTCCGCCGAAGCTGAACCACGCGGAAAACGTCGCCACGATCACGGTCTATCCGAAGTCCTCGCCGCAGGCGTACGAGACGACGGTGCTGGTCCATGACCTGCGCGAGCGCGTGCTGCCCCCGATCGAGCGCGCCACCGGCGCGAAGGCCTACGTCGGCGGCGTGACCGCCGGCGCAGTGGACTTCGCGACGGTGCTCGGCCACAAGCTGCCGCTGTTCATCGGCGTCGTGGTGCTGCTCTCCGCGCTGCTGCTGCTGATCGTGTTCCGTTCCCTGGTGATCCCGATCCAGGCCGCCGTCATGAACCTGCTCAGCATCGGCGCATCGCTCGGGGTGATCGTGGCCGTGTTCCAGTGGGAGGGCTGGGGCGGGAGCCTGTTCAGCACGAGCGCCGGTCCGATCGAGTCGTTCATCCCGGTGATGCTGTTCGCGATCGTGTTCGGCCTCTCGATGGACTACGAGGTGTTCCTCGTCTCGCGCATCCACGAACGCTGGACGATCACGCGCGACAGCCGCCGCGCGGTCGGCGAGGGCCTGGCCCTCACCGGGCGCGTGGTGACCGCCGCCGCCGCGATCATGGTGTGCGTGTTCCTCTCGTTCATGCTCGGCGAAGACCGCGTGATCAAGGAGTTCGGGCTGAGCCTGGCGAGCGCCGTGTTCCTCGACGCGCTCGTGATCCGCTGCCTGCTCCTGCCCGCGACGCTGCACCTGCTGGGCGACGTGACCTGGCGGATCCCCCCCTGGCTCGATCGTCTGCTGCCTCGCGTGAACATCGAGGGCACGCTGCACGAGATCCCGGCGCTCGACAACGGCCACGGCGATGCGGCCACGGTCGGCGAGCCCGTCGGGGTCGGAGCCTCGGCCAGGGAGACGGAGGGCTGAGCCAAGGCCGCCGGCGGGCCGCGCTCGGCCTGCTGCTGCTGCTCTGCCAGGTGCCGGCGCTCGCCGCCGCCGTCTCCCCCGCGGCGGCAGCGCCGGGCGGGACCGCGGCCGGCCGCAGCGCCCTGATCGTGTTCCTGGACGCCGGTGAGCGCTCGCTCGCGGCCGCCGGGATGTCGGTCGGGATCCTCTCCGCATCGCAGGGGACCTACAGCCCGGCCCAGCTGCAGCTCGACATCACGCAGGGCGCGCGGATCGCGACCTCCGCGTACGGCACGCCGGCGCCGGCGCCGCTGTCGCTCTCCCTCGGCGAACCGGGATGCGGGCAGGGGGCCTGCATCGCGGGCTGGCCCGCGGCGCGGGCGCGCGCTGCCGCCGCGCCTCAGCTGCTGACACCGGGGCTGCTCGCGTCGAGCCTCGGGGGCGCCGCGTACGCCGTCGCCGCCACGCCGAGGATCGTCGTGCAACGCGGAGGGGCGCCCTCGCCGCCGTCGGACCCGGAGCCCGACGCGGCCGTCGCCGCAGATCGTGGCGGGCGCATCGCGGCCGTCTCGCTCGGCTCGCCCGCCACGCTGCCCGCGCGGATCGAGGCGCTGCAGGCCCGGCACGCGCTGACGGTGGCCGACCTCGCAACCGGAGCGGCCGGGCGCCGCCAGCTCGGCGACATCCTGCGAGCCCGCTCGCCCGGCGAGCTCGTGATCGCGATCCAGCGCCTGCCCACGGGGAAGCGCGGCCAGCTGCTGTGGCTCGGCGCCGCCGGTCTCCCCGGGGCCGCGCACGGCGAGCTCACCTCGCCGACCACCCAGCAGCGCGGGCTCGCCTCCGCGGTCGATGTCGCGCCGACCGTGCTGGGCTGGCTGCGCCGCCCCGCCCCCGACGAGATGCGCGGGCGCGCGATCGAAGGCGACGGAGCTCTGGACGGCGCCGCGCTGCGCAGCTTCCAGGGACGGCTGCGCGTCGTCGGCCCGCGACGCCTGCCCGCGCTGGGCTTCCTGCTGTGCGGGTGGGCGGCGTTGATCCTCCTGAGCCTCGTGGCGACACGTTCGCGTGAGACCCGCGCGCGCGCAGTGAGGATCGGCGCCGTGGGCGTGCTGTGGGCGCCGGTCGCTGTGCTCGTGCCCGCCGCGCTGGCGCCGTCTGCGGGCGTCGAGTACGCGCTGATCGCGGCGCTGTGCCTGGCGCTCGGCGCGCTCACCGACCTGCTCCTCCCCTGGCCGCGTGCCCTGGTCGCGCCGGCGATCGTGGCGCCCGCCGCGATCGTCCTCGACGCGCTCGCCCACACGCAGCTGCTGGTGCGCTCGGTGCTCGGCCCCAACCCGATCCTCGGCGCGCGCTTCTACGGCGTCGGCAACGAGCTGAAGTCCGGGCTGGCGGTGCTGGTGCTGGCCGCGGTGGCGGCGGCGCTCCAGCCCTCGATCCGGCACTCGCGGCGGCGCGTGCTCGCGAGCGTCCTCGGCGCGGGCTTCCTGCTCGCGCTGATCGAGGGCTCGGCCCGCATCGGCGCCGGCGTCGGCGGCGTGGTCCTCGTGTGCGCAGGCACCGCCGTGACCGCCGTGCTGCTGGCAGCGGACGCATCCGTCCGCCGCCGCGCCCTGCTGGCGATCGTCGCTCCCGCCGCCGGGCTCGTGGTGCTGGCCGGGGTCGACCTCGCGACGGCCCACGGGAGCGGGCACTTCACGGGCAGCGTGCTGCACGCGCGCTCGGCCGGCGACGTTCGCGACATCCTCGTGCGCCGCTACAAGGCCGCCTGGGGCGAGCTCCACAACCACGCGATGCCCGTCGCCACAGCGCTCGCGCTGCTCGCGGCCGGCTGGGCGATCAGCGCTCGCGAGCGCCTGCTCGCGCCCGTCGGCGGCGACCAGCTGTGGCTGGCCGCCCTCGCCGGCGGGCTTGCGGCCGGGGTCGTCGGCGCGCTGGTCGAGGACTCAGGGCCGGTGCTGCTGGTCGTCGCCGTGTTCGCCCTGGGCTGCGTGCTCAGCTACGTGTGGGCGCCGCCGGCGCCTCGGCGCACCGCGAGCGCGCCGAGGTAGGCGAGCGTGCAGAGCCCGATGACCGCCGTGCTCGGCGGCAGCGAGGGCACCAGGTAGGCGAGCACGAGGCCGCCCCACATCGCGGCCAGCGCGAGCGCCGCGGCGAGCAGCGCGCCTGCCGCGGAGGGCACCCGCAGCCGCTGGGCGGCGCCCGCCGGGCCGGCGAGCAGACCGAGCAGCAGCAGGGCGCCGACCGCCTGCGTGGCCTCGGCGGCGACCACGCCCAGGATCGCCATGAAGCCGATCGAGAGGAGCCTCGTCGGCACGCCGCGCGCGCCGGCCAGCGCGGGTGCGACCGAGGCGAACAGCAGCGGCCGCGCGATCGCCGCCATCGCAGCGAGCACGAGCGCTGCGACGAGCGCAGCGAAGGCCGCTTCGCCCGCGCCGAGCCCGAAGATCGAGCCGAACAGCGTGCGCGACGCCTGGATCCCGGCGCTCGCCCCCGAGCCGAGGCTGAAGCGCGTCAGGAAGTACAGGCCGACGGCGAGCACGAAGGCGAACAGCACGCCGATGTCGGCGTCGTCGGCGGGCGCAGCCCCGGCCGCGCGCGCGCCGCGTCCGGCCAGCGCCCCCCGGCCGAGCAGGGCGATCGCCACGGCCGCGGCGATCGTCGCTGCGAACAGGCCGACGCGCTCGTCGATGCCGGCGGCGGCCGCCGCCAGCGCGCCCGGGAACGCGACATGGCTGAGGGCGTCGCCCGCGAAGAGCTGCCCGCGCAGCACGACGAACCATCCGCACACACCGCAGGCGAGCGCGATGAACCCACCGGCAAGCAGCGCGTTGCGCATGTATTCCTGTCCGAGCATCAGCCCCCGGCTCCCGCGAGCCCGGGCGCGGGCGGGGCGGGCGCGCTCGGCCGCGGCGCGCGCCTGTGCCGGCGCTCGCGCGCGAGTCCCGCCAGCCGCGCCGCCAGATAGCAGGCGAAGGCCGTGAAGGCGATGAACATGCTCGGCGGGTAGACCGAGAAGTATGCGATCCCGAGGCCGACCCACACCGCCACGAGCGCCAGCGCGACGCTGAGCGCGAGGCTCGCCGCCGGGCGCGCCGTCACCGCGCGCGCGGCCGCCGCCGGCATCACCAGCAGAGCCAGCACGAGCAGCGGCCCGGTCACCTGGCTGGCCGACGCGACGGAGATCGCGAGCATCGCGAGGAAGGCAAGCGTCAGGCGGCGCACGGGCACCCCGCGCGCGGCGGCCAGCGGTGCGTCGACGCTGCTCAGCAGCAGCGGGCGGGCGATCGCTGCGAGCAGTGCGAGCACGCCGAGCGCGAGGCCGGCGAGCGCAACCACCTCGCCGTCCGAGACGCCCAGGACGTCGCCGAACAGGAGCGTCTCGAGGTCGCCGAGGACGCCTCCGTAGAGGCTCACGAACAGGAAGCCGAGGCCGAGTGCCATCGCCTGGACGACGCCGACGCCGGCCGCCTCCTCGCGCCAGGCGCCCGCCGCTCCGGGCAGGAGGGCTATCGCCACCGCGCCGGCGCCGCAGAAGACCAGGTAGCCGAATGCGGCAGGAACACCCGCGAGAGCGGCCGCGGCCGCGCCCGGAAAGGCCATCATCGCCAGCGTGTGGCCGGCGAACGTCTCGCGCCGCAGGACCATCATCCAGCCGACCAGCGCTGCCATCACCGCCACCGCGCTGCCCGCGAGGAGCGCGTTGATCATGAAGTGGTATTCGACGATCTGCGAGAGGTCGTGGAGCGGGTTCCAGCTCGGCGCCGGGGTTTCAGCGGACATGGACGGCGGCGTGGTCCTCCCCGGCGTGCGCGTGTCGATCGTGGTGGTGCGCGGGCGGCTCGGGCTGCCCGATCACGGCGAGCCGCCCGTCCGAGGCTCGCAGCACCTCGACGCGCACCCCGTAGAGGTCGCTGAGCGTCTGGGTCGTGATCACCTCTGAGAGCGGCCCCGCGACCGCCCGGCCGGCGGCGAGATACGCGACGCGGTCGAGGTAGGGCAACAGCGGGTTGACGTCGTGGGCGACCAGCACGACCGCGACCCCCGCCTCACGGCAGATGCGGTCGACGAGCGCCGCCACCGCCGCCTGGTTGGGCAGGTCGAGGCTGTCGAGCGGCTCGTCGAGCAGCAACAGGCGCGGGCGTGCGACGAGCGCCTGGGCGATCAGCAGCCGCTGCTGCTCGCCGCCGGAGAGCTCGGAGAGCGGCCGCTCGGCGTAGACGCCGGCGCCGACCATCTCGATCGCCTCCTCGACGCGCCGCCGCGCGTCGGCCCGCCGCCGCGCGGCACCCGGAAGGAGCGGCAGCGGCAGACCCCAGCGGTCGCCGTCCAGCCCGAGCCGGACGAGGTCCGAGCCGCGCAGCGGGATGCCGCCGCCGAAGCTCGGGCGCTGGGGCAGATAGCCGATCTCGGCGTTCGCCTCCCCCGGCGCGCGCCCGAGCACGCTCGCGCTGCCGTGGTCGAGCGCCACCGCGCCGAGCAGCACCCTCAGCAGCGTCGACTTGCCGGAGCCGTTCTCCCCCAGCAGGCCCACGAACTCGCCCGCCTCGACGCGCAGGGAGAGCTCCCCCCAGACGACGCGTCCGCCGAGCCGCACACGGGCGGCGCTGAGCTCGACGGCGGGAGGATCGGATCGGCCCACGGCCGCTCCAAGTTATCAAGACTCAGTCTCGTTTTCGTTGGAGCGGCCCCTGGAACGGGGCTCCCGGAGGCTCGCCGGCGCCCCCCGCGCCGGCGGAGCCCACCTGCGTCTGTCAGTCGCGCATCCCGCGACGGCGCATGAAGAACACGATCAGGCCGATCACGATCAGGACGATCACGACCGCGCCGACGATGTAGCGGATTTTGTGTTTCTTGGCGCCCGGTTTCTCTTTCGCGGCCTGCGACGGCGTCAGCACCGTCACGGTGACGTGGCCGGCTTTCAGTTTCGAGTCGAGCGGAGCCGAGCCTTTCTTTTCGTAGTGGTAGAAGTAGAGGTTGCCGTTCTTCAGTTTGATGTGCAGCCGCCGCAGTTTCTTGTTGAAGACCGCCGATTCGATTTCGTGTTTCGCGAGCTGCTGTTCGAAGGCTTCCTTGCTCTCTTTCGTGTATTCGGATGTGGATTCGGCCATCGCTGCGGCCGGCATCACGAGGACCATGCACAGCGCCAGCAGCACGACGAGGGCCGGCCGGCGCTTCTGCATCAGTGCAGTCATCTCCGCTCCTGATTCAGGTTGGCAGGAGCGGGCCCCGGCGGCCCCTCCTGCGTCCGGGGGGTGGACGGTGCGTAACCCTAGTCGCTACACGCGAGCTGTGTCACGCCTGTAGGCGCGCTGGGCCAGGCGGCTGGCCACGAGCGTCCAGACCGCGATCACGGCCCAGCCCTTCGCAGGCCAGGCGCCGCCGCCCGCGCCGACATGGCCCGCCTGCACGAGCCAGTAGGACGGCACGAGCTGCGAGATCCGCAACAGGAAACCATGCTGGGCGATCGGCCCCCAGGTGCCGCCGAGGATCGCGAGCAGGGCGATGCCCCCGCCCATCGCCGGCCCGATCGAGTCGGGCGTGAGCAGATGCCCGATCAGGATGCCGAGCGCCGCGAACGGGATCAGCCCGACCAGGATCAGCGCGGTCATCTCGACCCACCGGCCCGCGCCGATGCTGACGCCGAGCGTCGCGCCTGCGACGTAGAGGACGCAGATGCTGATCAGGGCCATCATGTAGGCGGTCAGCACCTTCGTGCGGAAGTACGTGCTTGTGGAGAGCGGGGTGATCCGCAGCTGCCGGTTCCATCCCGCCTGGCGCTCGGAGGCGATCCGGGCGCCGCTCGAGAGCATCGCGCCCATCGTGCCGAAGGAGACCAGGCCGACCATGAAGTAGAGCGGAGCGTCGATGCCGGTGTGCGAGAGGTCGTGCAGGTGCCGGTTGGGGCCGGCGATCAAGTAGTAGAGGACGAGCGGGAACCCGAGCGAGAGGAAGAAGAAGCGCCGGTTGCGCAGCGTGCGCAGCAGCTCGTAGCGGGTGTAGAGCAGCGCCGGCCCCCTCACGGCGGACTGCCCGTCTCGCCGGTCAGGGCGAGGAACGCGTGCTCGAGCCCCGCCGCCTCGATCTCGATGTCGCGCGCCTGCGGATGGGTGGCGATCAGCGCCCGGATCGCGGCGTCGGAGTCCGCACACGTCAGCACGACGGCGTCGCCACGGCGCTCGGCGGCGCTGACCCCGGGAAGCGCTCGCAGCGCATCGAGCGAGGCGGCGGGCAGCGTGGCGCGGATCGTGCGCGAGCCGACCATCGCCTTGATCTCGTTGGTGGGCCCGTCCGCGACGATCCCGCCCCGCGACATCAGCACCGCGCGGTCGGCGTAGGTGTCGGCCTCCTCGAGATAGTGGGTCGCGAACAGCACGGTGCGCCCGCGCGCGGCGAACTCCCGGATCGTCATCCAGAACCCGTGGCGCCCCTCCACGTCCATTGCGGCGGTCGGCTCGTCGAGCACCAGCAGCTCCGGGTCGCTGACGAGCGCCACCGCGAAGCGCACGCGCTGCGTCTGCCCGCCGGAGAGCTTCTGCGTGCGCTGGTCGGCGAAGGCGGCGGCGCCGGTGAGTGCGAGCACCTCCTCGACGGGCATCGCGCTCTCATACAGCGAGGCCATCATCGAGATCAGCTCGCGCACGGTGAGGTCGCGGATCAGCTCGCCGGTCTGCAGCATCGCGCCGACGGCGCCGGCGTCCACGGCCTCCTGCGGCGGGCGGCCGAACACGGTGACCGTGCCCTCGTCGGGGTGCAGCAGCCCGAGCAGCATGTCGATCGTCGTGGACTTGCCCGCGCCGTTGGGTCCCAGGAGCGCCACCGTCTCGCCGGCGGCGATCCGCACGCTGACGCCCGCGACCGCGCGGATCGGGCCCTCCGGGCCGTCGAACGACTTCACGAGCTGCTCCAGCGCGATGCCCTCGCCAGCCGCGAGCCCGGAGGCCGTGACGGTCGCGGCAGCGCTCACTTCCGCGCCTGTTTGAGCGCCTTCTGGCGGTGCAGCTTGGTCAGCTCCAGCTTGCGCGGGCGGACCGAGCCGGGGGTCACCTCCACGCACTCGTCGTCGCGCACGAACTCCAGGGCCTCGTCGAGAGTCGGCCTGTGGTGCGTGTCGAGGCGTACCAGCACGTCGGCTGTGGAGGAGCGCATGTTCGTCAGGTGCTTCTCCTTCGTCGGGTTGACGTCGAGGTCCTCCGAGCGGGCGTTCTCGCCGATGATCATGCCCTCGTAGACCTCCTCGCCCGGGCCGATGAACAGGTTCCCGCGCTCCTGCAGCGTCATCAGCGAGTAGGTCGCGGTCTGGCCGCGGCGGTCGGCGACGAGCGCCCCGGTCTGGCGCGTGAGCAGCTCTCCCGCCCACGGCTCCCAGCCCTCGAAGACGTGGTGCATGATGCCCGTGCCGCGGGTCTCGGTGAGGAACTCGGTGCGGAACCCGATCAGCCCGCGCGCCGGCACCAGGTAGTCCATGCGGACCCAGCCCGTGCCGTGGTTGGTCATGTGCTCCATCCGCCCCTTGCGTGCGGCCAGGAGCTGGGTGACCGTGCCCACGTGCTCCTCGGGCACGTCCACCGAGAGCCGCTCGACCGGCTCGTGCCGTCTCCCGTCGATCTCCCGCTCGAGCACGTGCGGCTGGCCGACGGTCATCTCGAAGCCTTCGCGACGCATCATCTCGACCAGCACGGCGAGCTGCAGCTCGCCGCGCCCCTGGACCTCGTAGGTGTCCGTGCGCTCGGTCTCGGAGACGCGCAGCGAGACGTTGCCGACCAGCTCCTGGTCGAGGCGGGTCTTGATCTGGCGCGCGGTCATTTTGTCGCCCTCGAGGCCGGCCAGCGGCGAGGTGTTGACGCCGATCGTGATCGACATCGCGGGCTCGTCGACCGTGATCACCGGCAGCGGCCGGGGGTCGGCGGCGTCGGCCAGGGTCTCGCCGATCGTGACCTCTTCGAGCCCCGCGACCGCGATGATCTCGCCCGGGCCGGCCTCGGCGGCGTCGACCCGCTCGAGTGCCTCGGTGACGTAGAGCTCTGCGGCCTGGGCTTTCTCGATCGAGCCGTCGGCGCGGCACCACGCGATCTGCTGGCCCTTGCGGATCGTGCCGTTGCGGACGCGGCAGATCGCGAGCCGGCCGACGTAGGGCGAGGCGTCGAGGTTGGTGACGAGCGCCTGCAGGGGGTGGCCCTCCTCGTAGACCGGCGGGGGGATGCGCTCCAGGAGCAGGTCGAGCAGCGGCGCGAGCGTCCCGCTCGCGAGCGTCTGGCCGGGCTCGTAGGAGAGCGATGCGGCGCCCGCCTTGGCATTGCAGTAGACGATCGGGAACTCGATCTGGTGCTCCTGGGCGTCGAGGTCCAGGAACAGCTCGTAGACCTCGTCGATCACCTCGGCCACGCGGGCGTCGGAGCGGTCCACCTTGTTGACGACGAGGATCACCGGCAGACCGCCCTCGAGCGCCTTGCGGAGCACGAAGCGGGTCTGCGGCAGCGGACCCTCCGAGGCGTCGACCAGCAGCAGCACGCCGTCGACCATCGTCAGCCCGCGCTCCACCTCGCCCCCGAAGTCGGCGTGGCCGGGCGTGTCGATGATGTTGAGCTTCACGCCGTTGTAGTGCAGCGAGGTGTTCTTCGCGAGGATCGTGATGCCCTTCTCGCGCTCGAGGTCCATCGAGTCGAGCACGCGCGTGACGACCTCCTGGCCTTCGCGGAAGGCGCCGGACTGCCACAGCATCGCGTCGACGAGGGTCGTCTTGCCGTGGTCGACGTGGGCGACGATCGCCACGTTGCGGATGTCGTTTCGCTCCTTCTGCACGGCCCGACAGGCTAGCGGCGGGAGCGCGCGATCCCGGCCGGCAGCGCGACGGTCGCTAACGAGATCTTCACCGGTCGGGGTTTGAGAAGGGGGAATGCCTGGTAATCGGGATTGGGGCCCGCCCGCCCGCCCGGTCCGAGGACCGTGAAAGCACGCCCGCCGCGCGGAGGGCGGGACAAGCAAGGAGCCACATGCCTGAGCCATTCGAGCTTCGACCGATCACCCGGCGCAGGCTGCTGTGCTACGGCGGCGCCGCCGCCGCGGGCCTCGCAGGCGCCGAGGAGCTGGTGCGCGCCGCCAGCGCTCTCGCCCGCCCGCTGCGAATGCCGGACAGCCTGCCCGACCCGAACGTCCCCGCCGGCACCGTCGACGCGTCGATGCAGTTCGACCACATCGTCGTCGTGATGATGGAGAACCACTCCTTCGACAACGTGCTCGGTGCGCTGCACCGCTCCGGGCAGCCGAAGGCGCACGGCCTGAAGATCAACGGCAAGGGCATCGCGCGCAACTGGAACCCCGGACCGGGAGGTCCGGTGCAGTCGTTCGCCTTCACGAGCACCGCGCAGGGCAACGGCGTCTCCCAGGACTGGAACGCGACCCACACGCAGATCGACGGCGGCAAGATGGACGGCTTCGTCCGCTCGACGGAATCGACGCAGCCGATGGGCTATTGGACCGAGCAGGAGCTGCCGTTCATCTACTCCTTCGCGCGCACGTTCACGAGCGCGAACAAGTGGTTCTGCTCGGCGCCCTGCCAGACCTACCCCAACCGCCGCTTCCTGATGGCCGGCACGGCCTACGGGAACATCTCCACGGCCATGGAAAGCCTGCAGGACCCGCCGCCGCCGAACGGCACGATCTTCGATCGCCTGCACGCCTACGGGGTCAGCTGGAAGAACTACTTCACCGACCTCCCGCAGACGGGGATCATCCCCTCGATCATCGAGAAGTACCCGGCCGACATCGCGCCCTACGCCCAGTTCCTCGCCGACTGCGCCGCCGGCACGCTGCCGTCCGTGAGCTTCGTCGACCCCGAGTTCGGCGTGCTCGGCGAAGTCGGCTCGCCGCTCGCAACGGTGCCCGGCCTCGAAGCCCTCGGCGCGAAGATCTCGGCGACCGGCGGCGACGAGGAGAACCCGCAGGACATGTCCTACGGCGAGTACTGGGCCTGTGAGACCGTCAAGCGGGTGCTCGAATCGCCGGCCTGGCCGCGCACGCTGCTGATCTACACCTACGACGAGCACGGGGGCTACTACGACCACGTTCCGCCCCCGGCCGCGACCGCGCCCGACTCGATCCCGCCCGAGCTGAAGCCGGGCGACGTACCGGGGGGCTATGACATCTACGGGCCGCGCGTGCCCGGGATCGTCGCCTCCCCCTACTCCAAGCCGAACGGGGTCACCAACGTCGTGCACGACCACACCTCGGTGCTGGCGACGATCGAGAAGAAGTGGAACCTCCCCGCGCTCACCTACCGCGACGCGAACGCGAAGACCGTCGAGGACTTCCTCGACTTCGGCAGCGCCGCGTACCTCGAACCGCCGGTGAGCTCGGTCATCGAACCGCCCGTCCCCGCCGGCACGGCGGCGAGCGCATGAGGCGGACGAGGAGCGCACTCACCGCGGCGCTGTTCGGCTTCGCGTGCTGCCTGGCCGCCTCCTGCGCGGCACAGGCGCGGACGCGGGCGTTCAAGCTGCCCAAGGTCAAGCACGTGTTCGTGATCGTGCTCGAGAACGAGAGCTGGGCCTCGACGTTCGGCGACCCCGAAGCCGACCCGTACCTCGCGCGGGCGCTCCCGGCGCAGGGCGCGCTGCTCGAGAACTACTACGCGACCGGGC
Source organism: uncultured Solirubrobacteraceae bacterium (assembly GCA_963836035.1). Classification (GTDB taxonomy): domain Bacteria; phylum Actinomycetota; class Thermoleophilia; order Solirubrobacterales; family Solirubrobacteraceae; genus Palsa-744. The sequence continues at coordinate 44,812 of CAWIHX010000004.1, read as the reverse complement.
ACGAGAGCAACGACAACTACATCTCGATGGTCTCCGGCCAGCCGCCGAACGTCGAGAACCAGGCCGACTGCCAGGCCTTCAGCGACTTCGCCGGCGGCGTGATGCTTCCGAGCGGCGTCGAGAGCGGCGCCGGCTGCGTCTACCCGGCGGAAGTGCAGAACATCGGCACGCAGTTGTCTGCGACCGGCAAGAAGTGGAAGGCGTACATGCAGGACATGGGCAACGACCCGAACCGCGAGACCGCGGCCTGCGGGCACCCGGCGCTGAACGCCAAGGACGAAACCCAGAAAGCCGAGGCGGGCGACGGCTACGCGACCCGGCACGACCCGTTCGTCTACTTCCACTCGGTGATCGACGAACAGTCCTACTGCGACGCGCACGTCGTCGCGCTCGGCTCGCCCTCGGGCGCGATGCCGGCCGCGGCGCTCAAGGGAGAGACGGGGCTCGCCACCGACCTCGGGCGCGCGGGCCGCACGCCGGCGTTCTCGTTCATCACCCCGAACCTGTGCGAAGACGGCCACGACTTCCCGTGCACGAACCAGCCTTCGGGCGCCTCGGCGCTCGCCGACATCGACGGCTTCCTCGAAACCTGGATCCCCAAGATCGAGGGGTCGCCCGCGTACAAGAAGGGCGGGCTGATCGAGGTCACCTTCGACGAGTCCGACGGGCCTGAATCCGACTCCTCCGCGTGCTGCGGCGAGGAACCCGGCCCGGGATCGCCGGAGCCGGGGATCAGCGGGCCGGGCGGCGGGCGCGTCGGCGCCGTGCTGCTCTCACCGAAGATCGCGCCGGGCACGGTCGTGACGACCGAATACAACCACTACTCCTCGCTCGCGAGCTGGGAGCAGCTGTTCGGGCTTCCGGCCCTGGCCGACGCCACCGACGCACCCCGTTTCGGCGCGGACGTGTTCACGGCAGCGAGGTAGCTGCTCCTCGAGCCCCCGCGCTGCCTCCGGCCGCCCATGCCGAAGGGGCCGCTGCGCGCGAGCCGCCCGCGGCCCCGGCCGCGCCTCCGGCGGCCCATGCCGACGGCACGCGCTACGCGCGAGCCGCCCGCAACCCGGTGCTCAGCCCGAAGCGCGCGAGCGCCGCGGGGTAGCGCTCGGCGGCGGCGATCGTCTCACGCAGCGCCGCCGCGAAGCGTTCGAGCTCCTGCTCGGAGACCGTCAGCGCGGGCAGCGCCTTGATCACGTTCATGTGGTGACCGGCGACCTGGCAGAGGATCCGGTGGCGGTGGAACAGCGGCACGGTGATGAGCTGGGAGAAGAGCCCCGGCTGGCGCCGCTCGACGCGGTCCCACAGGCGCCGGCCGACCGCCCCCGACGGCGGTCCGAACTCGATCGCCCACATCAGCCCGAGCCCCCGCACCTCGCGGACGACCTCGAACTCGTCCTCCAGCGGCCGCGTCAGCTCGAGCAGGCGCTGCCCGAGCGTCTCGGCGCGCTCGACCAGCCGCTCGGCGTCCAGCACGCGCAACGTCGCGAGCGCCGCGGCGGCGGCGAGGTCGTTGCCGCCGAAGGTCGAGCCGTGGCGCACAGCGCGCTCCATGCCGTCGAAGACGGTGTCGAACGCCCGGCGCGACACCAGCACGGCGCCGATCGGCACGTAGCCGCCCGAGAGCGCCTTGGCCATGCAGACGATGTCGGGCTCGAGCTGCCAGTGCTCGAGCGCGAGGAAGCGCCCGGTGCGGCCCACGCCGGTCTGGACCTCGTCGCAGACGAACAGCGTGCCCGCGTCGCGGCAGAGCCGCTGGGCCGCCTGCAGGTAACCCGGCGGCGGGAGGTTGACGCCCTTGCCCTGCACCGGCTCCAGCACGAGCGCGGCGACGTCCCCTCGTGCGAGCTGTGCGGCCAGCGCGTCCTCGTCGCCGTACGGGACCGCCTCGCATCCTCCCAGCAGCGGCCCGAAGCCGTCGCGGAACTCCGCGTTGCCGTTGATCGAGAGCGCACCCAGCGTGAGGCCGTGGAAAGCGTGCTCGGCGTAGAGAACGCGCGGGCGGCCGGTCGCCGCGCGTGCGATCTTGATCGCCGCCTCGACCGCCTCGGCGCCGCTGTTCGCCGGCACCATCGCGTCGAGGCTCGACGGCGCGCGGGCGAGCAGCTGCTCGGCGAGCACGCCGCTCAGCAGCGTCACGCCGAGCTGGGGCATGTTGCCGGTGCGCGCGTCGAGCGTCTCGCGCAGCGCCTCGATCACGTCAGGGTGGTTACGGCCCACGGCGAACACGCCGTAGCCGCCGAACAGGTCGAGGTAGCGCTCGCCGTCGCGGTCGATCAGATGGGCGCCCTCGCCGCCGCTCCAGACCTTGTCGAAGCCGAGCGTGCGCAGGATCCTGCCCATCTGCGGGTTCAGGAAGCGGTCGTTGAGCGCGAGCTCCTCGCCCGTGCGAGCCGACAGGATCTCCGCGATGGTCGGGCCGGGCTGACCATGCGCTCCAGCGTCCTGCGGCATGGCCCCAGCCTAGCTCGCGCCGCGCCGCTGGACAGGAAAGCCCCGTCGTGTCCAGCGTACGTATGAATCCTGACTGGGGTGTTTGCCTCACGCCCCGCGATCCCCTAGAATGGCTCAGACCGGCGGGGAAGACCGGTTGCAGAGCATGCAGGAACCGCTGAAGGGAGTCGTGATGCAGGAGACATCCGCCACCCCCACAATCGGAACACGCGGGACCAACGGGGCGCAGACGGCGCGCCTCTTCGAGCGCTGGCAGCGCCACGGGGACGAGACCGCACGCGAGGAGCTCGTCCAGCGCTACATGCCGCTCGCGCGCAGCCTCGCGCGCCGCTACGGGCGCTCCTCGGAGCCCTTCGAAGACCTGCTGCAGGTCGCCTCGCTCGGCCTCCTGAAGGCGATCGACCGCTACGACGGCGACCGCGGCCACCCGTTCCAGTCCTACGCCGTGCCGACGATCCTCGGCGAGATGCGCCGCTACTTCCGCGACTCGGGCTGGGCGATCCACGTTCCCCGCGGCGCCCAGGAGCGCGCGCTGAAGGTACGCGACGCGCAGGAGCGCATCTCGAACGAGACCGGCCGCGCGCCGACCGTGAACAAGCTCGCCGAGTACCTCGAGATCGACGTCGAGGAGGTCATCGACGCGCTGCAGGCGATCCGCGCGTACGAGACCGTCTCGCTCGACGCCCCGCGCGGCGGCGGCGAAGAGGACATCGTCCCCTACGGCGACACGATCGGCCGCGACGACGACCGCTACGAGCTGGTCGAGCTCGACGCGACGGTGAGCTCGGCGCTCGCCCACCTGCCGGCGCGCGACCGGCTGGTGCTCCAGCTGCGCTTCGTCGACGACCTGACACAGACCGAGATCGCGCAGCGCGTCGGGATCTCGCAGATGCAGGTCTCGCGCCTCCTGCGGCGCTCGCTCGAGCAGCTGCGCGCGCTCACTGACGCGCCCGGACAGGCGCGCTAGCCTCCAAGCGCGATGCGGCGCGCAGCGAGGGACGATCGGAGACCGCTCACGGGCGCCGGCCCGGGGCGGCCGAGATCGTGCAAGGACCGGTCGGACGGATGGCGGGATCGCCGAACGTCCGGCTGAGGCTCGGCAACCGAGCCGAGAACGTCCTGCTGGTGAGACAGGCGCTGAGCGGGCTGGCTGAGGCGGTGGCGCTCGACCCCGTCGCGCTGAACGACGTCTCGACGGCCGTCACCGAGGCGTCGAACAACGTCGTGCTCCACGCCTACGACGGCGCCGAGGGCCCGCTCGAGGTCGAGTTCACGATCGTGCCCGGCGGGCTCGACGCCGTCGTGCGAGATCACGGTGTCGGCATCCGCCCCGGCGTGAAGGCCGCCGAGGAGATCTCGGGCGGGATCGGGCTGCCGGTCATCCAGGCGCTCAGCGAGAGCGTCGAGTTCCGCGACCTTCCGACCGGCGGCACCGAGGTCGCCATGCACTTCGAGGCGGCAGCCGAGAACCCGCCGCTGGAGGCGGCCGCCGCGGAGGGTGCGACGCTCGAGGCAATCGACCACGGCACACCCGACGACGTCACGTTGATGACCGTGGGACCGACGTCGGTGGCGCGAGGGGTCGTCCCGCGCGTCCTCTCGACGCTCGCCGCGCGCGCCTACTTCTCGACCGACCGCATCTCCGACACGCAGCTGCTCGCCGACGCCCTCGTCGCCCACACCGACGGCGAGGTGCTCTCAGGGCACCTGGCGATGGGCGTGAGCGTCGCGCCGCGCAACCTGGAGATCAAGGTCGGCCCGCTTCGCAGGGGCCGCGGCGAGGCGATCTTCGGCGATGCCGCCGCGGACGGGCTGGGCCCGGTGCTCGAGCGGCTCACCGACGGCCACACGGTCTCGCCGGCCGGCTCTGCCGAGATCCTCGACGTGCGCCTGGCCCAGCGGGGCTGAGCGCGCGCGCCCCTCGCTCGCGCGGGGCCGTCGCCACCGGCCGGCCCGGCGCGCGGCGCGTGAAAGCGAGACGACGGCCGGTCCCTGTGGGATGGGCCGACCGCCTGATGCTGCTTGGCGAGAACTTCGTGCGGCGTGCCGGCCGGTCCGCGTCGGGGCAGACCGGCCGACATGCCACTCCTTGTCACCCTCGTTGTGACGAAGACCGCAGGGGGCGCGCGGCCATCCGTCGGTCGGGCAACACCGGTAGTCCCTCTTTGCCCAAACGGCGATCCTCTAAACGGCTGAAACGCAAATCTCTCACTTCGTCACCCGACCGGCCCCCGCGAGCCGTTGTCCACAAGGTACAGCGGCCGACCGGGATGTTGTCAGCGCTGTTGCACACTCCCCGCGAGGGGGGTCCGAAGTGGTTTGGCGAACACCCCATTCGGGCATTCCTGAGTGTGCGCACCGACGATGGAGACGCGCCGGGCGCCAGCACCAAACAGAGAAAGCGAGGTGCCCCGTGGTCGCGCTGATTGCGCTGTTGCTGATACTTGCGATCTTCGGCGGGCTCGGTTTTGCCGTGCACGCTCTGTGGATCATCCTGGTCGTCGCCCTGATCCTGTGGCTGATCGGCTTCTTCATCGGAGGAGTCGAGGGTGCCGGCAGCAGGAGGTGGTATGGCCGCTAGCAGCGCCAACGCGCTGACGGACAGGCGTGATGCCACCGAGCTGGCGACGCCGGCGCGGGACTCCTACCCGCCCCCGGAGGGGCTCCCGCGCCCGCGCGGGGATGTCTGGGAGATCCCCTTCGCCGGCGGCGACCTGTTCGAACTGCGCCAGCTCGTCTGCTCGTGGGCCACGAAGGAGGCGCTCGGCGGCGAAGCGACCGAAGAGCTCGTCCTGGCCGTTCACGAGGTCGCGACCAACAGCGTCCGGCACGGCGGCGGCGTGGGCATGCTGCGGCTGTGGCGGACCGGCGAGGAGCTCGTGTGCGAGATCCAGGACGCCGGCTACATCCGCGATCCGCTCGGGTCCAGGCGCGAGCCGGGCAGCGATCCGGCCGCCAGCCGCGGACTGTGGATCACCGAGCAGATCTGCGACCTCGTCGAGATCGCGTCCTCGCCCCGCGGCAGCCAGGTGCGGATGCACAAGCGGCTTGACTGACACACAACGGGCCTCGTGTCGCAAGGGGCGACGCGATGTCATCGCTGTGACAACCAGAGCCCGTTAGAATCCTCTGCATGGGGGCACCTGACCAGCTCCACATCGATTCGCGCCGAGAGGCCGACCGGGTGGTGCTGGCTCTGGTCGGGGAACTCGACATGGCCAACTCGCCGCTGCTGCAGCGGGCGATCGAGGCCCCCGAGCTCCAGGACACGAAGACCGTCGTCCTCGACCTGCAGGGCCTGACGTTCCTCGACTCGACAGGCCTGCGCATCGTCCTCGCGGCGCGCGAGCTGTGCTGGCGCCGCGGCCAGGAGTTCGCGGTCACGCCCGGCTCCCAGCAGGTGCAGCGCCTGCTCAGCGTGACCGGCGTCGGCGAGCACCTGCGCACGCTCGCCTCGGCCGACGAAGTCCTCGCCTAGAGCTCGCTGAGCCGGCGCTCCAGGAACCGGCGCTCGGGCTCCGAGCGCACGAGCGCGAGCGCGCGCCCGTAGGCCAGCCGCGCCTCGCCGTCGCGGCCGAGCCGGCGCAGCAGCTCCGCGCGCGTGGAGTGCAGGTAGTGGTAGCCGTCGAGATCGAGCCCGTCGGTGGCGGCGAGACCGGCCGCCGGCCCCTCGGACTCGGCGATCGCGACCGCGCGGTTCAGCTCGACCACGGGGGAGCCGGTGATCGCCGCGAGCTGCTCGTAGCGTTCGGCGATCTGCGGCCAGGCCTCATCGCCGCCGGCGTGCAGCCCGGCGATCTCGGCTTGGACGAGATACGGCCCGGGCGGGGCGGAGCTCTGGAGCGCGCGCGCCCGCTGGAGCGCCTCGCGCCCCGAGCGCAGCATGCGCCCGTCCCACAGGCCGCGGTCCTGATCGGCCAGCAGCACCAGCTCGCCGTCGCGCAGGCGGGCCGGACGGCGCGACTCGGTCAGCAGCATCAGCGCGAGCAGCGCGTGGACCTCGGGCTCGTCGGGCATCGTCTCGGCGAGGCTCGCGCCGAGCCTGATTGCCTCGCCGGCAAGCCCGGCGCGGTCGTCGTACCCCTCGTTGAAGATCAGGTAGATCACCGCCAGCACCGCGACGAGACGGTCCGGCAGCAGATGGGCCGGAGGCACGCGGAACGGGATGCCCGCCTGGGAGATCTTGCGCTTGGCGCGCACCAGCCGCTGTGCCATCGTCGGCTCGGAGACGAGGAACGCACGGGCGATCTCCGGCGTTGAGAGCCCACCGAGGGCGCGCAGGATCAGCGCGACTTGTGCCTCCAGGGAGAGCGACGGGTGCGCGCAGGTGAAGAACAGCTCGAGGCGTTCGTCGCGGAACTCGCTGTTCTCGTCCGGCAGCTCAGGCACGGGGTCTGGGATCTCCGGGAGCTCGCCCCGGGGCTGGATCTTGCGCTCCCGCCGGATCCGGTCGATCGCGCGGTTGCGGGCCGTGACGATCAGCCAGCCGGCCGGGTTGGCAGGGGTCCCGTCGCGCGGCCATCGCTCGGCCGCGATCGCGAACGCCTCCTGGGCGGCCTCCTCGGCGCGGTCGAAGTCGCCGAGGAAGCCGACCATGGCAGCCAGCACCCGCGCCCACTGCTCGCGGAAGACCTGGTCGATCAGGGCGTCACCGTGGCGCGCACCTCGACCGCGCCACCCATCCGGGCCGCGGGGATGCGCGACGCGAACTCGATCGCCGCGTCGAGGTCGGGGGCCTCCAGCAGCCAGTAGCCGCCCAATGCCTCCTTGGTCTCGGCGAACGGGCCGTCGGTCGTGAGCGTGCGCCCGTCGTCGACGCGGACGGTCGTCGCGGACTCGGCCGGCTGGAGCGCGGCGCCCCCCTTGACCCCGGGCGTCTCGTTGATCTCCATGTACTCGCGCGTGACGGCTGCACGCTCGTCCTCGGAGAGCGCATCCAGGTTGACTGCGCCTGTGTAGATCTGGATCAGATACTCCATGACGGCTCCTTTCAGGGTATGGACACAGCTTCGACGAACGGAGCCGAGCGCGCTCGACAGGCGGCGAGCATATTATCTTCTATTTATATATTTAAATGAATATAGGAGGATGGCCCTTGCCGCTAACCCGTTCGAGATCGTCGCCGAGCCGTCCAGGCGGGCGATCCTCGACCTGCTGCTGTCCGGCCCGCGACCGGTCGGCGAGCTCGTCCGCGAGACGGGCCTGAGCCAGCCGAACACCTCGCGCCACCTCCGCCTGCTGCGCGAGGCCGGCCTCGTCGAACGGACCGTCGACGGCCAGCGGCGCATGTACGCCGTGCGCGGCGAGGGCTTCGCCGAGCTGGCGCGCTGGCTCGCCCCCTACGTGCTGCTCTGGCAGCGCGGTCTCGGGGCTCTCGAAACCCACCTCGAGGAGGCTCCAGATGCCTGACCCGCATGCCGTCCTGCTCGAACGAGACGGGCGCTCGGTGCTGCGCTTCGAGCGCCTGCTCGCCCACCCGCGCGAGCGCGTCTGGAACGCGCTCACCGATCCCGCCGAGCTCGCGGCCTGGCACCCCACCCCGTTCGAGATCGACGGCGAGGCGCTCGAGTTCCTGCCCTCCCCCGGCGCCCCCGGCTTCGGCACCGGACGGCTGCTGGCGCTCGAGGAGCCCACCCTGATCGCCTACACGTGGGGCCCACCCCCCCAGGACGAACTGCGCTGGACGCTCTCCGAGCGCGAGGGCGGCTGCCTGCTGACGCTCGAGCACAGCTTCGCCGACCGCTTCAAGGCAGCCCGCGACGGGGCGGGCTGGCACGTCTGCCTGGTCGCGCTCGTCGCGCTGCTCGACGGCGGCGCAGTGCCCGCGAAGGGCAGCGCGCGCGAGCTGCCCGCGGGCTGGAGCGAGCTCAACGAGGACTACCAGCGCCGCTTCGGGATCTCGCCCGAGCAGGCGACGCCGATCCCGGAGCTCTAGCCTCCTCCCCGTGGCCGACTGGAGCACGATCGCCTCGCTCGCGACCGCGGGCGGCACGCTGGTGCTGGCATTCGCGACGTTCGGCTCGACGCGCTCCGCCAACCGGGCGGCGCGAGCCTCCGAGGAGGCGCTGCGGGTCGGGCTGCGCCCGGTGCTGTTCAACGCCCGGCCCGACGACCCGCCGCAGAAGGTCGGCTTCGTGGACAACCACTGGCTGCGCCTGCGCGACGGCCTCGCCGCGGTCCAGGAAGAAGACGGGCGTGTCTACATGGCGATGCCGCTGCGCAACGTCGCGCAGGGCCTCGCGGTGCTCCACGGCTGGTACCTGCACCCCGAGCGGGTCGGCAGCGAGGTACCGCCGGGGCCGATCGAGGAGTTCCGCCGCCTCATGCGCGACCTCTACGTCCCGGCCGGCGACGTCAACTTCTGGCAGGGAGCCATCCGCGACGCCGAGGACCCGCTCTCCGCGCCCCTGAAAGCCGCGATCGCCCGCCGCGAGGGCATCAGCATCGACCTGCTCTACGGCGACCACGAGGGCGGCCAGCGGACGATCACCCGCTTCTTCCTCTCGCCGCGCAACGCGGCCGCCGACGAGGAACCGTGGCTGTGGCTGTGCGCGGTCGTGCGCCACTGGAACCTCGACCGCGACGATCCGCGCTGACGACTTCAGCGCCGGCAGCAGCTCGCTCCCGGCACCCAACCGCCGCTCGCAGCGTCGTCCGCCGGAGCGTGCACGTGATCGCGGCGGCCGAGCGCGGGCTGGGCGCCGCTGCTAGGCGGCGCGGCCGCCGGGATCCTCGCCGTCCTCCTCGGACGGGGGCGACTCCTCGCCGAGCGGCGGGACGACAGTCGAGGCGTTCACGGTCCCGGTGCGCTCGCCGTAGAGCAGGCTCGCGGCTTCCTCCTCGACGACGACGGGGCTGACGCTCGGGCGCGGCGCCGTGGAGCGCCGCTGCGGCAGCCACGACAGGCGCCTGCGTGGCCGGTGCGGCGTGGCGGCGTCGGTGGGCGGGAGCTCGTGAAGCGAAGGGGCCACGGTGGGAACGTTCCCCGTGACGGGCGCCGGAAAACGGCGATTCACACGATGCCAACGCGCCCGCTGCCGCGGCCCGTCTGCTCCCAAAGAAGAACGCCCCGGCCGCGCGGCCTCTCTCGTCAGAAAGCCTTGTGCGACCGGGGCCACGCAATGGCGAGGGTGCGGCCGTCAGGGGGGACGACGACCGGGCCACCACTGCGCTCCTTTCACACTAGGGCATCCTCAGGCGATTCAGATCCCCCGTTTGTGCGGTCCGTCCAGCGTCGGGTCCGGGAGCCCGCCCGGTGGAGGGTGCCGAGGGCGAGCGAGTGGATGACGCGGGCTGCGTCACGCAGCCCGTGTTCCGCGGCAGCGGGCCGTCGGCGGGACGCCGAACTGGCGGTCTCGACGAAGCGTCGAGCCGGCCCGAACGGGTACCTCAATGGTGCGATTTATGACGGCCGATCTCTTTGCCACGCTGTTGACATGACGTTTTGCAGCTTGCTCGGACACCGGTGGCAGTGGCGCAAGAACACCTGCTCCTGCTGGTATGAGTGCAGCCGCTGCGGCCGGCGGCGGTAGCTGGTAACCGGCCGCGGCAGCGGCTCTGTCACTCCGCGGGCGCCGACTCCAGCACGCCCGCGACGAGTCCTGCGCCTCGACGTCCGCGTTCGCGGGGGTCCACTCGAAGATCACCGTCCCGATCCGCTGCTCGCGCGTTCGGGCACCCGCCGGGCATCGTCCCGGGGCCTGGAGCCGGGGTGGGATCAGCTGCGCGGCGCGCGGCCCGCGTCGGCCGTCTCGCGCTTGACCGCGCGGGGGCGCGAGCCCGAGATGCGGCGCCGCACCGAGGGCTGCGTGTCCTCGCCCTCCGACGGCTCGACCGCGGCGCTCGTCTCGGTGGGCTGCTCGCTCGGGTCCGCCTCGTCCGCCTGGGGCTCGATCGCCGCCGTCGTCTCGGTGGGCTGCTCGCTCGGGTCCGCCTCCGGCGGCGCCGGCTGGGCGCGGGCCGGCGCACGAGCGCCCGCGCGCTCGGCGAAGTCGCTCAGCGCGGCGGCCGTCCGGCGCAGCTCCTCGACGGCGCGGCCGTGCTCGCGCTGCGCCTCCGCGATCTCCCCGCGCATCGCCTCCAGCCGCGCCTGCGACTGCTCGAGGAGATCCGTCGACTCCTCGGCCGCGCGCTCCAGCAGGGCACGGGACTGCTTCTGCGCGCGCTCCATCAGTTCGTCGGCTTCGACCCTCGCCCGGCGCGCCGCGTGCTCGGCTTCGGCCTGCGCCGCTGCCGTCAGCTTCTCTGCGGCTTCCTGAGCCTCCTGCAGGATCCCCGCCGTCTGCTCGCCGACACGCTCGAGCGCGAGCTGGACCGCTTTCTCGGGCGAGCGGCTGATTTCGAGCTCCGCGATCAGGCGGTTGACGCGCTCGACGTAGGCGTCGACGTCGTTGCGGTTGTAGCCGCCGAGTGCGGAGCCGAACGACACATCGCGGAACTCCGCCGGCACGAGTTCGGCCGGACGCGCCAGCTTGAACAGCTGCGTGGCGGCGTCCGCCCGGGCCTCGAGCGTCCCGGGCTCGTCGTCCCCGGGCAGGCCTGATTGCGTCCGCTCGGACATGTGGGCATCTACTACCCGTGGATCCCTGGTCGAATCACGGCTGTCACAGTCTCGGCGCGGTCGTTGTCTTAAGGGGTAGCCAACACCCAGGCCCCCACACCCTCCGACCGAAAGGAGACGACGATGCAGGCGAGGATCAAGAACCCGGCATTGACCGTCCCCGGGGCGCTCGACGCCCTCCAGCAGCTCGGAACCTCGGCGGCGAGCGCCGGCGTTCCCGAGACCACGCTCTACCTCGTGCACCTGCGCGCCAGCCAGATCAACGGCTGCAGCGTGTGCGTGGACATCCACTCGCGCGAGCTCGAACACGCCGGCGAGAGCCGCGAGCGCGTCAACACCCTCGCCGCCTGGCGCGAGACGCCGTACTTCGACGACGCCGAGCGCGCGGCGCTGGCCCTGACGGAGGCCGCGACGCGGCTGGCGGACAACCCCGAGGCGGTGCCGGACGAGATCTGGCAGGAGGCCGCACGCCACTACGGCGAGGAGCAGCTTGCGGCGCTGGTCGTGGCGATCGCCTCCATCAACGCTTTCAACCGCATCAACACCACCAGCAGGCAGCTGACGGGCGGCTGGGTCCAGCAGATCGTCGAGGGATCCGTCGGAGCGGCCGCCTGATGACGATGAGGGCGTTCGTGACACGCGCGAATCCGAGCCCGCGGGAGCGGCTCGCGGTCCCATGACCGATCGCGAGCAACTCCTGAACGAGCTGCGGCCGATGGCCTTCGCGATCGCCTACCGCATGCTCGGCAGCGTCTCCGAAGCCGAAGACGTGGTGCAGGAGGCGCTGCTGCGCCTGCATCAGGCGCTGGAGTCGGGCGAGGAGATCGAATCGCCCCGCGCCTACACGGCCACCGTCACGACGCGGCTGTCGATCAACGAGCTGCGCTCGGCCCGCGCCCGGCGCGAGCGCTACTTCGGCGAGTGGCTGCCCGAGCCGATCATCACCGACGGCGAGGACGACCCTGCGCGGCATGCCGAGACGGCAGACTCGCTGTCGGTCGCGCTGCTCGCGCTGCTCGAGCGTCTCTCCCCCGAGCAGCGTGCGGTGCTGCTGCTCCACGACGTGTTCGACTACCCGTATCCGGAGATCGCCTCGATCGTCGGCAAGAACGAGGACAACGTGCGCCAGCTCGCCTCGCGCGCCAGACGCCACGTCGAGGAGCACCGGCCCCGCTTCCGGACCACTCGCGAGCAGCGCGAGGAGCTGACCCGGCGTTTCCTCGGCGCCGCCGAGCAGGGCGATCTCGCGGGACTCGAGACGCTGCTCGCCGCCGACGTGCAGCTGACCGGCGACGGCGGCGGCAAAGTCCCGGCGCTGGCGCGCTCGCTGCACGGCCGCAGCCGCGTCGCGAAGACGCTGATGGCGTGGTTCCGGCTCGCGCACCGCCTTCCGGGCGCCTCCTGGCATCCGGTCGAGGTCAACGGCGGCGCAGGCGTCCTGTTCCTCGACGCGCAGCGGCGCATCATCAGCGTCGTCGCGCTCGAGATCGCCGGCGGCGAGATCGCGAGCATCAGCTCGATCGTCAACCCCGAGAAGCTCGCCCACCTCGGGCCGGTGGGGGACTTCAGGTCGCTGCTGGGCTCCGAGGAGCTCTAGCTCAGGGGGCTCCGCGCCCCAGCCGGCCCTCCAGGAAACGGCGCTCCGGGCCGGACTGCGCGAGCTCGAGCGCGCGTTCATAGGCGTCGCGCGCCTCGGCCTCTCGGCCCAGCCGCCGGAGCAGCTCCGCGCGCGTCGAGTGGAAGTAGCGGTAGTCGTCGAGCCGGAGCTCCTCCAGCAGCGCGAGCGCCGCCTCGGGCCCCTCCACCTCGGCCACGGCCACGGCGCGGTTGAGCTCGACGACCGGTGAGCCGGTCAGCTCCGCGAGGACGTCGTAGAGCGCCGCGATCTGCTCCCAGTCACGCGGCTGTGAGAGGTGCAGCTCGGCGATCGCCGCCTGGACGAGGTAGGGGCCATCGCCGCGCAGCGAGACCGCTCGCTCCAGCAGCCGCCGGCCTTCTTCCAGCTGCGGCTCGTCCCACAGCGAGCGGTCCTGGTCGTCGAGCAGGACTATCTCGTCATCGCGGACACGGGCGTCCCGGCGCGCGTCGTTCAGCAGCATCAGCGCCAGCAGGGCGAGCACCTCCGCTTCGTCGGGCATCAGCGCGGCGAGCACGCGCCCCAGCCGTATCGCCTCGGCGGCGAGGTCCACGCGCCCGCCGCCCCAGCCGTCGTTGAAGATCAGATAGACGACCGCGAGGACCGCGTCCAGGCGCTCGGGCAGGTCGTGGTCGGGCGGGACCGCGAACGGGATCCCCGCATCGCGGACCTTGTGCTTGGCACGCGTGAGGCGCTTGCTCATGGTCTCGAACGGGACGAGGAAGGCACGCGCGATCTCCTCCGTGGAGAGCCCGCCGAGCGTGCGCAGCGTCAGCGCGACCTGGGCGTCGAGGGCCAGCGCCGGATGGCAGCAGGCGAAGATCAGCTCCAGGCGCTCGTCGGGAAACGCGGCCGTCTCGCTCATCGTCTCCTCCTGCGTGTCCGCGAGCTCGCGACCCAGCTGCTCGGTCTTGCGGGTGAGCGCCTGCCGGCGTCTGATGCGGTCGATCGCACGGTTGCGGGCGGTCGCGATCAGCCAGCCCGTCGGGTTCGCCGGCTCGCCCTCGCGCGGCCAGCGTTCAGCGGCGATCGCGAACGCCTCCTGGGCGGCGTCCTCGGCCAGCTCGATGTCGCCCAGCAGCCCGGCCAGCGTCGCCAGCACCCGGCCCCACTGCTCGCGGAAGATGGCATCGATCGCCACTAGACCGTTTCCAGCAGCGGCCGCACCTCGATCGCGACGCGCGGCCTGACCTCCAGCAGCTCGTCGGCGACCGCGAGCGCCCCGTCGAGGTCCGGAGCGTCGACGATCACGAGACCGCCGAGGAACTCCTTGGTGTCGACGAAAGGTCCGTCGGTGAGGAGGCGTTTCCCCGTCTGGCGACGAACGGTCGTCGCCGAGTCGACGCCCTGCAGGCGGGTCCAGCCCGCGACGCCGGGCCGGTCGAGCACCGCCGCGATCTCGGGCGGCATCTCGCGCGCGGGGTCCCCCGTCGCCGGCGAGCCGTAGATCAACAGTGCGTACTTCATGGCGGGCACCTCCTCCTCGCTTTGGACTTCGTTCGTGAGTACTAGACGAACGGCGTGGGCGGCGACGGACAGCCGATTCTCCCGCCGGCGCGTGTCCGTCTCGCCCGGCGCCGTTCGTCACTGCTGCAGATCCGCCCCCCGAGGCGGCACAGCGATGGAGGTCCCATGACCGGCGCGCAGATGAGATCCACGACGGCACCGGCCGGCCGCAGCAGGCTCGGCTGGGTCCTCGCCTTGACCTCGACGGCCTACTTCATGGTCGCGCTGGATGCCCTCGTGGTCGTCACGGCGCTGCCGCGCATGCAGCAGGACCTGCACGTGGGCCTCGACTCCCTGCAGTGGACGATCAACTCCTACGGCATCGCGTTCGCCGCCGGCATCATCACGGCGGCGGCGCTCGGCGACCGCTTCGGCCGGCGCCGGGTCTTCAACGTCGGGCTGCTGCTGTTCACGGCCGCCTCGGCCGCTTGCGCGCTCGCGCCCGGCGCGGGTGCGCTGATCGCCGCTCGCACCGTGCAGGGCCTCGGCGGCGCCGTCGTGCTGCCGCTCAGCCTCACGATCCTGACGACGGCGTTCCCCGCTGAGCGCCGCGGTCTGATCGTCGGCGTCTACGGCGGGCTCGCGGGCCTGGCGGTTGCCGTCGGCCCGCTCGTGGGCGGCGCCGTCACCCAGGGCATCGACTGGCAGTGGATCTTCTGGATCAACGTCCCGATCGGGATCGTCGCCGCCATGCTCGCGACGCGCATGCTCCCCGAGAGCCATGGCGCGAGCAAGCGCCTCGACCTGCCTGGTCTCAGTCTCGTGACGGGCGGCGTGGTCGCCGTCGTCTGGGGCCTCGTGCGGGCGAACGACGCTGGCTGGTCGAGCCCGGAGGTGCTCGCCGCGCTGCTGGGCGGCGTCGGGCTGCTGGGCGCGTTCGTGGCCTGGGAGGGCCGGGCCGCCGAGCCGATGGTGCCGCTGCGGCTGTTCCGCAGCAGGGACTTCACGTTCGGCAACACGACGACGTTCATGATGTCCGGCGCGACGTTCGCGACCGCGTTCCTCGTCACCCAGGAGTTCCAGTTCGCCCGCGGGTACTCGCCGCTCTCGACCGGGCTGCGCCTGCTGCCGTTCTTCGCGACGCCGATGCTGATCGCGCCGATCGCGGGCGCCGTCTCGGACCGCCTCGGACGCCGGCCGGTGATCGTCAGCGGGCTCTCGCTCGAGACGATCGGGCTCGCGTGGGTCGCAGCACGCGGCTCGCTCTCGACGAGCTGGGTCGAGATCGCGCTCGCGCTGCTCGTCGCGGGGGCCGGCATCTCGATGGCGCTCCCGACCGTCCCGACCGCTGTGCTCAGCGCGGTCAGCGAGGACGAGATGGGCACGGCATCGGGCGTCAACTACATGGCGCAGCGGTTCGGGGCGGTCTTCGCCGTCGCGATCGCCACCGCCGCGTTCGCGGCCTACGGGCACCTCGGCTCGCCGAGCTCGGTGACGGCGGGCTTCCAACCCGCGATGTGGGCGTGCGCGGCGTTCGCGCTGCTCGGAACCTTGGGCGGTGTCGCGATGAGCTCGCGGAGCGCCCGGACCGGCGACGTGGCCGTGCCGGCGGAGGAGCTGGCGCCGGCCTGATCGCCGGAGCAACCACAACCAGGAAAGGAAAGAGGACCATGGCAGACATCCTTCACCGCATCTCGATCGCGGCCCCGCCGAGCGAGGTCCACGATCTCATCGCCTCGCCGGAGGGGATCGAGCGATGGTGGACCGGCAGGCCGGTCGGCGGCGAGGCGGCCGCCGGCAAGCAGCTCGCCCTGTACTTCAGCCAGGGCGAGACCCCGAGCGCCGTGATGGAGGTGCTCAGCGACACGCCCGAGGAGGTCGTCTGGCGCTGCGTCGACGGGCCCTCGGACTGGCTGGAGACGCGGGTCACCTTCGCGTTCGTGCCGGCCGCCGACGGCACGACGCTGCTGTTCAGCCACTCCGGCTGGCGCGAGCCGAACGAGTTCATGGGCGGCTGCACCACCAACTGGGGCGCGTACCTGACCAGCCTCAAGTCCGGCGTCGAGGGCGACGGCTTCGGCGCCTACCCTCACGGCGAGGTCAGCCGCTGGGGCTGAAGGAGCTCGGGGCCGCCATGCCCCTCTCCTCGTGCTCGCTCTCGCGGCTAGGCCCAGTACCGGCGCGCAGGCCAGGCGCCGCAGCCGTGCAGCGAGCGCCCGGTGCGTGCCCGGTGATAGCGGAGCGCCCGCCGCCGCTGCCCGAAGAAGAACCAGCCGGCGAGGATCCACAGCAGCCATCCGGCGAACACCCCGGTGGCGATGAAGAGCACTGCGATAGCGGCGAGCACGACCGCCGTCAGCGCCAGCGTCGCCACGAGCGCGGTGCCGCCCAGCGTGAGCGCACGCGTCGCCGGGGAGCGCCCCCGGCGACGCCCGGGCAGGTCGCGCAGCAGCGGCTCGAGCTGCCCGTAGGTCCGCGCCGAGAGCGCCGTCTCGAGGCGCTCCTCGAGCTCGTCGGTGTCGAGCCTGCCTTCGACCGCCGCCTTGCGAAGCCGCTCCGCGACGTGCTCGCGGTCGGCATCGGATGCTCTGAGTGCTGCGCGTGCGGCCATCGCTCCTCGCTTGCAGGGCCCGTCTCAGAGACTAGCGCGCGGAGAGCCGGCAGGCTGCTCGGGGGAGTCGCTCAGGCGGCGTGCGCGCCCGCGTCGAGCGAGATCTGCTCCTCGAACTCGAAGCCCGCTTCGAACGCGCGGCGCACGGGACATGTGTCGGCGACTCGCCGCAGGCGATCGACCTGCTCGCGGGTCAGCCACTTCGGGAGATGGAGGTGCACGGCAAGGCGGCGCGGGGTGGTCTCGGCGTCGTAGTCGACGTCGACCCGCATCCCCTCGACCTCCCACCCGTGCCGGAGCGCGTAGAGCGCGACCATCGTCGAGACGCAGGACGCGACCATCGCCGCCAGCAGCTCGTGCGGGGCCGGCGCCGTGTCCGTGCCGCCGAGCGTGCGGGGCTCGTCGGTGGCGATCGTGTGGCGGGAGTTGACGTCGATCTCGTGACGCAGGGTGCCGGCGAGCGGCTTGGCGGAAGCGGTGAAGCTCATCGCGTCAACCGTCTCACGCGTGGCCGAAGCGGACATCGGGGAGAACCCGACGCGCCCATCGGGGGAGATACCAGGCGCGGCTGCCCATTACCCGCAACAGGACCGGCAGCAGCAGCAGGCGGATCAGCAGGGCGTCGAGCAGGACGGCGACGCCGAGGATGATCCCCATCTCCTTGGGTGGCAGCGGGCCGGACAGCGCGAAGGTGAAGAACACCGCGACCATCACCGCAGCGGCGGCGAAGATCACACGGCCGGAGTGCGCGAGCCCGCCGACCATCGCCTCGTGGGCGTCGTGGCTGCGGTCCCAGTGCTCCTTGGCACTCGAGAGCAGGAACACCGTGTAGTCCATCGAGATCGCAAAGATCATCGCGAAGAAGAACACCGGGCCCCACGCGTCGAGGAAGCCCTGCGACTGGAACCCCAGCAGCGAGTGCAGCGCGCCGTCCTGGAACAGCCACTTCGCCACGCCGAAGGCAGCACCGGTGGCAAGCAGGTTCGTGAGCACGCCGGCGGCGGCGAGCAGCGGCGCCTGGAGCGCGAACAGCAGCAGCAGGAAGCCGAGCGCGATCACGACGCCGATCACGAGCCAGGTCTTCTGCGCGAGCAGCTTCTGCAGGTCGTGGTTTTCCGCGGCCGCGCCGCCCAGGGCGCTGGCGGCGGGCAGCTCGCCCCGCAGCCGGTCGATCGTCTGCCCCACGGCAGGGCTCGAGGGGTCCTGGCGGGGGATCGCGGTCACGATCGCCATCCCGTTCGCGCCCGGCTGGGTCGGCATCACCGCCGCCACGCCCGGATCGGCCGAGGCCAGACGCGCCACGGCGGGAGCCTGTGCCGCGGTGGTGACGATCTGCAGCGGCCCGGTCGCGCCGGGGCCCATCGCGGCCTGCACCTGCTCGTAGCCGACGCGCGAGGAGTCGCCCGGCGGCACGACCTTGATCGAGGGCATCGCCGTCTTCAGCTGGGTGACGGGGAAGGCGAGCAGGAGCAGGACCGCGAGCGCAGGGATGCCGTAGAGCGCCGGGCGGCGCCACAGCCGCTCGCCCCAGGCGGCGAAGCGCTCGGAGCGGTGCTCGCCGGAGTGCGCCCACGGCAGCGCGAGCTTGTCGACTTTCGGTCCGATCCTGCCGAGCACCGCGGGCAGCAGCGTGAGCGTCGCGGCGAGCACGAAGATCACAGCGAGCATGATCCCGAGGCTCATCGAGCGGAAGGCCGGGCTGGGCACGAGCATCACGGCGGTGAGCGAGATCAGCACCGTGATGGCGCTGAAGAGGACCGCCTTGCCGGCGGTGTCCATCGTGACCGCGGTGGCCTCGGCCGGATCGAGCTCGGAGCCGAACAGCGCCGCCCGGAAGCGATAGACGATGAACAGCGCGTAGTCGATGCCGAGCGCGAGCGCGAACATCAGCGCGAAGTTCATCGCCCAGATCGAGATCGGCGTGATCAGCGTGCCGAGGTAGAGCAGCCCCGCGGCGGAGAGCAGCCCGACCATCGTCAGCATCAGCGGCAGCCCGGCAGCGACCAGCGAGCCGAACGCGAGCAGCATGATGCCGAGCGTGACCGGCCAGGAGATGACCTCCGATTTGAGCATCGCCGAGCGGTTGGCGGCGTTGAAGTCCGACCACATCCCCGGCGCGCCGGTGAGGTCGACGACGGCGGTGCTCGTGGAGAGGGAGTGGAGCTTGCCCTTGAGTTTGTCGGCGGCGGCGACCATCTCGTTGGGGCTCCGCGCGGCGCCGCCCTGGACGATCGCGGTGTGCCCGTCGGGGGAGATCGAGATGCCGGCGGCCGGAGCGACGACGGTGCTGACCGCTGCGTCGCCACGCAGGGTGCGTTCGACGTTCGCGACGACTGCCTTGAAGCCGGGGTCGGTCGCGCTTTCCCGCGGCGAGTACACGACCGCCATCAGCCCGTAGCTGCCGAGGCCCTTGAAGTCGCGTTCGACGAGCTTGCGCGCCTGCGCGGACTGCGAGCCGGCGGCTTCCCAGCCGGCGCCGGAGAGCGCGGTCTCGACTTTCGGGGCGAAGAAGCCGAGCACGACCGCGATCACCAGCCAGGCGACGGCCACCGCGCGGAAATGCGTGGCGGTCCAGCGGCCGAGGCGGCCGACCGGGCCGACGGCGATGCGGGTGGCAGCACGCTGCGCGGGCTTTTCGGTGGGTGCGGCGAGGGTGCTCACGAACCGACCTCCTCATGCGGGTAGACGACCGAGCGCAGCGAGAAGACGCGGCGCAGCACGATCGAGGCGGGACAGGCCCCGACCGCGACGTACAGCCACTGGTTGACGCCGACGAACGCCGTCAGCAGCAAGAACCAGGGCGAGACGAGGGCCACGAGCAGGACGCTCAGCAGCGTCATGCTGCCGGCGAGGGCGAACAGCACCCGCTCGAGCGGCCAGCGCCCGGAGGCCGAGCGCTGCGACTGGGCACAAGCATGCGAGCTCATCTGCTTCCTCCTGTGTCGAGGAGAGCGTCGAGCTCGGCGATGCGGCGGCGCATGCCACCGCAGACCTGCTCGCAGATCTCGAACACGCTCTCATCGGCGATCGCGTAGCGGGAGAGGTTGCCCTCCTTGCTTCTGCGCACGAGGCCGGCCCCGAGCAGAACGGACAGGTGCTTGGAGACGTTCTGCTGCGAGCAGCCCGTCGCAAGCTGCAGCTCGCTCACGGTCGCCGGAGCGGCGCGAAGGCAGTCGAGCAACCGGATCCTCGTCGGATCCCCCAGCACCCGAAAGCGCGCGGCGATCAGCTCCGCGAGAGCTCTCCCCTGGTCACCCGTGAAGCCTGTTGAGTCGTGCATGCTGCAGAGGATAACACAACTAAACAGTTGTATGGGAGATTAGTTGTGGATAGCCCCGCCCTCGACGATCGAGGCGAGCTCGGCGAGCTGTGACTCCAAGCCCCCGCACACCTGCTCGCAGAGCTCGTACACGCCGGGGTCGGCGATGCTGTAGATCGCGCTGTTGCCCTGCTTGCGCCGGGCGATGATGCCCGCCGCGAGGAGGATGCCGAGGTGCTTGGAGGCGTTCTGCTGGCTCGTGCCGAGCCGCTCGGTGATCTGCGTCACGTTCAGGTCCTCCGCGCGCAGCAGATCGAGGATCCGGATCCGCATCGGGTCGCCGATCACGCGCAGGCGCGCCGCGATCAGCTCGGCCAGCTCGGCAGGGATCGGACTGGGCATCGCCATCCCTGTTATTTCAGCGGATCGCCGGTGCTCATGCCGGGGCTCGCCCTGCTGCGGGAGTTCCGCAACGGCGGCGGGGAATCCCCGGATGGCCATGGCTGGGGCGCGGCGGATGATCCGTACATGCCCCATCGCATCGCGATCATCGGCGGCGGCACCGGGGGGACGCTCGTCGCCAACCGCTTGCAGCGCCACTACGGCGAGGATGCCCAGATCACGGTCGTCGACCGCGACGACCGCCACCTCTACCAGCCCGGCCTTCTGTTCGTGCCGTTCGGGATGGCCCGCCCGGAGAATCTCGTGCGCTCGCGGCGGGCACAGCTGCACCGGCGCGTGGAGCTCCGGATCGCGGAGGTCGACTCGGTCGAGGCCGACAGCGGGACCGTCCACCTCTCCGGCGGCGAGAAGCTCCCCTACGACGTGCTCGTCGTGGCAAGCGGTGCGTCGCTGCAGCCCGAGGAGACCGAGGGCCTCACCGGTCCTGGCTGCGGCGAGCGGATGCTCACCTTCTACACACTGGAGGGGGCGAGAGCCCTGCGCGACGCCCTGCAGCGGCTGCGCGCAGGGCGGCTCGTCGTGAACCCGGTCGAACTGCCGGTGAAGTGTCCGGTGGCGCCGCTGGAGTTCTGCTTCCTTGCCGACTGGCACCTGCGAAAGCGCGGCGTGCGCGAGCAGGTCGAGCTCGTCTACGCGACGAACCTCGACGCCGCCTTCACCAAGCCCGCCGCCGCGGCCCAGCTCGCCGGGCTGCTCGAGCGCAAGCAGATCAGGCTCGAGACCGAGTTCGCAACGGGCCGCGTGGACGGCGAGCGTGGCCGGCTGGTGAGCTGGGACGAGCGCGAGATCGAGTTCGACCTGCTCGTCACGATCCCGCTGCACGGGGGAGCGCCCTACGTGCAGCGATCGGCCGGGCTGGGCGACGAGCTCGGCTTCGTGCGCACCGACCCCGCGACGCTGCAGGCTGCGGTGGCGCCCAACGTGTTCGCGATCGGCGATGCGACCGACGTGCCGACCTCGAAGGCCGGCTCCGTGGCCCACTTCGAGGGCGAGACGGTGGTCGGCAACGTCGTCCGCCACCTCGCAGGCAGGGAGCTCGAGCCCTCCTACGACGGCCACTCCAACTGCTTCATCGAGACCGGCTTTCACAAGGCGCTGCTCGTCGACTTCAACTACGACGTCGAACCGCTGCCGGGCCGCTTTCCGGTCCCCGGCCTCGGCCCGTTGCCGCTCCTGCGCGAGTCGCGCCTCAACCACCTGGCGAAGCTCGCCTTCCCGTGGATCTACTGGAACGTCCTGCTGCCCGGCCGGCCGATCCCCGGCGTTCCGGCCGCGATGCAGCTCACCGGCAGGCAGACACGACCGGCCGCGCACCAGCCGGCCTGAGAGAGGAGACGAAGATGACCCCACTCGAGACCGCGGGCCAGCCGGTGGCAACCGACCCCGAGGGCTTCCTGCTCGACTACCACCAGTGGAACGAGCAGCTCGCCCGCGAGATCGCCCGCGAGAACGGCATCCCCGAGCTGACCGAGCGCCACTGGAAGGTCGTCGAGTTCATGCGCGACACCTTCATCGAGACGGGTTCCGCCCCGTCGATCCGCTCGCTGGGCAAGCTCTCGGGCGTGCCGATCAAGGAGCTCTACGAGCTGTTCCCGAAAGGCCCGGCGAAGCTCGCGGCCAAGATCGCCGGCATACCGAAGCCGCGCGGTTGCATCTAGAGAGAGGAGAGAGAAGATGAGTGGAGCGCTTCCCCGTCAGGAGACCGTGGAGAAGGTCTCGATCATCGTCTCCAAGGGCTCGCTCGAGGGGGTCTACCCCGGGCTGATAATGGCCAACGGCGCGCGCATGGAGGGGATCGAGGCGAACCTCTTCTTCACCTTCTTCGGCCTCGACGCGATCAACCGCGCCAAGCACGAGCACGTGAAGGTCGCCACCGTCGGCAACCCGGGCCTGCACCTCGCGACCTGGGCCGGCGGCATCCCCGGCGTCTCGGCGCTCGTCACCCACAAGCTCGCGCAGGAAATGGAGAAGCTCGACATCCCGCCGATCCCGGAGTTCATCGAGATGATCTCCGAATCGGGCGCCGGGCTCTACGCGTGCAAGGCGTCGGTCGACCTCTTCGGGCTGAGCACCGAGGAGTTCATCCCCGAGGTCCAGGAGATCATCACCGTCGGCGAGTTCTACGGGCTGGCCGCGGGTGGGCAGATCATCTTCACCTAGACGCGCGGCGGTCGCGCGCGTGCGTTCCTCGGCCAGGAGCTTCGAGAGTCTCGCCCGGTCGGGGAACCGAGGCTGAGCGAGCGGCGGGCCGGACGCTGCCGCCGCGTTCTGCCGAAGCGAGCGCTGGACCCGATCTGACGCTCTCGTAGAGCGAGTGGACACTTGACCGGCTCTGGGTTTCGCGCCCGGGCGCAGGGGTACCTGCGCCGACGCCGGTCGCGGATGACCGCTGTGGATGGGCTGCGCGCGGTGTGAACGCGTCGTGAACGCCGTCCGTCGAGGGCTGCCCTTGGCCGGCCCGCGGGGAGGCACACACCAACGAGAGGAGCAACAGACATGGGTAGATCCCGACGCCTCAAACGAGCGACCCTGGGCACCGCGGTGTGCTCGGCGCTCGCGATGACCTCGGTGATCGGCGCGCTCGGCAGCGAAGCCGCCTCGGCGGCACGCGCCACAGGCACGCCAGTTCCAAGTCGCCGGCCAGCAAGCTCGCAAAGCAGGCTCGGAAGGGCGAAAAGCAGCTCGAGCACCAGTTCGCACACGGCGAAAAGCAGCTCAAGCAGCAGGCCACGCAGGGCCAGAAGCAGCTCGAAGAACAGCTGCAGCAAGGCGGCGGCGGTCTGCCCTCAGGCCAGCCCGAAGAAGAACTCGAAAAGGGCAGGGCGCAACTCGAAGAAGCGCTTGCCAACGGCAAGGAGCAGCTGGAAGAAGCATTCGCGAACGGCCAGAAGCAGCTGCAGGAAGCGCTCAACAGCAAGCAGCTGGAAGAAGCGCTGACGAACGGCCAAGCTCAGCTCGAAGAAGCGCTGAGCGGCGGTCAGAGCAAGCTCGAAGAAACGATCGCCGGCCTCCAGGCGAAACTGACCGAACAGCTCGAAGGTGGCCAGAAACAGCTCGAAGAAGCGGCGACGAAACTGAAAGAACAGCTTCCGGCGCCGCCCAGCATCCCGGGTCTGCCGGGGTTGGGGCTGCCCAGCCTGCCCTAGCCGGGGTTGACGCACTGCGTGGCGACGCCCGATCCGGGCGTCGCCACGGGCGGGTTCCGTGGATTGCTTGGGCGGGTGGGCGCCAGCGACGCTCAGTCGGTCTTGGATCCGCGCGCGAGCCGGCTGCCTTACGCCGAGCCGCCTTCGGCCAGCTCGGCGCGCCTGCCGAGGCTGCTCACCGCGCGGCTGCGCGCTGACGGCGTCGCGGTCGCCGACGCGAGGAACCGGCGCTCTCGGTGCGCTGCTCCTCGCCGCCCAGGCCGTGGCGCAGCCCCAGCCGTCGTGCCATCCGGCGCATCTCGTGGCGCTCGCCGGTACCGACGAGGGTCACCCCCACACCGCTGTTCCCGGCCCGACCGGTTCGCCCGACACGATGGATGTAGGTGTGGTGGTCGGCGGGCGGATCGAAGTTGATCACGTGTGAGACTCCCTCGACATCGATCCCCCGCGCGGCGACGTCGGTCGCGACGAGCGTGTCCACGCGCCCGGACTGGAAGCGCGCCAGCGCCCGGTCACGCTGGTTCTGGGACTTGTTGCCGTGGATCGCGACGGCCTCCAGGCCCCGCGTCGCAAGGCGCTTGACGAGACGGTCCGCCCCGCGCTTGGTGCGCACGAAGACGATCGCCCTGTCACGCTCGGCCTTCAACTCCTCGACGAGGGCGTCGAGCCGGTGCTCCTCCCGGACGGCGACGAACCTGTGCTCCACCGGCGTCTGCTCGCGGCGAGGCGGCGCGGCCTGCTCGTGGGCGATCGCGCCCGAGGTGTAGCGAGCAGCGAGATCGCCTGCGACGCCGTCGAGCGTCGCGGAGAAGAACAGCGTCTGACGCGTCTCCGGGCAGGCGCCCACGATGCGGGCGATCGCCGGGCGGAAACCCATGTCCAGCATGCGATCGGCCTCGTCCAGCACGAGCATCCGGACTCGCGCGAGCGTGAACGCCTTCCGGGCGAGGAGGTCCTCGAGGCGACCCGGAGTGGCGACGAGGATGTGCGCGCGCTTCGCCTTTGCCGCCTGCGCAGTGATGCCGACGCCCCCGTAGACGGCGGCGACCCGCAGCCCGTTGGCGGCGGCGATGGGCTCCAGCTCGGCGACGATCTGGGCGGCGAGCTCGCGCGTGGGAGCCAGGACCAGCCCGCTCGGCGCCGGCCCGGGATCCAGGCGCTCGACGAGCGGGATGCCGAAGGCGAGCGTCTTGCCCGAGCCGGTCGGTGCCTTGACGAGGACGTCCCGCCCCGCGAGCACGTCTCGGAGGACGAGCCGCTGGACCGGGAAGGGTGCCGTGATCCCACGGCGTGACAGGGCGCCGCAGACGGCACCGGAGGCGCCGAGATCGGCGAAGGACTGCTGAGACATGTAGTACTGCTCCTGACGGCGCTCGCTGGCGCCTGCGGTTCGGAGGCTCTTGCTGACCCGAACCGCCCCTGGCGGGACTCAAGCGAGCTGACCCCGCGGCCGAAGGACTCGACCGCTGCCGATGACGGTAACAGACGCCCCTCCGGCGTCCCGGGAGAAAACCTTCACCTCGCCGGGCGCACGTCGGAATCGCGATAAGATTGTGATGATTCGAACTAAGGTGAGGCCGACGCAGCCCCCGCACGTCTGACACGTGCGGCAGAGGAGCCACCTCCTCCAAGCGGCGGCTCGCCCAAACAGCGCCGGGGCACGGGCCAGCTCTGAACGCAACAGTGCCAGGAGGGCATGTGCCGAGTCCCTACCAGCTGCGCCAGCAGGAGCAGCACGAAGCCAAGCTCAAGGAGATCCGCGAGCAGGTCGCGACGGGCAAGCTCGTGATCCGGAAGATGACCCCCGAGGAGCGCAGGCGCTTTCCGCCACGCGATCCCGCGGCTCCCAGCGCACGCGCAAAGCGGCGCTGATGGCCCGGTTCTTCATCCCGCCGCTAGACGACGGAGCCCCGGGGGCCGAGCGGGCCTACCGCGAGCTGCGCGACCGGGCCGAGGCGAGCACGGGAGCGGTCTCGCGCGAGCGCCGCATCGAGGGCCTGCTCTGCCGGCGCAGCGGACATGACTGCCAGCTCCGCGTCGGCGAGCTCGACGCTGTCAACGGGCAGACGGTCGCCGCCATCATCCAGGTCGGCCGGGACGCGTACACCGTGCATCACGTGGCCGTGGACCCGCCGGTCGTCCTGGTCAGCTCCGAGATCTACTCCGTCACCGAGTTTCAGTGAGCGAGCTGAGCGGCACGCCGATGATCTCGAGCCGCCGCGTGAGCCCGCCAAGGGCGAACTCCCGGATCGCCTCGCTCGTCGCGCCGATCGCGGCGAAGTCGCGGTCTGAGCCGGTGTCGGGCGGGGCGAGCGAAGCCGCGACCGACGGCAGAAGGTCGCGCAGCGCACGGCGCACAGTGTCGGCCTGATCGGGCTGCTCGCGGACGGTCTCGCGCAGGAACCAGACGCCGTAGCCGATGTGGCGGGTCTCGTCGTGGTGGATCTTGGAGTAGCCGTCGACGAAGCCCGGGAGCAGGCCTTCGTCCGAGAGGTAGTCGGTCGTGAACTTGAACGTCGTCAGGCCGAGCGTGGACTCGAGGATCAGGTGGTAGATCGTGACGAAGCGGACCTTGGCGGACAGGCTGTGCGGTTCGGCGACGAGGCGTTCGTGCGCGGCGACGAGCTCCTGGTCGAAGATGTGTCGGAAGGCGTCCGAGACGTTCGCTCGGGCGCGCTCGACGTGGGCGGCGATGTTCTCGGGCGCGGCGACAACCTCGTCCTGGAAGCGGGCGTAGAACTGCATGTGGCGCGCCTCGTCGACCTGCTGGGTCGAGAGGAAGGTGGCCTCCTCCTCGGTGCCGTACGCGCCCACCAGGCCTGAGAACTTGGTGGTGATGCGCTCCTCGGCGACCATCAGCGAGGAGAGGACGAAGAAGATCAGGTCGCGGTCATCGCCCGACATCCCGGCCCACTGCTCCTTGTCGCGGTCGAGGTCGATCGTGAACGGGGACCATTGCGAGTCCTCCCAGCGCCGGTAGAGCGTCTGCGGGTCGTTGAGCTGGATCTCGTGGTCGCTCACGCGGCTGCGCCGGGCTTGGTGGCGCGGATGATCGCGGCGCCGGCGTGCTCGTGCACGCGATGGGTCTCGCGGATCTCGACGTCGACGAGCCCAGCGCCGGCGAGGGCCTGTTCGAACTCGGCGCGGGTGAGCGCGCCTGCGATGCAGCCCGTCCACTGCTGCATGTCCGCGCGGGTCGCCTCGTCCATCTCCGGGTCGGCGATGACGTCGGAGACGGCGAGGCGTCCGCCGGGTTTCAGCACCCGGGCCGCCTCGGCCAGCACCTCGGGCTTGTCGCCGGATAGGTTGATCACGCAGTTCGAGATCACCACGTCGACTGTCTCGGCGGGCAGAGGGATCGCCTCGATCTGGCCGCGAAGCCACTCGACGTTCTCGACTCCGGCCTTGCGCTGGTTCTCCCTCGCCAGGGCGAGCATCTCGTCGGTCATGTCGAGGCCGTAGGCCTTGCCGGTCGGACCGACCCGGCGGGCGGAGAGCAGAACGTCCAGGCCGCCGCCGGAGCCGAGGTCGAGCACCGTTTCGCCCTCGCGCAGCTCCGCCACCGCCGTCGGGTTGCCGCAGCCGAGCGAGGCCATCGTCGCCGTGCCGGGAACCTCGTCGCCCTCCTTGCCGTAGAGCCCGGCGCCGAAGACCGCCGCCTCCTGGTCGCTCAGCACCGCGTCCGCCCCGCAGCAGGAGCTGCGCTCGGCAACCGTGGTGGCGGCGGCGGCGTAGCGTGCGCGCACCGCGTCCCGGATCTCCTCGGCGTCGCCGGTCGAGGTGCCCGCCGAGCAGCCGCAGCCGCCTCCGGCGCGCGCCTCACCGCAGCATGAGCCCTTGTCGGCCGGCTCGCAGCACCTCGCCTGGGCCTCGGTCGAACAGCATGAGGCCTCCTCGGCGGGGGTCTTGGTCTCGGTCAGCTCAGCCATGCGGACAGCTCCTCCAGCGCATCGGGGATCACGTAGTAGTACGCCCACAGCCCGGGCCGCTCGGAGCCGACGATCCCGGCTTCCTTCAGCTTCTTGAGGTGGTGGGAGACGGTCGGTTGCGAGAGCTCGAAAAGCGGCACCAGCTCGCAGACGCAGACCTTGCCGGCGTGCTTTCGCAACACGTCGACGAGCTGTAGGCGCACCGGGTCGCCGAGTGCCTTGGCGATCGCGGCCATGCGCTGCGCCTGCTCGCGCTCCACGTCGGGGTAGACGACCGGCTCGCAGCAAGGCTCCCCGGGCGGCCGCTTGGTCTTCGGCTCCAACTGCAGATCGACGTTCATCTATCTACATATATCTATTGAACTCGGACTTGTCAATGATTAGCATCGATCTCATCCCATGACGGTCGAGATCAGCGACGAGCGGGAGACGGCGGTACTCGGCGTTCGGGCTGGCACCGTCCCGCCCGGTGTCGCGAGGCAGCTCTCGACCCTGGACCGCTACCTGCCGCTGTGGATCGGGGTCGCGATGGCGACCGGGCTCGGGCTCGGCGCTGTGATCCCCGGGCTCGAGCACGCGCTCTCATCGGTGGCGATCGGCGGCACCTCCGTGCCGATCGCGATCGGCCTGCTGTTGATGATGTATCCGGTGCTGGCGCGCGTGCGCTACGAGGAGCTCGGCCGGCTGCGCGCCGAGCGCGGGCTGTTCGTCTCCTCGCTGGCCCTGAATTGGTTGATCGGGCCCCTCTTGATGTTCACGCTCGCCTGGTTGATGCTCCCGCACGAGCCCGCTTACCGGACGGGCCTGATCGTAGTCGGGCTCGCCCGCTGCATCGCGATGGTCCTGGTCTGGAGCGAGCTCGCCTGCGCCGACCGGGAGGCGACCGCCGTCCTCGTGGCGATCAACTCGCTGTTCCAGATCGTCGCCTACTCCGTGCTGGGGTGGTTCTACCTCTCGGTCCTGCCGGGCTGGCTCGGGCTCGACACCGAAGGCTTCACCGTCGGGATCTGGGAGGTCGCAAGGACCGTCCTCATCTTTCTCGGCATCCCTCTCGCCGCGGGCTACCTGACGCGGGTCGTCGGCCTGCGTCGCCGCGGCCGGGAGTGGTACGAGCGGACCTTCCTGCCGCGGATCGCTCCGATCACGCTCTACGGGCTGCTCTTCACGATCGTCCTGCTGTTTGCGCTCCAGGGCCATCAGATCACGGGTCACCCGCTCGATGTGGTGCGCATCGCCCTGCCTCTGCTCGCCTACTTCGCGGCGATGTTCGCGATCGCCTTCGCTTGGGGCATCGCGGCCAACTACGGCTATCCACGCACCGCGACGATCGCCCTCACGGCGGCCTCCAACAACTTCGAGCTCGCGATCGCTGTGGCGATCGGCGTCTTCGGTGCCACCTCGGGCGAGGCGCTCGCCGGCGTCGTCGGTCCGCTGATCGAGGTGCCGGTCCTCGTCGGGCTCGTCTACTTCTCGCTGTGGGCGCGCGGCCGCTGGTTCGGCACATCGCGCTCGGCGCCCGGCGCGGCGGGGGCTGCAGGCTGATGGCGCACGTGCTGTTCGTCTGCCTCCACAACGCAGGCCGCTCGCAGATGAGCCGCGCCCTGTTCGAGCGCGCCAGCGAGGGGCGGCACAGCGCCGAGGCCGCGGGCACGCAGCCGGCCGAGCGCCTAGACCACGCCGTCCTCGAGGCGACGGCGGAGATCGGCATCGACCTCTCCGAGCGCCGTCCGCAACTGCTCACCCGGGAGATGGCCGAGCGCGCCGACGTCGTGGTGACGATGGGCTGCGGTGACGCATGCCCCTACATCCCGGGCAAGCCGTACGTCGAGTGGGACCTGGAGGATCCCGAGGGCATGCCGATCGAGCAGGTGCGCGAGATGCGCGATGACATCGCCGCGCGGGTCGAGGCGCTCGTCCGCGAACTCGACGACCAGCGAGCGGGGGCACCGGCGTGACGCGCGTCGGCATCAACGGGTTCGGCCGGATGGGCCGGCTGGCACTGCGGGCGGCCTCGGCGTGGCCCGAGTTCGAGTTCGCGCTGGTCAACGAGACCGCAGGCGACGCGGCGGCCGGCGCGCACCTGCTCGAGTTCGATTCGGTCCACGGCCGTTGGTCGCCCGGAATCGAAACCCGCGACGACGCGCTGGTGCTCGAAGGGCACGAGATCGCCTGGTCCTCCGCGCCGACCCCCGGCGAGGTCGCCTGGGACGCCGCGGGCGTCGAGCTCGTCCTCGAGTGCTCGGGTCGCTTCCGCACGATCGACTCGCTCGTCCCCTATTTCGAGCGCGGCGTACGCAAGGTCATCGTCGCCGCGCCCGTCAAGGAGCAGGGCGCGCTGAACGTAGTGGTCGGCGTCAACGACGACCCGGCCGAGCTCGCCCGGCACGACATCCTCACGGCGGCGTCCTGCACGACCAACTGCCTGGCCCCGGTGGTCAAGGTCCTCCACGAGTGGATCGGCATCGAGCACGGCCTGATCACGACGCTTCACGACATGACCAACACCCAGGTCGTCGTCGACGCCCCGCACAAGGACCTCCGCCGGGCGCGGGCGTCGAGCCTGTCTCTGATCCCCACCACCACGGGCTCGGCGACGGCGATCGGCCTGATCTTCCCCGAGCTGCAGGGCAAGCTCAACGGTCTTGCCGTGCGGGTGCCGATGCTGAACGCCTCGCTGACCGACTGCGTCTTCGAGGTCGCCCGCCCGACCACCGTCGAGGAGGTCAACCGCCTGCTCGAGCAGGCAGCTGGCGGTCCCCTCGCCGGGATCCTCGGCTACGAGACCCGGCCGCTCGTCTCCGTCGACTACCGCGACGACGCGCGCTCGGGCATCGTCGACGCCCCCTCCACGATGGTCGTCGACGAGACCCAGGTGAAGGTGCTCGCCTGGTACGACAACGAGTGGGGCTACGCGAACCGCCTCGTCGAGCTGGCACGCGCGGTCGCCGGCGAGCCCGGGAGCGGCGCACGATGAGCGCCGCCGCACCGGCGATCGACCGTCGCGGCGACCTGCGCAACTACATCCTGGTCACCGCCGCCTACTGGGTCGAGACGCTGGCGGACGGGGCGACACGGATGCTCGTCCTCTTTCACTTCTACGAACTGGGCTACTCGGCGTTCACGGTCGCCTCGCTCTTCATCTTCTATGAGATCTTCGGCATCGTCACCAACCTGGTGGGGGGTTGGCTGGCGGCGCGGTTCGGACTGCGCTCCACGCTCTTCATGGGGCTCGCGACGCAGGTCTTCGCGACCGCGATGCTCGGCCTCGTCCCCGCCTCCTGGCTCGTGATTCCCTACGTGATGACCGCACAGGCCTTCTCGGGCATCGCCAAGGACCTGACCAAGATGAGCTCCAAGAGCGCCGTCAAGCTGGTCGTGCCCGAGGGCGACCAGGGCTCGCTCTACCGCTGGGTCGCGGTCCTGACCGGCTCGAAGAACGCGCTCAAGGGCGTCGGGTTCTTCCTCGGCGCCGCGATGCTGACGCTCGCCGGGTTCCAGACCTCGATGCTGATCCTCGCCGGCTCGGTCCTGATCACCCTGATCGTCGTCGCGACGCTGATGCACGGCCACCTCGGCAAGCCCGACGCCAAGGCGAGGTTCAAGCACATGTTCTCCAACAACCGCGCGGTCAACGTCCTGGCGGCCGCGCGTATCTTCCTGTTCGCCTCGCGCGACGTCTGGTTCGTGGTCGGCCTGCCGGTCTACCTCGAGACCGTGCTCGGCTGGAGCTTCGTCGCGACCGGCGGATTCCTCGCCGTCTGGGTGATCGGCTACGGGATCGTTCAGGCCGCCGCGCCGCGCTTCATCCGGGGCCGAGACGGCAGCGCGGAGCCCGAGGGGCGCACGGCGACGTGGCTCGCCTTCGTGCTCGCCGTCTTCCCGGCCGCGATCGCGATCGCACTCACGGCGGGAGCTGATCCGACGATCGTGATCGTCGTCGGCCTGATCGCCTTCGGCATCGTCTTCGCCGCCAACTCGGCGGTCCACTCCTATCTGATCCTCGCCTACTCCGAACACAACAAGGCGACGATGAACGTCGGCTTCTACTACATGGCCAACGCAGGCGGGAGGCTCGTCGGGACGGTTCTGTCCGGGCTGCTCTACGAGCTCGGCAGCCTCGAAGCCTGCCTCTGGGCCTCCACCGCGTTCGTCCTCGTGGCTGCCTTGCTCTCGCTGATGCTTCCCTCACACACACCCGATCAGTCGAGGCCGGTCGACGCGCTGGCTCTAGCCCGCTGAGAAGGGAATCCCATGAGATACATCCTGTTCATCTGCACGCACAACGCGGGCCGCTCTCAGATGGCCGAGGCGTTCTTCAACAGCCTGGCGCCGCCTGACCTGCGCGCCGAGTCAGCCGGCGAGCTCCCCGCCGCCGAGGTACATGCCGCCGTCGTCGAGGCGATGGCCGAGGTCGGCTAGAACAGCCGGTCCTGGCCGCGGCCCGGCCCGCTGGCGGATGGGGCCGCGAGCGTGTTTCGTAGGCACTGACGACTGATCCCAGAGCCGATCTCTGCGCTCTGGGCCCTTCCCCGCCCCCTCCTGCAATCAACCAGCGTCTGATCGGGGCGAACCCCATTCACTCCCCGACACCGGCCAAAGCAACGCAGCACGGTCCCGGCGGTCGGGCCGTTTTTGCTCAAACGCAGAGGTTGACGCCTTCCCGCTCGATCGTGTTGGTGTCTTCGTTCCCGGCCCTGTCTCTTGCCCGCACGACGAAATAGAAGGCTTCCGTGGATGCCAGCGGGGGCGTGTCGAAGGAGAGCCTGCCGCGCTTCGTGGCGTAGGTGGGCTGCGAGAAGTTCTCCCCGCCCGGGCTGGTGGCTTGGTAGATCTCATAGACAATCCCTCGCGAGGGCGTCTTGTTGTCGCTCGCGGCTTCCCAGGCGAGGTGGTACCTGCTCTGGATGCCGGGACCGATCGGCCCTGGGATGCACGTCGTGGCCGAGGCCAGACCGCCGAAGACCGGTGGGGTGTGGTCCCGGCCGTGGGCGGACGCGGCGGGGCAGAGGACCAACAGCGTGGCGACTGTCGCGGCCGCGAGGCGGGGCACCCGGTAGGGGGACGAAGGCATGACGCTCACGGTCTCCTCCTTTGCTCGGTGGGCTCGCACGCCGAGTCTACGCCTCCGACGCCGAGCGGCCTCGGCGAGCGGTCGCGGCCCGTGCTGCTTCGAGTCCACTTGAGGCGGATGATGGGGGTTGGCTCGGTGCCGAACGGATCCTCGAGCCGGGTCGCGCAGCGACCTCTGACCCGGCCGGCGCCCACGGTTCTGCGACGAACTAGCATCCGCGCGGGATGCCCGCGTTCATCCCCAGCCCGCCGAGCAACGGCTTTCATCTCGGACCGTTCTACCTCCACGCCTACGGGCTCGCCTACGTCCTGGCGGTGCTCGCAGCCGTCGCGATCACGGTGCGGCGCTGGGAGCGCAGCGACGGCAACCGCGAGCTCGTCTACGAGGTCGCCCTCGTCGGCTTCCCGGCCGGGCTGATCGGCGGACGGCTGTACTTCCTCGCCACCAGCTGGAACGAAGTGCCGCCGCACTGGTGGGGACCCTTCGCGATCTGGAAGGGCGGCCTCGGCATCTGGGGAGGCGTAGCCGCCGGGACGCTCGCCGGGCTCTGGGTGCTACGACGCCGTCAAGCGGACATACCCGCCTTCATGGACGCGGCCGCACCCGCGCTCCTCGTCGCCCAAGCGATCGGCCGAATCGGCAACTACTTCAACCAAGAGCTCTTCGGCAGCCCGACGACCCTCCCCTGGGGTCTGGAAATCAGCCCCGCGCACCGGCCCGCCGGCTACACGCAATACGCCACCTTCCACCCGACCTTCCTGTACGAGCTGACCTGGAACCTGACGCTCGCCGCGGCGCTCGTGTGGCTCGGCCATCACCGTCGCATCCGCGCCCCCGGCCTATTCGCGCTGTACGTCGCCGGCTATTCGCTCGGTCGGGTCGGTGAGGAGCTGCTGCGCGTCGACCCGGCCCATCACATCCTCGGGCTACGCCTCAACCTCTACGTCGCGAGCCTCCTCTGCCTGGCCGGCATCGCGTGGTTCATCCGCATCCAGCGCGGCTCCGTCCGGCTGCGGCGCAACGCGGCGCGGCGCGGTGGAGCACTACTCGCCGCCGGTGGACTGATCGCGCTAGCCGGCTGCGGCCAGACCACCTCGCGCGCGAGCGCCCAGCCACCCCGACCCTCCTACCAGACAATGAGCCCACGGGTATCACAACGAGATTCGCCACTTCAATCAGCACATCCGCGCGAACGGCCCCGACGAGCTGCGGGGATGACGTCCCGGATACGGCGCGCGCCCCGCGACCGGTCAAAACTCCAGCGCGACGGCCCATGGGCAGTGTCGTGGGGGGTCCCGCCCGAACTCGCCTCGCGGGGCGCAATGCGCGTTCTGCGCCGGCGCCCTCCGGAATCCTGATCCCAGAGCCCATCTCGGCGCCCCGGGCCCTCCCCCGCCCCCTCCAACAACCAACCAGCCTCTAATCGGGGCGAATGGTGGGGGTTGGCTCTGTGGTGCTGGTTTGCGGAGGGCGTGGGCGGTTTCGTTGTGGTGCCGATTTCGCCGGGGCGTGGGCGGCTTCGTGGGCGGTGCCGGCTAGCGTCACTGCCCGGAACCAGGCGATCGGGCAACGGCGCGCGCTCTGTTTCGCCGGTCCTTGCGCAAGCGCTCCTCGATCCGGTCCACCATCTGTGGGTAGCGGCCCTCTCGGAACCTCACCGGCAGCCTGGGGTCGTCGACCAGGACGGCATCGAAGGGGTTCGCTCCGTGGTCCAGCACGACATCCCTAAACCCCTTCTCTTTGTGGCAGCGGCGGAAGATCCGCTCGTTGATCCGGAGCACGGCGCGCACGCGCTCTTCAAGCGGCAACTCCTCGTTGTCCAGGATGAGTTTCGACCACACCCGGGCACACAGGATCGAAGCCTTGAGCTGTCGGATCGCCAGTGGCTGCGTCTTCCCGAGGCCTGTCGCGTTGAACACACGACTCTCCATGCAGCGCTCGGGATGCATGATCCGAACCGTTGTCGCCGGCGCGTTTCCGTCGGCCGGAAGCTCGACGAGCACAGCCGTGTCACGAACGTCTTGGCCACGTAGCCCGTACGGCTCATCGATGAAGTCGATCTCACGGGCCACGCCGTCGATGTCCGTGAAGCGGATGAGGCCAGTGTTCGGGGTGTGGTCGTCGATCGTGGGTATCTTCGGCTCCCCTGCGATCAAGTCGGCCGCGAGAACAACCGTGCGGGACGCTGCTGCGAAGTCGATGTCCTTGCTAGCTACAGGCTCGGCGTCAGCGATCTCGGTGTACCGGGACGCCAGATATCGCAGCCAGAACGCTATTGCCTGACCTCCCACCAGCGTGATTCGACGCTGTTCGGTCAGGGGCTGCAGCAGCGCGATGATGCGCTGCGCCTCCTCGGCGCGAAGCGGCGGCTTCTGAGGCCGTCTACCCGAGTGACCGCGACGCGAGGAGTCGGACACTCGCCGATGGGGCTAGCCCGCCAAGCACCTCGTTCTCACGCCTGAGACGGGACGCCGACTTGCGCCGAGACGCCCGCGCCCGCTCGTCACGACGGCGCGAGGCTTCCTTCTCGCGTTGACGCGAGACACCGATGGAGCTTTGCGCAGCTGCACGAGACATCGCAATGATCGTAGCCAAGGACCTAGCTTCCTGGCAAGCCAATCGATCCATCGTCAGCCTCGGCCCAAGTCGTTACCCCGCGCGAGGATGGACAGCGCCTCACCATGCTCGCTGACAGCGCGCATGCCGATGTCGCTGATCCACTCCCGGACCTTGTCCGTGGGCACAATTCGCAGCCCACCGCCCGGAAGCTCCTCGACCAGCACGGACGCCCCAGGCGCATAGCCGTGTGCTTCGAACTCTCGGGGGACCGAGATGACGTTGCTGTTGCCCACGCGGCGGACCTTTACGATCTTCATTCCCGCAGTATATACGAGGATATTCGCGTGAGCGCTTATTTGAGGTTGCCGACTAACCTCAAATATGGATCCGCGCTGTCGCGGGTTCCTTGGGCCCAGTCCTCGGCGCCTGAGCGACCAGACGGTCGATCGCCCGACCGCCTACCGTCCGACGATGGAGGGGTGCGGGGCGACATGTTCTGCGCTCGTGGTCCACTGCCGCTGCCAGCAGCTTGCATGCGACGCCTTAGCTGCCGATGACGGCCAGGATGGATGGCGAGCAACCGACCCATCTCGGCGCACCAGGCGGCAGCGCGACCCTCAAGGCGCAGCGCCTGCGCGAGCAGCGGCAAGCGCGCCAGGCCAACCGGTCGGGACTCGGCCGCATCGTCGCAGCGGTTTTCGAGCCGGAGACCGACAAGCGCCTTCGCCAGGAAGAGCACAACTGGACAACCGGCGCAGGCGGTGAGCAGAACCTAGCGAGCTACATCGCCCGCCGCTGCCCGGAGGTCCCGATGCTCCATGACCGGCGGGCAGTCGGGACACGCGGCAACATCGACCACATCGCCATCGCACCCTCCGGCATCTACGTCATCGACTGCAAGCGCTACAAGGGGAAGATCGAGGTCGCCGAGCCTCTGTTCGGCAACCCGAAGCTCAAGATCAACGGCCGCGACCAGACAAAGTTGATCCACGGCCTCCAGAAGCAGGTTGAGCGAGTGCGGGCCGCCGTGACGGACATCACCCGCGACGTGCCCGTACGCGGATGCCTCTGCTTCGTCGCTCCCGAGGGGTTCCTCGCAGACTCTGGGCTGCCGCTGCTTCGGACGCTCAAGCTGAACGGCTACCCGCTCTACTACCCCCGGCGGCTTGCAAAGCACCTGAACGAACGAGGGGCACTCGCGCCAGAACGTCGCGTAACTCTCCAGGCCGAGCTCGCCGAGCGGCTTCCGGCGGCGCCGGCGGGCTGAGCGTACCCCGCGACCGTCACTGACCCTGCGGGCGCGCGAGGGGCGGCTTACGCCATGGCCCGCTGCGCGGGACGGGCCGGCCCGATTACGCTGCCGCGGATGTCCGCCGAAGCTCCGGGCCCTCGTGACCACCTCATCACCCGCCTTCTAGAGCGACGCCTCGCGGGCCTGGAGCCCGAGCTTCGCACCGAGGAACCCCTCGACCCGGCCGAAGGGCCCGAGCGCCTGGCGCGGCACGCCATGACGCAGCTACAGCGCGATCTCGGTGGCGTCGAGACCGCTGAGGAGCAAGCCCAACGCCTCAACGGAATCCTGGAGGAGCTCGACGACGCCCGCGACGCCGAGCTCGAGCTGCCTCCACGCGTACTCACCGGGATCAAGGCGCGCTCCTCCCTCGGCGACCCGGTGCCGCTCCCCCCGCTTCCGGCTACCCCGCTCAGTCAGAGCGACCTCCTAATCAATGCCGAGGGTCAGCCCAACATCGGCTCAGAGCTCCGCGCCGAGCTCGCGAGCGCTGAGTCAGTCGACCTCATCTGCGCATTCATCATCTGGTCCGGGGTGCGCCACCTGCGCGACGCGCTCGCGGACGTCGTCGCCCGCGGCGGACGCATCCGCGTCGTGACCACTACCTATATGGGCGCGACCGAAAAGGGGGCGGTTGACGCGCTCGTGGCGCTCGGCGCGGAGGTCAGGGTGGCCTTCGACGCCCGCACGACCAAGCTCCACGCCAAGGCCTGGCTGCTCGAGCGGTCCTCTGGGCTCAGCACCGCGTTCGTCGGCTCCTCGAACCTGTCCCACACCGCCCTGTTCGACGGCCTGGAGTGGAACGTGCGGCTCTCCGAAGTCGACGCCGAACACATCGTCGAGCGGGTTCGGATGTCGTTCGAGAGCCACTGGGCCTCGGAGAACTTCGAGGACTACGACCCGGCCCGTAACGGAGAGGCCCTCGAACAAGCGCTGCGCGAGCACAACCGCCGGTCTCTCGGCGAGACCTCGACCGTGCAGATCGCGAGCCTCGACGTGCGCCCTTATCCGCATCAGCAGCGGATGCTCGACACGCTCACGCTGGAACGCGAGCGCCACGGCCGGCACCGCAACCTCGTGGTCGCGGCGACCGGAACCGGCAAGACCGTGGTTGCCGCGCTCGACTACAAGCAGCTACTCGCGCGGGCGGGCGAGGACCTCTCCCTCCTGTTCGTGGCTCACCGCGACGAGATCCTCGAGCAGTCGATCGCGACCTACCGCGCCGTGCTCAAGGACGGCGCGTTCGGCGAGAAGCACGGCGGCGGGCAAGATCGCGACCGGACGCCACGTGTTCGCGATGGTCCAAACGCTCAGCCGCGCCGAGCTCGACCGCCTGGCCCCCGACGCGTTCGACGTCGTCGTAGTCGACGAGTTCCACCACGCCGCCGCAGCCACCTACGACCGGCTGCTCAATCACCTGACGCCGACCGAGCTGCTCGGGTTGACCGCGACGCCAGAGCGGATGGACGGCAAGGACGTCACCGAGTGGTTCGACCACCGGATCGCCGTGGAACTGCGCCTGTGGGAGGCGATCGACGAGGGCTTCCTCGTCCCCTTCCAGTACTACGGGATCGCGGACGGCACGGATCTACGCGACCTCGAGTGGCGTCGCGGGGGCTACGCCGTGCAAGCGCTCTCGGACGTGCTCACGGGCAATGACATCCGCGTTCGGCGGCTGCTGAGCGCGATCGAGCGCATCGTGCTCGCCCCGGGCGGCATGAAGGCGCTCGGCTTTTGCGTCTCCAAGGAGCACGCGCACTTCATGGCACGGAAGTTCTCCGAGGCCGGCCTCGAGAGCGTCGCGCTGACCGGCGACGATCCGCCCGACGTGCGCCAGAAGGCACTCCGCGACCTCAGCGCAGGCCGGCTGCGGTGCGTGTTCTCAGTCGAGGTGCTCGGCGAGGGCGTCGACGTGCCCGACGTCGACACCCTCCTGCTGCTCAGACCGACGGCCTCAGCCACCGTCTTTACCCAGCAGCTAGGCCGCGGCCTGCGCCGCGCCGAGGGAAAGAGCCATCTCACGGTCTTCGATCTCATCGGCCAGCACCGGCGCGAGTTCAGCTTCGCCGAGCGCTTCAGCGCGATCGTGCGCCGCGACCGCCAGCCGATCGAGACGCAGGTGCGCGAGGGCTTTCCGTTCCTGCCGGCGGGCTGCACGGTGGACCTCGACAAGACCTCCGAGGAGATCGTGCTCGAAAACCTCAGGGCGGCCGTCCAGAGGACGCGCTGGCAGACGCTGGTCGGGGATCTGCGGGCGCATCGCGAGGTCGAGACGCTCGGGGAGTTTCTCGACGCCACAGGCCACGGCCTCGTGGACGTCTACAAGCAAGGACGCAGCTGGACTCAGCTGCAACGTGACGCCGGGCGGGAAGTCCCGGGCGCGCGAAATCCCGACTTCGACGCGCGGTGCCTGAAAGCGATCGGGCGGCTCACCCATGTCGACGATCGCGAGCGGGTCCACTTCTATCGCGAGCTGTTCCAGGCGCCGCGTCCACCGACGGTGGAGGAACTGGACGAGCGCCAGGCGCGGCTCGTGACGATGCTCGCGTGGGGGCTTGAGTCCGGCTCGGGCGAACACGAGTCCCTCCAGAGCTTCCTCGGCGCGCTCTGGCAGGAGCAAGCGATCCGCGACGAGCTCGACCAGCTACTCGAAAGGCTCGACGCGAGCTCAAGCACCCTCGAGCTCCCGAGCGAGCTGCCGCCAGAGGTGCCGCTGACGCTCCATGCCCGGTACACCCGCCGCGAGGTCATCGCTGCGGCTGGCCACGCCGACGGCGTCAAGCACAAGGTCACGCAGGGCGGCGTCCTGTGGATGCCCGAGATCGAGGCCGACGCGTTCTTCGTGGATCTGCGTAAGGCCGAGCGGGACTACTCGCCGACGACGATGTACCGCGACTATGCGATCAACAGGACGCTGTTTCATTGGGAGTCGCAGAGCCGCCAGACACCGCAGCAGGCGACGGTGCAGCGCTACATCCACCATCGCGCGCGCGGGAGCCGGGTCCTTCTATTCGTGCGAGAGCGCAAGCAGGGCGAGCTAGGCACGGCGCCGTTCTACTTCCTCGGCCCGGTGAGCTATGTCGAGCACCGCGGCGAGCGCCCCGTGTCGTTTACTTGGCAACTCCCTCGCCCGATGCCCGAGGACCTGTTCGAGATCGCCAGGAGCGTCGCGGCGGCGTAACCGCTGGAGGCCGAGTTACGCGGGCGGCGACGGCTGAGGGGCCGTCGCCCCCGTTAGGGAAGCCGCTCAGAACAGCCGCTCCTGAAGCCGATCCGGCCCGCGCGTCGCGGATGTCCGCTGGGCTCGAGGCGGGCCGACCGGCATAGGCGCGGACGATCCGGTCGAGCGCCCGGTGGCGGTCACGATGCCCGTAGAGGCGGCGGACGAGGTTGCCGCCGTCCTGGTGCCCGAGCGCGATCGCGACGTCCTCGGAGGGCATCTCCAGCACGTTGACCATGTACCAGCCGGCGAAATGCCGGGTTGCGAGGTAGAGGCTCCCCGTCCATCCCGACGCAGCCCGAACCGCCTTCCAGTGGTAGGCGCGCGCGACGGCGTCCAGTGCTCGCCGCGGATCGGCACGAAGCAGAACTCGCTCTCGCGCGGAAGCGCTTCGAGCGCTGCGCGTGCCGGGTCGGTGAGTGGCGCCTCGCGCTGCTGATGGTTCTTCGGCGTGTCGAAGCGTGCGCGTCGCCGCGTTGAACTGTTCTGCCACGACGATCCGGTTCCGGTCGAGATCGACGCGCTCCCACCTAAGCGCGTCGAGCTCGCCCGGCCGCAGCCCGGTGAACGCGGCCACCTGCAACCAAGCGGCGAAGGACGGACAGGCCACCTCACGGGCGGCGGCGATGATCCGCCAGAGCTGCGGCTCGCTCGGCGGCTGCTGGTGGCGGCGCCCCGGGCCACGGGAGACGCCGAGCCGCTGGAACGGGTTGCGGTCGATCAGCCGCCCGGCCTTGACCGAGGCCGCGTCGTTGAACATCGAGGAGAGCCCCATGATCGACCCGGCGCTGCCGCCGCCGGCGAGCCACTCCGCGACGACCTCGTCGCCGACCTCGCCGAGCGGAACGTCGCCATAGCGGTCGACGAAGCGCTTGGTCTGCTCGCGCCGGCGGATGTCGGTCGACTCCTTCGGCCGCGCAAACAGCGGGTCGGTCGTCCAGCGCTCCCAGAACGCGCGGACCGTCGTCTCGCGCGGGTCGACGCTCCCGATCCGCTCGCGGGCCTTCTCTCTCGCGCGCTTCGCTTCGGCCTTCGTCCTGAACGTGCCGGCTCCGCCGAGCACCCGCGACACGCTGATGTTTCTCTTGCTCGCCGGGTCGTAGACCTGGGCGCGCCAGCGACCCGACGGGAGCCGCGAGACGCTCATGAGGTCGCGCTCGCGCGCCGCCGCCCACGCGATCGCGACGCGATGGCCGGAAGCGACGGGTCCGTCTCCCCCAGGTCACCGAAGGCATCCCGTCGGCGACGAGTCGGTCGACGGTGTCGATGCTCACGCCCATCAGCGCGGCGAGCTCGCGGCGAGTGACGTAGCGCTCGGGACCGTGGAGCGGGAATCCCCGGCGGGCGTTGTGCTGGGAGCGGGCGCGGCCATCAGTGTTGATGACCGCGAGCCCGCCCAGCCAGCCACCGGCTTCGTCGACGACCGCGATACCGGTCACGGCGAGATGCGGTCCATGTTCACCGCGGCCCTTGTCGCGAACACGAACTCGCCGAGCCGGTGCACCAGGCCTTCGCCGTAGAGCTGATCCAAAGCGTCGACCGTCGCGACGCGATCGCCCACCTCGAGCTCGATCTCCCTCGGCAGCCATGGCCGCTGGTCCTCGGGTGCGAGCAGCAACGCACAGAACCACCCGCCTCATGTCGCCGCGTTCCGGCATGGCCGCGCGGCTAGTCTCGTCCTGCATGGAAAGCACTCCTTTCCGTGCCGGGCCCCGGGCTGTTTGCGCAGCGCCGGGGCCGCTTTGTTTATGTGTAGCGACCGTTCATAGCGGGCGACTGCGATGGAATCCGCGCTCGGCTACCGGCCGACGCCGGAACCGGACCATCTCACGATCCGTCTTCGGCACCGCCAGCTGGCTCGCCTCGCTGCGGCTACCCGACGCCGCCGCTCGACCTGCTCCGACCGCCTCTACGACGGCCGCAGCGCACACTCGCCCCCGCCGGCCACGCGCCTCAGCTGCGACCTACGCGACCGGCCATCCAACGCGACAAAAGCCTGTTGCTCCTATGTCAAGCGGTGTTCGGAAATTGGGAAATCGCTACGTGAGACAGGGTATGCGGATTGTTGAGTTGACGGCGATCGACTCGTGTCGGGCGGGGGCTGGCTGTTGGAGGAGGTGGTGGTAGTGGCGCGCTAGGTGGCGCTTGAGGCATCGCATCGCCTCGATGCGGCTCTTGCCCTCGGCTTCCTTGCGTGCGAGGTAGGCGCGGGTCTGAGGGTCGATGCGCCCGCGCGTGATCGCGATGACGTGCAGGGCGCGGTTGAGTTGGCGGTTGCCGCCGCGGTCGAGTCGGTGACGGTCCTGGCGCCCTGAGGAGACGGAGATCGGCGCCACGCCGGCGGCGCGTGCGAACTGAGCGTCGCTGGCGAACCGTGCGGCGCCGGCGGTCTGGCCGATCAGGATCGCGGCGCAGAGCGGGCCGCAGCCGGTCTCGGCGAGCAGCTGTGGATGGTGCTGGCGGATCAGGTCGCGCAGCTCGCGCTTGAGCGCCTCAGCCTCACGAGTGAGCGTCGCGATCCGCTTGACCTGCTCGCGCGCGATCCGGACTCTCGCGCCCTGCGGCATCGAGCGCAGGCGCCTGCTGATGCGCTGCAGCTGTCCGGGATAGTCGAGCTTGCGCGAGGGGACCTTCGCCTCCAGCTCCGGGTCGAGGATCAGCAGGTTCAGCCGCAGCCGGTTGGTGAGCCTGGTCTTCTCGACGACAACG
Source organism: uncultured Solirubrobacteraceae bacterium (assembly GCA_963836035.1). GTDB lineage: Bacteria > Actinomycetota > Thermoleophilia > Solirubrobacterales > Solirubrobacteraceae > Palsa-744. Next base: position 2,465 of record CAWIHX010000004.1, on the reverse strand, counting down.
GTGTCGCGGTGATCGCAGAGCAACCTGATCTCCGCGGCCACCGGGTCAAGGAACGCCTGCGGGAACCGCTCGATCCCGTCGCGCAGCACAGCCCTAGCGATCGCCCTGGCGTCGATCTGATCGGACTTCCCCCGCTCGCGCTCACCGCGACGCGAGACGCCCATCAGCTTCGGCGGCACCCTCAGCACTCGCTCGCCGGCGCCGATCAGTGCCTGCTCGAGGTGGTGGGAGAGGTTCCGGCAGTCCTCGATCGCCCACACCAACTCGCCGCCGAGCTCGCGCGCCCAGCGCAACGCTTCCAGGTGCCCCTGCTCTCTGGCGGCGATCTCGCGCTCACCGAGCAGCTGCCCGGTCGCAGCGTCGACCGCCGCCAGCGCGTGGGTGCTCTTATGAACATCCGCTCCGATCACGATCATCCAGCCCGTCCCTTCGATCGATGGCCTCGGTTGACCGGACCCTCGGCGGACAGGCCTTTCTCGGGGCGGTTGCCACGCTCCTATCAGGTCACGCCGCAGGTCCTGGGCGGTGGCGGGCGACACAACGGACGACAGTCAGGCCAGGACGGCCGACAAGCAGACTACGAGCCAGCCCGTCACCAGCCCAGGACCCAACCCGGCCAACCGGACGACACCGACAACGGCGCTCCCTGCCGCCGCCAGAACGCCCCGCCAACCGGCCGCTGCAACCGGCAACCAACACCCGGCCGCCAGGAACACACTCCCAGCCTCCCCCACGCTCTCAGAAAGAGCAGACTAGATGCACGGGAGTGCGGGCGCTGTGCGAGCGCTGTCTTGTTCGTCGGGTGAGACGGCGATATCGGGACCCAGTCGAAGGGTTCGGGAGGTACCAGTTGGTGCCTCCTCGCACCCTGTGTATTTGGTCTGTCAGGGTTCTCTGTGCTCGCATAGGCCTGCGCGTCGCAGCCGTGTGCACGACGGGTGCACCGGCGTCTTTCAGCAGCTCCAGCTGGCACGGATCGACCGCGAACTGCGGGGGCAGCACGCAGCCCGCGAGATCATGCCGGCGGTGGCGGATCGACCTCGCTCGCGAGCGACGTTCGAGGCTGGGTTGGCCGTCGCGGGCCAGAGCAGTCCGAGCCGCCCTGCGAGCGGCACGGCGGGGCGACGCAGCATCTCGAACTGCGGACCGCCCGCAGGATCGCGTCCCTGAGGTAGACGGTGTCGAGGAGCTCATCGCCTTTCGGGTCGTCGTCAAGGGTCGCGAGGCACACACCTTGTGCTGCTACGCGCGGCAGTCGCATCGTCGCTGCCCGGCGGTGCGGCGTTCGCTCCCCCCGCGGGCGCTAGACTGGGCAGCCTCCGAGATGTGCCGACAGTCGCGGCTCATCTGGCCTCCATCTTTCGGGCACCGTAGACGATCTCTGCGGGGATGCGCCCAAGTGTGAGTCTGCCGTGGTGGACGCGGTCGGTGTTGTAGAAGCTGAGGTAGGTGTCGAGCTCTCGTCGTAGGCCGCTGTAGCGGGGGTAGAGGTAGCGGGCGAACGCTGGTCTCCAGCACTCGTCGAGGATCGTCTTGTGGAGCGCCTCGACGTTTCCGTTGGTCTGTGGTCTGCCGGCGTGGATGCGGCTGTGTCGGGCTCCCAGCTTCTCGAGGGTGAGCATGAAATCCACGCCGCGGAACTCTTTGCCGTTATCGCTGAGCATCCGCTGCAGCTTCCAGCCGGCGGCCTTCAGCTCTTTGGCGACACGCTCGGCGAGCTTTGAGGTCTGCCTCGCGGTCGGGTTGCCTTGCTTGCAGATCACGAGCTCCGCCCAGGCGTAAGAGGAGGCGATGTCGATCGCGGTGAGCTGCCAGATTGCGCCCTCGGTGCCCTTCAACCGTCCGACGTAGAAGCAGTCGATCCCGACCAGCTCACCCGGTGCTGAGACCTCAATGTGCTGCTCTGGCCCTGGATCTCTCGGTGGCTCGTAGGGCGCGGCGTAGCCCGCGATCAACCCGAGGCGCTTGGCGCGGGTGTTCAGCCCGTGGCGGCAGAGCACCTTCCAGACACCATTGGGTGAGACCACGATCCCGCCCCACTTCTCGCGAGCCAGCTCGGAGGCGACGCGCCTGGGCCCAAGGCCGGGGTGCGCGAGCGAGAACGAGACGATCCGCTCCTCGATCATCTTCGGCAGCGCGTTGGGCATCTGCGGCCGACGGCGCTCCCTGGGACGAAGCATCTCAAGGCCATGCCGGTCGACCTGGCGCTTCCACGCGTAGTAGGTCGAACGATGCACCCCGAACGTCCGGCACGCCGCCGAGACGCTCGTCCTCGCTGCCTCCGCAAACAGCTGTTGGCGATAGCCGAACAGCACGTCATCCTTGGTCATCAGGCTCAACCTCTCTCTTCACTTGGCGGTGAAGGAGGCAGCCTGAGCCGAGGCACGGACGGGTTCCCCGGCCGGGGAACCCGTCCAAACCTCAAAGACCTATCGAACCCCCAGCTGTCGGGAGCACTCGGAGAC
>CAWIHX010000003.1:0-414200 GCA_963836035.1 uncultured Solirubrobacteraceae bacterium | reverse complement strand
CAGATGGCGAGGGGTCGTTGCGGGTTGTTCGGCGAACAGGCGCCGAGGTCTCGATATTGCCGACACAACGAGCAACGCCGCAGCCAGTGCCTGGCGGGCCGGCGCCCTGGCACTGCGTCGCCAGGATTCCGACCTTCGGGCAGCCGCTACTATTCGCGCCGCGGCGCGCTGAGGCCCATGACGTACCGAAACCAGGATGACCGAAGAACACGCTAGAAGCGAGGGCGGGACGCCGGGGTGTCTTCAGCGCCGCGATATCGGACCTCCGCAGGTCTTCATCAGCTCGACGTTTGAAGACCTTCTCTCCGAGATCCGCGATCAGCTGCGGTCGGAGTTGGAAACCGCGAACCTCTTGCCGCTGATGAGCGAGCTGGGAGACTTCAAGTATACGTACCGCAACCACTCGGTCATTACCGACACCATACAAGCGGCGGCAACGTCCGATTTCTATGTTCTCGTAATTGGCCGCCGCTATGGCACTCCGGCCGACGGCGAACACTCAGTTACGGAATTGGAGTACGCCGCGGCTCGCGCGGCGGGGATACCAACGTTCGTCTACATACAAGAGAAAGTCTGGGAGGGATACAACGCGTTTCGTGCTGGCGCCGTCAGCGATCCTAAGCATTGGGTGGACGATGATCGCGTCTTTCGCTTTGTTACACGAGTCGCGGCCGTCGATGCACATCGCTGTTGCCCTTTTTCGACCGGACATCAGATCATCGCTGACTTTCGCCGTCAGATAGCGAATCTCTTGGGCGGCTTCCTACGCTTTGAGGCGCGGGCGGCCCACTGGCTGTGGACCGAGGAGTATACGCGCCAAGTCGAGCGAAGCGCAAAAGTCGTTTGGATCTTGACCCCAAACTTCTACTGGGACTACACCGATCCCGATTTCCGCCGACTGGTGTACGAGAACGTCACGAGCCGCGGGGTGACCTACTATTACCTCTACTGCGAGTCAATCGAGAATAAGCGCCGTGTCGCGGAGATGGCTAGCGACTACCGCGACGCACTCGGAGACGATAGCTGGCGAGAGCGCGTGCATTATGCCGCGATTCCCTCTGACCAATTTTACTGGTGTGCCGAGCAGGCGATATACGATCCGGGATACGGGATACGAGAACACGGCATCATCATCGACATCATGGATGAACGTGACAAGATCAATAAGACGAACATCGAGCTCGGACGCGAGAAACGTGCAGACTTCAGGCGGCATTTCACGCGGCTATGGCAACAGCACGGCGACGGGACGCTTCTTGGTGCCGCCGAGGCCGCCGAAGACGTCTCGCGTCGAGCGACCGGCAGATAGCCGCGCGGGAGGGGCGACGCAAGCGATCGACTCGCATCCGGATGCGCAGGCGTGCGGTGTGTCCCTCGCTGATGCGGGCCGTTACGTCTCGGGCCGCGGGGCACCGGCGCCTGATGCGGCTGTTCGACCGAGCCCAGCCAACCAGCGGCCCGGTGACGGTCAGCCAGGTGCCTCTTGATCGGGCACCTCGTCCGGGCAGGTGGAGACCCTGCCGCCAGAAGGGTAGCGAGGATCAAACGTCCATCCCGCCGGCACGTAGGAACCGCCGGCGGACGCTGGAGCGATCAGGTCAAGCGAGTCGGAGCCTGGTGTTGAGCGGGAGTCAGACGTATTCCCAAGTGCATTCGGTCCTATCGTGTTCGCCCCAATGCATGCAGGGAGCGAAATGCTCGCCGGCCGTGACTATGTCCTTTGTGCCCGTGTGCTGCGTGCACTGAACTTCGCCCGTCTTCGGGACGAGCTCTCCGGGCTTGTAGGTTTCCGCCATTGCTATCCCCTCCACTCGTGCTGGACGGCAGCGTCGCCGGCAAGCGCCGCGGTAGCTGCAGGACCGAGGACATGGCACATTACCGATTGGGATCGACTGCCGAAACATGTTGACAAGAAGAAGTAACATCGTGTTCCTGGTGGTTGACAAGGCGTCTCGGAGATCCTCGATTGCTGTTAGAGACGATCAGTCGCGCGACTCGCAGGCACCACATGGGATGAGGTGGCGCGAGACCGAAACGCCCCGAACCACGAGTTCGAGCGCGTTGACTACTATGGCTGGCGATGTCGAGCACGTCGGATAGCTAGGAACTGTCGGTGGCGCTGTCGGTCAGTGTGGTCGTGCCATCGCTCTTCGCGACACGGTTTCTGCACCTTCCCGTTGAGATCGGGGCCGCTCCTCAGAGAGCCCCCGCGTCGGCCGGCGCTGTGGATCAGGCGGCCCTATCGCTGTGACCCCCCGAGCTCACCTCGAACGCCGGCTTTTGCCAGCGGCTGATAGCGCCGCAACGCAGCACTGTCTTTCCGGGCACCCGGGAGTCGCGCGACCACGAAGCAGTTGCCCCGGCGATCACTCAACCGCCGCGCGAGTACGTGGTAGGCCTCGAGGATCTCGTCGCTTGCGATCATCACTGCGCCGCGCACGATGAAGGCGACAGCGTCGGCGAGCTGCAGCCCTGACTCCTCGTGAGAGGCGGCGAACTGCAGTCCGTGCTCGAACAGCGGCTCGAGCTGTATCGTCGCGCCTACGCAGAAGCGCTCTACCCAGGGATGCGACGGCTCCAGGCGCCACGCGGGGTTGTAGTCGAAGCGGTGCCGCGAGGGAGCGGCGATTAGGTCGACGATCATCGTACTCAGGTACTTCTCACCGGCTGAGCGCTTACCCGACAGCTTGGCGTCGAGGATGAAACGGAACTCTCGAAACGCTCCCCTCCAGGACTTCGCGCCGTAGGCATACAGAGCGCGCTGGATAGCCTGTACGGTCCCGTCGACGAGGAGCGTCGCCTGCACGAACTCACCGTCCGGGATCTGACTCGCAAGGGCGGCCTTCTTGATCTGGGCATCCAGGTTTGCCGTCACATCTGGGTCGCGCCCTCCCGCGCGTCGGTAATTGGCGATGCTCCGCTGGTAGGCCGCGGCCTGGTCTAGGCGGCAGCTTGCGATCACCTCCGGCGTCGTGAGGACCGTGTCCGTCAGCTGGGCACAGAGCTCGATTGGAGAGTCCGCGAGGAATTGCGCAACCTCGCGTAGCTGGGCGCCCGACAGCTGGTGTGCGTGGAGCTCCTCGAGACCCCAAGTGTTGCAGCGGCCCTCAACGAACGACGTCACGTCCGGGAGGGCGCTCTCGGGACAGATCACCGCCGCCTGTACGTAACAGTCGAAGCGATCGACCGGAAACCCGTAGTCGCCACTCTCGTCGAAGAAGATGTACACGGTTCACCAAGCGCAGCGCACTAGGAGATCGATGGCCAATCGAGCTGCTCGAGCACGGACGGGTGGATCGTGCCGCAGCGCTGAAACGCTGTCTCGAGATGTTCGGCGATCCACGCAGCGCCGACGGGTGTCAGCTCCACGGCGGGCTGGCGGCCGTACGAGCGCCGTGGATTGATCGCGATCTCGCCCGCACTCGCACGTCTGCTCGTCGTCAGGAATGCGTGTGGGCCGAGCTCATCGATCAGCGTGTAGAGGGACACGCCATCTCCGAGCGTGCCGTCGAGGAACCGCGTGCCGTGGACACGGATGTAGTACCGCCAGCGACTCTTCCATTCGCGGCGGGCGATGTCAGTCACACTCGCCTCATCTCGGCCCTGGATGTGCCGCATGCCCAACGCGCTGCCGAAGATCCTCACGTCGTGGGGGCGCTTGACCAGGCGGCCGAAGAACATGAGCGCACCCTCGTGAACCTGCCGTGGCCGCTGCGGGTACGCGCATGCCCAATGGCACCCGGCGCGTTCGACTTCTTTGGAGAACGGGGAACGTCTGCGGCTGGCGACGGTGCCCCTCGCCGAAAAACTTGACGAACGCCTGGGCGCCGTCGGGGAGCATGACGGGCGGCGTACCCCCGGTCCGGCTGATTTCGATGCCTTCGTCTGGGAGACGATCAACCTCCGAGGGCCTGCCGCCACGTGCGCACACGTCGGTGAGGAGTCGTTGCCACGCATCAACCCGCTCGAGCGTGAGGTCCGAACCAGCCTGGCGCCAAAGCCGGCGAAAGTAGCGCAGGCACTTGGGAACGAGGAGGTGGTCGTTGACGACGACACCGAGCTCGTGATTGGAGCGCAGCCCGGCCTCGGTAAGGTTTGCCGACGTGAGGATCGCGTGGTCTGCGCCGAGGAGATACAGCTTGGCGTGCAGGCTGCGCACGCCGCGGACACGCGCACCCGCGTTGATCAGCAGGCGCAGCGCCGAAGTGTCGCTGACACCGGCCGCGAATGCGGCGAGCTCGAAGCGGGTGATCACCTCGAGCGTATCCGGGGCGCCGTACTCGAGCAACCGTTCTGCGGCACGAAGCTTTACGAAGGGACTGACGACCCGCACCGTCGCGTGATCGGTCTGCAGGGCACGCCGCATCTCCACGTCCCAGCCGCCGTCGGCGAGCCGCAGGCTCATCCCGGCATCACCGCGGCCTCGACGGTGTTCGATGCGCGCACGCCTGTCAGCCGAACGCCGCGGCCGGTACCTCTTCCGGCTTGAGCAGGCGCGAGTTGCCCTCGTTGTCGAGGACGACATGCTTGACGGTTCCGTCGTCCTCCTCGATCTGCACGACTGTGCGTCCGTCGTAGAGCTGCCTGGTCTTCGGCTCTCCCGCGACGGCGCTCGTCGAGTACACCCAAAGCTGGTCCAGTCGCACGACGACGTGTCTCGAGCCATCGTCCTCGGTCCACGACATCGCGTTGTGGATCGCCACGCCCGAGGCCGGGTCCACGAGATCCATCACGAAGGCGTCGCCCACCCGCTTGACGAGCACGTCGACCACGCTCGTGTCAATCGGCTCGCCCGCCAGCTTCCAGTTCGGATCGTCAGGGCCGTCGCTCAGCTCAAGCACGGCAGTGTTCCCGTACTGCACGCGCAGGCTCTTGAGAAATGCTCGCGCGATGTTGTCGGCCCTGATCTGCTTTCGCAGCAGTGGGTCGCGCTGCAGGGCGGCAACGCCCAGCTTGAGCACATCGGTGCGGCTGCACACCATCTGCTCGGCGAGACGATCGAGCCGTCTGCGATCTCGTTCAGCGAGTCGGAAGGTGGTGGTCGTCGTCGCCATTTGTAGCACTATAGCGTAGCTACATTCGAGTGCTACCTATATGTGTTTGCTCCGGGACGAACAGTACGATTTAGCTGCTCTTGTCCGCACAACCCTCTGAAAATCCTCAGACGCTGGCCGGTCACCGCACGCTGCTGGAGGCGACGTTTCCGTTCGCACAGGTTTCCAAGCTCGCCCGTGCCGACCGGTACACCAACGACGCGGTCTACAGCGTCCACAAGTGGTGGGCCCGGCGACCTCCTGCGGTCATCCGTGCGCTGCTTCTCAGCGCGGCCCTACCCGCAGACACGCCGCCCGCGAAGTTCTGGGAGCGCTACCGCAGCGCGCAAGACGACCTGGCAGGGCTGCACGTGGGGGACGCGTTCCTCGGCGGCGCGACATCCCTAGTGGAGGGCGCGCGGCTCGGCGCGAAGGTCTCAGGTGTCGACGTCGACCCACTCGCGGTGCGGATCGCGACTGAGGAGCTCTCGACGCCCTCGCCGGCCATCCTGCGCGAGGCCGCCGACGACATGCTCGGCCAGTTGCGCCGGCAGCTGAGGGGTCTCTACCCGGTGCACGACCGAGCCGTGGCACTTCATTACTTCTACCTGCGGCGCGTGGAGTGCCCGGGCTGCGCCACCTCGAGCCTGCTGTATCGCAACCTTATGATCGCCCGCGATCTTGGCCGAAACGGCGCGGTCGTGCGCGACACCCCGATCGTTGCGTTCTGCCCGGACTGCCTGACCGTGCATCAGCTCGGCAAGGACAGAACGCTGCTGAGCTGCTGCGGACGACGCCGGCGCTTGGACGAGGGGACCTACGCCAGCGCCCGATTCACCTGCCCGCACTGTCACACCCGCTCGGCGCACGAGCAGCTCCGTACCGCCAAGGCACCACGCGTGCTGATAGCAGTTGAGAGCACGCGCGATAAGGAGCGCCGGATCATCCGCGCCCCACGCCCCAGCGAGTCCAAACTTGAGGAGCGAGCGGCGAGCCTGCTGGCCCAAAACGGCTGGAGCGTGCCGGATGTGGCGCTCGGAGACGCCGACAGCGGCCGCGCCGGGGTCTACGGTTTTCGGACCGTGGGGGACCTGTTCTCTTGCCGCCAGCAGGCCGTGTTCGCCGCCGCGTTCGCGTGGACCCGTGGTAGCGAGCTCGACGAGAGCGTGCGCGCGAGTCTCGAGCTCGGCATCTCCAATGCCCTGACGGCGAATAATCAGCTTTGCGGATACGCCCTCGACTACGGGCGCGTCTCGCCGCTGTTCAGTGTCATCCGAGCGTACGCGATGCCGGCGCTCGCGGTCGAGCTGAACCCGCTGCACCCGAACGCGGGGCGCGGCACGATCGCGGCGACGCTCCGACGACTCTACGAGACGTCCCGCGAGCGGGTACGCCGAAACGCCGTGATGCCCGATGGGAAGCTCTCACATCAGAGTTTCCTGGGCCACCAGCACGTCGAGTCACACGTCGAGTGCCGGTCGGCGGACCGGCCGTTTCCCGACGCGCTCGGGAAGGTGGACATCATGCTCACCGACCCGCCCTACTACGACTTCATCGCCTACTCGGATTTCTCGCTGTTGCACAGGGCCTGGACCGGCGCGGGCGACGAGGCCGAGAAGCTAGGTGATGCACCGATCTTCCCGGTTGGCGAGGACCCTGCCGCGACGTTCGCGCGGCGCCTCGGGCTGGCGTTCAAGCGGATGAGCGCCGCGCTCGCCCCCCGGGGAGTGCTGATCTTCACCTTCCACGCCTCCAAGGACGAGGCCTGGAAAGCACTCGCGAAGGCGCTCGCAGCATCGGATCTGAGGGTCAGCGCCCTGTACCCGGTCTGGGCCGACGCTCGCGCCGCCGGCGGTCACGGGCACCCAGGCAACTGTGAGCTCGACCTCGTGTTCGTCTGCCGCCCGGCATCGCAAGGAGCTCCCGCGTGGGCGCCGCCGAGCGTCGAGGAGTGGGTCACCGACCTCGGCGAGGACTCGGTCGCGCCCGCCGACCTGAAGGGCATGCGTGCGGCGCTGGAAATCGCGCGCTCGCTCTCCGGGGAGCCCGCATGAACGACACGCCGCTCGTGCGCCGCGACGGGATACTGCAGGACATCGGCAGAACCGAGCGGCTGTGGGCGAAGGGCGACTACCAGGAATTCCCGATCGGCCGGATCGCGGTCGAGAACCTGACCCTGAACCCCGAGAACCGCCGCTTTCGCGCAGACCGGGAGGCCGTCGAGTCACAGCTCGGACGCACGCTCGCGCTGCCCGCGGATGAGGACGCGATCATCAAGCTGCTGCTCGACCGCGATTGCCGTGTCGACGTCGACCGAGTCGTGAGCAAACCGGGCCCGGAAACGGCCGCGCTCGTAGACGACTGGAGCACACGCGGACAGGAACGACCGCTTTGGATTGAGCCCAACGGCCTCGTCAGAAACGGCAACCGCAGACTCGCGATGATCAAGCGCGAGCTGGCGGCCACCGGCGAGGAGCGCTTCAAATACGTCGACGTGATCGTGCTCGATCCGCACGACTTCGACGACGCGAGCCTGTTCGACATGGAGGCGCTCGAGCAGCTGACCGACGGACTGAAGGTCAAATACACCGACATCAATCTGCTGCTGACATTGCGCGAGGCCGCAGAACGCGCCGGCGTCGACTGGTACAGCTCGAAATCAATCGCGCAGGCTGCCGATCGGATCGCCTATCTCGTCGGCAACGACCCCCGCTACGCGCGGGTGCAGCTCGACGCCGTGAAGTACATGGGCGATTTCCTTCGTCTGATCGATCAAGCCGGGCACTACGGGCAACTGCGGGGCAAAGTCGAGGTGTTCCGCGACGTCGGCAAGAACATGCGCTGGGCGGCGGGCAACGATCGGGAGCGCGGCCTCGAGATGCTCGAGGTGTGCTTCGCGGCCGTGATGGCCGGCGCGGGCCACCTGGACATTCGCGAGATCCGAAAAATCGCGGACAAGGACCCTGACGCGTTCACGGCACTGGCGCAGGAGATCCGCGACGTCCGCGAGCGCACCCCTGCCGAGGCAGCCGAGGATCCGCCCGCCCCAGAGGACCAGGATGACGAGGACGCCGAGGAGAGCGGCGCCAGGGACACGCCGGTGGCGGACTTCCCGCGCCACGCCGTCAAGGGGGTCATCGACCTCGCGACGCTCATGTCCAAGGCCAGGCGAAACGCGAAGCCGGAGCGCGACCTGCGACTCGCCGCCGATCATCTCGCGCGCGTCTCACCGGACGATCTGAGCAGCCTGCTCGAGGGGGTGGCAGCCGAGCATGTCGCTCGAGCGCGCGACGAGGTGCTTGGCTGGGCCGACGCCGTGCGGGCGGCTGAGACACCTCCGGCGTGAACGTCACTCCCAGGGTCGAGCTGCGCCTCGAGGGCGATGTCCTGACTGTGACGGGCGCCGCGCTGGACGGCGAGCGCGACAGGCTCCTGTTCGAAGCGCTCCTCGGTGCCGAGCGCACCCAGGACGGATGGAGCTGCCCGGTCCGCGACCGAGACCCCGAGCAGCTCGTTCTCGAGGTCACACGTCACCTCGCGGCGTCGGGACGGGAGGTGCGCGCCACCAGCGACCGCGCCGAACGAGCGATGCAGCGCGATGTGGAGCGCACCCGTAGTTTTCAGCGAGCCCTGGAGGGCAGCCGCGCCTGGCGTGAGAGCGACGATGAGGTCGTGCGCCCTCAAACCGCCGACGTCCTGGCCACGCTCGAGCAGGCCGGGTGGGACAGCACCGCACGGGAGCTGCGCCCCCACCAGCTCGCCGGCGCGATGCACGCGTTGAGCGCGACCAACGCGGCGAACTTCTCGGTACCCGGCGCCGGCAAGACCGCCACGGCGCTCGCGGTCCTCGCGACACACCTCGAGCAGGGCACGGTGCAGTGCGCGATCGTCATCGGCCCGCTGTCCGCGTTCGCGCCCTGGGAGCGCGAGGCGAGGACCGTGCTCGGGGACCGCCTGCGAGTACGTCGGGTCCGTGGCCTGCCCGACGCGAGGGCGGCGATGCTCGCCGACGCGCAGCCGGGCGACATCCTGCTGCTCACCTACGCAACCGCTGCCAACGATCTCCCGGAGATAGAACCGCTCTGCGGACGCCTCGACGTGATGCTGATCGCCGATGAGTCTCATCGCGTCAAGCGCTTCAACGGCGGGCTGTGGGCGCCAGCGATGATCGAGATCGCTCGACGCTCCCGGGTGCGGATGATCCTCAGCGGTACACCGATGCCCCAAGGGCCACGCGACCTGTGGAGCCAATTCATGATCCTCTGGCCCGGGGAGGAGCTGACGGGGCCGCGAGCCCGATTCCGTGCCCGTGCGGATGCGAACTTCGACAGCCTCAGAGACGCCCTCGTGCCGTTTTTCACCCGCACCCCTAAGGAGGCGCTGGGCCTCCCCGAGTGCCGAGTGCACCGGCCGGCGGTGGCGCTCGCACCCGTGCAGGCCGAGATCTACGAGGCGATCCGGGACCGCCTGCGTCAGGTGGTCGCGGCACCGGGCCCGATGCTCGACCGGATCGAAGCGCTCCGCCGCGCGAGGCCGATCCGTCTGCTGCAGGTCGCCTCGAACCCCGACCTGCTGAACGAGGACGACGGCTTCTACGGGCTGCCGGCCGTGGCCGAGCAGCCCGAGGAGATCTTCGAGCAGCTTCGCCAGTACCGGACGCTCGGCGAGCTGCCCGCGAAGTTCCGCTGGGGGCTTGACTATCTTCGCGAGCTGCGCGATCACGACCCGCCGCAGAAGTGCGTGGTCTGGACCTCGTTCGTGCGCAACATCGAGCAGTTCGCCGAGTGCGTGCAGCGAGAGCTCGAGGGGCCCGTGTTCCAGATCCACGGTGGCGTGCCCGCCGCGGAAGAGGGCGAGCCCGGAGATCAGGACGAGGACGAGACACGCGAGCAGCGCATAGACGCGTTCCTCGACAGCGAGGGCTTCGCCGTCCTGGTCGCCAACCCGGCCGCCTGCGCGGAGTCGATCTCGCTTCACTCCAGCTGCCATCGCGCGCTGTACCTCGACCGCACGTACGACTGCGCCCGCTGGTTGCAGTCGATCGACCGCATCCACCGGCTGGGCCTCGAGGTCGAGGTCGAGGTTCAGGTCCCGATCGGTGAGTGCGATGGCGCCGCGGCGATCGACGAGCTGGTCGACCGAGCGCTGACGCGCAAGGCCGCGCGGATGCAGGCGCTGCTGGAGGGTGGCGAGCTGCTCGCGGAGGAGCTCGCCAACCGCGACACGCTCGACGCCGCTCAGGGCGCCCCGGACGACCTCGAAGAGGTGCTCCGCTACCTGCTCGGCGAGGACATCGACGCGCCCGCCGGCTAGCTCGGGTCGTCCAGCGGCTCGTCGAACGGAGCCGGCACCACCGGCTCCGGGCTCTGCCGACGGTCGGCGAGCGAGATGCGCAGCAGCTGGTCAAGCAGCCAGAGCACCCAGGCCAGCCGGGTGATGACGAGCGCAAGAACTCCTGCGCCGAGAGCCTCCAGAGGCCACGCGCCGACGTTCCCGGTGTCGATCACGATCAACGCGGTGAAGACGGCCGTCGCGAGAGCGAGCGCGTAGATCGCGTACATGAAGACCACTCTCGTCTTCTGGAAGTCCGGCTGATCACGCAACCAGGTCATGCGTGGGCCCGCGCCCAGCACCAGCAGGATCGACGTCGCGGTGATCGCGAAGCCGAGCAGCGCCGCGCACGAGGCCGAGATCGAGATGTAGAACGCTGAGCGGGCTCCGGTGCTGACGTGGGCAAGCAGGGAACGCCCTTCAACGAAGTGCACCCGGTCGACGATTACGAACACCGCAGCGGTCGCGACGGCGCCCAGCAGCTCTCGACCGATCGAAGGATCACCGCCGGAGGCCGGTTGCGGGGGCGGGCCGCTCACCCCGCGTGCGCGTCGCTCGGCAGATCCTTCTTGACGTCGTTGTACGCGTCCAGTATCGCCCTGAACGCGGCGGGCGAGTCCAGTGCACGGGAGCGCTTGCTCTCGCGGGGAATCATCACGACGCGCTGCAGCGCGTCATTGAGCAGGTTCAGCGGCTCGACACGGTCGGACTGCGGGCTCACGCCTTCGATTTCAAGGACGTCGAGCAGGTCTCCGGGATCGCGTTTTTCTTTGCGGAACTGCGTGAGCATGCCCTTGACCTTGCCCGTGAAGCCGTCGTCGAAGCCCTCCGCGCGCAGCGTGACCTCGGCGAACACGCCGGCGTCGAAGTTCGTTGCGACGTCGAGGACGCCCTTCAGACCGGCTTTTTTGACGAGTTCCTTGCTGACCATGCTCGGCAAGAGCTTGACACGGAGAACCCGGACATCCTTGAACTTCAGTGCGCGCTCCAGCATGTCGGCTCGATAGAGGGGGTTGATGACGACATCGAGGTTGCAGCGTTCGGTGAGGTAGTCCTGAAACCGGCCGATCCTCGGTCCGTAGAAGAAGCTCTCGAAGCCGATGATGCCGTTGGCGAACAGCCGTAGGTGCACCGCCTCCGCGAGCCCCTCGGTGACAGCGAGCCCGAGGTCGCCAATGGTGCCGGTGCCCGAGTCGCGCGAGGGAAGGTTCGCACGACGGATCCCGTAGAGCTTGATGCTCTGAGGTGCTTTTTCGCTGTAAACCTCGGCGCAGGTGATGCGGTCTTCGCCCTCGTCGAGATAGAAGGTGGGCTGCCCGATGTGGCCTTTGATCGCTTTCACGATGGCGGCGCGATCGAGTTTCCAGCCTTTCGTGGGCGTCGCGGGCGCGACCCTGTAGAAGTAGATCTTTCGCTTCAGGTCTTCGGAGTAGGCCACCTTCGCGAATCCCTTCGTTGACTTCCGCGGAGGTGCTTTGGACCCTCTGCGCTCACTCAATCTGTGGTTGCGATGCGAGCCGAAACAATATTCCGAGCGACGGCGCGTCGACCAAGTAGCTCTCGAAACGGAAACCAGGCCGCGGGGGAGACTCGAACCCGGGACCATCGGAGTCGCCGTTGCCCGAGGCTATGCGCTTGGCGCGCGACGTTTGATGCTCGCGTCAGGCCCCTCGGCGAGCAGGCAACGGTTGCCCGCTACGAAGGCACAGGGAGAAATTGATCCCCAATTGCTCCTCAGATTCAGCCACCGTCATCACGTCATATTGCAGAATATGGCTCTTTGCAGGCTGTTTTGAAGGGCGATCGAGGGGACTCGAACCGCCAACCGCCTGGAGCACAACCGAGAGCTGACGAAGGCGATAAGGCGACTCCTGGAGGCACGAGAGCCAGTCGCAAATGGGCCGGTCGACCGTCCTCCACGACAGCTAGGGAGCGCACCCGAGAAGACAGGCCTACCAGAGTTCGATCTTGAAATTGTTCCCCGTATTGTTCCCCGTGCACCCATTTGACGATATATCGTAAGGCCGAAAAGGTGCGGATTTGCAGGTATTTCGTGTGATCGGGGAGACAGGATTTGAACCTGCGACCGCCCGGCCCCCAGCCGGGTGCGCTACCAGACTGCGCCACTCCCCGTGGCTGGCCCCGATTCTAGGGCTAACGCGAACACGCGTCGTCCGACCGTGATGCGAACATATGTTCGTGTCGTCGGAACGAACCCTGCATCGACTGCGGGGAGGCCGACCCGCTGGTTCTGGAGTTCGACCACCTGGCCGACAAGAAGTTCGACGTCTCGGCCGGCTTGCGAACGCACAAATGGGACACGGTCCTACGGGAGATCGACAAGTGCGAGGTCGTTTGTGCAAACTGTCACCGTCGCCGAACCGCCCGCCGTGGCGGCTTCGCGCGCGCGGCGGTAGCTCAACGGTAGAGCCTTGCCCTTCCACGGCAATGACGCGGGTTCGATTCCCGTCCGCCGCTCTCTCCCGGGTAGGTCCCTAGCGCAGCCCCGGCCCCGTAGCCCGCTCGGCCGCCCCCCGCTCCTCCACCGGCACCTCGCCGGAGTCGTCGGCCAGCCCCGGCGGCGGCCAGGGGCCGAACCAGTTGTCCCGCGCGCCGTCGAGCGTGACGGTCGAGCCCGTGAGGAGGCGCCCGAGCGGCGAACACAGCAGCGCGACCAGCCATGCGTGCTCGATCGGCTCCCCCAGGCGCTGGATCGGGACCGTGCGCGAGGCGCCGGCGCGCACGCTCTCGGGGTACTTCGCCGTGACCTCGGTCGCGAAGTGACCCGCCGCGACCGCGATCACCGCTATGTTCGAGTCCGCCCACCGAGCGGCCAGCTCCCTCGTGAGCGCCTCTACCGTCGCCCGGGCGGCGCCGGAGTGCGCCATCCCGGGCATGCCGTGGTGCGGAGAGAGCGTGACGTTGATCACGGTCCCTGTGCCGGACGGCGCGAAGGCAAGTCGCCGGGCGGCCTCGGACATGTTCAGCATCCCCCCCACGTTCAGCCGCCACACGGCGCGCCATCCCTTGGCCGCGATCAGCTCCGCCGGGCTGAAGAACTGCCCGCCGGCGTTGTTGACGAGCACGTCGAGCCGGTCGTGGCGCTCGAGCGCGGCGGCGACGAGCCGCTCCGCCCCGTCGGGGTCGCGCACGTCCCCTGCGACGAACCCGATCCTCGCGCCCGCCTCCCCGAGCTCCTCGCGCGCCCGTTCCACCGCCTGCTCCAGTACCTCCGCTCGCCGTCCGGCGATCGTCACCCGCGCGCCGCATCGCGCCAGCTCGAACGCGCTCTCGCGGCCGAGGCCCGTGCCGCCGCCGGTGATCAGCACGTTCACGCCGTCAAGCGCGCCCGCCGCGAAGATCCTCGATCGCCCCTCCGGCTCGCTCATCGCACGCGATCATAGGTTTCCGGCGGAACCACCGTCCGCCGCGGTTGCAGTCCGTCACCGCCGCGGACTAGTGTTGGGTCGTGCCCCGCAGACCGTCGGTCTTCGTGCTAGCGCTCACCGTCGGCGACTACCTGGTGTGGAACTGGTCGCTCAACGGCAACCACGACGTGATCGCGCTCGTCTCCGGCCTGACGCTCCCCCCGTTGGCGCTCCTCTCCCTCTGGGTGCTGGCGCTCGCAGCGATGAAGCTGCTCGCGGCAGGCGCGGGCCTGCGCCGCTCTCGCCGCGCGCAACCGGTTCCCGTCGAGGTCTCGCGCCGCGAACCGCAGCGCCCGGCCGAGCCGGCCACCGCCGCGGGCGCGCAAGAGGACCCGCGCCGCATCGCCGCCTGAGCGAGGAGCGCAGGCCGTGAGCGCGCGCCGCAAGCGCCTGTTCTCGCGCCGGCCGCGCCGTCTGCCGCTCCTGATCGCGGGGATCGCCGTGCTCGTGCTCGTCGGGATCGGACTCGGCGCGTACTTCTACGAGCGGCACCGCACCGGCAGCGTCTACCACCCGCACGCTCCGTTCACCGCGGAGTCGACCCCGACGGCGTTGCCGAAACGGCCGCCCGACCGCTTCTCATGGCCCAACTACGGCTACACGAAGGACCATTCGCGTTTCTTCCCCGCCCCGGAATCGCTGCGCCCGCCCTTCCGCCAGCTGTGGGTCCGCAACGCACACGAACTGCTCGAGTTCCCGCCGGTCATCTACGCGGGGCGGCTGTTCCAGCTCGGCGACAACGCGGTCCTGACCGCGACCAACAAGCACACCGGCCAAGTCGTGTGGAGACGGAAACTCGGGCGCCTCTCCGCGTCCTCGCCCGCAGTCACGTCGAACACCGTCTACGTCACCGTCCTCGACAGCGGCAAGGGCGCGCCGGGGCGGATGTTCGCGATCGACTCGAAAAACGGGGTCACGCGCTGGAGCCGGGCGCTGCCCTCCCGCGCCGAGTCCTCGCCGCTCGTCGTTGGCGACAAGGTGTTCTTCGGCTCCGAAGCCGGCACCGTCTACGCGCTCGGCGCCAGCCACGGCAACGTGCTGTGGACCTACCACGCCGGCGGCGCCGTCAAGGCGAGCCCGACGCTCTCCGGCGGCGTCCTCTACTTCGGCGACTACTCGGGGCACCTGCAGGCGGTCTCCGAGCGCAACGGCCACCTGATCTGGCGCAGCGGCTCCGGAGGTGCGCTGCTCGGCAGCGGCACCTTCTACTCAACCGCCGCCGTCTTCTACGGCCGTGTCTTCCTCGGCAACACCGACGGGCGCATCTACGCCTACGACGCCAAGACGGGGGCGCTCGACTGGGCGGTGCAGACCGGCGCCTACGTGTACTCCTCGCCCGCCGTCACCAACGCGCCCGGGCTCGGGCCGACGATCTACCTCGGCTCCTACAACGGCACCTTCTACGCGCTGAACGCGCGCTCGGGGCACGTCAGCTGGACCTTCCACGCCGGCGGGCGGATCTCCGGCTCGCCCACGATCATCGGCCGCGTCGTCTACTTCTCCGACCTCGGCGACCACCGCACGTTCGGCCTCGGCATCTCGACCGGGCGCAAGCTGTTCCAGAAGGAAACCGGCGCGTTCGACCCAGTGGTAAGCGACGGCAAGAACATCTACCTCAGCGGCTACACCGGCGTCTACGCGCTCGTGCCGCGCTAGCGCCGGCACTCGGCCGCGGAGCCGAGCGCGCGGCCGAGCGAGAAGCGTGCGGCCAGGACGATCCGTCCCGGCGCCCGCGCGCGCACCTCGGTGAAACCTTCGGGCCCGTGGCCGACGCAGGCGTCACCGTGCAGCACCGTCCAGTAGCGGCTGAAGTGCTCGCGCACGAGGAACGGCCCCGCGGCGAGCGCGTCCAGCACGAACGTGTCGTGGCCCAGCTCGGTGAGCCGGCCGGGGCCGGTGGCCAGCGGCTCGGCGCCCGCGACCTGGAAGACACGCCAGTGCGCGCTGCGGAGGACTTCGTGCAGGTAGGGAAGGCCCGAGCGGATCAGCCGGTCCTCGACCGCGCTCGAGGGGTCAGGGGCGAGATCGGGCAGCGCCACGTAGGAGATCGCCTCGCGGTCCAGCCATTCGCGGTAGGAGCGCGCCGACAGGTGTTTCGCCAGCAGCACGCCGTCGTAGCGGCTGTCGAGCTGCTTCTCCCAGCCGCGCGCGAGCGCCACGTGCGGGGCCAGCATCGCCGCCTCCCAGTGCGACCGCGTCAGCGGCACCTCGACCCGCACCGGCTCGCGCCCCGCGAGGAAGCGCTCGACCGGCACGTAGTAGGAGGCGCTCGCGGCGGGCGTGCCCGCCACCGCGGCAGTTTCGCGCACCGGCCCCCACAGCACCCACGTGCCGAGCGCCGCGAGGGCGAGCCCGCCGAGGACGGGAAGGCGGCGCGCGCCCGCGCCGTCGCGGGCCAGCGCGCACACGAGCAGCGGCGCGCCCAGCAGCACGCCGTAGCGCTCGATGTTGCTGCCCACCGGCGAGTGGACCAGCAGGCAGAGCAGGCAGGCCGCCAGGTAGACGGCGGCGCCGAGACGCAGCAGGTGCTCGCGGCGCGGCAGCGCCAGCGCGAAGATCGCCACCACGCCCGCGGTCGCTGTGAAGGAGAGGATCGGGAAGGGCTCGTAGCCGCCTTCGGGGAACAGCATCGCCAGCGGCAGCACGACGGCTGCCGCCGGCGCCGCCAGCACGAGCAGGGCGCGCGGCGAGCGCTCGGCGAGCGTCACGGTCGCAGCCGCCAGGCCGAGCAGCAACCCGGCTACGGGGCTCGCCGCAGCCGCGAGCGCGGCGAGAGCCGCCGCCGGCAACGGGTGGCCTCGCCGCAGCGCCAGCGCGGCGGCGAGGGCGAGCGCCACGCCCAGCGCGAAGGGCAGACGTCCGAGCCACACGTCGCCGATCGCCGCCAGCGCGAACGCGACCGCGCCCCAGCGTGCGGCGAGGCCGTACTCGTCGACGACGAGCGCGGCGAACAGCGTCGTCGAGGCCAGCACGCACAGCACGCCGATCGTGCGCAGGCCCAGCCACGTGGCGAGCGCCGGGAACAGGAGGCTGTAGCCCGGCATGTGGTGCCCGGCGTACCAGTTCCCGTCCCACACCGCGAACCCCAGCTGACGGAACAGGCCGACGCGGTAGACCTGGGCCGCGAGGTCGGGCGGGTGGGGATCGACGATCAGCCACGCCGCCAGCAGCGCGACCGCGAGGACCAGCGCCGGCGCCGCGACCGCGGCCGCGGAACGCCAGCCGGCGCGCTCCCGCGGGGGCGCGAGCACGACCGCGGGCGTCGCCAGTTCCGCGACGGAGGGCTCGCCGTGCACCGGCCGCAGAGGAGTGGCCGAGGTGGGTGTGCGCGCGGTCCGGTGGCTCGGCACGCCAAAGGGCACGCCAAGATAATGCCCGACGTGGCCCCGTGCCGAATCCCCCACCGACGCGCCGCCCTCCTGATCGCCCTCGTTCTCGTGCTCGCCGGCGCGCTTGCGGGCTGTGGCGGCACCGAGCACCCGGGAGCCATCTCTCCCCGCGAACTCGCCGAAGCCCAGACCTTCCCGTACTACCGCGTCTACTGGGTCGGCCCGGCCTTCGACGGCGATCGCATCACCGCCGCCGACGGCCTGCGCGGCTACATCGAGCGGATCGGCGACAGCGTCTACTACGGGGACTGCGTCAAGAGCAAGGGCATCTTCGGCGGCGGCAGCTGCGTGCTGCCGCTCCAGGTCACGACCGTGATCTACCGCCTGCACTCCAATGTCGCGCTCGGCCCCCAGCGCAACACGGTCGTGCGCGGCGTCCCGGCCGTGGTCTACGACCACGGGCACTCGATCGAGCTCTACACCGGCCGCGAAGCGATCGACATCTTCTCGGACAGCCTCGCGCACGCCCTCGCGGCCGCCAAGCAGCTGAAGCCGATCAACGCCCCGGGGAGCGCGAACGGCTCGCTTCCCGCGCCGGTCTTCTGCCCCGGCCTGTCGGGACCGGTCAAGGGGCGCGTCGCGGCGGTGATGGGCTCGCTGGCGAACGGCGTCTGCCGCAACCGGCCGACGAGCGAAGCCTAGCCCGCCTCCCCGCCCACGGCCGGGACCGGCGGCCGGCCGATCTCGCGCCGCAGGCTCAGGAACGCGACCGAGCCGGTGAGCGCGGGCACCCACAGCGAGATCGCGCGGTAGACGACGACGGCCGCGACGACGGTCGATCCCGGCGCGACGCCGAACAGGTCGAGCATCCCCACGAGGCCGCCTTCGACGACGACGAAGCCGCCGGGGACGGGGAGCGAGTTCGCGATCAGCCCGATCAGGTAGGCCATCGCGATCGCCCAGAACGAGGCGACGTGGCCGAAGGCGGCGAGCGCCGCGAACAGCGTCAGCACGTCGAACAGCCAGTACGCGACCGCGCCGAGCAGCCGCCAGTCGTGGCGCCGGAGCTCGACGAGGGCCTCCTCGACGCCGCCGTTGATCGCGAGCAGCGCGATCGCCGTGCGGCTCGCGTTCTCGCTGAGCAGTTCCGCGCGCCGCCCTGCCCAGCGCCCGGCCAGGATCGTCGCGGCGATCGCAGCCGCCGCGACGCATGCCGGCAGCAGCGTCAGCAGCGGGTCGGTGGACCCGGGCAGCAGGCCCAGCCACATCGGCACCCCGATCAGGACGACCGCGGCGGCGCTGACGGCGCTCGTCAGCACGAAGATCAGCACCGTGCGGCTCGCGATCCGCTCGACCGAGAAGCCGCGTTCGCGGAGCACCCATGCGCCGAGGGCGAGCCCCGCCAGCCCGCTCAGGGAGACGACCGAGTTCACGGCCAGCTCGGAGAGCGACAGGCGGGTGACGAGGCCGCGGCCGATGCGCCCGAAGACGAGGTCGAACAGGACCACGTAGCCCGCGCAGGAGAGCAGCTCGAAGCCGATCCCGCCCAGCACCCAGGCGAGGCTCGCGTCGGTGATCTTCTCCGCCGCTTCGCGCAGCCCCGGGACCGCGAGCAGCAGCAGCACGACGATGCCGAAGAACACGGCGAGGCTGATCACGCTGTTGCGCACGGTGCGCGATTGCGAGGCGAGCGCCGCGCGCCGCGCGCCCTGATCCGCTTCGTCGTGCCGTTCGCCGCTGCCGTCCATCGCCTCTCACCGCCGCGACTGCCGGATCGGTCCCGCAGCGCTCACGCTAGCCTGATATCGGCCCGTGCCCGCCACGCTACCCGCAGCGGGCGCCAGCCGACCCGACGGATCGAAGATGGCCGAGCCCGCACGCATACTTGTCGTCGACGACGAGCCCGCGGTGCAGAGCGCCCTGGCGCGGGCGCTGTCGATGGAGAGCTACGAGGTCGCTCAGGCCGGCGACGGCGAGGAGGCGCTCGAGCGGCTCGGCGCGAGCCCGTACGAGGCTGTGATCCTCGACATCGCGATGCCGCGGCTCGACGGCATCCAGGTCTGCCGCAGGATGCGCGAGGGCGGCGACCGCACGCCGGTGCTGATGCTGACCGCGCGCGGCGAGGTCGACGACCGTGTCGCGGGCCTCGATGCGGGCGCCGACGACTACCTCGTCAAGCCGTTCGCGCTGCGCGAGCTGCTCGCCCGCCTGCGCGCGCTGCTGCGCCGCGCCGACGAGCTCGACGGGGACCCCGAGACGCTCAGCTTCGAGGACCTGCGGCTCGACCTGCTCAGCCACGAGGCGTTCCGTGGCGAGCGCCCGCTCGCGCTCACCCGCACCGAGTTCCTGCTGCTCGAGATGTTCATGCGCAACCCGCGCAAGGTGCTCACGCGCTCGGAGATCTTCGAGGACGTGTGGGGATACGACTTCGGCTCGAGCTCCAACTCGCTCGGCGTCTACATCGGCTACCTGCGCCGCAAGACCGAGCTCGACTCCCGGCCGCGCGTGCTGCACACGGTGCGCGGCGTCGGCTACGTGCTGCGCCCGGGACCATGAGCTTCCGCCGCCGCATCGCACTCGCCGCCGCCGCCGCCGTGGCGATCGCCGTCGTGCTCGCCTCGCTGCTGGTCTACCTGCTGACGGCGAACCAGCTGCACAGCCAGGTGGACAACCAGCTGCACTCGCGCGCCCGCGAGACGCGCCGCCTGCAGCGGCTGTTCGCTGTCGGCGCGCTGAAGATCGGTCCCAACGGTGCCGCCAGCATCGTCGTCGGGGCGCCCAGCGACCTCGCGCTGGCCGCCAAAGAGTCCGAAAGCGACAACGGCGGAAAGGGAGCCCAGGGGGAACCCGCAGCCCCGCCCGGCGTGGAAATCCGCCGGCCCGGCTCGCTGTTCGGGAAACTGCCGCCGAACCCCGACCAGGCGCGCGGCTACCAGCAGGTGGTCGACTCCAACGGCAAGGTGCTCGCACGCTCGGCATCCAACGTGACGCTGCCGGTCGACGAGCGCACCGCGCTCCTGGCCGAGCGCGGCGGAGCGCCGTTCCTGCGCGACGTCTCGGTCAGCGGCGTGCACATGCGGGTGCTCGCCGAGCCCTTCGGGCGCAACCGCGCCGCGGAGATCGCGCTGCCGCTGACCGAAACCGACAGCCTGCTGAGCCGGCTGCGGCTGATCCTCGTGCTCGTCGTCGTCGGCGGGATCGCGCTCGCCGCGCTGCTCGGCCGGCTCGTCGCGGGGGCGGCCGTGCAGCCGCTGAAGCGGCTCACCCAGACGACTGAGCACGTGACCCGCACCCAGGACCTCTCGAACCGGATCGAGCGGGTCAGCGAAGACGAGATCGGGCGGCTCGCGAGCAGCTTCAACGCGATGCTCGACGCGCTCGAGCGCTCGATGGCCGCCCTGGACGCCTCGGTCGGCTCGCAGCGCCAGCTCGTCGCCGACGCCTCGCACGAGCTGCGCACGCCGGTCACGAGCGTGCGCACCAACATCGAGCTGCTGCAGCAGCTCGGCCAGCAGATGTCGCCCGAGGAGCACCGCCGCGTGCTCGACGACGTCGTGGCTCAGCTCGAGGACCTGACGAGGCTGATCAACGACCTGATCGATCTGGCGCGCGGCGAGGAGCCCTCGGCCGAGGTCGAGGCGGTGCGCCTGGACCTGCTGGTCGAGGAGGTCGTCCAGAAGGTGAACGTCCGCGACACGGTGACCTTCCACATGGACCTCGAGCCCGCGATCCTCGAGGGGGTGCCCGCGCGCCTGGAGCGCGCGGTCGGCAACCTGATCGACAACGCCGTCAAGTACAGCCCGCCGGAATCGGTGGTCGAGCTGCGCCTGCAGGGCAAGGAGCTGACGGTGCGCGACCACGGGCCCGGGATCGCACCCGAGGACCTTCCGCACATCTTCGACCGCTTCTACCGCGGAGCCGAGGCGCGCCGGCGGCCCGGGTCGGGGCTCGGGCTGGCGATCGTGCGCCAGGTCACCGCGCAGCTCGGCGGCGCGATCTCGGCCGAGCCGGCGCCCGGCGGCGGCACGCTGATGCGCCTGCGGCTGCCGGGGCTCGAAGCGGCGCGCGAGGCGCCGGACGCCGAGACCGCCCGGAAGCCCGCCGGCGCCACGCCGTAACGACGGGCGAAGGCGCGCGCGAACGCCGCCGGGCTACGGTAGCCGGACAGCCGCGCCACCGCGGCAACCGAGATCGCGGGCTGGTCGCGAAGGAGCTCCGCCGCCGCCCGCAGCCGGCGCTCGCGCAGGTCCTCCGCGAAGGACGTCTCGCCGGCGCGCTCGTAGGCACGCTGGATCTCGCGCGGGGAGCTCGCGAGCGCCGCCGCCAGGGCGGCCAGGGTGAGGGGGCCTCGGTATTCGCGCGCGACGAGCGCGCGCGCCTGCTCGTAGAGCGCCACGAACCCGGTTCCGACCTGCGCGGCCGGGCGGTGACGCTGGAGCGCGGCGGCGATCGCGAGCCCGCTCGTCGAGCGCCACCGCGCAGCCGGGCCGCGACGCTGGAGCGCGGCGGCCAGGCGAGTGTCCGGCCTGTGGCCGTGACGCCGGGGCGTCAGGCGTAGCGGCTCGCCGCGCGCTCGGCCGCCGCCCCGTAGGAGGCGCCGAACAGGACCGCGTGAACGAGCAGCGGCGCGAGCTGGTAGAGCTCGACCCGCTCCCCCCAGCCGGCGGCCAGCGGCGCGGACTCCTCGTAGGCGTCGAAGATGCGCTGCGAAGGCGCGCCGAAGAGCCGCAGCATCGCGAGGTCGACCTCGCGATGGCCGCCGTAGCAGGAGGGGTCGATCAGCCACGCGCGCCCGTCCGCGCCGCCCATCACGTTCCCGCCCCAGAGGTCGCCGTGCAGCCGCGAAGGCGGCTCGGGGGGGCCGCAGAGCTCCTCCATGCGCCCGCACACGCTCTCGACCGCGCGAGCGCCGGACTCGCTGAGCGAGCTCCGCTCGCGGGCGATCCGCGCGAGCGGCAGCAGGCGGCGCTGGGCGTAGAAGCTCGGCCAGTCCGGTGTCGGCTCGTTCGGCAGCCGCAACGAGCCGAAGCCGGTGTCGAGCGGCGCGCCGGGGGGCGCGCCGAACTGCCCGGCGCCGGCGAGGTGCGTGCCCGCCAGGCCGCGCCCCAGCTCCTCGGCCCCCTCGGCGCTCAGGCCGCCTGGCTCGACCCACTCCAGGGCCAGGTACGCCTCGTCGAGCTCGAGCACGGCCGGCGTGCGCACGAGGCCGGGCTCGGCGAGCCAGCGCAGTCCCGCCGCCTCGGCCTCGTACTCGCCGGGGATCGTCCGCGAGCGCGTCTTGACGAACGCATCGCGCCCGTCGGCGAGCGTGACCCTGAAGGCTTCGTTGATGTCCCCGCCGCCGATCCTCCGCTCACGCGTCGCGCCGGGCGGGAGCGTCATCGCACGCGGCCCGCTCGGATCTCCTCGAGCAGCCCGCGGCAGGCCGCCTCGACCAGATCGAAGACCTCCTCGAAGCCTCCGGACGCGCCGTAGTAGGGATCCGGCACGTCGAGGTCGCCGCTGCCGGCGCTCGCAGGATCGAACTCGCGCAGCAGCCGGATCCTGCCGTCGGCCTCGTCGTCTGCCAGCGCGATCAGGTCGCGCAGGTTCGCGCGGTCCATCGCGAGGATCAGGTCGAAGTCCTCGAGGTCCTGCGGGCGCACCTGGCGCGCCGCTCCGGCGAGCGTGACGCCCCTGCCCCTCGCGGCGGCGCTCGCCCGCTCGTCCGGCGCGCTGCCGACGTGCCACGACCCGGTCCCGGCGGAGTCGAGCTCGACCTCGTCCTGCATGCCTGCCTCGGCGACCACGTGGCGCATCACGCCCTCAGCGGTCGGCGAGCGGCAGATGTTCCCGAGGCAGACGAACAGCAGCCGGACACGCGGGCGATCTCCGCCCGCAGGATCGACCATGCGACTGGAAGAGGAATCCGTCACCTGCCGACCCCCCTACTCCTCTCCCAACTCCAACACGGCCAGGAACGCCTCCTGCGGGACCTCCACGCGGCCGACCTGCTTCATCCGTTTCTTGCCTTCCTTCTGTTTGGCGAGCAGCTTTTTCTTGCGCGTGATGTCGCCCCCGTAGCAGCCCGCGATCACGTCCTTGCGGAAGGCCTTCACCGTCTCGCGCGCGATGATGTGCGAGCCGATCGCCGCCTGGATCGGCACGTCGTACTGCTGTCGCGGGATCCGTTTGCGCAGCTTTTCGGTCAGCGAGCGCCCCACCTCGTAGGCCTTCTCGCGGTGCACGACCATCGACAGGGCGTCCACCGGGTCGCCGGCGAGCAGCACGTCGAGCTTCACCAGGTCGCTCGGCTTTGAGCCGCTGATCTCGTAGTCGAGCGACGCGTAGCCCTTCGTCCGCGACTTCAGCTGGTCGAAGAAGTCGAGCACGATTTCCGCCAGCGGCAGCTGGTAGTTCAGCTGCACCCGCTCCGGCGAGAGGTAGTGCATGCCGGTGTGCTCGCCGCGGCGCTCCTGGCAGAGCTCCATCACCGCCCCGACGAACTCTCTCGGCGCGATGATCGAGGCCTGGATGAAGGGCTCGCGGATCTCCTCGATCGTCCCCGGGTCGGGCATGTCCGAGGGGTTGTGGACCTCCAGCTCCTCGCCGCTCGTGAGCGTCACGTCGAACTCGACGCTCGGCATCGTCGCCAGCAGCTCGAGGTCGTACTCGCGCTCCAGGCGCTCGCGCACGATGTCCATGTGCAGCAGCCCGAGGAAGCCGCAGCGGAAGCCGAAGCCGAGCGCATCCGAGGTCTCGGGCTCCCAGGAGAGCGCGGCGTCGTTGAGCGTCAGCTTCTCCAGCGCGTCGCGCAGGTCCGGGTAGTCGTCGGAGTCGATCGGGAACAGACCGCAGAAGACCATCGGCTTGACCTCCCTGTAGCCCGGCAGCGGCTCCGTTGCAGCACCCACGCCGGACTTCACCCTTGTCGTCAGCGTGTCGCCGACGCGCAGCTGCGTGACGTCCTTGAGGCCGGTGATGAGGTAGCCGACCTCGCCCGCGGCGAGCTGGTCGGTCGGCATCATCTGCGGGCTGAAGAAGCCGATGTCGTCGATGTCGGCCTCGGTGCCCGTCGCCATCGCGCGGATCGCCTCGCCCTTCCTGAAGACGCCGTCGACGACACGGAGGTAGGCGATCACGCCACGGTACTGGTCGAACTCGGAGTCGAAGATCAGCGCGCGAGGCGCGCCCTCGGGGTCGCCCTCCGGCGGCGGCACGCGCTTGACGAGCTCCTCCAGCACCTCGGCCACGCCCTCCCCCGTCTTGCCGCTGATGCGCCGGATCGACTCGGGCGGCTCGCCGATCAGCTCGGCGACTTCGCCTGCGACCCGCTCAGGTTCGGCCCCGGGCAGGTCGATCTTGTTCAGGCACGGGATCAGCTCGAGGCCCGCGTCGATCGCGAGGTAGGTGTTGGCGACGGTCTGGGCCTCGACGCCCTGCGAGGCGTCCACGACCAGCAGGGCGCCCTCGCACGCGGCCAGCGAGCGCGACACCTCGTAGGTGAAGTCGACGTGGCCGGGGGTGTCGATCAGGTGCAGCTGGTAGGTCTCGCCGTCCTTGGCCGTGTAGAAGACGCGCACGGCCTGGGCCTTGATCGTGATCCCGCGCTCGCGCTCGAGGTCCATCGAGTCGAGCACCTGGGCGCGCATCTCCCGCGGCGCGACGGTGTGCGTCAGCTCGAGGATGCGATCGGCCAGCGTCGACTTGCCGTGGTCGATGTGGGCGATGATCGAGAAGTTGCGGATGTGCTGCTGGTCCATGGCCGAGGGTCACGATAGATGGTGGGTTGCTGCCGGCCCAGAGGTGGACGTGGACATCGAGCGCGGGCATCCTGAACATGCGGTGGCCCGGCTCCCGGACGCGCAGCTCGTATCCGGCCGCTTCGAGCCCAGGGCCGCCCGGATGCGCGCCCGCTCGCGCTCGAAGCGCTCCGGCCACGCCGGGTCGTAGTCGGCGATCACGATCTCGCGGGGCTCGCCTGTGCCCCGAATGGGGTGCGCCCGCCGATCAGGGCGTCGTCGTCGATCACGCCGGAAGCGGGACGCGCCTACTCGACGAGCACCGTGTCCGCGTCGGAGTACGCCGGCGCGCAGGCGCAGACGATCCGCAGCGGGCCCTCGCCGACGTTGAAGATCTTGTGCACCGCGCCGGGCGGGATCAGCGCGCAGTCGCCCTCGTGCAGCACGCGCTCCGCGCCGTCGAGGATCAACATGCCGCGGCCCTCGGTGACGAGGTAGAGCTCCTCCGTCGTGCGGTGGTAGTGCGCGGCCGTCGCGCCGCCGGGCGCGACCGTCGCCTCCGCGAGGCTCTGGTTGCGGGCGGGCGCAGACACGCGCCCGGCCCACTCGCGGATCTCCGACCCGTCGAGGGTCTTGAACGGCTCGATCTCGTCGTAGGAGCTGACGTCCATCGCCCAGAGCGTAGACGTGCTGCGGACCGCTCGCTTCCGGGTCCACTCAGCAAGAAGAAGGCCGGACGAACCTGCTGGCCCGCCCGGCCGCCCGGTCGTTGATCGCCGCTGTACTGCTATGTCCCAGGACTTGTGTCGGTGCCTGGGCAACTGACACTCCCGACCACCTGGACAGGCCGCCCCGAAGGGCGCGTTGCCGCGGTTGACCCAGAAGGTCTCGGCCGAGTGGACGATCTGCCGGAGGCTCCAGGCTAGTGCATCGGCGAGCTGCCGCGTCCCGGCCTCAGGGCCTCCCGGCGATCCAGTACCGCGGTCCCGGCCCCTGCCGCGACGCGCGGTCTTCGGGGTTGGCGAGCCGGCAGCGATCCAGCGAGAGGCAGCCGCATCCGATGCAGTCGGTGAGCCCGACCTTCAGACGCTGGAGCTCCTCGATCCGCGCGTCGATGCGGGCGCTCCAGCCACTCGACAGCCGTGACCAGTCCCGGCGCGTCGGAGCGTGGTCCGCCGGCAGCTTGGCGAGCTCGTCCGCAACCTCCTCGAGCGTGAGCCCCACCCTCTGGGCGAAGACGACGAACGCGATGCGACGCAGCACCGGACGGCGATACCGGCGATGTCCGGAGCCGGCCCGCTCGGAGGCGATCAGGCCCCGCTCCTCGTAGAAGCGCAGCGCGGAACTCGCGACGCCGCTGCGCCGGGAGACCTCGCCGATCGTCATCAGCTCGGCCATGCGTGGAACGACATCACAGATCGCCCTTGACTTCAAGTTCACTTGAACTTGTAGCGTTGATGGCTCCCCCTACCCGAAGGAGGAGCCATGACAGAGACGCAGGCATACGGACAGCAGATCAGCGACGAGATCCGCTCCTGGCCGGGGATCGAGGCCGGACCCGGTCGCCGCGGCGAGTTCGCCTTCAAGTTGAACGGCCGCGAGATCGGGCATCTGCACGGTGATCGTTCCGCTCACTTCTCGTTCCCGCCGGAGGTCTGGAGGAAGCTCATGGACGAAGGACGGATCGCCGAGCATCCCGTGTTCCCCGGTCGCGTCGGACCCGCGTCGCGGCAGCTTCGCAGCGCTGATGACGTGCGTGACGCAATCGCGCTGATGCGTCTCAACTACGAGCGCGTGAGCAAGCGCACCAACGCCGGCGAGCGGGCGGCCTGACGGATGACCCACGTGAGCGCGCACATCGTGGTCCCCGACGCCGCCGCGGCCTGCGAGTGGTACGAGCGCGCATTCGGCGCGAGCGAGGTCCAGCGGGTGCCCCTGCCAGGTGGCGGCGTGATGACGATCGAGCTCGCCATCGGCGACTCGCGGGTGCACCTCGCGAGCGAGTTCCCCAACGCCGGCATCCTCTCGCCACTGTCGATCGGCGGGACGGCAACGGTTCTCCAGATCGACACCGAGGACGCCGACGCGCTCTGGGACCGGGCCGTCGACGCCGGGGCAGAGGTGCACCACCCGCTCGCAGATCAGTTCTGGGGCGAGCGCCACGGGCAGATCACCGATCCCTTCGGGCATCGCTGGAACATCGCCCAACGCATCCGCGAGGTGTCGGCCGAGGAGCTCGCGGCCGGCGCCGCGGCGGCGTTCGGCGGCGAGCCGGCCGGGGGCTGACCGGCAAGGCCGAGCCCGCGCCCGGCTCAGGCCCGGCCGAACCGCGAGCGGATCAGCCGCGTGACCTGATGGGCCTCCGGCACCCCCATCGCGAGCACGACCCGCCCGTACACGAACGTGCCCGCGACCCCCGCAGCGCCGATGCTCACTATCTGTGCCTCGATGGAGGTGCCGAGCAGCGAGTCGAGCAGCTTCCACACGGCGTATGAGACGCCCGCGAGGAGCGCGGCGGCGACCGTGATGCGCGCGGTGATCATCGTCGTCTGCGCGCCTTCGATCTGACCGTTGAAGCCCTCGCGGAGCCGTCGCAGCTGCAGCCACGTCATGACGATGTTCGCCGCCAGCGTGCCGA
Organism: uncultured Solirubrobacteraceae bacterium; assembly: GCA_963836035.1. GTDB lineage: Bacteria > Actinomycetota > Thermoleophilia > Solirubrobacterales > Solirubrobacteraceae > Palsa-744. The sequence goes on along the minus strand of CAWIHX010000003.1, from coordinate 386,720 downwards.
TGATCAGCCCGGCGATGCCGAGGGGCTTGTACAGGGCGATCGAGACGACGATGTCGACGATGATGTTGAGCGCCGCCAGGCGCGTCGGGATCCACGGCCGCTGCACGGCGAAGAACGCGCGCGTGAGCAGCAGGTTGAGCCCGCCGAACGGAAGGCTCACCGCGAACCAGAACAGCGCGACAGACACGAGGTGGGTGGATTGCGCGTTGAACTGGCCGCGCTGGAACACCAGCCGCACGACCGGTTCGGTCAGGACCATCAGGAACGCCGCCGAGGGGATCAGCAGGAGGTTGATCTGGCGCATCCCGATCCCGAGCGCGCGTCGCATCGGTGCGACGGCTTGGTCGGCCGCCATGCGGCTGAGAGTCGGGAACAGCACGGTCGAGACAGCGACGCTGAACAGCCCCTGCGGCAGCATGTAGATGCGGAAGGCGTTGTCGATCGCGCGCGGCGCTTCCGTGTTGATCAGCGTCCCGAAGCTCGAGTTGATGAGCTGGTCGAGGTTGACGATGCCGAGCCCGATCGTGACCGGCAGCATGAGCATGAACACCTGGGTGATGCGCGGGTCGCGCCAGTCGATGTGGAACTGCAAGCGGAAGTCGATGCGCCCGAGCGCGCCGAACGCCATGCCGAGTTGGACGAAGGTCGCGATCAGCACGGCGATCGCGAGGGCGTAGATCCCGTCGTCGGCGTGGAAGTGCGGGTGTAGCACGACCAGCAGCACGATGATCACGACGTTCCACACCGCCGGTGCGATCGCGGGGATCGTGAAGTGTTCGTAGGACTGGAGGACCCCGACGAGCAGACCGTTGAGGCCGAGCAGGAGGATCACGGGGAACAGCAGTTGCGAGAGTCCGACGGTCAGCTCGTCGAGATGGCTGTTGAACGACGAGCCCGTGAACAGCGGCATGATCACGCCGGCGCCGAGGATGAAGAAGGCGGTCAGCGCGCCCAGGCCGATCAGCATGATCCAGAAGAGCGTCGAGGCCAGCCGCAACGCCTCTTTGCGCCGCCCCTTCTGGAGCAGTTCGGTGAACACCGGCACGAACGCGGCCGACAGCGCCGCGTTCGCGAACAGGTTGGTGACCAGGTTGGGGACCTGGAAGGCGATCGTGTAGGCGGAGGCGGGGCCGCGTGTGCCGAAGAAGCCGGCCGCGATGATTTCGCGAACCAGCCCGGCGACGCGGGAGATGCCCGTGGCGATCGAGAAGATCGCGGTGTTGCGGGCGACCCCCCCGCCGGTCGGGGGTGGCGGTGGGGCCGATTCCTCCGCGAAGGCTTCGGCGCTTGCTGTCAAGGCCGCTATAGTACGGCGCTGCCCGGCCGGGCCAGGAGGTTCGGTCGCGCGCGCTGAAGGGAACGTCATGGCCAACATTCACTCGCAGAAGAAGCGCATCCTTCGCTCCGAGCGCGAGCGGCTCGAGAACCGCCGCTACACCTCGGCGATCAAGACGCACTTCCGCAGCCTCACCGCCGCCGTCGAGGGCGGCGAGGGCGACGCCGCAGAGACGCACCGCGAGCTGGTCTCGACGATCGACAAGGCCGTCAAGCGCGGCGCGCTGCACCGGAACACGGGTGCCCACAAGAAGTCCCGCGCGGCGAAGATCCTCGCCGGGTCGAAGTCCTAGGGCGACCCGCCCCGAGCGGCGCTCGCGGCTTCGCAGCCTGCTGAACGAGCCTGCGTGCGGGCCGCGGGCGAGACGCCGCGCCTCAGGCCACGATCTCCCCGATCGCCCGCGCGACGAGCGTGTCCTCGTCCATTTCCGCCAGCGCGTCCCGGTCGCGGACGAGCACGGCCCCGCCACGCGTGTCGAGCTCCAGCCGCGCAAGCACGCCGATCGCGCCGCGAAGGCGCGCGGGGTCGCTGCGTTGCACGTCCTTGATCAGCCGGTCCGCCACCTTCGGGGGCATCCGCAGCCCTTTCTTGACCTCCGCGGCCGAGCGCCCCGCCGCGAGCTGCTCGGCGATCGCAAGGGCGTCGCGAAGCCGCGAGGCGAGCAGGTAGGTGAGCCCCGCCACCCGCTCGCCCTGCTCGCGCAGGCGCAGGTAGGTGGCCATCGCGGCCGCGCCGTCGCCGGCCACGAGCGCGTCGCCGAGCGCGTACGCGCGCCACTCGGCCGAGTGCGCGGCGCGCGCCTCGATCTCGTCCTGCGAGACGCGGCGCGGCGAGCTCCCCCCTTCCAGCGCGAGCTTCTCCAGCTCGCGCAGCAGTCGCTGCTGGCGCTCGCCGACCTGCGTCACGAGCGCTTTCGCGGCGGCGGCGTCCAGCTCGATGCCGACGCGCGAGGCCTGCTCGCGCACCCACTTCGGCAGCTCCCACGGCTTGACCGTCATCTGCGCGACGACCTGCCCCCCGGCCTTCTTGACGGCGTCGTGCAGCGCCTGCGGCGCCTTGGCCCGCGCCTCCTCCCGAGCGAACACGGCGAGCGTCGTCTCGGGAGGCATCGCGCCCAGCGCCGGGACGAGGTGCTCTTCGACGTCCTTCTCGCGCCAGCGCTCGGCGCCCTCGGCGACGATCACGCGCCGGCCCATCGACAGTGTCATCGCGGCGAGCGCCTGCGCCACGCCCGCCGGAGTGGCGGCGTCGCCTTCCAGTACCTCGAGCGCGACCGCGCCGTCGTCCTGGCTCTCGGCGAGCGCGCGCAGGCCGGCCCGCCGCTCGGCCACCGCGCCGTGGTCGTCGCCGTGGATCAGGTAGACGGGCTTGAGGTCGAGCACCGGCCGTCTAGCGCACGACGAGGTTGACGAGCTTCCCCGGCACCACGATCTCCTTGACGAGCTCCTTGCCGTCGAGGTGGGCGATCACGTTCGGAGCGGCGCGGCAGAGCTCCTTGAGCTGATCGGGGGTCGCCTCGGCGTTCGCCTGCACGCGATCGCGGACCTTGCCGTTGACCTGGCAGACGAGCTCGTAGACCTCGCTCTCGAGCAGCAGCTCGTCGGCTTCCGGCCACGGCTGTTCCCACACCCGTTCGCCGGTGAGGCGCTCGTAGACGTCCGCGCACGTGTGCGGCGCGAACGGGAACAGCAGCGAGGCGGCGGTGCCGAGCGAGAATCGCAAGGCCTCGACCGAGACCTCATCGCGCAGCCGCGAGATCTCGTTCATCAGCTCCATCACCGCGGCGATCGCCGTGTTGAAGGCGAAGCGCCGCAGGTCGCCGCTGACCTTGTCGATCGCCCAGTGGGCCTTTCGCATCAGCACCAGCTCGTCGCCTTCGCCCGCATCCGGCGCGCCGAGCCCGGGCTCGACGCCGCCGCGCTCGGCCGTCTCCACGGACAGCCGCCACAGACGCGCGAGGAAGCGGTGCACCCCTTCGACCCCCTCGTCGGACCAGTCGGCGTCCTGGTCGGGCGGACCCATGAACAGCGTGTAACAGCGCGCCGCGTCCGCGCCGGCCCGCTGCACGAGCGCAGCCGGCGAGACGACGTTGCCGCGCGACTTGCTCATCTTCGCGCCGTCCTTCGTGACCATCCCCTGCGTGAAGAGCGCCCGGAAAGGCTCCTGGAATTCGAGGTGGCCGAGGTCCGCGAGCGCCTTGCAGAAGAAACGCGCGTACATCAGGTGCAGGATCGCGTGCTCGACGCCGCCGATGTACTGGTCGACCGGCATCCACTCCGCGAGCGCCCCGGGGTCCCACGCCGCGTCGTCGTTGCGGGCGTCGCAGTAGCGCAGGAAGTACCAGGAGGAGTCGACGAACGTGTCCATCGTGTCGGTCTCCCGGCGCGCGGGGCCCTCGCAGGAGGGACAGCTGGTCTGCACCCAGTCCTCCGCGCCGGCCAGCGGCGAGCGGCCCTTCGGGGCGTAGTCCTCGATCTCGGGAAGTTCGACCGGCAGCTGGTCCTCGGGCACCGGCACGGGACCGCACGTCTCGCAGTAGACGACCGGGATCGGGCAGCCCCAGTAGCGCTGGCGGGAGATCAGCCAGTCGCGCAGCCGGTAGTTGACCGAGGCATGGCCTTTGCCCTCCTTGTCCAGCCAGGCGACGATCGCGGCGAGCGCCTCGCGGTTGGGCAGGCCGTCGAACTGCGGGGCGGAGTTGACCAGCACGCCTTCCCCGGCGTATGGGAGCTCCGCCGGCTCCCCCGCCGCCGGCTCGATCACCGGGCGGATCGGCAGGCCGAAGGTGCTCGCGAAGTCGTGGTCGCGCTCGTCGTGACCGGGCACCGCCATGATTGCTCCGGTGCCGTACTCCATCAGCACGTAGTCGGCGACGAACATCGGGATCTGCTCGCCGTTGACCGGGTTGGTCACCGTGCGCCCGAGCGGGACGCCGGTCTTCTCCTTCTCGACGTTGCCGCGCTCCTCGTTGCTCTCGTTGAGCGCCCGGTTGACGTAGTCGTGGGCCGCCTGCTCGTGCTCGGTGCCCGCCGCGATGCGCAGCACGTCGGGGTGCTCGGGTGCCATCACGAAGAAGGTCGCGCCGAACAGCGTGTCGGGCCGCGTCGTGAACACGGGGTAGTCGATGCCCAGCTCCTCGCAGCGGAACGTCACCTCGGCCCCCTCGCTGCGCCCGATCCAGTTGCGCTGCATCGTCTTGACGTGCTCGGGCCAGTCGATCGTGTCGAGGTCGGTGAGCAGCCGCTCGGCGTAGTCGGTGATGCGCAGGAACCACTGCTCGAGCTGGCGCACTTCGACGATCGCGCCGCAGCGCTCGCAGCGCCCGTCGGCGTCGACCTGCTCGTTGGCGAGCACCGTCTGGTCGTTCGGGCACCACTTCACCGCCGCCTCGCGCCTGTACGCGAGCCCGGCCCTGAGGAGCTCGAGGAAGATCCACTGCGTCCAGCGGTAGTAGGTCGGTTCGGAGGTCGCCAGCTCGCGCGACCAGTCGATCGAGATCCCCCATTCGCGAAACTGGCGCTGGAACTCGGCGATCGACTCGGCCGTCGAGACGCGCGGGTGCACGCCCGTCCTGATCGCGTGGTTCTCGGCCGGCAGCCCGAAGGCGTCGTAGCCCATCGGGTGCAGGACGCGTTTGCCGAGCCGCCGGTGGAAGTGGGCGATCGCGTCGCCGAGCGAGTAGCACTTCAGATGCCCGATGTGCGGCTCGCCGCTCGGGTAGGGCAGCATCTCCAGCACGTAGGAGCTGGGCGGCTCGTTCGTGCGCGCGACCGTCGGCGACTCGCCCTGCTCCAGGTTCGCGACCTCCCACGTGCGCTCGGCGGCCCAGAGCGCCTGCCAGCGCGGCTCGATCTCCCGCGGGTCGTAGCGGTGCTCGCTCATCGGCTCGCAGGTTATCGGGCGGCTTCGGGGGGAAAGGACACGGGCCCGATCGAAGCGCGAACGCAAAGATTACGGCTCTCTTACGAGCAGTCCGGTCGCCGGCACCACCACCGGGCACAGGCACGGCTACCACCCGAAGGAGGGGTACTAGCCGGCGCGCCGGGCCGGCGCGAGCTACGCCGCGCTCGGCTCGGCGAACCGGCTGCGCGAGCGCAGCAGCTCGACAACGGAAGCGGGCGCCTTCTCCGGTGCGCCCGCGTCGAACGGCGGCTGCGGGTCGTACTCGATCGCGAGCTGGATCGCCTGCGCGAGGTGCTCCCCGGCGATCCGCGCGGCGAGCGCCAGCGCCATGTCGATGCCGGCCGAGACCCCGGCGGCGGTGACGATCTTGCCGTCGAAGACGACGCGCCGGCCCGTGGGCTGCGCTCCGAGCCGCCCCAGCTCTCCCATCGCGAGCCAGTGCCCGGTCGCGGGGCGTCCGTCGAGCAGCCCGGCGGCGGCGAGGATCAGCGAGCCCGTGCAGACCGAGGTCGTCCAGGTGCTCGTGCGGTCCGCATCGCGCACCCACGCGAGCATCTGCTCGCCGGCTCGCTGGGCGACCTCGCCGGGCCCGCCGGGCACGACCAGGATGTCGGGGTCGGGGAGCTCGGCGAGCGAGCGCTCGGCCTCGATCGTGAGCATGCCGTTGTCGGTGCGCACGGGCCCGGCCTCGGTGGCGACGAACGTGACGGTCGCCCCCGGAAGCCTGCTGAGCACCTCGTAGGGACCGACGGCGTCGAGCGCGGTGAAGCGGTCGTAGATCGGGATCGCGATCTTCACGGTGTCTCCTTTTCTCTACTTCGTGGTTGGCGTCGCGGGGGTCCGAGCGTGGCTGCGCCGGTCCGTCCGCGACGAGGTGAGGGAGGAGTGGAAGCGCCGCCGATACTCGGCGGGTCCGACGTGCAGCGCGCGCAGGAAGCTACGCCGCATCGTCTCGGGGCTCGCGAAGCCGCAGGCGCGGGCGATCGACTGGATCGGCTCGGCGGTCTCCTCCAGACGCCGTCGTGCCGCCTCCAGGCGCACGCTCTCGACGTAGCGGGCGGGAGTGACGCCGGTCTGGGCGCGGAACGCGCGCGCGAAGTTGCGCGGGCTCATGTGCGCGCGCTCGGCCATCGCATCGACGGTGTGGCGGGCGGCGACGTCATCGAGCACCTGGCGCTGGATCTCGCGCAGGGGCTCGCGCTCGGGCTCCTGCGCGCGCAGCATCGCGCTGAACTGGGACTGGTTGCCGGGCCGGCGCAGGAACAGCACGAGGTGGCGCGCGATCAGCAGCGCCAGCTCGCGGTCGTGGTCCTCCTCGACCAGCGCGAGCGCGAGGTCCATGCCCGCGGTGACACCGGCCGAGGTCCAGATGTCGCCGTCGCGCACGAAGATCGGGTCGGCGTCCACCTCGACCTCCGGATGCTCGCGCGCGAGCTCGCGCGCGTAGGCCCAGTGGGTCGTCGCGCGGCGGCCCTCCAGAAGGCCCGCGGCGGCGAGCAGGAACGAGCCGGTGCAGACGGAGGCGACGCGGCGGCAGCACGCGGGGGCGCCGGCGACCCAGCGCACCAGCGCCGGGTCCGCGATCGCGTGCTCGCGCCCGCTGCCACCCGGCACGATCAACGTGTCGATGCTCTCCGTCCGCCGTGGCAGGGGTCCGTCGGGGAGGAGCGTCAGCCCGCTCGAGGACCGCACCGGCTCCGACGAGCGCGCGATCGTGCGCACCTCGTACCCGGGTCCCTCGCCACGAGCGCGCAGCGCGGCGTCCGCGCCTGCGAAGACCTCGAGCGGGCCGGTGACATCGAGGCTCTGCACGCCCTCGTAGAGGAGCACCGCGACTTTCCGGGCATCTGTCATGCAGCGATCATCGACGATCGCGTCCTTGTCTGCAAGGACAGATTTCCCACTTTTCCTGCCACGGCGCGAGCGCGCTGCGGGCACCCGCCCCACCCCGCCCGTGCGCTGCGTTTACGATGCGCTGCGTGGACGATCCGCAGGCTGACGAGCCGGGGTTCGAGCAGGGCGGCGACGCCGGCTCGCTCGCCTCGACGCCCGGGCGCGTCGCGAACATCGTCGCCGCCGCCGAAGCGGCCGCGCGGGAGCTGCGCGAGCAAGCCGAGTCGCGCGCGCGGGAGCGCATCGCCGAGGCCGACCGCGCGGCGGACATCCGCGTCCAGGCTGCCGAGGAGGAGGGTCGCGAGATCCTCGCCGCGGCGCGCGCCGAGGCGGAGGCGACCAAGAGCGAGGCGTCGAGCTCGGCAGCCCACGTGAGCGCCGAGGCCGAGCGGGCCCGCGACGAGGCCGAGCGGGCGCTGGCCGACGGGCAGAGCGAGGCAGCGCGCGTGCTCGAGGAGGCGCGCTCCACCGGCGAGCGGCTGCGCTCGGAGGGCGGCGAGGAGGCGGCGCTCGCGCGCGCCGAGGCTGCCGCCGAGTCAGAACGCGTTCGCGCCCAGGCCGAGCGCGAGTCGAGCGAGCTGCTCGAGGGCGCACGCAAAGAGTCCGCCCGCGTCGCCGAGGAGACCCGCGAGCACACCGAGCGGCTGCTGCAGGCCCGCCGCGAGGAGCTGATCCGCCTCGACGAGCAGGCCAAGGAGCAGGCCCGCCGCGGGCGCACGCACGCACGCGAGGAAGCTCGTCAGATCGTCAGCGACGCCCACGCGGTGTCCAACGAAGTGCTCGCCGAAGGGAGCGAGATCTCACGCAACCTGCGCGAGCTCGCTGCCTCGCTGCGCAACAACGCCGAGCGCCTGCTGCGCGACGTGCGGCTGACCCACGGGGCGATGACCGCGCGGCTCGACCAGGTCGCGCCGTCCGAGCGCGCGGCGCTCGAGCGCGAAGCGGACGGCTACGGCCCCTCCGAGCAGGAGGAGGGCGGCCGCCGCCGGCCGTCGCGCCGGGGAGGCCGAGACTCGGGCGAGGAGCTCGAGGTGCCGGAGTTCATCCCGCGGGAGTGACGGCCTCGGCCGCGGCAGTGCGACCCGGTAGACTTGGGCGCCTGACCTCGGGGCTATAGCTCAGCTGGGAGAGCGCTTCGCTGGCAGCGAAGAGGTCGCCGGTTCGAGCCCGGCTAGCTCCATCTGATCCTGGTGCTCGCCGCGGGACGCGGCGGGCAGAGCGCCTGCGCAAGCGTGCGGCGGCGCCGCGCTGACAGCGCCGGGGCGAGGGCCGCCCTGCGGAAAAGGTGCAGCGAAGCTGCGGCGGACTGCTGTGCGGCAACGGCGCGGTTCGGCCGAGCCAACCGCATGGCGACCTCCACGCCCCAGCTGCTCGCTCCCATGCGTCGGTCTCGGCGGCCGGCGGCCCACGGGACCGCGACCGTGCCCGGGCTGGCCACCAGGCTCGAGCTGCTGGCCGATCTCGAGGCGCGGCACGCGTCCGGGACAGCCGACTGGCTGCTCGGCGGGTTCCGGGCGACGGGCCTCGCCGAGTACGAGGCGGACCACGGCGAAGATGCAGCGGGCGAGCTGCTCGGGCGGCTCGCCGCCCGGCTCGCGCTGGCGGTCTCCGACACGGGCAAGGCCTACTGGCTCGGCGAGGGTCGCTTCGCGGTCCTGGCGCGGTTCGGCCGCGGCGGCTCGGGCGTGATCGTCCGCGCCTGCCGCGCGGCGCTCGTCGAGGAGGAGTCGGGTATCGCCGCCGAGGCCCTGACCGCGATCGCGCCGGTCGAGCAGGTCGACCCCGCCGACGCCGTTCTCACGCTCGCGCGCGACGCCGCCGTGGATGGTCCGGGCAGCGACCCACGCCGGGAGCGGCCCCGGAGCGAGCGCGCAGACCCGGCTGCGGTTGCGGCAGGACGCGAGCCCACGCCCACGCTGGCCGAGGCGCGCGGGTTCCTGCCGGCGCCGCGCCGCGAGCTTCCGCGAGGCGTGCCCTACCTGACGGTTCGCGCCCGCTTTGCGATCACCGTGCTGTGCGGGCTGGCGTGGATGGCGTTGTCCGCGTGGCTGGCGCAGCCGTGGATCGCGCAGCTCTCGGCGGCGATCTCGCTCCCGGCGGCGCTCGCCGTGATCGCGGGTCTGGCGCTGATCCCCGGTTACCTCAACGTCCAGCTGATCAGCTCGCTGCTGCTCGACCACCCGACGGAGATCGATCCGGGCTTCGCCTACCGCTTCCCGGAGCTGACGCTCCTCGTCGCCGCCTACAACGAGGAGCGCACGCTCGCACAGACGCTCGCCTACGCGCTCGGCCAGGACTACCCGGGCGGGCTGAGCGTGATCGTCATCGACGACGGCTCCGCCGACGAAACAGCCCGGATCGCACGCAACTTCGCACGCCTCGACGATCGCGTGGCGGTGATGACGGTGCGCCACGGCGGCAAGGCCGCCGCGCTGAACGCGGGGCTGCAGTCGACGGCGACGCCGCTCGTCGCAACGATCGATGCCGACACGCTGCTGATGCCCGGCGCGCTGCGGCGGATCGTCGCGCGCATGCTGATCTCGCCCTCGGACACCGCAGCGATCGCCGGCAGCGTGATGGTCCGCAACTCGCGGCGCGGCCTGTTCGCCGCCGCGCAGAGCTGGGACTACTTCCTCGGCATCGGCTCGATCAAGCGCCAGCAGGCGCTGCTCCAGGGGACGCTCGTGGCCCAGGGTGCGTTCAGCCTCTACGAGACGTCCGCGCTGCGCGCGGCCGAGGGCTGGCCGGACTGCATCGGCGAGGACATCGTGATGACCTGGGCGCTGCTCGACGCCGGCGGGCGCACCACCTACGAGCCGAGCGCGGTCGCCTACACCGAAGCGCCGACCACGCTGCGCCACCTCGCGCGCCAGCGCAGCCGCTGGGCCCGCGGCATGATCGAGGGACTGCGCGCCTATGGCCTGGCGCTGATCCGCCGCCGGCGCACCTACGCCCACGCGGTGCTCGCCAACGCGCTCTTCCCCTACCTGGACTTCGTGTTCACGTTCGCCTTCCTGCCGGGCGTCGTCCTGGCGCTCACCGGCAACTTCATGATCGTCGGGCCGATGACGCTCGCGGTGCTGCCGCTCAACGTGATCCTCGGCGGGGTGATGTACCGGCTGCAGCGACGGTCGCTCGGCGAGGCTGGCCTGCGTGTGCGCAGCGCCCGCTCGGGGCTGATCGTGTTCTTCCTGCTCTACCAGGCGTTCATGTCGCCCGTCTCGGTATCGGGATACCTGCAAGAGGCGCTCCAGCTCGGCAGGCGCTGGTGATCGCCGTGAGCTCGCAGACGGCGTCGGCCAGGGCGAGATGCGGAGCGGGCGCCGCGGAAGACGCGGCGAGCGAGGAATCGCGCGTGCCGATGGATGTCCAGATCGGCCGCCCCGGACCTAGCGCCGGGTAAGGACGGGAGCCGAAGACCCAAGCGATGAGAGGCGTCCACCCCACCATTGAGATCCAGAAGCTGCTGCCGACCGATCGGCGCGTCACACGGGTCGCCCTCGCGATGTCCGCGCTCTCAGCCCTGTACCTCGCGTGGCTGATCTCGGGCTGGCCGCCCGAAAGCCGCGACACCGTCGGCAGCGCCTTCTTCGTCCCGCTGCTGCTCGGCTCGATCTACACGTCCTTGGCGGCCTCGCGAAGGTGCGGCTCCGCCCCGCGGCTACGCCGGGCCTGGCTCCTGATCGCACTCGCCTCGCTCGCGTATCTGGGCGGGAGCATCGCGCAGGCGATCGGCGAACTTCCCGGCTCGTCCGAACTGCCCGCGATCGAAGAACCCCTGTACCTGGCGTTCTATCCCCTGATGCTGTGGGCGATCGTGCTGTTCTCCACCGGCAAGCGGGACCGCGGCGACCGAACCAGGCTCGCGCTCGACCTCGGCGTCGTCGCGATCGGCGGCTTCGCCGTCGTCATGTACGCCGTGATCGGCCCGACGATCGTCAGCAGCGGCGAAGAAGTCCTGGAAACGATGCTCTCTGTCGCCTACCCGGTCGGAGACCTCGTGTTGCTGGTCGCTCTCGGCTCGCTGCTGCTGGGCCGCACCGCGTCCCCGAGCGGCGCGTCGTTGCGGCTGCTGGCTCTCGGATTGCTGCTGTACGTGGTCGGCGACCTCGCCTACGCCTGGCTGTCGCTGCACGGCAGCTACGGCGGCGGCGACGCGATCAACCTGGCGTGGTTCGTGGCGATCGCGCTGTTCGCGATCGCTGGAGCGGCGCAGCAGCCGCCCGAGCACGACGCCGAGTCCCCGCAAGCGGAGACACGAGCACGTGCCAGCTGGCTCCCCTACATAGCCCTCGCCGTCGGCTTCGCGCTGCTGCTGATCAACCAGCGCAACGACCGCCTCTTCCCCGACATCAGCCTGATCGGGGCGGCCGCCGCGATGGCCGTGCTCGTCTCGATCCGTCAGTTCCTCGCCCAGCGCGACCTGCTCAGGACCCAGGGCCAGCTGAGCTTCCAGTCGCTGCACGACACGCTCACCGAGCTTCCCAACCGCGCGCTGGTGATCGACCGCGCCGAGCAGATGCTCGCCCGCTCGGGGCGCAGCGGCGCGCCGGTGGCGGCGCTATACGTCGACATCGACGGCTTCAAGCAGGTCAACGACAGCCTGGGGCACAGCGCCGGCGACCGGGTGCTGCAGACGGTGGCGGCGCGCTTGAGCGAGGTGATCCGCGGCGCGGACACCGTCGGGCGCCTCGGCGGCGACGAGTTCGTCGTGCTGCTGGAGAACTACGCGCTCGACGCCGGCCCCGAGATGGTCGCCGAGCGCATCTGCGAGGTGATCTCTCAGCCGATCCCGATCGAGATCGAGGCCGACGACACGCGCACGATCGAGGTGACCGTGAGCATCGGCATCGCGACGGGCAACCGGACGAGCGCCGACGAGCTGCTCCGCGACGCCGACTTCGCGCTCTACGAGGCGAAGGCGGCCGGCAAGAACCGCTGGCTGGTGTTCGAATCGAGGATGCAGACGCTGGTCCAGGACCGCCTCGAGCTGCAGATGGACCTGCGCGAAGCGCTCGAGCGCAAGGAGCTGTTCGTGCTCTACCAACCGACGTTCGACCTGCAGAGCGAACAGATCACCGGCGTGGAGGCGCTCGTACGCTGGCGGCATCCGCGCCGCGGCGTGGTCGGACCCGAGGTGTTCGTCCCGATCGCCGAGGAATCGGGGGCGATCGTTGCGATCGGACGGTGGGTGCTGGAAACGGCGTGCCGGCAGGCCGCCGTCTGGCACCGGCACGGGCGCTCGTTGCAGGTCGCCGTGAACGTATCCGCGCGCCAGCTCGACGAGCCGCGCCTGGTCGCCCAGGTCGCAGGCATCCTCTCCCAGACGGGCCTGAACCCGTCAAGGTTGATGCTGGAGATCACCGAGACGACGCTGATGCACGACTCTGCGGTGGCCGCCCAACGGCTGCGAGAGCTCAAGGCGCTGGGGGTGCACATCGCAATCGATGACTTCGGGACCGGTTACAGCTCGCTGGCCTACCTCCGCCAGTTCCCTGTCGACGCCCTGAAGATCGACCAGTCCTTCGTCGCCGGCATGGCGGAATCGCCGGAGTCCAAAGCGCTGATCCACACGCTCGTGCAGCTCGGCAAGGCGCTCGGGCTGGAGACTCTCGGCGAGGGGATCGAAGACCCGGACCAGTTGCGCGAGCTCCAGCGCGAGCACTGCGACTCGGGACAGGGGTTCCTGTTCTCGCGCCCGCTGCCGCCCGACGAGGTCGAGGAGCTGCTCGACGCGGGCGCACCCCTCTCACCGGTCGCGCACTGACAGCGCGACCCAGGCTCGCGCACCCTTCCCCGGCGCAGTCTCGAACCGCGGCGCGGTCGTCTGCCGCAAAGGCGGATTTTCGCGTTGCGCAGCCGTCCCGGTAGAGCCCCAACAGCGCCTCTATGCGGCGCCGGCAAGCCCGGTACGCGGCGCCGCCGCCTGCTCCGCGGCAACCTTCTCGCGCAGCACGGCGATCGCCGCAGCCGGTGAGAGGAACGGCGCGATCGCGACGTAGGTCAGCTCCGGCAGGCGGCGTGGAAGCTCGGCGGTGCGCCCCGCGGCCACCTCCTGCTGGACGATCTCGAAGATCCCTCCTGCGATCGCCTGCGGCACCAGCCGCGGCAGCGCGGCCGCCTCCGGCCGCTGGCGAAAGCCCTCCTCGAGGAAGATCGTGAAGGAGCGCGTCACTTCCTCGCCGCGCTGGGCGGCGAGCGCGCCGGCGGAGTAGCACTCGGCGAGGCGCAGGTGCGACATCACGGGGTTGGCGGCGACCAGGCCCAGCAGGGTGCGCAGCGCGCGCCAGACGCGCTCGGCCCATTCGTCGGCGGAGAAGTAGGAGCGCACGAGCGCGTCGAGTATCTGCTGGCCGGGCGCTTCCTGCGCGGCGAGGAACGCCTCCGCCTTGTCCGCGAAGTGCCGGTAGAAGGCCTCTTTGGCGACGCCGGCCGCGGAGACGATCTCGGCGACCGTCGTGTGCGCGTAGCCCTTCTCCATCGTCACCGCGGCCGTCGCCTGGATGATCCGCGCGCGCTGGCTGCGGAGCACCGCCCCGGGCGGCAGGCCGTGGCGGCCGCGCGGGAGACGCTCGAGCTCGCCGCCGGCGGCCGGCATCGGAGCGGCCGGCGGCGCCGGCAGCAGCGCCTCGGGGCCCGTGCTCCAGCGGCCCGCCGCCGCCGGCACCGCGTAGCAGGCCATCGAGGCGAGGACGTCCTCGGCCAGGCGGGGCAGCCTGTCCTCGCTGTGCGTGCGCAGGTGGCGGGCGACGACGTGGCGCACCGAGCCGATCAGAGCGCGGGCGGGGATGTCGAGGGTCACGCTGTCCGGCGGCGCGTGGTCGAGCAGCGCTTCCGCGTTCTGCTCCATGGCGGCGAGCACCTCGCGAACCGCCGCGCGCACGCGGGGACCGCCGGCGAGCGCCTCCACGAACATCACCCTGCCCGCATCCGGGTCGGCCTGGACGCTGCGCAGAAGCTCGGTGAACGCGGGGCGCACCGCGCTCGTCCACTCTGCCTCCCCGAGCGAGCTCGCCATGCGCTGCAACGTCCGCTCGCTCGCCTCCCGGTATGCGGCCAGCAGGCACTCTTCGCGGTCGGCGAACTGCTCGTAGAAGGTCGCGCTCGAGACGCCGGCGTGAGCGCTGATCTGGGCGATGCTGAGGCTCTGGCAGCCCTGCTGGCCCGCGAGCTCGGTGATCGCGTCGATCAGCCGCTCGCGCTGGCTCGCGCGCGGGACAGCACGCGCAACCGACGGTCCGCGACGCGCGACGCGATCGCGCCGAGGTGCCCTGCTCTTGCGTCCCGGCGAAGCCATCTCTCCCCGGAAGATAGCGGACCGATTTGCCGACCGCGACCGTCCAACTCGACGTCCGTTCGGTTTTTCAAGGTCCTCACTGGACCTTCACACGACCCTGGGTCAACCCCCGTCAATGCTCATGATTCCCTATTTCTTGGGGTGTTGGCGCGTCACGGTCAACGGTTTGTGTCGCCGGGGTTGACACGAATGTCGAGGTGTGCTTAGCTATCGCGGTCGTTCAGAAGTGAAGCCCGAGGGTTTCAAAATTTATGTTTGAAACCGGTTTGGGCGGGGAAAAGAGAAGCCAAATGGCCAGTCTGCTCATCGGGGAGATGCGGGGGCCGGGGGGAAGTACTCACCTCGGGGAACCCTGTGCCGGAGAGCGGCGGGCCACGCCGGACCGCGAAGACGGGACGGAGTCTGTGCGAGCGTCGCGACACACCCCTCCTCCGTGGCGCTCGCAGAGGCTCTGCCTCGTCTGCCGGCCGGCCGGGTAGCAGCCGAAAACGGGTACTACCTGAACGAAGGGCCTGAGAGGGAAGACGGACCGGAGAACGAGGGGGGTCGGCCGACGGCCCCATTTCCACAAAGGAGACACCGCAGAGATGAGACCGTCGACGATCTTGCACCGGGCCGTGCCCAGCCGTGGCTGGCGCGGCCTTCTCGTGTTCCTGGCGATGGCCTGCCTGGCGCTCGCGATGACGAGCGCTCCCGCGCTCGCCAAAGAAAAAAACCCCGATGACATCCTCCACAAGGAAGACTTCCTGAAATTCCAGAACTGCCCGATGGAAGTGGCGAAAGCCTGCCTGTACGGCGAAACGCTGGAAGGCGAGTTCAAGCTCGGCAACAAGACCACGGAACTCGTCAACCCGACGATCCTGCAGGGTGGCCTGCCGTTCCTCGGCGCGGTCACGCTACCGCTGCTGCCGCCCCGCTTCGGCGCCGCCGAGGTCTCGAAAACCCCGCAGCCGGTTCCGGGCGGGCTCACGGGCATAAGCGAACTGATCGGCGGCCCCGTGAACGCCACGGCGGAACAGGCCGGGACGATCGAAGTGACGCCGACGAACCTCGGGTTCGGGCGCAACACCGCGGTCGAATTCCCGATCAAGATCCACCTCGAAAACGAAAATCTCGGACCGAACTGCTACATCGGCTCGGACGCCGAACCGGTCGTGCTGAAACTGACCGACGGCACCACCACCCCGCCTGAAGGCGTCGAACCGATGTCGGGCAAAATCGGCGTCAACAAAGGCATCGACAAGTCCCGGATCGCCGAGTTCCTCAACAACACGTTGGTCGACAACACCTTCGCGGTGCCGGCGGCGACCGGCTGCGGCGAAGGCGTCCTCGAACCAGTGCTCACGGCGGCCGTCAACGCCGGGATCGGCCTCCCGTCCTCGCCTGGCACGAGCCACGCGATCCTGACCGGGAACCAGTTCACGGCACTGTCGACTTGGGTCTCGAAATACGACAAGAAAGTCATCAAGGCCAAAGAAAAGGAACTGGCGGCCAAATGAGTCTCAGGAGCATGTGAACGCTCCGATTCCCAGGGCGGCGGGTCTTCAAAGGGCCCGCCGCCCTTCTTCTGCCTCCAGCCGGCCCGACAGCTGACCGCCACCGGCGAGATACGGGCTGCCTGAGGCGCCGCCCTTGCGCAATCATGCTGCGGTGACGCAACTGCTCGTGAAGCTGCTGCTCGCGCCATCCTTCGTCGTGGGAGCATCGGTCACGGCGCGCCGCTTCGGGCCGCGCATCGGTGGCCTCGTCGCGGGGCTGCCCGTCGTCGCGGGCCCGATCCTGCTCGCCTACGCGCTCGCGCACGGCAGCTCCTTCGCCGCCGGGGCGGCCGCCGGCACGCTGCTGGGCCTCGTGTCCCTGATCGCCTTCGCGGTCGCCTACGGCCGCCTGGCGGGCCGGCTCTCGTGGGCGCCCTGCATGCTCGCCGGCTGGCTCACGTTCGCGGCGTTCACCGCGCTCTTCAGCGCCTTCGAGATACCCGCCGGCGTTGCGCTGGCTCTCGCCGTCCTGGCGGTGGTCGCAGGGCTCGCACTTCTCCCCCGCCCGCGCCCCGCGGTGCCCTTCACCGACCCGCTCCCAGGATGGGACCTGCCGCTGCGCGCCGCGTGCGCGCTCGCGCTGGTGTTGACGCTGACGGCCGTCGCGGGATGGCTGGGGCCGCAGCTGAGCGGCCTGCTGGCACCGTTCCCGATCATCGCAACCGTGCTCGCCACCTTCACCCACGGTCAGCGCGGCGTCGACGAGATGCTCCGGATGGTCCGGGGCATGGTCTCCGGCTTCCTCGCCTTCGCGCTGTTCTTCTTCACGCTCGCGGTCGCGCTGCGGCCGCTCGGGACCGCGGCCGGCTTCGTGCTCGCAACGTCGGTCGCGGTGCTGGTGCAGCTCGCGGCCTTCGCGCTGACGCGCCCGCGGCCCACGGTGCTGGTCGCGCCGCAGGTCTCGCCGAGCGCGCGTTCGCGCACCTGATCGCAGGCACGGTGCCGGGGCGCGCGGTCTCCCGCGGGCCCCGGCAGCGTGAAGCCGATCAGTGCAGGGTCATGTTCGGCTCGCCGGCCGAGTTCAGGCCGGTGGCCGAGATGCTGCAGGTGCCGCCCTTGGGGGTGCCACCGTTGTAGGCCTGCGTCAGGCAGCTGCGAAGTGCCAGCTGGCCCCAGTAGTTGGGGTGGATGTCTTCCTGGATTTCGTAGGGCCCGAAGATCGTCGAGAGCGTGCGCACCTCGTTGATCCACTCGGTTTTGTCGACTGCGCCCGCCCCTTTCCAGGATTTCAGGCCCTCTTCCTCGAGCAGCCCGACGCCCTTCTCACACAGCCGCCGCCCGTTGAACGCCGAGGACAGCTGCATCGTTCTGACGTTGCTCAAGCCGAGCGCGGTGGCCGCGCCGAGGACCGTGTTGTCGATCGCGGGCAGCATTTTTTCGTTCGCGTAGTTCGCGTCGGTGTTCCAGAAGCCGCAGCCCCCGGTCGTCTGGCGCGAGTACCCGCTCTGCTTGTAGCGGAAGCCCGAGCCGAGCGGGATCGGCGACGGGTAGTCCTGCACCAGCAGCGTGTACTGCGAGGAGCTGTAGCCGGCGTTCGTCATCGCCTGGGCCACGTTCCTCAGCCCGGTTTCGACTTCGCCCTTGACTTTGGACTGGTAGCTCGCCGTGAAGTTGTTGGTCACCGAGCTTTCTTTGCTGCAGTAGAAGTCGTAGAAGATCGTGGACTCCAGGAAGTCTTCGACGCAGTCCTGCACGACCGACGCGAAGTTGAAGTTGTTGCCGCCGATCGAGACGGCCACGAGCTTGACGTTGTGGGCCGCGGCGAAGTGCTGGAGCATCAGCGCCTGGCCTTCTTTGCCGCCCGAGTTGTAGAAGTCGAGCCCCGGCTTGAACGTCGAGCCTTCCGAGAACGTGTAGGTCTTGGCGCCCGAGCAGGCCAGGTTCATCCCGCTGACGCCGCCGCCGATGTAGACCTCAGCCGACTTCGAGCGGTGGCAATGGGCGATCGTTTCGCCGTTGCCCGCGGCGTTGTCGTAGTAGGCCGTCGAGCCGAGCGCGTCGACCCAGGAGGAGCTCTCGTTGGTGCTGCCCGCCCACCTGCCGGCCTCGCCGGAGATGTAGGAGTCGCCGACCGTCGCGGTCCAGGGCGCGCCTGATCCTGGCCCGTCGGCCCTGGCGGGCGAGGCTAGGACGGCAAGGGCGAGCGCCGCAGCGGCCGCCGCCAGCAGGGCAGCGAGCACGACGACGGGCGCCCGGCGGAGTGCGCTCGGGTGATGCATGGAATCCCCTCTCTTGGAACGCGTCGCCCCCTTGCGACGCTGTCCGGGCGACCCTAACCGCTGGCCCGGCGCGAGGTCAACCGCTCTCGGCCGCGCGCGCGGGCGCCTCGCCCCAGAGCTGCTCGAGGCGGTAGAACTCCCGCGCCTGCGGGGTGAAGATGTGCACCACGACGTCGAGGTAGTCCATCAGGATCCAACCGCCGTCGGGGCTGCCCTCCACGCGCCGCGGGGAGAGGCCGTGCTCGTGCTTGAGCCCCTCGAGGATCCCGTCCTGGATCGCCTTGGCCTGGCGGCCGGTGTTCCCCGTGCACACGAGGAAGTAGTCGGTGTAGCCGACGACATCGCGCAGGTCGAGCTCGACGACGTCGTGCGCCTTCTTGTCGGCTGCGAGCCGTGCGGCCTCGGCCACGAGCTGCTCGGAGGCGATCATGCTCCCGCCTCCGCGACCGCGCGGTAGAGCCCGGCGCGATCGATGTACGCGCGCACGGCCGGGGCCAGGAGCCCGGCGGTCGACTCGCCGGCGGCGATCCGCTCGCGGGCGAGCGTCGAGGACGCTTCGACCGGGGCCATCTCCAGAAACACCACGTCCGGATCGCCGGCGCCGACCTTGCCGATGGCATCGAGGATCGCCGCTCCGTCGCTCGGCGCCCCGCCGGCCCGCTGTGCGACCGCGAGCCGGGCCAGCGACAGGACCCGCTCGGGGCTGCGCCAGCTCGGCAGCGTGAGCGCCGTGTCCGCTCCCACGACGAACGTCAGCTCGGCCTCGGGGTCGCTGGCATGGATCTCACTCAAGGTATCGACCGTGTAGGACGTGCCGCCACGGCGCACCTCGAGCTCGCAGGCGCCGATCCCGGTCTCGCCGGCGCTTGCCAGGCGGGTCATCTCGAGGCGGTGCTCGGGGCCCGGCTCGGGCGCGGTCGGCTTGTGCGGGGGCGTGTGCAGCGGCATCAGCCAGACCCGGTCGAGGCCGAGCTCGTCGCGCGCGTGCCTGGCGAGCGCGATATGCCCGGCGTGGGGCGGGTTGAAGGTGCCCCCGAGAATGCCGATCGCCTGGATTGGTGCCCGCCCGCCCGTCAAGCGCGGACGTGCCCGTCGCCTTCGACGAGGTACTTGAAGGTGCACAGCTCGCGCAGGCCGATCGGCCCCCGGGCGTGCAGCTTCTGCGTCGAGTTGCCGATCTCCGCGCCCATCCCGAACTCGCCGCCGTCGGTGAAGCGCGTCGAGGCGTTGACGTACACGCAGGCCGCGTCGACGCCCAGCTGGAACGCGCGCGCCGCGGCCGTGTCGAGGGTCACGATCGCCTCGGAGTGGCCGCTGCCGTAGCGCCCGACGTGCTCGATCGCCTCGTCGACCGAGGCAACGATGCCGACCGCCAGCGTCGGCCCCAGGTACTCCGTCGACCAGTCGTGCTCGGCCGCCGTCTCCGCCCTCTCCCCCGCCACCGGCGCGGCGAGCGCGTGGGCGCGGTCGTCGGCTCGCAGCGTCACGCCGGCTTCGCTCAGCGCCTCGGCCACGACCGGCACGAAGCGGTCTGCGATCGCCTCGTGGACGAGCAGCGTCTCGGCGGCGTTGCAGACCCCCGGGCGCTGCAGCTTCGCGTTCAGGACGATCGCGAGCGCCTGCTCGAGGTCCGCGGCCGCGTCGACGTAGACGTGGCAGTTGCCCGACGCCGCGTAGATCACCGGCACCGTCGCAACGGCCTGCAGCGCCTCCTTCAGGCTCTCGCCGCCGCGCGGGATGATCAGGTCGACGTTCTCACGCTGGGTGGCCAGCTCCGCGAGCTCGGCGCGGCCGCCGCCGGAGACGAGGCTCACGCAGCCCTCTGGCAGCCCCGCGCCGACCGCGGCGTCGGAGGCGATGCCGGCCAGGGCGAGGTTCGAGGCGGCGGCGGTCGAGGAGCCGCGCAGCACGATCGCGTTGCCGGACTTCAGGCACAGCGCGGCGGCGTCGATCGTGACATTCGGGCGCGCCTCGTAGACGACCGCGACGACGCCGAGCGGGACCCGTACCTTGCGCACGTCGAGCCCGTTTGGCAGGCGCCCGCCGTCGATCACCTCGCCCACGGGGTCGGCGAGCACGGCGATCTGGCGCGTGGCCGCCGCGATCGCCCGCACGCGGCCCTCGTCGAGCCTCAGCCGGTCGAGCAGGGCGTCGCCGATGCCGGCCTCATGGCCGGCCTGCACGTCGCGCTCGTTGGCCTCGAGGATCTCCTCCAGGCGATCTTCGAGCGCCCGGGCGATCGCCTCGAGCGCTGCGTCCTTCACGCCCGTCGGGGTGCGTGCCAGCGTGCGCGAGGCGGCCCGCGCCTCGCGGCAGAGCAGCTCGACGGACTTGACGGCTACGGCCACCCGTAAAGAGTAGCCCGGCGCGCGTCGCTCACTCGAGAACCAGGTAGTCGCGGTGCACGGCCTCCTCGGTCGCGCGCGGCAGCAGCTCACGCACCGCCTCGGACTTCATGCCGAGCACGCGGCGCAGCTCGGGCGCCGAGTAGTTGCAGATGCCCTTGGCCAGGGCGTGCGCCGCCCCGTCCGCCGCCCCGGGCCGCTCGACGATCTCGACCGCATCGCCGGCGTCGAACTCGCCGCGCACCTCCGTCACGCCGACCGGCAGCAGGCTCGCGCTGCCCTCGCGCACCGCACGAGCCGCCCCCGCGTCGACGATCAGCGTCCCGCGCGAGGGCTTGGCGTACTTCAGCCACAGCTTGAAGCTCGAGTAGCGTGCCTCACCGGCCGCGAAACGGGTCCCCTCGCGCTCACCCGCGAGGACCGCCGTCAGCGTCCCCGGCCGCACCCCGTTGCAGATCGTCGTCGGGATCCCGGCCGCGGTGGCCATCTCGGCCGCGACGACCTTCGAGCGCATGCCGCCCGAGCCGAGCGGAGAAGTGGTGTGCCCTATCTCCAGGTCGCGCAGCGCCGCGAAGCTGTCGACCTCGTCGACGATCCGCGCGTCGGGGTGAAGGCGTGGATCGGCCGTGTAGAGCCCGTCGATGTCGGTCAGAAGGACGAGTTGCTCGGCGCCGACGAGGACTGCCACCTGCGCCGCGAGGAAGTCGTTGTCCCCGAAGGAGATCTCGTCGGTCGCGGTGGTGTCGTTCTCGTTGATGACCGGCAGCACGCGCCAGGAGAGCAGCGTCGTCAGCGTCTGGCGCGCGTTCAGGTAGTGCGTGCGCGCGCTCATGTCGAAGAAGGTCAGCAGCACCTGCGCGCTCGTGACCCCCCGTTCGCGGAGCAGCTCGTCGTAGACGCGGTAGAGCTTGCCCTGCCCGACCGCGCTCGCCGCCTGCAACGCGCCGATCGAGGTCGGACGCTGGCCGAGGTCCATCACGCGCATGCCGAGCGCGATCGCGCCGCTCGTCACGACGATCGTCTCCTCGCCCGCCGAGTGCGCGCCGGCGAGCTGCTCGGCGATCCCGCCGAGCACGTCCATGCGCAGCGCGCCGTCGCTGCCGGCGACGACGCTCGAGCCGAGCTTGACGACGATCCGCCTCATGCCGGGAGCTTATTTGGGGCGCCGCGAGCGGGTATCGGATCCCCGCCCGCCCTCGGCCGGGTCGAGCTCGAAGGCGACGCCGCCGATCTCGATCTCGTCGCCCGGCTCGAACCCGGCCTCCTCGAGAGCGCGGATCACCCCGATCTTTCGCAGTCGCCCCTCGAGGTAGTCCATCGCGTCCTCGTTCTCGATGTCGTGGCGTGCGAGCAGCAGCTCGATCCCGCGCCCGCGCACCGCGAACGTCCCCGGGCCGGTGCGCTCGACGCGAAAGCCCGCGTCGCCGGTGGGCCGGAAGACCATGTGCTCGAGCAGCTCCTGCTCTCCCCCGGCCTGCGCCGTGCCGGGCGTCTCGCCGGCCGGCGCCTGGAGCACCGGCACCCCAGCGAGCAGGGCGGCGGCGAGCTCCTCGATGCCGAGCCCGGTCGCGCTCGAGGTGACGATCACCGGCACGTCCCCGCCCAGCCGCTCGTGCCACTCGCTCTGCGCCCGGGCGCGGCGCTCGGCGCTCACCAGGTCGCCCTTCGACAGCGCGAGGACGCGCGGCAGCGCCGCCAGCCGCGGGTCGTGCGCGGCCAGCTCGTGCTCGATCGTGGCGTGGTTGGCGAGGGCGTCCGCGTCGGCCCCCAGCGTCAGCTCCGGTGCGATGTCGAGCACGTGCACGAGCAGCCGCGTGCGCTCGACGTGCGCCAGGAAGTCATGTCCGAGCCCCGCGCCCTCGCTCGCGCCCTCGATCAGCCCGGGGATGTCGGCGACGACCAGCTGGCGCTCCGGGGAGTCGAGCACGCCCAGCACCGGCGAGAGCGTCGTGAACGGGTAGTCCGCAACCTTCGGCGCGGCTCTCGTCAGGCGCGCGAGCAGCGAGGACTTGCCCGCGTTCGGCAGACCCACGAGGCCGACGTCGGCGAGCAGCTTCAGCCGCAGCTCCAGCCAGCCCGACTCGCCGGGCAGCCCGCGCTCGGCGAACCGCGGCGCCTGCCGGGTCGGCGTGGCGAAGCGCTTGTTGCCCTTGCCGCCCGCGCCGCCGCGCGCGGCCAGCGCGCGCTGGCCGTCGGCCAGCAGCTCCCAGCGGCGCCCCGCGAGGCCGGCGCCGTCCTCGTCGGCGGCTCCGTGCACCTCGGTGCCGGGCGGCACGCGGATCTCGAGTGTCCCGCCGGCGGCGCCGTGGCGCTGGGAGCCCTCGCCGTGCCCGCCGCGGCCGGCGCGGAAGTGGCTTCGCCGCCTGAACGCCTGCAGGTCGCGCAGCGACCCGTCGCAGACCAGCAGCACGTCTCCCCCGCGTCCGCCGTCGCCGCCGTCGGGCCCTCCGCGCGGGACGTGCGCTTCGCGGCGGAAGCTCGTCGAGCCGTCGCCGCCGGCGCCGGCCTCGATGTGGATCCTCGCCCTGTCGTGGAGCATCCGTCTCAGCCCGCCGCGAAGACCAGGCTCCACACCGCCTGCGGCGGGGCGCCGAGGCCGCTGCCGGTGACGATCTCGATCAACTCCACGCGCCCATCTTGCCCGATCGCACCCTCGCCCCTTTCCTTCACGGCCGGCGACTGGTGATAGACGTAGTCACGAACATTCCCCCGACGAGGAGCGAGCAGATGAGCAGCGAACCGAACGACGTCACCGCGCCCGTCCTGCTGATCACCGGCGCCTCCACCGGGATCGGCGCCGCGACCGCCCGGCTGGCGCGGCAGGAGGGCTGGCGCGTCGTCCTCGCGGCGCGCTCGGCCGACCGTCTCGCGGCGCTCGCCGAGGAGCTCGGCGGCCCGGAGCACGCGCTCGCCGTCCCCTGCGACGTGACCGACTGGGACGACCAGCAGCGCCTGGTGCAGAGCGCGCTCGACGCGTTCGAAGGGCTCGACGCGGCGTTCGCGAACGCGGGCTTCGGCGGCGCACGCGGCTTCCTCAAGGACACGCCCGAGCACTGGCGGGAGATGGTGCTGACGAACGTGTACGGCGCCGCGCTCACGATCCGGGCGACGATCCCCGCCCTGACCTCCTCGCAGGGCCATCTCGTCCTGACCTCGAGCGTCGCGGGCCGGAGGGTCCTGCCGGGGTCGTTCTACAGCGTCACCAAGCACGCGGTGACCGCGATGGGCGAGGCGGCGCGCCAGGACCTGCACGGAACCGGCATCCGCGTCACGCTGATCGAGCCGGGGATGGTCGACACGCCCTTCTTCGAGAACAAACCGGCCGACGCCCTGGAGGGCGAGGACATCGCGCGGGCGGTCCTGTTCGCGCTGAGCCAGCCGGGCCACGTCGACGTCAACGAGATCCTCGTGCGGCCGACCGCCCAGCAGGGCTAGCGCCCGAGCGGTCAGTCCTCGCGCGCCAGCCGGTGCGAGAGAAACAGCCCGGCGAGCGCCGCCCCGCCCGCGACCGCGACGGTGCCCGCTGCCGCGACAGGCGGCAGCTCGTCGCGCTCGAGGATCGTCGCGAGCGCGTCGGCGCCGTCGGCGAGGGCGCACGCGAGCTGGACGCGCGGGCCGATCACGGGATCGTCCAGCGTCTGCATCGTCGCGACGGCGAGGCCGAGGTCACGCGCCGCGAGGCCGCGCCCGAGCGCCTTGACCGCGCCACGGCGCGCGTTCTCCGCGCCCAGCCACCGCGACATCGCCGCTTCGGGCGCCAGCAGGACGGCGGTTCCGATCGCGGCGCGCCCGGCGGCGAGCAGCCACGCCGCGCGCCGCGCGCTCACGGCTACTCGCCGTCGGGAAGGACGCTGACCACGCGGCCGCGGCGGCCGGTGGTGAAGGCGACGGTGCCGGCGGCGCGCGCGTAGAGCGTGTCGTCCTTGCCGATGCCGACGCCCTGGCCCGGCTTGAAGCGGGTGCCGCGCTGGCGCACGATGATCTCGCCGCCGGTGACGGCCTGCCCGGCGAAGGTCTTCACGCCGAGGCGCTGCGCGTTGGAGTCGCGCCCGTTGCGGCTCGAGCCGAGCCCCTTCTTATGAGCCATCTACGGTCTCCTCACTGGACTCGGCCTGCGTTTTCGCTTTCGCGGCCGGTTTGGCTTTGGCGGGCGCTTTCGCTTTGGCGGGAGCTTTGGCTTTCGGCGCAGCTTTGGCTTTCGGCGCAGCTTTCGCTTTCGGCGCGGCGGCCTCGGCGCCGTCGCCCGCGGCTGCTCTCACTGGTTTCGCCGCTGCTTTGGCTTTGCCGCCCGTGATCCCCGTGACCTCGATCCGCGTCAGCTCCTGGCGGTGGCCCGTGCGGCGCTTGTAGCCGCGCTTGGGCTTGAACTTGAAGACGCGGAGCTTCTCGCCCCGCACGTGCTCCAGCACCTTCGCTTCGACCTTCACCTGCGCGAGGCCGGCCGCGTCGAGCACGGTCTCCTCCGAGCGGTACATCAGCGGCTCCAGCGCGACGCTCGCGCCCTCCTCGGCGGGCAGGCGCTCGACGAGCAACGTCTGGCCCCGCTCGACGCGGTACTGCTTGCCGCCTGTCTTCACGATCGCGTACATGTGTCTCCGGTGGGGCCTTTCGAGGGGAAGCTACTCGGCTGCCTTCGCCTTTGCAGCGGAACGGCGTCGCCCGCCCCTGCGGCCACGACGCCGAGGTTTGGATTGTAGGCCATCCTCGCCGGCTGCACCCTCGGCGTCCTGGGGGGCGCCGTTGGAGCCGTTCTGGTCGGGCTCTTCCTCGATCACCGCACTGGACTCCGCCAGCCCCGCTTCGGCCCGCGCCTCAGAGTCCTCCCGGTCGGCGGAGGCCGTCCGGCGGCGCCCTCTCCGGCCCGGGCGCGACTCGCCCGAGCTCTGCTTCTGGGCCCCCGCCCCCCCGCGCCGCGCGGGCCGCGTGGGAGCGGCCACGACCTGGCCGTCCTCGTCGAGCAGCAGCGCGCTCGCCGCCGTGCGGCCGACCTGGTCGATGCGGATCATCCGGTTCTCGCCGACGTGGGCGGCGGCGCCCGCGATCGAGATGATGTAGCCGTCGACCTTGGCGACGGCGTCGTCCTCGTCGTACATGTGCGGCTCGACGATCTCGACCAGCACCTCGTCGCCCTGGCGGAATGGCAGCGCCCGCTCCTCGACCTGCTCGCGGGTGCCCGTGAAGGTGATCGCGAAGTGGTCGAGCGCGAGGCCTTCCGAGCCCTCGAAGAGGAACGACTTGCCCGTCTCGGCCTCCAGCGCATGCAGGACGCGCGAGCCGTTGCCCGTGAACTGCGTGGTCACGCGGGGGTTGGCCTGGACGAGGAAGGCGTCGGCGTCGGGGTGCTCGGTCGCGACGTCGCGGAGCTTTCGCTCGAACTCGATCGCGATCGTCTCCTCAGAGCGGATCACGCCCTCCCCCTCGCAGGTCGGGCAGTGGCGGGTCATGATCTCGCGGACACCCTCGGTGACGTTCTGGCGTGTCATCTCGACGAGGCCGAGCTTCGAGATCTCCGCGGTGAAGGTCTTGGTGCGGTCCTCGTCCAGCGTCTTGCGCAGGACCTTCATGACCGCGTCGCGGTTGCGCGCGCGAGCCATGTCGATGAAGTCGATGACGATGATGCCGCCGATGTCCCGCAGCCGCAGCTGGTTGACGACCTCCTCGGCCGCCTCGAGGTTGGTGCGGGTGATCGTGTCCTCGAGCCCGGCGCCCTTGCCGCGGCCGATGAAGCTGCCGGAGTTGACGTCGATCACGGTCAGCGCCTCGGCGTAGTCGATGATCAGATAGCCGCCCGAGGGAAGGTCCACGCGGCGCGAGAGCACGCCTTCGATCGCCTTGTCGACCTCGTAGGCCTCGAACAGCGGCTTCTCCTCCTTCCACAGCTCGACGCGCTCGACGAGCTCGGGCGCGGTGCGGGTGAAGAACGAGACGAGGCGGTGGTACTGCTGCTCGTCGTCGACGATCGCGCGCTCGAAGTGGGCCGAGAAGATGTCGCGCACGACGCGCACCGACAGGTCGGCCTCCTGGAAGACGAGCCCGGGCGCAGGCGTTTCCTCGACGCGTTTCTCGAGCACCTCGTGCAGCTTGTGCAGGTACTTGAGCTCGCGTTCGAAATCGGCGCGCTTGGCGCCGTGCGCGGCCGTGCGGATGATCACGCCGCCGGTGCCGAGCTTGAGGTCCTTGGTCTGGCGGCGCAGGCGTTCGCGCTCCTTGTCCTCGAGCCGGCGCGAGACGCCGATGCCCTCACCGGTGGGCGCGTAGACCATGTAGCGCCCCGCGATCGTCAGCTCCATCGACAGGCGCGCGCCCTTGGTCTTCAGCGGGTCCTTGACGACCTGCACGACGATCTCCTGGCCGGGCTTCAGCAGGTCGGTGATCTTGCGCCCGCTGCCGCCGCGCCCGCGGCGCACGGTCTCGACTCCCGGGAGCACGATCTCGTCGACGTGCAGGAAGCCGTTCTTCTCCAGCCCGATGTCGACGAAAGCGGCCTCGAGGCCGGGCAGGACGTTGTCGACCTTGCCCTTGTAGATGTTGCCGACGATCGAGCGCTGTCCGCGGCGCTCTATGTAGAGCTCAGCGACGCGGTATGCGGCCTGCGAGCGGCCACCGCGTTTCCCTGCGCCCCGTGACGGGGTGTTTGCAGCAGCTCCTTTCGCGGAGCCGTTGCGGGAGGCAGCGGGAGCGCCGCTGCCCTCCATCAGCGCGACGCGCGTCTCCGCGCGGTCGACGCTCACGAGAACTTGCTTTTTCAATGTGATCCAGTCTTTCGATGGTGGGATGCGCCGCCGAGGCCGTGGGCGCGATCGCGAGGCTGCTCGGCCGGCGCGTGAGCACCGCACCGGCCGGATGACTGACGGAGCCGCGATCGCCGCCTTCGCGAGTCCGGAAAATGGACTCACCCGCCGCCGTCACGCGAGCAGCCCTGGCGGGCCGCTGGTGTCTGGGGGGGTGCTCGGCGGGCATGGTCTTCTCAGTAGCGCGGGACGCGACCCTTCAGTGCGGCTGAGGCGCGCGCCCTCACGTATATGGACTGCAACAGGCCTACAGCCAACAGCGTCGCGATGACCGACGATCCTCCGTAGCTCATCAACGGCAACGTCACGCCGGTGATCGGCATGATCCCGATCGTCATCCCAACGTTGACGAAGACCTGAAACATCAGCATAGCCGTTACCCCGGCGGCGATCAGGGTCCCGAACAGATCCTTCGACATCACGAGCACGCGCAGCGCTCTCGATATCAGCAACCCGTAGAGCAGCAGCACGAGCCCGGCGCCGACGAAGCCGTAGCGCTCGCCGACCGCCGCGAAGACGAAATCGGTGTGCGCCTCGGGCACGAAGCCGCCCGAGGTCTGGTTGCTGCCTTCCCCGCGTCCGGTCTTCTGCCCGGAGCCGATCGCGATCTTCGACTCCTGCTGCTGGTAGCCCTGTTTCTGCGGGTTGGACGTCGGGTGCAGGAACGCCGTCAGGCGTTCGACCTGGTAGGGCTTCAGCACGTTCACGCCCGCCGCCGGGGCGGCCACCAGCACGAACGCCGCCGAGACGGCCACCAGCGCGAGCAGCGCGGCCAGGTGGCGCCAGGAGGTGCCGGCGACGAACAGCAGCATGAAGGCGATCACCATGTAGACGAGCCCGGAGCCGAGGTCTGGCTGGGCGATCACGAACGTCGCCGGCACGAGCGCGGCGATCATCACGCGGACCGTCGTGTCGCGCTCCCGCAGCCGTCGCGCCCTGTCGACGACCAGCGCTGAGAGCGCGAGGATCAGGAGCACCTTGCCGAGCTCGGAGGCCTGGAAGGAGAACAGCGGGAAGTTGATCGCGCGCTGCGAGCCACGAGCGCTGTGCCCGAGGCCGAGCACCGCGAGGATGCTCACCAGCAGCGCGATGTAGATGCCCGTTTTGAAGCGCTGCAGCGCGGCGTAGTCGATCCTGCTCAGGATCACCATCGCGACCACGCCGACACCCAGGTAGATCGCCTGGCGCTCGACGTAGTAGTGCGGGTTGCCCGGCACGAGGTTGCGCGTGGCCGCGCTCACCGTGACCAGCGAGCAGGCCGCGAGGCCGAGCACCGCGAGCGTCATCAGCGGATCGAACGGCAGGCGCAGCGTCCGCGGGAGCGCCGGGGGCGGAGCCTCGTCGGCGTGCTTGATCGGTCCTTGGATCGGGCTCAGCGACATCAGAACGTCTTCGAGCTCCCCGCCACGAACTTTTCCTTGACGCCGAACCAGCGCGAGGCCATCAGCCGCGCGATCGGCGCTGCCGTTTCCGCCCCGAAGCCGCCTTCCTCGACGGTCACCGCGATCACGATCGGGTGCTTCGGATCGCCGATGTAGCACATGTACCAGGACTGGTCTTCGTGGCCCAGGTGCTGGGCCGTGCCGGTCTTCCCGAACACCGGGTGCGCAGCCTGGTTCCAGCCCGCCCACACTTCCGCCGAGGTGCCGCCCGCCTGGCTCGCGGCCTCGTGGATGCCTTCCATCACGAGGCCGAGGTCGGCCGCGTTCAGGTGCACGTGACGCCGCCCCGGGAACTCGAGGCTCTGCAGCTCGCCCCCGGCGGATTCGTCGATCTCCATGCCGAGGTGCGGCGTGACGACCGTTCCTTCGCCGTTGCCGTTCATGTAGGCGTTGGCGAGCGTCGAGTACGCGACCGCCATCTGCAGCGGATCGGTCAGGAGTTCGCCCTGGCCGACGGCGAAGTGCATGTTGTCGCCGACGGTCCAGGTCCCGGTCGGTTCGAGCACGATCCCGCAGTTCGAGACGTGACGGCGGCGCTCGCACGCGAGCTCGAGCTTGTTCTCGCGTTCACGCCAGCGTTTGTCGGGCACGACGCCTTCGAACTCCTGGGGGAGGTCGATGCCTGTCTTCTCGCCGATCCCGAGTTCGCGCGCCTTGCGCTGGATCACGTTCCCGTGCGAGTTGGCCCGCTCGCCGACTTCGAAGAAGTACGTGTCGGAGGACACCTTCAGCGCTTCGACGAGCCCGACGGCGCCGAAGTCCGCTTTCCCCGCGTTGCAGAATTCCTGCGCGCCGACCGTGATGCACGAGCCGGCACCGAGCCCTTCGCCCGGCGTGATCACGCCGCCTTCGAGCCCGGCCATCGCGGTGATCGGCTTGAAGGTCGAGCCGGTGGGGTACTGGCCGTTGACCGCGCGGTCGGTGAGTGGCCCGCCCGTCGAGGAGCTCTTGCCGATCAGCCTTTCGTATTCGGATTCCGAGAGCGGTTTGGCGAACTTGTTCGGGTCGAAGCTCGGCTGCGAGCCGATCGCGAGGATCTGGCCGTTGCGGGGGTCCATCGCCACGAACGCGCCCGCGGGCGCCGGTTTGCCGCCCGCGCGGGCTCGTTCCATGCCTTCGGTCAGTGCCTTTTCGGCCTCCTGCTGGAGCGGGTAGGAGAGCGTCAGGCGCAGGCTCCGGCCCGCGGCCGGCTGTGTGGGGGCGAGCGTCGCAGGAACGGGAAGCCCTTCCGCGTTCACCTCCACGCGCCGCACGCCCGGCTTGCCGCGCAGGTAGCGATCGTAGTAGTACTCGAGCCCTTCCTGCCCGACGACCGTACCCTGCTGCACGCCGCGGAAGGCCGGCATCTTGAGCTCTTCTTCGTTGATCTGGTCGACATGGCCGATGATCTGCGCGGCCATCTCGCCGAACGGGTAGGCGCGGATCGAGACCGGTTGCTGCACGACACCGGGGTACTCGTTCTGGCGCTCGCCGAGCACCGTCAGCACGCCGCGGCCGGCGTCTGTCTTGATCGTCACCGGCGCGTAGGGCACCGCTTGGCGCTCGCGCACGACGATCGCCTCGATATGCGCAGCGCTCATCCCCAGCAGCCGGCCGAGGCGCTTGTAGAGCTTGATCCGCGGCGCGCCGGGCGGCGGCAGCGCCGAGGGCACGATCTGCACGGCGTTGGTCGTGCGGCTGGCGACGATCGCGCGCCCTTCGCGGTCGAGGATCTGCCCGCGCGGCGCCGGGATCGGCAGGTCGCGCACCCGGTTCGCGTTGGCTTCGCGGACGTACTGTTCGCCGGAGAGCACCTGCAGGTACCACAGCCGGAAGAAGATCACGCTGAACAGCGCGATCGCGATCGCGCTGATGATCGCCACGCGTACCGCGAGCCCTGGCGAGACGGGGATCGTCGGACCGCGCCGTTTGACGGGCTCGATCGCGCTCATGCGGCGCGCTCACCTCCCACGGGCCCGCGCAGCCCGCTCATGCTTTGGACAGGGGGCTCAACCCACCGGTCGTGTAGGCGCGCCGGCGCCGGCGCCGGCGCGGGTCCTCGGGCAGCGCGCCGTCGAGCACGCGGCGCACGATCGCCCACATCGGCAGGGCGACGATCGAGTCGACGAACGTGCCGAGCACGATCTGGCGCAGCAGGTCGAGGCTGACCGGCGCGTCGACGCCGAGAAGGAACTCCATCAGCGAGTAGCCGATCAGCGCGGTGGCGGCGGCCGCGGCGCCGACGAGCAGCGGCGTCAGCGCCGCCTGCGGGTCGCGCAGCTCGCGCAGCCGACCCGCCCAGTAGCCGATCAGCGTGAAGACGAGGGAGGTGAGCCCGAGCGTCTGCAGCAGCGCGAGGTCCACGAGCAGGCCGACGGCGAAGCCGGTCACGGAGCCGAGAAGCGACCCGCACAGCAACCCGACGAACGCCACCAGCAGCGGCGTGAGGTCGGCGTTCACCCCGAAGATCGGGACCTCGGAGACGACGCCGATCTGGAAGAAGACGACGACCAGGGACAGCGCGGCGACGCGGGCGATCAGGCCCGGCGAGGGCGTCCCCGTCATCCGCCGCCTCCGGTCGAGGCGAGCTGTTCGCCATGCGAGGAGCCTTCGTTGCCCTGGCCGGCGGGCAGCGCGGCGGCCAGGGAGCCCGCTTTCGCCGCGGCGCTGCCGGAATGCGAGGTGAGCACCTCGACGACGTCGAGGTTGTGCAGGTTGGCGATCGGGTGGACGTTGACCGACTTGTACGCGCTTTCTTCGTTGACCGAGGTGACCTGGCCGATCAGCAGCCCGGGCGGGTACAGGGAGTCGTCGGGGCCCGCGACGGTCCCAGAGGTCACGACGTATTCGCCCCTGTTGGCCTGGGTGCTCGCCGGCAGGTACTGGAGCAGCAGGTCGTTCGGGTCGCCCACCTTCGGCTGCACGATGCCCGTCGCCGAGCTCGTGCCGATGCGGGCGGAGACGCCCATCGTCGAGTCCGTGATCAGGTCCACCTGCGCCCCGTCGGGCTCCACTGCCACGACCTTCCCCACGAGCCCTTCCGAGTTGATCACGGGGTCGTTGACGCGCACGCCGTCCGGTGAGCCCTTGTCGATCGTCACCGTGGAGTACCAGATGTTGGGACTTTTCCCGACCACCGTCGCCGCCACCGGATGGTAGTCGGAGACGCCGAGCCGGTTGAGGTGGTAGAGGCCCATCAACTGCCGGTAGGTGCGCTGTTCGGCCTGCGCGGCGACCAGCTCCGGGCGCAGCTTGTCGATCTGCTTGCGCAGTTCGTCACGCTGGCCTTTGGCGTGGATCGTTTCGCCGAACCAGCCGAAGACGTCCCGCACAGGCTTCAGCGCTTTGTTGGCGCCGTCCTGGATCGGCGAGACGGCTGTCAGGAATGTCCGCTGCACGCCGTGCAGGCCGCCGCCCGAGGACTCGCCGAAGTAGGCGGTCAGCAGCAGCAGGGAGAGCACAACGAGCAGCGCAAGCACCGCTCGACGGCGCCGGACGGTCTTGTCGTACACCTAGTGACTACCTTCCGTCAGTTGGGGGGCCCGCCCACCCACAGACTACTCGCGGCGCCGCCGGAGGTTACCGGCTCGGCCAGCGCGTTTCGCCGGTTGCTGCGCTTTTCATCGGCGCCGGCGGTTGCGTGAGGTGCGGTTGGAGCGGTGGATCGCCTCGAACTCCTCGAGCGAGCGTCCGGAGCCGACGGCGACACAGGTCAGCGGCGACTCGGCGAGGTGCGCAGGCATCTGGGTCTCCTCGCGAAGCCGCTCGTCGAGCCCTTGGAGAAGCGAGCCCCCGCCCGCCAGCATGATCCCGCGGTCCATGATGTCCGAGGCGAGCTCCGGCGGCGTGCGGTCGAGCGTCTCCTTGACGGCGTCGATGATCTGGCTGAGGGGTTCCTCCAGCGCCTGGCGGATCTCCTCGCTGGTCAGGACGACCGTCTTCGGCAGCCCCGCGACCATGTCGCGACCGCGGATCTCGGCCTGCAGCTCCTCGCTCATCGGGCACGCCGAGCCGATCTCGAGCTTCAGCTCCTCGGCCGTCTGCTGGCCGATCAGCAGCTTGTACTCTTTCTTGGCGTAGTTGATGATCGCCTCGTCCATCTCGTCCCCGCCGACGCGGATCGACTGCGAGACGACGATCCCGCCGAGCGAGATCACGGCGACCTCGGAGGTGCCGCCGCCGATGTCGACGACCATCGAGCCGGTCGGCTCGCCCACCGGCAGCCCGGCGCCGATCGCCGCGGCCATCGGCTCCTCGATCAGGTAGGCGGTGCGCGCGCCCGCCGAGAGGCACGCCTCCTCGACCGCCCGCTTCTCGACGCCGGTCACGCCAGAAGGGACGCACACGACCACCCGCGGGTGCGCCCAGCGGTTCTGGTGGACCTTCTGGATGAAGTGCCTGAGCATCTGCTCGGTGACGTCGAAGTCGGCGATCACGCCGTCCTTCAGGGGCCGGATCGCCTGGATCGTGCCCGGGGTGCGTCCCAGCATCCGCTTGGCCTCGATGCCGACGGCGTGGACTTCGCCCGAGCGCGAGTCGATCGCCACCACGCTCGGCTCGGAGAGCACGATGCCCCGCCCCCGCACGTACACGAGCGTGTTCGCCGTGCCGAGGTCGACCGCCATGTCGCGGCCGCCGAATCCGGTCAGGTAGGTGAAGACGCTCATCTCTCGAGGGAGGTGCCGGCGGTGAAGAGCTCCAGCGTGCCGTGTGCCGCCTCGGCACCGGGACGACGGGCGCTCCATCTGCCCCACCGGTCGGGGCAGTCTAGCGAACGCCCGCGGCTATCCGGCAAGCGTTGCGAGCCGGATTGCGCAGCAAACGAGCGCTTTCGCGCTACGACATGGCCGCCAGCTCCGGCGCCAGCTCGAGCAGCGTCTGCAGCGGCAGGCCCACGACGTTCTCGACTTCGCCGTCGATCCGCTCGACGAGCTCGGAGCCGGCGCCCTGGATCGCATAGCCGCCGGAGCGCTCGCGCCACTCCCCCGTGGCCACGTAGCCGGCGACCTCGTCGGGGGAGAGCGCGCGGAAGGTGACCTCCGTGACGGCCACCGCGGTGCGCTCCTCGGAGCCGACGAGCACGGCCAGCCCGCTGATCACCTGCTGGGTGCGCCCGGCGAGCGCGTGGATCGTCGCCTCGGCCTCGGCCTCGTCGGCGGGCTTGCCGTAGATGCGCCCGTCCACGACGACGATCGTGTCGCAGCCGATCACGATCTCGGGGATCTCCGGCCCGCCCACGCGGCGGACCGCGCGGGCCTTGCGCAGGGCGTTCTCCATCGCGAGGGCGCCGGGATCGCCGTCCTCGAGCTCGGGCTCATCCGAGACCCTCACGCTGAAGTCGAGCCCTAGACGGCCTAGGATCGCGCGCCGCTGGGGCGAGCGCGAGGCGAGCACGACCCGAGGCGGGCCGGGGGTGGGCGGGAACCGGTTAATCGCCGAAGAACAGCGCGCTCTCGCGCGCCGCCGACTCCGGCGAGTCCGAGCCGTGCACC
Organism: uncultured Solirubrobacteraceae bacterium; assembly: GCA_963836035.1. GTDB lineage: Bacteria > Actinomycetota > Thermoleophilia > Solirubrobacterales > Solirubrobacteraceae > Palsa-744. The sequence continues at coordinate 352,485 of CAWIHX010000003.1, read as the reverse complement.
ATGTTCTGCCCGGTCTCGATCGCGAAGTCGCCGCGGATGCTGCCCGTCGCGGCCTCGAGCGGGTTGGTGGCGCCGATCACCTGCCGCGCGGCCTTGACCGCGTCCTGGCCCTCGAGCACCATCGCGACGATCGGACCGGACGTGATGAAGTCGACCAGCTCGCCGAAGAACGCCCGCTCGGCGTGCTCGGCGTAGTGCTGCTGGGCGAGCTCGCGGGTGACCGTCATGTGGCGCAGCGCGACGATGCGCAGGCCCTTGCGCTCGAAGCGCGCGATGATCTCGCCGCTCAGGGAGCGGGCGAAGGCGTCGGGCTTCACAAGGATCAGGGTTCTCTCCATGGCTTCCTTTGCTCGGGGTGTCAGGAGGCGGGGCGGGCGCGCCCGCCCGGGCGCGGGGAGCGTCCCGAGGAGCGCCGGCGCGGCGCGGCCTCGGTGTCGAGCTCCACCTCGACCTCGGCCACGGGCTCGGCGCTCACCGCCGGCTCGGAGTCGAGCGCCGTGTCGGTGCTCAGCGAGGGCTCGGCCGCGGCACGTTTACGCCCCGCGGCGGACTTCGGCGCCGGCGTCGCGGCGGCCAGCTTGCCCTGCTCGTCCTCGCGTTCGGCCGCGGTGCGGCGCCGGCGCGGGCGGGGCGCGTCGAGGCCGGGAACGTCGGCCTCGCAATAAGGGCAGATCGTCCACGTCCGGTCCAGCGGGCGCGAGCAGTTCAGACAGCGCTCCTTGAGCTTGCGCAGGCAGCTCGGGCAGCGCACGAAGTCCGGCTCGATGCGGTAGTCGCAGTGGGGGCACAGCGTGCCCTCGATCTCGTGCAGGCGCGCTTCGTTGGCCTGCGCCTCGAGCTCGCGCTCGTGCACGTCCTCGAGGTACTCGGGCGGGCGCAGGATCATGTAGATGATCGTGCCGACGAACGGGAAGATCGAGGCGGCGGTCGCGCAGCCGACGAGCATCGGATCCTCGATCCGGCGGCGCGCGTCGTTGTAGGTCCAGTAGATCAGCGAGAAGTACAGGACCGCGACGAACAGGATCAGCAGATCGACCACGAGGCTCAGGCCGCTGCTTTCTATTCCGAATACGGCGAGCGGGGGCATCGGCCGGTGGATTTTAGAGAAAGAGTCGGCCGAAGCCGTAACCAGCCGCGAAGAACACGAGGATCACGAGCGCCACGATCAACGCCACGGCGCCGACCATCGTGAGCACCGAGGGCCCCTCGCCGTTCATCTGCGGGCGCTCCCCGCAAGCGGATCCGAACCGGACGCGGCTGCACCTGCGCCCGAGGCGGCGAGCAGCTCGCCCGCGAGATAGACGGAGCCCGTCGCGAGCACCCCGGCGCCGTGCTCGGAGGCCCAGCGGCGAGCCGCCTCGAGCGCGCGCTCGGGGCGCGGCTCGCACGCTGCGTCCTCGAAGCCGAGCTGGCGCGCCTGCGAGAGCAGCGCCGCCGGCGGCAGCGCGCGCGGCCCCGGGGGCGCGGTGAACCAGGCCCGCCGGCAGTGGGGCAGCAGCGCCCGGAGCATGCCGGCGGCGTCCTTGTCCTCGAGCACCCCGAGAACGAGCGCCGGCGGCCCGTCGAAGACCTCGCCGAGCGATTCGACGAGCGCCGCGACGGCGTCCGGGTTGTGGGCTCCGTCGAGCACCGTCAGCGGATCCTCGGCGAGCTTCTGGAGGCGCCCCGGGATCGCGACCGTCGCGGCAGCGTCGCGCACCGCGTCCTCGTCGAGCGCCCGGCCGGCGCGGCGCAGGTGCGCCTCCGCGGCGGCGCGCGCGAGCGCGAGGTTGCGCCGCTGGAAGGCGCCGCGGGCGCGCAGGGGAAGCGCAGCCGGCAGCTCCCCGGGACGCACGATCTCGGCTTCGCGCTCGCGCGCGACACGCTCGGCCACCGCGAGCGCCTCGGGCACGAGGCCCTGGCCGAGCACGAGCGTCGCCCCCGGCTGCACGACGGCGAGCTTCTCCTCGGCGATGTCGGCGATCGTCGGCCCGAGCCAGCGCGTGTGCTCCAGCGCGACGTTGGTGAGCACCGTGACCGCAGGCTCGACCACGCTCGTCGCGTCGTAGCGCCCGCCGAGCCCGGCCTCCACGACGCCGACGTCGACACCCCGGCGCGCCATCTCCCACAGCGCCGCGGCGGTGAGCAGTTCGAACTGCGTGACGTGGTCGTCCTCGGCGAGCGTGCGGTTGACCTGCTGCGCGGCGCGGTCGGCCCGCGCGACGGCGGCGCTGAACTCCTCGGGCGCGAGCTCGCGCTCGTCGATCAGCACCCGTTCGCGCCACGCGATCAGGTGCGGCGAGGTGTAGGCGCCGGTGCGAAGGCCGTGGCGCTGGAGGATCGCCGCGGCCATCCGCGTGGTGGAGGACTTGCCGTTGGTGCCGAGCACCTGGATCGTCTCGAAGGCAGGAAACCGACCCCCAGCCGCCCCGCCGAGCGCGGTCATCATGCGGCGCATCCGGTCCAGCCCGAAGCGCATCCCGAACAGCTCGAGCGAGCGCAGCGTGTCCTCGGCGCGCTCCTCGCTCCAGCGGTCGCGCCCCGGGATCCGCTCGTCTCGGTGCCGCCTGGGTTCCATCGCGCCTCTAGGCGCTGGGGTGCTTGCGCAGGTAGTCGATGAACAGCGGGCGCAGCAGCTCGCCCAGTTCGCCCTCGCCGCTGTGCAGGGCGTCTTTGATCAGGCCTTTGGAGAACTGGATGTCGTAGTCGGCCTCGCCCTGGTCGCCGCGTGCCGTCTCGGCGGCGGGGATCGCCTGCAGGATCGACCAGAAGAACCTGACGTCGAGGTGGCGCTCGGCGTGCCGGACGGCACGGTCGTGCAGCTCCTCGGTCGAGAGCTCGTCGAGCGCGTCCTCTGGTGCGGCCTCGGCCATCGGAGCCTCTCGCCCGCGCCTAGCGGCGGCGCAGCGCGCGCTTGCGAACTGCCCGGAGCGCGACCAGCTCCTTGGCCATGCCTTTGAGGTCCAGCTTGTCCACGAGCTTGCGAAGCTCCTTGCGCTCCCTGGCGCTCAGCCTGTCGATCCTGCCGCGCGACTCGCGCAGCAGGGTGCTCAGCCGTTCGCGCTCGTTGGCGGACAGCCGCTGCCAGCGGCCGCCGACGACGATCGTCCCCTGCAGCAGCGCCCACGGGATCGCCAGGCTGCGGGCCCGATTGCCTTCCTCGGACTTCTTCTTCCTCTTCTTCGCGGCCCGCGCCATCTGCGGCGATGGTAGCGGCCCTGAGCCTACGCCGACTCCTGCCGCGGCGGGGCCTCGCCGGCCTCTTCGGGCGCGGCTTCGGTCACGAGCGTGGGCGTGAGCCCCTTCTCGACGGTCTCCTTGGTCACGACGCACTTCTTCACGTCGCGGCGGGAGGGCAGCTCGAACTGCACCTCGAGCAGGATCTCCTCGATGATCGAGCGCAGGCCGCGCGCGCCGGTTTCGCGCTCGAGACCGCGTTCGGCGATCGCGATCAGCGAGTCCTCGCTGAAGACGAGCTCGATGCCGTCGAAGGCGAAGAAGCGCTGGAACTGCTTGGCCAGCGCGTTGCGCGGCTCGATCAGGATCGAGACGAGGTCGTCGCGCGTGAGCTGGTGCACCGCGCTCATCACGGGCAGGCGGCCGATGAACTCGGGGATCAGCCCGTACTCGATCAGGTCCTCCGGCAGGCAGTGCTCGAAGATCTCCCCGGTGTCCTTCTCGGCCTTCTTCTCGATCGCGGCCGCGAAGCCGACGCCTTTGTGGCCGATGCGGCGCTCGATCACCTTGTCGAGGTTCGCGAACGCGCCGCCGCAGACGAACAGCACGTTGGTCGTGTCGATCGTCAGGAACTCCTGGTGGGGGTGCTTGCGCCCGCCCTGCGGCGGCACCGAAGCCTGCGTGCCCTCGAGGATCTTCAGGAGCGCCTGCTGGACGCCCTCACCGGAGACGTCGCGCGTGATCGACGGGTTGTCGGCCTTGCGCGCGATCTTGTCGACCTCGTCGATGTAGATGATCCCGGTTTCGGCCTTCTTGACGTCGTAGTCGGCGGCCTGGATCAGCTTCAGCAGGATGTTCTCGACGTCCTCGCCGACGTAGCCCGCCTCGGTCAGCGCCGTGGCGTCGGCGATCGCGAACGGCACGTTGAGGATCCGCGCCAGCGTCTGCGCGAGCAGCGTCTTGCCGCAGCCGGTCGGGCCGAGCAGCAGGATGTTCGACTTCTGCAACTCGATGTCGCTCTCGGGCGACATCATCATCTGCACGCGCTTGTAGTGGTTGTAGACGGCGACCGAGAGCGTGCGCTTGGAGGCGTCCTGGCCGACGACGTACTCGTCCAGCACCTCGTAGATCTCGCGCGGCTTCGGCAGGTTCTCGATGTCGAATGCCGGCGGGGCGGCGAGCTCCTCGTCGATGATCTCGTTGCAGAGATCGATGCACTCGTCGCAGATGTACACGCCGGGGCCGGCGATCAGCTTCTTGACCTGGCGCTGCGACTTGCCGCAGAAGCTGCACAGGAGCTGCTCGTTGGAGTCTGTCGGTCTGGCCATCTTCGCTCCTCCCCTTCCGGCCGCTCCCGGTCGCCTTCCTCAGTGCTCCGAGATCACGCGGTCGATGATCCCGTACTCCTTGGCCTCCTCGGAGCTCATGAAGTAGTCGCGCTCGGTGTCCTTGCCGACCTGGTCGAGAGATTTGCCGGTGTGCTTGGCGATGATCTCATCGAGCCGTTTGCGCACGTCGATGATCTCTTTGGCGTGGATCTCGATGTCTGTTGCCTGGCCCTGGAAGCTCGAGGAGACCTGGTGGATCAGGATCTTCGCGTTGGGAAGCGCCATGCGCTTGCCCGGAGCGCCGCCGGCGAGCAGCAGCGCGCCCATCGACATCGCGATGCCGACGCAGATCGTCTGCACGTCGGGCTTGATGAACTGCATCGTGTCGTAGATCGCGAGCCCCGCATAGACCGAGCCGCCCGGGGAGTTGATGTAGATCGAGACGTCCTTCTCGGGGTCCTCGGACTCCAGGTGCAGGAGCTGGGCGACGATCAGGTTCGCGATCTGGTCGTCCACGGGCGTGCCGAGGAAGATGATGCGCTCGTTGAGCAGGCGGCTGTAGATGTCGAATGCTCGCTCGCCGCGCGAGGTCTGCTCGACGACCATCGGTACAAGAGGGCTCATAGTCTCGCTTTGTTTGCCAAGGCCTGACGGATTCCTCTAGAGGCTAGCGATCTGGCGTCCACAGTCGGCCGGCCTCGGCGGCGGTCTGCTGGGAGCCCTCGGGCTCCTCGTCCTCCTTGCCCGGCGTCCAGATCCGCTCGCGGGCCTCCGCCTGCGCGAGCGGGATCGGCTTCGCCTCCGAGGCGATCAGATCGATCGCCTCGCGCGCGGCGAGGTCCTCGCGCACGTCCTCCAGGCGCCCGGCCTTGCGCAGGTCCTCGAGCAGCGTCTGCGGCTCGACGCCCTCGCGCTCGGCGGTGGGTGTCAGCGCCGCGAGCACGTCGTCGTCGGAGGGCTCGATCCCCTCGGCCTCGACTACGGCCGTGATCACGGCCTCGCGGCGCAGCGCCTGCTCGGCCTCGCCCTGGGTCTCGCCGAGGATCTCCTCCTCGCTGCGGCCGCTGATCTGCAGGTAGGCCTCGCGCGAGATCCCGCGGTGGGCGAGCGAGTGCAGCGTGCGCTCCCACATCTCCCGGGCGCGGGCCGAGACCAGCTCGGGCGTGAGCGGGACCTTCGCGTTCGCGACGGCCGCGTCGAGCGCCGCCTGGCGGTACTCGGCCTGCACGCGCGCGCGCTCGGACTCGAGCAGCCGCTCGCGGATGTCGGCGCGCAGCTCCTCGAGGTCGTCGAAGCCGGCGTCGACGGCGAAGTCGTCGTCCAGCTCGGGCAGCTGCTTCTCCTTGACCTCCTTGACCGTCACCGCGAAGCTCGCCTCGCGACCCGCGAGCTCGGCGGCGCCGTAGTCGGCGGGGAAGGTGACCGAGAGCGTGCGCCCCTCGCCGGCGCCCGAGGAGAGCAGGCCCTCCTCGAAGCCGGGGATCAGGTTGCCGGAGCCGAGCTCGACGAGCTGGTCGCGCCCCTCGCCGCCCGGGAACGGGATCAGCTCCCCGTCGTCACCCGGGAGCGAGCCGAGGTAGTCGATCACGACGAAGTCGCCTGCGGCGGCGGGGCGCTCGACCGTCTCCAGGCGCGCGAGGCGCTCGCGCTCGCCCGCGAGGGCCTCCTCCACGCGGCTCTCCTCGACCGCCTCCTCGGCGCGGCCGACCTCGAGCCCCTTGTAGTCGCCGAGCTCGGCTTTGGGCAGCACGCCGATCTCGATCGAGAAGCGCAGCTCCTGGCCCTTCGGCGGCAGGTTGGCGAAGTCGAGGTCGACTGTCGGGTCGCCGATCGGCACCACCCCCGAGCTCGCGATCGCGTCCGAGTACCAGGCCGGCAGCGATTCGCGCAGCGCCTCCTCGAGGATCGCCTCGCGGCCCAGACGCTGGATCACCAGCGGCGCCGGGACCTTGCCCTTGCGGAAGCCGGGGAGTTTGAGCTGGCCGCCGAGCGCGCGAGCCCGCTGCTCGACGCGACCCTCGACCTCCTCGGGCCCGACCTCGACCTGCAGGCGCACGCGCGAGGCGCCGAGCTCGGTGAGGGTTGTCTTCACGGCCCCGGGCACGACCGCCACGATACCGTGCCGCCGTGGCTCGGCAGCGCCGTGGACGGCGGATCAGACGCGCCGAGGCCCGTCTGTGGACGGGCCCCTTCGCGCATCTGGTGGGCGGCGCGCTCGATGTGCTCGCCGCGCTCGGCCGCTACGGTCTCTCGCGGGTGCGCCGCTAGGCGGCGGTCGGGTGCTGGGAGTGGGCGCCGCCGAACTGCAGGCGGGCGCCGCGCGGCAGCACGAGCACAGCGCTCCGTGCGATTTCGACGAGGTGTTCGGCGGAGGAGCTCAGCAGAACGCGGCCCTCCTGCGCGTCGGCGCGGGAGTCGAGCACGAGCAGGTCGGTGTCCTCGCCGGCGACCGGCACGACCTCGGCGCCGAGCGCGCGGGCGAGCCCTTCGGCGCTCTCGCGCGCGCCGCCGTCGCCGTCGCCTACGGCCACGACGCGGGAGATCTGCGGGCTCTTCTCGGCGAAGTCCACGGGCGCGATCGCGACGGCTGTGCGGCCGCCGTCGAGCAGGCGCTGCGCCGAGTTGCCGATCGAGACGTGGCCCTTGGCGGTGTGCGAGTCCGAGCAGAACACGATCACCTCGGCCTGCTCGCGCTCGGCGAGCGCGGCGAGGCCCTCCGGGGTGGAGCGGTCGGTGACGACGTGGGTGGCGGCGCCTGAGTCGCCGAGCAGCTGCAGGCCACGGCTGAGGATCCCCTGCGTGTCGCCGACCGAGTCCTCGGTGTGGCGGACGTAGGCGAGCGAGACCTGGGCGCCGGCGTCGGCGAAGACGCGGCCGAGGGCGACCGCGTCGTCCTCGTTGGCGGTCCCGTCGTAGGAGACGATGATCTTGGCGGGCATGTCGCTCTCTTTCTCGAAGGGTTCTTCCGTCGTTCCTCTTCGGCCGATCTTGGCACCCCCCTGCCATCAGTCCTAATGATCTTCTTTATCATTAATATAAGATGAACTAATGTTGAATGTCGGCCGTCTGCGGATCCTGAGGGAGGTGGCGCACCGGGGCTCCATCTCCGCCGCCGCCGCGGCGCTCGACTACACCCAGTCGGCGGTCTCCCAGCAGGTCGCGGCGCTCGAGGCCGAGACCGGGCTGACGCTGCTCGAGCGCCACCCGCGCGGGGTCACCCTCACGGCGGCCGGGCAGACGCTCGTCGGCCACGCCGAGGGCATCCTCGCCCAGCTCGGCGCCGCCGAGGAGGCGCTCGAGGCGATCTCCGGGCTGCGCGGGGGGCGGCTGCGGATGGCCTCCTTCCCCAGCGCCGGCGCGACGCTGATGCCGCGCGCGATCGCCGCGTTCCGCGCCGCCTACCCCGGCGTGGAGCTGAGCCTCGCCGAGGGCGAGCCCGGGGAGATCGCGCCGCGCCTGCGCGGCGGCGAGTTCGACCTCGCGCTGCTGTTCGAGTTCGAAGAGGAGAGCCCGCTCGGCGAGCGCACGACGCGCGTCGAGCTGCTCGAGGACGAGATGTTCCTGGCGCTCCCACGCGAGCACCGCTTGGCGGCACGCGAGGGCTTGAGGCTCAACGACCTTGACCGCGAGGCGTGGGTGCAGACCTCCGAGCAGAGCCCCTGCGCGCGGCACGTCGTGCGCTGCTGCCACGCCGCCGGCTTCGAGCCGAACGTCGCGTTCGAGAGCGACGACTACCAGACGGTCCAGGGGCTCGTAGCGGCCGGCGTCGGCGTGGCGCTGATACCGCGGCTCGCGCTCTCCCCGCGCCGCGAGGACATCGCGATCCGCTCGCTGCGCGACGGGCCCTCGCGGACGGTGATCGCGGCGACGCCGCCCTCGGCACGCCTCGTGCCCGCCACCGGCGCGATGCTCGGGATCCTCGAAGAGCTCGCGGTGGCCGCTTAAGCACCCCGGGGCGCCCCGCATCCTGCGGAGCGCCCCGGAATCACTTCAACCAATCGAGAGGGTCAGGCTTTCTTCAGTGCCTTCTCGACGTCTTTGGCGAACAGTTCGTCGCCGGCTGTGGTCGGGTGGATGTCACCGGGCAGGAACTGTCCGCCTTCTTCTTTTTCGAATTTGGATTCCTGGCTGGCGATGATCGCGGCCATTTCTTCTTCCGTCACGGAAGTTTTGGTCGCTTTTTCGTATTCGACTTTGCGGTCGAACGGGTTGCACTCTTCGGTGTAGAGGCAGATCGCGTTCCGCTCGAGGATTTTCTTTTCTTTCGCGGTCTGCGATTTTTTGCCCTGCGGGTTGGTCTTCTTGAACGGGTTGCCGTAGGCCACGTGTTCGCCGTACAGGCCGCCGCTGATCGTTTCTTCGATCGCTTCGTTCAGCGCGATCTGCAGCGGGTCGCTCGGCAGCAGCAGAGCCTGCGGGTTGTAGAACCCGAGGATGCCGATCGGGCCTTCGTAGCCCGCGCCGCGGAGGATGCCGATCGTCAGGCCGATGTTGGTGACGATGGTCGGGAACAGCGTGTTTTTGGCTTCGAGCTGGACACATTCGAGGAAGCTTTTGAACCCGTGCGCCGAGAGGTATTCCGGCAAGGAGCATTCCCCGAGCTTGTGAAGCTCGTCGTTGGAGCCGATCTGCAGGGTGATCTCCTTGATCGCAGGACCGGTTTCTTCCTGCGCCGCTTTCACCATGCCGGCAGCGGCTTCCAGCTGCGAGACGGAGCCGAATTCGAAGTGGCGCGGGAGCCCGCTGGCGTTGTGCCAGCCGCACGGCGCTTCGCCGCCGGTGAATTTGGTCAGTACTTTGGCGGCTTCGAGTTCTTCGGCGATCGGGCCGTTGCCGATCAGGCCTTTGCTGGTCTCACCCGGGCACGCCAGGTTGACGAGTTCCAGTTTGTTGTTCAGTTTCGCTTCCTTTTTGGCAAGCTTGGCCTGGACCAGGTTCGGGTACCCGCCTTCGAACGCGCTGGGCGGCTCGGACGGGAAGTTTTCGGCGAATTTCTGTGCGGTGTAGCCGTAGGAAACCGAGTCACCCAGGTTGATGTACAGCGTCGGATTTGTCGGTTCGGGTTTTTTCGCGCTCGCCGCCGACGCGAACAGCGCCGAGGCCAGCAACGCGACCGCCATCAGGCAGCCGAGCAGTCGAAACGACCGCGTCGAGCCATTCTTGGCTGACATTCTCACCCTCCTCTTGTATCTGCGGACCATGCCCGCAGATACCCTCCGCCTCGGCACGACCCCTCATTTCGGTCCATCCCTTGGACCCCCGCGGCACGCCAGAGCGCCTACGCCGCGAACGGCCAACATAGACCCGGGTCTGCTTGATGTCAAGCGTGTAGCAGCGGGCGCGGACCTGCAGCGCTGCAGCGAATCGGTCCCGGCGGTCACGTCCGGTGCCGCTGCGATGCTCGTCAGCCGCCCACGGAAAGGGGAGAGCGATGACGGTGCTGCTGGCGATACTGGGAGTCCTGATCGGCGCGGTCGCCGCGGCGCTCGTGCTGCGACGCGACAGCGCGCGCCTGCGCGAGGAGATCAGGGCGCTGTCCGTCGACGTGCTGGAGCAGACCAGCGCCTCGCTGACGCGCAGCGTCCAGGAGTCCCGCGGCGCCGAGCAGGAGCGGGCGGCCGGCGAGATGGCCCAGCGCACCGAGCAGATCAAGGGCCTCGTCGCCCCCGTCCAGGACCAGCTGGGACGGATGCAGGGCGAGATCGCGCGCCTGGAGCGCGAGCGCCGCCAGCAGCAGGGCGAGCTGGCGGCGATGGTGCGCACGCTCGGCGAAGGCGTCGGCGGGCTGCAGCGCGAGACCGGCAACCTCGTCTCCGCGCTGAAGCGTCCCTCCACGCGCGGCTCCTGGGGCGAGATCCAGCTGCGCAACGTCGTCGAGATGGCCGGCATGGTCTCCCACTGCGACTTCGTCGAGCAGTCGACGATCCAGACCGGGGAGGGCGTGCTGCGGCCCGACATGCTCGTCAAGCTGCCCGGCGGCAAGCTGATCGTGGTCGACTCGAAGGTGCCGCTCGACGCCTACCTCGCCTCGCTGGAGTGCGAGGAGGACGAGCGCGAGGCGGAGGTGGCGCGCCACGCGCGCCAGACGCGCGACCACATCACGAAGCTCGCCTCCAAGGGCTACCAGCGCCAGTTCGACTCGACGCCGGAGTTCGTTGTGATGTTCGTGCCCTCCGACGGGATCTACCACGCCGCGCTCGCCCACGACCCGGGGCTGATCGAGTACGGCGTCGCCCAGCAGGTGCTGCTGGCGACGCCGACGACGCTGATCGGGCTGCTGCGAGCTGTGCACTACGGCTGGCGCCAGGAGCAGATCGCCGAGTCGGCCCGCGAGATCGCCGCCTCCGCGCGCGAGCTGCACACGCGCCTAGCACGCTTCGTGACGCCGTTCGCTAAGGCCGGCCGCCAGCTCGGCTCGGCGGTCGCCGCCTACAACGAAGCGGTCGGCTCGTTCGACAGCCGGGTGATGCCGCAGGTCCGCAAGATCGAGCAGGCCGGCGCCTCCTCCGAGCGGGAGCTCGGCCCGCCCGAGGCGCTCGAGATCACTGCGCGGGCGATCGCCTCGCAGGGTGAGCTGGAGGATCGGGCGCAGGACGAGCTCGTGGAGGGCGGGCCCGAAGGCGAGCCGAGCGCGCAGCGCCTGGGTCCGCGGCGGATCGCCTCCGGCGGTTGAGTTCGAGCACACCGAGCGCGAGCGCGACCGGCACGGTCGCGGGCAGCTCGTTGACCCACAGGAACAAGAGGTCGAACGCGAGCGCCAGTCCGGCGGTGAGCGCGGCGGCCGAGAGCTGAGCCCGGCCCTCGGCGGCGAGCATGCCGCCGAACACGGCGGCCACGAAGAGATCGCCGTACCCCATCAGCGCCGAGCCGTAGGTCGCGCTCTGCAGGCGCGGCAGCCCGGCCGCCGGGCGCGCCGCGTTCAGCGCGTCGTTGGGCTGCTGCAGGAGATCCGAGACGACGAGCGCGGTGTCGGCGAGCGCCATCGCGACGATCCCGGCCGCCAGCCAGCGCGCCGGCGTGATCGCGCCGAGCAGCGAGCCGAGCGCCACGCAGCTGAGCCCCGAGAGCAGCGTCGCCGCGGCGTTGCCGGCGAAGCCGCCGCGGTCGGCCCAGGCGAGCGCGAACAGGGCGCCGGCCCACAGCGCCCGCCGCGGCCGCGCTCCGCGGCAGAGCGCACCGAGGGCCAGCGCCGCCAGCGGCGGCACGGCCACGAGGGCGAGGTAGGTCAGCCCCTGCGCGCTCGCGCTTTCGGCGGCGCGGGCGATCGCCACGAAGGCGACGATCGAGACGGGCAGCACGGCGGCCCAGCCGCCCGCTCGCAGCCGCCGCAGCGGTTTCCAGCCGACGCGCACCGGCAGCGCCACCAGCACGCCCTGGAACAGGGACAGGCACGCGATCGACAGCCAGAAGGGCATCCCTCGAACGACGATAGAGGGGCCGCAGCGCGGCCGCGTAGCATTCGACCGTATGAACGCGTCCGGGACAGCGGCCAAGCCGGCCTCCCAGGCCCAGCCGCCGCCGATCCTGCACCTCTCCCAGATCGTCGGCAGCCCCCTGCGCGACTCCGACGGCGAGCGGCTCGGCAAGGTCGAAGACGTGATCGTGCGCCTCGGCGGCGCCGGCTACCCGCCGATCACGGGCCTGCTCGTGGCGGTCGCCGGCCGGCGCTCCTTCCTCGGCGTCGAGCGCGTCTCGCAGATCGGCTCCGACGGCGTCGTGCTGCGCAAGGCCAAGCTCGACCTGCGCCCGTTCGAGCGCCGCCCGGAGGAGGTGCTGCTGCGGCGCGACCTGCTCGACCGCCAGCTGATCAACGTCCAGGGCGCGCGGCTGGTGCGCGCCAACGAGATCGAGCTGGCGCTCGTCGCCGGCTCCTGGCGCGTGGTCGGCGTGGACACCGGCCCGCGCGGCGGGCTGCGCCGCCTTCTGCCAAAGCCCCTCGGCGCACACATCGGCACCGGCCAGTTCCTCGACTGGGCCGGCGTCGAGCCGTTCGTCGGCCACGTGCCGACCGTGCGCCTGCGGGTGCCCCACCCGAAGCTCGCGAAGCTCCACCCCGCCCAGATCGCCGACCTCGTCGAGGCCGCCTCGCGCCAGGAGGGTGAGGAGATCATCCAGGCGGTCGGCGACGACGATCGCGAGCTCGAGGCCGATGTGTTCGAGGAGCTCGACGAGCACCACCAGCGCGAGTTCCTCGAGGACCGGCCCGACGAGCAGGTCGCGGAGATCCTCTCGCGCATGGCGGCCGACGACGCCGCCGACGTGCTCGGGGAGCTCGAGGACGAGCGCCGCGAGCGCGTGATCGCGCTGCTGGGAGTCAGCCAGCGCGTGAAGGTGCGCTCGCTGCTCGGCTACGACCCCGCCGAGGCCGGCGGGCTGATGAGCCCGGAGTTCGTGCTCCTGTCGGGCTCGAGCACCGCCGAGCAGGCGCTGCGCGCGGTGCGCCACAGCCGCGTCGCGGCGGAGCTGCTGACGAGCGTGTTCGTCGGCGGGCCCGACGGCGGCCTCGAGGGCAGCGTGCCGGTGACGGCGCTGCTGCGCGCCGAGCCCGGCCGGCGGCTGGACGCCGAGCTCAAGCACGACGTCCCGTGCCTGTCCCCGGATGCGCCGTTCGAGGAGGTGGCGCGGCTGATGGCCGACTACAACCTCACCTCGATCCCCGTCGTCGACGAGAGCAAGCGGATGCTGGGCGTGGTGACCGTCGACGACGTGCTCGAGGCGATGCTGCCGCGCAGCTGGCGGCGGCGCTTCGGGTTGCTAGGCGAGGACTGAACGTCCGCTTTCAAGCCCGCGCGCGGCCAGCCAATAGACTGGCCTCGATGAGCTCAGCAGGCGGCCAGTTCGATGGCGGTCCGAGTACCGCCCGTCATGCGTCGTGTCCGGTCGGCCACCCGTGGCCGACCGCGTCTGCCTGCCCGGCTTAACCCCCGCCGCACACGGATCTTCTTGTTCCTCGGCCTGCTCGGCCCGGGGCTGATCGCCGCCAACGCCGGCAACGACGCCGGCGGCATCGCCACGTACTCCTCGGTCGGCGCCAAATACGGCTACGACCTGCTGTGGACGATCGTCCTGATCGCGATCTCGCTGGCGATCGTGCAGCTGCTCGCCGCGCGCATGGGGGTCGTCACGGGCAAGGGCCTCTCCGAGCTGATCCGCGAGGAGTACGGCATCCGCTGGTCGGTGCTGGCGACCACCGCGGTGCTGGTCGCCAACCTCGGCATCTGCATCTCGGACTTCGTCGGCGCGGGCGCGGCGCTGGGGCTCGCTCACGTCCCCGCCCAGGTGACGGTGCCGATCATCGCTGTCGGGATCTGGCTGATCATCGTCCGCGGCTCCTACCGCACCGCCGAGCGGATCTTCATCTGGTTCACGATCCCGTTCTTCGCCTACCCGATCGCGGCGATCCTCGCCCACCCAGACTGGGCCGAAGTCGGCGAAGCGATCGTCAAACCGACGATCCACACGAGCTCGACCTACGTGGTACTCCTGATCGCGACGATCGGCACCACGATCACCCCTTACATGCAGCAGTACCTGCAGTCGGCGACGGTCGAGCGCGGCGTGCGCGAGGACGAGCTCGGCCACGAGGAACACGAGGCCGTCTCCGGCTCGATCTTCGCCTGCATGATCTCCGCCTTCATCGTGATCGCCACCGGCGCGACGCTCTACAAGCACGGCGTGCACGAAATCGACTCGGCGGCGCAGGCGGCGCGCGCCCTCAGCCCGTTCGCCGGCCAGTTCGCCGAGACGCTGTTCGGCATCGGGCTGCTCGGCGCGAGCCTGCTCGCCTGCGCGATCCTGCCGATCGCCACCTCATATGTCGTCTCGGAGTCGCTCGGCTACGAGAAGGGGATCGGCCGGCGCCGCGAGGAGGCGCCGGTGTTCGTCGGCGTGATCACCGCGATGATCGCGATCAGCGCGCTCGTCGCCGTGATCCCGGGCGTGCCGGTGATCTCGCTGCTGGTGGGGGTGCAGGTCGTCAACGGCCTGCTGCTGCCGATCAACCTGTTCTTCATCTGGCGGCTGTCGCGCTCGCGCCGCCTGATGGGCGAGCGGCGCAGCCGCGGCCTGCTGGACGCGGTCACGGGCGTGACCGTGGTGCTGCTGTCCTGCCTGTCGCTCGTGCTCGTCGCCGTCACGGTCGCGGGCACCTAGGCGGATGCGGCGGCCTTGGCAGCCGCCGCGGGCCTGGCCGGCGCGACGAGCAGCGACGCGCCGATCGCGCCGCCGAGGTCGCCGAGCGATGCCACGGTCACATGCGGCGGGCGCGAGTCGGCGAAGATGTGCGGCAGCATCGCAGCCGCGATCCGCTCCGCCATCGGCTGGCCGAGGCGCACGCCCAGCCCGCCGCCGATGATCACCGCCTCGACGTCGAGCAGGTTCACAGCCGAGGCGGCGCCCGCGGCGAGGGCCCGGACGGCACGCTCGATCATCTGCTCGGCGACCCGGTCTTCTTTCTCCAGCGCACGCGCCCACACGCCGCTGGTCAGCCGCTCGCGTTCGTGGTGCTTCATGAGCTTGAAGAGATCGGTCTTCTCGCCCTTCTCGACGAGCTCACGGACGCGGATTTCCATCGCCGCGCGCCCCGCGTAGGCCTCGACGCACCCCTTCCGGCCGCAGGTGCAGCGGGCGCCGTCGAGTTTGATCACTGTGTGGCCGATCTCACCGGCGCCGCCGCGCCCCCGCCAGGCGCGCCCTTCGAGCACCGCGCATCCGCCGACGCCGGTCCCCCAGAACACGCCGAGCAGCGACGCGTAGGGCCGGCCGGCGCCGAGCTGCGACTCGGCGAGGGTCGCGACCTGCACGTCGTTGCCGAGCTCGACGCGCGGGCCGAGCAGGGCGGTGAGACGTTCGGCGAGCGGGAAGGTGCCTTCCCAGCCGGGCAGGTTGCGCGCGCTCGTGACGGTGCCGTGCTCGACGACGCCCGGTGAGCCGACACCGATGCCCTCCAGGGCGGCCGGCTCGGTGCCGGCCTGAGCCGCCGCCTCGGTCAGAGCCCGGCCGATCGCCTGCGCGACATCCTCGGGCCCGCCCTCCGTCGGGGTCGGGTGACGGGACGAGCCGACCACCTCGTGGCGCTCGTCGACGACGACCGCCTGGATCTTGGTGCCGCCCAGGTCGATGCCGCCGTAGCTCCCCACGGCGCCATGATCGCACCAGCGCCCGACGCGGCGCGCCGGGCGCTACTTCTGCTTCGGGTCGGCGATCGCCGAGGAGCTCGGCTTGTGGACGATCTTCGGCGCGGGGATCGCGCCGATGCGCGTGAGGAGCTGCGACCACTGCAGCGGGGTGAGGACGCTGGTCGAGACGACCGGCGCCGGCGCGGCCTTGCCCTTCGCCGCGGAGTGCGCGACCGAGCCGGGCGACGGTGCTGTCAGCAGCTGCGCGGCAGGCTTCTCGAAGACCAGCTCGATCTGGTTCCAGTGCGAGGAGACCGCCTTCGTCTCGGGCGACGCCGGGTAGTGCATCAGGCTCAGGATTTCGTGCGGGACGAATTCGCTCGGCAGCGTCAGCAGCGCGCGGATCGTCAGGTCGGTGATCGTGCCCGGGCCCTGGTGGTGGGTCATCGGCACGCCGTTGATCGCCGTGATGTCCACGGCGTCGCCGCGGTAGTGCGGCGAGGTGGCGCCGGAGCCCGTGTACTGGCTCTGCCCGCAGCGCAGCGCGCCGACTGTCGGCTTCAGGCCGCTGCGCGAGAGGAACGCGAGCACCGCGAGCACGCGGCGGTCGACCGCGCCGGAGGCGACGTCCTGGCGGGCGCAGCCCGTGATCGTGATGCCGGGGTCCGAGAGCACGGTGCGCTCGAGCGCCTGGCGCGAGAGCAGGAAGACATCGCTCGCGGTCGCGCCGAGCAGCGCGTTGGCCGCACGCGCGCCCTGCGGGTGCAGCGCCTTCTGCAGCTGCGCCCAGTTGGCGAGCACCGGCCCGGGGTCGATGTAGGCGCTGTCGCCGGCGGGCTTGATCGCAAAGCGCATGTGGCCTGCGTGCCCGCCGTGCGAGGTCCAGACCTTGCCGAGCACGGTGCCGCTCGGGACGACCGAGCCCTTGCGCAGCGGCAGCCGCTGGGCCGCCTTGGCGCGCGCTGCGCGGCGCGTGCCGGCCACCACCGCGGCGGCTTTCGCGTCGGGGTTGCCCGGCCGCACGGACAGCCGCAGCCGGTTCATCCCCGCGGGGACGTCTTCGGAGCTCGTCAGTTCGGCGCGCCCACCGCCGGAGCCGTGGTTCTGCGGCGCCGGCGTCTTGACCTGCAGCGTGACCGGCGTCTGGCTGCCCGCGGTGGCCGCTTTGGACGGCGCCGGGTCGCGCGTGCTGGCGGCCTTCACGATCGAGGAGCCGCTCGCCTTGCTGGGCTTCGCGCGCGTGTAGCTGGGTGCGACGCTGCCGAGCCCGGCGTAGGTGAAGACGTCGCCGTAGACGTCGCGAAGCACGATGAAGGCGCCGAGGCGGCGGTTGTGGCCGATCTGCACGACGCGGCCGTCCTGCACGGCCACCACGGCCGCGTTCGGGGCGCTCGTCAAGTCGACGACCTGCAGCTTCGGCGCGGGCTTGGCGTTCGCGGCCGCGGCGGCGGCCGCGGCGGGTGTGACCGCGGCCGAGGAGCCGGGCGTCTGCTGCTGCTGGGCCTGCGGCTTGGCGGCCGCGGCGTTCGCAGTCGCGCTCGAGGCCGCTTCGGCGTGCGCGGCGCTCCATTCGAGCGAGCCGCCGCCGACGGGCGGGCGGCCGTCGACGAGACCCGTCAACGTCGCGATCACGGGCTTCGGGTAGGTGGAGATCAGCTTCGCCCGGAGCATCACCGAGTCGACGTATTCTTCGGAGTGGTTGTAGGCGAGGATCGCGCGGCGCAGGTCGGTCGCCGCCCCCGCGGCGCGCAGGTAGCGCGCCGCCGCGAACACCGCGTCGACCGGGTTGTAGGGGTCGGCGTAGCCGGCTTCCAGCGCGTCGACTCCGTAGGTGCTCCAGGTTTCGGGCATGAACTGCATCCAGCCCACGGCGCCGGCGCTCGACACGGACTGGTCGGCCCCGTAGTCGGTCTCGATTTCGTTGACCGCCGCGAGGATCTGCCACGGCACGCCGTACTGCACGGCGGCGGCCTTGTAGATGGGAAGCAGGAACAGCGGCACGCGATAGAACGAGAGCGACTGCGTGGAGGCCTGCGAGGAGGCGAGCACCGCGGCGAGCGCGCCCGCCTTGGCGACCGCCTGCGGCGAGCCTTCGACGCCGTTCGGCCCGTTGGCCTTCGCCTTGCCGGTCGCGTTGCTGTTCGCGGAGGAGGTCTTCGACCCTTCGGTCGTTTTCTGGCGGCGCTGCAGCGAGACCGTGGGCGGCGCTTCCTGCTTGGGCGCAGGCGCGGCCTTGGGGGTGGTCGTCGTGCCGGTCGTGGTCGGCGCCGGCGCCGGCGTGGTGGTCGTGTTCTCGGTCGCGGTGGCCGGCGAGGACGCTTCGGTCGGCAGTTCCGGCGCCGTGACTTCAGGCGTGGTGGGCACGCCGCCGATGTTGGACGCGAACGCGTCGTTCGTGGCGACCGGCGAAGCCAGCGACGCGGCGGTCAGACCGCCCCCCGCCAGGGCCCCCAGAACAGCACGAAGAGCTCGGCGGCGAGCTCTCGTGGGCGGCGTCATGCCTCGGTCTCGTTCATCTTCGGGTCGTCCCATTGGTGTGGTCGGCGCACCGGATCCACGTCACTGGATACGCCCACCGGGAGTCATATCGGCAGAGGACCAGGAATCCGTAAAGGATTCGTAATCGCTCTGGCAACGTTTTTCCTGGTCTCCTCGCGGCGAAAGTATGCGGCATCGGCGCGACATGTGTAGCCAGTACCCCACTTTGGGCGCAAGCTTGCGCAAACCTGCACAATTCTCCACACGCGCGCTGCCGCCCTGCGCGACCGCCTCCGCTACGCTTCGCGCGTGGAAACGATCGACTCGATCATCCAGGTGATCCTCGCCGTGATCGTCGTCTTCCTGGTGCTGATGCACTCCGGGAAGGACTCCGGCCTGTCCGGCGCATTCGGCGTCGGCAGCGGCCAGGGCCCCCTCGGCGGCGGCTCGATGGTCGAGCGCAACCTCAATCGCTGGACGGTCGTCTTCGCGGTCCTGTTCTTCGTGAACGCGATCGTGCTTCTGAAGCGCCCGTGGGCGTGACGCCCTCCGCCTCGAGGGCATCCAGGATCTCGAGCGCCTCGCCGCGCAGCTCCGCGTCGAGCTGCCTGTAGTCGCTCTCGGACAGCTTGCCGGTGCGGTAGTCGAGCTCCGCGTCGCGGATCTCCCGGTACTTGACCTCGCGGGCGACCTCCAGGCGCTCGCGCTCCGCCCACCGCTGCGGCTCCTCGGGCGCGCCCTCGGCGGACGCGCCGCCGGCGCGCCGCTCGGCGGCCTCCCGCAGCGGCGCGCTGACGACGAGCACGATCACGGCGAACAGCGCCAGCGTGCAGAGCGTGATCGCGACTGCCATCGGGCGTTCCGCGCGCGATTCAGACCCGGGCCAGCCGCTGCGGCGCCCGCGAGCGTGCGCGCGCTGCGACCCGCGAGCGGATCGCGCTCGGTGCGGGCCAGAGCGCGATCAGCCCGCCGATGAACACGATCACCCCGCCGATCCAGATCCACATCACGAGCGGCGAGACGATGAAGTGGAACTGGGCCGGGGGCGGGCTCTTCAGGTAGCTCCTGACCAGGTAGAGCAGCGCGATCGGAGCCTGTTCGGGGCCGAGCGTGCGGTTGCCCGCGGCCACGATCCGCTTCAGCGCCGGCGCTTCGATTTCAGGGGAGATCGCGCTCCAGACATCACGCGTGACGCCGGCATCGATCGCCACGTGGCTGACCGCCTGGCCGCCGATCAGGCTGCCGACCGTCCCCTGCGAGGGTTCCTGGGATGCGTAGTAGCCCTGGCTGGGGTTGAGCGTGGCCACGTGCTTGCCGCTCTTGGTGACGTCGACTTCGGCCCCGAGCGCCATCGTCGAGCCGGTGTGGGCGCGGTCGTACTTGGGCGTGATCGAGGCCGTCGGGCGCACGTAGCGCACGGTGTAGGCGCCGACGCGCGTCGACTGCCCGGGCCGCAGCTGCAGCTCGCTGGCGTGCTGGAAGGAGGACGAGGCCGCCACGCCGATGAACAGCACCGCGATCCCGAGGTGCACGATGTAGCCGCCGTAGCGGCGGCGGTTGCGGCGAACCAGCCCGAGCAGCGCCACCGGCACGGGCTCGCCCGCCATCGCCCGGCGCGCGCGGGTGCCCCGCACGAACTCCTGCCCGACGCTGGCGAAGACGAAGGCCGCGCAGCAGAACATCGTGACGGCGAGCGGCTTGTGCCCGAGGCCGGCGAGCAGCAGCACGGCCGCGGTGCCGAGCGCGACGACGACCGGCACGCGGAAGTTGCGCCGCGCGTTGGCGAGCGAGGCCCGGCGCCAGGCGATCACCGGCCCGATCCCGCTGAGCAGAACGAGGATCAGCGCGAGCGGCACCGTGTAGCGGTCGAACCAGGGCGGCCCGACCGAGGATTCGTGGCCCGTCACCGCCTCGGAGATGAGCGGGAAGTAGGTGCCCCAGAAGATCACGAAGCACAGGCCGACCAGGACCAGGTTGTTGACCAGGAAGATCGATTCGCGGGACAGGAGGGAGTCGACCCGGTTCTCGGAGCGCAGCATCTCGCGCCGGCTGACGACGAGGTAGATCGAGCCGCCGATCAGCGCGGCGATCAGGCAGACGAACGGAACGCCGAGCGTGGCGCCGCCGAACGCGTGGATCGAGTTGAGCACCCCGCTGCGGACGAGGAACGTGCCCATGATCGCGAGCGTGCCGGTGGCGAGCACCAGCGAGACGTTCCAGACCTTCAGCATCCCGCGTTTCTCCTGGATCATCAGCGAGTGCAGGAACGCCGTTGCCGTCAGCCACGGCATCAGCGACGCGTTCTCGACCGCGTCCCAGCCCCAGTAGCCGCCCCACCCGAGCTCCGAGTAGGACCAGCGCGCGCCGAGCAGGATGCCGATGCCCAGGAAGAGCCAGCCCGCGAACGCGAAGCGGCGGATCGCTTTGATCCAATCGGCGTCGACGCGGCGCGCGAGCAGCGCGCCGATCCCGAACGCGAGCGGGATCGTGCAGAGCGTGTACCCCGAGTACAGCATCGGGGGGTGGATCATCATCGTCGGGAAGCGCAGCAGCGGGTCGAGCCCGGCGCCTTCCGGCGGCGCGGGCCGCGTGGTCGCGAACGGGTCGGCGTAGAAGATCATCAGCGAGACGAAGAAGCCGGCGAGGCCGAGCAGCACCGCGGTCGCGTAGGAGGTCACGTCGCGCATCCGCCGGCGCGTCAGGAACAGCGCGCCGCTGGCCCAGAGCGACAGCAGCCACGCCCACAGCAGCAGCGAGCCTTCCTGCGAGGACCAGACCGCCGCCGCGCGGTAGTACAGCGGCGTCGTGCGGCTGGAGGTGTCGGCGACGGTGTTGAACGCGAAGTCGTTGCGCAGGAACGCGACCTCGAGCACGACGAAGGCGACCGTCAGGACGCCGGCCAGCGCGTAGACCGCGCGCCGCCCGGAGTCCGAGAACTCCGGGCGCCCTGCGCGCACGCCGTAGACCGAGGCGACGATGCCGTAGGCGCACACGCCGAGCGCGAGCAGCAGGCAGGCGTAGCCGAGCCCCGCCATCAGCTCCCCCGGTGGCTGCGAGTGCGCGCGTTCATCTCGCCGCCGGCACTCAGGAGCTCTGCTGCTCGCTGGGCGGCGCGGTCTTGAACTTCGACGGGCACTTCGTGATCAGCGTGTTGCGTTCGCCGACGTAGCGCCCTCCCTGCTTCTCGACCGTCACGATCACCTCTCGCCCTTCGCGGAAGGGGTCGGGCACCGTGCCTGTGTAGGCGAGCGGGATCGTCGCCGAGCCCGCGCGGTCGCGCACGGAGAAGTCGAGCACCTCGCCCTCGTGGCGAACGCTGCCCGCGGCGACGGTCCCGGTCAGCACGTAGCTGCGGCCCGGCTGCGCCTGGTGCAGCAGCTGGCTCGGCGTGAGGGCCGGGCTCGCGGCGCTGAAGCTCGTGTAGATCAGGGCGGCCGCGAGTACTACGGCTGCGCCAAGCGCGACGACCAGGCGCACCTTTCGCTTCCGCGCGGGGTTCATCGCCTCGATTATCTCAAAACCCCCCACCCGGCCGGGGCGCCTCCCCACGACCCCCGGCGCCGGACCGGGTAGCCGACAGGAAACAAAGGTTGCACGGCGAAACCTTTTCGCGTGTGCGACGTCCTATTGAGAGAGGACCGATGAGACCAAGGCTTCTGCACCCCCTGCGCGAGCGCGACGGCCACCGCCGGCGCCGCGACGATCACCGCCCCGCCAGGGCGACCGAGGCGGCCGCCGCCGCCGAACCGGCCCCCGGCCGCCGCGCCGCCGGCGGCTGCGACCCGGCCGTGGACCGCGTCCGCGACGCGGGCGGCCCGATCGACACCGCCCTCTACACGTGCGGCTGCGGCTACCTGTTCAGCGCGGCCGTCTCGACGACGGTCTCCTGCCCGCACTGCGGGACCGGCCAGGCCTGGTAGCCGCATGCGCCGCCCGCCTCGCGCGGGTGTAACCTCGGCCCGTGCTGCGGCGGTGGGGGATCCGGCTCGGAACGTCGCTGGTCGCGATCGCGGCCGGCCTGCTGATCAGCTCCGCGGCGCTGAGCGACTTCTCGGTCAACAGCGGCGGCCTGCTCGAGGCCACCCTCCTCTTCTGGATCGTCCACATCGTCGTGTCGTTCCTGGCGCTCAGGGTGCTGATCCGCCAGCCGTCGGTGGCGATGGCCGGGCTGCTCGCGCTGGCCTCGACGATCGTCGCCCTCGTGATCGTCGCCCTCGTCGTCCCGGGGCTGAACATCCACGGCGCGGGAACGCTCGTCGCGGCCACGGTCATCATCTGGCTCGCGACGGTGATCGGCGACTTCGTGGCGCGGCGGCTGATCCGCGAGCGGCGCGCGGCGCGGCGCGAGGGCTGACGCGCCCCCCTAGGAGGCGGCCTTGCCGAACAGCCCCGGGATCCCGCTGATCGCCCGCGAGATCACCATCTGCTGGATCTCGGCGGTGCCCTCGAAGATGTCGTAGATCTTCGCGTCGCGGTGCCAGCGCTCGACGGGGAACTCGCGCGTGTAGCCGTTGCCGCCGAGGATCTGTATCGCCCGCTCGGTGACCCACACGGCCACCTCGCCGGCCTTGAGCTTGCTCATCGAGCCCTCGGCGTTCTGGAACGGGACCTGGTTGCGGCCCATCCACGAGGCGCGCCACACGAGCAGGCGGGCGGCGTCGATCTCGAGCTTCATGCGCGCGAGCGTGAAGGCGATCGCCTGGTTGTCGATGATCTGGCGGCCGAACTGCTCGCGCTCCTTGGCGTACTCGAGCGAGTACTCATAGGCGGCGCGTGCGATCCCGAGCGCCTGGGCGCCGACGGTCGGGCGCGAGGCCTCGAAGGTCGCCATCGCGGCCTGGGCGTTGCCCTTCTTGCCCTCGCGCACGCGCGCGAGCCGCTCGTCGAGCTTGTCCTTGCCGCCGAGCACGTAGTTCGCCGGCACGCGGCAGTCGTCGAGGTGCACGTCGGCGGTGTGCGAGGCGCGCAGGCCGTGCTTTTTGACCTTCGCGCCCTGCTCGATGCCCTTCGCCTCGCTCATCGGGATCACGAACGCGGCGTGGCCTTTGGAGCCCAGGTCGCGGTCCACCGAGGCGATCACGACGTGCACGTCGGCGATGCCGCCGTTGGTGGCCCAGGCCTTCTGGCCGTTGATGACCCACTCGCCGGCGGCCTCGTCGAACTTCGCGTTCGTGCGCACGCCGGAGACGTCGGAGCCGGCGTTCGGCTCCGAGGCGCAGAAGGCGGCGACCTTCACGTCGTCGACGGTGCCGAAACAGCGCGGGATCCATTCGCCGATCTGCTCGCCGCTGCCCTGACCGAAGATGGCGGCGACCGCGAGCGCGGTGCCCATGATCGACATGCCGATGCCGGCGTCGCCCCAGAACAGCTCCTCGTTGACGAGCGGCAGGCCGAGCCCTGACGGGTCGGCGAAGAACTGGGCCATGCCTTCGAAGCCGTAGAGGCCGATCTTGGCAGCCTCCTGGATGATCGGCCAGGGCGTCTCCTCGCGCTCGTCCCACTCGTGGGCGGCCGGCCGGACGACGTCGGCAGCGAAGCCGTGGACCCAGTCGCGGATGTCCTTCTGGTCCTGGGTCAGGTGCAGCGAGAAGCCCTCTTGCGTCTCGCCCCCCGTGATCGCCTCGACGGCCGCGGCGGCCTCGTCGCTTGAAACGGTGGTAGGGGCTGACATCGGGTGGGGTCTCCTTTGGTGGGTCTGAACGTGCTTCGGCGACTGCCGATCGCTCCCTCCATGGTACCCGAATGCGAGCGGTTTATGTCCAGAAAGTGGACAGGGGCGAGCTTGCGTGTCCAGGCTCACAGAGGAGCGCAGGAAGCAGGGAGGTGAAAGCTGATCCGCTTTATGCTACTTTCCACATCCGTTTTACTAAACCGATGTTTTCAGTGTTCTTTACAGAGAAAGTGATTATGACCCGACGCTCAGCCGCCTCCCTCCTGCTCCTCGCCCTCGCCGCGATCGGCCTCTCGGCCTGCGGCTCCTCCTCCGGCGGCGACAGCGAACAGGTCGCGCTCGTGGCCTACTCGACTCCGCAGAGCGCCTACGAAAAGCTCACCGCCGCCTTCAAGGCGACCGCCGAAGGCAAGGAAGTGACGTTCAGCCAGTCCTACGGCCCCTCGGGCGAGCAGAGCCGCGCCGTCGCCAACGGCCAGCACGCGGACCTCGTCAACTTCTCGCTCGAACCCGACGTCGAACGGCTCGTCAAGCAGAACATGGTCGCGCCGAGCTGGAACCGGACGCCGACCAAGGGCATGGTCACGGACTCCGTCGACGTGATCATCGTGCGCAAGGGCAACCCCAAGCACATCACGGGCTGGTCGGACCTCGTCAAGCCGGGCGTGCAGGTGCTGACGCCGAACCCGTTCACCTCCGGCGCGGCGCGCTGGAACGTCGTCGGGGCCTACGGCGCGCAGCTCAAGGAAGGCAAGACCGAAGCGCAGGCCGAGGAATACCTCAAGCAGCTCTTCCACAACGTCGTCAGCCAGGACAGCTCGGCGCGCAACGCGCTGCAGACGTTCCTCGCCGGCCGCGGCGACGCGCTGCTCGACTACGAGACCGAGGCACTCGCGGACGAAAAGAAGGGCGCGCCGATCGAATACATCATCCCGAACGACACGATCCAGATCGAAAACCCGCTCGCCGTCGTCGGCTCCAGCGAAGCTGCGAAGAAGTTCGCCGGCTACCTCCTCACGCCGGCTGCGCAGCAGATCTGGGCCGAACAGGGCTACCGCCCCGTGATCAAAGGCGTCCCGGGCGCCTCGGAGTTCAAGAACCCGCCCGGCCTCTTCACGATCGACTTCCTCGGCGGCTGGAAGAAGGTAGGCGAGAAGTTCTTCGAAAAGGAAACCGGGCTGGTAACGAAGATCGAGGAATCCCTTGGCGTCTCAACCAGCAAATAGCGCGGCGCTCGCCGCACCGCGCCGGCGCTTGCCTGTGCCCTTCAGGGTGCCGGCGCTCGCGCCGAAGGCCTCGGGGGTGCTCGGGCGAGGACTGCTCGTCCTCTACCTGAGCATCCTCGTGCTGCTGCCGATGGCGGCGCTCGCCTCGAAGGCATCCGACGGCGGCACGCACGCGTTCTGGAAGGAGATCTCGAGCCCCGAGGCATGGGCGGCGATCAAGCTGACGCTGATCGCCTCAGTGGTCGTCGTGCTGATCAACGCCGTGTTCGGCACGATCATCGCGTGGGTGCTCGTGCGCGACGAGTTCCCGGGCAAGGGGATCGTCAACGCGATCATCGACCTCCCGTTCGCGCTGCCGACGATCGTCGCCGGGCTCGTGCTGCTCTCGCTCTACGGCAAGAGCAGCCCCGTCGGCATCGACGTGTCGTTCACGCGCGCGGCCGTCGTGCTGGCGCTGCTGTTCGTGACGCTGCCGTTCGTCGTTCGAGCCGTCCAGCCGGTGATGATCGACCTCGACCGCTCGATGGAGGAAGCGGCGTCCTCGCTCGGTGCCGGCGACAGGACCGTGCTGCGGCGGATCGTGCTGCCGACGCTGTTCCCGGCGATCCTCTCGGGGATCGCGCTCAGCTTCGCGCGCGCGGTCGGCGAGTACGGGTCGCTGATCCTCATCACCGGCAACCTGCCCTTCAAGACCGAGGCCGGCTCCGTCTACATCTTCGGGCAGATCGAGAACGAAGACCTGCCCGCGGCCGCCGCGGTCTCGGTTCTGCTGCTCGCGATCGCGCTGCTGGTGCTCGCGGTGCTCAAGGCGCTGGAGCGGAGGTGGTCGCGCCATGTCCTCTAGCGGCGGCGGCACGCTGACGGTTGGCGGGGCGCCCGAAACGCGCGTCACGAGCCGCCGGCGCCGGCGCCCGGACCGGGCCGCGGCGAGCACCTCCCGGGGCGGGCGCCTTGCGCTGCGCACGGTCGCGCTCGGCTACCTGGCGCTGCTGCTCGGCGCGCCGCTCGTGCTGATCTTCTACCGCACCTTCGAGCACGGGCTCGGGCCCGTCTGGGACGCGGTCACGGCGCCGAACGCGCTTCACGCGCTGTGGCTGTCGCTCGAGATCGTGCTGATCGTCGTGCCCCTGAACACGATCTTCGGGATCGGCGCCGCGATCCTGCTCGAGCGAGGGCGCATGCCGGGCAAGACCCTTTTCGGGCTGCTGATCGACATGCCCTTCGCGATCTCCCCCGTCGTCGTCGGGCTGGCCCTGGTGCTCGTCTACGGACGCGTCGGGTGGTTCGGCAACGAACTGGCCGCTCAGGGCATCAACATCATCTTCTCCGTCCCCGGCATGGTGATGGCGACCGCGCTCGTGACGCTGCCGTTCGTGGTGCGCGAGACGATCCCGGTGCTGCGCGAGATGGGCACCGACTCCGAGCAGGCGGCCGAGACGCTCGGCGCCGGCCCGTGGCAGACCTTCTGGCGCGTGACGCTGCCGGGGATCCGCTGGGGCGTGGGTTACGGCGTCGTGCTGACCACGGCCCGCGCGCTCGGCGAGTTCGGCGCGGTCAGCATCGTCTCGGGCCGCATCCAGGGCCAGACGCAGACGCTGCCTCTCTACGTCCAGGACCGCTTCGAGAACTTCGACACCGCCGGCGCCTACACGGCGGCGGTGATGCTCGCCCTGCTGGCGCTGATCACGCTGCTGGCGATGAACCTGCTCGCGCGGCGAGCCAACAAGAAGGGGGGCCGCTGATGGCCATCGAGGTCCACCACGTCGGCAAGCGCTTCGGAGAGTTCCAAGCGCTCAGCGACGTCAGCATCGAGGTAGCCGACGGGGCGCTCACCGCCCTGCTCGGGCCGAGCGGAAGCGGCAAGTCGACGCTGCTTCGCATCATCGCCGGGCTGGAGACGCCCGACAGCGGCGCGGTCGTGATCGACGGCGAGGACGTGACCTCCTCCCCCGCCCGCGAGCGCGGCATCGGCTTCGTCTTCCAGCACTACGCGCCGTTCAAGCACATGACCGTGCACGACAACGTCGCCTTCGGGCTGAGCGTGCGCAAGCGGCCCAAGCCGGAGATCCGCGATCGCGTCGAGGAGCTGCTCGCGCTCGTGCGGCTCGACGGGCTCGCCCATCGTTACCCCTCGCAGCTCTCCGGCGGCCAGCAGCAGCGCATGGCGCTGGCCCGCGCGCTCGCCGTGCAACCGCAGGTGCTGCTGCTCGACGAGCCCTTCGGCGCGCTCGACGCCCAGGTCCGCGCCGAGCTGCGCGAGTGGCTGCGCCGCCTTCACGACGAGATCCACGTGACCACGATCTTCGTCACTCACGACCAGCAGGAGGCGATGGAGGTCGCCGAGCAGATCGTGGTCATGGACCACGGCCGCATCGAGCAGGCCGGCTCGCCGCGCGAGCTGTACGAGACGCCGTCCAACGAGTTCGTGATGTCGTTCATCGGCCCCGTCAACCGCCTCGGCGACGCGTTCCTGCGCCCGCACGACATCCAGCTGCTCTCAGAGTCCGACGGCGAAGGCGAGGAGGCCCTCGTCGAGCGCGTCGTGCACCTCGGCTTCGAGGTCCGCGTCGAGCTGAAGCTCGGCGACGACCGCGAGCTCTGGGCCCAGGTCACCCGCGAGACCGCCCAGCAGCTTGAACTGCGCGAGGGCCAGATCCTCACGCTGCGCCTGCCGCAGCCCAGGGTGTTCGCGGCGGCGAGCTAGCGCGGTTCCCAGGCCGCCTCGGCCTTCGTGAGGGCCACCACCTCTTTCGGCAGCCGCCCTTCGGCGACGTCGGCGACGGTCGTCTCCTCCAGCACTTTGCGCAGGTTGGCGCGCAGCGCGATCCAGACCTGCTGGAGCGACTGGGCCGAACCTGTGTATTCGATCTCCTCCGGGCGCTGGCCGCGGACGCCGACGAGCGGCCCCTCGACGGCGCGGATCACGCGGGCCAGGTCGAGCTCCGTAGCGGGCCGGGCGAGCCAGTAGCCACCCTCCGGGCCTCGCTGGCTGCGCACCACGCCCGAGGAGCGCAGCTGCGTGAGGATGTTCTCCAGGAACGAGACGGGGATGTGCTGGGCCTGGGCGATGTCGTCGACCTTGCGCGGCGCCGACTGACTGCTGCCCGCGAGCTCGATGACCGCCCGCACGGCGTAGTCGGCCTTGGCGGTGACGTGCATGGGGCGTGATTCTCACAACTCCCGCGGCGGGCGGTCGCCTGCGTCGAGTTAGGTGGCCCTAACTGCTGTGATACGTTGCCTCCACGGGTCATCCCGACCTCGCGACTCGGATTTACTCGATGCGCCCACGCAAGCCCCCCCTCCCCGCTCGCCTCGCGGCCCTCTGCCTTGCCTCACTCGCTGCGCTGGGACTCGCCGCCTGCGGCGGCTCCAAGGGCGGCGACGCGCTCACGCTCTACAACGGCCAGCACGAACAGACGACGGCGCTGCTGGTCCGCGACTTCGAACACCGGACCGGCATCAAGGTCCAGATCCGCTCGGCCGACGAGGCCACGCTCGCGAACCAGATCGCGCAGGAGGGATCGAGCTCTCCGGCCGACGTCTTCTACACCGAGAACTCGCCCGCGCTCGAAGCACTCGGCAATAAAGGGCTGCTCGCGCCGGTGCAGGGCGCGACCCTTGCCGCCGTGCCGCGCAGCCGGAGCTCGCAGCGGGGGGACTGGGTCGGGGTCTCTGCGCGCGTCTCGGAGCTCGTCTATGACCCGGCGAAGATCGCGGCCGGGGAACTGCCCTCCTCGATCATGCAGCTGGCCGAGCCGAACCTGAAGGGCAAGGTCGGGTTCGCGCCGTCGGAGACCGACTTCCAGCCGCTAGTCACCTCGATCGCCAGGCTGAAGGGCAAGCCGGCGGCCGAAGCGTGGCTCGAAGGGATCAAGGAAAACGGCCGCGTCTATCCCGACAACGAGACGGTCGTCACCCAGGTCAACAACGGCGAGAGCGCGCTCGGGCCGATCAACCACTACTACTGGTACCGGCTGCGCCGGGAGCAGGGGGCGGCCGGAACGCCCTCGCGGCTGCACCCGTTCGCCAAGGGCGATCCGGGCGATCTCATCAACGTCTCCGGCGCCGCGGTGCTGCGGTCGAGCGCCAAGCAGACGGACGCGCAGAAGCTCCTGGCCTATCTCGTCAGCGAAGCCGGGCAGCGAGCGCTCGCCGCCAGCGACAGCTACGAGTACCCCCTGCGCCCGGGGATCCCGGCCTCTCGCGGGCTGCCGCCTCTCTCCAGCTTCGGGATGAGCGTTCTGACGCCGGCGCAGCTCGGTGACGGGCGTGAAGCGCTCGAACTGGAGCAGAACGTGGGCCTGCTCTAGGGCGATGAGCAGCCACGCGCCGACCGAAGAGCTCAGCGGGCGCCTCGGCCACGCCTGGTCCGGCCGCCGGCGCTGGCCGTTGTTCAGCATCGCCGGCGGCGCGCTGGCCGCCGGCATCGTGCTGCTGCCGCTCGTGTTCCTGCTCGTGCAGGCGCACCAGTCGGGGTGGGATCACCTGCGCGTCCTGCTGTTCCGCCACACGGTCGCCGTGCTGCTGTGGAACACGCTACGGCTCACGGTCGCCTGCACGCTGCTGTGCGCTGTGATCGGCGTCGGCGCGGCGTGGCTCGTCGAGCGCACCGACGTACCGCTGCGGCGCCTGTGGGCGGTGCTGCTGGTGCTCCCGCTCGGCATCCCCGACTTCGTCGTCGGCTTCAGCTGGGTGTCGATCGACCCTGCCCTGCACGGGTATCTCGCGGCCGTGATGATCATGACGCTGTCGCTCTACCCGCTCGTGTACCTGCCGGTGGCGGCGGCGATGTCGAACGTCGACGCCGGGCTGCAGGAGGCGGCTCGCAGCCTCGGGCTCTCGCCGTGGGCGGCCTTCCGCCGCGTCACCCTGCGCCAGATCTGGCCCGCGGTCCTCGGCGGCTGCCTGCTCGTCACGCTCGGCCTGCTCGCCGAGTACGGCGCGTTCGAGATCGTCCAGTTCCAGACCTTCACGGTGCAGATCTTCACGGAGTTCAAGCTCGGCTTCGACGCGGCGGCCGCCAGCACCCTCTCGCTCGTGCTCGTGGCGATCAGCGTCGCCGTGCTGGCGGGCGAGCTCGGGCTCAGCGGGCGCGGGCGGGCGTTCCGCACCGGCCCGGGCGCGAAGCGGATGGCCCCGCGCGTCCGGCTCGGCCGCCGGCGCGCCGGCGCGCTCGCGGCGCTCGCGGCGCTCACGGGTCTCGCGCTCGGCGTCCCTCTCGGCACGATCGTCTACTGGCTCCTGCACGGCGGCTCCACGACCCTCCCGGAAACCTCGGTCCTCCCCGCTCTCGTCCACACGGCCGCCTACAGCGCCGCGGCGGCGGCGATCTCGACGCTGCTCGCGATCCCGGTCTGCACGCTCGCGCTGCGCCACCGCAGCCGTCTCACGCTGGTGATCGAGCGACTCGCCTACCTGCCGATGGCGCTGCCCGGCCTCGTGGTCGCGCTCGGGCTGGTGGCGTTCTCCGTCCGCTACGCCTTCTCGCTCTACCAGAGCTCGTTCGAGCTGATCGTGGCCTACGCGATCCTGTTCCTCCCGCTCGCCGTCGTCGGTGTGCGCTCGGCGATGTCGCAGGCCTCGCCGCGCTTCGAGGAGATCGGCCGCTCGCTCGGCCGGCGACCTGCGAGCGTGTTCGCTCGCGTCACGCTGCCGCTGATCGCGCCGGGGCTCGGCGCGGCCTTCGCGCTCGTGTTCATCTCGAGCGCGACCGAGCTGACCGCGACGCTGCTGCTGCGCCCGACCGGGGTGGACACGCTCGCGACGCGCTTCTGGACGTACACGACGAACTTCTCCTACAGCGCGGCGGCCCCCTACGCCGGGTTGATGGTGCTGATCTCGGCCGTGCCCGCGCTGCTGCTGAGCCGCCGCATGCGTGCCGTCCCGCGGGGCTCGGCATGAGCCGCCTGGAGATCCGCCACCTGTGGAAGGGCTACGGCCGCCAGCCCGTGCTGCGCGGCGTCGAGCTCGACGTGCCGGCGGGGTCGCTGACTGCCGTGCTGGGCCTCTCGGGCTGCGGCAAGACGACGCTCCTGCGCGTGATCGCCGGCTTCGAGCGCGCCGAGCGCGGGCGGGTGCGGCTCGGCGACGAGACGCTCGACGACGGGCGCACCTACGTGCCTCCCGAGCGCCGCAGCATCGGCTACGTCCCCCAGGAGGGCGCGCTCTTCCCCCACCTCGACGTCGCCGGCAACGTCGGCTTCGGGCTCTCGCGCGCGGAGCGGCGCGGCGCCGTCGTGCAGGAGCTCCTGGAGATGGTCGGCATCCCCCAGCTCGCCCGCCGGCTGCCGCACCAGCTCTCCGGTGGCGAGCAGCAGCGCGTCGCGCTGGCGCGCGCGCTCGCGCGCCGGCCCCAGGCGCTGCTGCTCGACGAGCCGTTCTCCTCGCTGGACGCCTCGCTGCGGGCACACGTCCGCGAGGAGGTGCACAGCCTGCTGCGCGATCAGGGCGTGACGACGGTGCTCGTCACCCACGACCAGGAGGAGGCGCTCTCGCTCGCCGACAGCGTCGCGGTGCTGCGCGACGGCACGATCGTCCAGCAGGGCGCGCCGGCCGCGCTGTACGAGCGGCCGGTGGACGAGCGGCTCGCCCGCTTCCTCGGCGCGGTCAACGTGCTCTACGCGAGCTTCCTCGGCAAGACCGCGCAGACCGCGCTCGGGCCGCTGCCGCTGAGCGCGGCGGCGGACGCGCGCGACGGCGCCGGCGCCGTGCTGGTGCGCCCGGAGCAGCTCGAGGTGCAGCCGCTCGCCGAAGCCGAGACGGACGTGCTCGCAGCTTCCGCGCCCGGGGCCGTCGCGGGCCGCGTCGAGCAGTGCCGCTACTACGGCCACGACGCCCTGCTCCAGATCCGCGCCGGGCAGGACCCGGACGGGGAGCTGCTGCTCGCGCGGGTGGCGGGCGCCGAAGCCCTGCCCGAGGGGACGCCGGTCCGCGTCCACGTGCGCGGCGCCGTGACGGCGCTGGCCTGAGGGCAGCCTGGCATGGGCGGGGGAGCCGCGGTCTAGCATCTGACCATGGCCCCGCGCTGGAGCTGGGACTTCGAAGACGAGCCGCAGCCAAAGCGCCGGGCCGAGCCGCTCGCGGTGCCGCCCGCCGAGCCCGCGGAGCCGAGGCCGGGCCCCAGCAGGCGCGAGGCGCTCGTGCGCCGGCGACGGGCGGTGGCGATCGTCGCGGCGCTCGCCCTGATCGCCGTGATCGTCGCCGTCGCGTCCGCCGGCTCGCACCACAGCACCGGCGCGGGGCACGCGCGGACGCCGCTGCGCGCCGTCTCGCGCCCGCCGACGGATCCCGAGCAGGACGAAATGGCCGCGGTGCGCTCGGTGCTCGCCTACACCCCGTTCGTCAAAGAGGGCGCCGGGACCGCGAAAGAGGTCGCGCTCACCTTCGACGACGGCCCGGGACCGTTCACGCCGCAGGTCCTCAGCGTGCTCGAGCGGAACCACGTCAGGGCGACGTTCTTCGTGATCGGCCGGATGCTCCGCTACTTCGGCTCCTCGACGGTGCGCGAGATCGAAGACGGCGACGTGATCGGCGACCACACCGAGAACCACCCGATGCTCGCCCAGCTCTCGGCCCACGACCAGCACGAAGAGCTCTTCGAACAGATCGCCCGCGTCGAACTCCTCGGCGCCCGGCGCCCGGCGCTGTTCCGCCCGCCCTACGGGTCGTTCAACGCCACGACGCTTCGCGAACTGAACCGCCTCCACCTGCTGATGGTGCTCTGGTCCGTCGACACCGACGACTACCAGCAGCCGGGCGTGCAGACGATCGTGCAGCGCGCGGTCGAAGGCGCCCACCCCGGCGCGATCATCCTGATGCACGACGCGGGCGGCCAGCGCCAGCAGACGATCGAAGCGCTGCCGCTGATCATCAAACAGCTGCGTGCGCGCGGCTACAAGCTGGTCACGGTGCCTCGGCTGCTGGTGGACGACCCGCCGCCGCACGGGCTGCCGATCCCGCCGAATCTCAGCGGCGACTGATCCGGACCGGGGCGCTCACCTTCTAATCGGGGGTGCAGGAGCGGCACGCGCCGCGCAGCACGATCTCGTGCTCTGAGACCTCGACCGCGAGCCGCTCGCTGAGGCGCTCGATCGCGCGCTCGAGCCCGGGGTCGCTGAACGGCTCCAGGCGCCCGCACCGGTCGCAGACGATGTGGTGGTGGTGCTCGGCGGCACCGCGCGCGGGCTCGAAGCGCGAGGTTCCCTGGCCGACCTCGACCCGGTCCACCAGCCCGATCCGCTCGAGCTCCTCCATCACCCGGTAGATGCTCGCGCGCGACGCCTCACGACCGCGGTGCTGGAGCGCCTCCTCGATCTCGACGGCCGAGAGCGCGCAGTCCTGTTCGCCGAGGAGCTCGATGATCGCCGTGCGCGCGCCGCCGCGACGGTGGCCGGCCTCGGCGAGCGCCGCCTCCGCGTCGCGGGCCCAGCTCGAGGGCTTGGCTGCTGTCCCCATCGAATCGATTCTAGGCGCCACGCGAGACCTCCTCACCGCCCCGTGGCGCGGCGCAGGGCGCCCGCCAGCCGTTCGAGCTGGACCACCTGCCATCCCTGAAAGCTCGCGCCTGCGGGCGTGAGCGTCTCGGTCACTTCGACGATCGGGATCCCCGCCGTGCGCGCGAGCTCGTTCACGCGCTGCACGTCGGGAACCTGGTTCTGGCTGTTGAAGACCCAGACGGCGATCCGACGCCCGCGCGCCTGCTCGTCGACGGTCCGCTTGTCGGCCGCGGTCACATCCGTGCCCTCGGCGACCGCGCGCGCGAAGCTCGGAGGGGTCGCGAGCTTCAGGCCGAGGTCTTCGCCGAGGCCCTGGAAGATGCTCTCGCTGTATCCGACGGAGACGCCGCGGTAGCGCGCGCGGATGGCCGCCCGCAGCGCGTCGTAGCGGGCGAGCCCCCGGCGTTCGAGCAGAACGCGGCGCGCAGCGAAGTAGGAGGCGTCGGGCGGGTCCAGGCGCTGGTAGCGGGCCGTGATCGCCGCGATCACCGCCCGCACGTCGCGCGGGTAGTACCAGCGATGCGGGTTGGCGCCCGCGGGCAGACGGAGCGTCTTGCCGACGTCGAGCACGACCCGCGAGGACGACGGGCTCGACCGCAGCAGCTGTGAGGCCCATTCGTCGTAGCCGAGGCCGTTGACGATCACCATGTTGGCGCCGGCGACGCGTCGCGCGTCGGCTGCCGACGGCTGGTAGGAGTGCGGGTCGGCGTCGGGGTCGACGACGATGCTCGTCACGCTCGCGCGCCCGCCCGCGAGCTGCGTCGCGAGGCTGCCCCAGAAGTTCTCGGCTGCGACGACCGTGAAGCGCGGGCCCGGTCCCCCTC
Source organism: uncultured Solirubrobacteraceae bacterium (assembly GCA_963836035.1). Classification (GTDB taxonomy): domain Bacteria; phylum Actinomycetota; class Thermoleophilia; order Solirubrobacterales; family Solirubrobacteraceae; genus Palsa-744. Next base: position 318,190 of record CAWIHX010000003.1, on the reverse strand, counting down.
CGGTCCTCACCGGCGGCGGGCCGCTGCGGCCGCACCCGGCGAGCGCGAGCACGCAGGTGGCGGCCAGCAGACGGGCGCAGGTGCGGCGTCTGGCGGTAGCTCGGGCCATGATGAGACTCGATCTTATCTAAGAGGCGCGAGTATCCTTGGCCCGGATGGCCCCACCCCCGAGCCGCTGAGCCACGCGCCGATGGACCCCGAGGAGCGTCAGGCAAGGCGCAAGCAGCGCCGCGGCGAGCTGCGTCGCCGTCGCGCGCTTGCGTTCGGTGCGCTGATCGCAGTCGTCGCCGTGATCCTCGCCCTCGTGGTGGCCTCGGGCGGCGGCGGATCAAGCGAGAAGGCCACGACTTCACGCGGCGGGCCGAGACACCCGGTCGGCGCCAAACCGCGCTCGGCGGCAGCCGCCCGGCGCGGGACCGCGGCGGCGGGACCGACGGGCCCTCCCGGTCGCGAACCCGTGCCGGTCCTGATGTACCACGTGATCGCGGCGCCACCCGCCGGGGCGCCCTTCCCGGGCCTGTACGTGGAACCGCAGCTGTTCGCCGAACAGATGCAGGCGCTCGAGCAGGCAGGCTGGCACGCGGTCACGCAGGACCAGGTCGAGGCCTACTGGCGCCACGGCGTGCCGCTCGGGCCGGGCAAACCGATCGTGCTCAGCTTCGACAACGGCTACCAGTCGCAGTACACGCAGGCGCTGCCCGTGCTCGAGCGCCTCGGATGGGTCGGAGTCGAGAACATCCAGCTCAGCGGCCTGCCGCCGTCCCAGGGAGGGCTGCTCCAGCGCCAGATCAAAGGCCTCGTCGCGGCCGGCTGGGAGCTCGACACGCAGGGCTTCAGCCACGCCGACCTCATCACCCTCCCCCCCAGCGAACTGCACTACCAGGTGGCCACGGCGAGGCAGGTGGTCCGGCAGCGCTACGGAGTCCCGGCCAACTGGTTCTGCTACCCATCCGGGCACTACGACGACACCGTCGTGGCGGAGGTGAAGGCAGCCGGCTACACGGGCTCGACGACGGTCGTGCCGGGGTGGGCGCACCCCGAAGACGATCCGTATCGCCTGCACCGCCTGCGCGTCCTCGGCGGCACGAGCCCCTCCGCGCTTCTCTCCCAGATCGCGGCGGTCCGCGACGAACCCACGGCGCCCTCCTCCTACAGCGGGGCGTGAGCGGTTGAACAGCCGCCCGGTCGGGTACCGGGTCGGCGGGTGGCCAGGCCGGTTGCGGCAGGGTCGAGGGGACCGACGGCGAAACAGCCGGGGGAGCACGTGGTCGACGACGCACTTTCCATTCGCGCATACGAAGAGTCGGACCGGCACGTGCTCGTGCTCTCCGGCGAGCTCGACCTGAGTGGCGTCGAAGCGTTCCTCGCAGCCGCCGAGCAGCTCTGCGACCTCGGGGCGCGTGAGATCCTCGTCGACATCACCGACGTCGAGTTCATCGACTCCACCGGCCTGCGGGCGATCCTCGCGGCGAAAGCCGAGTGCGAGGAGCGCTCCTGCCGCTTCTCGATGACCCACGGCACCGGCCAGGCCGAACGGCTCTTCGAGCTGACCCGGCTGATCGACCGGCTGCCGTTCCGCAAGAGCGGGCTGACACGCCCGCGGCGGGAGATCGAGCTGCACAGGGAGCGCGCCGGCGGGGACTAGCCGCGGCGCGCGGCTCAGCGCCAGCGCCAGGAGCTGAAGATCGTGTGCAGCGCGGCCTGGCTCTCGCTCGCCAGCGCCGGTTCGGCATCCAGCTCGACGACGAAGAGCCGGCCGCCGTGCTTGGCGAGGAGGTCGACCTGCATCATCTTGCGCCCCGTGTAGCTGTAGGTGAACGCCTCTTCGCCTGCGGGCTGGCCGGCGAGGTGCCTCGGCTCGGGGGCGGCGACAAGCTTCACCGACACGGCTCGGCCGGGCGTGCCGATCACGGCCGGGAGCAGAGCGGACGCGCTGTAGCCGCTCGCGGGCCGCCCCTTGACCAGTCCGTGAGCGAGGGCGCCCGGGCGGGATTCGGTAAGGGTGATCCCGATCGTGCCCTTCGGGCCGATCCCGAGCGGGTCGATCGTCGCGCCGGTCGAGCTGAGGTGGTAGCCGTGCGCGCCGCCGGCGGCCCTCGCAGCCACCGTCCAGCCCGCCGGCACGGCGGCCGTGAAGGAGCCGGCGTCGATCGCGTGCGCTGCCGGCGGACGGCGAGCGTGCGCGGCTTTCGTGCCGCGGGAGCCGAGCAGCAGGAAGGCGGCGAGACCGCAGAGAACGAGGCCGCCCGCGACGAGGATTCCGAGCCTGGTCTGACTCACGGTGTGCCCATCGGGAGCGGCGGGCCGGGACTTGAGGGCTGGCGGGCGAAGATCAACCAACCGGAACTCGGGGCGGGAGCGGGGACTCCGGCGAGAGGCCTGTCGCGCGGCCCGGCGCCGACGAGCGCGCGCGTCGATGGGTCCGCTGGTGCCGAGCCATAAACAGTCCTGGTTCTCGGACTTTTGTCTGCATAGGGTGCCCTCAACATGAGGTCCGGGGCGGCTCTCAGCGTGTCAGCTGGTTCCAGGTCAAACCATCGGGGCACGGGCGCCTTGCTGCGGTCGCGTGAAAGCCCCGAGGCTTTCGCGGCCTACTACGACGCGCACCGCGCCGTCCTGCTTCGCTACTTCACCGGCCGAACACGAAACCTGCAGGTCGCGCTCGACCTCACGGCCGAGACCTTCGCCAAGGCGTTCGAGAAGCGCCGTACCTTTCGCGGCGGCGATGACACCCAGGCCGCCGCTTGGCTGTGGGCGATCGCTCGCAACGAGCTTTCGGGGTATCTCCGCGCACGCCGCGTCGAGCTCCGAGCCATTGAGCGGCTCGGACTCGAGCGGCAAGAGCAGCCGCGCGACGCGCCGGTCGAACTGGCGCGAATGGCCGGAATCCAGGTGGCTCGCGAACGCATCGACGAGGCGGTCGCGAACTTGCCGGCGGATCAACGGGTGGTGATCGAACTTCGCTTCGTGAGCGATCTGGACTCGCAGGCGGTCGGCTCCCGCCTTGGCATCCCCAGTGACGCGGTGCGAGCCCGCCTGTCTCGTGCCTACCGAAAACTGCGCGTCAGTCGGCGCGTCAGCGAGGCCGCCGAAGCATTGGAGACGGGGTAGGTGACGGATCTCGTCACAACGAGCGTCACACCTGGCCGCGGACGGCATCTCTTCACTGTGAAAGGGCCGCTCGGAAATCCCGACGCCGCTGAAATCCCTCCAGTGATTGAGGAACACATGCGAACGACGACGACCTTGACTGTCACACCTCGCCTCCGGCGCGCCGTAACACTCCTTGCTTGCTTGACCGCGCTCGCGCTCGCTCTTGCAGCGCCGAGCGCCGATGCCTTCTTCGGGGGCATGCTTCCGAGATATTCGACTACCGAGAGCGGCTACGAAGTCGCGGGTATGACCGGCATGTACGGGGGCACCGGCAACGGCGGCAACGTGTGCATAGGCCCCTCGGGATACAACGGCAGAATCTACTTCCCATATGGGTATGCCTGCGGTAACCCGGTGGCCTGGAGCTTCCCGCGTATCACAGCCCACATCGGCGCGTACAACCCAAACGGCTTCCAGATCAGCTTCGGCATAGAACCGACCTGACGTCAAGGTCGAACTGTGAGCGTCACGACGATGCCTCGGCCGGGAACATCCGATCTCGCCGGGGCACGTCGTGTCCCCGTGGCAACGACCATGGCTGACGCTCGACGGCCGGTCCTCGTCTGGCTGTCAGGTCTGTCCACACTCGTCATCGGCCTGTCGGGATGTGGGCGGGCAAACGTCTCCAACTCGCCACAACTGCCGCCGATGGCGTTCGCAGTCGCCAGATCGGAGCGGACCCCCGACGACACTCTGCCCCGACGGGTCGTCGCCGCTCTTCTCGAGAACACGCACTCGGCGTTCGTCAGGGCCGATCTGCCGTTCGCGCGGCGGATAACGCGGTTCAGCGCCGGCTGGCTCGTGCCCGCCCAGAACGGCGAAGTGTGCTTGGTGCAACTGGTTCAGCCGCTGATCCGGCAAGAGAACGGCGTACCGCTGGCACCGGCGGTATCGACCCGTTGTCAACCGGAAGCCGCGGCCCAGGAAGGCCGGCTGATCGAGGCCCGGGCGTTGGTCGTCCGCCCCGTGGCGTCCCCGCGTTACCGAGTGGTCGGAGTCGTACCCGACGGCGTGAGTCAGGTTGAACTGCTGTTCGGCGAGCACGGGCACGAGACCATCGCGGCGACACGTAACGCCTACGAAGCCGTTGCGCGCGCGCCACGCGCCGTTCGCTATGTGACCGCCGGTGCGGCCACGGCGCACTCCGTTCCGATCTGGCAGCCAGGTCCGCAGCTTTGAGTCCGCCCAGAGTCGCCGAGAGACGGGTCAGCGAATCGGAGTGCCGGAGGTGTCCCCTGTGGAGTTGCTAGCGCTTCGTCCGGTGCGGATCGCGAGACGCATCCGGGCCATCACGGCGGTACTCGCGCTGAGCATGGCGCAGGCACTCCTGGCGCCGGCTGGGTCCAGCGCCGTCCGTATAGCGCAGCATCCGATACCGAAGCTCACGTCCGGCGAAGTAGTTTCGCCGGCGTCAACCATCTTCAGCGGGCCGCAAGGCTTGTTGATCGCCGGCGCACGGAAGTCTGCGTACCAAACCGTCACAACCGCGCCGACATTCGCTGTCAGTGCGGGTGCAGGTGGCGCCACAGCTGTCTCGTTCTTCCTCGGGCCCGACGGACAAACGTGGCTCATCAGCAGGCTGAGCGAAGCGAGCAGCGCCACCCGCGAATCAACCAGCTATGCGACGCTCGACGAGCTCACGCCGGGATCCTCGACCCTTCGATTCAGGTACCCGACGGCGGGGAGCACCCCGCTGACGGCAGTCACCGGGCCGGATGGGGCGGTCTGGCTTCCCGAGACCACCCAGAGCACAGTGGATCGAATCGCCGCAGGGGGTGTGGAGTCTTTTCCGATGCCGTTCGGCAACTCCGCTCCCCTGCAGATCGTGAGCGGCCCGGGAGGGAATCTGTGGACGACGAACCTGGTCGACGGTGCGATTGCCGAAATCGCCCCGAATGGCACCATCACAGAACATCGGCTGCCCGGGACCGGCCTCGGCGCCTTTGGAAATGCCGAGCCGTCCGGTCTCGCGGTGGGCCCGGACGGAGCCGTTTGGTTCGCCGAGCAGAACGCAGCAGCGATTGGACGGATCACTGCCGCTGGCGAAATCGAGACGTTTTCGATCCCGGCCGCAGCTGGAGCCTTCCCCGGCTCGATCGGCTATCCCCAGCCACGTGACGTGACGGTGGGACCGGAAGGAGGCATCTGGTTCACGGACCCCGGAACGAACTCGGTCGGTCGGGTCCTGGGTGGTCACGTCAGCGAGTTCGCGATCGGCAGCAATTGGGTGGTGCCTGACACCATCGTCGCGGCCGGTGGCGAGCTCTGGTTCAACGAGGAGAACGCCAGCGCCCTCGGCAGCGTCGACCCGGTGGCTCCGCCGACCGGAGCAGCGACCCACTCGACGGCACGTGTCACGAGCCGCGAAGTCGCACGAATGCTCTCCGTCCCGCGCAAGCGCGCGCATGCTTTGGATTTGCTCAGGCACGGCGGTTACACCGCCACGACATCCCTCCCCGCCGCGGGCGTGGTCACGATCTCGTGGTCGACCAAGAAGCATGTGACGGTCGCTGCCGGCCGCGAGACGCTGAGCGCAGCCGGTGTCGTCAAGCTCGAGGTCAAGCTGACAGCCGCCGGCAAGAAGCTGATGAAGAAGACCAAACCACTCGAGCTCACCGCCCGAGGACGCGCGACCCTCGACGGAGCATCGCCGGTGAGCGCGACGAAGTCGCTCACGATCAAGCAGTAGCTCCCGGCGTGGTGGACTTCCGTCCCTTCCGCGCCCGGGGCCCGTGTCCGCCTACTCCGCCAGCCCCGCGGCTCTGAGGGCCTCCTGACGGTCGAAGAAGATGCGAATGCGGCTGATCTTGCCGTCGATCAGGTCGTACAGGTTGGTGGTGGGCGCTGCCATGCGAATGCCGCTCGCTCGGCCCGTGGAGCTGGTGCGCAGGAACGCGATCACCCGCTTGCCATCGATCTCTTCCACGCCGTCGAGCTCGATCCGAAAGTCGGGTGCGGCTTCCTCGATGTCCGTAAAGAAACGCCCGATGCCGTCGATTCCTTCGTACACCCCTCCAACGGCGTCCATTGGCGTCTCCAACTTGACGTTCTCGGTGCAGCAGGCGAGGTAGCCCTCGATGTCCCGCTCATTGATCGCGGCGATCGCTCGCTCGACCGTCTCCGCGTTCTCCTGCGACATAGCCCGTCCCGACGTGCCGGGCTTCAGCCCAGATTTCGCTTGCTGATGCGCATTTCTCAGAGCGGCGAACGGGTCTCGAACCCGCGACCTCAAGCTTGGGAAGCTTGCGCTCTACCAACTGAGCTATCGCCGCGCGATGCTACAAACTGCCTGCTAATCAACTACTTTTGAGGCTTCGCTGGCCTCGGCGCTGCCCCTCTCTGCCTCCGTCGAGTCGCTTCCACTGCCATCTACTGCCAGATAACCGCCCTGCACGAGCCTGCGGAGCCGCTCCTTGTCGGCGTCGGTGACGTTCATCACCTGCGCGTAGAGCCCAAGGGTCATCGTGGGCGAAGTATGCCCCATCTGCGCCATCACGTAGGCGGGGTCCTTGCCGATCGCGATGAGCAGCGAGCCGAACGTTCGCCTCAGCGCGCGGAGGGTCAGCCCTTCCGGTAGCGCCGCCTGCCCGTCCTTGGCGAGTTGCTTGTCCGCTTGCTCGACCGCGCCGCCCAGAATCCGTTTCAGGATGCGGTCCCGGTCCAGCCGGGTCCCGACCGCGGACGGGAAATGGGGTTCTCGGGCTTGGGGTTCCTCGCCACCTTCAGCGCGTCGAGCTCATCCCGGAGCACCGGCAGAAGATCGACGTAACGCACCCCGGCGTCCGTCTTGGACTCCCGAACCCTGACCCTCCCTGCGGCAAGCTCCACGTCGCGCCAGTCGAGCGCGATTAGCTCCGAGATTCGCAGGCCCCCAAAGATGATCGTCGCCAGTAGCGCCCGCCTTCCAAGCTGCGCAGGGGGCCGAAGGTCCTGAACTTCTTAGGGGGGCGCCACCCCTACCCCGGGTGTCTGTGTCCCTGCTTGCCGTGTTGTCTTGTCCCTGTGTGGGTGCTGTTGGGTCGGGCGTCCTATGCTTGCCGGGGCGGGCGATCTGACGGCGGCACGGACTCTTGGCTGCGGCAGGCGGGATACTGGGCGGGTGATGTCTGAGGAGTCCGCGATCCCGGACCTGGTTGAGCTTGTGCGCAAGCAGCTTGAGGCTCTGGATCGCGGTGATCTCGACGGGGTGATGAGCAGCGTCGCCGAGGATGCGGTCTTGGACGGCCGGGCCGACCTCATCGAGGGTCGAGCGGCGATCCGTGGCTTTCTTGACGAATGGTTCGAGGCCTACGAGGCACTGGACTACGAGCTTGAGGAGGTCAGTCACCTCGGCGGTGGAGTTGTGTTTGCGGTCGTGATCCAGGACGGGCGCCTGGTCGGTAGCGACGGTCACATTCGACAACGCGAGGGATGGGTCTACCTTTGTGCAGGAGGCTCGATCACTCGCCTTGCGACCTCCGAGGTCGACCAGGCCCGCGCAGCCGCCGAACGCCTCGCCGATGAACGGGGGTAGGCGATGTCTGAAAACCTGGACCTTGTGCGCTCGATCTATGTGTACGTAGAGCGCGGTGAGCTGAGCATCGCCAAGTGGGCTGACCCCGGTATCGAGTGGGTGAACGGCGACGGTCCCGAACCTGGGACGCGGGTCGGCATCCCGGCGATGGAAGAAGGCTTGAGAGCTGTCATGGAGGCCTGGCTGGACTATCGCGTCAAGGTTGAGCAGTACCGCGAGCTCGACGACGAGCGGGTCCTCGTTTTCGTTCGGCGGAGCGGGCGCGGCAGCGCGAGCGGAGTAGAGATCGCAGACGTGCGATCCGCCGGGGCAAGCCTCTACCACATCCGCGACGGCCGGGTGGTGCGCCTCGTGAACTACATGGACCGGGATCGTGCGTTGGCCGACCTGGGCCTCACGGAGTAGGCGATGTCGCAGGAGAACGTGGAGTTGCTGCGGGAGGGCGTGGCAGCCTGGAATCAGCGCGATGCTGCCCTCTGGCTCAGCCATGCCGCGCCTGAGGTTGAATGGCTGCCTGCTGGTCCCGCGGCGGTGGACAGCACCGTCTATCGAGGCTACGACGAGTGCGCACGTGGGTTCGCGGCCGTGTGGGAGACATGGGCCGTATTCGAGTTGGAAGAGCGAGAGGTGCGCGACCTCGGAGATTCGGCGCTCTGGCTCGGGCGCGTCAAGATGCTGGGCAGCGCCAGTGGGCTTGAGCTTGACCAGGAGTTCGCGACCCATGCCGTACTGAGCGAAGGCAAATTCACCCGAGTCCAAGCCTTTCTCTCCTGGCAAGAGGCCCTCAAAGCCGTGGGGCTTGAGGAGTAGACCCGCGACGGACGGTCTCATCGCTTGGCGCTCCCTAGCGCGAGACCCGCCAAGGCTTCGAGCTGGTCGTCCGGGAGTCTGATCTCCGCGGCGCTCATCGAGCCAACACCCCGAAGCAGCGCGAGCATCGCTCGTCGTCGCCCTGGCCTCCGTCAGCGCATGAGCATTTTGGTCTGTAGCCGTTGGCGGTAAGCGTTGAGTCCGAAACGTCGTGGTTTTCGTGGTCGTCGTGGTAGTCCGAAGCGTCCCTAAGGGAATGGTTCCGGTTCCCCACCTATAGGTGGGGAACCATGGGAACCGTTCATCCTCTAGCGGTTCCCAGGAACCGTTGGGAACCGCTCCGGAACGACCATCTTCCACGGGCGCGCTACCTCTCGCGCTTATCTGGCAGTAGCGCGTTCTTCACTGCCAGATAGCGGTCCCAACGGGTCCCCTGGGGGTATTTGACTGTGAGCCCGAGAACGCGAAAAGGCCCGCAGCGTCAGTACCTACGGGCCTTCTCAATTTCACTGTCTACGGGCTTGGAAAGCTTGCGCTCTACCAACTGAGCTATCGCCGCGCAGAGCGTGATTCTACGGCGAGCGCGCGTCCCCGTCAGCAACCGCCGGCTTCGCCAGCGTGTGCACGTTCCGGTGCCCGTTCTCGACCGGCACATCGACTTCGTCGAGGTTGAGGGGCTTGTAGCCGAGGCCGGCCATCAGCGCGGCGTACTCGGCCTGGCAGTCGTGGACCTCGGTCAGGACCGCGGGATGGTGGCGGGCAAGGGTCTCGCGCATCCCCTCGATCACCTCCAGCTCGGCGCCCTCGACGTCGATCTTCACGAGATCAGGCGGCGGGGCCTGCCCTGCCGCCATGAACTCGTCGACCGAGGTGACCTGCACCTCGATCTGGCCGCGCGCCCCCGTGGGAACGTTGACGGTGGCGAGGCGCGAGAAGGCCGATACGTCGGAGAGGATGAGCTTCGCCGAACCACCCTCGCGGGCGACGGCCGTCTCGTGCACCTCGGCCCAGTCGATCCCGTTCAGCGCGAGGTTGTGGCGAATCGCGGCGACGTTCTCCGGCACCGGCTCGAACGCGACCACCCGCCCGGTCGGCCCGACGAGCCGCGCTGCGAGCATCGTGACGAAGCCGACGTTCGCACCGATGTCGTAGAAGGTCGCGCCCGGGCGCAGCTCGGCGACGAGCGCATCCTGCATCGGCCGCTCGGCGGCGCCGGTGGCGAACTGGACGGCCGAGCCGTGGAGGTTGATCTTGAGCCCGCGTGCGGGGCCGCTCATGATCGGCAGCGTGCGCCAGCGCAGCGGTCTCGAGACGCGGGTCCACAGAGCGCGCACGAAGCGGTTGTGGTGCTGCTGCCAGGCGATGCGCCTGAAGAAGCGGCGTTCGTCGAGCCATGAGATCACTCGCAGGCCCAGACCCGTCACGGCTCCTCGCATCGGCGGAAAGATACGCGAGTCGGCGCCCGGCGTTGGCCTCAGGCCGGCGGCGGGTGCCCTGCGTCTCCTCCGCCGAGCAGCGCCAGCGCGTGGCGCAGCGGCTCGGCCAGCTCCTCGCCGATCTCGTCGATGCTCGCCGGGCGGCCCGGCAGGTTGACGATCAGCGTCCCGTCGCGCACGCCGGCGAGCGCACGCGAGAGCATCCAGTTGCCCGTGTGCGCTCGCGACGCGGCACGCATCGCCTCGCCGAGGCCCTCGACCTCGACGTCGATCACGGCTCGTGTCGCCTGCGGCGTCACGTCGCTTGCGGCCACGCCGGTGCCGCCGCTCGTCAGCACGAGCGCGCAGCCGCGGTCGTCGGCGAGCGAGCGCAGAAGCGCTTCGAGCTGCGCCCGATCGTCGGGCACGAGCTCTCTCGCCACGACCTCCACGCCGAGCCGCCCGGCCAGAGCGGCGAGCCGGGGCCCGCTCTCGTCCTCGCCGCGGCCCGCGGCCTTGGATGTGGAGATCGTGACAACGGCCGCTCCCGCCTTGACGCGCGCGCCGGGCCCCGCGTCGCGGGTGTCCGGCGCCGCAACGGCCCCGTCGCCCGTGTACCTGTAGTCGCTGCGCCCGCCGCGCTTCTCGAGCAGCACGACCTGCTCGATCTGGACGCCGCGCTCGACTCCCTTGACCATGTCGTAGACGGTCAGCGCCGCCACCGCGGCGGCGGTCATCGCCTCCATCTCGACGCCGGTTCCGGCTGTCGTGCGAGCCTCGGCGACCAGCTCCACGAGCCCGGCCTCGGCCTCGACGCCCGCCTCCACGTCCACGAAGCTCAGCGGCAGCGGGTGCGCCAGCGGGATCAGCTGCGGCGTCTGCTTGGCGGCCTGCACCCCGGCCAGCCGCGCGACCGCCAGCACCTCGCCCTTCGGCCCGGAGCCGTCGCGCACGGCCGCGGCCGTCGCCGGGGACATGCGCAGCCGCGCACGGGCGCGCGCCGTGCGCGAAGTGATTCCCTTCTCCGAGACGTCGACCATGCGCGCCCGGCCGCTCTCGTCGAGGTGCGTGAGCCGGGGCGCGCTCATCGGGCCTCCGGCGCCACGCCGTCCACCCACTCCCCCGTGGCGCCTTCGCGCTTCCAGATCGGAGCCTGCGCCTTGATCTCGTCGATCGCCTCGCGCGCTCCGGCGAACGCTTTGTCGCGATGGGGCGCCGAGACGGCGACGATCACGCTCGGCTCGCCGAGCACCACCCGCCCGACGCGGTGCGACGCGGCCGCCGCACAGAGGCCGTGACGCGCGACGCACGCGAGCAGGATCGCCTCGATCCGCTCTCTCGCCATGTCGTCATAGGCCTCGTAGTCGAGCGCCTCGATCTCGCGCGTGACGCCCTGGAAGACGACGATCGCGCCCGCTCGCGGGTCACCCACGAGCGCGCTCAGCTCCTCGGCCGAGAGAGGCTCCTCGCCGACGCTCGCGTGGACCGCGGTGGCCTCGCCGCCGCTCACGGGCGGGATCAGGGCCAGCTCGTCGCCGGTCTCGAGCACGGTCGCCGCGGGGACGTACTCGCGGTTGACCGCCGTCGTGAGCGGAAGCCGGTCGAGCAGCTCGCCGAGGCGCGGCTCCTGCCCGCCGAGGCGCACGAGCGCGTCGGCGACGGTCGACCCGGGCGCCAGCCGCAGCTGCAGCTCGCTCCTCCCGGCCCGCTCGCGCAACATCGCGAACAGGCGCACCTCGACCGCGATCTCCGGCGGCGCGACGCTCACGGCCGCGTCCATTCGCGCAGCGACTCCACGGTCACGCGCGAGCCCGCGCGCAGGCCGGTCGACTCGCTCGGGATCATCGCGAGAGCATCCGCACCGAGCATCGAGCTCAGCACGTGCGAGCCCTGCGGCCCGGTCGGCGTCGCGTGCAGGCCGTCGTCGCGCATGCTGAGCGTGCAGCGTACGGCGTGCGCGCGGCCAGCCGGCTTCTCGTAGTCGCTGTCGATGATCGCCTCGGCGCACTCCGGCTCGGGCGGGCGCCCGAGCATCGCGCGGAGCGCCGGCCCGACGAGCAGCACGAACGTGACCATCGCCGAGACGGGGTTGCCCGGAAGGCCGAAGACGAGCGTCTCGCCGCGCGTGCCGAACCAGGCGGGGCTCCCCGGTCGCAGGGCGAGCCCCCAGAAGGACTGCTCGACGCCGAGCGCCGCGAGGCTCGGGCGCACGTGGTCGTGGACGCCGACCGACACACCGCCGCAGACGACCGCCACGTCGACACCGTCGAGCGCCCGCTCGACCGCTTCCCGCGTGGCGCCGGCGTCGTCGCCCGCTCGGCCGGTGTGAACCACATCGGCGCCGCCGTAGCACGCGAGCGAGGAGATCGTGAGCGTGTTCGTGTCGCGGATCGCGCCCGCGCGGGGCGCCTCGTGCAGCCCGAGCAGCTCGTCGCCGGTGGCGAGCACCGACACCCGCGGGCGCCTCACGCAGCGGATCAACGAGCGCCCGAGGGAGGCCAGCACGCCGAGCTCGGCCGGCCCGAGGACGGTGCCGCTGCGCAGGACCGTCTGCCCGGGCAGCAGGTCCTCGCCGGCGCGCCTCACGTTGCCCCCGAGCTCCGGCGCCCCGAGCGCGCTGACGGCCGCCGCGCCATCCACGGGCTGTGTCTCCTCGACGCGCAGCACCGTGTCGGCGCCCTCGGGCATCATCGCGCCGGTCGAGATCGCGACCGCCTGGCCCTCGCCGACAGCGGCCGCGGCCGGCTGGCCCGCCCGCGACTCCCCGACCAGCCGCAGCGTGACGGGGTTGCCCGGGCCCGCGCCGGCCACATCGGGCGCGCGCACAGCGAAGCCGTCCATCGCCGAGTTGTCGAACGCGGGAACCGGATGGGTCGTGACCACGTCCTCGCCCAGCACCCGTCCGAGCGCACCGAGACCGAGCGCCACCGACTCGCCCGCGGGCGGCCCGGTCGCCGCGAGGATCGTCCTGCGCGCAGCCTCGACCTCCACGAGCACTCGTCCCGCCATCGACACAAGGGTAGATGCCACACTCCCGCGGTGGCTGAAACCGGCGTGCTCGTCGCGGTGCTCGCCGGCGGGCGGGCGCGACGGCTGGGAGGAGACAAGGCCGGCGCCCCCCTCGCGGGCCGTCCCCTGATCGCCTATCCGCTCGCCGCTGCTCGCCAGGCCGGTCTGGACGCGGTCGCGGTCGCGAAGCCGGGGACCGAGCTGCCCCGGGCGCTCGGCGTCCCGGTCGTGCGCGAGCCCGCGGAGCCCTCGCACCCGCTGTGTGGGGTGCTGGCGGCGTTCGAGGCCGCCGGGCCCGGGCGTGCCGTGCTCGCGCTCGCGTGCGACACGCCCTTCGTGACCGGCGAGCTCCTGGCCTGGCTCGCCGCACTGGACGGGCCTGCGGTGCTGGAAGCCGGCGGGCGGCTGCAGCCGCTGCCGGGTCTCTACACACCCGAGGCCGGCGGCCGGCTCGAGCAGGCGATCGACCGCGGCGAGGGGGCCGGGGCCACGCTCGCATCCCTCGGCGCGCGCGTGGTCAGCGAGGCCGAGCTGGCGCCCTTCGGCGACCCCGCGAGGCTCCTCTTCAACGTCAACGAGCCCGCCGACCTCGCCGAGGCCGAGCGGCTCCTCAGCGGCTGATCAGCCCGTCTCCCCGGCGGCCGAGACGCGTTCGGCGGCGGCCTGGAGGTCCTCGATCGAGAGCTGCGAGCGCCCGGCGATCCAGCATGCGAGCGGGGCCGCCGTGCGTTCGGAGGCGTGCGCGGCGGCGCCGGCGAGGTCGAGCAGCGCCCTGATCTGCTCGGCGTCGGGGCGATCCACCCCCGCCTCGCGCGCGAACTCGGCGATCCACTCGTCGCGTGTCACGGGGCCAGGTTAGCGGCGAGTGGGTAGGTTCGATGCATGCTCGACAAGCTCGATCGGCCGATGCGCGACCTGCGCATCTCCGTGACCGACCGCTGCAACCTGCGCTGCCGCTACTGCATGCCGCGCGAGGTCTTCGGCCCCGACCACGTGTTCCTCCCGCGCGAGCAGCTGCTGAGCTTCGAGGAGATCGCGCAGGTGGCAGGCGCGATGGCGGCCCACGGCGTCGATCGCATCCGCCTCACCGGCGGCGAGCCGCTGCTGCGGCGGGGGCTCGAGCGCCTCGTCGCGATGCTCGCCGCGATCCCGGGGATCGCGGATCTCTCGCTGACGACGAACGGCCTGCTGCTGGCCCGCAACGCCGAACTGCTCGCTGCCGCCGGGCTGCACCGTGTCACGGTCAGCCTCGACGCACTCGACCCGGACGTGCTCGGGCAGGTCGCGGGCGCGCCGCTCGACCCCGCGATCGTGCTGGACGGGATCGAGGCGGCCCGAGCGGCGGGGCTCGGGCCCGTGAAGGTCAACATGGTCGTGCGGCGCGGGCTCAACGACGGCGAGATCCTGGCGATGGCCGAGCGCTTCCGCGGCACCGGACAGGTGCTGCGCTTCATCGAGTACATGGACGTCGGCACGACCAACGGCTGGCGCCGCGACGAGGTGGTGCCCTCCGCGGAGATCCTGCGGACGCTCGGGTCACGCTGGCCGCTGGAGCCGCTCGCGCCGACTCGGCCCGGCGAGGTCGCGAGCCGCTGGCGCTATCTCGACGGCGGCGGCGAGATCGGGCTGATCCATTCCGTCAGCGAACCCTTCTGCCACGGTTGCACGCGCGCACGCCTGTCCGCGGACGGCAAGCTGTTCACCTGCCTGTTCGCAGCCGAGGGTCACGACCTGCGGGCGGCGCTGCGCGGAGGGGCGAGCGAGGAGGGTCTCGCCGGGATCCTGGCCGGCGTGTGGGGGCGCCGCCGCGACGCCTACTCGGCGAAGCGGGCCGCCGCCGGGGCGCGGGAAGAGAAGGCCGCGGCGCGGATCGAGATGTCCTACATCGGGGGGTAGGGCCGCCGTGCCGCCATTGGCAGGAGCAGCACGATGCCTGACCCCTACTCCGCCAGCCCCACCGCTTCGAGGGCCTGGCCCCGGGTCCGGAACACCCGGAAGCGAACGATGAGTCCATCAGCGATCGTGAACACCTGGGGCAGGTCACGCTCGAGAGTTGCCTCGGCGCCCCGCATCCGCGCACGCTCGTGGAGCACGACCACGACGTCGCCGTCGGCGTCGATGACATCCCGGACCGTGGCCTCGTAGTCCAGCCAGCCTGCGAAGTAGTCGGCGAGATGCTTCATCAGCGCCTCGCGGCCGGTCCCGCGCTCGGGCCAGTCAGGAAGAGGATGGGCAGAGAGGTCCCACTCGACGTCAGGATCGTAGGTCGCGGCCCAGTCGTCGATCCGGCCTGCCAGTCGCGCTGCGAACCCGTCCGCCACCAGCTGCACGTTCTCCTGAGACATCGCCCACCGAGTATCCCGGTGCGAGCCGATGCCTGACGGCTCCGCGATGACCTCGGCGCCCGGGTGGGATCCCCGGAACGGCGAGCCTCAGCGGGCCAGCGGCGCCACCGGCGAGGTGCCGCGGCCGGCGAGCTTGATCGCGCCCAGCAGCACCGCCGAGGAGGCGACGAGCACGGCCGAGAGCGCGAGCGCCGCGGGCAGGTCGGTCGCGAACTGGTCGTAGATCGCCAGCGGCGCGGTCTGGGTCACCCCGGCGAAGGAGCCGGCGAACATCAACGTCGCGCCGAACTCGCCGAGGGCCCTCCCCCACGCCAGCGCGAGCCCCACCAGCAGCCCGGGTCTCGCGATCGGCAGCGCCACGTGCAACAGCGTGGAAGGCTCGCGTGCGCCGAGGTCCGCCGAGGCCTCGAGCACGGCGCGGTCGATCCCGCAGAAGGCCGCGTACGCCTGGCGTATGTAGAAGGGAGAGGAGACGAAGACGAGCGCGACGACCACTCCCGCGGTCCGCAGCACGAGCTCGATGTGTGCTTCGGCGAGCGCGCTCCCGAGGATGCCCTCGGGCCCGAGGGCCGCGAGCAGGCCGATACCGGCGACGGCGGGCGGCAGCACCAGCGGCAGCTCGATCAGCGTCAGCATCGCGTCGCGCCCGCGTAGCCGGCGCGTCGCGAGCAGCCACGCAGCCGGCGTGCCGGCGGCGAGGATCACCGCCATCGCGATCGTCGTCGTCTCGAGGCTCAGCAGCAGCGCTTCGCGCGCGGCCGGTTCGCCGAGCGCGGAGATCAGGCGCGAGGGCGGGCTGTGGACGAAGATCGCGAGGACGGGCAGCGCCAGGAACACGAGCACGGCCACGAGACACAGCGCGAGCAGGGCCGAGAAGGCCCGCCCGCGCCAGCGTCCGCGGCCGCCGCTCACCCGGACACGGGCGGGGGCAGGAAGCCCGCCTTCCGGAGCTCGCTCTGCCCGGAGCCCTGAAGCAGCCCGGCGACGTATTCCCGCGCCTGGGTGCCGTGCGAGGTCCCGCTCACGACCGCGATGCCATAGGCCACGTCCGGCTGCAGCGACGCCGGCAGGTCGATCGCGTCGAGCTTGCCGTCCGCCGCCCTGACGTCGGTCGCATAGAGGAAGCCGGCGTCGACGGCCCCCTCGCTGAGCTTGCCGACGATGCCGCTGACGTTCGGCTCGCGGTCGCGGATGTTCTTCGCGATCTTCAGCCGCTGCGCGGATTCGAGCCTTCCGAGCACGGTTTCGGTGTAGGTGCCGACGGGCACGGTCGCCGAGCCGACGGCGACCGTGATGCCCTGCTTCTGCAGGTCCGCGAGCGAGTGGATGTCCGAGCCGGCGGGCACCGCGAGCACGAGCTTGTTGCCCGCGAAGACGACGGGCTTCTCGACGAGATGCTTCGCGTAGAGAGCCGCGGGCAGCTTCGTGTTGGCCGAGGCGAACACGTCCGGGCGGACCCCCTGTTCGATCTGGGCCGCGAGCTCGTCAGAGCCCGCGAAGGAGTAGCGGACCTTCACGTTCTTCAGCGTCTTGGCGTAGGCGTTGAAAGCGTCGGTCAGCGAGGCGGCCGCCGACACCTTCAGGTCGGGGTCGCCCGAGCCGCCGCAGCCGGCGAGCGCCGCCGTTGCCAGCGCCAGCGCGAGGAGCGGCGCCGCGACCCCGCCGCGAAGGGTCAACGCTCCTCTCGCTCGATCATCACGGAGGTCGCCTTGACCAGGGCGATGGCGTGCACGCCGGGCGCGAGGCCGAGCTCGCGCACCGAATCGCGCGTGATCGCGGCGGTGACGCTGAACGGCCCCGCCTCGATCTCGACCAGCGCCATCACGCCGCCGACCTCGACTGAGCGCACGACGCCCGGGAACCGGTTGCGCGCAGAGCCGCTCGTGCCGGTGCGGTGCCGCTGCGGTCCCCGCTCCAGGCGCGCGACCTCCGAGGCAGGCACCCAGCGGCGACCACGCTCGTCGCGGCGCGTCCGCAGCTTCCCGGCGCGGTCCCACCGGCGCAGCGTGTCCACGCTGACCCCGATCGCGGCCGCCGCACTGCTCAGCGGCACCTCATCTCGCCTAGGCATTGCCTAGGCACGATAACGGAGCGCCGGCGCCGCGCGGCGTTCCGCTGCGCCCGGATCGGGTATGCCATAGCCATGAGCGGCGACGGGCGAGGCGGCGCGGGCGCGCGGGAGCTGGATCCCACGAGCACCGACGCGTATCTCGGGCGCGCGCTGAAGCGCGTCCTGCGCGACGGCGTCCGCGACCAGGTGGCGATCGAGGAGCCCCTCGAGATCCGCGTCGGCGGCGAGCCGATGGCGGTGACGATGCGCACGCCCGGCAACGACGAGGAGCTCGCCGCGGGCTTCCTCTACGGCGAGGGTCTGATCGACACGGCGCCGTCGCTGGCGCCCACGCACGACCTCGCGGCGAACACGATCGAGCTGGCCGGGCCGCTTCTGCACGAGCCCTCCCCGCGGCGCTTCTACGCGACCTCCTCCTGCGGCGTGTGCGGCAAGGGCGCGCTCGAGGAGGTCGCGGTGCAGGCGCCGCCTTCGCCGCCCGGCCCCGAGGTGCCACGGGAGCTCCTGGCCGCGCTGCCCGACCGGCTCGCCCAGCCGGCTTTCGAGCGCAGCGGAGGCATGCACGCGACCGGCCTGTTCGACGCCTTCGGAGAGCTGATCGCCGCACGGGAGGACGTCGGGCGCCACAACGCGATGGACAAGGTGATCGGCTGGGCGCTGCTCGCCGGCGAGCTGCCGCTGCACGGCCGGATCCTCTGCGTGAGCGGCCGGCTCTCGTTCGAGCTGGTCCAGAAGGCCGCGGTCGCGGGGGCGCCGATCCTCGTCGGCGTGGGCGCGCCGAGCTCGCTCGCGATCGAGCTGGCCGTCACGCAGCGGATCACGCTTGCGGGGTTCGCGCGCCGAGGCGGGGTCAACCTCTACGCGGACGCGGGCCGTGTCGTGGAGGCGCCGTCGCGCTGAGGACGGCTGCGGCGGGCGCCGCAGCCGGCGCTCTACCCTTCAGGTCCGTGAGACCGCGCCTCGTGCCGATCCTCATATCCGTCGCCGGGGCATGCCTGATCGGCCTGCTGGTCTACGGCGTCTCGACCCAGTCGGCCAGCCGCACGCTGGACACCGAGGTGCACCAGGGCCGGCGCCCGGCCGCGCCCGACGCTCACGCGCAGCTGCCCGTGCTCGGCGGCCATGGCGTCGGCTCGCTCGCCGCGCAGCGGGGCAAGGTGGTGGTGCTGAACTTCTGGGCGTCGTGGTGCGTACCGTGCGAGAGCGAGGCGCCGATGCTCGAGCGCGCGCAGCCGACGCTGCGCCGCTACGGCGCAACGGTGCTCGGCGTCACCTACAAGGACGCAACGCCCGACTCAGAGGCCTTCGTCCGCAGCTACCGCCTCACCTACCCGAGCCTGCGCGACGGCAGCGGCAGCTTCGCCTCGGCGTACGGCACCGACCAGCTCCCGGAGAGCTTCATCGTCGACCGCGACGGGCACATCGTCGCTCTCTACCGCGGCGAGATCGGGCAGGGCTTCGTCGACAAAGCGATCGCGCTCGCGCGCGCGGGCTGATGCGCGCACCTCGCCCACTCGCGCTGGCGGCGGCGCTCGCGCTCTGGCTCGCCCCCGCCGCGGCGGCCGACCAGCCGCACGCCTCGCTTCCGCAGATCGAACGGCAGGTGATGTGCGTGACCTGCAAGATCCCGCTGAACGTCGCCGAGTCGCCCCAGGCCGATCGCGAGCGCGCCTACATCCGCTCGCTGATCGAGAGCGGCCAGGACGAAGCGCAGATCAAGCGCGCCCTCGTGAGCCAGTACGGCGCCGCGGTGCTCGGGCTGCCCGCGGACCACGGCTTCGGCGTCGCCGCCTACCTCGTGCCGCTCGCCGCCGTGCTGGGGCTGGCGGCGCTCCTGGCGGTACTGCTACCGCGCTGGCGAAGGCGCTCGCGCGCCGCGCACGCGGGCGAGGACCCGGCGCCGCTGCCCGCCGCGGACGCCGCCCGGCTCGAGTCCGACCTGGCGCGCTTCGACTGAGCTACATCCGGTCGGGCGCCGCCACGCCGAGCAGCTCCAGCGCGCGGGCGATCGTGGCCATCGTGGCGACCGACAGGGCGATGCGGAGGGACTCGAGCGCGCGCGGCTCGGCGCCGACGACCCGGCAGTCGCGGTAGAAGGCGGTGAAGCTCTGGGCGAGCTCGAGCGCGTAGGCCGCGAGCCGGTGCGGGGCGCGGCGCTCGACCGCCTCGGCGACCTCCCCGGGGAAGCCCAGCAGCAGCAGCACGAGCGCGCGTTCTGACGGATGCAGGGCGGCGATCTCCGCGCTCTGCTCGCCGCCTGCATCCTGGAGCGCCTGCTCGACCCGCTGCGCACCTGCGCGGTCGAGCATCGAGGCGATGCGGGCATGGGCGTACTGGACGTAGTAGACGGGGTTCTCGGCGGACTGCTCGCGCGCGAGGTCGAGGTCCAGGTCGACCGTCGTGTCGTGTGAGCGCGCGAGCAGATACCAGCGGGCGGCGTCGACGCCGATCTCCTCGACGAGCTCGTCGAGCGAGACGAACTCCCCCGCCCGCTTGGACATCTGCGCGCGGTCGCCCGAGCGGACGAGGTGAACGAGCTGCATGATCAGCAGCTCGAGCTCCTCCGGGTCGCCGCCCAGCGCCTGGTAGGCGGCCTTCGTCCGTGCGACGTAGCCGTGGTGGTCGGCGCCCCACACGTCGACCTGGCGCTGGAAGCCGCGCTCACGCTTGTCCTGGTGGTAGGCGGTGTCCGAGGCGAAGTAGGTGTGCTCGCCGCTGGAGCGGACCAGCACGCGGTCCTTGTCGTCGCCGAACTCGCTCGTGCGCAGCCACAGCGCGCCGTCGGCGGTGTAGGTGTGCCCCTGCCGCGCGAGCACCTCCAGCGTGTGCTCGACGGCGCTCGGGTGGCCTTCGTGCAGCGCGCTCTCGTGCTGCCAGTGGTCGAAGTCCAGCACCCGGAAGGCGGCCAGCGAGGAGCGCGTGCGGTCGATCATCACAGCCACGGCCTCGCGGCCCACCTCGCCGGGGGAGAGGGTGGCGGCGCCCGGCAGCTCGGCCGCGAGCTCGCCGACGTAGTCGCCGCGGTAGCCGTCCTCGGGAACGGGCTCCCCGCGCGCCAGGCACGCGATCGACTCGCCGAACTTGGCGATCTGGCTGCCCGCGTCGTTGACGTAGAACTCCCGCTCGACGCTGTGGCCGTGGAAGGCGAGCATCCGCGCGAGCGCGTCTCCGTAGGCGGCGTTGCGGGCGTGGCCGACGTGCATCGGCCCGGTCGGGTTGGCCGAGACGAACTCGACGAGCACGCGCTCGGGCGCGACGGCGCCGCCGGCGCCGAAGCTGGGGCCGGCAGCCAGCGCGGCCGCGAGCGCGCGCCGGCACCAGCCGTCCGACATGAACAGGTTCACGAAGCCGGGGCCGGCAACGTCGTAACGCTCGATCTCACCACCGAGGCGCTCCGCCAGCGCCGCGCCGAGGCGCTCCGCGAGCTCGCGGGGCGGCGTGCCGAGGCGCGGAGCCAGCAGCAGCGCCGCGTTGGTCGAGTAGTCGCCGAACTCCGCGCGCTTCGGCCGCTCGAGCGACGGTGCCGCGCCGGCGCCGTCTCCCCCGATCTCGGCGACGGTGCCGGCGAGCACGGCCCGCAGCCCGGCGAGCGGCTGATCGGGGCTCCCGGACGGTGGCGAGTCGTTGGCGGCGGGGGGAGCGGTCATGGGTCCGTGGGCGGGCCTTGCGATACTAGCCGTGTGAACGACCAAGACTCAGGCCCCGAGCGCCACATCAACATCCACCTCTCCCCCGAGATCATGGGAGGTGTCTACGCGAACTTCGCGAACGTCAGCCACTCCGACTACGAGTTCACCGTCACGTTCGCCCGCGTCGACCACGAGGTCGAGGCTGAGGAGGTGCCGGGGGTCGTCGTCTCCCGCGTCAACATCGCACCCCGCTTCATGCGCGAGCTGATCGACGCGATGGAGGACAACTACTCGAAGTGGCTCACGCGCGAGGGGATCAAGAACCTGCCCGAGTACGGGGGTGGAGAGTCCGGAGGCGAGGCCCCGAGCTAGCCGGCCGGAGGGCCGGGATCGGCCCTCGGCGCCGGCAGGACGGCGGTGGAACGCCCACCTGCCGCTGGTGTTCCTACCCTGCAGTGGTTGTGAAGGTCGCAGTCGTCTCGGACATCCATGCCAACCGACAGGCCTTCGAGGCCACGCTCGAGGCGATCGCCGCCAGCGACGCCGCGGAGCTGTGGTGCCTCGGCGACCTCGTCGGCTACGGCGCCGACCCCGACGCCTGCGTCGCCCTGGCGCGCCGGCATGCGGCCGTGTGCCTGGCCGGCAACCACGACATGGCGGTCACCGGCGAGCTCTCGCTCGAGGAGTTCTCGCGAGGCGCATGCGTCGCCGCCGAGTGGACACGCGAGGTGATCGAGCCGGAGAACCTCGAGTTCCTGAAGACGCTCAGCCCGAAGGGCGAGGAGGCGAAGATCGGCCTCTACCACGCGAGCCCGCGCGACCCGGTCTGGGAGTACGTGCTCTCGGCGCTGCTCGCGGAGCTGTGCATGAACGAGCAGCGCCAGCGCATATCGCTGATCGGCCACAGCCACGTCGCGCTGTCCTTCGGCCGCCGCGAGGGCGAGCTGGCGACCGGTGAGCCGCGCAGGGCGGGCGCCTCGCTCGACGTCGGCGAGGGCGAATGGCTGCTGAACCCGGGCAGCGTCGGCCAGCCGCGCGACGGCGACCCGCGCGCCGCCTGGCTGCTCCTCGACCTCGACGGGATGGACGTGACGTTCCATCGCTCCGACTACGACATCGCCGGCGCCGCGGCCGCGATCCGCGCCGCGCGCCTGCCCGACTCACTCGCGGAGCGGCTGGAGTACGGGCAATGAGGCGCGGGAGAGAGCGAGGACGCGCGCGCGCCACGACGCTCGCGAAGGCCGCGCTCGCAGCGCTGCTCGGCGCCGCCGCGGCGCTGCTCGTGGCGTGCGGCAGCTCCGGCAACGGCCTCATCCCCGCGGCCCAGGCCGGGCCGCTGCGGGCGGACATCGAAGCGGTAGAAAAGGCGGCCGAAGAAGGCAACGGCAACTGCTCGGCGACCGAAGCGGCGTTGCTGAGGACCGACCAGCACTTCAACGCGCTGCCCGGCTCGCTGGACTCGACGCTGCGGGGCAAACTGAAACTCGGCATCGAAAACCTGCACAAGGTCGCGATGGAAGCCTGCCTCCAGGCGCTGCCGCTGACCAACACCGTCACGACGCCGAAGACGACGACCACCACGACGACCCCGACCACCACGACCCCGACCACGACGACGACCACCACCCCCACGACCCCGGCACAGCCGGGCGGCGAAACCGAAGAACCCGAACACGGCACCGGCGGCGGCACTCCGGCGCCGGGCGAAGCCAAACCCCCGGGCGGGGGCTCCGGCGGCGCCGGCGCCGAAGAAAGCGAAGGCGGCAACGGCGCGGGCGGCTCGGAAGGCAAATGAGCCAGCCCGACAGCCAGCGGAAGGAGATCGCGGGGCGCTACCGGCTCGAGGGCCGCCTCGGCTTCGGCGGCATGTCGACCGTGCAGCTCGCGATGGACCTGCGGCTCGAGCGCCAGGTCGCCGTCAAGCTCCTGGCCGAGCACCTCGCCGACGATCCGGCGTTCGTGTCGCGCTTCCAGCGCGAGGCGCAGGCCGCCGCGCGGCTGATCCACCCGAACATCGTCCAGGTCTTCGACTCGGGGCGCGACCAGGGCTCGGACCAGTACTTCATCGTGATGGAGTACATCGAGGGCCAGTCCTGCGCGGAGATCCTGCGCGACGACGGCTGGGTCGAGGTGGACGAGGCGCTCTCGATCATCGAACAGGCGTGCGAGGGACTCGACTACGCGCACCGCCACGGCGTCGTGCACCGCGACGTCAAGCCGGGCAACCTGCTGCGCTCGCGCGAAGGCGAGGTCAAGCTCGCCGACTTCGGGATCGCGAAGGCGACGGAGCAGTCGAGCATCACCCAGGTCGGCTCGGTGCTCGGAACCGCCGCGTACCTCGCGCCCGAGCAGGCGCGCGGCGAGGAGGCGGGACCGAGCGCCGACCTCTACGCGCTCGGCGTCGTCACCTACCAGCTGATCTCAGGGCGGCTGCCCTACGAGGCGAGCTCGCTGACCGAGCTGGCGCTCAAGCAGCAGCAGGAGGCGCCGCCGACCCTCGACACGCTCGTCGCAGCCGTCAACCCGGAGCTGGCCGACGCGGTCGCGATGGCGCTCGCGCTCGACCCCCGCGAGCGCTACCGCACAGCCAGCGAGATGCGCAGGGCGCTGCACGACGGTGCGCGTGGCATCCCGCCGGCGCGTCCCGGCGACACAGCCGCCACGCGCGCCTCGGAGCGCACCCAGGCCACGACCGTGCTCGCGGGCGGCCGGCGCGAGCGCAGCGGCGAAGGGCGCCGCCAGGCTCCGGCCGCGGCCGTCGCGACGCGTCGCCCGCGCCAGGGTCCCCCCCGCTCCCGCCCGGCGGCCGCAGCGCCGTCCCCGCAGGCGCGCCGCCGCGGTCGCGGCCGGCTCGCGATGCTGCTGCTCGGCCTGATGGCCGTCGCGCTCGCGATCGTCGCGATCGTCGTCCTCACGGCGCCCGGCGCCAGCAACGAACCGAACATCCCCAAGAACTTCAAGGTCGTCTACTCCGACGTCCAGCAGACAGCCTCCGCGCTGCAGCAGCTGATCTCAGAAAACACGAAGTAACGGAGTCCCGCCCGCCCCCCGGACCCGGATCGGGCCTGCGGCATGCTAGGCAGTGCAGATGCTCGGGGCGATCGTCAACGTCGAACACCTCGTCGAAACGGCGGGCTACCCGCTGCTGTTCGTGCTGGTGATGGCCGAGTCCAGCGGCATTCCCGTGCCCGGCGAGACGGGCCTGATCACCGCGGGGATCCTGGCCAGCTCGCAGAAGCTGAGCATCCCTCTCGTGATCGCGATCGCAGCCGCGGCCGCGATCGTCGGCGACAACATCGGCTATCTGATCGGCCGCAAGGGCGGGCGCTGGGTGCTCGAGCGTCCGGGCGCGTTCGAGCGCCAGCGCCGGGAGGTGCTGCTCGTCGGCGAGCCGTTCTTCCACCGGCACGGACCGAAGGCCGTCTTCTTCGGACGCTTCATCCTCGGGCTGCGGGTGTGGGCGTCGTGGCTGGCGGGCGCAACCCGGATGCGCTGGACCTCGTTCCTGTTCTGGAACGCGCTCGGTGGCATCTGCTGGGCGACGGCGATCGGATTGATCGCGTACTTCCTCGGCCGCTCCGCCGGCAACGCCATCAAAGCCTTCGGTCTCTACGGCCTCGCCGCGGCGCTGCTCGCGCTCGTGGGGGTCTTCGTGCTGCACCGGCGCGCACGGCGCGCGCGGGAGCGCCAGGGCTCCGGCCCCGACCAGGGCGGCACCACAGCCACGGAGCCGGGCTCGCACGAGGGCTAGGTACCGGGACGAAGTACGAAAAAACCGCCTTGCGGCGGCCGGTGCTCGAAGGCCTAGAGGCCGTTACACGGAGCGATCCGCTCCCACATGTCCGCGAGGAGCGAGAGCTCTTCCTCGGAGAAGCGGGAGAAGAAGGCCGTTCGCAGCGCCGCGCGATGGGTGACGCGGGCTTCCTGCAGGCGGCTGCGGCCGACTTCCGTGAGGCACGCATATGCCCCGCGCGCGTCGTGGCTGCAAGAGCAGCGCTCGAGCAGACCGTCGCGCTCGAGCCGGTCGACGAGCCGCGTCAGGCCGCTGCGCGAGAGCTGCGCCTGCTCGGCGAGGTCGCACATCCGCATGCGCCCGCCGCTCGCCTCGTCGAGGCGATGCAGCACCTCGTACGAGGTCATCGGCAGGCCGTGCGTGCGGTCCAGCTCGGCGTCGATCCGCTTCGCCAGACAGGCATGCGCCCTCAGAAGCCCCCGCCAAGCACGGAGCTCGCCGAGGGTGAGCGCCTCTTGGTCGCTTGACGCTATCTCGACTGCGGTCGCGGCTGCCATCGGTCTCTGCGCTTCCTCTCCCCTGCAAAACCGAACATAGCAGCGTGAGGGCCCTGCGGCCGGGCGAGCTCGCCCAGAGGCGCCGGCCGGCGCCCCCCTTACGGGGTACGGCGCGTCGCCCGCCAGGCCCAGACCATCATCAGCGGCTGCAGCGGCAACCGCGCGTACAGCGCCCAGCGGGGGACGTTCGCGAACTGCTTCGGCTCGCGTGCCATGTAGAGGTTGGCCGGGAACACCGCCGCCAAGAGCGCGACCAGGTACGGGCCGCTCAGCCGGCGCAGCGAGGGAACGAAGACGGCCAGGCCGCCCGCGAGCTCGGCGACGCCGCTCGCCTGCACGACGAGCTGCTTCTCCGAGGCGAGCGACGGCGGCACCATCGCTTCGTAGAAGCGCGGGTTGACGAAGTGGTTGATCCCCGCGGCGATCCAGAACGCGCCGAGCAGCCGGCGCGACAGACGCCCGCTGCGTTCGTCGGCCAGCTCCACCGCCAGCCCGTTCCCCCCCTGATCCGGCACGCGCGGGAATCTACCGGGCAGCGAGCAACGAGCGCCCCGTCATCGCCGGCGGCTGGTCGAGCCCGAGCATCGCCAGGATCGTCGGGGCCACGTCGGCGAGGATGCCGCCGTCGCGCAGCGCGACCGACGGGCACGTGACGATCGCCGGCACCGGGTTCAGCGAATGGGCGGTGTTGGGGCTGCCGTCGGGCTCGAGCATGTTGTCGGCGTTGCCGTGGTCGGCGGTGACCAGGCAGGCGCCGCCGCTCTCGTGGACGGCGGCGACGACGGTCGCGAGGCAGGCGTCGACGGTCTCGACCGCACGCACCGCCGCTGCGATCACGCCGGTGTGCCCGACCATGTCGGCGTTCGCGAAGTTGATGATCCCGAACCCGTAATCCCCCGCCGACCAGCCCTCGGCGAACGCGCGCGCGGCCTCGGGCGCGCTCATCTGGGGCTTGAGGTCGTAGGTGGCCACGTCGCGCGGCGAGGGCACGAGCTCGCGCTCCTCGCCGGGTTGCGGGGCCTCCTCGCCGCCGTTGAAGAAGTAGGTGACGTGCGGGTACTTCTCGGTCTCGGCGACGTGCAGCTGGCGGACGCCGCCGCGAGCCAGCGTGTCGGCGAGCGTCGCCGCCGGACGTTCCGGCGCGAACGCGACCGGATAGGGCCAGCCTTGCTCGTACTCGGTCAGCGTCGTCAGCCGTTCGACGCGTGCCCCAACGCCGCGCCCGGGCCAGCCCGGGAGATCCTCTGCGCCCTCGCCGAACCCCGGCTCCGCCAGCGCGCGAACGAGCTCGCGCATGCGGTCGGGACGGAAGTTGAAGCACAGGACGCTGTCGCCCGGGCGGATGCGGGCCTCGGCGCCCACGAGCGTGGGCTCGATGAACTCGTCGGTCTCGCCGCGCTCGTAGGCGTCGCGCACGGCCTGCGCGCCGCTGTCGGCACGGTACGGAGCCTGGCCCGTCACGAGCAGCTCATAGGCCCGGGCGATGCGTTCCCAGCGGCGGTCGCGGTCCATCGCCCAGTAGCGGCCCACGACCGAGCCGACGCGCGCCCCCGCCGTGGCGTCCAGCTCAGCGAGGAACTCCTCTCCCGAGTGCGGCAGCGTGTCGCGGCCGTCGGTGAACGCGTGCACGACCAGGTCTCCGGCGCCGAGCTCGCGGCCGAGCGCGATCAGCGCGTGCAGGTGCGTCAGCGCCGAGTGCACGCCGCCGTCGGAGACCAGCCCGAGCAGGTGCACGCGCTCGGCGCCCTCGAACGCGGCGCGCAGGACGGCGTTGGCCGCGAGCTCGCCGTCGGCGATCGCGTCGTCGATCCGCATCAGGTCCTGACGCACGACGGCGCCCGCGCCGAGGTTCAGGTGGCCGACCTCGCTGTTGCCCATCTGGCCCTCGGGCAGGCCGACTGCACGGCCGAACGCCGTCAGCGTGCTGTGCGGGTAGCGCGCCCACAGCTCGTCGAAGACGGGCGTGCTCGCCAGCGAGATCGCGTTCCCGGGCCCGGGCGCGCCCAGCCCCCAGCCGTCGAGCACCACCAGGCAGGCGCGCGGGACCGGGAGCTCAGCAGGGCCGCGAGGCAGCGATGGTGAGGTGGGGTCGGCCGGCGCTCCATGCCGGCCTCCGGCCTCCGCGCTCATCGCGCGGCGGCAGAGACGATCGTGGCGAACGAGCCGGCCTCGAGCGATGCGCCGCCCACGAGCGCGCCGTCGACGTCCGGCAGCGCCATCAGCTCGGTTGCGTTCTCGGGCTTGACCGAGCCGCCGTAGAGCACGCGGACGCGCTCTGCGCCCGCCTCGTCGCGGCCGGCGACGAGCGCGCGGATGAACGCGATCGCCTCCTGCACCTGCTCGGGGGTCGCGACGCGGCCGGTGCCGATCGCCCAGCAGGGCTCGTATGCGATCACGACGTCGGCCAGACGCTCGACCTCCACCCCGGCGAGGTCCTCGTTGATCTGGTGGCGGAGCCGGCGCTCGGTCTCGCCCGCGTCCCGTTCCTCCTCGGTCTCGCCGACGCAGAGGATCGGCGTCAGGCCCGCCGCCAGGGCGGCGGGCACCTTCAGGGCGAGCGCCCGATCGGTCTCGTTGAACAGTTCGCGGCGCTCGGAGTGGCCGAGCACGACCCCGCGCACGTCGAGCTCGACGAGCATCGGTGCGGAGATCTCGCCGGTGAAGGCGCCCTCCGGCTCCTGGTGCATGTTCTGCGCGAACACTTCGACGCGCGAGCCCCTGGCGCTGTCGACCATCGCGTGCAGGTCGGTGAACGGCACGCAGATCGCGACGTCGACCCCGTCGACGGCGGACACCCGCGGCAGCAGGGCCTGGATCAGCTCCTCCGCCTCCCGCTCGGTCTTGTGCATCTTCCAGTTGCCCGCGACCAGCGGCACCCGCGCCGGCACTGAGCGCCGGCCCGGTTCTTCGTCGACGGGCATCAGCCGGGGACTCCCGCGCCGTCGAGCGCCGCGACCCCGGGAAGCGTCGCGCCCTCGACCATCTTCAGCGTCGCGCCGCCGCCTGTCGAGACGTGATCCACGCCTCCGGCGAGGCCGAACTGCGCGAGCGCCGCCGCCGAGTCTCCCCCGCCGACGACCGTCAGGCCGGGCGCCGCGGCGACGGCCTCCGCGACCGCGCGCGTGCCGGCGGCGTACGGCTCCATCTCGAACGCGCCCATCGGGCCGTTCCAGAACACCGTGCCCGCCGCCTGGATCTCGGCGGCGTAGGCCGCGGCCGTGCGGGGGCCGACATCCAGGCCCATCCAGCCGTCCGGCACGTCCACGCCGTCGAGCACGCGGTGCTCGGCGTCGACCGCGAAGCGCGTCGCGATCACGAGGTCGGCGGGCAGCAGCAGCCGGGCCCGCGAGCCCCGTCCGACGGCGGCGAGCGCACGCCGCGCGTGCTCGACGTCCTCGACGCCGCAGAGCGAGTCGCCCACCGCGTGGCCCTGGGCGTGCAGGAACGGGAAGCACATCGCGCCGCCGATCAGGACCGCGTCGGCGAGCTCGAGGAAGCGGTCGATCACGGCGATCTTGTCGGCGACCTTCGCGCCACCCACGATCGCGACGAGCGGGTGCTCGGGGTGCTCCAGGATCCGCGTGAGCGTGTGCACCTCGCTTTCGAGCAGCCGGCCCGCGGCGTGCGGGAGCAGGTGCGCGACACCCTCGGTGGAGGCCTGCGCGCGATGGGCGGTGCCGAAGGCGTCGTTGACGTAGGCGTCGGCGAGCTCGGCAAGACACCGCGCGAAGGCCGGGTCGTTGGCTTCCTCGCCGGGTTCGAAGCGCACGTTCTCGAGCAGCAGCATGTCCCCGGGGGCGAGCGCTTGGCTCTCCCGCCGCACCTCCTCGCCGCAGACGCCGGGCGCGAGCCCGACCTTGGCGCCGGTCAGCTCAGCCAGTCGCTTCGCCACCGGCGCCATCGACAGCGCGGGATCGCGTTTGCCCTTGGGCCGGCCGAGGTGGGAGACGAGGACGAGCCGCGCGCCGCGCGAACGCAGCTCTTCGATCGTCGGCAGCGAGGCGACGATGCGCGTGTCGTCCGCGACCGCCGGCGCCCCGCCGGGGCCCTGCGCGAGCGGGACGTTGAAGTCGACCCTGACGAGCACCCGCCGCCCGTTCACGTCGAGGTCGTCGATGCCCCGCATCTAGAGGACGCGCTGGACGAGGTCCACGACGCGGTTGGAGTAGCCCCACTCGTTGTCGTACCAGGCGATCACCTTCGCCATGTTGCCCTGCATCACCGCGGTCAGTTTGGAGTCGACGATCGAGGAGTACGGCGACTTCACGATGTCGGTGGAGACGATCGGGTCCTCGGTGTAGGCCAGGAAGCCCGCGAGCGGCCCGCTCTCGGACGCCGCTTTCAGAGCCGCGTTGATCTCCTCGGCGCTGGTCTCGCGCGACGTCTGCACGGTGAGGTCGACGACGGACCCGGTGGGCACCGGAGCTCGGACGGCGAACCCGTTCAGCTTGCCCTGCAGCTCGGGGATCACGAGCCCGATCGCCTTGGCGGCGCCGGTCGAGGCCGGGATCAGGTTGATCGCAGCGGCGCGCGCCCGGCGCAGGTCCTTGTGCGGCATGTCCTGCAGGCGCTGGTCGGCGGTGTAGGCGTGGATCGTGGTCATCAGCCCGTGGTCGATCCCGACCGTGTCGTGGAGCACCTTCGCGACCGGCGCCAGGCAGTTGGTCGTGCATGAGGCGTTGGAGATGACGTCGTGCTTGCCGCGGTCATAGACCTCGTCGAAGTTGACGCCCAGCACGACGGTCGCGTCGGGCTCGGTCGCGGGGGCGGAGATGACGACCTTCTTGGCCCCGCCCGCGAGGTGCTTGGCGGCGTCGTCGCGGGCGGTGAAGAAGCCGGTCGACTCGATCACCACGTCGACGCCGAGCTCGCCCCACGGCAGCGCGGCCGGGTCGCGCTCGGCGAGCACCTTCAGCTCGCGGCCGTCGACCTCGATCGCGTCCTCGCCCTTCTGGGCGACGCTGCCCGGGTACGGGCCGAGGATCGAGTCGTACTTGAGCAGGTGCGCGAGCGTCTTCGCGTCGGTCAGGTCGTTGACGGCGACCCACTCGATCTGCGCGGCGCCCTCGCCCTGGGCCATCGCGGCGCGGAACACGTTCCGGCCGATGCGACCGAACCCGTTGATTCCCACCCGTACCGCCATCTCGCCTCCTGGTGCGTGTCAGACCCCGACGTCCTTGTCCCGGACGCCGCTCCCGGCGCCCGGCCGAGCCCGCCGGAGGCTATCAGCGGCCGTCGCGGCCTCGTCGGTAAGGGGCCCCCGGGTGGGCTGGAATCAGGCCCCGCGGGGCGCCTTGTCGATGTCGCGGTGCGCGACGTTGACGTCGAGGTCCGGCTCGTCGCCGTAGCGCGCGGCCAGACGCTCGGCGATCGCCACCGAGCGGTGGCGGCCGCCGGTGCACCCGACGGCGACCATCAGGTGCGACTTGCCCTCGGCGACGTACTGCGGCAGCAGGAAGCCGAGCAGCGGGTCGAGCCGCTCGTAGAGCTCCTCCAGGCGCCCGTCGCGCCCGATGAACTCGACCACCTCGGGGTCCAGCCCGGTCAGCTCGCGCAGCTCCGCCTCGTAGTGCGGGTTGGGCAGGAAGCGCACGTCGAGGACGAGGTCCTCGTCGCGCGGCGGGCCGTGCTTGAAGCCGAAGGACATGAACGTCACCGCGAGCCGGCCCGCCGTCTTGCGGGGCAGGTATTCCTTCGCGATCTTCTCGCGCAGGCTGGTGGCGGACATGCCGGTCGTGTCGATGACCAGGTCGGCACGCTCGCGCAGCGGCGCCAGCATCTCCCGCTCGGCGGTGACGCCCGCCGCGACGCTCCCGTCGGGGGCGAGCGGATGGCGCCGGCGCGTCTCCTTGTAGCGGTTGACGAGCGTCTGCTCGGAGGCCTCGAGGAACAGCACGCTGTGGCTGAGGCCGAGCGCGTCGAGGTCGTCGACGACCGCCTGCAGCCCCTCGAAGTAGACCCCGCCCCGGACGTCGGAGACGACCGCTGCGCGCTCCACCTTGGTGCCCTTGTGGACGACCAGCTCGACCAGCGAGCGGATCATCTCCGGGGGCAGGTTGTCGACGCAGAAGTAGCCCGCGTCCTCGAACACGTTCATCGCGGTGGACTTGCCGGCGCCGGAGAAGCCGGTGATGACGACGAGATCCTCGAGGCGGGACTCGAGGACCGGTTTCTCCGCTTTGGCGGCGGTTCCCCTGAGCGGGCGCAGGGGCCTGATCACGGCCATCTCGCTCCAATTGTGCCGCGGATGGCGGACGAGGGGTGACGATTCGGTTTCCGGTCGGCGCGGAGTTCCAGCTGTTGCACTGGTCTCGCGGGCCCGTCGCAGCTCGCCTTCACCCTCCTCAGATAACGCGGCTCAGCCTGCGCGGTGGAGGTAGGCGTGCACATCCCGCCCGACCTTCGCCGGCACCCCGGGCACCGACTGCAGCTCCTCCTGGGAGGCGGCGAGCACGGCGTCGGGGGAGCCGAAGTGGTTGAGCAGCGCGCGCTTGCGCGTCTCGCCCACGCCCGGCAGGCCGTCGAGCACCGAGCTGGTCATCGCACGGTCGCGGCGAGAGCGGTGATGGGTGATCGCAAAGCGGTGCGCCTCGTCGCGCACGCGCTGCAGCAGCTGCAGCTCCGGCGTCGAGTGGTCGAGCAGCAGCGGCGTGGCGCGCCCGGGCTGGAAGACCTCCTCGATGCGCTTGGCGAGCGAGACGACCGCGACGCCGCGCTCGCGGAAGCCGGCGAGCGGGCCGAGGCCCGCGCTCAGCTGGCCCTTGCCGCCGTCGATCACGACGAGGTTCGGCAGCGAGGCGAAGCTCGGGTCATAGGCGGGGTCGTGCGGGGAGATGTCGGTCTGGCGCTCCCACTGCGCGAAGCGCCGTTCGAGCACCTCCGCCATCGAGGCGAAGTCGTCGGGCGCGCCCTCGGTCGAGCGGATCTTGAAGCGGCGGTAGTCGGATTTCTTCGGCGCGCCGCCCTCGAAGACGACCATCGAGGCGACCGTGTGGGTGCCGCCGAGGTTCGAGATGTCGAAGCACTCGATCCGCACCGGCGGCGCGTCGAGCCCGAGCGCCAGCTGCAGCCCTTCCAGCGCCTCGACGCGGCCCTGGCGGCGGCGCTCAGAGCGCAGCTTCTCCTGGTCCAGTGCCAGCCTCGCGTTGCGCTCGGCGAGCTCGAGGATGCGCCGCTTCTCGCCGCGCTCGGCTGCGCGCAGCTCGACCGGTCCCTCGCGGCGGCTGGCGAGGGCGTCCTCGAGCGCGGGGCGCTCGCCGAGGTCTCGCTGCACGACGAGCAGCGACGGGATCGAGATCTGCCCGCCGTAGTACTGGAGCATGAACTCCTCGGCGACCTCGTCGAGCTCGCGCTCGGTCTCGTTCGAGAGGTAGAAGGACTGGCGGTCGGAGAGCACGCCGTCGCGGACCTGGAAGACCTGGGCGTTGGCCTCGCGCCCGTCGAGCGCGACCGCGATCGCGTCGAAGGTGCCGACCGAGTCGCCGGTCACGCGGCGGCGCTCGAGCAGCGAGCGCACGGCCTGCAGGCGGTTGCGCTCGACCGTCGCCTGCTCGAACTCCTCGCGCGCGGCGGCCTCCCGCATGCGCCGCTCGATGTCGCGCTCGATCTGCGAGAAGCGCCCGGAGAGGAAGTCGCGCACGCCGTCGATCGCCTCGGCGTACTCCTCGCGCGAGACGTAGCCCACGCACGGGGCCCCGCAGCGCTTGATGTAGTAGTCGAGGCAGGGGCTGCCGCTGCGCCGCCCGGGCTCGGGGCCGGTGCAGGAGCGGAACAGGAAGACCTTGGCGAGCACCTCGAGCGTGGAGCGCACGCGTTTGGCGTTCGAGTAGGGGCCGAAGTAGGCGCGGCCCGCGCGGTGACGCTCGCGCGTGAAGTACACGCGCGGGTAGGCCTCGTCGAGCGAGATGGCGATGAACGGGTAGGACTTGTCGTCGCGCAGCCGGATGTTGAAGCGCGGCCGGTACTGCTTGATGAAGCTCTGCTCGGCCAGCAGCGCCTCGGCCTCGCTCGCGACCACGACGCATTCGACGTGCTCCGTGGCGGCGACCATCTCGGCGTGACCGGGGCTGGACGGCACCTGCGCTTTGGAGAAGTGCGAGGCGACGCGCTTCTTCACCGACTTCGCCTTGCCGACGTAGAGCACGCGCCCGGCGCCGTCGCGGAACAGGTACACGCCGGGCTGGTCGGGCAGGGCGCGACGCTGTGCGGTCAGCCCTTCGGGCTTCTTCTTCGCCGTGTCAGCTGTTGCCACGCTCCGAGGATAGGAGCGGCGCCTGCCGCGTCAGGCGTTGGACTCGTTGCGCGCGATCGCCTCGGCGACCAGGGCCTTCAGCGCCTGCTCGTCGATCTGCTCGCCCTCGCGGATGTCGATCGCGCGGCGGGTGCTGCCCTCGAGGCTCGAGTTGAAGAGGCCGGCGGGATCCGGCAGCGAGGCGCCCTTGGCGAAGGTCAGCTTGACGACGCTCTTGTACGTCTCACCGGTCGTGACGATCCCCGCGTGCGACCACACGGGCACCCCGCGCCATTTCCATTCCTCGACGATGTCGGGGTCGGCCTCTTTCACGAGCGCCCTGACACGCGCGAGCGTCTCGCCGCGCCAGTCGCCCAGCTCCGCGATGCGCGCGTCGATCAGCTCCGATGGAGAGTCACCCATCGCTCGTCGCTACGAGTAGGAGCGGTAGTGGCGGTAGACCTCGAGTGCCGCGTAGGCGGCGAGGCCGACGAGCACGAACCAGAGCAGCTCGCCGAGGCCCGTTTCCCACATGCGGCTGCGCCCCATGAAGCAGAACAGGGCGAGCGCGATCGCGCCGTAGAGCATGCCGCGGTGGCGGTCGCCGAGGGCCGAGAGACGGAAGGTGTTTTCGCGGTAGAGCCGCAGCCCGAGATAGCCGATGCCGATCGCGAACACGGCCCACAGGAAGGCTTCGAAGGTGACGGCGACGCGCCCGCCGCCGGGGATGAAGTAGACGGCGGCGCCGAGGGCGACGACGATCGCGATGTTGCGTGCTGCGCGCTGTCCGTCGGTCACAGACCGAGTGTACGCCGCGCTCAGTCGACGAGCGCCTCGAGCTCGGCGTAGGCGGCCTCGACGGCGCGCTTGGCGGCGGTGTGCCGCGCCTCGGACTTGGCGGCCTCGTAGCGCGTGGCCCACGCAGCCGGGTCGATCAGCTCCTGTTCGAGCTGGGCGAGCGCGGCTTCCGCCGCCTCGACGGCCTTCTCGGCCTTCTGCTGGGCATTGAGGCGGTTCTTCGACGGGCCTTTGTCCTTGACTTTCTTCTCCTTCCCTTTTGGGGGGCTCGCCACATGTGGCGAGCCCGGCGAGGCCGCATGCGGCCTCGCCTGGGGCGGCGCATGCGCCGCCCCACGGAGGGGCGCATGCGCCCCTCCGACAGCACCAGACGCGTTCTCGTTCTCCTCGCGAAGGCGGGCATACTCCGCCCACCCTCCTTCGTAGCTGCGCAGCGCGCCCTCCTCGATCGCGACCGTGCGCGTGCCGACCGCGTCGAGCAGCGCGCGGTCGTGTGAGACCAGCAGGACGGCCCCGGGGAAGGCGAGCAACGCGTCCTCGAGCGCCTCGCGGCTCTCGATGTCGAGGTGGTTCGTGGGCTCGTCGAGGATCAGGACGTTGGGGGGGGTGGGCCCCCCATTGACCAGGATCGCCAGGGACAGCCGGCGGCGCTCGCCGCCGGAGAGCCCAGCGAGCGGTTTGTCGACCTCCTCGCCCGAGAACAGGAAGCGGCCGAGCAGCGCGCGCGCCTTGTTCGGGGTCAGCTTCGTCGCCCGCTGCGCCGCGTCGAGCACCGTCTGGTTCTGCTCGCCGCCCGCGCCGATCTCGTCCGCGTGCTGGGAGAGGTAGCCCAGCTTCACGTTGTGGCCCGTCGACAGCTTGCCCGCGGCCAGCGCGCGCCGGCCCTCCAGCGTCTCGATCAGGGTCGTCTTGCCGGTGCCGTTGGGACCGACGAGCGTCACGTGCTCGCCGCGTTCGAGCCACAGCTCGGCCCGGTCCAGGAGGACGATCGGCGGCTGGCCGATCTCGATGCGCCCGCCCTCGAGCTCGAAGATCACCCGCCCGGTGCGCTCGGGGGCCGCGAAGCGGAACTCCAGCGCCTGGCCCTCCTTCGGATCGCGCTGGATGCGGTCGATCTTCGCCAGCTTCTTGACGCGCGACTGCGCCTGTTTGGCCTTCGTCGCCTTGTAGCGGAAGCGCTCGATGAACCGTTCCATCCGCTCGATCTCGGCCTGTTGCTTGTCGATCGCCTTGCCGAGCGCGATCTCGCGCGCCGCCTGCTCCTTGCGCCACTGCGCCCAGGTGCCCGCGAAGAACCGCGAGCGGGTGGGTGGGCCTCCATCCAGCTCCAGCACCGCCGTCCCCACCGCCTCCAGGAACCAGCGGTCGTGGGCCACGAGCACGACGGCCGCGTCGAGGTCGCCGAGCGTCTGCTCGAGCCATTCCAGCGAGGCGATGTCGAGATGGTTGGTGGGCTCGTCGAGCAGCAGCACGTCGGCGCCGGTTGCCAGCGCGCGGGCCAGCGAGGCACGCGTCAGCTGGCCGCCGGAGAAGGTGTCGAGGTTGCGCTGGAGGTCCTCGTCGCGGAACCCCAGGCCGTGGGCCATCGTCGAGGCGCGCGAGCGCCACAGGTACCCGCCCAGCGACTCCAGCCGCGCCTGCGCCTTCGAGTAGCGCGCGAGCGTGCCCTCGTCGGTCTCGCCGGCGGCCATCCGCGCCTCCAGATCGGCCAGCTCGGCCTCGATCTGCAGCTCCTCGGCGCAACCGGAGAGCACGTAGTCGCTGAGGGCGATGCCGCGCTCGCGCGGCGGGCGCTGGTCGTGGAGCGCGATCCGCACGCCCTTGGCGATCGAGAGGTCGCCGCGGTCGATCGAGGTCTCCCCCGCGAGCATCCGCAGCAGCGTCGTCTTGCCCGCGCCGTTGCGGCCCGCGATCGTCATGCGTTCGCGGCGCTCGAGCTTGAACGAGACGCCGCGCAGCAGCGGCTCGCCGGCGATGTCCTTGTGCAGGTCGGATGCGATCAGCAGCGCCATCGGCTGCTGATGGTAGGGCCGTGGCCGTCTGCGCTTGAGATAGGATCGGCCCCGATGCGCCGCCTGCGACTCGCGATCGTCCCGTACGCGCTGCTGCTGATGCTCGTCCTGGCCTCGGCCGCCCACGCCGAAAACGACGGGCGCGGCTTCTATGGCGCCACCGGCGACAAGGCCGTGACGAACTTCGGGTTCGCGGTGATCATCTTCTTCCCCTTGTTCATCTTTCTGATGAGCATGCTCCAGCGCTCGCTCGAGAAGCGCAAGGAACGGCGCAAGGCCGCCGAAAAGGCCCTCGGCGCAAGCCACTGGGACGGCGGCTGGTAGCCGCCTGCGGCCGCCGGCGATGAGCGACGGCGAACCGACCGGGCGGGACGCCGTCTCCTACGAGCGCCGCGGCGCCGCCGCGCTGATCACGATCGACCGCCCCCACCGCCGCAACGCGGTCGACGGTCCGACCGCCGAGGCGCTGCACGAGGCCTTCCTGCACTTCGAGGCGGACGACGACGCGCGCGCTCTCGTCGTCACCGGCGCGGGCGGGATCGCCTTCTGCGCCGGGGCCGACCTGAAGGCAACCGAGACGATGGCCGGGCGGCTGATGAGCGCCGAGGGGCCGATGGGCTTCACGCGCCTGGCCGCCTCCAAGCCGACGATCGCCGCGATCTCCGGCTTCTGCCTCGCGGGCGGCCTGGAGATCGCGCTCTGGTGCGACCTTCGCATCGCCACGGTGTCCTCGCAGCTCGGGTATCCGGAGCGGCGCTGGGGCGTGCCTCTGATCGACGGCGGCACGCAGCGACTGCCGCGCATCGTCGGCATGGGCCGCGCGCTGGACCTGATCCTCTCGGGGCGCATCATCGACGCGACCGAGGCACACGCGATGGGGATGCTCACCGAGGTCGTGCCCGAAGGCGCGCACCTCGACCGCGCGCTCGATCTGGCCGAGAACCTGTCTCGCTTCCCCCAGTCGACGATGCTCGCCGACCGCCGCGCGGCGATCGAGGGCTTCGGGATGCCGCTGTCCGACGCGCTGGCGCTGGAGGCGCAGGCGGGCCCGGAAGTGTTCGAAGACGGCGCGCGCGGCGCGGCGCGGTTCGCGGCCGGCGAGGGCCGCGGCGGGGCGGGCGCGGGGGCCTGACTCTTTCGCCGTCGCGCGGCTGCGGCGCGGCCCTCGCGCGGACTACGATCTGAGAGGAGGCTCGCAGCGAGCTGCCGGAACATCGGTGGCCGTCACGCTTGGACCGTCCGTTCGTCGCGCGTCCTGAGGCATCCAGCGCCGACGCGCGACGTGTAGGCTCTCCCCCACGATGGCCTACTTCGTAACGGGAGCCACCGGCTTCATCGGCCGGCGACTCGTCGAGAGGCTCCTCGAGAAACGCCAGGGAGACGTCTACGTGCTGGTGCGCGAGAGCAGCCGCCCGCGCCTGGACGACCTGCTCGAGCGCTGGGGCGTCGCGGCGGGGGGCAAAGCCGCCGACCGCGTGAAGCCCGTCATCGGCGACCTGCGCCGGCCGCTGCTCGGGATCGAGGAATCCGACATCGCCGAGCTGCACGGCAAGATCGACCACTTCTTCCACCTGGCCGCCGTCTACGACATGACGGCGCCGGCGGAGCGCAACACGGCGGTCAACGTGGGCGGCACCACGCACGCCGTCGAACTGGCGCGCGCGCTCGACGCCCGCTGCCTGCACCACGTCTCCTCGATCGCGGTCGCAGGCACCTACCGGGGCGTCTTCGACGAGAGCATGTTCGACGAGAACCAGCGCCTGCCCTCGCCGTATCACCGCACGAAGTTCGAGTCCGAGCGGATCGTGCGCGAGCAGCCCTACGTGCCCTGGCGCGTGTACCGCCCAGGGATCGTCGTCGGCGACTCCAAGACGGGCGAGATGGACAAGATCGACGGTCCCTACTACTTCTTCAAAGCGATCCAGCGCGCGCGCCGGGTCGTGCCCGAATGGGTGCCGCTCGTCGGGGTCGACCTCGGCTACACGAACGTGGTCCCGGTCGACTGGGTGGCGGGCGCGCTCGAACACATCGCGCACCAGCCGGACCTCGACGGCCGCGCCTTCCACCTCACCGACCCGCGCCCGCAGAAGGTGACCGACCTGCTCAACGAGCTCTCCGAGGCCGCGCACGCGCCGCGCTTCGCGGTCAACGTCGACAAACGCGTCGTCGGCGCGGTGCCGAAATGGCCGCTCGCGCTGGCCGCCGCGCTGCCGCCCTTCAAGCAGGTCTCCGACCTCGCGCTGCGCGAGCTGGGGATCCCGCGCGAGGTGCTCGGGCACATGGAGCTCGTGCCGCGCTTCGACAGCACCGAGGCGGCGCACGCCCTCGCCGGCTCGCAGCTGGAGCAGCCGCCGCCGCTGCGCGAGTACGCGCCGCGCCTGTGGGACTACTGGGAGCGCGAGATGGAGCCCAGCTCCTCGCGGGGCCGGACGCTGCGCGAGGCGCTCGGCGGCAAGCACGTGATGATCACGGGCGCCTCGTCGGGGATCGGCCGCGCGGCCGCGCTCAAGGTCGCGGCCGCCGGCGGCGTGCCGCTGCTGATCGCGCGCAACGTCGACAGCCTCGAGGAAGTGCGCGCGGAGATCGTCGCGGGCGGGGGCACGGCTTACGTCTACGCCGCCGACATCTCCGACATGGAGTCGATCGAAGGGCTGCTCGAGCGCGTGCTCGCCGACCACCGCAACGTCGACATGCTCGTGAACAACGCCGGCCGCTCGATCCGGCGCTCGATCGCGCTCAGCTACAACCGCTTCCACGACTTCGAACGCACGATCCAGCTCAACTACTTCGGCGCCATCAAGCTGATCATCGGGCTGCTCCCGCACATGCGCGAGCGCGGCTCCGGGCACATCGTGAACGTCTCCTCGATCGGCGTGCAGACCAACCCGCCGCGCTTCTCCGCCTACGTCGCCTCGAAGGCCGCGCTCGACGCGTTCACGCGCGTCGTCACCTCCGAGGTGATCGGCGACGGCGTGACGTTCACGACGATCCACATGCCGCTCGTGCGCACGCCGATGATCGCGCCGACGAAAATGTACGACGCCTTCCCCACGCTCAGCCCGGAGGAGGCGGCCGACATGATCTGCGAGGCGCTGCGCTCGCGCCCGAAGGAGATGGGCACGGCGCTGGGCAAGTTCGGCGAAGTCCTCTACAGCCTCTCGCCGAGCCTGGTGGACCGGCTGCTGCACCTCGGCTACCGCGTCTTCCCCGACTCGGCGGCGGCGAAGGGCCAGAAGGACGTCGAGGAACACGTGTCCTTCGAGCAGATCGCGATGGCCACGCTGACGCGTGGCGTGCACTGGTAGCCGTCCTTACCGCGGCCGGTGCCGCCCGGCTGCTTGGATGATCACGACGTGATCGAGCAGCACTCCGCGATCGAGGTGAGCGCGCTTCGCAAGCGCTACGGCGATTTCGAGGCGCTGCGCGGCATCGACATCACCGTTCAGCGCGGCGAGGTCTTCGGCTTGCTGGGGCCCAACGGCGCCGGGAAGACCACGACGGTCGAGATCCTCGAGGGCTACCGCAGCCGCACCGACGGCACCGTCTCGGTGCTCGGTCACGACCCGGCGCTGCGCGAGATCGAGCTCCGCAGGCGCATCGGCATCGTCCTGCAGTCGGGCGGCATCTACTCCCAGATCACCCCGCGCGAGGCGCTCGCGCAGTGGGCGGGCTTCTACCCGCACCCGCGCGAGGTCGCCGAGGTGCTCGCCCTCGCCGGCCTCGAGGCGGTGGCCGAGGTGCGTTGCCGCAAGCTCTCGGGCGGGCAGCTCAGGCGGCTGGACTTCGCGCTCGCGCTGGTCGGCGACCCGGAGCTGATCTTCCTCGACGAGCCCACGACCGGATTCGACCCCGAGGCGCGGCGCGCAGCATGGCAGACGGTGCGCTCGCTGCGCGACCTCGGCAAGACGATCCTGCTCACGACGCACTACCTCGACGAGGCCCAGGAGCTGGCCGACCGCGTCGCGATCGTCAAGGACGGCCGCGTGCTGGCGATCGGGCCGCCGCGGGAATTGGTTGCCCGCCCACCCGGCGGTCCCGGCGAGCGCTACCGGGTCAGCTACCGCGACGCCGAGGGCCAGCTCGTCGAGCTCGACACCGACGACCCGACGGCGCTCCTTCACGAGCTCACGGGCCGGGCGCTCGCCGAGGGCTGGCGCCCGCAGGAGCTGACGGTGGGGCGCCCGACGCTCGAGGACGTCTACCTGGAGCTGACCGCCGATGCCTGAGGTCGTCGTCCTGGGCTGGCGCCAGTACCGGCTGGAGCGCAAGATGTTCTGGCGCAACCCCAGCGCCGCGTTCTTCAACTTCGTGCTGCCGCTGCTGTTCCTCGCGGCCGGAGGCGCGATCCTGAGCGGCAGCCAGCAGGACCTGAACAAGCTGCTGCCCGCGATCGCCGCGATGAGCGTGATGGCGACGACGTTCACCGCGCTTGCCTACAACATCGTGTTCCTGCGCGAGCGCGGCGTGCTCAAGCGGATCCGCGGCACGCCGCTGCCGACGCTGTCGTACTTCGGCGGCGTCGCCGCCAACGCCGTCACCAACTGCGCGCTGCAGATCGCGATCGTGATCGTCGCGGGCGAGGTCATCTTCGGGATCGGCTGGCCGCGCGACTGGCTGGAGCTGCTCGTGTTCGTGCTCGCCGGCGTCGTGAGCCTCGCCGCGCTCGGGGTCGCGTTCGCGCACGCGATCCCGAACTTCGAGTCGACCGCGGCCTACGTCAACGCCGTGTTCCTGCCGGTCTTGTTCGTGTCCTTCTACGTCTTCGACTCGACCAGCGCTCCGGGCTTCCTGCGGAGCATCGCCGAAGGCCTGCCGCTGTACCCGTTGATCGTCGGGCTCTCCGGGGCGATGGTCACCGGCCGCGGACTCGCGGACAACCTCGACGAGCTGGCGGTGATCGGGCTGTGGGCGGCGCTCGGCATCTACCTCGCTGTGCGAGGCTTCTCCTGGGAGCGAAGCGGCAGCTGACCGCACGACAGCGGAGGGACGATGCGAGAACTGGCAGAGGGGCTGTGGCAGCTGGGTGGCCGGCCGCGCGACGCGATCAACGTCTACGTCGCGGGCGACGTGCTGATCGACGCCGCCACCAAGCAGGCGGAGCGCCGCATCTTCAGGCAGATCGCCGGACGCCCGTTGAACGCGCACGCGCTGACACACGCGCACCCCGACCATCAGGGCTGCAGCCACGTCGTGTGCGAACGGCTCGGGATCCCGCTCTGGTGCGGGGCCGGAGACGTGCGCGCGATGGAGACCCCGGGCGGGATCTCGAACTCGCAGGCTCCCGGCTGGATCAACAAGCTCCAGCAGCGCTTCTGGACCGGCCCGCCGCACCCGGTCGCACGCGCGCTGAACGAGGGCGACGAGGTCGCCGGCTTCACGGTGCTCGAGGCCCCCGGCCACTCCCCCGGCCAGGTCGCCTACTGGCGCGAATCTGACCGGGTGCTGATCCTCGGCGACGTGCTGAACAACGTCAACGTGCGCACGGGCCGGCCCGGCCTGCACGAGCCGCCCGACGTGTTCACGCCCGACCCGCCGCGCAATCGCGAGTCGGCCAGGCGGCTGGCCGAGCTGCGCCCGCTGCTGACCTGCTTCGGGCACGGCGCGCCGCTGCGCGACCCCGGCCGCCTCGCCGACTTCGTCGCGTCGCTGCCCGTCGAGCGCCAGACCCAGACCACCTGAGCCACGGGTGGGCGAGTCGATCTTCCGCGCCCGGGACGGGCGCTTCCTGGGAACCGAGCAGGCACGCGGGCCGTGGGACCCGAGCGCGCTGCACGGCGGCGCGCCCGCGGCGCTGATCGCGCGCGCCTTCGAGCGCCACGACCCGGTCGAGGGCATGCAGATCGCGCGGCTCGGCTTCGAGCTGCTGCGCCCGATCCCGTTCGCGCCGCTCACGATCGAGATCCGCACCCTGCGCCCCGGAAGGCGCGTGCAGGAGCTGGCCGCCGAGCTGCACGCGGACCTCGGCGCCGAGGGCCGGCAGGTGGTCTGCCGGGCGAGCGCCCTGCGCGTGCAGGCGATCCCCGAGGAGCTGCCCGAGCTTCCCGACGGCGCGCTCGCGAACGAGCGGCTGCCCGGGCCCGAGGAGGCCGAGCCGCGCACCTTCGCGCTGAACCCGGAGGCCGACGAAGCCAGCTTCGCCGCGACGGCGATGGAGATGCGCTGGCTGGACGACCCCTGGGCGCCCGGCCCCGGCCGCGTCTGGCAGCGGCTGCGTCACCCGCTTCTCGACGAGGAGCCCGCGAGCCCGCTGTCGCGCGTCGCGGCAAGCGCCGACTTCGGCAACGGCATCAGCGCCTCGCTGCCCTTCGGCGACTGGCTGTTCATCAACGCCGACCTGCACCTGCACCTGCACCGCCAGCCCCGCGGCGAGTGGATCGGCATCGACGCGCGCACCCTGCTGCACGCGGGAGGCACCGGCCTCGCCGAGACCGTCCTGCACGATCTCGAGGGGCCGATCGGGCGGGGGTTCCAGACGCTCGTGATCGCGCCGCGATGAGCAGCGGACCCCCTCCGGGCCGATGGGAGGTCCAGCCCGGCCGCTCTCGCGTCGCCTTCCGCGCCAAACACCTCGGCTTCTCCTCCGCCGAGGGACACTTCGAGTCGTTCGCCGGCACGATCGATGTCGCAGCGGGCGGGATCGCGGCTGCCGGCACCGTGCAGGTCGCCAGCGTGCGCACCGGCGATGATCAGCGCGACTCGCTGCTCTGCTCGCCGCTCTTCTTCGACGCCGAGGCGCATCCGGACATCTCGTTCGCCTCGACTGCGGTCGAGCAGCTCGGCGGCGGCCGTCTACGCATCGAGGGCGAGCTTACGATCTGCGGGCGCGACAACCCGCTGCGGCTCGACGCCCGGGTCGTGGAGCAGCACGAGCGCGAGCTGCGGCTCACCGTCAGCGGCGAGCTCAGCCGCTCGGCCTTCGGGCTGCGCTTCCGGGGGCCGATGTCGGCGGGCAACCGCGCGGTGGGAGACCGCGTCTCGATCGAGCTGGATCTCGTGGCCCTCGCGGGCTGACGGTCCTCAGCGGTAGACGACGTCGCCGAGCGCCGCGTCGATGCCGGCGAGCGTCTGCTCGTCGAGCACGATCCCGGAGGCGGACGCGTTCGCGCGCACCTGCTCGGGGCGGCTCGCGCCGACGATCGCCGAGGCGAGGTTCGGCTGGCGGAGCACCCAGGCGAGCGCGAGCTGCGGCATCGTCAGCTCGGCCTGGGCGGCGACATCGCGGAGGCGATCGACCGCCTCGAGGTTCGGCTCGGTCATCAGCGCGCCGATGAAACCGCCCATGCTCTCGCTGGCGGCCCGCGAGTCGGACGGCGGGGCCTCGCCGGGGCGGTAACGGCCCGCGAGCACGCCCTGCGCCAGCGGCGACCAGACGATCTGCGAGATGCCCTCCCGTTCGCACAACGGGATCAGCTCGCTCTCGGGCGTGCGCACGAGCATCGAGTACTGCGGCTGGCTGGAGACCCACCGCTCCACGCCGGGCAGCGCGAGCGAGCGCTCGACCTCCTCCACCGGCCATTCGCTGAAGCCGATGTGGCGCGCCTTGCCTTCCTGCACGACCTCGGTGAGCGCCGCCATCGTCTCCTCCAGCGGTGTCTCGCGATCGAAGCGGTGGCATTGGTAGAGGTCGACGTAGTCGGTGCGCAGGCGCGCCAGCGAGGCGTCGATCTGCTTGTGGATCTGCTCTTTGGAGAGCCCCTTGTCGGTATCCGACATCGGGAAGTAGACCTTGGTCGCGAGCACGTAGGAGGAGCGCTCGCGGCCCGCGAGCACATCGCCCAGCAGCGTCTCCGAGGCCCCGCGCCCGTAGACGTTGGCCGTGTCGATGAAGTTGATGCCCTCATCGAAGGCGGCCTGCACGCACGCCTCGGCCTGCTCTCGGGTCACTCCACCGGAGTAGGTCAGCCACGAGCCGAGGCTGATCTCGGAGACCTCGAGGTCGCTGGAACCGAGGCGGCGGTAGTTCATGGCGCCACACTACCCTTTCGAGCGATGGCGACGATCGACCCCGAGCTGCGGATCCGGCGCGTTCGCCTGGCGGTCGCCGACCTGGAGAAGAGCGCCGAGTTCTACGAGCACGTGCTGGGATTGCCGCTCCTCGAGCGCGCCGAGCAGCGAGCGCTGCTGGGTCCCGACCCCGCCGATCCCGCGCTCGAGCTCACCGTTTTACCGGGTGCCCAACCACCCGCGCCGGCGCCGCCGCGCAGCACGGGCCTCTTCCACGTCGCCTGGCTCCACCC
This sequence comes from uncultured Solirubrobacteraceae bacterium, assembly GCA_963836035.1. GTDB lineage: Bacteria > Actinomycetota > Thermoleophilia > Solirubrobacterales > Solirubrobacteraceae > Palsa-744. Next base: position 273,678 of record CAWIHX010000003.1, on the reverse strand, counting down.
CTCGCGCGAGTCGCTCGCGGACACCGTGCGCCGGGTGGCAGCGGCGCGCTGGCCGTTCACCGGCGCCTCCGACCACGGCGTCTCCGAGGCCCTGTACCTGGACGACCCCGACGGGCTCGGCATCGAGGTGTACGCCGACCGGCCGTTCGAGAAGTGGGGCCGCCTGCCCGACGGGGGCTATGAGATCTACACCGCGCCGCTCGACGTCGAGGACCTGCTGGGGACGTCCACCGAAGGGCCGGAGCCGCGCGTCGCCGCGGGCACGACGATCGGTCACGTCCACCTGAAGGTCTCCGACGTGGATGAGGCCGAGCGCTTCTATCTCGCGCTCGGCTTCGAGCAGCAGGCGCGGATCCCGCAGGCTGCGTTCCTCGCGGCCGGCGGCTATCACCACCACGTCGGGCTGAACTCGTGGCAGAGCGCAGGCGGCGCGCCGGCGCCCGACTCGCCGGGGCTGCGACTGGTCTCGTTCGAGCTCGGCAGCGCGCAGGCCGTCGAGCGCCTGGCAGCGGCCGCCGGCGACGCGGCGGGCCCGGGCGCGCCCGGCGAGCTGCTCGTGGGCGACCCCGACGGCGAGACGCTCAGCTTCACGGCGCGCAGCTGAGGCGACGCTCAGGAGCCGCTCGCGGCCGAGAGCTGCGCAAGCTCCCCGGCGCCGAGCTCCAGACCGACGAGCTCGAGCAGCTCGGCCAGTTGCGCGGGCGTCCGCGCGCTCGCGATCGGCGCGGCGACGGTCGGCTGTGCCGCGAGCCACGCGAGCGCGACGGCGGCGACGCTGCAGTCGTGCGCGCCCGCGATCTCGTCGAGGGCGGCCAGCACGGCGGCGCCGCGCTCGTTGACGTAACGCTCCTTGACCGCCTCGGCGCGCGGGCTGTCGACCTCCGCGGAGCCGGACCGGTACTTCCCGGTCAGGAAGCCACGCGCGAGCCCGTAGTACGGAATCGAGGCGAGTCCGTGCGCCGCGCACAGCGGTGCGAGCTCGCGCTCGTAGTCGCGCTCCATCAGGTTGTACTGGTCCTGCAGCGCGACGTAGCCCGCGAGCTCCGCCTGCTTGTGCCCCGATATGGGGTGGCGGCCCAGCTCGAGCGCCTGCCCGAGGCGCTCCGGCGAGTAGTTGGAGGCGGCGGCGTAACGGATCTTGCCCTCGGCGATCAGCGTGCCGAACGCGACCAGCGTCTCCTCCAGCGGCGTGTCGGGATCGTCCTTGTGGGCGTAGTAGAGGTCGATGCGGTCGGTGCCGAGGCGCTGCAGCGAGTCCGCGCACGCCCCTGCGATCGTCTCCGCGGCGAGGCCGCGCCGGGAGGGCGCCATGCCCACCTTCGTGGCGATCACGAGCTCGTCACGGTTCCCGCGCGCGGCCATCCAGCGGCCGATCAGCTCCTCGGATGAGCCAGCGCCCGCGCCGCGGCGCCCGTAGGAGTCGGCGGTGTCGATGAAGTTCCCGCCGGCCTCGCGGTAGGCGTCGAGCACCGCGAAGGTCTGTCGCTCGTCGAGCGTCCAGCCGAACACGTTGGCGCCCAGGCACAGCGGGAAGACGTCGAGCTCGGTGTTCCCCACGCGCACGATGCCCGTCAGGCTATCGACACATGTTCTGCGTTCTGGTCAGGCGGCGAACCGGGTTAGAGAAAGAACACAGGGTTTTAACCGCAGCCTTATCTCGCCTCGCCACGGTGTGCACGGAGGAGGAACCCGGCCCGGGGCAGGGCCGACCGAGCCGGGAGACCGAACCCCATCAGGGGACATGCATCCCCGATCGGAAGGAGAGATTCATGGCCAGGATCATCGTGACGGCCGACCCCGCGGCCGAGCGCAGACGCCCGGAACCTGGCGAGGGCGGACCGGTGCTTCTCGACGAGCGAGTCAGCTCCATCCACCTCGCCGACGGCCATGCTGCCGAGCAGCTGATCGAGCGCCTCGCCTGGGCGGTGACGGACGCCGAGGAGAGTGAACGCAACCCGCGGGTGGCCGTCACCCGCTGAGAACCCGAACCCGGCGCGGCCGGCGCCCGCCTTCCCCGGGGGGCGCCGGTCGTGTCCGGGGGCTCAGAACGGCTCGCCCAGGACCTCGACCGCGCCCTGCGGCCAGCCCGCACCGCCGCGCAGCGGCGACCACATCGCCCGCAGCGGCATCTCGATGCGGCCATCGGGCTGCGCGGCGCTCACGGACGCCTCGATCGTGCGGAAGCCGAAGCGCTCGTAGAGCGCGACGAGCGGCTGGCGGCAGAACAACATCGCGTGCGCCGGCCCGAGCCCGCGGCCGACGTCGAGGATCGCCTCGATGACGAGTCGCGCGAGCCCGTGGCCGCGCATGTCGGGCCGCACGATCACCCCGCCGATCCCGACGACGCCGAACGGCTCGCCGCCACCGACCGAGACGTCGGCGACCAGCGCGCCGGCCATCGCCAGCAGGGCGCCGTCCTCGCCCGGGACGCCGACGTAGCGCTGCTTGGCGACCCATGTGAGCGCTTCGGCCTCCCCGCCCCAGGGGTTGGGCTCGTCGCCCTGGATCGCGCGCCACTGGTCGGAGTCGACGTGGGCCAGCTCGATCGCCTCCATCGCGGGCACTCTAGTTCCGTCGTCATCGCCGGCGCCCCATCGCGAAGCTCTGGATCGGCGGCGCGACCGCGCGCATGCTCGACCCGACCTCCGCGCCGTCGATGTCGTCGGCCTCCGCGGCCTGCCCCTCCCCCTCGCCGGAGCGCAGCCGGCGCACGGTCGCGCCCTCGGCGGCCCGCTCGGAGAGCCCGCCCTCGACGTAGCGCTCCAGCGGCTCGAGCTCTCCCACGAGCAGGTTGATGACGGGCCTGATCGGCTCCCCGTCGGCTTCTGTCACCTCGCGCACGATCGTGCCGGAGCGCTTGCGCACCGTGGTCCTCGCCCCCTCCTGATGGCGCTCCAGCCGTCCTCTGGCCAGCAGCAGCGGCTCCGCCCGGGCGAGGTGGCGGCGGCGCTCGTAGACCTCGCGCGGCACGATCAGGTTGACGGTGCCGAACTCGTCCTCGAACAGCAGGAACATCGTGCCGTTGGCGGTGCCGGGCCGCTGCCTGGCGATCACAAGCCCGGCGAGCGCGATCTCACAGCCGCTGGGCAGCCGCGCGAGCTGCGCGCTGGTGACGAGCCGGTGCGCGGTGAGGCGCTCGCGCAGCACGGCCATCGCGTGGTCGCCGATCGTCACGCCGCTGGTCGAGTAGTCGGCGATCAGCCGCTGCCAGCGCCCCAGCTTGCGAAGCGGCGGCGCCGCCGGCAGCTCGAGCGGCAGCGCCAGCTGCCATCCGGCCTTCTGAGAGGCGCCTTCGCGATCGCGGCGAGCTTGCGGATCAGCACCGGGGACGTCGTCCAGCGCGAACGCCGCCGGGGCCATGCCGAGCTGCCACAGCGCCGAGCGGCGGTCGGCGCCGACGCGGGCGCCCCCCTCCGCCAGGAGCGCGTCGCAGGCTCCGGACCAGGCGAGCTGTTCCAGCGTGACGCGCCTGGCGCCCGAGCGGGCGGCGAGCGCGACGAGCGTGCGGTAGCGACCGCCGCGGCCACGCTCGGCGACGAGCTCGCGCATCTCGCCCTCGGGAGCGCCCTTGACGTAGCCGAGGCCGAGCCGCACGGCGCCGTTCTGGACCTCGCACTGCACCGCGGAGGCGTTGACGTCCAGCCCGAGGATCGCGATGCCGCGGTTTTCGGCCTCGTGAACGAGGCTGTCGGGCGCGTAGAAGCCCATCGGCTGCTCGTTGAGCAGCGCGCACAGGAACTCGGCCCCGTGGTGCACGCGCAGCCAGGTGGACTGGTAGGCGAGCAGGCCGAAGGCGGCGCTGTGCGCCTTGGGGAAGCCGAACCCGGCGAAGCCCTCCACCATCGTCCAGACCCTTTGGGCCGTCGCGGCGTCCGCGCCGGAGTGGCTGATCGCCCCCTCCACGAAGCGTTCGCGGTGGCGGCGCATCATCTCGCCGGAGCGCTTGCGGCTCATCGCCCTGCGCAGCCCATCGGCCTCGCCCGGGGTGAAGCCGGCGAAGGCTTCGGCGACCTGCATCACCTGGTCCTGGAAGATGATCGTGCCGAGCGTCTCCTTCAGCACCGGCTCGAGCGCCGGGTGGTCGTAGGGGATCTGGAAGCCAGGGTCCTCGCGCAGGCGCTGGCGGCGCTTGATGTACGGGTTCACCGCGCCGCCCTGGATCGGGCCGGGGCGCACGATCGCGACCTGGATCGTGAGGTCCTCGAGGTTGCGCGGCCGCGTGCGCAGAAGCGACTGCATCTGCGCACGGCTCTCGACCTGGAAGACGCCGACGGTGTCGGCGGCGCGGATCGCGCGGAAGGTCTCCTCCTCGTCGAAGGGGATCCTCGACAGATCGATCCGCTCGCCCCTGACGCGGTGGACTTCCTCGACGCAGCGCTCGACCGCTGAGAGCATCCCGAGCCCCAGCAGGTCGATCTTCAGGAAGCCGGCGTCGGCGCAGGAGTCCTTGTCCCACTGCACCATCTGCCTGCCCTCCATCGCCGCCGGCACGACCGGGCAGCAGTCGATCAGCGGACGGGTGGCGATGATCATCCCGCCCGAGTGCTGTGAGAGGTGGCGCGGCAGCCCCTGCGCCTCCTCGACGAGCCGTCCCAGCCAGCGCCAGCGCTCCGAGCTCCTGCTCGACTCGCCTTCGACCGGGCCGCGCTCGTGACGTCCGGAGGCGAAGTCCACTTCACCGCTCTCGGCGGCCGGCCCCCAGGGGTCCGCACCGCGCGCGATCCGCTCGATCTCGCCGGGCGGCAGGCCGAGCACCTTGCCCAGCTCGCGCACGGCACCGCGCAGGCGGTAGGTCGGGAACGCCGCGACCAGCGCCGCGCGGTCGCGGCCGAAGCGGTCGTGCACGCGCGGGATCAGCCGCTCGCGGATGTCGCGCGGGAAGTCGAGGTCGATGTCGGGCAGCCCGTGAAGGTCCTCGTGCAGGAAGCGCCCGAGCGCGAGGTCGTTCTCGATCGGGTCGATGTGCGAGAGCCCGGCCAGGTAGCAGACCAGCGAGGAGACCGACGAGCCCCGCCCCCGACCCGGCGCCAGCAAGCCCCGCACCGAGCCCGGACCGCGCACCTCCACGGCGACCTCGCGCGCCAGCTCGAGCATCTCCTGGTGGAGCAGGAAGAAGCCGGCCAGGCCGAGGCCGTCGATCACCCCCAGCTCCTCCTCCAGGCGCCGCTCCGCCTCCGCGCGCCGGGCCCGAGCCGTGCTCGGCGCGCGCGGGCCGCCTGCCCCCCGACATGGGGGGTAGCGCTCCTCTAGGCGCGCTGCGCAGAGCTCGGCCAGGCGCCGCGGAGCGTCGTCCTCCTCCGCGCCCGGGTAGCGGTAGCCGAGGTCCTTGCTCAGATCGAAGCGCAGCCGATCGGCCAGGGCAACGGTCTCGGCGACCGCCTCGGGATGGTCGGCGAAGCGGTTCGCCATCGCCCGCGGCGACGTCATCACGTGGCTGCGGTTGCCGCGGCGGAGCGGCTCGGAGGCGTCGAGCGTGAGCCGGTGGCGCAGCGCGACGAAGGCGTCCTGCAGCTCGGCGCGCGAGACGGAGTGGGCATGCACGTCGCCGGTCGCCACCGTCCGCAGCCCGAACTGCCGGGCGAGGACCGTGAAGGCGCGATTGCGAGCGCGGTCGTGTCGCGCGTAGGGACGCTGCAGCTCCACGTACATGCGATCCGGGCCGAAGCCGTCCAGCAGCGTCCGCAGGGTGCGCCGCGCGGCGGGGGGCTCCTCGTTCAGCACCGAGCGCGAGGCGCAGCCGGTCAGGCACACCAGGCCCTCGGCGTGCGCGGCCAGCGCCTCGGGTGCGATGAGCGGCTCGCCCAGCTCGCGCCGGCCGTGGCCGTCGCGGGTGTGGGCATGGGCGATCGTGATGATCCGGCAGAGATTGCGCCAGCCGCGATCGTCCTCGACGAGCAGCGTCACGTGCGGTCCGGGGCGAGCACGGCCACGGGGCTGGTAGGCGGCTTCGCCGCCCGTACCCGATGCGGGGCACCTCGCGGGCACGAGGTCGATCTCCGCGCCGTGGATCGCCCGCACCCCGTAGTCGGCGGCCGTCTGCGCCAGCTCCATCGAGCCCGACACCGAGTTGTGGTCGGTCAGCGCCAGCGTCTCGTGCCCGAGCTCGGCCGCCCGCTGGGCCAGCTCTTCGGGCAGCGAGACGCCGTCCAGGAAGGAGTAGGCAGAGTGGCAGTGCAGCTCGACGTAGGGGGTCATCTCTGCACGTACCAGCGACCCGAGTCGAGATCGTGGAACACGACGACGTTGCGCCCCCGTACGCCGATCAGCTCCCAGTAGCGGCGTCGCAGCGGCCGGGCCTCCCACCAGCGGTCCTCGACCAGCCAGGACTCGCGCATCGCCTCGACGGCTTCGCCGTCCACCTCGGCGGGCAGGCCCTCGCCCCAGCGCACGCGGGCAGGCCGCGGGGCGTTCAGGGCACGGGCCACCAGACGACCTCCATGTCAGACATCGGCCACCGGCGCAAGGACCACCCGTCGCTCGGGAACGCGGGAGTCGGGGTCGACGCAGACGGCGCGGAGCGCCGCGTCGCGGCCGGCGACGGCGCGCACCTGCGCGACGGCCTCTCCCAGCCGCGTGAGGCGGAGACCGCGGCCCTGGTCGAGCAGCGTGCCCTGCTCGCCCTGCGGCGGTCCGAAGCCCTCCACGGCCAGCCGCAGCTCGGCGGCGGGCGCGGGGAGCAGCTCGAGCCGCAGCGACAGCGCCAGCAGGATTCGCTCTGGGTCTGAGACCGGCTCGCGGAAGACGACGCGCTCGCTCCAGCTGCCTCCCGAGACGAGCTGGGCCGAGAGCGTCACCGCGCGCAGCGTCCGTCCGCGGCGCTCCGCTCGCGCCAGCAGGCGGCTGACCAGCACCCCCAGCACGCGCCGCAGGGCGGTGCCGCTCGCGGCGTCGCCGACCCCCATCGCCTCCTCGAGCCGCTCGCGCGGACGGCGGGGGCGCAGCGGGGTGTCCTCGCCGCACGCGAGCCGGTGGGCGAGCCCGCCGGCCTCCCCGAAGCGGTCGGTGAGCTCACCGCGGCCGAGCTTCGCCAGCTCGCCCAGCGTCAGCACGCCGAGCCGCCGCAGCGGCGGCACGAGCTCCGCCGTGCGCTCCCGGTAAGCCAGCAGATCGACGGGGCGCCCCGCCAGCCAGCGCCGTGCCTTCGCTCCCTCCAGCACGAGCGCGCGGCGCGAGGCCGACGCGAGCGCGGCGGCCAGGGCGCCGAAGCGCACCGGCGCGAGGCCGAGGCGGGCGGGGCGGCCGAGCGCGCGCCGCGCCGCCGCGATCGTCCCCTCGCGCGTGCCGTGCAGGCCGACGAGCCCGGCGGTATCGAAGAAGGCGAGGCCCCGAGCCGGCATGGAGCGCCGGCCCGGTTCCGAGTCCTCGCCCGGCTCGACTGCCGCTCCGATCGACTCGAGCGCCTGCAGCGAGGACTCCCACAGCTCCTGCACGCGCACCGGGTTGCCCGGCAGCAGCACCAGCTCGGGGCACCTCGCCAGCGCCTCGCCGAGCAGCATCCCGCTCCTCACGCCGTGCGCTTCCGCGGCCCCCGATACCTCCCCCAGCCTCCCCGCCGCGGCGGCGCCGCCGGCGCTCACGGGCGGCGCCACCGCGAGCGCTCCCCCCGCCAGCGCCCGCTGCGCCAGGTTCGAACCCTCGGCGGCGGCCACCAGCTCGAAACGGGGCAGATGCACGCAGGCGACCATACGAACGTATGTTCGCATCAGGTGACGTCGGAGTCAAAACCCCGTGCTGTGCAGGGGCTTCTCGTAGGGAGGCCAGGCCAGGCGCGCTACCGTGGCACGGTGCCGGCGCTGCGGTTAGAGCGCCGAATCCGGCGGGCGCTTCGCCCAGGACGGCACGCGCGGGTGCATCCGCAGCAGCGCGCGCCAGGTAGCCGCGTCGAGCACTCCCCCACTTCCTGCGCGCTCACGCCGCCGTAGAGCTGGCCCACGGGCACGATCGGGCGGCCGTAGAGCCCGTTCTCGCTCATGGCGACGCGGTACGCCGCGGGCACCGCCAGCCCGAGGTCGCGCCAGTAGACCTGCGGCATGTCCAGCTGGAAGCCGCCCGGCCCCAGGAACACCGAGTAGGGGAACTTCGGATGCTCGAGCGTCTCGGCCTGACCCGCGAGCGCGATCGGGAAGGTTGCCCGAGCGACGCGCGCAGCGATCGCACGAGCGCTTGCGCCGGGCGCCGCCAGCAGCAGGGCGGCGGCGCCGCCGAGAGCGCGGCCCAGACGGCGCGGTATCCAGCCGATGTTCAGGCGCGTCCACATAGCGGCATCTCCTAACACGACAGCTCGCCGGCCGGAGCGCACTCGCTCGCCTTGTGGCGGATCGAGCTCAGTCCATCGTCAGCGGCCCCTCGGCGGAGCCGCTGAGGAACTGCCGCACGAACGCGTTGTCCGAGGAGAACATGCGCTCCGCGTCGCCCGCTTCGACGATGCGCCCGCGCCACAGCACCGCGATGTATTCGCCGATCTGGCGAGCGGACGCGATGTTGTGGGTCACGACGATGTAGGTGCCTTTGTAGATCTCGTGCATCTCCTGGATCAGTTCGCACAGCAGCGCGGTGCGGACGGGGTCCAGGCCTGAGTCGGGCTCGTCGAAGATCACCACGTCGGGCTCCATCACGAGAGCGCGCGCGAAGCCGGCGCGCTTGCGCATCCCGCCGGAGAGCTGCGAGGGCGCCGAGTCCACCGCGTCGCTCAGCCCGACGTCGCGCAAGCGCTGCAGCACCCGCTCGGCGATCGCTGCCTCGGTCATGTCGGTGTGCTGGCGCAGCGGGAAGGCGACGTTGTCGAACACCGACATCGAGCCGAACAGCGCGCCGTCCTGGAAGAGCACGCCGATCTTGCGGCGCAGCTCCAGCAGATCCGGCATCGTCAGCCGGCCGACGGACTGGCCTTTGACGACGATCTCCCCCGAGTCGGGGAACATCAGCCCGATGATGTGCTTGATCAGCACGCTCTTGCCCGTGCCCGAGGGGCCGAGCACGACCGTGATCGTGTCCTCGGGGAAGGACATGTTGAGCCCGTTCAGCACGGGCACGCCGCCGAGGCGCTTGACCACGTCTTTGCAGCGGATCGACCAGTCGCCCTCGCGGCCCTCGAGTTCGAGCCCGCTGGTGTGGAACTCGAAGTCGTCCTCGTCCTCGGGCGGCGCGCTCGTCGCCAGCGGCTCGGAGGGCCCCGCCTCGGGCTCGGGGATCGCCTGAGGGTCTTGCTCCTCGGACATCATTTCCCTTCGTATACCACGTGCGGGAACTGGCTCGACTTGCCGTTGAAGCTGTTCGGGCCCTGCTGCACGCACGGGGGCGCCGCGACCGCGTTGACGCCCGCCGGCTGTTTTTCGGCCTTCGCGAGTTCTTCCTGTTCGGCCGGTTCTTTCGGCGCGAAGCCGGTGAACGTTTCGGGCCTGTTGGCGATGTGGAGGTTGATCAGCCTGAGGATCAGCTGTTCGGAGATCACTTCGCTGGACGGGCCGTCGACCGACGGGGTCGCGTTGCCGCAGGAGCTCGAGCTGTACACGGGCAGCCCGCTGCCGATCGAGCTGTAGGTGCCGGGCAGCGGGTAGGCGTTCGTGCGGTTGCTCCCGGGCCGGCTGGAGTAGGTCGCGAGGCTTTCGGGGTTGAGCGTCGCGAGCGTCATCAGCAGGTGCTGCTTGGGGCCACGGCCGGCTTCGATGTTGGAGTTGCCCTGCTGGAACTCGGACGCGGCAGTCAGGTTCGCGAAGAAGGCCTGCACCTCTTTCACGTACGTGCCCGTGTACTGGAGGAAGGGATCGAGGTTGTGGAGGATCGGCCGGAGGTTTTCGAGGATCGGCACCGTGAGGTTGAGCGACTTGCCGAGGTCGGGCAGGCCCTTCTTCGCGGCCTTGGTCAGCGGCCCGAGTGAGGTGACGAACTTGTCGAGCTCCGGGACGAACGGCTTGGCGTTGTGCAGCAGCGTGGAGAGGCTGCGCTCGGCTGGGCGGAATTCTTCGAGGAACGGGCTCGCGACGGTCGCGAACTTGTCGAGTTCCTTGAGCGCCTTCGTCGAGTTGCGCTCGAACGGGGGCAGCAGGCGCCAGGTCTGCGCCCACGCGGTGCTCGCCGAAGCGGCGGCTTTGAACGTGTGTTCACCGTTGACGATCAGCCCTTCGAGCTGGTGGTCGCGGCTGGCCAGCGCGTTGAACACCACGCCGGTGTTCTTGACGAGGTCGCGCAGCGCGCCCTCCTGCGTCACCAGGATGCCGAGCAGCTTGTTGGCGTTTTCGGTGAACGGTTCGAGGCTTGCGAAGTCCGCGTTGATCTGTTCGCCGCGCCCGTTGATGCCCACGGCCACGGACTGCTGCCAGATTTTGAACGCGGCGCGCGTCTTCGGGTCGAACGTCGCGAGGATGTCGTCCAGCGTCACCGACGGTTCGACGTTCCCGGCCGGCAACCGTCCGTTGTCGGCGACGTACGGGCCGGTGTGGCTCTGCGGGATCAGCTGGATGTAGGTCTCGCCGAGCAGCGTCTTCTGACGGATGATCGCGTGCACGTTGCGCCGGATCGGGGCGTATTTCTGGTTGATTTCGACCGTCGCGATCGTCTTGCCTTCGACGCCCTTCTTGACCGAGATCACGTGCCCGACGTCGACGCCGCTGATCCGCACGTTCGACTGTTCGGCGAGCGCGAGCACGCGCGGGAAGGCGATCTCCATCCGGTAGCCCTTCGGCTTCAGCGGCAGCGGGCCGCCGAACGAAGACCACAGGAACAGCAGCAGCCCGAAACAGCTGAGCGCGAACAGGATGATCACGAAGATGTTGCCGAGGGTGGGGGCGCGCTTCTGCATCTAGCCGTTGCCCCCCGCGGTGGCGCTGCGCGCGGCGTTCCTCTTCGCCTTCGCCTTCGCCTTGGCCTTCGCTTTCGGAGCATGCCCGAACGGCGCCCCTGTGAGCGTGCCGAACGGGCCCGGGCCGGCCTTCGCGCGACCGCGCTCGGCAGTGGCCGCGCCTTTGCCGATCACGCCCAGGTTTTCGCATTCCGCTTTGGTGGGGGGACGCAGCAGCCCGACGAGCAGCGAGACGTTTTCGTTGACGTTCGCGGCGTTGACGAGGATCGGCAGGATTTTGCAGTTGAAGTAGATGAGGCTGCGCCCGACGGTCCCGCGCGCGTCGGCGTTCGAGACGACGCTGTTGAGGTCGTGGTTCGCCCACGCGAGGAAGAAGTCGAAGCCGGCCTTGCCCTTGCCGGGGTTGTAGGCGAGCTCGTTGAAGAATTCGTTGAGGACCGTGAAGGTGCTCGCGAGCTTCGGGAACGATTCCGCGAGGTCCTTGGTGCTCGGCGCCAGTTCGTTGACCGTCGGCAGGATTTCGCGGGCGAACGGGCGGATTTCGTTCTTGATGATCGGCGTCGTCGTCTTCGCGAGCTTGATCCCCGCTTCCTGCGCCGGCTTGAGCGCTTTCGCGAACGGGTCGAGCTTCGTCAGCGCCGGCGTTACCTGTTCGGAGGCCTGGCCCACCTTGTTCAGCGCTTTGCCGGTCTGGTGCAGCGCGCCGGGGAGCAGTTTCAGCGTCGTCTGCAGGTTGGCGTCCTCCTTGGCGAAGGTCTGGAAAACCGCGTTGGAGGCGTCGACCAGCTCGGCCACCTGCTTGTCCTTGCTCCCGAGCGCTTCCATCAGCAGCCTGAAGTTGTGAATCGAGCGGCTGATGTTCTGCGAGCGCTTGGAGAGTTCCTTCTGGATCTCGGAGCCCAGCCTCGCGGCAGGCTCGAAGCGCTTCAGCGTGGCGGCGAACGCCGGGCCGTTGTTTTCGAAGCCCTTGCCGGCGCCGGCGAGCAGCAGCTGCAGGTAGGCACGCGTTTCGGCGTCCAGGCCCGCGAGGAATTCGTCGAAGTTGACGTTCGGCGCCGTCTGCGCGAGCGTGATCATTTCGCCGCTCTTCAGCTTGCCGGCGGAGGGATCGCCCGGGTTGACCTCGATCGTGATGTCCTGCAGCTGCGTCTTGGGACGCAGCAGCAGCGTCGCGTTCTTGTAGAAGCGCGCGTACTTGGGCGTCACTTTCATGCTCACGACCGCGATCCCGTTGTGCAGTTCGACGCTCGCGACTTCGCCGACTTTCGCGCCCGCGATCGTCACCGCCTGACCCTGACCCGGCGTGACCGCCTGTGCGGTCTGGAACTCGGCCTTCAGGTCGTAGTAGTCGTGGCCGAGCACCGGCACCCAGCTCGGCAGGTGCAGGTTCTCGTGGGCGAGGATGTAGCCGCCGACGGCCACCGCCAGCACGAACAGCACCACCACCGAGACGAACGCCGTGCGGTAGCGCTCGATCTGCTCGCGAACCGTGAGGCCGCCTTCGTGGCTGTGGTCGGACGGGTTCACCTCAGCTCCCGTCCGCCGGTCCGTTGGCCAGCGCGCCGTTGACTTCCTGCGGCGCCTGCGTGTCGCAGGGCACCAGCGGCTGATACGGGGGCTCCGAGGCGGGGAACGCCGGCCGCGTGCCGAGCGGCGAGAGCGGCGAGCGCGTCAGGAGCTTTTCGCCTTTGCCGGAGGTGGTGCGGCCGACCAGCGTGGTCGGTTTGGAGACCAGCGTCTGGCCGCTGTTGCCGACGAGGAACTGGGCGAACGGGCCGTTGCCGTCGAAGTTCTGCCCGATGCCCGTGAGCCCGACGACCCCGTACCAGAACTCCTTGTAGTTTTCGACGCCCGAGGTCGCGTTGCCGTCCTGGAGCTTGGCGTTGCCGGTCGGGTAGATCACCTTCGTCAGGCACTTGTTGAAGGCTTCGGTTTCCTTGTACAGAGGGACCTGTTCGGCGGAGAGCTTGGCCAGCGCCGGGGTCGCTTCCTTCAGGCCCTTGGCGACGCCGCCGAGCTCGTTCGGCGCCAGCGAGGCTTCGACCTGTTCGATCCACGGGATCTGCGCCTTCACCGCCGCCGGGGTCAGCTTCACCCCGGGCAGGATGTCGGTCGCGAAGCGCTGCGTCGGCCCGAAGGACGTTCCGAGCTCGCGCAGCCCGTGCGTGATCCCGTGCAGCGAGGTGGGAAGTTCGGCGACGAGGCGGCTGAGGCTCTGGTTCTGGTTCGCGAACGCTTCGAAGAACGTGTTGAAGTTGACGATCAGTTCCCCGAGCTGCTGCTCGTGCACGTTCAGCGCCGCGGTGAGGCGGCCGATGCCGGCGATCAGTTTGGAGAAGTCGTGCTCTTCGGTGCCGGTCAGCGCCTGGTTGATGATCGCGCCGCCGCGCAGCGCTTCGGGGGCGTACTTGTAGGTCTTGTTGATCGCCTGCGCGCCGGTGAGGCCGTGCACCTCCGGCAGCTGTTCGGCGTTTTCTTCGGCGTTCGGCTTCTTGGTCAGACCTTCGCCGTAGCCGATCAGGAACTTCTGGAGGTTCGCCCGCGTGTCTGTGTTCAGCGCGTCGAGCACCTGGTCGAGCTGCACCGGATCGGCGGTCTGCGTGATCGGGATCGTGTATCCCGATGAGACGGTGTGGGCCGAGGGGCTGCCGGGTTGCAGTTCCACGAACCAGTTGCCTTCGAGGAAGATTCGCGGGCGGATCTTCACCGTCGCATCCGTGTGGATCGGCAGTCCCTTGTTTTCGAGTTCCATCGTGACGAGGCCGGTGTGGCCGTCGCGTTCGATCGAGGCCACCTTGCCGACGTCGACACCGGCGATGCGCACGGGCGACTTGGAGTGGACGTTCACCGCCGAGTTGAACTGGGCCTTGAGGACGAAGCCGTGTTTGAAGGGGATGTGCTTCGTGAACCCGAAGTAGACGGCGATCGCCACGACGAGCAGGAAGATGACGGCAAATTTGACCGCGCTGCCCCGGCCCAGTTCGGAGACGGGGACTTGGTCGTGGCGCCTCCAGAAGCGTCGGCGGCTCATTTCTTCTTCCCCTTCGACTTCGCGATGCCGAGCGCCTTCTGCGTGGAGGCGGAGTACGGTTCGCCGAAGAGGTCCGAGTTGCGCGAGGTGAATTCGGTGCCGGCCGTCACCTGGCTGGCGGGCACGTTGCCGATCACCGCCTGGCCGGGTAGGAAGGTCTGCCTGCCCGCTTCGCAGACCTGCCGCTGGCCCGCCCCGCTCACGTTCGGGTAGGGGTTCACGTGCAGGTGGTTGTTGTCGATGATCGGCCCCGTCGGCCCGCCCGCGCGTTCGGTCGAGCCGCCGTTCGCGGGCGAGGAGGAGGGGAAACCCTCGTTGTTGGGACCGCCCGGCGCCAGCAGCACGCTCGCGCGTGCCACGGTGCCGACGCCGATGCTCTCGGACTCGACGCTCGCCACGTTGCGGAACGCGAGCGTCCAGTAGTTGCACTTCGCCTGCTCGGGTGCCACGCCGGCGAGCACCGGGTTGCCGATTTCGACGGTGTGGGTGAAGTCTTCGAACGCGAGCGTCACGACCGGGTTGTTGCCGAAGTTCCGGAGGGCTTCGGCGGATTCGGCGAGGGCGTCGTTGAGCTGGGTCGCGGCGACGAGGTTCTTGGAGCCTTCCTTGAAGGTGTGCGCGAGCGGCGGCGCGACCGTCACCAGGTCGGCAGCCGAGGGACGCAGCAGGTGCATGAACACGGTCGCGTTGTTGATCAGCGACGCCTGGTTGGGCAGCGAGTGGATCGCCTGTTCGAGCGAGGCCGGGCCCTCGGCGGTCGCTTCTTCGAGCTGCTTGCTGACGCTGGCCCAGGCGGTGAAGAAGGTGTCGAGGTAGACGTACTGCGCCGCCTGCGCATCGGCCACGGGCGCGGCCTGTTCGGAGGCGCGCAGCAGGCCTTTGAAGAAGCCACGGAAGTCGGTCTGCGGCGAGGCGAGGTTGTTGAGCACGGGGATCGCGTTGTTCACGACCGGGCGCAGTTCGGCGATCGTCTTGTTGAGGCCGAGGCCGCGGCCGGCGAGCCCGTTGCCGAAGTTGTTCGTGTTGATCTTGACCGCCTGGCGCGTCTTCTTGTCGAACATGTTGAAGAGTTCCTCGATGTTCACCGGTTCGCGCGCCTGGCTGGTCGGGATCGTCGCGCCCGCGTTCAGTTTCTGGACCGAGGTGCCCTTTTCGAGTTCGAGGTACTTCAGGCCGATCGCCGACACCGAGAGGACGATCGCTTTGGTGTTCGCCGGGAGCTTTTCGACGCTCTTTTCGAGCTTCAGGTCCGCGACCGCGGTCACGCGCCCGGTGTGCGGGTCCTCGTGCGGCGTCATCGAGCTGACGACGCCGACGCGCGTGCCGGCGATCCGCACCTGGTTGGAGACCTGCAGCCCCGAGGCCTCGGGCAGCGCGACTTTGATGTTGTACGTCGGCACGAACGGCAGGCCGTTGTTGGCGTTGTAGGAGAGGAACACCGCGACGACGACGATCAGCGTCGTCACCGCGCCGATCAGGAGCGGGCTGGCTGCCAGGGAGTTACGCCTGCGACGGTCCATCAGGGGTGCTCCGCGGGGTCGCAGGTGAGCAGTTCGCCGTCGACGAAGGGCGAGGACCCGTCAGCCGAGGGCTGCGTCGCCGATCCCGGGCAGCGGCGCAGCTGGCCGGATTGCAGGTTCGCGAGCGCCGTCGTCGGGCTCGCCGGTTTCAGCGTGTCTTTTTCACCGGATGCGAAGCTCGGGAACACCGGGCTGATGCGCGCGTAGTTGCCGTCTGCGTCGTAGTAGGCGCCCGACTGGCCGAAGCTCCGCAGCGCCCCCACGAGGTCGGGCGAGTAGGGCCCGAAGAACGCTGTGATCGGCGCCGATTCCTTCTCGCCCTGGACGACCGCGGGCGAGGCGGTGGTGAGCTGCTTGTAGAGCTTCGGCAGCACGAGCGCGATGTCGGTGAGATCGTTGTTCGGACCGGGGCTGCTGAAGGCTTCGGTGAAGTTCGTGATCGGTTCCTGGCCCGTCTGCACGAGCGAGTTGAGGTGGTTGAAGAGCTTGATCAGCGGCTGCGTGGTGGGCTTCGACGCGATCACGAGCGTTTCGAGCGCTTTGAAGGTCGCGGGCAGTTTTTCGAAGGTCTTGTTGCCTTCCGACAGCGTGACCGGGAGCTCTTTGAGCCCGGCGGCGAAGCTTTCCTGCTGGTCGCCGATCGCCTTGAAGGTGGTGTTGGCGTTTTCGATCAGGCTCGAGAGCTGCGGGGCGCGCGCGCCGATCGTCGTCACCGCCTTCGCCGTTTCGATCAGGAAGTGGGTGAACACGGGCTGGTCGCGCACCAGCTCGGCGAAGAAGTGGCTGGAGGCGGAGAGGAACGGGCCGAAGTATTCGGTCGATTCGCCGAGCTCCTTGCCGGCGCCGACGTACTGCGCCGCGTTGCCCTGGATGAACTCGGCGAGGCCCTTGCGGGTCTTCGGGTTCAGCGTGTTGAAGAGCTGGTCGAGGTCGGTGACTTGTTTGGTGGCGCTCGCAGGCAGCGTCGCCCCGTCGGGCAGCGCCCGCGCGTTGTTCGGCCCCGGCGAGAGCTGGATGTAGCGGTTGGCGACGCTCGACAGCGAAGGAGTCCGCACCTGCGCTTTCGTGCCGGCGTGCAGCGGCGCCAGCGAGCCGTCGACGTGGATCGTGATCTTCGCCTTGTCGTCCGGCGTCAGTTCGATCTCGGTGACGCTTCCAACGGGCACGCCGCCGACCTGCACCTGGTCGCCGCGAACGAGCTGGCCGGCTTCGGGGAAGATCAGGTGGTAGTTGGCCCCGCCGCCGCTGCCGAACACGAGATAGGCGATGATCAGCAGGATCAGCGCCAGCGCGCCGATCGCGATGATGCGCGCGTTGGATGCGCGCCGCGTGCCCGCGGTCCCGCGCGGCGGCGGGCCGGCGGAGGGCGGCTGCGGGGTCGGCGGGCTCGGAGGGCTAGTGGTTGCCACCGTCTTCCCTTCCGGAGCCGGGTTTCACGGGCAGCGCCGCCGCGGAGGGCTTGCGCGACACGGTCGGATCGGGGATCTCGCCGAGGCGCGCGATCAGGCGCGTCCACTGCTGCGGGGCGAGCGCCGAGGCGTACAGCCCCGCGACCCGCGCGAGGGCCGAACGCGGCGAGGCGAACACGACGCGGATCGCGTCCGCCGCGTGGGGGCTCGTCACGGTCACCGCAGCGTTCGGGTAGTGCATCTGGCTCACGATCCGCTGCGGGCGCGCGAGGCCCTGCAGCATGAGCAGCCTGCGCACCGTGGTGTCCGCGGCGCTGCCCGCGCCCTGACGGCCCGCCACCGGCACGCCGCCGAGGGCCGTGATCGACATCGCGTCGATCGCGCTCCCCGCAGCCGCGTTCGAGGCGAGGACCGCGGGCGTCGCCGGCGGGCACGGCATGCCGGCGACGGCCGGCTTCAGGCCGGAGACCGAGAGGTACTCGAGCGCCGCGAGCACGCGCTTGTCGACACGGCCCGACCTGACGTCCTGCCTGGCGCAGCGGCTCAGGCGGATGCCGCTGTCGCGCAGCACCTGCGGCTCGAGCTGCTGCTTGGTCTCGAGCAGCACCTGGCCGACCGTGGGCGAGGTGGCGAGGAACGGGTTCTCACCCTTGGCGTGGAACACGGAGCTGTTCTCCAGCGCGACCCAGCCGTCGAGCACCGGCTTGGGGTCGATCAGCGGCGCGTCCGGGCCGGCCGGGCGGATCTGGAAGACGATGTGCGGTTCTTCGCCGTTCGAGGCGGCGCCGACGTGACCGAGCACGGTTCCGGCGATCACCTGCACCCCCGTGTGCAGCTGGTGCAGGTAGACCTCGTTGGAGCCTTCCCGGAACGCCTGCACGTGGGGCGCCACCGTCTCCGGCGCCGTCGGCTGCGCCTGTGCGGGCGCGGGCGCCCGGGTCGGCACGCTCGCGGCCGCCGGCGCTTCGAGGCCCGCGGCGGCGCCGAGCGCGAGGCCCGAGACGGCCGCGCCCTCGGAGACCGGCGAGCGCGGCTGCACGCCCGCCGTGGCCGGGCCGCTCGGGGCCGGTTCGCGGGAGCCGCTCTGGATCTGGCTGCTGAGCTTCGAGTCGACGCGCGGCTCGATCACGGGGTAGACCTGCTGGACCCCGCCGAGCCGTGCGTAGGTGTAGGTGTTGCCGTAGGCGTCGCGCAGCGTCACGTAGTGGCCGAGCGACGGCGAGACGCCGACCCCCTCCACTTCGCCGTCCTGCGCGGCGATCACCGGCGCGCCGGCCGGCGCGTAGATGGTCGTGCCGACCAGCGTCTTGCTCTTGCCCTTGCCCGTCCTCACCGTGGGGAAGCCGTCGGCGAAGCGTGCCGCGGCATGGACCGGGAAGCGCGCCTCGGTCAGGCCGGTGATCGCGCCGAGGAGTTCGGAGGGCGTGCCGCCCATCAGCTGCGCGCGCAGCATCACGGAGCTCACGTAGGCCTGGGAGTGGTTGTAGGAGAAGACCGCGCCCCGGATGTTCGAGTCGCCGCCGGCCGCATGCAGGTAGCGCGCCGCGGCGAAGATCGCGTCGGCGGGGTTGTACGGGTCGCGGTAGCCGTCGCCGTTGGCGTCGACGCCGTAGGTCGCCCACGACGAGGGCAGGAACTGCATCCAGCCCTCGGCGCCTGCGCTCGAGACCGACAGGTCGCGGCCGTAGTCGGTCTCGACCTCGTTGATCGCCGCGAGCACCTGCCAGGGGATCCCGTAGGCGGCGCCGGCGGCCTGGAAGATCGGCAGCAGGAACGGCGGGATCTCGAAGTTTTCGATGAAGAAGCCCGGCATGTCGGAGAGCGAGCCGCGCAGCGCCATCGGCAGCGCCGGCGTGAGGGCCGAGGGCGCGACCGCCTTGTGCCCGGCGCGTGGCTGCGGGGCGGTGCCGCCCGCTTCTCCGGAGGGCCCTTCGCTCTTCACCCGCCGCGAATGGCTGCCTGCGCCGGTGCTCGAGCTCTGGGACTGCTGAGAGGAGACCTGCGGCGCTTCTTCGGGCGTCGTCGCGGCCGGCTGTTGCGGGGCCGGCGTGGTCGCGGGCGGCTGTTCCGGGGCAGGCGTCGTCGATGCCGGCTGTTCGGGAGCAGGCGGTTGGGGGGCCGGTTCGGCGGTGCTCGTCACCGACGGCGGAGGCGAGAGCAGGGGGACTTTGACCTTGAGCGCGGGGGCGCCCGCCGGGAGCGCGAGCACGCACGCGGCCGCCGAGCCGGCTGCGATCAGGAGGTGTGTCCTTGCCGAGCCCATCTCAGTTGCCGAGCAGGTAGTTGAGGAGCATGCCGTCGGCTTCGGGGCTTTCGGCCGAGGGCGAGTAGTAGGTGGTGCCGGAGCTCGAGCCGCCGACGGGCTGCGCGCTCTGCGCCGAGCCGGACGTCCCGGAGGCGGGGAGCGTGCCCCCCGCCACTTCACCGGGAGCGGGCGTGCCGGGGTATTTGGCCCGTGCCTGCTCCGGCGTCGCACCTTTGAGCACCGCCAGCGTCCGCTCCATCACCAGGCCGGCGCCTTCGCTCGAGACGCTCGCCTTGGTCGCGGCCGTCGTCGCGGCGCTGGTCCCGAGGTGGCGGTTGCACTGCGGTTCCTGCTTGATGAAGTATTTGACGCACGGCCCCCCGACGCCTTCGGTGCGCAGGAAGTGCCCGAGCTGGTCGTAGCCGTTGGCCGCGCCCGCGCCGAGGAAGATGAAGTCCATGATCCGCTCGAGCCCGCCGGTGTCGCGCAGGCTCGTGAACAGCGACGCGAGGTTTTCGCTGAACGGCTTCGCCGGCGTCCCGAGCGCTTTCAGCTCGGCGAGCAGTTTTTTCGACGAGGTCAGCGCCGGGCCGGAGCGCCTGGCCGTCTTGCCGGTGGAGATGAAGAACGTTTCGGAGGCCTTGGAGAAGCCGGGCAGGTTGACGAACGCGGAGGAGATCGAAGGCGCGGCCTTGTTCAGGTTCGTGAACGTGGGCAGCGTCTGGTCGGCGAAGCGTTCCAGGCGCTGCATCGCGGGCACGAGCTGGCGCAGGAACGGCGGGAACAGCTGCAGGTTGCGCGCGAGCGCACCCCGCTGCGCCGCGCTCGCCTGCGCGACCGTGTTGCTCTGCACGAGGAAGTCGGCGACGTGTTCGCGCACGGCGGCGAACGGCGCGAGCGCTTTGTCGGAGTCCACCGCGAGCTGGTTGAGCACCTTGTTCTCGCTGGCGAGGATCGACAGCACGCGGTCGAATTCGCGCAGCGCCGGGTTGGCGCGCTGGATCACTTCGTGCAGGTCCGAGCCGCGTCCCGCCAGGCCGGCGCCGAGCTCGTTGAGGATGATCGTCAGGCGCTCGCGTTCGGGCAGGCGGTTGATGTCGCCGAGGAGGTCGACGTCGACCGGGCTGCTGTTGTTCTTGACGGGCAGCAGGTACTCGCCGGAGCCTTCCTGGCCGGAGGGGATCTTGTTCAGGGGCGGTGGCAGCGGCGTGCCGGGCACGCGCGGCTGGGTCGGCAGGCAGTCGACGTACTTCTCGCCGATCAGCGCCTGCGGGCGGATTTCGCAGCCCGCATCTTCGCGGAAGTCCTTGAAGCCGTCCTTTTCGATTTTCAGGATGACGGCGGCCTTCGCCTGCGGCGTCGGCGTGACCGAGCCGACCTTGCCGACCTTGACGCCGGCGATCTTCACCTGCTCCCCCGGGATGATGTTGCCGGCGTCGTCGAAGATCGCCCGCACTTCGTAGTTGCCGTTCGAGCCGCCCGCCGAGATCGCGAGCGCGGCCACGGCGAGCAGGAGGCAAGCCACGGCCACCCCGATGACCGCTCTCCTGCGACCCACGCTCCTGTCTCTCACCCCGATCCTTCCTCTTCTCTCAAGACAAAGCGGGCGACTCCACCTGGCTTCGGCGAAGTCGCCCGCCTCACTGCTTGGAGCTTACGCCCTCCGTGGCTTCAGCTCACCAGTTGGCCTACTTCTTGCGCGGACAGGGCGCGTGGTATTCGGCCGTGACCGTTTCTTCTTTCAGACCGCCGAGACCAGCGAACGTGAGTTCGGTCTTGACCGGCAGATATTTTTTGGGGCACTTCGTCGGCAGGGTGCCGTAGTAGGTCGTTTTGCCGTGCTTCTTGATGGCGGAGCCGGCCTTCACCTTGATGACCTTGACCGACGCGTCCTGGGCACCGGGCACCGTTTCGACGAGCGGCACTTCGGCTTCGAGCTTCTTGGAGAATTCGCCGCTCGCGCCGACGTAGTGCGCCTTCGAGAGGATTTCCAGCAGCACCGGTTCGTGGCCGAACGTGAAGAACGTCAGGCCGCCGCCGGGGGCGTAGAACGATTCGATCGTCGCCGTCTCCGGGACGACTTCTTTGCCGAAGGCGACGAAGCCCTGGACGGTGCCGACCGGACCGGCGGCCGAGCCCTTCGGGCAGGATTTCGGACCCTTGCCGGACGGTTCGAGAACCGACGGCGCGCAGGTCGGGAAGCCGCTCGGGTGCAGCTTCGTGCCCGCGGGCAGGTAGAAGTTGACGTGCGTCAGCGGCGGCGGGAACCCGCCGTATTCGGTGCCTTCGATCGTGTATTCGGCTTCGACCGCGGCGCCTGCGCCGAAGATGTTGCCCGTGTGGGGAAAGCCGGCGATCGGCACGGCCTTGGCTTTGAATTTCACCGTCGGCGTCGCCGATGCAGCGCCAGGCAGCGCGAGCGCAAGAACGGCGAGGCCGAGAACGGCAAGACAGCTGGATGCTCTGCGCATCAGTTCTTCTCTCCTCTGTTGATGGACGGGTCCGCCTCGATCCGGGTAGCTCCGGATCCACGGCGGATCGCGGTCCGGCGACATCGAGATCCCCAGCCGGGGAACTGTGGCGACTTCCGGGCGGGAACACTAACCACACCGGGCGAAGCGTTCAAGTCGCAACGTGCGCTCGAACCGAGCACGAGAACGCGCTCCTTGCGAAGGCGCAGTCGCTTGTCGAGTGGGCTTCCCAGCGGCATGAGTCTAAGGGTCAGATCGAGGGTGAGCTAAGCGGAGAGCTCGAGCTCGCGCCCCTCGAAGGTGACGCCGACAGGGTCGAGTACTACCCGGCGCGGCCCCGCCTCTACCCGGCCCGCCACGAGCGACGGCAGCCCCAGCTCGCCCGCGAGGGCGGCGACCGCATCGCCGCTGCCCGCGGCGCAGTACACCGCGAACCCGGCCCCCATGTTGAAGGTCGAGTAGGCCCCGCGCGCGTCGAGCCCGGCCTGCGCGACGAGGAAGGACAGCACCTCCGGCACCGCGGGAAGGCGCTCGAGCCGGTATGTGAGCTCGCGGCGCGGGCGCATCAGCTTCATCAGCCCGTGCCCTGTGATGTGGCTCAGGTAGCTGACCGGCAGGCCGCGGTCGAGCAGCGCCTGCACGAGCGGCACGTACATCAGGCTCGGCGCGAGCAGCGCCTCGCCGAAGCTCTCGCCGCCCGCGAGCCGCGTGCCGTAGCCCCCGGGCAGGCCGGCGGCGACCATCCGCGCGAGCGAGGCGCCGTTGGCGTGCAGGCCGCTGCTGGCGACGAGCACGATCTCATCGCCGGGCGCGAGCGCCTCGCCCAGGATCGGCTCGACGCCCTGCGGGAGCGCGCCGACGGCGGCGCCGGCCAGCTCGATCTCGTCGTCCGCGAGCAGTCCGGGCAGCGACGGCGACTCGCCGCCGCCCCAGGTCGCGCCCGCGTCGCGGCAGGCCCCCTCCCAGCCCTCGAGCAGCGCGGCGGCGCGCTCGCCGTGGGAGTACCACTCCGAGGAGCCGGTGGCGAAGTACGCGTTCAGCACGAGCGGGAGCGCGCCCACGCAGCAGAGGTCGTTGGCGATCGCGGCGACCGTGTCGTAGGCGACGTCGGCGAAGCGGTTGGCCCCGGTCTGCTCGAGCACCGCGCGGGCGATCATCGCCTTCGTGCCGAGGCCCTCCACGACGAAGGCGAGGCTGCGCCCGGCGAAGTCGAACACGAACGCCGGCTCCCCGCGCGAGGCGTCGAGCGCCCGGCCGCCGCGCTCTCCCAGCAGCGGCGAGGTCGCGAGCGCGCGCGCGAGCGCCTGGCGCTTGCCGGCGTCCAGCAACTCGTAATCGACACCGGCCTCGCGGTAGGAGGCGCCGTCTCCGCTCATCGGCGATGATCCTAAGCCCTGGCCGCCGACGAGGAGGGAACGATGGATTTCGAGCCGAGTGAGCGCTGCGTCGAGTTCAAGGAGCGCCTCGGCGCGTTCATGGACGAGCACATCTACCCGGCCGAGGCGCTCTACGAGCGCCAGCTGCGGGAGTCCGGGGATCCCCACCACCAGCCCGCCGTGATGGAGGAGCTGAAGGTGAAGGCGCGCGCCGCCGGGCTCTGGAACATGTTCCTGCCCGACGAGGAGAACGGCGCCGGCCTCTCCAACAGCGACTACGCGCCACTCGCCGAGATGCTGGGCCGGGCGCGGATCGCCTCCGAGGCGTGCAACTGCTCGGCACCGGACACCGGCAACATGGAGGTGCTGAACGAGTTCGGGACCGACGAGCAGAAGGAGCGGTGGCTGCGCCCGCTGCTCGACGGCGAGATCCGCTCCGCCTTCGCGATGACCGAGCCGGACGTGGCGAGCTCGGACGCCACCAACATCCAGCTGCGGATCGAGCGCGACGGGGACGAGTACGTGCTGAACGGGCGCAAGTGGTGGACGACGAACGTCACGCACCCCCACTGCAAGATCATGATCGTGATGGGCAAGACGACGACCGACGGGCCCATCCACAAGCAGCAGAGCCAGATCCTCGTCCCGGTGGACACGCCCGGTGTGACGATCGTGCGCGACCTGCCGGTGTTCGGCTACAACGACCAGGACGGGCACGGCGAAGTCGACTTCTCCGACGTCCGCGTCCCGGCCTCGAACCTGATCGCCGGCGAGGGCGACGGCTTCATGATCGCCCAGGCGCGGCTCGGGCCGGGCCGCATCCACCACTGCATGCGGGCGATCGGCGCGGCGGAGCGGGCGCTCGAAGCGATGTGCAAGCGCGCCGTGTCGCGCACCACCTTCGGCCAGCCGATCGCGATGCGCGCCAACGTCCAGGACTGGATCGCCGAGTCGCGCATCGAGATCGAGATGGCGCGCCTGCTGACGTTGAAGGCGGCGTGGATGATGGACACCGTCGGCAACCGCCACGCGCGCACCGAGATCGCGGCGATCAAGGTCGCCGCTCCGAACGTCGCGCTCAAGGTCGTCGACCGCGCGATCCAGGTGCACGGCGGCGCCGGCGTCACCGAGGACTTCGGCCTCGCCGCCGCCTACGCGCACCTGCGCACCCTGCGGCTCGCCGACGGCCCCGACGAGGTCCACAAGCTCTCGATCGCGCGCCGCGAGCTGGCGCCCTACGTCCCCCGGGAGGGCTAGGACGCGACGGTTCCCCTGAGTAGCGCCGGGGGAATCTGGGTAGCCATCCGGACTAGGGCGCGGGAGCGCCCGTTCGTTCGAGCAGGGAGAGAGGCCTACCCCATGAAGGAGTCCCGCCGTTCCGTGTTGCTGACGCTGCTGTGCCTGCTGGCTGCTGCGGCACTCGCGCCGGCGGCTCACGCCACGGGCAGCCTCGGGCTCGCCGAATGGGAAGCGGGGACCTGCAACGGCTCGGAAACCGCGGTGCAGTCGAAAGCCAACTGCAGCTACGCCGCCCCCCACGAAGACTTCTACACGCAGTCGGCCGGCCACCCGCCCTGGGGTCTGACGGGCTTCAAACTCACCCAGACCGGCGAAGCACCGAACGGGAGCCCGGTGAAACGCCTCCGCGTCGACGTGCCCCCCGGTCTCGCGGCGAACCCGCAGGCGCTTGAAACGTGTGCCAGGTCGACCTTCGAATCGAACCCCAAACTGTGTCCCGGCGGCAGCAAAGCCGGGATCGTCGTGCTGAAGGCGTTCGTCGAACTGCCGGTGCTCGGGGGCACGGTGCTCGAACTCAAAGGGAACGTCTACAACCTGCCTGAGGAACCGAACCTGCCCCTGCTGTTCGGGATCGACGTCGAAGGCATCCCGCCGCTCGTCGAAGACGTGAAGCTGTTCCTGCTGGGCCACGTCAGCTGGCACAAGGAACCCGCACTCACCGCACGGGGCATCGGCTCCGGTGACTTCCACGAGTGGTTCGAAATCGACAACGTGCCGACCGAAACCGCCGTCGAAGTCCTCGGGATGCCGGTCGTCAAAGCGCCGCTCAAGACGGTTGAATCGAAGCTCTTCTTCGACGGCCACGCCGGCAAGGGCAACTTCCTGACGATGCCGAGCAACTGCAAGGCGCCGACGACCTCCTGGCTCGAACTCGAAACCTACGCTCCGACCGAACGCCTGAGCGCCCCGACCACCCCGCCGGTGAGCGTCGAAGGCTGCGACAAAGTTCCGTTCGAACCGACCGCGACCGTGACGCCTGAAAACGGGCATTACGACACCCCGGACGGCGTCGTCACGGACGTGCACGTTCCACAGAACGAAAAATCGAACGAAATCAACACGGCGGACATCGCCGACGCGCACGTGACGCTGCCGGAAGGCCTGACGCTCAACCCCTCCGCCGCGCATGGCCTCGAAGCCTGCACGCAGTCCCAGCTCGCCAAGGGGACGGGCGAACCGGCCGTCCAACCGGTCACCTGCCCCGCGGGCTCCAAGATCGGGACGGTCGAGATCGAAACGGACCTGCCGCCGCACAGCCTCGTGGGCAACGTGTACCTCGGCAAGAAGGACGGCACGGGGGCGATCACCGGACCCCCGTATCTGATCTTCATCGACGCCAAAACGAACCTCGACGTGGAGGTCCGCCTCGAAGGCCAGGCGCTTCCGAACCCGGTCACCGGGCGGCTGGAAGTGAGCTTCCTCGGCAACCCGCAGCTGCCGTTCAGCGACCTGTTCCTGAAGATCAACGGCGGCCCGCGCTCGCCGCTGGCGAACGGGATGACGTGCGGCGTCGCCACGACCAACTCTCTCTTCACCCCCTGGACCGAAGAAGCGCCGTTCGCCCCCGCGACGCCGTTCGCGACGACGGGCTGCCCGAACCCGGTCCCGTTCGCGACCGGGCAGAGCACGGCGCAGTCGACCACCAAGGCCGGCGCCTTCACGAGCTTCACGTTCAACCTCGCGCGCAACGACGGCAACCAGAACATCTCGAGCGTGCAGACCGTGCTCCCGCCCGGGCTCGTGGGCTTGATCCCGTCGATCAAACGCTGCCCCGAGGCGCAGGCCGCCACGGGCGCATGCCCGTCCACCAGCCAGATCGGCACGGCGACGGCGTCTGCCGGCGTCGGCTCCGAACCGTTCTCGTTCTCGGGCCCGGTGTACCTGACCGGCCCGACCGGAGGCGCTCCGTACGGGCTCTCGATCCCGATCGAGGCGGCAGCCGGACCGTTCGACCTCGGGCGCGTGCTGACGCGCGTCGCGATCGGCGTCGACGAGCACACCGCCCGCGTGGTCGCGACCGCGACGCTGCCGCGGATCGTCGGCGGCGTGCCGCTGCACCTGCGGACCCTCTCGGTCGCCGTCACGAAGTCGAAGTTCCTCTTCAACCCGACCAGCTGCAACCCGCTCTCGACCGACTCCACGATCGGCGCGATCCAGGGGGGCGTCGCTCATCCCTCGAGCGTGTTCGGCCTGACCGACTGCAAGGGCCTTGCCTTCAAGCCCGCGTTCAAGGCCGCCAGCCCGAGCAAACCCTCGCGCGCCAACGGCGCCAGCCTCGTCGTCACCGTCACCCAACCCGGCCACCAGGCCGACATCCACTCGGTCGTCGCCTCGCTGCCGAAGGAGCTGCCCTCGCGGCTGACGACGCTGCAGAAGGCCTGCACCGAAGGTGTGTGGGCGGGCGGCGCCGGCTACAAGAGCTGCCCGAGCGGGTCCAAAGTCGGCCAGGCCACCGTCACGACCCCGGTGCTGCCCGAAAAGCTGACCGGCCCCGCCTACCTGGTCTCGCACGGCGGCGCGGCGTTCCCCGACCTCGACCTGATCCTCGAAGGCGACCACGGCGTCAAGGTGATCCTCGAAGGCAACACCCAGATCAAGAAGGGGATCACGACCTCGACGTTCGCCTCGGTGCCGGACGTGCCGTTCTCGAAGTTCGAACTGAACCTCCCGACGGGGCCGAACTCGGCGCTCGGGAACGTCGGCGGGCTGTGCTCGAAGCCGCTCTACATGCCGACGACGATCACCGCGCAGAACGGCAAGGTCATCAAACAGAGGACGCGCCTGTCGATCGGCAGCTGCAAGATCAAGCTGCTGAGCAAGAAGGTGCGCGGCCACAAGCTCGTCGTCCGCGCGAAGGTCTGGACGGCCGGCCGCGTCAGCGTCACCTCGCGGGGCCTGCACACGACCTACAAGAAGGTCGGCGGCCCGAAGATCGTCACGATCAAGGTGCCGCTGTCAAAGCGAGGCAAGCGCACACTCGCCTCGGGGCGCCGGCTGCGGATCAGGATCCGCGTCGGCTTCAACCCGCTGCACAAGGGCGAATACCACTCCGCCGCCTTCGCGAAGGTGACCTTCAAGCACTAGCCTGCTGCGCATCGCCGCGCCGCGCAGCAAGAGGAGCTCCGCAGCCCTGGCCGCCGTGGCCGCGGCCGGCCTCGCGGCGGCATTCGCGCTCGCCCGCGAGTCGGCCGTCCACGCCGCCGCCGCCCCCGTCCTGACCGCGGCCGTCTCGCCGTCCCGCCTCGCGCTGGGCGCGTCCGCTTCTGTGACCGGGACGCTCTCGCTCGAGGGCACGCCGGGCGGGGCCGCGCTCGAGCTCGAAGCGAGCCCCTATCCGTACCGGGGATGGAGCACGATCGGCCGGACCGTCGCGAGCCCCGCCGGGAGCTTCGCCTTCCCTGTTCGCCCGGCCGAGAACGAGCGCCTGCGCGTCACAGCGAGCGCGACGGGCACCCGCAGCGAACCCCTGACGCTCGCCGTCGACCCCCGCGTCGCCCTGGCTGCCGTGTCGATCGGCCCGGGGCAGGTGAGGCTGAGCGCCCGGATCGCGCATGCGCGCGGGCTCGCCTCTCCCCCGGTCGCCGCGCGCTGGTTCGTGGCCACACGCGGCAGCTCCACCTTCCACCTCGCGGCGACGACGCAGACTCGCGAGCTGCCGGGAGCCGTCACGTACGCGAGCGCGATCGTCGACCCGCCCTCACGCCGCTTCGCCTACCGCGTGTGCCTGAACCCCGGGTGGGAAGCGGCGATGGGTCCGCCCGCCGTGCACGGGCCGTGCCCGCACCAGGGCTTCCGGCTGCCGGCCGCGAAGCCGGCCAGCCGGCACCGCGCCCGCGCCGCGCTCGAGTACGGCGGGGAAGCGAGCGGCACCCCGCTGCCGCCCTTCCCCTCGCCCGCGGCGATCGCGGCCGCGAGCAGCTTCCTGGCCTCACGGGCGGGGCGCACGTCGTTCGCCGTCGTCGACAGCGCGGGCCGTCTCGCGGGGCTGCGAACGCGCGAGCACTTCGAGAGCGCGAGCGTCGTGAAGGTGATGTTCCTCACCGCCTACCTGCAGATGCTGCAGGCGCACCGTCGCGCCCTGGGCACGCGCGACCGCGCGCTGCTCTACCCGATGATCCACGAATCCAACAACGACTCGGCCTCGGCGGTGCTCGGCATCGTCGGCGGCGGCGCCGTCGCGCGCGTCGCGCGCGAGGCGGGCATGCGCGACTACGCGCCGGGCGTCGGCTGGTGGGCCTTCACGCAGACCTCGGCGGCCGACCAGGCGCGGTTCTTCGCCGCGCTCGGCCACCTGATCCCGGCGCGGTACTACGGTTACGCGAAGTACCTGATGTCGACGATCGAGCCCGAGCAGAGCTGGGGGGTGCCGCCCGTCGCACGGCCGCGCTGGCAGGTCTTCTTCAAGACCGGCGCGCTGCCCTCGCGAGGGCTCTTCAACGAGGTCGCGCGGCTGGAACGCCGGGGCGTGAGCTTCGACGTCGCCGTCTTCACCGACGGCGACCCCTCGATGGCCTACGGCGAACAGACGATCGAAGGCGTCGCCGAGCGCCTGCTGCGAGCCGCGCGGTGAGCCTCTTCTACGCGGAGCGTCCCGCGGCGGGCGCCCCCGAGGGGCTGCTCGTCCTCCACCACGGGCGCGGAACCGACGAGCAGGACCTGCTGCGGATGGCCGACTTCATCGACCCGCGCCAGCGCCTCCTTGTCGTGACCCCGCGCGCGCCGCTGACCGTGCCGGGCTCGCCGGGCTACCACTGGTACCTGGTGCCGCGTGTCGGCTACCCGGACCCCGAGACGTTCGCGGCCGCCCGGGCGCAGCTGGGGGAGCTCCACGACGAGCTGTGGGCGCGGACCGGCCTGACGCCCGCGCAGACCGTGCTCGGCGGCTTCTCGATGGGCTGCGTGATGAGCTACGCGACCGGCCTCGACGCCGAACGCCCGCGGCCCGCCGGCATCCTCGCCTTCTCGGGTTTCATCCCCGCCGTCCCCGGCTGGGAGCCCGACGTGGAGGATCGGAGGGGCCTGCCTGTGCAGATCTCGCACGGCCGCCAGGACCCGGTGATCGCGATCGAGTTCGCGCGGGACGCGGCCGCGCGGCTGGAGGCAGGCGGCCTGGCCGTCGACTTCCGCGAGTTCGACGGCGGGCACTGGATCGACCCCTACGACCTCGAGCGCGCCCAGGGGTTCCTGTCCGCGACGCTGAGCGCGCCGAGCGCATAAGGTTGGGGCGGGAGGAGAGGCACGTGGCGCTCGCAGCGAATGGCAGTCAACCGAGGTCGGGGCGCGCACCGCGCGTGCTCGTCATCGGCGCGGGCATCGGCGGGATCGCGACCGCGATCGAGCTGCGCCGCCACGGCATCACCGACGTGACGATCCTCGAGCGTGCGAGCGACCTCGGCGGCACCTGGTTCTACAACACCTATCCGGGCGCGGCATGCGACGTGCCCAGCCACCTCTACTCGTTCACCTACGCCCAGCGGCGTGACTGGACGCGGCTGTGCTCGCCCCAGCAGGAGATCCACTCCTACCTGCACGACGTCGCAGCTCGCTTCGGCGTGGACGGGCTCGTGCGCACGGGTCAGACCGTCACCGCCTGCAGCTGGGACGAGTCCACATCGACCTGGACCGTCGAGACATCGGAGGGCGAGCGCCACGAGGCTGACGCGCTCGTGCTCGCGACCGGCCAGCTGCACCAGCCGCACGTGCCGCTGATCCAGGGCGCGGGCGAGTTCGCCGGCCACACCTTCCACTCCTCCTCGTGGGACCACGACTACGACCTGCGGGGCCGGCGGGTCGGCGTGATCGGCACCGGCGCGAGCGCCGTGCAGTTCGTGCCCGAGATCGCGCCGCAGGTGCGCCAGATGACGGTCTTCCAGCGCACCGGGAACTGGTTCCTGCCGCGCAAGAACCGGCCGTATCCGGCGCTCATGCGCATGGCCTTCGAAAAAGTGCCGCGGCTCCAGGCGTGGCGGCGGCGTTTCATGTTCGAGTACAGCGAATCGCTGACGCTGATGATCCGCAACCCGCGGACGTGGGGCCGCGTCGGTGCGGCCCGCTCCGGAGCGTTCATGCGCTCGCAGCTCAAAGATCCCGCGCTGCGCGAGAAGGTCTGGCCCGACTACACGTTCGGCTGCAAGCGGATCCTGTTCAGCTCCGAGTTCCTGCCCGCGCTGGAACGGCCGAACGTCGAGCTGGAGACCGCCCACATCTCCGAGATCGTGCCCGAGGGCGTGCGCACCGCCGACGGCCGCCTGCACGAGCTCGACTGCCTGATCTGGGCGACCGGCTTCCGGACCAACGACTTCATGTTCCCGATGGCGATCACGGGCCGCGAGGGGATCTCGCTGGAAGAGGTCTGGGAGAACGGCGCCCACGCGCACCTGGGCATCTGCGTCCCCTCCTTCCCCAACATGTTCGTCCTCTACGGCCCGAACACGAACACCTCCGGCGGCTCGATCATCTTCTATCTCGAAAGCCAGGTCGGCTACGTGCGCCAGGCGCTGCAGCAGCTCAGGTCCCGCGGCGGCGGCGCGATCGCGGTCCGTGCCGATGTGGAGGCGGCCTCCGACCACGCCCTCCAGCATCGCTTCACCGGCACCGCGTGGACGCAGTGCGACTCCTGGTACCGCGACGAGAACGGGCGCATCGTCGCGAACTGGCCCGGCTACATGCGCGAGTACCGGGATCGCACGGAGGTCCTCGACACCTCCGAGTTCAGCTTCTCCGAGCTGCCGGAGCGGGTGGCAGTCGCAGTGGCGGGTCCGTGAACGGCTACGACTACGTGATCGTCGGCGCGGGCTCGGCCGGCTGCGTGCTCGCCAACCGCCTCTCCGAGGATCCGCAGGTGCGGGTGCTGCTGCTCGAGGCGGGCGGTCGCGACCGCTCGCTGAAGGTGAAAATCCCCGCGGCCTTCCCGGAACAGTTCCACACCAAGCTCGACTGGGATTACGCGACCGACCCCGAGCCGCACGTCGACGGGCGCGAGCTGTACATCCCGCGCGGGCGCATGCTCGGCGGGTCGAGCTCGATGAACGCGATGCTCTACGTGCGCGGGCGCCCGCTCGACTACGACGGCTGGGAGGCGCAGGGCGCGCCCGGCTGGAGCTACCGCGACGTGCTGCCGTACTTCATCCGCGCAGAGGACAACGCGCGCGGCGCCTCGGAGTTCCACGGGGCGGGCGGGCCGCTGCGGGTCTCCGAGCAGCGCTCGCCCCGGCCGATGAACCGCCGCCTGCTGGCGGCCGGCGAGGCGGTCGGGATCCCGCGGATCCCGGACTACAACGGGCCCGAGCAGGACGGCGTGTCGATGTTCCAGGTCACGCAGCGCAACGGGCAGCGCTTCAGCGCGGCCGACGCCTACCTGCGCCCCGCGATGACGCGGCCGAACCTCGAGGTGCGCACGAAGGTCGCCGTCCAGGGCATCGAGCTCGAGGGCGACCGCGCCGTCGGCGTGCGCGTCTCCCGCCGCCGCGGCAGCGAGACGATCCGCGCCGCCCGCGAGGTGATCCTCTCGGCCGGCGCGATCGGCTCGCCCCAGCTGCTGCTGCTCTCCGGCGTCGGCGCGCCGGAGGAGCTGCGCGCGGCCGGGGTCGCGCCCCGGCACGAGCTGCCCGGCGTCGGGCGCAACCTGCAGGACCACCCGTTCGTCACGGTGCTCTGGGAGGTCTCCGACCAGGAGACGCTCTACGGCGCCGACAAGCCCAAGCCGCTCGCGGAGTGGCTGCTTCGGCGCAGCGGCAAGCTCAGCTCGACGGTCGCGGAGGTGTGCGCGTTCACGCGCACACGGCCGGGGCTGGCCGCTGCGGACATCCAGCTGCACATGGGCGCCGCCTACTTCGAAGACCACGGCGCCGAGGAATACGACGGGCACTGCGCGGTGATCGCGCCGACCCTCGTCTCGCCGAAGGCGCGCGGGCGGGTGTGGCTGCGCTCCGCCGACCCGGCCGAGAAGCCTCACATCCTCACGAACACGCTCTCCGAGCCCGACGACGTCGATTCCCTCGTCGCCGGGATCGAGCTCGCGCGGGCGATGGCGGCCTCCTCGCCGCTGGCGGAGGTGATCGTCAAGGAGCTGAAGCCGGGTCCGGGCGTGCAGGACCGCGCGGAGCTCGAGGCGGACCTCCGCCGCCGGCTGATGCTGATCTACCACCCTGTCGGCACAGCGCGCATGAGCGACACCGCCGAGCTGGCCGTGGTCGACTCGAAGCTCCGCGTCCACGGGCTCGAGGGGCTGCGCGTGGTCGATGCGTCGGTGATGCCGACGATCGTCGGCGGCAACACGAACGCGCCGACGATCATGATCGCCGAGAAAGCCGCGGCGGAGATCCGCGCGGCATAGGCCATGGCGGCCCACGAGTGAGCATCCAGATCAACTACCACCGCGAGGGCGAGGGCCCGCCGCTGGTGCTGCTGCACGGTGTCGGGCACCACTGGCAGGCGTGGCGGCCGGTGATCGAGCGCCTGCGCGGGAGCTTCGACGTGATCGCCTGCGACACGCCCGGCTTCGGCCGCTCGGTGCCGCTGCCGTCGACGATGGAGCCCACCGTCACCTCCCACGCCGACGCCTTCGAGTGGTTCCTTGCCGAGCTCGGCCTCGAGCGCCCGCACGTCGCCGGCAACTCGATGGGCGGCGCGATCGCGCTCGAGCTGGGCCGTCGCCGCGCGGTCGCCTCGGTCACCGCGTTCTCGCCGGCAGGTTTCTGGACGCAGCCCGAGCGGCGCTTCACCCAGGTCTCGCTGCTCGCGCTCGCACGCACGCCGGCGCCGCTGCGCCCGGCGGTCGCGGCGGCCGCACGCACCCGCGCCGGGCGCATCGCGCTCTTCTCGCAGACGTTCGGCTACCCGGCCCGGCTGCCGGCCGAGGAGGCCGTGGCGACCCTGAAGGACGCATGGGCCTCGCCGGTGCTCGCCGAGACGCTCAAGGCCTTCGACGGGTACAGCTTCCAGCGTCCCGAGCAGCTGCGGGCGACGCCGGTGACGATCGCCTGGGGGCGGCGCGACCTGCTGCTGCCCTACCGGCTCCAGGCGCCACGCGCGCGGCGGATGATGCCGTGGGCGACGCACGTCACCCTCGGGGCCGGGCACGTGCCCTTCTACGACGATCCGGCGGCCTGCGCGGAGGCGATCCGCAGCTGCACGCTCAGCGCCTCCGAGCAGGCGCGGGGCCAGACGGCGACCGCCTGAGCTCAGCCGGCGCGGTCGAGCCGCAGCACCGTCTTGGTGCCTTCGGCGTCCTCGACCTCGAACGCGATCTCGCCGTCTCCTCCGTCCTCGACGGAGATCCTCAGCGGCCTGTCGATCACGTGCTCGACTTCCTCGGCGATCGCGTCCGCGGCGCCGTCGAGCCCGATCACGACGATGTCGTCCTTGCGGTCGTAGGTGATCGCGGCGAGGTGCGTGGCTTCGGCCTCGGTCTCGGCCCCGAGCTCCCCGCTCAGGACTTCCACCTTGGCGACGTAGTCAGGCTGGTCGCGGCTGAAGTCCTCGAAGTACGCCTGCCAGTCCTCCTTCGGGATCTCGCGTGCCATACCCGCAGTTATACGCCCCTCCGCGCGGATCTGGCTCGCGGCCCAGCGACAGCTCCCCGGCGAGGCGGGGGCGAGCGTGATTGCGCCCCGGCGCTGAAGTCTTGTACGCTCGCCGTGTAGAGAGGGGGCCATGGAGGGGAATGCTGTCGCGGGCAGACAACTCTGCGCCGTACGCCGCCGGAGAGGCGCCACCGCCTGAGCTCCGCGCCGCGCTGATGCCCGGCGTGCCGGCGATCGTCGAGGCCGCGATCGCCGAGATCCGCAGCCGGGGCGGGGTGGGCGCCTCCTCGCAGGCGGCGCTCGAACGGAACCTGCGCCTGGGCCTAACCGAGGCGGTCGACCGCTGGTTCGAGCCGGGCCGGCCGAGCAGCGCTCCGGACCTGCATTTCGCGCTCGGCCGTGCGCAGGCCCGCGCCGGCCGCAGCCTCGACGAGCTGATGGGCTTCTACCGGATCGCCGGCCAGGCGATGTGGCGCCGGATCGCCGAGCTCGGCGCCAGGCAGGGCGCCCGCCCCGAGGATCTCTACCGCCTGGCCGAGACCGGGTTCGGCTGCGTCGATGAGCTCTCCACGCAGGCGGCGGCCGGCTTCTCGGAGGAGCAGTCGCACCGGTCGGGCGCCGCGCACTCGCGGCGCAGCGAGTTCGTGCGGTTGCTGCTGCGAGAGCCGCAACCCGCCGCCGACGTGCTCGAGGCCGCCGCCCGGACGGCGGGAGTGCAGCTGTCCGGAACGCTCGCGTTGTTCGTCGGCCCGGGCGAGATGTACGAGGCGTTCGCACGCTCGGCGCGCGATCAGGCCGTGCTGGGCCCCCGCGAGGGGGAGTTCGTCGGCGTGCTGTTCGACCCCGACGGCCCCGAGCGCCGGGCGCGGCTGCGCGCCGCCACAGAACGCGCGGGCGCCCGGCTCGCACTCGGTCCGGCGGTCCCTCTCGCGGCCGCGCGCCACAGCCTCGCCCGCGCCCGGGCGCTGCTCGCGCTGATGCAGGCCGGGCTCGCCGGCAACGAGGCCCTCGCGAGCGCGGAGCGCCACGAGCTGGCGCTGCTGCTCGGCGCCGACCCGCGGCTTGCCGGCGAGTTCGCCGAGCGGCGGCTCGAACCGCTCGCGACCGTGGCCGGCGCCGCGACGGCGGCGAACCTCGCGCTGACGCTGCGGGCCTGGCTGTGCGCGCCGGGCCAGCGCAAGACGATCGCGGACCAGCTCGGGGTGCACCCGCAGACGGTGCGCTACCGGATGGCGCGGCTGCGCGAGCTGTTCGGCGCGCAGCTCGACGACGCGGACGGCCGCTTCGAGCTCGAGCTGGCGCTGCGGCTGCGGCCGTTCGCGGCGCTCGCGCCGGACGAGCCCGGCGACGCGAGCGAGACCACGACCGCGGCCTCCGCCGTCACACGCTGACCGGCGTCAAGGCGACGCCCGCAACCTCGCTGCGCGCGCGGAGCAGCGTGCCGCCGAGCGCGGGCTCGACGAGGTTGTCGGCGGTGCTGATCAGCACGTCGCGGCCGTCCTCACCGCCGAAGGAGATGCTCGAGACGAAGCCGGCGGGCACCTCGGCGATCTCCAGCAGCTCGCCCTCGGGGTCGAAGCGGGCCACGCCGGCGCCCTCGCCGAGCGCGACCCACACGCACCCTTCGAGGTCGACGGCGAGCCCGTCCGCCGAGCCGCGAGGCGAAGCCGCGAACCGGCGCGGCGCGCCGCCGCCCGCCGTTGCGCAGGCGAGCACCTCCGCGCGGGCGTAGTCGCTGACGTAGAGGGTCTCGCGGCCGGGCGAGAGCCCGATCCCGTTGGGCCAGCGCACCGGCTCGCAGACGCTGCGCGGGGCGCCGCCCGGAGCGAGCGCGACGACGCGCCCGTCGCGGGGCTCCTCCTCGCTCATCGGCCGGTAGCGCAGCTCGCCGGCGAGCAGCCCGCCCTCCGCGGTCGTGAAGAGATCGTTGTAGCCCGGCGCCTGCGGGTCGGAGAGCAGCTCGCGCTGCTCTCCGCCGGGAGCAAGGTGAAGGACCGTGCGCCCGCTGATGACCCAGCCACCGTCGGCGTGCGGGACGATGCCGCCGACGCCGCGCCTGCCGTGCAGCAGCTCGGTCACGACGCCTTCCGGCGAGCAGCTGAAGACGCCGCCTGCGATCACGTCGCTGTAGACCAGCTCGCCGGCGGCGCCGATGCGCGGGCCCTCGAGCAGCGAGTGGGGCCGGCGCAGGATCGCCGCGACCGGCTCGGGCGCCGAGAGCGTGCTCACGGGGAGACGGGCTCT
Organism: uncultured Solirubrobacteraceae bacterium; assembly: GCA_963836035.1. Lineage (GTDB taxonomy): Bacteria > Actinomycetota > Thermoleophilia > Solirubrobacterales > Solirubrobacteraceae > Palsa-744. Next base: position 237,761 of record CAWIHX010000003.1, on the reverse strand, counting down.
GCGCGCATGCCCTCGATCACGAGGTCGAGGTGCCGGCGCCAGTCCCAGCCGCCCTTGTCGATCGTCGCGCAGACCCCGCACATCACCATCGGGATGTCGGTTGCCTGGAAGCCGGGGCGCAGCTCGCCGGCACGGCGCGCGCGAAGCACGAGGCGCCGGGCGAGGCGCAGGAACTCCTCCTTCTCCTCGCCCACGTACTCGAAGACGCGCTCCCCGCCGCTCATCATCGCGAAGCGGGTGGCCGCGTCGCCGGCGACCGACGCGGCGTTGTCGCGGAGCGCCGCCGTCAGCGACTCGAAGGGCTCGCCCTCCCCCTCCTCGACGGCTCGGCGCATGCGCTCGTTGAACAACGCGAAGCGCTCGCGCACGAGCTCCCCCATGAGCGCATGCTTGTCGGGGAAGTGCCGGTAGACGGTGCCGACCCCCACGCCCGCGAGCCGGGCGACGTCGTCGATCTGGACCTCCGGGCGGGACTCGGCGAAGAGCTCGCGCGCCGCGGCGAGTATGCGTTCGCGGTTGCGGCGCGCGTCGGCGCGCATCGGTCGGGTGGCTGTGGTGGCGGTCATGGTCCCCTCCTCCGCCCGGCTCGTGCGAGCCGGAAACGGAATCCTACCTCCGTATGATACCGTGCGGCGAAACGGAGATGGAGTTCACCTTCCAGGGATTCGGGAATCCGTAGATCGAGGACAGGAACCGGCCTCAACCGTAGGTAGCTTCACGGCCGTACGCGTCAACGAAAGGAGCAGCGATGGACTCCCCGCCGCGCAGAGACGTCAACAAGAACATCGCCCTGCTGCTCCTCGCCATGACGCAGTTCGTGGTCGTGATCGACGCATCGATCGTCAACATCGCGCTGCCCTCGATCGGGACGGCGCTCCACTTCTCCGAGAACGACCTGTCCTGGGTCGTGAACGCCTACACGCTGACCTTCGGCGGCTTCCTGCTGCTCGGCGGCCGGCTCGCCGACCTGATGGGCCGGCGGCGGATGTTCATGACCGGCCTGCTCCTGTTCTCCGGAGCCTCCCTGCTCGGCGGGCTCGCGCAGTCGGAGGCATGGCTGATCGGCGCGCGCGCGGTGCAGGGCCTCGGCGCGGCGATCGTCTCCCCCGCCGCGCTGTCGATCATCACGGTGACCTTCGCCGAAGGCGAAGAGCGCAACCGCGCGCTCGGCGTGTGGGGAGCCGTTGCGGGCGCGGGCGGCGCAGCCGGGGTGCTGCTCGGCGGGATCCTGACGAGCGGCCTGAGCTGGCGCTGGGTGCTGTTCGTGAACGTGCCGATCGGGCTCGCCTGCGCCTACGTGGCACCGCGGATTCTGAACGAGAGCCGTGCCCAGGTCGAGACGCGAAACTTCGACGTTCCCGGCGCGGTGACCGTCACGGCCGGCCTCTCCCTGCTCGTCTACGCGCTCGTCGAAGCCGTCAACGCGGGCTGGGGCAGCGCAGAAACGCTCGGGAAGATCGCCGGCGCGCTCCTGCTGCTCGCGATCTTCGTTGTGATCGAGCGCCGCAGCCGCTCACCGCTGATGCCGTTCTCGATCTTCCGCCTGCGCACGCTGCGCGGCGCGGACATCGTCGCCCTGCTGATCGGGATGTCGCTGTTCTCGATGTTCTTCTTCGTCTCGCTCTACATGCAGCAGGTGCTCGGGTTCTCCGCCCTGAAGGCGGGCCTCTCCTACCTGCCGCTGGCGGTCGGGATCATCCTGGCCGCGGGCGCGGCCTCCGCGCTCGTGACGCGCTTCGGCTTCAAGCCGGTGCTGACGAGCGGCCTGCTGTTCGTCGCCGCCGGGCTGCTGTGGTTCTCGCAGGTCAGCGCCCACGGCTCCTTCGTCGCGGACGTGCTCGGGCCCTCCCTGCTCGCCGCGATCGGGCTCGGGCTGTCGTTCGTGCCCGTGACCATCGCTGCCGTGAGCGGGACGCGCCCGCACGAGGCCGGCCTCGCGTCGGGGCTCGTCAACACCGCCCAGCAGGTCGGCGGCGCCCTTGGGCTCGCGATCCTCGCGACGGTGGCCAACACCCGCACCAAGGACGTGCTGCAGGCGGGCGGGCACTCGCACGCCGAAGCGCTCACGAGCGGCTTCGAGCGGGCGTTCATGGTCGGGGCCGGCTTCGCGCTCCTCGGCGCCGTGCTGACGCTCGTGCTGATCTCCTCGCGCGAGAGCCGCGAGCACTCGCGGGCGGCGCGCGCCGGCGAGGCGCCGGTGCCCGCCGCGTAGGCGCGCACCTCTTCCATTTACAGGAAAGGTGCGCGTCCAGTACCTTCTCCACGCATGACGCTGGAGGAGCTGAGGGAGGCGGTCGAGCAGGGCACCGTCGACACGGTGCTCCTTGCGCTGACCGACATGCAGGGCCGCCTGCAGGGAAAGCGCCTGACGGCGACCCACTTCCTCGACCAGGTCGTCGAGCACGGGGCCGAGGGGTGCAACTACCTGCTCGCCGTGGACGTCGAGATGGCGACGGTCGACGGTTACGACATGTCCTCGTGGGAGCGGGGCTACGGCGACATGCTGATGGTGCCCGACCTCGACACGCTGCGGCCGGTGCCCTGGCAGGAGGGCACGGTGGTCTGCCTCGCCGACGTCGCCTGGCTCGACGGCAGCGAAGTCGTCGCCTCGCCGCGCCAGATCCTGCGCCGCCAGCTCGCGCGCCTGGCCGAGCGGGGCTGGACGGCGAACGCGGGCACCGAGCTCGAGTTCATGGTGTTCAAGGACACGTACGAGGAGGCCTGGCACAAGGCCTACCGCGACCTGCGCCCGGCCAACCTGTACAACGTCGACTACTCGCTGCTCGGCACCGCCCGGGTCGAGCCGCTGATCCGGCGCATCCGCAACAGCATGGCGGCGGCCGGGATGGTCGTCGAGGACTCCAAGGGCGAGTGCAACTTCGGCCAGCACGAGATCAACTTCCGCTACGCCGACGCGCTCAGGACCGCCGACGAGCACGTGATCTTCAAGAACGGCGCCAAGGAGATCGCCGCGCAGGAGGGGATGGCGATCAGCTTCATGGCCAAGTACGACGAGCGCGAGGGCAACTCGTGCCACATCCACTTCTCGCTCGCCGACGCGGAGGGCGCGCTGTTCGCGCGCGACGAGCGGCTGTTCGACTCCTTCCTCGCGGGCCAGCTCGCGTGCCTGCGCGAGATGACGCTGCTGCTCGCGCCGAACGTCAACTCCTACAAGCGCTACGCCGCGGCGAGCTTCGCGCCGACGACAGTCGCCTGGGGCAAGGACAACCGCACGTGCTCGCTGCGCGTGGTCGGGCACGGGCCCTCCAAGCGCTTCGAGAACCGCGTCGGCGGGGCGGACCTGAACCCCTACCTCGCGATCGCCGCCCTGATCGCCTCCGGCCTGCACGGCATCGAGGCGGGGCTGGAGCTCGAGCCGGCGCTGGAGGGAAACGCCTACGCCGACGAGGAGCGCCCGCGGGTGCCCTCGACCCTGCACGCCGCGCGCGAGCTGTTCGCCGCCAGCGACGTCGCGCGGGACGCGTTCGGCAAAGAGGTCGTCGGGCACTACCTCAACCACGCCGACGTCGAGCTCGCCGCGTTCGGCTCCGCGGTCACCGACTGGGAGCGCTTCAGGGGGTTCGAGCGGCTGTGAGCGCGGCGCGGGAGGCGACCGCGGGCAGCGACGCGGCGGGGCTCCTCGCGCCCCCGGAGGCCGTGTTCGCGCCGGTGCGCTCGCAGACGGCGTTCGAGGAGACCGTCGACCGCCTGGGGACGGCGATCAAGCTCGGGCTGCTGCCGCCGGGCTCGCAGCTGCCGGCCGAGCGGGAGCTCTGCGCGCGGCTGGGGATCGCGCGCTCGACGCTGCGCCAGGCGCTCACCGCGCTCACCCAGAGCGGACACGTGTTCGCGACGCGCGGGCGCGGTGGCGGCACGTTCGTCTCAGACCCGCAGCCGCCTGCCGACCCGCCCTCGAAGCGGATGCTCGGCGAATGGCGTGAGCTCTGCGACCAGCGGCTCGCGGTCGAGCTGGGCGTCGCGGTGCTGGCGGCACAGCGCGCGACCGAGTCGGCGCTGGCCAGCCTCGACGAGGTGTGCGCGACGCTCGAGGACTCGCTGGAGGACTTCCCCGCCTACCGCCAGGCGGACATCCGCCTGCACGTCGGGCTGGCAGAGGCGACCGGCTCGACGCGACTCGTGCGCGCGATGACCGAGACCCAGGGCGCGATGAGCGACCTCATCTCCTACATCGCGCACCCGCCGGAGGTGCTCTCATCCTCCAACGCCCAGCACCGGCGGGTGCTGGCGGCGGTGCGCGAGGGCGACTCGATGCGGGCCGCGCAGGTCATGACCGAGCACCTGCAGGGGACCGAGCACGTGCTCGCGGGCCTGCTGCCGGGGGGCTGACCCCGATCTCCTTCCAGGAGACGCTTCGCACCACGAAACGCGGGCGTGCCGGGCGGGTGAGGGCGTGCAGGCGGTCGGACCTCTGACCGCTCAGCCGAGCGGGACGCCCCTCGGCGCTCGCAACGAGCGGTGGTTTTCGCCTCGCGCCGTCTTGACTTCCGTCCTGGCATGAGCGTATTGTCACGAGCGAAGGAGCGGGATCCAAACCTTTACGACCTTTTGGGGGGGCGAGTCGATGAGCACAGCAGCCGAAGGGATGGGGACCGACGAGCAGAAGCTCGCGGAGCTCGGTTACAAGCAGGAGCTGCACCGCCGGTGGAGCGGCTTCTCGAACTTCGCGATCTCCTTCGCGATCATCTGCATCCTCGCGGGCTGCTTCACGACCTACGGGCAGGCGCTCAAGAACGGCGGCCCGATCGCGATCTCGATCGCGTGGCCGCTGATCTGCGGGCTGATCCTGTTCGTCGCCTGGTCGATGTCCGAGCTGGCCTCGGCGATGCCGACCGCTGGCGGGATCTACTACTGGTCCTCGAAGCTCGGCGGCGCAGCCTGGGGCTGGTTCACCGGCTGGTTCAACCTGATCGGCCTCGTCGCAGTCTCGGCCTCTGTGATCTATGTCTCGGCGACGTTCCTGATGTACACGCTCGGCCTGTACGAAGTGCACTTCATCTTCGACTTCGCGAAGGCCGCGGCGGGGACGAACCTCCACTACACGGCGCACGTCAACTTCGCGCTGTTCGGGCTGATCCTGCTGCTCGACCTGGCGGTCAACGTGTTCCGCAGCCACCTCGTGGCGGTGCTCTACAACATCTCGGTGTGGTGGAACATCGTCGGCGTGCTGGCGATCGTGGTCATCCTGATCGCCGTCCCCTCCCACCACGCGAGCTTCTCCTACGTCTTCAGCCACAAGGCCAACGAATCGGGCTTCGGCGGCGGGGCGGTCACCGGCGCCAAATTCTGGCTCTACGTACTGCCGCTGGGCTTCCTGCTGACGATGTACACGATCACCGGCTACGACGCCTCCGCGCACGTCTCCGAGGAGACCCACGGCGCTGAAAGCTCGGCACCACGCGGCATCTGGCTGTCGGTGTTCTACTCGGCCATCTTCGGCTGGATCGTGCTGCTGGCGATCACGTTCGCGATCCAGCACGCCCACGAGGCCGAAATCTACAAAGCGGGCTACCCGGCAGTTGCGATCATCGAGACGGCGCTGACCTCGGCCGCGGCAAAGGCGGTGCTCCTGATCTCGACGGTCGGCCAGCTGTTCTGCGGGATGGCCTGCGTCACGAGCGCCTCACGGATGACCTTCGCCTTCTCACGCGACGGCGCCGTCCCGGGCCACAACCTGTGGCGCCGGCTCGGGCAGAACCGCACCCCGACGTGGTCGGTGCTGTTCGTGATCGTGTTCGCGCTGGTGATCACGATCCCGGCGTACTTCCCGAACCACCTCGGCAGCCCCGTCGCGTTCCTCGCCGTCACGTCGATCGCGGTGATCGGTCTGTACATCGCCTACACGATCCCGGTGTTCCTGCGCTGGCGGATGAAAGACGAGTTCAAAGCGGGCTCGTGGACGCTCGGCAAGAAGTACAGGTGGATCAACCCGATCGCCGTCGTCTGGGTCGCGCTGTGCGTGATCATCTTCTCGCTCCCGTTCTCGCCCGAAGGCGTGCCGTGGGAAGACGGCTTCAGCTGGAACGCCGTCAACTACGCGCCGCTCGTCACGATCGCCGTGATCGTCGGAGTGACGATCTGGTACTTCGTGTCGGCGAAACAGACGTTCACAGGCCCCGTCCGCACGATCGACGAGCTCGACGTCGAACAGGCGCTCCCGGCAATCGCCGAGGCGCCCTAGGACCGGGTTGAGCGAGCAGGCTGGTCTGCCCCTCCGCGGCGGCGGGTCCTAGCGCCGTGAGTGAGCAGCTGACGGTGCTCGAGCCCGCCACCGAGGCGGTGCTCGCGGAGGTGCCCCGCGCCGGCGTGGCCGAGGCCGACGCGGCCGTGGCGGCCGCGCGGGCGGCGCTTCCTGCATGGCGTGCGCTCGCGCCGGGCGCCCGGGCGGCGCTGCTACGCGAGCTCTCGGCGACGCTAGGGGCCCACGCCGAGGAGCTCGCCGTGCTCGAGGCCCGCAACGCGGGCAAGGCGATCAGTGACGCGCGCGGCGAGATGCAGATGGTCCTCGATACGTTCACCTACTACGCGGGCGCGCCCGAGCGGCTGCTCGGCGACACGATCCCCGTGGCCGGCGGGCAGGCGTTCACGATGCGCGAACCGGTCGGCGTCGTCGCGCTGATCACGCCCTGGAACTTCCCGCTGACGATCGCCTCGTGGAAGCTCGCGCCGGCGCTCGCGGCCGGCAACACCGTCGTGCTGAAGCCCGCCGAGCTGACGCCGCTGAGCGCGCTGCGTTTCGCAGAGCTCGCAGCGGAGGCCGGCCTCCCGCCGGGTGTCGTGAACGTCGTCGTCGGCCCGGGCTCGACGGTCGGGCAGCGGCTCGTCGAGCACCCGGGCGTCGACAAGATCGCGTTCACGGGCTCTACGGAGGTGGGGCGCTCGATCGCGGCCGGCGCGGCGCAGACGATCAAGCGCGTCACGCTGGAGCTGGGCGGCAAGTCGGCGAACATCGTCTTCGCCGACGCCGACATCGAGGTGGCCGCGGCGGCGGCGCCGATCGCCGTCTTCGGCAACGCGGGACAGGACTGCTGCGCGCGCTCACGGATCCTCGTGCAGGCCGAGGCGATGGACGGGTTCATGTCGGCGCTCGAGCGCTCGGTGAGCAGCCTGCGCGTCGGCGACCCGCTCGACGAGGCGACGCAGATGGGGCCGCTGATCTCGGCCGGCCAGCGCGAGACGGTGTCCACGTTCCTGGACGACGACGCCCCCGTCGCGTTCCGCGGCTCCGCGCCCGAGGGCCCCGGCTTCTGGTTCGCGCCGACCGTGCTCGCCCCCGTCGACCCCGGGGCACGCGCGGCCACCGAGGAGATCTTCGGCCCGATCGCCGCGGTGATCCCGTTCGCCGACGAGGCCGACGCGATCGCGCTGGCCAACGACACGATCTACGGCCTCTCCGGCTCGATCTGGACGCGCGACGGCGCACGCGCGCTGCGTGTCGCGCGTGCGGTGCAGACGGGTGCGCTCTCGATCAACTCGAACAGCTCGGTGAGGGTGACGACGCCGTTCGGCGGCTTCAAGCAGTCGGGCTACGGACGCGAGCTCGGCCCCCACGCGCTCGATGCCTACACCGAGGTCAAGACGATCTTCTACGCGACGGAGGGCTGAGCTGATGGGGGCGGGCAGGCTCGAGGGACGGGTGTGCGTCGTGACCGGCGCCGCCGGCGGGATCGGCGCGGCGACCGTCGAGCTGTTCCAGCGCGAGGGCGCGAAGGTCGCAGGCGCCGACGTGCTCGCCGGCTGCCCCGGGGACATGTCGCTGCAGATCGACCTGACCAGCGAGGAGCTGGTCGCCGACCTCTACCGCCAGGTCCGCGAGCAGTTCGGCCGCGTAGACGTGCTGTTCAACAACGCCGGCATCTCGCCGAGCGACGACGCGTCCGTGCTCGAGACCACGCTCGACGCGTGGGAGCGGGTGCAGGCGGTGAACCTGCGCAGCGTCTTCCTCTGCTGCAAGCACGGCATCCCCCACCTGCTCGAGAACGACGGTCCCGAACGCGGCTCCGTGATCAACACCGCCTCGTTCGTGGCGGTGATGGGCGCCGCCACCTCCCAGATCTCCTACACGGCCTCCAAGGGCGGCGTGCTCGCGCTCTCGCGCGAGCTGGGCGTCGAGTTCGCGCGCCGCGGCGTGCGCGTCAACGCGCTCTGCCCGGGTCCGGTCGACACGCCGCTGCTCAAAGAGCTCTACGCGAAGGACCCCGAGCAGGCCGCGCGCCGGCTCGTGCACGTGCCGATGGGACGCTTCGCCGAGGCGAACGAGATCGCGAGCGCGGCGCTGTTCCTGGCCGGCCCGGAGTCGAGCTTCGTCACCGCCGCGACCTTCCTCGTGGACGGCGGGCTCAGCGGCGCGTACACGACGCCGCTGGACTAGCGCCACGGGCGGGGCATCGGCGATACTGGCGCCGATGGCCGCAACCGGTCAGACGCACGCGAGCGCCGGCGTCCCCGCGGGCGAGGCGACGCTGTACGTGATCCCCGGCTCGCACGCGTGCGCGGCGGCGAAGCTGATGCTCGCCGGCAAGGGGATCCGCTTCCACACGGTGGAGCTGCCGACGGGGCTTCACCCGCAGCTCGTGCGGCTCCGCGGCTTCCCGGGCGCCGAGAAGCCGATCCGGATGGTCGACGGCAGGCCCACGCGGATGAGCGCGCTGCTCGACAGGCTCGGCACGGTCCCCGCGCTGCGCATCGGCTCCGACCGGGCACAGGGCAGCACCGAGATCGCGCGCCACCTCGAGCGCCTCGCGCCCGAGCCGCCGCTGTTCCCCTCCGACCCGCAGCAGCGCGCCGCCGTCGAGGAGGCCGTGGCGTGGGCCGACGAGCCGCTGCAGATGTTCGCGCGGCGGCTCGTGATCGTCGCGGGTGCGCGCAGCCTCGATGAGATGTCAGAGCGCGGCGGCCGGGGGCGGCTCGGCGCCCTGCTCGCGAACAACGGCCCGCAGCGCCAGCTCGCGGCGAAGCTCGCAGCGCGCACGACCTTCAAGGCGAACGCGGGCGCCGAGCGTCGCCTGCTCGGCGAGCTGCCCGCGGTGCTCGACCGCGCCGACTCCCACGTCGCGGCCGGCGTCATCGACGGCGAGGAGCCGAACGCGGCCGACATGATGATCGCGCCCTCGCTGGCGCTGCTCGACTACCGGCTGGACATCCGCGATCAGCTGCGGTCGCGGCCGTCCTTCGCCGTCGTCGAACGACTGCTGCCGGCGCCCGACTGAGCCTCGCCGCGCGCCGCGCGGCGCGACCCGCCTCCGGGCTCGTCCGGGCCGCTGGCCGCCGCCTCCAGGCGCCGCGCCATCGCGCGCAGCCGCTCGCGCAGCTCCTCGGAGGCGCTCAGCAGCTCGAAGTCCACGTTCGGCGCGACGATCCGGAACGCGAGCCAATCGAGGTCGTCGTCGCTCGTCTCATAGACACAGGTGCCGCCCGGCTCCTCGCGCACATCGCGGCGGCCGAACGGCACGCGCGTGCGCAGCTCGGACGCGGCGACGAGGTAGCGCACGCGCGCCTCGTGGCGGTAGACGACGCCGGCCAGCGCGCGGGTGAGATAGGCGGACGCGTCGCCGCCGGGGATCGCGCGCCGCTCGAAGCGCCGCCCCGTGCCGCCCGGGCCCGAGACGCGGTCGACGCGAAAGGTGCGCCAGCCCGAGCGCGAGGGGTCGAACGCGAGCAGGTACCAGCGCCGGCCGTGAGCGAGCAGGTTGTGCGGCTCGACCAGCCGCCGGCTGCGCTCACCGTCGCGGCCGCGGTAGCCGAAGCGGAGCGTCTCGCCGTCGCGGCACGCCGCACCGAGGACCGTCAGCACCGCGGCGTCCACCCCCGCGCCGCCCGCGCCGCCGACCACCTCGGTCGCGCCGAACGCCTGCACGCGCCGGCGCAGGTGCGCGGGTAGGACCTGCTCGAGCTTGACCAGCGCCCGCAGCGCCGTCTCCTCGATCCCGGCCACAGCCGACCGCGCGGCCGTCCGCAGGGAGATCGCCACCGCCAGCGCCTCCTCGTCGTCGAGTAGCAGCGGCGGCATCGCCGCGCCGGAGGTGAGCGAGTACCCGCCCGAGGGCCCGCTCGTCGATTCGATCGGGTAGCCGAGCGAGCGCAGCCGGTCGACGTCGCGGCGGACCGTGCGCTGCGAGACCTCGAGGCGCCGGGCGAGCAGCGCGCCGGGCCACTCCCGCCGCCCCTGCAGCAGCGAGAGCAGGGCGAGCAGGCGGCCTGCTGTCGGCGCATCGGCCATGGTGCGCATGTTCCCGAAGATCGAGGACAGAAGCTGGCCTCAATCGCGCATAGCCTCCGCGGCACACCACGCGAGAGGAAAGGAACGCCCCGATGGACTACAAGCTCGAGCTGATCACCGTCCCCGTCTCCGACGTCGACCGCGCAAAGGCCTTCTACGCAGACGCCGCGGGCTTCGACGCCGAACACGACGTCACCGTCGACGAGAACATCCGCTTCGTGCAGCTCACGCCCCCGGGCTCGGCCTGCTCGATCGCGCTCGGCAAGGGGCTGACGGAGGCGGCGCCCGGCTCGGCGCAAGGGCTGCAGCTCGTCGTCGCCGACGCCGACGCCGCCCGCGCGGAGCTTGCCGGTCGCGGCGTGCTCGTGAGCGAGGTGCAGGAGTTCCCGTGGGGGCGGTTCGTGTTCTTCGCCGACCCCGACGGCAACGGCTGGGCGCTCCAGGAGCTGCCCCAGCGCGGGTAGCGCCCTACAGCGTGACCGTCGCCTCGCGCCCGGAGCGAGCCGCGCCGACCGAGGCGACGATCACCAGCGCGATCCCGAACAGCACCCGCCCGCCGAGGCGCTGGCCGAGCACGATCAGGCCGGCCAGCGCCGCGACGGCCGGCTCGAGGCTCATCAGCACGCCGAAGACCGCAGGGCGGATCCGGCGCAGCGCCTCGACCTCGAACGAGTAGGGGATCGCCGAGGAGAGGATGCCGACGGCGGCGCCGAGCACGAGCGCTTCGGCGCTGAGGAGCTCGCCCGCGCCTTCGACGATCCCGATCGGGGAGACGGCGAGCGTGCCGACGCACATCGCCAGGGCGAGGCCGGTGCCGCCCTCGAAGGCGCGGCCCAGGCGCGCGTTGAGCACGATGTATGTCCCCCACAGCACGCCGGCGAAGAGCGCGAGCCCGACCCCCAGCGCGTCGAGGCCGTTGCCGCCGCCGCGTGTCAGCGCGGCGATGCCGCCGGCGGCGAGCGCGACCCACAGCAGATCCAGCCGCCGGCGGGAGCCCGCGAGCGCGACGGTCAGCGGGCCGACGAACTCGAGTGCCACCGCGATCCCGAGCGGGATGCGGTCGATCGCGCCGTAGAAGCTCAGGTTCATGGCCGCGAGCACGACACCGAACAGCGCGGCGAGCTCGAGCTCCGCGCGCGTGCGCCCGGATATGCGCGGCCGCCAGACCGCGAGCAGCACGAGCGTGCCGAACGCCAGCCGCAGCAGCGCGGTTCCGGCAGGGCCGGCGCGGTCGAACAGCGTGGTCGCGAGCGCGGCGCCGAACTGCACAGAGGCGATGCCCCCGATCACGAGCGCCGTCGAGGGCGAGCGCGCGAGCAGCCCCCCCGACGCCGCGTTCTCTGGCGCTGGCCTCATGGCGCCCGATCGTAGCCCGCCGTCGCGCTCGGCCGGGATAGGATCCGCCGCCACCGGCGAGGGGGAGCAGATGGGCGAGACCAACCAGGCGATCACACCGCAGCTAAGCGCCGAGCGGCTCGCGGGCACGTTCCCCGGCGACCTCGGGATCGAGCTGACCGAGATCACCGACGAGCACGTGCGTGGCCGCATGGCGGTGGACCGCCGCCACCTGCACCCGATGGGGTACGTGCACGGCGGGGCGTGGGTCGCGTTCGCGGACACGGTGGCCGCCTGGGGCACGCTGCGCCACCTGCCCGAGGACCGCGGCTTCACGACCGTCGAGCTGAAGATCAACGTGATCTCGTCGGCCGGCGAGGGCGACCTCCTGACCGCGATCGGCGAGCCGCTGCATGTCGGCTCGCGCACGCACGTCTGGCAGGTGCGGGTGCTGAAGGACGAGCGCCTGGCGGCGAGCTTCACCTGTACCCAGATGGTGCTCTGAGCGCGGCCATCGCCGCGTTGCGCCCAGGGATCCCGCCGCCGACGACGACCGCGTCCCAGCGGTCGCGCCAGGCGCCGGCGCTCATCGCCCGGCGACCCCTGCGATCAGCTCGGCCGTCTCGAGCGGCACGTCGAGCTGCGGCATGTGCCCGACCCCGTCGAGCACGACCCAGTCTGCGTTCGGCAGCCACTCCTCGCGGTAGCGCACGGCCGCCGCCGGCCACGGCAGGATCCGGTCCTCGGTGCCCCACACGATCCGCACCGGGCACACGATCCGGGCGGCGTCGAGCGAGAAGCCGTCTCCGAGCGCGCTCTGCATCAGCTCGGCCGCTCCCTCGCAGCCGATCATGCCGCGCGCCTGGTGCGAGAGCAGCTCGACCGGGATGTGCTCGAAGTTGCAGACGGTGGCCGCCGTGGCGAGCCGCCGGCCCTCGGGGCTCGCGAGCATCGCGTCGAGGTGCGCCTCGTTGGCGGACAGCTGCTCGCGCAACATGGTGAAGAACGGCACCAGCGTCGCCGCGAAGAACTCGTCGTCCGCGGCCCAGCCGCCGGCGGGGGCGAGCGCGACGACGCTCTCGGCACGCCCGCGGGCCGCGAGTTGCAGCGCGAGGTAGCCGCCGAGGGAGTTGCCGGCGAGGTGTGCCGTCTCCCACCCGGCCGCGTCCATCGCGCGCTCGAGCTCGGCGACCAGCATCTCCGCGTCGAGCGGACCGGCGACGGGGCGCGCGCCCGCGTGTCCCGCCAGCGTGGGAGCCAGGACCTCGTGCGAGCGCTCCAGCGAGCCGAGCACGAGCTCCCAGGTCCACCACGTGTCGGTGAAGCCGTGCAGGAGCAGCAGCGGCGGACCCTCCCCGCCGCGATGCGCCTCTGTGAAACCCCCCGCCATGGCGGGAAACGCTAGCCGCCGGACGGCCCCCCTGCCTCGCGCTCGGCCAGCGAGGCGAGGTTGAGCAACTGGCGGCGCATCATCACGAGGTCGCCGGCAGCAAGCATCCCCCGGGCGGGCAGGCTGCCGAGCGGCCCCCGCGGCGGCGCGACGAGCAGCTTCGCGACGAGCCGCGAGGCGTCAGCGGACACGGCCCGGACGCGGTAGGTGACGGCGACCTCGCCGAACACGGTGCCGCGCGAGCGGACCGTCAGCGAGCAGCCGGGCTCGAACTCGACGAGGCGGAAGATCCGCATGAAGGTCTGTCCGGGCGCGAGCCGCTCGAGGCCCGGTGTGAGCGCCTGCGGGCTGCGCCGTCCGCCGTTGTCGAGCCGGTCGTAGCTGTAGGGAGCGGCGCGCAGCTGGCAGAGCCAGCGGAACACGACCGTGGCGGGCGCGGCCACGTCGACCGCCCGGTAGAGCCGCATCGGCGCGTCGAGGAGCAGGCGGTCGCAGGGGAAGCTCTCGGCGCGCTCCGCCGGGGTCGAGCCCCAGTTGCGCACCACGCCCGGGCAACCCGGGAGAGCGGCGGTGGCCATCACACCGGCTCCGGCACCGCGACGAGGCCGAGCGGGCCGCGCAGCGCGGCGAGCGTTCTCGCGTAGAGGCGCTGCTTGATCGTGCGCATCGTCGCCGGATCCTTGCCCGCGAGCGCCTCGGCGCGCTCGCAGGCGCGGCTCAGCACGCTCTGCTCCTCGACCGCCTCCTCGACGATCCCCGCCGCGGCCGCTTCGAGCCCGCCGTAGCGGCGGCCGAGCACGATCGCCTCGTGGACCGCGCCGGAGGGCAGGCGCGAGGAGAGCAGCTCGGTCATGCCGGGCGTGAAGGCGATCCCCATGTCGACCTCGGGCAGGCAGAACCAGCCGCGATCGGCCCTCATCACGCGCTCGTCGTGCGCGAGCGCGAGCATCGCCCCCGCCGCGTAGGTGTGGCCCTGAAGCGCCGCGACCGTCGGCACGCCGATCTCCAGCACGCGGGCGAGCAGCTCGTGCACGCGGGCGAGGAACTCGATCGCGCCCTCCCCCTGCGTGGCCATCCACTCGAGGTCGAGGCCGTTGGAGAACACCTTGCCGCGCGCGGTCGTGACCAGCGCGCACGGCGCGGCCGCTTCGACCTCGTCGAGGCAGCCTTCGAGCGAGTCGACGAAGTCGGCGTTGAACCGGTTGTGGCTTTCGCCCAGGTCGAGTACGAAAAGATCCTGTGTGCGGGTCAGCGACGGCATCGCTTCCTCCTCGGATTTATAGAGGGTCTGCTCTAGAACCTGTACTCTACAACTCTTGGCCCGCCGCGTCTTCTCCACCGAAGCGATCCTCGACGCCGCGCGTGAGGTGGTCGTCACGCGCGGCGCCCGCGGTGCCACCGTCGAGGCGATCGCCCGCACAGCAGGGGTGCCGGTCGGCTCGATCTACCACCGCTTCGACTCGCTCACGGAGCTGCTCGCGCGCACATGGCTGCGGGCCGCGAGGCGCTCGCAGGAGCGGGCCCTGGCCGTGCCGGTCTCGGCCGCCGAGCCGCTCGCGAGCGCCGAGGCCGTCGCGCTGGCCATGTACGACCATTGTCTCGCCGAGCCCCAGGACACGCTCCTGCTCGACGCGCTCGGCCGCGGCCAGCTGCTCGAGATGGAGCTCGGGAGGCTGCGCGGCGAACTCGAGACGGTCAACGAGCGCGTCGAAGCGCTGATGGCGGTGCTCGCCCGCGCGCTCCACGGACGGGCGGACAGGCGCACCCGCGATCTCGTGCTGCTCGCGCTGGTGGACATGCCACACGGGTTCGCCCACCGCCAGCTCGCATCGGGCACGCTCACGCCGGCTCGCCGCGAGCGTCTCCCCGCGGCGGTCCGCGCGGTGCTCGACGCCTGACTAGGTGGGCTCGGCCGGCGAGCTCGCCGGATCTGCGAGCGCAAGCTGGAAGTACGCGACGTCGTGCCAGCGCCCGAGCTTGTAGCCGATGTTCCGGTAGGCGCCCACAGGGCGAAAGCCCATCGCCAGGTGCAGCCTTTCACTCGCCTCGTTGGGCACGGTCATGCCGGCGACGGCGTTGCGAAGGCCCCGTGCGGCGAGCCGGTCGAACAGCGCGGCGTAGAGCGCGCGGCCCGCGCCCGCGCCGCGCCGGTCGGCGTCCACGTAAACGCTGACCTCGCAGGAGAAGCGGTACGCCGCGCGCGGGTGCAGCCTGGCCCCGTACGCGTAGCCGACGAGACCGTCGCGCTCGAGCACGACCCATGCGTGGCCGGCGCTCGAGGCTTCGATGCGCGCCGCCATCTGCTCCGCGGTCGGGGGCTCGAGCTCGAAGCTGATCGCGGTGTCGCGAACGTAGGGCGCGTAGATCGCCGCACAGGCGGCGGCGTCGCCCGGCCCGGCGTCGCGCACGGCAGCGGTCGTGGTCGGCTCGCTCATCGGCCACGACAAGATACGCCGCGGACGGGAGCGCCTCCGCCCGGGCCGCGCGCAGGGCGGCCGTGACAACCGCCCCGCACGCGAGCGTCAGGAGACCCGCTCGGCCAGCAGCGCCGCGAGCTTGTCGATCTGGCTGTTCCAGCCCAGCGTCGCCATTTCCGGTAGCTCCTCCGTCGCGATCATCCGCGAGGTGACGACGACCTTCGTGCGGTTCGCGCCGAGGTCGTGGAACTCGACGGTCGTCTCGCCCGACTCGATCATGGGGTGTGGGGTGGAGTCCTGGCCGAAGGAGAGCCGAGCTGGCGGTTCGACGACGATGAAGTGACCGTCGTCCGGGTACTCGGTTCCGTCGGGGCCGACCATCGTCATCCGGCACGAGCCGCCGGGTTTGAGGTCGAACTCGATTTTCTCGCGGGGCGTCGTGAAGTGCTCGGGGCCCCACCACTTCGCGACCTCGTCGGGGTCGGTCCACACCTGCCACACGAGCTCGCGCGGAGCGTCGAGCTCGCGCTCGATCACGATCGTGTGCTCGCGCATCGCCTGCTGTCCCTCAGCCATCGTCGTCTGCCTTTCTCTGGATCTCCATCAAATGCGTCGCCAGGCGATCGAGCCGCCCCTCCCAGATCCCCCGGTACTGCTCGAGCCATTCGGCCACCGCGCGCAGCGGCGCGCCGTCGAGCCGCGACGGGCGCAGCTGCGCGGTCCGTCCGCGGGTGATCAGGCCGGCGCGCTCGAGCACCTTGAGGTGCTTGGAGACGGCCTGCACGCTGAGCGGGAAGGGCTCCGCCAGCTCGTTCACGGTGACCTCCCCCTCCTCCGCGAGTCGCGCGATGATCGCGCGTCGCGTGGGGTCGGCAAGCGCCGAGAAGGTTGTGCTGAGCTGGTCGGTCGCCATCGTGTTCATCCCAATAGTTTATCAACTAATTGGTTGAATATCAGGCCGGCCGTGTTCAGGCTCGCCTGCCGCTCAGCCGAGCGCGACCGGGCCCGGGCGCAGCACATCCGGGTCGTGTCCGGGCATCACCGTGGCGCCCGCTTCACGCATGCCGCGCAGCTTGTCGGCCGACCGGTCCTGCGCCTCGAAGTCGTCGGCGAACGACGGGAAGCGGCGGTCGTCGAGCGTCGCGGCGAAGTGCGCGACGTCGGCGCCGAGCACGAGCCGCTCGCCCACGAGCACGGACTGGTGACCGGGCGTGTGGCCCGGCGTGAGCAGGAGGCGAACCGAGCCGTCGCCGAGAAGGTCGTGGTCGCCGTCGAGGAGCTCTATCCGGCGCCCGTCGAGCGCGTAGTCGCGTGGGTAGAAGAAGTTCCGTCTGATCGTCTCCTCCGCTGCCCCTCCCTCCCACTCGCGCCTCTGCACGAAGATCGGCACCTGGTCGGGAAGCAGCGCCAGTCCGCCGGCGTGGTCGAAGTGCAGGTGCGTCAGCACGATCCGCGTGAGCGTCGAGACGTCCACGAGTTCCGCGACGCTCTGCTCCTGCTCGAGCTGCATGAACGCGGCCTGCGGACCGTAGTGGGCTGCCACGTCGCTGACCGCGCCCGGGTGCAGCCCGGTGTCGACGAGGATGCGCTCGCTGTCGTTCTCGATCAGGTAGGCGGGGATCGGGAAGCGGATCTGCGTCTCGGGGTCCTCGCCCTGGCGCCAGATCATCGCCGGCGATGAGATCCACCCCACATTCAGCCTCTCTACCTTCATCGCCGCTGCCCCTTTCGTTGTCGCGCGCCGCCCGCGGGCGGGCGGGCCTCTCGGGGCGGCCAAACTATCAGACCGTCAGTCGGTTTACAATTTGGGCATGCCCGACGGACGAGTTCTGCGCGGCGAAGCCACGCGCCAGCGCATCCTCGGCGCCGCGCGCCTGCTGTTCGGCGAGCACGGCTACGAGCACACCTCGGTGGAGGCCGTGCTCGAGTCCTCGGGCGCCGCGCGCGGCGCTCTCTACCACCACTTCCCCAGCAAGACGGCGCTGTTCGACGCCGTGCTCGAGGCCGTCGTCGCCGAACTCGCGGCGCGCGCTTCCCAGCAGGCGGAGGGCGGCGATGCGCTGGAGAACCTGCGCGCCGGGGCTCGGTCGTGGATGCAGATGGCGCGCGAGCCCGAAGTGCAGCGCATCTACCTGCTCGACCCGCAGGCGGTGGTCGGCTGGGCGCGCTGGCGCGAACTCGACGAGCGCTACTGGCTGGGCGGACTGCGGGCGAGCTTCGGCAAGCTCGCCGAGGAAGGCCGCGTGCCGCGCGGCCAGGAGCAGTTCCTCGCCTACATGCTGTGTGCGGTGCTCACCGAGGCGGCGCTGTTCGTGGCCTACGCGCGGGACCAGGCGAGCGCCGGCGCGACCGCCGAGGCGAGCGTCGACCTCCTGCTCGACCGGTTGCTCGCCCCCGGTTAGCTCAGCCGCGGCGCAGTTGTTCGAGCACCGAGTAGGCCGCCTTGCGGTGCCCGCGATGTGTCTCGATCCCGTAGCCGCCGCCTTCGCGCGCGTCGCGGTAGCCGTAGAAGGTGACTCCCGCGATGAAGCCGGTCCGGCTCGCCCAGCGCGCGAACGAGCCGATCGCGAAGGCCTGTTCGGCTTCGCTGTACGAGAGGCTGTCGCTGTTGTTGTTGCCGGTCGGGAAGCCGACCTCGGTGATGTAGATCGGCTTGTGCGAGACGGCCTCGTCGGCTTCGATCAGCCGCCGGTTCCCGAGAATCGCATGCGCCCGCGCGTCCCGGCCGCCGTAGGGATGGTTCGTGACGGCGTCGACGTCGGCCAGCGCCGCGGCGTTGCGCGACCAGGCTTCGCCCCAGGCGTTCGAGGAGTCGTGGCCGCCGTCCCACGAGGCGAGCTCCAGCGGCCGGCGCGCGCCGAAGCTCGCCACGAGCGCTTCGTGGACTTCGATCAGCAGCTGCGCATAGCTTTCGCGGTTCTCGGCCGATTCTGCCTGCGGGCCCCAGAACCAGCTGCCGCCCGGCTCGTTGAGCACCTCGATCGCGAACACGTTGGGGTTCTGCCTGACGAACGCGACCACCCTGGCAACGTAGGCGGCGTGATCGAGCCCGCTCACGCCGCCTCGCGTGTACGGGCCGGAGAAGTCGGCGATGACCCGCAGCCCCATGCGTTCCCAGCGCGTCAGGCGCGGCGGGTTGGTCAGGCGCACGACGGTCGCGACGCGGCGCAGGTCGCGCGCTTCGCGGGCTCCCCAGTAACCAGCGTTGACGCCGAGCTGGAAGCCGGCGGCGACCGCGCGCGTCGCGGCGGCCCGAGCGCCCGGCGCACGCCCCTGCGCCGCGGCCGGCACGAGCAGCACGAGCAGGGCGAGGGCCACGGGCAGCGCACAGCGAAGCGTGAGCGGCGGTCCGTGCGCGATGCGTCTGTCCGATCCTGAAACGACCAGAGCGCGCCAGAGTGCCAGATCTCCCGCGCCGGTGCGTCGTTACCCTGGCAGCATGAGAAAGCTCCAGAGCCAGGGCGTCCACCACATCACGCTCGTCGGCGCGGACCGGCAGACGTCGATCGACTTCTGGGAGGGGCTGCTCGGCATGCCGTTCGTGTTCGAGCAGCCCAACCTGGACAACCCGGCCGAGAGCCACCTGTATTTCGACCCCGGAGACGGGCGGCTGATCACCGTGTTCACCAACGAGGAGCGCGACTACGACGGCGAGCGGACGCCGACCGACCCCGGCTGCGTCCATCACGTCGCCTTCGCGCTCTCGCAGGCCACCTTCAAACAGGCGGTCGAGCGCCTGGACGAGCGAGGCATCCGCCACAGCGGCGTCAAGGACCGCGGCTTCATGGACTCGATCTACTTCGAGGATCCGCTCGGCCTGCTGATCGAGCTCGCCTCCTACCGCTTCGAGCCACCCGCGGGGTGCAGCCACGCCGAGGTGCTGCTGGAGGCGCACCGCATCCGCGTCGCGGAGGGTGACTACAACATCACGCCCGTGCACCTCGCCGACGCGATCGAGCGCCTCGTCGCGCGCTCCTCGGACTCGCTCTCGGAGGACCGCTCCCCCAGGGACCCGTACGGGCAGAAGGCCGCGGCCGACGGCTGAGCCGTCAGGCGCGCAGGTAGGAGAACAGCACCTCGCCCACCGCCCGGTGCGGTGGCGCGGCGGCGTTCGGTGCCACGTTCTCGGTCATCCACTCGTTGCCGACCGCATCGCGCATGCGATCCAGCGCCGCCTGGTCGTCGCCGACGATCACCAGGACCAGCTCCAGCTCGCCGGTGCGGATCATCTGCACCGCGTGGATGCCCTCCAGCGGCGCGACCAGCTCGGGCAGTTCCCGCCGGGCGGCCTCGAACACGGACTCCTCGAGGGGCCGCGCGAGCGCGATCGTGTTGACGACGGCGTGCATGCCGCGATCCTAGCCGCGCGCCCGCCGATCGGCGCGGCGTTAGCCTTTCCTCTCGGCACGAGCGCGGATGCGACGGGGGTCAGACGAGAACGTGGTAACGCCTGAGCGAGCGGATGACTCCGGGCTCGCGGTGCGATTGATGGGCGGCTTCCAGCTGGAGGTCTCGGGCGAGGCCGTGCCCGACGACGCGTGGCGGCTGCGGCGCGCGAAGACGGTGATCAAGCTGCTCGCGCTGACGCCGGAGCGCAGGCTGCATCGAGAGCAGCTCGCCGAGGCGCTCTGGCCGGAGGGCGAAGGCTCGCCGGCCGGACTGCATCAGGTGCTCTACGTGGCGCGCAAGGCGATCGGCACCGGCTCGCTCACCATGCGCGAGGACGTCGTCGAGCTGAACGGCACGAAGATCTGGATCGACGTCGAGGCGTTCGAGGCAGCGGGCGCGGCCGCCCGTGCCGACGGCGAGATCGCGTCCTACCGCGCCGCGATCGAACTCTACGGCGGCGAACTGTTGCCGGAGGACCGCTACGAGCAGTGGACGGCGGCGCGGCGCGAGTCGCTGCGAGAGACCTACCTGGCGCTGCTCGTCGAGCACTCGGCCCTGCTGGTCGCCGCCGGCGAGGAGCAGGAGGCCGTCGAGGTGCTGATGCGCGCGGTGGCCGAGGATCCGCTGCACGAGGGCGCGCAGCGCGCGCTGATGCGGCTGTTCACCGAGAGCGGGCGCCGCCAGCAGGCGCTCGCGCAGTTCCAGCAGCTGCGGGGTGCGCTCGCCGAGCACCTGGCGGCGGACCCCGACCCGGAGACCGTCGCGCTCTACCGCGAGATCCTCGCGAGCCAGCACGAGGCCGACGGGGACGCGGAGCCGTTTGCCGAGGAGGCGAGCTCGGCGCCGCGACATGCCCCCCGCCAGCTCACCAGCTTCGTGGGTCGCGAGAGCGAGCTCGCCGAGCTGGAGCGTCTGCTGCGCCGGGCGCGGCTGCTCACGCTAACCGGCCCCGGCGGCGCCGGCAAGACGCGGCTGGCGTACGAGCTTCTCGCCCGCAACGAGAGCGATTTCGCGGACGGCATCCATGTCGTCGAGCTGGCGCCGATCGTCGAGGAAGCGCTCGTCGTCGAGGAGGCCGCGGCCACGCTCGGCATGCAGTTGCGTTCGGGGCGCGACCCGCTCCACGCGCTCCAGGACCAGATCGGGACGCGCTCGATGCTGCTGGTGCTCGACAGCTGCGAGCACCTGATCGGCGCCTGCGCGACGCTCGCCGACCGGCTGCTCCGCGGCTGCCCGAACCTACGCGTGCTGGTGACGAGCCGGGAGCGGCTGCGGATCGACGGCGAGGTCGCCTGGCGCGTGCCGCCGCTGTCGCTGCCCGAGCCGGTGCCCGGTGTCCGCGCCGCGAGCCTGGAGCCGTTCGAGGCCGTGCGGCTGTTCTGCGAGCGCGCCGCCGACGTCTCCCCCGGCTTCGCGCTGAGCGACGAGAATGCCGAGAGCGTCGCAGAGATCTGCCGCGGCCTCGACGGGATGCCGCTCGCACTCGAGCTCGCGGCAGCGCGCGTCTCGATGCTCATGCCGGCGCAGATCGCCGAACGGCTCTCGGACGCGCTCGCCCTGCTCGGGAGCGGCAGCCGGGCCGGGCTCACGCGCCAGCAGACGTTGCGCGCGACGCTCGAATGGAGCCACGAGCTGCTCACGGACACCGAGCGCACGCTCTACCGGCGACTCGGCGTCTTCGCCGGCAGCTTCGGCATCGAGGCGGTCGAGCATGTGGCGCAGGCGGTGCCCGGCGAGGCGGCCGAGTCGGCGGTCGAGGAGCTGGGCGCCCTGGTCGACAAGTCCCTGGTGCAGGTCGAGGCCGGCCCCGGAGCGAACCGCTACCGGCTGCTGGAGACCGTGCGGCTCGACGCGCGCGAACGGCTCGACGCCGCCGGCGAGCTCGGCGCGGTCGAGGCCGCCCACCGCGAGTGGTATCTCGAGGCCGCCCGCGTCGCGGACCGCGACCTCGATCCCGACGTCGCCGCGCTGTGGCCCGTCGACCTGCTCGAGGCCGAGCACGACAACTTCCGCGCCGCGCTCGCCTCCGGGCTGCGCAGCAGCCCAGCCGAGGCGCTGCGACTGGCGTGCGCGCTCTGGTGGTTCTGGATGATCCGCGGCCACTTCGCCGAGGGTCTGCGCTGGCTCGGCGAAGCGCTGGACGCGGCGCCGGAGCCGACAGCCGACCGGGCGCGCGGGCTGTTCGGCCTCGGTGCCCTGTGCGTGCGCTCGCTGGGCGACCTCGCGCGAACCGTCCGCTACGGCCGCGAGGCGCTCGAGGTCGCGAGCCGGCAGGGCGACGCGCACGGCCGCGCGAGGGCGCTCGAGCGTCTGGGCATGATGGGCATGGGCGGCTTCGACTGGGTCGCCGCCGATGAGGCGCTCGCGGAGGGACTCGAGGCGGCCCTCGAGCTCGAGGACGACGCGATCGTGGTGGCGGTCCAGCAGTCGCAGGGCGTGCTGGCCGGCTGTCGCGGCGAGACCGAGCTCGCCCGCGAGCTCTTCACGCGCGGGCTCGAGCTGCTCGACGGGATCCCGGCCGGGAGCGGGCCGGTGTTCTGGGCGGCGCGGATCTCCCCGGTCGCGCTGCCGGTGGGCCCGGAAGGCGCGCCGCGGTTCTTCTTCGAGGACACCTTCTGCCTGTTCCGCTCGGTCGGGAGCCGTACCGGCGCGGGCTACGTGCTCTGCAACATCGCCGAGACGTGGCGCGCCGAGGGCAACTACGCACTCGCGGGCGAGTGCCTCGCAGGCGCGCTCGAGCGCTTCGCCGAGCTCGGCGACGAGCTCGGCGAAGCCGGCACGCTCAACGCGCTCGGCAACCTCGCGCGCCTGACGGGCGAGTTCGAGCTCGGCCACCGCCACTTCGAGCGCGCGCTGGAGATCCGGCGCGCCGCCCGCGACCAGCGCGAGACGGCGACGACGCTCACCGGCATGGGCATGCTCGCGCTCGCCGCCGGCGAGCGGGCGCGCGGCCTCGGGCTGTTCGACAGGGCGCAGGCGATCTACGAGCGCACCGAGGACGCCCCGGGGCTGGAGGGGCTGCCCCTGAACCTCGGCGCGTTCGAGCTCGACGGCGGAGACCCGGAGCGCGCCCGGGTCCTGTTCGAGCGCTCCGTGAGTTACACCGGCCGGCGGAGCGGGCTGGAGCGGCTCGGCTGCTGGGCGCTCGCGGAGCTGGCCGAGGCGAGCATCGCGCTCGGGGAGCCCGAGCGGGCGCGCGTGGCGCTGGCGAACGCGACCGAGGACTTCAGGCGCTACCGCGACCGGCGCGGCCTGGCCTATGCAAGCACGCTCCAGAGCAGGTTGAAGGTGGTTTGAGCGGCGGATGAGCGGCGGTTGAGAGGCCGTCCGTAGCTTGCCCCTCAGAAGATTCGTTCGATGAAAGCGAGACACAGATGGCCACCCAGGAGATGATCCACACCACCATCGCCGAGGGCTCGATCGCCGAGCTCACCGAGACGCTGCGCGGGCAGCTGATCCGGCCGGGCGACCCCGAGTACGACGAGGCGCGCACGATCTGGAACGGCGCGCACGACCGCCACCCGGCGCTCATCGTGCGCTGCGCCGGCGTCGCCGATGTGGTCCGCTGCGTCGAGTTCGCGCGCAGCGAGCAGCTGCTCGTCGCCGTGCGAGGCGGCAGTCACTCGATCCCGGGGTTCTCGACCTGCGACGGCGGCATCGTGATCGACGTGTCCGAGATGAAGGGCGTCCGCGTCGACCCTCGGGCGCGCACCGCGACAGCCCAGACCGGGCTCACCTGGGCCGAGTTCGACCACGAGACGCAGGCGTTCGGGCTCGCCACCACCGGCGGGCTCGTCTCCACCACCGGGATCGCAGGGTTCACGCTCGGCGGCGGGATCGGCTGGCTGATGCGCAAGCACGGCCTGACGTGCGACAACCTGACCGGCGCGGACATCGTGACCGCGGACGGCCGGCTCGTGCGGGCGAGCGCCGAGGAGAACCCGGAGCTGTTCTGGGGTATCCGCGGTGGCGGCGGCAACTTCGGCATCGCCACGTCGTTCGACTACGAGCTGCACCCGGTGGGGCCGACCGCGTACGGCGGGCCGGTCTTCTACCCGGGCGAGATGGCGGAGGAGATCCTGCGCTTCTACAGGGAGTGGGCGCCCACCGCTCCCGACGAGCTGACGGCGCTGGTCAGCCTCGCCACGGCGCCTCCCGCGCCGTTCATCCCGGAGGAGTGGCACGGCAAGCGGATCGTCGTGTGCCCCGCGCTGTGGGCCGGCGACGCCGAGGCGGGTGCGAAGGCGCTCCAGCCGATGCGCGAGCTGGGTGAGCCCGTGGCCGACCTCGTCGGGCCGATCCCCTACGTGGCGATGCAGAGCCTGCTCGACGCCCTGTGGGGCGCGGGCGCCCACAACTACTTCAAGGCGGGGTGGATGCGGGCGCTGGACGACCACGCGATCGAGACCCTGGTGCGCTTCCACGAGAACGTGAGCTCGCCGAAGAGCGAGATCCACATCCACCAGATGGGCGGCGCGGTCGCGCGCGTGCCCGCCGACGCCACCGCGTTCGGCGACCGCAGCGGCGACTTCCTACTCAACATCATCGCGAGCACGTTCACCGCGGAGGGGTTTGCGGAGGCCGTGCAGTGGGCGCAGGACCTCCACGCGACGATCGAGCCGTCGCTGAGCGGCGGCTCCTACGTCAACTTCCTGCCCGCGGAGGGCGAGGAGCGCGTGCGCACCAGTTACGGCGAGCGGACGTTCGCGCGCCTGCAGGCGCTCAAGGACGAGTACGACCCCAGCAACCTGTTCCGTCTCAACCAGAACGTGCCGCCCTCGGCCTAACCCGTCGGGGTCCCGCCTCACAGAGTGCGGGGCCCCGACGTTGACCACTTGGGAGCACACGATGAGCCGCGAGCAGAAGACCCATCCCGGTTGCGAGCGCTCCTCGCTTCCCGGCGTGCGGGCGCGGACGCTGCGCGCGGTCGACGGCAGGCGGTTCGCGCTCCGGCGCATGCGCCCGGACGACCGCCCGATGTACGAGGCAGCCGTCGCGGGCCTCTCCGAACGCTCGCGCTACCTGCGCTTCGGCTCTCCGGTCCCGAAGCTGGGCGAGCGAATGCTCGCCCAGCTGATGGACCTCGATGATCACCGGCACGTCGCCTACGTCGCGCTGACACCCGACGGCACGACGGTCGTCGGGGTTGCGAGGTTCGTGCGCCTCGAGCACGACCCGGCGAGCGCCGAAGTCGCGATCGCGATCGCCGACGACTGGCAGCGCGTCGGCGTCGGGCCGCTGCTGCTGAACCGCCTGATCGCCCACGCGCGGCGTGCCGGTGTCGACTCGCTCCTCGCCGTCCGGCTCGCGGAGAACCGCGCCGCCGCGACGCTGGCGCGCGGCGCCGGCTTCTCCTCAGCCACGCCAGCCGGGATCTACGTGGACCACCGCCTCAGCTTCAGCCGGCGCGCCTCGTGAGTTACGGCGGCTGCGCTCAGCTCGCTGAGCCGGCTGTCTCGGTTTCCGCTTCCTTGATCTCCTGCGCGAGTTCGTCCGCGGCCATGTCGGTGACCTTCGAGACGAAGCGGTTCGCGGCCTTGATGTTGGCGGCGATCTGGTCGGCGAGGTTGGTCGCGTAGACGACGATCAGGCCGGCCGCGCCCTCGTCCAGGACGTCGCCCAGCTCCTTCAGGTCGCCGCGCGGCATCCCGCCGCTGACGTGACCGGAGACGGCTCCGACCGCGGCACCCGCGCCACCGCCGACGGCCAGCGCACCGAGGATCCCGACCGCCGGGAACAGCGCTGCGACCGCGCCCGCCGCCAGCCCCCAGCCAAGCCCGTGTACCGCCCCGTGCCGGGTCGGCTGCTCGTGCTTCTTGACGATCTTGACCTTGCCGTTCTCGCCCTTCTGGATGACGGCAGCGTCGAAGTCGTCGGATGCTTTCACCTCGTAGTAGAGGGCCTTGATCGCCTCGTAGTCGACGATCGCGTCCTCAACGCTGTCGTACGACGCGGCGGCTACCAGCAACGTGTCTGCTTGGTCGGTCATCGGGGCCTCCTGATCGCGGGCATCGCCCGTCGAGTGTCGCGTCTGCGGTGGCGTCCGCCTCATCCGATTCAGGGGATGGTCCCCCTGTGCACGATTGGACTACGTTCCCGGCGTGGACCCGCGAACGTTCTTGCCGCCGCGCCGGCTGGAGTTGCGCCCCGCCCCCGAGCCCGGCGAGCCCGCCCGCGAGCTGCCGCTCGCGCTCGATCCGGGCCGACCGGCGATCGTCTCGTTCCTGCGCCACACGGGCTGTCCCTTCGCCGAGCGGACGATGCAGATGCTCCGCGACGGCGCCGCGCGGGCGCCCGAGCTGCAGTGGATGGCGGTCAGCCACGCGCCTGAGGACGAGACCGAGCGCTGGTGCCAAGCGGTCGGCGGCAGCGGGGACGTCCGCCTGGCGAGCGACCCCTCGCGCCGCTCCTATGCCGCGTGGGGACTCGAGCGCACGAGCCTCGGGCACTTCTTCGGCGCTCGCTCGCTGCGTGCGGTCGCCGCCCTCTCGCGGCAGGGGATCCGCAACCGCCACCCCGCCGGCAGCCGCTGGCAGTCCGCCGGGACGTTCGCGCTCGACCGCGAGGGGATCGTGCGCTGGCGCGCCCTGCCGGCCCACGCCGGGGAGCTGCCGGACCTCGATGCCGCGCTCGCCGCGCTCCGATGAGCGCCCCGGCCATCGAGATCGACGGGCTCTCGAAGCTCTACGGCAACGTGCGCGGGATCGAGGACCTCACGATGTCCGTCGAGCAGGGGGAGGTGTTCGGGTTCCTCGGGCCCAACGGGGCGGGCAAGACGACGACGATCCGCACGCTGCTCGATCTGCTGCACCCGACCGCCGGATCGGCGCGGATCTTCGGGCTCGACAGCCACCGCGACAGCGTCTCGATCCGTGCCCGCATCGGCAACCTGCCCGGCGACTTCGGCTTCGGGAAGCACACCACCGGGCACGAAGCGCTGACGCTGGTCGCCCGGCTGCGCGGCGTCGCCGACCTGAGCTACGCCGACACGCTCGCGCGACGGCTGCACGCCGACCTCACGCGCCCTCTCGGTGAGCTCTCGCGGGGGAACCGCCAGAAGATCGGTCTGATCCTCGCCCTCTTCCACCGTCCGGAGCTGCTGATCTTCGACGAGCCGACGGGGGGCCTGGACCCGCTCATGCAGGAGGAGTTCCTCGCGCTCGTGCGCGAGGAACGGGACCGCGGCGCGACCGTGTTCCTCTCCTCGCACGAGCTCGACGAGGTCGAGCGCGTGTGCGACCGCGTGGCGATCATCGGCGCCGGGCGCCTGATCGCGATCGAGCGGATGACGGATCTCATGAGCCGCGCGCAACGGCACGTGTCCGTCCGCTTCGCGGAGCCGATCGACCCGGACGAGCTCGCGGCCCTCCCCGGCGTGAGCGCGGTGAGCGCCGAGGGCAGCGAGGTCAGCTTCACGGTGAGCGGGGAGGTGGATCGGGTGGTGAAGGCGCTGTCGCGTCACCACGTCGCCGACCTCGAAATCGTCCACCCGACGCTCGAGGAGGTCTTCCTCAGCTACTACGGCGAGGGCGAGCGATGAGGGCGCTGGTCGTCGCTCAGCTGCGTGAGCGCCGGCGCTCGCCGCTCTCCTGGGGGCTTCCGATCGGCGCCTGGGCCGCGTTCGTCGTCGCGATCTACCCCTCGGTGGAAGGTGCCCTTGCGAAGGCGACGCGCGGCTACCCGAAGGCGCTCAAGGAGGCCTTCGGCGTCGGCGAGCTCTCCACCGTGGCGGAATACCTCCAGGCCGAGATGCTGAGCCTGATCGTCCCGCTGGCGGTCGGCTACCTGGCTGTCCGCGCCGTGTCGAGCGCGCTTTCGGGCGCCGCGGAAAGCGGGCGGCTGGAAATGCTGCTCGCGGCTCCGGTCTCGCGGCGCGCGGTGGCATGGGCCGCCTTCGTGGCCGCGGCCGCCGAGGTCGCGGTCGTCCTCGCCCTGGCCCTGCTGCTGACGATGCTCGGCAGCGAGCTTGCCGGCTCGGGGCTCTCGTTCGGCTCGGCCGTCGCGGGGTTCGCGAACGTGTGGCCGCTGGCAGTCCTGTTCGCCGGCCTCACGATCGTCGTGACCGGCTGGTCGCTGAGGACCACGATCGTCACCGGATCGCTCGCGGGGGTGCTCGTCGGCGCCTACGTGCTCGACCTCGTGGGCCGGCTCGACACCCACCTCGACGGGGTGCGATACGCCTCCCCCTTCCG
The DNA here is from genome assembly GCA_963836035.1 of uncultured Solirubrobacteraceae bacterium. Lineage (GTDB taxonomy): Bacteria > Actinomycetota > Thermoleophilia > Solirubrobacterales > Solirubrobacteraceae > Palsa-744. The sequence goes on along the minus strand of CAWIHX010000003.1, from coordinate 209,801 downwards.
CTACTACGGCAACGCGATCCGCGACGGCATCGATCCGGCCGCGTTCGTCGGTGTCACGGCCGTGGCCGTGGTGTTCGCTGCGATCGGGACGGTCATGTTCGAACGCCGCGACCTGTGACGCGTCGCCGGCACGCGGTCAGCTCCGGGACGGCGCCCTCCGCGCGCCGTTCCCGGCGCCGTCGGTGATCGCACGCAGCGCGGCCACATGGCCCTCGAAAGCCCGCCGTCCAGCCGGGGTGAGACGCACGCGCATGCGCCGCCCCCGCCCGCTCGCGGGTCGCGCCTGCTCCACGTATCCGGCCTCCTCGAGCGTCGAGAGCTGCTTGGACAGGGCGGAGTCCGACATCCCGAGCTCGTCGCGCATGAACCCGAACTCGACCCAATCGGCCCCGGCGAGGAGCGCGACCATCGACAACCGCGTGCTCGGGTGGATCAGCTCGTCGAACGACGCGCCGATCACGCGGACACGACCTGGCGTGCGGCGCCACGGCGGACATGCGCGAGCAGGCGCGGGCCGCCGAGCAGTATCGACAGGGCGACGAACGCGCTCGCGATCGTGACCGGATGACGAGCTCCGTCCGCAGAGGCGAGGACCGCCCCCACGATCGTCACGGCCACCAGCGCGAGCAGGCCGCCGATCACGAGCGCCGGCGTGCTCGCGCCGGCGAGGTCTCTGCGCACGCGGACGCCCGCCGTGCGGCGGCGCCCTCCGATCACGCGGTGCGCAACGCCCGCGTGGACCGCGCCGAACAGCAGCGTCGCGGCGGCGGTGAGCCAGGGATGCTTGAGGTCGGTCACGAACCCGAGGGCGATCCAGCCGAGGGCAAGCCCCCACCAGTACCACCGCGGAAGTTCGATCTCGTCGACGATCCGCAGCTGCTCGCGCTCGACCGAGGCAAGCGCCACGCGGGCTTCGCTTGGGCTGATCTCGTGTTCCACAATGTTCCTTTCCTTGTTGGAAAGGAACCATATCTTTCCTGAGAGGAAAGTCAAGCGGACGCCCCAGCTTTGGACATCCCGGCCAACCGGAGCGGACTGGATCGTCCGTGCCGCGCGGAAGTTCTCCGCGAGGCGGAGGTCGATGTGGGAGATGTCGGAGAACCTGAAACTGGTGCGCTCGATCCTCGCGGACTGGGAACACGGCGATTTCCGCTCGGTCGTGTGGGCCGACCCGCAGATCGAGTACGCGATCGCGGACGAACCGGGCTCGCGCATGGGCCGGGGCCTCCCCGCGATGGCGTCCATCTGGCGCGAGTTCCTGAGTGCGTGGGACGACTACCGCGTCGAGGCGCACGAGTACCGCGAGCTCGATGAGGAGCGGGTGCTCGTCGCGCTGAAGCCGCAGGGCCGCGGCAAAGCGAGCGGCGTCGACATCGGCACCCGCTCGGGCGGGCACCGGACCGCGAACCTCTTCCACCTGCGTGGGGGCAAGGTGACCAGGCTCGTGTCGTACTTCGATCACGAGCGCGCGCTTGCAGACGTCGGCCTGACGGCGTAAGAGCCGCTGAAGTAGGCTCGCCTCGGTGAGCAAGCACGTCGTGATCCTGGGGGCCGGGTTCGGCGGGCTGGAGCTCGCGACGCGCCTCTCCGAGACGAGCGCCGACGCGGTCCGCGTCACGTTGATCGACCGCAACGACGAGTTCTTCTTCGGCTTCTCCAAGCTCGAGGTGATGCTCGGCCGCGAATCGGCCGCGGAGATCAAGCTCCCGTACCGCGACTTCGTCAAGGACGGCGTCGAGTTCCGCCACGAGACGGTCATCGCCGTCGATCCGGCGGCGCGGCGGGTGACCACCGACGCCGGCTCCTACGAGGCCGACTTCATCGCCGTCGCGCTCGGCGCCGACTACGACTTCGCCGCTACGCCGGGCTTCGTGGAGGGCGGCCACGAGTACTACTCCCTGGCCGGCGCGGAGCGGCTGCGCGACGAGCTCGCCGGCTTCAAGGGCGGCAGGGTGCTCGTCTCGATCCTCGGACAGCCGTTCAAGTGCCCGCCGGCCCCGTTCGAGGGCTCCTTCATGCTCGACGAGCACTTCAAGCAGCAGGGCATCCGCGACGCCGTCGAGATGACCACGACGTTCCCGATGTCCCGTCCGGTCCCAGTGACGGGCGAGATCTCGCAGATGTTCCGCGAAGGCCTCGCGGACCGCGGCGTCACCGAACTGTCTGAGCACCTCGTGACGGGCATCGACCCGGCGAACCACACCGCCCAGCTCGCGAGCGGCGAGACGCTCCCCTACGACCTCTTCGTCGGCATCCCGATCCACCGGGCGCCGGTGGTGCTCGCGGACTCGGGCCTCGTGGAGAACAACTGGGTGCCCGTGGACCAGAGCAACCTCAGGACGCGGTTCGACGGCGTCTACGCGCTCGGCGACGTGTGCAGCGGCCCGCGCATCGTGCCGAAGGCGGGCATCTTCGCGGAGGCAGCCGCCCGCGTGGTCGCCGACGACATCGCCGCCACGATCGCCGGCGCCGAGCCGCCCCCGCCATACGAGGGCTCGGGCGTCTGCTACGCCGAGTTCGGCGGCGGGCTCGTCAGCAAGGTCGAAGTCAACTTCCTCCGTGGGGATTCGCCGGAGGCCCGGCGGCGAGACCCGTCGCTCGAGTTCGCCGCCGAGAAGGAGGAGTTCGGGGCGGTCCGCAGGGCGCGCTGGTTCGGGCGGTCCTAGGGACCGCGACCGAGCCCCCGCCCGGCTAGGCTCCCGACGTGGACTGGGGCGCCGGCGCATACGAGCAGATCGCCGCCGGGCTCCTGCCGACGGCCCGCAGGCTCGTCGAGCTCGCTGCGCCGCGCGTGGACGAGCGCGTCGTGGACGTCGGCTGCGGCACCGGCAGCGCCGCGCTGCTCGCCGCCGAGCGCGGCGCGGTCGTGACGGGCGTGGACCCGGCCGAGCGCCTGCTCGAGCTCGCGCGCGCCCAGGCCGCCGAGATGGGGCTCGATGCCAGCTTCCTCGCCGGCGACGCGGCGAGGCTCCCCCTCGACGACGGCTCCGCGCAGCTCGTGATGTCCTGCTTCGGCGCGATCTTCGCGCCCGACGCCCCGGCCGCCGCCGCCGAGATGGCGCGTGTGGCAGGCGGAGAGGGCGCACGGATCGCGCTGACCGCGTGGCTTCCGGAGGGTGCGCTCGCGCAGGCCATGCGTGCTCGCTCGCAGGCGCTCGCCCGCGCCGGCGTCGCCACCGGCCCTCCGCCGTTCGCCTGGCACGATCCGGACGCTCTCGCCGGGATGTTCGACCCGCTCGGTTTCTCGCTCGAGATGCACGAGGAGGCACTCGCCTTCACGGCCGCCTCGCCGCAGGAGTTCCTCGACGGCGAGATGCGCGACCACCCGGCGTGGCTCGCCGCGCGCGCCACGCTCGAGCCGCGCGGTGAGCTCGAGGCGCTGCGCGAGCAGACCCTCGCAATCCTGACCGCGGCCGGCGAGAACGGCGAGGGCTTCTGCATCACGAGCCGCTACGTCGTCGCGATCGCGCGGGCCGTGTAGGGCTGCTCAGCCGCTGTCGAAGTGCCCGGTGAACGCGTGCGCGGGCAGGATCTCGTCGAGGCCGGGATCGCGCTCGGCGCCGATCCACAGCTCATCCCCGATGCGGCACCCGAACGCGTACGCCTCGAACGCGCACTGGTAGTACGGGCGCCACGCGTCGTGCAGGATGGCGATCCCCGCATCTGAGAGCAGGGAGCTCGCCTCCAGCAGGCACCGGCGCCGCTTTCGCCCGTCCACCACCACGATGTCGAAGCGGCGCTCGAGCGATGCGGGCAGGGCCACGTAGTCGTCGAGGTCCGCGCGCCGATCCTGCTCGCGATCCGGGTCGTAGGGCTGCAGATCGCCGCCGTCGAAGACGACGGCCCTGAGCGCTGTCCCGGCCGGGACGACGCTCAGCTGCTCGCTGAGCTCATAGGAAGCCGAGGCCCGCTGCGCCAGCTCGGGCTCGAACTCGCCCAGGAAGAACTCACGGTTGTGCTCGATCGAGAGCCAGCTTCCGAGCAGGCCCTGCTCTTCCAGCCGCTCGCTGTAATAGAGGCTGCTCCGCCCCGCGCCCCACTCGAGCACGTCGACGGGGGAGCCGATCCGCGCCGCGTGTGCGAGGAGCAGCAGTTCGAGCAGATCGCCGTCGCGGACCGTCATCCACGCCTTCTCGCTCTCCTCTTCGCTCATCCACGGCAGCGGGTCGGAGAGCTCGGGAAGCCTGGGGCTCGTTCCCATGCGGCGACCGTAGCAATCGGCGGCGGCGCGTCGGTCTCCCGCGCGGACGGCCCCACCCCCGAGCGGCGTGAACCCCGCAGGCTAATGTGGGACGAGGAGCATGGGATGAACCCGCCCGAGGAGGAGGACATCCGTGAGGTCGGGCGCGAGCTCGCCGCGGGTCTCGCGCCGCACTCCCGAGGGCTGAGGGCTGTCGATGATCGCGCCCTCGACATCGCCTCCCACAACGCCGAGCTGCGTGCCGCGCTGTTCCGCTTCGTCGACGTGGTGCCGGCCTGCCGTTCCTTCGACGATCTGGCCGCCCATCTCGTGGGCTACCTGGAAGGGGTCGATCAGCGGGCGATCCCCATCGACGTCGCGCTCAAGATGGGCGACACACGTGCCGGCCGCGCCGCGCTCGGATCGGCTGCCGTGGCCGGCGTGCGCCACGTCGCACACCGTTTCATCGCGGCCGAGGGCGCGCGCGAGGCCGAGAAGACGCTCTCCTCGCTCTGGCGCGACGGCGTCGCGACTTCGCTGGATCTGCTGGGTGAGGCGACGGTCACCGCGTCCGAGGCCGATCGCTACGCGCTGCGGTGCGCCGAGGCGCTGCGGGTGCTGGCGGACCTGTACCGGCGTCTCCCGGCCCAGCCGTCCCTCGAAACCGACTCGCTCGGGCCGATCCCGCGGGCGAACCTGTCCGTCAAGGTCTCCGCGCTCACGCCCCTGCTGCACCCGGAGGCGCCCGAGGTCGGCGAGCGCGACGCCGAGCCTCGCCTGCTCGAGCTGCTGCGCGAGGCGCGTGCGCTGGGCGCGCACCTGCATGTGGACATGGAGTCCTTCGACACCTGCGAGCAGGTCTCCGACCTCGTCCTCTCCCTGCTCTCCCGTGAGGAGTTCCGCGACGGCCCCAGCGTCGGCATCGTGCTGCAGGCCTACCTGCGGGACTCTGCCGAGCTGTGCGGCCGCGTGCTGTCGTGGGCGAGGTCGTCCGAGCGCACGCAGCCGCTCGTCGTCCGCCTGGTGAAGGGCGCCTACTGGGACCACGAGGTCGTCCAGGCGCGCCAGCAGGGATGGAGCGCCCCCGTGTTCGAGGAGAAGGCCGAATGCGACCGCAACTTCGAGGCGCTCACGCTCGCGCTGCTGCAAGGACGGCCGAACGTGCGTCCGGCGATCGCGAGCCACAACCTGCGCAGCGTCGCGCACGCGATCGCCGCCAACCGCTGCACCGGTGCTCCCGAGGGCGACCTCGAGTTCCAGGTGCTGAGGGGTCTCGGCGACGAGCTCCAGTCCGCTCTGGTGCGGGCGGGCCAGCGGGTGCGCGCGTACTGCCCGGTGGGAGACCTCGTCGCCGGGATGGCGTACCTCGTGCGCCGGCTGCTCGAGAACACCGCGAACGAGAGCTTCCTCGTCGAGCAGGCCAGCGGCCGACCGCTGGAGGAGCTGCTGGCGGCCCCGTGAACCTGCCCCAGTTCGCCAACGAGCCGCTGCTGGAGCTGCGCAGGCAGCCGGCGCGCGAGAGCCTTCGCGCCGGGCTGGCCGAGCTCGACGCCAGGCTGCCGCTCCGTGTCGCCGTGATCGTCGCGGGAGAGCGCCGGGAGGGAGACGCGCTCATCTCGAGCGATCCGGGTGAGGAGAGCCGCGTGGTCGCGCTCGCGCCGCGCGCCGGCGCCGCCGACGTGGAGACCGCACTCGAGGTGTTGAGCGGCGCTGCGACCGCGTGGGCCGCCACCCCGGCCGCCGAGCGGGCGGCCTGCCTGCTGCGCGCCGCGGAGTGGATGCGCGCGCGCCGCACCGAGCTCGCCGGGCTCTGCGTTCGCGAGTGCGCGAAGCCCTGGGTCGAGGCCGACGCCGACGTGGCCGAGGCGATCGACTTCCTCGAGTACTACGCCCGCGGAGCGCTCGAGCTCGACCGCGGCGCGCCGCTGCTGCAGGTGCCCGGCGAGCGCAACGCGCTGCGTTACCGCCCGCGGGGCATCTGCGCCGTGATCGCGCCCTGGAACTTCCCCCTGGCGATCCCGACGGGGATGCTCAGCGCGGCGCTCGTGACCGGCAACGCCTGCGTCCTGAAGCCGGCCGAGCAGGCGCCGGGGTGCGGCGCGATGGTGGCGGAGGCCCTGCTCGCCGGCGGCGTCGACCCGGGCGCCCTCGCGCTCGTTCCCGGCGAGGGCGAGGCGGGCGCGGCGCTCGTGCGCGATCCGCGCGTGCACACGATCGCGTTCACGGGCAGCTCGGCGGTCGGGATCGAGATCGTCCGCGAGGCCGCGGAGATCCGAGCCGGGCAGACGCGCCTGAAGCGGGTGATCGCCGAGCTCGGCGGCAAGAACTGCGTGATCGTGGACTCCGACGCGGACCTCGACGACGTCGTGCGGGCGGTCATGCGCTCCGCCTTCGCCTATGCGGGACAGAAGTGCTCAGCCGCCTCGCGGGTGCTGGCGCACGCCGCCGTCGCGGACGTCCTGCGCGAGCGCCTCGCGGGGGCGGTCGAGGCCCTCCAGGTCGGACAGGCCGACGTGTTCGGTGTCGACGTGGGCCCGGTCATCGACCGCGAGGCGCAGGCGCGCGTGAGCGAATACGGCGAGATCGCCGCGCAGGATGGAGCGATCGTCACGCGGCATGCCGGGGCGCTCCCTCCACAGGGGTGCTTCTGCGCGCCGACGCTGGTCGCCGAGGTCGACCCCGGCTCGCGCGTCCTGCGCGATGAGATCTTCGGCCCGCTGCTCTCGATCGAGCCGGTGGACGACGTCGACGACGCGCTCGAGCGCATCGATCGCCTGCCGTTCGCCCTCACCGGCGGCCTGTTCTCGCGCAACCCGCGCACCGTCGAGCGCGTGGCCGAGCGCTCCCCGGTGGGGAACCTCTACGTCAACCGCCACATCACCGGGGCGATGGTCGGCCGCCAGCCGTTCGGCGGCAACCGCCTGTCGGGCACCGGCGCGAAAGCCGGCGGACCCGGTTACCTGCTCGAGTTCGTCGACGCCCACGCGGTGAGCGAGAACGTGGTGCGTCACGGGCTCGTCGTCTAGCGATCCGGCGGCTACGTACGATTGCGACGGTGCCCTTCACGCTCAGGAACCTCAAGACGGACCTCGAGGACGTCGGGGGCAACTTCGACGGTGCGCCGGACCTCGAGTTCCGGATGGGGACCTTCGCGCTCGGGCTCGAGCACTCCGGCCTGAGCTACCAGCGCGTCCCGCCCGGCTGTCGCTTTCCGTACGGCCACACGCACAAGACGCAGGAGGAGGTGTATGTGGTCGTGCGCGGCAGCGGCCGGATGAAGCTCGACGACGAGGTCGTCGAGCTTCAGGAGTGGGACGCGGTGCGCGTCCCACCCGGTACGTGGCGAGGCTACGAGGCAGGGCCGGACGGTCTCGAGATCCTCGTCATCGGCGCCCCCCACCTGGGCGAGAACCCCCGCGGGGACGTCGAGGGCCGGCGCGACTGGTGGGGCGGCTAGGACGGGGAAGGGCGTCGGCTGACGCCATCCCGCTCATTCAGTGTCTGGCTGCTCACGGTCACTGCTCTCGTGTCCTCGCCCGAGCGTTCAGGTGGGGATGCCGGGAGGCCCGAGGATCTCCAGGCCGTGCTCTGCCGCAGCTCGCAGCACGGGCTCCATGTCCGGCGGCGCCGTCGGCGCGGGCGGGATCTCGGGCGATGCCGCGGCAACGGCGAGCGAGCGGATGAAGCCCTCGAACCCGGCCGGCTCCGTCACGAGCAGGAAGCGGGCCCGCTCAGAGCTGACGATGAAGGTGTGCGGAACGTCGCGAGGACCGAATGCGAAACCGCCCGCGCTCGCCACGACGGTCTCCCCCCCGATCCAGATCGTCAACTCGCCCTCCAGCACGTAGAACCACTCGTCCTCGTTGTGGTGGACGTGCAGTGGCGAGCCGCTGCCGCGCGGCGCGAGCTGCTCGGTGACCAGGACGCTGCCGCCCGTGTCGGACCCGTCGGCCTTGATCGTGGTCAAGCCCCCGAAGAACCAGAGGTGCTCGCCGTCGCCGGGGCGCTGAGCGACCGGTCCAACCGTGCCTTGCGAAGCAGTCATGGCGGTGTCTCCCTTCGTCTCGATGGTCATGCGATGACGGTAATCGGCACGCAGCCTGGCGAACATCCCCCCACGCGGGGGGATCTTTTGCGCAGCGCGTGGGACACTGGCCACATGGGATGGTCGCCTGGGCGTCTGGTCGAGGAGATCGATCTGCTCGGCTCCCGCGGGCTGCCGCGTGAGGAGTTCTTCGCGGAGCTCTCCCCGCGGCTGCGCAAGGTCATCGACAACGACGCCAGCTGCTGGCACACGCTGGACCCGTACACCCATCTGATGACGAGCGACTCGCCGCAGGAGCTCATCGAGCACGGCGTGTTCGCTCCCGACGAGGCCCCTGCCGCCGGCGAGCTGCTGCTGCGCAGCGAGTACATCGTCGAGGACGTCAACACCTTCGCCGGCCTCGCCGCGCGGCGGGTACCCGTCGGCATCCTCGATCAGGTCACGCGCGGGGTGCCCGAGGCCAGCACGCGCTACCGCGACCTGCTCCTGCCGGCCGGCATCCCCCACGAGCTACGCGCCGCGTTCGTGATCCGCGGCCGCGTCTGGGGCGCGGTGCACATCGCGCGTCGCGCCGCGAGCGATCCGTTCGAGAGGCGCGACGCCGATGCTCTCGCGGGGGTTGTCACCGCGATCGCCCGTGGCATCCGTGCCTCGCTGCGCTTCGATGCGGCCCGTCGTGAGGCCGGCGTCGAGGCGCCGGGACTCGTCGTCCTGGGCCCGCGCAACGAGATCGAGCTCATCACGCCGCCCGCGCGCGAGCTCCTGGGCTCGATCCGGCCCGATGGCGCGGGCCACACAGAGGAGACGGTCGCCACGCCGGTGCTCGCTCTCGCAGCGTTCGTCCGCGCGACGCCAGGCGCCACCGGAGGCGGGAACGTGGTCACGGTCCCGGGCAGGGACGGATGGATCACGTTGCACGCGTCGTTGCCGGGCCCGGTGGGCGATGGCCGCGTCGCTGTCGTCCTCGAGCGAACCGGCGGCGCTCGCTCGGCGACGCTGCGGCTCGAGACGTTCGGCGCCACCGCTCGCGAGAGAGAGGTCGCCACGCTGATCGCGCGGGGACTCTCGCGCGCGGAGGTGGCCGAGTCCCTCGTGCTGTCACCGCACACCGTCGAGGACCACGTCAAGAGCCTCTACGAGAAGGTCGGTGTCGCCTCGCGCCAGGAGCTCGTGGCGCGGGTGTTCCTGGACGAGTACCTCCCCGAGGTGGCGCAGCAGACCCCGCTCACGTCGTACGGACGCTTCGAGCGCGCGTAGGTGTCGGCTGATGGACGTTCTGCGGCGATCTCGTTCTGGACCCGGTGTGGGGCGCGAGCCCCCGCCTGCCTCGGGATCGCCCGACTGGCTCGCCGCGCGCCGCGAGCAGCGGCGCACGGCCGCGGCCCGGCGCAGGCGGCGGCGACGCGCGCTGCTGTTGATCGGGGTTCCCTTGGTGGGCCTGGCAGTCTGGGCGGCCGCCTCCTATGCGATCTGGATGCTGAAACCGACGAGCATGTCGTTCACCGCCCGCAGCGTCGAGTGGGTGAGACAGGACGTGCCCTTCGGGAACACGATCGTCGACGACGTCGAGCACGCCTACTACACCGCCAACGCGCCGAAGAAGGGGGGACCGGCGCCGACGCGCCTGCCGGCGCTGGGGCTCAACCAGCCGCACGGCCGGCGGACATCGACCTGGCCGCCGCGGATCAAGCCCGTGTTCGCGCATCCGCTGCCCGGCGAAGGAATCTGGAAACCGACAGCGCCGCCGGTCGACGGCGGCCCACCGGTGCTGGTGACGAGCTTCCGCCCCGAAACCGATTATCCGGAGCTCCTCGCGTACGTCGCCTGGTTCGACCACGCACGCACCGCGATCGGCTACTACCCCGGCCGGTACGAGCCGCCGAGCGCGACCGAGCGGGGGCCGATGATGGTGCCCCACGACCAGCGCTGGCGGCTGCTCGCGACGTTCAACGGCGGCTTCACCCATGAAGACGGAGAAAACGGCTCGGCCGTCGACGGCAAGGTCAACGAGCCGCTGAAGGACGGCAAAGCCACGCTCGTCGGCTATCGCGACGGCCGCGTCGAGATCGTGAAGTGGAGCGGCGGCACGCACGTGGGACCGGACGTGGCGTGGGCCCGCCAGAGCCTCGCGCCGATCGTCTGGGACGGACGGCTCAACCCGACGCTCAACGAAGACCCCAACAGCCCTGAATGGGGCTTCACGCTCGGCGGCGTCACGCGCGTGTGGCGGACAGGCGCCGGCGTCGACCGGGAGGGCAATCTGATCTTCGTCGCCGCCGAAGGCCAGACCGTGATCTCCATCGCCAAGACGCTCCGGCACGCCGGCGCGGTGCGCGCGATGGAGCTCGACATCAACCCCGACTGGCACACGCTGATCACCTACCGCCATGACCCCGGGCTGGTGCCGAAGATGGTCGAGCCCCAGCCGAACCAGCCGGCGGATCGCTACCTGGTGCCAGACGACCGCGACTTCTTCGCCGTCTACAAGCGGCTGCCCGGGCCGGTCACAGTCCCCCTCAAATGAGTACCCGACCAGCCGAAGGCCCCGCAGCTCACTCGCACTGAACCTTCGCCCGCGAGCACAGCGCGGGCGCCCCCGTCGAGCGAGGTGCGGCTCGCGTAGGCTGTCGCAGCGAGACGCAGATGATCGATACGAACTCCCGAGACGGCAAGGTGGTCGTGAACAGGGCGATGTCGCTCGACGGGTTCATCGCCGCCCCGGGCCACGTGATGGACTGGGGCTCGGGCCGCGCGCTCGCCGACTTCGTGGATCCGGACGACTTCCAGGAGGTGGCGGCGGCCACGGGCGCGATGCTGGTCGGGCGGCGGACCATGGACGTGGGTGAACGGATGCAGGCCGAAGACCCGGGCAGCGTGGACTACCCCTTCACCGGACCCGTGTTCGTCCTCACTCACAGGCCGCCGGAGGCCCCGGGGCAAGGGGTCACATACCTGAGCGGTGACATCGGGGAGGCGGTCGCGACGGCACGCCGCGCCGCCGGCGGCAAGGACGTGGAGGTCCTCGGATCTGACGTGGCCGGCCAGTGCCTGCGGCGAGGGCTCGTCGACGAGATCCTCGTCTACGTGCTGCCCGTGCTGCTCGGCGACGGCATCGGCATCTCCGCTCCGGGCCTGCCTCGCATCGACTTGGAGCCGCTCGGCAGCAAGCGGTCGGGTGATGCGACGATGCTGCGCTTCCGGCCCCGGGCCTGAGCGTTGTCAACGCGCTTCGGCGCCTCCAGTGGGCGTGGTTCACGAAGTTGGGTCGGGTACACCACGCCACCCGCCCCCGCCGGCACCTCGGCTGGTGGACCGATGACCGCGCGGATCTCGGTGGAGACCGCGGGGGGCGGACGGCGGGCGTTCGCTAGCCTTGTTCGCGGCGCGCCGGGAAGCCTGGTCGGCACTGATTCCGAGATCGGAGGAACCTGTGCCTTCCCTGCTTGTTGCGTTCATCGATCGGATACGTGCCCCCGCACCCGGCTCGGGACGCGACCACGATCGCATCGAGCTTCTCTCGCGTGCGCTGCACCTCAGCTTGGCGTCGGTCTGCGCCGGCGCCCTGATCGGGACGCTTTCGGTCGCCGTCGGCCTCCTCGAGGCCAGTGTCAGCGTGCTCGGGTCGGGGCTCGGACTGCTCGCGGACCTCGTAGGGTCGATCGTCTTGGTCTGGCGCTTCCACACGGAGCGACGGGCGCCGTTTCACGCTGACCGCGTAGAGCGACGGGCAGCGGCAGTCGTCGTGGTGGCCCTTGCCCTGGTCAGCGCCGCAATCGCAGCGGAGGCGATCACGGCGCTGCTCGACGGTGAACCGCCAGGGACGTCGTGGCTTTCGCTGATGGCCGCCGGAATCGCGCTCATCGCGCTCCCGCCGCTCGCCCTGGCGAAGCGCAGGACAGCAACCCGCCTGGGCAGCCACGCACTCAGAGGGGACAGCTCGATCACCGCAATCGGCGCGGGAACGGCATTGATCGCACTGGTCGGCCTCGCGCTGTTTCACGGATTCGGATGGTGGTGGACAGACCGCGTCGCCGCTCTCGTCGTCGCAGCTGCCGCCGCGAGCGAGGCCTTGGCGGTGCTGCGGGGGTTTCGGGTCAGAGAGCCGGCGTGACGTGCGTTCTCGCCGGCGTGGCCGTGGAGCGTCATCACCGGCCGCCCCTGATCCTGGAGTGAAGCCGTGAAAGATCGTCCGCCAGCCCTTTTCGCCGTGTCTGCACTGCGGTATGTTGACTTCAGTCAGATGGAGTCCTGACGCGGGCCCGAAACAGGTCCCCGAACCGCCCGATCAGGTGCACACAAGGGCTGATGGCTCCTTTCGCGAACCTGCTTCACGCGAGAGGAGCCGCCGACAGCCGTGCCTCTGATCCTTCCAGACTGGGCCATCCAGGCGCTGCAGGTTCTGAGCATCCTGCTGCTCGCGCCGCTGGTCGCCGGCATCATCGCGAAGGTCGCTGCCCGGCGGCACGAGGCGCGTCCTGTTCGTGCTGTTGCTCTGCGGAGTTCGCAACGGAGGTCGGGGTCGTGCCCTTGCGCTGCTCGGCTGCGCCCACGTGCACGGTTTCGACCTGATCGTCTGCGGCCATCACCGCAGCCGTCGCGCCGGACGGCTGCTGTTGCGGGGGGTCGCACAGGATCTCGTGGGCGCCACCTCCGCGCCGGTGCTGGTCGTCGGGGAGAACCACAACTGGCCTCGCCGGAGAGGATCGCTGGCCACGCGAACGTATTGGTAGGGATGCCACCGGGGATCGATCTGGATCGGCTGTGCCCGAACGGTGGGTGCGGTAGGTGACCCAGCTCGACAGGCGAGAGCTCGCGGCGATCGCCCTTGGAGGGGCGATCGGCGCGCTGATGCGCGTGTGGCTCGTGACGGAGTTCGCCGCCTCCGGCGTGCAGTGGCCGTGGGTCACGCTCGCCGTCAACGTCGCGGGCGCGGTGGCCCTCGGGTACTTCGCGACACGGCTGGCGGAGCGTCTGCCGCAGTCGACGTATCGGCGGCCGCTGCTCGGGACGGGCTTCTGCGGCGCGCTCACAACCTTCTCGACGGTCCAAGTCGAGCTTCTCAAGATGCTCGAACACGGCCGCTACGGTCTCGCGGCCGGGTACGGGGGCACGAGCGTGCTGCTCGGCTATGTCGGCGTTTGGGTCGCGACCGCCGCGGTCCGGCGCACGCGGGTGCTCGTTTGAGCGGCTGGGTCTGGGCCGGAGTGGCGGCATTGGGCGCCGCCGGCGCGCTCGCCCGCTTCCTCATCGACGCCACCGTCAGCTCTCGCATCAGCGGCAGCTTCCCGACGGGCACGCTGGTGATCAACGTGTCCGGCTCGCTGCTGCTCGGGTTGTTGGCGGGCCTCGCGGTAAGCGGCAACGCGCTGATCCTCGAGGGCACGGCGACGCTCGGCTCCTACACGACGTTCTCGACCTGGATGTTGGAGTCTCAACGGCTGACCGAGGACGCCGACGTCCGTGGTGCCCTCGTCAACGTCTTCCTGAGCCTGGCGGTCGGTCTCGGCGCCGCGGCCGCCGGGCATGCGATCGGGAGCACGTGGTGAACGAGGACTGCCTGAAGCTCACCACGTACTTCGGTGAGCGCGACCGCACGCAGGACGGTCTGCTCGCCGATGAGCTGATGGACATCTACGGCGGGCACAGCCTGCAGGCAAGCGTGCTGCTGCGCGGCAGCGAGGGGTTCGGTCGCCTCCACCATCTGCACACCGACCGGCTCCTGACGCTCTCAGAAGACCTGCCCGTCGTCTCGATCGCGGTGGACCGCCGGGAGCGCATCGAGGCGCTGCTCGATCCCGTTCTGCAGGTCAAGCGGCGCGGCCTGATCACGCTCGAGCGGGCGCGCCTGCTCTCCGGCGCGGTCGATCGGGTGCAGCTGCCCGTCGAGCTGCGCGAGGCCACCAAGCTGACGATCTACATGGGCCGCCAGGATCGCGTCCGAGGCGTACCCGCCTACAAAGCCGTGGCCGACCTGCTCTACAAACGTGGGATCGCCGGCGCGACCGTGCTGCTCGGCGTCGACGGCACGCGCGGCGGCAGGAGGTTCCGCGCCCGCTTCTTCGCCCGAAACGCCGAGGTACCGCTGATGGTCCTCGCAATCGGCTCGGGGGAGCAGATCGCGAATGTTCTCCCGGAGCTCGCCGCGCTGTTGGCCGGTCCGCTGATGACGCTGGAGCGTGTCAGGGTCTGCAAGCGCGACGGCGAGCTGATCGACACCCCTCACGAGCTTCCAGGGGTGGACGAGCATGGCCTGGGCCTCTGGCAGAAGCTGATGGTCTACACCTCGCAGGCGGCGACGCACGAAGGGCACCCTTTGAACCTTCAGATCGTCCGCCGCCTGCGGGAATCCGAGGCTGCCGGCGCGACGAGCATCCGCGGGGTCTGGGGCTTCCACGGCGCCCACGCCCCGCACGGCGACAAGCTGTTGCAGATCCGGCGGCACGTCCCGGTCGTGACGATCGTGATCGACAGACCAGAGCGGATCCTGCGCTCGTTTCAGATCATCGACGAGCTGACCAGCGAGCACGGCCTCGTGACGAGCGAGATGGTGCCGGCCGCCACGACGATGAGCGCAGCGCAGCAGCTCGGCGGCACCCGCCTGGCCAAACACGACTACTAGCGGCGCGGCAACCTACGGAGGCGCGGACGGGCGTCGCGGCATTAGCTTTCATCCGTGCCAATCCTGGCCGGATTGGAGCGATTGTGCGACTGGAGCGCCCGGCGCCCATGGCGAGCGCTCGGTGCGTGGTGCGCGTTCGTGCTCGCGTGCCTTGCGATCGGCGTTGCGACGGGCGAAAAGTCGCTCGAAAACGGCTCGGCAGGCGAGTCGAAACGCGGCTATGAAATCGCAAACCGCTACCACCTCTACGGCGAGCCCCACGAGGAGGTGCTGATCCGGGGTGCGGGCTTGGGCGCCGCGGGCCTCGACGCGGTCGGTCGTCGTGTCTCGAGCGTTGTGTCGGGTGTACCTACGGTGCACGAAGTGCGCGCGCCGGTCCTCTCAAGCGACGGGCGCTCAGCGGTGGTGGTGTTCGCGGTGGGCGACGACGTCTCGCTCTCAAGGCTGCAGGCAGTGGTGGCGTCGGCACAGCGCTCGCAGCCGGGATCGCAGCTCGGGCTGACGGGCGATCCGAGCCTGGAAAAGGCACGCAACGACGCGAGCTCGAGCGACCTCTCGAAGGCGGAGCGTCTCTCGATCCCGATCACGCTGGCGATCCTCTTCGCAGTGTTCGGCGCAGCGGTCTCGGCGGCGATCCCGGTGCTGCTTGCGCTGAGCGCGGTCGCAGCGGCGCTCGGCCTACTGGGGCCGCTGAGCCAGCTCGCGGCGATGGACAGCTCGGCGAAGCCCGTGCTCGTGCTGATCGGGATGGCGGTGGGCGTCGACTACTCGCTTTTCTACGTCGTGCGAGACCGCCAGGAGCGCCGCGCGGGGGTCGAGCCCCCGCGCGCGCTGCGCATCGCGGCGCACACCTCGGGCCGCACCGTGCTCGTCTCGGGCCTCACCGTCGCGACCGCGCTCGCGGGCCTATTCGTCGCGCGCGAGGTGGCGCTCTCGAGCATCGCCCTTGCGACGATCTCGGTGGTACTGTGCGCGGTCGCGGGCTCGGTGACGGTGCTGCCGGCAGTGATCTCGCTGCTCGGCGAGCGCATGGACCGCGGCCGGCTGCCGTGGCCACGGCGGCAGCGGCGGGCTGGAGCGTCTGCGTCGGCGCGGCCGCTGCCTCGCGCGGCGCGGGGCACGGGGCCCCCCGCCGGCAAGGATCCTGTCGATACGCCCGCCGCGGCACACGGCTTCTGGGTGTGGATAGTCGATCGCGTGCTGCGGCGCCCGGTGCTGTCGATGACGTTGAGCGCCGCGGTGCTGATCGCGCTCGCGGTTCCGGCGCTGTCGCTGCACACGAGCAAGCCGAGCGACACGGCGCTGGCCTCGCAGAAGCTGCCGGCGATCGCGACGCTGAACCGCCTGCAGCGAGCATTCCCCGGCGGCGGCGAGCCGGCGGACGTCGTCGTGACGGCGCCGCGCGGGGCAGCGGGCGAGGTCGCGGCGGCGATCGCGCGCCTTACGCGCGCGGCGCTCGCAACGGGCCTCGTTCACCGAACGGTGAGCGCGCGCACGAACGTGGCGCGGACAGCGGCGATGATCGAAATGCCGCTGACGGGCAAAGGCGACAACGCGGCGAGCCGTGATGCGGTGCGTGCACTGCGCGACCGGCTGATCCCGCAGACGCTCGGGCGGATCCCGGGCGTGAGCTGGGCGGTGACGGGGAAGACGGCGGAGGATCTCGACTTCACAGCGCAGATCAGCAGCTCGCTGCCCTACGTGATCGCGTTCGTGCTCGTGCTCGCGTTCGTGCTGCTGCTGTTCGCGTTCCGCTCGATCGTGGTGCCGGTGAAGGCGATCGTTCTGAACCTGCTGTCGGTCGGCGCGGCGTATGGCGTGATGGTGCTCGTCTTCCAGCACCACTGGGCGGAAGGCATCCTTGGCTTCAAGAGCAACGGAACGATCGTCTCGTGGTTGCCGCTGTTCCTGTTCGTGATCCTCTTCGGCCTGTCGATGGACTACCACGTGTTCATCCTCAGTCGCGTGCGCGAGCTCGTCGACCGCGGCGAGTCGACGGAACGGGCGGTGCGCGAAGGCATCGCCCAAACGGCGGGCGTGGTGACGGGCGCGGCTCTCGTGATGGTGGGCGTGTTCTCGCTCTTCGCCTCGCTCTCGTCGCTGGGGCTCAAGCAGGCGGGCGTGGGCCTGGCGGCGGCGGTGCTGATCGACGCGACGATCGTGCGCGCGGTGCTGCTGCCCGCGACGATGAAGCTCCTGGGAGAGCGGAATTGGTATCTGCCGGCGGGGCTCGCGCGGAGGTTGGGGACCGTGCCGGTGTTGGGGCGCTCCGACGCAGCGGTCCACTAGACCGACCGCGGACGGCGCCGGCCGCGGTTGTCCGGTGGTGCTCGCTCGCTTGGCCGCCTCTGCGAAGTCGCTCGCGAGCGTCGGAGGGCCAGCCGCCGTGAATCCGAGCGCGCCGATGTTCTCTTGATGCGGCCCGGCTTGGTCGACTTGGGGATGTGTTCCGTGCGCCCATCGACCGCGCTGCCCCTGAGCGCGCCGGGTACTACTGGGCTTGTGGGGTAGCCTGCCCCCTCGGTAGAGAGTCCGGCACAGACGCCACGATCGGAAAGACGCTCATCGACCGCGCCCCGACGGCTCGCGACGACCCGACGATCAGGCTCGGCCTGATGACCGCCGCGGGGGTCGCCGAGGAACTCGGCAGGGAACTCGCCGAGGAACTCCCGGCCGAACTCGCAGCCCGGGTTACCTCCGAGATGCGGTGGGAGATCCCGGTCGTGACCGACGAGTTGGCCGCCCGCGGTGGTGCCGGCACAGAGGTCATCGACTCCGCGCACGAGCGAGTGCTGAGCGAGAACTGGCACCTGGGGATCGTGTTGACGGACCTGCCCCTGCGCATCGGGCGCCGGCCAGTCGTGGCCGACGCCAGCGCCACCCACGGAGTCG
This sequence comes from uncultured Solirubrobacteraceae bacterium, assembly GCA_963836035.1. Taxonomy (GTDB): domain Bacteria; phylum Actinomycetota; class Thermoleophilia; order Solirubrobacterales; family Solirubrobacteraceae; genus Palsa-744. The sequence goes on along the minus strand of CAWIHX010000003.1, from coordinate 192,065 downwards.
CGGTCGTCTCGCTGCCGGCGCTCGGAGCCGTGCAGATGCGAAGGCGCGCGCGCGATGCCGTGGTGCGGCTCGTCGACGGGCTCGTCGGAGAGAGCCTCGAGCTCGGTGGACGCGAAGGCGGGGAGCGGCGCCAGCGCGTCCGTCGACGCCTGCACGAGATCGCACGAGCGGAACGGACCCTGCATCCCGATGACGACGACGTCGACGTACGGCTCGTCGCCGCCGTCGTGCGGGGCAACGCCCGGCTGCTTGCCGGGATGCTCCGCGCCAACCGGCCATGGCGGCTGATCACAAGACTCTCCCGCGCGCTTGCCGCAGCGGGAGCCGCGCTCGTCTTCGCGCTCGTGACGGCCGAAGTGTGGAACCTGGCCGCCGCTCTCAGCCCGTGGAGGCTGGGGGCGCTCAGCGTCATCTCGATGGCGGCCGTCGTCGTCTTCCTAATCCTGGTCCACGGTCTGTGGAGGCGCCGCCCGGCGGGCGCCGGTCGCGAGCAGGTGATCCTCTTCAATGTCGCCACGACGCTGACGCTGATCATCGGTGTCGCGTCGCTGTACTGCGCGCTGTTCGTGATCGCCCTGGGGGCCGGGGAGCTGATCCTCGACCACCGCGTGGTGTCGGAGTCGATCGGGAACCCTGTGAGCTTCGCCACCTATCTGAAGATCGCCTGGATGACCACCTCGCTCGCCACCGCCGCGGGAGCCCTCGGCGCCGGCCTCGAGAGCGACGCCGCCGTGCGCGAAGCCGCCTACGGATACCGCCCGGAGCGCGAGACCGAGCGGGAGCGCGAGCCAGCCGCAGCGCGACGGGCGCGACCGGACTGGCGGCGTCAGTCCCGCGATACAACGTGAATGCCCTAAGTGCTCAGCTGCTTCTCGTCCCCCCTATGGGCGAGAACATCAAGTGCCCGAAATGTGGGCATCACATCGGGTCGACGCGAGGACACCGAACCGTGCAGCGGTGTCCAAGAGCCGCGGTCCGCAGACGGCTCTACAGAGCCGATTCCGAACCAATAGTGGAGACGGTGGGTTCGACAGGTGCGAAATCCAGGCCGGAAACGGCTCTGGAATGCGGGCTCGCCTGATCATGCCGGGGTGGCTCTGCGTACGCTCGGCGTACGCGCTCAGCCACCTGGCAGTTCCGAGCGGGGTGAGCGTCGAGCCCCCCGCCGCCAAACGTCACCCCTCGAGTCCGACGCCCCGATAATGCGGCTTACCGCGCGCAGCGATACCGGGCCGCGCTTGCTTGGAGACATCCGTCCGGTCATCGATTGAGGCCCGGGGACGAGATGCAAGGCGACATCCACCCAAAGCGGCTGACTCGCCCACCGCGAGCGTGGCCGCTCGCCGTCGCAACCCTCGTGAGCGGGGCGTTGCTGGGCTGCGGGGGAGGCTCGCACCGCCCGACCGCGGCAACCTCGGGCGTCCCGACCGGCCCGGCCACCGTCACGACCGTGGCGAGTGTCGCCGCGCCGACCGTCGCCCTACCGACCGGCGCGGCTCTCTACTGTGAATCTGCTCCCTGCTACACCCCGCACAAGTTCCGCGTCGCGTACGGCATCCAACCGTTGCTGGAGAGCGGGATCGACGGCCGCGGCGAGACAGTGACGGTGCTCGTCCCTGTCCCACGCTCGGAAGAGGAAGCGAGTGATATCCGTCGGGATCTGGAGAGCTTTGACAGCACGTTCCGGCTGCCCGGCGCGCGGATCGAGGTCGTGAGCAGCCTCGGCGGCTCAGCCTCTCCGTGGCAGGCAACCGGCGAGGAGGTCGGGGACACCGAGATCGTGCACGCGGTCGCCCCTGCCGCCACCCTGCGAGTGGTCCTCTTCCCCTCCAACTGGGGGGCGAGTGCTGCGAACGCCACCGCGGACATGCTCGCCGGGTTGCGGCTCGCTGTCTCCGATACCGATGTGGCTTCGATCAGCTGGAGCCTCGGGGATCACTACTTCACGGCGGCTCAGGCAGCCGAGATGCACTCGATCCTGCTGGGGGCGGCCAGCCACCACGTCACGGTGATCGGCAGCTCAGGCAACGGAGGCGAGTTCAGCGTCAATCGCTTTGGGGGCATGCCGGTCAAGGAGGTCAGCCTGCCGGCCTCCGACCCGCTCGTGCTGGGCGCCGGCGGCACCACACTCACCGCCAATCGCTCGACCGGCGCCTACATCAACGAGACCGCCTGGAGCGATTCGGGTGGCGGCTTCAGTCACCTATACGCTCGTCCCGCATATCAGGGTGGCATCCCGGGGACCTCAAAGACGAGGGGCGTGCCCGACGTGGCCGGCGACGCCGAAGAAGGCGGCATGGCGCGGGTTGAAACCGCCGGCAGCGAGGGATCGCTCACAGCGCCCGGCGGCACCAGCGACTCTGCGCCGCTCTGGGGGGGCCTGATGGCGCTGGCCGACCAGTACGCCCATCACGACCTCGGCTTCGTCAACCCCACGATCTACCGGGTCGGCCGCAGCTCCAGCTACCACAAAGCATTTCACGACATCACAGCCGGTACCAACGGCTACCCGGCCGCTCCCGGGTGGGACCCGGTAACGGGCTGGGGAAGCCCCAGCGCGCAGGTGCTCATCCCTCTGCTGGCAGGCTTCCCCGGGCGCGGCAAGACATAGCGGGACCAGGCAAGTCCGGGTTCAACAGTTGCGAGATCGCGCGGGAAACCGGCATGCCAGAGCCGTTTCTCCGGCTTGCATCGACAGCGCCTGCGCGTTCTGCATACGCCTCCGGAACATCGCGCTCGCGCGGGACGGAACCGCGCTTCGATGGCTCAGCGGTCCCGACGGCGCGACGCTCCTCACCCGGATGACCGCTGCGGATCGTTGGTTGAGCGCAGAGGCCAGGGTGAGACAATGGTTGAGCGCCCCGCTCGAGGCTGCGTCCGTTCCCGAGGACCAGCCGCATGACCAGCGACAGGCGGCGGAGTCGTTCGGCTCGGATCCCGAGCGCTATGACCGGGCTCGGCCGCGCTATCCCCGCATCCTGATCGAGCGCATTGTCGCTGGGCCGCCAGGAGCGCAGGTTCTCGACGTGGGCGTCGGCACCGGCATCGCGGCGAGGCAGTTTCAGGCGGCCGACTGCCAGGTGCTCGGGGTGGACCCTGACGCCCGGCTGGCCGAGTTCGCGCGGCAAAGCGGAGTCGAGGTCGAGGTGTCCACCTTCGAGGCCTGGGAGGCTGCAGGCCGAAGGTTCGACGCGGTCGTCTCGGCGGAGAGCTGGCATTGGGTGGACCCAGTCGCCGGAGCCGCGAAGGCAGCCGAGGTCCTGCGACCCGGTGGCCGGTTGGCCGTGTTCTGGAACACAGGGCGCCCGCCCGCGGACCTCGAGGAAGCCTTCGCCGAGGTCTATCGCCGAGTCCTGCCGAAGTCGCTTGTCGCCCGCCTCGAGAGACAAGCGATCGAAGATGCGCATTCGGCCATGTGCGCCAGGGACGGCCGACGGCATGCAGGCGACTGGCGCGTTCGATGAGCCCGAGCAGTGGCGGTTCGAGTGGAACCAGTCCTACATGCGTGACGAGTGGCTGGACGCGCTGCAGACGAGCGGCAGCGAGGTTCCGGAGAGCCAGTTGGCCGATCTACTGGCAGGCGCCGGGAACGCGATCAACGCCGAAGGCGGCAGCTTCACGATGAGCTACATCACCTTCGTGGTGACCGCAGTGCGACGCGGGTAGGCGTTCCCTCGGAGCGCCCACCGACACGGTTTGGCCTTCCAGAGCCAGATTTCTATGGAGACGGCGGGAATCGAACCCGCGTCCGTGATCGCGTAAAAGGTGGCGTCTACGAGCGTAGCCGGCGCTCTGATCTCGCCCCCCACTCGCCTCGCCGGCCGGGTTGTGGGGCGCCAGCCTCCTGTGGTTTCCCCGGCTCGGCGGAGGCGGGCCTCGCCGGGTGAGCCTGCTTTCTGATCCCGGCTTTCCCCGCCGCAGGCGAGCGGGGGCCAAGACCTCAACTTAGTTTTCTAGGCTAAGCGAGGGCGTACTCGTGAGAGTCCGCACTTATGGTTTTCCCGGGTGTTTTACGAGGCCGCCCGGGACCTCGACTCGCGACCACCCCCACGAACCGACCACGTCGAAGCCTGTCGTCCCCGGGGGTATTGCTGGTTCCCATTCTACCGGGGTCGGCACAGCGCTCAACGAAAGCGACGCGGATCCAAGCCGCCTGAGGAACCCTCCTCGGTCCCGGCCCGAAGGCCTATCCCGGTTCGGGTGGCGCGGCCTCACACCTCGTTGGCCTCGCTCTTTGCGGCTCGGTTCCGCGTCTGGATGCAACCTAGCCAGGGCCCTGTCGGGATGCAAGGGGCGCGGCCGAGGCGATCCCGCATCCTCCGCGAAAAAAGCCGCCGCGAACCGCGCGCTGCATTTGTTATGGAGCGCTTAAGGACGGTGCGACAATGGACATGTGGAGAACTCAGAGCTCTCGATGCCCGCTCCGTCCACGCCCGCTGCCCCACCGCAGGGCTATCCGAGCAACGCGCCCCCGCCCGGCAATCCCTTCGGCGAGCTCCCGCGCGACCGCCCGCAGCAGCGGCGCGGGCTGCGCGAGCGGATCGGCGGCGCGATCGCTGCCGTCGCCGCGCTGGTGGCGAAGTTCTTCGCCGCGATCAAGGGCGTGATCCTGCTGCTGCCGAAAGCCAAGCTGCTGACGACCGCCGGCACCGCGCTCGTGTCGGTCCTCGCCTACTCGCTGTTCTTCGGCTGGTGGTTCGCTGTCGGCTTCGTCGTGCTGCTGTTCGTGCACGAGATGGGGCACGTGATCCAGCTGCGCCGAGAAGGCGTGAAGGCCAGCGCGCCGATGTTCGTCCCGCTCATGGGCGCCGTCGTGATGATGCGCGAGATGCCGAAAGACGCGCTCGGCGAGGCGCGTGTCGGGCTCGCCGGGCCGGTCCTCGGGACGCTGGGCGCCGCCGCGTGCCTCCTCATCGGCGAAGCCGCGAACAGCGACTTCTTCCGGGCGCTCGCCTACATCGGCTTCTTCCTGAACCTCTTCAACCTGCTGCCGATCGTCCCGCTCGACGGCGGCCGCGCGATGGCCGCGATGGCGCCGTGGATGTGGTTCGTGGGCTTCGGCGTGCTGGTGGCGCTCGAGTTCCTGTTCCCCAACCCGATCCTGCTGATCATCGCCGTCTTCGCGGGCTTCGAGCTCTACAAGCGCTGGCAGGCACGCAAATCGGGTTCGATTGCGCAGGCGGCGTATTACCGTGTCGCCCCACGCCACCGCCTCCTCGTCGGCGCCGTCTACATCGGCTTGATCCTGGCGCTCGTGCTCGGGATGGAGCACAGCCACATCCTGAACTCGGGCGGCCACAGCTTCCGCTCGCTGTAGCGGCGCCTCTGCGTTATCGCTGCGCTTCGCGGATGCCGCGTTCGATGTCCCGCCGCGTCTCGCGCGACCGGATCGTCTGGCGCTTGTCGTAGAGGTCCTTGCCGCGGGCGAGCGCGATCTCGACCTTGGCGTGGGAGCCCGAGAAGTAGATCCGGGTCGGCACCAGCGTGAGCCCACGCTCGTTGACGCGCACCGCGAGCCGGTCGAGTTCGCGCCTGTGCAGCAGGAGCTTGCGCGGGCGCTCGGGGTCGTGGTTCTCGCGCGCGGCAGGGCCATAGGGCGGGATGTGCACCGAGTGCAGCCACAGCTCGCCGTCGCGGAGCGCCGCGTAGCCGTCCTTGAGCTGGCCGCCGCTCGTGCGCAGCGCCTTCACCTCGGTGCCCTCGAGCACGATCCCGCACTCGATCCGCTCGAGCAGCTCGTAGCGGTAGGACGCGTAACGGTTGGACGCGACGTCACCCGCGCCCACCTTCTTCTTGCCCTTGCCCTTGGCCACGTAGCGAGCCTAGATGATCGACTCCACGGCGCTCCAGCGCGAGATCATCTCCCCGCCTGTTCGAGGTCGACGCGCCCGCGGATCGCGTCCACCCGCCCGACGGTGACCTTCAACCGGTCGCCCAGCCGGACCGCGGCGCCCGTGCGCTCGCCGCGGAGGATCGTGCGCTCCTCGTTCAGCTCCCACCACTCTCGCTCGCCGGCGCCGTCACGCCCCGCCGGCCCCCCGGCGCCGCGCCGCCCGGCCCTGGCGACGCGAGCGGGCGCCGAGCCGGATCGCTCCGCGCGGGGACGCGGCGCGCGTAGCAGCCGCACCGGCAGCAGGCCCTCGAAGGGGGGCGCGGCCCGTCCTTCGTCGAGGTCGGAGCCTTCGGCGAAGGCGACGAAGGCGCCCGCGGGGATCAGCCCGGTGATCTCACCGGTGAACACGCGGCCCGGTCCGTCCTCGACGAGCACGCGCTCGAGCGCGAACGCCGAGGCGATGTCGTCGGCGTCGCGCTCCAGCTGCGTCGCCTCGCGCTCACGCTCTGAGGTCCATCCCCCGAGCTCGGCGAGCTCCGCCGCCTGCGGCCGCGGCTCGCCGGCGCCGAGCGCGGAGAGCAGCGCGCGGTGGCACACGATGTCCGGGTAACGGCGGATCGGCGACGTGAAATGGCAGTACGCGGCCGAGTGCAGGCCGGCGTGTCCGAGGTTGACGGGCGAGTAGTAGGCCTGCTTGAGCGCGCGCAGGATCAGCGCGCCCAGCGCGATCCGCCCGCGCCCGCCGGCCTGCGCGACGTGGCGCTGCACGCCCACGGAGAGCATGCCGAGCACCTCGCTCGCCTCCGTGGAGGACATCCTCTCGGGCACCGGCGGTGTCGGCACCTCCAGCGAGGCGAGCTGCGCGACGAGGCGCTCGACGCGCTCGGGGTCGGGGCGCTCGTGGACGCGGTAGAGGCACGGCACCTTGCGCTCGGAGAGGAGCCGCGCGACGGCCTCGTTCGCGGCGATCATCAGGTGCTCGATCAGCCGATGGGACTCGGTCTGGGCCTGTGCGCGCACCGCCACCACGTCGCCGCGCTCGTCGAACTCGAACTCCGGCTCGGGCGAGTCGACGACGAGCGCGCCGGACGCCTCGCGCCGGCGCTCGAGCGCGGCGGCGCCCTCCCGCGCCGCGGCGAGCGGCAGCGCCCAGGGATCGCTCGCACGCTCCTCGCCGGCGAAGATGCGGTCGACGCGGTCATAGTCGAGGCGCTCGTCGGAGCGGATCAGCGAGCGGTAGAACGACGTCCTGACGACGTCCGCGCCGTCGAGTTCCATCTCGACCGTGACGGCTGCGCGGTCGAGCCCGGGGCCCAGCGAGCACGAGTCGCTGGAGAGCGCGTGCGGCAGCATCGGCGAGACGGTCCCGGGGGCGTAGACGCTCGTGGACCGATCGAGCGCCTCGCGGTCGAGGTGCGAGCCGAGCGGCACGTGCGCGGCGACGTCCGCGATGTGCACCCACACGCGGATGCCTCCGCCCTCGATCGCCTCGGCGGAGACCGCGTCGTCGAAGTCCCGCGCGCTCCCCGGATCGATCGTGAACGTGGCGAGCGTGCGCAGGTCGCGGCGCGAGCACTCCTCGCTCACCACGCGCTCGCCCGCCTCCGCGGCCTCGCGTTCGGCCGTCTTCGAGAACTCGCGCCGCAGGCGGCGCTCGAAGAGCAGCGCCTCGATCACATCACGGGCGACGTCGGGCCTCCCGATCCTGCGCAGCACCTTGGCGGAGGAGCCCCGGCGCGGCGGCGAGACCAGCGCGATGTCCCCCTCGCGTGCGCCGCCGCGGGAGTCGCGGGCCGGGCCGACCACGAGACCTCCCGAACGCTGCCGCCCGTGCGCTTGACGGTCGCGGGGCTCGAAGAGCTCCTCTGCCACCAGGAAGCGCCCGCGCCGGCGCAGCACCGCGACCAGCGGCTCGCGCGGCCCCGGTGCGCTCACCCGGCTTTCGCCCGCAGCGTTTCCAGGGCGACGTCGAGGCCGTGGCTCTCGTCGACGCCCTTCGCGACCTTCACCTCGGGCGTGATGCCGGCGCCCTGTTTGACGCCGCCGCCACCCAGGTTGCGGCCGTTGGGCGTGAAGTACTCGCCGACGGTGATGTCGAGCGCGCCGCCGTTCGAGAGCGGCTCCTCCTCCTGGAAGACGCCCTTGCCGAAGGTGTGCGTGCCGACGACCGTCGCGCGGCGGTGGTCCTGCAGGGCGGCGGTCACGATCTCCGCGGCGGAGGCCGTGTTGGAGTCGACGAGCACGACCATCGGGATCGAGCCGGGGATCGCACCGCCGGTCGCCTCCAGCGTCTGCGAGGGCTGGCTGCGCCCGCGCGTGGAGACGATCGTGCCCTTCTCGATGAAGTCGCTCGCGATCAGCTGCGCCTCGGAGACGAGCCCGCCGCCGTTGCCGCGCAGGTCGAGCACGATCCCCTTCGCGCCTTCGTGGCGGACCTTTTCGACGGCTTCCCGCACTTCGCCGTGAGCGCCGGGGCTGAACGTCGCGAGCGCGACGACGCCGAGCTTCTTGCCCTTGACGGTCTTCACGAGCGACGCCACCACCGGCTCGGAGACCGTGGCGCGCGTGATCTGCACGGTGCGGGTGCTGCGATGCGGCGCCTTGCCCGATTCGATCTGCAGCTTGACGTCCGTGCCCGGCGTGCCCTTGATCAGCGAAGTCGCCTTTTCCGGGTTCATGCCGTGAAGCCGTTTGCCGTCCACCCCGACGATCAGCTCGCCCGGCTTCAGGCCCGAGCGCGAGGCCGGCGATGAGTCGAACACGCGCCCGATCAGCAGCCCCTTCGGCAGCGGATCGACGATCACGCCGATGCCGGCGAAGTGCGGGGGCGCGTTGAATTCGCGGAATTCGCTGGGCGAGAGGTAGTGCGAGAAGCGGTCGTCGAGGCTTGCGACCGCGCCCGCGATCGAGCCGTTGTCGAGCGTCGAGGAGGGCACCCGGCGGTAGTAGTCGCGCGCGATCCGCTGCAGCGCTTCCTCGACCGCCACGCTGTTGTTGCCCTTGACGAAGGCGTCCCGCAGGAACCCGGGCAGGTGTTCGGGATGGCCGCCGAACCACAGCCCGGCGACAAGCAGCACGGGGAGCAGCACGGCCAGCAGGATCGCCAGCGGGGGTCGGCGCGTCGAGGGGGAGGACATGCGGTCGAGCTAGCGTAGACGAGCGCCCCCGGTGCTCGGCGCAGAACCATCTAGGGTGCACCTCATGGCCAAGCTGAGCAGCACCGTCGTCGAGTCCAACGGCCTTCCGATCCACAGCATCGGGCTCCCGGGCACGCGTGCGCTGACGGTGCTGGTGGCGTTCGACGCGGGCGCGCGCAACGAGCGCCCCGAGGAGAACGGGATGGCGCACTTCCTCGAGCACCTGGTCTTCAAGGGCGGAGAGAAGTACCCCCACTACAGCGACGTCAACGAGACCGCCGAGCGCCTGGGCGGCGTGCTGAACGCCTACACGAGCCACGACCTCGTCGCCTTCCACATCACGGTGCGCGCCGAGAGCGCCGCGGCGGCGATCGACCTGCTGACCGACTTCGTCGGGCGTCCCCACCTCGATCCCGAGGAGCTCGACCGCGAGCGCGGCGTCGTGATCCAGGAGATCAACCGCGCCTATGACCAGCCCTCGACGGTCGCCGAGTACCTGATCGACCGCGCGGCCTTCGGCGACCATCCGCTCGGGCGCACCGTGCTCGGCCCGGCCGAGAACCTCCGCGCCTTCTCGCGCGACGGCATCGTCGCCTTCCGCGAGCGCCGCTGGGCGGGGCAGCACGGCGGCGCGTTCCTCGCCGGCAACGTCGACCACCTCCCCGGCGAGTCCGAGCTGCACGAGCTGTTCGGGCGCTTCCCGGCGCTGCCCGAGCCCGACGCCTACGTGCCGGCGCCCGCGTTCGAGCCGCAGACGCTGGTCGAGGAGAAGGACACCAACCAGTCCCACCTGCGGATGATCTACCGGCCCGGGATCACGGTCGGCAACGTCCGCGAACGGGCCGCGCTCGCGATCTACTCGACGCTGCTGGGCGGCTCGATGGGCTCACGGCTGTTCGACGAGATCCGCGAGAAACGCGGCCTCTGCTACTCGGTCTACGCGCTGTCGCACGCGTTCGCCGACGTGCCGATCCTGCAGCTCGGCTCCGGGCTGGACTCCGCCAAGACGATCGAGGCCTACACGCGCATGCGCGAGATCGTCGTCGAGCTGCGCACGGACGGCCCGACCGAGGAGGAGGTCGAGCGGGCGCGTGCCTACGCCGCCGGGCGGCTCGTGCTGGCGTTCGAGAACTCGGGCGCCGTCGCGCGGCACGCCGCCAACCAGAAGATCGTCTTCGGCGAGACGATCGACCCGGATGAGGCGATCGCGGCGCTCGACGCGGTCACCTTCGGCGAGGTGCGCGAGATCGCCGCAGGGATCGAGGACCGGCTCGCGATCGGCGTGGTCGGGCCGCACTCCGCGGGGGAGTTCTAAGGACCGCCCACCCTAGCCACGCAGCGCGCTCAACCTTGCTGTCTCGTCGGCCCCGGGCCCGGCCATCTCGCTCACCCACCGGATGGCCTCGTCGAGATCGATCGTACGAGCCTCGACCATCTTCTGGATGTCGACCCAGTCCTGGGGACGCGAGAACATGGCCTTGAACACGGCCAGTCCCGTGCACCCGAGGATCGGGATCGTGCTCCCTTCGAACGGCACCTCGCGGACGTGCGCCTCGACGTCGTCATGGAACGGCAGGACGCTCAGGAAGATGTCGACCGGGGTGGCTCCGGACCTCAGCCGGGTCTGCCCATCGCGTTCGAGCTGCTCGAGCCGTCGGCCGTCGAACTCGACGCCCTGTGGCATTGCGATAAGCACCTCCCTGGCGCGCTCGGGGCCCACGAACACGTTGACGTCGAGATCACGGGTGCCGCGAGGTTCGAGCGTGCAGTAGCCGAGAGCGATCGCGCCGCCGATGGCATGCGGGATGCCCGCTCGCTCCAGCGAGTCGTGGACCGCCAGCAGAAGCTCGTTCAGCTCGTTCATCTTCGGAGCCGTATCAACGGCGGATATTCGAGCTCATCGCGAGGGCGGTAGGGCAGTGCACCGGCAAGGTCCAGGACCTGGGCCAGGATCTTGCCCGCGTGCTCGTCGGCGACGGCCCCGCGCGCGGGTCCGAGCTGAAGCTCTATTCCGGCGGCGCGCGCGATTCGCGACAGCGCGGCGACCGACGGCTGCCTGCGCCGGTGCTCGTAGGCGTTCAGCACGGAACGATCCAGCCCGCTGCGCCGTGCCAGCTCCGCCTGGCTCAGTCCGCTGCTCGCGCGTATTTGCCCGATCAGCTCGCTGGCAACGGTCTCGTCGCACAAGGCCATGTCACTATGTTAGTGGATCGCACTACGAACAGACAGGAGTGTAGACGTATTCGCCTACATCAGCCGATCGCGACCATCCGGTCGATCGGCACCCGCGCCTTCGCCGCCGTCTCGGGGTCGACCTTGACCTCGAAGCGCCCGTCGCGCAGCGCGTCGCGCAGCTTCGGCAGCGTGATCATCTTCATGAACACGCACGAGGCCTCGGCGTTGGCGGGGATGAACTCGACGTCGGGGGCCGCCATCCGCAGCGGGTAGAGCATGCCGGTCTCCGTCGCCACGACCGCCTCGCGGACGGGGTGGGTGGCGATGTCCGCGGCGGGAGGCTCGGTGGTGTCCTTCAAGCCGGGTTCGTCGACCTGCCCGTGGGGCTCGGAGCCGGCCCCCAGCTCGATCGACTCCGCGTACTTCAGCATCCCGCCGGTCGAGAGCATGTGCACGCCCTCGGCGTCAACGTCGCCCGCGGCGACGTACTCCATGATGCTCGTCGAGCACCCGCACTCCGGGTGGATCAGGAAGTCGGCGCCCGGGTGCGCGGCGCGCGTGGCTTCGATGTCGGCGGGGCGGATGCCGGCGTGGACGTGGCACTCGCCGTCCCACACGTGCATGCGCCGGCCCAGCTCCTTCTCTACGTAGGCGCCGAGCCACATGTCCGGCCCGAACAGGATCTCGGTGCCCTCTCCGTGGGTCGCGTAGATGTGGCGGACGACGTCGACGGCGTTGGCCGAGGTGCAGCAGTAGTCGGTGAGCGCCTTCACCTCGGCGGTCGTGTTCACGTACATCACGACGACGCCGTCGGGGTACTGCGCGCGCCAGGCCGCGAGCTGCCCGGCGTCGATCGAGGCGGCCAGCGAGCAGCCCGCATCCAGGTCGGGGATCAGCACGGTCTTCTCGGGGCAGAGGATCGAGGCCGTCTCGGCCATGAAGTGCACGCCGCAGAAGACGATCGTCGACTGCTCTGCCGCGGCGGCCTGGCGAGAGAGGCCGAGCGAGTCGCCGACGTAGTGGGCGACGTCCTGGACCTCGGGCACCTGGTAGTTGTGCGCGAGGATCACGGCGTCCTTCGCCGCCGCGAGCTCGCGCACCTCGCTCTGGAGGCCCGCGATCTCCTCCTCCGAGAGCACCGGCAGCGGCTGCGCGGCGGGGATCGCCTGGGTCGGAGCCATCGGAAGGTTCATCGCAGCACCTCGAGGTTCAGGGAGAGGTCGAGAGCCGGCGCGGAATGCGTCAGCGCGCCCATCGAGATCCATCCTACCCCCGTCCCGGCGACCTCCCTGAGCGTGTCGAGATCGACGCCGCCGCTGGCCTCCAGCTCCGCCCGGCCCGCCACGAGCGCGACGGCGGCGCGCAGCTGCGCCGGGGTCATGTTGTCGAGCAGCAGCCGCGGCGCGCCGGCGGCGAGCGCCTGCTCGATCTCCTCCTCGTTGCGCACCTCGACCTCGAGCCGGCCGGCCAGCTCGGGCGCCGCCGACCGCGAGCGCTCGACCGCAGCCGCGATCCCGCCCGCGGCCGCGATGTGGTTCTCCTTGATCAGGATCGCGTCGTAGAGGCCGGCGCGGTGGTTGCTCGCGCCGCCCGCGGCCACCGCCCGCTTCTCGAGCTCGCGCAGGCCGGGCGTCGTCTTGCGCGTGTCCAGCACCCTGGCGCCGGTGCCCTCGACCGTGCGCGCGGCCCGCGCGGCGGCGGTCGCGACTCCCGAGAGGTGGGCGAGGAAGTTGAGCGCGGTGCGCTCGCCGCTCAGCAGCGCAGCGGCGTCGCCCCTCGCCTCGAGCACGGCTCCCCCCTCCTCTCTCCATTCTCCCTCCCCCACCTGGCGCTCGATCTCCACCTCGGCGTCGAGCTCCCTGAACACCGCTTCGACGAGATCCAGGCCGAAGATGACCCCGGGCGCCTTCTGCACGATGCGCGCGACCGCCCGCGTCCCCGGCGCGACCGTCGCCGCGGTCGTGACGTCGCCTGCGCCGATGTCCTCCGCGAGCGCCTCGCGCACGAGCGCCTGGGCGTCCGCCACGCTAGGCCCCGGCCGGCGCCGCCGACGCCGAGGAGAGCAGGTAGGCGCGCACGAAGCCGTCAAGGTCGCCGTCGAGCACGCGCTGCACGTCGCCCATCTCGAAGCCGGTCCGGTGGTCCTTGACCATCTGGTAGGGGTGCAGCACGTAGGAGCGGATCTGCGAGCCGAAGTTCACGTCCTGGGCCTCGCCCTTCTCGCGCGCGATCTCTTCCTGGCGTTCGCGCTCTTTCAGTTCGAGCAGCTTGGCGGTCAGCATCGCCATCGCCGTCGCGCGGTTCGAGGACTGCGAGCGCTCGTTCTGGCACTGCACGACGATCCCGGTCGGCCTGTGCGTGATCCGCACCGCCGAGTCGGTCTTGTTGACGTGCTGCCCGCCGGCGCCCGAGGCGCGGTAGGTGTCGACCTGGAGGTCGTCGTCGTTGATCTCGACCTCGCCGGTGTCGCTGACGACCGGCGCGACCTCGACGCCCGCGAAGCTCGTCTGGCGGCGATGCGCGGAGTCGAAGGGGGACAGGCGCACGAGCCGGTGCACGCCGCGCTCGGCGCCGAAGAGCCCGTATGCGTTCTCGCCGGCGACGCGGAACGTCGCCGACTTGATCCCGGCTTCCTCGCCTGGCGAGACCTCCAGCAGCTCGACGCCGAAGGACCGGGATTCGGCCCAGCGCATCAGCATCCGCAGCACCATCTCGGCCCAGTCCTGGGCATCGGTGCCCCCGGCTCCGGCGTTGACGGTCACGAGCGCATCGCCGCTGTCGTACGGGCCCGAGAACAGGCGCTGCTCCTCGAGCGCGGCGAGCCGCTGCTCGACCGAGGCGATCTGCTCGTCGACCTCGCCCTGCAGCGAGTCGTCCTCGGCCGCCATCTCCGCGAGCCCGTCGAGGTCCTCGACGTCGGCCTGGAGCGTCTGGAAGCCCTCCAGGCGGCGCGAGGCACGCGCGTGCTCCGCCGACACCGACGCGGCGCGCTCCGACTCGTCCCAGAACCCGGCCGAGCCCATCTCGGCCTCGAGCGCGGCGACGCGCTCGCTCAGCGACGCCGGGTCAAAGGTAGTCCGCGAGCAGCTTCATCTGCTCACGGATCGCGGCCAGCCGCTGGGGCGTGTTCTCGCTCGCATCGGTGGTGGCCACGAGGCTCACGCTATCAGCAGCCCGGTCCCTCGGTCACTATCTTGCCGCCGATGGCAGCAGCGACCCCGCACGAGCTGGCGAGTTCCTTCGCAGCGGCGCTCACGCGCCGCGACGTCGACGCCGCGCTGGAGATGTGGAGCGAGGATGCGGCGATCGTCGCGGCGGACGGCTCGCTGGTCGAGGGCCGGGAGGCGATCGGCGAGGCGCTCGGCGCGCTCGTCTCCAACGGCACGCGGGTGCAGGTCGAGGTCGCGAACGTCTTCGTCGCGGGCGACGTCGCGCTGGCCAGCGGCGCGCTGACGCTCAGCGGGGAGTCCTTCGAGCAGCGCAGCTCCTCGACCGTCGTGTACACCCGCGGCGCGGACGGGCGCTGGAGGATCGCGCTCGACGCGCCGTGGGGGCTGCCCTAGGGGACGATCACGAGCTTGCCGGCCGGGTGGCCGTGCTCGCTCTCGCGCACAGCGTCGGGGACCTGGCTGAGGCCGAACACGCCGGCGATCGGGAAGCTGATGCGGCCGTCTTCGATCAGCGGGATCGTCTCCTGCAACGCCCTCCCCGTGAGCTGCCCGCCGCCGCCGGCGTGGAACGGCACGCCGAGCTCGTTCGCCTGCTGCGAGTAAGCGATCGTGCGCACGCGGTCGACGTTCCCTTTCAGCTCGACCGCGGCCACGATCTCGCCGTGCCCCGAGGTGTCGAGCACGGCGTCGACGCCCTCCCGCGCCGCCTCGTGGAGCCGGTCGCCGAGGCCCTCCCCGTACGCGACGGGGGTCGCGCCGAGCGCGCTCAGCCGATCGAGCTTCGACGGGCCGGCGGTGCCGACGACGCGCACTCCGCGCGCCACCGCGAGCTGGGTCGCGATCGAGCCGACGCTTCCCGACGCTCCGAGGACCAGCAGCGTCTCGCCGGTCCCCAGCTTCAGCTCCTCGAGCGCCGCGTATGCGGTGCCGACGACGACGCCGAGGCTGCCCGCGATCTCCCACGCGAGCCCCGGGGGCTTGCGCAGGAGCATCTGCGGCTGGCTCAGCGCGTACTCGGCGTAGGCGGGCGTGCTCGACTGCCCGAGCACCTCGTCGCCCGGCGCGAGACCCTCGACACCCGGGCCCGCGCGCTCGACCACGCCGGCGACGTCGACGCCGAGCCCGCGCGGCTCGGCCAGCGGCTTGCCGGCCGCGACGCTGCCGTGGAGGACCTTCCAGTCGATCGGGTTGATGCCGGCAGCCCTGACCTGCAGAAGCACCTCGCCCTCACCGGGCACGGGCGCCTCGATCTCCTCGACAGCGAGCACGTCGACGTCGCCGTACTCGTGAAAGCGGACCGCCTCCATCGGAGGCCCACGCTATCAGCGGCTCGAGGGAACATCCCTGAGACGCACGTGAGCCAAGCGATCCAAGGACGTACCCCTTCGGGGCACAGGCAGGAGCGCGGTGTGCTCCGCACACGAGCGACCGAGGACGCAGGAGCGCGCAGCGCTCACGTGCGTCTCAGGCGCCGTGGCACTTCTTGAACTTCTTCCCCGACCCGCACCAGCAGGGATCGTTGCGCCCGACCTGGTGCTCGTCGTCGAGGACGCGCTGCTCCACGACCGGCATCGCCTCGTACGCTTCGCCGTCCTCGGCGTACGCGCCGGCGGCGACGGCACCGGCCTCGGCCGCGGCTTCGGCCATCGCGCCCGCGCCCGCGGCGCTGTGGCCGCCGGAGTAGGAGACGCGCCCGGCGCTGGTGGAGCTGCCGGCGGCGGCGAAGGACGGCACCGCGCCGCCGCCCGGGCCGCCGTTCTCGCCTTCGATGTTGACCTGCACGTTGAAGATCATCCGCGCGTAGTCCGCCCACACGATGTTCATCAGGTCGCCGAACAGCGTGAACGCCTCGTTCTTGTAGGCCACGAGCGGGTCGATCTGCGCGAACCCGCGCAGGTGGATGCCCTCGCGCAGGTAGTCCATGTCGAAGAGGTGCTCGCGCCAGCGTTCGTCGATCGTCTGCAGCAGCAGGAACCGCTCGAGCGCGCCCATCATGTCCTCGCCGAGCGCCTCCTGGCGCGCGTCGTAGAGGGCCATCGCCTCGTCCACGATGCCGTCGAGCAGCCCGTTGCGGTCGAGGCGCTGCTCGCGCAGCGCCGCGGTGTCGATCTCGACCGGGAAGAACTGCGAGAGCGCGGTGTAGAGCCCGTCGATGTCCCAGTCCTCGACGAACTCGCCGGGCGCGTACTGGTCGACGGTGCGCTCGATCACGTTGGCGACTTCGCGGCGGGCCTCCTCGCCGATCGACTTGCCTTCGAGCACCTCGTCGCGGTAGGCGTAGATCACGCGCCGCTGCTCGTTCATGACGTCGTCGTACTCGAGCACGCGTTTGCGGATCAGGAAGTTCTGCTCCTCGACCTTCTTCTGGGCTTTCTCGATCTGTTTCGAGAGCATCCCGGCCTCGATCGGTTCCTCGTTTCCCTCCTCGTCGACGCCGCCGAGTTTGTCGAGGATGCGGTAGATGCGGTCCCCCGCGAACAGCCGCACGAGGTCGTCCTCGGCGGAGAGGAAGAAGCGCGACTCGCCCGGGTCGCCCTGGCGTCCGGCGCGACCGCGGAGCTGGTTGTCGATGCGCCGCGACTCGTGGCGCTCGGTGCCGCAGATGAACAGCCCGCCTGAGGCCATCACCTGCCCCCGCCGCTCCTCGACCTTGCTCTCGAGCTCGGGCAGGACCTCGGCGAAGCGGGCCTCGTAGCCGTCGGAGCCCGGCTCGAGGCCCTCGCGGGCGAGCTGCTGGTGGGCGAGGTGCTCGGGGTTGCCGCCGAGCTTGATGTCGACGCCGCGGCCCGCCATGTTGGTGGCGATCGTGACCGCTCCCGGCTGGCCGGCCTCCGCGACGACGTCGGCCTCTTTCGCCGCGTGCTCGGGCTTGGCGTTCAGCACGTGGTGGTCGATCTGCTGGCGCCTGAGGCGCTCGGAGAGCAGTTCTGAGACCTCGACCGAGATCGTGCCGACGAGGACGGGCTGGCCGTTCTCGTGCCGCGCGCCGATCTCCTTGACGACCGCGGCCCACTTGCCGTCCTTGGTCTTGTAGACCTGATCGTTGCGGTCGTCGCGGACCATCGGCATGTTGGTCGGGATCTGGACGACCGGCAGCTCGTAGATCTTCATGAACTCCGTCGCCTCCGTCAGCGCCGTGCCCGTCATGCCGGCGAGCTTGTCGTAGAGGCGGAAGTAGTTCTGGTAGGTGATCGTCGCGAGCGTCTGGTTCTCCTCCTGGATCGCGACTTTCTCCTTGGCCTCGACGGCCTGGTGCAGGCCCTCCGACCAGCGACGCCCCTCGAGGATGCGGCCCGTGAACTCGTCGATGATCTTGACCTCGTCGTCGATCACGGCGTAGTCGACGTCCTTCTTGTAGAGCGACTCGGCCCGCAGCGCCTGGATCAGGTGGTTGACCAGGTGGCCGTTCTCCGCGCGGTAGAGGTGGTCGATCTTCATCGCGCGCTCGGCCTTGGTCACGCCCTGCTCGGTGACCGTCACCGTCTTGTGCTTCTCGTCGACCTCGTAGTCGAAGTCGGCGACGAACTGCTTCTTGGAGCGCGGGTCCATGCCCTCGGGGGTCTTGCCGAGGATCATGCGCGGCGCCAGAGCCGCGAATTCCTTGTACAGGTCCGCCGCCTGTTCGGGCGCGCCGGAGATGATCAGCGGCGTGCGCGCCTCGTCGATGAGGATGTTGTCGACCTCGTCCACGATCGCGTAGGGGTGCCCGCGCTGGACCTTTTCCTGAAGGTCCTTGGCCATGTTGTCGCGCAGGTAGTCGAATCCGAACTCGGAGTTGGTCCCGTAGACGACGTCGCACGCGTAGGCGCGGTGCTTCTCGTCGTAGGGCTGCATGTTCTCGAGCACGCCGACCGTGACGCCGAGCGCGTCGTAGATCGGGCTCATCCATTCGGCGTCGCGGCGGGCGAGGTAGTCGTTGACGGTGACGACGTGGACGCCCCGGCGGCGCGGCCGGCCCTCCGGATCCTCGGGGTCCGGCTCGCCGACGGCGAGCGAGTTCAGCACCACGGCGAGCGTCGCGGTCAGCGTCTTGCCCTCGCCGGTCTTCATCTCGGAGATCTGCCCCTCGTGCAGGGCCATGCCGCCGATCATCTGCACGTCGAAGTGGCGCATCCCCATCGTGCGCTTGCCGGTCTCGCGGACGACCGCGAAGCACTCGGGGAGCAGCGCGTCGAGCGACTCGCCCTCGGCGGCGCGCTCGCGCAGCGCGTCCATCCGCTCACGCAGCTCGGCGTCGCTGTCGTGTTCGAGCTCGGGCTCGAACGCGTTGATCAGCCCAACGCGCTTCTGGTAGGACTTGAACTTCTTGGCCTCGCCGGCGTTGAGCGCGCGATCGAGCAGTGAGGGCATGCGCCAAGGATAGCTCCCGGCGGTGAGCCCGCTCGCGGCTCGATCGGCCGGCACGGAGCGCCGGCCCCGTCACCCCTCCTTCACCCGAAGCCGACGGTCCTGCTGGCTCGCCCGCGGCAGTCGGCGAGCGTCACCTGCACGGGCCCGTCGGTCGTGACGCGGAGCGCCGCGTTGCAGTCGATCTTGGCCCGCTTGGCGTCGATCGTGAAGGCGGAGACGTTGGTGGCGGTGATCGTCAGGGCGTCGGCGGCCGGTTCGGCGGGGGCCGGGGCCCAGGCTCTCGACTGGCTCGTGTAGGGGATCGCGGGGATTTTGCCGCCGGTCAGCGCGCCCGCGCCATGGGTGGTTTCGCCGGCCGGCGGATCGCCCTTGCCGAACCCCGCCGAGCGCACGTCGACCGTCCCGAGCGGCGCGCTGCCGCTGCCGTCTCGCAGCGACACGCCGTAGACCCAGTAGGCGTGCCCGGCGCTCGTGCCGTCGCCCGGGAAGTCCATCGTCGGGTTGTAGACGTAGGTCACGTGCGAGGGGTTGCGGTCGACCGTTTCGGTGCCGAGGAAGTCGGCGGCGGGCTGGAATTCGTCGTTGATCGCCAGCGTCAGGTGCTCGCCCGCCTGGAACTGGTCGAACTGGTAGCGGTAGCCGAGCTCGTCGAGACGTTCGATCTGCTTCAGCACGCCGGCGATCGGCACGAGCTCGTCGGTGGTCTCGTCCCAGATCTCGAACGGCACGTTGCGCACCGAGCCGAGCATCCGTTCGGTGTTGGACTGTTCGCCGCCGGTCGGCGGCGCGGGCGGGACCCATACCCCCTCCGCCGGCGGACCGACCGTCGGCTGGGCGCGCGCGAACAGGTCGGGGAACTGGCTCGTGAACTTGTAGGTGCCGTAGCCGCCCATCGAGTACCCGGCGATGTCGGTGAAGGACGGGTCGAGCTTGTAGTGCGCGGCGGCGTCGGCCCACACTTCGAAGGTGTCGGCGCCCGCGTGGTCGTAGTACCAGCCGTCCGGGCCGCGCCCCGATGGCGTGATCACGATCGACCCCTGCCCGCGCGCGGCGAACTCCGACTGGTTCCTGGTGCCGGAGAACTGGTTGTAGTTGGCCGACAGCGAGTGCAGCAGCAGCGTCAGCCCCCAGCCCCGCGAGGGGGCCGGCCCGCTCGGCACGTAGATCGCGTACGGCAGCAGCTGGCCGCGCATGGCGCCGATGCATTCGCTGGATGAGCCGCAGCCGCCGGTCGCGTAGTCGGCGCCCTGCCCGTCGGAGTAGTGCGAGGCGAGGATGCGGTCGAAGACGCCGGAGACCGGCACGCCCGTGGGCTGGCCGTCCATGTCGTCGCTTTCCTTCGCCTTCAGCTTCGCGAAGTCGACCTCGGCGTGGAACTGGCTGATGTCGCCCGAGGCGAGCGCCTGCGCCTGGGCGGACTCGCGCCAGTAGGCGGGGTTGACCTCGTTGCCCGGGTTGGGGGTCGTCGGCACCGGCTCCTGGTCGTTGAAGCGGAAGGCGACGTCGAAGAAGGCCGGGGGGCTCGGGCCGGCGCCGGCGCCGCCCGGCTGCGTCGCGCTCGCCTCCGCGCCGGGGAGCAGGTAGCTGCCGGCCGCTTCGTTCCACAGGCCGACGCCGGCGGCGAGGCGGACGGTCGAGGCGCCCGGTTCCCACTCGCTGTGGGGCACTTCGACGGTGATCTGCCGGCGGGCCATGTCGACCGAGACGCTCGGGGCCGGGTGGGCGGGACCCCCGACGACTTCACCCGTCGCGGCGTCGGTCAGCACGGCCGTTTCGCCGTGGATCGTCAGGAAGTAGTCCGCGGGCGCGCTCACGTTCGCCCCGAACGGGAACGGGTGCGTGACGCCTTCTTCGCCGCCGATCGCGATCGCGGTCGCCACCAGCGCCGGGTTCTCGAGCGTGTTCAGCGTGATCCGGAACGCCGTCGCCTTCGGCCGCGGCCTGACGCGCAGTTCGACGAGGTTCGCGGCGTTCTCGTCATAGCCCGGCCCGGTCGGGTAGGTGTAGGTGCCGTCCGGTTCGGAGAAGACGTCGCCGCCCGACGCGTCGCCGCCGGGCGAGATCATCGGGTTGCTCGGATCGATCACCTCTTTGGCGCCGTGGTCGTCGTAGATGTAGCCCTGGTAGAGGAACTCGCCCTTGCGGTAGGCGCTCGCGCCCGAGACGAGGATCGGCTTCGCCTTCCACGGCGAGCCCTTGGCGTTTTCCAGCTGCGGCGCGGCCGCGGGCGGCGCGTAGAGGATCGACGGACCCGGCCGCGGCCCCGTGCCTTCGGCCGCCGGCAGCGAGGTGGGCTTCTTGGCGGAGGCGGCGGCGGGCAGCGCGAGGCACATCGCCAACGCGCTCACGACCGCGACTGAGATCCCCCTGGCTCGCATTTCCCCGCAGCCGAGATACCCCGGAGCTCACGAGTTCTAAACATCCTCCGCGCCAAGTCCCAAACCCTCTCCGATCGCCGTTCGGACCGGCGCATGCGCCGGTCCGCCGAGCCGCGCATGCGCGGCTCGGGGGGTCCGCACATGTGCGGACCCCGGGGTCGGCGCATGCGCCGACCCCCAGAGCAAGAAAAGGAAAGGGACTAGATCGACGCGTCCGCCACCCGCGACGAGGCGCGATGGGCCTCGCGGCGGCGGCGCAGCTTTTCGCGGTGGCGCTTCACCTGCCGCGAGAGCTCGTCGACCATCAGGTTGATCGAGTGGACCATCTCGGGCGAGGCGTCGCGCGCGCGCAGCGTCACGCCCTTCAGGTACAGCGTGGCCTCGGCGACCTGGCGGTCGGCGACGCGGGGATTGCGCTCGCGGGAGAGCTCGATCTCGAGCCGGGCCAGGTCCGAGACCTGGCGCTCGATCTTCCCCAGGCGACGCTCCGCGTGGGCGCGGAACTCCTCCGTGACCGTTACGTTTCGACCTCTGATGTCGATCTGCATGGTCGCTCCTTCGGTCGGCCTTGTCTCTGGCGTCGGAAACGATGCTACGCCGCTCTTCGGCGGATGTAAATGGGTCCTGGACGCGGTTCCGTAGAGCACCGCAAACGGCCTGCGGGCAAACCCCGAGCGAACGTGTGCGGCCCCGGTCGCGGCCCCGGCGCGCCGCTGCGGCGGCGCAGGGCGCCGCGCAGCGCCGCCGGCCTGCGCTCCCGGCCTGCGAGAATCTGGGCGCGATGAAGCCGGATCTGTCCTGGACGTTCAGCCCCGTCGCGATCGCCGTCTCGCTGCTCGTGCTCGGCCTCTACCTGCGGCGCTGGCGCGCCGTGCGCACCAGCGGATCCCCGCGTGCGGCCGCCGAGGCACCCGTGTGGCGCCTGTGCTGCTTCCTCGCCTCGGTGCTCGTCGTCCTCGGCGCGCTCGTCTCGCCGGTCGACTCCCTCGCCGACCAGCTCTTCGCGGCGCACATGGTCCAGCACATGCTGCTGCTGGACGTCGCCCCGATCCTCGGCATCCTCGGCTTCACCAAGGTGCTGCTGCGACCGGTGACGCGCTCGGTGCACGACCTCGAGCGCCGCGCCGGGCCGCTCGCACATCCCGCCTTCGCCGTGGCGCTCTACGTCGGCGTGATCTGGGCCTGGCACGTCCCCGCCGCCTACGACCTCGCCGTCCGCCACAACGACATCCACGTGCTCGAGCACCTCAGCTTCCTCGCCGCCGGCTCGCTCTACTGGTGGCATCTGATCTCGCCGATCAGGGCCCGCATGCGCCTCGGCGGCATGGGGCCGATCGCCTACATGGGCACGAGCAAGCTGCTCGTCGGCGGGCTCGGCATGGCGCTCGCGTTCGCGCCGAGCGCGCTCTACCCCTACTACGAGCACGTGCCTCGGATCTGGGGCCTCTCGCCGCTGGAGGACCAGGGCGTCGCGGGGCTGATCATGGCCGTCGAGCAGTCGCTCGTGATGGGGGTCGCGATCGTCGTGCTGTTCATCCGCGCGCTGGCCGAGTCAGAGCGCGAGCAGCAGCGGCGCGAGCGCTACGAGATGCTCGCCTGAGCGTCGCCGGCGCGCCGACCGCCGTCGGCCTCGCCGGCGCGGTCCGGCCGCACACCCGCGAGCTCGACGCACAGGCGCTCGATCAGGCTCTGCACCTCGGGCGTGCGCTCGGCGTCCTGCTGGTCGGCTAGCAGGGCGCACAGCTCCTCGCGCCGCGCGCTGAGGAGCTGGTCTGCCATCGCGGTGCCGGCGGGCGTGAGGCGGGCCTCCTGTCCCTCGCCCTCGACGAGGCCGCGCTCGCGCAGCTCCCGCTGCACCGGCGCGATCCGCTCCTCTCCGATCCCTACGGAGCGGGCCATCGCGAGCGTGCCGGGGACCCCGTAGCTTCCGAAGCGGGCGAGCGCCCAGGCGGCGCCCGGGCTGATGTCGACGCCGGCGCGCGCGACCATCCTCGCGCCGAACTCGCGCCGGCGCTGCTCGCCCGCCGCGACGCTCAGCTGGCGGTCGATCTCGGCCAGCGAGCTCGCGGTCTTCGGCGCCGCGAGCGAGTCCTCGAGCCCCCTGCTGGTCGCGGCCGTCGTCCTGAGCGGCCGCTCGCGCAGGCGCAGGCTGAGCAGGAACCCCACGACGCCCAGCCCCGCGGCGACGAGGAAGACGGGGTGAAGCGCGTTCACGTACGCGTTCTCGTAGGCCGCGCGGGCGGAGGACGGGAGGCGCTGGACCTGCTCGCCGGTCAGGCGCCCGCCGCCGGCCACCTGCGCCGCGAGCGGCCCGTGGAGCACGCCCTCGAGCTGCGAGCGCAGGCGCGTCGTGAAGATCGTCCCGAACACGGCCGCCCCGAACGAGCCGCCGATGCCGCGCGCGAGCGTGACGCCGGAGGTGGCCGCCCCGAGCACCTCGTAGGGGACCGCGTTCTGGACGGCCAGCACCAGCACCTGCATCGTCAGGCCGAGGCCGAGGCCGACGACGAGCAGCGCGCCGTCGATCGCGAGCGTGCTCGTGTCGAGACCGATCCGCGACAGCAGCCACAGGCCCACCGTCAACACGGCGGTGCCGGCGATCGGGAACCGCCGGTAGTGGCCGGTCGAGGCGATCCGCCGCCCCGACGTCACCGACGCGAGCACGAGTCCTCCCATCAGCGGGATCAGCCGCAGGCCGGCCGAGGTCGGGCTGGCGTGGAAGACCGTCTGGAAGAACAGCGGCAGGAACGTGATCGTGCCGAACAGCGCGAAGCCGACGATCAGCGACAGCAGCGAGGCGACGCGGAAGACCTCGTCGCGAAGCAGCGAGAGCGGCAGCACGGGCTCGCGGGCGTGGCGCTCGACGAAGACGAAGAACCCGAGCAGCGCGACGCCCAGGGCCGTGACGATGAACGTCTGCGCCGAGGCCCACGCCCACGTCGTGCCGCCGAGGCTGGCCACGAGCACGATCGCGCTCAGCCCGGCGGCGAGCACGCCCGCGCCGAGGTAGTCGATCGCCGGCCGGCTGCGCGCCTTGACGTCCGGCAGCGTGATCGAGATCACCACGAGGGCGAGCGCGCCGATCGGCAGGTTGACGTAGAAGATCCAGCGCCAGGAGAGGTTGTCGACGAGCACCCCGCCGAGCAGCGGGCCCGCGACCGCGGCGAAGCCGAAGACGGCGCCGAACAAGCCCTGGTAGCGGCCACGCTCCGCCGGCGGGACGATGTCGCCGACGCTCGCCTGCACGAGCACGATCAGCCCGCCCGCGCCGAGGCCCTGCACCGCGCGGAACGCGATCAGCTCGGTCATTGTCCGGGCGAGCCCGCACAGCGCCGAACCGGCGAGGAACAGCACGATCGCGCTCTGCAGCATGCGCTTTCGCCCGAGCTGGTCGCCGAGCTTGCCGTACAGCGGCGTGACAGCGGTCTGCGCCAGCAGGAACGCGCTCGTCACCCACGCGATCCGCTCGAGGCCCCCGAGATCGCCGACGATCGTCGGCAGCGCCGTCGCGACGATCGTCGAGTCGAGCGCCGCCAGCAGCAGCACCATCATCAGCCCGGCGAACACCAGGCCCAGCCGGCTCGTGCCGGCGCGTACGGGCGCTGGGGCTGCAGCGGTCGTGCTCATCGCGGGGCGTTCACAGTGATACCCCTATCGGCTCGCGGCTGCCACCCCGTGGATCGGGGCGCCTCAGCGCCTGTGCCGCAGGCTCTCGAGGATGCCCTTGTGGCCGGCGATCGCACCGATCAGGATCGACGCACCGGCGATCTCGGTGCCCGGGAACACGATGCTCGAACGCAGCTGCGCGCCGTCGCCGACGCGCGCGCCGTCGCCGAGCACGACCGGACCGGTGAGCCTCACGCCGGCCCCGATGTGCACCCCGGAGCCGATCCACACCGAGCCCTCGACCTCGGCATCGGCGGGAACCGTGCTGCCCCCGGCCACCGTCACTCCCGGCGCGACCTCCTCCCCGGCAATCTCGAGGTGCAGCGCGCCCTCCAGGGCGTCGAAGGTCCCCTGGCGCAGCTCGGCGAGCGAGCCGACGTCGTTCCAGTACTCGCCGATCTCGTGGATGTAGAAGGGGACGTCGTTCCCGAGCAGCGCGGGGAACACGTCGTTCGCCCAGTCGGCGAACGGACGGTCGGGGAAGTAGTCGAAGATCTCAGGCGAGAACACGTAGATGCCGCAGTTGCCGAGGTCCGAGAGCGCTTCCTCGGGCGCGGGCTTCTCCTGGAAGCCGGTGATCCGCCCGTCGCGGTCGTGCAGCACGACGCCGTACTCGCGCGTGTCGGCGACCTTCTTGACCGTCAGGGTCGCGATGCCGCCCGCGTCGGTGTGGCGCCGGGCGAGCGCCTTCAGGTCGATATCGGTCAGGGCGTCGCCCGAGATCACGAGGAACGGCTCCTCGCCGAAGAACTCCCGGCATGCCCGCACGCCGCCGGCGGTGCCGAGCAGCTCCTCCTCGTAGCGGTAGGAGATGCGCTCGCCGAAGTACTCCCGGATCGAGTCGGGGAAGTAGTGGAGGTTCGCGATCACGTCCCCGAAGCCATGGCGCTCGAGCAGCTCGACGATGTGCTCCATCACGGGCCGGTCGAGCACCGGCACCATCGGCTTGGTGATCTCGTAGGTGAGCGGGCGGAGGCGCGTGCCGAGTCCGGCCGCGAGGACCATGGCCTTCATCGGGTGAATCCTTTCAAGTTGCCGGCACGCCCCGCCGGCCGGCCGGGGCGAGGTGCGCCCGGCCCGGGCGGGGGACTCGACGAATCACGGGCCCGTCGACCAAGCGGCCAAGGACGCAGGGAGCGTGGCGTGCGAGAGCACGCGAGCGACCGAGGACGCAGGAGCGCGCCGGTCGACGGGTTCGTGATCAGTACCTGTAGTGGTCGGGCTTGTACGGGCCGTCGACCGGCACGCCGATGTAGGCGGCCTGCTCGGGGCTGAGCGTCGTGAGCCTCACGCCGAGCGCGTCGAGGTGCAGCCTCGCGACCTTCTCGTCGAGGTGCTTCGGCAGCACGTACACGCGCTTCTCGTACTCGTCGTTCTTCGAGAAGAGCTCGACCTGGGCGATCGTCTGGTTCGAGAACGAGTTGCTCATCACGAAGCTCGGGTGCCCGGTGGCGTTGCCGAGGTTCAGCAGCCGGCCCTCCGAGAGCATGATGATCGCCTTCCCGTCCGGGAAGACCCACTTGTCGACCTGCGGCTTGATGTTGATCCGCTCGATGCCGGGCACGCGCCCGAGGCCGGCGATGTCGATCTCGTTGTCGAAGTGGCCGATGTTGCCGACGATCGCCTGGTGCTTCATCCGCCCCATGTCCTCGGCGGTGATGATGTCCTTGTTGCCGGTGGTCGTGACGAAGATGTCGGCGGTCTCGACGACTTCGTCCAGGCGCCTGACCTCGTAGCCCTGCATCGCTGCCTGCAGCGCGCAGATCGGGTCGATCTCGGTGATCACGACCCGGGCGCCCTGCCCGCGCAGCGATTCCGCGCAGCCCTTGCCGACGTCGCCGAAGCCGCAGATCACGGCCGTCTTGCCGCCGATCATCACATCTGTCGCGCGGTTGATGCCGTCGATCAGCGAGTGGCGGCAGCCGTAGAGGTTGTCGAACTTCGACTTCGTGACCGAGTCGTTGACGTTGATCGCCGGGAACAGCAGCTCGCCGTTCTCGACCATCTGGTAGAGCCGGTGCACGCCCGTCGTGGTCTCCTCGGTGACGCCTTTGATGCCCTGGCCGACCTTCGTCCAGCGCTGCGGGTCCTCAGCCAGCGAGCGGGTGAGCAGCGACAGGATCACCTGGAACTCCTCCGAGTCCGCGCCCGCGGGGTCGGGGACCGCGCCGGCGGTCTCGTACTCGGTGCCCTTGTGCACGAGCAGCGTCGCGTCGCCGCCGTCGTCGAGGATCATGTTCGGACCGGTTTCGCCGGCCGGGCCGGGCTCGGGCCAGCGAAGCACCTGCTCGGTGCACCACCAGTACTCCTCGAGCGTCTCGCCCTTCCACGCGTAGACGGGGACCCCGCGCGGCTCGGCGGCGGTGCCCTCGGGACCGACCGCGACCGCCGCAGCGGCGTGGTCCTGCGTGGAGAAGATGTTGCAGCTGCACCACCGCACCTCGGCTCCGAGCGCGGTCAGCGTCTCGATCAGCACGGCGGTCTGGATCGTCATGTGCAGCGAGCCGGTGATGCGCGCGCCCTTCAGCGGCTGGACGTCGGCGTACTCGCGGCGGATCGCCATCAGGCCGGGCATCTCGTGCTCGGCGAGCGTGATCTCCTTGCGGCCGAACTCGGCGAGCGAGAGGTCGGCGACCTTGAAGTCGGCGCCGGTGACTGTAGGCGTGGCCATGAATGACTCTCCTGTTCTGGTCAGGTGAGCGCCCTTCTAGCTACAGAGGGGGGCCGAGCGTGGCGGGAACCAGAAAGCCCGTCGCAGCGCTCCTCGGCCGCCTCCGAAAATATCACACGCCCCCGGGCTGCCGGGCACGCGCCGCAGGGGCGCCGAGGCGCCCGGCCGCGCGCGTCAGACCTTCGCGAGCGCGGCCTTCAGCTCGTCGAGCGCCTTGACCGGCCCGGGGTCCACGCCCCGCAGCGCGGCCAGGTAGATCGAGACGAGATCGCCCAGCAGCACGAGCGAGACGACGCGCTCGATCGCCGTCGTGCCCCGCGTCTCGAGGCGGAAGCTCGCGGCGGCGTCGTCGGCGATCATCTGCTCGGTCAGCTCCATCCGCTGCTTGACGCGCGGGTGGGCGTCGGAGTCGTCCAGGAACACCGCCGAGAAGCGGCCGAGGGCAGGCGCGCCGTCCCAGCCCGCCAGCTCGTTGTGGTCGAGCTCGGGCAGCTCGCCGAAGAAGGCCGGCTGCTTGGCGTTCTCGTTGATCTGCGTCTTCCAGCGGTAGGCGATCGGCGAGGTCAGCCCGGCGCCGGCGATCACCGGCGTCGTGCCGTGCAGGCCGCGGGCGACCTCCTTGGCGAGCGAGTCCTCGGGAGCGTCGGGCCCCCACTCCTCGACGAGGTGCTGGGCGTGCGCGGCGGCGACGTCGATCTCGGGCGTCAGCCGCGGCCCGGCGCCGCACAGCGCGGCCACCTCGAGCGCTGCCACGATCATGTAGGCGACCGCCGCGCGCGGCTGGAAGCCGGCGGGCAGCGGGATCACCGGCACGCCGTCCGCCCGCGCCATCTCCGCCAGCCGGCCGCCGGTCGTCACGACCGTGCGCTTGGCGCCGAGGGCGCCCGCGGACTCGTAGCAGGCCAGCGTCTCCTCGGTCTCGCCCGAGTAGCTCGCGCACAGCACCATCGTCTCCGGTGTGGTCCAGGTCGGCAGCCCGTAGGCGCGGGTGACGAAGATCGGCCGCGAGGCGTGGTCGCCGAGCGCCGCGCGCGCGAGGGCGCCGCCGATCGCCGAGCCGCCCATGCCGGCGACGACGAGGCCGGCGGGGGTGTCGGCGTCCTCCATGATCGCCGACTCGACGCGCCACACCGCGTCGCGCAGGTGCTCGGGCAGCGCGAGGACGTCCGCCAGCTGACCGGTCGAGTCGACCTGTCCGATCAGCTCACGGGAGATCCCCTCCGCGGCGGGGGTGGCCACGCCGTCGCTCATCTGGTGCGCTCCTGGGTGGTTGGAATCGTCCTCATCTCCGTGTCTTCGTGGGGGCGGCCTAGAACTTGATCGCGCGGTCCGGCAACTGCACCCCAGGGAAGATACGCGCCCCGCGCGTTATGACGTTGTCAGCGCCGATCTCGACGCCCTCGCCGAGCACCGCTCCTCCCGTCACGCTGCTCGAGGACCCGATGCGACAGCCGGGCCCCACGATGCAGTCGCGAAGCTCGCAGCCCTCGCCGACCTGGGTGCCGTTAAGGATAACGGCGCGTTCGACGGTGGAGTTCGCGCCGATCGCCACATCCTCGCCCAGCACCACCAGGCTGCCGACCTGCGCGCCCGCGCCCACGCGCACGCCGCGCTCGATCACGGCCGGCGGGATCGCCTTGCCGAGCACCTCGGCGCCCGGGTCGACGGAGATCCAGCCATCCCCGAGGCGCTCGCGGACGGCGGTGGCGACGTTGCCCTCGATGATGTCGAAGGTCCCCTTCAGATAGCGCTCAGGCGTACCGATGTCCATCCAGTAGCTCTCCGAGGGGAATCCGTAGAGCCCGTCGCCGACCAGCCGCGGCCACACCTCCCGCTCGATCGAGACGTTGCGGTCGGGCGGAACCAGGTCGAGGATCTCGCGCTCGAGCACGTATGCGCCCGCGCTGATCAGGTTGGTGGGGAGGTTCTGCTCGGAGCTCGGCTTCTCGATGAACTCGCGGACGGCGCGATCCTCGTCGAGCACCACGAGGCCATACGCGCTCGGATCGGGGACCGGCACGAGCGCGAGCGTGCCGCGCGCGCCGGTCTTCTCGTGCTGGGCGATCTGGCTGGAAAGGTCGATGTCCGTCAAGACATCGCCATTGAGCATCAGGAAGCGCTCCTCGAGCATCGGCTCGGCGAGCTTGACCGCGCCGGCCGTCCCGCGCGGCTCGGGCTCCTCGACGAAGCGCAGGCGCAGCCCGTACGCGGACCCGTCGCCGAGGACGTTGCGCACGCCGTCGGCGAGAAAGCCGCAGGACATGATCACGTCCTCGATGCCGTGCCCGCGCAGCCACTCGAGCATGTAGGCCATGAACGGGCGGTCGACGAGCTGGATGATCGGCTTGGGGACGTTCGAGGTCAGCGGGCGCAGGCGCGTCCCTTCGCCGCCGACGAGGATCACCGCTTGATTAAGGCCCACCCGCCTCCCCTCACCGCCTCCCGATGCCCTCGTAGGCCAGCCCGGCCGCGCGGACGGCCTCGGCGTCGAGCGCGTTGCGTCCGTCGACGATCAGCGTCCCGCGCATCGCCGCGGCGACCTCGCCCCAGTCGAGCTCGAGGAACTGCTGCCACTCGGTGACGAGCACGGCCGCGTCGGCGTCGCGCAGCGCGGCGAGCGGATCGCCGGCGAACTCGATGCCGCCCATCAGCGCCCGCGCCTGCTCCTCGGCAACGGGGTCATAGGCGGAGATCTGCGCGCCGTCGGCCTGGAGGCGGGCTGCGAGCACCAGCGAGGAGGCCTCGCGCATGTCATCGGTGTTGGGCTTGAACGCCAGGCCGAGCAGCGCCACGCGCCTGCCGGCCAGCGGGCCGAGATGGCGCTGCAGCTTGCCGATCACGCGTCGCTTCTGGAGGTCGTTGACCTGGATCACGGAGTTCAGCAGCTGGAAGTGGTAGCCGGAGTTGCCGGCGAGCTGCTTCAGCGCGTCGACGTCCTTGGGGAAGCACGAGCCCCCGAAGCCGATCCCGGCCTGCAGGAACTTCGAGCCGATGCGGTCGTCGAGACCCATCCCGCGGGCGACCTCGACCACGTCCGCACCGGTCTCCTCGCAGACGTTGGCGATCTCGTTGATGAACGAGATCTTCGTGGCGAGGAACGCGTTGGAGGCGAGCTTCACCATCTCGGCGCTGGCGACGTCGGTGCGCACCAGCGGCGCGTCCAGGGGCGCGTAGAGCTCGGCCACCGCATCGCCGGCCCAGCCGCCGTCGTCGCCGACCACGACCCGGTCCGGGTGCAGGAAGTCCTTGACCGCCGAGCCCTCCTTCAGGAACTCCGGGCAGGAGACGTAGCCCAGCCCCTCGCGCCCGCGCTCGCGCAGCACCCGCTGGAGCGCCGCGCCGGTCCCGCACGGCACCGTCGACTTCATCACGAGCGCGTGGCGGTCGGACGCGGGGATCGCGTCCACGACGGCGTGCACGGCCGAGAGGTCGGCGTCGCCCGAGTACGTCGGCGGCGTGCCGACCGCGACGAACAGCAGCCGCGCCTGGCCGAGGGCGTCGGCGAGCCCGGTCGAGAAGTGCATGCGCTCGCGGTTGCGCGCGAGCAGCTCCTCCAGCCCCGGCTCGTAGATCGGGACCTCGCCGCTCTTCAGGCGCTCGATCTTCGCGGCGTCGATGTCGACGCACCAGACCTCGCTGCCCAGCTCGGCGAAGCCGGCGGCGGTGACCAGGCCGACGTAGCCGGTGCCGATGACTGCGATGGGCTCGCGGGCGGCGCTCATCAGGCCGGAAAGGCTAGCCGCCGCGGGGGCGAAACGCGCGATCTAGGAGCCGACGGCGAGGAAGGCCTCGTAGCGGCGGATGTCACGCAGCGCGCGGGCCCGCTCCTCGCTGTCCTCCGGTGCGCGCTCGGCCGCGGCCCTGGAGTCCGAGAGCTTCGTCTCGATCGTGGCGCGGTCCAACCGCGCAGGGTCGATCGCCTCCTCGACGAGGACGAGCGCACGGTTCTCGGCGAACTGCAGGTAGCCCTCGGCCTGCGCGAAGCGCACGACGTCGCCTTCGGAGCGGTACAGGCGCAGCTCGGTCGGTTCGAGCATGGCCAGCACCGGCTCGTGACCGGCCAGGACGCCGATCGAGCCGACGGCCGTCCGGGTCGAGAGCATTTCGACCTCCTCGGAGAACACCTCGCCCTCGGGCGTGAGCACTTCCGCCTGGAACCTGGCATGCGCCATCAGCGAGGCCTCACTGCTTCTTCCCGGCCTCGACGACTTCCTCGATCGTGCCCTTGAGGAAGAACGCGCTCTCGGGCACCTCGTCGTGCTTGCCGTCGATGATCTCCTGGAAGCCGCGGATCGTCTCCGCGATCGGCACGTAGGCGCCGGGGGTGCCCGTGAACTGTTCGGCGACGAAGAACGGCTGTGAGAGGAAGCGCTCGATCTTGCGGGCGCGCTGCACCGTCAGCTTGTCCTCGTCGGAGAGCTCGTCGATGCCGAGGATCGCGATGATGTCCTGGAGCTCCTTGTAGCGCTGCAGGATCTCCTTGACGCGGTTGGCGACCCGGAAGTGGTCCTCGCCGAGGATCTCGGCCTTGAGGATCGTCGAGGTCGAGTCGAGCGGGTCGACGGCCGGGTAGATGCCTTTTTCGGAGATCGCCCGC
The DNA here is from genome assembly GCA_963836035.1 of uncultured Solirubrobacteraceae bacterium. Taxonomy (GTDB): domain Bacteria; phylum Actinomycetota; class Thermoleophilia; order Solirubrobacterales; family Solirubrobacteraceae; genus Palsa-744. The sequence continues at coordinate 160,088 of CAWIHX010000003.1, read as the reverse complement.
GAGAGCGCCGTGGTCGCGTTCAGGTGGGCGAACACCGATGCCGGGGCCGGATCGGTGTAGTCGTCGGCGGGCACGTAGATCGCCTGGATCGAGGTGACCGAGCCGCGCTTGGTCGAGGTGATCCGCTCCTGCAGGCCGCCCATCTCGGTCTCGAGCGTCGGCTGGTAGCCGACCTGCGAGGGCATCCGGCCGAGCAGGGCCGAGACCTCGGAGCCCGCCTGGACGAAGCGGAAGATGTTGTCGATGAACAGGAGCACGTCCTGGCCCTGGTCGCGGAAGTATTCGGCCATCGTCAGGCCGGACAGCGCGACGCGCATGCGGGCGCCGGGCGGCTCGTTCATCTGCCCGAAGACGAGCATCGTCTTGTCGAGGACGCCCGACTCCTTCATCTCCAGCCAGAGGTCGTTGCCCTCGCGGGAGCGCTCGCCGACGCCGCAGAACGCGGACAGGCCGCCGTGCTCCTTGGCGAGGTTGTGGATCAGCTCCTGGATCAGCACGGTCTTGCCGACGCCGGCGCCGCCGAACAGCCCGACCTTGCCGCCCTTGGCGTAGGGCGCGAGCAGGTCGATGACCTTGATGCCGGTCTCGAACATCTCGGTCGTCGGCGTCAGGTCCTCGACGCGGGGCGCGTCCTGGTGGATGCCGCGCCGCTCGACGTTCTCGGGCAGCGGCTCGCCGAGGTCGATCGGATCACCGAGCAGGTTGAAGATGCGGCCCAGCGTGGCCTCGCCGACCGGCACCATGATCGGCGCGCCGGTGTCGAGGACCTCGAGGCCGCGAGCGAGCCCGTCGGTGGTGTCCATCGCGACCGCGCGCACGCGGTCGTCGCCGAGGTGCTGCTGGACCTCGCAGACGAGCAGCTGCTCCTCGGCGCCCGCGCTGATGCCCGGGGCCTCCTCCTCGCGGTTGGAGGCGGGGCGCTCGATCGTGATCGCGTGGTTGATCTCGGGCAGGCGGTCGGGGAACACGGCCTCGATCACGACGCCCTGGATCTCCTCGATGCGTCCGACGTTGCGGTCGCCTTTCTGGGCGGCGGTCGGCTCGGTGGTGGTGCTGGCCATCTTGGTTGTTCTCTCTTTCTCTCTAAAAGACTTTGCTCGCGTCGGCGCCTAGCTGAGGGCCTCGGCCCCCGCCACGACCTCCATGATCTCCTGGGTGATCTCCGCCTGGCGGGCGCGGTTCATCTGCAGTGTGTAGTCGGTGATCAGCGTCCCGGCGTTTTCCGAGGCGCTGCGCATCGCGGTCATCTGCGCGCCGAAGAAGCCCGCGGTGGACTCCACCAGGGCGCGGTAGATAGAGATCTCGATGTAGTCCGGGACGAGCCGCTTGAGCAGCTCTTCGGGCCCGGGCTCGTACTCGACGAGCGCGCGGGGGCCGGCGTCGTCCTGGTCCCCGCCCACCCCCTCCTCCTCCTCGCCCGCGATCGTCGCCGCCGACAGGGGCAGCAGCCGTTCGCGCGTCACGCGCTGGGTCAGGGGCGAGATGTAGGCGTTGTAGATGATCTCGACCGCGTCGAGCCTGCCATCCACGTAGGCCGTGATCAGGTCGTCGGCGATCGTGCGCGCGTCGGAGTAGGTCGGGTGGTCGGCGAAGCCCGTGTAGGCGCCGCTCAGCTCGAAGCCGCGGAAGCCGATCGAGGAGACGCCGCGGCGCCCGCTCGTGTACCACGTCGCCCCTTTGCCCTGCTCGGAGAGCTCGGCGGCGGTGCGCACACCGGCGCGGATGATCTGCGAGTTGAAGCCACCGGCCAGCCCGCGGTCGCCGGTCACCAGCAGCAGCCCCACGGTGCGCTCGGACTCGTGTTCTCCCAGCAGCGGCAGCCGCGCGGTCTCGGCGCCCGCGGCGCGGGCCGCCTGGCGGGTCATGCGCCGGATCGCGCCCGCGTACGGGCGCAGCGCCTCGATGCGCTGCTCGGCGCGGCGCAGGCGCGCCGCGGCGACGGTCTCCAGGGCACGCGTGATCTTCTGGATGTTCTTGACCGAGTTGATCTTGTTCTTGACGTCGCGCTGTGAGGCCATGGCTGTCTTTTCTGGGGTCCCGCCCGCCCGCCCGCTGCCGCTAGGCGGCGGCGGTCGTCTCCTCGCGCACGCCGGCAGCCTCCTCCTCGGCGGCGCCGGCCTCGCCGTCGGCCGCGCTCTCGGCGGCGTCGCGGGTCTGCAGCGACGGCGCCGGCGAGTCGTCCATCGGCTGGCCCTCCTCGTCGAGGTCGTAGCCGAAGTCGCGCGCGAACTCCTCGACGGCCTTGCGCACCTCCGCCTGGGTCTCATCCGACCAGTCGCCGCCGCGGATCCTCTCGCGGGCGCCGGCCGCCTGGGAGTGCATGCGTTCGGTCAGCTCCGCCAGGAACTCCGGCACGCGCTCGACGTTCAGGCGGTCCAGGTAGCCGTTGGTGGCCGCGAAGATCTGGATCGTCTGGTCCTCGACCGGCAGCGGCGAGCGCTCGTTCTGGTTGAGCGTCGCGACGAGGCGTTCGCCGCGCGCAAGCGTCCGCTGCGTGTCGGCGTCGAGATCCGAGCCGAACTGCGCGAAGGCTTCGAGGTCGCGGTACTGCGAGAGCTCGAGCTTGATGCGCCCGGCGACTTTCTTCATCGGGCCGATCTGGGCGTTGCCGCCGACCCGCGAGACCGAGATGCCAACGTTGATCGCAGGCCGCACGCCCGAGTTGAACAGTTTCGACTCGAGGAAGATCTGCCCGTCGGTGATCGAGATCACGTTCGTCGGGATGTACGCCGAGACGTCGCCGGCCTGCGTCTCGATCACCGGCAGCGCGGTCAGCGAGCCGCCACCGAGGTCGTCGTTGAGCTTGACGGCGCGCTCGAGCAGGCGGGAGTGCAGGTAGAAGACGTCGCCCGGGTAGGCCTCGCGGCCCGGCGGGCGGCGCAGCAGCAGCGACATCTGGCGGTAGGCGTAGGCGTGCTTGGTCAGGTCGTCGTAGATGCAGAGCGCGTGGCGGCCGTTGTAGAGGAAGTGCTCCCCCATCGCACAGCCCGCGTACGGCGCCATGAACTTGATCGGCGCCGCCTCGTCGGCGGGCGCGGCGACGATGATCGTGTTGTCGAGCGCGCCGTATTCGTCGAGCGTCTGCGCGATCGCGACGACGGTCGACATGCGCTGGCCGATCGCGACGTACACGGAGACGATGCCCGTGTCCTTGTTGTTGATGATCGTGTCGATGCCGATCGCGGTCTTGCCGGTCTGGCGGTCGCCGATGATCAGCTCTCGCTGGCCGCGGCCGATCGGGATCATCGCGTCGATCGCCTTCAGGCCGGTCTGCATCGGTTCGGTGACGGGCTGGCGCTGCACGACGCCCGGCGCCTTGAACTCGGCGGGGCGCGTCTCGGTCGTGTTGATGTCGCCCTTGCCGTCGAGCGGGCGCCCGAGCGGGTCGACGATGCGCCCGAGCAGCGCCTCGCCGACGGGGATCTCGAGCAGTTCGCCGGTGCGCCGGACGGTGTCGCCCTCGGAGATGCGTTCCCACTCTCCGAACAGCACGGCGCCGACGTTGTCGGACTCGAGGTTCAGCGCAAGGCCCGTGACGCCGTGCGGAAACTCGAGTTTCTCGAAGGACATGCAGTTCTCCAGGCCATGCAGGCGCGCGATGCCGTCGGCGACCGACAGCACGGTCCCAACCTCGGTCAGCTCCGCGGTGCCTGCATCGAGGCCCTCGATGCGGCTCTTGAGGATGCTCGTGATCTCGTCGGGGTTGATCTGCATTAAGAGGCTCCCTGAGCAACGTGCCTGCGCAGCTGCTCCAGTCGATTGCGAATTGAGGCGTCGAGGATCGAGTTGCCCACCCTGACGACGATGCCGCCGATGATCTCCGGGTCGACGCGGGCCGCGAGCGTGACCTTGCGGCCGGTGCGCTCGCCGATCTTGTTGCCGAGGTTCTCGGTTGTCGCCGGGTCGAGCTCGATCGCGCTCGTGATCTCGACCGGCAGCATCTTGTTCTCCTCATCCCAGAGCCGCTGGTACTCCAGGCGGATGCGGAACAGGACGGGCATGCGGTGCTTCTCGATCAGCAGGCGCAGGAAGTTCATGAAGCTCTCGTCCGCGCCGTCGAGCATGCGTTCGAGCCCCTGCTCCTTCTCGGCGCTCGAGAAATAGGGGGAGAAGAAGAAGATCGCCAGCTGGCGGTCGCCTTCGAGCGCGTCGGCGAACTGCGCGAGCTGGTCGCGCAGCTCGTCGAGCTTGCCCTGCTCGCGCGCGACCTCGAACAGCGCGCGCGCATATACCTGGGCCAGCTCCTCCATCTAGGAGACACCTCCCGCGTGCATCCGTGCCGGGCCCGTGCTCACGAGGCGCTCCCGGCCGAGATCTCGGAGAAGTCCAGTTCCGCGAGCGCCTCGTCGACGAGCCGCCGCTGGTCTGCCTCGCTGAGCGCCTTGCGCGTCACCTTCTCGGTCGCGGTCACGGTCAGGTCGGCGACCTCGCGGCGCAGGTCCGAGAGCGCGCGCTCGGTCGCAGCGTCGATTTCGCGTTCGGCGCGGCGCTGGGCCTCGGCGATCAGCTCCTGGCCCTGCTGGCGGGACTCGGCCTCGTGCGTCTCGGCCGCCTGGCGCGCACGCTGCACGATCTCGTCAGCCTGGCTGCGCGCCTCCTTCAGCCGCTCGCGGTATTCGGCCAGCAGCTTGTCGGCCTCCGCACGCGTGCGCTCGGCCGTGTCGATCGACTCTTCGATCGATTTCTGGCGGCTGTCGAGCGCTTTGCTGATGGCCGGGAACGCGAGCCGTTTGAGCAGCAGGAACGTCACGAAGAACACGACCAGCGTCCAGATCATCAGGCCGATGCCCGGCTTGATCAGGAAGCTGCCTTCGGACGCCGCGAGCACGGCTGCGTGGTCGACGGTCGGCATCGGTCAGACGATGAACGCGGCCAGCAGGCCGGCCACGAGGCCGTAGAAGAAGCACGCCTCGGTGAGGGCGAAGCCGAGCCACTGCAGCTGCGTGATCTCGTCGCGCATCTCGGGCTGGCGGGTGATCGCTTCGATCGCCTTCCCGAAGATGATGCCGATGCCCACGCCGGCGCCGACGGCGCCGAGGCCTCCGCCCACGCCGAGACCGATCGACTTGCCCGCCTTCGCGGTTTCTTCAGCGACCGCCAGCAGGGTGATTAGAGCTATGTGCACGTCGTTTGTCTCCTTTAGTGCTCTTCGGCGACCGCGCCGCCGAGGTAGATCGCGGTGAGGGTGGCGAAGATGAACGCCTGCAGGGCGGCCACCAGGCTCACCTCGAAGGCGAAGAGGATGATGCCGAACGGCAGGGCGAACCAGCCGAGCCACGCGACGCCCAGCAGCACGGCCAGGGCGCCGGCGAAGAACAGGATGATCAGATGGCCCGCGAGGATGTTGGCGAAGAGCCTGATCGTCAGCGACAGGATCCGCATCAGGTTCGAGAGCACCTCGAGGCCGAAGATGAAGAAGGCGATCGGGCCTTCGACGCCCCCCGGGACGAGGCCTTTCAGGTAGCCGATCGGCCCCTTGGCGCGCACTCCTTCGGTGGTGTAGGAGACGAACACGACCAGCGCCAGCACGAGCGGGATCGCCAGGTTGGCCGTGGCGGCGTAGAGCGAGAACGCCGGGATGTGCGTGCCGAACACCGAGATTTCGTGCTCGGTGTTCGTCGGCAGCGGGATGTAGCCGATCAGGTTCGAGAAGAGGATGAAGAGGAACAGCGTGCCGATGAACGGGAACCACTTGCGCGCCATCTGGTCGTCCATCGCGCTGCCCGTGATGTTGTCGCGCATCAGCTGGAAGATCGCCTCGATCGCGGTCTGCACCTTGTTCGGGCGCTGCTTCATGCGGCGCGAGACCCAGATCATCGTGAGGCAGGTCAGGATGCCGGCGATCAGCAGGTACATCACGGCCTTGTTGATCGACAGGTCGATGCCGCCGATGTGGATCGAGATCCAGGGTTCGAGTTTGAACTCGTTCTGCGGCTTGAACTCTTTGTTGCGGGTGCCCTTGAAGCCGTAGATGATGATCAGCGCGATCAGCCCGGCCAGGTAGATGCCGAAGGCGATCAGCAGGCGGTTGCGGACCTTGTGGCTGCTGCCGGGGTCCCCACCCGGACCGCCGGAGCCGGCCGGCTCGACCGCGACCCCCTGCGGCGGCGTGTGCGTCGCGGCGCTCATGACGCGGTCGGGCTCCCCTGCGCGGGCGGCTTCGGGGCGGCAAGGGGGTTGCGGGTGAAGAACGACATCACGAAGTAGACGGTGAAGGCGCCGAGCAGCAGCGCGGCGGCCATGATCCCGTCGTCCTTGCCGCCGACGAAGCGCGCGAGCAGGATCGCCAGCACGACGATCCAGATCCGGCCCATCATGCTGCCGACCTGCATCCCCGCCCGCACCTTCGCGTCGCCGACGCTGAGGGCACGTTCCTGGACGTAGGTGGTGCCCAGGCGGGTGAGCAGCCACGCCACCGCCGCGACCAGGTAGCCGAACAGCGGCAGCCCCGCGATCAGCACGAACGGCGCCGTCGCGAGCACCAGGCACACGTCGAGATATCTCAGGAGGACCACGTCAGGAGTGAGGCCCGCGGCGCCGCCCGCGGTGGCGCTGGCAGCGCGCGCGACGAGGCGCGGCAGGCGCGAGCGCGTATGCGATCGCCGCCGTCAGCGGGCGGCAGGCCCGGCGCCGGGCGTGCCGGCGCGCAAGCAGCGCGATGGAGCCGCGGCGTTGGCTCCGGCTGCGCGCAGGGAGGCGCGCTGGGTCCTCGTGGGGGTCGAAGTCGGGCATGTCGATGAGGCCACCCTACAGACGCGGGAGCGCCCGCGCTCTCTTGCGGCGGAGCCGTCGAAGTGTCCCTCAACAGTCTGCGGCGGCGGCGCCCACTTTAGCCGAACTTGAAGTTCGTAACAACTTTGTGACATGCGCCACGGGCAGCCGGCGCGGCCCGCGCCCTGGACCGTCAGCTGCCGGCCGTGCCCGGGAGCGGCTCGGCGCGCGTCCGCGCGAGCGCGCGCGGCGCGCCGACGACACACGCCATCGCAACGGCGACGAGCAGCGCGCCGGCGACGATGTCGAGGACGTAGTGGTTGCCCGTCGCGAGCACCGCGAAGCCGGTGAGGCACGGGTAGAGCAGCGCGAGCGCGCGCACGAGGGCGCGGCGGGTGAGCAGCCAGACGCCGACCGTGCACCAGACCGCCCAGGCGATGTGCAGCGAGGGCATCGCCGCGAGCTGGTTGGCCTGCGAGGCGAGCGCCCCGGTGTGCCAGGAGCCGATCGCGTGGGTCGAGGCGACGACGTCGGTGAAGCCCCCGAGCATGCGCGGTGGCGCGACCGGGTAGAGCCAGAACACGGCGAAGGCGAGCAGGTTGATCGCGACGAGGGCGTTCCGCATCGGCCGGTAGCGCGTGGCGCCGCGCCACCAGAGCAGCGCCAGCACCGCGAGCGTCACCGCGAAGTGGGCGTTGTCGTAGTAATCGGAGACCGCGAGCCCGACGGCGTGGTGCAGAGCGAGCCAGTGGTCGAGCGCGGGCTCGGGCGCGATCCCGAGTGAGCCCTCGAGGCTCAGGATGTCGCGGCCGTGGGCGAGCGCCGGGCCGAGCCGGAGCGGCGCAAGGTTGTTGATCGCGTCGTAGACCCAGGCGAGCCACACGACGACGAGCACCTCGCGCCACCAGGCCGTGCGGACGATCCGCGCCGCGGCCTCGCGCGGGAGCGCGTCTGCGGGGACGGTCGACGCGGCCTCGCGCGGCAGCGCGTCGAGCTTCCTGTCGAGCGAGGAGACTGCAGTCGACAAGCCATCGATCCTAGCGGCACGGCCCGATGCCGGACCGCTGAGGAGGTCCTTTCACAGGCCCGTTAGGGCAGCTCGCTCTCCACCCCGCGGGCGCGCATCGTCTCGATCACCGCGGGCAGCGCGGCGACCGTCTGCCGCCAGGAGCCCGGGGCCGAGTAGTCGTCGGCGTCGTGCGCGAGCAGCACCGAGCCCGCACCGGCGCCGCCGGTGAGCAGAGCGGCGATCGACTCCGGCGTCGCGTCCCGCTCCCAGTCGCGCCCCCAGTGGCTCCACAGGAGCGTGCGCCAGCCTCGGCGCCTGGCGAGCGCGAGCGCGCTCGCGTTCAGCACTCCGTACGGCGGGCGGTACAGCGTCGGCGCGATCCCGGTCGCCGAGGCGATCGTGTCCTCGGCGCGCGCGATGTCCTCGCGGACCTGCGCCGGCGCGAGCCGGAGCAGGTTGCGGTGGCGGTCGCAGTGCAGGGCGACGGCGTGGCCGGCGGCGACGATCTCGCGCGGCAGCGAGGGGTTGCGGCGGACCTGCTCGCCGACGAGGAAGAAGGTCGCGCGAACGCGCTCGCGCGCGAGCACCTCGAGCACGGCCGGCGTCCCTTGCGCGTGCGGGCCGTCGTCGAAGGTGAGCGCGTAGCCGCGCCCGCTGCGTGTCGCGTCCTCGACGCCGAGCGGGCGGCGCAGGGGCGGCCAGGCCGCCGCGAGCGCCGGCAGCGCGTAGGCGCCGTAGGCCGCTGCCGCCGCCGCGCCGGCGATCCACGGGCGACGGCTGCGATGATCGTTGGACATGGTCGAACTGGTCCTGGGGATCGTGGCCGCCATCGGCGCCTCGACGCTCTACAGCCTAGGGGTCGCGTTCCAGGCGATGGATGCCAAGGAGGCACCCGAGGACACGCACCTGCGCCTTGCGCTGGCGTGGCGGCTCGTGCGGCGCGGGCGCTGGCTGCTCGGCACGGGCATGTCGATCCTCGGCTTCCCGCTGCAGGTCGTGGCGCTGATCCTTGCGCCGCTGGTCGTGGTGCAGCCGGCGCTCGCCGCGGGGCTGCTGGTGCTGATGGTCGCCGGCGAGCACATGCTCGGCGAGAAGCCCGGGCGCTACGAGTACGCGTGCGTGTGCGCGATCGCCGTCGGCGTCGTCGGAGCCGGGCTGTTCGCCCCATCCAACACCACCGAAACCGCCGCCCCGTGGAAGATCACCGTCGTGCTCGTCGCCGTCGGCGCGCTCGCGCTCCTCCCCTACGCGCTGCGCGCGCTCGGACGCAACATCGCCGGGCTGACGATCTTCTGCGCCGGCTGCGGCTTCGCGTGGAGCGGGATCGCCACGAAGCTCGCGGCCAACGACTTCAAGACCGGCTACGTCGTGACCGCCCTGCTCTGGGCCGCGAGCACGGCGCTCGCCTCCGGGGTCGGCACGCTCAGCGAGATGAGCAGCCTGCAGTCACGTCCCGCGATCCAGGTCGCGCCCGTGGTGTTCGTGACGCAGACCGTGATCCCGGTGATCGTCGCGCCGGTGCTCTTCGGCGAGTACTTCGACACGACGCCGCTCTCGGGCTGGCCGCTCGTCGCCTCGCTCAGCCTGCTCGTCGCGGGCGCGGCCGCGCTCGCCCGCTCGCCGCTGCTGCTGGCGATGATGGACCCTCAGCGCGTGAGCGCCTCGAGCGGCTCGACCGCGAGCCCGCGCCCTGACAGTTCCGAGACGAGCCGTTCGAGCCCGACCAGCGACGCGCCGGAGCCGTCGGCTTCGACGACGAGCACGTCGCCCGCACGGATCGGACGCTGAGGCAGCGGGCTCGTCGCCTTCAGCTGCATCGAGCCCTTGACCGGCGTCGCCCCGTCGGTCCGCGCCAGCACGAGCTGCCCGACCGACAGCCCGCCGGGCGGCTGCACGTAGTAGAAGCGGTGGTACAGGCCGAGCGCATGCGCCTGCTTGTGAAGCACCGCGCGCGTCTTGACCCAGCGCAGCGGCGAGGAGCTCGGCACTTCGGGCAGCAGCTGGTCGCGCAGCTGGCGCAGCTCGGCGATGCGCTGCGGGGTCGGCACGCCCGCAGCGTCGGCGAACGACACGTGGATGCGCCGTTCGGCCAGCTGGTAGGCGAGGAGCGACTCGCTGCTCACGGGCGTGCGCACGACGACCGCGACGGCGTGCTGGCTGGTGGCGACGTGGGCGAGCGGCTGCACGCGCAGCACCTTCGCGGCGAGGGTCGTGACCTCGTCGGTGGAGAGCATCCACGCGCCGAGCGCGACGACGAGCGCGATCTGCGTGGCCGCTGCGACGAGCCGCAGCCGCCAGCGCGGGATCGGCCGCACGCGCCGCGGCGCCGAGAGCACCACCTCGATCGCCGCCGGGTCGGGCGCGTCGCGAACATCGTCGCGCGCGACCTCCTCCTCGGCGAAGCTGGCCTGGACGTGCTCGCGCAGCTCGTCGGTGTCGTTCGCGAGACGCAGCAGGTCGAGGGACGCCATCTCGCGCGTGTTCAGCCGCGCGTGCCCGACCGGCAGCCCGTAGGAGACGACCGGCGTGCCGGCCGCCCATGCCTCCAGGCAGGTGACGCCGCCGGTGGAGTGGACCAGCACGTCGGCGGCCGCGAGCAGCTCCGGCATGCGGTCGGTGAAGCCGTAGACGTGGACGCGCGGCTCCCCGGCGAACATCCGCTCGAGCTTCTCCTTCGCCTGCTCGTTGCGACCCGCCAGGCAGACGATGCTCGTGACCTCGCTTGAGCGCACGAACTCCTTGACGGCGCCGGCGATGTCGCCGACGCCCCAGCCGCCGCCGGAGACGAGCACCATGCGCCCCGCCTCGGGCAGGCCGAGCGCCTGGCGCGCCTCGGTCGGGCAGCGCGGCTCGAGGAACTCGGCCGAGATCAGCGGGCTCACGAGCCGCACGCTGCCCTCGCCGGCGATCCGCTCGACCGAGGGCATCGACTCGCCGTACATGACGAGGTGCATGTCGATCCCCGGCTGGGCCCAGAAGAACAGGCCCGTCAGGTCGGTGATCGTGGCGACGGTCGTGCACGAGATCTCACCTCGCCGGCGCAGGCGCGCGAGCACCACGGTCACGGCCGGGTAGGTCGAGACGACGACGTCCGGGTCGTATTCGGAGATCGTGCGCTTCAGCGGGCGCGAGCCGAACGTGCAGAGCGCCCGCCGCGCCAGCCAGCGGATCGGCAGCACGTGCTCCAGCAGCCAGTAGACGATCGTGTAGCTCCACGGCATCACGCGCAGCTGGACCCGGTAGCCGTCCTCGACGACCGGCCGCAGCACGCGCCCCATCGCCGCCAGCCCGTCGATCACCGTGACCTCGGCGCGCTCGGGCGAGGCCTCGATCTGCTGCGCGAGAGCGCGCGCGGCGGCGGCGTGGCCCTCACCGACGTCGGCGGAGAGGACCAGCACGCGCTGCGGTCGGTCCTCTTCGCCCAGCAGGCGCAGGTTGCGTTGGCGTTTGCTCCGTCGCATCACGGGAAGTAGTCCGCCCGGGCAGAAGCGGTTACAGCCGCAGAGCCGTATCTTCGGCCAGGTGTCCCCGCCCTGCTGCGGCACATCAAGCGTACCGGGCGGCGTGGATGCCCGCCGTTCGCGAAGCAGTGAGAATCCCCCTATGCAGGCCACGCGCAGAGCAGCGCCGGCTTCTGGAGGCGCCGGCGCGCTCGAGCCGCCACGGGCCCTGAGCGCGCCCGGCGCGCAGACGGCGCTGCGCGCCGCCGGCGCCGTCGCGCTGCTCGCGCTGCTCGCGGCGCTCGCGGTGCTCGCGATCGACGCGGCGGCCGCGCCGTCGCGCTACGTCCCCGCCGACAGCGGCGGCTGGCCCCATTGGCTGGCGGGGCCGCTCGCCGGGCCGGGCGAGGTGCTCGGCAAGGGCGGCTTCCAGACCCTCACGCTGATCATCTGCGCCAGCTACCTGGTCGCGCTCGTCGCCGCTCGCGCGCTGCCGCTCGCGCTCCTCGCGGCCGCCGTGGTGATCGCCCATGCGATCCTGCTGCTCGGCCCGCCGCTGATCTCCCAGGACGTGTTCGGGTACCTGGCGTTCGCGCGCATGGGCGCCCTGCACGGGCTCGACCCTTACACGCACTTCCCCGCGGAGGCCGCCGCGGACCCGGTGTTCGGCTTCATCGGCTGGCCCTTCCAGCACTCGCCCTACGGGCCGCTGTTCACGCTCACGAGCTACGCGGTCGTGCCGCTCGGCGTCGCCGGCGGGCTGTGGGCGCTGAAGGCGCTCGCGGCGGTCGCGAGCCTCGCCGCGGTGTGGCTCACGACCGTCGCCGCCGGGCGGCTGGGGCGCTCGCGCTCGTTCGCGCTCGTCTTCCTCGGCTTGAACCCGGTGCTGCTCGTGCTGGCGGTCGGGGGCGCACACAACGACACGCTGGTGCTGCTCTCCCTCGCCGGCGCGCTGCTGCTGAGCGCCGGGGTGCGCGAGCGCCCGCGCGAGACCCCCCGCGAGCGTCCGCGGGCGGCGGCCCTGGCCCTCGCCGCCGGCGTGGGCGTGAAGCTGACGGCCGGCCTGGTGCTGCCCTTCCTCGTGCTCGGACAGCCCCGCTGGCGCGAGCGATGGGGGGTCGCGCTCGCCGGGGCGCTCGGCCTGCTCGCGGTGGCCGCGATCGGCGTGATCGGCTTCGGCCCCCACGCGCTCGGCTTCCTCGGCGCGGTCGGCGAGCAGCAGCAGCTCGTCGCGACGCACAGCATCCCGGCGGAGACGGCACGGCTGTTCGGGATCGGGAGTCCCACCCACCCCACGCCGGCCTGGTGGCGCCACCTCTGGGCGGCGGCGTTCGCGGTCGTGCTCGCCTACGCGCTCTGGCGCACGGCGCGCGGCGCCGACTGGCGCGTGGCGGCGGGCTGGACCACGATCGCCCTGCTCTGCTCGACCGCCTGGCTGCTGCCGTGGTACGCGGTGTGGCCGCTGCCGCTAGCCGCCGTCTGCGGTGATCGGCGCCTGCTGGCCGGCGCGCTCGTGGTCTGCGCCTACGCCATCCTGATCCACCTGCCGCTGGCCGACCCGCTGCTGTCCCCGGGTCACCCGCGCTCCCACGCCGTCAACCCCGGCGTCGCGATCCCCCGGCTCAGCGAGCGCCTGGAATTCGCCGGTCTCGAAGTCCTTCGCGACACCGGCCTCGATCTCCGCTGGTGAGGCGTCGGGCTGCAGGCGGCGCAGGCGCATCTCCGAGAGGCGGCGGAACTTGAGGATCTCGAGCACGTAGACGAGGTAGACGCTGGCCGCGACCGCGATCACCCCGAGCGCCACCATCACGATCGTCCAGCCCGTGTAGAGGTGGCCGTGGTGGTCGCTGTAGGGGACGAACCGCAGCGCCAGCGCGACGCCGGCGAGCATCAGCGTCCACGCGTAGAAGAACGCGATCGGTGCCCCGGCGGGAGAAGCCGATCCGCGCCATGCGATGGTGGAAGTGCTCGCTGTCGGGCCGGTAGACCGGCTGCTTGTACTTCACCCGCTTGAGCACCACGAAGGTCGTGTCGAGGAACGGCACGGCGAGCAGGATCAAGGGCAGCACGAGCGACACCACCGCCGCCGTCTTGACCGCCGCCTCGACGGTGATCACCCCCATCAGCAACCCGAGCAGGTTCGAGCCGCTGTCGCCCATGAAGCTCGACGCCGGCGGGAAGTTGAAGACGAGAAAGCCGAGCGCGGCGCCCGCGGTGATCGCGGCCAGCACGCCGGGCTGCTCGCGTCCGAGGTCGAACGCGATCACGGCCATCGCGGCGGCGATGATCGCGCAGACCCCCGCGGCGAGGCCGTCGACGCCGTCGGAGAAGTTGACGACGTTCATCAGGAACACGAGGCCGAGGACAGTGAGGATCGGGCCCGCGTTCGTGACGCCTGCGTTGGGGAAGTGCAGTTTCCCGACGAAGGGGAGCGTGATCGCCTTCACGGCGACGCCGTAGTGCACGACGATCACGGCGGCCAGGACCTGCCCGGCGAACTTCGCGGCGGGGTGCAGCTCGAAGCGGTCGTCGAGGGCGCCGACGAGCGTGATCACCGCCGCGCCGATCAGCACGCCGTACCAGAGATGCGGCGATTTCCCGTAGCCGGCGGGGAGCCACAGCAGCACGGCGACGAAGGTGCCGCCGAAGATCGCAAGGCCGCCGAGGAGCGGCGTCGCCTTCTCCGAGAGCCCACGCTCGCGCGGTTCGTCGATGGCGCCGACGGCACGCGCGAGCTTCATCGTGAGCGGCGTCAGCACTGCAGTCACGGCGAGCGCCACGAGGAACGCGAAGACCGCTTCGAGCTCGGTGGGATGGGCCATCGGCTTGCGCACAGCATCGCAGGCGCGGGGGTCAGGAGCGCGCGCCCGCGTCGAAGCTTGCGCGCTGGCGAGCCTACGCCACCGTCGCCGCGGCCAGAGCCTCGTAGAGCGGGTAGCGCTGGACGATCGCCTGCACCCGCTCGGAGAGCTCGCCCGCGCGCGACTCGTACTCGGGCGTCAGCGCCGTCGCGAGGATCCTGCCGACCTCGGTGAAGTCCTCCTGGAGCAGCCCGCGCGTGGCGAGGGCGGGCGTGCCGATACGCAGCCCTGAGGCCTCCATCGGCGGGCGCGGGTCGAACGGCACCGCGTTGCGGTTGACCGTGATCCCGATCTCGTGCAGCCGGTCCTCTGCCTGCCTGCCGGTCAGCTCCGGCTGGCAGTCGCGCAGGTCGACCAGGACCAGGTGCACGTCGGTGCCGCCGGTCAGCACGTTCACGCCGTGAGCCGGCCGTGAGCAGCTCCTCCGCGAGCGCCTGCGCCCCTGCGATCGTGCGCCGCTGGCGCTCGGCGAAGAGCTCGCTTGCCGCGACCTTCATCGCGAACGCCTTGGCCGCTATCACGTGCTCGAGCGGGCCGCCCTGCTGACCCGGGAAGACGGCCGAGTCGATCTTCTTCGCGTACTCCTGCTTGCAGAGGATGATCCCCGCGCGGGGACCGCCGAGGGTCTTGTGGGTCGTGGTCGTGACGACGTCGGCGCCGCAGGCGACCGGGTTCGGGTGGAGCCCCGCCGCGACGAGCCCGGCGAAGTGCGCCATGTCCACCATCAGCAGCGCGCCGACCTCGTCGGCGATCTGCCGGAAGCGGGCGAAGTCGAGCTCTCGCGGATAGGCCGACCAGCCGGCGAGCAGCAGCTTCGGTTTCTCCTCGCGCGCGATCCGCGCGACCTCGTCCATGTCGATCAGGCTGCTCTCGCGGTCGACCTCGTAGGCGGCGATCTCGTACAGCCGCCCGGAGACGTTGATCCGCATGCCGTGGGTGAGGTGCCCGCCGTGTGCGAGCGACAGGCCCATGATCTTCTCGCCCGGCTGGAGCAGGGCGTGGTAGACCGCCGTGTTGGCCTGGGCGCCCGAGTGCGGCTGGACGTTCGCGTGCTCGGCGCCGAACAGCTCCTTGGCGCGGTCGATCGCGAGCTGCTCGGAGACGTCCACCCACTCGCAGCCGCCGTAGTAGCGGCGCCCGGGGTAGCCCTCGGCGTACTTGTTCGTGAGCACCGAGCCCTGGCATTCGAGCACCGCGCGCGGCACGAAGTTCTCGGAGGCGATCATCTCCAGCGTCGACTGCTGGCGGTGCAGCTCGCCGGCGAGCGCGTCGGCGAGCTCGGGGTCCACCTCCGAGAGCGGGCGGTTGAAGTAGTCGGGGCTCAGCTCACTCACGGCGATCTCCTTCGACGGATGACTGGTGCCCAGGCGCGCGGCGTGTGAGCTGTCCGCTTCCCGGTGGTCGATTCCACCCTCGAGGCGCCAGTTGCGGCAGCTGCGACGAGGCTAGCACCCCGCGCGGAGCGGCGGACGCCGCACGGGGCCCCGGACGCCGCCCGGAGCGGGATGCCCCGCACGGAGCCGAACATGCCTCGGCGTGGCCCCTCCCGAGGGTGCGCCTTGCGGCAGGACGCGCCGCCCGGTCCGCGCTCGCGGGCCGGGCGTTCGCGCCTGGATCCTTCTCGCGCCGTCCTTAGACGAGCGCCGCCATCGCGTGCTCGACGTTCTCGCGCGGCAGCGCGCCCTCTCGGAGCACGTACCAGCGGTGCTCCTCGTCGAGGTCGCGCAGGTCGATCACCGTCGAGGGCGTGCCGGGCAGCTCGCCGCCGTCGATCACGAGGTCCGCGCCCTCGAGCAGCCGCTCGGGCACCTGCTCGAGCCTGCGCGCGTCCGGCTCGCCGGACAGGTTGGCGCTGGACTGCAGCACGGGCACGCCGACCGTCGAGAGCGCCTCCAGCGCCCCGACGAGGTTCGGCACGCGCAACCCGATCGTGTCCGGGTCCACGCGGCAGGCCGACTGAAAGCGCCGCCTGCGGTTGGCGAGCAGCACCGTCACGGGCCCGGGCAGCAGCCGCTGCAGCGCCTCGCGCTCGCTCTCGTGCAGATCGTCGAGCTGGTCGATCGCGTCCTCGAGCGAGAAGAACATCACGGCGCAGGCCCGCGCGGAGGGCCGCCCCTTAAGCGCGTAGAGGCGGCGAGCCGCCTCCTCGTTGTCCGGGTCGCAGCAGACCCCGTACACCGTGTCACTGGGGAACACCGCCACACCGCCCGAGGTGACACAGTCGCGCAGGCGGTCCGCGGCTTCTTCGTCGAGAGTCACATTCATCCCCTTCCTTTTCTCCCGATCACCACACGCTTTATACCCGCAAGGTCCACCTCGATGCCAGTCGCATCGAAACCCGCTTCCCGCAACAGCCGCGATACGGCTTCGGCCTGGCCCTCCCCCACCTCGATCGCGGCGGTCGCGATCCGCCCGCGGGCGCCGAGCTGGCGCGCCAGCGGGGCGATCACCGCGAGCCCGTCGGGGCCCGCGAACAGCGCTCCGGGGGGCTCGTGGCGCACGATCTCAGGCGCGAGTGCGGCCCGCTCGCCATCGGCGACGTAGGGCGGGTTGGCGAGCACGGCGTCGAAGCGGTCGGGCACGCCCTCGAGCAGGTCGGCTCCCAGCCAGCTCACCTCGAGGCCGAGCCGCGCTGCGTTCTCGCGCGCGAGCTCGAGCGCCGGCTCGCTGATGTCGCTGCCCCACACCTCGAGGTCGGGACGCTCCTGCTTGAGCGCCAGCGCCACCGCGCCGCTGCCCGTACAGACGTCCAGCACCGCTGCCCCGGGCGCCAGCGCGAGGCCCGCCTCGACGAGCAGCTCGGTCTCCGGGCGGGGCACGAGCGCGCGCCGGTCGACGGCCAGCTCGATGTGGCGGAACGCGCGGCGCCCGGTGATGTAGGCGACCGGCTCGCGCTGCACCGCGCGGCGGCGCACGGCGTCCTGGTAGGCGCGCACGGCCGGCCCGGCGACGCGCAGGGCGGAGTCGGTCACAAGCCGCTCGCGCGGCACGCCGAGCACGTGGGCGAGCAGCACTTCGGCGTCCAGGCGCGGGGTCTCGCAGCCCGCGGCGCCGATCGCGGTCATCGCTCCCTGCAGCGCCTCGCGGGCGGGCGTGCCGCCGGTGCCTTCCTGCGCCTGCGCGGGCACGAGGGCCTCGAGCTCAGGCGGCTGCCTGGGCCTCGAGGCGCCGGCGGCGCTCGTCGGCCTGGAGCGCGGCGGTGAGATCGTCCATCTCCCCCTCGAGCACCTGATCGAGGTTGTGCACGGTGAGCTTGATGCGGTGGTCGGTCACGCGCCGCTCGCCGTAGTTGTAGGTGCGGATCTTCTCGGCCCGGTCGCCGGTGCCCACCTGCGAGCGCCGGTCGGCGGCCAGCTCGGCCTGCTGTTCGGCGAGCGCGCGCTCGTAGAGCCGGGCGCGCAGCACGCGCAGCGCCTTCTCGCGGTTCTGCAGCTGGGACTTCTCGTCCTGCATCGAGACGACGATGCCCGAGGGCCCGTGCGTCACGCGGACCGCCGAGTCGGTGGTGTTGACCGACTGCCCGCCTGGCCCGGAGGAGCGGTACACGTCGATCTGCAGGTCGTTCGGGTCGATCTGCACGTCGACGTCCTCGGCCGCGGGCAGCACCGCGACGGTCGCCGTCGAGGTGTGGATACGCCCCTGGGACTCGGTCTGGGGCACGCGCTGGACGCGGTGGGTGCCGCCCTCGAACTTGAACACCGAGTAGGCGCCCTCGCCTTTGATCTCGAACGTGTACTTGCCCTCGCCGACCTCGAGCGCCTCGGTCTCGAAGCCGAGACGCTCGGCGTAGCGCGTGAGCATGCGGTAGAGGTCGCCGGCCCACAGCCCGGCCTCCTCGCCGCCGGCGCCACCCTGGATTTCGACGATCACGCTCTTGTCGTCGTTCGGGTCGCGCTCGACCATCGCCAGGCGGATCTGCTCCTCGAGCTGCTCGATCAGCGCCCGCGCCTGCTCGAGCTCCTCGCGCATCCCGTCCTGGTCCCCCATCTCCTCGATCAGCTCCTCGGCGCCGGCCGCGTCGTCCTGCGCCCGCCGCCATTCCGCGGCCAGCTTCGCAGCCGGCTCGAGCTGGCGGTAGGAGCGGCCGACCTCGGCGTAGCGCTCGCGGTCGGAGATCACCTCGGGGTCGGTCATCTGCTCGCCGAGCTCGGCGAAGCGGCTCTCGATCTGCGTGACGAGGTCTTCGATCATCCGCTCCGAGCGTACCCGCTCGGCGCGCGGAGGCTGCGGCGCCGCCTCCGAGCCGGGCGACGGCGCGGCTCGAAGACGGCGATGGGTCAGGCGGCCGCGGCGTAGGGCGCGCTCTGCCCGGATGCGGGCTGCTCGCGCGCCGCGCCGCCGGCCAGCTCGAGGAGCTCGTCGAGCGTCCCCTGCAGCGCCTCGCGGGCGTCGCGGTCGAGCGGGAGGCCGTCGGCTCCGAGCGCCTCGTCGGCCTGGCCGATCGGCAGCTCGCGGTCGACGACCCGCGCGCCGGTCGAGCCGAGCACCTTGCGCGTCTCGGCCTGCGCCCACACCGCTCCGAACAGGCCCGTGCTGGACCCGATCACAGCCGCCGGCTTTCCCGCGAGCGGAGTGCTCGCGCGCGGGCGGGAGGCCCAGTCCAGCGCGTTCTTCAGGACGCCGGGGATCGAGGAGTTGTACTCGGGGGTCGCGATCAGGAGGCCGTCCGCGTCGGCGATCGCCTCCTTGAGGTGCCGAACAGGCTCGGCCGGCGTCGCCTCGTCGTCCTCGTTGAACGGCGGGATCGCGTCGAGCCGGTCGTAGACGACCAGCTCGACGCCCTCCGGCAGCAGCCTGCCGGCACCGCGCAGCAGCCTCGTGTTGTGGGAGCCCTCGCGCAGGCTTCCCGACAGTCCGAGGATCTTCATGGCTGCTAGGCCTCCCTCACAAGCTCGAGGCTGACCTGGAGCTTGACGTCGTTGTCGAGGGCGAAACCACCCTTCGGCAGCGGCGCGTTCCACTCGAGGCCGTACTCGCGGCGGTCGATGACCGCCTCCAGCTCGACGCCGATCTTCTCGTTGCCCGCGATGTCGGTGTGCGGGCCCGTGAGGGTGCCGCGGCCGGTCACGCGGTGGGTGTGGTCCTTGATCGTCAGGTCGCCCTCGACCTCGACCTCGCCGTTCTCACGGGCGTTGATCGCGGTGGAGACGAACTTGATCTCGGGGTAGACGGCCGTGTCGAAGAAGTCCGGCGAGGCGAGGTGCCCCGCGAGGTTCTCGTCCTTGACGACGATCGAGGCGACGTCGACGGTGCCGGTGAGGACCGGGCTGCCGTCCTCGCCGGTGGCGAGGCCACCGTCGTAGCGATCGAAGCTGCCGCGGAAGTTCGCGACGACCATGTGTTTGACCGCGAAGCCGACATGCGAGTGGACCGGGTCGATCTTCCAGGTGCCGGTTGAGACCTGCTCTGCAACTGGGGCGCTCATCTTGCTTTCTCCTTGTCCTTCTCAGTTTTCCGGACCGTAGTCCGCTTGCCTGAGCAGAGTGTAGCACACAATCGGACCGTGGTCCGCTTAGGTTGTTTTGCAGTAAGATAGAGGGAGATGCAGGACCTCCCAGTGATCCAGCCCCAGGCCAGCGAACGGGCCGACGCGGCCCGCAACCGCGAGCGCATCCTGTGCGCGGCGCGCCGCCTGTTCGACGAGAAGGGGGCGAGCTGCGTCTCGATGGACGAGATCGCCGAGGCGGCAGGCGTGGGCAAGGGCACGCTGTTCCGACGCTTCGGCTCGCGCGCGGCGCTCGCGATGGCGGTGCTGAGCGAGGACGAGTCTCGGCTGCAGGAAGCCTTCATCCGCGGCGAGGCCCCGCTGGGCCCCGGCGTTCCTGCACGTGAGCGCCTGATCGCCTTCGGCGAGGCGCGCCTGGACCTGATCGACGCCCATGCCGAGCTGCTCGCCGCGGCCGAAGCCGCGAGCGCCCACCTCGACTCGCCTCCCTACATGGCGAGCCGCCTGCACGTGACGCTGCTGCTGCGCGAGATCGACCCCGACTGCGATCCCGAGCTGCTCGCCGACACGCTGCTCGCCGGGCTGTCGGGGGGCCTGTTCGTCTACCTGCGCGACGCGCGCGGCTTCAGCCTGGAGCGCATCAAGGAGGGGTGGCGTCGGATCGTGGACGGACTGGTGCCGGTGGCGACCGCCGTCGTCGGCTGAGCGCCGCCCTACGATGGGGCGGATGCACGAGCTTCCGGTCATCGACACCGAAGAACCGCCCGGTCGCGCCGACGCCGCGCGCAACAGAGAGCGCATCCTGTGCGCCGCCAGGCGCCTCTTCGCCATCAAGGCGGGCTGGCACGAAACGGTGCGGCGCACGGCCACCCCCGCCGTCTGAGCCGACCGAGGACGCAGCCCGGCGCCGGCTCCGCGCCGATTACACGGCCGGGAGCCAAGCCAGGCAAGGACGCAGGGAGGAAAGTGTGCTCCGCACACGACCGACCGAGGACGCAGCCTGGCGCCGGCTCCGCGCCGATTACACGGCCGGGAGCCAAGCCAGGCAAGGACGCAGGGAGGAAAGTGTGCTCCGCACACGACCGACCGAGGACGCAGCCTGGCGCCGGCTCCGCGCCGATTACACGGCCGGGAGCCAAGCCAGGCAAGGACGCAGGGAGGAAAGTGTGCTCCGCACACGACCGACCGAGGACGCAGCCTGGCGCCGGCTCCGCGCCGATTACACGGCCGGGAGCCAAGCCAGGCAAGGACGCAGGGAGGAAAGTGTGCTCCGCACACGACCGACCGAGGACGCAGCCTGGCGCCGCGCTCCCGGCCGTGTAATCAGGCCACCAGCTCGACGCCGACCAGATCCTCGGCGCTGAGCTTGCCCGGCTCCTCGAGCGCGAGCACGGCCTCCAGCGAGGCGATCGCGACCGCGAGCTGGTCGTGGTCGGGCTCGCGCGTCGTGAGCAGCTGCAGCTTGAGCCCCGGCCACATCAGCGCCTGCACCCAGCGCCGGTTGCGGTGCTTGCCGGCGTACTTGATCAGCTCGAAGGAGATGCCCGCGATCAGCGGCACGCCGAGGATCCGCGTCAGCAGCAGCCAGTACCAGGCGGGCAGCCCGATCGGGGCGAACACGAAGATCGCGACGATCATGACGATCAGCAGGAAGCTGGTGCCGCAGCGCGGGTGCAGGCGCGAGAAGCGCTGCGCGTTGGGCGGCGTGAGGGGGAGGCCCGCCTCGAAGCAGGAGATCGTCTTGTGCTCGGCGCCGTGGTACTCGAACACGCGGCGCAGGTCGCGCAGGCGCGAGAGCAGCAGCAGGTAGCCGAGGAAGATCGCGGTCCGCAGCGTGCCCTCGATCACCCAGAACAGCACCGAGGAGCCGAGCTGGTCCTTGATCAGGCTCGTGAGGCCGACCGGGATCAGGAAGAACAGCACGATCGCGAACACGAGGGCGACGACGATCGTGCCGATCCAGACCGCCTTGGGGATCTCCTGCACGTCCTGCCCCTGCTCGGACGGGGGCGCGTCGCCGCCCACCGCGCCCGGCGCGGGGGCGTCCTTCGGTTCCTCGGGCGGCAGCTGCGCGTTGGCGGAGAACTCGAGCGCGCGGAAGCCGATCGCCAGCGAGCCGCCGAGCGCGACGATGCCGCGGACGATCGGCAGGCGCAGCACGCGGTGGCGCTTGAGCGCGGACTCGAACGGGAAGCTCTTGACTTCGATCTCGCCGAGCGATGCCTCCTCGGGCGAGTGCCCGCCCTCGGCGAGCTGCTCGTCGCTCGGCTTGCGGACGGCGATCGCCCAGTGGGAGACGCCGCGCATCATCACGCCCTCCAGGACGGCCTGGCCGCCGACCGGCGCGTCGCGGGCGGCCTCGAGCTCGCCGTCGATCAGGAGCGTCCCGGCGGGCGCGGGTGCGTCGGTGCCCGGCGCCGCGGGCGGCGCGGCGACCGCGGCGTTGGTCGCGACCGGCGCGCTCGGCGAGCCAGCGGCCGGACGGGGCGTCATCTGCCTATTTCGCTGCCCGTGTCTGGGCGAGCCGACCCTTGGCGACGCGACGCTGGAAGCGCTCGACGCGTCCGCCGGTGTCCATCAGCTTCTGCCGACCGGTGTAGAAGGGGTGACAGTTCGAGCAGACCTCGACATGCAGCTCCTCCCGCGTCGCGCGCGTGATGAACTCGTTGCCGCAGGTACAGCGCACGTGCGCCTGCTCGTATTTCGGATGGATCTCGGTCTTCATCGTCAGAGGATTCTAGCGGCCGGGGTGGGTGGGGATCGGATCCCCGCGGCGGGGCCCTATTCGGGCGCGGTCGCTTCGGGTTTCAACTGCGACTGGACGCAGCGCTGCGTCTTCAGCTGGTACGCCTTCACGAGCTTGCCCTTCGCGTTGACCCACCTGAAGCGGACGGCGGCGCGGTAGTAGGCGGGCGCGGCGAGGTTCGTGACCTCTTTGAGGTAGCGGTAGGTTTTCACGCCCGGCGCGGCCCAGCGCCAGACGCCGAGTCCCGGCGCGGCCACGACGTGGAAGGTTTCTGCGGTCGGCGCGCGCTCGAGCACGTCGATCCGCATCTCCATCTTCGCCGCGCCGGGGATCATCGACATTTCGCCGGCGAAGGTCGCCGAGCGTTCGGTCTGTTCCGGCGCCTGCACGCAGCTCTCGAGCGTCGCCGAGACGGGCGGCTTGGCGGGTGCCGACCCGGTGCTCGCCGCTCCCGCCGTGCGGGGTGCGAACGCCAGCGAGCAGGCGAGGACGCCGGCGGCAAGCGCGCGTCCTGCGGCCATCCGGCTCGTGGCTCCTCTCCAGCGTGGCATGCTCCTCATCCTCCCCCCCTAACACGCCGTCGTCATGCAGGTTTCGCGGCATCTTCGCCGCCGCGCGTGACTAGGTCACCTGGTAGAGGGGGCCGTCGCCACCCTCCGGGGTGGTGAGCCGCCCGCCCTTGGCGGTGATCGCCCCGCACTGCACGCAGTTCGTGTAGTTGACGATCACGTCGACCGGCCCGTGCTCCGGCGCGTCGTCCGGGATCTCGTACACGCCCGCGGGGCACATCCAGCGCCACGTCTCGGCGATCTCGCGCGGGACTCGTTTCTGGACGCGAATGTGGTTGGGCGCGTCGTCGCGCGTCGCGTTGCCGGTGATGAAGACCGACGAGAGCTTGTCGAAGGTGTACTTGCCGTCGGGCTTGGGATAGCGGTCCTTGGTGTTGCCGACGAACATCGGCTCGGCGTCGTCGCGGTGCCATTCCTGGCGCCCGGGCGGGAGCTTGCCCTTGGACATGATCGACGGGCCCGCGAGCGCGCTGCCCACGAGGAAGCCTTTCTGGAACGCCTGCCGGGTGTTCCGAACCTCGTACAGCTCTTTGCCGACGGTCGAGCGCTCGACCGCCTCCTCGTAGTCGGAGAAGTCGCTGCTCCCGCGCTTGAGCGCGGCGTAGATCGACTCCGCGGCGAGCATCCCCGACTTGATGCAGTGGTGGACGCCCTTCAGCGCCGCCGTGTCGACCATCCCGCCGGCGTCGCCGACGAGCACCGCGCCGGGCATCGACAGTTTCGGCATCGACCAGTAGCCGCCGCCGGGAAGCGCCTTCGCGCCCCACGCGACGCGCTCGCCGCCCTCGAGGATGTCCTTGACGAGCGGGTGCATCTTGAACGTCTGCAGCAGGTCGTGAGCCGAGGTCGTGGCATCGCGGTAGTTCAGGTCGACGACGAAGCCGATCGAGACGAGGTCATCGCCCGTCTTCTCGTCCTTCATCGGGTAGATCCACGTGCCGCCGAGCTGGCCGTACTTCGGCGAGACCTTCAGCGGCCATGGCTGCACGAACGTGTGGATCACGCGGTCGAGCGGCTTGTTGACCCTCCACACCTCCTTGACGCCGAGCTCCCAGACCTGGGGCTCGCGGCCCTCGGCCAGGTCGAACTCCTTGATCGCGGCGCCCGTGAGGTGACCCCAGCAGCCCTCGGCGAGCACCGTGGCCTTCGCCTTGATGTCGGTCCCGGGCTCGAAGTTCCCGAGCGGCTCGCCGTCCTTGCCGCGGCCCTTGTCGCCGGAGCGGACCCCGACCACGCGGCCGTCCTCGACCACCAGCTGCGTCGCGGAGGTCTCGGTCAGGATGTACGCGCCGGCGTCTTCGGCCTGGCGCTGCTGGTAGCGCGCGAGCGCGGACACCGACACGACCTCGTTGCCGTGGTTCTTGAAGTTCGGCACCGCGGGGATCGGCACCGGCAGCTTCGTCTTGGGGCCGGTGAGCATGTACACCGACTCCTTGGTGACCTCGCCGAACGCGAAGCCCTCGTCGCGCCATTCCTCGCGGCTCATCTCGGGAAACAGCTCCTGCAGCGGGCCGGGACGCATCACGGCGCCCGACAGGTTGTGCCCGCCGCACGTCTTGGCCTTCTCCACGACCGCCACCGGCACTTCGCCGAGGCGCTCGAGCATCTCCTCGTCCTCGGCCAGCAGCTGCAGCAGGCGGTTGGCACACGCCAGGCCCGCGGTGCCGCCGCCGACGATCGCGACTCCGACCTCGATCAGCTCGTCCTCGTCGTCGAGGCCGTGCTTGATGAACTCCTTCTGGGAGTCGACGGGGGGCGGGAAGGCCGCGGGCGCGACCTTCCCGTTGCTGGAGCCGTGCGAGGACATCGAAGTCACCCCCGCGGGGCGCCCAGCCCCGCGATCTGAAGGTGTAGGAGACGTCCAGTCGCCTTTGAACGTTCGCGCGGGGCGCTCACGCCTAACCGCCCTTCTTCGCTTTCACCGCGTCGGTCAGCTTCGGGACGATCTTGTTCAGGTCGCCGACGATGCCGAGGTCGGAGAATTCGAAGATCGGCGCGTTCGCGTCCTTGTTGATCGCGACGATGTTCTCCGAGCTCTGCATGCCGACCTTGTGCTGGATCGCGCCGGAGATGCCGGCCGCCAGGTACAGCTTCGGCGCGACCGTCTTGCCGGTCTGACCGATCTGCGCGGCGTAGGGGTACCAGCCGGCGTCGACCACCGCGCGGGTGGCGGCGACGGCGCTGTTGCCGCCGAACGCCTGCGAGAGCTGTTCGAGCATCTCGAAGCCCTCGGCTTTGCCGAGCCCGCGGCCACCGGCCACGAGGATGTCGGCGCCCTCGATGTCGACGTCCGCGCCGCGCTGTTCGCCGCGCGAGACCATCTTCGCCTTGTTCGACCAGGGCGAGTACTCGACGTCGAGGTCGACGACCTCGGCCGCGCCGGCGCCGTCCTGCTTGATCTCGAACGCGTTGATGCGGCCGATGATGATCCCGAAGTCCTTGTAACGGGACACCGAGATTTTCGA
Organism: uncultured Solirubrobacteraceae bacterium; assembly: GCA_963836035.1. Classification (GTDB taxonomy): domain Bacteria; phylum Actinomycetota; class Thermoleophilia; order Solirubrobacterales; family Solirubrobacteraceae; genus Palsa-744. The sequence goes on along the minus strand of CAWIHX010000003.1, from coordinate 134,841 downwards.
GTCGCCCAGGATCGGGCGCTCGGCGACGAGCTTGCCGTCCTCGGCGCGCACGGCGGTGACCTCCATCGTCACGCCGCCCTTGCGCCGAGCCGCGAGGCCCGCGCCGATCTCGAAGCCGAGCAGGCCGCCGCCGAAGATGGCGTAGCCGTGGCCGCCCTCGTCGATCGCCTTCGACATCACGTCGATCACCGGCTGGGCGAGGCCCTCCGGGCCCTTCGCGCGGTAGACCTTGGTGGCGCCGTAGGAGCCGAGCGAGGCGCAGAGCTCGTTCGAGAGGTCGTCGCCGCCGACGACGACGGCGTGACACGAGCCGCCGATTTCGGCCGCGCGCGCCGCGCTCTCGGAGACGGCGCCGAGCGAGTTCTTGTTGAACTCGCCGTCTTTGTGGAGGACGTAGGTGAGAACGTCGGCCATCTAGATCAGCTTCCTTTCCTCGAGCCAGGAGACGATCTTTTCGACGGTCTCGTTCGTGTCCTCGTCCTCGATGATCTGGCCCGCGGCCTTCGCCGGCGGGTCCTTGAACTCGCCGCACTGCACGCGCGAGCCGTTCTCGCCGACCATCGAGCCGTCGATGCCGACATCGCCGGCGCCGACGGTGTCGAGCGGCTTCTTCTTCGCGCCCATGATCGCCTTCAGCGACGGGTAGCGGGGCTCGTTGATGGCGTCGCCCACGGAGATCACCGCCGGCAGCTCGACTTCGACGGTGTCGTAGCCGTACTCGGCCTGGCGCTCGCAGCGCAGGCCGGCGCTCTCGACGTCCATCTTGATCACCTGGGTGAGCGAGGGCATCTGCAGGTGGTCGGCGACGACAGCGCCGATCGTGTAGCACTCGCCGTCGTCGGACTGCTGGCCGAGCAGGACCAGGTCGGGGCTCTCGCGCTGGAGCGTCTGCGCGAGCGCGTAGCCCGTGGCGGCGACGTCGGAGCCGGCGAGCTCGTCGCCGACGAGGTGGACCGAGCGGTCGGCGCCGAGGGAGACGGCCTTGTGGAGCGCGCGCACCGCGCTTTCCGGGCCCATCGTCACGGCGACTATCTCCTCGACCGGCACCGCGCCGCCCTCCTTGATCTGCATCGCCGCCTCGATGGCGTGCGTGTCATACGGGTTGAGGTTCTTCTCCCCGCTGCGGTCCATGCGCCCCGTCGAAGGGTCGATCCTCTTTTCGACGGCGGCGTCCGGGACCTCCTTCACCAGGACGCATATCTTCATTCTTGGGGGTTCTCCTTGGGGGTGAGTTGCCTACGGATGGTACTGATTCGAGCGGTTGACTGACGAGTCAATCAAGCACTCGACGCGCGCCGGGGTGCGGCGTCGCGGATGAAGTCGACGATCGCCTGCGTCGGCGCGCCGGGCGTGAAGACCTCCGCCACGCCGAGGGTCTTCAGCTCCGGGATGTCCTCGGCGGGGATCGTCCCGCCGACCGTGATCACGACGTCGTCGATGCCCTGCTCGCGCAGCAGCTCGACCACGCGCGGCACGAGCGTCATGTGCGCGCCCGAGAGGATCGAGAGGCCGACCGCGTCGGCGTCCTCCTGGATCACCGTCTCGACGATCTGCTCCGGCGTCTGGTGCAGGCCGGTGTAGATGACCTCCATCCCCGCATCGCGCAGCGCCCGGGCGATGATCTTCGCCCCGCGGTCGTGCCCGTCGAGGCCGGGCTTGGCGACGACCACGCGGATCTTGCTCTGGCTGGAGGCGTCTGTGCTCATGGCAGGGGATCGGGCTCTTTGACTCAGAACGGCGTGCCGCAGGCACCCGGGAGCGCCGCGCGGCCGGCGCAGGCGAACGGCCGGCCTCCTCGGCCCGCATACTCTATGCCCTCCGCCAAGCGCGGCGCGTCCCGGGTCGAGTGCCCGCGCCCGCCTCTGCGGCTGCGTGCACGACCGCTGCGTCAGCAGGCGGACCCGAGGGTTGACACCGATGACCGTTCTGCGGAAGACTTCCGAAGTCCGGAGGGGGACTGCGTTCGGTGAGGGGGGTCCGAGAGCGCCCACATGGATGTTGGGCGGCGGGCTCAGCGCGCCGCGGGCAAGAACACGGAGGGAAATGATGCGAAGGCACGTTCTCGTGCGACTCGGGCTGGCGCTTGCGATGGTGCTCGCCTGCGTCGCAGCCACGGCCGCAGGCAGCGCCTCGGCGGCGAACACCGAGGTTGCCTACGACAACCTCAACACGGTGCCGTCGACGGTCAACGGCAAAACAGACGAAGACACCTACTCGCAGGACTACGAAGCCTTCATGGGCGGCGGCATGTTCGGCGGCCAGGTGGAAACGGTGATCACGAACAGCCGCGTGGTGAAGCGGCTGACGAGCGAGGTGGACGTGTTCGCCTGCGAATCAGGCGAATACCAGCTCGAAAACTGCACCACCAGGCATGCGACGAAGAAGTTCAAGCAGCAGTGGACCGCGAGCATCTACGAAGTCGGTCCGGGCAACGAACCGGGCGCCCTGGTCGCGACCGCGACAACGACGGCCAAGCTGCACTACCGGCCGTCGACCAACCCGAGCTGCCCGGCGACGGGCGAAGGCAAGGGCTTCGGCGCCAACTGCGACGTCGGCGGCTACCGGCAGACGATCACGTTCAAGAAGTTCACGCAGAGCAAACCGCTCCCGGTGAAGGTGATCGTGCTGCTCACCAACGGCTGCGAAGCGTGCGGCGGCAAGATCGTCAACGTCGGGCTGCAGACCGCCTACAAGGAATTCGCAGGCGGCGAATACGTGGCCGAAGCGCCCGCTGACGGCGGCGTCCCGGCGGTGGGGTCGGACCCGCTGCCCGAAGGCGCCTACGTCAACAGCAAACTCCAGGCCACGGGTTGGGGCGAATTCCAGCCCGTGTTCAAGATCGAAGTCCGCTAGCGGCGTCGGCCGGATGTCGGGGTCCCGCTCAGCGCGGGGCCCCGATGCCGGCCCGCTGGGAGTGCTCGTCAGGGCGGCGACGGCTGCCCCTGGCGCGGGGGCCGGCCGCGCGCACGGCTCCTACCTCCGCGACCGCCCCTGGCCCGCGGAGACGCCGAGGCGGCGCGCCCGTGCGAGCCCGCGGACGCCGGCACGCTGCTCGGCGCCCCTGCGGCCTCCGAGGCGCGCCCCCGTCCGCGGCACGCCGCTGCGTTCGATCACGGCGCGTCCAGCCGACGCGAGCGCCGTGCCGATCCCCAGCGCGACGAGCATCTTCAGCCGCCGGCCCAGCCGGTCGAGCTCGACGATCTCCCACCCCTCCTCGATCGCGATCCGGCGCAGCTGCGCGTCCGGGTTGACGACGATCGCCTGCCCCACCGCCCGCAGCATCGGCAGGTCGGACTCCGAGTCCGAGTAGGCGAAGGAGGCGTCGAGGTCGATCCCCTCGCGCCCGGCGACGTCGCGCATCGAGATCACCTTGCCCTCGCGGTAGTTGAAGGGCCCGGCGGGACGTCCCGTGTAGTGCCCGTCGACGATCTCCGAGCGCGTGCCGAGGCCGCCGTCGAAGGCGAGCACGCGCGCGAGCAGGTCGGCCATCTCCTGGGAGGCGGCCGTGAGGATGTACACCGGCACGCCGGCGTCCTGGTGGGCGTAGGCGCGCTCGAGCATCTGCGGGTAGAGCCTCGGCAGCACCCCGCTCAGCACCCGCGGCGAGAGCCGCTCGAGGTCGCGCACGCGCACGCCGGCGATCATCTCCCCCACTCTGCGACGGACGTCGTCGGCGCGGTCGTCGGTCGAGCCGAGCAGCCGGAAGCGGATGTTCTCGTAGAGGTCCTTGATCAGCCGCGAGCGCGAGATCATCCCCGACTCGTAGGCCGCCCGGGCGAAGAACACACCCGAGGATCCGGCCATCAACGTCTTGTCGAGATCGAAGAAGGCGGCCGCGCGCGGCGGCTGTGCGCCGTTCAGGCCCGCCTCCATCGCCGCCTCACACCTTCAGGATCAGAGCGTCGCCCTGCCCGCCGCCGGAGCAGATCGCGGCGCAGCCGAGGCCGCCGCCGCGGCGGCGGAGCTCGTGGACGAGGGCGCCGAGGATGCGCGCGCCCGAGGCCCCGATCGGGTGCCCGAGAGCGACGGCGCCGCCGTTGACGTTCACGCGGTCCTCCTCGATGCCCAGCATCCGGATCGAGTTGAGCGTGACCGAGGCGAACGCCTCGTTGATCTCCCACAGGTCGATGTCGCCCGGCTGCAGCCCCGCCTTCTCGAGCGCCTTCTTCGCGGCGCTCGCGGGCGTCGTCGCAAGGTAGGCGAAGTCGTTCGCGCTCTGCGCGTGGGCGACGATCTCGGCAAGAGCCTCCTTGCCGTTGGCCTGCGCCCACTCCTCGGAGGCGAGCACCAGCGCGCCGCCGCCGTCGTTGACGCCGGGCGAGTTGCCGGCGGTGTGCGAGCCCTCCTTGCCGACCAGGCCCGGCAGCTTCGCGAGCGCCTCCAGCGACGAGTCGCGGCGCGGGCCCTCGTCCACATCGACGGTGGTGTCACCCTTGCGGCCTTTGACGGTCACCGTGACGATCTCCTCGGCGAGGCGGCCCTCGTCGGTCGCCTTCAACGCCAGTTCGTGGGAGCGCAGCGCCCAGCGGTCGAGCTCGGCGCGCGTCATCTCGAGCTCGTCGCCGACGTCGGTCGCCTCGACGAACATCTGCTTGCCGGAGAACGGGTTGGTGAGCCCGTCGTGGACCATCGCGTCGAGCATCTTGGCGTCGCCCATGCGGTAGCCGAAGCGCGCCTGCGGCAGTAGGTAGGGCGCCTTCGACATCGACTCCATGCCACCGCCCACCGCGACCTGCAGGTCGCCGGCGCGGATCGCCTGGTCGATGATCACCGAGGCGCGCAGGCCCGAGGCGCACACCTTGTTGATCGTCTCGGAGGAGACCTCCTTGGGGATCCCGGCTTTGATCTGCGCCTGGCGGGAGGGGATCTGGCCCTGGCCCGCCTGCAGCACCTGCCCCATGACGACGTGTTCGACCTGCTCCGGCTCGACCGCGGAGCGCTCCAGCGCGGCTTCGATGGCCGTCGCCCCGAGCTCCGTGGCGTCGAGCGTGGAAAGGCCGCCGCCCATCTTCCCGATCGGGGTGCGGGCGGAGCCGAGGATCACTGTCTTGGCCATGGGGGCGGGTCTCTCCTTATCGAGGGGCCGGAAGGACGAGAATGGTAGTGGACGGTCCGAGGAGCGCCGGGGCGCCGCAGTCTTCCAGGCGTGGGGCCGGCCGATATGGTGGCGGCCGATGGACGTCCTCTCGCGACCCCCCGAGACCGCGCTCGAGAGCGCGGACACGGTCGCGGTCGGGCTGTTCGAGGGCGAGGGAGCACCGGCAGGCGCCCCGGACGCGGTCGCCGAGCTGGTGTCCTCCGGCGAGGCCCGAGCCAAGCGCGGCACGGTTGCCCTCGCCCACGCCGAGGGCCGGCGCTGGCTCGTGGTCGGGCTGGGCGCCCGCCCCGAGCTGACGCCCGAGCACGTGCGGGTGGCTGCCGCCGTGGCGCTGAGGCGCGCGCAGGAGGTCTCGGCGCGCACGCTCTGCTGGCTCGCGCCCGCCGACGCGGACGAGGCGATCGCCGCGGCGCTCGTCGAGGGCACCGTGCTCGCCGATTACCGCTTCGAGCGCTTCAAGTCTGGCTCCGGCGCCGAGGACGCTCCGCACCTGGAGCGGCTGCTGATCGCGTGCCCCGACGAGCTCGAAGGCGCCGTCGGCGACGCCGCCGTGATCGCAGCGCGGGTCAACCGCGCGCGCGACCTGCAGAACCGGCCCGGCAACGACCTCACCCCCACGGCCCTCGGCGAGTACGCGCGCGCCGTGGCCGGGGAGATCCCCGAGCTGTCGGTCGAGGTCGAGGGCCGCGACGGGCTCGCCGCCCGCGGGATGGGCGCCTTCGCGGCCGTGGCGCAGGGCTCCGCACAGGAGCCCGCGCTGATCACGATGCGCTACGAACCGGCCTCGGCGCGTGGCGGCACGCTGGCCTTCGTCGGCAAGGCGGTGACCTTCGACAGCGGCGGCATCTCGCTGAAGCCCGGGGCGAAGATGTCCGAGATGAAGTTCGACATGTCCGGTGGCGCAGCCGCGATCGAGGCGACCGCGGCGATAGCCGCCCTCGGGCTGCCGCTGCGGCTGCTGACTGTCGTGGGCGCGACCGAGAACCTGCCGGGCGGCTCGGCGGTCAAGCCGGGCGACATCGTGACCGCGGCGAACGGCCGCACGATCGAGATCAACAACACCGACGCCGAGGGCCGCCTGGTGCTGGCGGACTGCCTCTGCCATGCGGTCGCCGAGGGCGCCTCCCAGATCGTCGACCTCGCGACGCTGACCGGCGCGGTGATCGTCGCGCTCGGCAGCACCTACGCGGGCCTGATGAGCAACGACGACGCGCTGGCGGAGCTGCTGACGACGGCGGGCGAGCGCAGCGGCGAGATCGTCTGGCGGCTGCCTCTGCACGAGGAGTACGACGAGCTGATCAAGGGCCGCTACGCCGATCTCGACAACGCGCCCGAGGCGCGCAAGGCGGGCACGATCGTCGGCGGCGCGTTCCTGTCGAACTTCGTCGGCGAGACGCCCTGGGCGCACCTCGACATCGCCGGCTCGGCATGGGAACTCGGCCGCGCGTACGTCGGTAAGGGCGCCTCCGGCTACGGCGTGCGTCTGCTCGTCGAGCTGGCCCGCGCGCTGGCGGCCTAGATGATCATCTAGCGCCGCTTGGTGAACGGCGAGCGCAGGTCTTCCTGGGAGAACGGCCCGGCCGAGGTGTCCATGCCGACGGCGCTGCGGTAGACGAAGACCCGGTAGATCTGCTCCATCGCCGAGACCGCGGCGCCCAGCGCGAAGAGGCCTCCGCCGGCGAGCACGACGACCAGCGCGCCGCCCCCGCCCGGCGTCGCGATGCCGATGAACAGGAGCAGCACGAGCGGGATCGCGATTACGGCGGACGCGGCGCCGATCCCGATCGAGCCGCCGATCTGGGCTCCCCAGCGGCGCTTGAAGATCTGGGTGGAGCGCTTGACGGTCTCGAACGGACCGAGCCCCTCGTAGGCCAGCACGGGAACCGCGAAGATCGTGGCGAGCGACCAGGCGAGGCCGAACAGCCACGCGGCGATGCGCCCGGCGAGCGGCAGCCGCTGCTCGAGCGCCCTCAGCGCGAGCCCCACGGTGCACGCGAGCAGGCTCCAGGCCGCGATCAGGCCGATCCTGCTGTTCGCGGCGGAGAGCCCTTGCGCCGTCGTCGTCTGCTTGCCGTCCAGGCGACCGCCGAGCACCTCGGCGAGCGCCACCGAGAAGTAGATCGAGATGAACGTGAGCGGGTAGGCGGCGATCAGCGACGGCACGAGCAGGCCGTCGCGCGCGCCGTTCACCGCACGACCGCCGTGGGTCGCCCAGCTGCCGAAGGTGCTGAAGCAGAAGATCCCGACGAGCAGGCTCAGCACGACCGAGATCACCGGGAACGCCATCAGCCCGGGGTTCTCGCGGAGCACCCGCCAGCTCGCCCTCATCATGCGCACGGAGCGGGCGAAGCGGCCCTCGCCGCTCGCGTACGGGTTGTTCGGGAACGGCTCCAGAGCCGGCTCCGCGTTCGGGACCGATTCCGGCGCATGCTCGCCGGTGCCGGCGGCCTGCGTGGCGAGCGGCGCGCGTGCTGCCGCGCACTGCGGGCAGTAGGTCTCGCCTTTGGACAAGGCCCAGCCCGAGGCGGCCAGGCCGCCGGCCGGGTCGCCCTGCTCGACCTCGATGCTGCGAGCACAGCTCCAGCAGTGGATCCGGACGAGGCTCATACCCGCCTCATCGCCACCCAGGTCGCGCGGCTTTAGATCCCGGTGAGCGGAATGGCCGGCGGCTGGGACGTCAACCCTGCGCCGTCAGGCGCCGACCGGCTGGGAGAGCCAGCGCGTCACCGCCGTCCACGCCTGGCTGCGCGGGTCTACGTGCGCCCGGTGCGAGCCGGCGGGGCCGTCGATCTCGATCAGCTCGACGACGCGGCCCGTCTCCTGCGCGCGTTTCGCATAGCGGCGCGCCGGCTTCACCGAGACCGTGCGGTCGACGGTGCCGTGGACCAGGAGGACCGGGATCTCGAGCGCAGGCAGTCGCAGCGGGTCGGCGGCGTCATAGCGCTCGGGCACCTCCTCAGGCGAGCCGCCGAGGAGCGCCTGGATCGGGCCGCCGCGCCAGACCTCATACGCGCGGGTCAGATCGACCACGGCCGCCTGCCCGATCGCGCGTGTCGGCAGCACGGCCGGATCGGCCCCGGGAGCGCCCGCACGCAGATGCCCCCGCGCGGCGGCCCAGAGCGCCAGGTGCCCGCCGGAGGAGTGGCCGAGGAAGGAGACGCTCTCGAGATCCAGCGGCGCGTCGAGCGTCCGCAGGTGGTCGATCGCCGCGGCGACGTCGGCGAAGGTGCCGGGCCAGCCGCCCCCCTGCTGGCCCAGCCGGCGGTACTCGATGTTCCAGACCGCCCAGCCGCGACGGACGAGGTCGCCCGCGAGCCCGCGGAGGAGGGAGCGCCCGTAGCGCTTGCTCCAGGCGCCGCCGTGGACCGTGACCATCACCGGATGCGGACCGGCGCCGAGCGGCAGGTAGAGGTCGGCGCGCTGCGAGCGATCGGGCCCGTACGAGTAGACCTCGCCGCGGGTCAGGAAGTCGAGCACGAGGCGCGTGCGGCTCACGCGCGGCGATGCTAGCCCTCGACATGTGAGAATGCCGCCGGGATGGACTTCGACCTGTCACCGGACCATGAGCTGATCCGCCGCACCGTGCGCGAATTCGCCGAGGGAGAGGTCGCGCCCGTCGCCGAGGAGCTCGACCGCACGAAGTCGTTCCCGTACGAGATCGTGGCCAAGCTCGGCGCGCTGAACCTGATGGGGATCCCGTTCCCCGAGGAGTACGGGGGCGGCGGCGGCGACACGCTCGCCTACGCGCTCGCCGTCGAGGAGCTCACGCGCGTGGACTCCTCGGTCGCGATCACGCTCTGCGCCCACACCTCGCTCGGGACGCAGCCGATCTACCTGTTCGGCACCGAGGAGCAGAAGCGCGAGTGGCTGCCGCGGCTCTGCTCGGGCGAGGCGCTCGGGGCCTTCGGGCTGACCGAGCCCGAGGCCGGCTCCGACGCCGGCAACACGCGCACCCGCGCGCGGCTCGAGGACGGCGAATGGGTGATCGACGGCGCCAAGCAGTTCATCACCAACGCCGGGACGAAGATCTCGGGCGTCGTCTGCATCACGGCCGTCACCGGCGGCAGCAACGGCGACCGGGAGATCTCGAACCTGATCGTCCCCAACGGCGCGCCGGGCTACGAGCAGGGCGAGCCCTACCGCAAGATGGGCTGGAACGCCTCGGACACCCGTCCGCTCACCTTCACCGAGTGCCGCGTCCCGGAGGCGAACCTGCTCGGCCCGCGGGGCCAGGGGTTCAAGCAGTTCCTGCACATCCTCGACATCGGCCGGATCGGCGTCGCCGCGATGGGCGTCGGCCTCGCGCAGGGCGCGCTCGACCAGGCGCTCGCCTATGCGCGCGAACGGCGGGCGTTCGGCAAGCCGATCTCGAAGTTCCAGGCGATCCAGGCCAAGCTCGCCGACATGGCGACCGAGATCGAGGCCGCGCGCCTGCTCGTCTACAAGGCCGCGCGCGAGAAGGATGCTTCTCGCAACTTCACGCTGACGGCCGCGCAGGCGAAGCTGAAGACCGGCCGGCTCGCCGTGCGCTGCGCCGAGGAGGCGGTCCAGATCCACGGCGGCTACGGCTTCATCGAGGAGTACCCCGTGTGCCGCTTCTACCGCGACGCGAAGATCCTCACGATCGGCGAGGGCACCGACGAGATCCAGCAGATGGTGATCGCCCGCGCGCTGGGCGCGTAGATGATTGATTCCACGACCATGCACCGCCGGATGGCACGTCTGGCCTTCGCCTGCCGGCGTCCTCGGCCCTGCCCTTGCCAACCGGCACGGGCTGCGGCCTGCGTCCTGGGCAGTCTCGGCCATCCGCACCACCGGACACGGCACATCGCCGTGGAATCGATCATCTAGATGGGCGACCGCCTCGCCGGCAAGGTCGCGCTCGTCGCCGGTGGCGGGCAGACGCAGGGCGAGAACATCGGCAACGGGCGCGCGACAGCGGTCCTGTTCGCGCGCGAGGGCGCGCGGGTCGCGGTGCTCGATCGCGACGGCACCGCTGCCGCCGCGACCGTCGAGGCGATCGAAGCCGAGGGCGGCGCCGCGGAGGCGATCGGGGGCGACGTCTCCCGCGAGGAGGACTGCGCGGCCGCCGTCGCGTCGTGCGTGGAGCGCCTCGGCGCCCTCGACGTGCTCCACCACAACGTCGGCATCGGCGTGGGCGACGGCTGGACCGAGTGGATCGACATCGCTGCCTGGGAGCGGATCGTGCGCGTGAACGCCGGCGGCGCGATGCTGATGGCGAAGGCGGCGCTGCCGGTGATGCGCGAGCGCGGCGGCGGGGCGATCACGTTCGTCTCCTCGATCGCTGCGGTCGTCGCCGGCGCGGCGCCGATGAGCAACCCGCCGCACGGCTACAAGATGTCGAAGGCGGCCCTCGACGCGCTGACGCTGTCCCTCGCCCAGTCCTACGCCGAGCACGGCATCCGCGTGAACGCGATCCTCCCGGGCCTGATCGACACGCCGATGGGCGTGGACGCGGTCGCCGCGAGCCTCGGCGTCGAGCGCGAGCGTTACGCGCAGCGCCGCGACGAAGCGGTGCCGCTCAAGGGCGGCATGGGCAGCGCCTGGGACGTGGCCCACGCCGCCCTCTTCCTCGCCTCCGAGGAGGCGCGCTTCATCACCGGCGTGCTGCTGCCGGTCGACGGCGGGCAGTCCGCGCGCGTGGGGTGAGCCCGGCCGGGCCTCTCAGCCCGCGTCGAGCTCCTTCGCGGCCTCGTCGCGCAGCAGCGTGCCCGCCGCGCTCGCCGGGTCCAGGCGCCGCTCGACGACCTGCTCGAGCAGCCGCTGGAAGCTGTCGTCCTTCTCCAGGTCCTCTTCGAGGCGCCTGCGCATCCGTGACGTGGCGATCGCCAGCACCTCGTTGCGCAGGTTGCGCGCGCGCCGCTCGGCCAGCGTGCCGGCGGCGACGATGTGGGCGCGGTGCTCGTCGAGGCGCTGCACCAGCTCCTCGACGCCGGCGCCGCGGTTGGCCTCGGTGCGCACGATCGGCACGCGCCAGCTGGCCTTGATCTCCTCCGGGTCCCGGTCGAGGTTGGCGAGGGAGAGCACGCCCCGGATCTCCCTGACCATCGTGTCGGTCAGCGGGTGGTCGGCCTTGTTGATCACGATCACGTCGGGGATCTCCATCACGCCCGCCTTCAGCGCCTGGATCGAGTCGCCCGAGCCGGGCATCAGCACGAGCACGATCGTGTCGGCGTGGTCGATGATGTCGATCTCGGCCTGGCCGACGCCGACGGTCTCGACCAGCACGTCCTGGCGCCCCGCCGCGTCCAGCAGCAGCGCCGCCTGCAGCGCGGCCTCGGAGAGCCCGCCGAGCGCGCCGCGGTTGGCCATCGAGCGGATGAACACGCCCTGGTCGAGGAAGTGCTCGCTGAGGCGGATCCGGTCGCCGAGCAGCGCACCGTGCGTGAAGGGCGAGGAGGGATCGATCGAGAGGACGCCGACGGTGCGCCCGGCTTCCCGGCGGGCCTTCGTGACCGCTCCGATCAGCGTCGACTTGCCCACGCCGGGCGGCCCGGTGAAGCCGATGACCTCCGCGTGACCCGTGTGCGGGTACACCTCGCGGACCAGCTCCCAGCCCTCGGGGCGATCGTCCTCGACGAGGCTGATCGCGCGCGCGAGCGCACGGCGGTCCCCGTCGAGCAGGCGGCTTGCGAGCGAGCCCTCGGTCATCGAGCGCGCATCATCGCAGGGGCGCTCGGCGCCCCGCGGGTCGCAGCTACGATCCGCGGCGATGGGGCTCCTCGCAGATGCAGCGCACGGCGGGCGGGACGCGACCCCCGAGCAGATCGGCGCCTCGGGCGTCAGGCTTCCGCCCGCGCCGAGGCACGGCGGGCCGCTCACGCTGCTGCGCTTCATGCGCGCCAACGGGATGCTGCGCCCGGGCTATGCGGCGCTGCTGCTGAGGCTGGCCTACCTGAAGCTGCGCCACGGACGGCGCCTGCAGACCGACGGCCTGTGCTTCATCTGCCCCGGCGTGAAGCTCGAGATCGGCCGCAACGCGACGCTCCGGATCGGGCGCTGGGCCTGGATCGGGCACGGCTGCAAGATCCGTGTGCACGAGGGCGAGGTGGAGATCGGCGCCAAGACGGTGATGGGCCAGGAGTGCACGATCTCGGCCTTCCAGCACGTCTCGATCGGGCGCGAGTGCATCCTCGCCGACCGGGTGATGCTGATCGACTTCGACCATGGCGTCACCGAGGTCGAGCGGCCGGTCCGCCTGCAGGGCATCTACAAGCGCGACGTCGAGGTCGGTCACAACGTCTGGATCGGCTACGGCGCATGCATCCTGCGCGGCGTCAGCGTCGGCGACAACTCGGTGATCGGGACGAGCGCCGTGGTGACACGCCCCTTCCCGGCCAACGCGGTGCTGGCGGGGGTGCCTGCGCGCGTGATCAGGATGCGCCAGCAGCCCGAGCACCTGCGCTGGGAGTAGCTCAGAGCGGCGCCACGAAGTCGGCACGGTCGGCGTCGACGGCGAGGTTGCGAAGTGCCTCCTCGACCGCTGCCTCCTCGCCGGCGAGCGCCTGCGCCACGAGCTCGCGGTGGCCGTGCTGGCGCTCGCGCGCATACGGAACCGCGATCCCGCGGGTGACCATGAAGGCCCAGTCGCTGGCCTGCAGCGCGAGCATCGCCCTGACGGCGCCCCGCCCCGCGCCGGCGCCCGCCCGCAGCACCTCGAGCTCCGCCGCGCGCGCGTCGAAGGCGAGCTGGGCGACAGGGGGGCCGGACCACGTCGACAGGTCGCCGCCCTCGCCCCAGCTGCTGGCCCCCCACTCGGCCTGACCGGGCAGCTCGGCTGGTTCCGCGGACGCGAGCGCATCGTCGAGCGCGACCAGCTCGAGCCCCTGACGGGCGCTCTCCTCGATGACCGCCTCCAGCCAGGCGATGCCCTCGTACCACCAGTGTCCGAGCAGCTCGGTGTCCAGGGCGCAGACGACCAGGCCGCCTCCCGGCAGCCCGGCGCCGTCGGCCGCCAGCCGCGCCTTCGTGCGCGCGACGAAGTCGGCGGCGTGCTCGCGGGCCAGCGCGAGCGCCGCGCCGTGGTCGTAGGCGTCGCCTGAGTTGTCCCACGGGTTGTGGTGGTGGACCGTGTGGTGGTGGTAGTCGCGGTACCGGCCGGCGGCCGGATAGCCCTGCGGGCTCCAGAGCAGCGACATCGTCAGCCGGTCGACGGGCAGGAGCACGAGCCCCGACTCGGCCAGCACCGGCCGCAGGTGCTCGCGCGCGCCGAGCCCGAGCCGCGCGGTCAGCTCCACGCACACGGCACTCACCCCCGCTTCGAGCAGGTGCGACTCGAGCGAGGGCTCGTGCGCGCACTCCGGCAGCCAGAAGCCGCCGCGCCAGCCCGCACCGAAGCGCCGCTCGTGCGAGCGCACCCCGGCGCGGACCTGCTCGCGCAGCCCGGCGGCGGTCGCCAGCAGCGGGAGCACCGCGTGCGTGGCGGAGGAGGTCCAGCCCGCGTGCGCGCCCAGGGCGCCGAGCAGGTCGCCGCCCAGCCCCTCGAACTGCTCCGCCGCGCGCGCGTAGTCGCCCCACGCGCGTTCGAGCTCGGCCGCGAGCTGCTCGTGGCCGCCCGCGCGCAGGCCCGCGGCATCCTCGCGGTGAGTCTCGCGCCGCACCCCCTCGACGAAGGCTCCGAAGCGCGCGGTGAGGCCGGGCACCTCGAGCTGGTCGCACAGCACGGGCGTGAGCGACAGCGTCAGCGGCGCGCCGCGGTCGAGCAGCCCGAGCAGCGGCAGGTAGCTGCCGGCGATCGCCTCCCACAGCCACTCCTCGCCGAACGGCCAGGTGCCGAAGCCCTCGACGTAGGGCATGTGGGTGTGCAGCACGATCGCGAGCGCCCCGCGCTCGAGGCAGACGCTCACGGCCGGCACACCGCGAGCAGGTCCAGCGCGCTTCGCAGCTCCGCGGGCCGACCGCGGCGCAGCGCGAAGTCGCGGACGCCGATCGCCGGTGTGAACCAGCCGTAGAACGGCTTGGTGAGGTGCAGCGCGGCGTGCGCGCGGTCCCAGCCGAGCCGCAGCGCGAGCTCGTGGACGCGGAGCTTGCGGGCGTGGAAGAGGCCGTATAGCTCGACGCGCCCGAACTGCCCCAGGCAGAGCCGCTCGAACTCCTCCGGCAGGTACTCGTGCACGTGCCAGGGGTTGTCCGAGCGCGGGGCGCCCTTCGGGGCGAGCGTGAGCACGTTCGGCGTCGAGACGTAGACGGCGCCCCCCTCGCCGACCAGCGAGCGGAAGTGGGCGAGCGTGCCGCCCGGGTCCTGGAGGTGCTCGATCGTCTGCAGGAAGACGACGGCGTCGGCCGGCTCCTCGAACTGCTCGACGAGCGCGCGCTCGAAGCGCAGGTTCGAGGATCGTGGGTCGGCCGGCGCTCCGTGCCGGCCTCCGGTGTAGCGGAGCCGCGCGTGCTCGAACGCCTCGGGGTTGGCCTCCACCCCGACGACCGAACGCGCGGTGCGCGCAAGCACGTCCGAGCCGTAGCCCTCGCCGCTGGCCATGTCGATCACGCGCTCGCCCCGGACGCGCTCGGCGATCCACTCGTACACCACGAGGTGCCGCCGGTACCAGTAGTTCTCCTCCGGCACGTCGGGCAGCGTCCGCTCGCCGGTCAGCGAGAGCGGTGGAACGCCCTCCGGCTGGTCGCGCTGTACGTAGGAGCTCTGCATCGAGGCTTGTCAGGTGGGGATGCCGTGCCGTCCCGAGGCCACCCACCGCGAGCGGCGAGGCGGGGCGCGCGAGTATATGGTCCGCGCTCGTGCCACTGAGCGCCGAGGAGATCCGTGACGCCAACACGCGCTACCACGACGTGGCGGCGGACCACTACGACCACAAGTGGGGAATCGACTTCGGCGACGTCGGCGGCGCCCAGGTCCTGGCGAAGGTCCGCAAGGCGCTCGGCGACGAGCCCCCGCGCTGGGAGCGCTCGCTGGAGATCGGCTCCGGCACCGGCTACTTCTCGTTGAACCTGATGCTCGCCGGTGTGATCGGCGAGGCGACGTGCAGCGACATCTCCCCCGGGATGCTCCGCACCCTGCACGCGAACGCGGAACGCCTCGGCCTCGAGGTCGCCACCGCGCCCGCGGACGCCGAGCGACTGCCGTTCGAGGACGGCAGCTTCGACCTCGTGCTCGGCCACGCGGTCCTGCACCACATCCCGGACCTGCCGCGCGCGTTCCGCGAGTTCGAGCGCGTGCTCGCACCGGGCGGAACGCTGCTGTTCGCGGGGGAGCCCTCGCGCTACGGGGACCGGCTGGCGCGCGTGCCGAAGCGCGTCGCGAGCGCGATCGCCCCGGCGTGGCGCCTGGCGATGCGGGCACCCGCTGCGCGGCACGACTCGGATCTCGATTCCGACGAGGCGCTCGAGCGCGTCGTCGACGTGCACGCCTTCGCCCCGGGTGAGCTGTACGGGGCCGCGCGCGCCGCGGGCTTCCGCGACGTGCGCGTGACCGGCGAGGAGCTCGTCGCCAACTGGTTCGGGTGGACCAACCGGACGCTCGAGGCGACGGCCGAGCCGGACGCCGTGCCGTGGGCGTGGCGCCAGTACGCCTACCGCGGCTACCTGGCGCTGCAGGAGCTCGACCGGCGGCTGCTCGAGGGACGCCTGCCCGCCGCGATCTTCTACAACCTGATGCTCACCGCGCAGAAGGACATCGGCCCCGGCCTAGACTGAGGCCCCATGCCGGCGCCCACGCTCCGCGACTTCCCGCTATTCCCGCTGGGGCTCGTGGCACTGCCGACCGAGAGCGTCCCGCTGCACATCTTCGAGGACCGCTATCTGCGCATGATCGCCCACTGCCTGGAGGGCGAGGGCACGGAGTTCGGCATCCTCTGGCTCTCCGACGAGGAGCTCAAGGAGACCGGCTGTGCGTGCCGAGTCGAGCAGGTGATCGAGCGAATGCCCGACGGGCGGCTGAACATCCTCGCGCGCGGCACGAGGTCCTTTCGCCTGCTCGAGCGCCAGGACGACCTCGCCTATCCGGCGGGCGTCGTCGAGTTCTCCGTCGAAGAGCCCGAGGAGACCGACGAGCAGGCCGCGGCGAGCGCGCGCGAGCTCTACGGCGAGCTCGTCGCCCAGGCGACCGACCGCGAGCTCTCCCTCGACGAGCTCGCCGAGCTCGACGCCTACCGGATGGCCGGCACCGTCGAGTTCGATCTCGCCACCAAGCAGCAGCTGCTCGAGCTGCGCTCGGAGAACGCGCGGATGCGCCTGCTCGCGACGATGCTCTCGGCGGCGATCGAGCGCCTGGAGCTGCTCGAGCGCGCGCAGGTGCGCGCGCAGTCGAACGGCAAGGTCCGCTTCGGCTAGCTGTTCGGGTCGAGGGACCGTCCGGCGCTCCGCGCCGGCCCGCCTACTCCGGCAGGTGGCAGAGCTGCTGCGCCGCCCGGAGCACCAGGAGCTGCAGCCTGTGGAAGACGGCGGGCTGTTTCGCGGAGTCGTCGGAGAACTCGACGGTCCCGTCGGCGTCGCGGACGTGATAGCGCAGCACCGAGCCGGCGGCCGGCGGAAGGCGCAGGTGTTCGGAGGCCGGGTCCTTGAGGTCTTCCTGGATGCCGCGGCTTTCGACGATCTGCGCATCGTCGAGCTTGCCGGCGAAGTGCCCGTTGCAGGTGACGCCGCCTTCTTCGTTTACGAGCAGCACGAGCTTCTGGCCGGCAGCCGGGCCTTCGCGCGTGACGAGGAACAGGTCGGCCGCCTGCACGCCCCCGCCGCACCCGGCCCAGGCCAGGGCCGCGGCGAGCGCGAGCGCGACCGCGACCGCCCGCGCGCGGCGCCTCACGCCAGCACCGCGGCGCCGCCGCGGCGGGGGTCGCCCGCGCCGCTGACGTCGCCGTCCCGGCGCAGGGCCGCCTGCACGCCGCCGAAGAAGAGGTTGAGCGCCGCGAAGCGCACGACCTGAAGCTCGGGATCGATCCCCCCGAGATCGACGCCGGGCTCGGCGTAGACGACGCCGTCCTCAAAATGGAGCCGCGGCGCCTCGACCGCGGCGGCCGCATCGAGGCCGCGGTCGACGACGGCGACGATCGTCTGCAGCAGCGCGGAGCGGATGCGGTTCGAGCCCGCGCTGCCGAGCACGAGCTCGACCTCGCCTTCGTGGAGGACGACCGACGGCGCCATCATGCTCGGCATCCGGCGTCCCGCCGGGTGCAGGTGGAAGCCGAGCGGGTTCAGGTCCTCCTCCCCCATCACGTTGTTCAGGTGGATGCCGGTGCCGGGCACGACGACCCCCGAGCCCTCGCCGTTCGTGCACGTGACCGCGCACGCCATCCCTCTGGAGTCGATCACCGAGATGTGAGTGGTGGAGCCGAGCCGGCTCGAGATGAAGCGCTCGAGGAACCCGGGTGCGTCGAGGCCGTCGAGGAACTCGGCGCCGCGCTCGGCCTGCGCGGCGGCCATCGCCTCGACGGTCTCCTGGGCGCTCGGCGGCGAGGAGCCGCGATCGAGCAGCCCCAGCGAGTAGGCGAGCAGGATGCCGCCCGCCGACGGCGGCGGGTTGGTCAGGATCTCGCGGTCCCGGTAGCGCATGCGCACGGGGTCGCGCTCCACCGCCCCATAGCCCTCGAGGTCGGCGGGAGCCAGCGAGCCGCCGCGAGCCGCCAGCCACTCGCACACGGCGTCCGCCACCTCGCCGCGGTAGAACGGCTCGGCGCCGTCGCGGCCGAGCAGCCGCAGGGCGTCCGCCAGGTCGGGGTTGCGCATCGTCTCGCCCTCGCGCAGCACGTGACCCTCAGGCGCCCAGAGTGCGGCGCACTCGGGCGTCGAGGTCAGCAGGTCGGCGAGGATCTCCGCGACATACGCCTGCCCCGCGTTGAGCGCGACCCCGCGCTCGGCCAGCTCGGCAGCGGGCGCCGTCAGCTCGGCGAGCGGAACGCTGCCCCAGCGCGACGAGGCGGCCGCGACGCCCGCCGGGTTGCCGTAGGCGCCGCAGGAGGCCGGGCCGATGTGGAAGACCTGGACGGCATCCCCGAAGGAGACGTCGACCGCCAGCAGCTCCGCCTCCCCGCCGTCATCGCGCCTCCTCGGCGCCTCCACGAAGAAGTCGAGCAGGACGGGCTCCTCGCCGGGCCCCGCGACCAGCATGTACCCGCCCGCTCCCAGCCCGGTCAAGAGCGCCTCGGTCACGAACGAGGTCAGCATCGCGGCCAGCGCCCCGTCGACCGCGTTGCCGCCCGCACGCAGCACTTCGGCCCCGGCCTTCGCAGTCAGGGGATGCCCGGCCGCGACGACCCCACGTCGTGTGCTGCTCGCCATCCTGGGAGCACTACCACAGCGGTGCCCGCGGCGGTCGGCTGCGGTCAGCGCTCGCCGTCGCCGTCGGGCGGCTTCGCGCCGTGCGACCGGCGTCGGCTGCGCCCCGGTCGCAGCGGGCCGAGCCCCATGTCGTCACGGACCAGGTAGACGACGAGCAGCACGCCGATCAGCGCCGCGAGCGCTGCCTCCCAGAAGATCGGGTTCGATGCCGCCGGCCGCACCCGCAGAGGCGAGCTCGGGATCGCCTCGGCCGGAGGCACGGACTCCGGGCCCGGCTCGTCCGGGGTCTTCAGGTAGAGACCTCCGGCAACGCCACCCGACGGGACCGGCGGGGCTGGGCCCAGGAAGCTGAGATAGCTGACCGAGGCGAACCCCGCGGCAGGCGCAGCGGCCCGCGAGCAGCCGCGCCTCCGCGCGGCGCTCGCGAGGCGGCGCAGGGAACGGACTTCCAGCGTGACGAGCCGTCTCCTCGAGATGTGCAGCCTTCGCGCGACGGTGCGCGCGCTGAACGGGTGGGCGCCCCCCACGCCGGTCCGCAGCCTGAGCACGGCCCGCAGCCGCGCCGGCAGCAACGGCAGGCACGCCTCGAGGCTGCGCACGAGTCGCCTGAGACGAGGATCGGCGAGGGTGATCCGCCCGCGAGCCAGCAGTCGGAGAGCCCGCTCCGAGCCCAGCGTCGCCCGGCCCGCCGTTCGCGATGAGACGAGCGCCTGTGCGTCTTCGAGCAGCCCGCCGAAGCCGGTGAGCGCGCCGGCCGCCGCGGCGCCGCCGGCAAGGCCATAGCCGTCGCTCGGCGCCGGCCACACGGTGTTCGGCGGCGTCGTCCGCGAGCTCCTTGTCGCGGCCGGCGCGCGGCGCGACAGCGGCGCGGCCAGCCCCTGTGCGGGGAGGCTGGCTGTGCCGGGGATCGGCGCGAGCGCCGGCGCTTTGATGCTCGGCGTGGTCACGGCGGGCGGTTTCAGCGGCACCGGTGTCCTGACGGGGATGGACGTCGTCTTGCGGGGAGCTCTGACCGGCACCGCCGGAGGCGGCGCCGGCACAGACGGAGGCTTGACGGGCACCGAGGGCACGGTCACCGGTGGCGGCGCCGGCGTTTTCACCGTCACCGTCGGCGTCTTCACGGGCACCGTCGGCGTCTTCACGGGCACCGTCGGGGTCTTCACCGTCACCGTCGGCGTCTTCACTGGCACCGTCGGCGTTTTCACGGGCACCGTTGGCGTGGTCACCGTCGGCGTCGTGAGCGTCAGCGCGCTGCTGCCGTCCGTCACAACCGCACCCGGCAGTTGGACGACGACCACGACAACCAGCGTTCGCAACAGCACTCTCCGCGACATCCGGCCCCATCCCTCAGGTCACCCGATGCCAGGATCGATTACCCCGCTTCGGCTCTTCCTACTCCATACGGACGTGGCATCGGCGGGGCGGGACGACGCGCCGGAGGCCTACCGCGGGGGTTCCACGAGGATCTGACGCGCGTCAGTCGAGCCAGGCAAGGACGCAGGAAGCGTGGCGTGCGACAGCACGCGAGCGACCGAGGACGCAGCCTGGCGAAGTGCTGACCCGCGTCAGATCAGAGGTTGGGGATGAACTCGGGAATCTCGAGCTCGTCCAAGCTGCCGCGCCGGCGCCGCCCGGCATCGGCCGGCGGCGCGTTGCGCTGGACGCGGACCTCGCCGGCCGCGGGCTCCTTGAAGCGGCTGACGCTCTTGCGCCGGCCCTCGTCGCCGTAGCCGGTCGCCACGACGGTGACCCACACCTGGTCCTCGAGCTTCTCGTCGACCATCGCCCCGAAGATGATGTTCGCGTCCGGATGGGCCGCCTCCGAGACGGACTTGGCGGCCTCGTTGACCTCCCACAGGGAGAGGTTCTCGCCGCCCGTGATCGAGAGCAGGATCGAGCGCGCGCCCTCCATCGAGGTTTCCAGCAGCGGCGAGGAGACCGCCTGCATCGCGGCCTCGGTCGCGCGGTTCTCGCCGACGCCCATGCCGATGCCGAGCAGGGCGCTGCCCGCGTCGCTCATGATCGTGCGCACGTCGGCGAAGTCGAGGTTGATCAGCCCGGGAAGCGTCACGAGGTCCGAAACGCCCTGCACGCCCTGGCGAAGCACGTCGTCCGCGACGCGGAACGCGTCGACCATCGAGGTCTGCTTGTCCAGGACCGAGAGCAGCTTGTCGTTGGGCACGACGATCAGCGTGTCGACCTCCTGGGCGAGCGTCGTGACTCCCCGCTCGCCCTGCTCGCTGCGGCGCGAGCCCTCGAAGCCGAAAGGCCTGGTCACGATGCCGACGGTCAGCGCGCCGACTTCGCGCGCGATGCGCGCGACGACCGGCGCCGCGCCGGTGCCCGTGCCGCCGCCGGAGCCGGCGGCGATGAAGATCATGTCCGAGCCCTTCAGGAGAGCCTTCATCCGGTCGTAGTCCTCCATCGCCGCCTGGCGGCCGATTTCGGGATCCGAGCCGGCGCCGAGACCACGGGTCAGCTCGCCGCCGATGTGGAGCGTGAGGTCGGCGGTCGACTGCTGAAGGGACTGAACGTCGGTGTTGACCGCGAGGAACTCGACGCCCTCCACCTCGGCCTCGACCATGCGGTTGACGGCGTTCACGCCGCCGCCGCCGACGCCCACGACCCGGATCACGGGCTGGCCGTCGGGCGTCTGGACGCGGTCGGGCGCGACCTCGTAGCGCGGCGCGGCGGCCGCGGGCGTCACGGGCGCCGGGCGGTCCATCACGTTCTCGGGGATCTCGGAGGAGAAGGCGTGGCGCAGCCGCTCCTGTGGCGAGGGGATGCGCGTCTCCGGCTCAGGTTCGGCTTCGCGGGCACCGAGCGCGGGATGGGGCAGGCCGGTCTCGCGTGGATGGGGGGGCCCGCCCCCCTGCTCCGGCTGGCTCTCGCGTGCGGCCGGCGCCGTCTCGGCACCCTGACCCTGGGCCTCCTCGCCTTCCTCGGTCTTGCGGAAGAGGGCGGCGAGAGGCCCTTCGCGCATGCTTGCCCGCTTAGGATTGGCCATGGGTGAGAACCTCCCTCGCGAGCTGCCTGTAGGACTGGGCTGCGACGCCGTCGGGCTCGTACTTGAGCACCGACATGCCCTTCACGGGCGCCTCGGCGAAACGCACGGTCTTGCGGATGCGCGACGCGAACACGCGGTCGCCGAAGTTTTCCTCGAGTATCTCGATCGCCTCCTTCGCGTGGATCGTGCGCGAGTCCACCAGCGTCGGCAGGATACCCTCGATGTCGACGCCCGGATTGAGGTTCTCACGGATCATCGCCAGGGTGTTCTGCAGCTGGATCAAGCCGCGCATCGACAGATACTCGCATTGCACGGGGACGATCACCTTGTCGGAGGCCGTCAGCGCGTTGATCGTCAGCAGCCCGAGGCTGGGCGGCGTGTCGATGCAGATGAAGTCGTAGTCCTCCAGGATCGGCTCGAAGGCCTTCTGCAGCGAGCGCTCGCGGCCGATCATGGTCGACATCGCGATCTCCGCGCCGGCGAGGTCGATCGAGGCGCACGCGACGTCGATCTCGCGGCGGCGGATCACCTCGCGGATCGAGACCTTGTGGACGAGGACGTCGTACATCGATTTCTCGATCGCGTCGGGGTCGATCCCCTGGGACATCGTGAGGTTGCCCTGGGGGTCCATGTCGACGCACAGAACGCGGTGCCCCTCCTCGGCGAAGGCCGCGGCCAGGTTCAGCGTCGTCGTCGTCTTGGCCACGCCGCCCTTCTGGTTGGCGAATGCGATGACCTTGGCCTTTCCTTCCACGATGGCTCCGATGCTCGATTGCTTGGAACGCCTTCCGGTGGGTATTCGCATGGCGATCGTGGATTCCTGCTTGCCGAGGCCGGCATCGAGCGCCGGCCGGCTCGCTCTATATCTACGATCCCGGCATGGCCACCGGCAAGAGCAAGGACGGGCGCGGGCTGCCCGCGCGGCTGGCGGGAAAGCGTGTGGTCGTGACCCTGGGGGCGGGCGGCGTCGGCAAGACGACCACGTCGGCCGCGCTCGCCCTCGGCCTCGCGATGCGCGGCGCGAAGGCCGCGGTCGTCACGATCGACCCGGCGCGGCGGCTGGCCTCGGCGCTGGGGCTCGACGAGCTCTCAGGCGAGCCGCACCGGATCGACGACGCGTCGCTGCGCGCGGCCGGCCTCGCCCCGAAGGGCGAGCTGTGGGCGATGATGCTCGACACGAAGGCGACCTTCGACGCGGTCGTGGGGGACCTCGCGCCCGACGATGCCGCCCGGGAGGAGATCCTCG
The DNA here is from genome assembly GCA_963836035.1 of uncultured Solirubrobacteraceae bacterium. Classification (GTDB taxonomy): domain Bacteria; phylum Actinomycetota; class Thermoleophilia; order Solirubrobacterales; family Solirubrobacteraceae; genus Palsa-744. Next base: position 112,239 of record CAWIHX010000003.1, on the reverse strand, counting down.
CGAACCCCGTCTACGGCGAGCTGTCGACGGCCGTCGCGGGCTCCCAGGAGCTGAGCGCGGTGGCCAAGCTCTACGACCTCTACGAGCAGCACGACTTCGACGTGATCGTGCTCGACACGCCCCCCTCGCGCAACGCGCTGGACTTCCTCGAGGCGCCGGGGCGCCTGCTCGGCTTCCTCGAAGGACGCGCCCTGCAGGTCTTCCTCGCGCCCGGCGGGCTGACGGCGCGCCTCTTCGGCCGCGGCACCGCGCTCGTGTTCTCGATCTTCGCGCGCGTCACCGGCGTCGACATGTTCGCCGAGCTCTCGCTCTTCTTCCGCTCCCTGAGCGGCGTCCTCGAGGGCTTCGGCGAACGCACCCGCACCGTCCAGGAGCTGCTGCGCTCGGACGAGGCGGCGTACCTGATCGTCACCTCCCCCGAGCCCGAGCCGGCCCGCGAGGCGCGCTTCCTTGCCGAGCGTCTGGCCGAGTCGAAGCGCCCCACGCCCCAGCTGATCGTCAACCGCGTCCACGTGGACGGCCTCGGCGGCCGCTCGCCGGAGGAGGTCTCAGAGCAGCTCTCGGCGCAGCTCGGGCCCGAGCTGGCGCGGCGTGTCGCCGCCAACCTCGCCGACGTGGACGTGCTGGTGCGCCGCGACCGGGCGACCGTCGGCGAGCTCTCGGAGCTGACCGACGGGCACGCCCCGATCGTGGTCGCGCACCTAGATGAGGAGGTCCAGGATCTCCTCGGCCTCAGCCTGATCGCCGAGCAGCTCGGCCTCTGAGCGGGCCGCCGCCACGACGGCCTCGGTCGCGGCGCGCTCCGGCGCGGCCGCCGCGGCGTCGGGCGCCGAGGAGCCGGGGTGGTCGGAGAGCAGCAGCTCATCCGCCAGCCCGACGAGGTCGGGGTCGAGATGGCCGCAGATGACGTCGCGCAGCAGCGCGCGCAGGTGGTCGGAGATCTCTTCGGCGAGCAGCCGTGCCCCCTGCCGGCTGCCGGCGCTGCCGGCGATGGCCGCACGCTCGAGCGCGATCGCCTGCACGGCGCGCTCGGTCAGCGCGAGCCGGCGCTCCGGGGTCGCGCAGAGCGCCGCGAGACGACCGGGAAGCATCCCGCTGGCCGGGCCCTCGGGCTCGAGGATCGCGCGCAGCGCCATCAGGTTGTCGCTCAGCCCCTCGACCACGTCCGCGCGCTCGCAGCCGAGCTCGAAGCGGCGCAGCGCCCACGCGAGCTCGTTGCCGTCCGGGGCGCGCCGCGAGACGAGGTTGCAGAACGCGCGCAGCTCGTCCTCCTGCTCGGTGGTCACGACGAGCATCCCGTGCGGACGCCCGCCGGAGCCGAGCGACAGCGCAGTCCAGCCGCCGCCGCCGATGCGCGCCCAGCCGAGGGGGCCGAGCGTCACGCGGCCGTCCCCGAACAGGCGCAGGGCGCGGAGCAGGTCGCGCAGGACCGCGCGGCCCGCCTCGACCGCGAGCCGCACGTCCGGCTCGGCGCAGGCCAGCGCGACGACGAGGTGCCCGGCGGCGTCCTCGGTCCCGGCCCGCGCCTCCGGGGGCAGGCCCTCGAGCGCCTGCGGCCTCGCGATCGTCAGCCCGGAGGTGAGCTGGAGCTCGGGACTCGTGATCGTCATGCCCTCCAGTCGCGCGACGATCGTCACCTCCGCGCTGTTGGCCAGCGCGGTGCTGTTCAGCCGCTCCAGCGCGGCGGCGACGCGCTCGGGACGGAACTCGAAGTCGGACTGATCGCCGTAGACCTCGCCGAGCAGCGACGCGACCGCGGCGCGCACGCGCGCCTCACGCGAGAGGCGGCCGACGTCCTCGCCCATCCCGGCCAGGTAGCGGTCGAGTCCCTCGAAGTCCGCGAGCGCGGCGGAGACCGCCCGGTAGGCTTCCAGCCCCTCGATCTCGGCGCGGCGCTGGGCGATGAACTCGGACGTCAGCGGCCGGTAGCAGTACAGAGACGGCCCGCGGGCGCCGCGGGCGGGCTGCTGGTCGACCTCGAACGGGATCTCGGCGCCGGCGGCGAGATCGGCCGCGAGGCGCTCACCGGCGGCCTCGAGGAAGTCCCGCAGGGCGGTCTGGAGCTGGACTGAGCGCATTGGCCGGAGTTCTCGCCCGGCGCGCGCGGTCCTGCTCACCGCACCCGGCGTTGCAGCAGCGGCCTCTCTCCCGGGGCGCGCGCTCCGCCCGGCGTTTGCCGCTACAGGCTCCCGGTCAGGCCGCAGCCAGCTCGTCGGCGGAGCGCTCGCTGCAGCTCACGCCGAGCCAGTCTTCGCCGTACGCGCGCATGTCGTCGATGATCGGCAGCAGCGCGCGGCCCTTCTCGGTCAGCGCGTACTCGACGCGCGGTGGAACCTCGGGGAACGTGTGCCGCTCGACGATGCCCTCCTCCTCCAGCGCGCGCAGCCGCAGCGACAGCGTGCGCGGGCTGATGCCGGCCAGGGAGCGTTCGAGCTCGCAGAAGCGGGAGTGGCCCTCGGAGAGGTCGCGCACGAGCAGCAGCGTCCACTTGCTGCACACGATCTCAGCGGTCAGACAGACGGGGCATGTCTCGTCTACGGCCATCCAAGCCGTTACTTTACCAAATGAAGTAACGGGGGGCCGGCTCAGACGCCGAGCGGCGAACCGGGGCGGGTGCTCTCTTCGCGGCGCTCTTCGGCCGCGGCGACGTCCTCCATCGTGGTGCCTTCGCGCCCGTCCGCCTGCATCAGCAGCTTGAAGTCGTGCGGGCTGGAGGCGACGCGCATCGCGTCCTCGAAGGTCACGCGGCCGGCCTTGACGTGGCCGAACAGCGCCTGGTCGAAGGTCTGCATGCCGTAGTAGGCGCCGCTGGTGATGACCTCGACGAGTTTCCCGGTCTGGTCGGGGTCGAGGATCATGTCGCGCACGCGGCCGGTCATGCGCAGGATCTCGCAGACCGCGACACGGCCGCCGTCGGCGCCCGGCACGAGCCGCTGGGAGATCACGCCCTTGACCGTGCCGGCGATCATGCTGCGCGCCTGCTGGTGCTGGTGGGGCGGGAAGAAGTCGAGCATGCGGTTGATCGACTCGGTCGCGTCGACCGTGTGGATCGTCGAGAGCACGAGGTGGCCGGTCTCGGCGGCCGACAGAGCCGTCTGCACGGTCTCCTCGTCGCGCATCTCGCCGACCAGGATCACGTCCGGGTCCTGGCGCAGGACGCGGCGCAGGGCGCGCTTGAAGGACGCGGTGTCCATCCCGACTTCGCGCTGGTTGATCGCGGAGCGCTTGTCGGTGTGCACGAACTCGATCGGGTCCTCGATCGTCACGATGTGCTTGCTCATCGTGTGGTTCATGTGGTCGATCATCGCGGCGAGCGTCGTGGACTTGCCCGAGCCGGTGGTGCCCGTGAGCAGCACGATCCCGCGCTCCTCCTCGGCCAGTTCGCGAATCACGACGGGAAGCGAGAGCTCCTCGATCGTCGAGATCCGGTGGGGGATCGCGCGGCAGACCATCGAGGTGGTCTCGCGCTGCTGGAAGGCGTTGATGCGGAAGCGCGCGACGCCCTCGATTTCGTAGGAGAAGTCGACCTCGTGCTCCTGCGCGTATTCCTCGAGCTTGTTCTCGTCGGAGAGGAGGTCGCGCAGCGCCTGGTCGGTGTCGGAGCGCTCCAGCGGCGGCGAGCTCGTGTCGAGCGTCAGCTCACCGTGGACGCGGTACAGCGGGGAGGAACCTACCTTCAGGTGGAGATCGGAGCCCTCTTTAGCGACGAGCTCACGCAGCGCAGCCTTGACGTCGAACATGCTGAGCGCATCGGCACGCCGCCGACGCGCCTTGAGCGTTGCGCCGGCGCGTGGACGGGCCCGACGAGCGGCCCACGGCAGGAACTACGCTGGCGCGGATGCGCGCCGACGCCCCTGTCCGGCTGGTCCCCTACGACCCGAGCTGGCCGCAGCGCTTCGAGCGCGAGCGCGATCTGCTGCTGGAGCTGCTGGGCGAGCGCGTGGCCGGAGGCATCCACCACGTGGGCAGCACGGCGGTGCCGGGGCTGGCGGCGAAGCCGACGATCGACATCATGGCCGGCGTCAGCGGTCTGGAGGAGTCCCGCGCCTGCTTCGAGCCCCTCGCCGGAGCCGGCTATCAGTACGCGCCGTACCGGCCCGAGGAGATGCACTGGTTCTGCAAGCCCGACCCGGTCACGCGGACGTTCCACCTCCACCTCGTCCCCTGCGGCTCACGGCGCTTCGCCGCGACGCTCGCCTTCCGAGACGCCCTGCGCTCCGATCCCGGGTGCGCGGCGGAGTACGAGGCGCTGAAGCTCGGCCTGGCCGATCGCTTCGCGAACGACCGCGAGGCCTACACCGCGGCGAAGGCGGACTTCATCCTCGCAACCGCGGCGCGCGCGCTGGACGCGAGCGAGGGTTGAGGGCCCGGCCGCATGCGGCCGGGCCGGCGGTCGCGCATGCGCGACCGCCTGGGGCGGTGCATGCACCGCCCCTTGGACTGGCGCATGCGCCAGTCCTGGCCTGGCGCATGCGCCAGGCCCGGGCCGCGCGAGCGGCCCCTACGCCACGTCGCGGAGCTTCTGTGCCTCGGCGAGGCTCTGCAGCTTCTTCAGCGACTGGTTCTCGATCTGGCGGATGCGCTCGCGCGTGACGTTGAACGTGCGGCCGACCTCGTCGAGCGTGCGGGGGTGCTCGCCGCCCAGCCCGTAGCGGAGCTCGAGCACGCGGCGTTCGCGGTAGGAGAGGTTCTCGAGCGCCTCGCGCAGCGCCTCCTTGGTGAGGATCTCCGCGGCGCGCTCGTACGGGGACTCGGCGCGCTCGTCGGCGATGAACTGGCCGAACTCCGACTCCTCCTCGTCGCCGACGGGCTTCTCGAGCGAGACCGGGGCCTGCGCGGAGCGCTTGATCGAGTCGACCTCCTCGGGGTCGATCCCGGTGACCTCGGCGATCTCGTCGGCGGTGGGCTCGCGGCCGAGCTCGGTGACGAGCTTGCGCTCGGCGCGGCCGATCTTGTTGAGCTTCTCGACCACGTGCACGGGGATGCGGATCGTGCGCGCCTTGTCGGCCAGCGCGCGGGCGATTGCCTGCCGGATCCACCAGGTCGCATACGTCGAGAACTTGAAGCCCTTGCGGTAGTCGAACTTCTCCGCCGCGCGCACCAGGCCGAGCGTGCCCTCCTGGATCAGGTCGAGGAACGGCAGGCCCTGGTTGCGGTAGTTCTTGGCGATCGAGACGACGAGGCGCAGGTTCGACTCGACCATCTTCTGCTTGGCGTCGAGGTCGCCGCGCTCGATGCGCTTCGCGAGATCGACCTCCTCCTGCGCGGTCAGCAGCCGCACCTTGCCGATGTCCTTGAGGAACAGCTGCAGCGAGTCGGTCGTCATGTCCGGCTTCAGGTCGAGCGCCGCTTTGGCTTTGCGCCGCCCGCGCTTGTCGGGGGCGCGCTCTACCTGCGCGGACGCGGCGATCGCCGGGTCGATGTCCTCGACGAGCTCGATCTCCGAGCGCTCGAGGAAGCCGTGCAGCTCTTCGACGTCAGCCTCGTCGAGGTCGAGCTCGGACACCGATTTCGAGATCTCCGCATAGGAGAGAACGCCCACCTGCTGGCCCTTGGCGAGCAGGCCCTTGACCTCATCCAGCTCCTGAAGCTCGACTACTGACATGCGCGTTTCCATTTCTTCCGTCGATCGACTACCCGGAGGCGGGGCGGGTGGGGCCCCTGTCTATCTGTGCCTGTGGCTGATCCCTTGTGCTTCAGTCGACACTACGGCCGCAGCCCTGCCGACGTTACAGCCCTATCGGCTCACCGGGCTCCCATGCTAACGCGTCGCGGCGAGAACGGACCGGTTACCGAGCGTCCTGCCGCCGTCTTTGCAGCTTTGCTCTCGCGTGAGGGGAGCGGACCTGCCGGGGTGCGCCGCGTTAAGCAATGATGTGCAGGTGAGCGGACCCGGAGAGGGCAACGGTCGCGGCGAGGAGCCCCGTGAGGGCTCGAGCGTGCTGTCGAACCTGCCGCGCACGCGCCCGCAGCGGGCGAGCGCGCGGCGCGCCGCCGCCCGCAGCAGCGCCGCCGCGGCGCAGGAGCCCGCTGCAGCCAACGGCAACGGCCGGGCGCCGCGCAGCGCTCCGCGCAAGGCCGCGAAGGCCGCCGCGCCGGCCGGCACGCGCCAGCGCAAGCCCGCGGCGAAAGCGAAAGCGAGGACGGCGCGCCGTCCCGCCCCGGCAGCCGTGCCGAGGCAGGGCTACGAGTCGGTCGAGGAGCGCGCGACCGGGCCGGTCCAGCCGCCGGGCAACGCGGAGTTCATCGGCACCGCGGCCGAGATCGTCAGCGAGCTCGCCAAGGCGGGCATCTCGGGCTCCGAGCGCCTCGCGCGCGACCTGCTCTCGCGGCTCGGGCGCTGACAGAACCGGGCCCGCGCGGAGGTCCGGCGCGCCCGCGCGGCGGGTCGGCCGGGGGACGAGCACCGTGCGGCGGGATATGTATACTGCCGCGCACGCCGAGCTGCCGTGGCTCTTGTCGCGGCAGGCGGGGGACCCATTGCGGACATCAGTCAGGTCCGCTGGGGCGAATCGGTCCGTAAGGGCCGTAGCGTCACGTCCAGCACGTCGCGCGAGCCCGTCAGCTCACCCCGTAGGCGTCGAGTCGCACATGAATCTTCGCCGCAGGACATCCCGGGTCGTGCTGACCCTCGCCGTGGGACTGATCGTCCCGGCCCTTTGCGCTGCCGCCGCGCTCGCCTCGACGGGTGGCGCGAGCGCGCCGTCCACGGCCGCGAGCAGGCCGGCGTCCTCGGCGAGCGTCCGCCCGACCGGCATCGCGACCTGGTTCGGGCCGGGCTTCTACGGCCACAAGACCGCGTGCGGGCAGAAGCTCACGCCGAAGGTGATCGGCGTCGCCAACCGCACGCTGCCGTGCGGGACGCTGATCCGCGTCTCCTGGCACGGCCACGCGCTCACCGTCCCGGTGCTCGACCGCGGCCCCTACGCGCACGGCGCCGACTGGGACCTCACCGCGGGCGCGGCCCACGCGCTCGGCGTGAGCGACACGGTTCGCATCCACACCGCCGTCGTCGGCGCGACCGTCAACACCCCCTCGCTCGGCGCGCCGAGCCCCGAAGCGTCCCCGCCGGCGCCCTCCACCGCGGCCGGCGGCACCTCAGCCGGCTGAGCGCGCGCCGCCGTCTAGGCCGAGCCGCCCTGCCAGCCCGGCGCGTAGACCGAGCGCGGGCGCGAGGAGTAGATGTCCAGGTCGGCCTGCGCGGCCAGCCCTGCCGCGTCGGAGGCGTCGTCGGGGCACACGGCGATCCCGATCGCGACCGCCGCCGAGCTCCGCCCGGCGCCGAGCGCGTCCTGGAGGCGCTCCCTGAGGACCTCCGCGCCGCCACGATCGGTGGCCGGCGCGACCAGCCAGTGGCGGCCGGGGCGCTCGCGCGTCGCGCTGAGCCCGCGCCAGTCGCGGAGGCGCTCCGCCAGCACGCGCTCGAGCGCCGGCCGGCGCTCGTCGGCCAGGCCCGCCGGCGCCGGCTCGACCAGCTCGATCAACAGCACCGCGAACGGGCGCCGGTCGCGCTCGAAGGACTCGAGCTGCGAGCCGATCGAGGAGATCCAGGCGGCCGGACCCTGCCTCGCGCGGGCGTCGTGCGCCGCGATCGCCGGCGGCTCACCGGCGGCGACGCCGCCCGGTTCCGCCGCGTGGGCGTGCTCGACGGGCTCGGCGCCGTCGTGCTCGTCGACGATCACGATCGCGGGGACGCGACCGGCCGGCGGCGCGGCCGGGGCCGCCTCTCGAGGCGACGGCGGGGGCGCCGACGGGCTCGAGTCGATCTCGCCGGCGAGCATCTCCGCGCACGCCGCGGTCACGGTGTCGCAGAGCTCGAGCAGCGTGCGCGCCGCCCGCGGATCGGAGCGGGCTCGCGGCACGGCTTCCACCGTCGCGTCCCAGAGGACCCCGCGAAGGGCCTCGAACGCGCGCACGGAGCCGGCGACCCCGGCAAAGGCGGCGACCGCGCCCGCCTCCGCCCCGGTGAGCACGGCCTCGATCACGCCCGGCCCCTCGCGGGCGATCGTCGCCACGTCGACGGCTGCGAGCTGCTCGGGCTCGGCACGCTCGAGCAGCGCGATCGCCCAGCGCTTGGCCAGCTCCCCGGACTGCGCGGCGAGCTCGTCGAGCAGCGGGTCGGCCCCCGCGCGGCCGTAGCTTGCTGCTCGCCTGGCGCGATCGGACATGGAGGTTGAATACCAGCACAGGTGGACACCACGCGCCCGCGCCGCTCGCGCCGGATAGCCTCCACTGCTGGTGCCGGACGCGGAGCCGACATGACGGTCGTCTGGATCGCCGTCGGAGCGGCCGTGGTGCTGGCGGCTGTCGCCGGCGCGCTCTGGCTGGTCGTGCGCAAGGCGCCCGAACGGGTCCTTCCGGCGACGATCTCCGATCTTCACGATGAAACCTCGATCGACGCCGAGACCGGCGCGGTTCGCTCGGTGCAGCGCGCCGAGGTGCAGATCGAGCGCCGGGCGCTCGAGGAGATCTGGACGCCGATGCACCTCGAGCGGCTCGCGCGCACCTACTGGCGCTTCCTCACCAGGGTCACGCTCGGGCTGATCCGCGTCAAGTACAGCGAGCGGGGGCGCGCCGTCGTGCTCCTGGCGGAGCCGCTGCGGCTGCTGACCTTCGAGCCACCGGAGTACGAGATGGACGCGACCCGGGGGCTCGTGCGCTGGCGGATCCGCCGCGGGCTGCTCGTCGCCCGGCGCGGACGCGACGGGGCAGGCTACCTGCAGATCGAGGTGCGCCGCCTGCCCGGCGGCGATACCGCACAGGGGGACACTCCCGATGACGGCGGGCAGGCAGCGGAGCGACTCGGACGGATCGAGGTCGAGGTCGCGGTCGTCAACTTCTACCCGGCGATCGCCTCCGGGATCAGCCTGCGCCTCTACAACGCGACGCAGTCGCGGATCCACGTCATCGTCACCTACAGCTTCCTGCGCTCGCTGGCGCGGCTCGACCTCGCCGAATCGCGCGTCGGGCGCTTTCGGACCGCCTGAGAGCGGGAAGGGTCGACCGGCGCCCGGTGCCTGCCTCGGTCAGCTGGGGCCGAGCGCGTCGGTCCCGCCCGGGAGCTTGACCACCGGCTCGTGGGGCTCGAGGCCGACGGTCGCGATCAGCCGGGCGAGGCCGAGGTAGTTGCCGATCACGAGCAGGAGCTCGACCAGCTGGCGCTCGCCCAGGCGCGCGCGCATCGACTCGACCGCCTCCTCGCCGGCGGCGCCGTCCACCACCACTTCGCGCGTGAACGAGAGGATCGCGCTGTGCTCCTCGGCGAGCGCGCCGTCATCGTCGCGGCCCGCCTCGACCGCCGCGATCGCCTCCTCGCCGGCGCCGAAGGACTGCGCGATCGGCACGTGCTGGGTCCACTCGTACTCCGAGCCCGAGAGCCTCGCCACCTGCAGGATCGCTAGCTCGCGCAGGAGCGGATCGAGCTCGAGGCGGCGCAGCAGCGTGTTGCTGTAGCGCAGCCACGGTTCGAACGCGGTGTCGGCGTGGGCGACGATCCGCAGCAGCGCGAGCGGGGTCGGCTCGATCACCTCGCGGATCGGCTCGGGGGCGCTGTCGGGATCGCGAAAGGGGATTCGTGGCATCGCCGCTGCGCGCGATCCTATCCCCGGCGGGCGTCAGGCGACGGGCGCGGGCTTCGGGCGCGGCCTGCCGCCGGGGAATGCGAGGCGCAGGATCGTGCGGTGCACCGTCCCGAGCTGGCGGTGGAGCGGCCCGGTGTTGTACGGCAGCCCGTAGCGGCGGCAGATGTCACGGACCCGCGGTGCGATCTCGGCGTAGCGGCTCGAGGGCATGTCGGGGAACAGGTGATGCTCGACCTGAAAGGAGAGGTTGCCGCTGAGGAGGTGGAACGCGGGGCTGCCGTCGATGTTCGCCGCGCCGAGCAGCTGGCGCACGTACCAGCCCCCGCGCGTCTCCTCGGCGACCTCGCCCTCGTCGAACGTGTAGGTCTGGTCGGGGAAGTGCCCGCAGAAGATGATCGAGTGCGCCCAGACGTTGCGCACGATGTTGGCGGTGAAGTCGGCCCAGTAGGTCGCCTTGAACGTCCGCGCGCGCTGGCCCGCCGGCGCCACGGCGGCGGAGAGCGCCGGGAAGGCCACGTAGTCCTTGACGATCTGCCGGCGGGCCTTGAGCCCGATCGCCTTGAGCTCCGCGAGCGCCCGGCCCTTGGACTTCTCCCCGGAGCGGATCGCGTCGAAGTTGAGGTCGTGGAGCGCCACGCCCCACTCGAAGAAGCCCATCAGCACGAGGTTGTAGAGCGGCTGCAGCAGGTAGACCGGGTGCCACTTCTGGTGCGGGTCGATGCGCATGATCTCGTAGCCGAGATCGCGGTCCTTGCCGCGGATGTTGGTGAACGTGTGGTGCTCGTAGTTGTGCGAGTGCTTCCACGCGTCGGCCGGCGATGCCGTGTCCCAGTCCCAGTTCTGGGAGTTGATGTCCGGGTCGTTCATCCAGTCCCACTGCCCGTGCATGATGTTGTGACCGAGCTCCATGTTCTCGAGGATCTTGGCCAGCGAGAGCATCGTGGTCCCGGCCAGCCAAGCCGGGCGCCGGCGCGAGAACAGGAGCGACACGCGCGCCGCCAGCACCAGCCGGCGGTGAAGCGCGATCGTGGAGCGGATGTAGCGCGCGTCGCGCTCGCCGAGGTCGGCGTAGACCTCGTCGTGGATCGCATCGAACTCGCGGCCGAGCTCCTCGATCTGCTCGGGCGTCAGCCGCGCGAGCGGGCTCTCCGGCTCGATCCTCGGCGGCGGGCTCGTGAGCGTTGCAGACATCGGTGTTCCTCCGTTCGTTGAGATGGGGGGGTCGGCCGGCGTTCCGTGCCCGGCCTCAGAGGTCGATCTCGATCGGCCCCTCAGGGGCGTTGATGCAGGTCCGCACGACCTCGCCCGGAGCACCGGAGACGGCGCCGGTGCGCAGGTCGCGCACCTTGCCGGAGCGCAGCCGGCCGACACAGCTGTGACAGATGCCCATGCGGCATCCGAAGGGCATCGCCGCGCCCGCGCGCTCGCCCGCGAGCAGGATCGGCTCCGATCCGTCGCTCGAGGCCTCGACGCCGCTGCGGCAGAGCTGGATCGCGCCGCCGCAGCCCCGGGCGCCGCCTTCGATCATGGCATCGGGCTGGAAGTGCTCGTGGTGCAGGCGCGCCTCCTCGCCGTCCGCTTCGAAGCGCGCTTTGATCGCCGCCAGGAGGCCCGAGGGGCCACACACGAACGTCTCGCGCTCGCGCCAGTCCGGGCAGATCTCGTCGAGCTCCTCGGCCCGCAGCCGTCCTTCGGCGCCGCTGTGGCGAGCGGTCAGCCGGTAGCGCCGCTCGCGGGCGGCGAGCGCGTGGAGCTCCTCGGCGAAGATCGAGGTGTGCGGGTAGCGCGCGCTGTGGACGTGCACGACGTCGCGCAGCGCGCCGTCGCCGTCGAGGCTGCGGAGCATGCTGGCGATCGGCGTCACGCCACTGCCGGCACTGATGAAGAGCAGTTGCTCGGGCACCGCCTCGGGCAGCACGAAGGTGCCTTCGACGCCGCCGAGGCGCACGATCGTCCCCGGACACAGGCGCCGGCACAGGAACGGCGTGACGGTGCCGGTGTGCACGAGCTTCGGCGTGATCGTGATGCAGCCGTCGGCCCTGCCGGGGTCGGAGGTCAGCGAGTAGGCGCGCCAGTGGAAGCGGCCGTCGACCTCGACGCCGAGGCGGATGTACTGGCCGGCGCGGTGCCCGGGCCACTCCCAGCCCGGCTTGATCGTGATCGTCACCGCCTCGTCGGTCTCCGCGTCCACGCGCTCGACCCGCCCGCGCAGCTCGCGCGTCGACCACAGCGGGTTGATCAGCTCGATGTAGTCGTCGGGCAGCAGCGGCGAGGTGAAGGACCGGGCGAGCGCGAGCGCGCGGCGCCCGAGCGTCGGTACCTGCGGTGCGGCTCCCCGTTCAGCCATCGTCGTTCTCCTCGTGCATGACCCAGGTTCATGTTACCTCGTTTGAGGTAACGTCAAACATGGTAACCTTGTGTCAAGTCGATGAGTGTGAGCACCGACACGCAGGCTCCGGCCGATACGGCCCACGACATGACGATCGAGCAGCTCGCTGCGGAGGTCGGCATGTCGGTTCGCAACATCCGCAACCACCACTCGCGCGGGCTCCTGCCGCCACCCGAGGTACGCGCGCGCGTGGGCTACTACGGGCCGGATCACGTCGCGCGCCTGCAGCTGATCCAGGATCTTCAGGCCGACGGCTTCAACCTCGCGTCGATCGAGCGCCTGCTGAGCGGCCGCGAGGGGCTGGCGAGCAGGCTGCTCGGGCTGCGCGCCGCCGTCACCGCTCCGTTCGACCCCGAGTCGCCGGAGATCGTCACCCGCCAGGAACTCGAGCAGCGCTTCGGCCGCGCGGAGCCGAAGGACCTGGAGCGCGTCCGGCGCCTGCGCGTGCTGGTGCCGCTCGGCCAGGACCGTTTCGAAGTCACCAGCCCGGCGCTGCTCGCGGCGGCCGAGCAGGTGATGGCGCTCGGCATCCCCCTGCGCACGACGCTCGAGCTGATCGAGCGCGTGAGCCGCGACTGCGACTCGGTCGCGCGCGCGTTCGTGAAGCTCTTCCTCAGCGAGATCTGGGAGCCCTTCGAGCGCGACGGCCAGCCGCCCGAGCAGTGGGACGAGCTGATCGGCGCCGTGGAGTCGCTGCGCCCGCTCGCCTCAGAGGCGCTGCTGGCGATGTTCAAGCTGCGGATGACCAGCCAGCTCGAGGAGTCCTTCGGCAAGGTGGTCGAGCAGCAGGCGAAGCGCCGCTGACGGAGCCCGGCATGGAGCGCCGGGCGACTCTCTTTCCTGTCTACTCGCCGAAGCCCGAGTTCGGCCCGTGCTGCTCGGTGAGCTTCTCGAGTCGCTCCTCGGCGCGCTCGGCCAGCCATCGCGGCTCGCCGCTGATCACGGTCACCCCGGGCGGGACGTCCCGGGTCACGACCGCGCCGGCGCCGATGCGCGCGCCGCGCCCGATGCGGATGCTCTCCCCTCGGTTCGTGAGCACGACGGTGTTGGCGCCGATCCGCACGTCGTCCTCGACCACGATCCTGGCGTCGCCCCCCGCCCTGCCGCGCACGGCCAGCGTTACGTTGTGCCAGATCTTCACGCGGCGGCCGATCACGACGTTGTCGTGGATCATGTTGCCGTAGCCCTGGTGGCCGAACTTCAGGTCGGGGCTCACCTCCGCGCCGATCGCGAGCGAGTTCTTGTAGATCAGCGCGTTCAGCCTCTTGACCGCCATCGCAAGCCGGCGGTGACCGCGCTTGCGCAGCGCGATCGACAGCAGCCACAGCCTGACGGGGCTCACTGCGAGAAGCGTTCGCCGCCGACGGCGCGCAGCTTCGAGCGGTCGTGCGTGGCGGTGATCCGCCGCACGGTGCCCGAGCGCGTGCGCGTGACGAGCGATTCGGTCGTCGCGCCGCCCGCGCTCGGGTAGCGCACGCCCTGCAGCACGTCGCCGTCGGTCACGCCGGTCGCCGAGAAGAACACGTCGTCGCCCGCGACGAGGTCGTCGCGGTCGAGCACGCGGTCGAGCTCGTAGCCGGCGTCCAGCGCCGCCTGGCGCTCGCCGTCGTCGCGCGGCCACAGCCGGCCGAGGAGCTGTCCCCCGAGGCACTTCACGGCGGCCGCCGAGATCACGCCCTCCGGCGTGCCGCCGATGCCCCAGAGCAGATCGACGCGCGAGCGCTCGGTCACCGCCAGCAACGCAGCCGAGACATCGCCGTGCGCGATCAGGCGCACGCGCGCGCCGGCCTCGCGGATCGCCCTGATGCCCTCCTCGTGACGCGGGCGGTCGAGCACGACGACCATCACGTCGCTGACCGGACGACCGGTGCGCTCGGCGACACGCTTGACGGTGTCGCCGAGCGGGCGGTCGAGGTCGAGCAGGTCGGCGATCTCCGGAGCGCCGGCCATCTTCTCCATGTAGACGATCGGTCCCGGGTTGAACATCGTGCCGCGGGCGGAGAGCGCGATCACCGACAGGGCGCTCGGCATGCCGTGGGCAGCGAGGGTCGTGCCCTCCAGCGGATCGACCGCGATGTCCACCTGGGGCGGCGAGCCGTCCCCGATCTGCTCGCCGTTGTAGAGCATCGGCGCCTCGTCCTTCTCCCCCTCGCCGATCACGACGACGCCGTCCATGGAGACGGAGTGGAGCATGAAGCGCATGCCGTCGACAGCGGCCTGGTCGGCAGCCTCCTTGTCGCCGCGGCCGACCAGCGGAGCGGCCGCCAGGGCCGCGGCCTCGGTGACCCTCACCAGCTCGAGGGCCAGGTTCCGGTCGGGGAGCTGCCTGCTCGGGTCGACGTTCACAGCGCGGAAAACGTACAACAGCGCCACTCCGACTACGATCGTGGCGTGAGCGATCCGCGTCCTCTGCGGGCCCGACTACCGCCGGCCGCCGGACCGCCGATCGCGGAGATGCTCGAGAAGGCGCGCGAGCAGCGCGTCGCCGACCGTCTCCGGGAGCCCGACGCGACGCTCTGGGCGCCCCCCGGCACGCCCGAGGTCGCGAACCGGCTCGGGTGGCTGACGATCGCCGAGAAGATGCTCGACGAGCTGCTGGAGATCGAACGGGTCGCCGACGGCGTCCGCAACGACGGGCTCACCGACGCGGTGCTGCTCGGCATGGGCGGCTCCTCGCTCGCGCCGGAGGTGTTCCGTCGCACCTTCGCCGGCCCGGCGGATGTGCCGGGCGCCCTGCGACTGCACGTCCTGGACTCGACCGACCCCGCCTGGATCGCCGCCGTGCAGGAGGCGGTCGACCCGGCGCGCACGCTGTTCATCGTGTCCTCGAAGTCCGGCGGCACGATCGAGCCGCTCTCGCTGTTCGCGCACTTCCACGCTGTGCAGGGCGACGGCTCGCACTTCGTCGCGATCACCGATCCGGGGTCGGGGCTGGCCGAGCTCGCGACGGACAACGGCTTCCGCCACATCTTCTACGGCGACCCGGACATCGGCGGGCGCTACAGCGCGCTGTCGCCGTTCGGGATCGTGCCGGCGACGCTGATGGGCGTGGACACCGCCGCGCTGCTGCGAGGGGCTCCCCGCGCCTGGGAGACGGCGGCGGAGGACCCCGCGGCGCAGGGGCTGGGAGGGGCGGTGTGGCTCGGCGCCGCGCTCGCGGCGCTCGCCCGCGCCGGGCGCGACAAGCTGACGTTCGCGATCGCGCCGTCGCTGCCGGGCCTCGGCCTGTGGCTGGAGCAGCTCTTCGCCGAGTCGACCGGCAAGCACGGCACGGGCATCCTGCCGGTCGCCGAGGAGCCGCTCGGCGACCCGGCCGGCTACGGCGAGGACCGCGTCTTCGTCCACCTCCCGGACGCCTCGGCGCCGGACGCCGCGAGCGAGCAGCGGCTCGCCGCGCTCGCCGATGCCGGCCATCCGGTGATCACGATCCCGGCCGCGGGGCCCGCGGAACTCGGCCGCGTCTTCATGCTCGCGGAGATCGCGGTCGCCGTGGCCGGCTGGGGCCTTGCCATCAACCCCTTCGACCAGCCCAACGTGCAGCAGGCCAAGGATGCGACCAACCGCGTGCTGGCCGGCTTCGAGCAGAGCGGCGAACTGGGTGGGATCGACCCCGCCGGAGACACGGAGCTGCGCGAGCTGCTGCTCGGCGCCGGGCCGCCGGCATACGTCGCGCTGATGGGCTACGTGCAGCAGAGCGAGGACTTCGACGCCGCCGTCGCGGAGCTGCGCGAGGCGATCCGCGGGGCGACGAAGGCGACGACCACGTTCGGGTACGGACCGCGCTTCCTGCACTCGACCGGGCAGTTCCACAAGGGCGGACCGAAGACGGGGCGCTTCCTGCAGCTGCTGCACGAGCCCGCGCGCGACGTCGAGATCCCAGGGCGGCCGTACACCTTCCGGACGCTCGAGGAAGCGCAGGCGATCGGGGACATCGAGACGCTGCGCGAGCTGGGGCTGCCGGCCGAGAGGGTCCGGCTCGCAGGAGAGGATCCAAGCGGCGCGGTGCGCGAAATGGCCAAGAGACTGAGGGAGTGGACATGACCCAGATCGGCTTCGTGGGGCTCGGCAAGATGGGCGGGGGGATGGTGCACCGCATCAGACGCGACTCCGACCACGAGGTCGTCGCGTTCGACTTCGAGGAGAAGGCGGTCAAGCAGGCGGTCCGCAACGGCGCCGCCGGGGCCTCCTCGCTGCGCGAGCTGGTCAAGAAGCTCGAGCCGCCGCGGATGGTGTGGATCATGGTGCCCGCCGGCGGTCCCACCCAGGAGACGGTGGACAAGCTCGGCAAACTGCTCGAGCGCGGCGACGCGATCATCGACGGCGGCAACTCGAAGTGGACCGACGACAAGCGGCGCGCCGGCGAACTGAAGAAAGCCGGCATCGACTACGTCGACGTCGGCACCTCCGGCGGCGTGTGGGGGCTGGAAGTCGGCTACTGCATGATGGTCGGCGGCCCGAACCGAGCGGTCAAACAGCTGGCCCCGATCCTCGACGTGCTCGCCCCCGTGACCAAGGAGCAGAGCGTGGCGGCGATCGGTCCCCGCGGCTGGATGCACATGGGGCCGACGGGCTCCGGGCACTACGTGAAGATGGTCCACAACGGCATCGAGTACGGGCTGATGCAGGCCTACGCGGAGGGTTTCGATCTCTTCGACTCCTGCGAGTACGAGCTCGACAACGCGAAGATCGCCCATCTCTGGGGCCAGGGCTCGGTGATCCGCTCGTGGCTGTGCGAACTGGCGGCGCGCGCGTTCGAACTCGACGGCAACGAGCTCGAAGCGATCGATGGGTACACCGAGGACTCGGGCGAGGGCCGCTGGACGATCGAGGACGCGACCGCCCACGACGTGCCGACGCCCGTGATCACCGCCTCGCTCTACACGCGCTTCCGGTCCCGCGGCAACGGCGAGTTCGGCGACAAGGTGCTCGCGGCGCTGCGAAACCAGTTCGGCGGGCACGCCGTCCACGCCGCGCCGAAAGGCGCGAACAAAGCCCCGCCCGCCAAAGGTGGCCGAGCGGCGAAACGCACCGCTTCTGCCAAAGCGGCCAAAGGCGCCGACGGCGCCGGCGCCGGCGCGAGGGCGGCGGGGAGGCGCTGATGGCGGTCGCGGCCGGACGACCGACCGAGCGAAAGCAACCCGAGAACCCCCTCACCGCCGGACTGGAGCGCCAGCCGGTCCCGCCGACGACGCTCGTTATCTTCGGCGCCACCGGCGACCTCGCGCGGCGCAAACTGCTGCCCGCGCTGTACAACCTGGCCCACGACGGCGCGCTGCCCGAGCGCTTCTACCTGATCGGCGTGGCGCGCAAAGAAAAGGCGCACGAGGACTACCGCAAGGAGTGCGAGGAAGCGATCGAGCGCTTCTCCCGACGCAAGCCCGACCCGGACGTGCTGAAGGGGCTGCTCGAGAACGTCCGCTACGTGGCGGGCACGTTCGACGACGACTCGGCCTACAAGGCGCTCGGCGGGTGCATGGACGAGTTCGAGAAGGCCGCAGGCGAGCCGCTGAACCGGGCCTTCTACCTGTCCACCGCGCCCGCCTTCTTCCCCGTGATCGTCGAGAAGCTCGGCGAGAGCAAGCTCTCCGAGCACGAGAAGGCGCAGGTGCGCTGCATCATCGAGAAGCCGTTCGGCACCTCGCTGGAGGAGGCACGCGAGCTCAACCGGCGGGTGCTGTCGGTCTTCGACGAGACCTCGCTCTACCGCATCGACCACTACCTCGGCAAGGAGACCGTCCAGAACCTGCTGGCGTTCCGCTTCGCCAACGGGATGTTCGAGCCGCTGTGGAACCGCAACTACATCGACTGCGTGCAGATCACCGCGGCCGAGGACATCGGCGTCGGCACGCGCGCGGAGTACTACGACCAGGCCGGCGCGCTGCGCGACCTGATCCAGAACCACATGATGCAGCTGCTCTGCCAGGTGGCGATGGAGCCGCCCGTCAACTTCAACGCCGAAGAGGTGCGCAACGAGAAGGTGAAGGTGCTCGAGGCGATCCCCGAGCCGACGCCCGGCGACATCGACCAGATGGCCGTTCGCGCGCAGTACGGTCCCGGGCACGCCGGCGGCGAGGACGTGCCGGGGTACCTCGAAGAGGAAGGGGTGCCGGCGGAGTCGAACACCGAGACCTACGCCGCGCTGCGCCTCGAGGTCGACAACTGGCGCTGGGCGGGCGTGCCGTTCTACCTGCGCACCGGCAAGCGCCTCGCGCGCAAGGTGACGGAGATCGCGGTGACGCTGAAGCCGGTGCCCCACCTCGCCTTCAGCCAGGACGGCTCGCTCGGCGTGCAGCCCAACCAGCTCGTGCTGACGGTGCAGCCGAACGAAGGGGTGTCGCTGCGGATCGGGGCCAAGATCCCGGGCACGCGGATGATCATCCGCCCGGTCAACATGGAGTTCCTGTACGGCACCGCGTTCCTCTCGCAGTCCCCCGAGGCCTACGAGCGGCTGATCACCGATGCGATGCGCGGCGATCCGACGCTGTTCACCCGCAACGACGAAGTCGAGGGGCAGTGGCGGATCTGCGATCCGATCGTCAAACGCTGGGAACAGAGCCCCGGGCCGCTGCCGAAATACGAAGCCGGCTCGCAGGGCCCGGCCGAGGCCACGGCGCTCCTGCGCGAGGGCGACAGCTGGCGCGCGGTCTGATGGCCCGCACCGACGCGCTCTGGAGCGAGCAGGGAACGACACCGGACGCGATCGAAGCGGCGCTCCGCGAACTGCTGATCGAAGCGCACGCCGAACGCGAGGAGGTCTTCCCCGCGCGCGTGCTGAACATGATCACGTTCGTCGACCTCGACTGGACCGGCGAGATCGCGAACCGGCTGCGCGGCGTCGGGCGCTACCACGCGTCGCGGCTCGTCGTGCTCGCCTACGAGCCCAGGCGCGAGCGGCTCGACGCCCGGGTCACGGTCTCGACCGAAGACCCTGCGATGCCTGGCGAACTAGCGCTGCTGCGCGAGACGGTCGTGGTCGAACTCGGCGACCGCCACCTCGACGACCTGCGGACGATCGCCGACCCGCTGGTCGTGACCGACCTGCCGACGCTGCTGTGGTCGCCGCACGGCCACCACGAGATCATCGACGAGCTGCTGCCGCTCGCACAGGCGGTGCTGCTCGACTCGGTCGAGGAGCCCGACCACGCCGAAGCGCTCGAACGCGCGGCCGCGCTCAGCGAGCGCGCCTACGTCGTCGACCTGGCGTGGCTGCGCTCCACGCCCTGGCGCGAGCGCGTGGCGGCGATGTTCGACCCGCCCTGGCTCCGGTCCGAGCTGGAGCTGCTCTCCTCGGTCACCGTTCGCCACCATCCGCGCTCCACGGCCGCGGCGGCGCTGCTCGTCGGCTGGCTGGCCTCGCGCCTGCGGTGGGAGAGCTCGCGGCTGGTCGGTGCCGGCGGCGAGCTGTCCGGGAAGGCGCACGCGAGCCGCCAGGACATCAGCGTGCGCCTGCAGACCGCGCCCGAGCTGCAGGTGCCCGGGCTCCAGGGCCTGACGATCGAGACGGCGGCGGGCCACCGCCTTCGCCTGGACCGCGGCCCGGGCGGGCTGCGCGCGCGCTTCTCCGGCCCGCGCGAGGACGACCGCGAGTGGACGATCCCAGGCGCCTCGCGCGGCGAGACCGGCGTGCTCGGGGAGGGGATCCGCCAGGCGCTGCTGCGCGACCCGACCTACCTGCCGGCGCTCGGCGACGCGCGGGCGATGCTCGCGTGACGCGCCTGACGACGTGCCCCGATGCGCAGAGCGTCGCCGAGCGGGCCGCCGCCCACGTCGCCCGGGCGCTCGCGCAGGCGCGCGGGCAGCGCGCCGTCGCCCACCTCGCGCTGAGCGGTGGCACCACCCCGGGGCTCACCTACGAGCTGCTCGGCGCCGACCCGGCGGCGACGGCCGGCACCCACGTCTGGTTCGCCGACGAGCGCTGTGTCGCGCCCGAGAACGAGGAGAGCAACTACCGGCTCGCGCGCGAGACGCTGCTCGACCCGGCCGGCATCGAGCCCGCGCGCGTGCACCGCATGCCGGGCGAGATGGGGCCGAGCCTCGGCGCCGAGAGCTACGAGCTCGAGCTGCTCGCGACGCTCGGCGAGGAGCCGGCCCCGCCCGTGCTCGACCTGATCGTCCTCGGGATCGGCCCCGACGGTCACATCGCCTCCCTGTTCCCGGGGGCGCGGACGCTGTCCGCCGGGGAGGACGCGGTCTGTCACGGGGTCACCGACTCGCCGAAGCCCCCGCCGGAGCGGATCACGCTCAGCCTGGCGATGCTGCGCGCAGCGCGCGGCTGCCTGCTGCTCGCGACGGGCGCGTCGAAGGCGGACGCCGTCCAGGCGATGCTGGCCGAGCCCTCAGAGCACGTGCCCGCGAGCCTGCTGCGGCGCGAGCGGCTGACCGTGATCGTCGACGACGCCGCCGCCCCGCCCCGGCCCCAGCCGTGAGCGAGCGCCCGCCGCGGGCGGTCCTCGTCCGCCACACAGAGACCGAGTGGACGCTGAGCGGCCAGCACACCGGCAGCACCGACATCCCGCTGACCGAGCGCGGCCGCGACGCCGCCCGCGCGCTCGCAGCGCCGGTGTCCGCGTGGCACTTCGAACGCGTCCTCTGCAGCCCGCTGCGCCGCGCGCTCGAGACCTGCGAGCTGTGCGGGCTCGCGGGACGCGCCGAGCAGACCGGCCTGCTGCGCGAGTGGGACTACGGCGACTACGAGGGGCTGAGGAGCACCGAGATCGAGGAGCTGAACCCCGGCTGGAGCCTCTGGCGCGACGGCTGTCCCGGCGGCGAGCAGCCGGCGCAGGTGGGCGTGCGCGCCGACAAGGTGATCGAGGAGCTCCTGGCCGGGCCGGGGCCGGTCGCGGTGTTCTCGCACGGTCACTTCCTGCGCGTGCTCGGCTCGCGCTGGATCGAGCTCGAGCCGGCCGGCGGCGGTCGCCTCGGCCTCTCCCCCGGCTCGATCTCGCTGCTCGGCGAGGAGCATGCGGCGCGGATCCTCGGCGGGTGGAACATCGTGCCCGACGTCTACGAGCGGGGAACGCCGGCCGCCGCGCCGGCGGTGCCACGCTAGAGTGACCCGCATCCTGCCGATGGCGGTGCGTCCGGTCACGACCAACCCCCTCGCAACCGACGCGGAGTGCGTGCTCGCCGCGATGGATCAGACGCGCGAGCGCACGCTGGCGCTCGTGGCGCCCTTCTCCGACGAGCAGCTCGAGGCACAGCTCTCACCGATCATGAGCCCGCTCGTCTGGGACCTGGCGCACATCGCCGCCTACGAGGACCTGTGGCTCGCGCATCGCCACGGCGGCGAGGAGCTGCTGCGCGCCGATCTCGCCGCGGTCTACGACGCGTTCGAGACGCCGCGGTCGGTGCGCGGCGAGGTCGAGCTGCTGGGCGCGGGCGCCGCCCGCGAGTACATGGCGGCGGTGAGGGCACGCACGGCGGCGACGCTCGATCGCTGCGGCGCCGGGGACGGCGTGCTCTGCGAGATGGTGCTGCGCCACGAGCTCCAGCACACCGAGACGATGTTGCAGACGCTGGCGCTCGCGGGGATGCTCGCCGGCGGCGAGCCCCTCTCGCCGCTCGGCGGCGAGGACGGCTGGATCGAGATCCCGGCGGCCAGCTTCGCGATGGGGGCCGGCGACGAGGGCTTCGCCTACGACAACGAGCGCCCGCGCCACGAGGTGGAGCTCGACTCCTTCCGCATCGCGCGCCGGCCCGTCACGAACGCGACCTGGATGACGTTCAGCGAGGGTGGCGGCTACGAACGGCGCGAGTGGTGGTCGGACGAGGGCTGGGCGTGGAAGGAGGAGTACGACATCGGCCACCATCCAACCGTGGCGGCGGGTCTTCTGGAGGCGCCTGTCTGCCACGTGAGCTGGTTCGAGGCCGACGCCTTCGCCCGCGCGCACGGAGCGCGCCTCCCGACAGAGCAGGAGTGGGAGCGGGCGGCGACCTCGGAGCAGAGGCCGATGGGAATCGGCGCGGTCTGGGAGTGGACCGCCTCCAGCTTCCTCCCCTACCCCGGGTTCGACCCATATCCCTACCGGGAGTACTCGGAGGTGTTCTTCGGCGAGCGCTACCGGGTGCTGCGCGGCGGCTCCTGGGCCACGTCCTCCCGCGTCGCGAGCTCCACGTTCCGCAACTGGGACCTGCCCGCGCGGCGCCAGATCTTCGCGGGGCTGCGCCTGGCCACGGACGGAGCCGGCTGATGGCGTGGTCCCCCCCCTGGTCTGCGCCCGCCAGGCAAGCGATCACGATCGAGTCGCACCTCGACGGCCACGCCGAGCGATCGCTCGCGGACGACGTGCTCGACGGCCTCACGCGGCCGTTCAAGGAGCTGCCGCCGAAGCACTTCTACGATGCTCGCGGCGCCGAGCTGTTCGACCGCATCTGCGAGCTGCCCGAGTACTACCCGACGCGCACCGAGCGCGCGATCCTGGAGCGCTCTGCGGCGCAGATCGCCGAGCTCACCGGGGCCGTCGAGCTCGTCGAGCTCGGCTCGGGCACCGCCGCGAAGACGCGCGTGCTGCTCGACGCTCTGCACGCCGCCGGCACGCTGCGGCGCTACGTGCCGCTCGATGTCACCGAGTCGATGGTGCGCGACTGCGCCCGGGAGCTGACGGGCGAGTACCCGGGGCTGCAGGTGCACGGGGTGATCGGCGACTTCGAGCGTCACCTCGACCGCGTGCCGCCCGCCGAGGGCCCGCGGATCGTCGCCTTCCTCGGCGGCACGATCGGGAACTTCCCGCCCGGCAGCCGCCGGCGCTTCCTGCGCCAGATCGCGCGGCTGCTCGGGCCGGAGGACCACCTGCTGATGGGAACCGACCTCGTCAAGGACCCGAGCGTGCTGGAGGCCGCGTACGACGACGCCGACGGCGTCACGGCCGAGTTCAACCGCAACGTGCTGCTGGTGCTCAACCGCGAGCTCGACGCGGACTTCGACCCCGGCGACTTCGAGCACGTGGCGCTGTTCGACCGCGAGCACGAGTGGATCGAGATGCGCCTGCGGGCGCGGAAGCCCGTGAGCGCGGTGATCCGCCGCCTGGAGATGGAGGTCCGCTTCGAGGAGGGCGAGGAGCTGCGGACCGAGATCAGCGCCAAGTTCACGCCCGAGCGGCTGCGCGGTGACCTGGCGGCCGCCGGTCTCGAGCTCGCGCACTGGCTCACCGACCCCGAGGAGCTCTTCGCCCTCACGCTGTCGCGCGTGCCAGGCGTGTAGGCTGCGCCGTCGATGCAGATCGAGGGCTCGACGGCGATCGTCGTGGGCGGGGCCTCCGGGCTCGGCGAGGCGACCGTGCGCGCGCTGGCCGAGCGCGGCGCGACCGTCACGATCGCGGACGTCAACGTGGAGAAGGGCCAGGCGCTCGGCGAAGAGCTCGAGGCCGACTTCGTCGCCTGCGACGTGCGCGAGGAGGCCCAGGTCGAGGAGGCCGTCGGCCGCGCCGCCGAAGCCGGCGCTCTGCGCATCGCGGTCTGCTGCGCGGGCACGGGCTGGGCGCAGAAGGTGGCGGGCTCGAAGGGCCCTCACGACCTGCTGCCCTTCCAGACCATCATCGAGATCAACCTGATCGGCACCTTCAACGTGCTCCGCTACGCGGCGAGCGCGATGATCGCCATCGAGCCCGACGCGGAAGGCGAGCGCGGCGTCTGCGTGAACACCGCCTCGATCGCCGCCTTCGACGGCCAGATCGGCCAGATCGCCTACTCGGCCTCCAAGGGCGGCGTCGTCGGCATGACGCTGCCCGCGGCGCGCGACCTCAGCCAGTACGGGATCCGCGTCAACACGATCGCGCCGGGGCTGTTCGACACGCCTCTGCTCGCGGCGCTGCCCGAGGAAGCGCGCGCCGCGCTCGGGGCTGGCGTCCCGTTCCCGCGCCGGCTGGGCGCGCCCGCAGAGTACGCGCAGCTCGCGTGCCAGATCGTCGAGAACCGGATGCTCAACGGCGAGACGATCCGGCTCGACGGCGCCCTGCGGATGCCGCCGCGCTGAGCTGGGGGCCTACGCCGTCAGCTCGGTGGAGATCGCCGGGCCGCCCACGAGCGTCTGCAGCACGACGCAGTAACGCTCGGTGAGCGCGAGCAGCGTTGCGAGCTGCTCCTCGTCGGCGTCGGTGTCGAGGTCGAAGGAGAGGCGGATCGTCCCGAACCCGACGGGCGCCTCGCGGTCGACACCGAGCGTGCCGCGGAAGTCCAGGTCGCCCTCGGCACGGACCGTGCCGGCGTCGATCGCGATCCCGAGCGAGGTCGCCACCGCGCGCATCGTCACCCCCGCGCAGGCGACCAGGGCCTCGAGCAGCATGTCTCCAGAGCACAGCTGCGTGCCGTCGCCGCCGCTGGCGGGATGGAGACCGGCCTCGTGGAGCGCGCGAGAAGTCTGGACCGAGCAGCTGACGCCCTCGCCGAGCGTGCCGGCGGCGCTCAGCGTCACGAGCGCGGCCTCGGGCTCCTCGCTGTAGCGCTCCTTCAGC
Source organism: uncultured Solirubrobacteraceae bacterium (assembly GCA_963836035.1). Classification (GTDB taxonomy): domain Bacteria; phylum Actinomycetota; class Thermoleophilia; order Solirubrobacterales; family Solirubrobacteraceae; genus Palsa-744. The sequence continues at coordinate 87,820 of CAWIHX010000003.1, read as the reverse complement.
GGGGCCTGGATCGCCTTCAGCTCGGCCCGGTCCATCGCCGGATCCTAGACCGCGGTCGCCGGGGGCGCCACTGCGCGCGGCAGGCCGCGCGCGGGGCACCCCCCCAAATCAAACCCCTACTTGAGCCTTTCGACCAGCATCGCCATGCCCATCCCGCCCGCGACGCACATCGACTCGATGCCGTACGTGCCGTCGAGCGTCTCGAGGTCGTTGATGAGCGTGGTCATGATGCGCGCGCCGGTCATGCCGAACGGGTGACCGAGCGCGATCGCGCCGCCGAACGGGTTCAGCTTCTCGTCGTCGATCCCGAGGTCTTCCTTGCACGGCACGATCTGCGCGGCGAACGCCTCGTTGATCTCGACGACGTCGATGTCGTCCATCGTCATCTTCGTCGCGGCGAGCAGTTTCTCGATCGCGGGGATCGGGCCGAGACCCATGATCTCGGGGCGGATCGCCGCGACCGTCGAGGCGATGATCCTCACTTTCGGGGTCAGACCGAGCTCCTTCGCGCGTTCCTCGGACATCACGAGCAGCGCCGCCGCGCCGTCGTTCAGCGGGCAGGCGTTGCCGGCCGTCACCGAGCCGTCGGGCTTGAACGCCGGCGGCAGCTGCGAGAGCTTCTCGTAGGTCGTTCCGGGGCGCGGGCCGTCGTCCTTGGTGACGATCTGCTCGGGGACCTCGACCTCGTTGCCCTCCTTGTCGGTGACCGTGTGGGCGGGCGCGGTGACGGGGACGATCTCCTTGTCGAAGTGGCCGGACTCCTGCGCGTCGACCGCGCGGTTCTGGGAGAGCACCGCCCACTCGTCCTGGGACTCGCGGCTGACCTTGCAGCGGTCGGCCACGTTCTCGGCCGTCAGGCCCATCGGGATGTAGACGTTGTAGAGCGAGTTCTCGGAGCCGTCGAGCTGGGGGTGGAACTGGAAGTCGGCGCCTTTGCCCGCGCGAGAGACGGCCTCGACACCGGAGGCGATGTAGGTGTCGCCCTCACCCGCCTTGATCGCGTGGAAGGCCATCCGCGTCGTCTGCAGCGAGGAGGCGCAGAAGCGGTTGACGGTCGTGCCCGCGACGTGGTGGTCGATCCCCGCCAGCAGCGTCGCGTTGCGGCCGATGTTGTAGCCCGACTCGCCCTCGGCGAAGCCGCAGCCCATCATCACGTCCACGATCGAGCCCGTCTCCACCTCTGGGTTCCGCTCGATCAGCGCCTTCAGCGGCACCGCCGCGAGGTCGTCGGCGCGCACCGATTTCAGAGACCCCTTCACCGCCCTTCCGATGGGCGTGCGAACGGCGTCGACGATCACTGCTTCGGGCATCTGGCGATCAATCTCCTTGGTCGATGGACGCGCGGCCTCAGCGCGGGGCTTGATCCTAGAAGAAAGGCCCCAAACACGCGTTCGGGGGAACGAGGGAGCGCGCCGCCCCGGAGCAAGGCCGCCGGGGCAGCGCCTGCGCTCAGGCTACTTCCAGATAGAAGTAGGTCGTGTAGCCGTAGGGATCGAGCCCGGTGTGGAACCGATCCTCGCGGCGCCCACTCCGACGACGGGCCACCAACCGATTCCGACGCAGGCCCATTGGGTCACGCCCCGCTGGTTCGTGCCCTGGTTGGAGCAGCTTTCGACCGTCACCGACGTACCGCCTTCATTTTCGGCGGTCTTCTTCGCATGTTCGTAGGCGCCCCAAGCGCCGCCGCATTCGTGCGCGCAAAGGTTCGGACTCGGGCCCGGCCGCGCCCCCAGGGCACTCGCGGCCGGTACCGCCATCCACAGCGCGCATCCCGACCAGGACAGCTATCGAACGTCTCATCTCCATCCTCCTTCGAACATGGACAGGAGACGGTCGGTTCATCGGATTTGTTCCGATATTTCGACTAGTGTTTCCGGCCGAAGCCCGATCGATTGGTGAACTTTGCGGACGCGGGGGGCGCCTCAGATCACAGATCGAGCCGCGACACGCCCAGCTCGTCGAACCCTACGTGGTGCGCGAGCTCGTGGCGCACCGTGCGCGTGACCTGATCGCGCAGCATGTCGGCGTCGTGGCCGAAGTCGCGGCGCAGGGTGTCGCGGAAGATCACGATCCGGTCGTGGACCTCGTCGCGCGTGGCGCCGTCGCCTTCGTAGAGGCCGTAGGCGCCGGCGCGCCGGCCGCCGTCGGAGATCACGACCGCGACGTGGCCGAGGGCGTTGCGCAGCAGGTCAGGGAGGTCGTCGAGCGCCTCGCGGACGAGCTCCTCGAAATCGGCGTCGTCGAGCGGGTCGAGCTCGAGGAACTCGCTTTCCTCGGGATCGACGGCGAGCCCCTCGCGCGCGAGCCGCTCGGAGTTGCGGACGATCTCCTCGAACTCCGTCTCGGACTCGGGGTCGCGCCAGCCGGCCATCCGCACCGCGACGAAGGCCACCGCGCCCATCAGCGCCGCCGCGACGATCACGCCGAGCGCGACGTCCTCGAGCGCCCGCACCGCCCCGATCGAGCTGAAGCCCTGCCCGACGACGATCACGACCAGCCCGAGCGACATGGCGATCAGCGCCGCGAAGCCGGCGCGGCGGAGAGCTCCTTGGGGCGCGTGGTTGCTGGGGCGCCGCATCTCAACTCTCCCTATTTCAGCGTGCGGGCGATGACCAGCCGCTGGATCTCGTTGGTGCCCTCGTAGATCTGGGTGATCTTGGCGTCTCGCATCATGCGCTCCACCGGGTACTCCTTGACGTAACCGTAGCCGCCGAGGACCTGCACGGCCTCGACCGTCACGGCCATCGCCGTGTCCGAGCAGAAGAGCTTGGCCATCGAGGAGTACTTGGCGGCGTCGGGGTGGCCCTGGTCGGCCATCGCGCAGGCCTTGTAGAGCAGCTCCCGCGAGGCGGCTACGCGCGTCTCCATGTCGGCGAGCTTGAACTGGATGCCCTGGAACTCGTTGATCGGCCGTCCGAACTGCCGGCGTTCGCGGGCGTAGGCGACGGCGTAGTCGGTCGCGCCCTGGCCGATCCCGACCGCCTGGGCGGCGGCGCCGAGACGCGTGCGCTCGAGCGTCGAGAGCGCCACCGAGAGCCCCTTGCCGACCTGCCCGATCACGTTCTCGTGCGGCACCCGCACGCCGTCGAAGATCGGCTGGCCGGTGGGCGAGGCGCGGATGCCGAGCTTGTGCTCGAGCTTGCCGACGCTGAAGCCCGGCCGGTCGGCCTCCACGACGAAGGCCGTCATGCGCCTGTTCTCGCGGTCGGTCACCGCGAAGCAGACGTAGAAGTCGGCGACGCCGAGGTTCGAGATCCAGTTCTTGGTGCCGTTGATGACCCACTCGTCGCCGTCGAGCACCGCGGTGGTTTTCATCCCCGCCGGGTCGGAGCCGGCCTCGGGCTCGGAGAGCGCGAACGCGGGCGACCACTCGCCGGTCGCGCAACGCGGCAGGAAGCGCTCCTTCAGCTCGTCGCTGCCGTGGAGCTGGATCGGCAGCGTGCCGAGCTCCTGCACCATCAGGATCAGCGCGCAAGAGGCGTCGACCTTGGCGATCTCCTCGACCGCCATGTTCAGCATCAGGGTGCCGGTGCCGGTGCCGCCGTACTCGACCGGGAACGGCAGGCCGAGGATGTCCTGCTCGGCCAGCAGCCGGCGCACGTCCCACGGGTACTCGGCCTTCTCGTCGATCTCGGCCGAGCGGGGCGCGATCCGCTCGCGAGCGATCTGGCCGATCGTCGCGCAGAAGTCGAGGTGCTCCTGCGGGATCGTGTAGACGTCGCTCACCGCCTCCATAGGCGTTGATCCTAGTGATGAGAGGGGGGCGGCGCGACGCTCGATCGTGTGTCCGATACCTGCCCGCTCGCGTTTGCGCGTGGTGGGCTCGGGTAGACGCCTCACATGCCCCTCGGAACCTCCATCTTCCTGATCGCGGTCGGTGCCATCCTCCGCTATGCGGTCACGGCGACGACCTCCGGGATCAACCTGCACACCGTGGGTCTGATCCTGATCATCGTCGGGATCATCGGCTTGGTGCTGTCGCTGTTCTGGATGATCACGTGGAGTCCGCGCCACCGTGGCGGCGAGCGCGTCGTCGAACGCGACGCGTATCGCGAGCCCCCGGCCTACTAGCCCGCGCCCAGCACCTGGCTGCGGCCGGACGCCCTTCCGGCGCGGGCCGCGTCGGCCGCTAGGCTCAGCGGCGTGAGCACCCGTGAGGACCTGCAGATCGACGCTGCGCGCCTGTCCGAGTGGCTGGCCGGCGACCCCGAGCTGCAGCTGATCGACGTGCGCGAGCCGTACGAGCGCGAGGCGGGACATCTGGAGGGCAGCCGCCACATCGAGCTGACCCGGCTCACCGGCGAGGCCGAGAGCCTCGACCGCGAGCGCCCGGTCGTGTTCTACTGCCGCGTCGGCTCGCGCTCGAGGATGGCGGCGGAAGCGTTCCGCACCGCCGGCTACGAGGCGTACTCCCTGGAGGGTGGGCTGCTGCGATGGGCCGAGGAGGGCCGGCCGCTGTCGCCGGAGGGCGGCACGGTGGCCGCGCACTAGCGCCGCCGATGGAGCCGTTCGACGGCGCCTGGCGTTCCGAGCGCGAGGCGACCCAGCAGCAGGCGGTCCCGTCCGGGCGCATCACGCTCAGCTGCTCGGCGCCCTTCGCGGGCGGCGGGCTCGGCCGCCACATGCAGGAGCTGTGGGACGCCCTCGGGCGTGCCGGGGCACGGACGCATCTCCTGTGCGGCCCCTCCAGCGAGCACCGCGGCGTCTCGCCGCCGCCGGACCGGGTCGAGATCACGCCCGGCGCCATCGCCCGGCTCGGCGCCCGCGCGCTGGCCCCCTCGCCGGCCTGGAGCACGTGGCAGGACGGACGCGCATACGACCTCGGCGCACGCCGTCACCTCGGCGCCGGAGAGCACCTGCTCGCGTTCAACGGACAGGCACTCGCCCAGGCCAGGGCCGCCCGCGGCGCGGGTTACCGGACGGTGTCGCTCGTCTCAGCCACCGCGCACATGCGCCACGTCGCCGAGCGCCACCGCCTGGCCCACAGCCGCCACCCGCTCGAGCGCCCCTGGGGACCGCGGGTGCTCGCGCGCAACCTCGCCGAGTACGAGCTGGCCGACACGATCTTCGTGTCGACCGAGCACATCCGCGACTCGTTCCTCGACGCGGGCGTGCCCGAGGAGCGCCTGCGGCTGTTCCCGCTCACGCCGGACCCCCGTTACGAGGCCGGCTCACGCGTCGCCTCGACCGGCTTCGAGGTCGTCTACGTCGGCAGCCTGTCCGTCGCGAAGGGCGTGCCGTTGCTCGTCGACGCCGTCAGGCGCCTCGACGCGCCCGAGCTCCGGCTGGTGCTGCTCGGCGGCTGGGCCTCGCGCGGCATGCGCCGGTTCCTGACCGCCGCATGCGCCGCGGACGAGCGGATCGTCGTGAAGCTCGGCGACCCGCTCGCGCAGCTGCGCAGCGCCGACCTGTACGTCCACCCGAGCTACGACGACGGCTTCGGCTACGCGCCGTGCGAGGCGCTCGCGGCCGGCGTGCCCGCGATCGTCACCGAGGACACGGGGATGAAGGACCTGATAGCGCCGGGCCGCGGGCTGGTCGTCCCCACCGGCGACGAGGACGCGCTCGCCGAAGCGCTGGCCGCGGCCTACCGTCGCGAGATCCTCAGCCTCTAGGGTTGGCGCCGATGGCCGGGGCGAGCCACACCCTGCGGCGCCTTGCCGGTCGCTGGCGCTCGATGCGCCAGGGCCGCGCGGACGCTCGCCTGGAGCCGCAGCTGCGACGCGGCGAGGGTGGCACGCTCCTCCTCTCCCCCCACCTCGACGATGCCGTGCTCGACTGCTGGGGCGAGCTCGCCTCCACGGAGCCGGTGCGCGTCGTCAACCTCTTCGCCGGGGTGCCGCCGGCTGGCACATCGGTGCCCCTGTGGGACCGCATCACCGGCGCCTCGGATTCCCCGGCGCGGATGCGCGAGCGCCTCGCCGAGGACGCGAGCGCGCTCGCGCTCGCCGGGCGCGAGCCTCTCAACCTCTCCCTGCTCGACGCCCAGTACCGCGCGCCCGGGAGCCCGCTCGGGCCTGGCGAGCTCGACCGCGAGCTCGCGCCCCGTCTCGACGGCGAGGGCTTCGCGCGCGTGCTCGCCCCGGCCGCGATCGGCGGCCACCCCGACCACGTGCTCGCGCGCCGCTACGCTCGCGTGCTCGCGCGCGCCGGCTTCGCGGTCACGCTCTACGCGGAGCTCCCGTACTGCGTGGCCCACGGCTGGCCCGGCTGGGTCGACGGCCGCGGGGAGGATCCGTGCCGTGACGTCGACCCCTTCTGGAGCTCCTTCCTCGCGGGCGTGCCCGAGCTCGGGCAGCTGCGCGCAGCCCGCGTCGTGCGCCTCGACGACGCGGCCGCTGCGGCGAAGCTCGGTGCGCTGCGCTGCTACCGCACGCAGCTGCCGGCCCTCTCCGCCGGAGCGCGCGGCCTGCTCGAGGACCCGGAGATCCATCGCTACGAGGTCTCGTGGGAGCTCGGCGTTCATACTGGATCGCGGCGAGCGGACAGGGAGGCCTAGGAGATGGACGAGTTCGAGCAGGTCCGGCGTGGCGACGGCTGGGCTGCCGCGCACCTCGACGAGCTGGGAGAGGGCCCGGGCTTCCGCAAGGTCCGCCAGGGCCTCGGCGTGACCGCCTTCGGCGTCAACGCGATCGTGTTGCCGCCCGGCATCGAGACCGGGTTCCACTTCCACGACGAGCAGGAGGAGCTCTACTTCGTCCACAGCGGCACGATCGAGATCGAGTTCGGCGACGGCACGGTGGAGACGCTCACGGCGGGCGGCCTGGCGCGCGTGGACCCCGCGACGCACCGCAAGATCCGCAACGCGGGGGACGTCGCGGCGATCTACCTGATCGCCGGCGGCAAGGACGGCTACGTGGGTCGCGACGGACGCGTGCCGGAGGGCGAGGAGGGCCGCGTGCGCGCGCTGCACGACCTCCGCAACGAGGGCCAGAGCTGAACGACGAGCCGGGCAGCGGCGCGAGGCTGCCGATCCGCGGCTCGCTCTCGCTGCCGCTGTCGGAGATCACCCTCCGTACGAGCCGCTCCTCGGGCCCCGGCGGCCAGCACGCGAACGTCACCGCCTCGCGCGTGGAAGCGGTCTTCGATGTCGGCGCGTCAAGGACGCTTCGCGCCGATCAGCGCGAACGCGTGATCGAGCGGCTCGGCCCGCGGGTGGTCGCGGTCGCGCAGGACGCCCGCTCGCAGGCGCGCAACCGCGAGCTGGCGCTCGAGCGCCTCGCGGCTCGCATCGCGCGGGCGCTGGAGGTACCTCGCAGCCGCACGGCGACGAGGCCGACCGCCGCCTCGCGGGAGCGCCGCCTGGCCGAGAAGCGCCGCAAGGCGCAGCGCAAGCAGCAGCGCCGTCCGCCGCCGGAGGCTAGTTGAGCAGCTCGCGCACGTAGCGCCCGTGCAGGCGGCCCAGCGGGGTCTTCTCGGGATGGAAGCCGATCGCGTCCCACAGCTGGCCCATGGCAGGCGCCCAGGCGAGGATCAGGTACACGCCGAGCACGAGCGCGGCCGTGCGCAGCCACCGGGAGGCTGACAGGGCGGCGAGCGGCAGCACCCACAGCACGTACCAGGGCAGGACCCAGCTCAGCGTGACCAGCAGGGCGACGCTCGCCCACCCGCAGGCCGCGATCGTGCGCTCGGCGCCATCGGGGCCGCCGCGGGCCCCGGGGCGCCACGCATACCAGCAGCACGCCAGCACCGACAGCACGAGCGCCACGCTGAGGACTTTGTGGAGCGCTTCGGTCTCGCCCCCGGCGCCGATCGCGAGCCCGAGCAGGTTCGGCACGCTCTCGTTGGTCACGAGCCGGCTCTGGGTGCTGAGGTCGGGGATGTGCAGACCGAACGCGAGCAGGCTGAGCAGCGCGACGACGATGCCCGCGACGATCATGCCCGCGATCACCTGGGCGAACGCGCGGCGGTGGTTGGCGAGCCCGGCGAGCACGACGGGGATCAGCACTGCGGCGCTGGCCTTCAGCCCGGTGGCCACGACCAGGGCAGCGCCGGCTCCCAGCAGCGCTGGCGAGGGCGGGGACAGCCATTCGTGCAGCGGCGGTCGCCGCGGCCGGCCCCGCTCGGACTCGCGCGCCCGCAGCAGCAGATAGAAGGCGCCGACGATGAACAGCATCATCAGGAAGTCGTTGTGGTCGCCGCCGAGGCCCCAGACGAGCACGATCGGGTTCAGCCCGACGAAGGCCACCGCCCAGATCGGGTCGCGGCCGAGCTTCCGCGCGCAGAGGTAGACCAGCGCGAGCGTCCCGAGGCTGGTCGCGGCGAGCACCACCTTCAGGGCCCAGAACGAGGCCGCGACGCCGATCGGCACCACGAGGAACGTGAACATCGTGAACAGCGGGCCGTACGGGCTCAGCAGCTGATGCCAGTTGCTGAGCGCGTAGCTCGGATCGTCGTGGGGCTCGAGGATCGGGATCGTGGTGTACGGGTTCAGATGGTGAACCGCCTCCATGCGCCCGTAGTTGATGTAGTTGAAGACGTCGGTGAGGGCCAGCGGCGGCGAGAGGATGAACGTCACGTGCACGGCGAGCACCGCCGCGAGGATCCAGCGGGGCTGGACGCGCGCGGAGCCCCGGAGCACCACCGCGTAGGCGACGTACATCGCGACCAGCGCCGCGCTGAACCAGTACTTCAGCGTGGTGCCGTTGTCGCTCAGCCCGGGCCAGAGCCCGCCCAGCGGCCCGGCCATCCAGTGCGGGTAGAACTGTTCGTGCGTCGTCGGCGAGAGCACGCTCGGCCGGTTCGCCGCCATCAGGACGACGAACAGGCACAGGGCGACGATCAGCGCGAGCGACGCGCCTACGGCAAGCGGCCACAACCGCGCTCCCGCGCGCTCCCCCGAGCCGCCCCGGGCCAGGCGTCCGCGCCGCGGCAGGGCGCCGTCGGGAAGCGGGAGCGTGCTGGCATCAGTCGTCATCGGCGCCTACCAACGCAGAGGGCCCGCCGAAGCGGGCCCTGAGCAGCGTTCCGTTCCAGTCGGAATCAGATGGTCGTGACGTTCACGGCCTTCGGGCCCTTGTCGCCCTGCTCCGGGTCGTAGGACACCTTCGCGCCCTCCTGGAGCGAGCGGTAGCCCTCGCCGTTTATGCCCGTGTGATGGACGAACAGGTCCTTGTCACCGTCGTCGGGCGTGATGAACCCGAACCCCTTGTCGTCACTGAACCACTTGACTGTGCCGGTTGGCATTACGTGAACTCCTCCACGGTATGTGCGAGGCTGCTACGCGGAGGATGCTGCTCAGAGCTTCGACCTGCGAGCGCTTGCACTACTTTCGCCGGACCATTCGTCCGGCCATACCGCACGACCGTAGCATGTCGCGCCCCCAGCGTGTTGACGAGATGTTGTCGACGATCGAGACGCCGAGCCATCGCCCGAACACGGTAGGCGCGGCGGGTGGTGCCTAGATGGGTGCGATGCCCTCTGAGCCGCACGCTCGCGCCGAGGAGACGCCGCTGCTCGAATCCCTCGACGGCTCGGGCGAGCGGCTCTCCGCCGTCGAGCTGGCCGAGCGCCTCGGGCTCTGGGAGCGCCCGTCCGAGCCGCCGCCCCGGCCGCTCGTGCGGCTCAACATGATCGCGACCGCCGACGGCCGGGCGACGCTGTCCGGCAAGTCCGGGCCGATCAGCGGCGCCGCCGACCGGCAGCTCTTCCGCGCGCTGCGGGCGACGTCGGACGCCGTGCTCGTCGGCGCGGGCACTGTGCGCACCGAGCGCTACGGGCGCCTGCTGCGCGACGCCTCGCTGCGCGAGCTGCGAGAGCGGCGGGGCCTCTCTGCCGAACCGCTCGCCTGCGTCGTCTCCGGCCGGCTGATGCTGCCGGAAGATCTCCCGCTCCTGCGCGAGCCCGACACCCACGTGGTGGTGCTGACGGCATCGGAGGCCAGCCTGCCGGGGCTGGGCGCGCAGATCGACTACGTGCGCACCCCCGGCGGCCAGCTGGACCTGCCGGCGGCGCTCGCGGAGCTGACGAGCCGCTTCGCCGTGACGAGCGCGGTGTGCGAGGGCGGCCCGCACCTCGCGTGGCAGCTGCTCGACGCCGGGGTCCTCGACGAGATCTTCCTGACCGTCGCGCCGCTGCTGGCCGGCGGCGATCCGAGCGGCGGCGAGGCGCTGCGGATGCTCGCCGGCGGCGAGCTCGATCCGCCCGCGCACCTCGATCTGCTCGGGGTGCTGCGAAGCGAGTCCTACCTCTTCCTCCGCTACGCGGTCACGCCGATTCGCCCGAGCGCCGGCCCGCCGGCGTGACGCGCGCCGCCTCGCCGCCGTCGTAGCCGTCGCCGGCGGCGCCGTTCTCCTCGATCTCAGCGTCGTCGTGCGTGCGCGTCTCGCGCGAGACGACCGCGAGCAGTTCGCTCGCGAGCTGGCGGCCTTCGCTCGCGGCGCGCGGAGTGGCCGCGATCCGGACCACGACCTCGTCGCCGTCGAGCTCCTCGAGCGTGATCCGCGGCGAGTCGCGCAGCGGCGTCTGCAGAGTGCGCTCGAGGATCTCCTGCAGGTCGCCGGGGGTCATGCCTGCGCGCAGGCGGGCACGGAGGTTGACCCCCTCGGGCTCGCGCAGCGGCAGGATCGCGACGTTCAGCACGACGCTGTTGGGCACGAGGATCGAGTCTTCGCCGGTCGCGAAGGTCGTGTAGAGCAGGCCCAGCGAGGAGACGATGCCCTCGACCTGGCCTGCGAGCCCGCCGCCCTGCAGGCGCACGCGCTCGCCGACCCTGAACGGGCGGGCGCTCAGCAGCACGGTGCCGGCGAACAGGTTGCCGAGGGTCTGCTGCGCCGCGAGCCCGAGGATCACGGCGGTGAAGGCGCCGCCGAGCGCGAGCGTTTTCGCTTCGATGCCCGCCACCTCGAGCGCGACGATCAGCGCGAGGATCACGGTGCCGAGGCGGATCAGGAAGCCGACGGTGCCCGCGGTCGCGGGGTCCAGTCGCCGGAACAGCGCCGGTCCGAGGCCACGCCCGATGTCGCGGGCGATCGCCCAGCCGAGGATCACGAGCAGGAGCACGGTGACGATCGTGATCGGCGTTTCCAGCGCCGGTTCGAGGTACTTGTGTTCCGGGTGGAAGACGTGGTGCGAGGTGTAGGGACCGATCTCGCGGCCGAAGAGGTCGACCCGGTTGTGGTAGACCGCCACGATCGCGACGAATAGGGGCAGCAGGACGAGCACCTCGAGGCGCGCGCGCTTGACCACGCGAGGGCTGATCTGCTTCAGCAGCCCGACCTCCTTCCAGGCCTGGCTGCGGGTCTCGAACATCTTGGGGGGAGTCCGCGGGATCGGCATCGCTCACATGATGGCGACATCGGCCGCCGGGACCGGACGCGCGCCGGAGCTTGCACTACCCTTCGCCGCGATGGGCAACCTGCGCCGCCTCGTGATCCCGGCCGTGATCGTCGGGATCCTGCTGGTGATCGTCGCGATCATCTACTTCGTCGAGCCGGCGCACTCGCTGCCCTCGTTCTTCCCCGGGCACGTGTCGGCCACGGACGCCGAGGCCAACCATCACCACGCCAAGCACGGCGTCGCGGCGCTGGTCGTCGCGCTCGCTTGCTTCGCCTTCGCCTGGTTCGCGTCGGGGCCCTCCTCGGCGCCCGCCGCCCCCGAGGCCTGAGCGCCTAGGTCACCGCGAAGACGATCGTGCAGAAGGCGCCGAACGCGATGCAGTAGATGCCGAACGGCGTCAGCCGGTTGGTCTCGAAGAAGCGCAGCAGGAACTTGACCGCGAAGAACGTCGTGAGCGCCGCGCACAGGCCGCCGACGAGCGCCGGCCCGCGGACATCCGACCCTTCGTGGCCGAGCAGTTCGGGCAGCTTCAGCGCGGCCGCGGCGAAGATCACCGGCGTGGCTAGCAGGAAGCCGAAGCGCGCGGAGTCCTCATTGGACAGACCCGACAGCAGCCCTCCGCCCATCGTGAAGCCGGAGCGCGAGATCCCGGGGATCAGCGCGAAGGCCTGGGAGGTCCCGACGCCGATCGACTGGCGCCATGAGAGTTTTGCCAGACGGCCGTCGGAGTCGCCGAGGTAGTCACCGGGGCGCGGCGGCCGGCGGCGCAGGCGCTCGAAGAGGAGCAGGGCGATCCCGTTGACGATCAGGAACGCCGCCGCCACCGACGGCGAGGCGAACAGTTTCCGGATCGGCTCCTGGAGCAGCAGGCCGATGATCCCGACCGGGATCGTGCCCGCGATCAGCAGCCAGCCGAGCCGCGCGTAGGTGTCGTCCTCGCGGATCTCCCGCATCCGCAGCGAGCGGAAGATGCCCTTGACGATCAGCACCCAGTCCTTGATGAACAGCACCAGGAACACGATCGCGGTGGCGAAGTGCGTGGCGATCAGGAACGTCAGGAAGAACTTGTCGTTCTGGTGGATGTTCCAGCCGAACAGCGCGGGCAGGACGACGGCGTGGCCGAGGCTCGAGATCGGGAACGGCTCGGCGATCCCCTGTGTCAGACCGAGGACCACGGCCTGGAAGTAGCTGATCAGCGTGGTGGCGGGAACTGTGAGCAGGCTTGGCACGGGCGGGGAGGTTAGGGCAAAGCGCGGGAGGGCTCCTGAACGGCCCTCTTCACGGGCAGTTCACACGATCGTTCCCGCTTGGTCACAGAAAACCTGTGTTTGCAGGGGAATCCTCATGTCATGTACGAGAAAGAGAACACAGCGCCGGCAGCCGAGCCGGCCAGCCGAGCAGACATGCACTGCCACTCCGACGCCTCCGAGCGCTCGCGCCTCGGGGTCCAGCGGGCCGCCGGGCTGCCGGAGTGCGCCACGCCGCCGGAGGAGGTCTACGCCCTGGCGAAGCGCCGGGGCATGGACTTCGTGACGATCACCGACCACGACACGATCGACGGCGTGATGCAGATCGCCGACCGCCCCGACGTCTTCGTCGCCGAGGAGCTCACGGCCTCCTTCCGGGGCGAGCCTCAGGCGGTGCACGTGCTCTGCTACGGGATCACCCCCGAGGACCACGACTGGCTGCAGGCCCACCGCGGCGACGTGGAGCTGTGCGCGGCCTACATGTACGAGCGCGAGATCGTCTGCGCGCTGGCCCACCCCTACTACACGGTCGCGGCGCCGTTGACCGCACGCCACCGGCGCCGCCTCGCCGAGCTGTTCGCCGTCTGGGAGGTCCGCAACGGCGCCCGCGCGCCCGAGCTGAACCGCCCGGCAGAGACGTACGTCGCCACGCGCGACGGCATCGGCATCGCCGGCAGCGACGACCACGCCGGCGTGGACATCGGGCGAACCTGGACGGAATCGCCCCGGGTGGCCGATCCGGCCGCGTTCCTGGCCCGCATCCGCGCCGGCGAAGCGACCGCTCGCGGCGCACAGGGCAGCGCCGCCAAGTGGGCGCACGCGGCGATCGCGCTCGCGACCCGCACGCTCGGCGTCGAGGGCCCCGGCGAGGAACCGGACCCGCTGCGCGTGCTCGGCATGGCTGCCCGCGTGCTGCGCGAGGGCGATCGGCGCGAGGGCAGCGCCGCCGGCGAGGTCTCGCCGGCCGACGCCCGCGCCCTGCTCGGCGCCTGGCTGCGCGCGGTCGGCCTCGACGAGCTCGACGGGCCGCAGCTGATCGCGCGCATGCAGGCCGAGGACTTCAGCCACGGCGACCTCTTCCGGCGCGCCTGCAGGGCGCACGAGCGGCGCCTCGCCGGCGCGGTCGAGATGGCGATCGCGGCCACCCACGGCGAGACCGACGCCGCCGGCGCCGCCCGTGGGCTCTTCGACGCCTGCATCGCCGCGGTGCCCTACGCGCCGGCAGCCGCGTTCCTGGCCAACGAGCAGACCAAGCTGCGCGCGATCTCGCCCGCAGGCGGCAGGCACGGCAGCCCGCCGCGCCGCGACGACCTCGCGCGCGTGGCGATCATCGCCGACGGCATCGGCTCGACGCACGGGGTCAGCCGCACGATCCAGGAGATCCGCGAGCGCGGCGTCCCGGGCTTCGAGATCGAGGCGGTGGGAACCGACGCAGAGGTCGACCGCCGGCTCGCCGCCGTGACCGAGATCGACGTCCCGTTCTACCCCGGGCTGCGGATCGGCGTGCCGAGCCTTCCCGGCGTCGTGCAGACGCTCGCGGACGGCTGCTATGACGCGGTCCACGTCTGCTCCCCCGGCCCGGCGGGGATCGCCGCGGCGCTCGTCGCGCGCGCCCTGGGGCTGCCGCTGCTCGGCAGCTACCACACGGAGCTCGGCGCCTACGCCGGGCTGCGAAGCGGCCAGGCGCGGCTCGTCGAGGCGATGAACAGCGCCGTCACGCTCTTCTACAGCGCCTGCGAGGTCGTGCTCTCGCCGAGTGCGGCATCCGACGGGGCGCTGGAGCAGATCGGCATCCCGGCCGAGCGCGTGATGCGCTGGGACCGCGGCGTGGACACCAGCCGGTTCGACCCGGCGCTGCGGCGCCGGCGCGAGGACGACGCGACGATCCGCGTGCTCTACTCGGGGCGCATCACGCGCGAGAAGGGCGTCGAGCTGCTGGCCGAGACCTTCCTCGCTGCTCGCGCTCGCGAGCAGCGGCTGCGCCTGATGGTCGCCGGCGGCGGTCCCGAGCAGGAGCGCCTGGCCTCGCTGCTGGGCGCCGACGCGAGCTTCCTCGGCTGGCTGCGGGGCGCCGAGCTTGCCCAGGCGTACGCCGACGCCGACGTGTTCCTGTTCCCGAGCTCGACCGACACCTTCGGCCAGGTGATCCTCGAGGCACAGGCGAGCGGCCTTCCCGTTCTGGCCGTCGCCGAGGGCGGGCCGCTGTCGCTGATCGAGGACGGCTCCACGGGCCTGCTGCGCGAGGCGAGCGCCCCGGTGCTCGCCGAGGCGCTGCTGGAGCTCGCCGCAGCGCCGCTGCGCCGGCGCGCGCTGGCCGCGGCCGCGCTTCGCTCCGTCCGGGGCAGGACGTGGGAGCGGACGCTCGAGCTGCTGGCGGACGGGTACACGCGCGCGCTCGAAGGCGCGCCCGCGGCGGACACCGCCAGGAGAGCCGCGTGAGCTCGGAGCTTCGCAGCTCGTGGACAGGGCCGCCGCCCCCCGCCGGGGAACCGAACGGCGTTGCCGCCCGCACGATCGCGGTGGCGCTGCACGGCATCGAGCCTGCGACCTTCGAGCGCTGCGCGGTGATCCGCGACTGGCTCGACGACCACGGCGTGGACCGCGTGACGCTGCTCGTGATCCCGGCGCGCGACCTGCACCCCGTCGGCGAGCGCTCGCCCGAGATGGTGAGCTGGCTGTCCGAGCGCCGCGACGCGGGCGACTCGATCGCCCAGCACGGCTTCCAGCACGTGTGCCTGCGCCGCGGCAGCCTGCTGGCGCACCGCCCCGGCGAGTTCACCGGGCTCGACGAGGAAGAGACGCGTCGCGCGGTGCACGCGGGCTGGCGCGTGATGAAGCTCGCCGGCATCGAACCAGAAGGCTTCGTGGCGCCCGCCTACGCCTACACGGCGGCGCTGCGCCAGGCGCTGCGGCGCCGCTTTCGCTGGTGGGCCGGGCTGATGAGCGTGCAGCGCGCGGCCGACGAGGACGGCGGCACGCCGGCGACGGCCTCGCGTGCCCCTGCCTTCAGCTTCGCCGTCGACGGGCGGCTGGGGCGGGTCCTCTCGCCGCCGCTGGTCCGCTTCGGCGCGATGCTGCCCACCTCGACGCTGCGCCTGGACCTGCACCCTGCCGACCTGCGCCACGCCCGCCACATGATGGCGCTGGAGTGGGTGCTGCAGCGCTCGCGCTCGCGCGAGGCCGTCACCTACCGCGAGCTCGCGGGCGTCTAGCCCTTCGCCGCGGCGGGGGCGTTCAGCAGCGCCGGGCCGAACGACTTCACGGCCGGCAGGGCGGCGTAGCCCAGGTGGTCGAGGCCGAACACGTCCTCGATCGTGCGCAGCAGCGAGAAGTGGTTGTAGGGGTCCTGGCTGGTCGTGCCGCCCTTGACGAAGGGCGAGAGCAGCAGCGCGCCGACGTCGCCGCCGCCGTGGTCGATTTCGGGCGAGGTGTAGCTGGGGTAGGCGGGCTGCCCGCAGCAGGAGCTCGAGTCCTCGAATTCGCCCGAGGAGGGCGCCTCGTCGCCGGTGATTATCAGCAGGCCGCCCTGCTTGTAGGCCTTCGAGGCGAGGATGCCCGGCACGACGCCTTCGAGCCAGCCCGCGGCGGCCGCGGGCCCGTCGGGCGCACCCGGCGAGCACGGCGTGGGGCCGCCGTCGTGACAGCGGTCGGGCACGATGTAGGAGAGCTGCGGCGCCTTCGCGGCCGGCCCCGCCAGGTCGCTCTTCAGCTGCGAGAGGCCGACGTCGCCCGTCTGGCACGCGGGGGCCTGCGTGATCGCTTCGAAGTACACGAACGGGTTGCGGTAGGTCGCATACGGTCCACCGGCGACGGTCGCATCCGGGCTGCCGGGCGCGGGGTGCGAGCACGGCGCCGGCTGTCCCGGCGCTTCGCCGATCCCTTCTACGTAGGCGCGCCAGAGCAGATGCTTGGCTTCGAGCTGCCCCGGCAGAGTCTGCACCGAGGCCGGGTAGACGCAGCCTTCGCCGAGCGCCTGGCCGTCCGGCCCCGCCGACGCGGGCGCGAGCGGCGTGAAGGTCGGGCAGTTCGCGGCGGTCTGAGCCGTCGGGCCCTGGCCGCTCAGCAGCGCGATCCCGTTCGGCAGCTGCTCGTGGGCGATCGCGTCGTAGCTGAGCAGCAGCTCGCCTTTCTGCTCGAGCTGGTGCGCGAGGTAGCCGCCCGTTTCCGGCCCGAAGTTGGCGGCGTAGGGCTGGTCGGAGAGCACGATCACGAACACGTGCTTGATCGTGGTCAGCTTCCGCTTGGGCACGGCGGGGGAGGGTTTCGAGGCTTTGCCGGAGGAGGAGCCGCTGTTCGGACCCGAGGGGGCCGGCGAGCTCGGGGCGCTCGGAGCCGCCGTGCTCGACGAAGCGGGGGCGGGGGTCGCTTCCGGTTCGGCTTCGGGTGCTTCGGCGCCTTCCCCTTCGGAGCCCGTCGAGGACGGTGGTGCTTCGGCGCTCGCGCTCGTGCTCGGCTCGACGAGCCGCACCTGCCTCGCGGGAAGGGGCCGGTTGCCGGCGACCGCGTTGCCGATCAGCGCCCCGAAGCCCACGAAGACCGCGACGAGCACCGCTGAGATGCGCGGCCCGGGCAGGCGCAGCTGGTCGCCCGCCGCGCCGGCCGCGTGCTCCGGCTCGGCGCTCGCCGGGGCGGGGCGCACCGCCGCGACCCTGTCGAGCAGCGCGTTCAGCCGCGGGCTGCGCTCACCGGCGCGCGCGCCGCAGATCAGGCAGTAGCGCTGGTCGCCGTCCAGCGGCGAGCCGCATTGGCCGCAACGGCGCTCGCTCGCCACGTGCTACTCCGGGCTGTCCGGAGCAGCCAGCAGGGCGTCCATCACGGCGGTCGGCTGATCGGAGGCGGCGAGCGTCTCGCTCTGCCGGCGCTGCATCAGGCTCCCGCCGCACTGCCAGCAGTAGACGGCGCCGCGGCTGTGCGGCGCGGAGCAGTTCGGGCACGTGCCCGCGACCCCCTCGCTGTCCATCCGCAGCAGGCGCTCGACCTCGGCGAGCTCCGCGTCCCGTTCCTGGAGGATCGCGGCGCGGCGCACCAGCACGTCGAGGCGGAAGTGATCGCGGATCGCCATCTCGTATGCGAGCCCGCCCAGGTCCCAGTGCAGCTCGGTGACCTCCGCGGCGAGCGCGTCGCGGCGGCGCTGCAGCGGCGAGCGCGCGGCGTCCGGCGGGGCCGTGGTCGCCGGCGCGGCGGCGGACGGGACGGGCACCTCGCTGCGCGGCGGTGCGGTGCTGCTCGAGCGCTCGCGCGAGATCCGCATCGTCACCCGGTCGATACGACGTTCGGGAGCTTGGCCGATTCTTCCTCGAATTTCTTGCCCGAGCCGTGGTGGCTGGGCAGCGCGGTCGCGGGCGCGGGTTTCGACAGCGAGCTCGGGGCGCTCGGTTTGCCGCCGCCGCTCGAGTGCGAGGCGCCGGCGCTCGCGCCGCCGCCGCCTCCTCCCGATCCACCGGACGCGGTTTCGGAGACGTGGATCACCTTCGCGCCCGGGAAGCTCTTCGTCAGGGCGCCGAGGGCTTTCTGGGCTTCCGCCTGCTTGTGGTAGACGCCCGAGTAGATCACGTAGTTCTCGCCGGAGAGGCTCGCGAATTCTTCGGACTTCAGCGCCCCCACCCCGGTGGCGCCCTTGCCGCTCGCGTCTGACTTCGCGGAGCTGACGGCGGCGACGGTCGTGCCGGTGACGGGCAGCGTCTGCAGTTGGACGGTGTAGCCGCTCGTGCCGCTCGGCCAGTCGCCGGCGAAGCTCGCTTCGGCGCTCGCCCCGGTCCCGCCGCCGGCAGAGGTGACGACCTGCACCGGCGCGGGAGCCTGCTTGGAGGAGGCACCCGAGCGCCCGATCAGCACGCCGACGCCGAGTGCGAGCAGGAGCACGCCGACGCCGGCGAGGAGGCTGACCGTGTTGTTGGCGCGGTGCGGCTGCGCGCTGCCTGCCGGCCCGCCGGGAGGCGCCTGCGGCGCCGAGGCGGGCGGCGCGGAGCCGACGGGCGCGCCCGCGCGCAGGAACTCGCTCGTCTGCGGCCGGCGCTCGCCGCACTCGAGGCAGTAGCGCTGGTCGGGGGCGAGGGGCGAGGCGCAGGCGGGGCAGGCAGACGCGCCCGGCGCGCTGGCCGGCGGCTGGGGGGTTGCGATCGATTCGGTCGACACGGTGGCTGGCTCCCGACCGCCCCCGAGCGCCGGACATGGACGTGCGCTCGCCGCTGGGCGTCGGCTCGACCTAGATGGTCGAGGCCGGGCCGGCCCCGCTCGTGATCATCTTGTGAAGCCCCCAAGGCGGCCTCGGCTGGCCCGGCGGGTCCTCTGCTGGCACCATTTGGCGATCCGGACCGCACCGAACGTGCACTCGAGGGGTTACCGATACAAGGCGCGCGCGCCCCAGGGCGACGCGTGCGCAGACCGACACGGAGGACGACGAGCATGAGGGCAGGCCAGGTTCCAGGGAGAGGCCACGGCGCGCGGGCCCTTGCGCTGCTGGGCACATCGCTGCTCCTCCTGCTGGGCGCGCTCGCCGCGAGCGCCGGCGCCGACACGGCTCCCGTGCGCGTCACGACCGGCGGCGTCGCACACGTGGTTGGCACCTCGGGCCAGCTCCAGGGGACGCTGATCGCCAACAACATCGCCGTCAGCGTCTACTTCGAATACGGCCCGAACGGGCCCCCGTACGTCTACGCCTCGAAAACCAAACCGGTGACGATCCCGGCCCCCGTCCCGGTGCCGCCCACGCCCAAATCGGTCAAGGTCGGGCAGGCGGTCACCGGCCTGCTGGTCGGCTACCACTACCGGATCTGCGCGACCTACACCCTGAACGGCAAAATCGAACCGCCCGTCTGCGGCAAGGACAAATCCTTCACCGGCGGCAAGGCGACCAAGCTGCGCTTCAAGCTGGGCAAAGGCAAGGAAGAACGCCTCGGCGTCGTCTACGGCGGCACCGTCGAGGTCACGGGCAGCCTCACCGGCAACAACAGCGCCAACCACGGCCTGACGCTGCAGGCGACCCCCTTCCCCTACACCGCGCCGTTCACGACGATCGGCGGCACGGTCCTCTCGAGCCGCACGGGGTCCTTCCTGTTCAGGGTCGCGCGCCTGACCCAGGACACGCAGGTGCGCATCCTCACGGTCGACACGCGCCCGATCTACAGCCCGGTGCTGACCATCTACGTCTCGCCGCGCATCACCCTGCACGTGCGCTCGGCGGGTCACACCGGGCTCTACCGCCTCTACGGCACCGTCGCGCCGGTGCGGCACGGCGCCACGGTCACGATCCAGCAGCTGGTCCCGCGGAAGGCCGCAAGCAAACGCGAAGGGCCGGCCTCGCACTCGGTCGCCAAGGCGGTACTGAAGCGCGCGACGAAGTCCCTCTCGCGCTTCAGCGTGATCGTCAAACTCAGCGGCACCTTCCACTACCGCGCGTTCGTCAAGCTCCCCAAGGGGTCGATCGAGTCCGGGCACAGCTCGAACGTGCTGATCAAGGCGCCCGCCGCCAAGGGCCCCACCAAGCAGAAGAAGAAGAAGTAGCCGCGCGCGGCGGGCGGGCTCGTCGTCGTCGCTAGACGATGCCGCGCTCGCGCAGGAGCGCCATCACACGCTCGACCTCCTGCTCGACGGTTTCGCCGCCCGAGCCGAGGACGAGGTCGGGGTCCTCCGGGGGCTCGTACGGCGCGCCGACGCCGGTCATGCCCGACAGCTCGCCGGCGCGCGCCCGCGCGTAGAGGCCCTTGGGGTCGCGCTGCTCGCAGAGCTCGAGCGGGGCGTCGACGAACACCTCGATGAAGTCGAGCTCGTCGGTCTCGTGCAGCGCAGCGGCCGAGCGCCGGTCGGCGGCGTAGGGGCTCACGAGGCTCACGAGCGCGACGGTGCCCGACTCGGCCAGCAGGCGGGCCACGTGGGCGGTGCGGCGCACGTTCTCGGTGCGAGCGTGCTCGTCGAAGCCGAGATCGCCGTTCAGGCCGTGGCGGAGGTTGTCGCCGTCGAGCAGGAAGGCCGGGCGCCCCAGCTCCAGCAGGTGCTCCTCGACGGCCGCGGCGACGGTGGACTTGCCCGCGCCGGGCAGCCCCGTGAACCACAGCGTCGCGCCACCGTGCCCGAGCTCGCGCCAGCGCCGCTCGCGTGTCAGGCGCGTGCCCTGCCAGCGGACGTTCGGGCTGCGCTCGGTCGGGGCGCCCTCCTCGACCTCGGTGTCGAGGATCACGCCGGCGGCGACGGTGTCGTTCGTCGCTTCGTCGATCAGGATCAGGCTGCCGGTGAGGCGGTTGCGCCGGTAGGAGTCGAACACCAGCGGCGAGCTCAGCTCGAGGTGCACGCGCGCAAGATCGTTGAGCTCGAGCGTCGACACCTGTTCGTCGCGGTGCAGCGTCTCGACGTCGATCCGGTAGCGCACCTCGACGGTGCCGACCATCGCGGTGCGGGTCGTGTGCTTGACGATGTAGCGCCGCCCGTGCTGCAGAGGCTGCTCGCTCATCCAGCAGACGAGCGCCTCGAAGCGGTTCGAGACCGTCGGCTGGTTGTGCGTGCGCACGAGCATCGAGCCCCTGGAGATGTCGATGTCGTCGCTCAGGCGCACCGCCACCGACATCGGCGGGAGCGCCTCCTGCACCGGTCCGTCGAAGGTGTCGATGCTCGCGACCGTCGAGCGCTGCCCGCCGGGGAGCACGACGACCTCGTCGCCGGGGCGCATGATCCCGCCGGAGACCTGCCCGGCGTAGGCGCGGTAGTCCTCGCCGCCCCCGCCCTGCGGGCGGATCACCCACTGCACCGGGAAGCGGACGTCGATCAGGTTGCGGTCGGAGGCGATGTGCACGTGCTCGAGGTGGTAGAGCAGCGGCGGCCCCTGGTACCACGGCATCTCCCCCGAGCGCTCGACCACGTTGTCGCCGAGCAGCGCCGAGATCGGGATGAACGTCACGTCCGGCATCTCCAGGCGCGCCGCGAAGTGGTCGAACTCCTCGACGATCTGGTCGAAGACCTCCTCGCTGAAGTCGACGAGGTCCATCTTGTTCACGCACACGACGACGTGCGGGATGCCGAGCAGAGAGCTGATGAACGCGTGGCGCTTGGACTGCGCGACGATGCCCTTGCGCGCATCGACCAGCACGATCGCGAGATCCGCCGTCGAGGCGCCCGTGACCATGTTGCGCGTGTACTGCTCGTGGCCGGGGGTGTCGGCGATGATGAAGCGCCGCTGCGCGGTCGCGAAGTAGCGGTAGGCGACATCGATCGTGATCCCCTGCTCGCGCTCGGCGCGCAGCCCGTCGGTGAGCAGGGAGAGATCGAGACCGCCCTCGCCACGGCGCCGGCTCGCCTGCTCGACATGCGCGAGCTGGTCGACCAGCACCTGCTTGGAGTCGTAGAGAAGGCGGCCGATCAGCGTGCTCTTGCCGTCGTCCACGGAGCCGGCCGTCGCGAAGCGAAGAAGGTCCGAGGGGCGGTCGGCCAGGCGCCGGAAGACGTCGGCCGTGGCCTCCGCCTCCTCGGCAGCCGCCACCGAAGCGCCGCCGGCACCGTTCATCGCGCGGTCTCCCTCCTGCTCCGACATCCGATCAGAAGTATCCCTGTCGCTTGCGGTCCTCCATCGCGGCCTCGGTGACCCGGTCGTCCGCGCGCGTCTGGCCGCGCTCGGTGACCTCGGTCGCCGCGATCTCGGCGACGACGGCGGCGAGCGTCGCCGCGTCCGATTCGACCGCGCCGGTGCAGCTCATGTCGCCCACCGTGCGGTAGCGCACGCTCGCCATGAAGGCCTCCTCGCCGTCCACCATCTCGATGAACGGGCTGACCGCGTAGAGCATCCCGTCGCGTGAGAAGACCTCGCGTTCATGCGCGAAATAGATGGACGGCACCTCAAGAGACTCCTCCGCGATGTACTGCCACACGTCGAGCTCGGTCCAATTCGAGATCGGAAAGACCCGCGCGTGCTCTCCCTTGTGAATGCGGCCATTGTAAAGGCTCCACAGCTCGGGGCGCTGCCGTTGCGGCTCCCACTGGCCGAAGCGGTCGCGGAAGGAGAACACGCGCTCCTTCGCCCGCGCGCGCTCCTCGTCGCGCCGCGCGCCGCCGAACGCGGCGTCGAACTCGTGCTCTCGGATCGCGTCGAGCAGCGTGACGGTCTGCAGCCCGTTGCGGGACGCACGCGGCCCCGTCTGCTCGACCGCGCGGCCGCTGTCGATCGACTCCTGCACGCTCGCCACGATCAACCGCTCACCCAGTTCCGCCACGCGGCGGTCGCGGAACTCGATCGCCTCGGGGAAGTTGTGGCCGGTGTCCACGTGCATGACGGGGAACGGGAACGGGGCCGGGCGGAAGGCCTTCTCGGCCAGCCTGAGCAGCACGATCGAGTCCTTGCCGCCGCTGAACAGCAGCACCGGGCGCTCGAACTCCGCGGCGGTCTCACGCATCACGTGGATCGCCTCGGCCTCGAGGGTGCGCAGGTGAGAGATCTGGGTCGTTTGCATCCTTGGTCCGGTGGCTGCGCCGGCCACGAGGCCGGAGAGGAACTTTAGGAGCCGGCACCGCATTGTCAAGCGTCGTCTGCGGCTCGATGTTGCCGCGCCGTGGCTCCTGCGTGCTGGTAGTGTGCCGCCGCCGACGGGCGGCCCGCTGCCGCCGCGGCCCCGGACCGGACTTCAAGCGCGTGAGCACACCGACACAGCCCGCCGACGGGGGCGGCGCGCGGGGCGACCGCGCACCGACGGTCACGATGCTCGGACTCGGCTGGTTCCCCGACACCCTCGGCGGCCTCGAGCGCTACTTCCGCGGGCTGCTCGAAGCGCTCCCCGAGGCGCGCGGGGTCGTGATCGGCCCGGCGAGCGGCGCGCCGGCGCGCGTGGCGGCGGTCTCGCGGCCGGATGCGCCGCTGCCCCGGCGGCTGCTCGCCTACCGTCGCGCCGCGCTGCGGGCGGGGCGCGAGAGCGAGCTGCTGGACGCCCATTTCGCTCTCTACGCCGGCTCGGCGATGCTGCTCGGCCCGCTGCGCCGCAAGCCGGCCGTCTACCACTTCCAGGGTCCGTGGGCGGAGGAGAGCGCCGTCGAGCGCGAGGACGGCCGGCTCGCGCGCCGCCTGCGGCGGGCGCTGGAGGGCGCCGTGCTGCGCCGCGCGGGCGCCTACGTCGTGCTCTCCTCGGCGTTCAGGCGCGTGCTGCTCGAGCGCTACCGCGTCGCGCCGTGGGACGTCCACGTGCTCAGGCCCGGCGTCGAGCTCGACCGTTTCGCGCCCGGGGACCGCGAGCAGGCGCGCCGGCGCCTCGGCGTGCCCGACGGCGCCTTCGTCGCCGTCGCGGTGCGGCGGCTCGTGCCGCGCACCGGGATCGGCGACCTGCTCGACGCATGGGCGCTCGCTGCGCCGCAGCTGCCGGCCGGGGCGACGCTGCTCGTGGGCGGCGACGGCCCGCTCGCCGGCGAGCTCACCGCACAGGCGGCGACGATCGGCGAGCGCGAGGCGAGGATGCTCGGTGCGCTCAGCGACGAGGAGCTGCTGGCCGCCTACCGGGCCGCAGACGTCGCGGTCGTGCCGACGCGCAGCCACGAGGGCTTCGGGCTGGTGGTGCTGGAGGCGGCCGGATGCGGGACCCCCAGCATCGTCACCGACGTCGACGCGTTGCCGGAGATCGCCCGCCCGCTCGACGGCTCGCTGGTCGTCGGCGCGGGCGACACGACCGCGCTGGCCGGCCGCCTGGTCGGGGCCTCGCGTGGCGAGCTGCCGGCGCGGGGCGCGGTGCGCGAGTACGCCGAGCGTTTCTCCTGGCCGGCCGTCGCGGCCGCCCACGAGCGCCTTTACCGGCGGCTTCTCGACGGGCCCGCGCCCGAGCGTCGCCGGGTGGTGATCCTCGACCACGTCGCGCGGCTCTCCGGAGGCGAGATCGCGCTGCTGCGGCTGCTGCCGCACCTCGAGGGCGTCGAGCCCCACGTGATCCTCGGAGAGGACGGCCCCCTCGCGGCGCGCCTGCAGCAGGCCGGGATCTCCGTGGAGGTGCTGCCGCTCGATCCGGCCGCGCGCGACCTGCGCCGCGACGCTGCGCGCGCCGGCGGCGTGCCGCTGGGCACGGCGCTGCAGACGCTGCGCTACACGCTGCGCCTCGCCCGACGGCTGCGGCGCATCTCCCCGGATCTCGTGCACACCAACTCGCTGAAGGCCGGCGTCTACGGCGCGCCGGCGGCGCGGCTGGCGGGCGTGCCGCTCGTCTGGCACCTGCGCGACCGGATCGCCGAGGACTACCTGCCGCGCTCCGCAACGCTCGCGCTGCGGCGGCTCGTACCGCGCCTGGCCGCCGGCGTCGTCGCCAACTCGCAGGCCACGCTCGACACGCTCGGCGGCGGCAACGCCCGGCGCTCGTGGGTGATCCCCGACTCGGTCGAGCCCTCGCCGCTGCAGGCGGGCGCCGCGGCGCCGGGCGCGGTCTTCGGCATGCTCGGCCGGATCGCGCCGTGGAAGGGCCAGGATCTCTTCCTGCGCGCCTTCGCCGCGGCCTTCGCGGACGGCGAGGAGCGCGCGGTGATCATCGGCACGGCGATGTTCGGCGAGGAGTCCTACGAGCGCTCCCTGCCCGAGCTCGCGCTGCAGCTCGGGATCGCCGAGCGGGTCGAGTTCCGCGGCTTCCGGGAGGACATCTGGCGCGAGCTGGCGTCGCTGGACGTCCTCGTCCACGCCTCGCTGATCCCCGAGCCCTTCGGCCAGGTCGTGCTCGAGGGCATGGCGGCCGGCCTGCCCGTACTCGCGCCCGACGAGGGCGGTCCCGCCGAGGTGATCGAGGACGGGCGCACCGGCGTGCTGTTCGCGAGCCGCGACTCCCGGGCGCTGGCCACCGGGATGCGGGCGCTGGCCGCCGACGCGGGGCGCCGCCGGCGCCTCGGCGCGGCCGCGCGCGAGGCGCTCGAGCCCTATCGCCCGGGGGCCGTGGCGGAGCGCCTCGAACAGGCCTACGAGCAGATCCTCACCGCCCCCTAGCGGGGCGTCCAGCGGGGCTCAAGCACCTCGGCCCCGGTGCCGAATAGGAGATCGGCGGGCGCGATCGGCCGTGTCCGCCGCCAGATGATGAACGCCCTGCGCTCCCGGAACCCGCTTTCAAGCCGCCTCGCAGGCGCGCTGCTGCTGGTGATCGCGATGCTGGCGGTGGCCGCCGTCCCCGCCTCCGCGCGGCGCAACACGAACCTCGACGCCTCGGCCGAAGCCGGGGAAACCCCGCCCTCCGAATCGGCTCCTTCGCCGCCGAGCGGCGAAACGACTCCCGAAGCGCCGGCCCACGAAAAGGCCGCGCCGCGCCACAAAGGCCGCTCGCACTGCAGCGTCTCCCTCGAAGCGCCGCAGACGCTCGTCGCCGGCGAACCGCTCACCGTGACCGGCCGGCTCACGTGCGACGAAGCGAGCGAATCCGCAGGCGCCGCGGTGCAGATCTTCTCGCGGGCCGCGGGCACGCATGGCTTTGAGGAAGCCGCGAACGCGACCACCGCCGAAGACGGGACCTTCGCGGCCAGCGTCAGCCCGCCGGAAGGGAACGCCTACCTCTACGCGCGCTCCGGGCGTGCGCGCAGCCCCCGCGAGCCGGTCCGCATCCTCCCCGTGGTGACGCTCGCCGGCCCCGCGCACGGCGCCGTTCTGCCGCTGTCCACGCACCACGGCCGCGCGCTCTCGCCGATCCACTTCAGCGGCACGGTCAGCCCGGTCGACGCCGGCGCGAGGGTCACGCTGCAGCGCGAACGGCCGCTCGGCAGCGGCGCCTGGCGCCCGGTGGCGGTGAGCCGCGTGGCCGAGGACGGCAGCTTCGCCTTCACCCGCTCCTTCCACGCGCCCGGCACGCTGCTGCTGCGCGCGTTCGTGCACCACCACGCGCACCACCTGCCGTCGATCTCCGAAACACTCGGCTACCAGGTGGCCCAGGCGGACGCCACTGCACTCACGATCTCGCTCACGCCCGAACTCGTGCCCTACGGCCAAGCCGTCACGATCGCCGGCAGGCGCCCGGGCGGCGCGGGCAGCACGGTCACGCTCTACGCGCGCTCGGATGGCGGGGACTCCAGCCCGGTCGCGAGCACCACGACGACCGAAGGCGGGGCCTACACGTTCACGCAGACGCCGCTGCGCAACACCGAGTACCGCGTCACCTCGGGGACGCAGAGCTCGGTCGCGCTGCGAGCCCAGGTGACCTTCGCGCTCACCGCCGTGGCGTCGGCCACCGAAGTCGCCGCCGGCGAAGGGCCGACGATCACCGGCACCGTCGCGCCCGCGAGCCCCGGCTCGCACGTCTTCTTGCTGCGCGTCCCCGCGCCGCCGGGCGTACGCATGGAAACGCTCGGCTACTCGACCGTGGGGCCCGGCTCCGAATACGCGATCGCCGTCCCGCCGGCCCCCGCCGGCGCGGCCACCTACCGCGTGCGCATCGCGCGCGTGAACGGCGGCCTGCGCGCCGCGCTCTCCGCGCCGGTCGTGATCACGACCGCGCCCTAGGCGCAACACCCGAGCAGGTTGTTCAGCCCGAGGCGTTCCCGCTGCGGCGTAGAGCGCTACGGCGGCGGGGTTAAACTCCGCTGACGCATGAGCGCATCGCTCGAGCCGACCACCGCCGCCGCCGGGGAGGGCAGGGCTCCCGTCCGCATCGCGGTCGTCGGCATGTCCGAGCCGGGACCGTGCGGCATGCGCGACCATGGCCGGCTCCTGGCCGAGCAGCTCGAGCGCGAAGGGATCCCGTGCAGCCGCCACTGGCTCGAGCGAACGCGCCCGGGCCTGCGCGGGTCGCTGGCCGAGGGGCGCGCCTGGGCCTCGCCGCTGCCGGCGCAGATCGCGGCCGCGGGCGCCGAGGCGATCGTGGTCCACTACTCGTGCTTCGCCTCCTCCTATCGCGGCGTGCCGGTGCTCGTCCGCCCGCTCGCCCGCGCCCTGCGCCGCTCCGGCCTGCCGGTCGTGGCCGTGCTGCACGAGCTCTTCTACCCGCTCGGACGCGACGGGGCGCGCGGGCTCCTGTGGGCGACCACCCAGCGAGTGGCGCTGCTCGAGCTGATGCGCTCGGTCGACGCGGCCCTCGCGACGACCGAAGCGCGCCACGAGCAGCTCGTGCGCGCGCGCTGGCTGCCGCGCCGTCCCGCGGCCTTCGCGCCGGTGTTCTCGAACCTCCCGCCTCCTGGCGCCGCCGCGCGGTCGCGCGGCCTCGCCGAGGGCGGCCCGGGCTCCGGGCGGGCACGCCATGAAGAGGGACGAGCGGTCATCGGGATGTTCGGCTTCCGCCACGACGGCTCGGGGGAGTTCGCGCTGCAGGCGCTGCGGCGGCTGGCGGATCGGGGGCGCGCCACAGAGCTGCGGCTGATCGGCTCGCCCGGCCCCGACTCGCGGGCGGCCCGGACCTGGAGAGCACGCGCGCTGGAGCTGGGAGTCGAGCGGGACGTGACCTTCACGGGGCTGCTCGATCCGCAGCCGTTGAGCGACGCGCTCGCCTCCGTGCAGCTGCTGCTTTTCGTCGACACGCCCGGCCCGACCTCGCGCAAGGGGACGCTCGCGGGTTCGCTCGCGTCCGGCACCCCGGTGCTCGCGCTCGACGGCCCTGCGACGTGGCCCGAGCTGCGGCGCCGGCAGGCGTTGCGGATCGTGCCGCGCGACGGCGCCGCGCTCGCGGACGGCATCGAATCGCTGCTGGACGACCCTGCCGCGCGGGCCGAGCTGGGGGCTCGCGGCCGCGCCTTCGCCGACACCGAGATGGGCCTCGCGCGGACCGCCGCGACCGTGCGCGAGCTGCTTGGCGTGCTCGTGCCTGCCTAGCGCCCCCTCCTACGACGCTGGCCGCGCCCCGGCGTCTGCGGTCCGCACCGCCGGCCCGCGTGAGCCCTCCCAGGCGGTGCGGGCGTCCGCGTAAGCGCCGGCGAGCGCCTCCAGGTGCGCGGCGCGCGAGTAGCGGGCTGCGACGGTGGCGCGGCCCGCCTCGCCCATCGCGTGGCGGCGCCCAGGGTCGGCGAGCAGTTCCCCCAGCGCGGCCGCGAGCGCGCGGTGGTCGCCGGCGGGGACCGTGAGGCCGGAGACGCCGTGCTCGAGCCACTCGGGGATCCCGCCCGTCGCGCTGGCGACGGCCGGGCGGCCGGTCGCGAAGCCCTCGATCCCGACGAGCCCGAACGGCTCGGGCCAGAGAGACGGCACCGCGACCAGCGCCGCATCCGCGAACTCGCGCGCCAGCTCCCCGGGCGCGAGCCAGCCGCGGAACGCGACCCGATCGCCGATCCCCAGCCGCGCCGCGAGGCGCTGCAGCCGCGGCAGCTCGACGCCGTCGCCGCAGATCCTCAGCTCGGCGTCCAGCTCGCGCGCCGCGCGCAACAGGGTCGCCGCTCCCTTGGCGCGATGCAGGCGCCCGGCGAACACCACGCGGCGGCTCTCCTCTCCCGCACCGGGGAGCGGGTCGAGCGTGGGGAAGTACGGGACGACCCGCCGCCGGGCGACGCCGGCCGCCCGCAGGTGGCGCTCCATCGTCTGCGAGTAGCCGATCACCACGTCAGCCGAGCGCAGCGCCTGCTCCTCGCGCCCGGCCTTGCGGTAGTCGCCCGGCAGCGTCGTCACGTTCCAGCGATGCGCGCAGCCCCGGAGCACCAGGTTCGGGATGCAACCCGGCCCGTGCGCGCGACCGCAGCCTTGCCCGGGGCGGAAGTAGTGGACGCTCGACGCGCACGCGAGGTAGCCGTGCGCGCTGAGCACGACGGCCGCCCGGCGGCGCAGGAACGCGACCACATCCGGGTCGTCGAGCTGGTTGAGGTGGACGACCTCGGGCTCGCGCGCGAGGGCTTCGGCGAAGCGGGGCTCCATCGCGTCCGTCTTGTAGAGGAGGGGGCTGTGGATCAGCTCCACCCCCTCGATGCGCTCGTCGGATTCGATCCGGGCGACAAGCACCGCCACCCCCACACCCGCCTCAGCCAGCAGCGGCCGCGCTGCGCATCATGTGCGCGCCGACGCCTCCGTCGCGGACCCATCGCGGCATCACGATCAGCACGTTGCGCGGCACGGTGGAGGGGCGGGTGGGCGAGTCCTCGAACGAGTTCATCGTTTGCGCCTGGCCCGGTGCGCTCGACAGGTCCGTCCGGGCGTGACCGCTGATGGTAACTTGGGACCATGTCCGGAGAGCCCGCACAGCGCGCGGGGAATGCGCGCGGCGAGACGGGTCCGGCGGCCGGGAGGATCCCGGACTTCTTCGTCGCGGGGCACCACAAGAGCGGCACGACGGCGCTCCACGCGATGCTCTCGCAGCACCCGCAGGTCTTCATGCCGCAGCTGAAGGAGCCGCACTTCATGGCGACCGACCGCCGCAACCGCTTCGGAGATGCGGTTGGCCTGCCGGAGACGCTCGAGGAGTACCTGGCTCTGTTCGAGCCCGCGCGTCCCGGCCAGCTCGCCGGCGAGGCGTCCGCCTCGTACGTGTGGTCGCGCACGGCCGCGTCGGAGATCGCGCGGGTCTCGCCGGACGCGCGCATCATCTGCGTCCTGCGCGAGCCGGCGAGCCATCTGCGCTCTCTGCACCTCGGCTACCGCCGTCTTCACTGGGAGGACCGTGACCTGCTCTCGGCGATCGCCGTCGAAGAGGAGCGGCGCCGGGGCCGCGAGATCCCGAAGCGCTGCCCGTACCCGGCGATGGTGATCTACGCCGACCAGGTCAACTACGTCGAACAGCTCCAGCGATTCCATGCCCATTTCCCGCGCGAGCGGGTGCTCGTGCTCGTCTACGACGACTTCCGCGCGGACAACCTCGCGACGATGCGCGAGATCGCCGGCTTCCTCGGGATCGACGAGGAGTTCGAATTCGAGCTGGTCGAACCCAACAGGACGACGCGGGCGATGCGCGCCCAGGGGGTCGACGACGCGCTCCTCTCGCTGGCCGCCGGCAGCAGCCGGCCTGCCCGTGCGGCCCGCTCGGCGCTGCGGGCCGTGACCCCGCGCGGGCTGCGGCGCGGCGCCGTGCGCGGTATCCGTCGCAAGGTGGTGTTCGGCCCGCCGCCCAGCGAGGATCCGGAGCTGATGGCCGACCTGCGCCGGCTCTTCGAGCCCGAGGTGGTGACGCTGAGCGAATACCTGGATCGGGACCTCGTTACGCTCTGGGGCTATGACGAGCTCGGCTGAGATCGCCGCCGTTGCAGGGCGATGAGCGCCTCGACTGAGGCGTCGCAGGAGCGGGCGTCATCGCTGCGCGCTGCCCGACTTCTTCATCGCCGGGCACTCGAAGTGTGGGACCAGCGCGCTGTATCTGATGCTGCGCTCGCACCCGCAGGTGTTCATGCCGGCGATCAAGGAGCCACGGTTCTTCGCACCGGAGCTGCGCTCGCGCTTCCGCGGTGGCGCCTCGGACGTGCGTCCCGACACGCTCGAGGGCTACCTCGCACTGTTCGCGCCCGCGCAGGCCGGGCAGATCCTGGGCGAGGCCTCACCCTCGTACCTGCGCTCCGCCGAGGCCGCCGGGCGCATCGCCGAGGTCGCGCCGGGCGCGCGGATCATCGCGATCCTCCGCGAGCCCGCGAGCTTCCTGCGCTCGTTCCACCTGCAGACGGTCCACAACCACGTCGAGACCGAGACCGACCTGGGCAAGGCGCTCGCGCTCGAGGATGAGCGGCGCGCAGGACGGAGCATCCCCAGGAACTCGCATGTCCCGGCGACGCTCCTGTACTCCGAGCACGTCCGCTACGTGACGCAGCTGCAGCGCTTCGAGTCGCATTTCCCGCGCGAGCAGATGCTCGTGCTGATCTACGACGACTTCCGCAACGACAACGCAGGCACGGTCAGGCAGGTGCTGCGCTTCCTCGGCGCCGACGAGGCGCTGCCGGTCGAGGAGGTCGAGACCGAGACGCTCGAATCGGTGCGCTCGGGACGCCTGCACAAGCTCAGGCGATCGCTGCAGCTCGCCGAACGCAACCCCGATGCCGCCTCCCGGGCGGCGAGGGCGCTGAACGCGGCGCTTCCCAGGACTGTGCGGGGCGAGCGCGCCAAGGCGCTGTGGCGCCGCGGCGTCTACGGGCCCCCGCCGGCGCCCGACGAGCAGCTGATGCTGGAGCTGCGCCGGCGCTTCGAGCCCGAGGTCGTGGCGCTGAGCGACCATCTCGGCCGCGACCTCGTGAGCCTGTGGGGCTATGACCGCCTCGACTGAGACGGCCGAGCAGGCGCCCGTGCGGGCCCGCCGCGTGCCCGACTTCTTGATCGTCGGGCATCCGAAGAGCGGCACGACGGCGCTGCACCAGATGCTGGTCCAGCATCCGCAGGTGTACATGCCGCTGAAGGAGCCCCGCTTCTTCGCGCCCGAGCTGCGCTCGCGGTTCCGTTCGCTCGGCCCGCGCCGCTTGCCGGAGTCGCTGGACGCCTACCTCGCCCTGTTCGCCGGCGCCGGCGCCGGCCAGCTCGCCGGCGAGTCGTCTCCCGAGTACCTGCGCTCAACGGAGGCCGCGCAGAAGATCGCAGCGGTAGCCCCGGACGCCCGCATCGTCACGATCTTCCGTGAGCCCGTCAGCTTCCTGCGATCCTTCCACCTCCAATCCATCCACAACCACGTCGAGACCGCGAAGAGCTTCAAGCGCGCGATGGAATTGGAGCCCGCGCGGCGCCACGGCAAACGGATACCGAGGCTGTCGCAGGCGCCCCGCACGCTCCTGTACTCCGAACCACGTGCGCTACACCGAGCAGCTCCGGCGCTTCCACGACCACTTCCCCTCCGAGCGGGTCCTGGTGCTGATCTACGACGACTTGAGAGCGGACAACCCCGGCACGGTCCGGCGTGTGCTCGAGTTCCTCGACCTGTCGCCCGCCGGCGAGGTGGCGACGGTCGAGACGCGCCCGCTCGCCGGCGTGCGCTCGCAGACGCTGCACCAGCTTGGACGGGCGGTGATGCTCGCGAAGCGCCACCCGAACACCTCGAACCCCCTGCTGCGCACGCTCAACGCGATCTTGCCCTCCAGACTGGTTCGACGATGGTCTGCCGCACTGGTGGAAACGCGCGACCTACGGCCCACCCGAGCCCCCGGACGAGGAGTTCATGCGCGAGCTGCGCCGACGCTACAAGCCGCAGGTCGAGGAGTTCGGCGCCTACATCGGGCGCGACCTAGTCGGCCTGTGGGGGTACGACGACCTTGGCTGAGGCCGCTCCGCCGCCCGCGCCGGAGCCCGCGGCGGCGCCCCATCTCGCGCGGCCGAAGGTCCTCTTCCTGATGGGCTCGGGCCACAGCGGCAGCAC
Organism: uncultured Solirubrobacteraceae bacterium; assembly: GCA_963836035.1. Lineage (GTDB taxonomy): Bacteria > Actinomycetota > Thermoleophilia > Solirubrobacterales > Solirubrobacteraceae > Palsa-744. The sequence continues at coordinate 55,146 of CAWIHX010000003.1, read as the reverse complement.
GATCCTCGGCGTCACGCTCGGCAACTGCGACGGTTTCTTCTATGCAGGCGAGCTCGACAACTGGCTGGTGCGCAACGGCGCCTCGCTGCTCGGCGGCACGGAGCGCACGCGTTTCTGGCAGGAGGTGCGCGAAGGCGTCGAGGACGCGGAGGGCCTCTTCGGCGTCGACTCGCAGCGCTATCTGGAACGCTCCTCGGCGATCCTCCGGCCCGGCAAGGAGAGCTGCGCGCCGCGCCTGCGCGCCCGCTGGGGACCGGTCACCGAAGCGCTCTACCGCTCGATCGCACGAACGTCTGGTGCGAGCCACATCGTGGACAGCGCCCACTTCCCGCTGCGCGCAAGCGAGCTCAAACGGCTTCCGGGCGTCGACCTCTACCTCGTGTTCCTCGTGCGCGACCCGCAGCAGGTCGTGTATTCGTTCGTCAAGCGGATCAACCGCCACGCGCACGCCGAGCGCCGCTGGCGCACGCTGGCGACCAACGCCGACATGTCGCTCACCTACCTCCTCTCGACGCTGGTCTTCCTCGGCCACCCGCGGGAGCGGCGGGCTCTGCTGCGCCACGAGGACTTCCTCGAGGATCCCGAGGGCATTCTGCGGGCGACGTTCGCGCTCGTCGGCTCCTCGGCCGAGCCGCCCGACCTGGATCAGCTCGTCACCGGGTTCCCGATGCAGGGCAACCGTCTGGTCAAATCCGAACAGGTCTCCTTCCGCGGCAAGCCGGGCCCGCCGCCTCGGCACTCCAGGCTCACGGCGCTGCTCCAGCGACCGTGGCAGCTCGTCTTCTCGCTGCTGCGCCCGCGAATGGCCGCGCTGCGCGGCCCCTCGGCGCCGTGAGGGTGCTCGGAAGAGCCCTGGGTTCGCTCTCGCGGCGCCTGGAGCGGCCGGAGCTGCTGGCGGCCTTCGACCGCAACGCCCGGCAGGTGCAGCACGAGGAGCTCGCGATCCGGGCGATTCTCGCCGCCGCACTGCGCGACAGCGCCGCCTACGTGGACATCGGAACCAATCGCGGCCAGGTGCTGGGCGTCGCGGCCGAGGTCGCACCCGCGGCGTCCTTGGTCGCGTTCGAGCCGATCCCGGCGCTTGCGGCGGCGCTGCGCGTCCGCTTCCCGCAGGTCGACTGCCGCGAGCTCGCGCTCGGCGACGAACCGGGACGCACCGAGTTCTGTCATTTCCACAAGCTCGACGGCTGGAGCGGGCTGCGCCGCAGCCCGGAGGTGAGCGATGAGGCGGGCGACCCGGAGATGATCGAGGTCACGGTCTCGACGCTCGACCGAGAGCTGCCGGAGGCGGCGCCCGCGATTCTGAAGATCGACGTCGAGGGCGCAGAGCTCGGCGTTCTGCGGGGAGCGCGCGAGACGCTCGCTCGGGCGCACCCGCTGATCCTGCTCGAGCACGTCCCGTCAGCCGCGGCGCTCTACGGCGCGCGCTCCGAGGAGATCTGGGATCTCCTCTCCGAGCTCGGCTACGAGCTGCTCGCGCTGACGCACGGCTCGCCGCTCTCCCGAGACGCGTTCGCGGCCGCCGAGGGCGACGTCAACTGGCTGGCTCGGCCGGCTCGCTAACCGGACTCGTCGTAGCCCCACAGCGCGACCAGGTCGCGGCCGAGGTAATCGCTGAGGGCCTCCACCTCCGGCCGGAAGCGCCGGCGCAGCGTGCGCATCAGCCGCTCGTCCGCCTCCGGCGCCGGCCCCGAGACGAGGCGGCGCTGGGCGACCTCCAGGGCGCGGCGGCGCAGGCGCTGAGGCACGACGGCGGACGCCGCCCGCTTGACCGTCGCGCCGGCGCGGCCCTCGCCGTGGGAGACGGAGTGCAACACGTGGTCCGCCAGCTGCGAGCGCGTGGCGACGCTCGGGTTGACCTCGCCCCCGCCCAGCTCCACGCGCGCGTCGGCGCCGAGGAAGCGCAGCACCTGACCCACCGTGGCGGCGTTGTCGTCTCGGAAGTCGTCGTAGATCAGCACGAGCACCTGGCTCACATCGAAGCGCTCGCGGTAGCGGCGCAGCTGCTCGACGTAACGGACGTGGTCGCTGTAGAGCAGCTCCTGGGGCCAGAGCGAGCGCTTCGGCAGGTGCCGGCCGCGGCGCCGTTCCCCCTCGAGCGACAGCGCACGCGCGAGGTCGCGCTGATCCTCGTAGTGGGCCTGGAGGAGCTGCAGGTGAAACGAGCGCAAGAAGCTCGCGGGCTCGCGCAGGATCGCGACGATGCGGGCGTCCGGCCGCGCGGCGGCGATCCGCGCCGCCGCCTGAGAGGAGCGCAGGTACGAGGCCGAGCCCTCCCCCACGAGCTGCCCGGGCGCGGCGGCGGCGAACAGCGCGAGGTACTCCTCGAGCGTCTCCGGCGCGCGGTATCGATGCGCCTGCCTGGGCAGCTCCGGGGCGAAGAAGATCGGCTCCTTCATCTCGGGCAAGAAGATCTGCGGGTGGCGGCGCAGCATCTCGTACAGCGCCGTCGTGCCGCTCTTGGAGTGGCCGACGACGAAGAAATCGGGCAGACGGCCGTTCCCGTCAGCGGTCATAGCCCCAGAGCGAGACGAGGTCGCGTTCGAGGTGCTCGCCGAGCGCGCGGACCTCGGGCTCGAAGCGCCGGCGCAGCTCCGCCATCAGCTCGGGGTCCGGAGGCTCCGGATCGCCGTAGACGAAGCGCCGGCGCACCGTGCGGAGCAGCGAGGAGCGAAGCCGCGCGGGCACCAGGCCGCCGGCGGCCTTCGCGCCGCGCGCGAGCGGGCCGCGCCCGGACTGCAGCGCGCGCACCGCGTCGTCGCTGCGCACGGAGCGCACCCGCACGCTCCGGTTGGCCTCGACCGGCTCGATCGGGACCTCCGCATCGACGCCGAGGAAGCGCAGCACGCGGCGGACCGTGGCCTCGTTCTCGGCGCGGAAGTCGTCGTAGATCAGCACGAGCACCTGATCGGTGCCGAAGCGCTCCTCGTAGCGGCGCAGCTGCTCGACGTAGCGGACGCGGTCGGTGTAGCGCAGCAGCGTGGTGCCGTCGGGCGCGTCGATCGCCTCGTGCTCGATCGCACGGCGAAGGTCGCTCTCGTGCTCGACGCGGTTCTGCAGCATTTCGAGGTGCATCGAGCGAAGGAAGTCGGCCGGCTCGCGCAGCACGGCGACGATCCGCGCGTCCGGGTCGCAGCCGCGCGATCTCGCGCGCGGCCACGCGCGAGCGCAGGTAGGAGGGCGAGGCCTCGCCGACGAGCTGCTCGACCCCGGCCGGCTCGAACAGCGCCGCGTACTGCTCGAGCGTCTGCGGGTGCGCGAGCGCGCCCTGCGCCTGGAAGCGCTCGCGCAGGTCGGCGGCGAACCAGCGCGGCTCCTTGAGGTCGGGCATGAAGATCTGCGGGTGGCGGCGGAGCATCTCGTACAGGGCCGTGGTGCCGCTCTTGGGGTGCCCGACGATGTAGAAGTCCGGGATCCGCAAGGGCGAGCGCGCGCGGGCCTGCGGCTCAGCCGAGGCCGTCATAGCCCCACTCCGCGACGAGGTCGCGGCCGAGGTAGGAGCTCAGCGCCACGACCTCGGGCGCGAAGCGGCGGCGCAGCTCGGCCATCAGCTCGGGGTCGGGCGGCTCGGGCCGGCCCTGCACCACGTGCTGCTGCGTCGCGCGCAGCAGCCGCGCACGCGCGCCGGCCGGCACGACGCCCTTGATGACCCTCTTGGCGGCGGCGCCGGCCCTTCCCCGGCCGACGGCGACCGCGTTCACCATTTCGTCGAGCTGCTGGGAGCGCATCATCACCGTCGGATTGGCGTCGAGCGCGGTGATCGGGAGCGTGTCGTCGACGCCGAGGAAGCGCTGCACCTGTCGCACGGTGCCCGAGTTGTCGGCCCGGAAGTCGTCGTAGATCAGCACCAGCACCTGCTCGCGGCCGAACACGTCGTGGTAGCGGCGGAGCTGCTCGGTGTACCGCACGCGCTCGGAGTAGAAGAGTGCCTGCGGGCGCACCGAACGGCGCGGGATCCGCCGCCCGGCACGGCGCTCGGGCTCGAGCTCGATCGCGCGGCGCAGTCGCTTCTCGTCCTCGATGTGGTTCTGGAGCAGCTGCATGTGCAGCGAGCGCAGAAAGCTCGCCGGCTCGCGCAGGATCGCGATTATGCGCGCCTCCGGGGCGAGAGCTCCGATGCCGGCGGCTGCCTCGTGCGACCACAGGTAGAGCGAGGAGGCCTCGCCCACGCGCTGTCCCTCCCGCGTCGGCGCGAACAGCGCCAGGTAGTCCGGCAGCGTTTCGGGCAACGGGCCGGCGCCGGGCGGCCGGAAGCGCCGCCGCAGATCGGTGGCGAAGTAGGCGGGCTCCTTCAGCTCCGGCATGAAGATCTGCGGATGCTCCCGCAGCATCTGGTACAGCGCCGTGGTGCCGCACTTGGCGTGGCCGACGATGAAGAAGTCGGGCACCACGCCGAGGCCGCCGGCGCGGCGCCCGGTCTCCTCCTCACTCGACGTGCTCATAGCCCCAGCGTTTCACGAAGTCGATCTCCAGGTACTCGCCGAGCGCGACGACCTCCGGCTTGTAAGCGCGCGCGGAGCCGCTCCATCAGCGCCTCATCGGCCTCCTCCGGGGGCGCGTAGATGACCCGCTCGCCCAACTCGCGCACCAGCCCGCGCCGCAGCTTCGCGGGCATGACCGCCTTCAGCGCCTTCTTGACCGCGAGCGAGCCGCGCCCGTGGCCGACGGAGACCGCGTGCATCAGACCGTGCGCCCGCCGCGAGCGCGGCCGCACCGTCGGGTTGGCGCGGCTCGGCGGTATCGGCAGCGTGTCATCGACGCCGAGGAAGCGCTGCACGCGCCGCACCGTGCCCTCGTTGTCGGCGAGGAAGTCCTCGTAGACCAGCACGAGCACGCGCTCGGGGCCGAAGGCGTCGCGGTAACGGCGCAGCTGCGCCGCGTAGCGGACGTGCTCGGAGTACAAGAGCGCTTGCGGCCAGTACGTGTGACGGGGGACGCGCCGGCCGTGGCGGCGCTCGTCCTCGAGGGCCAGGGCACGCTCGAAGTCCGGCTCGGTCTCGATGTAGGTCTCGACGAACTGCATGTGCAGCGAGCGCAGGAAGCTCGCGGGCTCCCGCAGGATCGCGATGATCCGCGCCTCGGGCTGGACGGCGGCGATCGCGGCGGCCGCGGTGCGCGACCAGAGGTAGAGCGCGGAGGCCTCGCCGACGCGCTGCTCGGGCCGGGCGCCCGCGAACCACGCCCGGTACTCCTCGAGCGTGCGCGGGGTCCCCTCCGGACGCGGGGGGGTGCGTTCGAGCAGCTCGGCGGCGAAGTACCACGGCTCCTTGCTGTCCGGCAGGAAGATCGCCGGGTGCGCGCGGAGCATCTCGTACATCGCGGTCGTGCCGCTCTTGGCATGGCCGACGATGAAGAAGTCGGGTATGCGCCCGGCGATCGAAGTGGCAGCCGCGCTCGCCACCGGCTCTCCCTCAGGCGGCAGCGCTCACGGCAGCACCCTGCCGGGGGCGCCCGCTGCGATCATCGAGGCCGAGCGGTAGTACTGGTTCTGCTGCTGAAGCAGCAGGCGCGAGTCGAATGCGGCGAGGCGCCCTTCCTGGATCACCATCACGCGGTCGCAGATGTCGAGCGTGGACATCCTGTGCGCGACGATGAACATCGTGAGGTTGCTCCGCAGCGCGGTCAGCGACTCCTGGATCAGCGTCTCTGAGTGCGGGTCGAGCGCGCTCGTGGGCTCGTCGAGCACCAGCACCTCGGGATGCGCGGCGAGCGCGCGGGCCAGACAGATGCGCTGCTGCTGGCCGCCGGAGACGGCGTCCGCGCGTGGCCCGATGATCGTCTCGTAGCCCTTGGGCCAGCTCATCACGTCCTCGTGGATGCGCGCGAGCGTCGCGGCCTGTTCGAGCTGCTCGTCGTCGATGTCGCGCAGGTAGCGGATGTTCTCCGCGACGCTCGCGTGCAGCAGCTTCGGCGACTGCGGCACGTAGGAGACGAGCCGGTGCCAGTCCGCCCGCCGGAACGCCGCCACGTCCTCGCCGTTGACGAGATAGCGCCCGCTCTCCGGCGGGCGCAGCTGCAGCAGCAGCTGGATCAGCGTCGACTTTCCCGCGCCCGAGGGCCCGATCACACCGATCGCTTCGTTGTGCGAGACCTCGAAGCTGATGTCGCGGAGCGTCGGCGTGCCCGCGCGGTAGGAGAAGTTGACCTTCTGGAAGGTGATCGTGCGCACCTTCGAGAGGGGCTTCTCGCCCTGCGGGGGGGCGCTTTCGCGGTAGCGCCGGGCGGCCTCCTGCGTGCGTTCGATGAACGGCAGCGACTGCTGCAGCCCCTGCCACGACGAGTTGACGATCTGGCCGCTGTTGCTCGCGCGCACGAGGATCAGGATCACCGCGCCGAGTGAAGCGGCGTGTGAGCCGCCCGCGGCGGTCAGCACCGCCAGCGCGCCTAGCAGCACGAGGTAGATGAAGCTCTGGTAGACGTTCGGGACGAGGCGCGAGATCAGCTGCGCGCGGTAGAAGAGGTCCCGCGCAGTCTGGATGTAGCCGTCCATCCGCTCGCGCTGCTCGGCGGCGACGCCGAACACCTGTGTCTCTTCGGCGAGCCGGTTCGCCTCGGCCAGGCTCGAGGCGTAGCGGATCTGGGCCTTGGAGAGCGCACGCGAGCGTCTGACCGCGACGCCTCGCATCGGACGCAGGACCCCGAACATCGCGATCGCCGTCGCGAACACGGCCGCGGCCGCGATCGCGTTGAGCGCGAACGCGAACGCGATCAGCACGAGGAACGTGAGGCTCGAGGTGATCAGCGACGTCGCCTGGAGCGCTCCCTGGGTGGCCTGCATCACCTGCCCGGACATCGTCTCCTGCAGCTGGCCCTCGCGGTCGGCGGACTGGACTCCCCAGGAGGCCCTCGTGAACGCATGGAAGAGCTGCTTGCGCGAGGAGGCCTGGACGTCACCCGCGATCTGAGCGGGCAGGTGCGAGAGCGGGACCTGCATCAGCATGCGGAAGATGGCGAGCGCGAACCCGATCGCGAGCAGGTGGCTCGTGGAGCCGTGGAAGTGGAGCCCCTGCAGCTTCGTATGGTGCTTGCCCGCGATCGTGACCGCCACCTGGGCGACGATCGCGAGCGTCGCCGCTTCGGCGACGCTCGAGATGACCGAGCAGATCGCCAGCGCGACGACGAGGCTTCGGCGCTCGCCGACCAGCAGGTTCAGGCGTGCGCCCATCTTCGCGGGCGAGGCCAGGCCCGCGCCGCTCAACCTCCTCGTGCCCCTCATGCCGCGACCAGATTACCGGGCTCCACTTGCGGTTGGGAGGCGAGCCGGCGCCCGGCGCCGAGGAACCAGTAGGACATGACCCCGCCCGCGAACCAGAAGTAGGCCCCGCCCGCGACGCCCGCCGAGACCGGGCCGTCGAACGCCATGAAGAAGGTGGCGACGAGCGGCGAGGCGATCGCGATCAAGAGGATCTGCAGTTCGGGATGGAGCACTCTTCGCAGGTGCGTCGCCGCGAGCACGATCAGCCGGATCAGGAACCCGAGCCAGATCGCCAGCCCGAAGATGCCGAGTTCCTTGACGAGGAAGTTGTACTCGGTGTCGGCCGGGATGTTGTGGCCTTCGAACAGTTCCTTCTGCTTGCCGCCGAAGCCCGAGACCGCGCCGGCGACGCCGAGGCCGTAGCCGAAGGGCTCTGCGGCGACGTACTTCGGGATCGCTTCGATCTCGAAGAACTTGTACGAGGTCGCCGTGCTGCCGAAGCGTTCGGGGGCGATGCTCGTGTAGCGCGAGAAGATGCCCGAGCCGACCGCTTCGACGAACACCACGCCGGCCGGCAGGGCGATCGCGACCGCGCCGAGCAGCGCCAGGATCGGCTTGGATATTCGGCGCCCGGCGAGGAACGAGTAGCCGACGAACGCGCCGAGCGCGATGACCGTGCCGCCCACCTGCAATCGCCCGAGCCCTGTGATCACCCCGGCCAACGCGCCGAGCGTCAGGATCAGGGCCGCCCAGCGTTCTCGCCGGCGTGTCGAGAGCGCGACGAGCGCAAGGCACCCGGGCAGGGCGATCATGCCGATGCCGCCGCTGAAGCCGCTGTCGGAGCCCAGCCCGAGTGGGCGCACGTGCCCTTCGCCTTCGACTCCGTAGGTGCGTGCCGCCGGGGCCGTTGACGCGCGCGCTGTAGCCGGAGCCGAGGCTGGCGACTTCTTCAGGCGAGAGCTGCGTCTGCCCGGTCGAGGCGAACGCGTTCAGCAGCGCGATCACCCCGAGCAGCCAGAACGCGCGCTTGAACATCTTCGGGGTGCGGATCAGCAGGTAGCCGAACCAGAAGAAGGGCACCCACTGCAGCTGCTGCCGGTAGCCCGCGAGCGCCTTCACGATCCCGACCGTGTTCGGGTTGAAGGCCTCGATGGCGACGAAGATGATCCACGCGAACACCCACCCAGCGAGGGGCGGGATCTTGACGGGCGCCCGCTTGGAGATCATGCGCACGATCAGCCCGAGCGTGACGGCGAGCACGAGCACGTCCTGAATGCCCGAGGACACCGCGCCCGCGTTCGCGACGAGCTTCGTGGGGCCGTTCAGGCAGCCGAGGAAGATCACGACCGCCGTCACCGTCCACTCGAGCCGCGGGCAGACCGCGAGCCAGACGATGAACAGCAGCATCACGATCGCGCCGAGCACGAGCGCCAGGTTGGGCTTGGGCATCGCGACCGCCACCGCCAGCGCGCCGCCTATGGCCGCGAGCGCGAAGGCGCCGGTGACCGCCGTGTCGTGGATCCGGCGGCTGGTGACGGCCGGATGACCTCCCCCGGCGAAGAGCGGGCCCGCCGCCGCGCTCATCGCCCGACCAGAGAGCCGGGCCAGCGTCGTTGAGGGGTGGCGCCGGCGCCGTATTTCGAGATTTCGGCACGGGGGACGCCGTTGGCCACGACGCCGAGCACCGGCGCGGTGGGGGTGCGGGCGAGCAGCTGGTTCAGCTGCGCGGCCGCCTGTTCGCGGGTGTGGCCGATGCGGGCCACGAGCACGATCGCCTCGACGATGCCGAGCAGCGGCATCACGTCGCTGACGGCCAGGGGGCCGGGCGCGTCGATCAGCACGCGGTCGTAGTCCTCGACGGCCGAGCGCAGGAGCTCGGCCATCGCGCCGCTCGCGAGCATCGCGGGGGGATTGGGGACGGGCGGGCCGCTGACGAGCGCCCACACGCCGCCGGGGCCGCGCTGCTCGACGGCCGTCGCAACGGCGCCGTTCGTGGAGGGAGCCTGGGCGATCTGGGCGGGCGTCGCGTGCACGACCTGGAGGGCGTCGGCGAGAGCGAGCCGGCCGGTGAGGACGTCTGAGAGCCCCCGGCCTCCTTCCACGCTCAGCGCGCGGGCCTGGACCGGGCGGCGGAAGTCAGCCTCGATCAGCATCACCTGCTCGCCCGCTTCGCTCTGCACGAGCGCGAGGTCGGCGGCGACCGTGGACTTGCCGTCACCGGGCTCGGCGCTCACGAACAGGATCGAGCGCGGCGAGGAGTGGTGACCCTCGCCGGACATCGGCTCGAGCAGCACCGCGGTGTGGAGCCGGCGCAGCGGCTCGACCAGGAACCGCGACGGCGCCGTCCACCCTTCCTTCTTCACGATCGGGGTGCGCACCTTCGGAAGCGAGGTGAGGATCTCCTGGTGGAGGATCGACTCGATGTCGGCGAGCGAGCGCAGGCGTCGGTTGACACGGCTGAGCGCGTAGGCGGCGATCGAGGCGAGCACGATGCCGATCACGAAGCCGAACTCGGCGTTCTTTTTCGGATACGGCCCGGTCAGCCTGGTGGAGCGCGGTTTGGCCGGCTTGACCTGGCGCACGCCGACGATCGCGAGCTGCGATTCGAGCTGGTTGATCTTGGTGGAGAGCTGAGCCGCCTGGATCACGCTGGTGCCCGACGCGCCTTTCGGCGCCGGGCTCGTTTTGCCGTTCTTACCCTTCGCGGCGGCGGGCGAGGAGGCTTCGGAGGCGGCGTGCGCGGCTTCCAGACGGACGAGCTGGCGGCGGGCGATGCTGATCGCCGAGAGCACGTCGCGCCGGTGGTTGCTCGTCCACCGTTTGATGTAGCCGGCCGCAACGGTGTTTGCCAGCAACGCAGCGGCGCGAGGGCTGTGCGATTCCGCCGTGATCGAGATGAACTGCCCTTTTTCGAGGGCCTTGGCCTTGACGCTGCCCTTGGCCGCGACTTTGTCGACGTGAACCGTCGAGTGCTTCAGCTGCCGCTTGGAGGATTCGACCACGACGGAGTTGATGACGGCCGCCTGGTTGCCCGAGCTCTGGACGGAGTTGCGGCCGCCCGAGGACCGTTCGTTCAGCTGTTCTTCCGCCCCGGCGCCCAGGTAGACCTGCGTGGTCGCCTGGTAGGTCGGCGACTCACGCTTGAAGTAGAGGTAGGATCCTGCTGCGACGAGAAGCCCGGCCACGAGAATGAGCCACTTCCGCCTCCAGATCGGAGCAAAGATCGCGGTGGCGTCGGTGGTTTCGTTCATCGTTGAGGATCCGTCCAGTACGTGCTGGCCTGGCCATGCGTGGCCATGTTCCGGGAGCTACGTAATCGGCCGCTAAAGAGTAGCGTGCGGCCGCCGTTTCGACGCATGTTTCCCTGCGTTTTGAGGGTCTCAGCCGCGGGCGGCGGCGAGCCGCTCGAACAGCTGCTCGTGCGCCGCCACCATCCGCTCCCACGTGAAGTGCGACGCGGCCTCGCGCGCGGCCGCCCCGAAGGACGCGCGCAGCGCCGGATCGGCGCCCAGCTCGCGCAGCCGCGAGGCGACCTGGTCGGCCGTCGTCTCGATCAGGTAGCCGTTCTGACCCGAGCGGATCAGCTCCCTGACTCCGTTGACGTCGCCCGCGATGACGGGCAGGCCGCTGGCGGCGGCCTCGAAGGTCACCAGCGAGAAGGTCTCGTAGCTGGTGGGCAGCACGAAGGCATCCGCGGCGGCGTAGAGAGGGCGCACGTCGCCGCGCACGCCCAGCCAGTGCACCCTCTCTGAGACGCCGAGCGACGCCGCCAGCTGGTCGTAGGGACGCTGCGGGCCTTTGCCCGCGATCGCGAGGTGCCATTCCGGCGCCTGCGCGAGGGCCGCGATCGAGGGCCCCAGCCCCTTGCGCTCCCAGTCGCCGCCGACGAAGGCGGCCAGCAGCGCGCCCGGCTCGAGCTCGAGCTGCGCGCGCAACGCCTCGCCTTCGGCGTGGGCGACGCCGGGCGCGAACTCCTCGACGTCCACGCCGTTGTGGATCGTGACCACGCGGCTCGCCGCGCCGGGGAAGCAGCTCCGCACCTCCTCGGCGACCCCCTCGGAGACGCAGACGAGCTCCGCAGACCGGTTGCGCCGGATGTAGAGCCGTTCGGAGCGGCGCTCGACGACCCCCACCGCCCAGTCGTAGAGCGCGTAGAGGCGACCGGGGCGCGCCGGCGCCGCCGAGTAGGCGCAGTGGCAGTAGTGCACCGCGACGGTGTCGACGGGGTTCAGGACGATCGAGCCGGTCGACTGCACGATCCCGGAGCGGTGGCGGCGCAGCGCCAGCGAGCCCGCGAGAAGGAACCACGGATAGGCGATCAGGAAGGGGCGGCCCGGGCCGCGCACGCGGCGGAAGCTCACGCCGCTGCCCGGCGGCAGCACGCATTTGCGCGCGACCACCGTGACCTCGTGCCCGCGGCGCCTGAGACGAACCGCCAGTTCGGCGATCTGGCGCTCCATGCCGCCGACCGAGCCGACGTCGTGCGCCACGATCGTGACCGGCACCGGGTGCTTGCGCTCCCCGACGCTGCCCGCCGGGGCGCTCACCCGCGGGATGCCGCAGCCGGGGCCACGGATTCGATGCCGGCGAAGAAACGGGCGCGCATCGCCGTGTCGGTGAACTCCCGGAGGAACCGCTCGTGGCCCGCGCGGGCGAGCCGATCGCGCTCCACGGGCGAGGCGAGCAGCGGCGCCAGCGCGTCCGCGAGCGCCTCCGGCTCGCCCGAGGGCACGAGCACGCCGGTGCGCCCGCCGTCGACGATCTCCGACGGGCCGCCGGAGTCGACGGCGAGGACGGCGACGCCCCGTGCCATCCCCTCGAGCAGGACGATCCCGAACGGCTCGGGCGCGGAGGCGTTGACGAGCACGTCCATGCGCTGGATGTAGGGCCCCGGGTCCGGCACCTGCCCGGTCAGCGTCACGTGCGCGGAGAGCCCGAGCTCCTCCGTGAGCCGCGGCACCGAGGCCGCGTACTCGGGCTCGAGTCCGAACGCGTCGCCGCCGACGATCAGGCAGTGCATCTCCAGGCCGCGCTCGCGCAGCAGCGCCTGCGCCCGCAGCAGCCGGTCCTGGCCCTTCCACGACTGCAGCCGTCCCACGATCCCCACCACGGGCACCCCTTCGGGCAGCTCGATCGCCGCCGGGCACTCGTCGGGCCGCGGCGGCGCCGTGCCGGCGGCGACCGTGACCGTCCTGCGCCTCGGACGCAGGCGGCGCTGCGCGACCGCCGCCGCTTCGGAGGTCGTGAAGATCGCCCGCGCAGGCAGCACCGTCGCGACGCGGTCGACGGTGCTCCCGAGCGGGATCGCGTGCTGCCACCAGGCCACCCTGCCGGTCATCCCGGCGAGCATCGCGGCGGAGGCGCCGTAGAGGTGGGTCTTCGCCGACCAGTCGAGGATCAGCTCCGGCTGAAGCTCGCGCAGGAGCGCTGCGAGGCGCCGCACGGCGCCCGCCGTCCGGCCCGGCTGGCGCAGGCGCCCGGCTTCGAGCGCGGTGACCGCGAAGCCGGCGGCGGCGAGGTCGCGCGGCCACGGCCCGTCCTCCAGGAACACGAGGTGGAACTCGAAGGGCCCTTCCTCGGCGCCGTCGAGGATGCTCTGCAGCATCGCCTCGGCGCCCCCGGCGAGTGTTCCCCATGGCGCGGTCACGACGAGGCGCCGGGGGGCCGATGGGCCGGGTGCAGCCAGTCGCCCCTCGGCGGCTGCGCTAACCCCCTCGGACACGGCGTTGATGCTAGCCGATGCGAATCCGAGTGCCCTATGCTTGCGCGCCGCGGCGGCGGCGAGATGGACAGCGATCCCACGAACCCAGACGAGCTCGTCTCGACCGTGCTCGCGCACGACTACCTGCTGGTGATGCGGGGCGCCGAGCGTGTGTTCGCGGAGATGGCGCGGATGCACCCGGGCGCGCCGGTCCTGACGCTGCTGTACGACGCCGAGGCGACCGGCGCGGCGTTCGCGGGCCACCCCGTGACCGTCTCGCCGCTGCAGCGGCTGGGCGTCTCCCAGGATGGCTTTCGCCGGCTGCTCCCGCTCTATCCCCTGGCGACCGGCCGCATGCGCGTTCCCCCCTGCGAGCTGTTGCTGAGCAGCAGCAGCGCCTTTATACACGGCCTGCGCGCCCCCGCGGGCGCCGTGCACGTCTGCTACTGCCACGCCCCGTTCCGCTACGCCTGGTACGAGCAGGAGCGGGCGCTCGCCGAGGCGCCGCGGGCACTGCGCGCGCCGCTGCGGGCCGTGCTCGCCTGGATGCGCAGGTGGGACCGCGCGGCGAGCGCGCGCGTCGACCGCTACGTCGCCAACTCCCGCCTCACACAGGAGCGCATCGCGCGCTACTACGGCCGCGAGGCGGAGATCGTCTACCCGCCCGTGGACACCGAGCGCTTCACTGTGGGCGAGCCCGGCGCCGAGCTGCTGATCGTCTCCGAGCTCGTCCGGCACAAGCGCCTGCACGTCGCGCTGGAGGCGGCGCGCCGCGCCGGCGCTCCGATCCGCGTCGCCGGCTCGGGCCCCGACCACGCCTCGCTCGCGGCCGCGTTCGGAGAGGCGGAGTTCCTGGGACGGGTCTCCGACAGCGAGCTCGAGCAGCTGTACGCCGGCGCCCGGGCGGTGATCGTGCCGAGCAAGGAGGAGTTCGGGATCACGGCGGTCGAGGCCCAGGCCGCGGGCCGGCCCGTGATCGCCGCCGCCGCCGGCGGGGCGCTGGAGACCGTGCTGGACGGGGTCACGGGTCGCCTGGTCGAGCTCGACGACGTAGAAGCCTTCCGCGAGGCGATCGAGAGCCTCGAGCAGCTCCGCCTCGACCCCGCGCAGGCCGTCCGGAATGCGGAGCGCTTCTCCGTCGCGGCCTTCCGTCGCGGCCTCGCCGAGCAGGTGCGGCGTGCGCTCAGCGACGGCCCTTCGCGCCGCGGGGCGGCTCGGGGCTCGCTGTAGGATCACAGCGGCGATGGCGCCCCCGGCTCTGCACATAGCGTGGCTGGGCGCTGGGCCGAACGCCAAAGAAACCGGGGGCGTGCCGGGCGTCGCAGCGGAGCTGCTCGCGGGCTTCGCGGCACTCGGCCACCGCGTCGACTGCTTCCTCCCCGTGTCCGGCGGGGAGCTGCCGCCGCGGCTCGAGGCCGAACCGAACCTGCGCTTCGTGCGCGGGACGATGGGGTGGCGTCATTCGCGCTGGTACAGCCGCGGACGGCTGGGGACGTTCCTCAGCGGCCTCTTCGTACGGGCCGTCGGCTCCCTGCGGCTGCGCCGCGAGGTGCTTCGCCAGCACCGGCGGGACCCCTACGACGTCGTCTACCAGTTCTCGAACATCGAGTCGCTCGCGATGCCGGGGCAGCTTCGCGGCCGCGTCCCGCTCGTCATCCACCCCGAGACGCACATCGCCGGCGAGCTGCGCTCGCTCTGGCGCGAGCGCAAGCTGGCGCTTCGCTGCCAGCCGGTCCACACGGTGGCGATCGCCGCCGCGACGATGACCGTGCGCGCGGCGGTCCAGCGCCGTCGCGTGCGTCGCGCGAGCCTGCTGGTCTGCATCAGCAGCGTGTTCCGCGACCACATCGTCAGCGACTACGGCTTCCCGCGCGAGCGGACCGTCGTCGTGCCCAACCCGATCCGCTTCGAGCGCTTCACCGAGCCGCGGCTCGATCGCGGCGTGGGCGAGCCGCCGACGGTGCTGGTGCTGGGCCGCGTCTCGGCGCGCAAGGGCGTCGAGAGCGTGGTCGAGGTCGCGCAGATCCTGCTCGCGCGCGGCTCGCGCGCGCGTGTACGTGTGGTCGGCGGCGTGACGCTCGAGTCGGACTACCGCAAGCTGCTGGAGGACCTCCCTGCGGCGAACTCCGAGTACATCGGGCGCATGCGCCCGAGCGAGGTCCCGGCCGAGCTCATCGGGGCCGACGTGATGCTGCAGGCGGCCCGCTACGAGCCCTTCGGGCTGACCGTCGCCGAGGCGCTCGCCTCCGGAGTCCCCGTCGTCGGCACCAGCGAGGTCGGCGCGATCGAGGGAGTCGACCGCGCGGTCGTCGCCGAGGTCGCGCCGGGTGAAGCCGGCGCGATGGCCGACGAGCTCGAACGGCTGCTGGCGGCGCTGGAGGCGGACGCCCCGGCGCTGCGGGCGAGGGCCCGCAGCGAGGCCGAGCGGCTGTTCGCCACGGGGCACGTGTGCGCGCAGATCTCGCGGGAGCTGCAGGCCCTCGTGCACGGCGTGGGAAGCTGAGCGGGCGGCTACCCTCTGGAGTTGAGAGGGCGCGCGTTCCACCGCCGCCGGCGGCGCGTCCTCGCCGCCACGGACCGGCCCAACGAGACGACATGACCGACTTGCCGCCCAGAGGAAGACGAGTGCCGACGATCGCAACAGCCTGCGTGCTCGCCTTCGCCGCGCTCCTGCTCGCGGGCTGCAGCCACGCCGGCAAAGCCAACCGCAACTCGGGAAGCGCGGCTGCCGCCGCCTCTGAAGAAACGCGCCAGGAAGAAACGGCGCTGCGCAAGGAAGAAGCCTCGGAAGTGGCGCAGGACCAGGAAGCGCTGTCGGTGATCGAATCGGGCAAGCGCGAAGAAGAAGCTGAGGCCGCCGCGCGGCGCACCGAAGCGAAGGCCAAGGCCAAAGCCAAGAAGCGCGAAAAGGCCGCCGAGGAAGCGGCCAAACGCAAAGAAAAGGAAGCGGCGGCGAAGAAGAAGCGCGAAGAAGCCGCCAAGAAGGCGCGCGAACAGCGGCCGAAGACGGTCACCGCCGAAAAACCCAAGACGACGACCGCCAAGCCGAAGACGACGCCGCCCCCGGCCAAGCCCAAGGAATCGATCAGCGCCGCACCGACCGTGACGGTGCCGAGCTCCTCCGGCTGAGATGACCGCCACGACGACACCACGCGCGCGGCTGCTCGCCGCGCTGCTCGCCGCACTGGCGCTCGGTGGCGCCGTGGCCGGCTGCGGCGGCTCGGGCGGCGGCAAGAGCCACGCCGGCGAAGGGAAGGAATCGGCGGAAGGCGCCCCCGGGGCCGTGCTCGCCCCCGAACCCGGCGAAGGAGGCTCAGCCCCGAGCCGCACCCAGGCCGAAGCGGCTTCGATCAAACGCGAAGCGGCTGAACTGGCGGCACTCGAGCGCCGCCGCGAACGCGCCGAACGCGAAGCCGCGGCGCAGGCGAGCACCCCGAAGAAGCACGCCAAGCAGACCCACAGGTCCAAGAGCGGGGCGGCGCATCACAAGAAGAGCGAACAGAAGAAGTCGGCGTCGAAGACGAAAGGCGGCAAGAAGAGCCACGAAACGACAGCCGAACAGGAAGCGCGCAAGCGCTTCGAAGCCGAAGAAGCGCGCGAAGCCGCCGAATTCAAACGGCAGGCGAGTAAAGAAAAATAGGCCCGCCCGAGCGGGCCGGGCCTCAGAGCCCGCGGCGCCCGACGACGTGCGGGACGGTGCGGAGCAGGATCTTGATGTCGGTCCAGGGGGACCAGTTCGCGACGTACAGGTAGTCGATCGCGACCATCTCGCGCAGCGGCACCCGCGCCGGGCCCAGGATCTGCCAGGGACCGGTCATGCCGGGCATCAGCTCGAGACGGCGGCGGTGCCAGCCCTCGATCCGCTGGTCCTCCTCGATCACGAGCGGGCGCGGCCCGACGAGGCTCATCTCGCCGCGGACGATGTTGAAGAGCTGCGGCAGCTCGTCGAGTGCGCTGCGCCGCAGCCACCGGCCGACGCGCGTGATGCGGGGGTCCTCGGCGATCTTGAAGAGCCCGTCCATCGCCTCGTTGCGGTGGCGGAGTTCGTCCTTCATGTCCTCCGCCTCGGGGACCATCGTGCGGAACTTGAGCATGTAGAAGCGCTTGCCGTGCCGGCCGACGCGCAGCTGGCGGAAGAACACCGGGCCGCGGCTGTCGAGCTTGATCGCGATCGCGATCGCGATCAGCAGCGGCGAGACGGCCAGCAGGCCGAGCGACGCGCCGATCAGGTCGAACATGCGCTTGAACTTGGCCGAGGAGCGCGTGAGGTCGAAGCGACGCACCCCCATCACGGTCACGCCGTGCAGGTCGTCGAACTCGACCGAGGAGCCCACGACCTCCAGCAGCCGCGGCACCACGCTGACGCGCACGCCGACGGCCTTCAGCGTCCGCACCAGGTTCAGCATCTCGCCCGCGTCGGCGCTGCGCGGCGCGATGATCGCCCGGTGCACGTCGAGCGTCTGCGCGAGGTCTCGGATCTCCGCCAGGCGCGACTCCGAGAACGAGTCGCTGGACCACGGCGCGACCTTGTCGAGGTCGAGGTGAGCGACGACGGTCGCCTTCACCCCGCCCCCGCAGCCGAGCTTCGAGCGGATCGTCGCGGCGGACATCTCGTCGCCGATGAACAGGCAGCGCTCCGCGGGCGCGATCGCGAGCGCGACGATGCGTGCCACCGAGCGGAACAGGATCAGCAGCGCCGCGAGCACCAGCCACAGGATCAGCGCCTGGCGGCGGCCGAGGGCGTCGGCGACGATGAAGCCGCCCGAGAGCCACGCGACGACCGTGCAGAGGGTGGCGAGCTGGAAGAGCTTCGGCGCCTCGTCGAGCGTCGTCTTGCGCATCAACGTCTCGTCGCGGTCGTAGAGCCCCGTGAGCTTCGCGCCGACCAGCAGGATCGGGATCTCGATCAGCGCCCACCAGGTCAGCCGGACCGGGCGCGCGGCGAGCTCGGCCGTCAGCAGGAACGCGCCGAGGAGCGCGAGGATGTCAGCGACGGCGAGGGAGCGGCGGAACAGCGAGTCGCGTCGCAGCGAGGCGGCGGGACCGCGGACCTCCGAGATCCCTGAGACGAGGAGGCGGCGCCTCCCGCCCAGGCCGAGAAAGCCCCGCGTCGGCGCCAGTGGCGGCGCAGCCCATGGGACACTGGCCTCCGTAGAACTCCCCGTCTCGACACTCATCGGGTCTCCCCGCCTCCTTGCTTGCCTATCCGGCCCCCGCGAATAGTCGACCACGGCCCCCGAACAGTTGTCGAGATTCCGTGATCTCCCTCAGGCGGGGATCATAAACAGGGGCTACATCTAAAGCAAGACCGTATTCGGGTCCGGAGGCAAAGATCGCCCGTCCGGGGTAGCTCAGTCGAGATCGGGGCGCGGGGTCACGTCCGTGGCGCTCGTGGCGACACGGCCGTCGGCGGAGACGGCCTTGAGCGGCGTGGTGCCGTTCGGCGACTGCTCGCGCGCCGCCGCCTCCCACGCGCCGGCCTCCCACGGTCGCCTGCGCACCAGCCAGACGAGCGCGACCGCGCCCAGAATCGCGCAGAGGGTCCAGCCGAGCGTTTCCGTGTCGAGCCCGATGTACTTGAGCCCGGAGGCGGTGATCACGAAGGTGATCACCGGCCGCACGTAGCGATCGGGCGCGCTCGAGGAGAACAGCGAGCCGATCAGCACCGCCGGGACGCTCCCGAGGATCAGGGAGACCGTGACCCCGAATTCGACGTGGCCGAAGGCGAGCGCGCCGAGCGCGGCCGCGAGCGTCAGCGGCACCGCCTGCGTGAGGTCGGTGCCCACGAGCTGGTTGGCGCCGATCATCGGGTACAGGAACAGCAGCATCACGATCATCAGCGATCCCGAGCCGACCGAGGTGACGCCGACGATGACCCCGCCGATCACGCCGATCGCGATCGTGCGCGACGGATGTACGTCGATGTCGTGCACGACGGCGGAGCGGTCGTTCCCGGCGCGGCGGTCGAGCACGGAGCGGAGAACCATCGCGCCGGCCCCGATCAGCAGCGCGGCCCCCAGCACGCGCTCGATGGTCGTCTGGGCGTTCTCGGCGTTGCCGAGCAGGTGCAGGATGTAGGTACCCAGGAAGGCGGCGGGCACCGAGCCGATCACCATCCACTTGACGAGCTTGAGGTTGACCGTGCGTTTGCGCAGGTGCACCGCGGCGCCGAAGGGGCGCATCAGCACGGCGGCGACGAGGTCGCTCGAGATCGCCGCCGCCGGCTTGACCCCGAACAGCAGGATCAGCATCGGCGTCATCAGGGCGCCGCCGCCCGCGCCGGTCATGCCGACGAGGAAGCCGATGATCGCGCTCCCCAACACGATGTATGGGTCGATGTGCATCTGCTCCGGATCCCTCGCGCGGATCGGGGTGCCGATCCGCTCCTCCCGCCTCAAACACGAGGCCAGCCGAGCGTCGGCACGATAACAGCATTCCTCATGTTGTCAACCGCCTTTGGTGTAATCGGCTCCACCGCGGTCGAGCCGAGAGCCACAACCCGTGGCTCGCCCTCGCCGGACCTCACGCGTGCGGGGGCACCGGATCGCCGAGAAAAGACGGCCGGCCCGCCCCTCCTGGGCGAGCCGGCCGCATCAGACCCACCGGTCGTTCGTGACCGGCGTCAGGACGTCAGCGACGTCCTCAGTCTTCGATCAGCGAGACCGCTTCTTCAGCCTTCGGGATCAGCGTCTTCGGGAGGGCCGCGTAGTCGTGACCCTTGATTTCCTTCGCGCCGCCTTTCTTGCTGGCAATGTAGGCGATGTAGTCACGGGCCGTCTGAGCCTCACCGGCGTTGCCGCCATGCGACGCGTAGGCCGAGTAGTTGCTCAGCGCGAACACGTAGGTGAGACCGCACAGCGCGTACGACTTCGAGAACTGTTTCGTACCGACTTCGTTCCAAGGCGCTTCAACGGACGGCGGCGGGAAGCTCCCTTTGCCGTTCGAGAATTCGGTCTTCTTGCAGTTGGATTCCGCCGTGGTGCTGCTGTCTTCGTTGGTCGACGGGTCCTTGTACTTGCTCTTGACCTTGATGCCTTTGCTGGTCGTTTTTTCGGAGCGTTCGCTCTCGAGAACCGTCCAGAAGCGCGAGGCGCTCTGGCCGGTGAACCCGCCGTTGACCGGGTTGCGGGCCTGGGCAAGGTCCGCGTAGCCGATCGCGCCGGGTTTTTCGGCGACTGCTTTCAGCACGCCGGTGTTGGTCGCTTCGGCCGGGTGGAACACGCCGGCAGCGGTCGGCCATTTCGTGCTCGACGAACCTTCGGCGAGTTCGCCCCAGGTCTGTTCGCCGCCGCCTTCGACGGGGAAGGAGGCGCCGTTGATCTGGAACAGGAACTTCTTGAAGATGTGCGTCGTGCCGGATCCGTCCTGACGGACCACCGGAATGATCGGCGTCGTCGACGGTTCGCAGCCGGCGCCGGTCAGTTCGTTGCCGGTGTTTTCCTGGGAGACGATTTCGCCCCAGTTTTTGACGCTGCCGTCGTAGATGCCCTCGAGCGTTGCCTGGTTCATGGCGAGACGGCCCGGCGCGTGGCTCGAGTTCGCTTTGCAGTTAGCGGGCAGGTTCACCACGATCGCCTCGGCACCCTGAACGAGCGGGACCGTCAGCATGCTGCTGGTTTTGCCTTCGTCTACCTGACCTTCGACGACGGCTTTTTCGGCGGCGTTTGCGGTGTTGTCCGTGCCGACGAAGCCGACCGTGCCGTAGTTCTCTTCTTTGGCCCATTCTTTGTAGCCGGCGCCCGAGCCGATCGAGCGGTATTTCGTGATTTCAGGGGCGCCAGCACCGATACAACCCGCCGATTTGCTGGTGTTGAAGCCTTTCCTGAAGAGTTCCTCGGCTTCGAGCTGGAAGGACGAGCCCGCGCCTTCTGTGCTCGTGCCTTTGCAGTGCCCGGGAAGCGCTGCGTTCGCGGCGCTCGGCACCGCGAATGCGGCCACCGAGGCCGCCGCAACAACGCCCGCCGAGAATGCCCGGCGTGCAGAAATGAACTTCATTACTCCACTACCTCCTGGTTAGCAGGTTCCGTTGCCGACCATGGCAGGAAAAGTCGCCCCACCTAGACCGACTCTGACCGGCGAGCCAACCCCTCGGCCGCGCCGTACATCAGTCTGCGTCGAGAAGTGTTGCCGCGGCCGTGGTTGACAGTGTTTACAGCCGGTGACGTCGCCGCTTTGTTCACAACTCGGCCACAACCTCGATCGTTCACGATCCATGCACAGATCGTTGACAGGGGTGGGCAAGAACCGCTGCACACGTCCTCATCCGGGTCGCGAAGCGCGGGCGACGTCGCCTTGACGGCGGCGTCACCCGCTCTTCACGAACGGGTCAGTGCTTCTTCTTCTTCTTCTTCTTGGCGGCCTTGAGCGTCAAGACCGCGGTGGTCGTGTGCGTGCCGCCCTGCGGGTCGCGCGCCGCGATCGTCACCCGCGCGCGGACCGTGTGCAGCTTCGCGAGCAGCTTCTTGGCCTTCGCGTTCAGATGCAGCGCGAGGACCTTGAGCTTGCCGGCGGCGATCGAGAACGAGCCCTTCGCGAGCGTCAGGATCGACTTCTTCGCGACGTGGGCCCGCTGCGCCGCCACGGCCGTGAGAGTCTTGAGCGTGACCGTCCCCGAGCACGACGTCTCTTCGGTGGGGCAGCTCAGCTTGAGGCTGAAGCCCCCGCCGGTGGCGACCGTCATCGCGGCGCCGGCGATCGACACGTTCGGCACGGGCTTGGCCGTCTGGATCGGCAGGACTGCTTTCGCCGGCGGCGGCGTGGTCGCCGTCTGGGTGGAGCCCCCACCTCCCCCTCCTCCGCCGCCGCCGCTCGACGGAGCCGCGGTCCTGACTTCCTTGTCCAGACCCTGCGGTTTGCCCAGCGGGCTTTCGGCGACGATCCGGAAGTGGTAGGCCGTGCCCGCTGCCAGCCCCGAGATCGCCACGGACTCTTCGACGTTGCTCCTGCCTTTGCCGGGCGCCGTGGGGCAGGGCACCGGGGTGCCGTAGCTCGTCGAGGTCCCGTATTCGAACTTGCACGTGGTTTCTTCACCGTGCGGGTTGACGAGACCCTTCAGCGTCACACCGGTCTGCGTCACGCCGGTCGCCGCGAGCGTTTCCACGGTCGGCGCGGACGGTGCTTCGGTCGTCGTGAACGCGACGGGCGAGCTTTCGGCTTTCTTTGCTTCCGTGCTTTCGTCGCTCAGCTTGACTTTGTAAGCCGTGCTGGCTTTCAGGCCGGTGACTTTCGCGGAGACGGCGACCGGCGTTTCGACTTTGCCGGGCGAAGGCGAGCAGGAAGCGGTTTTCCCGGAGGGAAGCGTTTCGCCGTATTCGAAGGTGCAGGCTTTCGTTTCCTTGCCCTTCGGGTTCACGGTGCCGTTCAGCGTCGCCGTCGTCGAGCCGACTTCGGTCGCGGCCTTCGCTTCGACGGCCGGCGCACCCGCCGCGGCGAGTTCGAATTCGGTGCCGGGCTGGTTGCCTTCCCACACACCGGCTTTCGCGAGCAGCCTGAAGCGGTAGCGCGTCCCTTCGGTCAGCCCGGTCACTTTCACTCCCTCGAGCACGAGTTTTTCGACTTCGCCCGGATTCGTGGGGCAGGCGACCTTTTTGAGGCCTGCCGCCTTGTATTCGGTGTCGCTCGCTTCGGTGACCTGGAATTCGCATTTCGTCGGGCTCCCGCTCGGGTTGACTTCCGCGCTCAGCGCGGCCACCGAGCTGCCTTCCGGGAGGGCTTTTTCGCCCTGCACCTTCGGCGCGACGATCGTGACCTTTTCGCTCGTTTCGAGCAGTGGCGTCGCGAGGTCGTCGGTGTGGATGCGCTCCGCCACCGTGAAGGTGCCTTCGTGCTTGAACTGGTGTTCCACAACCGTCGTGTTCTGCTGGCGTTTGGTCACGGTCTGCGTCACGCTCGGTTCGAATTCCCATTCGGTGCTGAGCGCGTTGGCCTGCGTGACTTTCGAGGAGAGCGACACGTTGTCGGCGATCGGGAACGAGGACAGCTTGACGCCGCCGACTTCGGCCGCGGGGTTCGTGGCGGAGCCCTGCGGGCAGTTTCCGGCTTTGCCGCCCGGTCCGAGTTCGAGCACCTTCGAGTGTTCCGTTTCCGCTTCGCCGCGCTCGAACATGAACGCGTGTTCGTTGTAGCCGGCGACCAGCGCCGGGCCGAGGTTGCCGGGATCGGTCTCGTTGACGGCGCATTCTTTCGAGGCGCTCCCCCAGCTGCCGCCGCCGGTCCAGCCGAGCTCTTCCATCGAGGGGCTCAGCACCATCACGGCGCCGTCCTGGAAGCCGCCTTCGCCCACGTTCTTGACGTGGACGTGCACGTAGAAGTCTCCTTCCGGACCGATCGCCATCGAGCCGCCTTCTTCGTTGCCGTCTTCGATTTCCGTCAGTTTTTCGATGAACGGGCACGGCGGTTCTTTGTTCTGGAGGCGGAATTCGCATTCGACGACCCGCGGCAGCAGGAACGCCTGTTTCGGCGCGATCGCCGAGGACAGGTTGGACGGCAGTTCGGTGATTTCCTGCAGTTCGTCGCCGAGCACGAAGATCTTCCCGGCGGAGGTCACGACCGGCGCCGTCACGCAGCCGCACTTTCCGAAGAAACCGGATTTGTCTTCCCACACTGTGTTGATTTCGCCGGTGTCCGTCACGGCCCACACCTCGGGAACTTCGCCCCCGATCCAGCCGGTGATGAGGATCTGGTCGTTCATCGGGTTGACGGTGATGCCGCCGGGCGCGAACAGCGTCATGCCCTTTTCCGTCGAGTTCGGTGAGAATTCCGTCTTCCCGACCGGGTTGCCTTCGAGATCGGTTTCCGTTCGCGGCACGAGCACGCCGCCGGTTTTCGTTCCGGTGGCGGGTGCGATCGCTTTGCCCGAGGGCGTGGTCGAGAAGGCGAGCAGTTCGCTGGCCACCGCTTCTTCTTCCTTGTGAGGGCTCTTGATGCGTTCCTCGGTCAGCAGGATGTAGGCCCGTTTGTCTTTGGCGTCGAAGGCGACGCCCTCGACTTCTCGTTCGGTTCCGGTCGCGGCGGTTTTGGAGCCGATCATCCGCGACGCGACGGGGGCCCACGTCGACCCCGTTTTTTCGAACCTCTGCAGGCGGAACTGGTCTTCTTCTTCAGGTCCGACGGGGATCACGTCGACCACCCAGACACTCCCGTCTTCGGGGTTGACGCCGAACGCCTCCTGGGGGTTCCTGATTTCGCTCTCGAGGTCGCCGAAGTGCCCGAGATCGCCCCACTTCGTCACCGCCGCGCCGCTCGCGGGCGCGCTGATGAGCGCAGCCGGCAGGAGCACGGCAAGCGCCACGAGCAGGCGGGTCAGGAGGGCGGTGCGGGGCGACATCGGTCTCCGATCGTTCGTGATTGCGCGCGGGAGCGGGGACGCTGGCCACAGGCAAAGCACCCCTCCGGGTGGCGGTCTCCTCCGCCACACCGAAGATGGTCGCGACTACGGTCGCTGCTCTCGTAATCAAACGGTGAACAGCTGGTTACACGAGTACCGGACCGACAGCCGTCGTGTAATCAAACAGTGAACGCCTTGTTACAACGATCAGCGCATGCGCCGCCGCGCTTCGCGCTCATAGCGCCGCTGGGTGCGGCTCGTGCTCAGGGTCGCCGGCGCGACACGCGTGCCGCGGCGCGGACCGCGGCGCCCGCGCAGGGATGCGCCGGCGAAGGCCGCGAGCACGACGAGCCCGAGCAGGTAGGCCGGCGGCAGCTCGTGTTCACTCTGGTGGTAGGCCGAGGCGGCCGCGTCGACGGACTCAGGCGCCGCCTCCTCCTCTTCTTCCTTCTGCGCCGCCTCCACGGCCGAGGTGCCGCTCGGCGGGGTTGGCCGCGCGGGTGTCGGCAGCGGCACCGGCACGAACGCCGGGATGAACGCGACGGGTGCTGCCTGCGGCAGGAACTGGTTCACGAGCGGATGCGACGGTGCCGCCGCCGGCGGCGCTGCGGGCGCCGGCGACGAGGGCACGGGCACGCTGAAGCTGGTCGGGGCGGGGTTGGGCGAGACGGGCGGCTGACTGACGGGCGGCGGCGTGACAGCCGGTTCGGCCACCGCCGGTTTCGCGGCCAGCGGCACCGTCCCGCACGGTTGGCGGACGCTGCCGGCCTGGATCGTCACCGGCAGCGTGTAGCTGAGGTTGCCTGTTTCGAGCGTCACGTAGACAGGCTTGCCGGGCGGCGTGGCGTTGTACGCGCAGAACAGCCCGCTCTTGCCCCCCGGTTCGTCTGGGATCGCGTTGCCGTTCGCGTCGTGCACCACGGGTTCCGAGGAGGCCAGGTTGCGCTCGACGAACTGCCCGTAGTGCGGGTCGGAGGACTTGAAGCGGAATTCGGGTTCGATGCCGCGCGCGCAGCCCGCGCCGACGCAGTTGGCGGGGATCTTCACGTACGGGGCGGTTTCGAACTGGACTTCGGTGTTGCGCGAACGGTTGCCGGCGCGCGGGCGCCGTGCGAGGCCGGAGAACGAGGCGGCCTGGCTGCGGCGCAGCAACGTGCCCTGTTCGGCTTCGACCGCGAGCTCTTCGATGTTGGGGACGAGCTTGACGTTCACGGCGTACCGGTTCGGGTTCGCCTTGGACTTGTCGGTCGCGGAGACTTCCGCCACCAGGAAGCCGCTCTGCCCGATGAAGCCGTTGCCACGCACTTCGCCCGCCACGTTCACGTAGCCCAGCGTCCCGGAGCCGTATGCCGGCGTCGCGCTGGGCGAGCCGGTGAGCGTCTCGGCGACGTTCTGTTCGGGCGCGTCGAAGAGGTACGCCGCGGCGTCGCCTGCTTCGATTGCGGCGACGAGCTGACGCGCGGCGCCGCGGCCCTGCGCGTATTCGGCGGGAAGATCGGCGTTGCCGACGACGATCGCGTGGCCGCCCGCTTCGCCGAGCCTGCTGCTGAGGAACTCGAGCTCCCCCGGCGCGAGTTCGCGCTGCCCCCCCTGCACGAAGCTCGTGTCGAGGACGATCACCGTCAGGCCTTCTTTGCGGAACGAGTAGCTCAGGCCTGCCTTTTCGAAGTCTTCACCGGCCGAGACCTGGCCGCGGCACTCAGGTCCGCCTCCGAACGCGGCTTCGTAGAAGACAGCGCTGCCTTCCCCGTTGCCTTCGCGGTCGCTCGGGGCGGGCGCGGTGCAGACGCCGACCCGTTCGCTTTCGGGCGTGACGCGCTCGGCGTAGTGTTCCTCCTCTTCCTGCCAGGGAACCGGGAACAGGCGCGGCCCCGCGAGCTGCCCGGTCGTGACGCCGGGGCCCGTGTACACGAACGCCCCCACCGAGCCCATTTCTTCGGTCTGCTCGATCGCGCGGTGCAGCCACACTTCCGGCCCGATGCCGGTGCCCGCACGCGACGCGCAGGGCGCAGCACAAGCCGCGCCGCCGCCCAGGGCGACCGAGACGAAGCCGCTGCGGGTCGTTTCCGGCGTACGTGCGTCGAGCGCAGGCGCGCTCGCGCTCGGGTAGCGGTCGATGTCGGCCGTGTCGAGCAGCGGGTCTTCGCTGTTGACGACGCCGCCGACCGCCCAGCCCTGAGCGCCGGCCGAGTCGACGAGCACGGCGTTGACCGGGTCCGGGATCTTCGGCGTGTCGAAGAAGAAGTAGCCCCCGGGCGGTTCGCGGGCGTCGTTGAGTTCGTGCTCCTCGTCGCTCCACCCGCTCGCGGTCTGGCGGAGCACGCCTTGGTAGAGGTCGGTGGCGAGCGGATAGGGGTCGACCAGGATCGGCGGGAACCCCGGCGGTGGCGCGACTTCTTCTTCGGCCGTGAACGTATCCGGTTCGGTGCTCGTGCCGATCGCGCGCAGCGCCCCGTTTTCGCGGAACAGGGTCAGCGCTCCCGGCGCGACGCCGCCGGGGTAGGCCACGCCCTGCCACGGCGCTCCCGCGCCGCTGCGCTCGTAGATCGCGGCATCCGCTCCCGAGCTGCTCTCGGCGGCGAACGCCGCGCCGCCGTCCGCCAGCCCGGCGACGGCCCACGGCACCGCGTTGGTCCCGAGCACGGCGTCGGCCGCTTCGTATTCCCTCCAGCCGGAGCCGTTGTTGACGATCACCCCGCCCGCGTAACGGTCCTGCCCCTGCTGGATCAGCTTGCGCCACACCACGATCGCTTCCGAGCCTGCGAACGCGATCCCGGTGAAGTTGGCCCCGCGTGCCGCCGGCGGGATGTTCTGTTCTTCTTCTTGGACCCAGCTCTTGCCGTAGCTGAGGAGCACCCCCTGCTGGCCGACGGCGTAGCCGCGCGAGCTGTTGTTCGGGTCGAACGCGATCCCGAGCAGGTTGCCGCGGAAGTTCTCCGGGATCGCCGGGTCCTGTTCCCACAGACCGGTTTCGCCGCGCCACAGCCACATCTGCCCGGCGCCGTGTTCGCTGTCCCCGACCGCATACGCACGCGCCGGCCGCGGCCAGGCGACCGCGCGCAGTCTCGGCGCCTGGCGCTTGCCGCCCGGGCCGGGCAGCGTTTCGGGCAGCCAGCCCGAGCCGGCGCGGTAGCGCGCGACCTCGCCGTGGTCACCCACCGCCAGGACTTCGCTGCCTTCCGCTCCGACCGGAGCACCGGGCTGCGGCGCGAGCGCGGTCAGCGCGAAGCGGAACGGCACCGGCCACGGGTGGAGCTTGCTCGGGATCGCACCGCCCGGGGGCGTGATGTGAACCGGCAGCAGCCGTTTGCCGAGCCAGCCATCCGCCGGGTTCGTGAAGGCGGCCCCGTACGTTGCGCCGGGGGATTCTTCGGGATGCTGCCGCGAGCCGAGCGTGTCGACGGGGTGGAAGCTCGCACCTTCGAGCCGCAGCATGCGGCCGTCTGCGAGGCCGGTGATGAGCCGTTCCCCGTAACCGCCCGAGCCGGCCCAGGCGAAGCTGCGCGAGTAGTCGGTGGGCAGCTCGGGCAGGTCGTGCTGCGAGCATTCTTCGCCGGCCTGCGGCGTGGCGCCCGGCGAGCTCGCCGGGATCCGGCACCACAGGCCGGTGAAGCTCCCCGAGTCGGCTTCCCCTTCCGGAGCGAAGTACAGCGTCGCGGGCGCGCGGGCGGCATGGAGCCGGGCGTTCAGCCACACGCCGGCCGAGGTGACGGTGAGCAGCTGCGCCTGGTCGCGGCCCGGCTCGTCCAGCGTTTCACCGGCGATTTCCAGCGGCGCGCCGGGTTCGCCGCCGGCGCGCGTGGCCACTGGCCGCCAGACCGGCGTCGCACCGTCGTGACGTCTGTACAGCGAGAGCGCCCCTTCGGCTCCTCCGGAGCGGCCGAGCAGCCATGCGTCTTCCGGGGTTGCGGCCGCGAGCGCGAGCACTTCGAACTGCGTCGTCCCCCCCGGCAGTTCGATCTGCTCCCGGTGCCATTCCGTCCCGTCCCAGTGCAGCACCGCGTTCGGAGCCGGCTCTCCGACCGGCGCCACGAGCGCGCCCGCCTTCGCGCCGGGTTCCGCGAGCGCGGCGAGGAGCGGCGGGCTGTTCAACCCGAACAGCGATTCGCCTGGCTGCAGGCCTTCTCCCCCTTCGGGAACAGCCACTTCTGCGAACGGTCCGCCCGGGTCGCGCACGAGCAGCGCCTGCCTGGAGGAGGCGCCGCTGCCGACCGAGCCGAGCATCGCGCCGGCGCCCGAGGAGGTGATCTGCGCCGCGAGCGGGCTGGGGGTGTGCTCGCGGAAGGCTTCGGGCGTGTCGAGGGAGAAGCCGCCGAGCGGTTCGCCGGAGGCCTGTTGCAGGGGAGCCCCGAAGGTCCACCCGCCTGTCGGCGAGTAGCGGACCAGCCGCGAGCCGCCGGCCGCCGGCGCGAGGCCCCAGAGCTCGCCTTCTTCCTCAGCCGGCGAGGCGCCGAACAGCGTGATGCCCTGGGCGGGCGTGGAGGCGTCGGTCTGCGCCACGAGTTCGGGGGCGCCCCGCAGGCCCAGCGCGCGCGGGACCCCGCCGGCGAACAGCGCGAGCGCCAGCCACACCCCCCCGGCTGCGAGCAACGCCACGCAGCCCAGGGCCACTCCGCGCCGGCGGATCGTCGGAGGGATCGATCCGATCAAAAGTCCGGTCCCGTCGAGAGCAGCCGCGCGGGGGCCACGAACGAGGTCGAGATCGCGTTGACGTTCGGGGAGAGGCTGGTCTGGGTGGGCAGCGGCGCGAGCGCGTGCGTCTGGAGTTTGAGGTGTTCGGGCCAGCGCCTCGGGTTCAGCCTGAGGACGAGCCGGCGGTTGCCTGCGCCGAGCGTGCGCATCGGCGTGCGCGCGACCACCTTCTTGCGCCGCAGCGCGAGCAGGCGCACCTTCGCCTTCACCGCGAGGTGGAAGGAGAGCACGAGCTGCGTGCGGTGACGCACCCGGGCGTGGATGTGGGAGAGCAGCGGCACCGCCACCCGGGCAAGTTCTTCTTTCGGGGGTTTGACGAGTTCTTCGCTGCGGGTGAACGTTTCTTCACCCGAGGTGTTCTCCGGAACCACGTCGGACGCTTCTTCCGGGACGCCCGCGTCGCGTGGCCGGAACGTGACCGGTTCACCGTCCTCGATCCGTTCGAAGACCGGATCTGCCAATGCGGGACCCGTGCGTTCGCCCGGTGCGGCGAGATGGAGCAGCCAGCCGCCGACGGTGCTCGCCCAGCAGTCGTGCTGGCCCGGACAGGCGATCCGTGTCGCCGCGCCGAGCGGTCCGTGCGGGTCTTCGGGCGCCGGCAGTTCGAGCCTGTCGGTGACAGTGCCGTCGGACGCGACCCGCGCGAGCGATGCCCGGACCACCGGCTTCGGATGGGGCGCGTCTTCTTCGCTGTCGAGACCGAGCCAGGCGCTCGAGGTCCCGGGCTCGGCGGCGATCGAGGTGGCGACTTGTTCGGGGAAGGTGATCTGGCCGGGCGGCGGGTTCGCTTCGGTTTCTTCTTCCTGCGGCCCGATCACGCTCTGCCATTCGCCGCCTTCGGGTTTCGTGAGGATTGTCACTCCCGCCGCGCGTATGTTGCCCGGCGGCGGCGGCACCTGTGCGCCCGCGGCCGCCCAGAGCGAGCCTTCGCTCGTGCTCAGCCGCAGGTAGTCGAGCGCGGTCGAGAACTCGTTCAGCGAGGGGTAGAGAAAATGGTTTTCGGGCGCGGCCGGTTCGAAGAAGCTCTCTTCGCCGCTGACTTCCGCCTTGATCGTGCGCAGCACCGGCGGTCGCGACGATGGCGTGACGGCTTTGTCCCCGGTCTGGATCCGCATGCTCTCGTAGAGGCGGCTTTCGAAGGGGACCATGTCCCAGACCGGATGCCCTTCGGGGAGGAACGGCTGCGGTTCGAGTTCCGAGCCGTTCCAGTGGAGCATGAACGCGCCGACCTGCGGCGGCGGGAGCGGCTCGCCCCCGAACCAGCAGTTGTTCGGCGCGAAGCACGCGGCGGCGTGCATCGGCTGGTATGAGCTGCCGAGGAACGGCACCGAGGCATAGGAGCCGACGATTTCGATGTGGCCCTTGGGTCCCGGCGCGAAGTGGCAGAGCGTGTTGTCTTCCCGCGGCGGGCGTTCGGAGCCGGACGCCACCGTCTGCCCGGCGCGGCCGTCCGAGACGGTCCAGAACTCATCGGGCCCCGCCCATGCGATCCGCCCGTCGGTCGCGCCGCATTTGTTGGACAGCTCCCTCCAGCCGGCGCCGTTGTAGAACCATACGCCCGGTTCGACGCTGCCGCCGTTGCCCGAGGTGATGAGCGCGCCGCGGTTCGGCTGGTGTTCGTAGAACTCGATGTCCCCGATCTGCCCCAGCGACACGGGGGCTTCGGAGGTTTCCACCCCGGCGAGAGCGGGCGGCGGCGGCAGCGGCTGTTCGACCTGCCATTCGGCGCCGCCGTCGTCGGCCAGCGGGGCCGCGCCGGCCGGCGGCGCGGCGAGGGCCAGCCCGAGGGCCAGCAGCGCAAGCAGTTGCTTGCAGCACCGCCGTCCCATCAGCGCCCCTTCTTGTGGTGGCGGTGTGCGGTGCGGTGCACGAAGCGCACGACCAGCCTCTTGCGAAGCGTCGGGTGCCCCTCGGCGGAGAACGTCACGGTGAGCGTCCCCCGCAACCCGCCGGCTCTGAAAGCGAAGCCGCGGTAGGGACCGCTGAGCTGGAGCTTCAGCTTGACGAGCGTACCGTCGTGCGCGGGCGCGGATGCCTTCGCTACGGTCCGCTTCCGCTTCCGCTTCTCGTGCACCCGCGAGCTGCTCGCCGGCAGCGCGCTGGTGGCGCTCGCGGCGAGCTTCCCCGCTCCTGGGACGCGCGCCTTGAGCTGGACGACGCCGTTTGCCAGTGAGGCGGCGGTGACGAGGAGCCGCCAAGGCGGCGCGAGCGAAGGGTTGGCGGGCGCCGGCGAGATCGACTGCGCCGTCGGTTCGCTCGAGAAGACGATCCGCGGCACGAGGAACACGTCGGCGCCGTCGACTTCGCCCTGCCCGTTGGGCGGGCTGTTGCCGTCGCCGAACACGAGGTTGGCCGCGGTCGAGGAGAACGCGAGCATCTGACCGGAGGCGTCGAAGCTCGGCGACAGCGAGCCGTCGGATCCCTTCACGTAGCGGTCCTCTTTGGCGCTTTCCAATTCGGAGTGTTCGGGTACACCGCCTTCGTAGCCGCGGGTCACCCGCGTCAGCGTCTCGTCTTCGAGATCGGCCTCGTACATTTCCACCAGACCCGGGACGGCTGCGGGCGAGCTGACGAAAGCGGGCGTGCCGAGCGGGAACACCGTGCGCCGTGTGGTGAAGGCGACCTGCTGCCCGTCAGCCGAGATCGCGAGGTCCCAGACGTCGGCGTTGGTCGAGTTCCGGGCCGTGTTGCCGCTCGCGAACTGCGTGATCCGTTGCAGCCCGCTCGCCTTGGTCGGAGCCGTCATGTCCTCGCGGTAGGCGTCGCTGTTGAAGGCGCTGCCGGAGATGCCGAAGGCCGCGCCTTCACCGGTCAGGGGCGCGCTCGCCAGGAACGCGACGTCGTCGCCGTTCGCGCTCAGCCGCGGGACGTAGTCGCTGTCTTCGCCGCCGTTCCAGATCCCGCCGCTCCTCTGGACGGCGAACGGGCCCTGGCAGGGGTCGCCCGGGACGGGCGTCGACGGAAGGCTCGGCTCGGGGCTCGCGAGACAGCCGGGGCTTTCCGGATCCGAGCCGCCGGTCACCCGCCGCGTCGGTTCGCCGGGACCGTTCGCGATCCGACGCCAGAGCGGTTCGCCGTACAGTTTCGTGAGCGGTTCGGCGCTCAGCGTCCGTACCTGTTCGGAGATCTGGCCCCCGTACCAGGCGACCGCCGTCCCGTCGGCGCTGATCGCAGCGCCTGGGAGCTTCGGCGGTTCATAGGCCCTCGTGATGGAGCCTCCTTTGCCGGGCCTGAAGGGCGTCGTCCCGGTGCCCTTCGTCCAGACCGCGCCATAGCGTCCTTCTTCCTCGAGAACCGGCTCCGTCGCGCCTGTTTCGGCATCGATCGCCGGGCGCCCGGTCGCCGGATCGAAGCGCACGCTCACGAGCGACGTTTGATCGCTGTCGAGGTGCCGCACGGCGACCTGCAGCGGCGGTGTCCCCGGCCCGGCGAGATCGGACTGGGCGGTCGTGACGAAGACGACGGTCCTGCCGTCGGCGCTGATCGCGCTGCGTCCCGCCGCGACCGCGCCGTATTCGGTGAGGGGTTCTTCTTCCACGCCCGGGAATTCGTATGTGAGGCTCTGCGTCGAGTGGTCTTTGGCCGAGACGAGGGTGAACGCGCCTGGTTCGCCGGGCGCGATCGCCATGTCCCGCACGTACACGCTCGGCGCTTCCGCCGGCGTGCCGGCGTGGATCCGGCCGTCGGTGAGGATCGGCAGGCTCGCGCCTTCGTTGCTGGTGAAGCTCACGTAGCGCCCGTCCGCGCTGACGGAGGGCAGCGTGGCGTCGCCGCCCGCCACCTCTTCGAAGTTCGCGCCCGGCCTCGTTTCGCGCCTCCAGACCCCCTGCACCCCGGCGATCGAGCCGTCGAAGACCACGTAGCGGCCGTCTTCGGAGAGGGCCGGGTCGTGCGCGTATTGGGCCTGGCCGAATGGGCTCGCGGACAGCATCGAGATCGTGCCGAACACGTCCGCGCGGGCCGCGCCGGCCTGGGTGACTGCCACCAGCGCGAGCGCGCAGAGGACGCTCACGGTCACGCGCAGGCTCATACGTGCTCCCGGCGCCTGAAGAAGACACGGTTGCCGGCGCGGTCGCGCGCCGTGACATGGACGGTGAAGGTGCCCGCGCGCGAGTAACGGTGGCCGGAGTTTCGCTTCTTCGCGGCGTGGGACCCGTCGCCGAAGGAGACGTGCACGGAGCCCGGCACCACGCCCGCGCCGGTGTCGCTGACCTTGACCACGAGCGACGGCCCGCGCCTGCGGACCGTCACCCTGGGTCGGGTGCCATCGATTTTCACCTTCGAGTCGGCGGTCAGCAGCTCCTGGCCGAAGATGTCGCGCGCGATCAGCTGGACGTCGTGGGTGCCGGTCGAGATCGAGCTCGCCGGGAAGGTGTAGGCGAGGCCGCTCTGTGGCGCGCCGAGGGCACGACCGTCGAGCACCGGCTGATAGGAGAGCGGCCCGTTCGCGCTTTCTGCCGGCGCCCACGCGACGTGGAGCTGCGAGGGCCTGATCCAGGTTTTCGGCAGCGTGACCGCGAACGGGGCCGGCGGCGCGGTGATCTGGGCGCCGACGATCGCGGCGTTGCCGATCGGTCCCTGCTGGAAGGCGACGAGGCCGTCGCCGAGCCCCGAGCGACCGACGGCGATTTCGCCGATCGGGCCCCCGGCGCCGCCGCTGACGAGCGCTGTCTGCACCGCCCCGTCCGGGAAGTCCTCGCGGATGCCGACGCCCGGCCTGCCCCGGGCGTCGCTGCTCGGCCACGCCGAGACGCCGCCCGCTTCGGGGTTGATCACCGACGCCGAGGCGAGTTCGGGCGCGGGGCCCAGCAGCGAGCCGGTGAACGGAGTCCCGAGGGTCGATTGCGTGAGCACGCCCTTGCCGCTGCGTTCGACGACCCGCGGCTGTCCGTCGCTGTCGTAGAGCAGCCGGGTGTCGCGCCGTTCGTCGACGTCGATGCTCGGCCTGCCGATCGAAGCGAGCCTGCCACCGCCGACGTCGGGGTCGGCGATCGTGGCGCCCAGGAACTGCGCCCCGCTTTCGGATTCCCCGTCGGAGAGGGTGTTGATGAAGATGCGCGGGCCCGGCAGCGGGGAGCCGGTCGTCCAGGGCTGGCGGTAGGCGAGCTCCGCTTGCCCGAGCTTCGAGATCGCCACGGCGGGAGCGTCTGCGTCGTTGACGATCGGCACCCCGCCCGAGCTCGTCGCGGTGACCGGCATCACGTAGTCGAGCGACTGCCCGAAGATCCGCCTTGCCCAGATGCGCGCGGTGCCGGTCGTTTCAGGCTCCTGCCAGGCGACGATCCCGCTCCCGGTCGGCCCGATCGCGATCTGCGGCGCGTTGGCTTCCGTGGGCGGGCGCATCGACACCCCCGGGTCGCGGTTGATCGTTCCCAGCGAGGACCAGCGTTCGCCGTTGAAGCTCGCCACGCGGACGCTCTCGGCTACGTCCGTCGGGAGCAGCAGCGACAGCGAGGATGAGAAGGACACGACTCGGTAGACGACGTCGGCCTGGCCGGTCGAGCTGACGGCGAGGTCGGGGCTCGTCCCGGTCGCTTCGCCGATGTAGGGGTCGACGACCGCCGCTGCCCCGAACGTCCGCGAGCCGCGCGCCAGCACCGAGCCGAGAAGCTCGTCGACGGGGTGCCCGTGTTCGGTCGCGAACGGCGTCGCCCA
Organism: uncultured Solirubrobacteraceae bacterium; assembly: GCA_963836035.1. Taxonomy (GTDB): domain Bacteria; phylum Actinomycetota; class Thermoleophilia; order Solirubrobacterales; family Solirubrobacteraceae; genus Palsa-744. The sequence goes on along the minus strand of CAWIHX010000003.1, from coordinate 20,577 downwards.
GACCACGACGAGCTCGCCGCCTTCGGCCGCGCCGATCCTGGGCCAGCTCGCGGCGAAGGGCTGTTCGGTGTCGACGCGGATCGGCGCGTGCCACTGGCCTTGGTAGTACTGGGAGACGAACACGTGCGCGACGCCTTCGACCCGCTTCAGGTACACGAGCCCGCCGGTCCCGTCTTCGGCCATCGCCGCGCCGCCGAAGCCGACGATGTCCTCGCTCGGGCCGTCGATCGTCTTGGCGGGGAGGATCACCGCGCTCGCGGGTGCGGAGCCGACGAGGGCGAGCGCCAAGGCCACCAGCAGCGCGGCCGTCAGCCCTGCGGCTGCTCGGGGCGGGTGGCGGCTGACGGCTCCGTGTGAGAACCGCACCGCATTCACGAGTTCGCGTTGTTCTGCGCGCCCGGGGACTTGTCGAACGCGCAGCGGAAGTTCTGGGGTTCCTTGATCGGCTCGGAGCCCGCGAAGCCGCCCTGGTTCTGGTTGTCGAAGACCGTCACGTACTGGAGCGATTCGGGGAACGGGTTCGCGGGCAGCGGGATCGGGTTCGGCTGTCCCTGGCGCGGGTTGCCGGTCGCCCCTTCGGAGACACCCTCGGATCCGGAGGCTGCCGAGCCGGCCTCGGTGGTGACCAACGTCGAGCTCATCTCGCGCTCGTCTTTGAGCCCGCGCGTCGGGTCGAGGTCGACCGTCGCGGTCAGCGGCGAGTCGCGGATCGTCGACTCGAGCTTGACGCGGGCGGCGGCGCCGATCAGCTCGTCCGCGGTGGGCAGCCAGCCACCTTCCGCCTCGCATTCCTTGGCGGCCCACGCGTAGTTGTTCTTGCCGGCGTCGGCCTTCGTCAGCGGGAAGGGCGCGGAGTCCAGGCACCAGGTCCCGAGATCGACGGTCGCGGGCGGGCAGGTGCCCGCGAGCTGTTCGGCGGTCTTGCCGTCCACGCGCTTGGCGTTGTTGACGGTGGGGATCGCGCCCGCCGGGAACTTGCGATTGTGCCCGAGCAGCAGCAGCGCACCGGCCTTCGGCTTCGAGCTCACCGGGTGGCCTCCGACCGCGCTCGCGATCGCGTGGCGCGCCGCGTCTGCCAGGCCGGTGGTCGAGAAGACGAGCGCGAGCAGCGCGAGCGCGGTCGCGGGCGATGGGATGCCCCGGCGCCGCCGCTTTCGCGAAGGCTCGGGCAGGGGCGCGTCGGCCGCACTCGGCTCGCGCCGCGGCAGCGGCCGCCTCGGTCGCTGACGACGGCGACCGCTCACAGCCCCTTGTTGCCCTCCGCCGCCGGGCGGCGCACGTCGCGAAGGTCCTCGAGCGTCGTTTCCGTGACCGTCGAGAGAACCGCGTCGAGAGCCACGCCGGAGAGCGTCTCCTGCTCGAGCAGCGCCGCTGCGGTCTCCTCGACGGCGCTCCAGTTGCGGTCGAGGAGCGCCGACGCGCGCGCCTCGGCGTCGCCGACGAACCGCTCGACCTCCTCGTCGATCAGGTTGAGCGTCGCCGGGCCGACGGAGCCGAGATCCTGCAGCGAGGCGCCGAGGAAGACCTCGCCGCCCTTCTCGCCGATCGTGACGAGCCCGAGCCGATCGGACATGCCGAACGAGGTGACCATGCTGCGGGCGAGGTTGGTCGCGGCGTGGAGATCGTCGCTGACGCTGGTGGAGGTGTAGCCGAACGCGATCCGCTCGCCGGCCGTGCCGGCCGTGATCACGATCAGCTGCGTCTCCAGGTCCGCGCGCGACATGATCGTCTGGTCGCGGTCGGAGAGCATGTGCGCGGCGGTGCCGAGCTGGCGGCCGCGAGCGACGATCGAGAGCTTGCGCGTCGAGGTAGCGTGTCCGAGCGCCTCGGTGACGACAGCGTGCGAGGCCTCGTGGATCGAGATCAGCCAGCGCTCCTGCTCGGTGAGGATGTGCTTCTTGGCGGGGCCCGCCACGACGCGGTCGATCGCCTCCTCGAGCGTGGCCTGGTCGATCTGCGCGCGCCCGTCGCGGACGCTCAGCAGCGCCGCCTCGTTGATCACGTTCGCGAGCTCGGCGCCGCTGAAGCCGGGCGTCTCGCGCGCCACCTCCTCGAGGGAGGCGTCGGAGGCCAGCGGGCGCTTGCCTCCGTGCAGTCGCAGGATCTCGAGACGGCCGTGGACGTCCGGCGTGTCCACGACGACCTGACGGTCGAAGCGGCCTGGGCGCAGGAGCGCGGGGTCGAGGATGTCGGGGCGGTTGGTCGCGCCCATCACGACAAGCCCGCCGTCGCCGGCGAACCCGTCCATCTCGACCAGGATCTGGTTCAGCGTCTGCTCGCGCTCGTCGTTGCCCTGGCCGATGCCGGCGCCGCGCTTGCGGCCCGCGGCGTCGAACTCGTCGATGAAGATGATCGCGGGCGCGGACTTGCGCGCCTTGGCGAAGAGGTCGCGCACGCGGGCGGCGCCGACGCCGACGAGCGACTCGACGAAGTCGGAGCCCGACAGCGAGAAGAAGGAGGCGTCGGCTTCGCCGGCGACCGCCTTGGCGAGCAGCGTCTTGCCGGTGCCCGGAGGGCCGACGAGCAGCACGCCCTTCGGCGCGGCGGCGCCCACGGCCAGGTACTTGGAGGGATCGGCGAGGTAGTCGCGGATCTCCTTGAGCTCGGCCACGGCCTCGCCGGCGCCGGCGACGTCGGCGAAGGTGATCTTGTCGCGCGTGCCCTTGCCCTTCTTCTTGCCCTTGCCGGTGAACTCCGAGAACGCCGCGATCCCGCCCGCTCCGCCGTCCCCCATGATCTTCATGAACAGCGAGAACAGGCACACGAGGATCAGGATCGGGATCAGGAACTGGACCACGATCTGGCGCGTGCCCTTGTTCGGCTGCTGCTCGACGGTCACCGAGGCGCCGCTGTGGCGCAGTTCCGAGGCGAGCTGCTGGGTCTGCGCGCCCGAGGCCGGGTAGGCCGCCCACAGCGCCTGGGCCTGCCCGCTCGCGGGTTCGACCGTTTCGGTCCTGCCCGTCGGCTTGCCCTTCTTCTTGCCCTTCGTGTACAGGACGGGCACCGTCTGCGTCACGGCCGTTCCGACGGCGTTCAGCGCCGGCGCGGAGGGCTTGGTCGTGACCTCGACGCGCGCGTCGTGGTCGAGCAGCACGGCGGTCTGGGTCTGCTGCCTGTCCGCGAGGTTCTGGATCGTGCTGAGCGGGACTTCGCGACCGCTCGAGCTCGGCTTGATCGAGCCCAGCAGCAGGAAGAAGATGACGGTCAGCGTGATCGACGCCAGCAACAGGAACAGCGCGAGCGGGTCACGGAAGGCCCTGCGGCGGAGGGCCGTGGCGAAGCCGCCGAGGCGCACCAGCACCGGGTTGCGGCGCTGAGCGAGACCGCTGCGCACCGCGGCCCGCCCTGCCGGCGAGCCATGCCCGTTCGAGCCGTTCGCCTTGGGGGAGCCGTTGGTCGCGGCGCGTTTCGGCGATGGGCCGTCTGCGCCGGAAGGCTCGGGGGCGTTGGGGGAGTCGTTCATGGTCTTGGAGGCCGCCGGCGGGCCCGGAAGCGGGCCGCAGGCGAGCGTGATAGGGCATCCCTCCCCGGCCGGCGCGCGCACCAGAACGCGGCCTGCCGGTCAGTGAACCGGAGCGTCACACGGCCCGGAGCGAATTGCAATCCGCGTTCACAAAAACGACACACGGATCGTCAAGGCCGCGCGCGTCTTTCACAAATCATTCACATCACACCTATTTCACATAAACGCTCCCGACCGGCGCACGCGGCGGCCGCGTTCACAAAAACGAAACACCGGGAAATCGACGGGGCGGGAGTCTTCGCCGGGGGGTGACGCCGATCGTCAGATGAGCGCATCGACGGGCAAGCCTTGCTGTTTCCCCATAGCGAGCCACCCGGCTCGCCCAGAACGTCTCAACGAAAAGGAGTGAACCAGTGCGCGCCCTTCGCACCCTCGTACTCGCGGCCGTCGCCGTACTCGCCCTGCTGGTCCCGGCGTCCGCGCTGGCCCGCCAGCTGATCATCGGCGGCTCGACCTCCGTCCTGCCGCTGGCCCAGAAACTCGCCGCCACCTACCACAAGCAAACGCACCAGCCGCAGCCGAAAGTGACCGGCGGCCAGTCGGACATCGGCATCAGCGGCGTGCACGAAGGCCGCTTCGACATCGGCGACTCCTCACGGGACCCGATCAAGGGCGTCGACCCGACCGGCCTCGTGTTCACCAAGATCGCCCGCGACGGCGTCTGCATCGTCACGAACAGGAGCAACCCGGTCTCGACGCTCTCGAAGTCGACCGTCGAAAACATCTTCACCGGCCAGATCCGCGACTGGAGCCAGGTGCCCGGAGCGCGGATCTCGGGCCCGATCGACCTCTTCGACCGCGATGGCGCGTCCGGTACGCAGGACGCCTTCCAGCACATCTTCCTGGAAGAAAACACGAAGATCTCCCCCAGCGCCACGGCGAAGACGTCCAACGGCCTGGAGGAAAACTCCGTGTCGACGGACAAGCAGGCGATCGGCTTCGTGTCCTTCGCGTACACGAAAGGCGTCAACGCGGTCGGCTACAACGGCGTCGCGTGCAACCTGCGCAACGCCCGCAGCGGTCAGTACCTGGGCGTCCGTAACTTCTGGATGGTCACGAAGGGCGCCCCGAAGGGCGCGACGCTGAAGTTCCTCGCGTGGGCGACCAGCGGCAAGCGCGCGGTGGACAACATCATCAACTCGCAGTGGATCGCCGTCCACTGACCCGGTGAGCAGCGGCGCCCGACAGCTGATCCGCGGCCGTTCGGGCGCCGCCTCCGACCGGCGCGCCGAGCTGATGCTCGGCGCGCTCGGCGTTCTCGTCCTCGCGCTGATCGCGGGGATGATCGTCACCGTCGTGATCAAAGCCTGGCCGTCGTTCGGGTACAACGGCCTCGGTTGGTTCGGCACCGGCTCGGAAGTCGACGCCGAGCTCCGCGCGATGCGCGAAGCGGCACCGTTGCCCGGCCACGCGAGCCTCTACTTCACCGCGTGGCCGCTGATCTGGGGGACGATCATCACGACGGTCTCGGCGGTCCTGCTCGCGCTGGTCGTCTCGATCTTCGCATCGATCTTCCTGACGGAGTTCGCGCCCGCGCGCGTACGCAGGACGCTCGATCCCGTGATCCGGCTGCTCGCCGGCGTCCCGTCGGTGATCTACGGGCTGATCGGCATCCTCGCGATCGCCCCGTGGGTCAACGAACACCTGCTGAGCAACTCGCGCAAGCAGTCGGTCATCTACGTGGTGCAGCTCAACGGCAACAACCTCACGACAGGCACGCTGATCCTGACCGTGATGATCCTGCCGATCATGGTCGCGATCACCGCCAACGCGCTCGAGGCCGTCCCCGCCTCCTGGCGCGAGGGCTCGGCCGCGCTCGGCGTGAACCGCTGGCGCACGATCCGTCGCGTGTCGCTGCGTGCCGTGTGGCCCGCCGTCGCTGCGGGCACGGTGCTCGCGACAGCGCGCGCGCTCGGCGAGGCGGTGATGCTCGCGATGGTCACCGGCGGCAGCGCCTTCCAGGCCAACCCGCTCGACGGCTTCACCTTCCTGTTCGAGCCGGTGCGGCCGCTGGCCGCGCAGATCTTCATCGAATCCGAGGGCCTGACGATCGGGCCGCTCTCTCACACGATCTACGCGATGGGCGCGGTGCTGCTCGTCTCCGCCGCGATGCTCTCGTTCGTCGGCTGGACCGTCAAGCAGCAGCTCGGCAAGCAGGGGGTCCGCGCCTGATGGCCGGCGTCGCCGCACCGCCCACGCCGCCCACGGCCGTCGTCCGCCCGCCGCGCGAGCGCATCTCCAGCTGGCCGCTGGCGGACCGGATCTTCTACGGGCTCTCCTGGCTCAGCGGCATCGGGCTGTGCCTGATCGCGCTGTGGATCGTCGTCTTCATGCTGATCAAGGGGCTCTCCTACCTGCGCCCGGACCTGCTGTGGACGAGACCGGCCGCCGGCTCGATCCACCAGACGCAGGCCGGCGGCATCCTCGACCCGATCGAGGGCACGCTGCTCGTGACCGCGATCGGCACGCTGATCGCAGCGCCGCTCGGGATCGGCGTGGCGGTGTGGCTGGTCGAGTACGGGCGCCCGCGCGCCCTCGCGCGGGCGGTCGACTCCGGGATCGAGATGCTCGCCGGCGTGCCGAGCATCGTGCTGGCGCTGTTCGGGCTGCTGTTCTTCTCCCAGGGCGTGCTGACGTTCGTCTCGCAGCCCGCGGCCTCGGGCGCGCTCGGACAGTCGTTCCTCGCGTGCGGCGCGGTCATGTCCCTGATCGCCCTCCCCCTGATCTTCGCCGCCACGCGCGAGGGGCTCGAACAGATGCCGCCCAGGATGCGCGAGGCGTCGTTCGCGCTCGGCAAGACGAAAGCGACGACCAGCCACTACGTGCTGCTGCCGGCGATAAAACCGAGCATCGCAGCGGGGACCGTGCTCGGCATGGGCCGGATCATCGGCGACACCGCGATCGTCACCCTGCTGCTCGGCGGCGCCGCCCAGCTCACCGAACCCGTCGGCCATGCCCCGGCGTGGAACGTGCTCCGCGGCACCGGCTCCACCCTCACCTCCTACATCTACTACAACTCCCCCTCCGGCGAGGGCAACGCACACGAGAAGGCCTACGCGGCCGCCTTCGTCCTGCTGCTGATGGTGCTCGGGCTGAACGCGATCGTCACGCGACTGACCAGGGACGGGACCGACGGGACACGCGAGCGCGGCGCCCGGATCCGCGCGCGCCTGTTCCGCTACGTCCCGACGTTCGGTTCGTGATGGACCCGCTGATGCCGCCTCCCATCCGCCGGATCGCGCTCGACCGCGAACCCACGGTCGCGCCGGCGCGCGAGCTGCCCTCGCAGAACGGCGGCGGCACCGCGGTCGCCCAGCGCATCGCCCGACCCCCGGCCGCGCTCACGCGCGAGCGGATGTCGATCGAAGGCGTGTGGCTCGCCTACGGCGAGAACTGGGTCGTGCGCGACGTCAGCCTGCCGGTCCGCCAGGGCGAGGTGCTGGCGCTGATCGGCGCGTCGGGCTCGGGCAAGACGACGCTGCTGCGCTCGCTCAACCGCCTCACCGAGATCACCGCGGGCGCCGCGCGCGCCGGGCGCATCACGCTCGACGGCACGGACATCCACGAGCTCGAGGTCAACTACCTGCGCCGGCGTGTCTCGATGGTCTTCCAGCAGCCCAACCCGTTCCCGATGTCGATCTACGACAACGTCGCCTACTCGCTGGCCGAGCAGCGTCCCGAGCGCGGCCGGCGCCGGCGCCGGCGCAGCTCCGAGCTGAGCGCCGCGGTGGAGGACGCGCTGCATCGCGCGGGCCTGCTCGACGAGGTCGCGGGCGACCTCGACCGCTCGGCGCTGCGACTCTCGGGCGGCCAGCAGCAGCGCCTGTGCATCGCCCGCGCGCTGGCGGCGAACCCCGAGGTGCTGCTGCTCGACGAGCCCTGCTCCGCGCTCGACCCGATCTCCACCGCGACGATCGAGGAGCTGATCATCGGCCTGCGCGAGAGCGTGGCGGTCGTGATCGTCACGCACAACCTCCAGCAGGCGTTCCGCGTCGCCGACCACGTCGCGTTCATGCACCTCGGCGAGCTGGTCGAGTACGGGCCCAGCGAGCAGGTCTTCGACCGCCCGCGCGAGCAGCGCACACGCGACTACGTCAGCGGGGCATTCGGTTGAGACGCGCGACGGCCGCGGCGATGCTCGTGCTCGCCGCAGTCTCGCTCAGCGCCTGCGAGACGACGGCGGAGAAGAGCGCGCGGCTCGAAGAGATCGCGCTGAAGAAGCAGGCGAACCTCCCGCTCGGCGCAAGGGGCCTGAAGATCACGAAGGCGAGCCGCACTGTCCAGGTGGTGGAGGCCGTCGCGCTGCACTCGAGCGAAGGCGCCGCGGTCGCGGTCAAGCTGCGAAACCGCTCGGCCCACGGCCAGACCGACGTGCCGCTGCTGATCCATGTCACGGGCCCGCACGGCACGAGCGTGTACTCGAACTCGACGCCGGGCGTGGCGGCCTCGCTCGTCTCCGCCGCCTACGTCCCGCCGCACGGCACGCTGGTGTGGGTCGACGACCAGCTCCCCGCGACCGTGGAACCGAAGCAGGTCCGGACGACCGTCGGCGAAGGCAAGCCGGCCACCGGCGCCGTGCCCGAGGTCCAGGTCGCGAACTGGAGGATCGAACACGAACCCGGCGGGGTCGCGCTGGTCGCGGGGACGGTCGCGAACCGCTCGAACGTCGTCCAGCACGAACTTGTCGTCACGGCGCTGGCCGCTCGCGGCGGGCGAATCGTCGCCGCCGGACGGGCGGTGATCCCCGAACTGCCGGCGGGAACGGGCCGCTTCCAGATCTTCCTCGTGGGGACCGACCCGTCAGGCGCGAAGCTCACCGTCGCTGTCTCACCCTCCACGCTCGGCTGACGGCCGGCGCTCGCCGGCGCTCAGCGCCGGTGCTGCTTGAGCGTGATGCCCTCGAGCACGTGCGCGACTTTCTCGCACGCGTCGACGGCGGCCTCCAGCGACTCGAAGATGTCCTTCCAGCGGATCACGACCATCGGGTCGGGCCCGCCCGCGAACAGCGAGGCGACGCCGTCGCGCTGCAGGCGGTCGCCCTCGTTCTCGAGGCGATGGATCTCGACTAGGTGCGGGCCGAGGTCGGTGCCCGTGCGCAGGCAGCGCAGCGCCTGCGCGATCTGCTCGCCGGCGCCGACCAGCACCTCGGTGAACTCGACCGCCTGCTCCATCGGCGCCTCGACCCCGTAGAGGACCAGCTCCGCCGCCGTGTTCTCGGAGTGGTCGACGATGTCGTCCAGCGCGCTCGCCAGCGCGTAGCCGTCGCCGGCGTCGAACGGCGCGCGCACGCGGCCGCGGCCGGCGAGGCGGTGGATGATGTCGTGTGTGATGCGGTCGCCTTCCTGCTCGCAGACCTTCAGGTCGCGCGCGAGGTCGGCGTGCTCGGGGTAGTCCACCAGCAGGTCACGGAGCAGCAGCCCGGACTTCTGCACGTTGCGACCCGACTCCTCGACGAGCTCCATCAGCACGGTGTCGTGGGGCCGGCTCAGCAGGCTCATCCGGCGAGCATATTGTTCGCTGGCGGACCGGGCGTGACTTTTACGCATTTTTCACGAAGAGGTCACGACTTTGCAACGCCGCACGCGCGCGCGCATGCGAGTCTGCCCGGCCGTGGCGGTCTACCCCGAGAGCGCGGAGACACCCGAGGTCCTCTACGCCGGCGAGCTCGAGATCCGGCCCGACGAGGGGCTGGTGCTCGCCACCGGCCGGGCGCTGACGCTCTCGGTCCGCGAGTTCGAGCTGCTTGCGGCCATGGCGCGCCGCCAGGGCACGATCGTGACGCGCGAGGACCTGTACCGCACCGTCTGGGGCGGCCAGCTCCGGCACGGCGACCGCTCGGTGGACGTCTACGTGAGCAAGCTGCGGAGCAAGCTCGAGTCCGCCCTGCCGGACCGCCGCTTCATCCACACGCACCCCGGGTTCGGGTACCGCTTCCAACCGCAGCCTTCACGAAATGTTCACATGGACGGTCACGGCGGCTGAGGAGACTGTTGCCGGGCTGTGAACGCCGTTTGTTCATCCGGCACGCGAGGAAGCAGTTGTAGGACCAGCTGTGCGTGCGCCGCGGTCGGCGCTGGAGGCGCCAGGACGGCCGAGACCCACCCCCCGGCGCCAGCCGGCCGAAACGACAACCCAGCCAAGGAGAAGCAGTGATCAAGAACAAGTTGGGCGCGCTCGCAGGTTGCCTGCTGCTCGCGATCGGGATCGCCGCGTGCGGCTCGAGCAACTCGAGTACGACGACGAGCACCGCCGCAAAAGCCGCCGGCCCGTCGACGACCGCCACCACGCCCGCGGGCGGCAGCGGCACGGTCTCAGGCGCCGGCTCCACCTTCGCGGCGCCGGTCTACGAACAGTGGGCCTCCTCGATCGGCAGCCCGAAGGTCAACTACCAGGCGGTCGGCTCGGGCGCAGGCCTGACGGCGATCGAGAACAAGGTCGTCGACTTCGCCGGCAGCGACCCGCCGCTGAAGCCCGAAGACGCCGAAGCGATCGCCAAGAACGGCAGCCCGGCAGTGCAGATCCCGATGTTCCTGGGCGCAATCACGGTCTCCTACAACCTGTCCGGCGTGAAGAGCGGACTGAAGCTCGACGGCCCGACGCTCGGCGCGATCTTCACCGGCAAGATCAAGACCTGGAACGACGCGGCGATAAAGGCTCTCAACCCGGGCGTGTCACTTCCGAGTACTTCGATCACGGTCGTCCACCGCTCGGACTCCTCGGGCACGACCGCCGGCTTCACGGCCTTCCTCTCGGAAGTCTCGCCCGAATTCAAGAGCAAGGTCGGCGAAGGCAAGGAAGTGCCGTGGCCGACCGGGACGGGCGGCAAGGGGAACGCCGGCGTGGCCGGCGCCGTCAAGCAGACCGACGGCGCCGTGGGCTACGTCGAGCAGGCCTACGCCCTGCAGAACGGCTTCACCTACGCCTCCGTGAAGAACAAAGCAGGCAAGTACGTGGAGCCGACCCTGGCCTCTACGAGCGCGGCGGGCATCGGCGTGAAGATCCCGGCCGACCTCGGGGTGAAAGTCATCAACTCGCCCGCCCCGGCCGCGTACCCGATCACCTCGCAGACGTTCATCGTCGTGAACAAGGACCTCTGTAAGGCCGGGACCCCCGGCGGCGAAGAAGCCGCCAAGGGCGTGGCGAAGTTCATCGAATACGGGCTCGGCGCCGGCCAGGCGATCCTCTCGCAGGCCGACTACGCGAAGCTGCCCGCGCCGATCCTGGCGAAGTCCAAGGAAGCGCAGAAGTCCCTGCAGTGCAACGGCGCGCCGATCGGCTGAGCGCGTGACGCCGCCTCCACGGATCAGGTAGACAAGGAACCGTGGAGGCGGCACCTTTCACCGGCGGCGACCGCGGATTGCTCTCGCGGTCGCCGCTGGCCCGGCTCCCCGACCGGGCGCTGCGCTGGGGGCTGACGATCCTGGCGGGGCTGATCCTCGCGCTGATCGTCTACTTCTTCATTCGTCTGTTCGACGAGTCGCGGCCCGCGTTCGAACAGCAGGGCGTGCTCGGGTTCGTGTTCGAAGACAACTGGAACCCGGGCGCCGGCCACTACGGGGGGCTGCCGCTCGTCGTCGGGACGCTCATCACCTCGGCGCTCGCGCTGCTGATCGGCGTGCCGGTCGCCGTCGCCGCCGCGCTCTACACGAGCGAGCTCTCGCCGCGGCGGTTCCGGGGACCGCTGACGATCCTGGTGGAGCTGCTCGCGGCCGTGCCCTCGGTCGTCTACGGGCTGTGGGGGATCTTCTATCTCGCGCCGAAGCTGCACCCCGCCGAGGTCTGGGTCTCCGAAACCTTCTCGTTCGTCCCGTTCATCGGCGGCGGCACAGTCACGATCCCCAACTGCTTCATCGCCGGGCTCGTGCTCGCGATCATGATCCTGCCGATCGTCAGCGCGATCAGCAGGGAGGTCATGAGCACCGTCCCGCCCGACCACAAGGAGGCCGCGCTGGCGCTGGGCGCGACGCGGTGGGAGATGATCCGCATCGCGATCCTGCCCTACTGCCGTTCGGGGATCGTCGGCGGCGCGATGCTCGGGCTCGGCCGCGCGATCGGCGAGACGATCGCCGTCACGATCCTGATCGGGGGCTCGACGCAGATGGTCCAGAACCTGTTCGGCCAGAGCAACAGCCTCGCGGCGGTGATCGCCAACGAGTTCGGCGAGGCTCAGGGCACGCACCGCTCGGCGCTGTTCGCGTGCGGGCTCGTGCTGTTCGTCCTGACGCTGCTGGTGAACGGCATCGCCCGCTGGTTCGTGGTCCGCGCGGGGCGCGCGAGCGGGCCGCCGCGCGCCGAGGAGCACCGCAGCACGGGTGGCGCCGCCGCCGCGATGGCGGCCGATACGGCGGCGGGAGCATGAACGCGCCCGCAGGGACAGCCTCGCTCGAGACGCTCGGCCGGCTCGCGGTCAGCCCCGGCCGCCGCCGCCGCGATCGGCTCGCGCGCGGCTTGGTCCTCGCCGCCACGCTCCTGGCGCTGGTCCCGCTCGCGCTGATCGTCTACTACCTGCTCGAGAAGGGGCTGGGCGCGTGGAGCTCCAACTTCTTCACGACCGATCCGACCGGCAACACGTTCTTCAAGAACTCGGACATCGGCGGCATCAAGTCGGCGATCCTCGGCACGATCGAGATGGTCGCGCTGGCCTCGGCGATCGCGATCCCGATCGGCATCGGCGTCGCGGTCTGGCTCGTGGAGTACGGTCGCACCAGCGCGTTCGCGAACCTGGTTCGTTTCTTCGTGGACGTGCTCACGGGCGTTCCCTCGATCGTGTTCGGCCTCTTCGTGTACATCGTGCTGATCGTCGGCACCGGCACGAGCTACGCGGGGTGGAAGGGCTCGATCGCCCTGTCGCTGCTGATGCTCCCGGTGGTCGTCCGCTCCGCCGAGGTGATCCTCAACCTCGTGCCGGACGGCCTGCGCGAATCGGCGCTCGCGCTCGGAGCTCCGCGCTGGCGGGTGATCGGGAGGATCGTGCTGCCGACCGCGCTGCCGGGAATGGTCACCGGGGTCCTGCTCGCGGTGGCCCGCGCGGCAGGCGAGACCGCGCCGCTGCTGTTCACGGCCGCCTACACGCACGAAACCACGACCAACCTCGGCTCGTTCATGAACTCGCTGCCGGTCCAGATCTACACCGACGTGACCTCGCCGACCCCGCGTGTGGTCGAACGGGCTTGGGGGGCGGCGCTCACACTCGTGCTGCTGATCCTGCTGCTCAACCTGATCGCTCGACTAGTCTCGCGAAGGAGCCGCCTAGCATGAGCTCGACAAGGCCCGACGAGCAGATGACCGACATCGATCCCGAGAGCACTCCGGAGACAGCCCCCGCGCGCGACGAGGGCGCCGCCGTCCAGCACGGGCGCGGCGACGGCGCGCGGCCGCCGATCGTGGCCCCGCAGGCGCGCGAGCGCGAGACAGCCGCCCCGACCAAGAGGTCGGTCTGCGTCGAGCTCGACGGGCTGCGAGCCTTCTACGGCGCGACGGAGCAGGTCAAGGGGATCGACCTCGCGTTTCGCTCCAACGAGGTCACGGCGATCATCGGCCCCTCCGGCTGCGGCAAGTCCACGATGGTCCGATGCATCAACCGGATGCACGAGGAGGTCCCCGGCGCCCACGCCGAGGGGCGGGTGCTGCTCGACGACGTCGACGTCTACGGCCCTGGGGTCGATGTGGTGGCGGTGCGCCGCGCGATCGGGATGGTCTTCCAGAAACCCAACCCCTTCCCCACGATGTCGATCTTCGACAACGTTGCCTCCGGGCTGCGCCTGACCGCCCGCCGAGGCGAACTGAACGAGCAGGTCGAGCGGGCGCTCCGCGGCGCGGGGCTGTGGGAGGAGGTCTCCGACCGCCTCTCCGAGCCCGGCGCCGGGCTCTCCGGCGGCCAGCAGCAGCGCCTGTGCATCGCCCGCTCGCTCGCGGTCGAACCCGAGGTGCTGCTGATGGACGAGCCCTGCTCCGCGCTCGACCCGATCGCCACGTTGAAGATCGAGGAGCTGATCGAGGAGCTCAAGACGCGGGTGACGATCGTGATCGTCACCCACAACATGCAGCAGGCCGCGCGCGTGGCTGACCGGACCGCCTTCATGCTCGCGGGCGAGCTCGTCGAGATCGGCCCGACCCGGGAGATCTTCACCAACCCGAACGACCCTCGCACCGAGGAATATGTCACCGGCAAGTTCGGCTGACCCAGGGGGTCTGCCCGACCCGACCCGTGCTGAGGGCGCCGTCGGCGCCGTCGCCGACGAGGGCCCCGGGGCCGGCCGGGCGCACTTCCAGGAGCAGCTGCAGCAGCTCGAGACGCACGCGCTCGGCGGGCTCGACCTGATCGTCGAGCAGCTCGACCGCGTGCTGGAGGCGCTGCAGCACCGGGACATCGAGCTGGCACAGATGGTGATCGCCGACGACGACCGCGTCGACGGCCGCTATCTCGAGGTCCACCAGGGGATCCTCTCCCTGCTGGCCCTCCAGGCTCCCGTCGCAGGCGATCTGCGCCTCGTGGCCGCCCTGCTGCACATGATCAAGCACATCGAGCGCATGGGCGACCAGTGCGTGAACATCGCCAAGCTGATCCCCCTGTCGGGCTACGACGCGCCGGTGGACAACGACGTGCTCGACGCGATCCTCAAGATGGGCGCCTTCGCGCGCTCGGAGGTGGTGCAGAGCAAGGCCGCGTTCGCCGCCCGCGACGTTGCGCTGGCCGAGGACCTCGTGCGCCAGGACCGCGAAATCAACCGCCTGAACCGCGAGATCTTCCGCGCGGCGATCGAAATCGGTGACGACCCCGACCGCCGCGAGTGGGCGATGCACATGACGCTCGTGGCGCGCGCGATCGAGCGCATCGGCGACAACGCCGTCGACATCGGCGAGCAGGTCGCCTTCGTCGTCACCGGGCTGTTCCGCGAGTTCTCCGACAGCTCGCGCCCCGCGACCCAGTAGCGCCGACACCTGTGAAGATCGTGTTATCTGTGCTCCCAGTCCTCCCCGGGGCGTGCTTCATCGCCTAGACTCACGCCCGATGACGGAGAGCGTTCGCGCCGGGACGACGGAGTCCCGCCCAACCGCCCCGACGCCGGCCACCGAGGCCGCCTCGCCGTCCGGCTCGCTGCGCATCGCGGTGCTCGACCGCGACAGCGGCTTCATCCAGGTCCTGAGCAAGCGGCTCGACCGCCTCGGCTGGGAGCACCGCGTGCTGGCCAGCCCCGTGCCCGCCGAGGCGATCGTCTCGATGCGCCTGAGCGCGCTCGTCGTCGATCTCGCGGTGCTCGGACCCCAGGCTTGGACCTGGCTCGAGCGCGTCTGCGAGGCGCTGCCCGAGCTGGGCATCGTCGTCTGCACGGGCCCCTCCACGGTCGCCCAGCGAGTTCGCGGGCTGCGGCTCGGCGCCGACGACTGGATCACCAAGCCCTGCCACCCGGAGGAGGTGATCGCGCGCGTCCAGAGCGTGGTGCGCCGCCGCCGCCGCAGCAGCAGCCGCGCCGAGGCCGCCCCCGTCACGGCCGGCGAAGTCGAGATCCGCTCCGACCGCTTCCAGGCCTTCGTGGGCGATCGGAGCATCGACCTGACGCGCCGCGAGTTCGAGCTGATCGAGCTGCTGGCCGCAGCCGAGGGGCGCGTGCTCGAGCGCGAGGAGATCTACTCGCGCCTGTGGGGCTACACGATGGTCCGCGGCGACCGCTCGGTGGACGTCTTCGTGCGCAAGCTCCGCCAGAAGCTGGAGAAGGCCTCGCCGAGCTGGCGCTACATCCACACCCACTTTGGGATCGGCTATCGCTTCGCGGCGGAATCGCTCGAGGTCGTCGACCCGAGCGACGTGCCCTCCTCAGTGCCGGCCGACTGGGACGCCGGCGATCAGAGCAAGGTCGCGGGGCCGCATCAGGACGGCGAGCTCGGCGCCCGCACCGTCTAGGCGCAGCACCGCCAGCCCCCCCTTCTTGAGGTCCAGCCGCGCGCCGGTGAGCGACGCGGCCACGTGCGAGAGGTCGGGCTCGTGGCCGACCAGCAGCACCCTTCCGTCCGCTCCGGTCCCGGCCAGCGCATCGATCGCCTGACCGACTTCGAAGCCGCCCGCCAGCGGCTCGTGGACGGCCATGTGCTCGCGATCCTCATCCTCCCACGCCTCGGCGGCCAGCTCGGCGGTCTGCGCCGCGCGCACCTTCGGGCTGTAGAGGATCGCGTCGAAGCGGGCCTCCATGCGCGCCAGTGCGACACCGGCCGCGCGCGCCTGCTGCTCGCCCCGCTCGGTCAGGCGGCGGGCCGAGTCCTCCCGGCTTCCGTGCGGCTCAGCCTCTGCGTGTCGAAGTAGCCAGAGCTGACGTGCCATGCTTGTGACGCTCAGCCTACCGTGGTGTAGCGTGGGAGTGGTATGGACGGCGCTATCGACTACCAGCTGAGCGGCGCCGAGGCGCCCGCCGCGCCGGCCGCGCCCGCGACGCGGGTCGACGGCCTGGAGGATCCCTCCCTCTACATCAACCGGGAGCTCTCCTGGCTCGACTTCAACGACCGCGTGCTGCAGCTCGCCGAGGACGACGACGTGCCGCTGCTCGAGCGCGTCAAGTTCTGCGCGATCTACACCACCAACCTGGACGAGTTCTACATGGTCCGCGTCGCCGGCCTGCGCGACCAGATCGACGCCGGGGTGCAGATGCCGGGCCCGGACGGTCGCACGCCGAGCGAGACGCTCGCGCTGATCCGCGAGAAGGCGCTCGCGCAGGGCACGCGGCTGACCGACTGCTTCGAACGGCAGCTGCGGCCGCAGCTCGCCGACCACGACATCGAGATCGTGGGCGTCGGCGATCTCGACGAAGAGCGCCGCGCCGCGCTGGCCCGCCACTTCCAGAAGGTGATCTTCCCGGCGCTGACGCCGCTGGCGGTCGCCCCGGGCAGGCCCTTCCCCTACATCTCCAACCTGTCCCTGAGCCTCGCCGTGCTCGTGCGCGACCCGGTCACCGACCAGACCGTGTTCGCGCGCGTGAAGGTGCCGACGGAGATCCTGCCGCGCTTCGTCACGCTCACCGGCGCCGGCTCGGCGCCGTTGCTCGTGCCGCTCGAGGACGTGATCGCCAACCACCTCGACGCGCTCTTCCCCGGCATGGAGATCGCCGACTGCGACGTGTTCCGGGTCACGCGCGACGCGGACCTCGAGGTCTCCGACGACGCCGCCGACCTGCTCCAGGCGGTCGAGGACGAGCTGCGCCGCCGGCGTTTCGGCGAGATCGTCCGGGTTGAGGTCGGGGCCTCCATCTCCGAGCAGCTGAGGACCTCCCTGATCGCGCTGCTCGGCGTCGAGGACGAGGAGGTGTTCCCGGTCGACGGTCTGCTCGACATGGGTGCGCTGTGGGAGATCGTGAAGCTCCCCGGCCACACCGAGCTGCGCGAGGAGCCGCTGCCCGTCGTCACGCACCCGCGCCTCGCGCGGCACGAGGGCGAGCGCCCCGACGTGCTCGGCGCGATGCGCGAAGGCGACGTGCTGGTCCACCACCCCTACGACTCCTTCGCGACCTCGGTGGAGCGCTTCGTGGAGCAGGCGGTGGCCGACCCCAACGTGCTCGCGATCAAGCAGACCGTGTACCGCACCAGCGACGACTCGCCGCTCGTGCCGGCGCTGATCGAAGCGACCGAACGCGGCAAGCAGGCGGTCGCCCTGGTCGAGCTCCAGGCCCGCTTCGACGAGCGCATGAACATCCACTGGGCGAAGGCGCTGGAGGAGGCGGGCGTTCACGTCGTCTACGGGCAGCCGGCGATGAAGACCCACGCCAAGTGTGTGCTCGTCGTCCGCCGCGAGGGCGACGGCGTGCGCAACTACGTGCACATCGGCACCGGCAACTACCACTCCGCGACCGCGCGCCTCTACACGGACTTCGGGCTGTTCACGGTCGACGAGCAGATCGGCGCCGACGTCGCCGACATGTTCAACTACCTGACCGGCTACGGGCGCCCCCTGCACTACCGCCGCGTGCTGACCGCGCCGAACATGCTCCGCGACGGGATCATCGCCGAGATCGAGCGCACGGTCGAAGCGCACCGCGAAGGCAGGGAGGCGCGCATCGCGATGAAGATGAACGCGCTCGTCGACGGCCGCTGCATCCGCGCGCTGTACGCCGCCTCGCAGGCCGGAGTGCCCGTCGAGCTCAACGTCCGCGGGATCTGCTGCCTGCGGCCGGGCCTGCCCGGGATCTCGGAGAACATCCAGGTCGTCTCGGTCGTCGGGCGCCTGCTCGAGCACTCCCGCATCTACACCTTCGAACGCGGCGGCGAGCACACGATCTACATCGCCTCGGCCGACCTGATGCCGCGCAACCTCGACCATCGCGTCGAGCTCGCGGCGCCGGTCACGATGCCGGAGCTCCAGGACGAGCTGCTCGACACGCTCGAGCGGGCGTTCGCAGACAACCAGAGCTCCTGGGAGCTGAACGGGGACGGCCATTGGGCAAGGCGCTCGGCGCTGCCGGGGGAACGGCCCCGCAACATGCAGCTCGAGCTCGCCGAACTGCACGCCGCGCGGGCGGCGCACGAGCGGACCGAGGGTGAGTTCGAACCCGTCAGCAGGTTCTTCCCGCCCACGACGGCGGGCGCCGCCGAAGACTGGTAGCCGCGCCTCAGGCGGCGGCAGGCAGCTCGTCGAGCACGGCCTTCAGCTCGTCGACCGACTGGTAGTCGAGCCCGAGGCGATGGTCGTGGCGGTGGCGCACGACCCCCTGCTCGTCGATCACGATCACCGCCCGCTTGGTGCCGAGCGGGCCGCCCCAGGCGCTGTACAGCTTGGCGACCTCGCCCCCCCTGTCCGCGAGCAGCGGCACGTTCAGCGAGTGCTTGGCGGTGAAGGCCTCGTGCGAGTCGACGTCCTGGGAGGAGATGCCCACGACCGTCGCGCCGAGCGCGGCGAAGTCGTCCGGGCGGTCGCGATACGAGCAGAACTGTTTGGTGCAGACCATCGTGTTGGCGATGCTCTACAATGCCCTAAAGGCAACCGGGGAGGCA
The DNA here is from genome assembly GCA_963836035.1 of uncultured Solirubrobacteraceae bacterium. Taxonomy (GTDB): domain Bacteria; phylum Actinomycetota; class Thermoleophilia; order Solirubrobacterales; family Solirubrobacteraceae; genus Palsa-744. The sequence continues at coordinate 2,081 of CAWIHX010000003.1, read as the reverse complement.
TCGTGAGCAAGCAGCGCAGGGCCATCGGGATCATTCGCGTGTCGCAGGTCAAAGGCCGGGACGGCGAGAGCTTCGCCAGCCCCGAGCAGCAGCGCGAGCGCATCGAGACAGCCTGCGAGCGGGACTCCCTGCGGCTACTGCGCGTGGTTGATGAGCTCGACGTGTCGGGCGGGACCGCGCTTGAGTCCCGGACCGGGCTTCGTGAAGCGATCGAAGCCGTAGAGGCGGGAGAGGCAGACGTGATCGTTGCCGCCTACTTCGACCGGCTCATCCGCAGCCTGAAAGTCCAAGCCGAGCTAGTCCAGCGCGTCGAGCGCGCCGGCGGTCAAGTCCTCGCCGTCGATGTCGGACAGGTCACGGAAGGCACCGCGAGTCAATGGCTCTCCGGGACGATGCACGGGATGGTGGCCGAGTACTACCGGCGCGCAGCCGGGGAGCGCACCGCCGCCGCTCAGGCACGCGCGGTCGCCCGTGGAGTCTTGCCCTATCCGAAGGTTCCCGCGGGCTACAGGCGCCGCGCTGACGGCACGCTAGAGCCTCACGCGGCCGAGGCGCCGATCGTCGCCGAGGCGTTCCGAATGCGGGCCGGTGGCGCGTCGATCCAGACCGTCCGGGACTTCCTGGCCGAGCACGGCATCACGCGCTCTCATCACGGAGTCGGGAAGCTGCTCGCCTCCCCCGTGATGCTCGGAGAGATCCGCTTTGGCGAGCTGGTCAACCCGACCGCCCATGAGCCGATCGTTGACCGGGAGACGTGGCGCCGAGTCCAGCGGATCAAGATTCCCCGCGGTAGGCACGCCAAGAGCGAGCGGCTACTAGCGCGACTCGGAGTCCTACGCTGCGCGAGCTGTGGCGCCCGGATGGTCGTCGGTAGCGCCGACTCCCCCCGCTACGGCAAATATCCCGTCTACCGCTGCCCGCCCAACGGCGACTGCAAGCGGCGGGTCACGATCAGCGCCGAGAAGGCGGAGACGTTCGTGGTCGAGCAGGTTCGGAGCGCGATCGCAGACATTGAGGGTCGCGCTGACGGCCACGCCCAACGACGCGAGATCGAAAAGGATCTAGGGAGCGCCGAAGTGGCCCGCGATGCAGCTATCTCCGCGTTCGACGGGCTCGAGGATTTGCAAGCGACACGGGACAAGCTCGCCGAGCTCGCCGCAGCCGTGGACGCCGCTCAGGATCGGCTCGCGCAGCTCCCGGTCGGCAACGTGGCGCTCTTGCATCACGGCGCGGAGGATTGGGACAAGCTCACCCACGCTGAGCAGCGCGAAGCGATCCGCCTGGTGATCGAGAGCGCGAAGGTCGGCCCCGGCCGTGGCGCCGAGCGCATCACGATCGAGGCGCTCTAGCCTCGCTGTATGCCGCTCGCGTTCAACTGCCCCGCCTGCCGCGAACGCTCACGTCCGGAGCAATGGGAGACGGTGAGCATCGAGCGTCGGCGTTGCCCACACTGCGGCGTGGTGGTCGATGTGGACCAGCTTGAGACGCTGCTGCTGCTCTCGGACGACGCTTGACGCATATCACCTGAGCCAGAGCAAGTGCTGCGTTCCCCGGCGGCCTATTCGTTGCAGCCGCCATCACACTGGACGCGAGGGCGTCGGACGCTACTTCGACGCGCTTCACGCGACCTGGGAGGAGGTCCGACTGGACGGTGAGGAAACTCGCGATCTTGCCGAGAGCGTGGTCTGGCTCGGGCGGATCGAAGGGCGCGGACGAGGCAGCGGTGCGTCCGTCGATGCCCCGATCGGCGTGGTTCTCGACTTTCGGGGCGGAGAGGTTTGGCGTGCACGGTCGTTTCTCGATCGGGACGCGGCCCTCAAAGCCGTGGGGCTGGAGGAGTAGGTCCGGCCGGCGGCGCATCGGTTCGCGGCGGCAGAGCGTCGTCATCGCTCGGGTCGCTCAGACTCGGGCGTCAGCCTTTCGAGACGTTCACGGCTTGCGGTCTTGAGCCACCATGAGACGCTCGCATCTTCGAGCTCTGCGGCTTCGCGTATCGCGGCGCCAAGGTCGGGCGGGACGCTTGCGTGGAGGACTTCTCGGGCCGGTCGAGTCTCCGCGGTCGTGCTCATGTCACCCACGTT
>CAWIHX010000002.1:0-204234 GCA_963836035.1 uncultured Solirubrobacteraceae bacterium | reverse complement strand
GGCGCTGACCTGCGGAAACCTCCTCACGGCCCCGTCCGGGCCAGGTGCTGTGGTCAAGCATCCCGGTGCTACGCACATAGCCTGGCGGCCTCAAAGTGTGCGTAGCTCCCCGGACGGAGGAGCGCAGGCATGCCAGCAGCCACCACATCACGGGGACGTTCACAGGGTCCTTCCGGGGGCCGGGCGGGCGCGCGCGGGGCGGGGCGGAAGAGCCCGCTGCGGGTCGTCAGCGAGCTGCCGCCGTTCCGCTTCGATGAGGAACCGGGCCCGGTCGCAGGGGCGGCGCAGCCCGAAATGGAGCGGCCGCGGGAGCTGACGGCGGCGCAGCTGCGGCGGCTGATGGTCAGCGAGTTCCGCGACTGGCTCGGGACCAGGACGAACCGGAACGGGCGGCCGTTCCAGCCCGACACCATCTCCGCCTACGCCGATGCGGCGATCGCGCTGGACGCCTGGATGAGCGCCGAGGGGATCGAGGCGGACTTCACCGGGTGCGACACACGGGCGCTGAACCGGTTCTTCGCCGCTTACCACGCCGCGCACGGCCAGGGCGGCACCAACACCAAGCAGCGGAACCTGCGGCACCTGTTCACCTGGCTGGAACGTGACCATGATCACCCCCACCCCTACACCGATGATCTGCAGCGGTACAGCCCGGCCAGGAACCGGCCGTCGACGCTGGCCGGGGGCTTCATCACCGACCTGCTCGAGGTGACCGGGAACGGGCGGGCCCGCGGTTTCGAGGACGCCCGCGACCACGCGATCATCCGCATGCTCACCGAGGGCGTGCGGCGGACCGAGCTGACCCAGGTCCAGATGAACGACCTGCCCGTCGACGTCATCGCGCAGCCGTTCGTGCGGGTGGTGCCGCTGAAAGGCGCCCGCGCCTCTACCGAGGGCCGACTCGTGGCGCTGGCGCCGGCCACGGCCCGGGCGATCGTGGCTTACCTGCGGGTACGGCGCGGGCACCGGCTGGCCGCCTCGCCAGCGCTGTGGCTGGGCACCCGCAACCGCGGGGCGCTCGGCGGGTCCGGGCTGTACCGGATGCTCATCCGCCGGGCCGGGCAGGCCGGCTACGACCCGGACGTCAGCCCGCACAAGTTCCGGCACACCTTCGCCAACGACTGGCTCGAAGGCGGCGGCACCGAAGGCGACCTGATGCGGCTGATGGGCTGGGAAGACCGCGCCATGCTCGACCTGTACGCCAAGGACATGCAGGTCCAGCGAGCCGTCCAGGCCAAACGCCGCCGCGGCGACCTGTACTGAGCAGCCCGGACGGAGGGAGCAGACATGGCCGGCACCACCTCACCCGCCGCTACCACCGATCCTGGCCCAGTGCAGCCCAGCCGCAACCCAGACGGCGACAACCCGGACACCGGGCGCCCAGTAAAGGGTCCTGATGGGGCCGGGCCAACCGCGGACCGGACCGGGGACCGGGGCGGACCAGTTCCGGGCCCGGGCGCGGGCCAGTCCGATGGGGTCCCCCGGCACCGCGGGCCCATCCCGGTGTGGCCCTTGCTGGTCCTGGCCGCGCCGGCCGCAGTGGCCGTGTGGTCCGGCTGGGTGGGGATCGGGCAGATGACCGGGTTCGGTGAGATCCGCCCGCTGCCTGGGATCTGGGCCTCGCTGCACGTGGACACAGCCGTCACGCTGCCGATCGGGGTGGAGACATACGCTGCGTTCGCGCTGCGCGTGTGGCTGACCAGCAATCCCATCGTGAGCGACCGGACCCGGCGGTTCGCCCGCTGGTCCGCCATCGCCGCCCTGATCCTGGGCATGGCGGGCCAGGTGGCCTACCACCTGCTCGCCCAGGCAGGGGTGACCCGGGCGCCGTGGGAGGTCACGACCGCGGTGTCCTGCCTGCCGGTCTTGGTCCTCGGCCTGGGGTCCGCGCTGGCCCACCTGCTGCGCAGCGACGCTTCACCCGCCGGCGCACCGGCTCAGTCCGCGGCCCTGCAGACCGGCGATCAGAAACTGACCGGACAACGCCAATGGGACCGGCCGGGACAAGACCAGCGTGGCCCAGGTACGCACATAGCCCCGGCATGGCCCGCCTTCGGCCCAAACGCGGCCCTGGTTCAGTATCACGACGGTGCCGGTGCTACAGGGGAGCCCTCGCGGCACCCCGTATACGCACTCAGCGCGCGACCACCGGCCCGGGCGCGGCCCTCGGACGCCTATGCCGCCGCGGCCAGGGTTATCGCGTCCGGCCAGCGAGTATCACGCCGCTCACTTCGCAGTGCCGGGCTGCACGGCTCGAACACGGACCTTGGCATGCTCGCCCATCTGGTCAGAGCCAGACCACCCAGCGACGGCTCGCAGGCAGTCCTCTGACACCACGGCATCTGCGGTTCGCGGCGCCTTTTAGATGCAGGCAGCAGTGAGTAGTGATACGCAGACGTCAGCCGGTGACCGCTCCCGAGAGGCAGAAGCGCCCTGCCGGGAATGCGGGGACTATCAAGTTAATGAGACAGAGCCGTTAACTCCCCAGCCTCAGCACCGGGGCCGCCCCCATGGAGGCACGCAGTTTATGCGACAGGCTGAAATATTCGGGTCGGCTGCCATAATTTGGACCCGTAAGTGAGGCTACCAGGCGGCCAACGTCGCGTCGCGCTGTGTGGATAACCGCGCGCAGTTCCGCCGTTATCGACGCGCTTCGTGTCGGGTCCTTCAGCGAACAGCAGGCGATCGGGGTCTGTACGGCACGCTGAGACCTTGGTACGGTCTCGTGGCGTAGTCGGTGTCAGCGCGTATCGTCGGTGACCGGTCGGCAAGCGATGAACACATACTCTCGCTCTCGGCTTTCACCGGTGAAAGGCTCGCGGGTGAACCAGCCGCATAGGGCCTCCAATTCCAGGCCGCAACGTCCAGCAGCAGGAGCCACTCGTTCTTAGTCGCCCACCATAAGAAGTTCTTCCCGCCGCTGTCGAGGATGATGTCGATCCGGTTGTCACCCACGGAATACCGGTTCGTGCGGAACCTGCTCCCGCTGGTGTTCGCCGTCCAGGCGGCCAGTGATCCGGTGGTCGCCCGTATTCTCTAGAGCGAGACAGTTGCGCGGCTGACGCCAATTCTGCAAAATCGGCAGAACTGCCAAGTGCCGGCGAGGCGTGAACATCTAGGCTGAGTGATCTAGGTTGCTTGGAGGCGGCAGGGAGCACGCGTGGCAGAGCAGTTCGAGCCGGGACAGCGTGTTCGGCTACCGCACGGCTCGGACGCGTGGGTAACCATTGACTTCGCCCGGCCTGGCCCCTCGGGTGACTGGATCCTCTATGTTGCGCGAGACGCGGACGGCTCCTTCAGCAAGGTGATCGTCTCTGCTGAGGATGCCGCCAGAGTCGACGTGCTGACTGCGGATGGAGGCGGCTCGTCGGCCGCGGCGCTCGCCGGGATGTGGACATGCTGGATGGCTGCCGCCACTACGGACACCTCGGTCAGCGCCTTGTCGGCATCATCGCTGCGCCCGTACGCCCATCAGGTCAGCGCGGTGTACGGGGCGATGCTGCCGCAGCCCTGGCTGCGGTTCCTGCTCGCGGACGAGCCCGGAACGGGCAAGACCGTGATGGCCGGGCTGTACGTACGCGAGATGCGGCGGCTGGGCCTGATCAAGCGCGTCCTGGCCGTCGTTCCTGCTGGCCTGGTGTCCAAATGGCAGGCTGACTTTGATCGCTTCTTCGGCGGCGGCCTGCGGCGTGTCACCGCAGGTACCGTCCGGGAGCGCGCCCTGTCGCTCGATCATGACCTATGGATCGTGTCCTTGGAACTCGCCGCAGTAAACGCGGCGGTGCAGGAGGCGATCCGCCCGGATCGGGCGGGCTGGGATCTCGTTATCGTTGATGAGGCTCATCGCCTGACCCCCACGGCGCAGTCTTACCACCGGGTGGGGCGGCTGCTGGCCGGCGGGAGCCCGCGTGTGCTGCTCATGACCGCTACTCCGCACCGTGGCTCGGAATGGCTGTTCAGACACCTGCTCCATCTCGTTGACCCGGAGGTTTACCCGGATCCTGGCGGTGACCCCAGGCAATCGCTGACAGGCCTGCGGCCGGGTGGTATCCACTTCCTGCGCAGGATGAAAGAGGACCTGGTCGATTACGACGGTGTCACCAAGCTGTTCAAGCGCCGGCATGCGGCCAACCACCGAGTTCCCCTGAACGCGGTTGAGCTTGACATCTACGAGCAGGCTCTCGGCCTGGTCGACCGGTTCTTCGCCCCGCCGGCTCGCCCGCTGGCTCGCATGGTGTACGGGAAGCGGGCTGCGTCCAGCCTGCATGCCCTGGCCGAGACGCTGCGGCGGAGGCTGGCCTCCATGTCCGCCAGGTCCCCCGAGGAGGCGGCAGCCGAGGTGGACCCCGAGAACGAAGACGAGGCCGTGCAGGATGAAGCCCGTGTCGTCCACGCCGACTCTCAGTCACCGCGGCTGGAAAGGGGTACGGTCGGCGGTCTTCTGGCCTATATCGAGAAGGTTCTCGCCGACCCTCACTACATGCCGTCGAAATGGCGGGTGCTGATCGACCAGTGCCTGGCCGCAAACGGGATCACCCCCGGCGACAGGCAGCAGGCGGTCATCTTCACCGAGTACGCGGATTCCGCTGGATGGATTGCCGATCGCCTTACCGCCGACGGCTATCAGGCACGAACCTACAGCGGAAGACAAGCTCACGCCGAGCGGGACGAGATCCGTGCCGCCTTCATGGCCGGCGACTTCCAGGTGATCGTATCCACCGATGCGGGAAACGAGGGCATCGACCTGCAGGTGGCGCATGTCCTCGTCAATTTCGACATCCCCTGGTCCCTGGTGCGGCTGGAGCAGCGGATGGGCCGGATCCACCGCGTGGGCCAGACCCGCGACGTGCAGCTCTACAACATGGTCGCCACCGACACGCGAGAGGGCGACACGCTGCTGACCCTCCTGGAGAATTTCGTCACCGCCGCGAATGAGCTTGGCGGGCAGATGTTCGACAGCCTGTCCATGGTCGCGGAACTGGCCGAGGTGCCTTATGAGGAATGGCTGCAGGCCCTGTTCGGAGATGACGAGCCGAAGAAGGCCGAAGTGCTGGCAGCGGTCCAGCGGGTCTCGGCCGCCAGCCTGAAGGGCAAGGCGGAGGCTGCACGCAGCCAGGAGGCTGAGCTAGCTTCGGGAATCGACGCAGCGGCCGGGCTGGCCATGCTGCACCAGGAATCCCTGGAACGGCTGAACCCCGCCGTGGTAGAGGCTTACCTGCGGCGGCTTTCCGCCTCGGGGATACTCCGCGCCCGGCCCACCGCAGCCGGCGAAGGCGTGCTGCTCCTGGATTCCGCCACGCCGCTGCCACAGACGCTGGGCGGCGGGAACGAGGCCATGATCGCAACCACCGGCGCCGCGCTCCGTGACAGCGTTGCCCGTGCGATCCCGCTGGGGCCGGGGTCGCAGGCATTCGCTGATCTGGTTGCGACGGCTGGACAGGCCCTCAGCGCTGACATATTCCGAGGCTCGACCGTCGAGGACCCGCTGGCCGGCTCGCCGTACGAGCTGCTCGGATTCACCTCAGCGTTCTCGTCTCCCGCGAGCCGGTCCCGTACTCCATGGTCGGCGCTGATCAGAGTCGATCCTGTCGGCGAAACTAGGCAAGTGCGCTGGGAATGCCTGGCCAACCTCGTTCCATCCGAACGGAAGGCCGACCCGTCGTCGCTGGCCTCCGAGCTTGCGGCCAGCGAGGCGCGACGGGTGCTGGCACGGGCAGCGGACGCGCGGATCAGGTCTCGCCAGGCATGGATCGCGGCTGCCAAGCGTGATCTCACCAACCTTCCGGTCGACCTCACGCTCGACATTGCTGATCGCGGCGAGAGGATCACCATTCGGGACCAGCTCGCGGCATCCGCTGAACGGCGGCTCGCGCAGCTTGAGGAACTCTGCAAGGTCGAGGCTGAGGAACCACGGCTCGTTGCCCGGCTCCAGGTTGTTCCGGGTCCGGACCTCAATTCACTGCTCCGTCGGCAGGCCGACGCGATCTCCGTCGATCATGTCCGGCGCCTGCTCGAAGACGATGGGTGGACGGTGGAAGACAAGCGGGCCGAGGGTCGCGGCTTCGACCTGCGGGCGATACGGGGACAGCAGCAGCAGCTTGCGACGGCCAAGGGCATCTGGCGTGCCGTGGACGAGGAATCCAGCACCCAGCTGTCGGGTATCCGCCTGCGCGGGGATGAGCTGCTGATGGCGGCGCAGCATCGCGGCGACTACGTTCTGTACGTTGTCGAGTCCTGCCAGGACGGGAATGGTTCGCTGTTCGGCATCTTCCCGAGTCCGCTTGACGTCTTCCCGGGGATTGCCCAGGGTGAAGCGGTTGCCCATCTGCCATGCTCCGACCTGTTGGCCGTCAAGGCCGACGCGGCCGAACCAATCCCCGGCCAGGAGGCCCCGTGACCCGCATGATCGAACGCTGGTTCCCGTGCACCGAGGTGAGCGACGCATCGATGTCCGGGTGGGGCAGCGGGAACACCGAGGCCAGCCTGTGGGTGTGGTTCGCCAAGCGGCCGACAGCCCAGGCGAAGGCGGCCGTGCTGACGAGCCTGCTGCCGTGGCCGGAAGACGAACGGGACCAGCAAGACCTCCAGAAAGCGGTGCGGGCGGTTGTCAGCGCTGGCACACCCGCGACGGTGCACGCCCCGAACGTCCGCGACGCCTTCGACACGATCAGAGCCGCGTTGCATGCCGCTTATCCTGGCGGCGCCCAGGTGCTCGACCCATTCTCGGGGCGAGCCATGATCCCGTTGGAGGCCGGTCGCCTCGGGGTGCACGCCGACGGCATCGACTACTCTCCATTCGCAGCCCTCGGCGGTTCCTTGCTGGCGGCGATCCCATTCCAGGACTGGAGCGCCGAACCGCCGCTTCCATTCGAGGGCGACGGCAGCAACACGATCACAGACGACAAGCTAGGCCCGGACGTGGAAGCCTTCCTCTCCGAGGTGGGCCGTCGCTACATCGCTAGCATGGCCGAGTTTTACCCGTTGCATAATGACGCCTATCCCTGGGGCTATTTGTGGGCATCAACGTTGCCGTGCGAAGAATGCGGAAACCGATTCGCGCTCGTGGGCGAACTGTGGCTCCGGTATCCACGCGCGGCCACTCGAAGGCGTGAGTACGACCCAGGGCAGAGCTTTGACATCGACGCCGACCGCCATACCGGCGAATTCCGTGTTATCGTCCACTCAGGCGAGCCCGCTGGGACGCCAACCCGTGTCTTCGCCGGGAAGAGCAAGTACTCATCTGACGGGCGGGTCGCCGTATGCCCGTTCTGCGGTCACGTGCATCCGAAGGCAGTACATACCCGGCTCAGCGCGGAAGGACTCCGCCACGACGCGCTGCTGGTCGCCGCCGACCTGGCCGAAGACGGCACCAAAGTGTTCCGCGAACCGACCAAGGATGAGTACGCTGCCGCCGATCGCGCCGAACGCGCGCTCGATACAGAGCGCCCCTTTGGCCCACTGCCCGCCCGACCCGATGAGCGCATTCCGCCGGGTAACACCTGGACGATCCAGTCGGTCAACTATGGCGACAAGACCTACGGTGACCTGATCCCGCGCGGCAGACGCTCGGCCTTATCCGCCTGGCTAAGACCATCAATGACCTCTCCCAAGAATGCCTGAGGGCCGGGATATCGCTGGAGTACGTGCGTGCGCTGGGCGGTTACGCGACCGCCGTGATGATGAGGAAGATCCGTCGTTCGTCTCGTGCCGCACGCTTGCAGATTACCGGTGGCACACGTGTCGGAGACATCTTCGTTAACCAATCTACCATTTCTCATTCTTACGATTGGTTCGAAAGTGGGTTGTCTGAAGGACCCGGATCATGGGCCTCTCTCGCGGAACAAACAGTGACGGCACTCCGGGGTATTAGGACACGCGTGGCCGCCCGTCCTTCCATTATCCAGCGCGGCACCGCCACCATGCTGCCGAACGGGGCTTCGTCGATGAGCGCCATCGTCACCGACCCGCCATACGACGACATGATCGACTACAGCGACTCCAGCGACTTGTTCTACGTGTGGGCCAAGCGTGCCATGTTCACCGCCGACGTCAGCCTGGCCATGACCGCGCATCCCGACGGGGTTCAGGAGAAGGACCAGGAGATCATCGTCAAGCGCGGCGGCAAGCAGGCCGGCGACCATCGCACTCCGGAGCACTACGAAGGCTTGATGTCCGCCGCCTACGAGGAGATGCGCCGGGTCGTCGCCGAGGACGGCGTGATCACGATCGTCTTCGGCCATGGCGACATGGAGGTTTGGTACCGGATGCTCCGCGCCCTCGATGGGGCCGGGCTCGTCATGACGGGATCCTGGCCCGCGAAAACGGAGGCGGGCGGGGCCGGAGCCGGCGCGCTGAACATCGTCACCACGGTGACGATGTGCTGCCGCCCCGCCCGCCCGGGTCGCGAGCCGGGGAGCCTGGCGTCGGTAGAGAATCAGATCCGGGCGGAGATCGCCGACCGGGTGCGGTTGTGGGAGCGATCAGACCTGGGCCGCAGCGACATGGTGATGGCGTCCTTCGGACCCGCGATGGAGGTAGCGGGCCAGTACGAGGCCATCAACGACAACACCGGCCAACCCGTGGACCTCCTGAAGCTCCTTGCGATCGCGCGCAGGACGGTTCAGGAGGTCCTGCTCAGCAAGGTCGACACCCTGTCGCTGGAGGTTTTCGACGAGCGCACGAAGTTCGCGCTGTGGTGGGTGGAGCAGCACCGGCGCGATCCGGCCGCGAAATCGGAACTGCGCTGGGAAAGCTTCACCGCGGGCCTGCCGTTGACCGATCTCAAGACGCTGATCAAGCAGGACGGTAAGGGGTGCCGGCTCATCCTGTCAAGCGAAGTTCGCCCCGCGATCAGCCCTCAGTCGTCGGTGATTGATGTGGTGCTGGCGATAGCGCGGGCCTGGAAGGAGGGCGGTGCCGAGGATGTTGCCGCAGTGCTCGTCGCCGCAGACCGCGAAGGAGACGATGAGCAGCTATGGGCCACGATCACCCATCTGATCGAACGGCTACCCGAAGCCGACCCTGACGCGCTGATCTGGACGGCGCTGATCCGAAGCCGCCGGGGCATCGAATCGGCCACGCACTCGGCCAGCGACCTCCGGACCCGGACGGCCCGCGCGATTGCGGTGAGAGAAATGCAAGAACCCCTGTTCTGACTGCGCAAAGCGCGACAATATCGTTGTTAGCGGTTATGGCGGGCGACTCGACAACGATATAGAAGGATGGCCATGCAGGGAACGGTTTCGATTCCGTGGTGGCAGGCGCGTGAGCTCCGGGAAGAGATTCTTGATTCTTCGGGCCGACCTGGAGATGTGCAGGTCTCGCTGTACCGTGTAGCGTACGAGCAAGGCGCTAATCGGCCGAGGTACGCGGACGCTGCCTATTACGGGAAAATCACCGAGCCCACGACCCAGCTCGTTGAGCTGCTCGCGAGGATCGCCATCCGCCTGGGCGGGGGCGTCAAGCAAGACCAGGGGCGTGCCCTGGTCAGGCTCGACCAGGGCATGGGCGGCGGCAAGTCCCATGCCTGCATCGGTGCGTGGCACCTCGCCACTAATCCTCAGGTCATGGCCGCGGAAGACATCGGGCGCAAGGTGTTCGAGCAGGCTGAAATGGCGCTGGGGCAGGCGCTTCCCAAGGGCTTGAACCGTCCTCATGTGGTGGTCCTGTCATGTGACAACATGACGCCGGGTGCCCCGGATCCGGAACAGGACGGCCAGTGGGCCTATAACCTGTACGAACGGTTCCTGTGGCGGCTTTTCGCCGGTCTCCCGGACCAGCTAGACAGGTTCGAGAGCTTCAAATCGCACTTCGCGAGTAAGGCGAAGATCGGCGAAGCGATCGCATCGCTGGACCGGCCCGTGTTGATAATTATCGATGAAATTCTCAACTACATCGGCGACGGCCTGGACGGGCGCGAGAATCAGTCGCTCGCCGCCCAGGACATGGCCTTCCTGCGCGCTCTTGTCGAAACGGTCACTTCCGTACCGCATGTCTCCATGATCATCGTCATGATCAGTTCCGAGAGGGACTCGACCACGCTACGCGGCGGCGGAGAGGCGCGCCGCACCGACCTCGAGTCCTATCTCCAGCGCCAAGGGGTAGTCGCCACCTCCGTCAACGAGAACGCCGACTTCACATCGATCCTGCGCCGCCGCCTGTTCGCCGCTCCCGTTTCGCAAGCAGATGCCGATAAGGCGACGGCCGAGGCCATTGCGGCGCTATCGCCCGTCCTGGAACAGGGGGCCTGGAAGTCGCGGGTCTTCGGTGCCCTGAACGGCAACTGGACCAGGCGTTTCGCGGCTGAGGTGGGACGCACGTTTCCGTTCCACCCGCAGCTTATGGATCTTGCCGAGACCGAGTGGGCGAACCTGGCCGGATTCCAGCAGGTCAGATCCACGATCATGATCTTCGCCGCGACCGTTTACGCCCTGGCCCAGCGCGCGAAAAGGGGCGAATGGGTGCCGGTGCTGATCGGCCCAGGCGACCTGCCGCTCTCCGACCAGCTGGTCCGTGATGCGGTGATCACCTCAGGTCTGATCAAGGACCTCATGACGCAGAACAACTACCGCTCCATCGCGCAGAGCGACATCGTGAATCTGGAGGACACCGACGGCACCGCGCGCCGCCTCGACCTCGACAGGACAGGCGCCCCGTGGGCGGACAGCAACCCGCGCGCTGCGGAACGAGCCGCCACCATGATCTACCTCGCCTCCATTGTCGGTGCCCGGGGCGGTTCGCGGCGTGGCGCATCAGACCCCGAGGTCAAGGCCGCGACGATAGTTCCGGACCCGGCATACGAGTACGCCGAGGCCGACTCCGTAGTGCGGGATCTCATCGATACTGAGGCGCGCGGGCTCGCGACCGTGGAAATTTTCGAAGGCAGGGGCGGGCAGCCACCACGGTATTTTCTCTCCACTCAGCAGCGGCTGCCCATGCTGATCCGCGCCATGCGGAACACGGTGACCGACGAGGAGTGTGAGGCGGCCATCGTAGAACGGATCCAGGCGCTCCTTAAGCCAGAGCCATTCGCCGAGGCACGCCTCGTGCCGGCTGTCGCGGGGCAGAGCCGCCGCAGCGTCCTTGTCGCCGCCGACCTGGATAAGCCCAGGGTGGCGCGCTTGTTCGTCCTCGATCCTGCCATGTTCACGGTGGGCAACGGGACTCAGCAGGCCACGCTGGACGCCGTGACCGCAGTCCTGGGGCTGGGGCCGGATCCCGTCGCGGTGCGGTGGGCGCCGTCCGCGGTCTTCCTGGTCGCTTCCGCACGTGGCGCCGGGATCGCTCGCGGAAGGGCGACCGACTACGCCGCCCGGCAGAAGGTGCTGGCCGGACCGGAGATCGAAACGGATCAGGACATGGCCGCGAGAGCCACCGCCGAGCGCGACCAAGCCCGGGGCCGCCTTGATGACGCGATCCAGCGGGCGTTCCAGCATGTGCTGTACCTGACGCAACCCGATCCCATGGCCGACCGCTCGGTCACCCAGCGCTCCCTTGAGCACGGCACCCTAGATCTTGACCGTAATTCAGCCGTGAAGAACGCAGCAACCGCCGCGAGCTTCCGTGACTGTTAAGTGAAGAGTGTCCAGAATCGGCGTGATCTACACACGTCCGGACCCTGGAGCCCACCGTGATCGCCGACCTGGACACTCTCCTGACCGCACTTTACGTGGAACTGACCGACCGGATCATTCCTTCTTCCGGCTTTGGCTTGGTCCGGCCCGGGCCGCCCGCCGGAGGTGACCGACGCTGAGCTGGTGTGCCTGGCGGTGGCGCAGGTGCTGCTGCGCTACGACGATGAGCGGCACTGGCTGCGCGCCGCGGCTAAGCAGGTGGGGCACCTGTTCCCGCGGCTGCTGGGCCAGTCCGAGTACAACAACCGGGTCAAGGCACTCGCGCCGCTGATGGAGGCGGCACTGCGGTGGCTGGCCGATCACACGCCGGGCAGCGCGGAGATGCTCCGGCTGATGACGCCACGCCCGTCCCATGCGGGCAGTCCGCGGTCACCGCGAAGCGCTCTGACCTGTACGGGTGGGCCGGCTACGGGTACTGCCCCAGCCACTCGCGCTGGTACTGGGGGGCCAAGCTGCTGCTCATCTGCACCTGCGACGGCACCATCACCGGCTTCGGCCTGGCCAATCCCAAGCTCTTCGGCGAACGCGAGCAAGCCCGGCAGATGCTCACGGACCAGCCCGCCAGCCGCCCGGCGCCCGGCACCGCCGTCGTCACCGATAAGGGCCTGTCCGGACAGGAGACCGAAGCCTTCTTCGCCAGCGACGACCTGGGCCTTACCCTGATCCGCCCGGCCCGCAAAGACGAGAAGGCCCCCTGGTCCTTCCCGAACTGGCTGCGGCAGCGGGTGGAGGCGATCATCTGGACCCTGAAGAACCAGCTCGGCCTCGAACGCCACGGCGGCCGCGTCCCCGCCGGCCTATGGGCCAGGATCGTGCAGCGACTGCTGGCCCTCAACGCCTGCATCTGGCACAACTGGATGATCGGCGCACCGGTCAAGCGCTCTCTTGATCGCTTACGACCATTGATGAGCTGCGCACATTTCCCGGTTAACGATCTAGACGGCACGGTCATCTGGAAGGAACTCGCGGAGGCCCAGAAAACCTTCCGGCCGGGGACATTCGACGCCACCGCGCTGCTGCACAACCTGCGCGACAGCGACTACCTGCGGCCGCTGGGGGAGGTCCGGGACGCCTTCTGGAATACTCCACGGCTCAGCCTGCTGCCAGCTGACGGCTCCGATCTGCGGCGAGCCATCTTCCAGGCTGTTCGTGAGGACAAGCTGCGCATCGTCCGCGCCGGAGGGGAAACGGTTGTCGTCAATGACCTGACCGGGATTAACTTCAATGCTCCGACCTACCGCCTGGCCAAGCCGGAGCCGGTCAAGCCGGACAAGGAGTCCAAGTCACCGGACGCGCCGGGTAAGGGCCAAGGGCGCAGCGATGGCCATGAGGATGGGCAACGGCCACCCGCAGGCAAGCAGCCGCACCCGCCCGGCGGAGACAACGACATGCCTTCGCCTGCCGAGCAGGTATTTGCCTTCAGCGTGATGAAAAACCTGGTCAGCGACCCAAACGCGACCGACAACCTGGCGCAGCTCTTCCGCCGCCTGTTCGATCTGCTGGACCGCGGGTTGATCAGCTACCTCCAGGGGACTCTGCAAGTGCAGCTCCCGTCCGCTCAGGCTCAGGAGATCGCTGAACTTGCGAAATCCATGGGAATCGCCATCACTATTCGAGATCGCTGAGGCTAGGCGTCAGCAGCCGACGGGCGACGGGCTGGCGCTGCAGCCACAATGCCATCACCCTGCGCAGCAGACTCGCCACTGGCCAGTCCGCTAGGTCCAGGCTTTCGGCAGTCCGGACGATGGCCTTCGACACCCATGGGTCCTCCAGCGGCCTGTCTAGTCGTGAGAGGTCCGGGAGGTACCCTCGATCTACTTTCGCCACCGGGACATCTCCTGTTTTGTCTCGCATGAGTCGTGTCTCCGCGATGACCGTGATTACTTCACCGGCCTGTTCTTGTGTCGCGGGCGCCAGGTTCTGAGCGGTCAGCGACGGTTCGAGGATGGGGGCCAGCTCGACAGGCTCGAACGCTCCGGTCCCCGGGCTTGGGGGGTCTCGCAGCTGGGGCAGTGGATAGCTGGCTTGCAAGCTTGCGAGGGCCGACCGCCGCCTGGGATCCGTTGCGGGGAAACCTGCCTTGCCGTCCGCGAGCCATCGGCGGGCCCTTCCGACCGCCACCCCTGTGCCGTTCGCCCATACGGCACTGACCATGACGGCGCTGAGCGCCGCCTGCCCCGCCGAGGCAGCGGCCTCGGCCACCGCCATTTCGGCCGTCGTCGTCGCCTGCGGGTTCCGGCGCATGACTCCCGCGAGCACTTCGGCCAAGCGTACGAGATAGAGATCGGGCGGCTTCCTCAGCAGATCCAGCGCATGCTGGACCAGCGCGGTCTCGTGCCCCGGCGAGGTCTCGGCGATCCCTTCCTCCAGCAGGTCAACGGCCAGGTGGGCGGCAGGGATGACCGCCGTGCTAAGCGTGTCAACGGCGTCGCAGGAGCGCATGGCGATAAGCAGTTCGCCGCGCAGGTGGCTCCGTTCGGAGAACAGCCGGCCCGCGGCGAGAAGCCATGTGTTGCGCCAGTGCGCCGACGGGACAACGACTTGCAGGTTCGCAACGATCTGGAGATCGGGACCGGAGACGAGCGCCCGGGCCGCCATGAACTCCCACAGGCTGCGCACTTCGAACCCGATCCCTCCACCGGGCAGCGGCACCAGCAGTACCAGCCGGTTCAGCGCCATGGTCACCAGCTTCCCCGCAAGGTCATCGGCGGCATCGGGATCGTACTGCTCCGCCTTCAGCAGCGACCCGGCGAGAGCGCGCAGCTCATTCTCCGGCAGGGATGCCTCGGCATCACCCTGCCGCTCTGATCTCTTCTGCAACAGCAGGCCGACGGCCTCTTGCAGCGCTTCCACATGCCCGGCGTACCGTTCGAGCAGCTGTGCATCGGCCGTCTTCTTGGCCTGCTCCCTGGCGAGCACGACATCGTAATACCCCTTGAACAGCTCGTACCGATGCTGGGGGGCGGCCCGTCGGCGTTCCAGGAGCAGCGACATGATCGTCACCTGGAGCGGGGAACGCATCAGCCGCGCCGTCCGTTCCTCGCGCACTGCGCCGTGAACGCGTTCAATGACCTCCTCCTGCTTGTCGAGATCATCGGCATGGCGGGCGGCCGCCAGTCGTTCGGCGTACTGAAGGGCCTCCGGTTCCTTCAGCGAACGCAGCGTCAGGTACTCGAAGCAGGACGGGTCAAACTCATCCGCGTACCCCTGCGGGCGAGTGGTCGCGACCAGAAGGAGATCCGCGTCGTGCTCGGCCGCCGTGTCCTGGAATTCGGTCACGTGCTGGAGAAGCTCATCGCGAGTCTTCTGGTCAGCTACCTCGTCGAGGCCGTCGAGTACAACCAGCCATGGCCATTGCTCCAGCCAGTCGGTGAGGTGTCCGGCAGTCACCGTGCGCTCGGCACGCATGCTTACCCGGTTCGCGATGTACCGCAGCAACGTGAGATCGGGATCGCGGGAAATCGCATCGGCGTACTGGTCCAGGCGAACGTGAACTGGCCACCGCCGCGCCGCGGGCAGGCTGATGCCGAGGATGCCGAGCAGTGATCCCCGGAACTCATCAAGCAGGGACCGAACACCGGGCGTCAGGCGATGGTCAGGGACTTCCGCCAGCAGGGCTACCCGGTATGTCTGGCATATCATCTGGGCCAGCGTGGTCTTGCCCTGCCCCGGTCCGCCGAGAATGACCAGGCGGCTCATCTGAGCCCCAGCCTGGATCTTTCACGGGGTGGCGGGGTTGGTCCCTTGATCACCAGTCCGGCTTTTTGATCAAGGTTTCCGTTCTGCGGGCAGGGCTGGGGTCCGGCTATCGCGCCGGGGTCGCCAGGTTCCACGTTCCGGCGAGTCTTTTCTTGTCGTCGGGTCGGCGGTGCCGGGGTCAGGTCGGGACGGGCAGTGCCCGCACCGTGTGCCAGGCGCCGGTGAGGTCGGTGGTCCAGGGCCAGTCTCGGCGGAGGTGGAGCCAGCGTTTCCGCTGACCGCGGGTAAGGCGGGCGGGTACGTGCAGGAGCCGGAACCGCAGCAGCTTGGGGGCCGCGTCCCGCAGTTCGCCGGCTGGCAGGGCGAGGTGGCGAAAGGCCGCGAGGAGGTTCGCGGCCAGTGCGACGACCTGGGTCCAGGCGACGTTGATCGCCCAGTGCCGCGACGGCCACCGGCTCAGCCCTAGCGACTTGGCCTGCTTCACGTCGTTCTCTACGTGGACGTGGGAGCGGTGGCGGGCATCCAGCCAGGCGACCTGCCCCCGCGGGGTATTGGTGGCGATCAGCTGATAACGCTTGCCGAGCTGCTTCTCCCGTTCGGTGGCCCGCTTGCGATACCGAGGATGCAGCGGCTCCTCCCGGACCAGGATCGCAGGCCAGGATCTTCCCGGTCCACCTGTCCAGGTCGAGCAGGCCGGTCAGTTCGGCGACGAGCGTGTCATCCAGGACGTCTTCGTTCTGGTCCGTCCCAAGGTCCAGGCTGCCTTCGGGAGCCGGGCGATCGCGTCCATCTCCACGTCGGTGCAAGACCAGCCCACCGAGAACTCCCAGTGCCGCCCCCGCTTGCCGCCATTCGCGGCGATGTGCTCAAGCAGCTCGTGGGAGAACCCGGCCCCGTCCAGCCGGACCAGCACGTTATGCCGGAACGATCCCGGCAGCCGGGAGACCGCCAGGTCCAGCAGGGCGATATTGTCGTCCGCGCAGTTGGAGGCCGAGTTACCCGGGCGCGGGTCAATGGCCAGCATGTCGCCGGTGTTGTCGCAGGCCGCGAGGTTCGGGCAGAACCCGATGCCGCCCTTGTAGGTCGCCTTCGCGTTCTCTTTCTCTGAGCCCGCGAACACGACCGACGCATCCAGGTCAATCACCGTGATCCCGGTCAGTTTCTTCGCGGCGACCTGCAGCCACGGGAACCCCTCCGGCCGCGCGGCCAGCAGTTCCCACCAGTAGCGGCGGAACTCGGCCACCGCCGCGTTCACGCGGGCCAGCTGCAGGTCACCGGCCTCGTTCAGGGTCCGCCATACCGTCGGGACCGAGGGAACCGGCCCGATCACCGGGGCCAGGTGCGCCAGTGCCTGAAAGTCGCTGATCGCCTCACCGCCATCGATCAGCATTAACGCTAGGTCCAGCAGCACCTGGCCGCGGTCGTAAACGGGCTCGAACCCCCGCCGCCGCATCCCGGCCGACAACCCGCGGACCAGGCCCAGCCGCCCCGCGAGCAGCCGCATCGGCAGAACCCCGGCGTGCGCGACCAGCCGCTCGTCGTCCCCGGTGAGTTCCAGCCCGCGCGCCCATGAAGTACCTTGCACGGAAGAGGTGCACCCGCCTCAGCTCGATTGCGATCCTAGACAAATCGCATTCTGGCTGGCCGGGTGCACCTCACCCTCGTTCAAGCCGTTTCACGCCCGGCGTGTCGCCAATCTCGGTGAAAGACGGAGGCAGCGCTTGGCCGCAGAACCCGGTCTCCGTGTTTGATCACGTAGGCGGTGACCGGGACATCGTCCCCGCTGGCCAGCTGCGCGGGGAGGTCAACGGCTACCTTGGGCAGTGCAAGACCTTGATCGTCTCTCGCACCCGCCTGGTCCAGATGCACTAGATGATCGGCACGCAACTCCCGAACGACGTGCGCTCTCAGCAAGTCTGCGAGATTGCCGGCCGAGCCTCTGAGGAAGTCGTCCATCCGAGCCAGCACGTCGCCCGGGGTGATCAGGCCGTAATATCTGCGGGCGATTTCGGGGTTTGCATCCAGTAGTCTACAGAGCTTTTCATAGGCCCAGACCTGCCAGCCCTTGATGCCCAGCCTCGGCGCGTACTCGGCGATCATGCTATTCACCGAGTCGACTCCGCCCGCCTCCGGAGATGCCGACAGGACCACGTTGCTGACGGCCAGGAAGTATTCAGGAAGGCGACCTCGCCTGGAATCCTTGTCCAGCCATTTACCGAACTCGTTCCTAAGCTGTCCCTTCAGCCAGCTCGCCCCTTCAGCGGAATCTCTCGGACGGTAATGGAACTTGGCCTGGACCACCCCGTATCCGTCCCATGGCCCTTGCGGGTCCGGTTCCGGGAAAGATACCCGGCCCTCGAATGCCGCCTCTCTTCCGCCGTCAGGGCCATCCCCGAACACTTCCACGCCTGGCCCCAGTACTCGCAGCGCTAGAGCCTGTGTCAGGTGCTCGAACTCGCGCTCGCCCAGCCGGTTCAGGTCATAGTCCACTCTGCCATCTTTCCCCAGCGCCCCTTCAGACAGGCGGGGATCGCGAGATTCTCAACCAAGAAGTGGGCTCCGTTTCATAGACCAACAGATTCATATCTCTGACCCGATTCCGCGAGTAGTGCCGTTGAGTTGACCTTCGGAACGGAAGTTGATCTTTACGGCCGGGTTTCGGGTGTGCGGGCAGGCTTAAGTCCCGGGTGTCGCGCCGGTTTCGCGTTTTCCGTGTTTCCGGGTCGGGCCGTGCGGGCCGGATGGGTCAGGACAGTGCGGGGAAGGCCCGGAGGCGGGCGAGAACCTCGGCGAGCAGGCTGTCGCCGGGCGGGAGCCGCAAGGTCAGCTGCCCGGCGTGGCGAACCAGCCGGCCGGGGACGGCGATGAGCCGCCACCGCAGGGTGGCGATCATGGCTTTGCCGCCACGAACCCCGTGACCAGCCAGGATGGTCTGCCCGGAAGTGACGGCGGTGAGCTGGTGCAGCCACGCGGCGATGCTCGCGGCGAGCAGCGCGCCCCACATCCAGGCGGTATTGACCTGGATGTATCCCGACGGCAGGTGCCGGAGGGCGGCACCGTGCTTGCTGTCGCGGAAGATGTTCTCGATGGTGGTCCGGTGCCGGTACCAGTGCTCCGCCGCCGTGGCCTTGCCCGGTGCGGACACATCCAGGCTGGTCAAGATGAACGAGTAGGCGTAGATCGCGTCAGCGCCGGCCAGCCCGGGGAGAGGCAGAGCGCGCTGGGCGGGGTGCAGGGTCCGGCGCCGCCGCGACCGCGGGTCAGCGGAGACCTGGCCCGGGTCCAGGCTGACCCGGCGGATCAGCAGCCGCGTGGCGGCGGGCCACCAGTCCGGGCAGTACGCCGCCACGGCGACCTGGGCATTGTCCATGTCAATCGCGTCGCGCCAGTCATCTTCACCGATGCCGTCCAGCAGCCGCCACAGCGGCGCGATGCGCTTAGCGCCGATCGCGAACGCTATGTGCTCATCATGGGCGGCGCGGGCCAGCGCCCCGGCGAAATAGCCGGCGTTGGCGCGCATCGCCACCCGGCCCCCGGCGCGTGCCTTCCCCGGCAGGCCGGCCAGCGCCCGGCGCAGCAGATCCGGCGCGGTCGCCCGCGGGTCATCGGTACCCGACCCCAGGTCAGCGGCCAGCACGATCTCCGTCTCCGCCCAGGCCGCCACATGCGGCCGCCCCGCACGCTGGCCCTGGTAGTTGTACGCCATGCCGCGTTTCTTGCGGCCGTAGACCTCGACGTCGGTGGCATCCAGGTCAATCGTGACCGGCCCTTCGGTCAGCGCTGCCGCCCGCGCCGCGGGCAGCAGCCCCATCATCTGCCCGGTGACCGCTGCCAGTCCCGTCTCCACCGCCAGCCACTGCCCGCCGGTGATCCGGCGGGCCACGCCCGCAGCCGTCGTCGACGACAGTCCGGGTACCGGGGTGAGCTGCTGGCCGGCCGCGTCCGCGCGGTGGCGGTCCAGCCCAGACAGGAAATCCTCCCCGGCCAGCTGCGCTGCTGCCAGCCCCGTCAGCAGCTCCCCGGCCCCGAACCCGCGATCACGCTGCTTAACCGGCCCGACCGCCGCATCCAGCGCCCCGATCACGCCCAGCCGGTCACACAGCCCGGTGACCGCAGCCATCCCCGCGTTCGGGGTCAGCGCCCGGTCCGGCGCGCCGACGCGCACCTGCCAGCGCTTCCGCTTCCCGCCGCGTATCCTTGCCACCAGATAGGTGTCCTCTCCCGCTGAGATGATCGTCACTTCGCAATGATCATCATCCCAGGTCAGAGCGGCACCTATCGGCATTTGCGCAGGTGTGTCACCGCCCTACTCGCGGATTCGGGTCAGAGAGAAGTGCGAGCTACAGACACCGCTTCGAATGCGTTACAGACACCGCCCGCATGCATTCCGGCTGGAAGCGGCGGCGATGATCGAGGCCAGCCGAGCGACCGGAAGGTGACGTGGCGGTTGCGGGTAAGCCGGATGTCGGCGAAACCGGTGACGGCGGGCGCTAGCGTCCGAGCGGGCGAGCGGGGCGAAGTGCAAGCTCACCCCGTCGCAGCTGGCCGAGCTGGAGGCGGCGCTAGATGCGGGCCCGGCTGCCTGTCGCGGTAAGCAGCCCGCTGCGCTGCGCCGCCTGCAGCAGGCGGCAGGCGCGGCCGCCGCCGGCTAACACCGCGTCAGCCGGGCCAGGGCCGCGAGCAGGTTCGCGGCCCGGTGAGCGCAAGTTACCTGCACGCCCAGCCTGCCGAAGATCTCCCGCATCGCCTGACGCGGGGGAGGCTCCGCGGTGGCGACCGCCAAGGGCAGGCTAAAGCGCGTCCCGCTGCCATGCGCGATCCGTTATCCGGCCACAGGCCGATCGTCGCGGCAAGGGCGTGCCGGATGGCGCATACCAGGATGATCTGCGCCGGAGCACATGCCGGGCCAGCGCGGCGACCAGCCGCCCATACTCGGCTATTTAATTTCATCAGGAGAATGGGAAATACCGCGCGGTGGCCGTCAAGAGAGCCCGACGCCGCCGACCGAATCGTAATTAACTATGCCAAACGGTAATAAATATGTGCGCTCAGGTGACGCAGACTGAAGGCTATGTGGATGCTGGGATGCCGATAGTAAGTCCGTCGATGGCGGACAGATAGGCGGTGGTCCCGGACCGGCGCGGACCAAGCCTGTGCGGTCCCATAGCCGACCGGGCGGCTGGCTCCCGGCTTGGTCAGCCTGCGCCGGGCGGGCGTGCCCGCAACCGGGTGGCCGTTTCCGGCCGCCCAGAGATCTTTTGCTCCTTGCCGCGCGCTCGTCGAGCGCCGGATCTCGTGCCGGGTGGGGCGGCAAAACATCTTGGGCGGCCGGGCCGCCCGGTGGCCGGGCACTGGTGCCCGCCCGGCGCGTGCCGTCTGACCGCCGGGAGGCCATCCGCCGCCCGGCCGGCCCTATTGGTCCTTCGGAAGGACGGCAGGCAATGTCTCTGGATACCTCCGCGGCGCCGCTCGGCGCACGGAACGCGACGCTAGGACCGATCTGGCGGTGCTGTTGCGGGAGCAGCAAGCCCGCAAGGTCAACGTCGTCGCCCCAGCGTCGGCGATCGGTGCCCGCGACGGGCAGCTGGTGGTGGATGGCACCGCACCGGTACTCGGCGAGCACGGCGTCACGCTGACGACCGGCACCTACACCCCGACGAACGTCTGCGACCAGGGCGTCGCTGATAAACTCGGCATCCCCGTGGCCTATCTGCGGCGGACCCGCGAGGAGCGCCCGGATCTGTATGACGCGAATGTCAACGGCTGGCTGGCCGGGGATGAGCGCCGGTTCCTGCTGCGCTGCCTGCGCGGCGAGAACGGCTCGGGGGTGGCGCGGGCGTTTTTGTCTGATGGGTACAAGTTCATCGACAACCTGGACGTGCTGATGGCTGTCCTGGACGGGGTCCGCGCCTCCGGCGCCCCGGTGCAGGTCGATGGGAGTGATCTGACCGAGCGGCGGATGTATGTCCGGGTGGTCTGCGAGCGGGTCGCCGCGCTGGCCCCGGTGCTGCTGGCTGGGTACCGCAGCCCGTTCACCGGCGCATCCGGGGCCGACAACCCGGTTGTCTTCGCCGGATTCGTGATCACCAACAGCGAGACCGGGTGCGGGGCGTTCACCTTGACCCCGCGGCTGGTCGTGCAGGTGTGCCGGAACGGGATGACGATCACCCGGGACGCGATGCGGGTCGTCCATCTCGGGGAACGGCTTAATCAGGGCGTGGTGACCTGGTCGGACAACACCCGGGACAAGACCCTGGCGCTGATCACCGCCAAGACCACCGACGCCGTGGCCACCTTCCTGGACCCCGGCTACGTGCAGCGCGCCGTCCGGGCGATGGAAAAGGACGCCGGGCACCCGGTCACCGACCCTGAAGAAGCGGTCCGGACGGTGAGCCAGCGGCTGCGGTTCACCGACGCCCAGCAAAAGGACATCCTGAACCACTTCATCCGCGGCGGTGACGTCACCGCCGGCGGGATCATGCACGCGGTCACCAGCGTCGCCCAGACGCTGCCCGACGCGGACGCCGCGCACGAGATGGAAGCCCAGGCGCTGCGCGCCATGGAGGCCGCCGCCGTGCTCTGACCCCTATCCCTCCTGGCCCCTGCCGCATGCTGCGGCGGGGGCTTCGCCGTTTCTGAGCCCTTGGAGGCTGTCATGCCTGATGGCACGGTGACGCCGCTGCCGCGTGCCCGACCGGGTTACACCGACACCGCCGCCCTCAACGACATCCACACCCTGCTCACCAGCACCGACCCTGGGGACGGCGCGCTGGCTGACATCGCCGCGATCCTGGCCCGCACCGGCCGCTCGATGGTCAAGGCCCGGGACATCGACGTCAGCACCACCGAGACCGCGCTCGGCTGGCCGGTCGCCTGCGTCGACGCCGAGAACACCACGGTCTTCGTCCGGCAGATCTGTTCCGGGGCCGGGCTGGTCGTGGAGATCTGCACCAAGACCGACGCCGAGCGGGCCGCCCTGGCCGTCACCCTCGACGGCCGCGCCCTGCGCCCAGGCGGGCCATCTGTGGTCCCGCCCACCTGATCACCAACCGCCCGGGCGGTTCTTGCCTGCCTGGCTTCGGGCGGCACATCACGCAACGCCTTACCCAGCGAAAGGAAGCCTGTCATGACCACGTCCGAAGATGTTGTGCACGACGGTCCTGCCGAGGAGCAGCCGGCCGCAGGCGAGCCCAGTCCCGATGCGGCACCGGCCGCGGAACAGAGCGAACCCGCAACCGTCGTACCACGCCCGATGATCCCGATCGGCCATCTGGTCGCCCACCCCGGCAATGTCCGCCGCGACCTGGACATCACTCCCGAGTTCGTGGAGTCCTTCGCGGACGGCGTGCTGGTGCCGTTCCGGATCACCCCGAACGGGGATGGCACTTACAGGGTGATCGATGGCGGCCGCCGCCTTGCGGCCGCGATCAAGGCCGGCGTGACCGAGGTCCCCTATGACCTGGTCGAAGAACGCGCCGGAGATGAGGCCGGCCAGTACCTCGACATGATCAACGCGAACCGGCACCGCAACCCGCTCCGGCCCATCGAGGAAGCAGATGCGCTGTTCGCTGCGAAGGAAGCGGGCGCCACCAGGACCCGGATCCGGAAGACGACCGGGCTGACCAGCGGCGGGCTCAGCAACGCACTGGCCGCCGCGAAGCTGTCAGAACAGGCCCGGGCCAGGGTCGAGGACCTTGACGGGCAGCTGACCCTGGACGAGCTCGCGGTCCTGGCCGAGTTCGACGGCGACAGCGACGCCATCGCGCGGCTGATGCTGGCGGCTTCCATCGGCACGCTTGAGCACGAGGCGGAACTGCTCCGCCAGGCCCGCGCCGAGGACGCCGAGCACGAGCGGATCCGCGGTGAGCTGGAGGCGGCCGGGTATGCGATCAGCGAGATCCTCCCGCCGAACGGCCAGTACCTGAGCGTGCTGCACCACGACGGCGCGGACCTCACGCCCGAGACGCACGCCGAATGTCCCGGGCGCGGGGTGTTGTTCCGCTCTTGGGATCTGCTCGCGCCGGTGCACTACTGCGCCGACCCGGGCGAGTATGGGCACACCTTCCGGTACGCCCATAAGGAGCACTCAGCAACGACGGCCGACGGCCCGGCAGGATCCCGGCCGGGCGGCTGCACTCCGGAGCCCGGTGACCCTGACCCGGGCCGCCGGCTGGTGATCCAGGGCAACCGGGAATGGAAGGCCGCCGCGGAGGTCCGCAGGCGCTGGCTGGTCACGCACCTGTTCACCCGGCGGACCGCGCCGCGGGAGGCCGCCCAGTTCGTGGCCCGGCAGCTGCTGGCCATGCCGGATCCGCTGCGCAGCGGGCTAGCCAGCGCCCACTCCCTGGCCAGTCTCAGCGAGGTCACCGGCCGGGACGACCGGGACTGGGCCGAGATCTGCGACACCGCCGCGGCGGGGCGGCTGCCGCTGGTGATGCTCGCCCCGGTCGTCACCGCCTACGAGCACGCGATGAGCGACGGGGAGGGCAAGAACACCTGGCGGGCCGACCGGTACAGCCCGTGCCCGCGCGAGCAGGCCGCCGGTTACCTGCGGGTCCTGGCCAGCATCGGCTACCAGATGTCCGCTATCGAGCAGGCCGTCGCCGACCTGGCCGCCTACACCGGCGAGACCCCGGCCGGGGACCCGATCATCCCTGGCCCGGACCAGCCCGGACCAGACGGACCAGAAGAGACCGGCACGGACCAGGACCGCGCGGACGGACCATCTGCCGGGGACGGCGATGTCCCCGGCGAGGCCGCCGCGACCGGGAACGAGTCCGCGGAGGATCAGGCCGCCGCCTGACCGGCCTAGCCACCACATGGGGGCCGCCGGTACGCGTGCCGGCGGCCCCGCCTTTCCCCCACTTGCCGCATGCCCGCCATCGCCGTGACGGCGGGTTTTCACTGTCAGGAGCTGCTCATCATGACCAGTCCTCTTTCCGGCCCTGGCGTTGCCTGCGTGCAGGGCGCCGTGCTGACCGGGATCTCGGCCAGCCTCATCGAGGTACAGGCCACCATTGCCGCCGGGACGGCGGGTTTCCAGATCATCGGCGTGCCCGGCGATGACACCTGGACATTGCGCGACCGGGTCCGCGCGGCCGTGCTGAACAGCGGGCTGGCCTGGCCGACCGCCGGTATCACGGTGGGTCTGGGCCCGGCCAGCCTGTTCCGGCGCGGCTGTGGCCTGGACCTGGCGATCGCCGTCGCGGTCCTGGCCGCCAGCGGCGCCGTCCCGCCCGATGCGGGCGCCGGGCGGGTGTTCGCCGCCGAACTCGGCCTGGACGGCCACCTGCGCCCCGTGCGCGGCATCGTGCCCGTGCTGGCCGCCGCGGCTGACCGCGGTAAGCCAGTCACCGCGGTGGTCGCCCCGGGCAACCAGCCCGAAGCCGCGATGGTGCCGGGCATCGCCGTCGCGCCGTGCGAGTCGCTGCGGCAGGTGGCCGACTGGCTGCGTGGCGAGCGGCTGCCCGGTGACCCCGCGCGTCCGGCTGGCGCGGGTGGTCCGCCTGGTCTGGGCCGGTCCCTGGCGCCTGCCCTGAGCGCGCTCGGTGTCGCGCCGGTGCTGCGGCTGGCCCTGGAGGCCAGCGCGGCGGGCGGCCACCACCTGTGCCTGACCGGGCCCGGCGAGATCGGCGTCCCGGCGCTGGCTCATGGGCTGGCCGCGCTGCTGCCGGACCTCACCGGGCAGGAGGCCACGGAGGCGGCCGTCATTCATTCGGCGGCCGGGCTGCTGGGAGCCGGGTGTTCCCGGATCACCTTGCCGCCGCTGCGCGTCCCGCACCACACCTGCACGATGGCGGCGATGACCGCCAGCGGCACCGATCTGCGGCCGGGTGAGGCGGCGCTGGCGCACGGCGGCGTGCTGTGCCTGCCGGACGCACCGGAGTTCGAGCGCAGGGTCCTCCAGTCGCTGCGGCAGCCGCTGACCGACCGGGAGATGGTCATCGCGCGCGGCGGCTGTATCGCCCGGTTCCCGGCCCGGTTCGTCCTGGTCGCTGCGATGCGGCCGTGCCCGTGCGGCAGTGGCAGCGGGTGTGCCTGCACGCCGCTGCAGGCCCGCCGCTACCGCGAACGGGTCACCGGCACGCTGGGTGCCCGGCTTCCGCTCCGCCTGACAGCCGGGCCATCCGAGCCCGCCCGGGTGACCGGTGGCCAGCCTGGCCAGGACGCCGATAGCCGTTCCGCGGCGCGGGTGGCCGGGGCCCGGGACCGCATGCGCCAGCGGCTGGCCGGGACACCGTGGCGGCTCAACGGGGACATTCCGCGCGGCGAGCTGCGCCGCACCTATCCCCCAGCCGATGACGGCCTGGCCCTCATCGGCCAGGCCGCTGACCTCGGGGTGATCGGCAACCAGGGGGCCGGGCACATCACCGCCGTCGCCTGGACGCTGGCGGACCTGGCCGGCCGGGCCCGGCCCGGGGCCGCCGAATGCGAGCAGGCGCTCACGTTCTGGACGGGAGACGCCCGATGAGCAGCGCTCCAGCTGCCGATCAGCAGCAGACCGCTCTCGCCATGCTCACCTACCTGGCTGAACCCGCCGACCCCATCATCAACGCTCTACTGACCCACATCGGCCCGGTGGAGCTTGCCGCCTGCATCCGGTCGGGCACCCTGCCGGCCAGCGCGGCCGGCGTCGCGGGTGGTCTTGCGGCGGCGCGGCCGGTGCTGGCGCGCTGCCGCAGCCAGCTGCACCGCGTGCCTCCGGACGCGGGCCTGGACAGCTGCCAGCAGCGGGGCATCCGGCTGGTCTGCCCCGGGGACCCGGACTGGCCCGCGCAGCTGGATGATCTGGGTGCGGCCCGGCCGTATGCCCTGTGGGCCCGGGGCACCGCCAGTCTTCGGGCCTGCTGGCAGAACGCGATCTCGGTCGTGGGCAGCCGCGCCGCCACCGCCTACGGGATGCACGTCAGCAACGACATCTCCGCCGGCCTCAGCGGCGAGGGCTGGACCGTGGTGTCCGGTGCCGCCTACGGCATCGACGCCGCCGCGCACTCCGGCGCCCTGCTGACGGGCGGCACGACGGTCGCCGTGCTCGCCTGCGGCGTGGACTGTACCTACCCGCGCGGGCATCAGGCCCTGCTGGCGGCAATCGCGGCACACGGAGCCGTGATCAGCGAGTACCCGCCGGGGCGGCTCCCGGCCAGGCACCGGTTCCTGGCCCGCAACCGCGTCATCGCCGCGCTGACCGCGGGCACCGTGATCGTCGAGGCGGGACTGCGCAGCGGCACGCTGAACACCGCCCGCCACGCCCGCGTGCTGGGCCGCCCGGTGATGGCCGTGCCCGGGCCGGTGACCTCCAGCCAGTCCGCCGGATGCCATCAGCTGATCCGCGACCACGGCGCCACCTGCATCACCAGCGCCAGCGACGTCATCGCGTGCGTTTCCCCGGTCACGGGCAGCGGCCGCGGCTGACACGCCCGTTCCGGGCAGTACCGGGCCGGCGGTGTACGCGGCTTGCCAGCGCCCAGGCGCTGGAATGAGGCATTGACGGTGCCCGGGCAGATCCTCCGGGTCCGGGACCTCAGGCCATCCATCCGGTGACGCACCCTGGACTGCGCTGTTCCCTTATCCGGCTGGGTCAGCTTGCGCCGCGGGCTCGGTTCCCGCAACCGGGCTCTCGCTGCGCTCGTCCCGGGCGTCCACAGATCTTTCCCCAGCCACGGACGGGCGGCCGGGAGCCGGCTTCGCCGGCGCTGCCTTCTTCGGCCCGCCCGTGGGGAAACATCTTGGCCCGCCCGGGACCGCCCGGTGTGCGGGCCCCTTCCCCCGCGTCGCGGCCACCTGACCGCCGGGAAGGGCACCGCAGTCCCCCGGGCCGCCACCAGGGCGGCCGGTCATCCCGGCCTCACACCAGGAGGAACCCCGTGAATCCCATCACCGTCACCGTTACCGGCCGTCTGGGCGATGACCCGCGCAGCTTCACCACCCACGACGGCACCGCTGGAGTCGAGCTCCGGCTGGCCATCGACCTGCCCGGACGAGGCGGCGACACCATCACCCGCTGGATCAAGGTCAATGCCTTCGGGCTGCTGGCCAGCCGCACCGCCGAATCGGTCCGCAAAGGCGACCGGGTCACTGTCCTCGCCGAAGACCTGCTCGCCGAAGGCTGGGTCGGCACCGACGACGAAGGCCGCCCCCGCGCCAGCGCCCGGGTGACCTTGCGCGCCCGTGAGATCGCCGCC
The DNA here is from genome assembly GCA_963836035.1 of uncultured Solirubrobacteraceae bacterium. Taxonomy (GTDB): domain Bacteria; phylum Actinomycetota; class Thermoleophilia; order Solirubrobacterales; family Solirubrobacteraceae; genus Palsa-744. The sequence goes on along the minus strand of CAWIHX010000002.1, from coordinate 176,720 downwards.
TCCATGGCCTTCGACACCCTGCGCACCGGTTACGCCGGCCGCAAGGCCGCCCGGCGGGCCGCCGCCAACGGCCAGCCCAATGACCTGCCCGCCGCCGAGCAGGCCGACGCCCGGGTCCTGGCCGGCGTCACGGCCAGCTCCTGAGCCATCCGGGGGGGCGGTCCCTTCGGCCGCCCCACTCTCCTGTTCGCCGCCTGTTCCGTTACGGAGGAGCAACACCAACCGACGAGTAGAGGGCATAAAAAAAAAAAAAAAAAAAAAAAAAAAAAAAAAAAAAAAAAAAAAAAAAAAAAACGTATTGCTGATCGCTTCCCGCTGGTCAACGGTGACCACGGCCTGTCCGCCCCTGCGCGCGAGCGGCCCGTCCGCGAGGGGCAGCCGTGAGTCGCCGCTTTCAGGTCGTCCTTTCCGATCCCGTGGCGACGCAGCTGCACGAGCTCGCCGAGGGGACGGGCGAACCTCCTTCGACCGTCGCCGCCCAAATTGTCCGCAGTGGCGTCTCTGAGGCAGCGCGGGACGGACAGGTCAGGCCATTGCGGGTCGCCCCGACCCTGACCGCCTCCGGGCGTGCCGAGCGTCCGCGCTGTTTGAGCCCTACGGCGGCGACCCAGGCTGGCGCCGGCAGATGTGGGGCGCTGTCGTCGCCTTGCGCGGCCGCTACCCGCGCCTGCTCGAGGCACTCAAAGACGGCTGGTGGAACGATGAGATTCACACCGAGATCCTTTGCGCGCTGGCCGTCTGGCGCCGGGAGATCGACGATGCAGGCGAGAACCCGCGAGAAGAGCTCGCGTTCCACCGTGAGCTCGCCGACTACGCTCACACGCTGCGTCAGCAGGGCGGGGGTGTCGCGAAGGTTTGGAAGCCCGGTGCGCCGCCCCTGGCCTGGGCGTGAGGCCGACTGTTACCCGTTTGCCGTTTCGGATATGCGTGTCGGCGCTGGGTCCAAACCCGCTTGAGTCAGCCGCTACCGGACGCGTGGCGTCGGTCGCGCTGGCCCGCGTGATCCTTCCGGGGTCGCGAGCTCCGCTCGAACTCGTCGAGCAGGGTGAAGACATCCGGGGCCTCCCACAGGCGACCCCATTTTCTCGTGCTGAGCGCTTTTAGAATCCTGGCCGACTCCAGTGCGCGTACCGCTCTGTCGGCGGCCGTGGCGCTCACACCGGCGATGTCCGCGGCGCGCGCGATCGTAATGATTGGCTCTGCTGGGAGCTGACCTGCAGCGCGCCGAGAGCTGGCGTCCGACCGCGGGTTGCCTAGTCGGCCCAACCATTCTTCATACAGCGACTCGACCTGGCCCGCGAGGCCGCGCGCCTTGCGGGAAGCGGAGATCGTCGCGACCGCGAAGAAGACGAGCCACTCCGTCACATCCGCGAAGCGGTATTCGCCTAGCCCGCCGACGTATTCGTTTGCCCTGGTGGCCAACACGAGGCTGATCGGCGGGACCACTGAGCTCGCAAGGCCACGTCGGCGGCAGATCACGTGGATCAAGCACCTTCCGACACGCCCGTTGCCGTCGATGAACGGGTGGATCGTCTCGAACTGCGCGTGAGCGATCGCCGCCTGCATGCTCGCCGGGAGGTCGTCTCGATTGACGAAGCCGACGAGATCGTCCAACAGCCGTGGCACCTCCTCCGGCGGGGGCGGGATGTATTCGGCGCCGGCCGGGCTGAATGCACTGCCGCCGACCCAGTTCTGCTCTTGGCGGACCACGCCACCGAGATGCTCATCCCGAGTTGCGTGGAGCAGCCGGAGGTGGATTTCGAGCAGGTCGTCGAGCTCGAACGTGCGTGGTTCTGAGGTCAGTGCGATGGCTGCCTCCATTGCCCGGACGTTCCCGACGATCTGGCGGGCGGTCTCGTCGGCGCCGACGCCGGCGGCGGCACGCGCGAGGCGCCGCTGGCCCATCATCAGTCCCTCGATCCGGCTTGAGCCAACCGACTCCTGTCGAAGTAGCTGACGTGAGAGGGCCTCCAAGCTGGCGAGGTGCGGGACCTCTGCGTTTAGATCCCGCACAGCGGCGTCCGCCTCCGCTAGCGTCGCGGCGATGGCTGCCGTCAGCGGGGGATCCCAATCGATGATCGGGTCGGGTATGAAGCACTCGATCGTCTGTGCGCGACGGTGTCTTCGCCCTGCCCCCAGGTCGCGTTCTGGAGTCCATTTGCGGCGCTCCAGGCGTCCGCGTGATGGTGGGATTGTGTTAGCCACATTGCAACCTTAGCGACTAAGGTTGGAAAGCTCGGGGGAGGAATCCAACCTTGCGAGCCCGCAGCGCAAGGGCGCTCAACGGTTCGTGAACCGCTCTAGGCGAAGGGTCCCGCCTACGAGCGCCCCATACTCGAGTGCCGCCGGCGTCCAGGTCCTTGAGGAGTACAGCGGTCGCACGAAAAGCGGCGTGCCCGGCTCTCGTGCAACCAGGCGCTCCAATCGCCGCCAGCGACGGCCTTCCTCGTTGAGTCCCCGGTTCAACGCGAGGGCCTGTGGGAACAGATTCAGATCGGCCCCGCCCCCCGCTGAGTGCGCAACGAGATGACCACGATCGCGAGATCTCAGCGACCACAGCCTCCGATCCGCAAGAAACCCGGCCAGCCGGCCTCGATCGCGCGCGACGGCAGGCGTCGCTGATCGCCCCCACACCGCCACGACGCGATCCTCACCCTCGTCATCAGCATCCGGTGCGAGTGTGGGCGCGGCGTCGAAGAGGAACGTCAGCTCGCCTTGGTCGATCTCGAGAACCTGAGTTTCCCAGCGTGTCGTCCGCTTATAGCTCGTCAGCCAACGATCCACCAGTCTCGTGCGCACGACCTCCTCCCAGGTCGCGGGCGTCATCGTGTGCTCGGCGATCAGCGTCGAGTAGTCCACGTCGTGACGGGAACTCACCTATTGAGCATCGCAGCCCGACTTCTCGCAGCGCCTCGGCAAATAGGCGATGGGGTCGGATCTGCCCTTCAGATGCGATCGCGTGGCCGTCTCGACCGGTTCACGCACATCGACCGCGTGAACCAGGCCCAGCAACACCTGACCGAGCCCTCCCTCGAGCCTCCCGAGCAACTGTCTGCTGCCGACACGCTCCTGACCGCGGAGGAGGTAGCGGCCCTGCTGCAGGTCACGTGCGCCTGGGTGTACGCGCAGACCCGCCGCCATCGCATCCCGCATCTGCGCCTCGGCCGCTATGTCCGCTACCGGCGTGAGGCGCTGGACGCCTGGATGAGGCAGGTCGAGATGACCTCGACTTCGCCGGTCGCCTCACGGGGCAGAAGCAGGGCTGCTCGCTAGTCCAGCCCTGCACCTGTCTGCCCAACCGCAGCCGCGCGTATAACTCATGGCGATGCCGAAGCGAAGCTACGGGGCGGGCCATGTATATGCGAAGTGGGGAGCGTGGTATGGGCGCTGGCGCACCAGTGACGGTCGCCAACTCAACCGGCGTCTGGGCCCGGCTCGTGAACCGGGAACCGCGACGGGCCTGACTCGTCGAGAGGTCGAGCGCATCTTCAGGAAGGTCCGCGAGGCCGAGGAGACCGCTCCGAGGCCCGTGCTTGCCAGCCGCGCCACGGTCGAAGACGCCGGGGACTCGCTGCGTCGAAAGCTTGCGATGCAGGGGTCGCGCAAGTCCTATTTGGAGGGCTGTGAGTCGATGCAGCGTGTGCACATCGTGCCGGGCCTCGACAACGCGCCCATCGCCACCGTCGACCGCAAGGATGTCGAAGGGCTCGCCGAAGCGATGCTCAAGGCCGGCAGGAGTCCGAAGACCGTCCGCAACGTGCTCACGTTCCTGCACAGCATCTTCGAGCACGCGCTCGAGAACGACTGGTGCGTCGAGAACCCTGTTCGCCGCGCTGCCCGTCCTCGCCGCCAGCGCACCGGCGATGCTGAGCCCGACGTCCAGTTCCTGACGAGGGAGGAGCTCGAGGCGGTGATCCGCGCTATCCCCGACGAGACCGTGATCCGCCCACCGAAGCCCACGAGACGCGGCCGTCCAGGCCCTGCGCCACCGCCTCCTCCCGACGTGCTCGGCCCGGTCCTGCGCGTGCTGATCCTGACCGCGGCGATGACGGGCCTTCGCCAGTCGGAGTTGCTGGGTCTGCGCTGGCGCGATGTCGACTGGTCGGCTCAGCGGATTCGCGTCCGCAACGCATTCACCCGCGGAGAGCACTCGTCGAGGGGCAAGTCCGATCTTTCGACGCGGCGCTCGGTTCCCATGGCCGATCGTGTCGTGGCCGAGCTCGACGGCTGGTCCAAGCGCTCGGTCTATACGGCTGAAACGAGCCTCGTCTTCGCGCACCCGCAGACCGGCAAGCCGCTGGATCGCACCAAGGTCACGAGGCGCTTCCAGGAGGCCTGCGTGGATGCCAAAGTCCGCGTCATCACCTTCCACGAGCTGCGCCACACGTTCGCCACGCAGATGGCGGCCCAGGGCGTCCCGCTACGCAAGCTCCAGGAGTGGCTGGGCCACGCCGACATCAAGACGACACAGATCTACATGCATTACGCGCCTGACGAGCACGAGATCGCGATGGTCAACAACGCCTTCGCGCCAGCCGATGTCGCAGCCGATGGAGTGACGTCGCGGGACTAGATCCTCGGGTCTCCTAGCTGCCGAGCGTAGCCGTGCTCGACGAGGCGGTTGGAGTGGACGCGCGTCCCCTCCAGACCGCTGCCCTCAGCCCCCTAATGGGTCGCGCCTCGTCGGGGGAGCGATCAAAGCTAGCGCGCGCTGACGCTCCGCCTGCCTCCAGAGGTCACACCGCGGCGAGAGGGTTTGGGTTTGTCTTCGAGGCTCGCCCAGTCGCCGCTGCTTATGTGCTGGAACGATGTGGGAGACAGTGCGCCTGATCGGCGCGCGAACGCCAAGCTTAGGCGTTCGAGGTCGTTGGCGGTGTGGACAAACAGGTCACGATCGGAGGGGTCGAACTGATCGGCCTGGTCCTGCAGAATCGTCGCCAAGCCGGCAAGCAGCGAGCCTCCTTTGAAACTCTGGACATCTCGCAGGACAGTGATGTAGCTCTGTGGCATCTGGCCGCGCAGGAAGAACGCGCGCAGGGCGGCGTTCGCGAAAAACTTGCGGTGTCCTCCGCGCGTGCGCCGTGCGCGCAGAAGCCCGAGCTCGTGCCAGTGCCGAAGCTGGTGCTCCGTCGAGTCCGTAAGCGTCGCTAGCTGACCGATGCTGATTGGATAGCTCACGTTCGCAAGCTGCGGATGGCTCGCGGGATCGTCAACTAGTCTGCGCTCCTCCTCGCTGAGGAAGCCCCACATAGGGCTTGCCTGCGGCCCGGCGAGCTCCTGGGCGCGTCGCTGAGCGTCTGACGGCTCGGCTTCCGGTTGCCGCGCCAAGAGGTCTCGCTGGTAGTCCGATAGGTCGCCGGCAGCGCGAGCCCAGGTCGCGATTCGCCTGCGAAAGCCATCCGGAAGCGTCGGGTCGTCGTCGAACCCAGGCCGGAACTCGTCGTCAAGCCAATAGCCGGGAGGGTCGCTGCTACGTCGGAGTCGTCCCTTGGTCACTGTGGTCATGGCTGAGAGTCTATCAAACCTAAGATCCGTATGCGAGGTTCTTACTCGTACGAAACCACGGTCCATTCGCCGGCGCTCCAGGTCCCAATTGCGACGATGAGGCCATCAACGAAGCATGGCGTCTTGCCGGGTGCATCCATAAGCCAGATACGCCCCTCGATGTGCTCAAACGGCTGATCTGAGAGTGCGGGGTCGAGGACGAGGGCACCGTTCATCGGGTGCTCCGGGCGGGCGTCGCCGAAGCACTCCCACCGCAGATCGTCGCGCGACGCGTCCTCGTAGCCGAGGTCGAGCGTGTAGATGCCGGGCCCATAGAGGCCGTCGGAGGCTTCGAGCCAGACTCCTCGTCCGGTGTCCATGTCGGCGGCGCATTCACGAGCGAACTCCTTAGTCGTGTAGTGGTAGAGCCGATCGGGCACGGCCGCACCAATTTAGTGTCCGTCGAGGCGATAGTTCCGGAACCCCTCCCAACGGTCTCGGCCGGCGGTCTGCTCGAGCGCCCGTGGCCAATCATCCCGAGCCGTGAGCCTTTGCGCGTTCGCGGTGAGCCAGGCTTCGACCAAGAGCGGCATCGTCAAGGGGCCGCAGCATGTCCGTTGCATCACGCAACCCGGGGAACAATACGGGGAACAATGTGAGGACAACTTAGGGGTATTGACCAGCACCCGACCCCAATAAACACGGGGCTCCAGGCCTGTCCGGCACCCCATCTCTCGGGCTGGGGGCCGGGCGGTCGCAGGTTCAAATCCTGTCTCCCCGATCACGAGGAAACGGCTTCGCAGAGCCGATCGCGCTATTTGGGGCGCGATCGGCCCGGGCGCGTGGGGTCCAATTTGGGGTCCAATTTCTCGGTGGGACCTCTGCGGGGTCCCCGCGGCGGATCCCATCGCAGCGGGCGCGTAGCCTGGGGCGAAACTAGAAAGCGCCCCGGCGCGGCTGGAACCGCCCGGGGCATGGCACGGAAAGGACCAGCCTTCCCATGCACGGTGAGCGTAGCCCTGCCGAAACAGAGGCGCACGAGGATCGGACGATCCTCGTGCTGCTGCTCGACCGCGAGCGACCCTGGCCCTGCTCGGTTGTCGAGCTCGCACGCGAAGTCGACTACGACCCCGCCGACGGGTTCGCGCGGTTGCTCGGCGCCGGACTGATCCATCGCAGCGGCGAGTTCGTCTGGCCAACTCGAGCCGCCGTCCGCGCCGACGAGCTGCAGCTCTGATGTCTCTTCCCTAACGGGGGCGACGGCCTCAACAGCCGTCGCCGCCCGCGTATCTCGGCCGTTCGCCGCGATTGTGGTCTCGTCCGATGCTGCGGTTGTCCCGCGGAGGGCCGGTGCTCCAGATCCGGTGTTTCAGATGCGAACGCGGGTGCTCGCCTCGCAGTGGGACCGGGCGCGGAGCCCGCTCTCGACCGCACGCCACTTCGGTGTACGTGCGGGCACCGGTTGCTTGCTTGCTGAATCAGCCGGGAGGCCTGATGATGCGGCGGGAGCACGAGCTGAGGGGTGATTCGCCGCGCGCCTGGTCTCGAAGCGATGCCGGGCTTGTGCGGCTTGGGTTGCCCGGGACGTGGAGTGCGAAGCTGCCGACGAGCTCGCCGGTTTTTTCGTATTTGTAGGCGTAGACCACTTCGTTCTTGTGTTTGTACGGTTCGTTAGGCTCGAAGAGGCTCACGGTGCCGTGGACGTTTCCCGGCGGCAGAGGGCATGTGGTCGTGGTGATGATCTGGCCGGCGGCGATGTCCGATTCGGTGCGCCAGTCGCCGTGGTTTTCGAAGCGCGTGCCGGGGATGTACCAGGAGAAGTCGTAGCCACTCTGCGCGTTTTTGAGGGCGACACGCGACCGGATCGCGAGCCGTAGCTCGTAGCGGCCGCTGCGGGCGCGGATCAGCTTCGCGTGTACGGGTGTGGCGACCTGGCTGTGGGTGTAGGCGAGTTCGGGTGGCGCGACGTAGCCGACTGGCTCTTTGAGGCTGGGCGTGCACGCGTAGGCTCCGCCGATCCAGCTCTTGGAGGTGAGGTGGCAGGTCGCTCCGTCGCGGTAGTGGATTTCGGTGATCGGCCCGTCGACCGGGACGATGCCGCCGGTGCCGACGCCTCTGAGCAGCTGCCCGGGGGTCGAGCGGGACACGATCAGGTAGGCGCCCTCGGGTCCGCTCGTCGCGAGCGTGTGGTGCTTGGTCCCCAGCAGGTAGGTGACGCTCTCGGCGTCCGGGCCGAGCAGCCCGAAGTACAGGTTGCGCTCGTCACGCAGCGGGCATTCCGGTTCGCCTCGTGTATGGCCGCCCGGAGGGGAGCCGGGAGCGAAGCAGCGGCTCTGCCAGGCGCTGGCGGGCTGCTCGCCCCACATCTGGTTGATGAACAGGCGGTTGTACCGGTCGAGTGCACTGCACCAGTCACCGGAGCCTGTCCCGCCGCTGGCGACGCCGAGGGCGTGGTAGCGGCCATCATTGGCGAAGGCGTAGTCCTGCCCGACCGCGACGAGCCTGCCTTGGGCGAGCCGTCCGACCTCGACGCATCCGAGGCCGCGGCTGGTCATGAACTCGCGCATGCCCCATGGAGCTCCACCGGCTGGATCCGGCGTGGAGAGCGGCAGCATGCGCACCGTCCCGGGCGTCAGCGCGCCGTCGCCCGTGGTGGGCGCCGTGAACAGCTGGAGCGGCGAGACCGGCGCGGGCGTCCCGAACGGGATCACCCCGCTTGCAAACGCCACCCCTGCAAGGACGAGCGCCACTGCAATCGAGATCAGCAGGGTGCGCCGCCACCGCCGCGCGGTGAGGGTGCTTTGAGGCGCCGGCGCAAGGTGCGGTCCTTCGCGCGCGTGGCGCTCCGCTGCGGCGAGGACCGAGTCCCGCAGTTGAGGCAGCGTGCTCATCGTGGACCCACCAACGCTCGCAGGCGGCGAAGGCCGCGACTCACCCGCTGACGCACGACCAGCTCCGAGCAGCCGAGAACGTCCGCAGCCTCGCTGTAGTCCAGACCGTCGATCACGCGCGCCCGCACCGCGGCACGCTGGTCCGCTGGGAGCGCTTCCAGCAACTTCAGCGAGTCCATCACGCCCGCCTCGCCGAGGCGGTCGATCCGTTCGAGGTTCTCATCGCTCAGCACGAGGGGCTCCATTCCCAGACGTCGGCGCGCGTGCGCCTCGACCCGTCCGCGCCGCCAACTTTGCGCCAGCTCGTGGCGCGCGATGCCGAACAACCAAGCCCGTGCGCTGCCGAGCTCGGGCCGGAAGGAGACCGCCGAGACGATCGCGGCCGCGAAGACCTCGGCCGTGAGATCGGCGGCGAGCTCGGCGTGTCCGGTCGCGCGGCGGAAAAAGGCCAGCAGATGGTCCTCGTATCGGTCGTAGAGCTCCCCGAACGCCTGAGCGTCCCGAGCACCCAAAGCCAGCAGCTCCTCATCTGAGCACCTCGAGAGGTCGTCTGGGATCACTAGCCCATATTGGATCGAGCCGCCGAATCTGTGACAGGAGCCGGGTCTGAGGTTCATCCGGGACCGATCGCCCCGATTAGAGGGTTGTTGGTTGCGGGAGGGTGCCGGGGTGGGCCCAGGGCCGGGAGATGGGCTCTGGGATCAGGATTCCGGCGGATCGAGGCGCCGAGTGCCCATTGCGCGCCACGAGTCGACTCCGGGCTGGACCGCCCACGAATCCGCCCACGCGTACGAGCGTGGGCGGCCGAGACTCGGGCGTGACGAGTGCCAGAGTCTGCACGTCCGAAGATGGGCGTGGTTCGGGGAGCACAGCAGAGCGACGGTGGCACGCCACGCGGTAATTCGAAATCCGCCGCGTCAGGCCCGGAGCGCCGCGATCGCATCGACAATGCGCCAGACGCCGCTGCTTGGATTGGCCGGGGCGGGCGTTCCATCGCCTTCGTGTTTTGTATCGAGTTGCTGAGCCCGCGACCTCGCGTCTGAGTAGTGCGATGCGAGCAGCTCGAGGGTGGTGCCGTCTAGGTCCTTACCAGGACCGAGGCGTGCTTTGACGCGCGCTTGTGCCTCGTGACGGCTGAGGTAGGCCGCCTGATCGGCGAAGTGCAGGAGAAACCACAGCTCGATACACGGGTTCGATATCGCCACCCCGATACCCCGAGCGGACGCCAGCTCGATCGCGTCTGCTAGCCGGGGGTGCTCGTCGACGTCGAAGACACACCACACCTCATCGTGAGCTCGGCCTCGCCCTTTGCGCTCGGCCCGCTCGTTAGCGGCCTTCGCGTCCGCCGCGCGCCTCACGAGCGCTGCTGGAGTTCCGTGAAACTCGTGGATCTCGACGTTGACGATCGCGCGAAAGCGTCGATGCCAATACGTCAGATACGCCTCCTCGGTCACCGCGCCCTCTGTGAAAACGAGGAGGTCCCGTCGTGTCGGCCGCGTCGCTGTGGTACGGCGTGGTCTTGCCACTAGCCTTCCGTATCGCCCACCGGCTCTGCGATTCTCTCAAGGCGGCGGCGCGAAATGATCGGCGTGGCGCCGTAGCGCCCCGCGAGGTAGCGACGCCCGATCGCCTCCTCGCGGCGCGGTGCGAGGTCGACTAGTGGGTAGAGGCGAGTACTCCCGTCTTGGTCCTTTTCGGTAAACCAGATTTGGTCTCGGCCGAGTGGACGCTCGCCAGAGTCGCCCATCAGGGTTACCTCGTGGGAGCTGAAGATCAGTTGCGCGCGGTGTGGATTGCTCTGGGGAGATTGAAAGAGATCGAGGAGTACTCCCGCCAGCTTCGGATGCAGGCTCGCCTCCAGCTCGTCGGCGAGAAGGACCGAGCCCTCCCGAAGAGTTTCGACAACCAATCCGATCATCCCGAACCAGACTCGCGTCCCCCAAGACTCCTCGTTATCTGCGAGCTCGAACTCAGCGTTCCCGGCGCTGTGTTGCAAGCGCACCTCGGTGTCGCTGAACTCGAAGCCCTCGAGATCTTCGTCCGGGGACTCGCCACGGAAGAACTCCAGCAAGCGGTCCAGTCTGTCCTTGAGCTCGGGGTCGATCTCCCGGCGCGTCACGCCGGTGATCCCGAGGTCAGCCTCTCGCAGCAAGCCGAGTATCTGCTCTCTGTGAGTCTCGTGCTCGAGGAGCTCAGCGGTCAACGCTTGGCGCGCGCCCCGCGATTGGACGTCGGCGTACTGAAGGTTCCGCTGGAACCATTCGTACAGAGGCATAAAGAGCTGATGGTTTGTTGCCGCCGCGGTGGAGAGGAACAACGCGTTTGGCCGGAGAATCTCTTCGGTCGCGCGCCCTTTGCTCCGCTGCTGGCTCCCGAGCTGGATGCGATCACCCTCTCGTTCGACGAGCAAGAGCGGACGACCGCGCGGGTAGCTTCGGGCCCACTCCCTCAGGACACGGTTGGCGTCGATCTCAAACCCGTAGACGTGTCGCACGCCGTCCAACACGAGCTCGACCTCATAGGTCGATCCAGCGGACTCCCTGTCATCGCCCAGGCGAAACGGCTTCGTCGGCAGTTTTCCGCCTGGTTTGCCCGACCGAAACGATTGGAGAACGAAGCCGCGCATGTCGGCCATCGCCATCAGCAGATTCGACTTGCCGGAGGCGTTCGCGCCAAACACGCCCGCGGCCGGCAACACCGAGATCGGTCGCCCCCCGTCTCGCCAAGGGATCTCCCGCAGCACCTCGCGCTCTGAGAGCCGAGTACCAAGCAGCGACAACTCAATCTCCCCCCGGAACGATCGGACGTTCGCGGCCCGGAAGGCCAGCAACATCGAGGGGCCCTGGCCCTGCGTCACGGCCTCGGCGCCCGCCATCACGCGAGGAGTATCGCCGAAAACGTGCACCGAAGCAATCGAAGGCACGATTCTGCCCGCCCCCGATCGTAGTTTGCTTGTTTTCCGTATTTTCGGCTGCTAAAAAGGCCCATGGTGAGATATTATCGGCAATAGCGCAAGAAATCTGCAGAACAGCGATTGTATTGCTATCCTATGCCTTTGGCTGGGGGAAGCTGCATCCGGCCCAGACCTCGAAGACAACAAGCATGGGAGCATCGATGTACGAATTCGATTTCTTGGCGGTGGGCGAAGGCGAGCGGAGCGGCGACGCGATCGCGGTGCGCTTCACGGTCCCGAACCGCAACCAGCCCGTCGTCGGCGTGATCGACGCCGGCTTCAAGGCGAACGGCGGCGAACTGGTGGAGCACGTGGAGCGCTACTACGGGACGCAGACGCTCGACTTCGCCCTGCTCACGCATCCCGATCTCGATCACGTTGGAGGCATGGGGGAGGTCGTGCGAGGACTCGACGTTCGTTGCCTCCTCCTCCACCGCCCCGCGCTGCACGGCTACGGCTCAAACTCTGGGGCCGAACCAGCGGAGGAACTCGCCGCGCTGGTGGAGGAAAAAGGCGGCACCGTTGTCGAGCCGTTCGCCGGTGTCAGCGGGTGGGATGACAGCTTCTTCATCGCGGGTCCGACCGAAGCGTTCTATGAGGCGATGCTCGAACAGCAAGAGGAGATAACGAAGGAGGCCGCTGCCGGGCGCGGCGTCGTCCTCGCCGAGCGGCTCGGCAGGACTCGGATCGCGAAGGCGATCGCCACGAAGCTTGCGAGCTTTCCGGTCGAGATCCCGTTCGGCGATGCCGGCGGCGACAACCCCCGCAACAACAGCAGCGCAATCCTCAGTCTCATGATTGACGGGCGCCACAGTCTTTTCATGGGCGACGCGGGCGTGCCGGCGATCGACGATGCGCTCGACGCCTTGGATGCCCGCGGCCGGACGACAGGGGATTGGCCCAGACTCGTCGTCCTACCCCATCACGGGAGTCGCCATAACCTTGACCTCTCCACGATCAACCGGATGCTCGGCGGCCACGTGGATGCGCAGTCGTTCGGGACGGCTGTCGCCAGCGTAAGTGCCGAGTCCGACAACCCTTCGCCGCGCGTAGCAAACGCCGTCGGGCGGCGTGGTTACGCAGTTAAGCGCACGGCCGGCATGTCCTTCCGCCACCACTACGACGCCCCGCCGCGTCAAGGCTGGGAAGCGCCGGTCCCCACGCTTCCTCCCCTCACGGAAACCGACCTCTCTGAAGACTGATGTTGGACGCCTACACCCTTCAGGCGCGGCGAGTGCCGATCGCCGCAGTCGCCCTACCGCCGCTCGTCCTCGCCGGAACCAGCGCTCTCGCGAGCGCCAAACTCGGGATCGTGAGCGGGCTCGTGTTGACTGTCGCTGCTGCTGTAGGCGGGCAACTCGGGCGGGACCGAGGCAAGCGGCTCGAGCCGGGACTCTGGGCGAGCTGGGGCGGCAGCCCGACGCTTCGACGCCTACGTTTCCGGACCGCCACCAGTACAAGCGTCGTTGAGCGCCTCCACGGCCGCCTGGAAACGATCACCGGCGAAGCACTCCCGAGCCTGCAGGAGGAGCAGAGGGACCCCATCGACGCCGACGTGCGCTACGAGGAGGCGTCGGCGCGCGTTCGCGCACTCACGCGCAACCGCGACCAGTTCCCGCTGCTGTTCGCCGAGAACATCAACTACGGGATGCGACGCAACATGCTCGGGCTAAAGCGCATCGCGATCGCGGTCTCGATACTCACCATCATTGCCGGCAGTGTTCTGCTGTGGCTCGAGCACGGGACGCTCGGGTCGCGAGTGGATAGGTTCGCCCCGGGCATTACCGCGGGGCTGGTCGCCTTGTGGTTCTGGGTTGCCGTCGTCCGACCGTCCTGGGTGCGGCTCACCGCCGACGCTTATGCCGAGCAGTTCGTCGGCGCGATCGACATCGTGGCTGCCGACCGAGCGGCCAGCGTTTCTGCGACTCGCTAGCGATCAAAGGAGTTCGGCTCGAGCGGCGCCACGTGCGCGCGGCGATAGGAACCCTCAGACGCACAGGACCGTGCGGTACCCGCTTGGTACAGCACGATGACGTGCTTGGCCGAGCAGCCTCTCGCCCGACACAGCGATCGCACAGTGCCCGCAGGGCCGTGCATCTAGTCTGCTCAGGCTTTTCGTCGAAACGACGAGTTGGCGTAGTTGGCCTGGTTACGGGGGTGGCTGGGCCGATTTGAACGGCTGTCTGCGTTGGCCAATGGGAGACGACGAGGCGTGTCTCGTGTGAGGCATGGGGTTTCGGGTGTGAGTTGCGGGCCGACTGTGATCGGCTGCGGTCAAGAGCGGTATGGCCGGGGCCACCTCGACAGCCACCACTCACCAGGCCGTGACTTCTCCCTCGGACCTGCTGACGGCCGAGGAGGTCGCAGCCCTCCTGCGCGTCTCGCCCGGATGGGTCTACGAACACTCGCGCCGGGACCGCATCCCGCACGTGCGCCTGGGCCGCTACGTGCGCTTCCGACGCGGCGCGCTCGAAGACTGGCTCGCGGAGGGGGAGGCACTCAGCATGATCCCGCCGCGACAACGAGCCGCAGACAAAAGGCATCGCAATCGAGCCGTATAACGCGTCGGTGGCCAAGCGCGGGTACGGAAGCGGCCAGCTCTACACCAAGCAGGAGGCTTGGTACGGCAGGTGGCGCGCAGCCGACGGCCGGCGGCTGAACCGCAAGCTCGGCCCGGTCCGCCCACCGGGCACCAGCGAAGGGCTCACGCGCCGCGAGGCCGAGCGCGCCTTCCGCAAGGCGATCGACCAGGAGGACCAAACACCGTGGACGGCCGCCGCCACCCGCGTGACCGTGGACGACGTCGCACGGTCGCTGCTAGCGCGGCTCGCGCTGGAAGAGGCTCGGCTCTCCTACCAGCAGAACTGCGAGTCGATGTATCGCGTGCACGTCGCGCCCGAACTCGCCGAGCGACCGATCCAGAGGGTCACACGGGAGGAGATCGAAGTGCTCGCCGAACACCTGCTGAGCGCGGGGCGGAGCGCGAAGACGACCCGCAATGTGCTCGCGTTCCTGCACCGGCTGTTCGAGCACGCGATCGACAGCGACTGGTGTGCACGCAATCCGGTCAGGCGCGTTCCGCGCCCTGGCCGCCGCGCCCGCGACAGCCAGCCCGATATCCAGTTCCTGACGCTCGAGCAGCTCAACGCCGTGATCGAGGCGATCCCCGACCAAGTGGTCCGGCTGGCTCCTGCGCCGACGCGGAAGGGCCGCCGGGGGCCGGCGCCACCGCCACCGGCGGACGCGCTCGGTCCCGTCCTGCGCGTAGTGATCCTGACCGCGGCGATGACGGGGCTGCGCCAGTCTGAGCTGCTCGGCCTGCGCTGGCGGGACATCGACACCGATGCGCACCGGATCAGGGTCCGCAACGCCTACACCCGTGGCGAGCATTCCTCGCGCGGCAAGTCCGACCTCTCCACCCGCAGATCGGTCCCCGTCGCCGACAGGCTCCTGGCCGAGCTCGCCCGCTGGCGGTCACGTACCGCCTACGACAGCCCGAGCGCCCTGGTCTTCGCCCATCCGCTCTCGGGCCGGCCACTCGACCGCAGCAAGCTCACCCGCCGCTTCAAGGAAGCCTGCGCGCAAGCCGGCGTGCCCGTCATCACCTTCCACGAGCTACGGCACACCTTCGCAACCACGATGGCCGCGAAGGGTGTCCCGCTCCGGAAACTGCAGGAGTGGCTCGGTCACGCTGACATCAAGACCACACAGATCTACATGCACTACGCGCCTGATGAGCAGGAGCTCGAGCTAGTCAACGATGCATTTGGCTAGTGGCTTGCAAGCACACTTCAGCAGTCGGAGCCCGCCTCTCGCGAAGGGGAGCAGCCCAGGCTATCCGTTGGCAGGGCAAGAAAGTGACGGACGATCTGCTGGCACTGTTCTTCTTCTGACTCGTTTCCGCAATAATTGGAAAAGTTTGGCTGTTCGGGCTTGACAAGGCGACCGGGACGGGTAGGTTCGCCCTGCCCCAGCGTGGCGCTACATCACGAGAAGCGGCAAATGGGCGCTCGTGTCCGTAAAGCTCAAAGAAGCAAGCAAAAGCGCACATCTCTCCGCGGGAAGCCATCCATGGGCTTTCATCGAACGAAAGTACCTGCCGAGCACCGCAACGCTCTGCGGCGGTCCGACGAAACCACCGGAAAAGCACACGCACTGGCCGCACGTGTGCAAAGAGACATGAGGGGTCGGCGACGGACCATGGGCAGCTCGACGCGCCGATGTGCCCTCGCGCTGTTAGCGACGGCTTGCGCGGCGCTGGCGTGGAGCTCGACCTGTCTAGCCCTCGTTGTGCCTCAGAAGCTCGCATCCTCGCGGACATGGCGCTACGGGCGGCCGATCGTGGCAAGCAACCCAGCCGGCGACACGGCGATCGAGTGGCGCCGCGAAAACGAACTCAACGAAACGCTCTCCGGCGTGGAAGCCACGACGCGCCGACGCGGATCAAGATCGTGGTCGCCGCCCACGGTGCTGAAGGCAACACCCCAGGGAGGAGCCTACGCGCCGCAGCTCAGCATCGACTCCGGCGGCAACGTTGACGCGATATGGCACGGAGTGGGGAGCCTCGAAGCCGCCGAGCGCCCCGCGACCGGGAGCTGGGCCTCTGCCGGCTTTATCTCGCGCGCGGGAGAAGAAGTCGAAACGGGGCAGAGCGCGAGGCTGGCCGCCGCGCGTCGCGAGGCCAAAGTCGTGTTCCTAAGCAGACAGGGCAGGATGTTCACGATCCAGGTCGCCACTCGGGGGCCACAGGGCTGGCGAGCGCCGCACAGGCTCGCCTCCTCGCAATATCCGTTTCAGCAACCTCAGATCGCGGTCGACGCGAGCGGAAGGGCCGTAGTCGCCTGGGTGCGCGCGGGCAGGGGTTCCCGCGCGCTGCTTCAGACGCTCGCGCTCCGTGCCAACGGCAAGACGACAGGATCGCCGCGCACCGTCGCCTCGCGTCGAGGGCGGATTCGGGAACTACATCTGGCCGCGAATGCCCGTGGCGAAGTCGTACTCCTGTGGCGCTTCCAGGCGGGGAAGGCAACGAACGCCGTCGAAGCCGCCAGCGGCGCCCTAAACGATGCTCGTTTCACGCGAGCGGCCGTGGTGGCGCGAGGAAGCGACAGCGAACTCACGGGAACGATCGACGCACAGGGCGAGGCGATTGTCGGGTTCACGCACGCCGCTTCCGCGAGACCTCCGACGGTGCAGGCCGCGACGCGTCTCCGTCACGGTCGCTGGAGTACGCCGCGCCCGATAGTGCCCGGGCGAGGAACGACCGAACCGCAGCTCAGCGCCGATCCCTCGGGCGGCCCACCGGTGGCGGTATGGACCGCCGGGCCCCCCGGCTCGCACACCGGGACAATCGAAGCATCGGTGAGCGACTCGCGCAGCCGCTGGCAGGCACCGCTCGTCCTCTCCGGCCCAGGAGGCTTCAGCCCCTCAGTTGCTGTGAGCGCGAGCGGAGGAGCGACCGCCGCCTGGATCAGTGAAGTGCCGGCCGCGGCGGGAACCGAGACGCTCGAAACGGCGGACTTCGCCCGCCCATGAGCTAGCACCGCGACCCCGGTCCTCAGCGAAGCCTTCCGCGCTGTGCCCAGGGGGAGAGCTGTCGGTGTCCTGCCGCGCAGGCCGTGCGTTTGCTGAGATGGACGACAAAGGCCTTATCCTGCCGGTCCAGATGTTCGAATCGCATGGCGAGCCCTGGGAAGAGAGCCGCATCGAACTGGCCGTGACGGGCGGGGGCGTGACCTTCCTGGCTGCTCTTGGGTCGCTCGTCGTCTACGAAGCTGCGAACCAGCAGTGCTTGGGGGGACCGACGATGAGCGTTGACAACGCGCTCACAGGCCGGAACGGCGTTTGCGAGGCGCTCGGGCTCCCGCTCGCACCTGGAGCGGGAAGCCATGCGCTCCTATTGGCGCTTTTCATCCTGCCGGTGCTGGTTGCGACGCTCGGCACCGTGGCCGCCTTGGCGTCGAGGTCGTTCCGGCCGATCTCGATCGCTGGCGTGCTTAGCGCCGTCGCCGGACTCGGTCTGATCGTGTTGGCTGGGAATGCAAGCGTTAGCGACCGTGTCATTGACGGCCCGTAGACCTGGATGAGACGCGTTCGTCGGCAGGATCGCCAGGTCGTCCGAGGGACTCGCCGCAAGGCGTGAGACGCCCCGGCCCGAACGCGCGATCACGCGGACCCGCCGGGCGTCCGACGCGTTTGCGACGCCATCGCGACCAGCGGCGCCGTCTCCGGGTTTCCTTCGCTGCCGTCCTGATCATCCTCGTAGCGGCCGCGATCATCGTCAAAGGCCTGACGGCCACAGACACACACGGCGCCCGTACGCTCGCCTACACCGTTGACGGCCCCCGAGGTCAGTCGATGCCGCAGTTGGCGGTCATCCCCCCCCACGCACAGACGCATCCGCCACTGCTCGTATTCCTGCATGGCAAGGGCCAAGACCAGAACTCGAACGCAACGAACGCCTTCTACGCTGCGCTCGCCGCCGCCGGCCCTCGCGCACCTGACGTCGTCTTTCCATACGGGGGCGAAGACTCGTACTGGCACGATCGCGCGAGCGGCAAATGGGGGAGCTACGTCCTTGATTCGGTGATCCCGGGCGCCGTCAAACGTCTCAGCGCCGACCCTCACCGAGTCGCGATCGCTGGCCTCTCAATGGGAGGCTTTGGCGCCTTCGACATCGCGCGCCTCCACCCAGGCCGCTTCTGCACACTCGGGGCCGATTCAGCCGCGCTCTGGACTAGTGGCGGCGAAAGCGCAGCCGGCGCTTTCGACGACAGCGAAGACTTCGAACGGCACAACGTCAGCGCTGCGGCAGCCGGCTCAGATCCCTACCAAGGCAAAGAGCTCTGGCTCGACGTAGGAACCGAAGACCCCTTTCGCAGCGCCGACACGCATTTCGCCAACTCACTCAAAGCAAAAGGAGCTGCGATCCAGTTCCACGTCTGGCCGGGAGGGCATAACGAGAGCTACTGGAACGCGCACTGGAAGCGGGTCCTAGCGTTCTACACGCGGCGACTGTCCCGCTGCGCTTGAGGTTGGGCTGGCCATGGTTCTTGGAGGGAACTTGTGTGGACCTTCGGTGGGGTCCAATTTGGGGTCCAAGGTGAGAACCTCCCATTGAGAGCACCGGCTCGCGTCAGGCGCGGCCCGCCGGGCCGGCTGAAGGCTCGCCTCGACTGCGGGCCGACGGAGGCTGTGCGGCCGTCGCTAAGGCGCTGCTGACAAAGAGCCGACCTTCAGCCGGGGATTCAGTCCTCAGGGAGCGACGTGGCTGCGGCGATGCGAGGCCACGCCTGTCACGGTTCGGCGTAGCCTTCGCAGAACTGCGCCGCTTCGATCGTCTTTGCCCGCAGGTTTTCGGTGTAGACGGTGGAGCCGTTCGCTCCGAGTATCTTCAGTTCGGAGGGCAGCGTGCTGAACACGCCGTAGACCAGCGGCCCCTTCGCGTGCACGCGCGCTGCGACCGGAACCATGTTCAGCGAGACGGCACCTTGGGACGTTTGCGCCACCACCGACTTTCCTGGTGGCGCGAGGATTCCGTAGAGGATCGCAAAGGGGTGTGGGGCGCAGCCGATCCGTAGCGACCAGGGGAACGCTTTGCTCGCCCCGAGTTCGATCGCCTGTTCATCGACTTCTGGGTCAACGCCGGTGTCCACGCTGAGGGAAGGCTCGCCGTTGAAGCTGCCGAAAGCCCGGATCGTGAATGGTTGCCCTCCGGGCGTACGGGCGCTGACGAGCTCGGTGCTCGTGGGCACTAGCTCCGGTTCCCTGCGTGGCTTCACACAGCGGTATCGCGGTAGTGGCACGGTGAGCACGACAGCCCCGCTCCGATTCAGCTCGACGAGCGCTGCGGCGTGACTCGTGCTGCCACGGATCTCCTGGGCGTAGATGCCAGAAGGGCCACCATCTCGTCGCGGCACGCGGACCACGCGCGACTCGATCGTCCGTCCGTCGGCGAGCACCAGCCTGACAGAGCGCACCGACGCCGGCACCGCTGTCTGGATCGTCTCGATGCCTACTTCGCAGAACAGCGCCGGGTGCCGATACCGGGGGGAGGACAGGCAGATCGGGTTATTCGGGCCGCCCACGATGAGCACTTCGGGCGCTCCCGGTCGGGAATACGCGACGGTCGCCGCGCGGTGACAGCCCAAACCGCCCAGCACGCCGGACCCGGAACTGACTTCGTAGCGAGTACCGGCTGCCGTGCGCCCGTGACCCAACGTGACCGGCTTGGGTTCTTCGGCTCCGATCTGCGGGAAGCCGACGACTCGCTCCAACCTCAACACCACCTGCACGGTGGCATAGGCGCTGGCAATGAGCTTGATTTCGACCGCGTTGGTCTTGCGGATCAGCGCTCGATCTGATGCGTTCTCGTAGGGCTTCAGCAGTGTGCCCAGGGAGCCTTCCTCCTGCCGATCGGAGTTCCTCCGCGCGGTTTGTGAAGCCTCGAATCCCCGGCTGCCCGCCGACAGGGCGCGATAGCCGCTCTGCGCCCACGCCCTCGCGTCGGCGCAGGCCGGCGGAGCGGGGGCCGAGACGGCTTCCAGCCTGGCCGTTGTCGCAGCCTGGAGCGCCGCGGCGATCGCCGGGTTGCTCCACGACAGCTGGCTTACTTCGGTGGCGTAGGTTTCGTCGGCAGGGCGATATGAGGTGGCGAGAGGTTGGGCCACCGCCGCGGCGAGCTCGTCACGGACCGTTTGCTTTTGCTGGGTCAAGCGGGCGTTTTCACCCCTGACGCGGGGCGGAAGCGGAAACGCCTTCAGGGAAGGTTCAGGCGGCATCCCCGACACCACCCCTGGGCACTCTCGAGCGAGCTGCGCCGACGCGGCGCTCTCCGCACTGTGCGCCTGCGCGACTCCGTGCAGCAGCGCCGTGACGAGCCTGTACTGAGCGATCAGATAGGCGTGCGTTGCCTGGGCGTCGGAGCTGGACGCGGCCGCGACCTGACCGCTGCCACACAACGCCGTGGAGGCGAGGATGAGCACGGCCCCGACCCATCGCCTCGATCGCCGCGGCGACTGGCTACGCCTGGGGCTTGGCGGCATCTCTCGGGATCCGATGCCGTCATTCGCGCTCACGGACGGCGAGCATACAGCGCACCGACGGACCCCCGCCTGACTGCTCCCGGCCACGTCCCGTGAAGCAGCGGGACGCCCAAGAGCGGGTCCGGAGTCTCCGAGGGCCCCGTTTCCTGGGGTCCAATTTGGGGTCCAAAGTGACCCCAGAACCTCGAACTGAGAGCACCTGAACCCCAGTAACCACGGGGAATTGCGCTCTACCGCACCCACCCTGCCCTCCTGGGGGCCGGGCGGTCGCAGGTTCAAATCCTGTCTCCCCGACTAGAAGGAAACGGCTTCGCAGAGCCGATCGCGCTACTTGGGGCGCGATCGGCCCGGACGCGTCGGTCCAATTTGGGACGTCACGGGCCTCGGCGAGAAAGATGCGGCCCGTCGTCGAGACAGGGAACGAGGGGTCCAGACCTCGTCTACGTCGCGATCGCGGCGAGGCCGGCGAGGAGATGCTCAGCGATCGCCTGCGGGGTTGGCGGGCAGCCGGGGATCGTGATGTCGACCGGAAGCAGTTGCCCGAGACCGCCGATCAACTCCGGCGGATCCCCGAGGACGTTGCAACCGAGGGCGCAGTCGCCGAGCGCGGCGACGAGCCGCGGCGTCGGCATCGCCTCGTAGGAGGTGCGCAGCGGGCCGGCCATCCGCGTCGTGACGGCTCCGGTGACCAGCAGGATGTCGGCGTGACGCGGCGAGGCGACGATGTCGAGCCCGAAGCGCTGCAGGTCGTGCAGCGGGTTGGTGATCAGCCCGAGCTCGTGCTCGCAGCCGTTGCAGGAGCCGGCGTCGACGTGGCGGATGCCAAGCCAGCGCCGCTCCGGGCCGCGCTGCAGCCGTGCGGTGCGCCGGATCTGCTCGAGCGCTCGTAGGAGTACGAACATCAGCGGTCCACGCAGGCGTAGCAGAGCTCGAAGCTCTTGTTGATGAGCGGGAAGTCCGGCAGCAGGTTGCCGGTGGTGGCGTGTGCGAGCGCCGGCCAGTTCGCGTAGGAGCCCGTCCTGAGGTGCATGCGAGCGACGCGCCCGCTTTGGAGCTCGACCGTGCAGAGGGTTTCGCCGCGGGGGCTCTCGACGCGTCCCACGCCGATCGGCGAGCGGGCTCGCTCGCGATTGCAGGCGCCCTCATTTAAGGGTGCGTCCAGCAGCTCTTCGAGCAGGTCGTAGGTGGCCTCGAGCTCGATTGCGCGGATCCGAAGCCGTGCGGCGACGTCACCGCTCGCGTCAGGCAGCGACGCGGAGTGAAGCCCCTCATACGCAAGCCTGCGGCTGCCTGCGCGGGCGTCCAACGCGACGCCGGAGGCCCGCGCGGACGGGCCTACCGTCCCCGTCCTTATGGCGTCTTCGTGTCTGAGGACGCCCACCTGGCCGAGGCGGGCCTGCAGCGGGCCGGCGAACTCGAGCTCGCGCCAGGCCGCTGCCGCGTCGACCCGTAGCTCGCGCAGCCCGCCGCGCAGCGACTCGAGCGCCGCGGCGTGCGGGCTGACGGGCGCGCGAGCGACAGCCACCGTGCCGAACAGGAACCGGTGCCCGAAGGCGTCTGCGATCAGTTCCTGGGCGCGGTCCTTGAGCGCAGCGAAGACCATCGTGCCCGGCGCGAAGCCGACGCCGGCACAGACTGCGCCGATGTCGTGCAGGTGGTTGTAGAGGCGCTCGAGCTCCAGCAGCACGGTGCGCTGACGGCGCAGCTCCGGCGAGGGCCACAGCCCGCTCGCGTCCTCGATCGCGTGCGCATACGCGAGCGAGTTGGCGACCGTGCATGCGGCGCACGCGCGAGCCGCGTAAGCGAGGGCGGCATCGGGCGCACGGCCCTCTGCGGCACGCTCCAGGCCGCGGTGCTTGTAGAACAGGCGCGGATCCATCGCGAGGATCCGCTCGCCGACGACGTGGAAGCGGAAATGCCCGGACTCGATCACGCCGGCGTGGATCGGCCCGACCGCCACCTGATACACGCCGTCGCCCTCGACCGGCGTGACCCAGCGCTCGAGCTCGGCGGTGTGGGCCACTAGGGCGCGCATCGGCGCGTGGCCTTCGAAGCGCAGGCCGTAGAGGTCATGCGCCTCGCGCTCATCCCAGAGCGCGGCGCCGACGAGATCGACGATCGTCTCCACGCGCGCGTTCTCGGTCTCACAGGAGAGCACGCGAGCCCGCCCATCAGACGAGCATGACTGCGCGCCAGGCGCCCTCGCGGGTAGCCCACGCGCAGCCGAAGCGCTCGCCGCGCTGCGTGATCGCGGCCGCGATCTCCGAGCGCCACTTCTCGGGTGCGAGCTGCTTGAGCTCGGTCACTGCACGCCTCGCATCAGCTCGCTGACGAGCAGTGAGCCTGGCAGTGCGATCCCGGCGGCGGCGAGCGCCAGCGAGGCGGCCGTGACGCCGCCGGTGAGACGGGCGATCGAGCGCTCGCCGCGGTGGCGAGCGCGCCGTCGATGCGTGGCGGGCTCGCCGACGACACCCTCGAGCAGGGCGTGCGCCAGGCCGAGGAACGCGAGCGCGAGCGCGACGACGGCGATCGTGGCGATCGCGGTGTAGCCGGCGGTGAAGCCGCCGAGCAGGATCAGGACCTCTGAGACGAACAGGGGAGAGGGCGGCAGGGCAGCGAGGATCCAAAGGCTCACGCCCATCGCGGATGCTGTCGCCGGGCTCTCGCCCGCGACGCCGTCGGGGGGCTCTTTGGCGAGCGAGCGGTCGATCCGCAGCAGCGGCAGCGAGGCGTAGAACCCGAGCGACTTGGCGAGCGCATGGCCGGCGATGTGCACGACGACGCCGGCGATCGCCAGCGGAGAGCCGAAGCCGATCCCGAGCGCGATCACGCCCATGTGCTCCAGGCTGGAGTAGGCGAGCAGGCGCTTCCACGGCATCGCTCGCCACAGGAACGGGACCGCGACGATGATCGAAGCGAGCCCGAAGGCGATGAAGATCGCGGAGGTCGTCTTGTGGGAGAGGGCGGGCTCGAGCGCGGTCTGTGCACGCCAGGCGACGAGGATGACGGTGGGAAGCAGTGCCGCTGAGAGCATCGCGCTGACCGGTGGGGGTGCCTCGCTGTGGGCGTCCGGCAGCCAGTTGTGAACAGGCGCCCAGCCGATCTTCGCCGCGAGGCCGCCGAGCAGCAGCACAAAGGCGATCAGCGCCTGCTGGTGGGGGATCGAGCCGGCGGCGGCGCTGATCGCGCGCCAGTCGAGCGCGTGCAGCCCGTGGTGGCCGTAGTTGGCCTGTGCGATCGCGACCGTGACGATCCCGAGCATCGCAACCGACAGCCCGAGCGTCGTCAACAGCAGATACTTCCAGCCCGCCTCGAGGGCCTCCCGAGCGCCGCTGAAGGCAACCAACAGCGCCGAGGCGGCCGTCGTCGCCTCGACGAGCAGCCACACCACCGCGAGGTTCGCGGCGACCGGTATCGCCAGCACCGCCGCCCAGAACACGAACAGCGCGGCGTAGTACCAGCGGTGCGAGGCGGTCGCGCTGAGCCAGCTGCGCCCCGAACTGCGCAGGTAGCTGGGCGAGACCAGCACGCTCGCCAGACCGACTGTGCCGGAGACCGCCAGGAACAAGCCGCTGGCGCCGTCGATCAGATACCAACGGCCATGAAACGGCGCGCTCGCGCCGCGCGCCAGCGCGATCGCCGCCAGGGTCAACGCCACGGCTGCGGTCGCGACCCCAGCGATCCTCGCCAGGCGATCGGCCTGCCTAGGCGTGCGCGCTAGGCACGCGACGATCGCGCCGAGCAGCGGCACCGCCACTGTCAGCGCCGCGAGTGTCCGGGCGAGCTCAGTCACGCAACCCTCGAAGCAGTTCGGTGTCGCCGCTTCCGAGCTGCGTGTGGATGCGCTGCACGAACGCCGCGGCGACCGTCACTACCAGCACGAGGTCGAACAGCGCGCCGAGCTCGATCACGTAGGAGAGTCCGCCGGGGACCGACACCGCCAGCAGCGCAAGGCCGTTCTCGGCGACGACCAGCCCGATCAGCTGGTGCAGCGCCGAGCGACGGGTGGCGACGATCGTGATCCCGACGAGCACCAGCGCAACCGCCACATGTTCGGTGTGCGGGCTCGCCAGGCCGAGCGGCGGCAACGCGATCACGACCGTGAGCGCGACGGCGCCGGCGATCGCGAGCCGGGCCAGCGGCCCGCGTGCAGCCGCGAGGAGCCGCGGCTCGGGCGTGCGGCGCATCAAAGCGAACAGGAGCAGCGGCAGAACCACGGCCTTCGTCGCCAGCACGAGGCTCGCGACCATGAACTCCCCCGAGCGTCCGGCGGTCAGGGTGAACGCGCCGACGCTGAGCGCCAGTGACTGCGCGGCGACGAGCAGGATCGCCACAGAGCGTCGGCGCACGACGACCACCGCCAGCCCCAACGCGAGGATCAGGCTAACGAGCATGGCGCTCACGTCGCCACGCCCGCGACCCAGGTCCCGACGCCCGCGAGCGCGACCGCCCCACCGATCGCGAGCAGCGCGGGCACCCGCAGGATTCGCATCTTCGCTTGCGTGGTCTCGATCACCGCGAGACCGACGCACTGCAGCGCGAGCAAGCCTGCGAACGCGCCGAGCGCCCACCCGAACGCATCAGGGTGAGGGAGGAACAGCTGCGCGCCGAGCGCCAACATCACCCAGTGCCGTGCGGCGGCCGCCCACTGAAGGTAGGCGAGGTCACGCCCGGCGTACTCGAGCAGCGGCCCCTCGTGGATCATCGTCAGCTCCAGGTGGGTGTCCGGGTTATCGATCGGCTGGCGACCGGTCTCGACCAGCACCACGAGCAGGAACGCGATCGCGCCGCACCAGTGCGCCGCCTCGCTCCACACGTGAGCGCCGGACGCGGCCGCGGCCATCGCCGGCAGCGCGGTGCTCTGCGCAGGTAGCGCCGCGACGAGCAGCGCCAGCACGAGCAGCGCCTCGGCGAACACCGCGAGCATCACATCACGCGCGGCGCCCATCAACGCGAACCCGTTGCCGGTATCCCAAGCTGCAGCCGCGGCCGCGAAGCGCGAAAGTGCGAGCACCCCCACGAGTACGAGCGCGTCGTGGCCGACGCCGAAGTCACCCGCGCGGCCGGCGACCGGGACGAGCAGCAGCGCGACCAGCGCACAGGCCGCGACCAGCGGCGGCGCGGCCAGGTAGACCACGCCGGTTCCCTCGGGCGCGACCGAGCTCTTGCGCCACAGCCTGCGCAGCGTCCGGTAGGGCTGAAACGGCGATGGTCCGCGTCGCCCCTGCAAGCGCGCCTTGACGGTCTGAATGCTTCCTGGCAGCAGCGGCGCGAGCGCGATCGCCGCCAGCTGCAGGACGGCTGCGAGCGCGCTGCTCATCCGAGTGCCCCCGTCGTCGCGAGCACCAGCGCCACGACCATCAAAGCGAGCAGGTACGCGGCATACGTGCGCACGCTGCCGCTCTGCAGCCGACGCGCGAGCGCCGCGCCGCGCAGCCCCCCGCGCACCGCCGGCTCATACAGCACGCGGTCTACCAGCGAAGGCGTGTGGCTGGCGTAGGTGATCCGCTGCGTCATCCCGGCGCCCTCGAGCACCTCGAGCTCGCGGTGCGGGCGCATCAGCGCCTCGAGCACGAGCCGCAGCGGCTTGGTGAAACCCGCCGAGGTCCACTCCATCGCCGGCACGAGCTCCTGCCCGCACGCCCAGCTCGGCGCAACCGCTGCAACGACGTGTCGACGGTTGCGCGCACGGGCCAGCAGCAGCGTGAGCGCGAGCAGCGCGAGCGCCACGCCAAGGGTCGGCAGCGACCCCGTCCCGGGAATCACGAAGCCCGGCTGGCGTGTGAGCGTCGCGCCGCCGCCCGGGGCGAGTCCGGCGAGCGTCGGAAGCACCAGCCCGGGCGCCACCCCGAGCGCGACGCAAAGACCGGCCAGCGACACCACCGCGAAGCGCATCCCGACCGGACGCTCGAGCGCCTGCGCGCACTCGGGGCGGCGGGGACGGCCGAGCAGTACGAGGCCCGTCACCTTCACGAAGCACAGCAGCGCCAGCGCGGCGGTCGCGGCCAGGCCGGCGAGCGCGACCGCGCCCACGAGCGCGACCCCGAGCGGCCCGGCGAACACGACGTGCACCAGCGACTGCAGCGTCAGCCACTCCGAGGCGAACCCGTTCAACGGCGGCAGCCCCGCGATCGCCATCGAGCCGACCAGGAACGCGCCGCCGGTCCACGGCATCCGGCGCAGCAGACCGCCGAGCCGGTCGAGGTTAAGCGACCCGACGGCGCGTTCGAACGAGCCGGCGCCGAGGAACAACAGGGCCTTGAAGATCGCGTGGTTGGCGATGTGCAGCAGCGCGGCGGCAAACGCGATCGCGGCCCACTCGCTCTCGCCGGAGCGTGCGAACAGCAGCGAGGCGCCGAGGGCGAGCACGATGATCCCCACGTTCTCGATCGAGTGATAGGCCAACAGCCGCTTCAGCTCGTGCTGCGCCAGTGCCCACAGCACGCCGCCGAGCGCGGAGAGCAGGCCAAAGACCAGCAGCGCCATCCCCAGCCAGCGCGGCGTCGCGCCGAGCCACTGGAACTCGACGCGGATCAGCCCGTAAAGCGCGACCTTGATCATCACCCCCGACATCAACGCCGAGAAGTGCGCGGGGGCGACCGGGTGCGCGCGCGGCAGCCACGAGTGAAGCGGGATCAGCCCCGCCTTGGTCCCGAACCCAACCAGCGCCGCCACCGCGACCAGCGTCTGGGTGCTGCCCCCCGCCGCGGCGAGCGCCGCGGGATCGCCGACTGCGCCGTGAGCGGCGAGCGTCAGCAGCGCCACCCACACACCGGCGCCGCCGAGATGGGTGATCGACAGATACGCGTACACCGCAGCGCGCACCGTCCGGTCGCGCCGGCCGATCAGGATCGCCGCGGCCGGGATCAGCGTCATCAGCTCCCAGAAAGCGAGGAAGCTGACGATCTCACGCGCGGCGAGCACACCGATGAGCGCGAGCAGGAACGCCGCCGTCGCCGCCGCGATCCAGCGCGCCTTCGCCGGCTCGATCCCGACGAGATAGTCGCGCCCGAACACCAACGCCGGCACGGCCGTGATCGCAAGCACCGCCAAGAAGAACCCGCTGAGCCCGTCAAGCCCGAACGCGAGCGAGATCGAGCTGCTGAACGTTGCGCCGATCGGATGCCCCCCGATCAGCACGACGAGCCCAGCGACCCCCAGCGCGCCCATCCCGGCGGCCTGAACCCCGAGTCCCGCGCGCGGGCGCCCTGGCAACACCGCCAGGAGCCCGCCGGCTGCGATCAACGCCGCGCCCACGACAGCAAGCTCCGTCACCGACACGTACCGGTGTCCTCTCCAGCGAGCCCAGCGACATTGAGCGCCTCAAGCGATGCGCGCTCTCCCGGACGCTCCTCGCAGGGAGTGCGTGGGCGGGCTGGAGCACGCTCCAGCCCGCGCTGGGTCAGACCGCAGCGCAAGCTTGCTCTATCTCGCCGGCCTACGACCAGGCGTTACTCGAACGCCGCCCGGGGCAAACGGGATGCGCGGCGCGACTCGAGCTCGACCGCCGAGCGCCCGCGAGTCATCCGCGCTGGCCACGACGGCTCCGACGGCGACACACGCGCCGGATCGCCGGGCGCCGTCGGAGGCTCGATGCCTGAGAACCGCTGGCTGGTCGTCGCGTCTGCGCATATCTCAGAAGCTTAGAAGGTTCGGAGTACTCCGCATACTGACCGCCGCCAAGCGCTGGTGTGGCCCGTCTCGGCGGGATGCACGCCGTCCCTCGGGCTGAGCGGTCAGCCAACCCTGGACGACGAGAGCGCCCCGCCGCCGGCCTCAGCGCGGCGGGTCTAGTCGGCCGTCGTGAGCTCGCCGAGCACCTGTTGGGACTCGGTGAGGTTCGAGGTGATGATCTGGCGGGCCGTATCCAGCAGCTGGAAGATGCGCGGGTCACGGACGGAGTAGAAGACACTGGTGCCTTCGCGCCGAGCGTCGAGCACGCCGTGCTTGCGAAGCACGCCGAGATGCTGAGACGTGCCACCGGAGTCCATCTTGAGCTCTCGTTGCAGCTCACCGACGCTGCGCTCACCATCTTTCAACAGCTCGAGGATGCGGACTCGGACCGGATGTCCGAGCGTCTTGAAGAACTCGGCCTTGACCTGGTAAACCGCCCGGTGTTGGACCGCCTCGCCGCCGGTCGGACCCCGACGCACAGTGGGTGTGGAAGCTTTCGGCAAGCGGTATTGAGGCAGTCGGGACCAAGATATCCGCCGACGCGTTGGTCGACGGCACTTTCTCAAAACCTTAGCAGATACGCAGGCTCTAACTGCGATCGGTCATCACAACAGCAGTTCGGTCAGGCGCCGCTCGAGTTCGCGCAGTCGCTGACGGCCAAGGCTGACCGGTGCCGTGTCGTAGAGCGCCGAGATCGGGAGCCCGCCATCCTCGGTCACGGCTTGGGCGATCAGCCCGACATGCCCCTCGGGAGCCGGCCGGACCCCGCGCCGAACAGACCGCGGTAGCCGCATCCGGATCTCGTTGAACTCGCTCCGGTCTACGACGTAGCCGCGCACGATGCGTTCTGAGCGACGTGGCCACCCAGGGCGAAGCGGACTCGACGACATCTCCTAGTCCCAGCTGAGGTGGCCGATGTGGCGGAAGACTCCCCAGGCGTCTGCGACCCGGTCGAAAGCCTCGACCGTCAGCTGCCCGTATCGAGTCAGCAGCGCGACGGCGTCATCAAGCGACTCAGGCTGGGAGGTCTCGAGCAGCACCATCGCAGCCTCGGCGGCGTTCACGCCGCCGAACAGCACACGGTCGGCGAGCTGCCGCTGGTAGCTGCTCGGGCTACGCCCGGCAAAGAACGAGGATGTCGACGTCGCCCAAGGCCCGTCTCCCCGGATCTCGTCGCCTGCCATGCTGATTACTCTACCATCTTCTAAGATTTGCGATACTGCGGCGATGGCCGACGAACACTCATCCGTCAGGCTTCCCGCAGATGTCGGCCTCGACTACGAGGTCTACGTAAACGGGGTCCGCCAACAGGAGGGCACCGATTACGACACCGACGGGCGCAGGCTCGTGTTCACTCGCGCTCTGCGCAAGGATCGAATCTCGGGCTGGCGCTGGCTGCTCGGCGCCTGGGGGGTAGGGACATACCGCCAAGACGACACCGTTGACGTCCGCTACGAGCTAGACGGCGAGCCGAAGGTCGCTCACGCGCTTGAGATCGCACACGCCGGCACCGACGAGTGATGACCTGGGATCCTCCAGACGCGGCGTCCATGACCGAGGGCCAGCTGCTCCCTCGGGTCGCGCACCTGGTCCTCGCGCTCAATCCGCCCGGTCGGCGAAGC
Source organism: uncultured Solirubrobacteraceae bacterium (assembly GCA_963836035.1). Classification (GTDB taxonomy): domain Bacteria; phylum Actinomycetota; class Thermoleophilia; order Solirubrobacterales; family Solirubrobacteraceae; genus Palsa-744. Next base: position 147,055 of record CAWIHX010000002.1, on the reverse strand, counting down.
AGCTCTCGTGCATCACCACGATCTCATCGTTGGGGAGGGGGCCGAGCGCCGCGAAGGAGGTGCGCCCCGCGTCCTCGCCGTCGACCACGACCACGATTGGCTCATATACCCCCAGCGCATCGCCGCACGCAGCGCAGCGCCTTCTATGCATCCCCTCAGCTCCGTCCTCAAGCTCCATCCTTTAGCAGTCTATTGTCTTCTAAGATTTCGCGACCATGGACATTTCGACGAGACGGGCACCCGTTGGTGGTCCCAAGACAGAGAGTCGACGGTCCTGGCGCTCGACGCCAGCCCTCCTCCTTCGGGTGGATGACGACTGCGAGGTCTACCCCGGCGGAGTTCGCCACCCGAGGAGGCTGGATGGAGCAACCACCTGACCGCGAGGCGCGCCTTGTCTCGGCCGCGAAAGCGCGCGCCGCTGCGCAGCAGCGTCAGGCAGAACAGGCCGCCGAGATCGCCGGCAAGCAAGCCCAGCTCAAGCGAGAAGCCCGGCAGCGACGCGAACGGCGCGAAGAGCAGCCCAACTCGCGGTAGCTCCCGCGCAACTCAGAGGGGCCGGCCTGCGAGCAGAGGCTGCGGACGACACCGTTACGCAGGTGGAGTCTGGCCGCGTTGCGGCGCGCCTTCGGACGGAGACCCGCTCGGCTCGGCGAAGGGCGGACCGGCTGGACGCCTGCGAATACGTGTGAGGTGTATCGGCTCTCCGAGCTTGGGGTCCAATTTGGGGTCCAATATGAGGCCCCAACCACGCACTGAGAACACCTGAGCCCAATGAACGCGGGGAATCAGCCTCGACCGCAACCGTCCTGCCAGCCTGGGGGCCGGGCGGTCGCAGGTTCAAATCCTGTCTCCCCGATTGGGAGAAGTTCCTGCAAATCGATGGGTTCTAGCCGAGCGCGAGCTGTTCAGCCCAGCGCGAGCGGAGGGATCGCGCCCATCTGCTGGAACACCTCGAGTGTGTTGAGCTCGTCCCAGTGCTCGGCGAGCAGGCCGTCGCGGACGCGCCAGATGTCGATCGAGTGCATTTCGATCTCAGCGCCGCTGGCGGGTACGCCGAGGAACGTTCCGGTGTGCCGGCCACGATATGTGTAGCGGCCAACGACGGTCGCCCCGCCGTCGATGATGTCGTCGGTCTCGACGCGGAAGTCGCCAAAGGCGGCGAGGAACGCTCCGAAGACCGCGACCGACCCGGCCTTTCCTGGTTCTGCGTATCGGTTGTGGTTGACGTAGTCGGGATGTAGCAGCGTGGAGAACGCGTCGAGGTCGTGGGCGGTGAGGGTCTCGGCGAAGCGCTCGGCGAGACCGTGTCCGGTGGTCATGGTGACTCCTTGTTGTTGATGGTGGCGATGAGGCTTTCGGTGACGGTGCGGTCCTGGGTCAGGTCGGGGGTCGTCAGCGTGCTAGCGGGATTGGGTGGTTGGCGCGGATCACGTCGGTCGGGTCGACAGCCGCCTTGATCCGACGGAGGCGGTGGTAGGCCTGCTCGGACCAGAAGCTCGCCGGGTCGTGAACGGTTTCGGCGAAGTTGAGGTACATCTGCCCGGCGGCCCACGGGGCGAGCGCCGCCTTGACGGCCGCCACCTGCGCCCTAACGGGCACTATCAGCTCTGGAACCGGAGTCCTCCCGACCGCGTACAGCGCGTAGGCGGCGTCGAGCGCCGCGAGCGCGCCGTGTTCCGGCCGCGGGCGGCCGAGCTCACCCTCGAGGTGTCGCACTTCGACTGATACCAGTGGGAATTGCGCGCCGGCGCCAGCGACAGTGACGAGCGCGTCGATCGCAGGACGATCGAGCGTGCCGAGCACGAGCCCGTCGCCGAACCCGGCCACCGGTTGCTCGGGGTCCATGTGCAGGTGCGCCAGCGCCGGTAGCGGGATCGTCGCGAGTGTGTCGTTGATCGGTGCGAGCGAGCGCAGCGACGCCAGTAGCCCGTCGGCGTCGCGCGGGTCGCCGGCGTGGATCGCCTCGACGACCACGAACGACTTGCCGCGAATGGGCGCGGGGACCGCCGGGGCAAGCGGCAGGTTCAGGAACCGTCCGATCGTCGTCAGCTCGTCGGGGAGCCCGGCCTCCGTCAACTCGCGCCAGGCGTGGAGGACCTCGCCGCCGCGCTCGATCGGGTACCAGAGGACACCCGCGTATACCTCTCGCAGCGGGACCAGCTCGAGCTCGATCGCGGTGACGATGGCGAAGCTGCCGCCGCCGCCGCGCAGCGCCCAGAACAGGTCGGGCTCGTGCTCGCGGTCGGCGCGCAGCTGGCGACCGTCGGCGGTGACGAGCTCGATCGCATGCACGCTGCTCGATGCGAGTCCGAACTTGCGGCCGAGGAGGCCGACGCCGCCGCCGAGCGTGTAGCCGACCACGCCGACGTCAGCAGACGAGCCATGCACGGCCGCGAGTCCGTGCTGAGCTGCGGCGGCGACGAGCTCGGACGACACGACGCCCGCCTCGACTCGGGCGATCCGTCGCTCGGGATCGATCTCGACCCGGCGCATCCGCTCGGTCTTGACCAGGATCGTGTCGTGCAGCGATCCGAGCGGCGCGGCGCTGTGGCCGGTGCCCTGCGCTGCGACCCGCTGACCGTGCGCGCGCGCGAACAGGATCGCGTTCGCAACGTCCTGGGCGGACTCGGGAAACGCGACCGCCGAGGGCTGCTGGTCAACGGCACGATTCCACGCCTGCCGTGCCTGGCCGTAGCGGGCATGCTCGGGAAGCACGATCGTGTCAGCGAGCGCCGAGGCGAGGCGGCGGGTCTCGGGAGTTGTGATTCGTGAGGTAGACATGGCTCTGGTTCCTTACGGTTGTGAGGGCACGTTTCGTGGGCGCAAGTTCATGTCGCGAGGATCCTTTCGGCTACCTCGCCGTGGCTCTGCTCCTGGGTCCTGGCGGCACGGATTCCGGGGACCAGGAGCGCGACGAGCGCGCCGATGGCGAGGATGGCTGCGCCGATCGGCAGCGCAGCGGTGAGACCGGCGGTGTAGGCGTGCGGCGAGGCATACGAGCCGTGGGCGCTGAACACGGACGCCAGGACCGCGACCCCGAACACACCACCGAGCTCTCGTATCGCGTTCGCCGCCCCGGATGCCTGGCCCGCCTCCGCCGGCCGCACGGACCCGAGGGCCGCGTTGGTCGCCGGCGCGAACACGAGCGCCATCCCCGTGCCCGCGAGTATGAACGGCACGATCAGCGAGGAGTAGGCGACGCTCGGAGTGAACACCGCTGCCATCCAGGCGATCGCGGTCGTCTGCAGCACGAGGCCGACAAACATCAGCGGCCGGGCCCCGACGCGGTCACTCAGGGTTCCGGCGATCGGAGCAACGATCATCGGCATCGCCGTCCACGGAAGCGTGCGCAACCCGGCCTGCACCGGCGAGTACCCCTGAACGGTCTGGAAGAACTGCGCCAGCAGGAAGATCGCGCCGAAGACGCCGAAGAACATCGCGAATGAGAGGCCGTTCGTGGCGGCAAACTGGCGTGAGCGGAAGAACCGCATCGGAAGCATCGGGTTCGCTGCCCGCAGCTCCCACGCCACGAATGCGATCACGAACCCGATCCCGACGGCGAACGAAGCGAGGATCGTCGTGCTCGTCCATCCCAGCGCCTGTCCGCGAACTGCACCGTAGGTGATGCCGAGCAGCCCCGGGCCGACGAGTGTCAGGCCCCGAAGATCCAGGTGCCCAGCGGGTCCCCGCGACTCGGTCAGCTGGGTGAGAGCCAGCGGCACCAGCACGAGACCGATCGGCACATTGAGCCAGAAGATCCAGTGCCACGAGATGCCGCTCACGACCGCGCCGCCGACGAGCGGCCCGATCGCGACGCCGAGGCCGCTCACGCCGCCCCAGACTCCCAACGCCATGCCGCGCCGGGCGGGCGGGACGGCCTCGGAGAGCAGCGTGAGCGTCAGCGGCAGCACGATCGCAGCGCCGAAGCCCTGCACCGCCCGCGCAGCGATCAGCATGTCCGTGGTGCTCGACAGGGCCGCCGCCGCGCTCGCGACCGTGAACGTCGCGAGTCCGATGGAGAACATCCGCCGGCGCCCGAAACGGTCGCCGAGCGCGGCTCCGGTGAGGAGCAGCACGGCGAACGTCAGCGTGTAGCCGTTGACGGTCCACTCGAGCGACTGGATCGCCCCGCCCAGGCTGCGGCGGATCGAGGGAAGCGCCGTCGTGACCACGAGGTTGTCCAGCGTGGTCATGAGCAGACCCAGGGACACAATCGCAAGCGTCCACGCGAGGCTCGGCTTGGACCTCGGGGTCCGGTGCAGCAATCTAGAAACGTAGGTCATCGGGTTTCTCCTGTGTGTGATTGGTCACTCACCATCGACTCAAAAAAAGAGAGCTATTGAGACTCTCCGGTGTCGGCGGCGGTGAGAACGTTGGCCCACCGCTCATCCAGGTCCTCGATCTGCATCGCCGCGATGACGTTGCAGAGCAGCCCGTGCGCGAAGAACGCCTGCATCTCCGCTGGTGTGGCGGCCCACTCGCGCTCCACCATCTCGTAGAGCATCCGGAAACCGCGGCGCAACTCGTCCCGGACGACCGGCTCGCTCGCCGCCGCCTGCCCCTGGAGTTGGGTCAGCAGCACCTCCGGATCCCGCAACAGGTTCGTGTACGCCTCGGCCATCGCATCCCTGACGGGCCGCCCCTCGACTCGCGCGTCCGCGGCCGCCTCGGCCAGGGTGTCGTGGATCCGCTGGAAGCTCCGCCCGAGCACCGCTACGAACAGCTCGGTCTTCGTCGGGAACAGGCGGAACAGGTACGCCTGCGAAATGCCGGCGGCCTCAGCGACATCCATCGTCGGCGTGCCGTACAGCCCCCGGGGGCCGACCACCTTCATGGCGGCGCGCAGCACATCCTCTCGCCGCTCATCGGCGGTCGAGAGGGTTCGGACGGATGGCGTTGCAGGCTTGGCCATAGGTGTGAGTATGCACTCACTCACTCACTTTGTCAAGCTGCTAGTGTGGACTAACCCCGGGTTGTAGTGACGGCTCGGTAGGTCTGCGAGGTCTTTGTTGCGGGACGACCCCGGCCAGCTGGCCGGGGTCGTCCGCGCTTCGGCTCAGGCTGCCCTTTGTCCGGCAAGACGAAGGGAAGGAGCAGTTGCATGTCGCATGATGACGTGCTGTTCGGCTACCGCCTGCGGCTGTTCACGCTCGCCGAGGAGCTTCAGAACGTCTCCGAGGCCTGCCGGCGGATGGGAGTCAGCCGCCAGACCTACTACCGGCTCAAGCACCAGACTGACCGTTGGGGGATCGAGGCGCTGCGTGTGCGTGAGCGCCGCCGCCCACGCCAGCCGAACGAGATCGGTCCGCACCTGGAGCAGCGGATCGTCGCATTCAGTCTCGCGCACCCAGGGATGGGCCCGAGGCGCATCTCAGCCGAACTGGCCAGGGAGAAGTGGGGTGGCCTGCGGATCTCAGAGCATGGTGTCTGGCGCGTGCTGCGCCGCGTCGGGCTGAACACCCGCACGAGACGCTTGGCGTTGATCGCCCGCCACCGTGACCCCTACGAGCGGGCGCCCTCGCCTCCGGAACGCCATATCGATGCTTCAGAGCCCGGGGAGCTCGTTCAGATGGACTGCTTCTTCATCGGCCGGCTGTCGGGGAGCAAGGGCTCGGTCTGGCAGTACACCGCGATCGACGTTGCCTCCGCATACACCTGGGCGGAACTGCACTCCTCAGAGCGAAACCCCCGCTCACGTCACTGCCAGAGCCTGCTGCACCGCGTCGCGCACGAGCTCGCTCTCGCCGGCTGGAAGCTCAAGACGGTCTCCACCGATAACGGCTCGGAATTCGTCTCGAGCGAGTTCGGGGATGCTGTCCAGCGCCACGGAGCCCGCCAGCGGCGGATCAAGGCCGGCAGACCGACCTCCAACGGCTGCGTCGAGCGCGTCCAGCAGACAATCCTCGAGGAATGCTGGCGACCGAGCTTCGCACGCTCGCTGGTGCCCAAGATCACCGCCCTACGCCGCGACCTCGACGAGTACCTCACCTACTACAACACCGGCCGCGCACACACCGGCCGCCACACACGCGGACGCCTCCCAGCCGAGATCGTCTACGGTGCCCGCAAGATGGGAGCCGCACAATCAGCGGCTGTCACCACCAACCCGGGTTAGCGCATGCTAGTGCCCAAGCCTTGCTCGGGGAGGTCGTGCGGTCGTTCACGCCCGGAGCCTAGGAAGAGGCCGAGCGGGCCGGGGCCGGGCGCTCGCCCGGCCCCGATCGGCCCTCAGCTGTTCGGTTCCCCCACCTGACGGCCGCGCGTCTGCACCGCGTAGCCGGTGTACGTCCCTTCCCCGCCCAGTTCGGGGCTGTCGTGCGAGTAGGCGATGTGCGCCCAGCCCTGCGCGTCGGTGTCGATGCCGAAGTCGTCGAAGAGCTGCCGGCCGCTGGTGCATTCGATCCCGCCCTCGCAGACTGCTCCCTGGTGGACACCGAACAGCTGGTGCGGCTTCTGCCACGACTTTGCCCTGGCTCTGAGGTTCTGGGCGAACTCGACGTACCAGAGCTGTTCGGTTTCGCTCGGCTCGCCGTAGTAGACGAGGTCGACACCCTTGGAGGTCGCGACGAGCCACGGGAAGATCGCGCGGGCCGAGCCCTTGCTGATCGGCTTCGAGCATTCCCAGGTGCTGCCGTGGTCCTTCGAGACGGCGGTCGTGATCGTGTGGTCGTCCGACCACGCGTACCAGACTTCGCCGTTCGGGGCGACCGAGACGTTCGGGAAGTTGTGGTCGAGATCGGTCGATGCCGCCGCCGTGCTGCAGGGAATCGGCTGGTCGGTCCACGTCTTCCCGCCATCGGCGGAGACGGCGAGGAACCCCTCGTTGTTGTGTTCCCCTCCTTCTTCCGACGGGGCGACGAACGACTGGTAGGCGTAGAAGTCGCCGGTCGTGTCGGGCAGGTTGCGATGGTCGATCACGAGGTTGCCGAGCTCGTTGCCGGCTTCCTTGTAGTCACCCGTCGGTATCGCCGTCGCGACTTTCGTGTACAGGCTGCCGCCGTTGTCGGAGCGCAGGATTTCGATGTTGTTCGTTGCGACCTGGTGGAAGCTCAGCAGTGACGTTTCGGCGCCGAACGCCGCGATCCACTCGCGGTCGTCGCCCGGCAGGCCGGCGACCACGGGCGTCTGCGAGAAGGTCGTCCCGTTGTCCGTCGAGTGCGCGACGTTGACCGACGCGAGGTTCAGGCTCGAGACGTAGACGTTGTAGTTGCCTTCGGAGTTCGTCGCGTTGGCGATCGCGATGTCGATGTCGCCGCCGCTCGCGCCCGTGCCGGAGACCGCGTTCGGCTGGCCCCGGTACTCGAGCCCGCATCCGGACGCCGTCTTCCCGCCGAGCGCGCCCAACCCGCGCCACAGCTCGCTGCCGCTGCCGAGACCGAGCTCGGAGCCGAGGAACACGTTGCCGGCGCGCGAGACATGGATCGCCGGCTCGCCCGCGGCGTTTTCCCCGCAGCCCGTTTCGCCGGCTTCGCCGGCCTTCAGCTCCCCGAAGGAGAACAGGCCACGTCTTTCTTTCGCCGCCGACGCCCCCGAGGGGATCGCGAGCAGTACGACCAGCAGGAGCACGAGCGCCGACGACAGTCGGCGCGCGTCGAAACGAGCCAGCATCAAAGCCTCCAGGAGCCAAGGGGAAGGGGCGACCGGTCGTTCCGATCGCTGGAATCCCCGTACCCGGTGTCTCCTCTCTTCAATCGCCGGGGCGAGCCGCCCCTCAGCTCCTTGCGAGCTTCGGGGCGGCTGCCTGGCGGCGCTCGGCGGCGTTGCGCGTGTCGCGCCTGTTCATCACAGCCATCACGAGGGCGAGCCGGCTTGCCCCGCCGGGGCGCCGCGCCGCGGCCAGGCGGCGGGCCGCTGCGGCGTCGTGTAGCTCGTCGATTCGGGCTGTGGCGAATGCGTGCGTTCCGTAGGTCATCGTGGCCCCCTGTCTCGGTTCTCTGTGAGGCAGGCGCCAGCCTCCCTGTTCGCGGGGACCGGCTGAATACGGGCTTCAGGTGTCCGCAGGTGCGGCCAGCCGTACCGCGACTCGCCTAGAACTCGAGCCGCGGCGGCTCCTCGACCGCCGGCGCCTTCCTCTCCGGGCGCGAACCGCCCGGCAGCTCCACCTCGCCGGCCGGGTGCTCGACGAGCGCGATCACGCGGCTCGCCATGAACCGAGCGCTGCGGACCGGCTGGCCGGTGCGCGTCACCTCCGCCACCTCCACGATCCCGCGGGCGTTCGTGATCTCGACTCGCCGCCCCGCTCGCGTCGCGGCGATCTCATACGTTCGCGAGCCGTCGTCGGCGGAGACCACGACCTCGACGCGATCGCCCTTCACCGGGCAGAGACTAGCTCAGCCGCGGCGCCTGGATGCGGACATCGCGGGCGGGGGAGCGTCCAAGCGCAGGGCTAGCTCCGGGCATGGCCGCGGCAGCCGGCGTCGAGTACGCGGAGCTCGTGCCGGCGGCCCGCCGCGTCGCGTTTCGGCCTCGCCTAGGCGGCGAGCCGCTGGGGCTCTGCGCGCCCCGGCGAGGTCTCGCGGGGGGCGCGGTCCCGCAGGATCACGAGCGCTCCTCGGGCGGGGCTGAGCGTGATCCCGCGCCGGCGGGTGCGTTCGGGCCCCGGCTCGGCGGCCTCCACCTCGCAGCGCGCCAGCACCGCCCGCAGCACGATCTTCATCTCCAGCAGCGCGAAGCTCGCGCCGATGCAGCGCCGCCGCCCGCCGCCGAAGGGGATCAGCGTGTACGTGCCGGGCGGGCGTTCGAGGAAGCGCTCGGGCCGGAAGGCGTACGGATCCGGGTAGATCGCCGCGTCGTGATGGACGAGGTAGACGCTGGCCATCAGGATCACGCCGCAGGGGTAGCGCACGCCGCCGATCTCGACGGGCTGCTTGACGAGCCGCGGCTCGGCGTTCGGCAGCACGGGGTACACGCGCATCACCTCGTTGATCGTCGCCCCGAGGTATCCCTCGCTCTCGCCGGCGTCGATCTCGGCGCGCAGAGCCGCGAGCGCCGCCGGCTCGCGCGCGAGTCTCGCGAACGCCCAGGCGAGCTGCGAGGCTGTCGTCTCGTGGCCGGCGACGAGTGCGGTGACGAGCTCGTCGCGCATCTCCTGCGGGCTCATCGGCGAGCCGTCCTCGTGCCGCGCGGCGAGCAGCATGCCGAGCACGTCCTCTGCATCCTCGCGCTCGCCCTCGGCCCGGCGCTCGTCGATCAGCGCGAAGATCTCGGCGTCCACACGTTCGCCGACCTCGTAGCGGCGGCGCACGGTGCCGAACGAGCGCGCCACGGTGCTGGGCAGCGGCGGCAGTAGCGACAGCGGGCTGTCGGCGAAGCCGAGGAGCTCCGTCAGGAGAGCGCGCAGCGAGTCGAGCCGCGTGCCGGTGTCCAGGCCGAAGACGGCGCGCAGGATCACCTCGAGCGTCAGCCTCTGCAGCCGCGGATGGAGCGCCACCGGCTCGCCGCGCGGCCAGGAGTCGAGCTCAGCGTTCGCGAGCTCCTCCATCAGCCCGGCCAGGCGCTGCATGCGCTCGCCGTGGAACGCGGGCAGCAGCAGCTTGCGCTGCTCGAGGTGGGGGTCCTCGTCGAGGAGGATCACCGAGTAGGGGCCGACGACCGGTTCGAGGATGCGCGCGCCCTCGCCGGGGTGGAGGACATCGGGGGGCGCCTGGAAGATCTCCTTGATCTGCTCCGGGTCGGAGATCATCACCGCGGGCGGGGAGCCCAGCAGGCGCAGGGTGAAGGCTCGCCCGTAGCGGCGGCGCGCGCGCGTGACGAACGCGGTCGGGCGGCTCCAGTTGCCGATCGTCTGAAGGATCGCGGGCATGCGCGGGCCGGGGGGGAGCGTCTCGATCATGGCTGTCTCCTTCGCTGGCGCGGGCGTTATACTGGCGAGTATATCTACTGACGGGTATATCTGCTTTGCCGGCGATGCCGGCGCCGGCGGCCTCGTGACCGGCACCACGGAAGGGGATCGCGATGCCGCGCGGTGAGTTCGACCGCGGCGAGCGCAAGGCGCAGACGCGGGCGCGGCTGCTCGAAGCCGCCACGCGCGTGTACGCGCGCCGGGGCTTCGACGGCGCGACGCTCGACGAGGTGGCTGCTGAGGCGGGTTTCACGAAGGGCGCTGTCTACAGCCACTTCGGGAGCAAGGAGAAGCTGCTGATGGCGCTCTCGGAGGATCAGCGAGCGGCGCAGCTGACCGAGCAGCTGATGCTGTTCGACCGTGAGCGGACGGGCCGGGAGCGACCGCTTGCCGGCGCGGCGCGCTGGATGGAGATCCTGCGCGAGGAACCCGAGCGCTTCAGGCTGTTCGTCGAGCTGTGGGTTCGCGCTCAGCGCGACGAGCGCCTGCGCGGGCATCTCGCCGATGGCGTCGAGGAGCTGCGAGAGATGCTCGCCGGCTTCGCGGCGGCCGGCGCGGCCGACGCCGGCCTGGAGGCCGACGCGGAGGCAGAGCGCCAGGCGGCGAACGTGTTCGTCGCGCTCACGCTGGGGATGGGGCTGGTGACGCTCCTCGACGAGGACGCCGTCCCGGCGTGGCTGCTCGGCAACGCGCTGTCGCTGCTGATTCGCGCCTTCGAGACCGACCCGCTTGCTCACGCCGCGCTGACGAACCCGCCGGGACCGGTCGAGGCGGGCGCCTGAGCGGCGCCGGGCGCGCGGGCTGGGCTGATGCAGCCCGGCGATGCGACTGGCGGGCTACACCCATCGCGCCGAGCACGGGGCCGGCGTGCTGCTCGGCGAGGAGATCGTTCCGTTCACCTCGCTCGGCCGCCCGCCCGGGACGAGCGTCAAGCGCGTGCTCTCGGAGCTCGGCGAGAGCGCCCCCGGCGCGGGAGGTCGCGTGGGGCTCGGCGAGGTGGAGCTGCGGCAACCGTCCCCGGCCCGCAGAAGATCATCTGCATCGGGCCTGAACTACCGCGACCACGCCGGAGTGACGGCTCGCGCCGGCCGGAAGGCCCCGGTTAGGCTGGGAAGCACGGGGAAATCGTCAGGGGAGCGCCAGTCGAGCCGCAGGTAAGCACGGGCATCACACCGTTTGACAGCAGAGAGCGGCTGGACGGGCCCGTCGCTGGCACCCCTTCGCTGCCGGCATCGCCGGCGCCGTCGCTCCCACCACGCCCCGGGCGAGTGAAACAGGCGTTGCATCCGCTTGGAATCCGCCCCTGAGAGTGCAACAATTGACACAAGGCCTGGGGACGAGGCCGGCAGCCCGGACGCCCTGGAGGCGTTGCGGGCGCGAAGCCGGCGGAGGCCCCGGGGAGAAGAAAGCGACGCGGCGCGCATGGACAGCTCGCCGCGCACTCACGAGACTTGGAGGCAGCGATGAACATGCAGACCGGCCCCGCGGAGGAAGTCCGCGAGGCGACGTCGGCCTGGTGGCTGCTCGTTCTGATCGGACTGGTCGCGATCGCCGCAGGCGTGATCGTGTTGCTGAAGCCTGAAGACAGCCTGTCCACGCTGGCCGTGATCGCCGGCATCTTCGTGCTCGCGAGCGGCATCTTCGACATCGCGATCTCGTTCAGCCGGCGCACGCCGAACCGCGGTCTCGCCGCGGTGATGGGTGTGCTCAGCGCCGTGGTCGGCGTGCTCCTGATCCGTCACCCGATCGGAGGCGTGCTGTTCGTGGCGCTGCTGATCGGGATCTGGCTGATCGCAGTCGGAGTGGTGCGCTTCGTCGAGGCCTTCGACAGCGACCACCGCTTCTGGCAGATCGTGATCGCGCTGATCGAGATCGTCGCCGGGATCGTGATCGTTGCGACGCCGCCGATCGGCTTCGCCACGCTCGCATTGCTGACCGGCATCGCGTTCATCCTCAACGGCGTTGCGATCTTCGCACTCGGGTGGATGCTCCACTCGGTGCACCACGAGGCCGGCAAGCCGGCCTACCAAGCCGGCGCGCCCGCCTAGCCGACGCGCACAGGCGGCGGGTGCGGAAACCGCGCCGGGCTCCGGGGCTCGCACAGCTCCGGGGCCCGGCGCCTGCGCGCGCGAGAACTTATCCGCGGGTTAGGAAGAAAGCGCGGAGGGGGGAGGTCTCAGGGGGAAGAACGCACTCCCGTGGTGCGAGCGCCGCCGCCCGGCGGCTCCCCCGATCCGAAAGAAGGAACGATGCGACCGACCCCCCTCGTGGCGGCGCTGATCAGCGCTGCCGCCATCGGCGCGAGCGCGGCCGTGCCCGCTCTCGCCGAGAGCCATCACCACCACCGCCGGCATCACTCGACGGCGATCCCGCAGCACAACGGCGGCGATCACGACGGTGACAACAACGGCGGGCCCAGCGACGGCGACGGGAACGTGTGACAGATGCGCTCGCACGCAGTGAAGCTCTCACCCCGCACGATCGCGCTCGCCGGGCTCGTCGTGCTCGCGCTCGTGATCGCAGGATGCGGCGGCACGAGCTACGGCTCGGGCTCCGGCTCGAAGCCCGCGCCGTCGACCTCGACCGCGGCGCCCGCCTCGGGTGCGACGGCCGCGGGGATCCCGCAGAACAACGGCGGCGATCAGGACGGCGACAACAACGGCGGACCGAGCGACGGTGATGGCAACATCTAGCCGTCTCGTGCTGGCCAGGCGCGCGGTCGTCCTCGCGCTCCTGGCCGCCGTCGCCGCCATGGCCATGTTCGTGTCCGCCCGCGGCTCGGGCTCCGGCCACTCGAGCGCCGCCGTGCCCGCCGCGGCGATCGAGCCGGGCGCGCTGCTCGCCTCGTTGCGCCCGCGATCCGCCCCCTCCGGCTGGCCGGCGGCGTCGATCGCCTCGGGCGCCGCCACGCTCCACGGGCCGCCCGGCTGGTCGGCCGTCGAGGGCGACACGGGGACGGTCAGCTTCGCGCTCCGCGGCGCCCAGGGCAGCTATCTCGGCTACTTGAACGTCACCCCGCGCCAAGGCGAGGAGCGGCTGCGCGGCTGGGCCGCGTTCCGCCTCGCGCGCAACCGCGAGGAGGGCGACCGCGGCGTGCGCGAGGTGGCCTCGCGCGAAGGAGTCGCGTTCCCGGGCGCGCACGGCTCGTGCGTGATCGACGACTACGCCTCGCGGGTGGGGGCGAACCCCTACCGCGAGCTCGCGTGCATCGTGCGCGGCCCGCACGCCGAGAGCGTCCTGATCGCCGCGGCACTGCGCCCGGACTGGGGGCGGATCGCGCCGTCCCTGGTGCGCGCGGCCGAGGCGTTCGCCGAGCGCTAGAGCGCCTGGCAGCCCGCTGCGAGAACCTGTCGGGTGACCGTCGCAGCGAGTGGCCGGGTGCCCTGGCGGGTCAGGCGGGCGGGCCTGCGAGCTCCGCGAGCGTCTGCCCGCTGAGAACCGACCGCGGCTCCTCGGCGACGACGTCCGAGCCGGGCCGCGCCCGCTCGTCGCGGCGCTTGACCAGCAGCCACTGCGCCTTCGAGCGGTCGCCGCGCGTCCGCTGCAGCGCGAAGCCGCCGCTGAGCTTCTCGCCGTGCAGCACGAACACGGCGTGGCCGCGCGCGAGCGCCTCCGGCCAGGGCACGCGCCCTCCCTGCTCGTAGGGCCCGCGATCCCACACGATCACCCCGCCACCGCCGCCGGTCGAACCTTCGAAGTCGTTGTGGGCGAGCTCGTGGTCCTCCACCTGGACCGCCAGGCGCTTGACGGCCGGATCCATCGAGGGCCCCTTCGGCACCGCCCACGAGCGCATCACGCCGCCGACCTCGAGCCGCAGGTCGAAGTGGTGCGTGCTCGCGCTGTGCTCCTGCACCACGAAGATCCCCGCGGGCACGCCCCGCACCGCGAACTGCTCGTGCCCCTCGACGCGGGCCGGCGCCACCTCCAGAGCGCTCACGTCGGCGCCGCGAGGCCCGGTCCGGAGGTAGTCGAGCAGCGCCTGCACAGCGTCGGGCTCGCCCTCGGCGTGGACCGCGACCGTGCCGTCGTCCTCGTTTCGCACCCAGCCACGGACGCCGAGGTCGAGCGCCCGGCGGCGGGCGCCCTCGCGGAAGCCGACGCCCTGCACCGCGCCGCTGACGACCGCTCGCTTTGCTGCTCCTCGCGCCAAGGTCAGCTCAAGCTAGCGCCCCCGCAGGAGCTCCGCCAGCAGCCCGCGAGCGCGCGCGTAGATGCCCGGCGCGGTGCTCTCGCGCGGGCCGGCGACGTTCAGCGTGGCGGCGGCCGGGAGCGCGCCGAGCAGTGCCGCGGCGAGCTCCCCCACGTCCACGGCGGCGAGATCGACGACGGCGACGGGCCGCCCGAGCTCCTCGGCGGCCGCGAGCGTCAGCGCCGTTCCCGAGCCCGGCGCCGGCGCTGCGCCCTCGAGCAGGATCAGCGTCGCGTCGCTGTCACGCACGTTCAGGCGCGTGCGCTCGGCCGGCTCGGCCGTCGGCGTCTCGCGCAGCAGCGGGTAACGCGCGAGCAGCCCGGGCGGCGCGGGCAGATCCTCCGCCCAGCCGCCGCGCGGGCACCAGCCGCCATAGGGGATTCTCAGCTCCAGCGCCACGTCCAGCGCGGCGCGGTCGACGCCGGTCTGCCCGCCGGAGACGATGCGCATGGGCCCTCACGCTACAGCGGCCTGTCGGCCATGAGCGAGCGGCCGGCCGTGGCTCTAGAGGGTGTCCTCGAGGTTCTTGTAGACGATCTGCAGCACGTCGGCGCCGAACAGCGCCGTGAACACCGTCGCGAGCCAGCGCGTCGGCCGGGGCGCGACCGCGAGGCCGGCGGTGAACGCCGCGGAGACCCACATCCCGAGGCAGTACGGGCAGATCAAGAGCTCGCCGATCGCCCGGCGCAGCCCCCTTCCGCGCGCCGCCTCCTCGACCTCACCGGGGCCGGCCTCGCCCTGGTAGCGGGTGAAGGGATGGCGCAGGGCGCTCGTGACGCGGTCCTTCGCGATCAGTCGCGAGAGCTTGTGCGTGGCGAGGGTGATCAGGGTCAGGTCGCCGGCTCCGACGCGCTCGGGAAGACGCCTGCCGGTGCGGCGCATCCACAACGCGAAGCCGCCGCACAGCCCGCCGAACGCGGCTGTCAGGACCGTGTAGCTGGCGATCGGGCGGTCGGGGGCCGCCTCGCTCTTGCGATCCGCGCCGGAGGCGCCGTTGCGCTCCTGCTCGTGTTCGGTCGTCGTGCCGGCCATCAACCTCCCCGTACCCGCTTCTGGCCCTGCGAAGCGCGCCCGCTACAGTCAGCGCCCGTGAGCGGCGAGCCGCAGCTGACCGACCTGATGCACCTCGGCAGGCCGAAGGTGATCGGCGCCTGGCGCGTCGGCGAGGTGATCGTCGATCCCGGGCCGGCCTCGTGCCTGCCGGCGCTGCTCGAGGGACTCGGCGGCGCCGCGCCGCGCGCGGTGGCGCTCACGCACATCCACCTCGATCACGCCGGCGCCACCGGCTCGCTCGCTGCCCGCTTCCCGGAGATGGAGGTGTGGGTCCACGAGCGCGGCGCGCCGCACATGGCCGATCCGAGCCGGCTGCTCGCGAGCGCCTCGCGTCTGTACGGCGATGCGATGGAGCGCCTGTGGGGCGAGGTGCTGCCGGTTCCGGCCGAGCGCATCACGGCGCTGGGCGGGGGTGAGCTGCTGCCCGAAGGGCTGCGGGTCGCATACACGCCCGGCCACGCCTCCCATCACGTCTCCTACCTGCACGAGGCGAGCGGCTTCGCGTTCGCGGGCGACGTCGCCGGCGTGCGCGTCGGCGGCGGGCCGACGCTCGCGCCGACGCCACCGCCGGACATCGACCCCGCGGCCTGGCGCGACTCGCTCGAGCTCCTGGCCGGTTGGCGCCCGCAGGCGCTCGCGATCACGCACTTCGGCTCCCACCGCGACGTCGAGGCGCAGCTCGCGGCGCTGCGGGAGCACCTCGCCGCTGCGGCGGATGACGCGGCGGCGCTGGACGAGGCGGCGTTCGCGGCTTCGTTCCGGGGGCGCCTCGCCGCGGCTCCGGAGGCTGCCACCTACGAGCAGGCGATGCCGCCGGATCAGAGCTACGCGGGGCTGCGCCGGCACCTGCAGCTCCTCGCCGACGCGCGCTGAGTCGCGGCAGCGCGCGGCGCGCAGGGAAGGAACGGCGCCCGCCGGAGTCGGAGTTGGTCGCAAGCCCTCGCCTCCGGGGGCCCCGCACCGCCGATGCTGCGCCCGACCGCAGCCGCCGCCGCCGCTTCGCGCCTCGCCCCTTCGTTGGTGCGGATGCGGCGGCGGTGCGGTGATCACGCGGCGCGCACGCCGCGCGACTGGGCCGCCGCGATCCGCACGACGAGGATCGCGATGTCGTCGCGGGCGCCCTGCGTCAGGTCCACGAGCCCGAGCAGGGTGGAGATCGTCTCGCCGGCCGTCTCGGCCGTGTGCCCGGCGAGTGCGGCCATCATCTGCTCGCCGCTCAGGAGCTTCGCGGGCGCCTGCGCCTCGGCGAGGCCGTCGGTGTAGAGCGCCAGCGAGTCCCCGACGCCGAGCACCGTGGAGCGCTCGCTGATGCGGGCCTCCGGGAAGATGCCGAGCAGCGTTCCGCCCGTGCCTAGCTCCTCGGTGGCGCCGCTCGCGCGCGAGACGAGCGCGGGAGGGTGCCCGCCCGCGGCGACGGTCAGCGCGACGCCGTCGGGCGCGAACTCCAGCCGCGCCAGGATCGCGGTCGCGAAGCGGCCGCCGAAGTCCTGTTCGATCATCGCCCGGTTGACGCGCTCGAGGACCGCGGCGGGGCGCTCGCCCTCGCGCGCGTAGGCGACGGTCGTGTGCCGCAGGAAGGCGGTTATCACCGCCGCCTCGGCGCCCTTGCCGCACACGTCACCCACGACGAGCCAGCACCCGTCGCGGTCGGCGAAGACGTCGTAGAAGTCCCCGCCGACTTCGCTGCCGGCTCCCAGCGGGCGGAAGTAGCAGTCCAGATCGAGACCGGGCACGTCGGGCAGCGCGGCCGGCATCAGGCTCCGGCGCAGGGTCCGGGCGACATGCGCGCGCTCGGCATAGAGCCTCGCGTTGTCGAACGCCAGCGCGGCGCGGCCAGTGAGGTCCTCGAGCACGCGCAGCTGCCCGCGCTGGGGCGCACCCGCGTGCACGAACGACATCACGCCGAGCAGCCGGCCGCGGGCGACCATCGGCACGACCGTCGCCGAGCGCGACTGCGCCTCAGAGCCCGGCAGCACGCTGGCGGTCGTGATCGCCTCGCCCGACGCCGCGACGGTGCTGCCGTCGACATCGGCGACGACATGGGAGGTGCGGTCGCTGAGGGCGCGGGCGACGGGCAGGCCGCCGAGCCGCTGCGGGCGCTCCTCAGGGCGCATCTGTTCGACGCGCGCGGCGACGTTGCTCTCGACCGCCGCAGCGACCGTCGTCGTGATCACCCCGTCCTCGTCGACGAGGTCGATCACGCACAGCTCCGCGAGCTCCGGCAGCGCCATCGCCGCGATCCGGCGAAGCGTCTGCTCGGGATCGAGCGAGGTGTCGAGCTTGGCGGTCGCCGCGATCAGCAGCTCGAGCCGGCGGCGGTCGGCGCGCATCCGTTCCAGCGCGACATGGACGGCGCCGGTCGTCAGCAGGGCGAGCACCGCCCCGACGCACGCGATCGCGGCGAAGTTGGTGTCGACTTGTTCGTAGGCGAGCGGCGCGAGGAACGCGAGCAGCCCGAGCACCGACGTGAGGATGAACCGCCTGCGCGGCTGGAACGCCGCGGCATGGCCGATCGCGAAGAAGTAGAGCAGCGCGAACGGGCTCTTGGCGCCGCCGGTGGAGGCGCACAGCACGACGATGATCGCGATCCCCCAGAGCTCCGCCGCCCAGGCCAGCTCGAGGCTCGAGCGACCGCGGGCGACCATCCACATCAACGCGACCGCGGTGGCGTAGGCATCGATCGCGACCGCGGCCGCGCCGGCCGGCGAGCTGACATCGGGCAGCAGGAACGACGTCGCGATCAGCGAGCCGCCGATCACGTACAGACCCGCCGCGCTCGCGACCGCAAGTCGCGTTTCGCCGCCGGACCTTGCGCCTCCGGCGGCCCTCACGTGGGCCTTCACCCTCGTCCTCGTCCCGTCTCGGACCATCGCTTCCTGGCTGTTCGCGCCCCCGCGGCGTCTCTCTCCCGCACCAAGCCTAAAGGCAACGGCGCGATCGGGAGCGCGTCCTGCGCTCGAAGCGGTCCTCTCAGGCGCCGGAGCCGAGCGCGCCCGGGCTCAGCTCGTACGTTTCGGAGTCGGCCGGGACGTGCACCGGAGGGGTCGCGCCGAAGTCGAAGAATTCGATCGTCACGTTCGTTTCCAGCTTCTGCCCGCCGGCCGAGATCGGGAGGTCGATCGCCATCTTGCGGACCATCTGCTGCCCATCGACCCACACCTGCACGGGGATCGTGCCGCCACCGAGCTGGCTGATGACCTTGTCGACGGCGGCCTTGGCGGCGCCGCTCCCACCCGAGGGGAGCTGTTCGAGCACCTTGTGGAGGTCGATCGTCCCGGAGTAGTGCGTGGTGGGCACGCCGCGGACCGACTCGGTGCCGCTCTGGCGCACCTCGCCGCCCAGGGAGTGCAGGTATTCGAGGAACTGCGCCGGGTTGGCCTGGCCGCTGCTCAGCGCGGACGGGTCGAGTCCCAGCGTCTTCGCCGTCGCGGCGAGGTCGAGCTTCGCCCAGCGCGCCCCGTTGGGCAGCTTGCCCGCGAATAGCGGCGATTCGATGTAGACCGTGGTGCCCGAGAAGACCTCGGTCATGGTGGTCCCGTCGGGGATCGCCGAGGCGGCCGCTGCGGGCAGCCCGTTGAACTGCATCGAGATCTCGCCTTCGCGCGCCTTGAAGTTGACGTGCCCGTTGGCGTCGAGCGAGATCTGCCCGCCGAGCGAGCCGAGGTTCAACCGCACGTGCATCGCGAGCTTCGCGCCCTGCGCCTGGCCGGTCGTCTGGGCGGCCTTCGCCACCGGGTCGAGCACGGCGCCGGCGCCCCCAGAGCCGCAGCCGGCCGCAAGCACGCCGGCGGCGAGCGCGGCGAGCAGCAGGGGCACGATCTTCAGGGCGCGGTGCATGTGTCGGTGATCGGGATCGGCGTGGTGCTCCATTAGCGGCGAGAGACGCTGCAAGACGAATATCCTTCCGCATCCGCGGGGCGGAGCACGCAGGTTCCGTGCGTCCAGCACCCGGGGCGCTCAGTCCGGCCAGTGGCCGTGGCGGTCGAAGTACTCGCGCGCCTGGTCCTCGCGGTCGCGTTCGCTCTCCCCGGCCACGCCGGCGCGGAACAGCCAGTTGAGGAAGAAGATCGCAAGCCCGGCGCTGACGATCGCGGCGCCGCCCTCGAGCTGCGATTCGCTGCCGAGCGACATCACGACGATCCCGGCGAGGACCACGACGCCGGGCAGCACGTAGCGCAGCAGCACCATCGGCCAGTGGACGGGGGTGTCATCTGGGGTCGGGTCGTTCACCCGAAGACCCTAGATGATTGATTCCACGACCATGCACCGCCCGATCGCACGTGTGGCCTTCGCTGGCCGGTTCGGGGATGCGCGCGCAGCGCGCGTCTACCGGTTCGGCCGGCGTCCTCGGCCTTGCCCTTGCCAACCGGCAAGGGCTGCGGCCTGGGTCCTGGGCAGGCTCGACCATCCGCACCACCGGCCACGGCACATCGCCGTGGAATCAATCATCTGACATGGAGTGAAAGGTCAAGGCCGTGCCCGGGTTGGCGCTGAGCGTCTCGGGCGTGGGGTGGCGGGCGTCCCGGGGCAGCGACGGTGGGTCAGACTGACATTCGCGGGTTGGTGCCGCATGACTGGTGTCCGTCGGGAGCTGCCTCGGTCTAGCGTCGCGGGTCGCCGGCGAGCCGGCGCCGCATAGGTGTTGCGAGGGTTCTCCTTCTGGGAGGGGCCGCCCGCCACCCCACGCTCGAGAGGACTGATCGTTCAGGCCGTCCTTAGTGGCTGCTCGGTAGCGATCGCCCAGACGAACCCCGCGAGCTCGCGGGCACAGGCGACGACGATCTTCTGGTGAGGCTTGCCGCGGCCCGCCATTCTGCTCCAGCGTCGATGCAGCCGTTGCTGGCAGCGCCACGCGCGCTCGAGCACCTGCGGGTCTTGGCCGCGTTGGCGGCGCGAGAGCTCATAGCCGACCGTCGGACGGCGACGGCTGTTCCAAGCTGACTCGACGAGCAGCCGTCGGGCATGCGCTGAGCCGGCCTTGGTGATCGAGCCCTGCCGGCGCGACTCTCCAGAAGATCGCTCGCTGGGAACCAGGCCAACGAAGCTCATGAACTGCTCGGCGCTCTTGAATCGGGTGAAGTCGCCGGCCTCGGCGACCAGCCCAATCGCGGTCAGGGTGTCGATCCCGCGCATGCAGCGTAGGCGGCCGATCAGCTCGCGGTGCGGTCCCTCGCTGGCGAGGCGGTCAAGCTCTGCCTCCAGCATCTCGATGCGCCGGTCGACCTGGTCGACCGCGAACAGGTAGTCATCGAAGGCCTGCTGCTGGCCGGGCAGCGAGAAGGCCTGGCGCCCAAGCCATGCTCGACGCGTGGTGCCCCAACACGTCGTAGGCATCGCCCGCTGATGGCGCAGGCAGAACTTCCCGAGGCGGTGACGGGCACGCATCCTGTCCAAACGCGCATCCTCGCGGGCCCGAACGAGATCGCGTAGCGCCTCATGCTCGGGCGTCGGAATAAAGATCTCCGTCAGCAGCCCGGCAGCGTGCAGACCCGCCAACCTCCGAGCGTCACGCTTGTCGGTCTTCACGCGATCCCCGGGCCGGGAGGGCACCAGCCCCGGCGCGACGATCACACTGTCGATCCCTGCCCCGACCAACGCGCGATGCAATCCGAACCCGGTCGGACCGGCCTCCTGACAGACCCGGACACCCGGCCACGCCCGCACCTCACCCAACAGCTGCTCGTGATCAAAGCCGAGCGTCGTCTCGCGCAGCAGCTCACGATCACGCACCGCCGCAAGCCTGACCGACGACTTGTGCACATCCAACCCCACCACCACTGCCCTGCGATCCTCTGACACGGTCGGCGACCTCCGTATGTGGCTCGGCCAGGCTACGCCCGGCAACCCACGCAGATGCGCAGGCCGCCGACCACCCTCACCGAGCGCCCGGACTACCCGGCCACTCCATCCTGTCTAGCTGGGGGCGCCCGCCGAGACCCCGAGCGTGCGCGGCTGCCCGTCTGGCGCCAGCGCGGCCGCCGAGCGGCGCGCCGCCCGCTGCGCGCGTGCGCCTGTCGAGGCGGCCCCGATCGCGAGCACGGCCGCGCCGCAGCCGCCGATCACCCACCAAGCCGGGTGGCTGGCAGCGGCGAGCCCGTGTCCGGCTGCGCCGGCGGCGGCCGTGCCGACGATCGAGCCGATCACGGCCACGCCGAGCGTCTGGCCGACCTGCCGGCTCGTCGATGCGACCGCCGCGGCGACACCGGCCTGGCTGTCGGGCATGCCCGAGACGGCGGTGTAGGTGATCGGCGGGTTCATGCTGCCGAAGCCCATGCCGTAGAGCGCGTAGACGCCGAGCAGCACCCCGAGCGGCGTCGTCGCCGAGAGGCTCGTGAGCAGCAGCGGCGCGATGAGCATGCACACGCCGCCGAAGAGCAGCACGGGCCGCGCGCCGCGGCTGCCGACGATGCGCCCGGAGATCGGTGCCAGCACTCCCGCGAGGATCGCCATCGGCAGCGTGCACAGGCCCGCCTGCAGCGGCGAGTAGCCGCGGACCTCCTGGAGGTAAAGGGTGTTGATCAGCAGGAAGCCTGCGAAGCCGGCGAACGCGCAGACGGCGATCATCGTCGCGCCGGCGAAAGGCGGGCTGCGGAAGAAGCGGGGCTCGATCAGCGGATCGCGACGGCGCAGCTCGTAGGCCACCAGCGACGCCAGCGAGACCGCGGAGACCGCGAACAGGCCGAGCGTCTGCGCGGACGCCCAGCCGGCATCGGGCGCGTCGATGATGCCGTAGGTGACCGTCGCGAGCACGACGATCACGAGCAGCTGCCCGACCGGATCCAGGCGCCGCGGGCGCGCTGCGCGCGACTCGGGCACGTAGAGCGCGGTCAGCACCACGGCCGCGAGCGCGATCGGGACGTTGATCCAGAAGATCGCGCGCCAGTCGACCGCCTCGGTCAGCGCGCCGCCGACGATCGGCCCGAGCGCCAGGCTGATGCCGACGGTCGCGCCCCAGGCGCCGATCGCACGGCCGCGCTCGCGCGGGTCGGTGAAGACGTTGGTGATGATCGACATCGCGACCGGGTTGAGCATCGAGCCGCCGACGCCCTGCACGGCGCGCGCGGCGATCAGCCAGCCGAGCGTCGGCGCGAGGCTGCACGCCAGCGAGCCCGCGGCGAACAGGCAGAGGCCGGCCTGGAAGACGCGCTTTCGGCCCAGCCGGTCGGCGGTCGAGCCGGCGAGCATCAGGAGGCTGGCCAGGACGATCGTGTAGGCGTCCACCGTCCACTGCAGCCCGGACAGCGAGGCGTGCAGTTCGCGGCGGATCGAGGGCAGCGCGACGTTCACGATCGTGTTGTCCATCGCGACGATCAACAGGCTCGTGCAGCAGATCGCGAGGATCGCGAGCCGCCTCTGCCTGCTCAGCTGGTCGGTAGCGTTCACCTCGACCTGTTCTAGCGGCGGCCGGCGGCTGGTCCGGCCCTGGGAGGCGCGCGCACCGGATGCCCAGCATCGATGAGATCGAGATCGCCGACGACGCGGAGCGCTGGGCCGCTCTGGGTTTCCGCACCGAGGCAGCGTGCTGCGAGCTGGGCGGCGTGTCGGTGTCGCTGGCGGGCGCAGACGCGGGCACGGGCATCCTCGGCTGGGCCCTGCGCGACGTGGCGACGGATGAGCTGGACGGCCTGCCGACGCGGCTCTCGACCGCGCCGGTCCGCCCGCCTGCGCTCCCGCACCCCAACGGCGTCGTGGAGATCGATCACGTCGTGGCCGTCTCCCCGAGCTTCGAGCGCAGTGTCGCCGCCCTGCAGACGGCTGGGCTCGACCTGCGGCGGGTCCGCGAGGAGCCGACGCCGGCAGGCGCTCCCCGGCAGGCCTTCTTCCGGCTGGGCCGCGAGCTCCTCGAGCTGGTCGCCGAGCCCGAGCCGGTGGTCGCGCGCCGCGGCGGCCCGGAGCGGCCCGCGTTCTTCTGGGGCCTCGCGCTGCTCGTCGACGACATCGAGGCGACGGTCGCTGCGATGGCGCCCCACGCGCGTCCGGCGCGTCCGGCGGTGCAGCCGGGACGCCGGATCTCGACGCTCGAACGCTCGGCGGGACTGGCGTTCCCGCTCGCGCTGATCACGCGCGAGCAGGACGCCGCCGTGGCCTAGCCCGCCAGGATGTTGCCCGCCGTCCGGTGGGCGAGCGACATGATCGAGATCATCGGGTTCACGCCCGGGGCCGTCGGGAACGCGGACGCGTCGCCGATCCACACGCCGGGGGTGTCGTGCAGCTCGCCGTGGCCGTCGGCGACGGACTCGGCCGGGTCGGAGCCCATCCGGCAGGAGCCCATCTGGTGGGCGCTGAAGGCCGCCACGTCGTTGGCGGCCAGGGAGGCCGCTTCGATCTGGGCGAGGAACGCGTCGAAGTCCTCGCCCTCGCGCCAGGAGATCGCGGGGCGCTGGAAGAACGTGATGACCTCCTGCGCGCCGGCCGCCTTCTGGAGGCGCGCGAGCTCGACGATCGCGCGGCGGAACATGCTCTCGTCGAGTGGGTCTGAGAAGGACCAGCGCGTGACCGCCCGGCCGTGCTCGTCGATCGCGACCTGCCCCTCGCCGTGGTCGCGCGCCACCGAGATGAACGGGGCCATGTTGGCGAGCTTCGACATCGCCCGCTTGTGAGAAGCCCCGTCCTCGAACGGCAGCGACATCGCGACGATCGCGGGCGCGATCGTCGTGGCCTCGATCAGGAACCCGAAGTCGCCCTCGATCTGCTTGAACTGGTCGGAGAGCGCAGACTGGATCTGCCCGATCCAGCCTTCGATCGGCGTCTCGTAGATGCCACCGACGAGCGCGGCGGGGTGCAGCCGCAGGTGATGACCGGCCGCGGGGCCGCCGATCCCCGAGCGGAGCAGCAGCGCGGGCGACTCGATCGAGCCGGCGGCGACGACCACGGTCGGCGCATGGACGGTCAGCGAGGTGGTCGCCCCGTCCTCGTTCGTGACCGTCGCCGCGACGCCGCTCGCGCGGCCGTCGCTCGTGAGGATGCGCTCGGCGCGCGCGCCGACCACGAAGCGCGCGCCGTCGTCGGCGGCGTCCTGGAGGAAGGTCTTCATCGTCGACTGCTTGCAGCCCTTCTGGCAGCCCGTGTAGCAGTAGCCGCACGTGCCCGGGTCCTCGCACGAGGTGTCCGCGTTGCGCGTGAGCGGGCGGTGCGGGTACCCGAGCGTCTCGCAGGCGGCGATCAGGCGTTTGTGGATCCGGTTCTGGGAGGTGGCGGTGTCGTTGACGCCGAGCCGCTGCCAGACGGCGTCGATGTGCCCCTCGTAGGCGGGGTCGTCGATCCCCTCGACACCCATCCGCGCCCACTCCTCTCGGATCGGCTGGGGCGTGCGGATGCAGTTCATGTAGTTGACGACGGTGCCGCCGCCGAGCGTCGAGCCGGCGAGCACGGCGATCTCGCCGCCCTCGGAGGCCGCGAGGCCGCCGCCGAGGTAGAGCTCGAACATCCCCGGCAGCTCGAGCTGGCGGAAGTCGGACTCGTTGCGGTAGCCGCCCATCTCCAGCACGAGCACCGAGCGTCCGGCGCGCGCCAGCTCGGCGGCGATGACCCCGCCGCCGGCGCCGGAGCCGACCACGCACACATCCGCCTCGAGCGTCGCCGTGGCGCCGGCGAGGCTCTCGACCCGGATCGTCTTCGGCGCCTGCTCGGGCGAGGGCGGGGCGGAAAGGGGGCCGGGGTAGCCGATCGCCTCCCAGTTCGGGTTCTGGCCCACCTCGTCGGGCAGTCCGTAGAAGAACAGGAACGTCATCGCGCGCAGCTGGCGGATCCCGAGCTTCGCCTCCGGTGAGGAGTCGGCGATCGCGTGCAGCAGCGCCGTGCGCCCTTCGAGATCGGCCGCGCCGAAGCCCTGCGCGGCGATCGCGTCCAGCAGCTGGCCGAACGCCTCGATCTCCTCGGGAAGCGCGGTCTGCTCGAGCAGGCCCTCGATCTGGGCGGCGATGCCGAGATCGGAGGCCGCGCGCCCGAAGAACGCCTCCCCGGCCTGACCCTCGCCTGCTTCGAGCGAGGGCGCGAACGTGTCGCAGACCTCCTCGAGCGTGTGACGACGCGTGTCGCTGAGCACCCCAACCGTTACAGCCATCGCTCCTCCTCAGTAGCTCCCCGCCAGTCAGTTTGCCTGATCGAGCCGGCCGGGGGACCGCGACGCCGAGCCCTCGGACGCCGGCCGCGAGGCTTGACATATAGTCCGAGCCGATGGCGGGCGAGCTGAAACTCGGGCTGAACACGGGGTACTGGGCCGGCGGCCCGCCGCCCGGCGTCGAGGACTCGATCGCGGAGGCGGAGCGGCTCGGCTTCGACTCGATCTGGACGGCGGAGGCCTACGGCTCGGACTGCCTGACGCCGCTGGCCTGGTGGGGCGCGAAGACGGAGCGCATCAAGCTCGGCACGGCGATCGTGCAGATGTCCGCGCGGCAGCCTGCCGCCACCGCGATGGCCGCGATGACGATGGACATCCTCTCCGGCGGGCGCTTCCAGCTGGGGCTCGGCGTCTCCGGGCCGCAGGTCGTCGAGGGCTGGTACGGCATGCCGTTCGCCAAGCCGCTCGCGCGCACGCGCGAGTACATCGGCATCCTGCGCGACATCTGGGCACGCAAGGGCCCGGTCACCGCCGACGGCGAGCACTACAAGCTGCCGCTGCCCGGTGGCACGGGGCTCGCCAAGCCGCTGAAGTCCTCGATCCACCCTCTGCGCGAGGACATCCCGATCTACCTCGGCGCCGAGGGCCCGAAGAACATCGCGCTCTGCGCCGAGCTGTGCGACGGCTGGCTCTCGATGCTGTTCGCGCCCTCCGAGCAGGAGCACTACGCCGGCTACCTGCGCGAAGGCTTCGAGCGGCCGGGGGCGCGGCGGTCCTTCGAGGACTTCGAGGTGAACGCGACCGTCCCGCTGATCGTCTCCGACGACCTCGACGCCGCGGCGGACGCCCTGCGTCCCTTCTACGCCCTGTACTTCGGCGGCATGGGCGCCAAAGGCACGAACTTCCACGCGAACGTCGCGATCCGCATGGGGTACGAGAAGGAGGTCGATGCGATCGCCACGCTGTACCTCGAAGGCAAGAAGGACGAGGCGGGTGCGAAGGTGCCGCGCGAGCTGATCGAACAGATGTCGCTGATCGGCTCGCCCGAGAAGATCCGCCACGACCTCGAGGCGTGGCGCGAGTCGATCGTCACGACGCTGTTGATCTCCGGCGACGCCGCGACCCTGCGCCGCGCCGCCGAGCTGGTCCTGGGCTAGCAGCCGCCCGGCGCCGCCCAGGCGGGGGTGCTACTCCCCCGGATGGCCCATTTGTCCATAGCGCCGTCGCGCGTTCCTGTCTGGTGGTAGGGGCGGCCGATGCGGCTACCACGAATGAGTGACTCTGCCGTTTCCGCATTGCCGCACACGCCGCTCCCGGTGGTTCTCGCCCCCGGTCGGGAGGAGCCGGCCGGCGCCGCGACGAGCGCGCGTCCGGCGGTTGCCAACGGGGCCTCCGAGGCGGCGCCGACGACGTGGCTGATCAGCGACGTGATGGAGCGCGAGCGGATGCTCGAGATGGACCGCATGGTGGCGCCGGTGCGCCGCAAGTCCTTCGTCGTGATGGCGGGCGCGCTGCTGCTCTGCGGCCCGTGGCTCGGCTGGTGGACGATCCTTCTGCTGGCGGTCGCGGGCGTCCTGTTCGCCGTCGCCGACAAGGCGATCGAGCGGACGCGCCGGCCCGAGTACCTGCTGTTCGCCGCCTGGGCGGGCTCGCAGCTGATGATCACGATGGCGGTCGCGCTGACCGGCGGCCCGCACTCCCCGGCGATGGCGTGGTTCGCGATCCCGATCGTGACGCTGAGCGCGCGCTTCCCCAGCCGCGGCGTGAAGCTGGGGCTCGCCGTGACGCTCGTGATGATGGTCGGCGTCGGCTTCGCCACCGATGCGGCGGCGATCATCGCCCACCCGCCGCTGCTGATCATGCCGCTCGCCCTCGCGACCGCGATCGCGATCCTCTCCACGGCGCTGATGCGCTCGGACATCACCCACCGCAGCGAAGCCGTGATCGACCCGCTGACCGGGATGCTCAACCGCAACTCCCTGAAGGACCGCACGTTCGAGCTCGCCCACCAGTCGCGGCGCACCGGGCAGCCGGTCGGGTTGATCGTCGGCGACCTCGACCACTTCAAGCAGGTCAACGACAACCACGGCCACGCCACGGGCGACGCCGTGCTGCAGGACGTCGCCTACCTGCTGCGCAAGCAGCTGCGCGCGTTCGACCTCGCCTACCGGATCGGCGGCGAGGAGTTCCTCGTGCTGCTGCCCGGCGCGAACCTCGAGCAGACCGCCGCGATGGCCGAGCGCCTGCGCCGCGGCGTGAACGCCGACACCGTCGGCGGCGGGCTGCGCGTGACGATGAGCTTCGGCGTCTCCGCCTCGGCCTTCAACTGCGCGTTCGACTACCAGAGCGTCTGCGAAGAGGCCGACTCCGCCCTGTACGAGGCGAAGCGCCAGGGGCGCGACCGCGTGTGCACCGGCGAGGCGGTCGCTCCCATGGCTGTGGCCGCCCTGGCCTGACCCCCACGCCGTCATGGGCCGCTCCCCGAGGGCGGGTACCGTAGCCCGATGAGCGCGCGCAGCCCGGCCTCGGTCAAGCGCCTGACCCTCATCGCCACGATCCTCGGCTC
The DNA here is from genome assembly GCA_963836035.1 of uncultured Solirubrobacteraceae bacterium. Classification (GTDB taxonomy): domain Bacteria; phylum Actinomycetota; class Thermoleophilia; order Solirubrobacterales; family Solirubrobacteraceae; genus Palsa-744. The sequence goes on along the minus strand of CAWIHX010000002.1, from coordinate 119,346 downwards.
GGGCATCGCGCTGCTCGACGGCACGGTCGTGAACGTGGCCCTGCCGACGATCCAGCGGGGGCTCGGCGGCGGGCTCGCCGCGCAGCAGTGGATCGTCAACGGCTACCTGCTGACGCTCAGCTCGCTGATCCTGGTCGGCGGCTCGCTCGGCGACCTCTACGGCGAGCGGCGCGTGTTCGCGATCGGCGTGGGGGGCTTCGGGGTGGCGTCGGTGCTGTGCGCCGTCTCGCCGACGATCGGCGTGCTCGTGGCCGCGCGAGCGCTGCAGGGGATCGCGGGCGCGCTGCTCGTTCCCAGCTCGCTGGCGGTGATCGTCAACACCTTCTCTCCGATCGAGCGCGGCGCGGCGATCGGCACCTGGACGGCCTGGGGCTCGATCTCGACGGCGCTCGGCCCGCTCGCCGGCGGCGAGCTGCTCGCCGTCGCCTCCTGGCGCTGGATCTTCGTGATCAACGTGCCGCTCGTGCTGATCTGCCTGTGGCTCATTCTCAATGTGATCCCGCCGAGCGCGCCGGAGCGGGTAGATGCCGGGCAGCCGGCGCGGCGGATCGACGTCCCGGGGGCGTTGCTGTGCGCGTTCGGGCTCGCCGGGCCGGTCTTCGCGCTGATCGAGCAGCCGCGGCTCGGCTGGTCGAGCCCGGGCGTGATCGTGCCGCTGCTCGCCGGGATCGCGCTGCTCGCCGGCTTCGTCGCCTACGAGTCGCGGGCCAGCGATCCGATGCTGCCGCTGGGGCTGTTCCGCCGTCGCAACTTCTCGGCCGGCAACATCGAGACGTTCGCGATGTACGCGGGCCTCGCGATCGTCTTCTTCTTCCTGGTCTTGTTCCTGCAGCAGATCGGCGGCTACACGCCGCTGCAGAGCGGGCTCGCGACGCTGCCCGTGACGATCGTGATGTTCGCCCTCTCGCGCCGCTTCGGGGCGCTGGCCGACCGCCACGGACCACGGGTCTTCATGGGCGCGGGACCGCTCGTGGCAGCAGGCGGGCTGCTGCTCTTCCAGACCACGGGCGCCACGCCCGACTACGTCTCCGAAGTGCTGCCCGGGCTGTTGCTGTTCTCGCTCGGGCTTGCGATGACCGTCGCCCCGCTCACGGCGGCGGTGCTGGCCGGGATGGAGCGCCAGGCCGGGATCGCCTCAGGCGTCAACAACGCGGTCGCCCGGGTCGCAGGGCTGCTCGGCACGGCCTCCGTCGGCGCCGCGGTCGCCGCCTCGTTCGTGGCCACGCTCGACTCTCACCTCCAGGGCGTCCCGCTCGGCCCCCGCGGCCACGCGGCCGTCGTCGAAGCCAAGCAGCTGGCGCTCGGCAAGCCCTCGGTCCACGGGCTGCCGCCGCGCCAGGCGCACGCCGTCACCGCCGCCGCCGAAGCGGCGTCGCTGCAGGCGTTCCACATCGGCATGGTGATCGCCGCGGTGCTGGTCGCGCTCGGCGGGGTCGTCGGGTTCGGCTGGATACGCAACCCGCGCAGGGCCCCGGACGACGTCAAGGCCGGCGAGTGCGGCGGCGGCCAGCTGGTCGGGAGCCCCAACGTGCCGGCGCGCACCGACGAGGCCGCCGCCGGCGAGCTCGTCGGCAGCGCTCAGAGCTCGTCGTAGCCCCAGAGCGCGACCAGGTCGCGCCCGAGGTACTCGCTCGCCGCGACGACCTGCGGCTTCAGCCGCCGTCTGAGCTGGGTCATGAACTCCGGGTCCGGCGGCTCGGGCTCCCCCAGCACGAAGCGCCGGCGCGTCTTGTGCAGCACGCGCTGGCGCACGCGCATCGGCGTGAGCGTGGTGATCGCGCTCTTCAGCGAGCGCGCCGCCGGCCCTTCGGGGACGATCACCCGCCGCAGCACGTCGTTCAGCCGCGGCGAGCGCACCTGCACGCTCGGGTTGACCTCGCGCATCGGGATCTCCGGGTGCTCGTCGACCCCGATGAACCGCAGCACCGACCGCAGCGTGGCCTCGTTGTCGGCGCGGTAGTCGTCGTAGACGAGCACGAGCATGTTCTCCGGCGGGAAGCGCGAGCGGTAGCGCTCGAGCTGCTCGGCGTAGCTGACGTGGTCCGAGTAGAAGAGCGCCTTCGGCCAGTAGCCGTTGACGGGGGTCTCACGGCCTTCCCGCCGAGCCGGCTCCAGTTCGATCGCCCGCTGGAAGTCGGTCTCGCTCTCGATGTAGAACTGCAGCCACTGGCGGTGCAGCGAGAGCAGGAAGCTCGCCGGCTCGCGGAGGATCGCGATCAGCTTCGCCTCGGGTGTCACCTCGGCGATCTGGCGCGCCGCGTCCTTGGACCACAGGTACCACGGCGAGATGTCCCCGACCTTCTGCTCGGGAGTCGCGCGCGCGAACCACTGCTTGTACTCCTCGAGGGTTCGTGGCGTGCCGCCGGGGCGCGGGATGTCGTTCTCGTGCATCTCGCCGGCGAAGAAGCGTGGCTCCTTCAGGCCCACGAAGACCTGCGGGTGCTGGGCGAGCATCGTGTAGAGCGCGCTCGTCCCGCTCTTGCCGTGGCCGAGCAGGTAGAAGTCGGGCAGGCGACCGGATCCCTCCATCGGCCGGAGTGTATGGACGCGGCGGCGAGCGATCGCGGCCACCGCCGGGCGAACCCGCCGACGCGGCAAACCCTCCCATCCAATTAAGAAAAACGGCGCCGGGCCGAAACCCGGCGCCGTCACTTTCGCGAGCTGAGGAGGAACCTAACCCGTCCGCGCGTACTCGCGCATCGCTTCGATCAGCGGGGCGAGCCTGCGTCCGCGCTCGGTGAGCCGGTACTCCACGGTCGGCGGGCTGGTCGGGAGCACGGTGCGCTGCACCAGCCCCGCCGCCTCGAGGTCGCGCAGCCGCTCGGAGAGCATCCTCGGCGAGATGCCCGCGACGGCGTCGGCGAACTCGTTGAACCGGAGCGCCCCGCTGAGCGCGGCGTAGAGGATCGAGAGCTGCCAGCGCCGCTCGAGCAGGGAGGCCGTCTCCCTGATCTCGAGCGGCACCGGCTCACATCTACGCGAGGGGCGCGACATCGCGTGCCGGCTCCAGTGCCCGGTCGAGGACCTCCTGCACCGTCATCACGGGGTGGAAGGTCATCTGCTCGCGGACCTCCTCCGGGATGTCGTCGAGGTCGCCCCGGTTGCGCTCCGGGAGGATCACGTCGGTCAGCCCGGCGGCATGGGCGGCGAGCACCTTCTGCTTCAGGCCGCCGATCGGCAGCACCCGGCCCTGCAGCGTGACCTCACCGGTCATGCCCACCGTGTGCTTCACCGGCCGCCCTGACAGCAGCGAGGCCAGAGAGGTGACCATCGTCACGCCCGCGCTCGGACCGTCCTTGGGGATCGCCCCGGCGGGGATGTGGACGTGGAACTCCTTGCCCTCGAACGCGTGCTCGTCGATGCCGAGGTCGTCGGCGTGGCCGCGGACGTAGGAGAGGGCGATCCGGCCCGACTCCTTCATCACGTCGCCCAGCTGACCGGTCAGCACCAGGCTCCCGCTCGAAGAGCCGCCGTTCATCGCGGTCGACTCGATGAACAGCACGTCGCCTCCGGCGCCGGTGACGGCGAGCCCGGTCGCGACCCCCGGCGTGGCGGTCCTCGCGGCCGACTCCTGGAAGAACTTCTGGCGTCCGAGCGCGTCGCGCACGGCCTCCAGGTCGATCTTCACAGGGATCTCGATCGGCTTCGTCTCCTCGCTCGGACCCGCGCCGTCGTGCTCGGGGGCGCCGGCGCTCGCCTCGTGCGCCGCGGACGCCTGCGCCGATGCGATCTTGGTCGCGGTCTTACGCAGGATCGTGCCGAGGTTGCGCTCGAGGTTGCGGACGCCCGCCTCGCGGGTGTACTCGGTGATGACCGTCTTCAGGATCTCGTCGGAGACCTCGACCTCGTCCTCGCGCAGGCCGTTGCGGTCGCGCTGGCGCGGCCACAGGTAGCCCTTGGCGATCGCGAGCTTCTCCTCGGTCGTGTAGCCGTCGAAGCTGATCACCTCCATGCGGTCCAGCAGCGGACCGGGGATCGTGTCGGCCACGTTCGCCGTCGCCAGGAACATCACCTGGCTCAGGTCGAGCTCCACGTCGAGGTAGTGGTCGCGGAACGAGTGGTTCTGAGCGGGGTCGAGCACCTCGAGCAGGGCCGCCGAAGGGTCACCGCGCCAGTCGGCGCCGACCTTGTCGACCTCGTCGAGCAGGATCACCGGGTTCATCGTCCCGGCGTCGCGCAGCGCTCGGACCAGCCGGCCCGGCAGCGCGCCGATGTAGGTGCGCCGGTGACCGCGTATCTCGGCCTCGTCACGGACGCCGCCGAGCGACATGCGCACGAACTCGCGGCCGGTCGCCTTCGCGATCGACTCGCCGATCGAGGTCTTGCCGGTGCCGGGCGGGCCGATCAGCGTGAGGATCGCGCCCGACTTGGGGTCGGCCTCGATCCCGCGCTCCTGGCGCAGCTTGCGCACGGCCAGGTACTCGGTCACGCGGTCCTTGACGTCCTCCAGGCCGGCGTGGTCGGCGTCCAGCACCGCCCGTGCCTCGACCGGGTCAAGCCGCTCGTCGGAGCGCTTGTTCCAGGGCACGGCGATCAGCCAGTCCAGGTACGTGCGGATCATGCTCGACTCGCCCGTCTGGTCGCCCATGCGCTCCAGGCGCGCGAGCTCCTTGAGCGCCTGCTCGGAGACCTCCTCGGGCATCTCGGCGTCCTCGATCTTCGTCCGGTACTCGTCGGCGACCGAAGCGTCGTCCTCTCCCAGCTCCTTGCGGATCGAGTCCATCTGCTTGCGCAGGAAGTACTCGCGCTGCTGCTTCTCGGCGCCCTCCTGCACGTCCTCGCGGATGCGCTTGCGCACCTGCAGCTCGGCCAGGCTCTCGCGCTGGAGCTTGATGGCCAGCTCGAGGCGGCCGGTGACGTCGAGCGTGCGCAGCAGCTCGACCTTCTGCTCGTAGGTGAGGCTGGGGGAGTAGCCGGCCGAATCGGCCAGCGCGCCCGGCTCGACGATCGCGCGCAGGAAGGCCGCGATGCGGCCGTCGTCGCCGCGCAGCTCGAGGATCTCCTCGACGGTCGCGCGGTACTCGCGCTCCAGCTCGCGGGTGCGCCCGTCCACGGGGACCTCGTCGGGCCGCTCGTCCACCTGCACGCGCAGCTCGCCGTTCTGGCCGGTCTCGGCGGCGCCGATCAGCGCACGGTGCTCACCCGACAGGGCGACCGCGCGGCCGCCGCCGGGGAGGCGGATCTTCTCTGAGACCTCGGCGATCGTGCCGACCTCGAGGAACTCGTTCTCGTGGCGCGGGACGAGCACGACACGCTCGTCGTCGCCCACGTCGATGGTGAGCGTGATCCCCATGTTGGGGAACACGACGGTGTCATCGAGGGGGATCAGCCGCAACCGCTCGCCCGAGGGCTGAGGCGGGGCTGAGTTGTCGGGGGGTGAGGTGGGTGTCATAAGGGTTCTCGCTCCATATGAGCTTACGAAAGTTTAGTTAGTATAGCGCGATTGGTTGCGCAGTCAAGCACTTTGGGTCGTGCCGGAAACCCGCATCGCAGAGCCGTTCTCGGGCCACGACCGACCTCGCTCGTAGTCTGCGCGGATGGTCGAGGTGTACGTGGCGAGCCCGCTGGGGTTCTCTGCCGCGACCCGGTCGTTCTACGAGCACGAGGTGCTCGCGGCGCTTCGCGCCGGCGGCTTCGCGCCGATCGACCCGTGGAACGAACCGGCCTTCGAGGCGGAGCTCGCACGCGCCCTGGAGCTCCCGCGCGGCGAGCGGCGGTTCGCGGCGCTCGCGGAGCTGAACCGCCGGCTCGGTGCAAGCAACACGGCCAAGATCGACGGCGCCGCCGCGCTGCTGGCGATCTTGGATGGGGTGGACGTCGACTCGGGCACGGCTGCGGAGATCGGCTACGCTGCCGCCCTGGGCAAGCCGGTCGTCGGCGTGCGCTTGGACATCCGCCAGGCCGGCGACAACGAGGGGGCGCTCGTCAACCTCCAGGTCGAGCACTTCATCCGATCGAGCGGTGGGGAGCTGGTCGGCTCGATCGCATCGGCGATCGAGGTGCTCGAGCGCATCGCTCAGGGGGTTCCGGCTCGCGCGGAGACGCCGATCGCCTAGCTCGTCACGGGACGGGAAGCTCTCGTTTGCATAATCGAGGCGACTTGTTTCCCGAATGCATAGGAGCGCGCGATGCCCGGCTTCACCGTCGTCAACCTGCTCGATCTCCCCGACAGCATCGAGTCCTCGTCCGACATCGAAGGCCGGTTCGGCCGCGGGCCGCTCGAGTCCCGGGACCTCGGCATCAGCCACTGGCGCTACGCGCCGGGTTACCGCAGCGGGCGCGGACACAAGCACGGCCAGCAGGAGGAGGCCTACGTCGTGCTCAGCGGCTCCGGGCGGATGCTGCTCGACGGCGAGGTGCGCGAGCTGAGGCAGTGGGACGCGGTACGCGTCGCGCCGGAGGTCGTCCGCGCGTTGGAGGCCGGGCCGGACGGGCTGGAGTTCCTGGCTGTCGGGGGCCCGCGGCCGGAGGAGGGGGACGGGGAGATGGGGGAGGTGGAGTGGCCGGAGTGAGCCACACCCCTCCGCGGTTTCGCCGACGTCTCGTCACGCGGCGGTAGCTTCGAGGAGAGTCCTCACCCGAGCGTGCCCCGCGCTCAGTCCTCGAAGCTGACCTCGACGTTCTCCTGCTGCACCCGCTCCTCGATCTCCGCCGTGTCGGTGAGGGCACGGCGGTCGGCGTCGAGCAGCGGCGCGGAGAAGAAGCTGCGAGGCCACAGCCGGCGCGCTTTGACGACGTTGATCTCCGCGGCGAAGATCGTCAGCTGGGCGCCGAGGTAGAGCCACGCCAGGAGCCCGAGCACCACGGCGAAGATGCCATACAGCGGGCCCGTCCGTTTGAGGGTGTGGTCGAGGTAGAACCCGCCGAGGTGCTGCAGCATCTGCCAGAAGACGGTGGCGGTGATGATGCCCGGGACCAGTTCGCCCCAGCCGGGGTCCGCCGAGGTCAGCAGCTTGAACGCGGCCCCGAACAGGATCAGGTTGAACAAGAAGGCGACGACCACCCCGCCGACGACGGCCACCGTGCCGTGGCTGGCGGCGCCGACGAAGCCTGCCGCGACGGTCGAGGCAACCGCGAGCGTCCCGAGCACGGCGAACATCGCCAGCCCGCGCAGTTTCGAGGTCAGGAAGTTCGAGCGTTCCTTGAACGGCACGGCCCAGATGCGGTCCATCGCGTTGTGCGTCGCGTTCATGATTCCCAGACCGGCCAGCAGGGCGCCGATGATCCCGATCGCGAGCGCGGCCGGGCTGCCGTTCAGCGAGTGCAGTTTGAGCGAGTCGCTGAGGAGCGGGAACTGGCCGAGCGTGCCGTCGAGGATTCTCTTCTGCAGCCCGGGGTCGCCTTCGAGGACGAACCCGAGAACCGTCACGAACACCAGCAGCAGCGGGAACAGCGAGACGAAGCCGTAGTAGGAGATCAGCGCGGCGAGCTGCCCGGCCTGGTCGTCCTGGAACTTCTTGACGACGGCGGCGATGAACCGTACGCCCTTGGCGTCCTGCTGGCGGTGGTCGAGGTCGTGGAGGCGGTCGGTGATGCTCATCTGGCCGACACGGCGCCTGCGCGGCCGAATTGGGAGGGGGGTCTGATCGCTGTGCGGAGCGACATCCAGATGTGTCTACCCGATCCGCAGGACATGCGTGGGATGGGCGCCGGCTCGCCCGCGACCCATCGGAGGCGGTGGCAGCGGTTGCCGCGGCCAAGCGCCAGGTGCTTCTTCGCGTTCATCGTCACCGACTCCGCGCTGAGGACCTCGAGGATGCCTATTCGCAGGCATGTCTCGAGCTCGTGGTTCTGGCGAGGCGGGGACGCGCATTCGCTGGACGAGCTCACATCGCGAACGCGCTCGAGCAGCGTTTCCTGGCCCGGGTCCAGGATCGCCGGCGCGCGATCTCCGGTCGCAGCCCGATCGCCGCGGCGATGGAGGGCGCCGCTCGGTTCGGTTGTGGCGAGGACGAGGTCGAGTTGCCCGACGAGCTCGCCGACCCGGAGCGAGTCGCGATCGCGCGCGAGGAGCTGACGAGACTCCGGTCTCATGCGTCGAGTCTGACGCGAGACCAGCGGCTCGTGATCGGCGCCCAGCTCGTTGGCGCGGAGGCCGGCGAGGTGTGCGCCACGGAGGGCTGGACTCGCGAGAAGTACCGCAAGGTGGCGCAGCGCGCCCGGGGCCGGCTTCACCTCCTGCTCAACGAAGGCGGTGCTGTCCCGGGCACCCGCGATGCGTCGGATTGAGCGAGACCGAGCTGATGAAACGACTCCCCCCACCCATCGGCTCGGTCCGGGCCTCGAGCCGCCGCCGCACTCATGCACGGCGGCGCAGTAGCGCCCGGCCGAGGGACAGCGGCCGGCGCTCGGAGCTCTGCCCACTCCGGGCGCCGTCCGCCTTCGAGGAGGACCTGCGCGATGCCTGATCGGGTTACCGACTTCTTCGATCCCGAGGCGTTCGGGGACCTGTCCGATCGCGATGTCGTGACCTCTTCGAGCTTCGACGCCTCCGAGTCGGCGCGAACCGACGACCTCCGGATGGAGGAGTGCGACCTCCAGAACGAACCGGGCGCGGACCCGATCGGCCCACGGGCGATGCCGCCCCGAGGCCGCGCGCGGCGACGGCATGCGCTCTCGGCGCTGGGAGCGGGCCTGGCGGTCGTGGGGGCCTTGGTCGTCCACTCGTTCACGAGGACCCCGGTCGTGCCGGGCCCGCGGCGCCCGCTCGTGGTGAGGGGCCGCGAGCCGGCTGCCACCGTGCAGCCTCCGTCCCGGCCTCACTCCGGCTTCGCCACCCGGGGCGGGAGGGATCGCGGTGCGCGCCCGAGGCCACGCGCTGCCCGCGCCGTGGTGGGTCAGTCGCGGCCGGCGGCGCTCGCACCACCCCGCGCCGGAGACACCTCGATCGCTCGCGGGCGTGTCGCGGGCGGCGACGAGTTCAGCTTCGAGCGATGAGAGCCGGAAGCGATCACGGGCGTGTCACGATCCGGACGCACCCCCTCTGGCGCCTCCGCCTCGCGCGCGAGCTCCCGCGCTACGCGCTCCTCGCCGCCGCCACCGCCGGGTTGGTCGCAAGCGCCCGCTTCGCGATCGCTCCCCCGCGTCCGGTGGAGGTCGCGGCGGCGCCCTCGGCGGCCGCCGCCGACCCGGCCGCGCAGGCGTACGCAGCCCTGTTCGCGCGGCGCTACCTCACATGGGACGCGCGAGAGCCCGTGCGCGACGAGCGCGAGCTCGAACCGTTCGTCGGCTCCCAGCTCGACCCCGCAGCCGGCTTCGTTCCGCCACAGGAAGGCGCGCAGCGAGTGGACTGGATCGAAGTCGTGCAGTCGCGCGAACCGGTGGCCGGCAGTCATGTCTACACGGTCGCTGCGCAGACCTCGGCCGGTCTGCTCTACCTGACGGTGGGCGTTACACGGACGGCCGCGGGCGCTCTGGCGCTGACGGGATACCCGGCCCTCGTCGGCGCACCGGCGAGCAGCCCGGCGGTCGCGCCGGCGCGCTTGCGGGCAGTGGAAGACCCGGCGCTGCGAACCGTCGTCCGGCGAGGCCTGACCAACTACCTGGCAGGGGCGGCGACAGACCTCGCCGCGGATCTCGCTCCGGGCGCCGCGGTCAGCTCGCCTCCCGTTCCCCTCCAGCTGGTCTCGCTCGGCAGCGAGAGCTGGGCCCCGGGGGGCGGCTCGGTCCTCGCGACCGTCCAGGCCTCGGATCCCCGGGGCGCACGTTACGTCCTCACCTACGAACTCGACGTCACGCTGGCCCACGGCCGATGGGAGCTGTCGGCCATCCAGACGGAGGCGGATGACTGACAGCCGATCTCCAGGCCCCCGCCGGCTGCGCATGCAGAGCGCCTGCCTTCTCGCATGCATGGTCGCGACGGCGCCGTGCCTCACCGGCGACGCGCGAGCGGCCGTCAAAGCCCCGGTTCGCCAGGCGACGCCGCGGGCGGTACCGCCAGAAGCCGGCGGAAGCTCGCTGGAAGACGCGGCCGCGAAGGCCGGCAACACGGGCCGGGCCGTGGCGATGAGCCTGATCGGGCTCGCGCTCGCCGTTGCTGCCACGGTGCTCGCGTTCCGTCGCGACTTCAAGGAGGCCGCGGGGGTGCTCGCGGTCGGGATCGTCGCGGTCCTGCTCGCGACTCCGACCGGGCTCAGCCTGCTCAGGGACACGGTCGCGTCGCTCTTCGGCGGGCAGTGACGGAGATCCGCTCCTACAGGCGGGTCTTCGACCTCGAGCGCCGCATCTACACGATCGAGCGTCTCAGGCTGAACCCGTCGGGCGTTCCGGTCCGGGGGCTCGCGTACTTCCTCGGCATCGTCTCGGTCTCGCTGCTGTTCGCGCGCGTGCCGCTCCTCGGCGCAGCGGTCAGCGGCCTGCCCTGGTTCGTCGCCGACCTCGTCCTGCCCGCGGCGCTCGCCGCCGGGCTGACGCTGCTCCGCGTCGATGGCCGGACCTTCCACCAGGCGGCCTGGGCGCTGATCGCCTTCTTGGCAACGCCGCGTCACACGGTCGCCCTGAGCGTCCGCTCGCCGGTCCGCTCGCGCTGGCACCCGCCTGACCTCGTTCTCCTGCCGGACGGCTCGGACGCGTACCCGAGGCGGTTCCGCTACCGCGGGCCCGGAGCGGTGCTCGTGTTGGTCGCGCATCGGAGCGCGAGCGGCCGGGCCGGCGCCATGAGGGGGCGCACCGCCAAGCGGGTGCTGCTTCGCGAGCCCGTGCGACGGCTCCGGCGCGGGCGCGTCATTGCAGTTGGAGAGCGCGCCACGCTGCGGGTCGGGCGCCACCGCGACGACGTCCCGCGGTGAGGCCGCCGATCGCCTTCGTCCATGGCAATTGCGTCTTCGCGGAAGGCCTCGGCGATGCGTGGGCGGCGTTCGAGGTCACGCTCGGCTCCTACGCGTGGCTCGACCAGCAGGAGAAGCGGGCGCGAATGCTTGCGATGGTCGGTGCGCTCGAGGCTGCGGAGGCCGATGTTCAGCTCCTGCGCGTTGCCCGCCGCTGGGAGGTGGACCGCTACGGAAGCGATCTCGACGACGGCGAGGAGCGGGCGCGCGAGCGCGACCGTTACCTTGCGGCGCAACGCTCGAGCCTGCGGGGACGACCGGCGCTCGACCCCGTTCTCTACATCCTCGTCAGCCTGAGGGAGCCGGAGCTCGACGTCGCGAGCTACGTGTCGCGTGTGGCGTCGCGCCCGGCGGGCGATCTGTGGTCGCGGATGAGGCGAGCGGCCTCGGCACTCGATCGGCGGACGCTCACGGCGACCGAGCTCGAGCGGGCGCGCGTCAAGGCCGAGACAGTCGGGGCGCGCCTGTCCGATTTCCTCGCGGTTCGCCCGGCGCGCGGCGTCGAGTTGCAGTGGCTTGTCAGGCGCGTGTTCTGCCGCGGCCTCGGGGAGCCACGGATCGATGCTCTCCATGCCCCGCCGGTGCTGGCGTTCGAGCGCAACGGCGAGGCCGTCTTGGCTCCGATGGAGGGCGACGTCCTGAGCTGGCTCGACAGCGAAGTCGAGCAGCGCGCGAGGTCATTGCGCGTCGAGTCTGAGCTCGGCACGAGTTGGCAGGCACAGCTCGTGCTCGGCGCTGTGCCCGAGCGTCTCGACTTCCCGAGCCAGCGCGCCGAGCTCCTCTTCGCTCCACCCGAAGGGCTCTCGTTCGGGCTCGACATCGCGGTGACGGCGCGCTTCCTTCCCAACGACGTCGCCTTGCGGCTCGCTCGGCGGAAGATCCAGGACGCGGATCAGATCCTGCGCGCCGAGGCGGTCGGCGACCAGGGCGTCTCGGATCTCGGCTACGAGCGCACGCAGGAGGCTCGCGACCTGCTGTCCTATCTCCAGGCCTCGAGCCGCCCTCCGCTGCTGCGCACGACGATCGCGCTCGCGGTTGGCGCGGGCACCGAGGAGGAGCTCGAGGCGAGGGTCGAAGCGCTGCGGCGCGCGTATGGCGAGGTGCGGCTCCACCGGCCACTCGGCGAGCAGCTCGCGCTGTTCCTCCAACACGTGCCGGGTCAACGCACTCGCGTCGCGGGATACGACGACGTGTTCCTGGCCGAGCAGATCGCGGCGATGATGCCGACGGCCACGCATCTCGCCGGAGCCCGGCGCGGCTTCTATCTCGGCCACACGCTGAGCGGTTCGCGCCGTCGCGTGCTCTTCAACCTCGCGGAGGGCTCGGAGCAGGACCGCAACGCGACGGTCCTCGTCGTCGGGGCGCTCGGGTCCGGTAAGACCACGCTCGCGCAGAAGCTCCAATACGAGGGCTTCCTGCGCGGCGCCCGCGTGATCGACTGCGACCCGAAGGGCGACCATCGCTTTCACCTCCTGGACGACGTCGCACCTCACGTCGAGCAGATCACCCTGCAGCCCGATCCTGAACTGCGCGGGATGCTCGACCCGCTGCGAATCGCCCCGGCCCATCTGCGGCAGGAAGCGGCGGCGTCCTTTCTTCGGGATCTGCTCCCCGGACGCGGCGAGCCGGCGTGGGAGACGGCGATCGTTGCAGCGGTCGACCGCGTGCTCGGACGCTCGACCGCGCCGAGTTGCCGCGAGGTGGTCCGGGCGTTGCTCGACGGCGACACGCTCGAACGTCAGGTCGGCGGGACCCTCGAGATCTACGCCCGCTCGGGGCTGACGCAGCTCGGCTTCGTTGACCCCGCCGCGCCGCCGCGGCCGGTCGGCGGTGCGCAGGTGACGTATCTGGCGATCCGCGATCTCCCCGGCCCGCCGCTCGGGACGGACCGCGCCGAGTACTCGCAGGCGGAGCGTGTCGGTGAGCAGATCGTCCGGCTGATCGCGATGCTGGCCCTTCACCTCGTCGCCTCCGAACGGGGCCGTTTGAAGCTGTTCTCGTTCGATGAGGGGTGGCGGCTGCTCGGCGACCCGGTCGGCAGGATGCTGCTCGCCTCGCTGCAGCGCATGGGCCGATCCGAGTCCGCCGTGCCGGTGATCAGCACCCAGCTGGTCGGAGACGCGCTGATCGGCGAGCGGGAGTCGCTCGAGAACCTGATCGGCGCCACCTTCGTGTTCGGGGTGCGTTCGCAGCTCGAGGCGGCACGGGCGCTGACGCTCCTCGGCCTCGACCCCGAGGACCGCGAGATGCGAGGCGTTCTGATGTCGTTCGACGCCGGCCGTTGCCTGTTTCGCGACCACCGCGGGCGAATCGAGGCGGTCCAGGTGGATCTCGTGCTGCCGTCGCTGCTCCAGGCGCTTTCGACGACGCCTGCAGGCACGGCGGAGCGGTGAGGCCGCTCGCCGGCACGCTGGCGGCGGCAGCTGTCGGGCTTGCGCTGTGCGGGCCATGTTTCGCGGCGGCCAAGACGCGTCCGGGGAGGACGGGTGCGCCGGCACCCACTAGCCCCTTGCGGGCGGCTTCGGGGCCCGCGCTCGTCTCCCCGCTTCGGGGCGAAGCGCCCGGACGCGAAGAAGCAGCGGGGGTCGCACGGCCGCAACCCGATCCGCTCGTGACGAACGGGTTGGGAAGCCCCGGCTGTGGGATGCCCCTCGGCGTCGAGCTCACCGGGCAGCAGCGGAGGAACTGCGAAACAGCGGGCTTCACGGCGGCCGGCGCACCAACCGCGAACTTCGGGCTGGATGTCCACATCGACACCGGCCTGATCCCGCTGAGCGGCGGAAGCCTGCTCAGTGCGATCCAGGACATGCTCGTGACGCCGGTCTGGCTCGCAGCCGTCTGGCTCGTCCGTGTCCTCGTCGTGATGCTCGAATGGTGCTTCGGCCTCGACCTGCTCACCGGTGCCTCCTCGGGGACCCTGCAAGGAGCGCTCTCACGAGCTGCCGCCGGCCTCACGGCGCCCTGGCTTCCGCTCGCGATGTCGATCGCCGCGGTGCTCGCGGCCTATCACGGCCTGGTGCGGCGGCGCGTCGAGCAAACTCTCGGCGAGACGCTGGCGATGCTCGCGATGATCTCGGCCGGCGCCTGGCTGATGGTCGATCCCGCGGGCACCGTCGGCGCGCTCAGCACATGGAGCGGCGAGGCCGGGCTGGGAACCCTTGCCGTCGCCGCGCGCGGTACGCCGAGTGCGCCGGCCCGCGCGCTCGGCGAAGGCATGAACGCGGTCTATGCCGCGGCGATCGAAGCGCCCTGGTGCTACCTCGAGTTCGGGAACGTCGGCTGGTGCCGTGAACCGTCGCGGCTCGACGGCGGCCTGCGTCGCGCTGCATTGCGGATGGCCGAGCGCGAGCTGCGCGAAGCGCACTGCGCGACCTCGCCGTGCGCGGGCCACTCCTCGGTGTTGGCAGACAGCGCGCGACTTCTGCGCGAAGCCGCCACCAACGGGGACGAGTTCCTCGCGCTGCCGCCGAATGGCCCGGACCGGAACTCCATCAACGACACGGGTTCGCTGCTGCGCGCCATCTGCCGCACGAGCGAAGCGACGGCGTGCATCGGGCCGTCAGCAGCCGAGGCCGAGTTCCGCACGAACTCCGGCACCTGGCCCCGGGTGGGCGGCCTTCTCCTGATTGCGATCGGCCTGCTCGGGATGCTGCTGCTGCTCGGCTACGTCGGACTGCGCCTGCTCCTCGCGGCGATCCTGAGCGTCTTCTACCTGCTGCTGACGCCGGGGATCGTCCTGCTGCCGGCGTTGGGCGAAGGCGGGCGGGCGGTGTTCCGAGCCTGGGCGCTGCGGCTGGCGGGGGCCGTCGCGGCGAAGCTCGTGTTCGCGTTCCTGCTCGGCGTCCTGCTGACCGTGATGACGATCCTCGACACGGGGCACGGCTTCGGTTGGTGGGTGCACTGGATGTTGCTCACGGCGTTCTGGTGGGGCGCGTTCCTCAAGCGCCACGAGATCCTGGCTCGTGCCCCCGGGGCCCGCGTCTCGTCCCAGCTCAGCGAGCGGTTCGACCGGGTTCGCACCCGGCACGAGGAACGCCTCCAGCGCAATCGCGACGCCCGACGGCGAAGCAACCGGGGGGGCGAGGCGCCTGATCGGGCCACCGCCGCTCCGCGCAGCTCTCCCCGGGCTCTGTCGACTGGACGCCGTGCGCCCACCACCGGTACGCGGCAGGCCCGGCCGGACGATCAGGCACGCGCGATGCTCTTGTCGGCACGCGGCCTCGATCGTGGCACCAAGCGCGATGCCTTGAACCGGCTCGCGGCGGCGCGCTCGCAGCTCGAGCGGATCGCGCGCGCCCGCGCCACCGCCCTCGCCGGCGGCGACGAGCGACGAGCGGCGCGCTTGGCGGTTCGCGCCGCCCGCGTCTCGGGGTCGGCGGCACGTCACGCGGCGGAGCTGGCGCGCGGCTCTGCCCCGGCAGGCATCCGGCGTGTCGCCGACGCGAGCAGCGATCAGATGGCGCGCGCGTCAGAGCTTCTCGACCGGCAGGCGAGGCTGCCGGGCCTGCTCGAGCGCGGCCGGGCCGAGCCACGGCGCGACTACGCGGCGGTCGCGGGGCTGGTAGGGCTCACGCCCGATCGCTATGAGCGCCTCGATCCGCAGAGCCGGCGGCGGGCCCGGCTTGCGATCGACCGCGAGCTGAGCGCTCGCCGCGAGCAGCGGGGCCTCCGCCGGGCTGATCCGGCTCGGGTCCCGGAGCCCGCCCGCACGGGAGGAGACGGACGCAGCCCCGAGCACGACAGGCATGTGCCACATGAACCGCTCAGGCCCGACCGCCGGCGGGAGGAGTCGCCGGTCATGGAGGACGCCAGGGCGGTGGCCGAAGGACGCAAACGCGAACTCGGCTTCGGGAGGCCGTGAGCTCCGCAAGGCCCCTGCCGGGAGAGAGGGCGCGCCGGGCGTTCGTGCTCGGCTCCGGACTCCTGGTGGTGCCGTGGGTCGCGCTCACCGCCGTGTCGGGGCTCGCCGGCGCCGCTGGTCCCGGACCCTCGCAGTCGGGTATCGCCGAGCCTTCGGCTAGAGCGCTGACCGACATCCCTCCGCGCTTCCTCGCCCTCTACCGCGCCGCCGGGCAGCGCTATCGCCTGGACTGGGCGGTGCTCGCGGGCATCGGCAAGCTCGAGTGCGATCACGGGCGCGACCCCGACCCCTCGTGTGTGCGGGAGGGCGCCGTCAACTCGGCGGGTGCAGGCGGGCCGATGCAGTTCCTGGCCTCCACCTGGTCGCAGTACGGCGTCGACGGAGACGGCGATGGCCGGCGCGATCGCTGGGATGCCGCCGACGCCGTCTACGCGGCCGCGAACTACCTGCGCGCATCGGGCGCGCCCGCCTCGTATCGCCGTGCCGTGTTCGCTTACAACCACGACGCCCGGTACGTCGTCGCGGTTCTGAGTTGGGCGGCGCGCTACCGCGCCGCCGCTGCTGCGCCGGCCGAAGGCGCGGCATCTCCCGTCGCTCTCCAAGCCGGGACGTCGACGACGGTCTCCTACGTCGGAGGGAGCGCGGCGCGCCTTGCGCCGGGCGACGGCCACCTCGCGCTGATCCCGGTCCAGGCACCGCTCGCTGTGCAGGCGATGCTGGTCGCCGGCAACGAGCTCCAGGCGCTGAGCTACGGCGCCGCAGGGCACCCGGACCCGCGGGGCGTGGGCGAGGAGGACTGCTCGAGCACGGTGAGCTACGTTCTCTACCGCGCCGGCGTTCGTCCGATCGGCGAAATCATCCGAGACAACCCGCTGGCTCAAGACTACGTCCACTGGGGGCTGTCCGGACCGGGCCGCTGGGTGACGATCTACGCGACGGACGCGCCGACGCCGCACGTCTTCATCGTGATCGCCGGCCTCCGACTCGACACGAGCCACAACGGCACTGACATCGGCCCGAACCGCGATCAGGACGGGCCGCGATGGCGCGTCTTCGACGCGATCCCCGGGTGGGCTCACTGGTCTGTCCGCCACCCGCCCGGCCTGTAGATGAAGGGCGCCGATCCGGGTAGGGTCAACCGCATGCCCGACCGCGAGGTCGACTACCTACTGATCGGCGGCGGCCTCGCCGCCGGCAACTGCTCGCGCTGGCTGCGCGAGGAAGGCGCCGAGGGCTCGATCCTGCTCGTCGGCCGTGAGCCCGACCCGCCGTACAACCGGCCGGACTGCTCCAAGAGCTACCTGCGCGGCGAAAAACAGCGCGCTGAGACGTTCTTCCGCCCCGACGACTTCTGGGGCGAGCAGGACATCGAGCTGCTGACGCGCACGAGCGTCACGGCGCTCGACGCGCAGGCGCGGACTGTGAAGCTCTCAACGAAGGAAGAGGTGCAGTTCGGGAAGGCGCTCGTCGCCACGGGCGCGAACGTTCGGCGGCTGAATGTCGAGGGCTGCGATCTGGAGCAGATCCACTACCTGCGCACGCTCGGCAACTCCGACGCGATCCGCGAGGGAACGGCCGACGCCGAGAAGGTGGTGCTGATCGGCGGCTCCTACATCGGCTGCGAGGTCGCCGCGTCGCTCACGAAGCTCGGTAAGAAGTGCGAGATCGTGATGCAGGAGGAGGTCGTGCTCGAACGCGGTTTCGGGCCGACCGCCGGGCGCTTCTTCCAGGGGCTGTTGGAGGAGCACGGCGTCGTGATCCACCCCACGGACGAGCTCGAGCGCTTCGAGGGCGACGGGCGCGTCCAGCGGGTCATCACCCGCGGCGGCCTCGAGCTCGAGGCCGAAGCCGTCGTCATCGGCGCCGGCGTGCTGCCGGACGTCACGCTCGCGAGCAAGGCGGGTCTCGAGATCGGCCAGAAAGGCGGCGTGCGCTGCAGCTCTCGCCTGGAGTCCTCGGTGCCGAGCATCTTCGCCGCGGGCGACATCTGCGAATACGACTCGCCGCTGCACGGCGGACAGCCCGTGCGGATCGAGCATTGGGACGTCGCCTTCAACCAGGGCAAGACGGCGGCGCTGAACATGCTCGGCAAGGACGTCCCGCACGAAGTCGTGCCCTACTTCTTCTCGGACCTCGCCGACTGGGGCGGCCTCGAGTACGTCGGTCCGGCCTACGGCTGGGACCAGGAGATCGTCCGCGGCTCGATCGAGGACGGCAGCTTCACCAACTTCTACCTGCAGGACGGAGCAGTGAAGGCGGCACTCGCGGTCGGCCGCTCGGACGACCTCGAGGATGCCAGCCGCCTGCTCGCCGACGGGATGCGACTCGGCGAGGAGGACCGCCGCGCGCTCGCCGACACCGACATCGACCTGTCGGCGGTCGGCGCCTGAGAAAGCCGGAGCGCGGGGAGGAGGGGGCAGATGGTCGCAGTGACGACGTTCACCCGCGAAGCGGAGCACCTGCTTCGACGCACTGGCCAGCTCGACTGGTCCACCGTCACCCTGCTCGCGCTCGTCGTCTACGTCTACGCCGTCGAGATCGAGCGGAGAAACTGGAGCGCGATCCTCGCCGGGCTCGCCTTCTGGCTCATGGACTGGGCCAACGAGCTGATCAACGCCCTCGTCCTTCACCTCAACGGCGACGCGGCGCTCTGGACCGTCACCGGCCACAGCAGCTACGTGATCCTGATCGGGCTGACCGTCGAGATCTCGCTCTTCTTCGCGATCAACGGGATCATCTTCACGAAGCTCCTGCCGCCCGACCGGCGGGTGCGGATCCTCGGCGTCCCGAACCGCTGGGCGCTGGCGATCCTCCTCTCGCTCGTCTCGGTCGGCGTCGAGCTGCTGCTCCACGCCGATGGCGTCTTCCACTGGCACTACTGGTGGTGGAACGTTGCGACCTTCCCGGTGATCGTCGTCCTCGGCTACCTGACGTTCTACGTCGTCTGCTTCTGGGTCTACGACATGGAGGACCGGCGGCGGCAGATCGCCGTGGTCGGAACGCTGGCAGCGATCGACCTGCTCGCCGGCCTCATCCTCGGACCGGTCCTCGGCTGGATCTGAGCCCGGCGGCTACGCGGCGCGGCGCTCCTGCTCGTCCGCGTCGTAGGAGGCCTGCTGCTCGACGAGAGCGAGACGGCGGCCGGTGGCCGACACGTGCGGGCGGAGCTTGCGGGGGCGCGTCATGGTCCAGCCGAGCGCGGCCAGAAGAAACACGCAGAGAACGATGTTGAGCGCGATCGCGATTGGGAGAGACATCGAGGGGGTCCTTTCCGTTGCTTTCCGTTTCGTGATGCAGCTTCGGTGGCCCGCCTCAAGGCGCTCTTGCCGTCGGCTGAGAGCTTTCTGAGATGGTGAGACGAGCCGGGTT
Organism: uncultured Solirubrobacteraceae bacterium; assembly: GCA_963836035.1. GTDB lineage: Bacteria > Actinomycetota > Thermoleophilia > Solirubrobacterales > Solirubrobacteraceae > Palsa-744. The sequence continues at coordinate 100,290 of CAWIHX010000002.1, read as the reverse complement.
CGATCGCCTCTGTTACCCGGCGGCGCGCGAAGGATGTGAGGTTCCTCTCAGCTGGTCAGGGTTTTGACCGGTGCTGGCCCACGACGAGGCGCTGTCACTCGTCCTGATCATCTAGCCCGAAGCCGCCTCCTCCCGGGCCCCGAACCCCGTCCGCATCCGGTTCAGCTCGTGCGAGGAGATCACTCGGTCCACGAGCCCGTACTCGCATGCCTGCTCGGCGGTGAAGTAGCGGTCCCGGTCCATGTCGTCGTGGACGCGCTCGAGGCTCTGGCCGGTGTGGTGCGCGTAGATCTCATCGACGTGCCGGCGCAGCTCGAGCGTCTCGCGGGCGTGGATCTCGATGTCGGAGGCCTGGCCCTGGAAGCCGCCCGAGGGCTGGTGGATGAGGATGCGGCTGTTCGGCAGCGCCATGCGCTTGCCGGGGGCGCCGCCGGCGAGCAGCAGCGAGCCCATGCTCATCGCCACGCCGAAGCAGATCGTCTGCACGTCGGGCTTGACGAACTGCATCGTGTCGTAGATCGCGAGGCCCGAGTAGACGACGCCGCCGGGGGAGTTGATGTAGAGGGAGATGTCCTTCTGGTCGTCCTCGCTCTCCAGGTGCAGGAGCTGCGCGACGACGAGGTTCGCGACCTGGTCGTCGACCGGCGTGCCGATGAAGACGATGCGCTCGTTCAAGAGGCGCGAGTAGATGTCGAACGAGCGCTCGCCGCGGGGACTCTGCTCGACGACCATCGGGATCAGGGTCATGGTTGGCTATCCTTTCGACAACGAGGTGGTTGTCAGCGACTATAGCAACCAATCGGTTGTCAAGAAGGAGGCGGCGATGAGGCTGGAGCTGGATGAGCTGGACGGGATGCCGCTCGGCGGCAACGAGCAGGAGGCGGAGGTGCGCCGCCAGATCGACGTCGAGGCCACGCCGGAGGAGGTCTTCGAGGCGCTCGTGACCGAGGAGGGGCGCGAGCGCTGGTTGGAGGAGCCGGATCGCGACATCCACGTCGAGCACGCCGAGTCGCCGCATCGCGTGACGTGGTGGTGGTTCTCCGAGGAGCAGCCGGTGACGCACGTCGAGTTCAGGATCCTCGCGCTGCCGCGCGGCGCGCGCGTGATCGTGACCGAGAGCGCGCCGCGCCTGCCGCTCGCGGCGATGGCGGCCGGCCTGTCCCTGGTGGCGGCTTGAGCGACCAGCTCGGGACCGTCTTCGCCGCGCTCGCGGACCCGACCCGCCGCGGCCTGGTCCAGGAGCTGCTCGGCGGGGGGGAGACGAGTGCGCCGGCGCTGTCGGCGCGGCTGCCGATCAGCCGCCAGGCGGTCGCCAAGCACCTCGCCACCCTCGAGCACGCCGGCCTGCTCGAGCGCCGGCCTGGCGCGGGCCGGGAGGTCCGCTACGGCCTGCGCGGCGAGGCGCTCGCGCCGGCGGCCACGTGGCTGCGTGACGCCGAGCGGGCCTGGGACCGGCGCCTCGCGCGGCTGAAGCGCGCCGTCGAGTCCGGCTGAGCCGCGCGCCTCAGGCGCGGTGCGGCACGACGCGGATGTGCCGGCAGCCGACCAGCCGCCAGTGCCGGTTGCGGCGCAGCAGGCGCATCACCAGCGTCTTCAGCCCGGGCCCGTTGCAGTGCACGGTGCCCCAGCCGTAGTCGAGCGCGACATGGTCTTCGCCGGCGCCGGTCCAGATCCGGTCGTGGCCGTGGCTCGAGTAGATCCAGTCGCTGCCGGCGCCGCCGTGGAGCCAATCGCGCTCGGCGGTGTGCTGGCCCGAGGGCTGGTAGTCGCCCCAGATCACGTCGCCGTCCGGCCCCGCCCAGATCGTGTCGTTGCCGTATCCGCCGAGCAGGAAGTTGTGGACGCCGGCGACGCCGAGGAGGGTGTGCGGGAGCCCGTAGCTGCCCTTGTCCATCTTCAGGCACTGAAGCGCGGGCCAGCCGGTGTGATCGGCCATCGCCGTCCGGGCGCCCGCGGAGGCGCTCGCGGCGAGCGCATCGCGGCCGGGGCAGTAGGCGACGTAGAGCCCGCCTTCGAAGTGACCATGGGCTTCCCCGGCTTCGACGAGCGGCGGCGGGAGGCCCGCTTGCGTGGACAGCTGTTCGCTCGCCGGAGGCGGTTCTTCGGCCGGGTAGCCCAGCGTCCTGAACGAGCCGGTCTCGCCGTGTACGACGCCCGCGGCGTTGCTCGCCGCCAGGCGCCACCCGTAGGTGGTGCCGAGCTGCAGCCCGCCGGCTTCGGCGCTGACCGCCTGCGCGGCCCCCTCGGCGGCGCCCGCGCGGCAGGGGACGCTCGCTTCGAAGCGCGGTGGCACGCCCCATTCGAACCAGCAGCCCTGCAGCGGGGAGGCGCTTTCGATCGTGCCCGCGAGCGTGGCGCTCGTGAGCGCCACTTCCGAGGAGCTGCCGGTCCCAACGGTCGGGGCCGTGTCCGCGCGGGCGGCCGGTGCGGCGCCGAACAGCACGGCGAGCACACATGCCGCAACGAGCCGGGGGGTCAGCGCTTGAAGGGGAATCGTGTCTCCTCTCGCAGTGCCGGGAAGCCGACTCTACGCCGCGCCGCGCGCCGGGTTTGAACTTTCTGTGAACACGCGCGCTGGGGTAGACTGCGGCCGTTCAAGGTCGGTGGTCAAGGGAAGCCGGTGCGATTCCGGCGCGGACCCGCCACTGTGACCGGGGACGCTGTCTTGCACGCGCCGAGGGGGCGCGAGCCACTGGACCGCCGCAGGCGGTCCGGGAAGGCGCGAGACGGTAGCCCGGGAGCCAGGAGACCTGCCGCCGACCAAAGCCCAACAAGCCCTCGTGGAAAGGGGTCGGCTCAATGCAACTCGCTCATCCTCCACGCCGGATCGTTCAGATCCCGGCCGCAACGCTCTGCCTCCTCCTCGCCGCTCTGGCGCTGGCGCCCGCCGCGCTCGCCGGCCCGACCGTGAAGGTCAGGGTCGAGGCCGAAGGCGAAACCCTGCTGCCGCAGACGACCGTCACGCTCTCGGCGCCCGAGCCGGTCAGCGGCTGCGCGGCGAACAGCGTCGCGGCCGCGATCAACCTGGCCGTGGGCGGCAACTGGGATCACGGCGAGGCGGCCGGCAGCGGCGGCGACTTCACCGAAACGCTCCTCGGCCGCACGCTCTCCTTCGAAAACGAATCGAGCACGTGGGCGGAGTGGGTCGACTACAAGTGGGGCGGAGGGATCTGCACCGACCTGCTCTCCGAAGGCGACGAAGTGGTGATGATCGCCGACCGCGAGCCGCCGCCGTTCGCGCCGACCGTGCTCCCGCTGGAGCTCGCCGAAGTGCCGGCGAGCGTGACCGCCGGACAGCCGTTCACGGTGAAGGTGATGGCCGTGCGCACGCCGGCGGGCACGTTCGCCGAACCGGGGCAGGGCACTCCCGAACCGGTGGAAGCGGTGACGGTGTCCGGAGGCGGCGCCTCCGCGACGAGCGGCCCCGGCGGAGCAGCGACGCTGACGCTGGGCACGGCGGGGACGTTCGCGCTGAGGGCCAGCGGGCACGGCTTCGCGGCGTCGGCGCCGGCGACGGTCGTGAGCGCCCAGGCCCCGAGCACGGGCGTGTGCGCGTGCGCCGCCGTGATCGTCCCGCAGTACAAGGGCGCCTACGCGCTGGTCGCGCACGTCGCGAGCGTGCTGAACGGCCGCCACTACAAGCGCGCGGGCGCGCCGCGCGTGCTCGCCGGGCAGGTCAGCTCGCACAGCACGGTGACGAGCGTGAGCCTCGCGCTGCGGCGCAGCCACAAGGGGCGCTGCTGGGCCTACGACGGCGTGCGCGAGCGTTTCGCGCGGGCGCGCTGCGGCAGGGCGAAGCCCTTCAAGGTCTCCTCCTCGGGCGGCTTCTCCTACCTGCTGCCGTCGGCGCTCCAGCCGGGCCGCTACGTCCTCGACGTGACAGGCAGCGATGCGGCCGGCAACACGATCGCGCTCGCCCGCGGAACCTCGCGCGTGGTGTTCCATGTCCGTTAAGGGGGCGGCTTGCGCCGCCTGTTGTGCAGCGCTTCTCCTCGGTCTGGTCTCGTCGTTGGAGTGGTGCCAGAGCGCGGGAGCAGCCGGCGCGAACGTGCGCGTGATGGTCGTCGGCGCCGGCAACGTCGTGCTCTCGCCGGCTCGCGCGATCGGCGCAGGCGCCGCGAGCGTGCGTGTGGGCGGGCGCAGCTGCGAGGTGGCGGCGAGCACCCCGCTCGCCGCGCTCGCGGATCTGCACCTCGCGGGCGGGCCGGCGTTCTCGATCCGCGACTACGGCCGCTGCACCTCCTCGCCGCGCGACTCCGGCCAGCTGTTCGTCTACTCGCTCGACGGGGAGCGCAACCATGGCCAGAACGGCTGGGAGTACAAGGTCGGCAACCGCTCGGGGACCACCGGCGCCGGCGACCCCACCGGAGCGCAGGGCGACGGGCGGCTGCTCGCACCCGGCTCGCAGGTGCTGTGGTTCTGGTGCCAGGCCTTCGCCGGGGGCTGCCAGCGCAACCTTGCGCTCTCCGCTTCCGGCTCGGTGCCCGGCGGCGGCGTCCTGCGGGTGCGCGTGACGGGGTATGACAACTACGGGCGCGGTGCGGCCATGGCGGGCGCACGCGTGAGGCTCGGCGCCGCATCGGCGGTGACCGGCGGCTCCGGCGCGGTGACGCTGCGGGCGCCGTCGCGTGCCGGCAGCTACGCGCTCACGGCCTCGCGGCCGGGCTCGGTGCCCGCCTTCCCCGTGACCGTGACGGTGCGATGAGGGCGGGCCCGGCAGGCCTGGTCGCGATCGCGTGCCTGCTCGCGCTCGCGGGCTGCGGGCTCGGCGCCGGCGCGACGCCCGGCGGCGTCCGGCTGATGATCACACGGGACTTCGGCACGCGCGTGCTGCACACCAGCGCGCACCCGAAGGTCAGCGGCCAGGAGACGGTCATGAGCCTGCTGCTGCGCAACTACAGCGTCCAGAACCGCTTCGGCGGCGGCTTCGTCGAGTCGATCGACGGCACCGGCGGTGGCGAAGCCGGCGGGCACCCCCTCGACTGGTTCTACTACGTCAACGGCGTCGAGGCGCAGAAGGGCGCGGCCGACACTGACGTCCATCGCGGCGACAGCATCTGGTGGGACCTCCACGACTGGAGCGCGACCGAGGACGTGCCCGCGGTCGTCGGCTCCTACCCCGAGCCGTTCGTGCACGGGACGGGCGGCAAGCGCCTGCCGGTCCGCGTCGAATGCGCGCGCGCCGCGGGTTCCGCCTGCCAGGCCGTCTCGGCGCGGCTGCAGCAGGCGGGCGTCCCAGCCGCGACGGGTGCGCTCGGCGCCGGTGGCGGACCCGAGCTCCTGCGGGTGCTCGTCGGCCCCTGGCGCGAACTGCGCCTGGAACGCCTGCTCCAGCCGCTCGAGAGCGGCCCGCGCGCCAGCGGCGTGTATGCGAAGCCGAACGCGAGCGGCACCCAGCTCGTGCTGCTCGACCCAGACGGCCACCCCGTGCGCACGCTCGGTGCGGGCTCCGGGCTCGTCGCGGCGACCGCCGGCCAGGAACGCGTGCCGATCTGGGCCGTGACGGGGACGGACCCGGCCGGCGTCTCGCTCGCCGCGGGCGCGCTCGACGCGGCGACGCTGCGCAACCGCTTCGCGGTGGCGGTGACGGCCGCCGGCGCGCAGCCGCTCCCCGTCACGGGGGCGGCGCCGTGAGCGCGCTGGACGCGGCGACACGGATCGCCTACCGGCGGCGCGCAAGCCCGCTGCACGCCGCGCGCGCGAGCGTTGCGGCCGCCTACGGCGGCTCGCTGGCGCTGGCGGCGCTGCTCGTCGAAGACCCGATCGTGCTCGGCGGGCTGCTGGCCGCCGTGCTGCTCGCCGCGGCCGCCGCTGGGATCGGACGCCAGCTGCTCGGTGCCGCGCGCGGAGCGGCGCTGCCGATGTTCGCCGCGACGGTGGTCGTCAACGTGCTCGTGAACCGCGGCGGGCTGACGGTGTTCGCGAGGCTCGGGGACTGGGGCGTGCTCGGGCATATGAACCTGACGCTCGAGTCGGTCGTGTTCGGGCTCGTCTTCGGGCTGCGCCTGCTCGTCGTCGCGCTCGCCTGCCTGCTCGCCGTCTGCACGGCCAACCCCGATGAGCTGCTGCTCTCGCTGCGCCGCGTCTCGCCCCGCTCGGCGCTGACGGCGTCGCTCACGACACGGATGGTTCCGGTGCTGGGCCAGGATGCGCAGCGCCTGGCCGAGGCGATGCGCTGCCGGGCCGACGGCGGGCCTGGCCGGGTCGGGCGGCTCGCGATCCTGCGCGCGACGATCGCGGGCGCCCTGGACCGCGCCCTGGACGTGGCCGCGGTCCTCGAGACCCGTGGCTATGGCGCCCCCGGGCGTCCCCGTTCGCGGGGCCCGGTCCTCGACGCCGGCCGCGCCGCGGCCCGCTCCCGGCACGACCTCGCGTTCGGCGCCGCGGCCGTGGCGATCCCCGTGATCGTGCTGCTGACCCGCCTGGACGGTGCGGCGGCCTTCCACGCCTATCCGCTGGTCTCGATCGCCGCCGGCGCAGGGACGGCCGTCGCGATCGCGCTGCTGCTGGCGGCGACGCTGCTCCCCTTCGTCGACCGCCGGGGGATCGAGCCGTGAGCGTGCTGCGCTGCGAGGTCGCGGGCTACACCGAGCCGTGGGGGATCCAGCCGTGAGCGTGCTGCGCTGCGAGGCTGTGGGCTACACCTACCCGGGCGCCGAGCGGCCGGCGCTGCGCGACGTGAACCTCACGCTCGAGCCTGGCGAGTTCTGCGTCCTCGCCGGCCGCTCGGGCTCGGGCAAGTCGACGCTCCTGCAGGCGGCCGCGGGTCTCGTCCCGCACTTCCACGGCGGCTCCTTCGGCGGGCGCGTGACGGTCGCCGGCCTCGACACCCGCGAGGCGGGTCCGGCTGCGGTCGGCGCCGTGGCGGGGACGCTCCTGCAGGACCCCGAGACGCAGGTCGTGATGAGCACGGTGCGCGCCGAGCTGTCGCTGACGGTCGAAAACCTCGGCCGCGGCCCCGCCGCGGTCGCAAGGGCGGTCGAGGAGGTCGCCCTCGCCCTCGGCATCGGCGAGCTGCTCGACCGCGCCACCGCCGAGCTGTCGGGAGGCGAGCTGCAGCGTGTGGCGCTCGGCGCGGCGCTGGCCGCGCGCCCGCCGCTCGTGCTGCTCGACGAGCCGACGTCGCAGCTCGATCCCGTCGCGGGCGACGAGCTGATCTGGCAGCTGCGACGGCTGAACCAGGAGTCCGACACGGCGGTGCTGCTGATCGAGCATCGCCTCGAGCGCTGCCTCGGCGCGGCCGACCGCGTGATCGTGGTCGAGGACGGGGCGATCGTCTGCGACGCCGATCCCACCGCGTTCCTGGAGTGGGCCGCGGCCGCCGAGCCCTCCCTCCAGACGCCCGCGGCGCGCCTGATCGAAGGCGCGGGCCTCGCGCCGCCCCCCGCCGGGGTCAAGCAGGCGCGCGCGACCCTGCGCCGCTACGCGCTGCTGCCCGCGCCTCCGCCGGAGCCGCCGCCCGCGGAGCCTCCGCGCCGGCGCCGCCGGGCGCGTGGCGCGCCCGCCGCGCTGCGCCTGCGGGGCGTCTGGCACGAGCTCCGCGACGGCGCGGCGATCCTGCGCGGCGCCGAGCTGAGTCTCGCGCCCGGGGAGCGGGTCGTGTTGATGGGGCGGAACGGCGCGGGCAAGTCGACGCTGCTGCGCCACGCGGCGGGGCTGCTCGAGCCGACCCGCGGCTCGGTGCAGAGCGCCGGCCGCGTCGCTCTGCTGCTCCAGAACCCCGGCGACTACCTGCTGCACGAGCGCGTCGCGGACGAGGCGCCCGCGGCGGCGCTCGAGCTGCTCGGCCTCGGCGAGCTCGCCGAGCGCCACCCGCGCGACCTCTCGGGCGGAGAGCGCCAGCGCCTGGCGCTCGCGATCGTGCTCGGCGACGGCGCGCCGCCCGCGGTGCTCGCGCTCGACGAGCCCACGCGCGGCATGGACCGCCAGGCCAAGCAGGAGCTCGCCGCCTGGCTGCGCGAGCAGAGCGCGCAGGGGATGGCCGTGCTCGTCGCCACGCACGACGCCGAGTTCGCGGCGGCGCTCGCCGAGCGGGCGGTCCTGCTCGCGGACGGGCGCGTGATCGCCGACGGTCCGATCGAGGAGATCCTGGCCGGCGGCTGGTACTTCGCCACCGAGACGGCCCGCATCCTCGGCGGTGCCGGGCGCGCGCTCACGCCCGACCAGGGCGCGGCGCTGCTGCGCGCGGCCCGCCACGCGCCTCCCGAACTGGTGGACGCGTCGTGAGCTGGCAGCTCAGCTCGTTCGCGATCGTGCTCGCCTCGCTCGGCGTCGCCTTCTGGTGGTACGAGCGCAGCCACCCGCCCGCGAAGCTGCTCGCGGTCGTAGCGACGCTCGCCGCGCTTGCGGCGCTCGGCCGCGACGCGTTCGCCGCGGTCCCCGACGTGAAGCCGATCACGGCGATCGTGCTCGTCAGCGGCGTGGCGTTCGGCGCACGCCCCGGCTTCGCGATCGGCGCGATCTCGGCGCTGGCGTCGAACATCCTGCTCGGGCAGGGCCCCTGGACGCCGTGGCAGATGCTCGGCTGGGGCCTCGTGGGCCTCTTCGGCGCGGCCCTGCGCCCCGCGCTCGGGGATCACCCCTCACCGCTCGCGCTCGGGCTCGCGTGCGCGCTCGGCGCCGAGCTCTTCAACCTGGTGCTGAACGTCTACACCTGGACGGGCACCGGGAACCACAGCCCCGCCGCCTACGGGGTCGTGCTCGGCGCGGCGCTGGCTTTCGATCTGACGCACGTCGGCGCGAGCTTCGCGTTCGGGTTCGCGTTCGGGCCGGCGCTGCTGCGCATGCTCGCGCGCGTGCGCGCGCGCCTCCAGGTCGACTGGCGGCGCATCGCGTTGCCGCCGGCGTCGCTGCTGACGGTGCTATGCGTCTCGGCGCTGGCGCTCGGGCTGACGGCGTGCGCACAGGCGTCCAAGCCGCCGATCGCGCGCCAGCTGGGCTACCTGAAAGCGGCGCAGAACGCCGACGGCGGCTTCGGTGCCACGCCGGGGCAGCCCAGCAGCGAGCTCTACACCGCGTGGGCGGCGATGGGCCTCGCCGCGGCGGGCCGCAACCCGAGCGCGGTGAGCCGGGACGGCCACTCGGTGCTCGACGCGCTGCGCGCCGAAGCCGCGAACCTGCACGGCGCCGGCGACCTCGAGCGCACGATCCTCGCGCTTCATGCCTGCGGCGCGCCGGTCCGATCGCTCCCCGGTGGGGATCCGGTCGCCCGGCTGCTGTCCTACGGCGCCCCCGACGGCTCCTTCGGTCACCTCTCGAACCTCACCTCGTTCGCGATCCTCGCCCTGCGGGCGGCCGGCTACGGCCCGCACGCCCCCGCCGTCTCCGCCGCGGCCCGCTGGCTCGGCCGCCAGCAGGAACCCAACGGCGCCTTCGGCTTCGCGACGCGGGGCGGGGGCGGCGACATCGACGACACGGCCGCGGCGATGCAGGCGCTGCGGGGCGCCGGGTCGCGCCACGCGAGCGCGCTCTCGCGCGGCGCCGCGTTCCTGCGCCGCGCGCAGAACCTCGACGGCGGCTTTCCCCAGCAGCAGGGCGGGCCCTCCAACGCGCAGTCGACGGCCTGGGCGATCGAGGCGTTCGCCGCGGCGGGGACCCACGCGGGGAAGGTCGTGCGCCAGGGCAGCCGCAGCCCCCTCGCGTACCTGCAGACGCTGATCGCCCCGGACGGCAGCGTGCGCTACTCCCGCACGGGCGCCCAGACGCCGGTCTGGGTCACCGCGCAGGCGCTCACGGGCTTCGCGCAGCGCCCGCTGCCGGTCGTGCCCTAGCGATTCAGCCCGGCTTAAGGGGGCTCTCTACGCTGATGGCATGTCAGAGCAGGCCGTGATCGCCACTCCGCGCCCCGTCCGCACGCGCTCGCTCGCGCCGGCGCCGGGCAGCGCGCTCAGCGCCCTGGCGATCGCCGGGGTGCTCGTGCTCGCACTCGCAGCCGTGTGGGCGCTGGCCTCGCAGGTGGGCGCGATCCGCGTCAAGGACGCGGTCGTGCTCTACCACTTCACGACGCTCGACGATGCGACGCTCCACCAGCCGCTGCAGTTCCTGCTGCACCTGCTCGACCCGTCGCTGTTCGTGCTGTGGGGCGTCGCCCTGGTCGCCCTCGCGCTGGCCGGCGATCGGCCGCGCAGCGCGCTCGCGGTGGCGGGCGTGCTGACGCTCGCTCCGTTCACAGCCGAGCAGCTGAAGCCGTTGATGGCCCACCAGCACGACAGCGTCGAATACGTCACGATCAACCCCGCCTCGTGGCCGAGCGGTCACTCGACCGCCGCGATGGCGCTGGCGCTCTGCGCGGTGCTCGTCTCGGGGCCGCGGCTGAGGCCCTTCGTGGCGATCCTCGCCGGCCTGTTCGTGGCGGCCGTGTGCGTGGGCCTGCTCGTGTTCGCGTGGCACATGCCCAGCGACGTCGTCGGCGGCCTGCTCGTCGCCTCGGTGTGGATGGCGCTCGCCGTCGCGGCGCTGCGCGCCTCCGAGCGCGTGTTCCCGCCCCGCCGGGCCGCTTCTGCCTAGGAGCCGCCGGCGCCGTGCGCGCCGGGGTCCCACAGGTGCTCGGCGCCGGTCTCGTTCGCGGCGCGGCTGAGGATGAAAAGCAGGTCCGAGAGCCGGTTCAGGTAGCGCACCGCCTCGGGGTTCGCGTCCTCGACGGCGATCGTGCGGCGCTCCGCGCGGCGGCAGACGGTGCGGCAGACGTGCAGGTGCGCGGCGGCGGGGCTCCCGCCCGGGATCACGAAGGAGCGCAGCGGGGGCAGCTTCTCGTTGACCTCGTCGCAGGCCTGCTCCAGCCACGCCGTGTAGTCGGGCGTGACCCGTAGGCGCTCGCGCGCCTCGTCGTTGGACGAGGGCACCGAGAGGTCGGCGCCGACGTCGAGCAGGTCGTTCTGCACGCGCGAGAGCCACTCCGCGAAACGGGCCGGCATGCCCTCGGCAAGCAGAGCGAGGCCGACCTGGGCGTTGAGCTCGTCGATCGTGCCGTATGCCTCGACGCGGGGGTGCAGCTTCGAGACGCGACTCATGTCGCCGAGGTGCGTCTCGCCGCCGTCGCCGAGCTTGGTGTAGATGCGTGTCAGGTTGACGGTGATCCATCGATTCTAGTTTTTTGGAGGGCCCGACCGGCGCTTCATGCCGGTCGGGACGAGGAGAGGCCCGGCCGGCGCTCGATGCCGGTCGGGGCGCCGCCCTTCGTCCCGATCGGATAGCTTTCCCGCCTCTCAGATGCGGATCGGAGTCCCGAAGGAGACCGCCGCCGGCGAGCATCGCGTCGCGCTCGTGCCGGAGGTGGTCAGCAAGCTGCAGGCCAAGGGCCTCGACGTGCTCGTGCAGAGCGGCGCCGGCGAGGGCGCGTTGCTGAGCGACGAGCAGTTCACCGAGGCGGGCGCGAAGATCTCCAGCGACCCCGGCGAGATCTGGCGCAGCGACATCGTGGTCACGATCGCCCCGCCCGACCCGGAGACGGTCCGCAGCCTCGGGCAGGGCTCGATCCTGATCGGCTTCCTCGCGCCGCTGACCGCGCCGAGGACGACCAAGGCGCTCGCCGACGCCGGCGCGACGGCGTTCGCGATGGAGGCGATCCCCCGCATCTCACGCGCCCAGGCGATGGACGCGCTGTCCTCCCAGAGCAACGTCGCGGGCTACAAGGCCGTGCTGCTGGGCTCGGAGGAGATCGGGCGCTTCTTCCCGATGCTGATGACCGCCGCCGGCACGATCCCGCCCGCCAAGGTGCTGGTGCTCGGCGTCGGCGTGGCGGGCCTGCAGGCGCTCGCGACGGCCAAGCGCCTGGGCGCCCGCACGACCGGCTACGACGTGCGCCCGGAGGTGGCCGAGCAGGTCGAGTCGCTCGGCGCCCAGTGGCTGGACCTCGGCCTCGAGGCCAGCGGCGAGGGCGGCTACGCGCGCGAGCTGAGCGAGGAGGAGCGCGCCGAACAGCAGCAGGCGCTGACCGACGCGATCAAGGGCTTCGATGTCGTGATCACGACAGCGCTCGTGCCGGGCAGGCCCGCGCCGAAGCTCGTCACCGCCGAGGCGATCGAAGGGATGAAGCCCGGCTCGGTGATCGTCGACATGGCGGGGGAGGCGGGCGGCAACGCCGAGCTGACCGTGCCCGGCGAGACCGTCGTGCGCCACGACGTGAAGATCGTCTCGCCGCTGAACCTGCCCTCGACCATGGCCGAGCACTCCTCGCAGCTGTTCGCGCGCAACGTGCAGGCCCTGCTCGAGCTGTTCGTCGGCGAGGACGGCTCGCTGCAGCTCGACTGGGAGGACGAGATCGTGAAGGGGGCGTGCGTGGTGAAGGACGGCCAGATCGTCAACGCCGGCGCGAAAGCGGCCGTGGAGGCTGCGGCCTGATGCTCGCCAGCGTGCTGACGACCAACCTCGCGATCCTCGTGCTCGCGGGCTTCATCGGCTTCGTCGTGATCTCGAAGGTGCCGAACACGCTGCACACGCCGCTGATGTCCGGCACCAACGCGATCCACGGCATCGTGCTGCTGGGCGGGCTGATCGTGATCGGGCTCGCCGGCAACGACACCTTCAACAAGGTGATCCTCGTGATCGCGATCATGTTCGGCACGATCAACATCGTCGGCGGCTTCCTGGTCACGGACCGGATGCTCGAGATGTTCAAGTCCAAGCCGAAGCCGAAGGACGAGCAGGACGGCGAGGAGGGCGGCCGATGACTCCGCTCGCGACCTCGTGGGTGCAGAGCGAAAGCTTCATCTACGTCCTCTACATCATCGCCTTCGCCCTCTTCATCCAGGGGCTGCGAGGGCTCGCCGGGCCGACGACGGCGGTCCGCGGCAACCGCATCGCCGCGGTCGGCATGGCGATCGCGATCGTCGCCACGCTGCTGCAGCCGAGCGAGGGGGAGTGGGGGCTGATCGTGCTCGGCGTCGCCCTCGGCACGGCGGTCGGGGTGCCCGCGGCGCGCAACGTGAAGATGACCGCGATGCCGCAGATGGTCGCGCTGTTCAACGGCGTCGGCGGCGGCGCGGTGTTCCTGATCGCCTGGGCGGAGTTCCGCCGCCACGGGTCCACCTACGGCTCGCACACGATCCACATCATCGGGAACCTCGGGACCGTGACGATCACCGGGGGGGCGGTGGCGACCTACATCGCGGTCTTCTCCGTGTTCGCGGCGATCGTCGGCTCGATCTCCTTCTGGGGCTCGAACATCGCCTTCGGCAAGCTCCAGGAAATCCTCCCCGGCCGCCCGATCACGCTCGGCGCCGGACAGCAGGTCGTCAACCTGGTGCTGCTCGTGCTGGCGGTCGCTGCGGGCGTCGACCTCTGCGCGGGCGCGCACTCCGAAGCGCTGTTCATCGGCATGCTCGTGTGCGCGGCGCTGCTCGGCAACTTCCTCGTGCTGCCGATCGGCGGCGCGGACATGCCGGTCGTGATCTCGCTGCTGAACGCGTTCACGGGGCTCTCCGCGGCCGCCACCGGGATCGCGCTCGACAACCCGGCGCTGATCGTCGCGGGGATGATCGTCGGCGCATCGGGAACGATCCTCACGAACCTGATGGCGGTCGCGATGAACCGCTCGATCCCCTCGATCGTGGCGGGCGGCTTCGGCGGCGGCGGCGCCATCGCCGGCGCGGAAGGCGCGGGCGAGCACGCCGGCACAGTCAAATCGGTCAGCGCAACCGACGCCGCGATCCAGCTCGCCTACGCCAACAAGGTCGTGATCGTGCCGGGGTACGGGATGGCCGTGGCGCAGGCGCAACACGCGGTGCGCGAGCTCACCAAGGAGCTCGAGAGCCGCGGCATCGAGGTCAGCTACGCGATCCATCCCGTCGCCGGGCGCATGCCGGGCCACATGAACGTGCTGCTCGCGGAGGCCGACGTGCCCTACGACCAGCTCAAGGAGATGGACGACGCGAACCCCGAATTCGAGCGCACCGACGTCTCGCTCGTGATCGGTGCCAACGACGTCACGAACCCGGCCGCGAAGAACACCCCGTCCTCGCCGATCTACGGCATGCCGATCCTCGAAGTCGACCACGGCCAGTCGGTGATCGTGATCAAGCGCTCGATGAATCCCGGCTTCGCGGGGATCGAAAACGAGCTCTACTACGAGCCCGGGACCTCGATGCTGTTCGGCGACGCGAAAGCGGCCGTCGCTGACATCACCGCCGAGCTGGCGAACATCTAGCGCCGTTCACGGCGCGTCGTGGCAGACCGCCTCGATGTTGTGACCGTCGGGGTCCAGAACGAAGGCGGCGTAGTAGTTCGGGTGGTAGTCGCGCAGGCCCGGCGCGCCGTTGTCGGTTCCACCGGCCGCTAGCGCGGCTGCGTGAAATGCCTCCACGGCGGGGCGATCGGCGGCAGTGAAGGCGAAGTGCAGCGCCCCCTGCGTAACGTCGCGCTCCCCGTAGAGCCAGAAGTAGGGCGGCTCGCGCTCGCCGAAGGCGGCGATCGTGCCGCCGTATTCCCTCAACTGCCGCACGCCCAGCGGCGCCAGCGCCTGCTCGTAGAAGGCCTTGCTCCGGGCGAAGTCGGCGACGCCGAAGCTCACGTGGTCGAGCATCTCGTTCTCCTCTCGCTCGTGCGGGGCGGCCCTCCCCAGGGACCCCGCCCCGCGTCTCGGGCGCTGACGATACGCCACGCGGCCCCCTGCGCCGACGCCCAGTGCCTCTGCGAGACTTGCGCACGTGATCGCCCGCGACCAGGCCCTCGCGGCCCTCCAGTCCGACGAGTTCGACGTGGTGGTCGTCGGCGGCGGCATCACCGGCGCAGGCGTGGCCCTCGACGCCGCCTCGCGCGGCTACAGCGTGGCGCTGCTGGAGCGCGCCGACTTCGCCTCCGGCACCTCCAGCCGTTCCTCCAAGCTCGTCCACGGCGGCCTGCGCTACCTGCAGAACTTCGACCTCGGGCTCGTGCGCGAGGCGCTGCTCGAGCGCCAGCTGATGGTCAAGCTGGCGCCGCATCTCGTCAAGCCGCTGCCGCTCGTCGTGCCCGCGTTCGACGGGGCGAAGCCTGACCGGCTCGTCGGCGTCGGCCTCAACCTCTACGACGTCATGGCCGTGGAGCGCGGGCGGGTCCGCGGCCGTCGCGCCCGCAAGCGCGGCGCCGCGCGGAACGCCGCCGAGCGCGTCGAGGCCGGCGAGGCGGTTCAGGAGGCCGAGCCCGACGAGTCGTGGAGCCCGGCGCGCCATCGTGTGATCTCCGGGGAGGAGGTGATCGAGCTGCTTCCGGCGCTCGCCGCCCGCGAGCCCACGTCGGGGTACCTGTTCTACGACTGCCAGACCGACGATTCGCGGCTCGTGCTGACGGTGCTCGGGGAGGCGGAGCGCTTCGGCGCGGTGTGCGCGAACCGTCTCGACGTCACGGGCCTGCTCCAGCAGGACGGGCGCGCGAGCGGGGTGCAGGTGCGCGATCTGGAGACCGGCGCGGAGTTCGAGGTCACAGCGCCGAACGTCGTCAACGCAACCGGCGTCTGGGCCGACCAGCTGCGCCCGCAGGAGCTGCACGTCGAGGCCGAGCTGCCGTCGATCCGTCCGAGCCGCGGCACGCACATCACGATCAAGCACTCCGACCTGCCCCTCGTCGGGGGCGCGATCGTCCCCGCCGGCAGCGGGCGCTCGATCTTCGCGCTGCCCTGGCTGGGGCACGCGCTGATCGGCACGACCGACAACGACTACGAGGGGCCGCTGGAGCACGTCGAGCCCTCCGAGGAGGACATCGCCTACCTGCTCGACGCGGTCAACGCCTTCTTCGGCTCGGACTTCGGCCCGCGCCAGCTCACCGGCGCCTTCGCGGGCGTGCGGCCGCTGATCTCGACCGGCGACCCGAAGAAGTCGGTCGACATCTCGCGCAAGGCCGAGCTGTACGAGACCTCCTCGGGGATGATCACGATCACCGGCGGCAAGCTCACTACCTGGCGGCGGATGGCGAAGATGACGGTCGACCGGCTCGTCCTGCGCGAAGCCCGCGAAGCGGCCTGCCGCACGCACGAAATCCCCCTCGGCCAGGCGATCTCGCCCGAGGAGCTGCCGCGCCTGGAGGGGGTGGGGGGGGTGGGACCCGATCCTTACGAGGCGCTCGCCGCACGCTACGGGCACGCCGCGTTCCAGGTCCTGGAGATTGCCGCCGAGCGCGGCGAGCTGGCGCAGCCGATCGTTGCCGGCTGCCCGGACCTGCTCGCCGAGGTCGCGCTGGCCGCCCGCCACGAGCAGGCGCGCAGCATCGGCGACGCGCTGCTGCGCCGCACGCGCCTGGGGCTGCTCGCCGCGCGGGAGCTGCTGGCCGACCCGCCGGCCGACGCCGTGCGCCGCGTCGGCGAGGTGCTGGCGCGCGAGCTCGGTTGGGACGAGCAGCGCCTGCAGGCCGAGCTCGACTCCTTCGCGGTCGAGGCGGCGGCCGAGGGGATCGCCTTCGGCGCCCCGGAGCCCGCGCGTTGAACGCGCCGCTGCGGCAACTGCTCGCCGGCGGGCTCGAGCTCGAGGTCGGCTCGCGCCCGCTGCTGATGGGCATCGTCAACGCCTCCCCCGACTCGTTCAGCGACCAGGGTCGCAATCGAACCCTGGACGAGCGCCTCGCCCTTGGCGAGCGGCTGCTGGCACAGGGCGCAGAGATCCTCGACGTCGGGGGGGAGTCGGCTACGACCGGGAGGCCGCCCGTCGCGGTGGAGGAGGAGATCGCGCGGGTCGTGCCCTTGATCGAGCGGCTGGCCGGCGACCTCGGCGCATTCGTCTCCGTCGACACCTACAAGCCGGCGGTCGCCCGGGCTGCGATCGAGGCCGGGGCGCGGATCGTAAATGACGTCAGCGGGTTGCGCGATCCGGAGCTTGCGTCGCTGTGCGCCGAGACCGGCGCCGGGCTCGTGGTGATGCACACAGCCGCCGCGCCGCGCGAACGCCGCCAGGATCCGGGCCTCTACGACGACATCGTGGCCGAGGTACTCGAGTTCCTGCGCGAGCGCATCGACGTCGCGCTCGCGGCGGGCGTGCAGCGCGAGCAGCTGATCGTCGACCCCGGCCCCGACTTCGCCAAGACGCCCGCGCAGACCATCAGGCTGCTGTCGTGCGTCGGCCGGCTGCACGAGCTCGGCAGGCCGCTGCTGATGGCGATCTCGCGAAAGGACTTCATCGGCGCCCTGACGGGGCGGCCGCCGCACGAGCGTCTCGCCGGCACTCTCGCCGCCCTCGCGCACGGCGTGCACGAGGGAGCGCACATCTTCCGCTTGCACGACATCGATGCCGCGGGGGACTACCTGGACGTGCGCGCGGCCCTGGCGGGCGAACACGAGATCGACGAGGAGCTGCGCCTCTCCGAGGAGATCCGCTACAGCCGCTAGGCTGCTGGCGTTCAAAGGGTGCCGGCCGCTGACCAACGCGGCGGGACGCCGACCACCCGTTCACAGAAAGAGAGACAGAGATGGCAGTGCTCGACCGCTCCGAGCTGGAGGCGAGCCCTCTGGCCGACCTCCACGCGATCGCCGACCAGATCGGCCTCGACGGCTTCAGACGACTCCGCAAGGCGGATCTGATCGACGCGATCCTCGGCGAGTCCGGCGGCGACGCCGGCGAGGCGAAGGACGGCGGCGCGGAGGCCGAGACCGAGGAGGGCGACCGCCCGCGCTCGCGCAGGCGCCGCGCGCCGCGGCTTCGTCGCGGACGCTCCGCCGAGGCCGAGACCGAGACCGAGGCCGAGGGCGAGGCCGAGGCCGAGGAGCCCGGCGAGGAGCAGGAGCAGGAGAAGGAACAGGAGAAGGAACAGGGCGGCGGCGCGGACGCCGAGGAGGACCCCGAGGAGCGCCCGGCGCGCGGCCGCGGCCGCGCACGCGGCTCGCGTGGCTCCCGCGGCGAGAGCTCGGGGCGGCGCGGTGAGGACGAGGAGGACGCCCGCAGCGCCGAGGGTGTCGTCGAGGTGCTGGGCAACGGCTCGGCGTTCCTTCGCGTGGACCCGCCCGAGCCCTCCGATCAGGACGTGTACATCTCCGCGGCGCAGGTGCGCCGCTGCGAGCTCGTCTCCGGCGACCGCGTCACGGGGCCGGTGCGCACACCGCGCCGCTCCGAGCGCTACCCCTCGCTGGTCAGGATCGACACGATCAACGGCGCGGAGGCCGACACGGTCGCCGACGGCGCGCGCTACGACGACCTTCCGGTCGCCTGGCCCGCCGAGCGGCTGGCCCTGGGCGCCGAGGACAAGACGCTCGAGGCGATCGAGTGGCTGACGCCGCTCGGCAAGGGCTCACGCGTGACGATCGCGGGCCCGCGCGGCGCCGGCAAGTCCGAGACGCTCAGGCGGCTCCACGGCGCCCTGAAGGGCGCCGAGGGTCTCGAGGTGAGCGTCGTCCTGGCCGGCGCGCGCCCGGAGGAGATCGCCGACTGGGCGGGCAGCGAGGAGGGCGAGCAGGGCTCGCCGCTTGCCGGCGCTGTGACCTTCGCTGCCTCAGCCGACGCCCAGGCGCAGGCGCTCGAGCGGGCGCTCGACGCCGCGCGGCGGATCGCCGCGCGGGGCGGCGACGCGGTCGTGCTGGTCGACGGGCTCGACGGGCTTCACCCGCAGGCGGCCCGCCGCGCGCTCGCGGCGGCACGCAACCTGCGCGAGGCCGGCTCGCTCACCGTCATCGCCACGGCCTCGGCCCCGGTCGGCGGCGAGACGACCGTGATCGCGCTCGACCCCGCGCTCGCCGCGGCCGGCAGCGAGCCGATCATCGACCTCGCGGCGAGCGGCACGCTGCGCGCCGAGCTGCTGGTCGGCGAGGACGGCGCCGAGGCGATACGCAAGGCGCGCGCCTCGGCCATGTCGTAGGACGGCAGCGGTTGATCCTCGAGCGCTAGATCGCGGCGTCCGAGCGGCGGTAGGCCACCCGGTTCCACGACGGCTCGGGGGCGAGCTCGATGGGCTCGCCCGGGCCGGAGGAACCGGCCTGGGTCGGCTGCACGTAGGCGAAGCTGCCGGTCTCGCCCTCGAAGGAGACGCTGAGCTCACCCTCCTTGACGCGCTGGTCGAGCCAGGCGCCGCGGAAGACGAGCCGGCGCAGCCAATGCACGAGCGAGCGCTCGGCGGGGCCGACCAGCTCCGGCCAGCAGTCGTTGACGTGTTCGCCCAGCCCTGAGGCAGGGTCGATGATCTCGCCGTTGACGGCGAGGTTGACGAGGTCTTCGAGCTCCTCGGCGCCGAGGCGGCCACCGACGAAGCCGAGCTTCAGCGCGGCCTGCTCGCAGCGCTGCGAGAAGTCCGCCTCGTTGAAGGTGAAGCGGAGCTCTCCGTATTCGAGCACGAAGTCCTCGCCGGAGTCGTAGTTTTCGCGTCGGGCGGTTTCCATGACGTTTTTGCTGCCGGGCGGTGTGATAAACCGCCCTCGTCGGGATCATACGGCCGGTTCCTGCCCTGGCGATTGCGGTGCATGGGATGTTGCATGCACCCGGCCCCTCGCGAGCCCTCCGCGCCCCGGCAGGCGGGGCCCGGCGGGGGCCGCCGCCGGTACGCTGCCGGGCGGTGGCTCGGCTGACCCAACACGGACTGCGGCGGGTGCTCGGCACGAGCGCGCTGTTCTCGACCGCCTACGGCAACGTCGGCTCCTCGATCTACTACGCGCTCGGCCTGGTCGCCTCCTATGCGCTCGGTCTGACGCCGATCGTGTTCATCATCACCGGGGGGATCTTCTACCTCACGGCCGCGACCTACGCCGAGGCGACCGCGATGTTCCCCGAGGCCGGCGGCTCCTCCTCGTTCGCGCGGCACGCATTCAACGAGCTGTGGTCCTTCTTCGCCGCCTGGGCGCAGATGCTCAACTACACGATCACGATCGCGATCTCGGCGTTCTTCGTGCCGCACTATCTCGGGGGGCTGTTCTGGCCCGCGCTCCAGCACTCGCCCGGCGACATCATCTTCGGCGTCGGCGTCGTCTCGCTGCTGTCGTTCGTGAACGTCGTCGGCGTCAAGGAGGCGGCGGGGCTGAACATCGTGCTCGCCGTCACCGACCTGGCGACCCAGCTGCTGCTCGTCGCCGCCGGCGTCGTGCTCGTGCTCTCGCCGCACGTGCTGATCGACAACGTCCACCTCGGCGTCGCGCCGACGTGGAAAAACTTCCTCGTCGCGATCCCGGTCGGGATGATCGCCTATACCGGCATCGAGACGATCTCGAACATGGCCGAGGAGGCCGTGGACGAGACGCGCACGATCCCGCGCGCGATCAAGGCGGTCGTCGCGGCCGTGTTCGCGATCTACGCGCTGCTGCCGATGGTCGCCCTCTCGGCGCTGCCCGTCACCAAACAGGCGGACGGCACCTACAAGACGCTGCTCGGCACGAGCGAGGCCCAGGGCGGCTACGCCGGCGACCCGGTGCTCGGGATCGTCAAGCACCTGCACCTCGGCGCGCTGCAGGCGGCGGGGGAGATCTACGTCGGCATCCTGGCCGCGACGATCCTCTTCATCGCCTCGAACGCGGGGATCATCGGCGCCTCGCGGCTCGTGTACTCGATGGGCCTGCACCGACAGGTCCCGGACCGCCTGAGCCGGCTGCATCCGCGCTTCTCGACGCCGTGGATCGGGATCCTGCTGTTCGGCGCCATCGCCTGCCTGACGATCATCCCGGGCCAGGCCGAATTCCTCGGCAACATGTACGCGTTCGGGGCGATGCTCTCGTTCACGATCGCGCACGCCTCGGTGATCAGGCTGCGCGCGAAGGAGCCGGACCGGCCGCGTCCCTACCGCGGGCCGGGAACGCTGCGCGTCGCCGGCCGCGAATGGCCGTTGTTCGCCGTGCTCGGCGGGCTCGGCACGGGGCTCGCCTTCGTCGTCGTGACGATCCTGCACCTCGCCGTCGCCGCCTCGGGCGTCGGCTGGCTGATCCTGGGCATGGTCATCTACGTCTTCTACCGGCGCCGCCATGGGCTCGACCTGCGCACGACCACGAAGGCCCCGCGCCGCGAGCGCCCGCCCCAGTTCGCCGAGTTCGACTACCGCACCGCGCTCGTGCCGATCTTCGGCGGCGACGTCAGCGGCGCGGCCCTGAGCGCCGCCGCCAAGCTGATCGGCGCGGACGGGGTCGTCTACGCGGTGTTCGTGCTGCCCGTGCCGAACCAGCTCTCGCTGGAGGAGGGGCTCGCGGAGGAGGAAGCCCAGGGACGCTCGGCGCTCGAGAGCGCGCGGATCAAGGCGCGGCGGATGGGCATCAAGATCCACACCGGGCTGATCCGCACGCGCAACCCCGGCTCGGCGCTCGTCGAGCAGGCCGAACGTGTGGGCGCCGAGGTCATCTACTGGTCGACGATCCACGCGCCCGCCGGGGAGCAGCGGATCGGACCGACCGCCGCCTACCTGCTCGCAAAGCGGCCCTGCCGGATCATCATCGAGACCGACAACCAGAAGGAGCTGGAGCGCGACGCAGCCGTGGTGCCCGCCTGAGGGCCATCATCATGGGAGCGATGGGCTCCCGCAAGCTCTCTCCTCGCCTTCTGCGCGCCGAGCGCCCCTCGCGCCCGCTCGGTGTGCTGGTGTCGATCGCGACCGTCGTCCTCTCGACGGGGCTCGTCTACCTCCTCAAGCACGTCGCGCCGGTGCAGACGCTCGGAGTCGTCTACCTGCTCCCGGTGCTCGTGATGTCGATCTTCTGGGGGCTCGCCTTCGGGCTCGCGACCGCGGTCCTCAGTGCCGCGGCGTTCAACTTCTTCCATCTGCCGCCGACCGGCGATTTCACCCTCCGCCACGGCCGCGACTGGATCGGCCTGGCGGCGTTCGCGGCGGTGGCGGTCGTGGTCGGGCTCGTCGCGGAGCTCGCGCGTGCGCGTGCGCGTGAGCTCGACGAGCGCCGCCGGGAGGCGGCGCTGGCGAGCGAGCTCGCGCAGTTGCTGCTCGGAGCCGAGCGGCTCCAGGACGCGCTCACGCCGGCCGCCGAGCGGCTGGCGCAGGCGCTCGGGACGCCCTCGGCCGCGATCCGCCTCGGCGATACGGCGACGCCGGGCGGCGCGGGGGCGCTGCCGCTGCGCGCCGGCGGTGAGACGATCGGCGAGCTGGAGCTGCCGGCGGGTGTCTCGGCGGCCGAGCTCGAGCGCGCGCGCGAGCGCGTCGTGCCCGCGCTCTCCTCGATCCTCGCGGCGGCCGTCCACCGCGAGAGCCTGCGCGCCGAGGTCGTCGAGACCGCGGCTCTGCGCCGCAGCGACGAGATGAAGACGGCCGTGCTGCGCTCGGTCTCGCACGACCTGCGCACGCCCGTGACGGCGATCCTCACGGCCGCCGGCACGCTCGACGCGCACGCGGGTGGGCGGGAGTCCCATTCGGAGAACGTCGCCGAGGTGCGCGAGCTGGTCCTCGACGCCGGCACGCGCCTGTGGGTGCTGATCGAGAAGCTGCTCGACCTCTCGCTGCTGCAGTCCGGCAGCATGGAGCCGGCCCTCGCCTGGTGCTCGCTGGAGGAGGTGCTCGGCGAGGCGATCGAGCTGACCGGGGCGCCGGCGGAGTCGTTCCAGCTCTCGATCGAGCGCGAGCTGCCGCCGCTGCAGGCGGACGCCGCGCAGCTCGAGCGCGCGTTCGTGAACGTGCTCGAGAACGCCGTGCGCTACTGCGCCGGCAGCCCCGTCTCGGTGCGGGCACGCTCGGTGGGGGAGCGCCTGCGCGTGCGGATCGTCGACCGCGGGCCGGGGATCGCGCCCGCCGAGCAGGAGCGGGTCTTCCTGCCCTTCTACCGCTCGGCGGCGGGCACGGGCCACCACGGCTCAGGGCTCGGCCTGGCGATCGCCAAGGGCTTCATCGAGGTCAACGGCGGGCGCATCGCGATCGAGAGCCAGCCGGGCCACGGCACCAGCTTCGTGATCGACTTCCCGATCGCAACGCCCACGGAGCGGCCCGTGCCGGCGGGCGTCGCCGCAGAGGAGCCGTGATGGCGGGAGCGACGAGCGAGCGGATCCTCGTCTGCGACGACGACCCGCAGATCCAGCGGGCGCTGCGGCTCGTGCTGCGCGAGGCGGGCTACGACGTGACGGTCACGGGCAGCGGCGAGGAGGCGCTCGACCAGGCGGCGGTGCTCGGGCCGCACGCGGCGATCGTCGACCTGATGCTCCCCGACAGCGACGGCATCGAGGTCTGCCGGCGGCTTCGCGAGTGGAGCGAGATGCCGATCATCGTGCTTTCGGCGCTCGGGGAGGAGGCGGTGAAGATCAAGGCGCTCGAGACCGGCGCCGACGACTACGTGACCAAGCCGTTCGGCCCGGGCGAGCTCGTCGCGCGCGTGCAGGCGGCGCTGCGGCGCTCAGGGCGGGGCGCCGTCGAGCCACGGATCGAGCTCGACGGGCTCGTGATCGACCTCGCCGCACGTTCGGTCTGGCTGGACGGCGAGGAGGTCCACCTCACGCCGATCGAGTTCTCGCTGCTGCGCGTGCTCGCAGTCAACCGTGGCCTGCTGATGACCCACCGGCAGCTGCTGGTCGAGGTCTGGGGACCAGAGCACGCCGACGCCACGCCGCTGCTGCGCACGCACATCGCGAACCTGCGCGGAAAGCTCGGCGGCGGCGCGGGCGGGCGCTCGTTCATCCGCACCGACGCCGGCGTCGGCTACCGCTTCAGGACGCCCTGAGCGATCGCGCACGAGGCGGCGGACCGTGCGGGAAGGCGCGGTGCCCGCCTCCCCCTATTCCCTTCACAAAATCAACACGGGCGGGGGGTCTTTCTTGATGCGATCTTGACGCCCGCGTATCTAGCGTCAGTTGCATGGCGCGCCTCTCAGAGCACGGGCTGCGCAGATCCGTCGGCGTTCCAGGGCTGTTCGCCACCGCATACGGGAACGTAGGCTCCTCGATCTACTACGCGCTCGGCCTCGTCGCCGCGCACGCGCTCGGGCTGACCCCGCTCGTGTTCATGTTCGCGGGCGGCCTGTTCGTGCTGACCGCCAAGACCTACGCCGAGGGGGCTTCGATGTTCCCCGAAGCGGGGGGCTCGTCCTCGTTCGCGCGCCACGCGTTCAACGACGTCATCTCGTTCTTCGCCGGCTGGGCGCTCAGCCTCGACTACATCATCACGATCGCGATCTCGGCGTTCTTCGTGCCGCACTACCTCGGCGCGTTCTTCCCCGCGCTCACGCACAACCCGGGCGACATCATCGGCGGGCTCGTCACGATCGCGCTGCTGGTTGCGCTCAACATCCGCGGCCTCGGCGAGTCGGCGAAACTGAACCTGGTCCTGGCCGGCACGGACCTGTGTACGCAGGCCATCCTCGTGATCCTCGGTTTCGCGCTGGTGCTGGACCCGAAGCTGCTCGTCGACCAGGTGCACCTCGGCGTCGCGCCGAGCTGGACGCAGGTGATCTTCGCGCTGTCGGTCGCGATGGTCGCCTACACCGGCATCGAGACCGTCTCGAACATGGCCGAGGAGGCGAAGGACCCCGGCCACGACGTCCCCAAAGCGGTCAACCTCGTACTGATCGCGGTCCTCGGCATCTACGCGGGGATCTCCGTCGTCGCGCTCTCGGCCCTGCCCGTCGTGCACCACGGCATCGGCTACTCAGCCGAGCTCAAAGAAAGCTTCCACCACGCCGGCTACGCGACGGCACTCGGGGGCCACTACGAAAACGACCCCGTGCTCGGGATCGTCGACAAGCTCGGCCTGCACGGGGCGACGCTCACGATCGCGCGCGACTACGTCGGCGTGCTCGCGGCGACGATCCTGCTGATCGCCACCAACGCGGGTCTGATCGGGATCTCGCGCCTGTCGTGGTCGCTGGCCGAGCACCGCCAGCTGCCGGCGATCTTCGCCCAGCTGCACCCGCGCTACCGCACGCCGTGGTTCACGATCGTGTTCTTCTCGGTGCTCGCGGCGCTGCTGATCCTGCCGGGCGAAACGACGCTCCTGGGCAACCTCTACTCGTTCGGGGCGATGCTCTCGTTCACGGCGGCTCACGTCTCGGTCGTGGCGCTGCGCGTCAAGGAGCCAGATCGCGCGCGCCCGTACCGGATGCCCTGGAACGTGAGGATTCGCGGCAGCACGATCCCGCTCACCGCGGTGCTCGGGGCGATCGGCACGTTCGCCGCCTGGTGCGCGGTCACCGTGCTCCATGGCGAGGCTCGCACGATCGGCATCCCGTGGATGGTCATCGGCTTGGCCGGCTACTTCCTCTACCGCAGGCGTCAGCACCTCGACCCCTGGCGCTCCTACAAGATCGCGCGTCCTGAACGCCCCCCCGACTTCGAGGAGCTCGAGTACCGCACCGCGCTCGTGCCGATCTTCGGCGACGACGTCTCGGCCTCGGCGCTGCACGGGGCGGCGAAGCTGATCGGCGAGGAAGGCGTCGTGTACGCGGTGTACGTGCTGCCGGTGCCGAGTCAGCTCTCGCTCGAGGCCGGGCTCGAGGAGGAGGAGGCGCACGGACGCTCGGTGCTCGAGAGCGCGCGCATCCAGTCCAAACGCGCCGGCATCAAGATCCGCACAGGGCTGATCCGCACCCGCAACCCGGGCGCCGCGCTCGTCGAGGAAGCCGAACGCGTCGGCTCGGACGTCATCTACTGGTCGACGATCCACGCGCCGCGCGGCGAGCACGGGATCGGGCCGACGGCCGCCTACCTGCTCAAGTTGCGCCCCTGCCGGGTGATCATCGAGACCGACAACCGCGCCGCTGCGAGCGCCAACGGGCACCGGCCGGCGGAGGGGGAGGCGGCCGTCCGCGCCTGAGCCGGCGCCACGGTCCTCCTCACGTCGTGCCGGCCAGGGCCGGCTCCTGCTCGGGCGAGACCGCGGCGGAGCCTTCGCGTCCCCGCATCAGGGCGAAGACGGCGGGAACCGCGAGCAGCGCGATCGCGCCGAGGACCCAGAAGGCCCGGTCGAGCCCTCCAGCGAGCGCTGCGTGCGCGGTGCTCCCGCCGGCCAGCAGGGCCTTGGAGTGGGTCGCGGCCACGCTCGAGGCGATCGCGATCCCGATCGCGCCGCCGAGCTCCTGGGAGGTGTAGATGAGCCCGGAGGCGAGTCCGGCCTCGTGCTCGGCGACGCCGGTGAGCGCTCCGATCGAGATCGGGATGAACGCGAACGCGGTCCCGATGCCCACGACGAGCAGCGGCCCGAAGAGGTCCGCCCAGTAATGGGCGTGCACCGGTGTCTGCGTGGCCCAGATGATGCCGGCGCCGATCAGTGTCATGCCGAAGGCCAGCACGTGCTTGACGGAGCCGCGCGTCACGAGCAGCTGTGAGAGGCCGGCAAAGCCCATCGACGCGAGCGACGAGGTGAGCCAGGTCAGCCCGCCCTTCAGCGGCGAGTAGCCGAGCACCTGCTGCATGTACAGCGTGCCGGCGAAGATGAACGCGTAGAAGCTCCCGCCGAGCAGCAGCCCGGCCGCGTTGGCGCCGGCGACCGTCTTGAGGCGGAAGATCCGGAGAGGCAGCAGCGGCGAGGATGCCCGGCGCTCGATCGCCAGGAACGCGATCAGCAGGACGACCGTAGCCGCGAGCACGACGAGAGTCCTCGTGGCGCCCCAGCCGTAGCGCGGGGCCTGGGAGATCGCGTACACGGCCAGCACGAGGCCGCCAGTGATCGTGACCGCACCGAACGGGTCGTAGCCTCGCACAGTCTGGAGCCGGCTCTCCGGCACGAGCCTCGGCGCGAGCATCAGCGCGGCCGCACCGATCGGGACGTTGATCAGGAACACGTACTGCCAGCCGGCGTAGCGCGTGAGCAGACCGCCGAGGATGATCCCGAAGCTCGCGCCACCGCCCCCGAGTGCGCCCCAGATCCCCAGCGCCTTGTTGCGCTCGGCGCCCTCGGCGAACATGTTCCGGACGCTGGACAGCGCCGCCGGTATCAGCATCGCCGCTCCCAGCCCCTGGAGCGCGCGCATCGCGATCAGGAACGTCTCGGTGCCGGCCAGCCCGGCCCCCAGAGAGGCGCCTGTGAACAGCCCCAAACCTGCCATGAGGATGCGGCGGCGCCCCAGGAGGTCGGCGGCCCGGCCGCCGAGCAGCAGGAAGCCGCCGTAGGCGAGTCCGTAGGCGGTGACCACCCACAGCAGCCTCGTCTCGGCGATGTGCAGGTTGCGGCCGATCGTCGGCAGCGAGGTGTTGACGATCGTGAGATCGATCGTGGTCATGAAGAACGCGACGGCCAGCAGCGCGAATGCGTGCCAGCGGTTGATATGGGATCGGGACGTCATTGGGCCTCCAGTGGGCTGGTCGGATGCGATGAACGAGAACGGCCCCGGAGCCGCTCAGCCGACCGGGCGAGGGCTTGTTCCGGTGAGTCACTCGGAATCCGGCTCCTGTGACTCTTCACTCCGTCTAACGACGGCCCACGTCGAAACTCATCGCGACCCGCGGGCCCGTCCCCGCCGGCGACGTCAGCGGGTCCAGAAGTCCGGGACCGGCTCGACGTCGCCCTCGACGTGGCGACCGAGGATGAGCACGACGAGGCCGTCGGGGCCGGCCTCGAACTGGCGCGTGGTGCCGGGGTCGACCCTCACCGCGTCGTGCTCGCCAAGAGGCACGAGCTCATCGTCCAGCTTCACGCGCCCCGCTCCGGACAGCACGACGTAGATCTCCTCGGCCTCGAGATGACGGTGCGCGAAAGCCTCACGGCGCCCCGGCTTGACGGCCAGGCGGGTCAGGCCGATCTCCTGCGAGGAGAGGTCGCGGCGAGCGAAACGGGCCTCCTGCGTCTCGGATAGGCCGTACCGCACCGCCGCGTCCTCGACTTCCAGCAGGTTCTTACGCGTGTGAGTCATGCGCGAGCGTGCGGTAGTCGCCGATCAGCTCGGGCTCCGACGCGCTGGCGGGCTGCTCGTGGCGATCCTGCGCATCGGCGACGAACGCCTGGAAAGAGGCGAGCCCCTGGACACCCGCCCCGCTGCCCTCGTCGGTGTACAGGTGAATGAACCGGCGTGTGTCCGGGAGGAAGAAGACCGCGTAGCGAAGACCGTCGGGTCGCTCCCGTGCGAGCTCCTCGAACACGCCGCGAACAAGCGTCGCGTTCTCCTCCTCACGGCCGGGCTTGACGGTGTAGCTGACGATCGTGTGTCGCATAGTTGACTCCCTTGTTGGTGGTTGCCGGGTCAGGCCGGCGTCGTGCCTGGCCCCGGGGGCGATTCCTCGGAGAAGCCGAAGCGGGGCAGGAGCGCGGGGTCGATGAAGGCGTCGATCCCTGCGATCGCCTCGCCGCTGATCTCGAGTACGAGGATCCCGTGGGGGCTGACGCCTCCGTCCGGTGTCAGGCGGTGGACGGCAACCGCCGGGCAGCCGTTCGCCCGTGTCGGCGTCAGGCGCATCCGGGAGAGGTCGCCGTGCGCGGCGGTCTCGCTGAAGAAGCGGGCGACTGCCCCGGCGCCGAGGACCGATGGCTGGGGCGGCATCCGCAGCACGGCGTCCTCGCGCAGGAGCGCGACCAGCCCGTCGACGTCGTCGTGTTCGAAGGCGGCGACATAGCGGTTGAGGAGGTCCCGCTCATCCGGCTCGAGCGCCGCGGGCCGTGGCGCGGGAAGATGCTCCTCGACCGTCGCGCGCGCTCGCTGTAGAGCGCTGTTGACAGAGGCGACCGAGGAGTCCAACAGCGCGGCGACCTCGGCCGCGCTCCAGCCCAGGACATCCCGGAAGATCAACACCGGGCGCTGGCGCCCGGGCAGCTGCTGGATCGCGCGCACGAGGGCCAGCTCCATGCCCTCGCGGATCGCGTAGCGCGCGGCAGGGTCATAGGCCGGTGCCTCTGCCTCGCCGACGGGCCGATCGGGGAACGGGTCGATCAGCTCCGGGCGTCGCGGACGGCGGGCCAGCTCGTCCAGGCAGGCGTTGGTCGCGATGCGGTAGAGCCACGTCTGCAGCTGCGCGCGCGGCTCGAAGCCGTCCAGGGCCCGCCACGCCCGGAGCAGGGTCTCCTGCACCAGGTCCTCGGTGTCGTGGGTCGAGCCCAGCATCCGGTAGCAGTGCACCTCCAGCGCATGCCGGTAAGGGTCGACGAGGCGGCGAAACGCCTGCTCATCGCCGGCCTGCGCCGCCGCCAGTAGGCGCCGCTGCTCGGGGTTCTGATCGATCGCGCTCATAGTTGTTCAGCTGTCAAACGATCGTGGGCGCCGAAACTCATCGCTCGCACGCCGCGACCTCGTCACAGACGTGGATTGCGATCCGGTAGAGCCATATGCGCCCCGGGATCGCCGGCGCCACGCCGACTCGCGCTTCCCGCGCCGTCAGCGCCGTCTCGCTCATCGCGGCGCGCGCCTTCGTGCGGTCGCCGAGCATGAGGTAGCAGCACAGCTCCAGGGCGGGCCTGTGCCGATCGAACAGCCGGTCGAGCTCGCTCTCGTCGCTCGCACGCGCTGTCTCGACCGGCCTCGGCTGCTCCGCCGCGCCGCGACCCTCGATGTTGCCTGAAGTGCTCATCTGCCCGGTCAAACGCCGCGCGCGATCGAAACTCATCGCTCACCCGCGTAGATCATCCTCACGCGTGACCCGCTCGAGCGGCTTCCCGCGGCGCTCGCCGTGGCTGAGCTTCTCCGTCAGCGGCCAAGCGCCGAGCGCAGGGCCTCGTCGAGCTCGGGGTGGCGGTGCTCGTAGCCGAGCATCAGCGGCCTGGCCGGCACGGCCCTAACGCCGCCGGTGACGATCTGCGCCATCTCGCCGTAGAGCGCGCGCAGCGCGATCCCCGGCACGGGCATCAGCGCCGGGCGGCGCAGGGCGCGGCCGAGCGCGCGCGAGAACTCCCGGTTGGAGACCGGGACCGGCGCGCTCGCGTTGGCCGCGCCCTCCCAGCGCTCGTCGCCCAGCGCGGCCATGAACATCCCGACCACGTCCTCGGCGTGGATCCAGGGCAGGTACTGGGCGCCGCCCGCGACGGGACCGCCGATGCCGAGCTGGAACGGCAGCAGCATCTTCGCCAGTGCTCCGCCGGTGCGGTCGAGTACGACGCCGGTCCGCAGCCGCACCACGCGCATGCCCAGCTCCGCGGCGCGCTGTGCCTCCGCCTCCCAGGCGACACAGACCTCGGCGAGGAAGTCCCGGCCCGGCGGCGCCTCCTCGTCGATCGGCTCGCTGCCCCGGGGCCCGTAGTAGCCGCAGGCGGAGGAGGCGACGAGCGCGCGCGGGCGGGGCTCCGCCTCGCGCAGCCCGGCGAGGAGGTTCTCGGTGCCGGTCACGCGGCTGTCGCGGATCGCTCGCTTGGCCGGCGCGCTCCAGCGCTGCGAAACGGGCTCGCCCGCGAGGTGCGCGACGGCGTCGCGGCCGGCCAGCGCCGCCGCCGGCGCGGGTTCCTCGATCGGCTCCCAGCGGTAGGTCTCGACCTCGCCGAGCGCGTTCTGCGCGCGCACCGGTTCGCGGCTCAGGATCGTGACCTCCCAGCCGGCGCGCAGCAGCTCGCCGACGAGCCGGCGGCCGATCAGGCCGCTCGCACCGGTGACCGTCACAGCCGGCATCGCGGGACCGCCCCTCAGAGGCGCCCGTCGGGGCCGCCCGCGCCGGGCGCGACCGCGTCGCCGGGGGCGTACCCGACCTCGCGGCCGGCCTCCGCGGTGCCCTCCGCACGGGCCTCCTCGCCGACCGCGGCGGCCACGGCGGGGGCCACGTCGCGGTTGAAGACCGACGGGATGATGTAGTCCTCGCGCAGTTCGTCGTCCGCGACCATCGATGCGATCGCGCGCGCCGCCGCCATCTTCATGTCCTCGGTGATCGTCCGCGCGCGCACGTCCAGGGCGCCGCGGAAGATGCCCGGGAAGGCGAGCACGTTGTTGATCTGGTTCGGGAAGTCCGAGCGGCCCGTCGCCATGATCCGCACGTGCGGCGCGGCCTCCTCGGGGTGCACCTCCGGCGTCGGGTTCGCCATCGCGAAGACCATCGCGTCGGGGTTCATCCGCGTGAGCGCCTCGGCCGGCATCACGCGCGCGCCGGAGACGCCCACGAGCAGGTCCATGCCGTCGATCACCTCGGCGGGCGCGCCGGCGCGGCAGTCCGGGTTCGTGACCTCGGCGAACCAGCGCTTGACGGGGTTCATCGTGCCGTCGAGGTAGTCCTCGCGCTGGACGTGCAGGGCGCCCTTGGAGTCGGCGCCGATGATCCGCGTGACGCCGGCCGCGCGCAGGATCCGCGTGACCGCGATCCCCGCGGCGCCGAGGCCGATGATCAGCACGTTCAGGTCCTCGAGCCTGCGCCCGGTCAGCTTCACCGCATTCAGAACCGCCGCCATCACCACGACCGCGGTCCCGTGCTGGTCGTCGTGGAACACGGGGATCTCCAGTTCGGAGATGAGCCGCTGCTCGATCTCGAAGCAGCGGGGGGCCGAGATGTCCTCGAGGTTGATGCCGCCGAGGCCGGGCGCGATCAGCTTGACGGCGTGCACGATCTCCTCGGTGTCGGTGGTGTCGAGGCAGATCGGGAACGCGTCGACGCCGGCGAACTCCTTGAACAGGCAGCACTTCCCCTCCATCACCGGCATCGCCGCCTTCGGGCCGATGTTGCCCAGCCCGAGCACCGCCGTCCCGTCGGACACCACCGCCACGGTGTTCCTCTTGATCGTGTACTGGAACGCCTTGTCCTCGTCGTCTGCGATCGCCAGGCAGACGCGCGCCACCCCCGGCGTGTAGACCATCGAGAGGTCGTCCCGGGTCTTCAGCGGGTGCTTGTTGGACTGTTCGATCTTGCCCCCGACGTGCAGCAGGAAGGTGCGGTCGGTGGTGTCGATCACCTCCGCGCCCTCGACCCCGCTGATCGCCGACAGGATCCGCTCCCAGTGCTCCCGGCCCGAGGCGTCGACCACGATGTCGCGCAGCGCCCCGGACGCGTCGCTCTCGAGCACGTCGACCGCGCCGACGACCCCGCCGGCGTCGCCGATCGCGCTCGTGACACGGCCGAGCACGCTCGGGCTGTCGTCGAGCTTCACGCGTATCGTCAGGCGGTACTGGGCGCTCGGGGTGGCGCTCACTTCTTGGCTCCCTCCGTGGCTGGCGGCACGGCATCTTCTCAGGAAATCGCTGCACGCGGGCGCGGCCGCGACGCGCTCCGCGCGGGCACGTAGAGTGGGAGCGATGGCGGTTGGAACCAAACAGCGCGCGGGCGGGAGCGCCGCCGGGCGCGCGGAGGCCGCCGCGAGCGAGCGCCGGCTGTTCCTGATCGACGGCCCCAGCCTCGTCTACCGCGCGTTCTTCGCGCTGCCCGAGTCGATCGCGACTTCGACGGGCGTGCCGACCAACGCGATCTTCGGCTTCGCCTCGATGCTCGTGAAGATCGTCACCGACTACGGCGTCCAGCCGACCGTGGTCGCGTGGGACGCGGGAACCTCGGGCCGCAGCGAGCTGTTCGCCGACTACAAGGCCTCGCGCCGCTCGCGACCGGACCTTCTGAAGCAGCAGTGGCCGGCGATGGCCCCGCTCGTCGAGGCGTTCGGCTACACGAACGTCACGATCGACGGTTACGAGGCCGATGACGTGATCGCATCGCTCGCCGAGCGCGCGATGCGCGCGGAGCCGGCGGTGCCGGTGATGATCGTCACCGGCGACCGCGACGTCTTCCAGCTGATCGACCCGGAGGGCCTGGTCAAGGTGATGGCGACCTCGCGCGGCATCACCGAGACCAAGATCTACGATCGCCAGGCCGTCGTCGACCGTTACGGCATCGGCCCCGAGCTGATCCCCGACTTCTACGGCCTGAAGGGCGACACCTCCGACAACATCCCCGGCATCCCCGGGATCGGGGACAAGACGGCGAGCGAGCTGCTGCAGTCCTTCGGCACGCTGGAGGAGGTGCTCGCGAACGTCGAGCTCGTCAAAGGCGCCAAGCGCAAACAGAACCTGGTCGAGCACGCCGAGGACGCACGGCTCTCGCGTGAGCTCGCGACCGTGCGGCGCGATCTCGACGTCGACCTCGACGTCGCGCTCGAGGCCGGGCGCGAACCCGAGCGCTCGCAGCTGCGCGAGTTCTTCCGCGAGTACGAGCTGCGCGACCCGCTGCGGCGGCTGGAAGAAGCGCTCGGCGACCCCGACGCGGCGGCGCCCGCCAGCGCCGCGGACGTGACGTTGACCGCCACGCTGAGCGAGGGCCCGCCGGCGCGTATCGCCGAGCTCGGAGGAGAGGGCCAGGAGCTGGCCGTCGTGGTCGAGGAGACCGAGGCGCCCGAGGGCGAGCTCTTCGCCGAGGGTGCGCCGTGGCGCTTCGCAGCCTTCTGCGACGGGCGCGTCCTGGCCGGCGACGTGGAGGGCCCGGAGGAGGTCGTCGCCGCGTGCGGGGCGCGCCCCGTCGTCACCCACGACGCCAAGGCGCTGCGCGTCGTCCCCGAGACGCTCGCCCACGACACGCTGCTCGGCGCGTACCTGCTCGACCCGGCCCGCCGCGGCTACCCGCTGGCGGAACTGCTCGAGGAGCGCGGCCTCGCGAGCGACCTGGACGATCAGGTGGCGGCGCGCGCGACGATGCTCGCCGCCCTGGCCGACTGGCAGCGCGAGCAGATCGACGAGCGCGGCCTGCGGGAGGTGATGGACGAGATCGAGCTGCCGCTGGTGCGCGTGCTGCGCGAGCTCGAGCTGCTCGGAGTGCGGCTGAACCTCGAGCGGCTCGCAGAGATCACCGCGCGCGTGCGCGAGGAGACCGGTGGGCTCGAACGCGAGATCTTCGCGCTCGCGGGCGAGGAGTTCACGATCGGCTCCCCGCAGCAGCTCGGCGAGATCCTCTTCGAGCGCCTCGGGCTCTCGCGCAAGCGCCGCGGCAAGACCGGCTACTCGACCGACGCCCGCGTGCTGCAGGCGATCCGCTCCGAGCACGAGATCGTGCCGAAGATCGAGCGCTGGCGCGAGCTCTCGACGCTGATCAAGACCTACCTGGACGTGCTGCCCGAACAGGCTGACGCGGAGTCGCGCATCCACACCACGTTCCTGCAGGCGGTCGCAACCACCGGCCGGCTCTCGAGCACCAACCCGAACATGCAGAACGTCCCGATCCGCACGCCGCTCGGGCGCGAGATCCGCGGCTGCTTCGAGGCCGAGGAGGGGGCGGTGCTGATCTCCGCGGACTACTCGCAGATCGAGCTCCGCGTGCTCGCCCAGGCCGCGGGCGAGGACGCGCTGATGGAGATCTTCAAGCGGGGCGAGGACGTGCACACCGCGACGGCCTCGCGGGTGTTCGGCGTCACCGCGGAGGAGATCGACCCGGGGATGCGCTCGAAGGCGAAGATGATCAACTACGGGATCGTCTACGGGCTCTCCGACTACGGGCTCGCCGACCGCCTGAACATCCCCCGCGAGGAGGCGAAGGAGTTCATCGACGCCTACCTCGAGCGCTTCCCGCACGTCGCCGCCTTCATGGCTGCGACGATCGAGCGAGCCAAGGAGGAGGGCTACGTGAAGACGCTGTGGGGACGCCGGCGCCAGATCCCTGAGCTGCGTGCCCGCAACTACCAGGTGCGCACGCTCGGCGAGCGCCTGGCGGTCAACACCGTGATCCAGGGCACGGCCGCGGACATCATCAAGCTCGCGATGGTCCGCACGCACGCGGCACTGGCCGGCTCGGGCCTTCAGACCAAGCTGCTGCTCACGATCCACGACGAGCTGCTCTTCGAAGGGCCGCCGGGCGAGGCGCCGGCCGCGCGCGAGCTGATCGAGCGCGAGATGGTGGCGGTGTGGGAGCCGCACGAGCCGCCGCTGGCGGTCGACATCGGCGTCGGGCAGAACTGGCTGGAGGCGAAGTGAGCGGAGGACCCGCCGGGCGCGTGTGCGGCCGTTTCGCGGAGGGCGCCAGGTGACCCGCAGCCTCGCGGTGTTCCTCGGCGTCGGCGCCGGGGCGCTCGTCGCGATGCAGGCGCCGATCAACTCGCGCCTGGGCAAAACGGTGGGCGGGGTGCAGGCCGCGACGTTCTCGTTCCTCGTGGGCACGGCGGCGCTGATCGCGATCAGCTTCATCCTGCGGGGCGGGCTCGCCTCGCTCGGCAGCATCGGGAAAGTCCCGTGGTGGGCGCTCGTCGGCGGGCTGCTCGGCGCCGTCTACGTCTTCGTCGCGCTCGAATCCGTCCACACCCTCGGCGCGAGCGGGCTGACCGCCGTTGTGATCACGGGGCAGCTCACGATGTCCGTCGTGATCGACCGCCTCGGGCTGCTCGGCGTCGCGCGGGCGCCGATCTCCGTGCACAGGATCCTCGGCATCGTGCTGCTGGTCGCGGGCGTCGCGCTGGTCGTGCGGAAGTGAGCGGGAGCTCTGGGCAGGCGGGCCGCGGGTGCGGCGGCCGGCTCGCTCAGGCGAGGGCCGCCGCGAAGCCCTCGCGCCAGCTCCGGTGCGCCGGCTCCCAGCCGAGCTCGCGCTTGGCGCGCTCGTTCGATGCGCCCTGGGAGCGGGTCATCACGCTCACGCCGTAGTCCCCGGCGAGGAGCCGCGCGAGGAACGCGGGGACACGCATCGGGCGCGGCGTGCCGGCTGCCTGCGCCAGCGCCGGCAGCCACTGTGCGACGGGAGCGGGGTCGTCGTCGACCACGTTGTAGGTGCCGGGTGGGGCCTCGAGCGCTCTGACGGTCGCTGCGGCGGCATCGCCCACGTGGATGAAGGACCACACCCCCGCGCCGGAGCCGACGATCGGCATGCGCCGGCGGCGCAGGTCCGCGACGATCGCCCCGTCGGAGGCGATCGAGCTGTGCGGGCCGTAGAAGTAGCCGTAGCGCAGGACCGTCCCGACGGCGTCGAGTGTCGCCCGCTCGAGACTCTTCACGGCGTTCGCGGTGCGCGCGAAGGCCGGCGGAGGATCGAGCACGAGCGGGTCGTCCTCGGCGTGGAGCGTGCCGGGCGCGCCGGCCTCGTACATGAACGCGATGCTCTGTGCGATCAGCTTGGCGCCGGCCGCGCGCGCCGCGTCGGCGAGGATCACCGAGCCCTCGCTGCGCAGCCGGTCGTTCCGCGCGAAGTCGCGTTGGATGCGGCGCGGGTCGATGCGTTTCGGAAGCGCCGTGAGCTGGTTGACGATCGCGTCGGGGCGTGCCCCGGCGACGGCGCCCGCCACGGCGCCCGCGTCGAGCGCGTCGGCGAGCGCGGCCTGCGCTCCGGCGGCGCGCGCCTGCTCGGCGCGCTCCGGGCTCCGACACATCGCCGTCACCTCGTGGCCGGCGGCGAGCAGGGCAGGGATGAGGGGACGGCCGATCACTCCGGTCGCGCCGGCGACGAAGACCCTCACGAGGCGACCGCGAGCCCGTCCGCGGGGGCGGCCCCGTGGGGTGCGAGCGCTGCCGCGGCGTCGCCTGTCTCCAGGCGTGCGCACGCCATCCCTTCACTGAAGCCCGCGGCACCGAGCCCGAACGCGCCGTTGAAGCGCGAGCGCAGGTTCTCGACCGCGATCAGGTGCACGAGCTCGACGAGCGCGGCGTCGCTGCCGAGCGCGTCGCGGACGTCTCCCAGCAGCTCGGGCGGCACGGCGACGGGCGTGCGCGTCATCGCGACCGCGAGGTCGAGGACGAGCCGCTCGGTCTCGTCGAAGTGCTCGCTCTCCCGGTAGCGGTGCAGGTCCAGCAGCTGGCGCTCGTCCGCGCCGTTCGCGCGCGCCTCGAACGAGCCGATGTCCTGGCACATCTCGCAGCCCTGCATCACCGCCGACTTCAGCACCGCGAGCGCGCGCAGGCGCTCGGGCACGAGCGGCCGCCTCGCGACGCTCTTCTCGAGCTGCGCGTAGCCGACGAGCTGGCGGAACCGGTGGGCGCGCAGCGGGATGTCCGGCGTCAGCAGCGACTTGCCGGTCATGCGGCGGACTTCCCAGCGGGCGAGCGCGTAGGTGAGGCGGATCAGCGGGTTGCGCCGGGCGGGGACGCCCTCGACGACGGTCATGTCGTGCTCCTTTCGGCTCGGGGGGAGGGGGAGACGGCGGTGAGCCCGGGCCTCGCCGGCCCGCGCCTGTGGCCGGCTGCTTCGCGCCGGGCGGCCGCGCGCCACATCCAGGCGATCAGCAGCGTGCCCGCGAGCAGCGAGACGAAGTCGAACCAGCCCGTCCACCGGGGATGCGCGGAGCTCGCGTCGACGAGGTGGTTGACGGTGTGCAGGCCGAACTGCACCGTCGTGACCGCGAGCAGCGGCACGCGCCACGACGGGCGCCGGATCGCGACGACGAAGCCCACTCCGAGTGCCGCGCTGAACGTCGCGACGTCGCGGATGTAGTGGCGGTTCAGCTCGCCGAAGGGACCGACTGCGCGATAGAAGGCGTGCGGGGAGATCGCCATGAACAGCGCCAGCCCGAGGTTGTACGCCGCCAGCACGATCAGCCCGGCCTGGAGCAGGGCGTCGGCGGCATCCTCGCGTCGTTGCTCGTTCACGCCCGCGACGATATGGTCTCGCTGGTGCATCGTAAAGGACCAATTCGAGGCTAGAAATGGGTACCAATCGAGGTGGTGTCCTGACTGCCCCGGCGACGAGGGGCGAGGAGCTGCTGCTGGAGCTCGACCGCGGCGGGGGCACGCCGCTCCGCGCGCAGCTGGAGGACGGCCTGCGCGAGGCCGTGCGCAGCGGCCGCCTCGCGGCGGGGGTGCGGCTGCCGCCGACGCGCGCGCTGGCGGCCGACCTCGGCATCTCACGCCGGCTCGTCGTCGACGCCTACGCGCAGCTCCTGGCCGAGGGCTACCTGCTGGCCCGGCCGGGAGCCGGCACGTTCGTCGCCGAGGGCGCGGGACCACACGAGCCACCCGCGGCCGAGCGGCCGAGCCGGCCGCTGCGGTTCGACTTCTTCCCCGGCTACCCCGACCTCGCGACGTTCCCGCGGCGGCTGTGGCTGCGAGCGCTCCGGGAGACGCTGCGCGACGCCCCCGACCGGGCGCTCGGCTACCCCGATCCGCGCGGCGCGCCGGCGCTGCGCCGTGCGCTGGCCGGCCACCTGCGCCGCGTGCGAGGGGTGGCCGCCGACCCGGAGTCGATCGTCGTGTGCTCGGGCGCGGCGCAGGCGCTGGCGCTGATCGGCGCCGAGCTGGCGGGCGAGACGATCGCGGTGGAGGACCCCGGGCTGCCCGCCCACCACGCGATCCTCGCGGCCGCGGGAGCTCGGCTCGTGCCCGTCGAGGTCGACGGCGAGGGCGCGCGCGTCGCGCAGCTGCCGGCGATCGCCCCGGCCGCGGTGCTGGTGACGCCGGCGCATCAGTCGCCCACGGGCGTCGCCCTGTCGCCTTCGCGGCGCGCCGCGCTGCTGGCGTGGGCGGCCGAGTCGGGCGCGATCGTGATCGAGGACGACTACGACGCGGAGTTCCGCTACGACCGTGCGCCCGTCGGCGCGATGCAGGGCCTTGCCCCCGAGCGGGTCCTCTACACGGGCACGGTCAGCAAGACGCTCTCGCCCGCCTTGCGGCTCGGGTGGATGGTCGTGCCCGCGCGGCTGCACGAGGGCATCGCCCGGCGCAAGTTCCTCGCCGACCACGGCTCGCCGACGCTCGACCAGCTCGCGCTCGCGCGGCTGCTCGAGAGCGGCGCCTACGACCGCCACCTGCGGGGCGCGCGGCGACGGTACCGATCGCGCCGCGACGCGCTCGTCTCCGCGGTGGAGCAGCACCTGCCGGGCGCGGCAGTGACCGGGCTCGCCGCCGGGCTGCACGCGACCGTGCGGCTGGGCGAGCCCCTTGACGGCATCGCGCTCGCTCGGGCGGCGGCGCGCGAGTCGGTCGGCGTCTATCCGCTCGGCTACGCGTACTTGACCCCGCGGCCTGTCGACGACGGGCTCGTGCTCGGCTACGCCAACCTGGCCGAGCCGGCGATCGAGGAGGGCATCCGCCGCCTGGCGCGGGCGCTCGCCGGGGTGCGGGCGGCCTAGGCGCGCGCGCCGGCGAACGCGCGGCCGGCGATGCTGCCCGCCCGGCCCGGCCCGGCGCCAGCCGAGACGTAGGAGGGCGGCGCGATCGCCAGGTACTGGTCGAAGGCCCAGCGGGTGAGCCGGCGCGACTCGAAGGCGCGGACGACGTGGGTGATCGCGCGGCTCGGGGTGATCTGGCCGATCGCGCGCTGCGCGTTCAGCAGCCAGCGGAACTTGCGCTCGTGGGAGTCGGAGAACGCGCCGTAGCCGAGCAGCGCCTGCTCGCGCGAGCGCTGGCCGCTGATCACCGCACGCAGCTCGCGCCCGCAGGCGAGCCCGAAGTAGAGCGCGGTGCGGATCCCCTCGGCCGTCAGCGGCAGGCAGTGGCCCGCCGAGTCGCCCACGAAGAACACGCTGTCCTCGACCGCGCGCCGCAGCTGGTGGGGGATCCAGTTGCCCTGGTAGCCGAGGGCCGGCAGCCCGAGGTCGCCGGCGAGGCGGACGGTCGGCTCCTTGACGTGGTGCGAGGGCCAGAACGAGCCGACGCCCACGCGGAGCTCGTCCTCGGCTGGGAAGCACCACGAGTAGCCGGCGCGGACGTAGGAGGCGTCGATCCACAGCTCCATGTCGCGGCCCGTGCCGGGCGGGTGCACCTCGAGCCCGCGCGAGAGCCGCGCGTTCGGCGGCTGGATCGGCGTCGCGTTGGAGAGCACGCGCCGCCAGCCGAGTGCGTCCACGATCAAGGGCGCGGTCAGCTCACCGCGGTCGGTCACGACCGTGTCGCCGTGGCGGCCGGTCACAGTCGCCGTCTCGAACTCCGCCTCGCCGGCGCGTGCCCAGAGCAGCGCGCACAGCTCGCGGTAGTCGAAGGTCGAGAACGACCAGGGCAGCAGCCAGCGGGCCGTCCGCCAGGGCGTGTGGACGAGCAGCTCGTCGAAGCGCTGGCGCTCGGAGGCGCCCAGGTCCATCGCCCTCAGCCACTGCGTCGGGATGCCGCAGGCAGAGGTCTGACGCTCGCCGATCTCGTAGCGGTCGACGACCAGCACGCTGGCGCCGGCACCCGCCAGCTCGGCGGCGACCGCGAGCCCGGCGAAGCTCGCGCCGCACACCAGCACGTCGCAGTCCCGCTGCAAGGAGGTGCGGTCTGCTCCCCGCTTCGTGGCTCTCACAGGCATAGGCCCCGGCAATGATAAGGCTGCGCTACGCTTCGGCCGGTGCAAACTGTGATGGACAACCCGCAGGCGCGGGTCGTTGACGGCTCCAACGGGCTCCTTCTGGAGATCGACGGGCAGATCGTCCCCAACTACGACGCCACCTTCCGCGAGATCGAGGAGGGCGAGGTCGTCACCGGGCACGTCGTCCGCATCGACAAGGACGAGGTGCTCGTGGACATCGGCTACAAGTCCGAGGGGGTCATCCCCGCGAACGAGCTGTCGATCCGCAAGGCGGTCGACCCCGCCGACGAGGTGCACCTCGGCGAGGAGGTCGACGCGATCGTCCTCACCAAGGAGGACCAGGACGGCCGCCTGATCATGTCCAAGAAGCGGGCCCGCTTCGAGAAGGCGTGGCGCCGCATCGAAGCTGCCGCCGAGTCCGGCGAGCCCGTCGAGGGCACGGTCATCGAGGTCGTCAAGGGCGGCCTCATCATCGACCTCGGGGTGCGCGGCTTCCTGCCCGCCTCGCTGGTCGACATCCGCCGCGTGCCGAACCTCGACGAGTACATGGGCACGAAGATCGAGACCAAGGTCATCGAGCTCAACCGCTCGCGCAACAACGTCGTGCTCTCGCGCCGCGCCGTGCTCGAGGAGGAGCGCAAGGAGGTCCGCCAGCAGATCCTCGACCGGCTCCAGCCGGGCCTCGTGGTCGAAGGCCAGATCTCCAACATCGTCGACTTCGGCGCGTTCGTCGACCTCGACGGCATCGACGGCCTGATCCACATCTCCGAGCTCTCGTGGTCGCACGTCAACCACCCGAGCGAGATCCTCTCGATCGGCGACACCGTCAAGGTCAAGGTGCTCGACATCGACCGCGACCGCCAGCGCATCTCCCTGGGCCTCAAGCAGACCCAGGAGGACCCGTGGCAGCGGATCGTCGACACCTACAACGTGGGCGACGAGCTGGCCGGCAAGGTCACGAAGGTCGTCACGTTCGGCGCGTTCGTCGAGATCCTCGACGGCGTCGAGGGGCTCGTCCACATCTCCGAGCTCGCGCCGCACCACGTCGAGAGCCCGCGCGAGATCGTCCACCCTGGCGACGAGATCCGCGTGCGCATCCTCGAGATCGACTCCGAGCGCCGGCGCCTGTCGCTGTCGGCCAAGCGCGTCGAGGACCAGATCCTCCCGGTGTCCCGCCCCGAGGGCGCCGGCATGGTCCCCGAAGAGGGTTCCGAGGCCGGCAGCGAGGTCGCTCCGGAAGCTGCCGCACAGGTCGAGGCCGAGGCTGCCGCGCCCGTCGACGCCGAGGCTGCCGCCCCGGTCGACGCCGAGGCTGCCGCCCCGGTCGAGGCCGAGGCTGCCGCCCCGGTCGACGCCGAGGCTGCCGCGCCCGGTCGACGCCGAGGCTGCCGCCCCGGTCGACGCCGAGGCTGCCGCGCCCGTCGAGGCCGAGGCTGCCGCACAGGTCGACGCCGAGGCTGCCGCTTCGGTCGAGGCCGAGGCTGCCGCGCCCGTCGAGGAGATCGCTGCTCCGGCCGAGGAGGCTCCCGCGCCCGTCGAGGAGGCCCCGGCACCTGCCGAGGAGGCCCCAGCGGCCGAGGTGCACGCCGCCGACGAGCCCACGGCCGCAGATGTCGCGGGCGATGCGGCGCCGCTGCCCGACGCGGCGGTGGCCGAGCACGACGCCGAGGCCGCCGAGGCCGACGGCGAACAGGGCTGAGCCCCGGCGCAGGATGGCCGAGCAGGTCCCGTTCGTCGGGTTGACCGGCGGGCTGGGGGCCGGCAAGTCGACCGCGCTGCAGGTGCTCGGCGAGCTCGGCGCGGAGACGATCTCCAGCGACGAGATCGTCCACGAGCTCTACGAGTCGCCGGAGCTGCGCGACGCGGTGGTCGCGCGCTGGGGGCCGGAGGTGGCTCCGGACGGAACCGTCGACCGTGCGGCCGTGGCGCGGCACGTGTTCGCCGACGGCCAGGAGCGGCACTGGCTCGAGCAGCAGATCTGGCCGCTCGTGGGGGCGCGGGTGGCGGCGTGGCTGGAGCGCGCGCGCACGCGCGAGCCGGCGCCCCCGGCCGCCGTGGTCGAGGTGCCGCTGCTGTTCGAGGCGGGCCTCGAGCGCGCATACGACGCGACGATCGCCGTCCTGGCTGCCGAGGATGTGCGCTCCGAGCGCGCCGCGGCGCGCGGCCACGAGCACGTCGTCGAGCGCGACGCGCGCCAGCTCAGCCAGGAGGAGAAGGCGGCGAAAGCGACATACGTCGTCCGCAACGACGGCACGATCGACGAGCTGCGAGCGCAACTGTCGGACGTGCTTGGCAATCTAGTGGCATGAGCCACGTCGCCACCCGCGCGCACGTGAGCCGTCAGCGCCGCGGAACGGGCTGGATGCTGGGGCTGGCTGCGGCCCTGGTGCTGGCGGTGATCCTCTACCCGCTGCTGAGCGGCGGCGTGCACCGCAACGGGCTGCCGCTGACCGACGCCTCGATCATCCGCGAACAGGCGGCGGCGAAGCACCTCGACCCGGCGCTGATCGCGGGCGTGATCTACGCGGAGAGCAAATTCGAACCGCGCCCGTCGGCCGCCGGCGCGCAGGGACTGATGCAGATCCTGCCGGAAACGGCCTACTACCTGGCGAAACTGTCGGGCGGCAAGCGCTTCACCGCCGCCGACCTCGCCACACCGGCGGTGAACGTCGCCTACGGCAGCTACTACCTGCGCTACCTGCTCGACCATTACCACGGCGACGAGATGCTCGCGATCGCCGCGTACAACGGCGGGCTCACGAACGTCGACCGCTGGGTCTCGCACGCGCGCGAAGCCGGCGAATCGCTGACGATCGGCGCGATCCCGTTCCCGGAGACGCGGGAATACGTGCAGCGGGTGATGGCGGCGCAGCAGGAATACCGCCAGACGTATCCCCGGGAGCTGGGGATCTCCTAGCGCGCGGGCGCTCAGTCCGGGCCTGCCGCTGCCCGTGGCGACCGGCTGAGCGATCGCGGACGGCCCCTGGCCGCAACCGTCGCTACCGTAGTCCGGTGCCGCCCTTCAAGCTCGACAACGTCTTCACGCCGACGGCCGACCAGCCTCGCGCGATCGAGTCGATGGCCGAGGGGATCGTCTCCGGCGAGCGCTTCCAGACGCTGCTCGGCGCCACCGGCACGGGCAAGACGATGACGATGGCGGGGGTGATCGAGGCGGTCCAGCGCCCGACGCTCGTGATCGCCCACAACAAGACGCTCGCCGCGCAGCTCTGCAACGAGTTCCGGACCTTCTTCCCGGACAACGCGGTCGAGTACTTCGTCTCCTACTACGACTACTACCAGCCCGAGGCGTACGTCCCCAGCCGCGACCTCTACATCGAGAAGGACTCCGCGATCAACCAGGAGGTGGACCGCCTCCGCCACGCGGCGACGGCGGCCGTGTTCGCACGCCGCGACGTGATCGTGGTCGCGTCGGTGTCGTGCATCTACGGCCTGGGCTCGCCGCAGACGTACGAGATGAACATGCAGATCCTCAAGCGCGGCGAGGAGATCGACCGCGACGCGCTGCTGCGCAAGCTCGTCTCGATCCAGTACAACCGCAACGACAGCGTGCTCTCGCGCGGCACGTTCCGGGTCAGGGGCGAGACGCTCGAGGTCTTCCCGGCCTACGCCGAGACAGCCTTCCGGGCGACGATGTTCGGCGACGAAGTCGAACGGCTGCAGCACTTCGACCCGCTCACCGGCGAGCTGCTCGCGGACGACCTCGAGCACGTCGCGATCTGGCCCGCGACGCACTACAACGTCAAGGAGGGGACGATCGAGTCCGCCGTGGAGGCGATCGGCGCCGAACTGAACGAGCGCTGCGGCGAGCTCGAGTCCGAAGGCAAGCAGCTCGAGTCCCACCGCCTGCGCCAGCGCACGCAGTACGACATGGAGATGCTCCGGGAGGTCGGCTTCTGCTCGGGGATCGAGAACTACTCGCGGATCCTCGACGGCCGCGCCCCCGGCTCGCGGCCGTACTGCCTGATCGACTACTTCCCCAAGGACTTCGTCTGCTTCATCGACGAGTCCCACCAGACCGTGCCGCAGATCGGCGGCATGTACGAGGGCGACCGCTCGCGCAAGCAGACGCTCGTCGACTACGGCTTCCGCCTGCCCAGCGCGATGGACAACCGCCCGCAGACCTTCGAGGAGTACCTCTCGATCACCCCGCAGCTGATGTTCGTCTCGGCGACCCCGGGCGAGTACGAGCGTGCTCGCTCGACGCGCGTCGTCGAGCAGATCGTGCGCCCGACGGGCATCGTCGACCCGTCCGTCGAGGTGCGCGAGACCAAGAACCAGATCGACGACCTCATGAACGAGGTTCGCGCGCGGGTCGCGAAGGACGAGCGTGTGCTCGTGACGACGCTGACCAAGAAGATGAGCGAGGACCTCTCGCAGTACCTGCTCGAGATGGGCTTCAAGACCCGCTACCTGCACTCCGAGATCGACACGCTCGAACGGATCCAGATCATCAGGGACCTGCGCCTGGGCGAGTACGACGTGCTGGTCGGTGTGAACCTGCTCCGGGAGGGCCTCGACCTGCCCGAGGTCTCGCTGGTGGCGATCCTCGACGCCGACAAGGAGGGTTTCCTGCGCGGCGAGACCTCGCTGATCCAGACGATCGGGCGGGCGGCGCGCAACGTCGAGGGCACCGTGCTGATGTACGCCGA
Source organism: uncultured Solirubrobacteraceae bacterium (assembly GCA_963836035.1). Classification (GTDB taxonomy): domain Bacteria; phylum Actinomycetota; class Thermoleophilia; order Solirubrobacterales; family Solirubrobacteraceae; genus Palsa-744. Next base: position 55,832 of record CAWIHX010000002.1, on the reverse strand, counting down.
CAAAGAGACGAAGGCGATGCGGGCGGCGATCGACGAGACCAGCCGCCGCCGCGAGATCCAGCTGGCCTACAACGAGGAGCACGGGATCACCGCCGCCACGATCGTCAAGGGCATCTCCGACATCGCCGAGTTCCTGCAGGCCGAGTCCAAGGTGCCGCGCGGCCGCAAACGCCGCACCGCGAAGCGGGGGAAAGCCGACGAGCTGCCGCAGCACGAGCTCGAGAAGATGGTCGTCGAGCTCGAGGAGGAGATGCTCGCGGCGGCCGATGACCTGCGCTTCGAGTACGCCGCGCAGCTGCGCGACGAGCTGCGCGAGCTGCGCCGCGACCTGCAGGAGATCCGCGCCCAAGAGGCGCCGCGCCCGGCGGAGACGGCGTCTGAGTCTTCCGCCGGGGACATGGCGTAGGATCGGGCCGTGGCCCTCGACCGCCAGGCAATCGAACGCCGCGACTTCCCGATCGGCCGCCGCGGCTACGACGCAGCGGCCGTGGACGCCCACCTGAGAGCCCTCGGCGCCGAGTTCGAGGACCTGCAGCGCGCCGCGGCCACAGGCGGCCCGGATCTCTCGATGGCCTCGACGGCCGGCACGCAGGTGCAGAGCATCATCGAGGCCGCCGAGTCTGCGGCGGCGGAGATCGAGCGGACCGCCCACGAGAACGCGCGCCAGATGCGTGACGAGGCCGGCAAAGACGCGGAGGCGACCCGCGAAGCGGCGATCGAGAAGGCGCGCCTGCAGGTCACCGCCGTGGCTCAGGTCACCGCGACGCTGCTCGAGCGCGTCGGCTCGATGGACGCCGAGGTCAACGCCCTGATCGGCAGCCTGCGCGCGGGCGCCGGGCGCCTCGCAGCGGATCTGACCGCCGTCGAGGGCGGCATGGCCGAGCTGTATGGGGCGGCATCGGGCCGCGCAGAGGGCGAGCAGGAAGCGGCCCTCGAAGCGGAGGCCCCCGCCGCCGAGGAGCCCGCGCCGGTCCCTCAGCCCGAGCCGGTGCAGCAGGCCCCGGCGCCCGAGCCGCCGCAGGCGGAGCAGCTGGGCGCGTTCGAGGCGGCGCTCGACTCGGCGATGGCGGTGCCCGGCGGCGAGGCGATCAGCGCAGCGCCCGCCGAAGCGCACGGCGGCGGCGTGGCGGCAGCTGCGGACGTCGACGGCGCGAGGCTGATCGCTCTGAACATGGCGCTCAACGGCGAGTCGCGCAGCGACACCGAGCGCTACCTGGCGGAGAACTTCGAACTGCCCGATCGGCTGAAGCTGATCGACGAGGTATACGCGGCGATCGAAGGCTGAGGAGCCGACGTGTCAAGCCGCACGCTCGGCGACGCGGCGCGCAGAGCCGTTACGGTGGCCGGGGTGTCGGAGGACAGCGTCGAGGTCGTGCGGGAGATCCACCGCCGCTGGGCGGCGGGCGAGTCAACCGCCGAGCTGATCGCCGACGAGCTCGAGTACGTGAACCCTCCGTATGCGGTCGAGTCCGGCACGCGCGTCGGTCGCAGCGCGCTGGGGAGGATCCGCGAGGTGTACCCGGACTTCCGATGGGACCCCGAGCGCTTCGTCGACGGCGGCGAGGACGTGGTCGTGATCGGCACGGCCAGGGGGACGTCCGAGAGTGGCGTTCAGGTGACGATGCGCCAGGGCTACATCTGGACGATCCGCGAGGGCAGGGCCGTCCGGTTCCAGTGGTTCAACGACCCCGGCGAAGCCCTGCGTGCCGCTGGCGTCGAGTAGGCCGCGCGGTGCGCGACCGTTGTGACATGAGGCTCGAGTTGCAGGAAGGGAGCGTCTCCGGTTCTGCCTGACTCCGCCTGACTCCCGCGACAGCCACCCGAACGTCTGTTCGCCGTCATAGAATGGCCCCTCGATGGCATCGGGCAACAAGATCGTCGTATCGGGCGCGCGCGAGCACAACCTGAAGGACATCTCGCTGGAGCTGCCTCGCGATGCGCTGGTGGTGATCACGGGGCTGTCCGGGTCGGGCAAGTCGAGCCTCGCGTTCGACACGATCTACGCGGAGGGGCAGCGACGCTATGTCGAGTCGCTGTCGGCGTACGCGCGCCAGTTCCTGGGGCAGATGGACAAGCCGGACGTCGACTCGATCGAGGGGCTCTCGCCGGCGATCTCGATCGACCAGAAGACGACCTCGCGCAATCCCCGCTCGACGGTCGGGACGGTGACCGAGATCTACGACTACCTGCGCCTGCTGTGGGCGCGCGTCGGCAAGCCGCACTGCCCGATCTGCGGGCGGCCGATCGTCGGCCAGTCGGCCGAGCAGATCATCGACCAGGTGATGGAGCTCGCGGAGAGCACCCGCTTCATGGTGCTCGCGCCGGTCGTGCGTGGCCGCAAGGGCGAGTACGGGAAGCTGCTCGACGGGCTGCGCGCGGATGGCTTCGCGCGCGTGAAGATCGACGAGCGCATCCGCATGCTCGAGGAGTCGATCGTGCTCGACAAGCGCTACAAGCACGACATCGCGGTCGTCGTCGACCGCCTCGTGATGCGTCACGACGTGCGCAAGCGCCTGGCCGACTCGATCGAGACCGCGGTCGGGCTGGCGGACGGTCTCGTCGAGATCGAGATAGTGGGGAGGGGCTCCGGCCGTCCGGCCTCCGCCGATGGTGCCACGGCCGAGGCACCACGTGGCGGTGGCGGCCCAGCCGACCAGCGCCATGCAACTGGGGCGAAGGGAGCGCGAGCCGCGGCGAGGACGATCACGCCGGGGATGGAGCCCGCGGAGGGCACGATCTTCACGTTCTCCGAGCGCTTCGCCTGCCCCGAGCACGGGCCCTCGCTGGTCGAGCTCGAGCCTCGCATCTTCTCCTTCAACTCGCCCCACGGGGCGTGCGACCGCTGCACCGGGCTCGGCTCGCAGATGGAGATCGACCCGGAGCTGGTGGTCCCCGACCCCTCGCTCTCGATCAACGAGGGCGCGCTCGCGCCCTGGGCCGGCAGCGCCTCCAACTACTACGAGCAGCTGACCGAGGCGCTCGCCGAGGAATACGACATCGATCTCGACAGCCCCTGGGAGGAGCTCGACCCCGAGGCCCGCGACGTGTTCCTCCACGGCACGGGCGGAGACGCGATCCAGATCACCTACCGCAACCGCTACGGCCGGCGGCGCTCGTATGCGACGCGCTTCGAGGGTCTCGTCGGCAACCTCGAGCGGCGCTACCGCGAGACGGACTCCGAGTGGAGCCGCGAGAAGATCGAGGAGTTCATGTCGCTGCGGGCGTGCCCGGTGTGCGACGGCGCGCGGCTGCGTCCCGAGTCCCGCGCGGTGCTCGTCGCCGGCACGCGCATCGAGGACTTCACCGCGCTCTCGGCGCGGCGCGCGCTGGAGTGGCTCGAGCAGGTCGAGCTGTCCGACACCGACCGTCACGTGGCGCGGCTGATCCTGCGCGAGATCTCAGAACGCCTGCAGTTCCTCGAGAACGTCGGCATCGGCTACCTCTCCATGAGCCGTGCCGCCGCCACGCTCTCCGGCGGCGAGGCGCAGCGGATCCGGCTCGCGACGCAGATCGGCAGCTCGCTCGTCGGGGTGCTCTACATCCTCGACGAGCCCTCGATCGGCCTGCACCAGCGCGACAACTCGAAGCTGATCACGACGCTCGAGCGGCTGCGCGACCTCGGCAACACGGTGATCGTGGTCGAGCACGACGAGCAGACGATGCGCGCAGCCGACCATCTCGTCGACCTCGGCCCGGGCGCGGGCGAGCACGGCGGGCGGATCGTGGCGCAGGGCACCGCGAGCGAGGTGCAGCGCGTGAAGGGCTCGCTGACCGGCCAGTTCCTCTCCGGGGCGCGGCACATCGAGGTGCCGGCGAAGCGGCGCACCCCCAGCGGCTACGTCGAGATCGCCGGCGCGACCCAGCACAACCTGCGCGACATCGACGTGCACGTCCCGCTCGGCGTGCTGACGTGCGTGACCGGGGTCTCCGGCTCGGGGAAGTCGACGCTCGTCAACGACGTGCTGTTCAAGGCCGTGGCCAACCGCCTGCACCGCGCGCGCAAGCGGCCCGGCTCGCACCGGGCGATCCACGGCCTGGACCAGCTCGACAAGATCATCCAGGTCGACCAGTCGCCGATCGGGCGCACGCCGCGCTCGAACCCGGCCACCTACACCGGCCTGTTCGACGTGATCCGCGACCTGTTCTCGAAGACGCAGGAGGCGCGCGCCCGCGGCTACAAGCCGGGCCGGTTCAGCTTCAACGTCAAGGGCGGGCGCTGCGAGGTCTGCCGCGGCGACGGGCAGATCAAGATCGAGATGCACTTCCTGCCCGACGTCTACGTCCCGTGCGAACAGTGCCACGGCAAGCGCTACAACCGCGAGACGCTCGAGATCCGCTTCAAGGGCAAGAGCATCGCCGACGTGCTCGACATGCCGGTCGAGGAGGCGCTGAAGTTCTTCGAGCACATCCCGAAGATCCGCCGCCGGCTGGAGACGCTCGAAGCGGTGGGGCTCGGCTACGTGCGGCTCGGCCAGCCCGCGACGACGCTCTCGGGCGGCGAGGCCCAGCGCGTGAAGCTCGCGACCGAGCTCTCGAAGGTCGCGACGGGGCGGACGCTCTACATCCTCGACGAGCCGACGACGGGTCTGCACTTCGCCGACGTCCAGCGCCTGCTGGAGGTGCTGCAGCGGCTGGTCGCCGCCGGTAACAGCGTCGTCGTGATCGAGCACAACCTCGACGTGATCAAGAGCGCCGACAGGCTCATCGACATGGGCCCGGAGGGCGGCGAGGAGGGAGGGCTCGTCGTCGCCTCCGGCACCCCGGAGGAGGTCGCCGCGGAGCCGGGTTCGCACACCGGGCGGTTCCTCGCGGAGCTGCTTCCGGTGCCCTCGGCGCGCGAGCGCGGGCCGCGCAAGCGCCGCACCAAGCTGGCGGCGGCTGCCTAGATGATTGAGTCAATCATCTAGTCCGCTTCGGCCACGTCGGAGGTGGTCCGCGGGACCGCGTAGTAAACGGCGATGGCGACGGAGATCGCGTAGGTCAGATAGCCCGAGAGAGCGGCCGCGGCGGTCGCGACTGCGTACGGCAGCAGCCCGAACCGGTTGCGTTTGAGCACCTGCTCGCGCACCTCGGCGGTGATGTTCGTGTGCAGGAGCGAGGGGCGCCGCGCGAGCACGTGCCACTGGATCGCGAAGAACCCGCACGACATCAGCAGCAGCGAGCCGCCGTAGATCGCCGCCGCCAGGTGCTGGCCGTGCGAGGCGGTCAGGTACTCGGCGAGCAGCGCGGTCGAGAACGGCACCAGGCAGATGCTCATCAGCAGCACCAGGTTCAGCATCAGCACCGCGTGGTCGACCCGCTGGAGGCGCCGCAGCATCGCATGGTGGTTGATCCAGACGATCCCGATCGTCAGGAACGAGACGGCGAAGGCGGCGAAGGCTGGCCATTCGTGCCCGAGCGTGTGCGCAAGATCGCGGCCCCCGATCGCCGCCGGGATCGGCAGGTTCAGCGCGAGCAGGGTGATCGCCACGGCGATCACGCCGTCGGAGAACGCCTCGACTCGGTTCTTGGGCATCATCGCGGCGGCCTCAATCATGGCGAGCGCCGCGGCGGCCGGATGCCGTGCGAAGCTGCCCGGATGGACGATCTCGGCCCCAGGGCCCGGCTGTGGGCGCAGAAGTGGCGCTGGTACGAGCGCAACTCGCTGCCCTGGAACCGCGCGGCGATCCACTGGCAGCTGATGCGGCGCGGCGCGTTCGCCCGCTGGCCCCTGGAGGGCAACGTGCTCGAGGCGCTGCGCGAGGGCCGCCTGGAGGTGGGGGAGGGGGTCCTGTTCGAGCCGGGAGTGTGGATCACCGCGCCCGGCGAGGCGCGCGTGCGCATCGGCGAGGGCAGCTTCCTGAACCGCAACGTGATGGTCGCGGCGGAGCAGCTGGTCGAGATCGGCGCCCACTGCATGCTGGCCAACGGCTGCTTCGTCTCCGACGCGAGCCACCGCTTCGACGACCCCGAGCTGCCGGTGACCTGGCAGGGCTTCGAGAGCAAGGGGCCGACCCGCCTCGGCGACAACTGCTGGCTCGGCGCAGGCGTGGCGGTGACGAGCGGGGTGACGGTCGGCGAGCGCTGCGTGATCGGCTCCAACAGCGTCGTGACTCGCGACATCCCGCCCTTCTCGATCGCCGCGGGCGCGCCGGCCCGCGTGCTGCGGGCGATCGAGTACGGACGCGGCCCGGGCCCCGCGGCTCAGGGCGAGCCGGTAGCTTGAGCGGCGTGGAGCTCTACGAGGCCATGCGCTGCGCGCCGACCAGCCGCCGGTTCACGAGCGAGCCGGTCGACCCGGCCGCCGTCGGCCGCGCGCTCGACGCCGCGCGCTTCGCGCCGAGCGGCGGCAACCGTCAGGGCTGGCGCGTGGTCGTCGTCACGGACGCCGAGACGCGCCGCGCGCTGCGCGACCTCTACCTGCCGCACTGGCGGGCGTATCTCGAGCTGACCGGCGGGGCGAAGATCCTCGCCGAGTCGGACGCCTTCGAGCCGCGGCGCACACGGGGGGTGCGGGGTGCAAACGAGTACGCCGAGCACCTCGACGAGGTGCCTGTGCACCTCGTCCTCGGCGTGCAGCTCTCCGACCTCGCGGTCACCGACCAGGCGCTGCCGCGGACGAGCATCGTCGGCGGCGCCTCGATCTACCCCTTCGCCCAGAACCTCCTGCTCGCGCTCCGCAACGAGGGCCTGGGCGCATCGATGACGACGCTGCTGGTCCCCGCCGAGGGCGAGGTCCGCGAGCTGCTGGGGATCCCCGACGGGATCGCTCTGGCCGCCCACATCGGCGTCGGCCACCGCGCCGACCCCTGGCCGAAGCAGCTCTCGCGCCGGCCGGTGGCCGAGTTCGCCTTCGCGGAGCGCTTCGGACAGCCGTTCGGCACGGCCGGCTGAGGCGCCCGCAGAAAGGCCGGGGCCCGAAGCTTTCGCCCCGGGCCCCGTGCTGGCGCTGCTGTCCCGGCTTCGGCTATTCGGCCGGGGGCACGGGCACGGCGTTGAAGGGGGTCGTACCCGTGGCGACCGCGTAGCCGGCACCGGTGACCTTGTTGGCGTATTCGAGCTCCTTGGCGAGATCGCCGACGCCGTTGCTGCCCGGCGTGGGCGCGAACTCGACCGTGGAGAGCACGCCGAGAGCGTCACCGCCCGAGTCCATGTAGGCGCTGCCGGAGTCACCCGGGATGCCGGGCGACACCGTGTAGACCTGCTGGCTCCAGCCGTCGGATTCTTCGCTTTCGCCGAGGCTCAGCCCGGTCTTGGGGCTGAGCACGCTGATACCGAGGCGCAGGATCGAGTTGCCGTAGGTGAAGACCTGGCTGCCGGTTTGAGCGACGCTCGACGCCAGCCCGTTCGGGCCGCCCCAGAAGGGGATCGTCGGGTTGACGTTCGCCACCTGGTTGGAGGCGATCTTGATCAGCGCCAGGTCGTTGTAGGCGCAGGTCGCGGCGTCCTTCTCGCCTTCTTTCTGCATCGAGAGCCAGGAGTTGTAGGCGAGGGTCCCGATCTTGGTCCCTTTCTGCAGGCCGCCGTTCACGAGGTCCCCGGCGTAGATCGGCGTGCCGAGCGGCAGCGACTTCGTGGAACAGCCGTCGGTTTCGGTGTCTTCGCCCGTCGAGGAGCAGTGCGCGGCCTGCCCCAGGTAGACGTTGCCGGCGGAGTCGGTGTAGACGAAGTTGGCCGTGCACTGCCCGGCTTCTTCGAGGAACGAAGGACCGCCGGTGAAGGTCATCACGCCCGGATGGATCGAAGCGCTGCCCTCGGGCGCCCAGGCGGACGCGCTCGAAGCGCCGGCCAGGGCCAGCACGCACGCCAGGCACAGCACGAGCAGCGGTGCAGCTCTACGGCGGGTTCTCATTCTCGGTTTCCCTTTCGTCGCGTTGGTGTGACGCGGCGAGGCTGAGGTGTCCGCATACTTGACCGAGCGGTCCCCGGCTGTTCGCGCCGCTCGACGGGGTACCCGTTGGGAGGCGTCCCAAACATCAGAACGGGCGGCTGGCTGCACACGGCTCGTGGCCGTCGGCAGCTCCACCCGCGCCGAGGAGCGCGGCGTCGCCAGCGCCCGCTTCAGCGGCCGCGTTCGCGGCCGCGCGCTCGCTCCCGGCAGCTACAGGCTGCGTGCCCAGGCGCGCAGCAAGGCCGGCCTGGCCTCGAACGTGCTGAGGATCTCCTTCAGCGTGATTGGCTGAGCTCGGCGCGCAGCTCCGAGAGCTCGTCCGCGTCGATCTTGTACGTGTGCTCGGGGCCGGGGTAGCGGCGCGTGCGCACGTCCTCGGCGTAGGCCGCGACCCCGTCGTTCATCTCCTGCTGCAGGTTCGCGTAGCGCTTGACGAAGCGCGGGCCGAGGCCGTCACGGATCCCGAGGAGGTCGTGGAACACGAGCACCTGGCCGTCTGTCGCCGGGCCGGCGCCGATCCCGATCACGGGCACGTCGATCAAGGGCATCAGCTCCTCGGTGACGGCGCTGGGAATCGCCTCGAACACGATCGCGAAGCAGCCCGCGTCCTGCAGGGCGAGCGCCTCGTGCCCGATCCGGGCCGCGGCGCGGGCGGTGCGGCCCTGGGCCTTCCAGCCGCCGAGCGCGGTCGAGGTCTGCGGCGTCAGCCCGACGTGGCCCATGACCGGGATTCCGGCGCCGACGATCGCCCGCGCGCGGCTGACGGAGGTGGCGCCGCCGCCCTCGAGCTTCACGCAGCCGCAGCCCGCCTCCTTGACCATCCTCATCGCCGTCGTGACGGCCTGCTCGTCGGAGACCTCGTAGGAGCCGAAGGGCAGGTCCCCGATCAGCAACGGCGTGCGCAGGCCACGGCGCACGGCGCGCGCGAGGACCAGCATGTCGGTCAGCTCGACCGGCGTCGTGGCGCTGAAGCCGAGCACGGTCGTGGCCGCGGAGTCGCCCACGAGGACGAGGTCCACGCCCGCGGACTCGGCGGCGCGCGCGCTCGGGTAGTCGTAGGCGGTGACCATCACGATCGGGTCGCCGAGGCGCTTCTTCTCGTGCAGCAGCGGCAGCGTCATCGGCAGCCGTTCAGCGGGCGGAACGTGATCGCCTGTGGTGTGGACGCCTGGGTGACTGGACATGGCTGGGTTCCTCTCTGACAGCGGTTGACGCGCTAGGTGAGCAGCGTCGCCACCTCGTCGTCGATGGTGATGATGCGGTTGGTCTTCGCCTCCACGTGGACGACCTTCGGCTCGTAGCGCTCGAGGTCGGCCTCGTCGTAGGACGCGTAGGAGATGACGATGATCGTGTCGCCGTGGTGCACCAGGCGGGCCGCGGCGCCGTTGACACAGATCTCCCCCGAGCCGCGCCGGCCGGGGATCGTGTAGGTCTCGAAGCGGGCGCCGTTGTCGACGTCGACGACGTGCACCTGCTCGTGCTCGAGGATGTCGGCGGCCTCCAGCAGGTCGGGATCGATCGTGATCGAGCCGACGTAGTGCAGGTCGCTGTCGGTCACCGTCGCACGGTGGATCTTCGACTTCAGCATCACGCGCTGCACGTCTGGCTCGCCTTTCCTGTCGGGGTCGATCGGGTCCTGCTCAGAACGACGTTGTCGATCAGCCGCACCGCGCCGATGCGAGCGGCGAGAGCGAGCAGCGCGGTGCCTTCCACGCGCGCAAGCGGCTCGAGCGTCCCGCCGTCCACGAGTGCGACGTACTCGGGCTCGATGCCTGCCTGCTCGAGCTCTGCCTGGACCGCCGCGAGCAGGACGGAGCTCTCGGTCTCGCCTTCGGCGAGTAGCCGCTCGGCCTCGCGCAGCCCGGCCGACAGCGACAGCGCGCGGCTGCGCTCGGCGGGCGAGAGCAGCGCGTTGCGGCTCGACATCGCAAGGCCGTCCGGCTCGCGAACCGTCGGCAGGGCCGCGACCGCGACGGGCAGGTTCAGGTCGGCGACAAGGCGGCGGATGACGACCACCTGCTGGGCGTCCTTCTGCCCGAAGTAGGCGACGTCCGGGAGCACCATGCACAGGAGCTTGGTGACGACCGTCGTCACGCCGCGGAAATGCGCCGCGCCGCGGGCCTGGCCCTCGAGACGCTCGGTCACGCCGAGGACCTCGACGGCGGTCGCGAAGCCCTCCGGGTAGACCTCCTCGGCCGACGGCGCGAACAGGACGTCGGCGCCGGCCGCCGCGGCAAGCTCGCGGTCGCGCTCCTCGTCGCGGGGATAGCGGTCGAGATCGCTGCGCTCGTTGAACTGCGCCGGGTTCACGAACAGGGACACGACCACGACCTCGCAGTCGGCGCGGGCGCGCTCGATCAGAGAAAGATGTCCGTCGTGCAGCGCCCCCATCGTCGGCACGAGCCCGCTCCGCAGGCCGCTGCGGCGGGCGGGCGCGAGCTCCTCGCGCAGCTCGGCGACGGTGCGCACCACCTTCATCGGCGGGCGGGGATCGTTGGCTGAAGGGGCATGGTCTCGGTCCAGTTCCAAGCGGATACCGGCGCGAAGTGAAGTCAGGGAGTGCTCTCAGGTCCATCCCGGGGATTGCCGGTGACGGCCTGGACCCGATGATACAGACGGCCTCCCGTGACGCAAGTGCGTCCTGCCCCTGCGCGTGTGATCCTCGTCACACATCGCAGGTCTTCGCGCTGGCTCCGGCGCGACGCCGCCCGATCGTGAGGAGCGGTTCGCGTCAGCTGCCGGATCTGTGATCATGGCCGGAGAACCATGGTCATCCTCATCCTCGTCGTCTCGGTCGTGATCGTCGCCGCCGTCTCCATCGGCCTCGGCCGCTGGCTGCAGCGAAAGGGCACCGAGATCGAACGCTCGCACGGGCGCGACGAGCCGCCGCCGGGCGCCTGAGCCGGACCCCGATCGAGCCGGTGTTCGTCCGCGCGGGGGCGACCACCGGGGTCGTCGGCGTCGCGCTCGGCGCGATCCTCGGGCCCGGGTCAGGTCCTCGCGCCCGCGATCGGCCTGAGCGCGCTCACCACGCGTCCACGTTCGGTCGCTTCTTGCCGGCGCGCGAGCGCCAGTCGCCGGCGGGGGGATCGAACAGCGTCTGAATCCAGCGGCGGGAATCGGCCGGGTCGATCACGTCGTCGATCTCGCCGTAGGCGGCCATGTTCACCCCGCGGCCGCGCTCGTAGGCCGCCGCGACGGTCGCCTCGAAGACGCGCTCTCGCTCCTGCTCGTCCTCGATCGCCTCCAGCTCGCGTCGCATGCCGAGCCGCACCGCGCCCTCGAGGCCCATCGCGCCGAACTCGGCCGTCGGCCACGCGACGGTGAACAGCGGCGCCTTGAAGCCGCCGCCGGCCATCGCCTGGGCGCCAAGACCGTATCCCTTGCGCAACACGATCGTCCCGATCGGGACCGAGACGCTCGCGCCCGTCAGGAACATGCGCGAGAAGTGGCGGACCGTCGCGGTGCGCTCCGCCTCGGGGCCGACCATGAAGCCGGGCGTGTCGCAGAGGGACAGCACCGGCAGCTCGAAGGCGTCGCACAGCTGCAGGAACCGCGCCGCCTTGTCGGCGCCGTCGGCGTCGATGGCCCCACCGAGGTGCATCGGGTCGTTGGCGATCACGCCGAGTGGGCGTCCCTCCACCCGTGCGAGGGCCGTGACCATGCCGGCGCCGAAGCCGTCGCGCAGCTCCAGGACGGAGCCCTCGTCGAAGAGCGCGTGGATCACGCGCCGTACCTCGTAGACGCGCTTTCGCTGCTCGGGGATCAGCTCCCGCAGCAGCTCCTGGCCGGGCGCCGCGCGCGGGGGCTCTTGCCGCCCCGTGAAGTAGGAGAGGTAGCGCTTCGCGAGGAGCACGGCCTCGGCGTCGTCCTTGGCACGCAGATCCACCACGCCGTTGGCATGCTGGACGTCGATCGGCCCGACCTCGGCGGGGTGGAAGACCCCCAGCCCGCCGCCCTCGATCATCGCCGGCCCTCCCATGCCGATGCTCGCGTCCTCGGTGGCGATCACGACGTCGCAGCAGCCGAGCAGCGCCGCGTTGCCCGCGAAGCAGTAGCCCGAGGCGATCCCGACGAGCGGCACGAGCCCGCTCAGCCCGGCGAAGAGAGCGAAGGCCCGGCAATCGAGCCCGGCGACGATCGGCATGTCGACATCGCCGGGGCGCCCGCCGCCGCCCTCCGCGAACAGCACGATCGGCAGCCGGCGCCGCTCGGCGACCTCGAACAGGCGGTCCTTCTTGGCGTGGTTGCGCATGCCCTGCGTGCCGGCAAGGACCGTGTAGTCGTAGGACATCGCCACGCACGGCTGGCCCTCGACGGCGCCCACCCCGGCCACCAGGCCGTCGGCGGGCGTGCGCGCGATCAGCTCCTCGCGGCTGCGGCGCTGCTCCTGCGCGGCGAACAGGAGCGGGCCGTACTCGACGAAGCTGCCCTCGTCCACGAGGTCCTCGAGGTTCTCGCGCGCGGTGCGCCGGCCGTGCTCGTGCCGGCGTGCCACGGCGTCGGGGCGCGCGGCGTCGAGCCCGACCTCGTGGCGCTCTCGCACCGCCCGCAGGTCGGCCCGCTCCCCGGCCCGGCGCTCGGGGGCCGGCGCGTCCGCAGCGTCGGGCGACGCCTGCGCCTCCCCGGGTGCGAGCGTCAACAGCAGCTGCCCCTCCTGCACGGCCTCGCCGACCGTCACCGCGAGCTCCTCGATCACGCCGTCGGTGTCGGCGAGCACCTCGTGCTCCATCTTCATCGCCTCGAGCACGACCAGCGGCGAGCCGGCCGACACGCGCTGGCCGGGCCCTGCCTGGAGCGCCACGACCACGCCGGCGAAGGGCGCGTTCAGGAGCGTCTGACCGGTGGTCGCCACAGGCAGATCATCTCCGACCGGCGCCGGACGCGCCAGGGCGGCGCGATTGTGCCGTCTCGGACGGCTCCAACTAGCATGCGGCGATGAGCTCGACCGGGGACCCGAGGCTGGCCGGCGAGCGCCGCGAGGCGCTCAAGCTCCTTCTCGCGCAGGCCCGCAGCTGCACCCGCTGCCCGGAGCTCGCCTCGACCCGCAAGAACGTCGTGTTCGGCGCCGGGAACGCCGACGCCGAGCTGATGTTCGTGGGGGAGGCCCCGGGAGCGAGCGAGGACGAGCAGGGACTGCCGTTCGTGGGGCGGGCGGGGAAGCTGCTCAGCCAGCTGCTGGAGGAGATCGGGCTTGTCAGGGAGGAAGCGTTCGTCTGCAACGTTCTCAAGTGCCGGCCCCCCGGCAACCGCGACCCGCAGCCGATCGAGATCGAGAACTGCCGCGAGTACCTGCTCCGCCAGGTCGAGCTGATCGAACCGTCGGTGATCTGCAGCCTCGGCAACTTCTCCACGAAGCTGCTCCGGGGCGACCCGACGGGCATCACACGCCTGCACGGCCAGCCGGAGATCATCGAGCTCGGGCGGCGCGCCGTGCGGCTCTACCCGATCTACCACCCCGCGGCCGCGCTCTACACCCCGCGCATGCTCGAGACGCTGCGCGAGGACTTCGCGCGTCTGCCCGAGCTGCTCGCGAGCGGGCCTCCGGACCAGCCCGCAGGCGAGCAGCCCGTGCCCGAGCCTGAGCGACCCGCTGCGGCCGCGGCCGAGGCTCCCCTCGCCGAGGGTGCGAGCGAGGCCGATCAGCTGGGCCTCTTCTAGGTCGCACGTCCAGCGGTGTCCACCGCGAAAAGGCCTGCAAAGAAGGGTGTTTTCGGTGAGTGTCGAAAAACTGTGTCCAGGCCCTAAAGTCAGCGGCCTCGGCTGCCGATGAAGGTCCTGTCTCCATCCCTCCAGGAGTAACGACCGGCCCGCGCACCATTCTCCCGCGGGCCGGTCTTTTTATTGCCTCCGGCGGGCGCGACAGGCAGGCTCTAGAGTCGGGGCATGGCCACGGGCAGCCTCCGGACGAGCGGTCCCGCCGAGACCGAAGCGCTCGGCGCGCGGCTCGCCGCGACGCTCTCCGAGGGCGATGTGGTGCTCGTCCGCGGCGACCTCGGCGCGGGCAAGACGACGCTCGTGCGGGGCGCGGCGCGCGAGCTCGGCGTCGAGGATCCCGTCACCAGCCCGACGTTCTCGATCGGTCATCGCTACCGGGGGCGGGGCGTGACCGTCTCGCACCTCGATCTCTTCCGCCTCGCCGGGCTCGGCGAGGAGGAGCCGGGCCTGCTCGCCGACTACGTGGGGGCCGGGCGCATCGCGTTCGTCGAGTGGCCGCCGGACGGCGAGCCGGAGCTCGACGCGCCCCGGCTCGTCGTGACGCTGTCGCACGCCGGCGGCGACGCCCGGCTGGTCGACGTGCAGGAGCTGGAGCCCGTGCGGTGATCGTGCTCGGAATCGACACCGCGACCAGCGCGACGGCGGTCGCGCTGCGGGCGCAGGACGGCGCCACGCGCGAACTGCGCGACGACCCGCCCGAGGGCGCGCACCCCGGCCACGCGACGCGGCTGTTGGGGATGGTCGCCGAGCTGCTCGATGACGCCGGCATCGGCGCAGGCGACCTCGACCGCATCGCGGTGGGCGTAGGGCCCGGCGCGTTCACGGGCCTTCGCGTCGGCGTCGCCACCGCCCGCGGCCTCGCGCAGTCCCTGTCGGTCGAGCTCGCGCCCGTGCCGAGCCTCGCCGCGCTCGCGCGCACGGCCCCGGTCGCGGGGCCGCTGCTCGCGGTCATCGACGCGCGGCGCAAGGAGGTCTTCGCGGCGTCCTTCGCGGATCCTGAGGGCCCACAGCTCGAGCCGGCCGCCGTGCTGGCCCCCGCCCTCGTTGCCGAGCTCCTCGCCGGACCCGCGCCTGCCGTCGGCGACGGCGCCGTCCGCTACCGCACCGAGCTCGAGGCGGCCGGGCTGGAGGTCCCGCCCGACGGGGCTCCCGAGCACCTGCTGCGGGCGAGCGCGGTGTGCGAGCTGGGGCTCGCGGCCGGGCCGGCCGCGGACTACCAGCTCGTCGTGCCCGACTACCTGCGCCGCCCCGACGCCGAGCTGACCCTGCGGGCGGCGAGATGAGCCAGCGCTCCACCGTCCCGACATCGACCGAGCCGCCCCCGATCGAGATCAGGCCGCTCGCCTACCCCGACCTGCCGCAGGTGATCGCGGTCGAGCGGCGCGTGTTCCCGACGCCGTGGTCGCTGGCGATGTTCGTGCTCGAGCTCTCCAAGCAGTCGGGCGTCTGCCTCGCGGCCTTCGACGGCGAGCGCCTCGTCGGCTATCTGATCTGCTCGCGCTACGAGACGGTCTGGCACATCATGAACATCGCCGTCGACCTCGACTACCAGCGCCGGGGGCTCGCGACCGCGCTGCTGCACGAGCTCTACGACCGCGTCGGCGACGCGGGGGCGCGCTTCACGCTCGAGGTGCGGCGCTCGAACGGCGTCGCGATCCACCTCTACGAGCGCGAAGGCTTCCGCGCCGCCGGCATGCGCCGCCGCTACTACCAGGACAACGGCGAGGACGCGCTCGTGATGTGGCGCACGCCCGCCACGCTCGCGGGCACGCTCGACGACGTGCCCAACCCGGGGCGGGTGGGGATCGATTGACGATCCTCGCGCTGGAGACGAGCTGCGACGACACCTGCGCCGCGGTCCTCGACGGCGATGGGCGCGCGCGCTCGAACGTGATCTCCTCGCAGACCGAGCACGAGCGCTTCGGCGGCGTGGTGCCCGAGATCGCCTCGCGCCATCACCTCGAGCTCGTCAACGCGATCGTCGCGGAGGCGCTCGCCGAGGCCGGGACGACGATCGACGATGTCGACCTCGTGGCCGCCACCCAGGGGCCGGGGCTGGTCGGCGCGCTGCTCGTCGGGCTCACGACCGGCAAGGCGCTCGCCGCGGGCCGAGAGCTGCCGTTCGCGCCGGTCGACCACATCCAGGGGCACGTGGCCGCCAACTTCCTGGCGGACGGCTCGCTGCCGTTCGAGCCCCCCTTCGTGTGCCTGATCGCGAGCGGCGGGCACACGCTGCTCACCCTCGTCTCCGGGCACGACGGCTTCGAGGTGCTGGGACGCACGCTCGACGACGCCGCCGGTGAGGCGTTCGACAAGGGCGCGCGGATGCTCGGCCTCGGGTTCCCCGGCGGCCCCGCGCTCTCGAAGCTCGCGGCTCACGGCGACCCGGCGGCGTTCGCGTTCCCGGGCTCGCCCGGCGAGGCCTCGCGCGGCGGGGCACGAAAGCCGTTCTCCCAGGGCCTCGACTTCTCCTTCGCCGGGCTGAAGACCGCGCTGCTCTACACCGTGCGCGAGCTCGGGCCGGAGCGCGCAGCCGAGCGCGCCGCCGACCTCGCCGCCTCCTACCAGGCGGCGATCGTCGAGAGCCTCGTGGTGCGGGCCGAGCGCGCGCTGGAGCGCACCGGACTCGGGCGCCTGGCGGTCGGCGGCGGCGTCGCGGCCAACGGCGAGTTGCGCCGGCGGCTCGGCGAGCTCGGCGCCGAGGTGCACGTCCCCGAGCCGCGGCTGTGCACCGACAACGCCGTGATGATCGCGAGCGCCGCGCGCTACGGGCGCGTGCTGCCCTACCCGCACTACCTCGGCCTCGACGCCTACGCGACGGGCGAAGCGGTGCCCTGAGAGCCGAGCGCCCGGCCTCGCATCCGCAGCCGAGCATATCCCCGGCCCGCTGCGAGAGATCGGATAATCGGAACGGTGCCACGATGGCCGACACGCCCCTGATCACGGTCTACACAGCTCCCGGGTGCCACCTCTGCGAGGACGCCCTTGCGATGCTGCGCACGATGCAGGGCGAGCTCGACTTCGATCTCGCGGACGTCGACATCACTGCCGACGATCGCCTCCACCGCGCGTACTTCGAGCGGATTCCCGTGGTTCTCCTCGACGGCGAGGCGCTCTGTGAATACTTCGTCGAGGAGGCGGTCGTGCGCGAGCGTCTAGAGTCACGACGATGAGCTACGGGGAACCGACGGCGGGGGCCGTCTCCTCGCCGCGCGACGGCGCGGCCGCATCGAGCGAGCGCCTCTCGCTCGGTGTCGCGGCGCGCCTCTCGCGCTACCTGCAGGTGCTCACGCAGGCGAAGAAGATGGGGAAGGAGA
Organism: uncultured Solirubrobacteraceae bacterium; assembly: GCA_963836035.1. GTDB lineage: Bacteria > Actinomycetota > Thermoleophilia > Solirubrobacterales > Solirubrobacteraceae > Palsa-744. Next base: position 38,927 of record CAWIHX010000002.1, on the reverse strand, counting down.
CGATCTCCTCGCAGGAGCTCTCCGACTACACCCACGTCAACTCGACGCAGATCCGGCGCGACCTCTCGGGCTTCGGCAAGTTCGGCAAGCGGGGTGTCGGCTACAACGTCGAGGCGCTCGTCTCGCAGATCCGCAAGATCCTGCGGACCGCGGGACAGCACAACATCGCGCTGATCGGAGCGGGCCATCTCGGCCGGGCGATCGCGGGCTCGGAAATCTTCGCCGACCACGGCTTCCGGGTCGTGGCGATCTTCGACAACGACCCCGCGAAGGTCGGCACCGAGGTCGGTACGCAGAAGATCCGGGGTATCGACGAGCTGCGCCAGGTCGTCGAGGACGAGGACATCGTCGTCGGCGTGCTGGCCGTCCCCAACCGGGCCGCCCAGGGCCTCGCCGACGAGCTCGTCGAGGCGGGCGTGAAGATCATCTTCAACTACTCGGAGTCGCTGCTCGACGTGCCGCCCGAGGTCACCGTGCACACATCGAGCCCCGCCGTCGATCTCCTCTACGCGCTGTACTTCTATCTGACCTAGGCGCCGCCGCCGGTGCGGCGCGCGGGCGAGCACCTTCGACAAGACTCGGAACGATGAACAGCGATGATCTCGACAGCGCGGAGGAGCGCTTCGCGGCCGCGGAGGACTTCACCGTCGGCCTCGAGGAGGAGTTCTCGATCCTCGATCCGGAGACGCTCGAACTGGCGCCGCGCTACGAGGAGCTGCGGGCCGCGGCCGACGCGGACTCGAGCGTGCGCGAAGCCGTCGCAGGCGAGCTGATCTCCTCGGAGATCGAGATCATCTCCGGGCCGGGGGCGAACCTGCAGGACGCGATCGCGCGCCAGCGCGAGCGGCGCGCGCGCGTGTTCGCGCTCGTCGCGCGTCACGGTGCAGCGCTGGGAGCGACCGGGACGCACCCGTGGGCCGACTACCGGCGCCAGCCGATCATCGACACCGAGCATTACCGTCGCGTCGAGGAAGGGCTGAAATACGTGGCCTGGCGCAACAACACGTTCAGCCTCCACGCCCACGTCGGCGTCAACGGCATCGACCGCGCGGTGAAGGTCTGCGACCGGCTGCGCCCGGTGCTGCCGCTGCTGCTCGCGGTCTCGGCCAACTCGCCGTACCTCGACGGCCGGGACAGCGGCCTGCACTCGGCGCGCACGCAGAGCTTCACCAAGAGCTTCCCGCGGTGCGGCGTCCCCGATCCGTTCGGGGGCTGGGACGCCTACCGCCGCTACATCGAGTTCCTGATCGAGACGCGCTCGATCGTCGAGTTCACACAGGTGTGGTGGTCGGTGCGTCCCCACTTCAGCTTCGGCACCGTCGAGGTCCGCATCTGCGACGCCCAGGCGACCGCACAGGAGTCCGAGGCGCTCGCCTCGCTGATGGTCGCCTGCATCGCGCAGGCGATGCGCGACGTCGACGAGGGCGTGCCGTTCGAGCACCCCGAGCCGCGGCTCGTCGAGGAGAACATGTGGCGGGCGACCCGGTTCGGGCTCGACGGCCGCATGATCGACCTCGCCGCGGCCCGCGAGTACCCGGCGCGCGAGGCGATCGACCGCCTGCTCGCCTGGACGGAGCCGGTGCGGGCCGAGCTGGGATCCGAGCCGGTGTTCCCGGACCGCAACGGCGCCCAGCGCCAGCGCGCGATGATCGAGGCGGGCGCCGGACGCGAGGAGGTCTTCACGGCCTCCGTGGCCGAGACCGCCAGGACCTACGCCGGGGAGGTGCGGGTGTGAGCGCCGGTCCCGAGCCGGGCGGCCCGCAGGGCATGCCGAGCGAAGAGGAGCTGCGCGCGGCCTACGAGGCCGAACTGGCGCGGCTCACGACGACCGACATGATCGCCCAGGCGACGGTCTCGCTGCTGAACCTCGGCGCGCGGCGGATCGGACCCCAGCCCGGGGCCGAGCCCTCGCCGGGCGAGGCGCCGGGAGGCGAACGCGACCTCGAGCAGGTACGCGATGCGATCGACGGCTCGATGGCGCTGCTGGCGGTCCTCGAGCGCCGCATCCCGGCCGAGCAGCTGCGCCCGCTTCGCGATGCGCTCTCGCGGCTGCAGATGGCCTACGCCGCGGAGGTCCGCGACGAGGGCGAGGGCCCGGACGGGCCCGGCGACGGCGGCCGCGGCGATGGCGGACCCGGCGGGCCCGGAGGCGGAGGGCCCGGCGGCCCCGGCGGCGGTGGACAGGGAGGCCCCGGCGGCCCGGGTCCGGCACCGAGCCAGGAGCCCGGCGAGCGCAGGCCGGGACCCGCGGAGTCGAGCGGCCGGCTCTGGGTGCCGGGCAGCTGAGAGCGCCGATCCGGTCCCGGCAATCGGGCTTGCGAGGGGCGCGCGAGCGCGCAAACGGCCGCCACGCACGATAGACTGCGCGCGCGTTTGCGCCGGGTGCACGCTCGCCCCCGAGTGAACCGGCCTACATACGTGCGCGCGACGGTCCTCGCGCGGCACTTCTAATCAGACCGCGGAGGATTTCTGTTGAGCAGCTTTCTGACTGACCATGGGGTCGTCGTCGCCCTCGTTTGCGCCGCGTGCGCGGTGGCCTACGGCCTCGTGACCACGCGCTCTCTCCTGGCGCTCTCGCCGGGCAACGAGCGGATGCAGGGCATCTCTCGGGCGGTCCAGGAAGGCGCCCAGGCGTACCTGAACCGCCAGTACGCGACGATCGCGGCTGTCGGGGTGGTGCTCTTCATCGCGCTGATCTTCATCCAGAACATCGCGGTCGCCTGCGGCTTTTTGATCGGAGGCGTCCTCTCCGGCTCGACGGGATACATCGGCATGAACGTCTCGGTGCGCTCGAACGCGCGCGTGGCGGAGGCCGCGCGAGGCGGCGTCCAGCCCGCGCTCAACGTCGCCTTCCGCGGCGGCGCGATCACCGGGATGCTCGTCGTCGGGCTCGCCCTCCTCGGCGTGGCCGGCTACTACGGCCTGCTGACCGCGGTCTTCAACGACAGCCCGAAGACGGCCGTCGACGCGCTCGTCGGGCTCGGCTTCGGCGGCTCGCTGATCTCGGTCTTCGCACGACTGGGCGGCGGCATCTTCACCAAGGCCGCCGACGTGGGTGCCGACCTGGTGGGGAAGGTCGAGGCGGGGATCCCCGAGGACGACCCCCGCAACCCGGCGACGATCGCCGACAACGTCGGCGACAACGTCGGCGACTGCGCGGGGATGGCGGCCGACCTCTTCGAGACCTACGCGGTCACCGCCGTCGCGGTGATCCTGCTCGGCGTGCTGACCTTCCACGAGGCGACCAAAGTCGCGCTCTACCCGCTCGTGATCGGCGGCGCGGCGATCATCGCCTCGATCATCGGCACCTACGCGGTCCGCACCAAAACCGACAACGTCGAGCGGGCGCTTCTCCAGGGGCTGCTGGTCTCGGGCGCGATCGCGGCGGCGGCCTTCGCCCCGATCACCTACTGGCTGATGCGCGGCCTCACCTTCAGCCACGTGGGGAGCACCGTCAACACGCCGTCGTGGGGCAAGTTCTACCTGTGCTCGCTGATCGGCATCGCCGTCACGGCGCTGCTGTTCGGACTGACGGAATACTACACCTCGACCCGTTTCAGCCCGGTCAAGAAGACCGCCAAAGCGTCGGTCACCGGCCACGCGACGAACATCATCCAGGGCTTCTCCTCGGGCCTCCAGGCGACGGCGCTGCCGGCGCTCGTGATCGTGCTCGGCGTGCTGGGCGCGTGGAAGCTGGCCGGCGGCGGTGTCACCGGCATCTACGGCATCGGCGTCGCGGTGATGGGGCTGCTGTCGCTGACCGGGCTGATCGTCGCGCTGGACGCGTTCGGGCCGATCACCGACAACGCTGGCGGGATCGCCGAGATGGCCGACCTGCCGGAGGACGTGCGCAAGGTAACCGACCGCCTCGACGCGGTCGGGAACACGACCAAGGCGGTCACCAAGGGTTACGCGATCGGCTCGGCCGTGCTCGCGGCCGTGGTGCTGTTCGCCGGCTTCCAGAAAGAACTCGAAGCCAACATCGGGCACGCGATCTCCTTCGGCATCAACGAACCGCCTGTCCTGATCGGCCTGATCCTCGGTGGTCTCATGGTCTGCCTGTTCGCCTCCCTGTCGATCGAGGCGGTCGGTCGCGCCGGTGGCGCCGTGGTCGAGGAGGTGCGCCGCCAGTTCCGCGAGCACCCGGGGATCATGGACGAAACCGAAGAGCCCGACTACGCGCGCTGCGTGGACATCGTCACCCGCACCGCACAGCGCGAGATGATCCTGCCCTCGCTGCTTCCGATCGGCCTCACGCTGATCGTCGGCCTGATCGACGAACAGGCGCTGGGCGGCCTGCTGATCGGGGTGATCGTCGTCGGCTTCTTCTTCGCGGTGATGATGACCGCGGGCGGCGGCGCCTGGGACAACGCGAAGAAGCTCATCGAGGACGGGGCGTTCGGCGGCAAGGGCTCCGACGCGCACGCAGCCTCGGTGACGGGCGACACCGTCGGCGACCCCTTCAAGGACACGGCCGGACCCGCGATCAACCCGATGATCAAGGTCGCGAACATCGTCGCGATCCTGATCATCCCGCTGATCACCTGAGCGGCCCTCCGGCGGCCGCGCGCGGCCCTAAGCTCAGGGTGAGATGAACGGTCGAGGACTGCACCGCGGCGGGACCTTCCTGCTGTCGGCCGCGATGGTGGTGCTCGGCCTCGCGATCCTCGTGCAGTCGCTAGCGGAGAGCGCGGGCGCGCTCTCCGGCCGGCTGCTGATCGCGGTGCTGTTCATCGCCGCGGGCGCCGGGCGCATCTGGGTCGAGGTCAGGCGAGGGCGGGGGGCATGAGCACCGACGGCGCTCCCCCGGGCGCCCAGGAGCCGTCGCCCGACGGCGGGCATCCCGAGCACGAGCACGAGCACCGCACGGCCGAGCTGGCCGCGCGTTCGCGGGTGATCGTCAGGCGCAGCATCGGCTCCCCGATCCTCTTCACGATCGTCTACTCGTCGCTGGCCAGCGCGATCTACTTCTCGCTGGGCGTGATCGCCGGACACGCGCTCGGGCTGACGCCGCTGGTGTTCCTGGTCGCGGCGGTGATGTTCACGCTCACAGCGATGACCTACGTCGAGGGCGCCTCGCTGCATCAGGACCGGGGCGGCGCGACGGTCTTCGCCCGCTATGCCTTCAACGAGCTGGTGAGCTTCGTCGCCGGCTGGGCGATCCTGCTCGACTACGTGATCCTGATCGCGATCACGGCGTACTCGGCCACGCAGTACCTGCAGGTCTTCTGGGGGCACCTGGGCGACACGGGGGAGGCGCTCGGCCTTGCGCTCGCCTTCATCGCGCTGGTGGTGCTGAGCAACATCCGCGGCTTCGGCCACCGCCGGGCGCGGCGGGTCGGGATCCTGCTCGCCGGGGACATCGCGCTGCAGGCGTTCATCGTCGTGCTCGGGCTGATCCTGTTCTTCGACCCGAAGGTATGGCTCGACCCGATCCACCTCGGCACGGCACCGACGTGGTCGAACCTGATCTTCGCGCTCACCGTCACGGTGGTCGCCTTCACCAGCCTCGAGTCCGCGTCGGGCCTCTCGGGCGAGGTGCGGATCAGCCGCGCGGGGCTGAAGCGGCTCGTGTGGAGCACGACCGGCACGGTCGCGTTCCTCTACGTCGGCATCGGCCTCGTCGCGATCACGGCGCTGCCGGTGCACGGCGGTCACACGGCGCTCGGCGGCCAGTACGTGGATGCGCCGATGATCGGTGTCGTCTCGGCCGTGCACCCGCACTGGCTCGAGCAGACGCTGCGCTACCTGGTCGCAGGCATGGCCACGGTGACGCTGCTCGCGGCGGCCAACTCGGCGATGCTCGGCCTCTCGCGGCTCGCCTACTCGCTCTCCACCAACCGCCAGATCCCCAGCGCGCTGGGGCGCCTGCATCCGGTGCGCTCGACGCCGTATGTGCTGATCATCTGCGCCGGCGCGATCGCCGCCGGCCTCGTCGCCTCGGAGGACCTCAGCTTCCTGATCGGCATCTACGCGTTCGGTGCGACGCTCGCGTTCACGATCGGCCACCTCTCGATCATCAAGCTCCGCTACACCGAGCCCGACCGGGACCGCCCCTACCGGATCCCCGGGTCGATCCGCCTGCGCGGCGGCCAGCTGCCGCTGCCAGCCGCCCTCGGGGCGCTGGCGTCCGCGGCCGGCTGGATCGCCGTGATGATCGTCCACGAAGCCGCGCGCTGGGTCGGCCTGGGCTGGATGGCGTTCGGGATCGCGCTGTATGTCATCTACCGCCGCGCCGACGAAGCGCCGCTGCTCAAGCGCGTGACCGTCTCGCCGCAGGTCCTGCGGGCCGAGCCCGCGCAGGAACGCGACTACGGCTCGGTGCTCGTCCCGCTGTTCGGGACGGACCTCGACGACGACATCGTGCAGACGGCGGCGCTGCTCGTCGCCAGCGAACAGACCGATGAGGCGGCGATCGACCGGGCCACGATCGAGGCGATCTGGATCTTCGTGATCCCGATGTCGCTGCCGCTGGACGCGAGCCTCCCCGACGCGCAGATCAAACATGCCCGCCAGGTGCTCGCGCGGGCCAAGGCAGTGGGGGAGGAGTACACGGGCGTCGAGGTGGCGACGGCGACGGTGCGAACGCGCCGGGCCGGGTTCGCGATCGTCGAGGAGGCGCGCCGCCGCGGCGTCGAGGCGATCGTCCTCGGTGCCGAGGAACCCTCGACGATCCGCGGCGGGGCGCGTCTCGGCGGCCGCGGCGGGCTCGAAGGCTACGTCGGGGACATCACGAAGTACGTGGTCCGCAAGGCGGACTGCCGCGTGATCGTGACCGCCCCGGCGGCCAAGGACTCGGCGGTCGAGATCGCGCGCAGGGCTCATCGGAGCGGTGCGCCCATCGTCTAATCTCCCGAGCATGGAGATCGTCGCGCGCAGATGTTCGTACTGATCGTGGGCGCCGGCCGTGTCGGGTCGGCGGTCGCCAAGTCGGCGCTCGGGGCGGGCCACGAAGTCTCCGTGCTCGATCAGGACCCGCTCTCGCACGAGCGCCTCGACGCCGGTCAGACTCAGAGCTGGGAGGACTCCGGCGGCCAGTTCACCGTCGGCACCGCGCTCGAGACCGACGCGCTGATCGAAGCGGGCATCGAGCGCGCGGACGCCTTCATCGCCGCGACCTCGGGCGACAACACCAACCTCGTGATCGCGCAGATCGCCCAGAAGCGCTTCGGCGTCGAGAAGACGATCGTGCGCGTGATGGATCCGGCGCGAGCGGACTGGTACGGCGAGCAGGGGATGCGGACGATCTCTCCCACCAAGCAGGCGATCCAGATGTTCGAGGCGTCGCTGATCGGGGAAGAGGCCTAGCGTGTACGCGATCATCGCCGGGGCCGGCAAGGTCGGGCGCAACCTCGCCCGCGAGCTGATCGACAAGGAACACGAGGTCACGCTGATCGAGTCCTCGCGCCCCTCCTACCTCGCCAACGAGGAGGAGTTCGAGCACGCGGTGCAGTACGGCGACGCGACCGAGCTGTGGGTGCTCGAGCGCGCCGGCATCCAGCGCGCGGATCTGGTGATCGCCGTCACCGGGGACGACGAGGACAACATCCTCGTCTGCCAGGTCGCCAAGGAGAAGTACCTCTGCGATCGCGTGATAGCCCGCGTCAACAACCCGCGCAACCACGACCACTTCCGGCTGCTGGGCATCATGCCGGCCGTCTCCGCGACCGACCTGATCCTGCGCCTGATCGAGCACGAGGTGCCGCGCTACGGCCTCGTGCACCTCTTGGCCCTCGAAGAGGAGCGCCTGGAGATCATCGAGCTCGAGGTAGCCGACGACGCGCCGACGATCGGGCAGCGGGTCAGCGACATCGACCTGCCCGAGGGGAGCCTGATCATCTCCGTGCTGCGCGGCGGCGCCGGCTTCGTGCCGAAGCCCGACACGACGATCGAGGCGGGCGACGAGGTGCTGCTCGTCCTCGACCCCGGCCTGGAGGAGGCGATCACCGCCTTCTTCGCGCCGAACGCGCACTCCGCCTCGATCTGAGCCGCGGCCGCTCGGCGGCGACGGACGCCTCGACTATCCTTGGGAGCGCCTTCCGGGATGGTGTAATTGGCAACACGCGACACTCTGGATGTCGAATTTGGGGTTCGAGTCCCTGTCCCGGAGCTCCTCGGCGCGCTCATCCGCTTCAGACCCGCGCGCCCCCATCGCTTCCTCTCAGGAGAAGAAGATCTCGAGCATCGCCGCCCTGCCCCCCGCATCGTGAGGAGGGCGCCCAGCGGCTGAGCGTCAGCCGGCGGTCGCGTTCAGGCGGCTGAAGACCGAGCGCACGGCGCTCGAGCCCTCTCCCACGGCGGCGGCGACACGCTTGACCGAGCCGCTGCGAACGTCGCCCGCGGCGAACACGCCGGGGAGGGAGGTCTCGAACGGCAGCGGCGTGAGCGGGCGGGCGACGGGGCCGAGCTCGATGTCGCGGTCGGTGAGGACGAAGCCGTTGCGGTCGCGCTCGACCCCCTCGCCGAGCCAATCGACGGCCGGCTCCGCGCCGATGAAGCTGAACAGCCCCGCCACGTCCATCTCCTCCTGCGCGCCGGTGGAGGTCTCGATCAGGGTCGCGCGTTCCAGGTGCTCGCTGCCGCCCAGCGCGCGGACTTCGGTGCCGGTTCGCACCTCGATACCCGGTGCGCCTTCGACGCGCTCGATCAGGTACCGCGACATGCTGTGCGCGAGGTCCTTGCCGCGGACCGCGATCGTGACCGGGCAGCCTCGCTGGCTCAGGTAGATCGCGGCCTGTCCCGCCGAGTTGCCGCCGCCCACGACGACCGCCGGCCCGCCGCCGCACACCGCGACCTCCCGTTCGGTCGCGGCGTAGTAGACGCCCGCGTCCTCGAAGCGGCTCAGCTCGTCGATCGGCAGGCGCCGGTAGCGCGCGCCGGTGGCGACGATCACCGCGCGCGCCGGAATCTCGCTGCCGTCGCCCAGCCTCAGCACGTGGAACCCCTGCTCGCCGCGCAGCTCGACGACCTCGCAGGGCGCGTTCAGCCGCGCGCCGAGGCGCATCGCCTGCGTGGCCGCGCGCGAGGTCAGCTCCGTTCCCGAGATGCCTTTCGGGAAGCCCATGTAGTTCTCGATGCGCGAGCTGGCGCCCGCCTGCCCGCCCACGGTGACGGCGTCGAGCGCCACCGTCCGCAACCCCTCCGAGGCGCCGTAGACCGCGGCCGCCAGGCCGGCCGGGCCCATCCCGACCACGACCAGGTCGAAGACGTAGCCGGGGACGCCTTTGTAGGCGAGGCCGAGATGCTCGGCGAGCAACGCCGGCGTGGCGCGGCGCAGGATCTCGGTGGGCATCACGACCGCCGGCGTGTCCTCGGGCGCGAGGTTGATCGCTTCGAGGGAGGGGCCGAGTTCGGTCTCCTCCAGGTCGATCCATGTGTAGGCCAGTCCCGCGTGGTCGGCGAACTCGCGCAGGCGCATCGCCTCCGGCGAGAAGCGGGAGCCGATGATGCTGATCGCGCTCGCGGCCTCGTTGCGACGCAGCCGTTCGCGGCGCGCGACCATCGCCGTGAAGATCTTGTCCGAGAGCGCGGGCCGGCGGGCCATCAGCGCGCGCAGCGCCTCCTGCTCGATCACCAGCACCCTGCCCGCGCTCTTGACGCGGCCGGTCATGTAGCGCACCTGGCCCGTGAGCAGGGTGAGCTCGCCGACGAACTCCCCGGGTCCGAAGGTCGCGATCACCGCCTCCTCCTGGCCACTGCCGATGCGCACCACTTCGACTTCCCCTTCGAGCACGACGTGGAGGTCGAACGAGGCGTCGCCTGCCCGGAAGAGGATCTCCCCGGCGACCACCGGGCGCTCCTGGCCGAAGCTCGCGAGGTCGGCGAGCTCAGGCGCAGTGAAGACCGGCGCGGCGAGCGCGGCGGCGCGGTCGATCGCGCTCACGGCGCCGTCTCCGCCGCACTCGCCTCGATCGTCCAGCCCTCCCACGCGTCGCCCCGCTGGGCCATGGCCTGGAGCGCCCCGTCGCGCCCATGGAAGTCGTGCACGTCGACCTGGTCGGGGGACTGCCTGACCACGATCTCCGGGCACACCGCTGCCAGCATCGCCTCCTCGTCGCCGCGAAGGTGGGCGGCGAAGGTGGCACGGACGGTTGCGAGGTTCCGGTCTGGCACCGCTACCGCTCCAGGCCGAGCTCCGCAAGCGCGTTGCGGCGGTCGAAGTAGATCGCCAGGCGCGTCACCGCGCCGCCGCGGAGATCCAGGACGGTGGCCGATTCGTTCGCGGCGAGATCGGCGCCGCTCGCTTTGCCGCGGCCACGCGCGGTCAGGAGCACCAGCACGCGTTCGTCGCCCAGCTCCCTGAACTCCTCTCCGGTCGTCGAGTAGTCGCTGAACGTCGCGAGGAAGTCGCGCCAGGTCCGCGTCATCTGCTCGATCCCCGTGACGCTTCGCGGGTCCGGGCCGTCCGCGATCACGAACTCGATTTCGTCGTCGGCCCACCCGATCTCGCTCCAGTCACCACGCTCCCAGCGGGAGACGATCGAGCGGACGAGCTCCACGTTGCCCCACATCGCCGTCCAGTATCGCGCGGCCGGGCGGCGCGGGAAGGCGCGATACTCAGATGGATGCGGGGGGTGCAGGACCTGGTCGAGCTCACCCGGCGCTCGATGCACCAGACCAACGAGCGAGACTTCGGCGCTGCGATGCCGGTGTTCGCCGAGGTGCTGATCGCCCGGCTCGGCTGCTACAACAACCGGCCCGAGGCGCTCGGCACGGCCGGCGTGGGCGCTGGCCGCGTTTCGCGGCACAATCCGTCGCATGGGGGATCAGATCGCCTGCGCCGAGTGCGGCACCGAGAACCCGGCGGGGGCCTCCTTCTGCATGAAATGCGGCAAGCCGCTCAGCCGCGCCTGCCCGGCCTGCGGGACCCCGGCTCCCGCCGGCGCGAAGTTCTGCGGCGCCTGCGGCGCCTTGCTCGAGAGCGCCGCTGCCGCGACGCCCACTCCCGCGCCCGCCGCCGAGGACGCGCCCGCCGCGGAGCCCACCGACACCGAGCAGCGACGCACGGTGACGGTCCTGTTCGCGGACATCTCCGGCTACACCGCGATCTCCGAGCGCCTCGACCACGAGACGGTCAAGGCCCTGGTCGAGCGCTGCCTGACCAGGCTCGCAGAGGAGGTCGAGCGCTTCGGCGGCCGCGTCGACAAGTTCATCGGCGACAACGTGATGGCGGTGTTCGGGGCGCCGGTGGCCCACGAGGACGATCCGGCGCGCGCGGTACGGGCCGCGCTCGGCATGCAGGAGGCGATGGGGGAGCTGCGCGGGGAGCTCGGCGAGCGCTTCGGCATGGAACCCGATCTGCGCGTGGGCGTGAACACCGGCGAGGTCCTGGCGGGACGGATCGGCGGGGCGTACACGGTCGTCGGCGACGCGGTGAACGTCGCCGCTCGGCTGCAGGCCGCGGCGCCGGTCGGCGGCGTCCTGGTCGGTGAGCGCACGCGCCGGTTGAGCGCCGGGGACATCGCCTACCGCGCGATCGAGCCGCTCGCGCTGAAGGGGAAGGCCGAGCCGGTGCCGGCGTGGGAGGCGGTCGAGGTCGCCGACGTCCCGCACGCGGAGTCGCGCGGCCGCGCGACTCCGCTGATCGGACGCGAGGAGGAGCTCTGGCGCCTGGATGCCACGCTCGACCGCGTCGTGCGGGAGGGGGCGCCGTACCTGCTGACGGTGATCGGGCAGCCCGGCGTCGGCAAGTCGCGGCTCTTGCTCGAGTTCGAGACGAGGCTGGGCGGGCACTCCCCGCCACCGCTGTTCCTGCACGGCCGCTGCATCGCGTTCGGGCAGGGCGGCGTCTACCGGCCGCTGATCGAGATGCTGCGCCAGGCCTGCGGAATCGGCGACGGCGACGATCCGGCGACATCCCGCGCGAAGCTCGCCGAGCGGCTGCTGCCGCTGCTCGCGGCGCGAGAGGGAGCCGAGCCGGCCGAGCGCCGGGTCGCGCCGCTGGCGCGGCTGTTCGGCGCGCCCGAGCCCGGCGCCGGCGACGGCGCCCAGGACCAGCAGAGCGCGCGCGAGGGCTTCTTTGGCGCGGTTCGCGCCGCGCTCGAGGCGCTCGCGTCGGTACAGCCGCTGGTGCTCGCATGGGATGACATCCACTGGGCCGACGAGGGCTCGCTCGACCTGATCGAGTACCTCTCGCGCTGGCTGCGCGCGCCCGTGATGCAGCTGTGCCTCGCGCGCGATGACCTGCTCGAGCGTCGGCCGGGCTGGAGCGTCGTGCGCCGCACGGTGGCGACGAGCTTCCTCGAACCGCTCGCGGCCGGCGACACCCAGCGGCTGGTCGAGTCGCTGCTCGCCGACGCGGGGGCGCGGGGGGCTCGCCCGGCCGAGCTCGCCGAGCGCTCCGGCGGGAACCCGCTGTTCGCCGAGGCGATGGTGCAGCGCGTCGTCGAGGACAGCGACGCCGCGGCGGCCGAGCTGCCCGACACGATCCAGGGCCTGCTCGCGGCCCGGCTCGACTCCCTGGCGCCGCAGGAGCGCCGCCTGGTCACCGACGCGGCCGTGCTCGGGCGCACGTTCTCCGAGGACGCGCTGGCGCCGCTGCTCGGCGACTCGCGCGAGCAGCTGAGCGGCACGATCGCCGCGCTGCTCGAGCGTGGCATCCTCGTGCCGGGCGAGGGCCCGGACGAGGAGCGCCAGCTTGCGTTCAAGCACGTGCTGATCCGCGACGTCGCCTACGAGATGCTGCCCAAGTCGGCGCGGGCGCGGCGCCACGCGCAGGTCGCCGCGATCATCCTCGAAGGCCCGGGCGGCGAGCGCGAGGGCGGAACCGCGGTGATCGCCGAGCACTACGCCCGCGCGGCCGCCTACGCGGGAGAGGCCCACCTCCCTGAGGCCGAGCAGGAACAGCTGCGCGGCAGCGCCCTGCGCTACGGCGAGGCCGCGGGCGACGCGGCGGCGGCGCTCTACTCCAACCCCGAGGCGCTCGGCCAGTACGCGGTCGCGGCGGAGTTCGCGGGCGCCGACGAGGAGACCGCGCAGCGGATCGCGGAGAAGAGCGGTGACATCGCGCTGCGCCTCGGAAGGGTCGAGCTGGCGATCGCAGCGTGGGAGGGCTGTCTCGCCTACCAGGCGGTTCGCGGCGAGGACGTCCACGTCGCCGAGCTCCACCGGAAGATCGGGGCCGCGTTCGCGCACAAGGGCGATCGCAAGCGCGCGATCGAGCACCACCAGCAGGGGATCAACCTGATCAAGGATCGCGACCCCTCGCTGACGCTCGTGCGCCTCTACGAGGACGCCGCCTGGCTCTACGTGCAGGTCGGGGACAACATGCTCGCGATCTACGCCGCCGAGAAGGCGCTGCGGCTGGCCGAGGCGCTCGGCGAGGCCCGGGCGGCGAGCCGCGCCCACGGGATCTTCGGTCGCGTCTTCGGCCGCATCGGCGACGCCGCCAAGGCGCGCGAGAACCTCGAGCGGGCGGTCGCGCTCGCGCGGGAATCAGATGCCACCGAGACCGTGCTCGCACTGCAGGCGCTCGGGCACGATCTCGAGCACACCGAGGGCGACCACGAGGGAGCGCGCGCCAGCTACGAGGAGGCGCTCTCGCTCGCTCAGCGGATCGGCGACGTCCCGGCCCAGATCGAACTGCAGGCCGCACTCGGCCAGCTCGCGCTCGACCGCGGCGAGTGGGACGAGGCCGAGCGCGCGGCGGAGGCCAGCGCCGAGCTCGCCGAACGCGAGGGCCTCGTCGGCAAGCTGTGCCTGGCCGGCGTGCTGCGCGGCTGGCTGCGGCTGCGCGGGGGGGATCTCGAGGCCTCGCGGCGCATGTTCGAATCGGCCGGCGAGCTGGCCGAGCAGGTCGGATGGACCGAGGTGGCGGCCGCCGCGCTGATGGGCCTTGCCACGGCACGCGAGGACGCGGGGGACACCGCCGGGGCGCGCGCGGCGCTGCACGAGGCGCTCAGGGTGTGCGAGCGCGCGGGGCTGCTGCCGCAATCGGTCCAGGCCAACGCCAGGCTGGCGACGCTGTGCATGCGCGAGGGCGATGAGGACGCGGCGCGCGAGGCCGCCGCGCGGGCCGTGGAGGACGCGGCGCGCGTGCGCGATCCCGCTGCCGTGGCGGCCGCCGCCGAGGCGCAAGCGGTGCTCGCAGCGGACTGAGCGCGCAAAATCGGGCCTTCTCGACCCTGTTACGGTCCGAAAGCCGACATTTGTGCCCGCTATTTGCGGACGATTTCTCACAAGTAACGCCGATTTAGCGGAGGTCTGGGTAGGGATGTGCTTATCTGCCCACTTCTGAGGTACGACGAGACGTCATAGCTCTCCAGCGAGGGGCGTGGGGGTCGAAAGGGGCCATTTCCTGCGCCGGGAGGTCTAGTCCGGCATGATCGCCGCGCTGCTCACAGCACTTGTGCTGGTTCCGAGCCTTTCGGTATCCGGCAAGACACTGCACTGGACGCCCGCAGGCTCGGGCGGCTACCGCGTCCAGGAAAACATCGGCGGTCAGCGCGAGGGCTCCGTGCGCGTGCAGGGAACCTCCTACGAACCGGAAGCCCAGCCCGGCCAGACGGTCAGCTACCGGGTGCGCGCGACGAACGGCGAATGGTCGAACAGCGTCACGATCAGCTTCCCCGCACGCACCAAAGGGCAGAAAGGCGAAGAACCGCCGGCTGAAGAACCGCCCAAGGAAGAACCGCCCAAGGAAGAACCGCCGAAAGAACGGCCGAAAAAAGAACGGCCGCCGCACGAAGAAGAACCGCCGAGCGAAGAACCGGTCGCCGAAGAAGAAGAACTGCCCGAACTGCCCTTCGAAGGACCCGCCGGATCCTCCTTCGTCGGCTTGAACGCCGGCTACTGGGGCGCGAGCGAACCGGGCGAGCTGAAGAAGATCGCCACCGTCGTGCGCCTCGACACCCCGCCCAAGCTGACGCCGTGGGAAGCGGTCGGGCTGAAGGTGATCGCCGACGAGTCCGGCCCGTACAGCACCGCGGGCGTCAGCGGGCTCAACCACCAGGCCTACGTGCAGCGGGTCGTCGAATTCGTGCGCGCCAACCCCCACGTCTACGCGATCGAGGTGCTCAACGAGCCGGGCGGCAGCTGGTTCTGGGGTTCGAGTGCCGAAGCCCCGGCGAACCGCGAAAGCTACGCGCGGCTGCTGGTCGAAGTCCACGAAGCGCTCGTGTCGAACTTCGGCGCGAGCCGCCCGCTCGAGCTTGCCTCCTGGGACGGCGGCCACGACTCCTCGAACGCGTGGGGCGAAGCATGGTCACGCAACGCGACGGCGCTGGCTGACGTCGACGGCGTCACGAGCCACCCCTACGGCGGCACCGGCAGCCGCGCGAGCGCGATCCTCGGCAACCGCCGCCTCGTCGAATCCGCCCACCTGGCCTCCCAGAAGCCGGTTTACATCACCGAGGTCGGCTTCCCGACGAAAGGCCCGACCGGCGACTCGTTGCAGTACACGGAAGCCGAAGAGGCGTGGGCGCTGTTCCAGTTCGCGCAGTGGGCGCGGAGCACCGGCTACGTCGCCGGCGTCACGTTCTACGGCTACAGGGACGGCACCGAAGGCGGCGGCTACGGCGTGGAGACGCATGCCGGGGCCAAGAAGCTCGCCTACACCGCGCTCCAGGACCTGCGGGAAAACCTGCCGTGCACGGTCTGCCTGTGAACGGCGCCTAGGCGGCGCGCTCGGCGGGCGGATCGTGGCGGTCGGGCATGGCGGTGCGCGCGGCCTCGCTGTCGAGGAACGCGCGCAGCTGCTCGTCGTCGGCCGGCGAGAGCTGGCGGGCGGGCTCGGTCAGATCGCGAACGAAATCCCGCCATTCCCGATCGCGGCGCGCCTGGGCGCGCGTCGTCCTACGCCTCCAGAGAATCGTTCGTCCCTCTCTCTCGATCTCCCGCACCGAACTTATCCGCATTGCTTGCTTGAAGGCAACCCCTGCCGGCTCCGGCGTTCGACGACCGGTCGGCCGGGTACAGATATAGCGATGCGCAGCCGCGAATGCCAGAGGGGGCCGCGATGATCCGCCGTAGACCGCAGCGCCGGCACGTCGAGTTGCACGGCGACCGGCTCGCCTACCGCGTCATGGGCGAAGGACCGGTGATCCTCCTGATCCACGGCATCACCTCCGACGCCGGCGTGTGGGAGCGCGTGATCCCCGGCCTCGCGCGGGCACACACCGTGATCGCGCCCGACCTGCCGGGGCACGGCTCCTCGGACAAGCCGAAGGGCGATTACTCGCTGGGCGCCCACGCGTGCTGCCTGCGCGACATGATGCTCGCACTCGGCTACGAGCGCGCGACGCTCGTCGGCCACTCGCTCGGCGGCGGCATCGCGATGCAGTTCGCCTACCAGTTCCCGGAGCTGGGCGAGCGCCTCGTGCTCGTCGACAGCGGCGGGTTGGGGCGCGAGGTGAGCCTGCTCCTCCGTGCTGCCTCGCTGCCGGGCGCCGAGCTCGTGCTACCCGTGCTCGCGGCCTCGCGCCTGCTCGATGTCGGCGCGCGCATCGGTGGCGTGCTCGACCGCGTGGGGCTGCGGCTGGGGACCGACCTCGAGCAGATGGCGCGAGGCCACAACACGCTCTCCGACGGCGCGAGCCGCGCCGCCTTCCTGCACACGCTGCGTGCGGTCGTCGACCCGGCCGGCCAGCGCGTCGACGCGACCAACCGCCTGTACCTCGCCGAGCAGCTTCCGCTGCTGCTGATCTGGGGGGAGCGGGACTCGATCATCCCGGTCGCCCACGGCCGGGCAGCGCACGCGAGGCTGTCCGCGAGCCGCCTGGAGGTGCTCGAGCACTCCGGCCACTTCCCGCAGCTCGACGAGCCCGAGTGCTTCCTGGAGATCCTGCTCGACTTCGTCGAGGAGACCGGGCCGGCCGCGCTCCACGGCGGCGAGCAGGCGCTCCCCGCGGCCGGCTAGTGCCCCCTGGGTCAGAGGTTGGGCGCCGCAGGCGCCGGGAAACGTCAGGACACTAGGCCGCCGCCTGGGTCGCCCAGTCCCGGTAGAGCTGGTAGTAGCGGCCTTCGGCCGCCAGCAGCTCGTCGTGGGTGCCCTGTTCGGTGATGTGGCCGTGCTCGAGCACGACGATGCGCCCGGCCCGGCGGATCGTCGAGAGCCGGTGGGCGATGACGATCGCCGTGCGGCCCGCGAGCAGCCGGCGCAGGCCCTTCTCGATCTTCGCCTCTGAGTGCAGGTCGACGTTCGAGGTCGCCTCGTCGAGGACGAGGATCCGCGGGTCGGCGATCAGCGCGCGCGCGAAGGCGATCAGCTGGCGCTGCCCGGCCGACAGCTGGGCGCCGCGCTCGCCGACCTCGGTGTCGTAGCCCCGCGCCAGTTCCGAGATGAACTCCTCGGCGCCGACGGTCGCGGCCGCCTCGCGGATCTGCTCGGCGGTCGCGTCGGGGCGCCCGAAGGCGATGTTCTCCGCGACGGTGCCCGAGAACAGGAACGCCTCCTGCGGGACGATCCCCATCTGCGAGCGCAGCGAGCCGCTCGAGACGTCGCGCAGGTCGTGGCCGTCGACCAGCACGCGGCCCGAGGTCGGGTCGTAGAAGCGCGCGACGAGCTTCGCCATTGTCGACTTGCCGGCGCCGGTCGCGCCGACGAGCGCGACGGTGTGCCCGGGCGGGATGTCGAGGTTCACGTGCTCGAGGGCGAGCACCGGCTCGCTGTCCTCGTCGCCGCCCCGGCGGGCGTAGGCGAAGGAGACGTCGTCGAAGGTGACCTCCCCGCGGATCCGGGGCAGCTCGATCGCGTCCGCGCGGTCGGTGAGCGTGGGGCGCACGTCGAGCAGCTGGAAGATCTTCTCGAGGGCCGCCATCCCCGACTGGTAGGTCGCATACAGCTGGGAGAGCTGCTGGATCGGTTCGAAGAGGTTCGAGAGCGCGGCCACGAACGCCACCACGGTGCCGACCGTGACGTGGCCTTCGATCGCCTGCACACCGCCGTAGACCACGATCACCGCGACCGCGAGCCCCGAGACCATTTCCACGCTCGGGAAGTACGCGGCGTTCAGCTTGACCGTGACCATGTTCGCGTCCTGGTTGTCGCGGTTCAGCAGGGTGAAGCGGTCTTCGTGCGCGCGCTCCTGCGCGAAGCTGCGCACGATGCGCACGCCCGAGAGGCTCTCCTGCAGGTCGGCGGTGATCGAGCCGATCGTCTCGCGCGTGCGCCGGAAGGCGCCCGCCGAGACGATCCGGAACCACAGCGACCCGGCGAGCAGCAGCGGCAGCACGAGGAACGTCAGCAGCGCGAGCTTGACATCGAGGTAGATCAGGATCCCGACCGTGCCGATCAGCGTCAGCCCCGACTGGAACAGCGTCACAACCGAGTCCGTCACGAGGCTGTCGAGCGCCTCGACGTCGTTGGTGATCCGGGAGATCAGCACCCCCGCGGGGCGGCTCTCGTAGAAGCCGATCGGCAGCGTCTGCAGGTGCTCGAAGATCCGCACCCGCAGGTCGGCGAGCGCGCGCTGGCCCACCCAGCCGACGAGGTAGGTCTGCAGGTAGGTCATCAGCCACACGAGCAGGGCCGAGACGAGGAACGCGATCACGACGATGAGCAGCGCCGTGGAATCCCCCTTTTCGATGCCTTTGTCGATCGCGGCCCTGGCGAGCAGGGGAGGCGCGACCGTGGCCGCGGTGCCGATGAGCAGCGCGACGAGCATCGCGAACAGCTGCCGGCGGTAGGGGCGCACGAGCCCGAGCAGGCCGCGCAGGCTGCGCCCGCGCGTGCCGCGACTGGCGCGCGCGCCGTCCCACTGGGGTCCCGGTCCGCGTCCCACCATCGGGCTCACAGGCCGCTCACCTCCGGCTCCAGCGGCTTGCGCGTCATGAACACCTGGTCGGGCAGCCCCTTCTCGACGATCTCGCGGTATAGCTCGGAGGCCTCGAGCAGCTCCTCGTGGTCGCCGTGGGCGACGACGCGGCCGTGGTCGAGGACGACGATCTCATCCGCAAGCGAGATCGTCGAGAGCCGGTGCGCGATCACGAACGTCGTGCGCCCGGCCATCGCCTCGTCGAGTGCGCGCTTGATCTGCTGCTCGGTGGAGGCGTCGACCGAGCTGGTGGCGTCGTCGAGGATCAGCACCCGGGGGTCCGCGACCAGCGCGCGGGCGATCGCGATCCGCTGGCGCTGGCCGCCCGAAAGCGAGAGCCCGCGCTCGCCGACGCGCGTGTCGTATCCCTGGGGGAGCGCGCCGATGAAGCCGTCGGCCTGCGCCCGGCGCGCGGCCGCTTCGATCTCCTCGCGCGAGGCGTCCGGGCGCCCGTAGGCGATGTTCTCGGCGACGGTGGCCGAGAACAGGAACGGGTCGTCGCTGACGATCGCCACGGCCTGCCGCAGCGGGCGCAGCTGCAGGTCGCGCACGTCGGCGCCGTCGAGGAGCACCTCGCCCTCGGTCGGGTCGTACAGGCGCGAGATCAGCGATGCCAGGCTCGACTTGCCCGAGCCGGTGCCGCCGACGAGTGCGACCGTCGTCCCGGCGGCCACGTCCAGGTCCACGTCGCCGAGCGCGGCGCGCGCGGGCGCCGGCCCCGCGCCGTTGCCCGACGGCGCGCCTTCGAGGCGGATCGCAGCTTCGCGGCCGCCGGCGTGCACGTAGGCCGCGCCGAACTCGTCGCTTTCGTCATAGCGGAGCGTCACGCCGCGCATCTGCACGTGCCCGCTCCCGGCCGGCAGCGGCTGCGCGTCCGGGCGCTCGACGATCCGCGGCTCGCGGTCGAGCACCTGGAAGATGCGCGCGCCGGAAGCGGTGGCCCGCTGCGCGAGCCCGAGCGTGACGCCGAGCGAGCGCATCGGCCCGATCAGCATGTTCAGGTACAGGTAGAACTGGGTGAACTGGCCGAGGCTGAGGTGGGCGTGGATCACTGCTTCGCCGCCGATCAGCAGCACGGCGGCGAGGCCGAGCTGCGGCAGGAACCCGATCACCGGGTTGTACCTCGCCTCCAGGCGGGTCGCGACCATCGACTGGTCGAACACGCGCGAGACGCTGCGCCGGAAGCGCGCGAGCTGCTGCGGCTCGCGCGCGAAGGACTTCACGACGCGCACGCCCGAGATGTTCTCCTCGGCGTCAGCGGTCAGCTCGGCGATCCGCTGCTGGACCTCCTGGATCGCGGGGCGCGCGCTGCGCCCGTAGCGCTGGGAGATCGCCACCACGAACGGCACCGGTATGAGCGCGATCACGGCCAGTTTCGGTTCGATCGCGAGCATCGCGATCCCCGCCAGGATGATCGTGAGCCCGGCCTGCAGGATGAACACGAGCCCGTAGCCCAGGAAGAAGCGCACGGCCTGCAGGTCGACGGTCGCGCGCGACATCAGCTGCCCCGTCTGCTGGCGGTCGAAGAACCCGAGCTCCAGGCGCTGGAGGTGGCCGTAGAGCATCTCGCGCAGGTCGAACTCGATCCCGAGCGAGACGCGCCCGGCGATCATCCGGCGCATGTAGGTGAGCCCCCACCGGAGAAGCACCGCCGCGACGATCACGATCGCGAGCGTCACGAGCTCGTGGCGGTCGTGCGAGCGCTTGACGAGCTCGTGCAGCTTCGAGTGCGTGGCGCCGTGCTTGATCGCTTCCACGGCGAGGCCCGTCAGGTAGGGGATCAGCACGGTCATGACCATCGCGAAGCAGGCGAGCGCTGCGGAGACGGCGACGCCGCGCCGGTAGGGACGCAGGAAGCCGAGTAGTCGGTAGAACGTGGTCATAGTTGTGCAGTCAACGATTATCGCACGGG
The DNA here is from genome assembly GCA_963836035.1 of uncultured Solirubrobacteraceae bacterium. Classification (GTDB taxonomy): domain Bacteria; phylum Actinomycetota; class Thermoleophilia; order Solirubrobacterales; family Solirubrobacteraceae; genus Palsa-744. The sequence goes on along the minus strand of CAWIHX010000002.1, from coordinate 18,263 downwards.
CGCAGCGGTCCCGGCCGTAATCTGGATGGGTGTCCGATCAGCCGTCATCCGAGCCGTCCACCGGCATCGGCGCGGGCCTCTGCGACCGCTGCACCCATCAGCAGATCGTCCGCAACACGCGCGGCTCCAGCTTCTCGCTGTGCCGTCGCTCCCGTGACGAGGAAGCCTATCCGCGCTACCCGCGTGTCCCGGTGCTCGAGTGCGCGGGTTATGAGGCCGAGGCCGGCGAGAGCTCGCCGTAGACGAAGAACTCGCCCGTCGAGCCGACGTAGCGGCGCTGCTCGGCGAGGACCTCTCCGATCGGCATCAGCCGGCGGCCACCGGGGTGGGCTCGGCCTCCCCCTCGCCTCCCGGCTCGTAGGAGACGACGAAGTCGCTGCTGCGGATCAGCGCGAACGCGGCGATCGCACCGAGGAGGGCGATCCCCGCCGCGATCAGCAGGATCGAGGTCAGAGCGCCCGTGAAGCCGACGCGGTAGGCGTGCAGCAGCGCGGTGTGGGCAGGACCCGGGAGCCGTTCGGCGATCGGGCGAACCGCGCCGGAGACGAGCGCCTGCGAGAAGTGCGGGGCGGAGGCGAGCCGGTGCCCGACCGGTCCCGAGCCGAGCGCGCTCGTCGTCTTGACGCTGATCTGGTGTTGGAAGACCGCGCCGAGGCCGGCGACCCCGGTCGCGATCCCCACCTGGCGGAAGGTGTTGTTGATCCCGGAGGCCATGCCGCTGCGCGAGTGGTGCACCACGCCGACGGCGGTGGAGGCGAGCGGCGGGTTGATCATGCCGATGCCGGCGCCAGCGAGCAGGAAGCCGGGTATCAGCGTCGTCCAGCTCGTGCTCGCGTCGATCGCGGTCATGCTCAGCAGGCCGCCGCTGACGAGCAGGAGGCCGCAGCCGATCAGCAGCCTGATGGGCACCGACACGGACACTTTGCCGGAGATCGGCGCCACGAAGAACGACACGAGCGTGATCGGCAGGAAGCGCAGGCCCGCCTGCAGCGGGTCGTAGCCCAGCACGTCCTGCACGTAGAGGGTGAGGTAGAGGAACATCGAGAACATCGACGCGGAGATCGCGAGCGCGACCAGGCTCGCGCCGGTGAAGGCGGGCTTCTTGAACAGGGACAGGTCGAGCATCGGGCGCTCCTGACGCAGCTCGGCGATCAGGAAGATCGCCAGCAGCACCGCCGAGCCGACCAGCAGCGAGACGATCTCCGTCGAGCCCCAGCCCTTTTCGTTGCCCTTGATCAGCGCGAGCACGAGCGTGAACAGCGCGCCCGAGAACGTGACGAGGCCGATCCAGTCCACGCCGCGGGCGTCCGGGTCGCGCGACTCGGAGACCTGCGAGAGCGTCAGGAAGACCGCGGCGATGCCGATCGGCACGTTGACGAAGAAGATCCATTCCCAGCCGATGCCCTGGGTGATGACGCCCCCGATCACGGGACCGACCGCGACCGCGGCGCCGATCACGCCGCCGTAGACGCCGAACGCGAGCCCGCGCTCGGGGCCGTGGAAGGCCGAGGCGATCAGCGCGAGGGAGGTGGCGAACATCATCGCCCCGCCGGTGCCCTGGACCGCGCGGAAGATATTCAGCGCGAGGGGCGAACCGGACAACCCGCAGGCGGCCGAGGCCGCGGTGAAGATGACGAGGCCGATCACGAACACGCGCCGGCGCCCGAACAGGTCGGCCAGCGAGCCGGAGGTGAGCAGGAACGCGGCGAGCGTCAGCGAGTAGGCGTTGACGACCCACTGCAGGTCGCTGAAGCTCGAGTGAAGGGAGCGCTGGATGTCCGGCAGCGCGACGTTCACGACGGTGATGTCGAGCAGAAGCATGAAGATCGCGACCGAGACCGCGATCAACGTCCACCACTTGCGCTCCACTCAGGCCTCCTCTCGGCTGCCGCGTGCCTCCGCGCGGCGCTGGATGCGCCTCACTATATGAAGGGGCTCAGGATGGGCGGAGGTGCCGGTCGAGAAACGGCACCACGTGCTCCCACAGCCGCTGTGCCGCGTCCGGGCGGTAGCTCGGGCGGTAGTCGGCGAAGAACGCGTGGCCCGCGCGCTCATAGACCTCGGCGAGCACCTCGTGACCGCTCTTGGCCGCGGCCTCGGTCAGCGGGCCCGCGAGCTCGGGCGAGGGGTTCTGGTCCTCTTCACCGAAGGCGGCGTAGAGCGGGCAGGAGAGCTGGGCCGCGAGCTCCAGCGGCGTCGCCGGGCGCTCGCTCGTGTGCAGCTCCTCGGGCGTGGCCCTGTCGATGAAGCCGCCCCAGCAGTCGACGGCCACGTCGAGCTGTTCGCGAGCGCTCGCGAGCAGGAGCGAGAGGCGCCCGCCCATGCAGAAGCCGATGCATCCGACCTTGCCGGTGGAGTCCTCCCGCGCGCGCAGCACCTCCGCGGCGCCGCCGAGGTCGCCGAGCACGCGCTCGTCGGGCATCGCGAACAGCCTCGCGAAGATGGCCTCCCAGTCTCCCGGAGGGGGCGGACCGCCTTCGCGCGTGTAGAGGTCGACGGCGATCGTCACGTAGCCGATGTTCGCGAAGCGGTTGACGACGTCGCGGATGTGCTCGTCGACGCCCCCGGCGTGGTGGATCACGATCATCCCCGCGCGCGCCGCTTCCTCGACCGGGCGGGCGAGGTAGGCGCCTACGTCGTCGCCGCCGTGGCCCGGGTAGACGAGGTCGTGGCCCAGGATCCCCGACGGGTCGGTGACCGCGCCCGGTACGCCCTCCGGGCTGGGCTGCGGGTGCGCCTCGCTCATCCGGGGCCGAGCCTAACGGCTGGGGGATCGCCCTGGGTGGGCCGGCATCGCGACGACGGGCAGAGCCGGCTCGCTCAGCTCGCGCTCCTGACGGCGTCGGCGGGCGGGAACGAGCCCCCGCGCTCGGCGTCGAGCTCGCGGATCTTGCGGCGCACCCGCTTGCGCGTCTCGCTCAGCTCGTCGGAGAGCTTCGCCAGCTCGGCGGCCCGGTGGCGGACCAGCTCCAGCTGGCGGTCGATGTGCCCGCCGGCCTCCTCGAGCAGCTGACGCCGGCGCGCGGGCGCGACGTTCTCGCGGCGCAGCTCGGCGCGCACCTCCGCGCGGGCCTCCTCGACGGCGAGCAGCTCTTTCAGCTCCTCGAGCGTCAGCCCGAGCAGCTCTTTCAGGCGCATCACCTCCTGCAGGCGCGCCACCTCCTCGTCGGTGTAGAGGCGGTGCCCGCCGGAGGGGCGGCCGGCGGCCTCGGCGAGCAGGCCGAGTTCCTCGTAGTAGCGGATCGTGCGCGTCGTGGTGCCGACCAGGCGCGCGACGTCGCCGATCCGGAGCGTGCGCCGGCCTGCGCCCTGCGATCCCTTGCGCGCAGCCATCACACCGCCACCGACTCGGCGGCCCTTGCTTCGTCCTCGGCCACGATCGCGGCGACCGGCTCTTCCTCGTCGTCGAGGGCCTCGGCGTGCGCGGGGCGCAGCAGGCAGACGCCGGCGCCGATCAGCGAGACGATCGCGAGCGCCCACAGCGCGACGTGCATGTTCTGGATGAAGGGATCGAGGCGCGCGGGGGAGAGGCCGGTCGCCAGGCCGGAGAAGATCGCGAACAGGGTCGCTTTCGGGATCCCGGAGGTGACGATCGCCATCACGAAGGCGATCGAGAGCACCGCGCCCGTGTTCTGCAGGAGCGTGCGCGCGCCGGCGGCGATGCCGCGGCGGTGCGGGGGCACGGTGCCCATCATGGCGGCGGTGTTGGGGCTGTTGAACATCCCCGAGCCGATCCCTACGAGCGCCAGCCACGCCGCGCTCTGCCAGTAGGGGCTGCCCGCCTGCAGCGTCGTCATCAGGGCGAGCCCGGCGGCGCTCACGGCCATCCCGATCGCGGCCAGCGAGCGGGAGCCGTGGCGGTCGGCGTGGATGCCGGCGAGGGGGGAGGCGACGAGCATCCCGAGCGCGAGCGGGATCAGCTTCACGCCCGCGAGCACCGGGTCGTCGCCCTGCGCGCCCTGGTAGTAGAAGACGAACACGAACATCAGCGCGAAGCGCGCGAGCCCGTTGATGAAGGCGGCGGCGCTGGCCGCAGCGAACAGGCGGTTCTTGAAGATCGTGAGGTCGAGCATCGGCGCGCGCGAGTGTTTCTCGATCAGCACCCAGGTCGGCAGCAGCACGGCGGCGACCGTGAGCCCGACGATGACGACCGTGTTGTCCCAGCCGGAGAGCCCGCCCTTGGACACGCCGAGCACGAGCCCGGTGAGCCCGGCGACGAAGGTCGTGGTGCCGAGGACGTCGTAGCCCCGCACCGTGTCCGGTCTCGCGAGCTCGTGCAGGACGAGCGCGCCCCACAGCGCGCCGGCGAGGGCGAAGGGGACGTTGAACCAGAACACCCAGTGCCAGGAGATCGCGACGAGCGCGCCGCCGAGCACCGGGCCGAGCACGAGGCCGATCGCGGCGACCATCGTGTTCGCACCCATCGCGAGGCCGAGTTCGCGCTTCGGGAAGGCGTCGGTGACGAGCGCGGCCGCGTTCGCGAACAGGAACGCCGAGCCGATGCCCTGGAGCACCCGCCAGACGATCAGCTCGGTCGCGCCGCCCGAGAAACCGGCGCCGAGCGAGGCGAGCGCGAACAGGACGAAGCCGCCGACGTAGGCACGCTTGCGGCCGAACAGGTCGCTCAGACGTCCCGCCATCAGCACGAGCACCGTGGCCGCGATCAGGTAAGCGAGGATCACCCACACCAGTGCCAGCAGGCTCGCGTGCAGCGAGCGCTCGAGGTCGGGCAGGGCGATGATCAGGGTGCCCGAGTTGGTCGCCGCCAGCAGCATCCCGAGGCTCGTGCAGGACAGGGCCCACCAGCGGTAGTGCTCGTGGTCGGCGCCGACGCCGATCCGCCTGTGGCCTGCTCGCTTCGAGATCGTCTGCAACTCGCCGATCCCCTCCCCCTTAAAATCTGAAACTTGACGTGAACGTAAAGATCAGAATAGCACTCCGGGGGCGCGTCCGACAGGGCTTCAAGCCGTTGCTAGAACGTATGTATGGCAACTGACGAGAAGCGTGTCTCCAAGACCGACGAGGAGTGGCGCGAGGAGCTCACGCCCGAGCAGTACGACGTGCTGCGGCGGGCCGGCACCGAGGCGCCCTTCACCGGCCAGTACACCTACAACAAGGAGTCCGGCGACTACAGGTGCGCCGGGTGCGGCGCCGTGCTGTTCAGCGGCGACACCAAGTTCGACTCCGGCACCGGCTGGCCCAGCTTCATCGAGCCCGCCATCGCCGAGGCGGTCGAGCTGCGGCCCGACAACAGCCTCTTCATGCGTCGCACCGAGGTGCTCTGCCGCACCTGCGGCGGCCATCTCGGACACGTCTTCGACGACGGCCCCGGTCCGACCGGCCAGCGCTACTGCATCAACTCGGCCGCGCTGCAGTTCACGCCCGAGGGCGAGAAGGCGCCGGAGGGGCTCGCCGAGACGGAGGCGCCGCAGCGCGACGCGCCGGCGGCCAGCTAGCCTTCCCCCAATGGTCATGCAGGAACAGGCCAAGCGCCTGCGCACTCCGCTGCGCTGGGGGCGGCGCGAGAAGACGCTGATCGGTGTGTTCGGGGCGATCGTCGCGGCCGCCGTCGTCGCGCTCGTCGTCTTCGCGCTCTCGAGCGGCGCGCCCGCGCGGGCCGACTGCATCGATGTCACGTTTCCCAGCACGCTCGGCGCCGCGGAGGTCAAAGCTTGCGGGCAGCAGGCGCGACGCGTCTGCGCCTCCGGCTCCTACCGAGGGGTCGAAGATCGCATGCGGGCCGCCTGCACGGCTGCCGGCTTCGTCTACACGCCGCCGGCAGCCGGCAAGCCCTAGATGACTGGTTCCACGAGCATGCGCCGCCGGATGGCACGTGTGGCCTTCGCTGGCCGGTTCGGGGATGCGCGCGCAGCGCGCGTCTACCGGTTCGGCCTGCGTCCTCGGCCTTGCCCTTGCCAACCGGCAAGGGCTGCGGCCTGCGTCCTGGGCAGTCTCGGCCATCCGCACCACCGGACACGGCACATCGCCGTGGAATCGATCATCTAGCCGGCCGGCCCCAAGGCGCCAGCCGGCCCGAGGGCCTGGACAGGTGTCGAAACCCGTGCGCCAAGTGTTGGCCACGGTGGCCCTACCGGGGCGGCTCGTCCCGCCTTTACATACGCCCCACTGTCATCGGTGCCGGCTCGCGCGATCGCGAGTCCGCGCACGCGTCCACCAAGAAAAGTAGGAACGGAGGCAAATGGGAAGCTGGGCTGCATATCCGAGTTGGCTCAACGCGGGAGACAACGCGTGGCAGATGACCGCCGCGACGTTCGTCGGCCTGATGAGCCTGCCCGGCCTCGCGGTTCTGTATGGCGGCGTCATGCAGAAGCGCTGGTCGGTGAACAGCATGATGCTCACGTTCGTGGCATTCGCGCTCGTCCTGGTCGCGTGGATGCTGTGGGGCTTCAAGATGGGCTTCGGCTCCCCGATCGGCTCCGGGAAAGGCTTCTTCGACACCTTCTGGGGGAAGTCCGGCACGGTGCTCTCGGCCGGTGCCGAGGAGGGCCAAGCGATCATCCCATCGATCTCGACGGGACCAGCGTTCCATTTCCCGATGGGCTCGCTTGTCTACTTCCAATTCGTGTTCGCGGCGATCACGCCGATCCTGATGCTGGGATCGGTGCTCGGGCGGATCAGCTTCAAGGCATGGATCCCGTTCGTGTTGCTGTGGATCACGTTCGTCTACACGATCAACGCGTTCCTGATCTGGGGCGGCGGCTACTGGGCGGCCCACGGCGCGCTGGACTACTCCGGCGGGTATGTGATCCACCTCGCGGCCGGTATCTCAGGGTTCGTGGCCGCTGCCGTGATCGGGCCGCGTCTGCAACGCGATCGAGAGGTCGACGCACCCAACAACCTGCTGATGGTCGCCGCCGGCGCGGGGCTCCTGTGGCTCGGCTGGAACGGCTTCAACGGCGGGGACTCCTACTACGCGGGAGCCAACGCCTCCGCCGCGGTGATCAACACCAACCTCTGCACCGCAGTGGCGATGTTGGTCTGGATCGGCTGGGACTACGCGTTCCGTGACAAGCCCTCGCTGATCGGGTCGGTCAACGGCATGATCACCGGGCTCGTGGCGATCACGCCGTCGGCCGGGTTCGTGAGCGGCTGGGGCGCGATCTTCGTCGGCATCATCGCCTCGACGATCGTGTGGATGGCGATCCGCTTCCTGAGCCGAGCGCCGATATTCAGGAACGTGGACGACACCCTGGGGGTGATCTATACACACGGGTTCGCCGGGCTGTGCGGCGGTCTGCTGGTCGGCTTCTTCGCGAACCCCGCGGTCGTCGAGTACCCCGGCGAACACGGAACCCCATCGCTGCCGGGCGTTGAAAGCGTCCTTCACGGCGGGAGCTGGACGCTGCTGCGCTGGCAGGCCGAGGCGGGGCTGTGGGTGATCCTGTTCAGCGGGATCATGACCTTCGTCCTGTTGAAGGTCGTCGGGATCTTCCTGCCACTGCGCCTCTCCGACGAGGAGCTGGAGATCGGCGACCACGCGATCCACGGCAACGAGGTCTACCCCTCCGACGTGCCGACGCTCGGCGGCCCGCACGCGCCGAGCTGGCAGCCGGGCGGCGGCGCCGTCCAGCCGGCGGGAGCGTAGGGGGCCGCGCCTCCGACATGACGCCGCTCTCGTGCGCCCCGTGTTCGGGCGGGGCGCACGGGGGGCGTCTGACAAGACGTTGGTCTGCGGGCCCCTCCCGGGGCGCGCAGGGCAGCGAACGGTGGACAGTTGACGGCCCCGTCCTCGTGGCGGGGCCGTTGCTGTGTCCGCGCGGGGTGACGTGGCAAGCTCTGCGCCGGGATGTCCGAGCGGAACCTGAGATCCGTGCGCCGCGGGATCGCGGCCTTCAACGCCGCCGACGCGGAGCGCTTCTCGGAGCTCGCGACCGAGGACTTCGCCTGGATCCCGGCCCTGCCCGGCGCCGTCGGCGGCGAGACCTACGTGGGCCGTGACGGGATCGGTCGCTACTTCGCCGAGATCGCCGAGACGTGGGAGCGGCTGACCGTCCGGCCCGACGAGCTCCGCGACGCCGGTGACGTCGTCGTGATGCTGGGCCGCGCCGTGGGGCGGGGCGTCGGCAGCGGCGCGGACGTCGAGATGCCGCTCGGGTTCGTCGCCGAGTTCCGCGACGGGCGGATCGCGAAGGCTACGGCGTTCTCGAGCCACGCCGAGGCGCTCGCGTGCGCGGGGCTCGAGTAGGGGCGAAAGCCGAACCGCTCCGCAGCTCACACCGCGGTAGTGAGGACGGGCCGCGGCGATTATGAGGAGCGCGGAGCGGTCTTCGGACCCCTCTGGCGAGGTGGCCGCGCAACAGCGTGGCGGCGCTCTATGAAGGCCGCGACAAGCGGGCCTAAGCGGCGCAGAAGAAAACGACCGCGCCGGGCATGCCGCGGCGCGGCTGTCTCACTGGCCTGCGGGTGCCTGCACGCCCACGCCCACCGGGCAGCTCACGCCCGTGCCGCCCAGGCCGCAGTATCCGGCCGGGTTCTTCGCCAGGTACTGCTGGTGGTAGTCCTCGGCGTAGTAGAACGGGTGCGCTTCGTCGGCGGGCAGCAGTTCGGTGGTGATGACGCCGTAGCCCTCCTCGGAGAGCTTGTCCTGGTAGGACGCCAGCGACGCTTCGGCCGCCGCCTTCTGGTCGGCCCCGTTCCACATGATCAGGGAGCGGTACTGCGTGCCGACGTCGGCGCCCTGGCGCATCCCCTGCGTCGGGTCGTGGCCCTCCCAGAAGAGCTTCAGCATCTGCTCGTAGCTCGTCTTGCTCGTGTCGTAGGCGACGAGCACGACCTCGTCGTGGCCGGTGCGCGCGCTGCACACCTCCTCGTAGGTCGGGTTGGGGGTGGTGCCGCCCGCGTATCCGACGGCCGTCGTGTAGACGCCGCCGGCCTCCCAGAAGATGCGCTCGGCGCCCCAGAAGCAGCCCATGCCGAAGATCGCGGTGCGCACGCCCTCGGGGAAGGGCGGCTTCAGCGGCGTGCCCAGCACGAAATGGCGCTCCGGAACGGCGATCTCCCGGTCGCGGCCGGGGAGCGTGTCGGAGGGATCGATCAACGTGGTCTTGTCACTTCCGAACAGTCTCATGAGATCAGGCTAGCGCCTGGTTCAAGGGCCGGCATCGCCGATGTAGAGTCCGCGCGGTGAGCGCGGATGGGGCCGTCACGTACGAGGTGAGCGATCGCGTCGCGCGGATCACGCTGAACCGGCCCGAGCGGGGCAACGGCATCACCCGCGCCCTCGTCGAGGGACTCGCCGCGTGCGTCGAGCGCGCCGACCTGGACCCGTCGGTGCACGTGATGCTGCTCTCGGGCAACGGGCCCGGGTTCTGCGGCGGTTACGACCTCGTGGAGAGCGCGGAGGGGATTGGCGGCGCCTCGGGGACGGGGAAGCCCGCGCCTGCCGGCTCGCCGCTCGATCCCGGCGTCATGGCCGCCAACCACGACCCCGGCGGCACCTGGGACCCGATGGTCGACTACGCGATGATGAGCCGCAACGTCCGCGGCTTCATGAGCCTCTTCCACGCGGGCAAGCCGGTCGTCTGCATGGTGCACGGCTTCTGCGTCGCCGGCGGCACGGACATGGCACTGTGCTCGGACCTGCTCGTGATCGAGGACGAAGCGAAGATCGGCTACCCGCCGGCTCGCGTCTGGGGCTCGCCGACGACCGCGCTGTGGGCGCATCGCATCGGCGCGCAGCGCGCCAAGCGGCTTCTGTTCACCGGCGACTCGCTGTCCGGCCGCGAGGCTGTCGAGTGGGGGCTGGCGATCGAGGCGCCGTCAGCCGAGGAGCTGCGCGAGCGCACGGAGGTCCTCGTCGGGCGGATCGCGCGCATGCCCGTCAACCAGCTGATGCTGATGAAGCTGCTCGTCAACCAGACCCTCTACGCGCAGGGCCTCCACGCCACGCAGGTGCTCGGGACCGTCTTCGACGGCATCACGAGACACACGGCGGAGGGCTACGCCTTCCAGCAGAAGGCCGCCGCCGAGGGGTTCCGCGAGGCGGTGCGCGAGCGCGACGAGCCGTTCGGCGACTTCGGGCGCTCGACCTTCAAGGGCTGAGTCCTCAGAGCAAGCGTGCGTCCACGCTTTGCGGCTCGCGGCGGCGCGGGCTAGAATGCCTGCTTCGCGCGGATGTAGCTCAGCTGGCTAGAGCGTCGCCTTGCCATGGCGAAGGTCGAGGGTTCGAATCCCTTCATCCGCTCTCACCTAACGCCCCGGCAGCGTTGTTACAGGGCCGCAGCCGGGGCGTTGGTGTGCCCGGGATCATTCGAGCAGGCCCGGCATGGGCCGGCCGCGTGATCGCCATTCAGGCCGGGCGGGAAGCGCTCAGCTGCCGAGGTCGACGACCGGCGCGCCGTCCTGGTGAGCGGCATGCGTCCGCTTGCCGCGCCGTGGTGCTCGCCTGCCCTTGGCCGCGGGCCTTTCGCCGAGGCGCCGCCCCGGCCACTCGCGCAGGAACCGTGCGGCCTCCTCGGCGTCGAGCGGGCGGGCGAAGAGGTAACCCTGGCCGCTGTCGCAGTCCTCTTCCTGCAGCAGCGCGAGCTCCTGGTCGCGCTCGATGCCCTCGGCGAGCGTCTCGATCGAGAGCGCCTTGCCGAGCTGCACGAGCGTGCGCAGCAACGTCTCGCCTTCCGGGTTGTCCGCGAGCTGGGAGAGGAAGGAGCGGTCGATCTTCAGCGCGTCGACCGGGAAGCGCTGCAGGTGCGAGAGCGAGGAGTAGCCGGTGCCGAAGTCGTCGATCGCGATGCGCACGCCGATCTCCTTGATCGCATGCAGGCGCCTGGCGGTCTCCTGGGTGTTGCGCATCAGCGCGGTCTCAGTGATCTCGAGGGTCAGCGCGCTCGGGTCGATGCCGCTGGTCGCGATCGCGTTCTCGACGACGGACACGAACTCGTCGCCGTCGAGCTGGCGCGCGGACACGTTCACGGCGACCCCGACCGGTTGCCCCGCGCGGTGCCACTCGGCGGCCTGGGCGCACGCGTGCTCGAGCACCCAGCGCCCCACGGGGACGATCAGCCCGCTCTGCTCCAGCTCGGGGATGAAGTCGTTCGGCTGCACGAGACCGCGCGTCGGGCTGGTCCAGCGGATCAGCGCCTCGACGCCGGTCGGGACCATGCCGCGCAGGTCCATCGTCGGCTGGTAGACGAGGAAGAACTCGTCGCGCTCCAGGGCGGCACGCAGGTCCTGCTCGAGCGCGGCCTGGCGCGCGACCACGTCCTGCATCCCGGACTCGAACGTCACGCAGCGGTCCTTGCCTTCGACCTTGGCGCGGTGCGAGGCGATCTCGGCGTCGCCGATCAGCTCCTCGGCGCTGTTGCGGACGCCCGTCGCGACGCCGATGCTCGCGGTGACCGCCAGCTCGGTGCTGCCGACGGGGAACGGCGTGTGCAGCGCTTCCAGCAGCCGCTCCGCGATCAGGTCCGCACCGGCGTCGAGCGAGGCCTCCTCCGCCACGACGACGAACTCGTCGCCGCCGAGGCGGCCGAGCGCGTCGCTGTCGCGCACCAGTCCGTCGAGCCGCGCGGCGACCCCGCGCAGCAGCTCGTCGCCGGCGGCGTGCCCGAGCGTGTCGTTGATGACGGTGAAGTTGTCGATGTTCACGTGCAGCACCGCCACCGGGCTGCCGTTGCGCCGCGCGCGGCCGAGCATCTGCTCGGCGCGGTCGACGATCAGCGTCCGGTTGGGCAGGCCCGTGAGCTGGTCGTGCGTCGCCAGGTACGCGAGCTGCTCGCCGCGGCTGTCGAGCTCCGCCTCGACGCGGATGCGCTCCTGCTCGAAGACCTCGCACATCCTCACCAGCGTGACGTCGAGGGTCGCCTGTGCCATCGCCAGGGCGCGGCGCCGGGCGCGGTCGGAGACCCCCGCGTGCACGGCGATCTCGCGCAGGGCGTCGGCCACGCTGTCGCGCCAGCGCAGGCAGCGCTTGGTCACCTCGTGGAGCGGCGCGGCGCGGTGCGCGGCCAGCTGGCCGAAGAGCTCGAAGGCTTCCTGGGCCGCGTCCATGCCGTCCTCGGGACGCCCGCCGGACATCCAGTCGGCGACCGTCACAGTCGCGATCACGCAGATCCGCTCGAGGCTCTCGTCGACCGGCGGGCCGAGCTCGCCGTGCGCGTCGGCGGTGCGCTCGAGCACCAGCTCGAGGACGCGCGGGGCGCGCTCGCGCAGCGTAGAACCGAGCAGCCGGACCTCCTGCTCCACCTGCTCTCTCTCGTCATTTTCGGCCGTGGGCACGGGTCTCACACCCCCCGGGCCACCGTGAGCTGATCCATCATCTCGCCATAAGCGTCGGCTAAAGCCGAACCGCACTTGAGTTATGGCTTCGCCACTTAGTACACGCCGCCGGCGCGGCCGCGCGTTTGAGTCGGCGCGCGGAGCGTGTCTCGGCCGCAGGCGGCTGTGCGCCGGTCTTCACGACGTGCCCGCACCGTGCCTCAGCGCGATCGCCGCCGCGACGTCCCGGGCGGCGATCCGCTCGCGCGCGTCGAGGTCGGCGATGGTCCGCGCGACCTTGACCGTGCGGTGCTGCCCGCGGGGCGTGAGCGATCCTTGCCGCCCCGCCTCGGCGAGCCTGCGCACGGCGCCGCGGTCGAGCCGCGCGCGCCGTGCGAGCGCGCCCGGATCCATCTCGGCGTTCAGCCGCACCCCCTCCGGCGCCAGCCGCGCGCGCTGTCGCTCACGGGCGGCCGCGACCGCCGCGCGCGCTGCCGCGGTGCTCAGCGCGGGCGCCTGGACGGCGATCGACGCCGGCGCCTCGACGCGGACGATCAGGTCGATCCTGTCCAGCAGGGGCCCGCTGAGCTTCCGCGCGTGACGCTCGCGATCTCGCTGCGGGCAGCGGCATTCTCCGCCGCCCCCGCAGGGACAGGGGTTCGTCGCGCAGAGCAGCATGAACGACGCGGGCTGCACGACCGAGGCCCGAGCGCGTGCGATCGTCACCCGCCCCTCCTCCAGCGGCTGGCGGAGCGCCTCCAGCGCGCTGCGCGGGAACTCCGTCACCTCGTCGAGGAACAGCGCGCCGCGGTGGGCGAGCGTCACCTCGCCGAGCCAGCCGTTGCCGGCGCCGCCGACGAGGCCGGCGGCGGTCGTCGTGTGGTGAGGGGCGCGGAAGGGCCGCCGCCGCTCGAGCGCGTGCACGCCGGCCGGAGCGACGCCGCGGATGCGGGCCAGCTCGATTGCCTCCTCGGCGTCGAGCGGGGGGAGGATCCCCGGCAGCCGGCGAGCGAGCATCGTCTTGCCGACACCCGGCGGGCCGATCAGCAGGAGGTTGTGCGCACCGGCGGCCGCGATCAGCAGCGCGCGCACGGCGTCCGCCAGTCCCCGCACGTCGGCGAGCTCCGGCTCGCCCCACCCGATGCCGGGCGCTGCTGCGGCGCCACCGGGCGCTGCCGCGGCGCCGGACGGCCCGTCGCCGGGCGCGAAGCGTTGCGGTGGCGGGTCGGGCGGGCCGCCGCGAAGCAGGCGAGCGGCGCTTCGCAGCGAGCCCAGCGGGGCGATCTCGAGCTGCTCGACCAGGCCGGCCGCGTGGCTTGCGGCGCTTGCGACTGCGAGCCGGGCGAGCCCGCAGCGACGAGCGGCGTCTGCGACCGCGAGCGTCCCCTGGGCAGGGCGGACGCTGCCGTCGAGCCCCAGCTCGCCGAACATCGCGATCTGGCGGAGCCGCTCGGCGGGCACCTGGCCGGTCGCGGCGAGGATCGCGCAGGCGAGCGGGAGGTCCAGGCCGGGTCCCGCCTTGCGCAGGTCGCCCGGTGCCAGGTTCGCGGTGATCCGGCGCGGCGGCCACTGGAAGCCGCTGTTGCGGATGGCCGTCTGGATCCGCTCGCGCGCCTCGCGGACGGCTGGGTCGGCGAGCCCGACGATCGTGAAGGCCGGCAGGCCCGGCCGCACGTCGAGCTCGACCACGACGTGGCGGGCGCTCGGCCCGTCGAGCGTGAAGGTGTGAGCCTGGGCGACCATCGCTGCTGTCCCCGCGCCGAGCGGCGGGCGGGCGCCGGAGGCTAGGCCGTGCGTGCGATGGGACGCGCGGATGAGCGGCGCGCCGATGTGAGCGGCCGCCGGCCCCGCGTCCGTTTCAGGCGAGGCCGGCCCGGGCCGGAGGGAGCGGCCCGGGCCGTGCGGCCATCCATGGCAAGCCTGTTAGAGGCCGGCGGGATGGCGGGCGACGAAGCCCGCCGTCGAGGTGATGCTGCTCGACCAGCGAGTGCCGGTCTCGGAGAGCGCGACGGTGTCGAAGCGTTTGCCGTCGACGACCATGAACGCGTGTTCGGAGTTCGCGTAGATCGTGATGTCCCGGCCGGGCCCCGGTTCGCCGAAGGACTCGAGCCCGGTCGAGTCCTCCGGAGAGCTGAGCAGCCCGCCGCCGTGAAGCGCGTAGGACACGGAGCCCGAGCAGTCGTAGCCGCTCGAGACGAAGGAGCCGTGACCGCCGCCCCACACATACGGACGAGTCGCGATTTCATCGCCTGCCGCGATCACACGCGCAACTATCGACGATCCACCGGACGATGTGCTTTCACCCCCGGATTCCGAGGCGTGGAGCACCGTCGAGGAGGGCTTCAGTTCGCCCTCGCTGTTGATGCCCAGCAGCGCCCAGGTCGCGGGCCCGACGGCGCCGTCGACGGTGAGCCCGTGGCGTGCCTGCAGGCGGCGGACGGCGGCCTCGGTTTCGGGGCCGAATTCGCCGTCGGGGCTGATCTTGAGTGCTTTCTGCAGCCGTTCGACCGCGTTGCCGCTGACCGCGCCTTCTTCTTCGCCCCCTCCGGCGGAGGCCGAGGACGAGTGGGCGGAGTGGGAGTGCAGGACGGCGGCCGAAGGCTTCAGTTCGCCCTGGCTGTCGATGCCGAGCACCGTCCAGGTCGCGGGCCCGACGACGCCGTCGACGGTGAGCCCGTGGCGTGCCTGCAGGCGGCGGACGGCGGCCTCGGTTTCGGGGCCGAATTCGCCGTCGGGGCTGATCTTGAGTGCTTTCTGCAGCCGTTCGACCGCGTCGCCGCCGGCTTCGCCTTCGCCTTCCCCGCCTTCCGCCAGCGCCACATGCGCCGCAGCGTGGTGGCTGCCGTGCTGCGGCAGCGCGGAGGGGGGAGGCGTGAGCGTTTCCGCTTCGTTGACGCCCAGCACGCTCCAGGTCGCGGGCCCGACGACGCCGTCGACGGTGAGCCCGTGGCGTGCCTGCAGGCGGCGGACGGCCGCCTCGGTTTCAGGGCCGAATTCCCCGTCGACCGCGAGCTTCAGGGCGCTCTGCAGGCGCTGCACCGCGCCCCCGCCTTCCCCTTCCCCTTCCCCTTCCACGTTGATCGCGTCTGTGGTCGAGCCTTCTTCGCCCGGCGAGACGCTCGCCATCGAGGCGGTCAGGCCGCTGCCCGAGCCCCGCAGCGCGCCGGCGGTCTGCGGACCGACGACGCCGTCCGCCGTGAGGCCGTTGCGTTCCTGGAACTGGGTGACGGCCGCCTCGGTTTCGGGGCCGAAGATGCCGTCGACGCGGATGCCGCCGAGCGCGTGCTGGAGCAGCTGGACCTGGCGGCCTTCGCTGCCTTCGGTCAGGACGATCACGTTTTCGGTCGTCGTCGCCGGTTCGGGGTTGCCCGTGGCGTTCGAGCTCTGGCCGCTCGCGATGCTCGCGGTCGGGCCGACGCTCAGCGCCGCGATCGCGCCGAGCGAGATGCGCTTCGCGCGCGAGCTCGTGGGAACGAACTGGAGCTCCGCGGCGCGCCGGCGGGCGCGGGAGCGTCCCAGCGAGAGCTGCCACGGCTCCTCTTCGGCGAGGTCGCGCAGCCTCGAGGAGCGCGGATCGAGCAGCATCTCGATCGCCGGCCCGGGGGCCGGCACGCCGGCGCGTCCGCGGCGGCTCGCCTTGCGTGCGCGGCGGGCGCGAGAGCGTTCAAGGGAATTCGTCCAGGGTTCGAGATCTGCAAGATCACGCGGGCATGCCGACATGCGAGGCGTCCTTTCTCCATCTCCAATTGGCGCCTACGGGGTTAGCTGTCGGGCTCGCGTAAGCGTCTACGCTACGCCACACTTGTGGCGATTCGCCCCCGCAGCCGACGGCTGCACTGGGTCCCCCGATCCTCCGCCCCGTGGGGAAGAGGACTCGGCACGAACGGGCGGCAAGCTAACACATTTCTCTGCAATTTGCGTTACAGGCGCAGGAGTGCACGATCCGTTGCCGACGGGGCCTGAGAAATCCGCACTTAGCGGGAGAACCGCTCGGATGGGCCGAACGGTCTCGCTGCCTCGGCGCCCGCAGCGACGCGTTTCGGCCCGCCGGTGACGACGCCCGACCGGCGCTGGAGCCGCGCGCGGGGTGGTATGTTCGCGCCCCGATGGCTTCCCCCCGGCCAAGCCGACGGACGCGCGCCGCACTGCCGGCGATGCTCGCCGTGCTGGCGCTCTGCGGCATCCTCGCGAGCGGCTGCGGCTCCTCCGGCAAGGCGAGTTCGCAGGGCAGCACCTCCGCGACCAAGGCGACGGACGCTGCCAAGTTCGAGGCGGCCGGGATCCTCGAACCTGTGAGGGCGGCGCCGCCGCTGCAGCTGCACAACTACCTCGGCCAGCCGGTCAACATCGACAGCTACCGCGGCAAGGCGATGCTGATCACGTTCGTCTACACCCACTGCCCGGACGTGTGCCCGCTGATGATCTCCAACCTGCACAACGCCCAGCACCTGCTCGGCAAGGAAGCCTCCAAGGTGCAGATCATCGCGGTGTCGGTGGACCCGAAGGGGGACACGCCCAAGACCGTCGCGCACTTCCTCGCGGAGCACGAGCAGACCGGCAAAATGCAGTACCTGATCGGCGACACGAAGGAACTGGCGGCCGCGTGGAAGGCCTGGGGGGTGGGCGCCGAACGCGACGCCGGCCACCCCGACGTGGTCGAGCACTCAGGCCTCGTCTACGGGATCACCGGCTCGGGTAAGCGGCTGACGATCTACTCGGCGAACTTCAAGCCGAGCGAGATCGCCCACGACGTGCCGCTGCTCGCCGAAGAGTAGGAGCTGGCGTGAGCAGGCGGGTGAGGCTCGCGCTGACCGTCGCGCTCGGCTGTGCGGCGATCGCGGCGCTGGCCGTGTTCGGCCTCGCCTCCAACGGGGCCAAGCACGGGCGCCCGGCTCCGCAGCTTCCACGCGAACGCGTCGCCGGCGCGCCCGTGACGCTCGCCACGCTCGAGCACACCGCCCACGGCCGCCCCGCGCTGATCGTCTTCTGGGCGAGCTGGTGCCCCCCGTGCAACCACGAGGCCCCGGCGCTCGAGCGCTTCTCGCGCAGCGCCGCGGGGCGGGGGAGGATCGTCGGCGTCGACTGGAGCGATGCGCGCTCGGGCGCGAGCGCGTTCGTCCGACGCTACGGGTGGACGTTCCCCAACGTCCGCGACGGCGAGGGGACGGTCGGCAACGAATACGAAATAGCCGATCTGCCGACTACGTTCGTGCTGGATGGGAAGGGGCACATCCGCCGCACGCTGCGCGGCCCGCAGACCGAAGCCTCGCTGAGCCGGGCGCTCGCCGCCGTCGAAGCGTCCTGACCGCGCGGCCGCCGGGGCCCCGTCGACAGACGGGGCCCCGCACGGCCTTGGAGGGAGCTAGCGGACTTCGAGCTTGAAGACGGGCTGGAATTCCGCCCATCCGGTCGCTTCGTATTTGCTGTCGTAGTAGATGCTTCCGGGCAGCGGGTCCGCGCCGACGGCGGGCACGCCCCCGTCCGCAGGCGGTTCGCCTACGAATTCGCCGCCTGCGAATTCCTTGTAGGACGTCTGCACGCCGACGTTGACGATCTTGCCGGCGCACGCTTCGCAGCCGTTGGTGAGCAGCACGATCGCCTTCACCGGCAGCGGTTTGCCCTGGGTGAATTTCTTGAACGTCACGGTCTGCAGGTAGCCACCGACGTCGTAGTTGGCGCCGAAGCCCTTGCCTTCGCCGGTCGCGGGGCAGCTGACGTTGGTCGTCGGCCGGTAGTGGAGCTTCGCCGTGGTTTTCGCAGTCGCGACGAGCGCGCCTGGTTCGTTGCCCAGGCCGACTTCGTAGATGCTCGCGGTCCACGTCTGGGCGAACTTCTTGCCCGGCTTGAGCGTGTAGCAGTTTTCGAGCTGATATTCGCCGTGTTCGCAGGCGAAGACGTCGAGCTGGTCGTCAGCGATCTCACCACGCGGCTGTTCGTGATCACGGTTTCGATCTGGCCGCCGAACATGCCGCCGCCCATGAACGCTTCGTAGTCCTGGGAGTAGGTGTCTTCGTTGGGTTTGCCGTTGACCGTCGACGGCACGGTGTTGA
>CAWIHX010000001.1:0-23314 GCA_963836035.1 uncultured Solirubrobacteraceae bacterium | reverse complement strand
GTGGACCAACTTCGAGACGGCGATGACGGTGACCGGGGCGCCGGCCGTCCTGGCCGTGCAGGCGATCGGCGCCGGCGGCGAGGTGCTGGGCACATCCTCGCCCGTGCACTGACGCGCGGGGCGCGGCTTTGACTACGCTGCCGCCGGTGAGCGTCGATGCTGGCTTCTGGCGGGGCCGCCGGGTTCTCGTGACCGGGCACACCGGCTTCAAGGGAGCCTGGCTGACTATGTGGCTGCAGCTGCTCGGCGCCGAGGTGACCGGGTTCGCGCTCGCACCCCCGAGCACGCCGTCGCTGTTCGAGCTGGCGCGGCTCGGCGAGGACTGCGAGACGCTCAGCGGCGACATCGCCGACCCGGCGACCGTGACCGGCGCGATCCGCGCCGTGCGGCCCGAGATCGTGATCCACATGGCTGCGCAGCCGCTCGTGCGGCGCTCCTACGAGGATCCGGAGGGTACCTACCGGACGAACGTGATGGGCACCGTCAACGTGCTCGATTCGGTGCGCCGCCACGGCGCCGACACGAGGGTCCTGATCAGCGTCACCTCAGACAAGTGCTACGCGAACGAAGGCGACGCTGGCCATCGGCTCCACGAGGACGATCCGCTGGGAGGCAGCGATCCCTACTCGAGCTCGAAGGCGTGCGCCGAGCTCGCCACCTCCGCCTTCAGGCGCTCCTTCTTCGAGGACCCCGACGGCACGAGGGTCGCCTCAGCACGCGCCGGCAACGTGATCGGCGGCGGGGACTGGGGAGCGGACCGGCTCGTGGCCGACGTGATGAACGCAGCGCTCGCCGGCACGAGCGTCTCGATCCGGAACCCCGGCGCCACGCGCCCCTGGCAGCACGTGCTCAACCCGCTGAGCGGCTACCTGCTGCTCGCCCAGCGGCTGTGGATGGCCGCCGATCTCGACGCCGCATTCAACTTCGGGCCTCCGGAAAGCGACGAGCGCCCGGTCGCATCGATCGTCGAGGGCCTGGCCAAGAGATGGCCCGGCGGGATCGACGTGCGGCTGAACACCGAGCCCCAGCCGCACGAGGCCGCGAGCCTGCGCCTCGACTCCACACGGGCGCGCGAGCAATTGGGTTGGCAGCCGATCGTCGGCCTGGACGCGGCGCTGCAGAGCATCGTTGACTGGTATGCGGCGCTCACCGCCGGCGAGGACATGAGAGCGACGACACGAGCCCAGATCGAGACGGTCTGCTCCCCGGATGCGGTGCCGTCCCCAGCCAAGCCGGCAAACGCGACTTGAGCCGTACACACGGGTAGCAGCCGATCACCGCGCCCTGTCAGTTGGGGGCCGGACGCGGGCCGGACGCACGCGGCTATCGTGACGGCGCGAATGAGCCCCCGCACCCGACCAGGTCTTCGAGCTTGGCCCGGCAGCTGAGGATCGGCATCGATGCGAGGGCGGCCGTCGAGGTCGCTGGGGGGCGCGGAAGGGTTGTTCGCGAGCTGCTGCGAGCGCTCGCGACGCGCGACGATCGCCACTCCTACCTTTGTTACGCCCGCACGCGCTGGGACGCCCCCCTCGATGCCCGCTTCACTTGGCGGCAGGTCCCGGGCCGCGATCCGATCTGGCACCTCCGAGCGGCGAGGGCGATCCAGCGGGAGTGTGACGTGTACCTATCCACGAACTCATACCTCACGCCACTCTTCATCCGCAGGCCATCGGCGCTGATCGTGTACGACCTCGTCACCTTCGAGCCCGCGATGCGTCCCAACTGGCGCTCCGCTCTGATCGAGCGGCTCACGCTGGGGATATGCCTGCGGCGGGTTGCAGCGGTCATCGCGATCTCGCGCGCCACGGCCGACGCCCTGACGGCGAGGTTCCCGCCCGTCGCCGACCGCACCACCGTGGCCCTGCTGGGAAGCTCGCCGATCTTGGACCGGGGCGCCGGCAGCGACTCCGTGCCAGAGCCCGGCTTCGTCCTGGCGGTCGGGACGCTCGAGCCTCGCAAGAACCTGCCGCGGCTGGTCGCGGCCTATCGCCGGCTGCCGGAGGCTGTTCGCTCGGCGCATCCGCTGGTGGTGGTGGGAGCCTTGGGCTGGGAGACCGGGGAGACCCTCGATGCACTGCGCTCGCTGGGGAACCAGGCGACGATGTTGGGTCACGTTTCCGACGCCACGCTTGCGGAGCTCTACCGGCGCTGCGCCGTCTTCTGTTACCCCTCGCTCGGCGAGGGGTTCGGCCTGCCCGTCTTGGAGGCGATGTCCGCCGGAGCCCCCGTTCTCACGGCTGCCAACACCTCGCTGCCGGAGGTTGGCGGCGACGCCGTCGAGTACTGCGACGCGAGGGACGTGGCGAGCATCGAGGCTGGGCTGAGGCGCCTGCTGGAATCGCCCGAGCGTCAGGGCCCAGCTGAGTGAGCTCGCGCAGGCGCGCGCATCGGATTTCTCGTGGGACAGCTTCGCTGCGGAGGTGCTGGCGGCGCTGGAGCGGGCGGCGGGCGGCACGGGCGGAGGCGCCTCCTAGCGCCGCTCGACGACGTCCAGGTAGATCCGCTCCATGCGCTCCACGTAGCGCTCGAGCGCGAACTCGTCCTTCAGCCATGTGCGCGTCGGCTCGAGCTCTGCGCGGTCGAACGCCCGCAGCCGCCGGATCGCTTCCGCGGTGGCACCGGGCTCTTCGTACGGGACCGACTCGACTCCCGGACGCCCGGCGAGGATCTCGTAGACGCCGGCGCCCGGGGTCAGGATCACAGGAGTGCCCGAGGCGATCGCCTCGAGCGGAGCGAGCCCCCAGGCGTAGCGCTGGCTCAGGATGACGAACGCGTCCGCTGCGGCGTAGATGTCCTTGAGCTCCTCGTCGGAGACCGAGCGCCGCGGCAGTCGCACCCGCCCAGTCATGTCGCGTTCGCGGAGCAGCGCTTCGAGGTGATCCGCGTAGCCGGGGTCGACGTGGTCGCTGCCGGAGATCAGGCCGTGGATGTGCGGATCGTCCCTCAGCAGGGCCAGCGCCTCGATCAGGTCCTCGAAGCGGCGATGCGCGACCAGGATCCCCGAGCCGACCACCAGGAAGGCATCGTCGGGGACGCCCAAGCGGCGGCGCGCAGCGGCTCGATCGGGGGGAGCGAAGAAGTGCGCGGGCGGTCCCACCGGCGCGACGATGGCGTCGCGGTGATAGCTGCGGCGAACCATCCCCACTTGCTGGGAGCTCAGGACCACGATCGCCGCCGCGCGGCGCGCGTCGAGCAGGTCCGGCCACGTCAGGGCGGCCTGTATGAGGCGACGTAGCGGCGGTCGCGGCCCCGTGATCGTCTGCTCCGGAACGATCGCCCGCTCCCAGAGCGATTCGTCGTTGCGCGTCCACACCAGCGGCGCGTTCACACGGCCGGCCGCGATCCGCCCCGGCCTGAGCGCGTACCACTCGTGCGCGTTGACGACCTCGGCGTCGCCCGGCACGAGGCGCGCGACCTTCGGCATGTCGCGCCAGTAGTGGCGCGCCAGCTCCCGGTTCCCAGCGGGCACCTCGAAAGGCCCGCGGCGCACCGAGCGGATCTCGAGCTGCTCGGAGAGGTAGGAGAACTCGCTGCCCGGGAGATAGTCGTGACACGCCACGGTGACGCGGTGACCGCGCCTCTCCAGCCCCGCGCCCAGCTCGAGCATCAGCCTCACGCCCCCTCCGCCACCCGCCTTGCCGCCGACGTGGTGATGGAGGAGTGCGATGTGCATCGACGAGTCGACGATCGGTGATCTCTGTCGCTCGCGGCGACGGCAGCAGGGCCGGCTGCCCAATATCCTGCCGGAATGGTATCCACCGCTCTGGCCTGCGGCGGACCACCGGAGGCGAAGTTCCGAAGCGGTAGAGATGCCTGACGGCCGGCGGATTCTCGTCTTCAATCCGTCCTACCCCCCCGTCAAGTGCGGCGTCGGTGCCTACACCCGGGGGCTTGCTGAGGCGCTGGCTGACGCTGGTCACGACGTGACCGTGGTGACCAGCCGTGGCGTGCCGACGAGCGCCGAGACCAACCCACGCGTGCTCGGGCTGCTGCGGGAGTGGGACATCGGCGGATTCCTACGCGTCCTCCCGCGCGTCTTCGTGCCGCGTCCCGAGGTTGTGGTGTCCTCGTTCCCGGCCGTCGTCCCCGGACGCTATTCACGTCTGCTCTACCTACTCCCCGGGCTGGCAACGGCGTTGCTGCGCCGACCCCGTACGGTCCTGATCGTGCACGAGTTCGTGCGCACCGGTGACGCGGAGCGCGCGCGGCTCGGCTTGGCGCTGCGGATGGCCGACAGGATCGTCGCCGTCACGGAGGCGGAGCGGGATGGGATCGTGCGCCAGTACCCCTCGGTTGCGGACCGGGTGATCGTCAGGCACAACCCCGCTACGCTCCCCGTCGTCCCTGATGACGCGCGCGCCGACGCCGAGCTGCGGGCATCGCTGGGTCCGGCTGACCGCCCCGTGGTTGGCTTCATCGGGCTGCTCTGGGCTCCCGGCAAGGGTTTCGAGGAGCTGCTCGAAGCGGTTGCGCGGTCCGATGCGTTGCTGATGGCGACGGGAGCGCTCGATCCGGCAAACGAGTATCACGCGCACCTCGAGGCACGGATCGAGCAGCTCGGGCTCGGCGACCGCGTGCGCTGGATGGGAACGCTTGGCGACGAGCAGGCGGGGCGCTTTCTCCGCTCCGTCGACGCCGTCGCGCTGCCGTATCAAGGCGGAGCGGAGAGCGGCTACACCACGCTCCTCGCGGCCCTCATCAATGGCGCCGCGGTGATCACCACGCGGGGTCCGCAGCAGCCCGAGTG
Source organism: uncultured Solirubrobacteraceae bacterium (assembly GCA_963836035.1). GTDB lineage: Bacteria > Actinomycetota > Thermoleophilia > Solirubrobacterales > Solirubrobacteraceae > Palsa-744. Next base: position 18,567 of record CAWIHX010000001.1, on the reverse strand, counting down.
GCTGAGGGACGGTGAGACCGCGGTGCTGGTCGAGCCGTGCGATCCTGCCGGCCTCGCAGCCGCTATCGAGCGCGTGCGGGGAGAGAGGCAGCTCGCCGAGCGTGTGCGCGCGGGAGCGCGCAGCCTGGGCTTCGGCTGGGGGCGACTGGTCGCCGCAGTGGCGGACTGAGCGGAGCCTGACCTAACGGGTTCCGCGCACGAGAGCGCCGTACAGGAACGTGTAGTGCTCGCCCGAGAAGTGGATCACGGGATCTGAGACGGCCCGAATCGCTTCCGCAGGATTGCCGACCGGGTGGAGATCATGGGTGGCAGCGACCTCGAGCAGCGCTTCGATCTCCGCCGTGTCGAAGATCCGCCAGTCGAGATCGAAGATCCGCTCGGTCGTGACGATCTTCCGCGGCCAGTAGTCGGTGGTGAACACGAACACACCGCCAGGACGCAGGAGCCGGCTCACCTCCTTGCACAGCGCCTCATCGGGGACCCCGTGCTCGATGACGCTGATGGCGCTGATGCCGCCGAAGTGAGCATCGGGCCAAGGTGTTGCCGTCAGGTCGCCGACCCGATAGTCGATCGTGTCGGCGTATGGCATCTCGCGCACGGCGGGATTAAGGTCGATACCGGCCAAATCCGTGTAACCGAGCCGCTTCAACGCCGGCAGCATGTCGCACGCGAAGCTCCCAAGATCGAGGATCGGGGCCGAGTGATCCAGGCGCGTCTGAAAGGCGGCGAGCGCTCGCTGCACGTCCCACGTCTTGAGCACCAGCTCAGGATCCGGGCGGCGCAGCACGCGCCGTTCCAGGCGCCTCGCGGCGCTCAGACGCGGTCGCGGGTCGACTAGGCCGCGCTGCTGCAGGTCGCGATCCGCGCCAGCGATCTGGCTCTGCTCGCGCAGTACCGCGAATTCGAGCGCGGCGGACTCGCGCGGGCGCTGTATGACGGACGGGTCGTTCAAGCTCGCGACATCCTAACGAGCCGTCGCGAGCTGCTCTGAGGGCACGCCCACCGACGGCTAGCATCAACCCTGATGTCCTCCCCCGCCCCGGCCCAGGTTCCCAGGGAGGATGAAAAAAGGCCGGAGGACGTGCTCGACACCGCCGATGCCGGCCCGCTCGCCCTCCGGGGAAGCGCGCTGCGTGTCGCCGGCTACGTGGGCGGCATGCTGCTGGCGCTGATCTCGGCGCCACTGCTGATCCGCCATCTTCACCAGACCGGCTTCGGTCAGTACGTAACGGCGCTCACGATCGCGACGATCGCGGCGGGACTGACCGAGGGCGGCGTCAACACGATCGCCGTGCGCGAGTTCGCCTCGCTGCACGGCCCCGCGCGCGACGACGCCATGAGAGGCCTGCTCGGCAGCCGGGTGCTGCTCAGCCTGATCGGCGTGCCTCGGCGCGACCGTCTTCGCGGTCATCGCCGGATACAGCGAGACGATCGTCTTAGGCACCGCAATCGCCGGCATCGGGCTGACGATCCAACTTCTGCAGACGCTCGTTTCCGTGCCGCTGCAAAGCACGATGCGGCTCGGCTGGGTCGCCGTCGCCGAACTCGTGCGCAACGGCATCACGACGGTGCTGATCGTCGCTCTCGTGCTGGCCGGGGCCGGCATCGTGCCGTTGCTGGCCGTGATCGCGCCGGCGTGTCTCGCCGCGCTGGTGCTCACCGCGCAGCTCGTGCGCGGGTCGATGCCCCTGCGACCCTCGTTCCACGTGCGGAAGTACGCGCCGCTGCTGCGGGAAACGATCCCGTTCGCGGTCGCGATTGCCCTCAGCAGCGTGTACTTCCGCGTGACCGTGCTCGTGGTGTCGCTTCGCGCGAGCGCGCTGCAGACGGGCTTCTTCGCCACATCCTTCAGGATCGTGGAAATCCTCATCGCCCTGCCGGTGCTGGTGATCGGCGCCGCCTTCCCGATCGTCACCCGCGCGCAGCGCGACGATCCCGAACGGTTCGACCACGCCCTACGGCGTATGTTCGAGCTTTCGGTCCTGGTCGGGGTCTGGATCGCCGTCTGCGTGGAGCTTGGCGCCCGCTTTGCCGTCATCGTGCTCGGAGGCCCGGCGGCCGCGCCCGCTGCGCCGGTGCTACGCATTCAGGGGCTCGCCGTGATGGCCACCTTCGTAGCCGTGGCCTGCTCCTTCCCGCTCCTGTCCTTGCGCCGCTACCGCGCGGTGATGCTCGCGAACGGGCTCGGCCTCGTGGTGACGCTCGCCGTGTCGCTGGCCCTCGTCGGCCCGCTCCAGGCGCGCGGCGCTGCGATCGCGACCGTCGCGGCCGAGCTGACGCTCGCGTGCGCTTCGGTGGTGGCGCTCGTACGTGCGCAGCCGGACCTGCGTCTGCCCTGGAGCATCGTTGCGCTCGCCCTGCTGGCCGGAGGCGCGGCGGTCGGGGCCGGTCACCTGCTCGGCGTGCACGCGGTGCTGGACATCGTCCTCGGCACGGTGGTGTATGCGGTCTTGCTGGCGGCAGTCGGGCGCCTCCCGCCCGAGATCGGGCACGCCCTGAGCGCCAAGCGACCCGGCGGAGAGGGTCGCTAGGGGGTTCCGGCTGAGCGCATCCGGCGCGCTTTGCGGGCCCGGTCGGCGTTCAGGACGAAGCGGCGGTTGAACGCCTGGGCGGCGGCAAACAGCGAGACCGGGGTAGCGGTGTAGAGGAGGCGGTAGAGGCGGTTGCGCGCCGAGTGATCGCCGTAGGCCGCCGCGGCCAAGCGGTCGATCACCGCGGCCTCCTCGTCGCTTTCGCACACACGCCGGGCTGCGAGCAGCACCCAGGGAGGGAACTCGTTGGCGACGACCCGGCGGATGTCGCGTGCCTCCGGGCTCTGCTCGGGGAAGTACGCGCCCGCCAGCCGGTGGTATCCCTCGATCGCCTTCGCATACCTGTGCGCGATCCCCTGGTCCATGAACGAGTCGTTGTCCGATCGCTTGTCCAAGAGCGACGCGGGGATGAAATGCAGCCGCAGGCCGCCCGGGATCATGCGCAGGATGCGCGCGACGTGCGCCCAGAGGCTTCCGATGAACCGCTCGTCCGCGTCCGCGGCTTCCCAGCGGGACCGCTTCACGATCAGAGAGCCGGCGAAGCTGAAGAACGCCGGCGTGGTGGTGGCAAGCGAGAAATAGCGGCGGCGCCCCTCGGTCGAGCTGAGATCGAACTCCTCGTCGCGATCGATGCGCGCGATCGGATGCTGTTTCATCGGGGTCATCTCGAAGTCGCAGAGGGTGAAACCGCAGAGATACACATCGCATCCCGAGTCGAGCCGTTCAAGCACCTGGGTCACCGCGCCCGGCTTCATGATGTCGTCGGCGCAGAAGATCCAGCAGTACTCTCCCTGCGCAAGCTCGATCGCCCGAGCCATGTCGCGGTCAATGCCGCCGCGCTCGGCCTGTCGGTGGTAGCGCACGGCGGCGCCCCGGTCTTGGAACGAGCGGACGACCGCTTGGGTGTTGTCGGTCGAGCCCCCGTCGAGGATCACGACCTCCGTCCCGGCGACGAGCTGCGAGACGACGCTCTCGAGCGTGGCGCCGATGAACGCGCCGAAGTTGTATGTCGGGATGCAGATCGAGAGCCGCACGGCGGCCGCTGCTAGGAGGCTCCGATGAGCCGTACGTCCGGGAGCGGCACGATGAACTGCCCGCCGCGCTGCAGGAAGTCCTGCTCGCGTTCCAGGAACTCCTCGAGGAAGTGCCAAGGCAGCGCCAGGTAGTAGTCGGGGTTCATCCCACGCGAGTCCTCCTCGCTGATGATCGGGATCTTCGTCCCGATCGTCTCCGACCCCCACTTGTCTGGGTTGCGGTCCGCAGCTGCAGCGACGAGGGTGTGGTCGATCCCGGCGTACTGCAGGATCGTGTTGCCCTTCGTGGACGCCCCGTACACGTGGATCGTCTTGCCTTCGTCGTGGAGCCGTCTACACGTCGCGAGGAGGTCGTCGCGCACTCGCTCGGCGCCCTCGCGGAACCTCTCGTAGGGCTCGGGAGAATCCAGCGCCAGCTCGAACTCCTTGACCCGCAGCGCCATCAGCGCCTCCTGCTGCTCGGGCGTGCGCTGGTGCTTGCCCGCGCGGCCGATGAACAGCCTGATCGAGCCCCCGTTGATGTCGTTGAGCTCTGCCGAGACGACCTCCAACCCCTCTTCGGCGATCAGACGCTCGATCACGGCGAGCGAGTAGTACTCGAGGTGCTCATGCACGATCGCATCGAAGGCGTTCGCTTCGAGCATCATCGGCAGGTAGTGCAGCTCGATCACCCAGATCCCTCCCGTCGGCGAGGACATCGGCGACATCGGCGACGAACTTGCGCGGGTACTCGAGGTCGTAGAACATCGCGATGCTCGTCACGGCCTTCGCCCTCTGGTCGGGTCGATGCTGGCGCAGTGCCTCGGCCGAGTAGAAGTCGTTGACGACGTCGTAGCCCTTCGCGATCGCGTACCGGGCGACATCCGAAGGATCGAAGCCGAGGTGGCGGAGGCCCTCGGTCTGGTAACCGTCGAGCAGGGTGCCGTCGTTGCAGCCGATGTCCACGACCAGGTCGCCGGCTTCGAGAGAGACGATTCCTTCGATGCCGCGGGCGATTCCGTGCAGGTTGTCGGTCATCGTCCGGTTGACGCCGCTGCGGTACCAGTACGAGCTGTACAGGATCGACCCCGGCACGGTGTGCTTCGTCTGGATGAGCCCACACGCCTCCTGGTCGCTGGTCATGTCGCAGCGCACCAGCTCGAGGGGGATCGCCCGCTCGACCGGCTGATCGCCGTTGGGGTCGGCGAACGCCCCCGCGATCCGCTGATCGCCCAAGGACAGGACCGGCGCGAGATGCGAGGAGCCGCAGATGCGGCACGTCGTACGCGTCGTCAGGCTCGTCCGGGGCGTCGGTTTGGGCGTGCTCACGCGGCGGTCCTCCGTTGCTCGTCGGTTGGGGCGGCTGGCGGGGATCGGCGGGGGGCGCCTCAGCCGGCGGGAAAGACTATAGGTTGGCCGCGTCATAGGATGGGGTCCAGATGCGCGGAGGATGCTTTGGCTCTGCCGGGGGAGCCGGGGCAGCAAACCAGCCGCCCGGCGCGTCTCCTCCGGGATGAGGAGCGGCGCGCGTGAGCACCCCACAGCACATCGGCCTGAACCTGATCTTCCTGGTGCCCGGCGAGACCGGAGGCATGGAGGTGGCGGCGCGTGAGCTGATCCCCGCGCTGATCGAGGAGGCGCCGGCAGGCACGCGCTTCACCGCCTTCGTCAACCGCGAGGCGGCGGCCGCGGGCGGAGGTCCCTGGGGTGAGCTGCTGCCGATGGTCACCGTGCCCGTCCACGCACGCAACCGCCCTCAGTGGGTGCTCGGCGAGCAGCTGGCGCTGCCGGCGCTCGCCGCCCGCGCGCGGGTCGACCTGGTGCACAGCCTTGCCTCGACGGCCCCGCTCGCCGGCCCGTTCCGGCGCGTTGTCACCATCCACGATCTCATCTACGCGCGCTTCCCCGACGCCCACGCGGGCCTGCGCGACAAGGGCATGCGGCTGCTCGTCCCTGCCGCGGCCCGGCGCTCGCACCGCGTGATCGTCGACTCCGAGAGCACGCGCAACGACCTCGTCGAGCTGGTGCGCATCCCGGCCGAGCGCATCGACGTGGTGCCGCTCGGGCTCGGGGCCGTGCGCCGCGAGCAGCCGCTTCCGCCAGCCGAGCTGCGCGCGCGGCTCGAGCTCGGCGAACGCTCGGTGCTGCTCACCCTCTCGGCGAAGCGCCCCCACAAGAACCTGCTCGCGTTGCTCGGGGCGCTCGCGGCGATCCCGGCCGAGCGGCGCCCGCTGCTCGTTGCGCCCGGCTACCCGACCGCCCACGAGCAGGAGCTGCGAGCGCGCGCCGCTGCGCTCGCGATCGAGCGCGACGTCCGTTTTCCCGCGTGGCTGTCCGCTGCCGAACTCGAGGCGCTGTGGGCGATGGCGCGAGCCTTCGTGTTCCCCTCCTTGTACGAGGGCTTCGGGCTGCCGGTGCTCGAGGCGATGGCGCGTGGAGTGCCCGTGGCCTGCTCGCGCGCGTCCTCACTTCCGGAGGTCGCGGGGGACGCCGCGCTCCTGTTCGACCCGCGTTCGGAGCGAGAGATGCGCGAGGCGATCGAGCGGCTGCTCGACGACGACGCGCTCGCAGGGCGGCTGCGCGAGCGCGGCATCGCGCGTGCCGCCGAGTTCACGTGGCGGCGCACGGCCCGCCTGACGCTCGCGAGCTACGCGCGCGCTTTGGGTGACCGCTAGGGCGCGCGCGCGTCGAGCTCGAGGTTGGTCGCCACCAGCGACATGCCGGGAACGCGGCTGAGCGCGCTGTTGATCGCCCAGATCGCCCCGCTCGCGCGCCAGACGAGGCGGTGTTCGATCGTGAGGGGCAGCATGTTGCGGCGCCGGAACTGCTCGACGCTGAAGCCGGCGCCCCGCAAAAGGCGCAGCGCGCTGCGGCGGTCGTAGACGCGGTCGTCGGGCAGCGCGCCGTGGTAGTAGAGCCCGGCCCGGCGTGCGATCGCCTCGAGATAGGAGAAGCGGTTGGGCAGCTTGTAGACCAGCAGGCGCCCGCCGGGCACGAGCACCCGGCGCAGCTCTGCGAGCGACTGTTCCGGGCGCTGGACGTGCTCGAGCACGCCGCACGAGAGCGCCGTGTCGAAGTCCCCGTCGGCGAACGGCAGCGCGACCGGGTCCCCGCTCACGTACGCCTCGATCTCCGGGTAGTGCTCGAGCCGGCGCCGCTCGCCAGGCGCGGCACCGGGCGCGTAGTCGAAGGAGGTCACCTCCACACCGCGTTCGCGCAGCATCTGGCTGACCTGACCGTGGCCGCAGCCCCAATCCAGCACCCGGCCGGGCCGCTCACGGGCGATGCGGTCTGCGACCGCCCGGTACTCCCGCATCTGAGGGCCGGAACGAAGGTTGACGGCGACGTCGCGCGAGGCGGCGATGGTGGTCACGAGCGCTAACCCTACGCGTCGCCGTTCGCGGCGGGGAGCCGGGCGTAGCCGTCGAGCACCGTCCGCAGCGAGCTCTCCAGCGAAAGCGTCCGCTCGTTCTCGGCATACCAGGCCGCAGTGCGTTGCCGAAGCGCGAGCCCGCCCTCCGCGACGCGGACGATCGCCTCCGCGATCGCCGGCGGGTCCGCCCGCGGCGCGACGAAGCCGTTGACGCCCTCGACCACGAGCTCGGCGGCGGCGTTGTCCTCGCCGGCGACGACGACGCTGGGCGTGGCCCTCGCAGCGGCCTCGACGACGACCATCCCGTAGCCCTCGCGGCGGGAGGGGAGCAGCACGCACAGCGCGCGGCGCATCTCGCGGTCCAGCGTCTCCGGGTCGGTGAAGCCGGGCGCCCGCACGACGCCCTCCAGCCCGTTTGCCGAGATCGCCTCGCGCAGCGCCTCGCGCTCGGGGCCGTCGCCGAGGAACTCGGCTTCCAGTCCTTCGATCCGCGCGCGGGCGGCAGCCACCGCGGCGACTCCGAGCGGCGCCTGCTTCTCGGGGATCAGCCGGCCCGCGAAGACCACGACCGGATCGGCCTCCCGGGCGAGCGCCTCGCCGGTCGGCTCGGCGTAGAGCCCGCGCAGCACCTGCACCGGCCCGCGGATGCCCTCCTCCCTCAGTCGCTGCGCGTGGAGCTCTGAGAAGCAGTGCGCGTGCTGGGGGACGCGCGCGCAGAGTCGCTGCACGAGCGCGCCGACGCGGCCGCCGAGACCACCCAGGTAGTCGCGCCAGTAGCTGTCGCTCCACACCTCAAACCAGTCGGTGACAAGCCGGTAGCCGTGCAGCGGGCTTACGAGCGCGGCTGCCAGGAGCGAGAAGTACGGGAACGCGCAGGTATGCACGACGTCGTAGCGGCCGCCGTCGCGCAGCAGGTGCAATAAAACGCCCAGCCCGAACACCAGGGGCGGGAGGATCCGCCGGCGGCCGCTCTCCGTGTAGAGAGCCATTCGGGGCCCGGCGGCGACGACGCGGATCCGCTCGTCGAGATCGAGCTTCTGGCCCGGATTCCATTGCCGCAGCGTCAGATAGGTGACGTCGTGTCCCTCCTGAGCGAGCCGCTCCGCGAGGTTGCGGTACCAGCGCTCGGCGCCCCCCACGGTGTAGGGGAACAGGCAGTCGTAGACCACGCAGATGCGCATCGCCGGGCATCATCCCTGGAATCCGCGAGGTCCGGTAGCATCGTCGCCGAGTGCCGCCACTTTCCGTGCGCCCGCGAGTTAAAGACGGCGTGATCGTCCTCTCGCCGACGATGGGCGGCTTGCCTGCATGAGCATCGCCGTCCAGACACCGACGTCGCGCCGCGCCGAGGAAGACGGGTCCACGGGCCCGCTCGTGTCGGTCGTGATCCCGTGCCTGAACGAGGCGGAGAACATCGAGGCCTGCGTCACGGCGGCGCTCGAAGCGATCGTGCGGATGGACGTCGAAGGCGAGGTCGTGGTGGCCGACAACGGCTCCGAGGACGAATCGGCGCTGCTGGCTGAGCGGGCGGGCGCCCGCGTCGTGGTCGAACGCCGGCGCGGTTACGGCAGCGCCTACCTGGCCGGCTTCGCGGCAGCGCGCGGGCGCTACATCGTGATGGCAGACGCCGACCTCACCTACGACTTCAAGGAGATCCCGCGCTTCGTCGCCGAGCTCGAGGCGGGCGCCGAGATGGTGATAGGCGACCGCATGGACAACATCCAGCCGGGTGCGATGCCGTGGCTGCACCAGTACGTCGGCAACCCGATCCTCACGGGCCTCTTGAACCTGTTCTTCGGTACCGGGATCAGCGATGCGCACTGCGGGATGCGAGCTCTGCGCCGCGACGTGCTGCCGCGCCTGGACCTGCGCACGACCGGTATGGAGTTCGCGTCGGAGATGGTGATCCGGGCCTCGAAGGAGAAACTGCGGATCGCCGAGTTCCCGATCGAGTACCACCCGCGCGGCGGCGAGAGCAAGCTCTCGAGCTTCCGCGACGGCTGGCGCCATCTGCGCTTTCTGCTCGTCCACAGCCCCAACCATCTCTTCATCCTTCCGGGCGCTCTCAGCGCGGGTCTAGGCGCGCTCGTGCTGGTGATCGCCGAGACCCGCCTGGACCTGTTCGGACGGCCGTGGGGCATCCATGTCGTGATCGCGGGCGCGCTCCTGATGATCGTCGGCACCCAGGTGCTCGCGCTCGGGCTGTGCGCGCACGCCTACGGCACCTACTTCATGGGCGAGCGCGATCCGTGGTTCGACCGCATGCGAGCCCGTTTCCGGCTCGAGCACGGCCTTCTGCTCGGCGGCGCGTTCATGCTGGTCGGCGTCGGCATCGGCGTCACGATCCTCGCGAGCTGGATCGCCCACGGCTTCGGCTCGCTGGCCTACGAACGTCTCGCTGTCGTCGCCGCCGCAGTCCTCGTCGTCGGCATCCAGATCTTCTTCAGCTCCTTCCTGCTCAGCATCCTCGGGCTGCGGCGGATCAGCCGCTCGGACTAGAGCCGGCGCCGGTCGCTCAGTGAGCTTCCTGGCGGTCGTCGTCCTTTTTCCGCTGCTCTTCTGGGGCGTGACGGGGGGTTGTGGGCTACTCGTCGAGCGGCTCTGCTCGGCGCGGCTTCCGCCGCTGCTGGTGGTGCCGCTCGGGTTCGGCACCGTCGTCGTCGTCTCGCAGTTCACGACCTGGATCGGCTTCCTCGCACCGCTCACGCCGCTGGTCCTGGTCGCCCTCGCCGTCGCCGGGGCGGCGCTCGGATGGTCCGGGCTGCAGGAGCGCTGGAGGGCGCGCAGGGGGCGGTGGTGGGCCGGCCCGGCGGGCGGATTCGCCGTCTACCTGATCGTGGCGGCACCGGTGATCCTCTCGGGGCGCGCGACGTTCACCGGCTACCTGCTCGATACGACGGGCGCGATCCAGGTCGCGGGGGCCGAGCGCCTGCTCCATCACGCTCACAACTTCTCGAACGGCATCCCCGTCTACGGCACGCTGCTCCAGGGCTACTTCGGCAACGGCTATCCGTCCGGCGGTCACGGCGTGCTCGCGTCGATCGGATGGTTGAGCGGGCAGAACCTGATCTGGCTCTACACCGTCTTCCAGGCGCTCGAGCTGAGCGTGCTGGCGCTCGTGCTCACGCAACTGGCGTCGAGGGTCGGCCTGCGGCCGCTGGCCGCCGCGATCACCGGCGCGATCGCCTCGGTGCCGGCCCTGCTCTACGCCTACGCGCTGATGGGTTCGATCAAGGAGATCACGGCGCTGCCGATGTTCGCGCTGATGGGTGCGCTGATGGTCTACGCGCGCTCGCTCCGGGAGCAGGCGGGACTGCGCTTCGTGGCTCTGTTCGCGATCGCCGGCGCGGCCGCGATCGGGGCGATCGGCCTTGCGGCAGCGCCCTGGGTCGGGCTTTTCGGTCTGGGAACGTTGATCGCCGCCGTTCCCTGGCGGCTCACTCGTGAGGACCTGCGGCCGCTGCTGCTGGTCGGGGGAGGGCTGGCGCTCGTCACCCTGCTTCTCGCGCTGCCGACCGTCGGGCCGCTCGGCAAAACCCTCCACCTCGCGAAAGACGTCTCGAACGACAACCCGCTGGCAGTTGCAGATCCCGGCAACCTGCTTCGGCCGCTGAAGTTCATACAGGTCTTCGGCGTGTGGCTGGGGGAAACCCACCGGGTTGACCCGCGCTACCTGAACCAGACCTACGTCCTGATGGGCGTGGTCGCCGCGTGCGTGCTGCTCGGACTCGCGTATATCGTGCGGCGCCGCTCCTGGGGTGTCCTCGGCGTGATCGCGATCTCGCTGCTCGTGTGGCTCGTGCTGCACAAACAGGCGACCGAGTGGACGGCGGCGAAGCTACTCGTGATCCTGTCTCCGATCGTCGTCTTCACCGCGGCTGTCGGCGCGTTCGGACTGATGCAGAGCCGCTTCCCGGAGGGCCTCGTCCTTGGTGTCGCCGTCGTCTTCGCGGTGCTCGCCTCCGATGCGCTCCTCTACCACGCGACGAACCTCGCGCCGACCGCGCGCTTCGACGAGCTGGCTTCGATCGGCAACCGGAACGCTGGCGACGGCCCCACGCTCGCCCCAGACTTCGACGAGTACGCCATCTACCTGCTGCGCAAGGACGCGGTCGACATGCCAGGCGAGGCGGCGGAGTCCGGAGAATTCGCGTTCGTACCCGGGATCGGCAAGACCTACGGGTTGAGCTACGACCTCGACACGATCGCGCTGGGCAGCATCGAGCGCTTCAAGACCATCGTGATGCGACGCTCGCCCGCGGTCAGCAGGCCCCCCTCGAACTTCAAGCTCGTCCAAGAGGGCGACTACTACACAGTCTGGCGACGTGAGGGAGCGGCACCGCTCGTCCACGTGGGTCTCGGCGCGCCCGGCTGGGAACCGGCCGCCACGCCGAGCTGCGCCTCGACGCGGCGCCTCGCTGGCGCGGCGGAAAAGCGTGGCGCGCAGCTCCTGTACGCCCCGCGGCCGGCGAATGTGTCGATGGACCTGCTCGCCGCATCTCGCTCACCGAACGCGGTGCCGACGGCGAACGATCTGCACGGACGCCCGCAGATCCTGTTCGTGGGTCCCGCCCGCGTCGAAGGGACAGTGCGGACGGCCATGCCGGGGCGCTATCGCCTCTGGCTCGGCGGCTCCGTCGACAGGGACATGAAGGTGTTCGTGGACGGCAAGCTCGTCGGCGCTCCCTCACGCCAGAGCGGTGGCGACGGCACCGCGATCGACGTCGGCCTGGTCCGCCTCACCGCGGGCAGTCACAGGCTCACGCTGGTGCGTGGCGGCGGCGATCTGCTGCCCGACGACGCCGCAAGCACCGTGATAGACGGCGTGGTGCTCGAACCGGAGCGGGCAGGCGAAGCTCCCGTCTCCTCGCTCGCGCCGAATGAGTGGCGGACGCTCTGCCACCGGCACGTGGACTGGGTCGAGCTCGGCTAGACCCGGGCGCCGAGCGCTTCGCGGTCGCGCAGGGCCCGCCGCAGCCCGGCTTCGACTTCGTTCGTCGCCTGGTCCCAGGTGTGCGAGGCGACGTAGCTGATCCCCTCGCGCGAGCGGCGCTCCCACTCGGCGTCGTCCTCGAGCAGGCGCTCCATCGCGTCCGCGAGCCGGTTCGAGTCCAGCGGCGCGAGCTCGAGCGGGCCGTCCTGGCCGAAGATCGACTCGGCGCTGATCCCGGCGAGCTCGACGCACGGCAGCCCGCAGGCGAGCATCTCCTTCGGCATCAGCGAGAAGTTGGTCAGCGACAGGCACAGGCCGACCCCGGCTTCTGAGTAGAGGCGCGAGAGCTGCGGGGGGCTGAGCACGCCGAGGTGCTCGTAGTCGAAGGACGCGTACAGCTGCTCGTTGGCTCCGAACAGCACGACCCTCACGTCCGGGCGGCGGCGCTTGAGCTCGGCCAGCGCCATCAGCCCGATCGGGACCGCTCGCCGGGGCGTGGCGTGGCGCGCGTAGTAGATCACCGTGTCGCGGCGGCGCTCGACCGGGCGCGGCCGGTAGACCGCGTGGTCGACGCCGAGCTGGAAGGCCTCGGCGCTCGCCCCGTAGCGCTCGATCAGCAGGTCGCGCAGCCACGGGCTGGCCGCGATGCAGTGCATCCCGTAGGAGTAGGTGTCGGCGCTCAGCACGTGCTCGGTCGAGGCCGCGAAGAACTCGGGCTCGTGGTCGTTGACGATGTAGGCGCGGGCGCGGCATCCTCCCAGCTCCAGGGCGGGGTGGACCGTGTCCCAGCCGGTCGTCATCACCACGTCGGCGCCCTGCCAGCTGCCGAAGTCCTTGAACACCGGCCCCTCGAAGGGGGCGAAGTACTCGCGGATCTGCTCGCGCAGCACCGCCGGCCACACCTCCTTGGCGTACCCGTGCATGTCGGCGACCCAGACGCTGCAGGCGTGCCCCCGCTGCTCCAGGCGCGTGAAGATCTGGAACAGCGTGTTGTGCCCGCCGCTGCCGCGCGCGAACATCGGGATCACCATCGCCAGGCGCAGCCGCTCGCGCTCGGCCATGCCGGGGACCGGGTCGAGCAGCGGCGCGGGGCCGTTGGCCCAGATCCGCGCCACCACCTCGTAACCCTCGGCATCGAGCATCTTCGGGATCCGCTCGCTCGCGGGCAGCGGCGGGGCCTCGACGGCGCCGGCTCGGGACTGCTCCTGCTGCCGCGAGACCGGGCTGCCGCCGTCGTCGCGGCGCTCGAGCGAGAGCGCGCCGCGCACCGGCGCCGGCAGATCGCCCGCGCGCGAGCCCAGCGCCGAGAACACCTTGCGTCCCGCGTGATGCACCGTCGCGCGAGCCGTCCAGCGCGCCATCTCGCCGCCGCCCATCCCCTGCTCTCGCATCCAGCGCCGGTCGGCGCCGACCGCGCGGCGGACCTGCCCCGCCGAGCCGGCGAGGGCGAACGGCTCCACGTGCCCCTTCGCCTCGCGCAGTCCGCGGTACTCGTCGAAGTAGCGGCGCATGAACTCGACCGGGGGGTAGTCGTGCGCGTGCAGCACGGCGGCGCCGGGGTGGTAGACCTTGCTCCACCCGGCCGCCAGCACGTCCTCGCCGAAGGCCTGGTCCTCGGAGTAGGGGACGTCGCGGAAGCGGATCTGCTCCCAGCAGGCGCGGGCGTAGCACGCGTTGACGTTCGAGAGGAAGGTGGGGTCGCCGCGGCGCTGCACCGTCGGCCCGCCGTCGGTCGCGAAGGAGGCGAAGAACTCGGCGAGCTCGCGGGCGATCATCGGGCTCGTGTCGGGCCGGGCGAGGTGCGGGCCGTACGCGGCGCCGACGTCCTCGGCGAGCGAGAAGGCCTCGCGGTACGCCGAGAGCCAGCCCGGGCACGGCGTCGCGTCCTGCGTCAGGAAGCAGATCAGCTCCCCCGTCGTCCGTTCCGCCGCGAGGTTGCGCGTGCGCCCGTGCGAAAAATCCTGAGGGTCGATCTCGAGCACCTCAGCGCCGTGGGAGCGGGCGATCTCCGGCGAGCCGTCGCGCGAGCCGGAGTCGACGACGAGCACCTCGTCGGGCCGCTCGCGGTCGAGCGCGCCGAGCAGCTCCTCCAGGTAGCGGCGCCCGTCCTTGACGGGGATGACGACCGAGACCCGGGTCACTGACCTTTGAGCCGGCGGCGCGCCCGCTTGCCCGCCCACACGACCGAGCGCAGCGCGCGGATCAGGGCCCGGAACTCGCTCGCGCCGCGGCGCCTCATCAGCGCGTTCAGGTCGAGGTGCCAGCGGTCCAGCCAGTACGCGCGCTCCTGCCACTGCGCGACGGCGGCGTTCGTGCGCGCCTGGACCTCGACGAGCTCGTTCTCGAGCTCGCTCACGCGTGCGCGCAGGCGCTCGTTCTCGGCCTCGAGGTCGCGGTGGGTGGCGGTCTGCTCCATCTCGCTCACAGATTCTCCGCGATCCGGGCGGCCGAGCGGTCGAAGACCGCGAAGCCGACGGCGAAGACGATCAGCACGATCGCCAGCGGCTCCAGCAGCGCCGCCCAGCTGCCGAGCGCCTGCCCCGCGCTGACGGTCTCGTGGGTGACCATCGCATGGCGGAACTGCTGGAAGATCACAGCGAGCGGGTTGAGCATGTACAGGTGCAGGCCGGTCGTGCCGAGCTTGGCTTTGACGGTCTCGATCGAGATGATCACCGGCGAGGCGTAGAAGAGGATCTGCAGGAGCACTTCCCAGATCGGCTGGATGTCGCGGAACCACACGAACAGCGCCGCGAGCAGCATCGCCATCCCCGCCGAGACCAGCACGAGCCCGCCGACGATGATCGGCAGCTCCAGCCAGCTCAGCATCGGCTCCACCCCGGAGATGAGCGAGAAGATCAGCCACACGATCAGGTTCAGCCCCAGGTTGAACATCGCGAGGAGCACGACCGAGGCGGGGATCACCAGGCGCGGGAAGTGGATCTTGCGCAGCATGTTCTCGCGGTCGACCATGCTGCGGACCGCGCCACCGGTGGCTTCGGCGAAGAACTGGAACAGCACGATCGAGCCGAGCAGCTGCGAGCCGTATTGCTCCATGCCGGGCTGGCTCGAGTCGTTGACGTGGCCGATCTGCGTGAAGAACACCCAGATCACGCCGAAGAGCAGCAGCGGGCGCACGAGCGTCCACAGGTAGCCGAGCACCGAGCCGTAGAAGCGGACCTTGAATTCGGTGCGCGCGAGCGTGAACGTGAGTGACCAGAAGCGCCGCAGATCGCCGCTAAGGGCGGAGGGCCCGTGCACACGGTGGCTGGCCTCCGCGACGGGCAGCGGGGGGGCCTGGGCGGTGGGGGCGCTCACGTGCGTTCGATCTCCGTCTTGAGCGGCAGCGCGAGGATGCCGCCGCTGGTGCCGCCGCTCACGACCACCGAGGCCATGTCCTCGACGAGCGCGACCGCGTCCTCGCCGGTGCCGGCGCGCGCCAGCGAGGGCGTCAGCAGGTAGCGGCTCGAGGTCAGCCAGTTCGGCATCTCGAAGCGCGCCACGGCGACCTCGCCCGCGCGGAACGAGCCGCTGCCGGCGCCGCGCTCGTCGCTGCGCGCGACCACGATCGTGTGGCCCAGCTCCGTGCGCAGCGTCGCCGCGAACACCGGGTCCTCGAGATCCTCGGCGAAGCGCACCTCGAAGCACATCCGCAGCGGTTCCTCCTGGGCGGCGGTCACGATGCGCTCGCCGACGACGTTCTCGAACCAGGCGTCGGCGATCGCGGTGCCAGCGACCGGCGCGCCCGGCGCCGGCGCTGCGTGCGGCAGCTTGCCGAAGTTGAGCTTGTGGTAGGCGCGCGCGATCTCGTGCGGTTCGCCGAGCTGGCGCATCGCGCCGTGCTCCATCAGCATCGCGCGGTCGCAGAAGCGCTCCACCGAGTGCATGTCATGCGAGACGAACACGATCGTCTTCGCTTCGCGCTTGAGCCGGAAGAACTGCTCGAAGCACTTCTGCTGGAACGCGGCGTCGCCGACGGCGAGCACCTCGTCGATGAGCAGGATCTCGGCGTCGACCTGGATCGCCGTCGCGAAGGCGAGCCGCACCAGCATCCCGGAGGAGTAGTTCTTGAGCTTGAGATCGACGAACTGCTCCAGCTCGGCGAACTCGATCACCTCGTCGAAGCGCCTGCGCGCCTCACGCCGGCTGAGTCCCAGCATGATCGCGTTGATCACGACGTTGTCGCGCGCGGTCAGGTCCATGTTGAAGCCGACGCCCAGCTCGATGAAAGGCGAGAGCCGCCCGGCGATCGCGATGCTCCCCTCATCGACGCCGTAGATGCCGGCGATGCACTTCAGCAGCGTGCTCTTGCCGCTGCCGTTGCGCCCGACGATCCCGAAGAACTCGCCCGGCGCGATCTCGACGCTGATGTCCTGCACCGCTTTGAGCTCGTCGTACTCGGTGCTGCGGAACGGGTGCAGCACGCGCTCCTTGAGCGTCGAGTACTGCTGGTGCGGGAGCCTGAAGGTCTTGCTCGCCGCCTGCACCGAGATCGCCGGCGCGAGGCGTGGCGAGATGACCGTCTCCGGCGCTGGTTCTCGGGAGATAGTGGTCGTCAAGTGCCTGGGGAACGCTACCAACCGCCGTACGCCTCAAACCCGCTGCAACACGTACAGGTCCTGGTTCTCCTGGTTGCGCCCGGGCGCATATTCGAGGACACGCCAGGAGGGGCAGAGTTGCGTGAGCAGCCACTCCGGCGAGAGGAACGCGGTGCCCCAGTCCGGGTCGAGCACTCCCCAGTCCCCCTCCGCCCCGAACTCGGCCGCGTACCACCAGCCCCGCCGGTAGAGCGCGCGATCGATCTCGCCCGACTGCTCGAGGGGTCGAAGCCCGTGGCTGGCGTAGTAGGCAATCGCCGTCGGGCCGTGCGTGGTCATCACCAGGTGGCCGCCCGGCCTCAGCAACCTGCGCATCTCCTCGAACCACGCGAGTCCGCGCCGCGGCGAGAAGTGGGACCAGATCGAGACGGCGTAGACGAGGTCCATCGAGCCGTCCTCGAGCGGAAGCGGCGGTACCGCGCCGGAGCCGAAGAAGTCGATGGTCGGGAGGTTCGCTGCAGCCCATTCGATCGCCGGCAGGTTCGGGTCGCAGCCGTGCCACGCGACGTCGGGGAACGCGGCGGCGAGGGGACGCAGCACCCGGCCGGAAGAGCAGCCGAAGTCGAGCGCGGCTCGCACGTCACTCAAGGCGCCTCCGGCGCTGAGCAGAGCGTCGACCACCATGTTCGCCTCGTACAGCCCGCCGGCTCCGTTCAGGGCGCCGCGTGCCATCGCATGAACGTCGTCCGGCGGCTGGCCCTGCGGAAGGCCCGTTCGCTCGATCACCGCCTCGCAGCCGAACGAGACCGCGAGGGCGAGCAGCACGTCGTGGCTCTCGACGCGTGCCGCCTCGCCGAAGTAGTGCTCCCATGCGCCCGGCTCCTCGCGGATGCGCTGTTCCGCGGCGGCCACCTCCTGCTCGCTCAGCCGCCCGTACAGGACCTCGGTGACGGTGGCGGCCTCGACGCCGAGGCGGCCCGGTCTCAGCTGGCGCTCGAACTGCTCGCGTGACAGCGTGACCTGGCGCGCCGTGGGGGCGCCTCGGAGCATCCTGGCGGCGCCGGCCGCGCGCGGGGAGAGGCGTTCGAGCGATTGCATGAGTCCCCGCGGGCTCCTGGCGCTGCTCACGGCAGCCAACCTACCAAGCGGCAGCCGGCGCGCCCTGCGCTATCGTCGCGCGCTCGATGACCCCGCTGCGAAACCCGGGGGCACGGCGCCTGATCGGGTGGACCGGAGAGCGGTGCGTGCCCTGGACGCAGGACGCGGCGATCGTCTACGAGCACTTCCACCGCTACCTGTGGGCGGCGGCGCAGGTGGGGGGCGGACGCGTCCTGGACGTCGGCAGCGGCGAGGGCTTCGGCGCGGCGATCCTCGCCGGCAGCGCCGCCGAGGTGACCGGGATCGACGTCGATGAGCGCGCCGTCGAGCATGCCTCCGCCAACTACGCCCGCGCCAACCTGCGCTTCCAGGCGGCCAGCGCCCTCGACCTCTCGTGCTTCGCCGCCGGCTCCTTCGATGCGGTGGTGGTCTTCGAGATGATCGAGCACGTCGCCGACCACGAGCGGCTCATGGGCGAGCTCACTCGCGTCCTCGCCGAGGACGGGCTGATGCTCGTCTCCACGCCCGACAAGGACCTCTACAGCGACGCCGCCGGGCAGGTGAACGCGTTCCACGAGCACGAGCTGACGCGCGCGGAGTTCGAGCGCCTGCTGGGCGAGCGCTTCGCGCACGTGGCGATGTGGGGCCAGCGGACGATCACGGGCTCGCTGCTCAGCCGGCTGGGTGCCGGCCCGCCCGCGGCGACGTCCCGCGGCCTGGTCTTCGTGGAGCCCTCCGGCGGCGAATGGGAGATCGTCGACGAACCGGCGCCGCTGTTCTGCGTGGCGGCCGCGTCGCGCCGGGAGCTCGAGCTCGCGCCGATCGACTCCACGCTCGCCGACACGACGCTCGAGCTCCTCCGCAAGGCCGAGGAGCTCCGCGCCGAGGCCGAACGCTCGGGGGCCGCAGCGGTCTCGGAGCGCGACCGCCTGCTGGCGGAGGCCAACGCGCAGCTGGCGGAGAAACGCCGGGAGGCGCTCGCGGTCGCGCAGAAGGTCACGGACCTCGAACGCCAGCTGCTCGCGCAGGGCGAGGAGCTGTGGGGACTGAGGGTGGAGCTGCGACGGGGAGCGCCAGTTCAGGC